>CAVSSP010000003.1:0-407179 GCA_963730685.1 uncultured Acidimicrobiales bacterium | reverse complement strand
TAAACGATACCGGCCAAACCTGTCTCGTCGGCGCCATCACCCCGGTCGAACCGGTGGCCAAGACGCAATAATTTCGATTTGGCGCCGTTCTTGACACGCGGCGCCTCGCGGACCCTAACTCTTCGCAGGATGAGCTGAACGCGAGGGGAAGCGCGATGTCCGACAGGCCGAAGGCGCTCGTGACGGGCGGCACCAGGGGGATCGGCAAGGCCATCGTTCTGGAGCTTGGCCGCGCGGGTTTCGATGTCGCTTTCACCGGCAGAACCCTGAAGGAAGGCGAGGGCAGGGAGCATGCGCCGGACGGCGGCTTCAGCGTTCTGCCCGGCAGCCTGGAGAGCACCGCGCAGGCTCTGGCGGAGATTGGCGCCGACGGCCTGTCGATCCGGATGGACCTGCAGCAATACGACGAGTCGAGGCCGGCAAGGCAACGCATCGCCTTCGCGGGCCCCGTTCGGGCCCAGCAGTGCGAGGATCGTGCCCTGATCTGCGGTCAGGTCGACGTCGTCGAGCACCCTATGGCTGCCGAACGACTTGCACATACCCCTGACTTCGATCCCCGGAGCACCGGTCTGGCCGGTCACGGCGCTCCACCCTCGCGTTGGGGACCCGGCGGCTCGGGGAGCTCCCCGGCGACCCGAAGCCTCTCGCGATGCTGGATCCACTCCTGCTCCAGAAGTGGAATCCGTTCCACCAAAAAATCGGCGAACGCCGCCCACTCCAGCAAGACCGCCCGCCGTTCGGCCGGGGCGTCGGCGAGGTGACCAAGCCCTTCGCGGGCTAGCTCGCCCTGCTCTTGGTATTCGGAGATGTCGAAGCCCGTCGCCCGGGGCGATGACATGTCAATGCGCACCCGGTCCATCCGGTCGCCCGCCGCCCGGGATCGTCGGATCAGCCCGAGGCTCTCCAGCGTGCTGACCGCGCCGGCGATGGCGCTGCGGCTGGCCAGGAGGGCGTCGGCCAGCTCCGTGATGGTCTGCTGGCGGGGATCGCAGACGGCCAGGTAGCCCAGAAGGCGGCCCACCATCGGGGCCATCCCGTATCGGCGGGCGTAGAAGCGGCCGGTGTGGTCGGCGAACGTGATCTCCTCGTCACTTGGCATGGGGTCGACACTACATAGTCTCCTGAGATCACACAAATCTGTGTGATTTAAGAAGGGCGCTCGGTCTGATCTTCTTCCTCGCATGATCCGCCTCCCGGCCGTCCCGGAGGGCCCCGACATCGCCGCCGACCCCACGGAGTTCATCTGGCAGGGTGAATGCCTAAAGTTCCGGCGCCGATCGGACGTTCTCTCGGGTAGACGATCTCTAGGAGCGACGTGACGGTCAACAACCAGGTCGACAGCGTACGAGGGCAATCGGACGTCTCCTCGGCCTCGGTCGGGCCGCGGGCGATCACGCCGACCGAGGGCGCGGTCATCGAGTCCGGCGGGCATACCGCCGTGTACTGCGCATCATGCCAACGGTGGATCGACTGTCACGCGGGTATCGCCCCTGGGACCGCCCTGGAGCGGCACTCGGCCCTCATCCACTGATCGTCCTTCAGCACCACGGCAGAACCCTCCATGGGATCGTGGGTCCCCGGTCCGGAGCTCGCCGTCGGTGGCGCCGATCGAGGATCTCCGACGAGGGGCGGCAGGATGCCCAGGGTGATCCGCCGGGCACCCCGCAAGGGCGAGCAGCCTCCTGGCGCTCAGCCCGAGGCGGTCTGCCAACCGCCTCGCATGGTCTATGCCAGCGTCGGTCGGCGGGTCAAACCGACGGCGTGCGGGCCGACCGGGGACGAGCTGTGGGCAACGCTGCCCGATCTTTGGGAGGATCGGCTCGTGGGGACACGAAACCAGCCGTTCCGGATTGTGGTTGTCGTCGGACTCTGGAGCATGTGGGTCCTGTGGACCATCAGCCGCTTCACCAGCACCGTCATCGCCACCGTGCCCTCGACCTGCCCGTCAGGACGGGGATGTCCCGCCTCGGACTCCGTTGCGGTCACCAGGCAGTTCGACTGGAGCTTCTGGCACTTCGTGTTCACGGTCATCGGAGCCGGACTGCTGACCGCCGCCTCCGTGATCATCCTCCGGACCCCAAGAACCGTCGGCGAGATCTGACACCTATCGTCGATCCTGGGCCTCCTTTGCGTATCTCGCGGCCAGCTGCCGCGAGAACCCGTACTGCCTGGCGAGCTCACCGATGGACATCCCCTGTTTCATCCCGTCGGCGAACACCATCAGGCGGATCTGATGCCGGGCGTCCTCGACGCGCTTCAAGGAGTCGTTCATGGTCGCTCTCGTGTCCGCCGGGAGGGCGGCGGCGAGAGCAGTAGCCACATCAGCCCCGGACTGCAGTTCCCCGAGAGCCCGGCGAGCGGTCTTCTCCACGACCTTGGTGCTGCGACGAAGGGCTTCGAGCGCCTCGACGAGCTCCTCGATGAGTTGAGCAGCCTGCGCGGTGTTGGCCACGGGTCCCCCGATCACTCGATGTGCGGCCCCATCCTGTCATTCCGGCGGCCGCAGCCGGATGGCTCCGGCTAGGCGACCTGGTGAGGAGGTGACCGGTCGGCGTTCCGCAGCGCACCGTGATAGGCGTTCTTGGCCCTCTCGTACGCGTTCAATGCCACTTTGATCTCCGCGAGCCGGTCCTCGGTGATGGGCATCGACGTGTCGACCAGTGGGCCGATGGACTCGTTGACAGCTGCAGTCCGGTCCCGCAGTGCCCACAGGGAGACCTTGATCTCCTCATCGGTATCAGTCATTCATGCACCACGGGTGGTCTGTCGCTGGCCGAAACGCCGGTGGATCCGCCGCAAACGCGCTGCCGTCCTGCCTCAGGCTCGGGGTCAGTGCCGTTCCTCCCGGACGACCCGGAACCGGTGGATGAACAAGATGACCACGGCGATGACCACCAGCACCGCCGCCACGTACCCGGCGTCGCTGAACGCCTTGAGCACGTGGTTGTAGCTGCTGCCGAGCGAGTAGCCCAGGCTGACCAGTGCCGTGCACCACACGGCACAGCCGATGACGGTGAACACCAGGAATTTGGCCAAGGCCATCTCCGCCAGGCCGGCGGCGAAGGAGACGAACGAGCGCAGGAGGGGGACGAAGCGGCCGAACAGCACGAAGGGCTCACCCCGCCGGTTGAACCAGGCCTCGGCCCGGTCGAGGTCCTTGTGGGTCAACAAGACGTACTTGCCCACCCGGTCGACCAGGGGGCGGCCGCCGAAGTAGCCGATCAGATAGCCGGCCAACGAGCCGAGCACCTCGGCCAGCACCGCCACCACGATGACCAGGGCCAGACTGAGCTGATGGTGCCCGGTGGTGACCTGGCCGCTGGCCAGCACCCCGCCGTAGATCAGGGCCACCTCGGCACCCACCGGCAGCCCCATCGACGACACGAAGCTCAAGACGAAGACGGCCAGGTAGCCCCAGTCGGCGAGAAAGTTCTCCACGTCTGCCCATCTCCATTTCCAGGAAGCCCCGTCGAACGTCGGGCAGGTGGAGTATTGCGTCAGGTAGATGACGGTTTCGTGAAAAGTCGGCGAGCACGGCCGGCGGGGGTTCGGACCCCCGGTGCGATCCGGGACCCGTGGGGTGACAGAGGCGGTACGGTGAGCCGGTCATGGAGAATCACTCTGTCGTGCAGGCCGGAGAACCGGTCCTGCGGCGCCGGGCCGCCGAGGTGCCCGAGGCCGAGGTCGGCTCCGACGCCGTTTCGGAGCTCGTCGCCCGAATGTGGGCCACCTTGGACGCCGTGCCCGGGGTGGGCCTGGCCGCACCCCAGATCGGCGAGCCCTGGCGTGTCGTCGTGGTCCACGACCTCGCGGAGTTCGTCGAGCACTACACCGAACAGCAGCTGATCGAGCGGGAGCGGGGGGTCATCGAGCCGTACGTGTTGATCAATCCGGTGCTGACCGCCGTCGGGTACGAGACCCGCACCCACTTCGAGGGCTGCCTGAGCGTCGAGGGGTACACGGCCGCGGTCGAACGCTTCCACCAGGTGGACGTGGAGTTCCTCGACCCGACGGGATCACGCCACCACCAGCGCGTCAGTGGGTGGCATGCCCGCATCCTCCAACACGAGGTCGACCACCTCGACGGCCTCCTCTACGTCGACCGCATGAACACGAGGACCCTGTGCGCCAACGACCGGTACGCGGAGCTGGCCGCGCTCCCGACCCCGGAGGCCATCGACATCGTGTCCGCTGCGGGCCGGCCCTGACGCCCTCGATCACCCGATCCCCTCCACGGCGAGCAGTGCGCGCTTCACCGGCAGTCCACCGCCGTAGCCACCGAGGCCGTCGGCGGCCACCACCCTGTGGCACGGCACGATGATCGGGATGGGGTTCCTCCCGTTCGCCTGACCGACGGCACGGAAGGCTCCGGGGCGCCCGATCCTCCTCGCCAGCTCCCCGTAGGAGATGGTCTGGCCGTAGGGGATGCGGGAGAGCTCGGCCCACACCTGACATTGGAACTCGGTCCCGTCGAGTTCCATGGGGAGGTCGAACACCTGGCGCTCACCGGCGAAGTACTCCTCGAGCTGGACCGCGGTCTCCTTCAGCACCGGGGTGGCCTGCGAACCGTCACCGACGGCCTGCTTGGGATCGTTGGGCAGCCAGACGCCGATCAGCACGTCGTCGTCTCCCTCCAGCACCAGGCGTCCGACGGATGTGTCCATGGGGATGGTGGTCGTGGTCATGCGGCTCGGTGTCCTTTCGTTTGCTTCTCCGGCAGGGGTCGCTCGCCGGCGGTCGCTCGGGTCGTCGACCTCGCAGTGGCGGTGGCGGGCGGGGTGGCGGCGGTGGGCGTGGCGTGGGACCAGAGGTGGGCCATGGCATAGCTGCGCCATGGCCGCCAGTCCTCCGACGCCCTCTCGATCGCCGCTGGACCGTCGGGCAGGCCGAGTGAGGTGGCGGCTCTCCTGATCCCGAGGTCGGTCGGCAAGAACACATCCGGATCGCGGAGCACCCGCATGGCGACGTACTCGGCCGTCCATGGGCCGATACCGGGCAGTGCGACCAGTGCGGCAAGGAGCTCAGCCGGATCCGCTCCCGGATCGACCGTCAGGGAACCCGAATCCACGGCCGCGGCGGCGGCCACGATCGCCCGCCTCCGACCCGCCGGCATGGCAAAGGCTTCCGGCGCCCGGTGCGCGAGTTCGATCAACGCCGCCGGGGTCGGGAAGAGGCGGCTGACCCCGGCGACGGGCTCCCACAGGTGCTCGCCCGCCGCCTCCACGAGTCGACCGGCGACGGTGCGGGCCCCCGCCACGGACACCTGCTGCCCGATGATCGCACGAACGGTGAGCTCGAACCCGTCGACGGCCCCGGCCACCCGCCGGCCCGGACAGGCCAGGACCAGCGGCCCGAGGACGGGATCGCCGCCCAGGGCCTCCACCACCGCCTCAGGATCGGCGTCGAGGTCGAGCAACTGTCGGCAGCGGGACACCGCGGCGGTCAGATCGCGTTGATCGGAAAGCACCAGTTCGGCCTCCACGGTGGGAGGACCGGACATGGTGGGCTCGGCGGACACCAGTGACACCACTCCCTGCCCGTTGGGAAGCCGAAGGCTCCGGCGGTAGGACCGGCCGTCGGACTCCTCGATGCCGGACACCGCCCGCCGCCCGAGGAAGTCCACCACCGATCGGGAGTCGAACGGGCGGCGGGCCGGCAGCCGGAGGCGGATGCCCTGGGAGCCCGGCCCCCCCAGCCGCTCCCCCTTCGACGAAGCCCTCCTCCGTAACCCGCTCGGCGTGTCGGCGAAGACCTGGCGCACCGTGTCGTTGCACTGGCGGAGACTGGCGAACCCGGCCGCGAACGCCACCCGGGCGATGGTCAGGTCGGTGGTCTCCAACAGGATGCGGGCGCTCTGGGCCCGCTGGGCGCGGGCGAGGGCCAGGGGTCCCGTCCCCACCTCGGCGGTCACCAGGCGGTTGACCTGACGCACGCTGTACCCGAGCCGCCGGGCCAGGCCCTCGACCCCCTCGCGGTCGACGATGCCGTCACGGATGAGGCGCATGGCCCGGGCGACGACGTCTGCCCTCAGGTTCCACTCCGGCGAGCCCGGGGTGGCATCCGGCCGGCACCGCATGCAGGCACGAAAGCCCGCCCGCTGGGCCGCCGCCGCCGACGGGTAGAACCGGACGTTCTCCCGTTTGGGCGTGCGGGCCGGGCAGCTGGGCCGGCAGTAGATACCCGTCGAGGTGACGCCGATGAAGAACCAGCCGTCGAAGCGGGGGTCCCTGCTCTGTGCCGCCCGGTAGCAGCGGTCCGGGTCCTCGATCACCCAGGCATCGTGACACGTGGGCAGTGGCGCTGCGTGCGGAATTCGGACATGGCGGTCCTCGCGGCTCGACGGGGGTGGGCCGCCGAGCCGGGGTCTCATTCCGTGGCGATGGCCGCCAGCACGTCGAGCCGCGCCGCCCGCCGGGCGGGCCAGCTGGCCGCGGCCAGACCGAGCAGCCCGGCGAGGACCAGGAACACCACCAGGCTGACCACGGGGACGACGATGTCGGTGATGCCCTGTTGCTTCAGGGAGGACGCAAAGGCCACACCCAGGGCGGTCCCCACCACCACCCCGATGATGGCGCCGAACAGAGACAGGATGACCGATTCGGAACGGATCATCGCCCGCACCTGGCGCCTCCGCATCCCGACCGCCCGGAGGAGTCCGATCTCGTGGGTGCGCTCGAACACCGAGAGCATCAGCGTGTTCACGATGCCGATCAGTGCGATGACGATGGCCAGGGCCAACAAGACGTAGACCAGGCCGAGCAGTTGGTTCACCTGATCCTGTTGGGACTTCTCGAAGGCCGCCCGGCTCTGGATCTTCAGGTTCGGGTACGCCGACAGTCCGTGGTCCAGCGCCGCGCCGGAACCTGCTCCCGTGACCCGCACCAGCACCGCCTCGGGCAGGGGATCGGCGAAGTGGCCGAGGAAGAAGCCGTCGCCGACCACATAGCTGCCGAGGAGGGCGTTCGACTTGAAGACACCGCCCACGGTCATGGTCGAGCTGCCCGTCTCGGCGAACGTGACCCGGACGACCGATCCCACCGAGAGGTGCTTGGAGTCGGCGGTGGTGGTGTCGATGAGCAGCCTGCCGGCCGACAGCGCCGGTGCTCCCGACCCGCTGACCGTGCGGAGGATGACGGTCCGTTGCAGGTGCTGTGGTGACACGGCGGTGACCGTCGAAAGCGTCCCGTCCAGCTCGAACTGCCCGCTGTACACCGTCGACACCGCGGTGACCCCGGGGAGACGTGCGGCCGTGGGCGCCACCGAGTCGCTGAATCCTGCCGCCCCGTTCCCCGAGGGGGTGATGATGTAGTCGGCACTGATGGCATTGACCACGCTGCTGGTGGCGGACTTGGACAGGGAGGCCCCGAACACGGCGATGGTGGAGACCAGCGCCAATCCGACCATCAGTGCCGATGAGGTCTGCGCCGTCCGGCGGGGGCTGCGCATCGAGTTCTCGCGGCCCAACTTGCCCGAGATCCCGAACAGCGCAGCCATCGGGCGGCCGAGGACGCTCGACATCGGCCGGGCGACGATGGGTGCCAGCATCCCGATGCCGAGGAAGACGGCGACAGCCCCCACCCCGACCAGCTGGATGGCCGGCTTGGTCAGCCCGACCACCAGCGCCAGCACGCCGATGACGCCGAAGGCGCTGCCCACCACCACCCGTCTCCTCGACGACTCCTGTTGGTCCGAACGGTGATCGGCGAGGGCGGCGACCGGGGCGATGCGCACCGCCCGCCGGGCGGGGCTGATGGCCGACATCACCGTCACCCCGACCCCCACGACGAGGGCGGCGATGACGGTCCGGCCGGCGAAGACCAGGGATCCGCTCGGCAGGGTGATTCCGAACCCCTTGAGGAGTGCCTCGAGCCCCAGTGCCGCCAACACTCCCAGTCCGAGCCCGACCAACGAGGCGACCACGCCGAGGATGGTGGCCTCGACGAGCACGGACCGGAACACCTGGCGTCGGCTGGCCCCCACGATCCTCAGCAAGGCCAGTTCACGCGTCGCGCTGGCTGACGATGATGGAGAAGGTGTTGAAGATGGTGAAGCCACCGACGAACAGGGAGATGAACGCGAAGACCAACAGCGCGGTGGAGAAGAAGGAGAGGGCCTGGTCGATGTCGTTCGTCTGCTCGTTGGCCACGGTCTGACCGGTCACCACCTCGACGCCGGCCGGGAGGACCCTGGCGATGTCGTGCTGCACGGTTGCCTTGTCCACCCCCGGGCTGGTGAGGACATCGATGGCGTCGAACCGACCCGGCGGCCCGAGGAGGTGCTGGGCGGTGGGGAGGGCGAACGCCGCCAGTGTCGCCCCGGCCAGGTTGTCGGCCGTGCCGATCTTGAAGATGCCGGTGATGGTGAAGGTCTGAGGAGGGCCCCGCAACAGGATGCGGACGTGGTCGCCGACGGCGAAGTGGTACTTCTGCGCCGTCCCGGCGTCCATGACCACCTCGTCGGGCGAGGTCGGCGCGGTCCCCTCGACCAGGTGGAGTGACGAGAGTTTCTGGTTGGGATCGAACGAGAGCCCGACGGTGGGAGCCCCACCGGTGCTGATGGCCTTGCCGTCCGGTGCCACGAACTGCGCATAGCCGGTCACGGTCCCGGCGGCGTAGGAGACACCGGGGACGGCACGCACCGATGTGAGGATCGAATCGGGGATGGAGTTCCGCGTCGCGCCGCCGCCCGAGCCGCCAGAGAGCACCGCCTTGCCCCGGACCTCGAAGTCGACGTTCTGATAGACGTGCCCGAACAGGGTGTTGAACGTGTTGTGCAGGGTGTCGGTGAGGACGAGCGTCCCCGAGATGAAGGTGACGCCGAGCACGATGGCGAGTGCAGTGAGGGCCAGCCTGAGCTTGTGTGCCAACAGGCCCTTGAACGTGACCTTCCACATAGCTCAGCCGCCCAGCCGCTTCATCTGCTCGAGGATCGAGTCGGCCGTCGGGGCGATGAGCTCTCCGACGAGATTTCCGTCGGCCAGGAACACCACCCGGTCGGAGTAGGCGGCACCCCGGGCGTCGTGGGTCACCATGACGATCGACTGGTGGAACTCGGTCACCGATCGGCGGAGGAACTCGAGCATCTCGCCCGAAGCGTTGGAGTCGAGGTTTCCCGTCGGTTCGTCGGCGAAGATCAGATCGGGGCGACCGATGAGTGCCCGGGCGCAGGCCGCACGTTGCTGCTGGCCCCCGGACATCTCGCTCGGACGGTGGTTCAGGCGGTCCCCGATCCCGAGCTGGCCGACCAGATAGTCGAACCACTCCTGGTCCACCTTCTGGCCAGCCAGGTCGGCGGGGAGGGTGATGTTCTCTCCCGCCGTCAGCGTCGGGACCAGATTGAACGACTGGAAGACGAACCCGATCCGGTCCCGTCGCATCTGGGTCAGCCCGGCGTCGTCGAGCAGCCCGATCTCCTGGTCGCCGACGAAGGTCCGACCCGAAGTGGGCGTATCCAATCCGGCCATGCAGTGCATCAGCGTCGACTTTCCCGAGCCGGAGGGACCCATCACCGCGGTGAAGCGCCCCCGCTCGAATTCGACGGTGATCCCGTTGATGGCGTGGACGACGGCGTCGCCCTTTCCGTAGGTCTTCACCAGGTCGACCGCCCGGGCGGCCGGGGTGTCGGACACCCCCGGGGGCGGCGCAGTGGTCTCGTGCGTGTAGGTCATCGAAGTTTCTCCTTGGCGGCACTGGCCAGCCATGATGGGCCGGGGCGCCGATCACCGTCCGTCACGTGGCCCCGGGGAACGACGCCCGCGCCGCCCGGCGCCTTGGTCCCGAAGCGATGGGGCGATGCTAACGGCGGTTCTCCGGCAGCGCCCGCCGTCCTGCCCGATGGTGGCGGGCCCGGTGCCACAAGAACAACCCGGCCAGCACGACCAGCAACCACGACACGTGCACCGCCGAGACGACGGACCCGACCGCCACCACCGACAGGGCGAGGAAGAAGATCACCGGGAACAACAGCCGACGACGCGACCGCGTCGGCTCGGGGTCGTCGGCCAGGCGCGGGAGATCGTGGAAGAGCCCGTCGAGATCGCCCCGGGTGACCGCTCCCATGGCCCGGTCGAGCCGGTTCTTGAATTCGGTCTGGTCGAGTCGGCCCTCGGCGAAGTGACGTGACAGCCGGTCGGCCACTTCGCTCCGTTCGGCATCGGACGCCCGCAGGTCCTGCGGCGAACGGGCGGCGGCCCGGCTGTCGTGACCCGGATAGACGGGGTCCCATCGATATCGCATGGTGGTGTCCTTGTCTGTCTGGAGGAGTCGCGGAGTGAGGAGTCGGGGGAGGGTGGGCGATCGACCCGGTCAGCGGGGCCCGGAGTGGCCCAGAAGGTCCTCGGCGATGGAGCGTCGGGCCCCCTCTTCGGGGATGAGGAGCCAACCGGCCAGATAGAGGGGCACCGACAGGCCCCCGACCAGCGCCAGCACGACGAAGCCGATCCGGACCAGAACCGGGTCGACCCCGAAGTAGTCGGCCACGCCGGCGGCCACGCCGGCGATCATCCGCCCCGGCCCGGCACGATGGAGGCGCTCCTCGGAGTGCACCGGATCGGTGCCGGTGCCGGTGCCGGTGCCGGTGTCGGTGTCGGTGTCGGTGTCGGTGTCGGTGTCGGTGTCGGTGGGAGCGTCCATGGAGCCAGCTTGGCGGGCGGCGGTACGATCCGCTATCGGGGATGACCCTGGTCGGTCCCTGAGACGGGCTCCGGCCCATCCGGGAGATCACCGATAGCAGGACCACCACCGTTGCGCGATCATCGGGTATCGCCGAACCCATGAATTCCAGCACCAGCGTGCCGGAGTCCCCGTCCTCCGGTCCCCGACCCCCCCGGGCCGACGAGGGACGCGGCCGCCGTTCCGGTCCCGCCCCGCAGGCTCGGTGGGCGTCCTCGGACTGGTCGCACCTCCGTCGGGACCGTCACCACCGGTTCCGGCGGCACCGTTTCCGTGGTCCCCTCCGTCGCAGCCCCGACGCCCGGGTGGCCGCGGGCGTCTGTGGCGGCATCTCGCGGGCCACCGGCATCGACGTGACACTGGTCCGGATCGCCTTCGTCCTGCTGTCGTTGGGCAGTGGCGTCGGATTCCTGGCCTACGCAGTGGCGTGGCTCTGTCTGCCCCTCGAGGGGGAGACCACCTCGATCCTGTCCCGCTCCCTCGCCGACCGACGCGGCATCCGGATGATCATCGCCATCATCCCGGTGCTGGTGGCCATCCAGCTCGTCGCCGCCGGCATACACATCGGGTACCTGGGGTCGTTCAGCTGGCCGGTGTTCCTCGCCGCCGGCGCGGCCGTCCTCATCTGGCGGAACGCCAGCCCCGACGAGCGGGCGTGGATCGACGACGACCTCATGCCCATGTTCCGCACCGGGGACGGCCATCGCAGGCGCAGGCCGCTGGTCATCCGCACCGTGCTCGGCATCGTGGTCGGCGCCACCGGGCTCTACCTCCTCCTGGACGGGCACCCCGCCACGGCCGCCGTGCTTCCTGTGGGAGGCGCCCTCCTCGTCATGGCCGCCATCGTGTTGATCTTCGGCCCCTGGTGGATCGCCATCGTGCGGGACCTGATGTCGGAACGCCAGGCCCGCGTGCTCGCCGAGGACAGGGCGAGGATGGCCGCCCACGTCCATGACTCGGTCCTCCAGACGCTCGCCCTCATCCAACGTTCGGCGGACGACCCAGGCCACGTCGTGCGTTTGGCCCGGGCACAAGAGCACGAGCTGCGGTCATGGCTCTTCGAGGGCCGGGCCCCCGGAACCATCGGTGACGACGCCACCACCCTGGGCGAGGGGATCAACCTGCTCCAGCGCCAGGTCGAGGCCGATCACGGGATCACCGTCCATGTGGTGGTGGTGGGTGACTGTCCGCTCTCCGAGGGACTACGGGGACTGCTCGACGCCGCCCGTGAGGCGGCGGTCAATGCGGCCAAGTGGTCCGGTGCGCCCCAGGTCTCGTTGTACGCCGAGGTCGAGACCGATACCGTCACGGTCTTCGTGCGCGATCGCGGCCGCGGCTTCGATCCGGACAACGTGCCCGACGATCGACAGGGCATCGCCCAGTCGATGCGCGCCCGCCTGGCCCGTTTCGGCGGCTCGACGGCGATCCGCTCCGCTCCCGGACAGGGTGCCGAAGTCGAGCTGTCCGTGCCCAGACCGGAGCTCACCAGGTGAGCGCGGCCGGACGGCTGCGGATCTTCCTCGTCGACGATCACGCCGTCTTCCGGTCCGGGGTGCGTGCCGAGCTGGGCGACGCCGTCGACCTCGTGGGGGAGGCGGACGAGGTCGACGCCGCCATCGACATGATCAACGAACGCGTCCCCGATGTCGTGCTCCTCGACGTCCACCTGCCCGGTGGCGGCGGCCAGGCCGTCCTCGCATGGGGTGCTCCCCCACCATCCCGAGGTGCGCTTCTTGGCCCTGTCGGTGTCCGATGCGCCCGAGGACGTGATCGCGGTGATCCGGGCGGGCGCCCGGGGTTACATCACCAAGACGATCTCGGGTGGGGAGCTGCTGCAGTCGGTGCTCACCGTCGGGGCCGGCGACGCCGTCTTCTCCCCGCGACTCGCCGGGTTCGTCCTGGACGCCTTCGCCGGCACCTCCGGGGGCCCCATCCCGCCGGCCGGGCTCGATCCAGAGCTGGACCAGCTCTCACCACGTGAGCGCGAGGTCCTCCGGCTGATCGCCCGTGGGTACACGTACAAGGAGGTGGCCCGGAACCTCACCATCTCGTCGAAGACCGTCGAGTCCCACGTCTCGTCGGTGCTGAGGAAGCTGCAGCTGTCCACACGCCACGAGCTCACCAGATGGGCCACCGACCGGCGACTGGTGTAGCCGGACCGTCCGGCCGGCCGGTCAGACAGACGCGTCAGACCGTCATGATGGGACCGGGTGGGCGCGGCCGGGCTCCTGCTGTGGCATCGTCTGCATCGGGGGCTGCGGATAGGCCGGAGGGCTTCCGCTGATTTCGGCCAGGTCCAGAGCCGTGCACCCCAGCGTCTCCACGTCCGCCACCGTGTCCTGCGAGGTCGACGGAAGCCGTGGGGCAGCCGCGTCGCTCGATCCCATGTGCAAGGTGGAGGTCAGGTCGCCCACCGTGGCTCGCCGCCAGGCGGAGAGTTCCGAGGACCGGATGCCGAATCGCTCCTCGAGGAAGCGCACCTGGGAGGTGTGGTCCAGTACGTCCGATGCCACGTAGCCGCCCCGGCTGAACGGCGAGACCACCAGCATCGGCACACGGAAGCCCAGCCCGAGTGGGCCCGCCACGCCGTTGGCATCGGAGGGCAGTGGCGCTGACCGTCAGGTACTCGCCGGCCGTCCCCGCCGGCGCCACCGGAGGTGGCACGTGGTCGAAGAAGCCGTCGTTCTCGTCGTACATCACGAACAGCACTGTCTTGGACCACACCTCGGCGTTGGAGATCAGGGTCTGGAGGACCTGGTCGATGAACCAGGCGCCGAGGTTGGGGGGCGCGGGCGGGTGCTCGTCGTATCCGAGCGGCGGGATGATCCACGACACGCTGGGCAACGACCCCGCCTTGACGTCGGCGGCGAAGTCGTTGGGAAAGGTGGGTAGGAACGCCTTCTGGTAGAGCGGTGACCCCGGCGACGAGTACTGCGAGAAGTAGGGCAGGATGGCGTCACTGATCAGCATCACCTCGGGGTTGCCGATCCGGTACGCGCTTCCCGGCGGCGTGTAGGTCTTCCACGACACCCCGGCGTCTTCGAGGAGCTCCGGAACCGTGGTCCAGTTCACGCTGAAGCGGGCGTCGGGCGAGGGATTGGTGATGAGCACGGGGCCGCCGTGGAGCCCGGCCGGGTCGATGGTGCCGGACATGGCCATCAACCGGTTGGGGTGGGTCGGCCCCATGATCGAGCAGTGATAGCCGTCGCAGATGGTGAAGGCGTCGGCCAGTGCGTAGTGGTAGGGGAGGTCCGAGCGGGTGTGGTACCCCATCGTGAGCACCCCGTACTCCGGGCCCTCGTACTCGGGCGAGGTGTGGGTCTTGACGAAGGCGTCCATGGAGCCCCCGTTCCGGCAGAGATGCTGGGGGAGCCAACTGTGGTCGAGGTCGTAGGTGCACTCACCCTGTCCACCGGACACATCCAGACGGAACGGCAGCTGCACCCCGGTGGGCGGCCTGCTCGTGTTCGTCGGGTAGGGCTGGGCGAACGCCCCGAACCCACCGGCCGGCCTGTCGTCGAAGCCGCGCACACCGGGGTAGGAGCCGAAGTAGTGGTCGAACGACCGGTTCTCCTGCATGAGGAAGACCACGTGCTCCACGGCACCGAGGTCGGAGCCGGCAGGCAGGGTGGACGATGCCTTCGTGATGGTCGCCGAGGACCCGCACCCGGCCGCCAGTGCGCTGGCACCGAGTGCCAGCGCTCCCCCGAGGAATGTACGGCGGTCGAACGGCGCCGCGCCCTGAGTCCCGAGCTGCGTATCCCCCATCGGATGTCCCCCCGGACCTCGACCCGCTCGGCGGGCGGACATCGCCCCCGTATGCGCCCAGCTGGGCGGTGCCCGCAAAGTTATCGTCTCACCGGGCCCGACGACGGAACCGGTGGTCCGTCGTCGGGCCGGCGGGCCTCAGTCCGACGGCAGGTGGCGGATCACATCCGGGGGGAGGTTCTGGAAGACGTCCTCGGGGATCTGGTCGTGGACGGCGTCGGCCAGGCGCTTGGAGCGGGACCGCAACGACAGCATCTCGGTGTACTGCTGGTCGTCCCCTTTCATCCCGGAGATGAGCGGCGACTGGGCCACGAAGGCGGCGCCGGCGAACATGACGAGGAGCGAGAGCGCCTCCAGAGGGCCGTATACGCCGCTCGTGCGCAGGTTGTCCCCGAACAGCCCGATGCCGATGGCCAGGCTGGCCAGGGGATCGACCAGCACCAGGGCGGTCTGGGAGGCGGCGATGGGCCCGGCGTGGAAGGCGTTCTGGGCCAGGAACACCGATCCCACCCCGCACAGCGCCAGCGCGTAGGTCTGCCAGTGGAGGAACATGTTGGTCCAGTCCCCGGCCACGTAGTCGCCCACCTTCTTGATCAGGGCGGCGGTGAAGGCGAAGCCGATGGCACCGGCGGCCCCGAACATGGCCGCCCGCCACCACCGGGGCCCCCGGGTGGCGGCCACCACGGCCACCACCACCGCCCCGCCACAGACCGATCCGGCCACGACCCACCCGAGCGTGCTGGGCGACAGGTTGCCCCCGCCCGGCTGGGCGAAGACCAAGAAGCCGGCCAGCCCACCGGCGGCGGCCAGGCACCCGAGCCACTCCCTCAGCCCGATGCGGAACCGGAACCAGGTGGCCAACAGCACGACCAGGAACAGCAATTCGGTGGTGAGGATGGGCTGGACCTGGCTCAGGTCCCCCAGATGGAGGGCGAAGGCCTGCATGAGGAACGACGCCACCATGAAGGCGAACCCGAGCAACCACACTCCACGCCGCAGGGCGTGGGTCAACAGCCCGAGCGTGAGCGTGGCGTCATCGGGGGCGTCCTCGACCCCCATGCGCTGGAGGATGCTGGTCAGCGCATTGGACAGGGCGGCGGCGATGGACAGGAGGTAGACCATGGGACCGGGCGGCTCAGGACTCGGTCACGAGGGGGTTCTCCCCGGGTCGTCCGGCGGCTCCAGCTGTTCCATGAACTCGAGTCGGATACCACCGGGCGCCTCCACGAAGGCGATGCGGCGGGTGCCGAACGATCCCTCCACCACCTCGGGACCCCAGATCACCGTGTGACCCTTCAGCTCGGCGTCGAGGTCGTCGGTGAACAGCGCGGGGTGGAGGAACCCCTCGGCGGGAAGGTCGACCTCGTCCTCGTAGATGGCATGGGTGAACAGGGTGATCATCACCGGGCCGAGGTGGACGTCGGCCCGTTCGCCGTTACGCCACACCATCCGGTCCCGCACGTCGGCGCCCGACGCCTCGTAGAACTCCACTGCACGGTCGAGGTCGGCCACTTTCACCGCCAAGTTGGCCAAGCCGGTCACGGACACGGTGCCTCCTTGCTTCCGCCTACTGCCTTACTTCCGCCCACTGCCTTGTTCCCGCCCGCTGGCCCAGTGTAACGACGGACCCGTGGCATCCGGCACGGAGCCCTCACGACCTGGCCGGACGGGCACGGGATGGCTCGACCGGCGGTTCCCCGGTCAGCGGGCCGAACGCTTCGACGATCAGGTCGATCAACTCCCGACCCGGGCTCGACCGCATGGTCTCGAACCACCCGAGCGACCGGCCCAGGCTCACCCCGATGAGCGCCGAGACCGCCAGCTCGGCCCTCAGCCGCGGCTGGTCGACCCCTCTGGCCGCCATCTCCGTCGCCAGCGGCTCGACCAGCCGACGCGCCATCCGGGCCCGGGCCGCCGTCCCGATCTCCTCGGAGGTGTCCGACCGGATGAGCGCCTGCAGGATCGGTCCCGGGCCGTGGGCGTCGGTGCGGGTCACGAGGGTCTCCACCATCTCCGCCAGGCGCTCGAACTCCGCGGGTTGTCCCTCGTCCATCCGTTCGGCCGCCACCGCCGCGATGTAGAGGTCCGCCTTGCTCCCGAAGTAGCGGGCGATGAGGGCGGCATCGACGCCGGCGCGGTCCCCGATGTCGCGGATGGTGGTGCCGTCGAATCCGTTCTGGCCGAAGAGCAGCTGGGCGGCCTCGAGCAGTGCCTGCTTGCTGGCACCGGCATCTCTCGATCTGCCCCCCGCACCGGCGGCCGGCCAGCGCCCCCCTCCGGCGGACCACTTGTCGCGGCACGCCCGCCGGCGGTCAACGCCACCCGGTCCTCCCGCCCAACGGCACCTGTTCATCGCCGAGCATGAGCCCGGCGCCGACCACTTCGGACTCCTCTTCCATGATGGCGACCTGCTCGTGGAGGTCCTCTTCGGCCGGGCCGGGCGGTCCGGTTGGCCTGCCGGCCGGGGAGGACATAGCTGACGACGGCCGTGGCCAGGCACAGGACCGAGGCGATGACCAGCGCGGTCCGGAAGCCCTCGACCGTCGGGAACGTGCTGCCGTGGTGCGTGAACGAGCTCAGCACGGCGGCACCCAGGGCACTGCCCACCGACAGCCCGACGTTCCGCAGCACCTGGTAGAAGCCGGTGGCGCTTCCGGTCTCGTTGCGGGGAACGGCCCGGACGATGAACCCGGGCATGGCCGCGAACGTGAGCCCGACACCGAGACCGGCGACGCCGGATGCCACGAACGCCTCCCACAGCGACGAGTGCTCCACGGCGAAGAACATGGTCGAGACGGCGAAGATGACGGCGCCGAACGGGATCATCGTCCTCGTCCCGAAGCGCCGCTCGTACCGCGGCAGGAACCGGCTGGCGGCGAAGGTGGCCACGGACAGGGGAAGGAACACCAGGCTCGAGACCACCACGGAGGCTCCGAACCCGTACCCGTCCGCGGCGGGGATCTGCACGAACTCGATCATGATGGGCAAGAAGAGGTACATCGCCACACAGATCATGAAGCCCGAGATGTCGGCGGTGAGGACCGACCGGTTCCGCACCTGGCGGAGGTCGACCAGCGGGTCGTCGAACGACAGCTCGTGGAAGACCCACAACGTCACCAGCACGATGCCGGCGATCAGGAGGGCCAGGGAGCGGACCGAGGTCCATCCCCACCCTCCTCCCTCGCTGAGCACGACCAACAGGCTGACGATGGCCAGGCACAAGGTGACGGCACCCACCGTGTCGAAGCGACGCGGGGCGGCCGAGGTCCGGGGCGGCAGCACCACGGCTGCGGCCACGAGGGCACACGCCACGGTGATGGCCCCGAACCAGAATGCGGCATGGAAGTCGAAGACCTGGGCGATGAACCCGGTGATCGGGTAGCCGAGGCCCGCACCCACGGCCGTCGTGATCGACAGGGTGGCGATGGCCCGACCCGCCTTGTCGGGGGTGAGGTGCCGCCGGGCGATGGCCATGGTCACGGGCAGGAGCCCGAGGCCGAACCCCTGGAGCGCCCGACCGGCCACGACCACGGCGAACCGGTCGGAGACGGCGGCCAGCACGCAGCCGACCAGCACCACCACCAGCGCCCCCAGGATCACGTCCCGCTGCCGTGGCCCGTCGGCCAGGCGACCCATGACCGGGGTGGCCAACGCCCCCGTCAGCAGAGCCGCCGTCAACAACCACTGTGCCGTGCTCAACGTGACGTGGTCGGCATGGGCGATGGTCGGGATCAGCGGTGCCCCGAGGCTGCTCACGATGGCCACCAGCGCGGCGACCGCCACCACCGTCGGCACCAGCGCCCCGGTCCTCCACGGCGCCATCTCCCCACCGGTGGGCACGGCGCTCTCCGGTCCGGCGGTCGGGGGACCCGGCGTCACCGGGGCTCCCCGTCCCTTCACCGCTCCTATGTCATCACCCGATGTCATCACCTGATGACATCGTAGCAGTCCGCGTCCCGGGCCCGTCCGGGAGCGTGGGGGCCCGGCAGCGGGGGGGACCAGGGCACAGAACCTTCATATGCCGGAAACCTTCCCGTTACGAGCCGGACCTAGGTTCACCCCAGGGATCGGTTGCGCCGCCAAGGGTTGACGAACGCATCAGCACCGAACGACGACCCTGCGACACGTGACGAGGAGTGGACTATGAGTGGAAGCAAGGCCAGGCTCGATGCCATCGACGCGGTGAAGAACTACACGGCGCCCACCAGCATCTTCCCGACGGACGAGGACCCGGGCGAGATCTTCGGGGCGAACGTCTTCACCAAGGCGGTGATGCAGAAGCGGCTGCCCAAGCCGGTCTACAAGTCGTTGCTCGCCACCATCGAGCACTCCAAGCCGCTCGATCCCACCGTGGCCGATGTGGTCGCCGCCGCCATGAAGGACTGGGCCATGGAGAAGGGCGCCACCCACTACGCCCACGTCTTCTATCCCCTGACCCACCTGACCGCCGAGAAGCACGACAGCTTCTTCGAGCCCGGAAGCGACGGGTCGGCCATCGCCGAGTTCCAGGGGAAGACCCTCGTCCAGGGCGAGCCGGATGCCTCCAGCTTCCCCAACGGCGGGCTCCGAGCGACATTCGAGGCCCGGGGCTACACGGGATGGGACGCCACCAGCCCCGCGTACATCCTGGAGAACCCGAACGGCAACACCTTGTGCATCCCCACGGTGTTCATCTCGATGACCGGCGAGGCGCTGGACAACAAGACGCCGCTCCTCCGCTCGCAGCAGGCCATGGCCAAGCAGGCCGAGCGGGTCCTCAAGCTCTTCGGTCACGAGAATCCCGACGCCGTGGTGTCGTTCGCGGGGGCCGAACAGGAGTACTTCCTCATCGACCGCAGTTTCTTCCTGACGCGACCCGACCTGCTCAATGCCGGTCGCACCCTGTTCGGGGCCAAGCCGCCCAAGGGCCAGGAGTTCGACGACCACTACTTCGGAGCCATCCCCGACCGCGTGCTCGGCTACATGATGGACACCGAGCGTGAGCTGTTCAAGCTGGGCATCCCGGCCAAGACGCGCCACAACGAGGTGGCACCGGGCCAGTTCGAGCTGGCCCCGATGTTCGAGCGTTCGAACGTCGCCGCCGACCACCAACAGCTCTTGATGACCACCCTGAAGAAGGTGGCGCAGAAGCACGGCATGGAGTGCCTGTTCCACGAGAAGCCCTTCAGCGGGATCAACGGGTCCGGCAAGCACGTCAACTTCTCGCTCGGCAACTCGACCGAGGGCAATCTGCTCCTGCCCGGCGACACCCCCCACGAGAACGCCCAGTTCCTGGTGTTCTGTGCCGCGGTGATCCGATCCGTCCACAAGTACGGCGGGCTCCTGCGGGCATCGGTGGCCTCGGCCACTAACGACCACCGGCTGGGCGCCAACGAGGCCCCGCCGGCCATCATCTCGATCTTCCTCGGAGACCAGCTGGCCGACGTCTTCGAGCAGATCGCCGCCGGTGGCGCCACCTCGTCCAAGGAGAAGGGCCACCTCGAGATCGGCGTCGACACGCTTCCGGTGCTCCCGACCGACCCGGGCGACCGCAACCGGACCAGTCCCTTCGCCTTCACCGGCAACCGGTTCGAGTTCCGGGCCCCGGGATCGCTCCAGTCGATCGCCGGCCCCATGGTCACGATCAACACCATCCTGGCCGAGGCGCTCGACTACATCGCCACCGAGCTCGAGGTGCTGATCGACGGGGGCGCCGAGTTCAATGCCGCTGTGCAGACCGTGCTCCAGGAGATCATCACCAACCACGGCAAGGTCGTGTTCAACGACGACGGGTACGCCGATGCCTGGCAGACCGAGGCGGCCGAGCGGGGCCTCCCCAACCTCCGGACCACGCTCGACGCCCTCCCCGAACTCATCAGCGAGGAGTCGATGGAGCTGTTCAGCCACTACGGGGTGTTCAACCACCGTGAGATGCACAGCCGCTACGAGATCGCTCTCGAGCAGTACATCCTGGCCATCGACGTCGAGGCCGGCCTGACGCTGGAGATGGCGAGCACCATCATCCTGCCGGCGGCCACCCGGTACCAGACGGAGTTGGCCACCAATGTGTCGAGCCTCAAGAAGGTCGGCATCGAGGCAGACGCCTCCACGCTGAACGAGGTGACCGCCACCATCAGCGCCCTGCGCTCGGGCATCAGCGCCCTCCGGTCCGAGATCGACCACGACGACGTCGAGTCCACGGAGAAGCACGCCGAGCATGCCCAAAAGGGCCTTCTGCCGGCCATGGACCAGGTCAGGAGCGCCGCCGACGCGCTCGAGACGATGGTGGCCGACGACCTGTGGCCGCTGCCCACCTACCAGGAGATGCTCTTCATCCTCTAAGGGAACCGGTACCACGGCGGAGACGACGGTGCCCGGGGTTCGCGTCCGCGGGCATCGTCGTCGCGCGGTCCTCGCCCGGTCCCCCCTCACGTCCGCCCCGCGGTGAGTACGATCCCACCCGTGGTCCGCGTGCCTGCGGACCGGATCGGCACCGAGGAGCGGGCCCGTGGACCAGGCGACGATCACGCCCATGCCGCCGGTGGCGACCGGGGTCCGCCTCCCCTGGGACCAACCGGTCGACGACCCGGTCGGGGCCCTGGCCGTGGCCCGCGCCACCCACGGTGACTCCTTCGTCGTCGACAGCGGCGCCGACCGGTACCTGTTCACGTTCTCGCCCCGGGGGGTGTCCTCGTTCTACGGGCTGCCCGAGGATCGGGCGTCGAAGGGCGTGGCCGACTGGCGCATGCTCCGCCGCAAGCTGCCCGACCGACTGTTCCCAGGGCGGCGCACGCTCCCCCACCAGCTGTTCGGTCGTGACGATGTCGCCTCGTTCCTCACCAACGTCGAGCGCGCCGTCGACGACGCCCTCGAGGAGCTCGGTGACCGGGGAGAGATCGATCTCTTCGACCTGACCAGCCGCCTCGGCCACCGGGTGGGCCTCGCCTCATGGGGCGGGCCCGGGGCATCCACGCGGTCAACGGTTCGAGCGCCTGGTCACCGCCTTCTCCGTCCTCGACGGGGCCGAGTCCTTCGTGCATCCCGATGCCATGGCGGCGGTGGCGGCGTCCGGGCAAACGGGCCGAGGAGGGAGCACTCGACGCCGCAGTGGACGAGCTCGGCTGCGGCACTCGGCGAGCTGGACGGGCGGAGCGGCGACCACCCACTCTTCACCAGGATGGTGGCGGCGTGGGACGACGAGCCCGCCCCCGTGGCGGCCCGGGGCGTGGCCATGGACGTGGCGCTGGTCCACATCGCGTCGATGTCCAATCTCTTCGCTGCGCTGGGTTGGGCCGTCGTCGACCTGCTCGAGCACCCGGCCGAGTGCGAACGGGTCCGTTCCGGCGACCGGTCCCGGGCCGAGCAGTGCGCGCTCGAGTCGATTCGGCTGGCCCAGCGGTCGATCATGGCCCGCTACGTCACCGAGGAGGTCACCATCGACGTCGGAGACGGTGTCCACACCGTCTCCCCCGGCGTCACCATCGCCACGCTCCTTCCACTCACCAACACCGGTACCGCCCCCGGATTCGGGCGTTGGGACCCGGACCGGTGGCACCAGCGGAGGCTGGCCGACCCCTCGGCCCTGGCCGCGGCCGAACTGGTCACTGCATTCGGCCACGGCCGCCACACCTGCCCGGCGCAGCCCTTCTCCCTGTCGGCCATGACCACCTCCGCCACCCGCCTCCTGGCCGCCTTCGAGTGGGAGCCGTCCTGGTTCGGGCACCCGCTCCCCGTCCGGGCCCAGATCGGTGGTGTGGCCCGGGCGGCGACGCCCTGTACCGCCCGCTACCGCCGTCTGGAAGGGCGAGCCCGGTAGGCCGGGGATCCGTCCCGCAGCCCGGGGTGCCCCTTGGCCATCAGCGGGACGAGCACGCGGTTGGGGGTCAGGCGGCCCAGCGCCGCGCCCACCCGGTTGGCCATCCCGGGGATGGCCACGACCTGACCTCTGCCCAGGGCGTCGAGCCCGACCCGGGCCACGTCGGCCGGGGTCTCCCACATGATCGCCGGCAACGTGGCCTCGGCGTCCTCCTTGGTGAAGCCCGCCCGGGCGCCGAACCCGGTGTCCACCGGACCCGGGCACAGGACGGTGGCGCTGACGCCCGTCCCGCGGAGCTCACCGCTCAGGCTCTCGGTGTAGGACAGCACGAAGGACTTGCAGGCCCCGTAGCCGGCCTGCCCCGGCAGAGGTTGGAAGGCAGCCGTCGATGCCACGTTGAGCACCGCCCCCCGCTTCCGTTCGACCATGCCGGGGAGGAACCGGGTGCACAGGTCGACCACCGCCATGACGTCGACCTCGACCATGGTCAGCTCGGTGTCGGGGTCGGCACGCGCCACCCGGCCCAATGTCGAGTATCCGGCATTGTTGATCAGGATGTCCGGGGTGAGGCCGAGGGCCTCGACCCGTCCGGGCAACATCGAGCGGGCGGCACGGTCGGCGAGATCGGTGACGACCACCTCGACCCGAGGTCCCCCGGTCCCCAACTCGGCGGCCAGCGCCTCCAACTTGTCCCGGCTGCGGGCCACGAGCGTGAGGCCGTGACCCCGACGGGCGAGGTCACGGGCGATGGCCTCGCCGATCCCCGACGACGCACCGGTGACGACGGCCGTGCGGTCCGATCCTGGTGCCGGGAGGCTCATGGCCGCCACTGTAGGGCGTCCGACGGCGCCGCCCGTCTGGCCGGTGGTGTGGACCGATCCGCGGCCGCGGCAGTGGCACGGTCCTGACCCCTCGTGCGGGTCGGCGACGGATCTCCAGCGGGCAGCACGATGCCGGGGGACCGGCCCCCGGCATCGCTTCATCCCCCCGCCCGGGGACGGTTCAGCCCGGTCGGACGATGGAGAACACTCCCCCGTGGGGACCGGGGAGGCCGTTGCCGTTGCCGACCGTGCCTGTCGTCTGCGGCTGACCGCCCGGGGTCGGGAAGACCGGCTGCTCGGCCGAGTAGAGGTAGAGGGGGTGACCCTTGTAGGTCACCTGCTCCTGCCCGTCGGAGCGACGGACGACGCCGACGTCGTGGGCATGGACCCCGGCACCGACCTGGGGTGGCCCGCTGGTGATCACCGGGATCCACTCCACCGCACAGCTCCCACCGCAATCGATGTGGGGGCCGTGGTCGCGGCTGTAGCTGTAGGTGGTCACGGCCACACCGCCGGGGACGGCATTGACATAGGTCTCCGCCGCCACCGCCTTGTGGCCGTTGGGCAGCGTCTCCAGTTCGACGGTGGCGGTCCCTGGAGCGGGATGGCCGGCCGGCGAGACGAGGAACCATTCGCCGTGCCACGGGGGCAGCGGCAACACCGTCTCGAAGAACGTCTCGCCGAAGGGGACGAACGGATTCGACGGCGGGTCGAAGAGGTAGAGCGGGTGGTGGTCGTAGGTGACCTGACGGCCGATGCCAGGGCGCTCGATCGAGCTCAACAGGTCCTGGTCGACACCGGGCCCTGCCACCGCGCTGTGGGTGGTGGTCAGCGCCGGCCACTCGTCGGTGAGCACGTTGTTGAAGATGTCGCTCTCGGGGCCGGTGCAGGTGATCGGCCCCTGGTCCGTCTGCTCCAGGGTGGTCGTGCAGCCGAACGTCCCGTTGGCGTCGCTGGTGATCATGTAGAGCGGGGCACCGGCCAGGGGGCCGGTGCCCCCGACGACCAGGACCGGTCCATAGGCCGAGGACCCGAGGGAGGACACGACCGTACCCTTGTCCATGGCCTGGGCGTTGGTGGCGGCGCCGCCCGCCCCCGCCTCCGCCCCGGCGATCGCCGGCCTGGTGGTGGCGCCGGACGGTGGGGCCAGCCCCACCACGCCGAGGCAGGCGATCGCCCCCGCCGCCACCGCCGCCGTCCTTCTCATCCTCGATCCCATACGCATGGTCGATCTCACTGATGGTCCTCCTGTCCGCTGTCGGCCGTTTCGGCCCTCACGCCACGGTAACGAGGGAGCGGGTCCCGAATCGATGGTGCCACCCGCCTTTCGGCCCGGTTGCTACCACCCCCACGGCGGGCCCCGGCCCGATCCTGCGCTGCGACCGTGGCCACGCCACCACTCAGGGCGCGACGAACACCGTCTTGGTGTGCACCATCTCGTCGATCCCCGCCCGGCCGCCCTCCCGCCCGAAGCCGCTCTGTTTGACCCCACCGAAGGGCGTGGCCGGTGAGATCCGACCGGTCCCGTTGACGATCACCGTGCCGGTCTGGAGCTCCCGTACGAACCGGTCGATCCGGCTGCCGTCGGCGGTGTGCACGTAGGCGGCCAGGCCGTAGTCGCTGTCGTTGGCCTTCTCCAGCACCTCGTCCTCCGACGTGAAACGGAGGACGGCCAGCACCGGGCCGAACACCTCGTTCCGGGCCAGATCACTGTCGTGGTCGACGTCGCCGAAGGCCGTCGGGGCGACGAACCACCCGGCCGAGAGCTCACCGCCCAGACGGGTCCCCCCGCAGAGCAACGCGGCACCGTCCGAGGAGGCCCGGTCGATGACGGCGAGGATCCGCTCCATGGCCGCCTCGCTGACGACCGGCCCCATGAACGTGCCCGGATCGAGCGGGTCCCCCACCCTGACGGCAGCCAGCGTCGCCACGACCTTGGAGACCACCTGGTCGTAGACGGAGTCGTGCACGTAGAGCCTCGTCGGCAGGGCGCACCCCTGTCCGGCCAGCAGCGCCGTGCCGATGTGGGCGGTGGCCCGGGCGGCCCGGTCCAGATCGGCGTCGGGGAAGACGATGCTCGGGGACTTGCCACCGAGCTCGAGGGTGAGCGGGGTCAGGTGGCGCGAGGCGTTCTCCATCGAGGCCACGAGCGGTGGCCGTCCCACCGGTGAAGCTGACCTTGTCCACCCCGGGGTGGCCGACCAACGCCTCGCCGGCGACGGCACCCCCCACCACCACGTTGAGCACCCCGGGCGGGACGCCGGCCTCCAGCGCCAACTCGGCGAAGTAGAGGACGCCGAAGGGCGCGAGCTCGGGGGGCTTGGCCACCACGGCGTTGCCGGCCGCCAGCGCCGGCGCGGCCTTCTGGCCCATCCCCATCATCGAGCCGTTCCACGGGGGCACGACGGCCACCACTCCGTGCGGCTCCCGGCGAACGGATACGCCCGAGGCCCCCGGATCGGCACCGTCGCCCCGATGGTCCGGCGGCGCCTCAGGGCCCAACCTGTCGCACCAGCCGGCGTAGTAGCGCACCCACGCGGCCGTATAGCCCCCAGGGTTCATCACCCGGACGGGGGTGCCGTTGTCCAGTGCGGCCAGCTCGGCCGCCTCGCCGGCGTGGGACTCGAGCAGGTCGGCCAGGCGGGACAGGACCGCCGCCCGCTGGGCCGGTGGCCGCGACGCCCAGTGGCGCTGGGCCTGCCGGGCGCTGTCCACGGCCGCGTCGACGTCGGCCGGTCCGGCCAGCCCCAGCTGGGCCTGCACCTGGCCGGTGGCGGCATACCGGTGGTCGAAGGTGCCCGCCGCCGCGCTGGATCGCCACTCGTCCCCGATCAGGTGACCCTGGGCGGCCAGTCGGCGAACGGTCGCCGACGTCGGCGTGGTCCTCACGGGACCACGTATCCCCCGTCGACCGGGAGGGCCACGCCCAGCACGAACGAGGCCGCCGGGGTGCAAAGCCACACCGCCGCCTCGGCCACCTCGGAGGCCTCACCGATCCGGCCGATGGGATGGAGCCCCTTCAGGTGGGCGTCGATGGACGGATCGCGCCGGACGGCGGCGTCCACCATCGGCGTGCGGGCCGTGCCCGGGCAGATGGCGTTGACCCGGATGCCCCGGGCGCCGTAGTCGAGGGCGGCGACCTTGGTCAGCCCGATGACCCCGTGCTTGGAGGCGGTGTAGGCGGCCTGGTGCGGGTAGGCCACCAGGCCGACTCCCGAGGCGGTGTTGACGATGGCCCCGCCGCCGCGTTCCAGCATGGCGGGGATCTCCGCTTTCATGCAGTGGTAGACGCCGGACAACATGACGGCGATGGTCCGGTCCCAGCCGTCGTCGGGGTAGTCGGCCAGCGGAGCCATCGGGCGCGGCGATGCCGGCGTTGTTGTGGGCGCAGTCGAGGCCCCCGTAGGTGGCGACGGCGTGGGCCACCATGGCCGCCACATCGGACCGGTACACTGACGTCGGCGCGGACGAAGGTGGCCCGGCCGCCCGCCCGCCTCGATGAGGTCGACGGTGTCGTGGCCACCCTGCTCGTCGATGTCGGCGACCACCACGCTGGCCCCCTCGCGGGAGAACAGCTGCGCCGACGACCGACCGATCCCCATGGCCGCGCCGGTGACCACGGCCACCTTCCCCTCCAAGGCTCCCATGCCGGTCACAGTACCGGGTCCACTACGTTGCGGGCATGGGACGACTCGACGACAGGGTGGCGCTGGTATCCGGTGCGGCCAGTGGCATCGGCAAGGCGGTGGCGGAGCGGCTCGACGGCCGAGGGGGCGGCGGTGGCCGGCTGCGACATCACACCGGGCGGCGACGGCATCGTGTGCGACGTCCGCGACCAGGCATCGTGCGTGGCCGCGGTCGAGACGGTGGTCGACCGGCACGGCCGGCTCGACATCCTGGCCAACGTGGCGGGGGTCGGGCGTCTCGCGGCTGATCGGCGACCTCTCGCGTCGACGAGTGGCGCCAGGTGATCGACGTCAACCTGACCGGCACCTTCCTGCTCTCCCAGGCCGCCCTGCCGGCCCTGCTCGCCTCGACCGGGACCATCGTCAACATGGGCTCGGTGGCCGGCATGCGCGCCACGCCCGTACAACGCCGCCTACTGCGCCTCCAAGGGCGGTGTGATCATGCTCACCAAGTCGATGGCCATCGAGCTGGCCAAGGCCGGGGTGCGCGTCAACGCGGTCTGCCCGGCATCGGTCGACACCCCCTTCCTGCGGAACTTCCAGGTTCCCGAGGGTGCCGACCTGTCCCTGTTCGCCAGAGCGGCATCGCCCATGGGCCGGCTGATCGACCCGGCCGAGGTGGCCGCGGCCGTGGCCTACCTGGCATCGGACGACGCCGCCACGGTCAGCGGGACCACCTTGGTCATCGACGGCGCCGCCTCGGCCTGATCCCGACCGTCCCGCCATCGTCGGCCCGCCCGCTACCGTCGGACGTCGGCCAGGCGTCACCGTCTCGGTGTCCCGCCCCGACCGCAGCACCGAACCGGGCCGCCGATCGGTGACGGCACCGTCGGCCACCACCTCGGACCCGGCCACGAACACATGGCCGATCCCCTCCGACCCCGCCCACAGCCGCTCGCCACCGCCGGGTAGGTCGCGGCGGACCGACACCGGGTGGCTGCCCACCGTGGCCGGGTCGAACACCACCAGGTCGGCGTGCCATCCGACGGCGATCCGGCCACGCTCCCGCAGGCCGTAGTGACGGGCCGGTCGGTCGGTCATCATCGCCACCGCCTCCTCCACCGACAGCAGACCCCGGTCCCTCACCACCTGGCCCAGCACCACCGTCGGGTAGTTGGCGTGGCACATGAGATCGAGATGGGCGCCGGCGTCGGACCCCCCGAGCAGCACCCGGGGGTCACGCCACACCGAGGTCCGCACGGCCCATCCCTCGTCGGAGTGGCCCAGCGACGGGGCCAACGACGGGAGCACGAGGAAGAGGGTCAGGGATCCGGACAGCACCACGTCGATGAGCACGTCGACGACGTCGGTGCCGCGCTGCTCGGCGATGGATCCGAGCGACCGGCCCACCCACTCCGAACCGGGATCGGCCACCTCCATCATGGCGAAGTCGGACAGCACCCCGATGGCCCGGTCGGCCGACTGCTCGGCTCCGGCCCGCAGCACGGCCCGCGTGGCCGGATCGGCCACCGCGCTCCGGCGAGCCCCGTCGTCGAGGTCCAGCACGTCGCGCCACCCCGGGATGGCCCCCAACACGTTGGTCGCCCGCATCCGCATCATGTCGGGAAGGGCCAGCGCGACCACATGGGCTCCGGCCTCGGCGGCCACGTCGGAGGCCCGGAGCTGTTGCTCGTAGATCTCCTCGGAGGACAGGCTGCCCAGCAGGTTCCAGTTCAAGGGGCGGTCCGCGGCCAGGGACATGTCCGCCATGAGCCTCATCCGGTCCTCGGGGATGGGCCCGACCGTCGGGATGAACTCGAGGGTGGTGCCCGGGTGTCCCCGCAGCGCACCGGCCAGGGCCACGAACTCCTCGAACCCCGCCGCCCGTGACGGGACCTGGCGATGGTCGCCGTCGAGGTGACCCTCCCCCAACGAGGACGAGAACCCGAGCGCCCCTCCGGCCACCGACTCCTCCACCAGGCGGACCATGGCGTCGAGCTGCGCGGCCGTGGCCGGCCCGCGCGGTGGCGTCTTCGCCCATCACGGCCCGGCGGACGGTCGAGTGGCCGACGAGGAAGCCGGCGTTGACGGCCAGTCCCCGGTCCAGCCGGGTCAGGTACTCGTCGAAGGTGGACCACGCCCACTCCCCGCCGGCCTCGAGGGCGGCCCGTGGCATCCCCTCCACCACCGCCATCATGGACTTCACGTACTCGTCGTCACCGGGGTCGAGAGGCGCCAGCGAGAAGCCGCAGTTCCCGCCGAGGACCGTCGTCACCCCGTGGAGCACCGACGGGCCGGCCGTCGTGTCCCACAGCAGTTGGGCGTCGTAGTGGGTATGGAGGTCGATGAAGCCCGGGCACACCACCCGACCGGCCGCCTCGACGACCCTCGCCGCCGGCTCGCCGGCCGCCCCCACCGACACCACCCGACCGTGCCGGACCCCGACATCGGCCACGACCCCCGGCGCCCCGGTGCCGTCCACCACGGTGCCCCCCCGGATCAGCAGGTCGAGCGCCACGTCAGCCCGAGGTCAACAGGCGGTCCACGTCCGCCTCGACGACGGTCCCTTTGAAGAACCCGGGGTTGGTGCCGGTGTAGAAGCGCGCCGGATTGGTGAAGACGAACTTCTCGAACTGGGAGGCGTCGATCCATCCGCGGTCGACCATCTCGAACGCCTCCTCGAGCACCTCGGTGACGTCGGGCACGTCCCAGTGGGCGATGTCCGAGCCCATCATGGCCTTCAACTCGGTGCCGAACGGGTTGACCGACGTGTTGAACGCCATGGTGGTGAGCGGGTCGTCGGCCTCGCACCCGAAGTAGAAGCGATCGGCGAACAGGCCCTTGATGTCCTCGGCCCGCTCGATGCGCGCATGCCGCCCATTCGTCCAGTCCGTCCTCGGGCTCGACCGGTCGCCGCGTGAGCTCGGAGGGGAGGCGGGGGGCGTCCGGGGCGAACCGGACCATCGTCTCGAGCATCAGGTCCCGGTCGACGAGGGCCGGGTCGAGGTGGCGCCGGAGGGCGCCCAGATTGCGCTTCTCCCAGTGCCCGACGATGTCGCTGTAGAGGGAGGCGGCCCATGCCACACCTCCCTCGAGGAAGGCGAAGTTGAGCCCGGGGAACCGGCGGGTGACCCCACCGAGGAAGAGCGATTTGGCCAACGACTGCTGGCCTTCGGCCAGCATCGACAGGTGGTTGAAGACGTAGCTGGAGGTGGAGCGGTAGGGCGTCATCCCGATGAACCCGGAGTGGAAGGCGATCGAGACCCCGAGCTCCTGGGCCCTGGCCCACACCGGGTCGTAGTCGTGGGCCGAGTCCACCCCGAACTGGTCGAGCCAGAAGGCGTAGCGGGCCACCTCGGGGTCCTTGCCGGCCAGCGCCTCGAACGGGCGTTGCACGTAACCGGCGCACACCACCGCCTTGAACCCGAGGACGCCCACCGCGTAGTCGAGCTCGGCCACGGCTTCCTCCGGCGTGTGCATCGGGATGGCCGCCACCGGGGTCAGCCGGTCGGACAACGGGGCGAACGTCTCGGCGTTGGCGCGGTTGAGTGCCCGGCAGGTGCCGAGCCGGTACCGCTCGTCGTCGGTGTGCAGGAATACCAGCCCCAGGCTCGGGTAGACGACGCCGAAGTCGATGCCGATGTCGTCCAGCCGCTCGTAGAGCAACGCGGGGAACAGGGCGGTGGCGAGGTCGATCGTCCGTGCCGACGGAGCGCTCCACCACGGCCCCCGGGGCGTCCGGGTGGCCGCTCGCTCCGATGCCGTCTGCTCGTGCCACGTCCGATCGGTCCCCCCGTAGGGCGGTACCATCCGCCGCAGGGAGGGATGGTCCAACGACAGTCCCTCCTGCTCGAGGTAGGGCGCCAGGAGGGGCAGGTGCTCGGCCATATGGCCGTCGATGTCGATGACCGGGTGGCCCAGGCTCCGGTGGATCTCGGGGGACGACGGCATCGGTTTAATATACGCTCATTACTCGCCGACCGGGCAAGGGGATGCATGGACTACGACATCGTCATCCGGGGCGGCACGGTGGTCGACGGCTCCGGTCTCGGCTCCTTCCCGGCCGACGTCGGCATCGTGGGTGATCGCATCGCCGCCGTCGGGGCGGTCCACGGGCGTGGGCGCCGCGAGATCGATGCCGACGGCCACGCCGTCACCCCCGGCTTCATCGACGGCCACACCCACATGGACGCCCAGGTGTTCTGGGACGCCACCGGATCCAGCTCGTGCTACCACGGGGTGACCTCGGCGGTGATGGGCAACTGCGGGTTCACCCTGGCGCCGGTCCGCCCCGACGAGCGGGCGTTGGTGGTGCGCAACCTGGAGCGGGCCGAGGACATCGACCCGGCCGCCCTGGCCGCCGGCATCGACTGGGGCTTCGAGACGTTCCCCCAGTACCTCGACGCGGTGGACCGCCTCCCCAAGGGGATCAACTTCGCCGCCCAGGTCGGCCACTCGGCGCTCCGCACCTGGGCCATGGGCGAACGGGCCTTCGAGCAGGAGGCGACCGATGCCGACCTGGCCGCCATGAAGGGCCAGCTGGCCGACTCCCTGGAGGCCGGTGCCATCGGATTCTCCACGTCGCGCACCCAGCACCACGAGACGTCCGACAACCGCCCGGTCGCCTCGCGGATGGCAGCCTGGGACGAGGTCGCCGCCCTGGTGGGAGTGCTCGGAACGCTCGGCACGGGGATCTTCGAGACCGCCGACGCCGCCATGTCCGATCCCGACCCCGACCGGCGCCGCCACGGGTTGGACCGGATCCGCGACCTGGCCGTCGACACCCGGGTCCCGATCACCTTCGGGCTGGTGGCCACGCGGGGGTCGGGCTACCTGCTCGACCTCCTGGACGAGTCGGCGGTCGCCGGCGGTCGGCTGATCGCCCAGACCCACTGCCGCGGCATCTCGGTCCTGCTCTCGCTCAAGACCCGGCTTCCCTTCGACCTCCTCCCGGCCTGGCAGGAGATCCGCAGGCTGGCCGTGGACGAGCAGATCGCCGTCCTGGGCGATCCCGAACGTCGACGCCCCCTCGTCGAGGCCGCCGTCGGGGCCGACTACCGCGGCTGGAAGGGGGTCGGTGCCCAGGCGCGGCCGCCGGACTTCGAGGGGATCCGGGTCTACCTGCGCGGGCTGCCCCCCAACCCGTCGGTCGCCGACGTCGGACGGCAGCGGGGCGTCCATCCGGTGGAGGCCATGATCGACCTGTGCGTCGAGTCCGGCGGCGACCAGCTGTTCATCCAGCCCAGCCTCTACCCCCAGGACGAGACCGTCCTGCTCCGGGCCCTCCGCCACCCGCGGGCCGTCATGACGTTCTCCGACTCCGGTGCCCACCTGAGCCAGATCGCCGACTCGTCGATCCACACCCACCTGCTCGGCCACTGGGTCCGCGACCGGCAGGAGTTCACGCTGGAAGAGGCGGTCCGCATGATCACGCTGGCGCCGGCGCTGGCGTGGGGGCTCTCCGATCGGGGCCTTCTCCGACCCGGCATGGTGGCCGACATCAACGTGTTCGACCCCGACACGGTGGGCCCGGCGGTACCGACGCTGGTCGACGATCTTCCGGCCGGGGGACGCCGGCTCTTACAGCGGTCCGACGGGTTCCGGGCCACCCTGGTCAACGGCGAGGTGACCCTGCAGGACGGCGAAGCCACCGGCGCCGCCCCGGGGCGGCTCATCCGGAAGCTCGGCCCCCGCTAACGCATCCACAGGGTGCGGGCCACGCGGGCGCGGATGACCCAACTCCCCTCGTGGAGGACCACGTCGTCCAGATAGTTGATCCCGAGGGTGAGGTCGTCACCGCCCGAGCCGTCGTCACCCAGCTGGTAGACCACGGCGTAGGTGTCCATGGTGCCGCGGCCCGATCCCTCGTCGAGGGTGATCAGCGGGTCACCGAGCACGTGCATGCTGGCGGGAAAGGTGCGGGGCGCCCGCATCGTCTCGAGCCACTCCGGGAGTGTCTGGGAGCCTCTGGCCCCGGTGACGGTGGCATCGGGATGGAACAGGCCCTCGAGCTCGCCGACATCACGCCGATCGGCGGCCCGGGCGTAGCGCTGGACCAGCGCCCGGAGGGCGTCGGGGTCGGTCACAGCACCGCCACCGGGTTGACCGGGCATCCGGTGCCGCGGCTGATCCGGAGGGGGGCCATGGCGAAGAGGAACGCCCAGCGCCCGGAGTCGGCGCACCGTTCGCCCAGGGGGGCCAACGCCATGTTGTCGATCAACGGGAGGCCCATGGCGGTGATGCCGATCTGGTGGATGGGAAACGGCCACTGCGGCGTCCCCACGAACGGCATCGGATCGGAGATCCCGTCGCTGCCGAGGACGGCCACCTCCCGGTCCTGCAGCCAGGGGAGGCACTCGGCATGGAGTCCGGCGAAGCCGTCGAACCCCTTCTTGGCCGCCTGGCGGGCCCGGCGGCCCCACGCCACCATCAGCACGTCCCCGGCACCCACCCGCACGCCCTCGGCCCGCTCGGTCGTCTCGAGGTCGTCGGCGGTGATCACCTGACCGGTGTCGAGGTAGTCGATGCCGAGTGCCCGGGGGACGTCGAGGAGTACGCCCCGTCCCACCACCCCGTCGGCCATCGACAAGACGGTGTTCGACGATGCGCCGTCACTGCGCACCTCGCTGGCCGGTCGGCCGCCGAACATCTCCCCCCGCACGAACATGTGGGACAGGGCGTCGACATGGGTGGTGAGGAGGCCATGGACATCGAGGGAGAGGTGGTCCCGAGCCGCCTCGTAGCCCGGGATGCCGTTGGAGTCGCGGGCGTCCCCCGATGCCAGCATGTGGTGCTGGACCGGGTAGGGGTGCTCGGGCCGGGGCTCGGTGGCGAGGTCGTGGGACAGGCTGATCGACTCACCGGTCACGACCAGGGCGACGGCGGCGGCCCGCCGGGCGTCGGTCAGGTGGTTGAGGGTCCCGCGCTGGTCGTCGTCACCCCACCGGCCCCAGTTCTTCAGCGACTCGTAGAGGGCGTCGAGTTCGGCGGTGGTCGGGACGGACACGGTGCTGACCATGGCGCCAAGCTAGTCAGCAACCGGGATGGCCCGCCGTCATCGCTCCCATCACCATGTCGATCAGGTTGTCGACGAACCGGTCGTCGGAGAGGACGTCCTCACGCTCCCCGTCGTCGAGCAGCCGGGCCCGGTCGGCGGCGGCCCGACCGATGAAGGCGACGCAGATCTCCCGGCGGACGCGCCACAGGTCCGACGGCACCCCGGGGCACCGCTCGCGCAGGAGGTCCCACGCCGCCGGCCCGTCCGTCTGCGCCAGGAGGTCCCGGACCCCGGCGGTGGTCCGCTCGAGGGCGGCGGCCATCTCCGAGCCGATCCGGAGGTAGGCGCGCTCCCTCCAGCCGTGCTGGGCGAACTCGGTGATCGGTCGGACGATGGCCTCGGCCGCCGCCCGGACGTCGCGGTCCGAACCGGATCTGGCCTCGGCCAGCAGCTCCTGGCGGCGCGCCGCGATCACCGGGACGTGGCGGGCCAGCAGGGCGCGGAGGACCTCGTCCCGGTTGCCGAAGTGGTAGTGGACGGCCGAGGCGTTGCGCTGGTCGGCGGCCCGCACGATCTCGGCGATGGACACGTTGTCGGTGCCTCGCTCGGCGAACAGCCGGAGGGCGGCGTCCAACAGCAGCCCAGGCGTGCCGGCGCCCGCATCGTCCCCCGTCACGGCCATCCGGGCAGGAGACCGAGCTCCCGGCAGAGGGGTTGGGCCTCCACCCACCCGCCGCTCCGCTCCCGGGCGTCGGGCGAGGTGACCAGCCACGCGGCCACCGCACCCACCACGTCGGCCGGCGCACCGGCCGAGGCATCGAAGCCGAACCCCGCCATGTCGATGGCGATGCGCTCGGTGGCGATGAACCCGGGACTGAGGTTGTAGGCGGCGATCCCCCGGGGGCCCAACTCGACGGCCAGGATCCCCGCCAGTCGGTGTAGTGCCCCCTTGGACATCCCGTAGCCGAGGCCCCATCCGCCCTGCCCGGCCGGCGCCGAGGGATCCGTGGCCCCCGAGCTCGACGCCAGATTGATGATCACGCCGGAGCCGCGTTCGACCATGGCCGGGAGCACCTGCTTGGTCAGGATGACCGGGGCCATCACATTGGCCTCCAGGTGTCGGTCGATCAGCGTCACCGGGGTGTCGAGGATCTGGTCCATGTGCCCCGGACCGACGTAGCGGCCGTTGTTGACCAGGACGTCGATCCGGCCCCACCGTTCCAGGACCGTGGCCACGGCGGACCCGAGCGATGTGCGGTCGAGCAGGTCGAGGTAGACGGAGAGTGCCCGGGACCCCGTCTCCTCGACCAGGCCGGCGGTGGTCTCGAGCGACCCCGGCAGGGCGGAGGTGTTCGACGCCGCCACCGTCGAGGAGTGTTCCCGCTCCTCGCCCTCGCTGCGGGTGCGGGCCCCGAGGGCCACGTCGAGGCCGGCGCGGGCCAGGTGGACGGCGATGGCCTTGCCGATGCCCCGGCTGGCGCCGGTGACCAGTGCGACCCGTCGTCCGGTCATCGGCCGTCGGCCCGTGCGGTCGGGGCGCCCGGTGCAGTCGATGTCGATGCGGTCGGTGCCGATGCGGTCGGTGCCGATGCGGTCGGTGTCGATGCGGTCGGTGTCGATGCGGTCGGCTCGGCCGGATGAGTCGGCCCGGCCAAGAATGCGACGATGTCCGGGAGGCTGGTCGGGTCCTGGACGAAGAAGGCATGGCCGCCGTCGTAGACCCTGAACTCGGCGTGCTCGATCCGCGAGGCGATGGCGGCACCGTTCTCCTGCGGGGCGATGCCGTCATAGCGTCCGGCGGCGACCAGCGTCGGGCAGCTGATGGCGGCCAGCCGGTCCCAGACATCGTGGTGTCGCCGGGCCCGCAGCTGCTCCGCGGCACCGTCCAAGGCCGGTCCACCGGTCGGATCGGGACCGGTCGGATCAGGGCGGGACCGGCTCCTGGCCAGGAACTCGACGAGGCGGCGGTCCCCGGGATGCCCATCCAGCCAGTCCTCGTCGAACCGGCTGTCGATCAGGCGGGCGCCGGCCGCCGTGCGATCGGCGGCGGGGAGGTCGGCGAGCTCGTCGAGCGGGTAGGAGGATCCGCCCTCACCCCCGGCCGAGGTGCACATCAGTGCCAGTCGCTCCACGCGGGAGGGCTCGGTCACCGCCAGCTCCTGGGCCACCATGCCGCCGAAGCTCACCCCGGCGACACGGGCGGTGGCCCACCCCACCGCGTCCATCACCGAAAGGGCGTCAGCGGCGCATGCGGCCATGTCGTAGGACCTGTCGACGTCGCCGCTGCCGACCCATGCCGCGGTAGTCGTGCGCCAGGAGGTCGAAGTGGGGGGTGAACAGATCGAGCAGCAGCCGTGATCCTTCCATGGTCGATCCGGACCCGAGGCAGAAGAGCAGGCGGGGGCCGGTGCCCGCCCGCTCGTAGTGGAGGTCGGTTCCGTTGGCGGTGACGGTTGGCATCTCGTGTCTCACTCCGAGTTGTCCGGACGGTGGGGAGCCACGTGAGTATGGCATGGGCCCCGCCTGGGACGGCCTACAGCCGCGTTTGGCGCCAGGGAGCACCGGGTAGCGTCCAGATGAGCGGCGCCGGGTGTTGCCCGGCGTGCGCGTACTCGATGACAGGAGAGCCCGACGATGGAAGACCGTACGGAACCCGACGAGGCAACCCGCGCCGCCGAACACGCCGAGGAGGGCGAGGCCCACGCCGCCGACCGGACCCCGACGCCCGAGGAAGAGGCTGCCGCCGGCGGGTACCAGGAGTCGGACGAGGAGCGCAAGAAGGTTGCCGATCACTACAAGGAGATGACCGACATCGGGGCGAACGCCAAGGGAGAGGGCCGCATCGACTGATCCCTGTCCGTTCCGGCAGCGGCGGGCGTCGCCGTCCGGCCGGGGCATCTCCGACCGGGGCATCTCCGGCCGGGGCATCTCCGACCGGGGCATCATGGGCCGGGGCATCATGGGCCGGCGGGCCAACCTCGACCGATCACTTTTCAAATTAACCTACTGCGGGTATGTCTGGGCCGACCACCAGAGTCGGCGGGAACGCCCGGTCAGTTGAGCAGGGCCTGATGGGGGACGGCGGCAATGGTCCGCTTGATGGTGCCCAGGACCTGCGCCTCCTTGGCGGCGTTGGACCGGGCCCATTGGACCGCGGCGGTCCCCAACTCGGACTCCTCGAAAGCCCCGCCGACGATGCCCAGGGCGGCTGCGTCCCTGCCTCCGTAGCGGCGCCCTGTGGTCATGGCCTCGAAGGCCACCGACGGGTTGAGCCTGGCCTGCACCAGCGCCGCCATCCCGTCGGGGAACGACATGCCGATGTCGACCTCGGGGAGGCAGAAGAACCCACGGTCGGCGCGCATCAGCCGTGCATCGTGGGCCAAGGCGAACATGGCGCCGGCGGCGAAGCAGTGCCCCTGCACGGCAGCCACCGTCGGGACGGGCAGGACCAACATCCGGGCCAGCAGTGACTGGACGCCCGAGAGGAATTCCACCATCTGGTCGCCGTGCGCCCCCAGCCAGTCGAGGTCCAGACCGTTGTGCCAGATCTTGCCGGACGCCATGGTGACGAGGGCGCGGGGCTCAGGGGTGGCCTCGACCTCGTCCAACAAGGTGTGGATCCGGGAGATCGAGTCCGGGTTGAACCGGTTGTCCCCCTCCCCGAGGTCCAATAGGCACACCGGACCGTCACGGTGGAGTTCGATCATGGAGGAAAGGATCGCGCATCGCCGGCCTCGGCTCCATCGCGATCCGGGCCGGACGTGCGCACGCCGTCAGGCGACCGGGACACCCCCGGGTGGGCTCCGGATGGTCCGAGACCCTTGTGACCGACATCGAGGGCGACTAGATTGGCTCACCGTTGTGCTTCACGCCCGGGTCACACCGCTGGCGGGATCTCATCTGAGAGTGCTCTGTCGGCGCATCGTCTCGGCACTGCTCCTCTCGACTCTCGTCGCCTCAGCTCTCTCGGCGGTGGACCGCGCCCCGGCCACCGCCGGCGCCGCCCAGGTCGCCACCCTGAGTGCCCAGGCCAAGGCGGTCTCTCAGAAGCTGATCGAAGAGCAGTTGCAGGTGGGGGCCTACCAGCAGCAGTACTCGGTGGCATCGGCCAAGACCGCCGCCGAGGGGCTGGCCATCGCCCAGATCGGGCAACAGATCTCCTCGGACCAGCAACAGATCGGCATCCGGACCCAACTGGTGAGGACCGAGGCGATCCGGACCTACACCGACTACGGGAGCGGGTCCTCGGGCGCAGACTCGGCACTCTTCACCGACAACGAAGAGACCGCCCAGGCCGCCAGCGAGTACGCCTCGATCGCGGTGGGGAACATCACGACCGCACTCGACGAGCTACGCACGGCCCAGCGCACCTTGCAGGCCCACCAGACCAGCCTGCGCCAACAACAGCGCCAGGACCAGATCGACCAGAGCCGGCAGGCCGGCTACCTGGGGCAGGCAGATACCACCGAGCACCAGCTGGCTTCCCTCAGCTCCCAGGTGACCGGAGAGTTGGCCACTGCGGTGGCCCAGCAGTCGGCGGCCCAGTCGGCGGCGGCGGCGGCGGCCGTGGCGGCGGCCGATCGGGCGGCGGCGAAACCGACGACCACCCGCGGCGCCACCCCGCCGACCTCCTCGGCATCGGCTCCCACGACCACCGCCACCGCGCCCGCGACCACTCCGGCCCCGACACCGGTCGACACGTCGACCAACACCACCGATCCCTCACTCAATTCGTTCCTGCAGTGTGTCGTCCAGGCCGAGTCGGGCGGCAACTACGGCGCCGTGTCCCCCGACGGGCTCTACATGGGTGCGTTCCAGTTCAGCCAGCCCACCTGGAACACGGCAGCCCAGGCCGCCGGGAGGCCCGATCTGGTCGGCGTCCCCCCCAACGACGCCTCCAAGGCGGACCAGGACACGGTGGCGGTGGCCCTCTACGCCCTGGACGGTGAGCGCCCGTGGTTGGGCGACCGGTGCAGCGCCTGAGGCCACCCGCCTTCGTCAGCGCATCCGGCACCGGTCGGTGCCGGCACACATCTCGCACTCGTCGGCCCGTCCTCCCGCATGGGCGAGACACCGTTCTACCCGCTGTCCCACGATGTCGGCCAGCAGCGGGTGCGGACCCAGCGGGGCCGCCACCAAGTAGCTGACCCCCGGATGCCGTGCTGCCGCCTCGGCGGCCAAGATGGGGATGTCCCGGTCCCAGTGGGTGCCCGGCCACAGGAAGTACGGGGCGATCACCACGGTGGTGGCGCCGGCGGCCACGCAGGCGTCGAACGCGGTGGCCACGGACGGCTCGGCCAGCTCCATGTGGGCGGGTTCGACGATGGCGAACCGGGTCGTGCCCCGCCACCCGGCGACGAACGCCTCGTGCTGGCGGTTCGCCTCTTGCCGACGCGAACCGTGGTCGACCACCACGACACCGAGGACCGGGGCACCCGACGGTCCCCCCTCGTCCGGAGTGACGCGGGCAGATGCGGGCACGCCCCGAGACTATGCGGCGCCCCGCCGGTCCGACCATCGACGGGCCCGGCAAGCGGCGCCCGCGGAGGGGAGGGACGGAGGCCGGCTCCGGATCACCGGGCCGTGATGTACTCCATCAGCTCGTTGCGGTCCTTCTCGAGCTCACCGATCCGGCTCTTCACCACGTCGCCGATGCTGATGATGCCGCACAGGAACGCCCCCTCGACCACCGGGACGTGACGGATGCGCTGCTCGGTCATCAGGTTCATGATCCGCTCGACATCGTCCACCGGAGAGCAGACGTGCACCGACCTCGACATGATCGAGGCCACGGGATGGCTCAGCAGATCGGAGCGGAGCTCGCTCAGCCGTTGCACGATGTCGCGCTCGGACACGATCCCGTCGATGGTGTGACCGTCGGCCGAGACGACGAGCGCCCCGATCCGGTGGCGGCCCAGGTCGGCGACCGCGTCCCCCACCGTCGCATCACCCTTGATCGTGGCCACGGCAAAGCCCTTTACCTCCAACAGGTCCGAAACAAGCACGGATGCCTCCTTCTCAGAGTCTCCTCTGCACTGTTCCCCCCCGTCGGCCGCTCACACGCCCGGACCACCAGTGTCGCGCCCCACCGTCGGGAAGGGAACACCTGGCATCAAGTTGCAACGCAGTTGACGTCAAGCGTGCCTGGAGCGTGTCATCTGACTCCCCATCAGGATCCCCCGGGTGATGCGGCCCTCCGCGTCGACGGCTCGGTCACAATGGCACCATGACCATCCGGGTGTTCCTCCTCGACGACCACCAGATCGTGAGAGAAGGCGTTCGCCGGCTCCTCGAGGCCGACGACGACCTGGCCGTCGTCGGAGAGGCCTCCACGGCGGCAGAGGCACTCGACAGGATCGGGGCCACACGACCCGACGTGGCCGTCCTCGACGTCCGGCTCCCGGACGGGAGCGGGATCACGGTCTGCCGGGACGTCCGGTCCCACCACCCAGAGGTCGCCTGCCTGATCCTCACCTCCTTCGCCGACGACGAGGCGTTGGCCCAGGCGGTGATGGCCGGGGCCTCGGGCTATGTGTTGAAGCAGATCCGGGGAAATGAGCTGGTGGCCTCGATCCGGGCGGTGTCCCGGGGCCACTCGCTCATCGACCGGGCCACCACCGAGCGCGTCCTCGCCGAACTGCAACGAGCCAACGAGGAGCGGGCCGGGCTCGACCAGCTCACGCCGCGGGAGCGCCAGATCCTCGAGCTCATCGCCGCCGGACGCACCAACCGCCAGATCGGCGAGGAGCTCTACCTGGCCGAGAAGACGGTGAAGAACTACGTGTCCAACATGCTGGCCAAACTGGGGATGGGCCGGCGGTCAGAGGCGGCGGCCTACGCCGCCCGCCTGGCCGAGCGCCGCTCCTCGAACGCCGACGGCACTCCGTTGCCCGGCCCCCCGTGACGGGACAGCCGACGCCCGGGCCAGATGCACGACGCCCCGATCGGGAGCAACAACCACTTTCACCTGCCCATTCTCTACGATGCAGGGATGGCCGACCGGAATCCTCCTCCCCCCTCCGGCCCACCGGCCCGGCGTCGCAGGGAGCGGAGCTGGGTGGAGCGGGCCGAAGGGGACCGACGGGCGTGGGGGCGCTTGCGGATGCTGGAGGGCGAGGGCGTGATCGTCCTGGACGACCGCAGGGACCCGCGCTCCCGGTCGCCCATCAGGAAGATCGCCGTCTCCCCGGGCGGGGTCTTCGTGCTCGACGCCCGGCACTACAAGGGCCTGGTCCACACCCGGCGGTCCGGGCCCATCTCGGACCTCGGCCCCGACGAGCTCCACGTGGGTCGTCGCGACTGCACGGCGGACGTGGAACGGATCGCCCACCAGATGGCCCTCGTGCGGGCGGCCCTGGGCGCCGTGCCCGGCGGCTCCGAGGTGCCGGTCCACGCCATGCTCTGCCTGACCAGGGCGGAATGGGGCGTGGCGTCGCCGGTCGAGATCAGAGAGGTCTGCGTGGGTTGGCCCCAGCTCGTCGCCGGCCGGGTGCATGCCGGGGGGGTGATGGACCCGCCCACCGTGCGGGCGGTGTCCGCCACCATCGCCGAACGCCTCCCCACCGCCTGACCGGTCACGGTCCACCGCCGCCAGAGCTCGCCGACCAGGCCGTTCACACAGCACTCTCACGCCGGACACCGAACGGAAACATGCCATTGGTACGATGGAAGAGGATCGATTCAAGGGGCGTAACCCACCTATGACCACGTTCGCGGACCCGAAGCTCGTCACGCCCGGGGACCCGTCGCCCTCCGACCCCGCACTGGCCCATCCGCACGTCATCGTGCTGTTCGGTGCGACCGGCGACCTCGCCCGGCGGAAACTGCTCCCCGGCCTCTTGCGGCTCTCGCACTCCGGTCTCCTCCCCGAGTGCCAGATCGTGGGGACGTCTCTCGAGGAGTTGGACGACTTCGAGTTCCACGACTTCGCCCTCAAGGCGTGTGAGGACTTCGCCCGTCCCGAGATCGTCGAGGCCCACTGGTCGAGCTTCCGCGACCGGTTGCGGTATGTCCCCCAGGGCCTCGGCCCGATGGGGCTCGCCGATGCCGTGGCCCGGGCGGAGAAGCTCCTCAGCGGCGAGAGCAGGCGGCTGCACTACCTGAGCATCCCCCCCTCGGCCGCCAAGTCGGTGGTCCAGACCCTCGGCGAGGCCGGCCTGGTCCCCCGGTCGCGGATCATCATGGAGAAGCCGTTCGGCACCGACCTGGCCACCGCCAAGGCGCTCAACGACGCCGTCCATGCCATCTTCGCCCCCGAGCAGGTCTATCGGATCGACCACTTCCTGGGGAAGGAGGCGGCCCAGAACATCCTGGCCTTCCGCTTCGCCAACGGCCTGTTCGAACCGATCTGGAACCGCGGCCACATCGACCACGTCCAGATCGACGTGCCCGAGACCCTGTCGGTCGATGCCCGGGCCGGCTTCTACGAGGCCACCGGGGCCTTCCGGGACATGGTGGTGACCCACCTGTTCCAGGTACTGGCGTTCATGGCCATGGAGCCCCCGACGTCGCTCGAGCCCCGGTCCATCAGCGAGGAGAAGAACAAGGTCTTCCGATCCATGCAGCCCATCGACGTGGCCAACGTCGTCCGGGGGCAGTACGAGGGGTACCGGGACATCCCCGGGGTCCCGGAGGACTCGCAGGCGGAGACGTTCATCGCCCTCAAGTGCGAGATCGACAACTGGCGTTGGGCGGGCGTGCCGTTCTACCTGCGTACCGGCAAGAACATGGCACAGGGCGCCCGGATCATCTCGATCGCCTTCCGGGAGCCTCCGAAGAGCATGTTCCCCTCCGACTCCGGCATGGGCGCCCACGGGCCCGACCACCTCACCTTCGATCTGGCCGACTCGTCCAAGCTGTCCCTGTCCTTCTACGGGAAGCGGCCGGGCCCGGGCATGCAGCTCGACAAGCTCAGCCTCCAGTTCGCCCTTCACGAGACCGGACAGGAGACCGACGTCCTCGAGGCCTACGAGCGGCTGATCCACGACGCCATGGTCGGCGACCACACGCTGTTCACCGCGGCCGACGACATCGAGCGACTGTGGGAGCTGTCGGCGCCGCTGCTCGAGAGCCCACCCGAGGTCCAGCGCTATGCCCCGGGGTCCTGGGGGCCGCCGGGCATCCACGATCTCGTGGCGCCCAACGCCTGGCGGCTGCCCTTCGAACGGGGTTGGCGCCAGCCGGACTGATCCGCCACGGACCGCTCACTCCGGTGTCGGGCGGTCGTCGACGACCCGCCAGCAGTACCAGGCGACGAGGCTGCGGTAGGGGCGGAACGGATCACCCAACCCGAGCAGCTGCTTCGGGGCCGGGACCTCCTCGAGGCCCCAGGCCCGGGCGTACCCGGCCCGCACCCCGAAGTCCCCGACCGGCCATACGTCGAGGCGGCCGAGCGTCCCGATCAGGAACATCTGGGCCGTCCACGGTCCGATGCCTCGAACCTGGGTCAGGTGCTCGACCACCTCGTCGTCGCTGAGCCGGCCGATCCGCCCCAGCTCGATGGCTCCCGCCGTCACCTGTTCGGCCAGGTCCCGGATGGATGCGGCCTTGGCGCCGCTCAATCCGCATGCAGCCAGCGCCTGGGGCGAGGCCGCCAGCACTCCCCCCGGGGTCACGGTCCCCCCCAGTGCCTCGACCAGCCGGCCGTGGATGGATGCCGCCGCCTTTCCGGCCAGCTGCTGATAGACGATGGTCCGGGCGAGCTCCCCGAACCGGTCCGAGGAGCGGACCGGCCGCCGGCGCGGCGGTGGCCCGTGCCGGTCGATGAGCGCGGCCATGACCGGGTCGCTCGCCGCCAGCAACGCCGTGGCGTGGGCCATCACAGGTGCCGTCACGCTGCCGATGATGCCATGCCGATGATGCCGGGCCGACGGGTGGGCGGGCCGACCGGTGGGCGCCGGCCTCGCCTCCCGCCGCCCTGCGGGTGGCCGGTAGGCTTCGCCGCATGAGCCTGCACGGAAAAGTGGCCATCGTCACCGGTGGCAATACCGGGATCGGGAAGGCGGTGGTACTGGCGCTGGCCAAGGAGGGCGCCACCATCGTCATCGACTACATCGCCGAGGAGGAGGCCGAGGTGCTCCTCGAGGCAGAGGTTCGGGGCCTCGGTGACCAGGTCGTCGGCGTGAAAGCCGACGTGAGCAAGGTCGACGACCTGAAGTCCCTCGTCGCCACCGCGGTATCCACCTTCGGTCGGCTCGACGTCATGGTGAACAACGCCGGCGTCGAGACCCGCACCTCGATCCTCGACACCACCGAGGAGCAGTACGCCAAGGTGCTCGACATCAACCTCAAGAGCGCGTTCTTCGGCACCCAGCTGGCGGCCATCCAGATGATCAGCCAGGGCGGCGGCGGCCGCATCATCAACATGACCTCGGTGCACGAGGATTGGCCGATGCCCGGCAACACCGCCTACTGCCTGTCCAAGGGTGGGATGCGCATGCTCACCCGGACCGCCGGCGTCGAACTGGCCCCGCACGGGATCCTGGTCGTCGGGGTCGGGCCCGGCGCGGTCGATACCCCGATCAACAAGGCCACCGTGGCCGATCCGGCCCTGCTCAAGAAGCTGGACGCCGCCATTCCCATCGGCCGTCTGGCCCAGCCCGAAGAGATCGCCAACATCGTGGCGTTCCTGGCCGGCGACGGCGCCAGCTATCTGGCCGCCACCACGATCTTCGCCGACGGCGGCCTCATGCAGAGCAGTCCCGGGCTCTGAACCCCGCCCGGGCCGACGCCTGGGCCGGCAGCCGGGTGAACAAGGCCGACAAGAGAGCGATCTGGAGGTGACATGGAGGGAAACGTCATATCGGTGGAGCGGACCATCCCCGCGGCCCCCGAGGCGATCTTCGACCTGATCGCCGATGCGTCCAGGCACCCGGACATCGACGGGTCGGGAGCGGTCAAGAAGGTGAAGGAGGGCGGTCCCGAGCGATTGGCGCAGGGGGCCCGGTTCGGGATGTCCATGCACCAGGGGATCAACTACTCGATGGTCAACACCGTCGTCGAGTTCGAGGAGAACCGCCGCCTGGCCTGGCAGGCCGCGCTGCCCGGCTTCCTCGGCAGGTTCATCGGCGGCCGCATCTGGCGCTACGAGCTGGAGCCGGTGGCCGGCGGCACGCTGGTCCGCGAGAGCTGGGACGTCTCACAGGACCACCAGCGTTCGTTCCTGAAGAAGGGCAAGGTGGCCGACTACACGCGGGCCAACATGGAAAGGACGCTGGCCCGCATCGAGTCGCTGACTGCCACCGCCACCTGACAGGACAGGGGCGGCGGCACCGGACGGGAAGGTACCGCCCCGGGCCGGTGTTGAACAGGCCATGACGTCCCTCTCCGTTCTGGATCTGGCCACCGTCGGGGCCGGTTCCACCGCCGCCGATGCGCTGGCCGACACCACCCGCCTGGCTCCTGTGGTCGAGCAGCTGGGATACCGCCGGCTGTGGGTGGCCGAGCACCACGGGATGCCCATGGTGGCCAGTTCGGCGCCGGCCGTACTGATCGGCCATCTTGCCGATGTGACCACCACCCTCCGGGTCGGCGCCGGCGGCGTGATGCTCCCCAACCACTCCCCACTGGTGATCGCCGAGCAGTTCGCCACCCTGGAGGCGCTCCATCCGGGACGGATCGACCTCGGCCTCGGCCGGGCACCCGGCACCGACCAGGTCACCGCCCGAGCCCTCCGGCGTGCCGGCGAACAGGGTGCGGACACCTTCCCCGACGACGTCGTGGAGCTGATCAACTACCTGATCGACAGCGACGGGCCCCCCACCCATCCGGCACCGGTTCCCGGGCGGGGGTACCTCCCCGAGATGTGGCTGCTGGGGTCGTCCACCTTCAGCGCGCAGCTGGCCGGCATGCTCGGGCTCTCGTTCTCGTTCGCCTACCACTTCGCACCGGACCTGGTGGACCAGGCGCTCGAGCAGTACCGGTCCCGCTTCCGTCCGTCGGTCCTGCTCGACCGGCCGCACGCCATGGTGGCCGTCTCGGTGGTGTGTGCCCCCGACGAGGACGAGGCCCGTTGGCTGGCCGGACCGTCGGCGCTCAGCATCCTGCAGCTCCGAACCGGGCGATTGGGCCGGCTGGCCACCCCCGAGGAGGCCGCCGCCTACCGGTTCTCACCCCAGGAGAAGGCCCTGATCGAGTCCACCACAGCCACCCACCTGATCGGGGACCCGGGCCAGGTCCGCCAGGGTCTGGTCGACCTCCAGCGCCGGACGGGACGCCGACGAGATCATGCTGTCGACCCGCGCCCACTCCTTCGATGCCCGGGTCAGGTCGCTCCAACTGGTGGCCGAGCAGTGGCCACCCCGGCCGGCACAGCGGCCGCCCCGGCAGACCAGCCGGCTCCTCGTCCGTGGCCTGATCCGGCTCACAGGCCGGCAGCGTGGGGCAGGACCTCCTCGGCCACGAGGGCGAGGTGGTCCAGGTCGCCGAGATCCAGCACCTGGAGGTACATCCGCGAGGCGCCGACCTCGGCGTAGGCGGCCAACTTGTCCAGGACCTCCGCGGGCGTCCCGCAGAGTCCGTGCTCACGGAGCTCGTCGACGTCGTGGCCGATGGCGGCGGCCCGGCGGCGACGGCTGCGGTGTCCCCCCCGCAGCACACCACCTGGGCCGCCGAGTAGGCCAGGGAGGCCGGATCACGGCCGGCGCCCTCACAGGCGCTGCGCACCCGCTCGAACTGGTCACGGGTGTCGACCAGCGATCGGAAGGCCAGGTTGAACTCCGCCGCGAAGGTGGCCGCCAGACGGGGGGTGCGGCGATGACCGTTCCCGCCCACGATGATCGGCGGACCCGGCGCTGCACCGGTTTGGGCAGGGCGGGGCTGTCGACGACCACGTAGTGATCCCCCTCGAAGGTGAAGCGCTCGCCGTCCGGCGTGCCCCACAGGCCGCTGACGATGGCCAGCTGCTCCTCGAGGCGGTCGAACCGGTGCCCGAGGGCGGGGAAGGGGATTCCGTAGGCGGTGTGCTCGGCGTCGTACCAACCCGGCGCCGAGGCCCAGCTCGACCCGCCCCCCACTCATGGCGTCCACCTCGGCCACCGAGATGGCCAGCGGCCCCGGCAACCGGAAGGTGGCGGAAGTCACCAGCGTCCCCAGCCGGATCCGATCGGTCTCGCGTGCGATCCCGGCCAGCGTCACCCAGGCGTCGGTGGGTCCGGGGAGCCCGTCCGATTCCCCCATGGCCAGGTAGTGGTCGCTCCGGAAGAACCCATCGAATCCGAGGCCCTCGGCGGTCTGGGCCACCGCCAACAGCGTGTCGTAGGTGGCACCCTGCTGGGGCTCGGTGAAGATCCGGAGGAGCATGACCCTGGTCTACTCGCGACGGCCCGGTCCCGTGCCATGGGTCGACGGACCCGATCGCACGGTCGGTTCAGCGCGCCGGGAGACCGTCCCCCACGACGCCCCCGTCGAACTCCTCGTCGAACTCGGCATCCCCGCCGCCGGACATCCCGCCCCCCATGGCCAGGTCCTCACTCGGCCGCTCCAGGCCCGACGCCGTTCGCAAGGCGGTCTGCTTCAACAGCAGCGTCAGCACGAACAAGACGACGGCGATCGGGACGCCCAACAAGAACACCGAATGGAGTGAGCGCACGAAGGATTCGAGAATCCCCTGTTGCACAGGGGGCGGAAAGCTGTGGAGCTCGGTGGGGCTCATGGAGAAGTTGCCGTTCACATGGATGGCCTTGCCGGCGGCCCCGGGGACGAGCACGGGGATCCAATGGCCGAGCCCGGCCACGAACACCGCCCCGAACAGCGAGGTCCCGAAGGCACCACCCAGCGACCGGAAGAAAGTCACCGCCGCGGTGCCGGTGCCGATCTGGTGGGCGGGCACGGCGTTCTGAGTGGCCAGCACCATCACCTGCATGGTCATGCCCATTCCGGCGCCGAGCACGATGACGTACAGGCTCATGGTGACGTGCGAGGTGTGCAACCCGAGGTGGGACAGGAGCCACATGCCGACGATGATCAGGGCCGAGCCGGCCACCGGAAACGGCTTGTAGATGCCGGTCCGCGACACCAGCTGCCCGGAGAGGATCGACGCGGCCAGTAGCCCCAGCATGAGCGGGATCATCAACAGGCCCGACACCATGGCCGACACCCCGTCGACCAGCTGGAGGTAGAGGGGCAGGTAGATGATGGCCCCGAACATGATCATGGCCAAGAGGAACGACGCCATCGACGCCACCCGGACGATGCCGATGTGGAAGAGGCTCGGGGGCAGCAGCGGTTCCGGCGCTCTGTGCTCCCAGACGATGAACGCCCCGATCAGCACGACGGCGGCCAGGCCGAGCCCGATGATCACGGAGGATCCCCAGGCGTACTGGTTTCCCCCCCACACCATGGCCAGGAGCGCCGAGGTGACGCCGAGCAGCATCAGCCCGGCCCCGAGGAAGTCGATCCTCGTGCTCGTCCGCCGGACCGGCAGCCGCTTGAGCACGGCGGACGTCACGACGAGTGCCACGATGCCGATGGGGATGTTGATGTAGAAGATCCACCGCCAGCTGAGGTTGTCGGTGAACACGCCACCGAGCAGTGGCCCGGCCACCGACGACAGGGCGAAGGTGGCGCCGAAGTACCCCTGGTAGCGGCCCCGCTCACGCGGCGACACCACGTCGGCGATGATCGTGAAGGCCATGGCCATGAGCCCGCCGGCCCCGAGTCCCTGGATGCCCCGGAACGTGATGAGCTGGAACATGTTCTGGCTGAGCCCCGACAGCACCGATCCGATCAGGAAGAGCACGATGGCGGCCTGCAGGAGGATCTTGCGGCCGAACTGGTCGGAGAGCCTCCCGTACAGAGGGGTCGAGATGGTCGAGGTCAAGAGGTAGGCCGTCACCACCCAGCTGATGTGGTTCAGCCCGTGGAGGCTGTTCACAATGGTCGGGAGGGCAGTGCCGACGATGGTCTGGTCCAGCGCGGCCAGGAACATGCCGAGCATCAGCCCACTGAACACGATCAGGATCTGGCGATGGGTCAGCGCCACCCCCGGCCCGCCCGCGGCCCCTGCCGGGGGCGCCTGGGCCCCGATGGTCCTCTCGGTGGTAGGTACCTGGTCCTGATGGGCAGGCGTGTCGATGCTCACTGGCCCGCGTCCTTGTGGTCCCTCGCCCGCTTCGACTGGTGCAGTCCGTCCTCGAGGCGGAGGAGGCTGCCGGCCAGTGCGGTGCGCTCATCCTCCGACCAGCCCACGATGGCCTCGGCCAGCACCTGACGCCGCGCCTCGGACACCGCCTCGAGCACGGCCCATCCGCGTGCGGAGAGGCTGAGCAACGACGCTCTTCCGTCATCGGGGTCGGGCTCTTTGAGGACCAGGCCGGATGTGACCAGATCGCGGATCTGGCGGCTCACGGTGGAGAGGTCCAGTTCCACGGAACCGGCCAGGTCGGATAGCCGCAGCGGCTGTTCGCCGGACACCCGAACCAGGAGCCAGTACCCGGCCTTGTCGACCGACTCGCCCTCGGCCAGCGCGCTCTGGGGAACGTCGAGGCGCAGGATGGCCCGGGCCACCTCCGTGAGCGACCGCTCGAGCTCGGCCGACACGCTGCCCCAGGGGGCGTCGGGCCCGGGGACCGGTGCGTCGCCGCCGGGGCCCGCGCCGGGACCACCCTTCGGGCCGTCGGTGGGGATGTTGGTCAATGTCGGCGCCATCGGGCGTGCCTTTCGGGGGTGTGCCCTGAGCTAAGTGCTTGTAACAAGCAACTATATAGCCCATCGCCGGTCGACCAAACACCCTGTTCAGACGGGTGTGTTCCCTGCGTCCCGGCCAGAGACGACGGCCGGCATGGCCCGGCCGACCACCAGCACCCCGGCCACGCGGGCACCCCCCAGCCGCAGCGCCGCCACCGCGCTCTGCGCCCTGGCCCCGGTGGTCACGCTGTCGTCGACCACGAGCACGGCCCGGTTTCGCAGCCCGTCGGGGCCGAGGCCCGGGGCGGGCACGAATCCACGGCGATCAGCCAGGAGGTGGTCGGTCGGTGCGGGTCCGCGGACCAGGAGCGATCGCTGCCGATCGCCCAGACTGGGTGCGCCGCCCACGATGGCATCCACCGGAGGAGGCCCCGGGCGTCGCGAGGACGGCACCGTGGTGACCACGTCCCACATTCCCCCGAGTCGCCCGCTCAGCCACGGCCCGTGGGCCGTCATCCAGCATTCCACCATCGAGGCCAGTTGGGCGGCGTAGCGGGTGCGGGCCTCCCCCACCGGAGCGTCCTTGTAGCCACGCAGCCGCCGGTGCATCCGGTCCCCGATGCGGTACTCGACCATGGCCACCAGGGGTGCCAGCGGCATCTGCAACTGGTCCACCAGGGAGGTACAGCAGTAACAGAGGACGAAGGCACCGTGGGTCGGCCGCCCACAGACCCGGCATCCACCGGTCAACCCCGGCGGCGTGGTGCGTCTGTGCTCGGTTCGGGCCATGGCCGGCTCGGTTTCGGGACGGGCTCCGGCACGTTCGTCGCCGGTCGGATCATGGGCGGCGCACCACGATCATGGGCGTCGCGAGCGAAGGCGTCAGACCGTCAGGTCCTCATCCGGGCAGTCATCCCGGCGCCTGGTCGGCATGGCGGTGGAGCAGGAACGTCCCCGTCGAGCGGCTGACCAGCCTGTCCTGGCCGTCCGACACCGACGCCTCGCCGTAGGCGACCTGGCGGGCCATCCGCACCACCTCGCCCCGGAGCCGGTAGCGCTCCCCGATGAGCGCCGGTCGCATGGTCTCGACCTTCATCTCCAGCGTGGCACGGGTCCGGTCCCGGCCCGGGAGTGCGGCATTGATGGCGAAGTTCATCGCAGCATCGAGGAGGAGCCCGTGCACACCGGCCTGCACCACACCGTGTGGATTGCAGGCCGCCTCGACCGGGGTGAACCCTCCGGCCACCCAACCGAGGTCCTCTCCGTCGACGCCGTACTCGTCGAAGGAGGCGCCCACCGTGCCGATGAGCTCCATGCCGCCATTGCCAAGCCAGCGGTCCATGTCCTTGATCCGACCCGTCACGCCCCAGACCGTACCTGCCGGGTGGGTCACGAGCCCTCCGGTCGCCAGTTGACCGACCGACGGTTCCGGCTACGATCGTGCATGTGCGGCTTTCTTGACCGAGCGGTCAAGTTTCCGGGTCGTACGCCTGAATCGAGTTCGGAGCCCAAGAATTGGGGCCGGTAGGCGATCGAGCCATCGGACCCCGGAAAGTGAGTCGCCATGACTGACGCCGTCATCGTCGATGCAGTACGCACGCCCGGAGGCAAGAGGAACGGAAAGCTGCGCAACTGGCATGCCGCCGACCTCGGCTCGGAACCACTGAAGGCGCTCGTCGAGCGGAACGACTTGGATCCCGCCCTCGTGGACGACGTGATCATGGGCTGTGTGATGCAGGTCGGCGAGCAGTCACTCAACGTCGGTCGCAATGCGGTGCTGGCGGCAGGGTTCCCCGAATCGGTGCCGGCCACCACCATCGACCGTCAGTGCGGTTCCTCCCAGCAGGCGCTGCACTTCGGAGCCCAGGGTGTCATCGCCGGCGCCTACGACGTGGTCATCGGCGGTGGGGTCGAGGTCATGACCCGCACGCCGATGGGATCCTCGGTCGTACGCGATCTCGGCTACCCGTTCGGACCGCGCATGATGAACCGATACGCCGAGCGGGGCGGACTCGTCGGCCAGGGCGAAGGGGCCGAATTGATCGCCGAGCAGTGGAACATCAGCCGTGATGACCTCGACGAGTACTCGGTCCGCTCGCACCACCGTGCCGCCCAGGCCACGGCGGAAGGGCGTTTCGAGCGAGAGATCATCCCGGTGGCGGTCAAGGACGACGACCGCGCCGACACCGACGAGCTGATCACGACCGACGAGGGCATCCGTCCCGACTCCTCCAAGGAGGTGCTGGCCAACCTGAAGCCGGCCTTCCGGCCCGAGAACGGCCGGGTCACCGCCGGAAACTCCTCCCAGATCACCGACGGGGCCTCGGGGGTCCTGATCATGAGCGAGGAGAAGGCGTCCTCCCTGGGTCTCACCCCCAGGGCCCGCTTCCACGCCTTCGCCGTGGCCGGCAGCGACCCGATCACCATGCTCACCGGGCCGATCCCGGCCACCAAGTCGGTGCTGGAGAAGGCCAAGTTGACGCTCGACGACATCGACGTGATCGAGATCAACGAGGCGTTCGCCTCCGTGGTGCTGGCGTGGCAGAAGGAGTTCGGGGTCGACTTGGCCAAGGTCAACGTGAACGGCGGCGCCATCGCCCTCGGCCACCCGCTCGGGGCGTCCGGTGCCAAGCTGATGGCCACGCTGCTCAACGAGCTCGAGCGCACCCAGGGCCGGTACGGGCTCCTCACCATGTGCGAGGGTGGCGGCATGGCCAATGCCACCATCATCGAACGCCTGGGCTGAGCGGGATCGAGCCGGTTGTCGGGGCCTCGCTCGGGCCTCGCTCGGGCTGCCGGCCGCCAGTAGAGCGGTTTCAGATGTGTCGAAGAGCCGGCCCCCGGGGGCCGGCTCTTCGCGTCGGTCCAGCGTCACCCGGCCTGAGGGACCCGAGTGGGAGGCCCGAGGGTGGGGCACGCGGTCGGCAGCACGAGGCCGGCGGGCAAGTGGGCAAGTGGGCGGGAGAGCTCTCTCGGCCATTCACTTCCGTAATTTACATACTCTAAGTAGGTAATCTACGAAAACAGTACCGGAGAGCAGACCCTCCTACGGAGCGAGCATCGGATCAGGCAGTGGTGGCGCACGCGACTCTGCCGATGGCGGTACCGCCTCTCAGTGGTACCGGGTGGCCAGGATCAGCCCGGCGAAGATGGAGCCGATGGCTCCCACCAGCCAGAGGTTGTTCACTCCCCCGGGGAGGAGGCCCGCGTAGTTGAGGATGACGATCAGCACCCCCAGCGCGAACAGGCCGAGGATGACGATCCCGAGCCACCGCGAGCTGGTCTTCACGTTCTTCGGGACCGGCGGCGTGTACCGCTGGCTCTGGGCCTTCTGGCCGGCCGGGGTCGTCCGTCCTCCTGAGGACCGACCCTTCTTCTGGGCCTTTCCGGGACGGGCCTTCGAGGCCTTGGTTGCCATGGCCGAAGGATAGCCAGTCGCCACGGTTGACCGGCGCCGGGCGAGCGGGCCCCGGAGCTGCCGGTACGATCAACGGACCATGGGGATGCACGTGCTCGTCATCGACAACTACGACTCGTTCGTCTACAACCTCGTCCAGGAGCTCGGCGAGCTGGGCGCCGACCCGGCCGTCTACCGCAACGATGCCATCGACGTAGCCGGCATCCGGGCCGCGCACCCCGAGGCGATCCTGATCTCTCCCGGACCCGGTCGGCCCGAGGACGCCGGCATCAGCATGGAAGTCATCACGGAGTTGGCCGGTGAGATCCCGATCCTCGGGGTCTGCCTGGGACATCAGGCCATCGGCCAGGTCTTCGGGGGCGAGGTGGTCGCCGCACCCACCCTCATGCACGGAAAGACCTCCTCGGTGCACCACGACGGCAGGGGCCTCTTCGCCGGGTTGCCCGAGCCGTTCGTCGCCACCCGCTACCACTCGCTGGTGGTGGCACCCGACAGCGTGCCCGACGTGCTCGAGGTGACCGCCTCGACCGGTGACGGGGTGATCATGGGACTCCGGCACCGGACCCTCAACGTGGAAGGCGTCCAATTCCACCCGGAGTCGCTCCTGACGCCCAGCGGCCCGGCCCTGCTGTCCAACTTCCTGGCCGGCGCGGCCGCCACTCCAGCCACCCGCTGACCACGGGCCTCAGCCCGGTGGGCCCGGGCCTCGACTGACGAGCACCGACGTCAGTGCTTGGGGCTATGCCTGAGGTTGGAACCCCCAACACCACCTGCAGCCGTCGAGGACGTTGTCGTCGACGAGTTCGGATTGGTGGTGGTCGTCGTCGTGGACGAGGTCGTCGTCGTGGTGGTCGGTGGCGGCCCGGACGATATCTGCAGGTTGACCGTCGTGCCCGGCTGCACCTGAGTCCCCGGCGGCGGGTTCGTGTAGGTCACGGTGCCGGGCGTCGGGTACTGGCTACTCGGAACGGAGTTGAAGGTCCCGACCGTCAGACCGTCTCCCGTGATGGCACTGATCGCCGACTGCTGCGAGTAACCGATCACCGAGGGTACGGGCACGGGGGGCAACCCGGAGGACACGGTCACGATGACCGCACTGCCGATGGGGGCCATCTGCCCCGAGTCCGGACTGGTCTTGATGACATAACCCTTCTGGATGGACTGGCTGGTCGCGTAGACGACGGTGGCCGTCAGGCCTTGGGCCTGGAGCTGGGACTGCACCTGGGCCACCGGCGACCCCACGAGCCCGGAAGGCACGGGGACCTTCTTGGCCGTCACGGGCTCGGCCACCTTCAGCGTGACGGTGTCCCCCTTCTTGACCAGGCTGTTGGCCGGCGGATCGGTCGACAACACGGTGCCCGGCGTCTGGGTCGAGAGCTGGTGCGATATCTGGACCACCAACCCGTCGGCCGTGAGTTTGTTGGTGGCGGTGGCCACGGGCTCTCCCGTCACCGGTTGGAGGTTGAACGAGGATCCTCCACCCAGATACCCGAGGTTCCGCAGGAGGAAGAAGCCGGCCACCACCAGGGCCACGATCAGCACCCCGAGAATAATGGCGTAGGTCCGGGTGCGGTGGCTGGTGGCCTCCTCGGACGGGTCCTGTTGGGAACCCACGGCGGCGGTGGCGGAGACGGACTGGGTGGCGTCCATGCCGCCCACGATCCCGACGGCCTGCGTGGCCCCGGCCACGGCCAACAGCCGGGTGGCGTCGTCCATGGCCAGCACGGTCCGGCCCTCGTTGAAGCGGAGCAGGTCGGCCCGCAGGTCCTCGGCGGTGGGATACCGGTGGGCCGGATCCTTGGCCATGGCCTTCAAGATGATGGCCTCGAACGTCGGGGGGATGGACGGGTTCAGCTCACGGGGGGCGGGTGGATAGTCGCGGACATGCTTGGAGGCCACGGCCACCGGGGTGTCCCCGAGGAAGGGAGGCCGTCCGGTCACCATTTCGAACAGGACGACGCCGAGCGAGTAGATGTCGCTCCGGGCGTCGACCCCGATGCCCTCGGCCTGCTCCGGCGAGAAGTAGGTGGCGGTTCCCATCACCGCCCCGGTCTGGGTGAGGCTCTCCTCGGTGTTGATGGCCCGGGCGATGCCGAAGTCGGTGACCTTCACCTGACCCTCATCGGTGATCAGCACGTTCCCCGGCTTGACGTCCCGGTGGATGACGCCGTGTTTGTGGGCGTAGCCGAGGGCGGCGGCGACGTGGGCGCCGATGTCGGCGGTGCGATCGGCCGACAGTGGCCCCGCTGACTTGAGGATGGCGCTGAGGGGCCGACCGTCGATGAACTCCATCACGATGAAGTACGTACCGGAGTCCTCACCCCAGTCGAAGACCGGGACGATGTTGGGATGGGAGAGATTGGCGGCGGCCTGGGCCTCACGCCGGAATCGCTCCACGAAGGATCGGTCGATCGACAGCTCCGGGAACAGGACCTTGAGGGCGACCGGTCGGTCGAGCAGTCGGTCGTGGGCCCGGTACACCTCGGCCATGCCACCCCTGGCGATCAGGTGGTTGAGTTCATACCGCTCGGAGAACACGCGGGGCGGCTCGTTGGGTTCCATGTGGGTCAAAGCCTAAACCTGCGTTCGCTCGGGTCCGGGGTTCTCATCGTTCCCCGGTCGGTGTGATGGACTCAAATCGTCTCGGTCGGTGGGGCGGGTGGGAGGACGGGTCGGGCTCATGGGGTCAGACCCAGGGCGTCGCCGAGGATCGCCTTCGTCGGAGGGCCGGACACCTGGGCACCCGTGGCGCTGAACGGCTGGTTCGGAACCGCCACCGCCACCGCCACCTTGGGATCGTTGGCCGGGGCGAAGGCGACCATCCAATCGTTTGTCAGTGAGTTCCCGAGAACGCCACTCCCGGTCTCCGCGGTTCCGGTCTTGGCGGCGACGTTCCACGCGGCGGGAAACCCGCTGAAGCCCGGACCCGGTGCGGCCGTCCCCTGGGTCACGACCTTCTGCATGAGGGCGGTCACGGCGGCGGCAGTCGTCTGGCTGGTAGCGGTCAGCCAGGGCTTTGGTGTGTACGAAGTGACGAGGTTGCCCTGGCTGTCCCGGATCTGCTCCATGACGTGGGGGGTCATGATCACGCCCTGATTGGCGATCCCGGCGGCCACCAGGGCCATCTGGAGGGGCGTGGCGATGACGGTCTCGTTGCCGGCACCCTGTCCGAAGGCCGACGTCGCCTGTAGAGCCGCATCTCCGGTCAAGGCCGTGACCGAAGGGAACTCGGAGACCCCGGCTCCGGGCAGATCGATCGGGATGTTCTGGTTGAAACCGAAGGCCTGGGCCTCGGCGTTGAGGTTCTGGGCGCCGAGGGACATCCCCAGCTGGGCGAAGGCAGTATCACAGGACTGCGGCAGCGTGATCTGGATCGTGCCCCCGCACTGCTCGTGGGAGCCGGTCGGACCGTTCTGGTAGTTGCACAACGGGAGCACGCGCTGAGGCACGTTGATGCACTGCACCGATGGGTAGTCCTTATTGGCCAACGCCGGGTTGTGGTCGTAGACGGCAGAGGAGGTGACGGTCTTGAAGGTCGAACCGGGGATGAACCCGAACTGGAACGTCCGCGACACCAGAGGGCTCTGGTCGCTCTTGGGATTCAGGCTGTTATAGGCCTTGGTCACGTCCAAAGCGTTGGTCGAGGTCAATCCGGTCGGGTCGAAAGTGGGGTTCGAGTACATGGCCTCGATGGCGCCGGTCTTCGGGTTGATCACCACTGCGGCCTCCACCGGGGCCGTCACCGGGTTGTAGATCTGGTCCATGATCGTCGCCACCTCCAGCTGGAGGTGCGAGTCGATCGTCAGGGTGACGTTGTCGGTCGTCGTGTGGCCGACCAGCAGGTTGTGGAGGGTGGAGACCAGCGATCCGGAAACCGGCGAGCTCGTATGGGAGCGCAGGTAGTTGTTGTATTCGGCCTCCACTCCCGTACGCGTCCCGAAGATGGTGTCGTATCCGACGATCTGGGAGAACAGCGAGGCGGTGTTGGTGGGATACACACGTCTGTACTTGTACACCCCGGAGTGGGCGATCACGGACTCTGCCAGCGTCACGCCGTCCGAGGACAGGATGTCGCCCCGGGGCTGGCTGAGCTCAGTGGAGACGATGCGGGGATTGGCCGGGTTGTTGGCCAGTGAGTTGGCCTTGAGGACCTGGATGTTGTTCAGCTGGATGAACAGGGCGATGAAGCACAGCACCATGAAGATGCCGAGGCGCCGGATCCGCTTTTCCATCAGGCCCCCCTTGTCGTGGTCGTGATGCCGGGCGCAGTGGTCGAGGTGGGTGCCGTCGTGGTGGAGGACCCCGGCGAGCTGCAGGCGGGATCGGCGGGATTCTGCTGGCAGTGCTTGGTGGCCACCAGGTTCTGCACGTACAGGTTCGCGCTGGCCACCGAGGATTCCTGCACACCCGCCTGAAGGGAATCGAGGTAGATGGCGGGCACGTCCGCAGTGGTGACCCGGGTCCGCTCGACCGGCTCGGGGTGGTACCAGAGGAATCCACCGATGCGCCCCTGGTAGATGACCAACTCGTTGTTGTCGACCCGGACGAAGTACGAATTGGTGTCGTACCAGCGCACGGCGAAGAACGCCCCGGCCAGGACGGCGACCAACAGGAGCAGGAACAACAGCGTCCTGACGGTCACGAGACGTCGGCCGCGGGCCACCCGCTTGGCCCGTCGCTTGGCCCGCCGGCGCTCCCGCCTGCTCGGGGCGGATGGTTCGGGAGTCGCCGGGGCCACAAAATCGTCCGAGGCCGGGGTGAACCCCTGGACCGGTGGAGCCGGCCTGGCGAAATCCGAGGAGACGGCGGCGACGGTCGGGGCGGAGGCATCGCCCTCCTCCCCCACCACGACGTCGACGACCACCACGGTGATGTTGTCGCTGCCGCCGTGGGTCCGGGCCGCCTGGACCAGCAGGTCGGCGGCCTGCTGGGGATCCGGCACCGAGGAGAGGACCTCGCTGATCTGGTCCGAGTTGAGCTCGTTGGTCAACCCGTCGCTGCACAGGAGGTAGCGGTCTCCCCGGACCGGCTGGATCCTCCACAGGTCGACGGCCACCCCCGAGGCCACCCCCAGGGCGCGGGTCAAGATGTGCCGATGCGGATGGACGGAGGCCTCCGACGAGGTGAGCTCGCCCGTCCGCACCATCTCCTCGGCCAAGCTGTGATCGGTGGTGATCTGGGTGAGTTCGTCGTCGTGGAAGCGGTAGGAACGGGAGTCACCCACGTTGACCAGGGCGAGGACGTCTTTGCCGTCCTCGTTGACGAGGGCCACGGCGGTCATGGTGGTCCCCATGCCCCGGAGCTCGGGGTTCTCCTGGCTGTGCTGCCAGACGACGGCGTTGGCCTCGGAGACGGCTTCGGAGAGGCCCGCCCCGGTGGGCTGCCTCCCGAAGGCCACCGACAGCGCGTCCACCGCCAGACGGGCCGCCACCTCCCCGCCGGCATGGCCCCCCATGCCGTCCGCCACCGCGAAGAGGTTGGAGGTCTCCACGGCCAGGTCCTGGTTGACCGAACGGACCAACCCGGTGTCGGTTGCTGCTCCGGATCGGAGAAGGGTCATCTCACTTCCCGACCTCGAACACCGTGCCGCCGACCTGCAGGAGGTCCCCCTTTTCGAGGCGCTGTCCGGTCGTCGATCCGTACCGTGTTCACCCAGGTGCCGTTGGTGGAGCCCAGGTCCTCGGCCCACAGCTCGCCGTCGAGCCGGAAGAGGCGGGCGTGCAGGCTGGACGAGTAGGTGTCGTAGTCGATGGGGACACCGCAGCCCGGGGCACGGCCCACGGTGACCTCGTCACCGATGTCATAGGTGCGTCCGGCCTGGTCCTCGGGCCGGATCACGTGGAGACGGAGCTGTTTGGCCCGCCGGCGCTTCCCGTCGACCACGGGGTCGGCGTCGCCACCCCGGCGGCGCCGGCGCTTGAGGGGCCGGACCTCCACCCAGACGGCCCTGACCACCCACATGAAGAAGAGCCACAAGAGGAGGATGACGCCCCATTCGAGCGCTCGGAGTACCGGTGTGTTGTTGGTGGGCCCGGGAAGCGAAACCAGGAGGAGATGCATGTGCGTTCAGGCGCCGGCCTTCAGGAGGTCTCGAACCGCAGGACCGTGGTCCCGATGACGATCTGGTCCCCGTCGGCCAGCTTCCGCTCGCGGACGGTCGCCCCGTTGACCCGGGTCCCGTTCGTCGAGTTCAGATCCACCACGACCACGTCGTTCCCGACCCGGCGGATCTCGGCGTGGCGGCGGCTGGCGTTCGGATCGTTGATCATCACCGCACTTTCGGGGAGCCGCCCGATGGTGATGGGCTCGGGGCCGAGGACGACCCTGGCGCCGTCGGCCGTCACGATCGAGGCCGCCGGTAGGCCCGAGGGTCCCTCATGGACGTCCGAGACGATCTCGAATCGCCCGCGACGCTGACGAGGATCCTCCATCACCGAGACCGTCACCGGACCGACGAACACGTAATTCTCCGTTCGAGCGTGGTCCCGGGCAGCCTCTTCGAGCTCTCGGACCAGGGCGTCCAGAAAGCTCTCGAAGCGATCGAAATCCGTCGGTGACAGGTGGATGACGAACGCATTGGGCGAAATCAGCCCATTCACGCCGACGCGACGCTCGAGGTCCATCTCCCTGGTGAGCCGACGGCCGATCTCCACCGGGTGAAGATCGCCTCGGAACGCCTTGGAAAGGGTGCCGTCAACCATGCGCTCGAGGCGCCCTTCGAACCTTTGAAGTCCCATGCTGGCCGTCAGCCTACCGGTGCCAAGGCCCAGGTAGGGGGTAGGCCGGCCACGAGCGTGGCAACCTCGGTCGGGCCGGCGGCCGATCGGGGGCGAGGAGTGGTGGTGGGCTTTCAGGTGAACAGGTGGTTTGGATCATCGGGTAGCCTCTAGCGGTCGCTCGGGCGAGTGGCGGAATTGGCAGACGCGCAGGATTCAGGTTCCTGTGTCCGAAAGGATGTGGGGGTTCAAGTCCCCCCTCGCCCACTCAGACTCAACTCACTCACCACCGGTGGTCGTCAGCTGAACGGTTTCCCGGTCACCACCAGCGTGCGGTCCGCCGGCGCGGACCGGGCGCCGACGGCCGTGCACCGGGAACGCGTGCCGCATGACACCGAAGCCAGACTGGACGCCGCCGGAGGCGAGGTCAGCACCGCCGCCGACCAGGCGCCGGAGCCAAGCCGCTGGATGAGCGGGGTCCCGGGCCCTCCGCACGACGAACTTGAGCACGTGCCCACTCCGACGCACGTGCCGGCCGCCGTGCATGCGAGTCCGACCGGCGCAACCGGCGGCACCGCCACCGAGCTCGACGACCACGAGGACCCGTTGGAGACGGCGTCGATGACCGTGATCGGCCCGGGCGTGTAGGTCCCCGGGGGACCCTCTGTCCACAGTTGCTGGGTCCCGGTCGCCAGGCACCACGAGGGCAGGCAGCTCACGGCGTCGAGCGTCGCCCCCGACAGGCCGTTGACGCTGCCCGACGGCAGGGCGAAGTCGGTGTTCGACCACGAGGAGCCGTGCCAGGTGGCGGCGAAGGCATCCCCACCGAAGGTCACCGCGCCTGCACCCGAGCCGCCCTCGGTGCCTACGGCGACGCACAGGGACTGATCCGCACAGGAGACGGCGTCCGGCTGGTTGCCGATCACACCGGTCGACCACGCCGAACCGTTCCACGTGCCGGCGTAGCCCTTGACCATGCTGGTCGGCTCGTTGTCGCCGAATGTCACCCCCTCGGTCTCGATCGTGACGGCGCAGAACAGCGCGCCGGTGCAGCTCACGGAGGTGAGCTCGTCGTGGACCTCCTGACCCGACGCCGCCGGGTTGCTCGGAACGGCGATCAGATGCCAGGTCGACCCGTTCCAGGTCTCGGCGGCGGGCACCCGGAGCACCCCGTCCGGACCGCTGGAGGCATCACCGACTGCCATGCAGAACCGAGCCGAGCTGCAACTGACCCCGTTCAGCGAGGCGAGGGTGGCAGGCGTGGTGTCGGCGAACGTCGAGACGCTCCAGTGGCGATCCCGGTAGATCTCCACGAGGGGTGCGCTCCCCGATGTCCCCACCGCAGCGCAGAACGAGGACGTCGGACAGCTCACGCCGCTGAGCTGGTCGACACTGGCGGACGAGACATCGGCGCTGGGGACGACGGCCCACGGATTGCGGGGGGCCGACATCCGTACCGGCGCCGCGCCCACCGGGTCCTGTCCTACCAGCGCCATCAGTGCGGATACCACCAGGATGAGCACCGTCAATGAAAGTCGGGTGCTCCGTATGGATCCGGATCCGTTCATCAGACCTCCCCACCGGCGGCGGCAGTCGACCACCGCCTCGACAGTGGTCGGCACACCCGCACCAAGTTCGCTCCCGAGCATTTCACAGATGGATCCGCCACGCCGCGTCCGCGGCCGGGCCGCCAAGCTCCCAGAGCAGGGCCCCTACCGAACTTGGACGAAGGCTCTCATCGCAATCCGTCGAGTGCGGAAACGGCACGCCGCTCGAGCGCTCCGTAGCCGTGGGCAGCTGACTGGGCCCTGTTCGACCCGTTGATGGTGCCGGGCCTCCTGCTCCGGACGGTGTCGGCGGCCTCCTCCTCGAGCAAGCGGACCGCCGCATAGTGTCGGATGGTCTCCAACAAGCGATAGCGGGTGCCACCCTCATCGGCATTGGCCTGAACCAGCGACTTGTCGGCGAGGAGAGTGAGGGACTCGAGGATGGCAAAGCCGTCCAAGATCTCGTCGGCGCACACGCGCTCGGCTGCTTCGAGAGTGAACCCGTCGGAGAATACAGACAGCCGACGGAAGAGCACCTGCTCCCGATCCTCGAGTAGGTCATGACTCCAGGCGACTGACGCTTCGAGCGTCTGCTGACGGGCCATCACCGTACGGCTCCCCCCGGTCAGCAAACGGAATCGGTCGTCGAGAGCAAGTGCGATCCGACTGGGGTGCATCACGCGTACCTGGGCGGCAGCCAGCTCGATGGCGAGTGGGAGGCCGTCGAGTCGGTGGCAGATCTCCGTGACGACGCTGACGTCTTGGGCTGGTACGTCGTACCCGGGTCGTACCTGCCGGGCGCGCTCCATCAAGAGTTCGACGGCGGCATCATCATCGAGCGATGGCACGCGCCAGACCACTTCACCAGGAACACCCAGAGGCTCTCGGCTCGTCGCCAACACGCGAAGATTGGGGGCTCCGTGGAGCAGGCCGTCGACGAGTAGTGCAACGGCATCGACAACCTGTTTGCGCGCCATTGCCCATGGGCGCGCAGCGGATAATCGTCCGACCGTGGTAGTTCCCGCCCCCTTGGATCTGCGCCTCACCAGTGTGCAGCGCCAGACGGACCCGCAATGGCCGCGCTGTCGGCCAGCGTTCCTCTTCGCATGCCCTCAGGATCTCGAAGGCCGCCGCTACCGCATCGGAGGCAGCCGCGAACACGCCGACGACACTGTCACCTTCACCTTGCTGAAGGGGCAGAAAGCCCCGATGTCCTGCGATCGCGGTGTGGAGCAACTGATAATGCCGGGTGATGGCGTCACCGGCCAGATCTTCCCCGGCCTCCCAAAGCCGAGTGGATCCTTCGACATCGCTCATCAAGAACGTCACGGTGCCGGTCGGAGGTCGGCTGATGTCGGCCGTCACGGGGCGGGGGACCGCCCGACGGGCGAAAGGGGTCGCCATGTCGTGGAATTCTGACACAGGGTGTGCATCACGTTTCATGAGCACCATGATCTGCGAGCGGGGAGAAGGGAACCTCTGCCATCTGGCCTATTCGCGCCGAGGATGAGCTGGCCAACGACTCATTCCTACGGGTGCCGTGGGGCTAAAGCCGCCCTGACCAGGGAAGTACCTGCACTGACCGAGGTTCTCGAGGGCGCAGGATCCACTGACGACGACGGCCTACGCCCGGCGTTCTGGGCCCTTCAGGACCAGGCCGACCAGTCCCCCTCCGGGTCGGTGGTCTGTCCCACCTCGATGAGATGGCCGTCGGGGTCGCGGATGTAGCAACGGATCTCGTACTGGTGCTGCTTCGGCGGCGTCAGGAACTGGGCACCCCGGGCGCTCCATTGCGCGTACACGGCCTGGATGTCCTTGACCCGGATGTTGAGGAAGCTACTGACCCGGTCGGGGTCCTGCGGCGTCTCCAGGGTGACCGCGGGCTTGTCGTCGGTCGGGCCTCCGCCGACATTGATGATGATCCAGCTGTTGGCCAGTGCGACATAGGTCACGTCTCCGGAGAAGATCACCTTGCCACCGAGCACTTCGGTGTAGAAGCGCCGAGAGCGCTCGACGTCGTCCGAGACGATGAAGTGGGCCAGCAGAATTCCCTCTGCGGGCGGCGTGAACTCGGTCATCTGGCACCTCCACTGTTTGGGACCCACAACCCAGACAGCAGGGTGTGCATCCGTTGTTGGGATGGTCGGGATCTCAGCGCTGGTGTGGCGGAGCCGCCCCCGCGCGCGGTACCGGAGCGCGCCGAACAGACACGCTCGGACTGTCCTCGACATAGAATCGCCAGTCGAGGTCTTGACCCGCTGAAATGCCGACTCGGGCACTTCTGGCGTAGGGAAGCGCAACCTGATCATCGAGGATGCGGACCTTCCCGACAACGAGATCCGTATCGTTGTCGGCCCTACTCAGGTCGAACGCCTTGCACAGGCGGCCAGGGCCACTGCACAGTCGATGATCCGGGCCCTTGGGATCGCCTCGGTTGGCCCTCATCACATCGACGCCGGTGAGCGGCTCCAGCGCCCGAAAGAGCACGCCGGATCCGACCCCGACCGGCTGACACACCACGTTCGCCAGGTAGTTGACCCCGTACGAGAGGTATACCTCGAGGCGCCCAGGTGGACCGAACAATGTCGCGTTGCCCTTTCGAAGTCCGGAGAAGCCATGGCTGGCCGGCTCCGACTCATCGTATGCCTCCACCTCGACGATGCGCCCACTCAGCGGTCCGTACGAGAAGATCTTTCCGATCAGGCCCCCAGCCACCAGTGGGGCGGGCCGCGCATAAAACGACCGCTCGAGCGTCTGAGCCTTGGTTGCCACCCGTCACCCTCCGCAGACTTCGGTCCAGTCGGATACCGGCATCGAGCTTACCGACGCCGGCGTAGATCGGATTACCACCTGGCAGCCTCCCGTGTCGGGTCATGCCACCCTCAGCGTTGCGCTCGCCAGCGACGAGATCTCCGCGGCGGAACCGGTCCGATGAGCTCGGGGGCATGCTCCCATCTTCTCGGAACTGAAGGTTCAAGGTTTCTGGGTCGACAACTGGCTCCGTCACGCACCGTCGGCGGAACAGCACGCTGTCTTCGAACACCTGCTCGCACTCCTGGCGAAGGGCACCATCGCACCACAGGCCGGGCCGGCCTTCGGGTTCGACGACCTCGGCGAGGCGATCAGGACGGCAGCCTCACCAGATCGTCCTTCCGGAAAAGTGCTCCTCGTGAGCTGACCAGCGCCGAGGGGGGCTACCCCCACGGGGCGAATCGGGCTGCCCTCATTCCGGTGACCGTGAATTCTCTCTATGTTTGGCCTGTGAGGATTGGCAACATGCGGAATCCGGACGAGCAGGGCACGCCCGGATACGGGGAGGCCGCCGACGGCTCCGGCCAGAGGACCCAGCCTCGTCTGGTGATCACCTGGGGATCCGAGCCCAACTCCCGTCTCGAAGAGATCGCCCGAACGGTCGTCGAAACGCCGTTCACCCGACGGACCTGGTCAGAGCTGGCGTTCTTGACGGCAGGCATCCCGATCGCGTTCATCGGGATCGCGTTCGTGGGTCTCACGATGGCAGCCGGTGTGGTGTTGGCCATCACGTTCATCGGGTTCGCCCTCATCGGTTTGGCGGTGCGGGGGGCCCGGGGCTTGGGAGGCATGCAGCGGAGGCTGGCCGCCGCGCTGCTCGACGAGGCCATCGACGAACCGGAACCGTTCTCGCCCCGGCCGGGCTATCTGGGCTGGCTGCAGTCCTCACTCCGAGACCGTACCGGCTGGAAGGCGATGGCCTACCTGGCCATCAAGGTGCCTCTGGCCTTGATCGCCTTCTTCACCGCCTTCAGCCTGTGGTGGGACGCATTCAGGTGTCTCACGTATCCCCTTTGGGAGATCTCGAACCACGGTGGACCGGCCGAGTGGGGAGCTGTCCGAATCATCTTCCAGCCCGGCTATCTCTCGCCGGGGAGCGGCGGGCCGTTCGTCGCGTTGGCCACCGTGATCACCGGGGCGGTCTTCTTCTTCGTCGCTCCGTGGCCGGTGCGGTTCTTCGACTACCTCGACCGTCTGCTCATGCGGGCGCTTCTCGCCCCCGACCCCATGACCGTCAGGGTGCGCGACCCTCGAACAAGCCCGGGCCCAGACCGTCGACGCCTCCGCCGCCACCCTCCGGAGGATCGAGCGGGATCTCCATGACGGCACCCAAGCTCAGCTCGTCGCGCTCGCCATGCGATTGGGGATGGCCAAGGAGAAGCTCGCCGGCACGGACCATGTGGACCTCGACCAGATCAGGGACCTCGTCAACGACGCCCACAAGGGAGCCAAGGAGGCGATCGTCGAGTTGCGGGACCTCGCTCGGGGCATCCACCCACCGGCCCTCGACGTCGGCCTCGAGGGGGCTCTGGCCACACTGGCGGCCCGGAGCACCATTCCGACCGACCTTTCGGTCGCCATCGACGAGCGGCCGAGTCCGGCCATCGAAGCCATCGCCTATTTCTGCGTGGCCGAGCTCATGGCCAACGTCGCCCAACACGCTCTTGCCTCCCGGGCGAGCGTCTCTTGTGCCCAGCAGGGTCGTTGGCTGCGTCTGGTGGTTCGAGACGATGGCGTCGGAGGGGCCCAGGCAGTCAGCACCGGTTCGACCTCGAGTGGGCTGAGCGGGCTGGCCGACCGGGTTCGGACCGTGGACGGGAGCCTCGAGGTCACGAGCCCCCCACGAGGGCCCACGGTCGTGACCGTCGATCTCCCCCTGCGGGCGTAGCGGATCGTGCCGCTCCGAGTCGCCATCGCCGAGGATTCGGTCATCCTCCGTGATGGTCTCGTCCAGCTGCTCTCCGACCGCGGATTCGAAGTCACCGCCGCGGTCGCCGACGCCGGTGCCCTCCGTATCGCCATCGGACGAGAGCAGCCCGACGTGGCGGTCGTCGACATCCGGATGCCACCTTCGTTCACCGACGAGGGTCTGCGGGCCGCCATCGAGCTCCGCCGTCAGTACAAGGGACTGGCCATCTTGATGTTCTCGCAGTACATCGAGACCCGCTATGCCGAGGAGCTGCTGGGCAACGATGCCGCCGGCATCGGCTATCTGCTGAAGGACCGGGTGGCCGATGTCAGCCAGTTCGTCGAGGCGCTCGAGCGAGTGGCCTCGGGGGGTACGGCCTTGGATCCCGAAGTCGTCACCCAGCTCATGGGCGCCTCCCGGCGCCGGGACTCCATCTCCGTGCTGACGACCCGTGAGCGCGATGTGCTCTCCCTCATGGCGGAGGGGCGGACCAATGCGGCGATCGCCGACTCGCTCTGCGTCTCCGAAGGGGCGGTCGAGAAGCACGTGACCAACATCTTCTCCAAGCTGGATCTGCCGGTATCGCAGTCGGACCACCGACGGGTACTCGCCGTCCTCCGCTACCTCGACACCTGATCACCCGTCCGAGCGCTGATCAGGTGGGAGCGCTGATCGAGTTGCGCGTCGTCGACCCCTCGATGCCGTCGTTCGGCGACCGTGTGATCCCGGTCGGGGGAATTCCCCACCTCGAATCACCCGTTAGCCACATTCCATCGTCGGATCGGTCGTCTTACCCTGGTCTCATGCTTACCGCCGGCAGTGACCGATGAGCCTCAGCATGTCCCCAGCGATCGAAACCCGCCGTGATCCGGAGAGCCAGTGGGCTGTCGAGACCCACGGACTCACCAAGCGGTTCGGTGAGAACATCGCAGTGAACAGCGTCGAGCTTCTGGTGCCTCGAGGTTGCGCCTTCGGCTACCTGGGACCCAACGGTGCGGGGAAGACAACCCTCATCCGGGTGTTGCTCGGACTGACCCACGCCGACGCCGGCACGATGCAACTGCTCGGCCACTCCGTCCCCCGGCATCGCGCCGACGCCCTGGCCCGGGTCGGGGCAATCGTCGACGAGCCTCGGTTCCACGGGCATCTGACCGGCAGGCAGAACCTTCAGATCTTGGCTGCGGCGCGCGAGCCGGAAGCAAGACACCGGATCGGGATCTCCCTCGAGCGCGTCGGGATGCTGCGCCGGGCTGACGACAAGGTCTCGAAGTACTCGATGGGGATGCGGCAACGTCTCGGGGTGGCGGCATGCCTGATCGGTGACCCACAGCTCCTGATCCTGGACGAGCCGATGAACGGACTGGACCCGGCCGGAATGCAGGACATGCGGGACATGATCCTGTCCCTGGTGGCCGAGGGCCGGACCGTCGTGCTCTCCTCCCACCTGCTGGACGAGGTCGAGCGGACCTGTGACGCGGTGGCCATCGTGGATCGGGGGAAGATCATCCGACAAGGAGCCATCGCCGACCTTCTGGCCGGCTCCTCGTTCGTGGTGGAGGTCGACTGCTCCGACCCGGCACGGGCCGGCGAACTGCTGGCGGGCACCGCCATGGGTGGGAGCATCGAGATCACGCCGCAGGGAGTGGGGATCACCCTGCCGGCGGGGACCGGGCACGAGGTCATCGCCGAGACCAACCGCGTACTGGTGGGAGACGGAATTTCGGTGTACCGGCTCCAGCCGGTCCAGACCTCACTCGAGTCGTGGTTTCTGCAGGTCACCAGCCGATTGGGGGCGTCCGAATGACGACATCCGCTGACGTCGTCGCCGGGGGGCCGACGCCGATACTCCTCGGTCACTCTCCCGACCGCCGCGGCTCGTGGATCCCGACCGGTGGGATGATCGTCACCCGGTTCATGGAGCTGCGGAAGCGGCGGGGTCTCATGGTGGCCCTGATCTTCGTGACCATCGTCATCCCCACCGTCTTCCTCGTCATCCGCCTCCTCGCCCATGCCATTGCACCGAAGTCCTACGGGCCGGCCGGCGGGGCGGACATCTTCAACGCCCTGGTGGCCGGCGTGCTCTATGTGTTCGGCTTCATCATGGCCGCCACCCTGGGCTGCACGGCCGGCTCTGTCGACCTGTCCGAGGGAATGTTCCGCCATCTCGTGGTGACGGGCCGCTCGCGGTTGGCGCTCTACCTGGCGCGGATTCCGGCCGGGCTGGCCATCGTGGTACCGGTGGTGGCCCTCGGGTTCACCATCGTCTGCGCGGTGTGCGTGTTCGCCGCACCCACCCAGACCAGCTATGGGGGCGACACCGTGCCGGCCGGGCTCTCGGAGACGGGCTTCCAGCACTGGGCGGCCGACCACGCCGACGAAGTGGTCTGTGGCTTCCCGTACCAATCGTCCGGGCCCAACGACATCAGCAACGTCCTCAACAACACTCCCTGCAACGGTCCCGGGGGCGGGCCCGGTATCGTCCACCAGGGTCCCCCCGACACCTCCCCAGCACCGACCCGGGCGATGATCGCTGCCGCCGCCGAGCAGATTGCCACGCAGGACTACCCGGACTATTCCAGGATCTTCCTCTCCCCCTCGGTCGGACTCATGGTCCGTACCGGGCTCTGGATCGAGCTCGAGGTCGTGGTCGGGTTCATCGTCGGGCTCGGCCTCGGATCTCTGCTCGGGCAGCGGACGGTGGCGGTGATTTTGATGATCGTGCTGGAGATCGTCCTCACCCCGATCCTGTCGCGGGCCAACATCCCCCACCTGATCAACTTCCAGCGCTCGGTGGTCGGGTTGGCCGTCGCCCATCTCGAACCATCAGGTCTTGGATTCGTCTTCGGCGGGGGCGGAGGACCAGATGGCGGGCAGGGCACCTCCCTCCTGGTGCCGGAGTCGAGGACGACGGCCGTCTGCGTCATCATCGCCTGGCTGGTGGGCTGGACGGCACTCGGTTCCTGGCGAATGGTGAAGCGGGACGCCTGAGCCGGCGCTCGCACGCTCCCTCGCGGTCCGACCGACCTCACGCCAGGGCGATGTGGTCGAGATTGACCGCACCCTGATCAGGTGTCTCGATCCTGCACTCCACAAGGTTCGTACCCGCCGCCATGGTGAGCCCGACCGCCACGGTCTGCCACGAGGTCCACGCCGGCGTAGTCGGAACCTCGAGCACGGCCATGTCGTGGAGGCTGCCGGTCGCCGGGTCGAGCGCACGGACGATCAGGGTCGACGGACTGCCGGTGGCGTTGGCCACACGGACCAGGATCCGACGACTGCCGGCCTCGGGCACCGAGATGGCCACGGCCACGCTGCTCCCCTCGGTATCGAGACCGGTGACGTAGCCCGCGCCCTCATGGCCGCCGAACGTGTTCTCGAATCGGGCGGAACCCGCCCAGGCCCCGACCTCGGCCTGGTACCGGGCGGGACCTTGCGGCACTACCGACAAGAGGACCGAGGAGTGGGGCGCCAGGGCCACCTCGTAGCTGGTCATCAACCCCAGGTCCTCGTGGTCCCACAGATCGCGCACCGCCGCCGGTCCGGTGAGTCCGAGGACGGTGGTGAAGTCGATTGACCTGGTCTGCACGCCTGGGCCGTTCTCGCGGTTGAACAGTGCCACCGCCCAGCTCCCGTCGGGCAGCTGCCCGATCCAGCGTTCGGAGTCCCGGCTCGAAGGGTCGTACTCGAAACCGTGGCCGTTGTTGAAGACTGGCTTGCCGACCAGTCCGGCCCGTCGCAGGGCCAGCACCTCGGGGTTCTGGAAGAAGCGGGCGTTGTCGCCGATGGTGTCGACCTGGTCGGTGATGGCGATCGGGGCCCCGGCCATGGTGAAGAGATTGATCGCACTCTGGCGCTCACCATCATTGGCGAACGTCTGAATGATCAACGGGTCGCCGTCGAGGATCATCTGGCCACGACCGGAGATATCAGCGAATCCGGTGAACCCGGTGAACGGGTTGTTCCACTGTGACCATTCGGGCTGCCAGGTCTGGCGGCCCTCGCTCAAGTCGTACCAGGTTCCGAAACTGACGTCGTTGTCGATCCGGACCAGGTCACCGTACCGACGTTCCCCGGACCCGTGGTCGAACAGGTTGGGCATCACGAGGCTCAGCTGCATGTCGCCCGCCGCCTCCCGCATCCACCGAAGCGCCCGGAGATAGGAGTCTCGGCCGTGGGCCACCCCGACCGTCCCTTCGCTCTGGTCGAATCCCACCTCGTACCAGGCCAGGAAGTCGATGCGCAGGAACACGGCACCCAGCCGGCGGAAGTGTGCGACGTAGCCCTTCACGTACTCCTCGGCCCCGTCGCGGCTGGTGTCGATCCACTGCAGGAGCCCACCTCCGTCGAAGTAGTCGCCGGGGTTGACGATGTCTGCCACCTTGATGTCCGGCCGGCCGATGACCGTCACGGAGGAGTTGGTGACCGCCGACCGGGTGGCCCACAGGGGGTTGTAGTAGATGCCGAGCTCGAGACCCTTGGCCGCCAGGTACTTCGCCCACCAGGCCCAGTCGTGGACCCAGTCGTCGGCCTGGCTCATGATGTAGCCGTGCGGCGTGATCCGCTGGGTGTCGTCGATCCAGCCGTCCGTGCACACCATCGTGTAGCCGTAGTCTCGGAAGGTCGCGGCCACCCAGTCGACGTTGGCCTTCCATACGTCCTCGGGAATCAAGGTGTTGTTGAAGAACTCGTAGCCGTAGGTGCTCCAGTAGAGGGGGCCTGCTCCACCGGGGCGGAATGCGTTCGGGGGCGTCGGTCCCGATGCGGACGCCGCGGACCCGACGCCATCGGACCTCGTGGCGGCCCCTGCCGCCCCGGAGCCGACCGACGACCCGGCCAGTCCGGCGAGTACGGCGCCACCACCGCCCTTCAGCACATCTCGTCGCGTCGGCACCCGATTCCAGCCCTCCGTCTCGGTTCCTCAACCGTAGCCAGACCGGCTCGGAACGGCTCTCTTCCCGCGTGGGCGCCCCGGGCCGGTCGGTGGTGAGTGATCCCGTCTGCCGGCCGCGCCCATCCGTCGCTGACCGGGCCCGGGGCACTCAGGCCGAGGCGCCCAGTCTGACGGGAAGCCGCTTGTAGGCATTGTTGAGATTCGACCGCAGCCGTACGGGCTCGCCGGCCATCTCGATGGTGTCGAACGCGGACAGCAACTCGGCGAAGAAGACCCGGCCCTCGAGACGGGCCAGATGCACACCGAGGCAGAAGTGCTCGGCGATCCCGAAGGAGAGGTGCGGATTGTGCGCACGATGGATGTCGAACTGCTGGGGGTCATCGAACACGAGCTCGTCGCGGTTGGCCGAGGTGTAGTACATCGCCACCTTGTCACCCGCTGCGATGGTGACGCCGCCGAGTTCGGTGTCGGCCTCCGCGGTGCGCCGGAAATAGTGCAGGGGGTTCGCCCAGCGCAGGATCTCCTCCACCCCGCCGGGTACGAGTGTCGGGTCGGCGCGCAGTTCGGCGAGTTGATCGGGGTGCTGCAGCAGCGCCAGCAGGCCGGACGAGAGCATGGTCTTCGTGGTGTCGTTTCCCGCCGTCACGAGCTGCACGAAGAAGCTCCCGAACTCGACGTCGCTCATGGGCTGCCCGGCGAAGTTGCCGTCGAGGATGAGCGTCGTGAGGTCCTCACGGGGCGGCTCGAGCCGGCGGCGGCCGGCGAACTCGATGGCGTACATGGCCATGTCGATCGACGCCGAGTAGTCGGTCTCCGCTCCCGGGTTGATGTCCGGGTCCTGCCCGGCGGTCTGGCGCTCGGACAACGTGTGCAGCAGGTCCCAGTCCGCTTCGGGCAGTCCCATCAGCCGGCCCATCACCCGGGTGGGCAGGCCGGCGGTGACCTGGTGGACGAACTCCACCTCGGGGCCGGCATCGGCGGCCTCGCGCAGAAGGTCACGACAGATGGATCGAATCTGGGGTTCCATCTGGGCGATCACCTTCGCCTTGAACGAGTCGGCCAGTGGCTTCCGGTACGTCGTGTGCCGGGGTGGGTCCATCGCCAACAACATGCCCCGCATCATCTCGAGGCTCTCGGGAGCCAGGTCCTCCAGGACCACACCACCGCGCTCGGCCGAGAACGTCAGGGGGTCTCGTGCGACGGCCACCACGTCGGCATGGCGCAGTACCGCCCAGAAGCCCGGCTCGCCGTCCATGTCCTGCCATGCCACCGGCGTGGTCGCACGGAGCGCGGCCAGCGCCTGGTGGGGCACGCCGTCGGTGAAGGTACTGGGATCGGCCAGCCGGAGCCCGCCGCCGGCCTGGTCCGCAGTCACGAGACGAGAACGTTGGGGCGCGGGTGGCCCTCCGCCTCACAGAGCAGGAGATAGGCCTCGAGTGAACCGGGCCCGTCGAACACGCTCTCGACATTGCCCTCGGCATCGAGATTCAGATTCTGTCCGTACATCTGGAACCACACCTGCGTATCGTCCTCGACGCACTCCAGGGTGTGGGTCGACCCGGTGGGCTCGAACAGGAAGGAACCCGCCCGGTTCACGTACTCGTACTCCTGATAGCGCCATGCACCGGAGGTCGTGTAGGCGTAGACCGGCCCGGTGTGGCGATGCGTCTGGACGACGTAGCCCGCCTGGAAGATGTTCTCGACGATCCACAGCTCCTGGGCGCTGTCGACCTGGATGACCTTCAGCTTGGAGCCCCCTCCGATGTCGACGAAGGGCAGGTCGTCACGCCCCATGTGAACGGCCGTCGGGATGTCACCCGGATCCGTCTCTCGAGCCGGTGTATCGGTGTCGGTCACGGCTTCCCCCATTGTCACGATGCGATTCTTATGTACCGAATCTTATGTACCGAACCCTCCGCCAACGATAGCGGAGCGATTCACGTCGGGATTTGGAGCCCGGGCTCAGGAGTGGCGTTCCCGAATCCGAATCCCGACCGCACGAGGGGCAGGTCGGCCATGGTCTGCACCCCGGCCGGGGCGGCACAGAGCGCCGGAATTGCATTGACGGCCTGCATGGCCGTGGCCACACTGGCCGCCCGAACGTGCTCGGCCAGGGGCAGCGGCCGCTCGTAGGACATCAGCGTGAGCAGATGGGCCCGGATGGAAGGCTCGCCCTCCAACGTGAGGGTCCATCCGTCGAGCGGCGTCGGCCAGTGGCCCGGGTACTCTCCCCCCACCGTCCACAGGGTCTCGATCTCGATGAGCACCTTGCCGGCCCGGATCCCTCGCCAGCGCCACCGCTGCCCGGAGACCGTCCCGGCATTCAGGGTGATCCCGAAGATGTCGTGATCCGTCCCGGCCGTCTCCAGTTCGACCGACGACGTGATCTCGTCGAGGCCTGCACCCAGGGCCCGTCCGAGAAGGGCGACCATCTCCTGGAAGATCCCGCTGTTGAACCGCAGAAAGTCGCTGGCGGCTTCGGTCACCTCCTCGGGTGCCCGGCCGAAGCGCATGTTGTCGAACGTGATGTGGGTCGATTCGTAGAAGGACCAGTCGGCCCGTTCCTGCAACGTGATCTTCTCGATCGACCGGGACATCCCCGAGAGGGCCAGCGGGAGCACCCCACTCAGATTCCCCGGGTTGAGGCCGGTGCCGTGCACCGAGGAGCCACCCCTGACACAGGCTTCCTCCAATCGGGCCAGATCATGGGCCGGGAGTGCGCGTGGGTGAAACAGGAACGCCGTGGTGACCACGTTGGTCCCGCTGGCCAGAATGCGGCACACCTCGTCGAGCGACGCCAGCCGAGGGAGATAGGCCACACAGTGGGCGCCGAGGGCCAGGATCTCGTCCACATCCAGCGTGGCCGCGACACCACAGGGCTCACGACCCGCCAACACCCCGGCGTCGACCCCGGCTTTGTCCGCGCTGTAGACCTTGGCCCCGACCAACTGCATGTCGGGCCGGTCCAGGATCGCCCGGATCGCCTCGACGCCCTGGTTGCCGGTCGCCCACTGAACGACCCGGTAGCTCATCCCTACACTCTGGCACCCGGCGGCACGATCCGCGGGTGGCAGGGTCCGGCCCGTCCAACAGGACCGCGACGGGAGCGGAGGTCGCTCTTACCCTTTCCTTAGGCCGATTGAATCTTCCGCTTACGAACAGTTGATGCAATGTGGGGCACCTGGTGGTCGGGCCCCAGGTTCGTTGCGACGAACCTCGGGTCGACGCACTGAGTGGCGGGCACCGGGACATCCAACCGGCGAAGTGTCGGTTCCCACCCCCATCGTCGCCGGCGGTCTGCGTCGACAACGGGGCCTGCACATCGAACCGACCGGCGATGGCGTGCAACGCGGCCCACCCGCCTTCCGTCCGGCGCGGCAGGCCACCCTACGTACCGAAAGGAAGCATCCTTGTCTCCCGAGAGATTCGAAATCGTCGTCCGGGGAACGCTGGGGCCAGAGGTCCTGACGGCCATCGACGGATTCGACGCCAGCTACTGCACGGATGGCCACACCCATCTCGTGGGGTTGGTTCCCGACCAGGCCAGGATCCACGGGCTGTTCCAACGGCTGCTCGATCTGAACATCGAGTTGGTGTCCGTCAACCCCGTGCGCGAGGACGGGACCGGCCAGGACCAGGTGCACCTCGACAGCGGCGCCATCGACGACCACACGGGCACCCCGGACCGGGAACCCGCCCGGTCTGCGCTTCCTCCGGGCCAGACCTCGCCCTCACCCCGCTATCCGAGCGACGAGAGGAAGTCCCCGTAGATCGTGGCGGCGACATCAGGGACCTGCACCGGCCACCAGTGGCCGGCGCCTTCGATCAGGGAATGCCGCGCACCGAGCGATTCGGCCACCTGTCGGGACTGGGACTCGTCCCCGAAGGGGTCCTCGGTCGGGCACAGGACGAGCCCAGGGGCCTTGGTCGGTCCCCACGGATCCTTCCAGTCGGCGCGGGGATTGGGGGTGGCGGACCGGTAGAGATCGAGGATGCAGCTGCCCATCGGCTCGATGGGAGCGGCGGCGATGTCGAGCGCGTCCTCGTGGGCCACGCCGAACGCTTCGAACAGCTGGGCACGCTCCTCGGCCGGCGTGGCCAGCTGACCCTCGAAGAACGCCTCTCCCTCTCCCGGGGTCTGCCAGATCCGGGCAAAATCGTGCCACGCGTAGTCGGGGTGCATGACGTTGGCCACATCGGCCGCCCACGAGTGGAGTCGGTCTCCGAACGCCGTGGCCACCCGGTAGGTGAGGCCGGCACCCCAGTCGTGGCCGAGGAGGTCGATGGGGCCCTCGATCCGGTCGAGCTCGCCCACCAGCCAGTCGACGTAGGCGTCTTTGGTGGCACTGAACCCGTCAGGCCGCGGGCAGCCGAAGCCAGGGAGCGACAGTGCGATCGAGTCTTCACCCAAGAGGGCCTGCAGCTTCCGCCACAGCCCTTCGGTCTCCGGCACGCCGTGCACGAGAACGATCACCCCTGCGAGCGTAGCCAGCCTTGAGTACGCTCGCCTCGGCGACCAGGAGGGTGAACCATGGCGAGGGCGGTAGTCATCGGCGGAGGCCCGGCGGGCCTGGCGACGGCAATGTTGCTGGCCCGACGGGGACTGGAGACAGTGGTGCTGGACCGGGACGCTCCGGCGCCGGATACCGCGTCTGCCGCCTGGGACTCGTGGGAACGGCGCAGCGTGACCCAGTTCCACCAGGTCCACCTGCTCCAAGCCGAAGGACGGGCCCTCCTCCAGACGCACCTACCCCTGGTCGTCGACGAGATGGCGTCCGCCGGCGTGCCCGCCCACAACCTGATCGAGCAGCTGGCCCGGGCCATTCCCGGAGGCCCCGGCGACGTCGACTTCGGCGCGTTCGAGACCCGGACGACCTGCCGGCGCCCGCTGATGGAGTTCGGTTTCGTCAGCGCGGCGCGCTCGTCACCGGGCGTGGAGCTCCGCAACAACACCGCCGTGACCGAACTGGTCAGCGGTCCGACCGTCATCGGCGGAATACCTCACGTGGCGGGGGTCAGGACGGAGGCAGGCGAGACCATCCTGGCCGATGTGGTCGTGGACGCGGCTGGCCGACGGACACCGGTACCCGGTCTCCTCGAGTCGATCGGCGCCCAGAGGCCCCTCGAGCGGGCCGAGGATGCCGGCTTCGTCTACAACACCCGCTTCTACCGCGGGCCCACCGCCCCCGAGTACCTCGGGGACGCCCTGGCTCCGCTGGGTTCGATCTCGATCCTTACCATGCCCGGCGACGACGACTACTGGTCGGTGACCCTGTACCACTCCCCCAAGGACAAGCAGATGCGCAAGGTCCGTGATCCGGAGGTCTTCGACCGGGTCGTCCGCTCGCTCCCCCTGCACGCCCACTGGGCCGACGGGATGCCCGACGGCGACGTCATCTCGATGGCCAGCACGGCCAATACCACCCGGTCCTACGTCATCGACGGTGTCCCCTGCGCCACCGGGTTGGTGCCGGTCGGCGATGCCTGGGGGTTCACCAATCCATCGGTCGGTCGTGGCATCACGCTGGGGCTCATGCACGCCGTGGGTGTGGTGCCGGCAATTGCCGAACAGCTCGACAATCCGGCAGAGATGGCCCTGGCCTGGGACCGCGTGACCGAAGAGGTGGCGGTGCCCTGGCACCGTGCCACCGTCGAGATCGACAGGATCAGGGGGCCCGAGGTCGAGGCGTTCCGGCTGGGCCTCCCCGACCCGCACGATCCCGATGACCTGGGAGTGGCCGGGGCACGTGCCTTCGGCTCGGCGGTTCACTACGACGCCGGCCTGTTGGCGCACTTCGGCGAGATCATGAACTGCATGACCCTGGCCTCCGATGTGGTCGCCCGGCCGGGTGTGTTCGAGCGGGTCATCGAGGTGGCGAGCCAGAACCCGCCCTACGTGACGCCCGGGCCCGACCGGGGCCAGCTCGAAGCGCTCCTCGCCTGACGGACCGCTGCGGTCGTGAGCCGGCGCACACTCCGACCGGCGCCGAGGTCCCGCTCACCCACCCTCGAAGAACCGCCGCGGATTGTCCACCAACATGGTGGTGATCTGGTCCTCGGTGACCCCTTGTCCCGAGGAGGTAGGGGAGCACCTCGGACTGGATGTGCAGGTAGTTCCACTGCGGCAGGAGCGGCAGCGCCCCCGGCTCGATCCAGTCGATGTAGCAGGCGGCGTCATGAGCCAGCACCATCCTCTCGGCGAACCCGCGCCGGCACAGCTCGACCACCGTGTCGGCCCTGGCCTCGAACGTCGTCTCGAGGTTGATCCCGAACCGGTCCATGCCGAGCCAGAAGCCGGCGGTGGCCAACGTCGACAGATGGTCGACATCGGTGGTGTCGCCGCTGTGGCCGAGGACGACCCGATCCGGCTCCACTCCTTCCTCGGCCATCACCTGCTGGACCTCGAGGCCGCGGTGGGTGCCGGGATGGGTATGGACGGTGATCGGACACCCCGAGACGAGGTGGGCCTTGGCCACCGCCCGCATCACCCGCTCGACGCCGGGCGTGAGCCCCGGCTCGTCGATGGCGCACTTGAGCATGCCGGCCCGGACGCCGGTGCCGGCGATGCCGTCGGTGATGTCCCTGGTGAACATGGCCACCATCGGTTCGGGCTCCTCCATCCCGAGCGCTGTCCGCAGCTCCGGCGTCCGATAGTGGAAGAAGAAGGGGACGTCCCGGTAGGTGTAGCAACCGGTGGCCACGACGATGTTGAGATCTGGCACCTGGGCCGCCACCCGCTGGATCCGGGGGATGTACCGGCCGAGGCCGATGACGGTCGGGTCCACGATGGTGCGCACGCCGGACCCGGCCAGCGCCGACAGCTTGGTCACCGCATCGGCGATCCGCTCCTCCTCGTCGCCCCACTCGTCCGGGGCGTTCTGCTGGACGTCGGCGGTGAGCACGAAGATGTGCTCGTGCATGTAGGTCCGCCCCAGATCGGACGTGTCGACCGGCCCCCGGACGGTCTCGACGGTTGACATGACGGCCTCCCCTACGCGGTCGTGGCGCCGCCGGCCACCGGCTGGCGGCGTGGCTGATCGTAGCCGTCCGTCCGTTCGACCCCCATGGTGGCCGGACGGGCAGTCAGGCCACCACGCCGGCCGACACCAGCGCCGACCACTCGGCATCGCGCACTCCCGCCAGGCCGGCCAGGACGTCCCGGGTGTGCTCCCCGAGTTCGGGCCCGACGTCGCCGATCACCCCCGGCGTCCGCGAGAACTTGGGGACGACTCCGGGCATCGGCACGGCATAGCCCGCCCGCGATGCCGCCCTCACCACCATCTCCCGCGCCTGGAAATGGCCGTCGGTCAGCATGTCCGCAGGGGTGTAGACCCGCCCGGCGGGCACGCCGTGGGCGGACATCAGGGCCAGCAGGGCGTCCGTGTCCATGCTGCCGGTCCAGCCGGCGATCAGCTCGTCCAGCTCGTCCATGTTCCGACCGCGGGACGAATGGTCGACGAAGCGGACGTCGGCGGACAGCTCCGGACGACCCATGGCCCCGCAGAGCCGGGCGAAGACCGAGTCGGCGTTGGCCGCGATGAGCACGTCCGACCCATCGGCCGTCCGGTAGGCGTTGGACGGTGCCACGCCCGGCAGGACGCCCCCTGTCCGGGTCCGGGTGACCCCTCCCACCTCGAAGTCGGCCATGGTCGACTCCATCAGGGCCGCCACCGCCTCGTAGATGGCCACGTCCACCTCCTGGCCGGACCCGCTGCGGGACCGCTCGGCCACCGCCGCCAGCGTGCCCACCACCGCGAAGAGCCCGGCCAGGGCGTCGCCCAGGCTGATACCGCAGCCGCGCCGGTGGCCGATCGGCATCTCCGGTGGTGGCCCGGATGCCTCCCATGGCCTCACCGATGGAACCGAAGCCCGCCTCGGAGGACCGCGGCCCGGTCTGCCCGAAGCCCGAGACGTGGACGACGATCACTCCCGGATTGGAGCGGCGTAGCGCCTCGTAGCCGAGGCCCCACTCGTCCAGTCGGCCGGGCCGGAAGTTCTCGAGGACGACGTCGACCCGATCTGCCAGCCGCCGCACGAGGTCCCGCCCTGATTCGGCGCGAAGGTCCACCGCCACCGACCGCTTGTTCCGGGCGATGGCCGGCCACCACAGGCTCTGACCGTCGCGGGTGAGGCCCCACTTCCGCATCGGGTCTCCTTCGCCGGGCGTCTCGATCTTGATGACCTCGGCCCCGTAGTCGCCGAGCAGCTGTCCGGCGAACGGCCCGGCGATGAAGCTTCCGAGTTCGAGGACCCGCAGCCCCGCCAGGGGCCCGGCCGGATGGCGTCGGTCATGGGTTGGATTGTAGGGACCCCGCACCGACGACGTCCCAGGTCCGGGCGCGAGGTCGCTCCACCCGGGACCGGGCTCCCGCACCGGGTACTGTGGCTCCCGAGGACCGCGGTGTGCAGGGATGCCCCGGCGCAGCCACGTCCGGTGGAGTTGGTCGGACGGCAGTGCGGTGGGGACGACAGCGGTCGGTGGGAGGACACCATGACGCCTTCGGAGGACGGGTTCGAGTTCCAGGGGATCAACCATCTGGCCCTGGTCTGCAGGACATGGAGCGAACGGTCGACTTCTACACCACCGTGCTCGGCATGCCGCTCGTCAAGACCATCGAGCTCCCCGCCGGCATGGGCCAGCACTTCTTCTTCGACTGCGGGGGCGGCGACACGCTGGCCTTCTTCTGGTTCCCCGACGCCCCGCCGGCCGCGCCCGGGGTATCGGCGCCGACGGGGCGGCCCGACCAGGGCAGCCTGACCAGCGCCATCGGCTCGATGAACCACGTCGCCTTCTCCGTTCCCCCCGACCGGATCGACGACTACCGTGATCGCCTGCGGGCGGCGGGAATCGACTGCACCGAGGTGGCGGACCACGACGACAGCGAGTGGGGCATCGCCGACACACCCCACCCCGGGGTATTCGTCCGGTCGATCTACTTCCAGGACCCCGACGGGATCCTCTTGGAGTTCGCCTGCTGGACCCGGCAGCTCACCCCCGAGGACGTCCGCCACCAGCCGGCCCGGGCCACCGACCCGGCCACCGCCTAGGCGAGCCCGTGCCGCGCCTCCGACAGGTCGGGAAGGACGAGGCCGAAGCGCCCATCGTCACCGTGATGTACGACTATCTGTTCGAGGGCCGGGACCCGGTCGTCGAGCCGGGCACCGCCACCGGATCGCCGGGCGACTGGTGGACCGTGTTCGCACTGGTGCCCGACGTCCTGGAGCACGCCGTCCAGGGATTCGGCCTGTACCAGAGCCCCAATCGGCTCCTCGATCCGGTCCTCCGCGAGCTCGCCCAGTGCCGGGCCGGCTGGGCGGCGGGGAGCCAGTTCGTCTTCTCGCAGCACTGCAAGTCCCTGCGGGCCCTCGGCGTCGAGGAGGCACTCGTCGCCGCCGTGCCCCACTGGGCGGCGGCGGCCTGCTTCGACGAGGTGCAGCGTCTGGTGCTGGCCTACACGGACTGTCTCGTGTTCGACCGGGGCCGGGTCCCCGACGGGGTCTTCGACGCCCTCCGGGGGAGGCTCAGCGACGAGGAGGTGCTGGAGCTGACCTACATCGGTTCGCTCTACCTGCAGCACGCCGTCATGTCGCGGGCCCTCCGCACCGAGTTCGACGACCGGGCGGAGCCCGTCGTCGAGGTCGTGGTGGCGGGCGCCGACCACCCGCGTGGCGTGGGCCTCGACATCGCGCTCCCCCCGCGGTGAGCCTGATGGTGGCGATGAGCGTCGGCATCGTCGAGGTCTCCCCGCGGGACGGGCTGCAGGACGAGCCGGCCATCGTCCCGACCGAGGCCAAGGTGGCCCTGATCGAGCGGTCGCTGGACGCCGGGCTCACCCGCGTCGAGGCGGTGAGTTTCGCCCGTCCGGACCGGGTGCCCGACGATGGCCGACGCCGAGGCGGTGCTGGCCGGGGTCGGCCGTCGGCCCGGTGTCCGGCTGTCGGGCCTGGTGCTCAACGAACGGGGCCTCGAGCGGGCGCTGGCCGCCGGGGTGGACGAGATCAACGTGGTGGTCCTGGTGACCGAGACGTTCTCGCAGACGCAACCAGGGCCTGGGCGTGGATGAGGCGCTGGCTCGATGTGGGCCCGGGTGGCCGCCGGCGCCTCGGCGGCAGGGATCGGTGCCACGGTGACGCTCTCCGCCGCCTTCGGGTGTCCCTACGAGGGGTGGGTCGACCCGGCCCACGTACGGGAGTTGGCCCGCCGGGTGGCAGGCCAGGGCCCGTGCGAGATCGCGTTGGCCGACACCATCGGTTCTGCGGTGCCACCCGAAGTCGATGCCCTGGTCCGAGGCGTGGCGGACGACACCGGCCTGCCGGTCCGGGTCCATCTCCACAACAGCCGCAACACCGGATACGCCAACGCCCTGGCCGCTGTCGCCGGCGGGGCGTCGACACTCGACGCCAGCATCGGCGGCATCGGCGGGTGCCCGTTCGCCCCGGGTGCGTCCGGCAACATCGCCACCGAGGACCTCGTCCACCTGCTCGACCGCATGGGCATCCCCACCGGCGTGGCCCTGGAGCCCCTCCTTGCCACCTCCCACTGGTTGGAGGAGGTCGTCGGACACCCCGTCCCGGGCCAGCTGGGCCGCACGGGGCCCTTCCCCCGGGTGGCGTCGGGGTCATGACCGGTGACCGCCGGGGTCCCCGTCCACCGGCCCGAGGATCTGACCGGGGGATGGCTCACCAGCACCCTGCAGGGGGCCGGGGTGCTCGGTGCCGGGGAGGTCATCCGCTCGTTCGGCACCGAGCCCGTGGGCACCGGACAGATGGCCGACACCCTGCGGGTCCACTACCGGACCGGGCCCGTGGACGGGAGCCCCAGACGCTCGGTCATCGCCAAATTCGCCTCCGACGACGACCGAAGTCGCTCCACCGGGGTGATGACCCGCGCCTACGAGATCGAGGTGGGGTTCTACCGGCAGGTGGCCGGCCGCGTCGTCGGCCCGGATCCCGTCCTGCTACTTCGGAAGGTGTGATCCGGAGACCGGTCGCTTCGTGCTCCTGCTCGAGGATGTGGCCGATGGGGTCCAGGGGGAGCAGGTCGCCGGCTGTTCCCCCGACGTCGCCGAGGACGCGCTGGTGGAGTTGGCGGGATTGCACGGCGCCACCTGGGGCGACCCGGCACTGGCCCGTCTCGAATGGCTGCAGCGAGGGGGTGACGACGCGGACGAGTTCCTGGCCGGCATCGTCACCTCGGTATGGCCGGGCTTCGTCGAGCGCTACGGCCGACAGCTCGACCCGGACCATCTGGCGCTGTGCGAGCGGTTCGTGGGCGGACTCCGTCCGTGGCTGGCGGCCCGCCCGGGCCCGACCACGGTGGCCCACGGCGACTTCCGGCTCGACAATCTCTTGTTCCGGCCCGGGCAGCGTCGGCCCTATGTCGTCGACTGGCAGACGGCGACCTGGGGGGTGGCCGCGGCGGACGTGTCGTACTTCCTCGGGGCCAGCCTCACCGTCGACGACCGGCGGGCACACGCCGACCGCCTGATCGCCGCGTACCACCGTGCCCTGCTCGCCCATGGCGTGACGGGCTTCGCCCTCGACCGACTCCGAGAGGAGTACCGGACGGAGTGCCTGGGTGGACTGGTCATGTCCATCGGCGCATCCATGCTGGTGCGACGGACCGAGCGTGGGGACGAGATGTTCGTGACCAGCGTGGCCCGCTATGCCCAGCAGGCCCTCGACCTCGACTCGTTGGAGTCGTTGGAGTCGTGAGCGACCGGTACTCCTAGGTGAAGGCGGCCGTTCCCGATGCGACGGCGCCGAGGATCGTCAGCGAATAGGGGTCCCCGGCCCGCAGTCCCCAGTAGGGATAGTTCCCCGGCGCGTAGTCGTTGCCGAACGTGAAGACGATCTTCTTGCTGCTCCAGTGGCTCACCACCAGGCCGATGCAGCTACCCAACCCGTTCGGACCACCCAGACCGGCCGTCCAGGGACCGTCCGGGCTGTAGCCCGATCCGTCGTAGAAACTGAAGCTCGATCCGAACAGGAGCCCGGTACCCCTGGTCGGACAGGGCCCCGGGGGGTAGGAAGGGGCCGGAGGTGAGGAGCCGAACCCCGAGCCCTTCACGACGATCTGGGGGCTGGCGGTCGTTCCGGTCAGCTGGACCGAATCGATGCTCGCCGGCACGGTCGTCACGACGGTGTCACCACCGGCGGCCAGACAGACATGGACGGACACGCACGCCACCGAGGCGAGCGGGGGGATCGGGGAGGAGTACGTCGCCTCCGAGCCCCAGGTTGCCCCTCCGTCCGTGGTCCCGACGATGGATCCGCCCGTGGTCCCCACGATGGCGGGTCCGACCGCGGTGCAGAGGCGGGCGTTGACGCACGTCAACCCGGTCAGGCTCCCCCCGGGGACCGTCCGCTGGGACCAGGTGCCCCCGCCGTCGGCCGAGGTGATGACGGGCACCGGTCCGCCGCGGTTCGGGTAGCCGACCGAGACGCAGGCTCGAGCACTCGGGCAGTCGACGGAGTCGATGTACTCCCCCACCGGCAAGCTGAAGGTGTTGGTCCAGTTCAGACCGTCGTCGTTGGTCACCAGCACCTCGGGGACCAGGCCTCCACTGCCCCCGACCCCCACCGTCACGCAGTGGCGCTTCGACGCACAGGACACACCGGTGAGGTAGCCCCCGTTCAGCGAGGAGATGAACCCCTGGACCGTCCAGGTCGCACCGCCGTCGGCGGTGGAGACGACACCCGAATCACCCACCGCCACACAGTCGACCTCCGAACCGCAGGAGATGCTGAGCAGCTCCACGACCGACTGGGTCGAGGAGTCACCCGTCAGGCTGTTGGACCAGTGGAGCCCACCGTCGGTCGACACCGCGATGTAGGCGGCACTGCTGGTGCGGCCGGGCGACACCACCGGCTGGCTTCCGGCCGCGAAGCAGAGGAGGCTGGTCGGACAGGAGATGCTGCTGATGGCATCGGGGGCGGCAACCGAGCCGGCGGGCAGGGTCAGCGGCGACCACGTGAGGCCGCCGTCCTCCGTCGAATAGGCCACTGCGGTGACGGGATCCCCTCCCTCGGGCGTGTAGCCCCCGACGATGCAGTGTGCGCTGGTGGGGCAGGCGATCGCCTGCAAGTTCACATCGGAGGCGAATGTCGTGGTCGTCGTCCAACCCGGCAGCCCGGCGGCCCCGGCCACGGAGGCCCGACCCGCCGTCGGCACGAGGATCAGGCCCCAGGCGGCCACCGCCACGATGATCGGGACGATCGCCCGGCGGACCGACCATCGACTCCGGACTCCCTCGCCCAGGGCACCGGTGCGTGCCGCGCTCCGCCTCTGTTCCACTTGCCCGCCCTCCTGTGCGCCGCATCGCCGTCGCCGTAGCGCCGCCATCGTCGCGCTCGCCGTCATGTTCCGCTCGTCGTCCCGCCCAGGTGAGCATACCCGCCCGGCGGCCGGGGATCACCGACGACGGTGGGCCCGGGAGGGTGACGCCCTGCCACATCCGCTACGCCCCGGCCGGCCACTGGGGACAGGTGCGACGATACGCACCGGCATCGGGAAGGTACTGGCGCCACTCGGCGTGCGTCAGGTTGCGTCCCGCGGCATGGCAGGCCGTCGACGGCCAGGTGTTGGCATTCAGATTCCACAACGTGATCCAGCCCGGGGAGACGGCAGCGAGCTGGTCACCGTCCGGCCGGAAGGCCAGGTACCCGGTCGACGAGAACGGGTCGCCGAGGAGTTGATCGTGGCGGAGATCGATCACCACACCCTGGCTCTCGCCGAACACCAACATCCGTGTGCCGTCCCGGCTGAATTCGAGGTCGGTGGACCCGGCCGGGACCCCCACCGGGGCACCGATCTGACGGCCGGTCGGCACGTCGAACAGGTCGACCTGTTGGTCGTGGAGAACCGCCAACCGGTCGCCCTTCGGGGACAACGCGGCCATGGTGACGGCGATCGACTTGTGCAGGATCTGATGTCCGTGGCCGTCGAGCACCCAGACCTTTCCGGTGCCGCTGTCGAATGCGGCGATCGATCCGTCGGAGGCGAAGCCATCGCTGCTGAGCACCGGATAGCCCCCGAGGTCGGCCCATGGTGACGCCACCGCCCTCCCGTGGGGGTCGTACAGGTCGAGCGTGCCGGTGGTGTTGGCGATCAGGATCTGGTGGGTCCGGGGCTCGAACTGGGCGTTGGTCAGGTGCAGGATCGGGACGGCGATGGAGGGCGCCGCCGGTCGCGCCGTCTCGCTGTCGAACTCGCCGATCGTGAAGCTCAACTGCATGCCGCCGACCATGTCGGGCTCCAGAAACCGTGGCTGGGCGAGCGACGGCAGCATCGGCCCGAAGGAGTCGTCGGTCTGGTCGAACGTGCGGGTGACGTCGAAGATCGGGCCCGAGCCCGCCGGCACCAGCAAGAGGAGCGAGCGGCCGGACGGGTCGTATTCGAGCAGCTGCGATCCGTCAGAGTCGGGGATGGCGCGGGCGATGGGACCGTTCGGATCGAGGTTGAAGATCGAAAGGACCGGGCTGGCGTCCGAGGAGGTCACGATTCTCGTACCGCTGAGGGAGAAATCGACGGAGATGCCCCCGGGCGGCGCCATCGGTGCTCCGATCGAGGCCCCGTCGGCGGGGTCGATCTGTTGAATCTCGCCGGCGGCCAGGTTGACGAACACTCGCCCGTCCGCGCTGAACCGGACCTGGGAGCCGTCGTACCATGCGGTCGGACGCGACCAGAGCACGCCACCTGTCGCCACGTCGATGAGCTTCAGTTGGGAGCCCGACGACACGACCAACGTGCGCCCGTCCGGGCTGAAATCGGCATTCCCGACATCCCTCGTCACCGACAGCAGGGGCGTCCTCGGGGTTGCCGAGATGGCGGCCAGGACGGGGGGTGACACGTGCCAGCGCTCCTGCAGGCCGGCGATCGTCCAGAGACCGACCCTCCCACTGCCGATGGTGGCGAGGGAATCCCCGTCCGGGCTGAACACCAGACCGCTGGCGTTGGCATATCCGTCGTCGAACGTGTACCCGGCTCCAGCTCCGGCCGGGGCGCTGACGGTGACGTGACCGGACTGATCCGACGCTGCCGCCAGGGTGCCGTTCGGACTGACCGCCAGGTCGTAGAGGTTGGCCTCGTGGTGCAATGGCCCGATGGCCACATGCCGTCTGACATCGATCTGCGTCCAATAGCCGGCGCCGTCGGAGGCCAGGACGGTCGCCCCGTCGCGGCTGCACACGACGGAGGTGCTCCCCGACCGCGGAGGGCCGAAATGGATCGGCGATCCGACCACGGACCCGCGGTCGACATCGGCGATCACCGCGCCGCGGGCGGATCCGGCGACGGCGATACGGCCACCGTCGGTGAGGCAGACGCCGCTGAAGCTCGACCCGGGAGGTCGGTCGACGATCTCCCCGTCGAACCCGGAATCACCGCTCAACGTCGCCAGCAGGGCGCTCTCGCTCTGGGAGTCGTCCCGCACACGGGTGGCCTGGACGGCCAGGAGCATCGCCAGCGTCGGGTCGGTACTACTCAGGTTGCGGGCCTGTGCCACCAGACGAGCGAAATCCGCATCGGCGGTGCGGGCCGACGCCCGCTGGGCCGATCTCATCGCCCACACACTGGCGATGGTGGCGGTGACGGCGAGAACGGCGAGTACGGCGGCGACGGCGGCGACGGCCCGCCGGAACCGCCGGTGCTCTCGAAGGTCGGCGCCCTCGATCTCGTCCTTGGTCAGGCCGCGGATGGGGGCGGCGATCTCTGCGACCTGGTCCCGGAACCTCGGATTGTGAAGATCCAACTCCTGCCCGTCGCCCGCCCAACGCAGATCGATGTGCCTGGGCTCCTCGCCGAACGCTCCCCGGAGCGCATCGGGCACCGCGGTGCTGTGGGGGTCGAAGTCGGATCTGGCCCGGTCCCATCGCAGGTCACCGCCGGACAACACGATCAGGAGGTGATCCACGCCGTGCCGCTCCCTCCAGTAGGTGATTTCGTTGTTCACCCAGGTGGATGCCGAGGCGGCCGGCGAGGCGACGAGCACCATCCAATCGGCGGCGTCCATGGCCTCGGCGATCGACGACCACAGGCCAGGGTTGGCCGACAGTGCGGTCCGGTCCATGAACACCCGCAGCGCCCGCCGCCGCCACCACGGTTTGGCGAAGCGCTGGATGGCATCGTGGAGGCAGGGAGCCACCCTGTCCTCGCCGTGTGCGTAGGAGAGGAATACGTCGTACGGCACCGTTCCACCTCGGTAGTCGTCACTCTCAACCGAACCAAGTCGACGATGCGTGCTCGGCCGCCGAACCGAGGCTGACAATAGCCTTGGCCACGCTGCGGCGCGCGCCGGTTACCGCCGATGGACCCACCCGCCGTCGGACGCAGCGGTCCCGGGTGGAATGCGCCGGACTAGTCTCGCCGGGTGACCATCACCCCCGAGGGCGGCCGGGTGCTCGGATGCCTGGTCGAGAAGCAGCTCACCACACCCCAGCAGTACCCGCTCACGGCGAACGGGCTGTCCCAGGCCTGCAACCAGGCCACCAACAGGGTGCCGGTGATGACCCTGGACGACGATGCCATCGGACTGGCGCTGGCCGAGCTCAAGGACCTCCGCCTCGTGCGATTCGTCCTTCCCTCCCATGGGAAGTCGGTCACCCGCTACCGGCACGTGCTCGACGAGGCCTACGGCCTGGACACCCGTCGGGTCGCCCTGTTGGCGGTCCTGATGCTCCGGGGTCCCCAGACGCCGGGGGAGCTCCGGACACGGACCGGGCGCATGGCGGAGTTCGACTCCTTGGGTGCGCTGCAGGGTGATCTCGAGGTGTTGGCCGACCAGCCCGAACCGTTGGTCCGACTGCTGCCCCGACGACCGGGGCAGAAAGAAGACCGTTGGCAGCAGCTACTGGCGGCCGAGTCGACCGGTGGGGGTCCGCCGGGGGTGTCGGCGACCGTCGGGGAGACGCCAGCACCGCCGGAGGGGGACGCCGCCACGGGTCTGCCGTCCCGGTCGTCGGGTATCGAAGGCGCCCGCGATGACGGTGGGCGGATCGACGACGCTGGAGTCCGAGGTCGCCCGTATGCGCGACCGGATCAGCGAGCTGGGTGACTCCCTCGCCTCACTCCGGCGAAGCCTGGGCGAGTGAGCCGCCGGCGGGGCGGCCGGGGCCGGCTCAGGCTCGGGCGAGCAGCTTGGCCTTCTGGGCCTCGAACTCCTCCTGCGTGAGGACTCCCTTGTCCCGCAGGTCAGCCAGCTTGGACAACTCGTCGAGGTGGCCTGTCGAGCCGGCCGTCTGCTTCACGTAGGAGTCGAATGCCTTCTGCTGCTGCGCCGCCTGCGCGGCAGCCCGCTCGTGCATCTGACCGCCGCGGGCGATCAGGTAGACCAGGATCCCCAAGAAGGGCAGGATCACCACGAAGATCACCCACAGGGCCTTGGCCAGGCCACCCATGTCGTGACTCCGGAAGATGTCGATGAAGACGGCGATGGCCAGCCAGATCCACAGGACCATGAGGAAGATCTCCAACATGGTCCAGAAGAAGTCGAGCAGTGGGTACGTGTTTGCCAGCATCTGATTCCCTCCGTCGGGGGTCGTCCTGGGTGGACCCTACTCTCAGCTGCGGATGGCTTGCCGGATCGCGGTTCCGCCTAGCAGGCGAGCACCCGCTGGAATTCGGACGCCAGTTCCACTGCCGTGTCCCGCAGACGGCTCACGTCCGGTCCGCCTGCGAGCAGCGAGCGGGAGGCACTGGGGATCACCCGGTCGGGACAGGCGGCGAAGGCGCGGGCCACGTCGTCGGGAGTGGCACCCTGCATCCCGACCCCTGGCGCGAGGAACACCCCGTTGGCCACCAGCAGGTCGAGCGCCGGATCCATGTGCGTAGGGCCGACGACCGCACCGATGGGGCCGAGTCCGTCAGTGGTGAGTCCGGCGTTCAGCACGCCGATCCCGTCGAGCAGCGCCTGTTCGACACTCCGTCCCGACCGCCCGACGGCCGACTGGATGGCCCGGCCCTCAGGGTTGGACGAACGGGTGACGACGAGGAGGCAGCTCCCCGATTCGTGGGCCCGCCGCACAAAGGTGCCCATGGCACCGACGCCAAGGTACGGATGGACGGTGAGGGCGTCACAGGAGACCGGTGCTCCGATCCCGAGGAACGCCTCTGCGTAGGCGTCGTTGGTGGTACCGACATCGCCACGCTTGGCATCCACGATGACCAGCAGTCCAGCGTCGCGCCCGTCAGCGGTCAGACGCTGCAAGGTGCGGAATCCTCGCCACCCCTGGCGTTCGTAGAAGGCCGACTGGAGCTTGACGAGCCCGACCGCCCCCACGGCCGCCTCGAGCACGATGTCGGCGAACCGGTCCAACCCGTCGGGATCGTCCCCTATCCCCCAACGGTCGAGCATCTCGCCTGACGGGTCGAGCCCCCAGGCGAGCGGGCCGAACGTGGCCCGCGCCCGTGCGAACCGGGCGGTGAACGGGGCGGCCACGGGGCAATTGTCCCGCATCGGCGGGCGCCCCGCACGTCGTCGGGGCCCGATCCCGATGGACCGGGTGCCCTCCCGGAGCGGGCGCATCCGGGGCAGCTATCTCCCCCCGATTCCGGCCGGGGGACGGGCGACCCCCGCCGTCTCGATCAGGAGGTCCAGCGCCTTCCCGTCCAGCGGCGGGGCGAAGAGGAAACCCTGGCCGTAGTCGACCGCCTCGGCCTTGAGCCGCAGCCGCTGGACGTCGGTCTCGATCCCCTCGGCGACGGTCCGCAGCCCGAGGGCCTTGCCCAGTTGGACCAGCGAGTGCACCAGCGCCGCAGACTCACTGGAGTCGGCGATCCTGGACACGAACGACTGGTCGATCTTGAGGATGTCGACGGGAAACTGCTCCAGGTAGGAGATCGACGAGTAGCCCATCCCGAAGTCATCGACAGCGATGGACACTCCCAGCGATTTGAGGAGGTCGAGGCGCCCGACGATGGAGGGGACATCCTGCATCAGGGCGGTCTCCGTCAGTTCGACGATCAACACCCCCGGATCCAGCCCACTGGCGGACAGGGCTCCGTCGACATCGTCCACCACCGCGTCGCGCTCCAGCTGTCGGCCGGAGACGTTGACCGCCAGGGCCACGCGGTGACCCCGGTCCTGCCACCGCGCACCCTGTCGGCACGCCTGTTCCAATACCCACCTCCCGACCGGCACGATGAGCCCGGTGGATTCGAGCACCGGGACGAACTCGAGCGGCGCGACGACGCCGCGGGCGGGGTGCTGCCAACGCAACAGCGCCTCGACTCCGAACAACGATCCGGACGAGAGGTCGAAGACGGGCTGGTACACCACGAAGAACTCGCCGGCGTCGAGCGCGCCGCGCAGGTCGGCCACGAGCGAGCGGCTGTGGTCAATCTCGTCCTGCATCGACCTCGAATACACTGCGGCGCGATTCTTGCCGCCCTCCTTGGCACGGTGGCGGGCGACATCGGCATCGCGCAGCAGCCCGTCGGCAGTGGAGCAGTCGCCTTCGGCGATCCCGATGCTGACAGAGACGGGCAAGGCGGCGAGACATGCCGAGATCCGGATCGGCTCCTCGAACAGGTCGAGGATCTTCTGGGCCACTGGACCAGCGCCCGAGTCGACCCCGTCTCCTTCCACCAGGACGACGAACTCGTCCCCACCCAACCGCCCGACGGTGTCCCTCCCGCGCAGCGCGCCCACCAATCGGGTTCCGACGGCCACGAGCAGCTCGTCGCCTGCACCGTGACCGAGGCTGTCGTTGATGTCCTTGAAGTTGTCGAGGTCCAAGGTCAACGCCGCCACCCGTGTTCCCTCCCGTTCGGATCTGGCCAGCAACTGCCCGACCCGGTCGAGGACCAGGGGGCGGTTGGGGAGCCCCGTCAGCGAATCGTGGAGCGCCCGGAACTCGAGCTCTTCGGTGCGCGCTCGCACCAGCGCCAGGGCCCGGGAACGGCCGGTGCCGAGCAGATAGAACACCGCTCCGAACAGCGCGCTCGAGCGCGACGCCGGCCAGCACTACGGCCAGGGCATCCATTGGCCGAGGATCCTTCGGGACACGGCAGGCGAACCGAGCAGCGCCACCGACGACCCGACGACCATCACCGCCAGTGCGCCCACCAGCCAACGGCTCCGGTGGAAGGGGGAGGGTGGTGTCCCGTGCCCGTGCGGGCTCGACGACGACGATGGCCCGGCACGGTGCACGGCCACTCCTTCGTTGAACCGGTCCACAAGCGGTCAGCGACCGCTCCGTTGCCAGGCTCGCAGCCATCGTCCACGACGGCCGCCGACAGCAATAGGTCCAGACTGAACGCATCGACACGATCGGTCTGTTGCTGAACCCATTTTCGACAGAAGGGGGGCTGTCACGCCGGTGTGCAAAGTATTCCTGAAACACATTGCATGTTTTACGACCGAGGCGTAGACTCCGGTGACACCCCCGGACGTCCGTTACGAACGGTTATCTATTTCGGGCGTGCACGAAGAAGGAGTCCGCAATGCGGTTCGCCCGTTTCCCCACAGCACCTCTCCATCGGCGCGCCCACCGGCGCCTCGGCCATCTGCGCGACCGGTGGGCCGTCCTTCCGGTCGTGGGCGTCTCCATGATCGTCCTCGCCATGGCCGCTACCGCCTTCGCCCCGTCCGCATCGGCCGCCGGCACCAAGGTGCAGCTCGGGACGGCGACGCCGTTCGCCGTGCTGGCCGGCACGGAGGTGACCGATGTCCCCACGTCGTCCATCACCGGCGACGTCGGTCTGAGCCCCGCGTCCGGAAGCTTCTACGCCGGCCTGACCCAGGCCGAGGTCACGGGCACGATCTACTCCACCGACGCCACCGGGCCCGCCGGGGCGGTCAACAACCCGGCGCTGCTGACATCGGCGAAGAACGACTTGACCACCGCCTTTGTCTCCGCAGCGGGACAGTCGCCCACCTCAACGTTCACCGCCGGTGACAATCAACTCGGCGGCAAGACCCTGACCGCCGGCGTCTACGCCTTCGGCCATGCGGCCACCGCCAACATCACCGCGGCCAGTCCGCTCATCCTCAACGGTGAGGGCAACGCCAACTCCGTGTTCGTCTTTCAGGCGTCGTCCGACCTCGTAACGGCCTCGAACAGCGTCGTGGAGCTCGAGAACGGTGCCCAGGCGTGCAACGTGTTCTGGCAGATCGGGAGCTCGGCCACCTTGAGCTCGGCCAGCACCTTCGTGGGCACCCTGATGGCGCTCACCTCGGCCACGCTCGACACCGGCGCCACCGTCCAGGGTCGCATCCTGGCCCGGAACGGAGCCGTGACGCTCGACGCCAACACCATCACCATCCCCCCCACCTGCGCGATCACGCCCGCCGTCTCCACCGCCACCACGGCGCCCGGGGCCGCCACTCCCACGACCACGCCCCGCGCCCTGGCCACCGGGGCGGCAGCGGGTGGTGCCGGCGGGGCGGCCGCGGGTTCGACCACCGGCGGCGCCGGGTCGACCACCTCGGGGTCCTCACCGGTCGTCCCCACCGGTTTTCCCCACACCGGGCTCGGGGGATCCGCACACACCCGCTACGGCGTGCCGATCGCAGTCGGGACGCTGGCCCTGGTCGGATCGGCGGGGGCCTTCGGGGTCGCCTACCGGCGTCGCCGGGCCCTCCCTGTCACCGGTGACGGCGGACCTGCACGACCGGCGTGAGCCCGGATGCCCACGCCCGGCTGAGGAGCCGGTCGAGGCCGTGGCAGGTCGCCGCGGTCGCCCTCCTCCTGGTCGGGATCGTCTCACTGGGGCTGGGGATGAGGGGCGGAAGCCACGCGCTTCCGAGCCCGGTCCCCTCCCCGGCCGCGCTGAAGGCGGCGGTGCCGCGGTCACCACAGGCACCACCCATGATGACCGTGTTGGACACCGTCCGATCCGTCCCGACCACCTTGTGGATCCCGGCCATCGGGCTGGCGGTGTCGCTGGGCACCCTGGGCTTGAACGCGGACGGTTCCGTGCAGACTCCCACCACGATCACCCAACCCGGGTGGTTCCGCCTGGGCCCTTCGCCCGGGCAGGTGGGCTCGGCGGTCATCCTCGGCCATGTCGACAACTACTCGGGCCCGGGCGTCTTCTTTCAGCTGCGGACGCTGGCCGCCGGTGACCAGGTCTACGTGGCCTTGGCCGACGGTGACATCGCACGGTTCGCCGTCAACTCGGTGGCCATGTACACCAAGACGCAGTTCCCGGCCCAGCGGGTCTACGCGTCGCACGGGTCCAGCGCCCTCCAGCTGGTCACCTGCGGTGGGGTCTTCGACCACCAGACGGGGAGCTACCTGTCCAACATCGTCGTCTACACGTCGCTGGTGGCGGTGACCGCCCACTAGCGGGCGCCTGGGGCCCGGGGGCGGGGCCCGGGGGCGGGGCCCGGGGGCGGACCGGCGCCGTGGCAGTCAGGTGGCGGGCTGCACGCGGTCGTGGATGTGGGCGGCCACGGTGCTGGCGAGCGACGCGGGACACTGCCAGCTTCCGGCCGCGTCGTCCTGAAATCCCATGAAGTGCTCGACGAGGCACGAGGCGACGGCATCGATGGATGACCAGGAGGTCCCGGCCGCAGCCGCCGAGACCTGGGCCATCAGGCTCGGTACGGCATCGGTCTCGGTCTCGGCGTTGGCGAGCTCGTGGGCCACCAGTTCGAGGGTCGGAACCCCGGCGAAGACCGTCGTCGCCACGCCGCCGCTGCTGTAGGTACAGCCCGTCCCCACGCCGTTGCCGGGGATGGCGCCGCACTCGGTCGCCGTGTTCCCCATCGACCAGCTCCACCTGGGCCCCGGCTCGATCCCGGCGGCCTCGACCTGGGCGACCAGCGCGGCCACGCTGGGAGTCGTCACCACCGGGGTCGTCACCAGCGGGGTCGTCACCGGGGTCGTCACCACCGCCGGTGCCGTCGCCGGGGCGGGACCGGCTGCGACCGTCGTCGGCGTCGTCGTCGTCGTCCGAGCGGCGACGACGGGCGACGGGCTGGTCGCACTGGGAGCCACGGCCGGAGGGTTCGTCGTGGGTGTACCCGTCGAGGTGGTCGGGACGGCGGTCGGGGCGGGTCCGGCCGTGGCGGCCGCCGGAGCCGTGGCCAACTGGTGGTGCCGACCGACTGTCGGGGTGGCCGTATGGGCCACCGCCGGGCGCATCGAGACCTTGACGCCCGATGGCCCACCGGTGAGACCGAATACCAGGACCACCGCCGAGACGACGATCAGGACCAGTAGCACGCCGCCACGGGAGTGACGCCCATCCGCCCCCACGGGTGTCGGATGGGCTGAGGGGATCTCAACCATGTGTTGAAGCGTACGATCATCAACACTGTGTTGTCAACACATGGTTGAAAACACAGGTCAGGACAGGTACTGTTGGGGGATGCCCTCAGATCCGGGATTGATCGCCGACCGATTCGTGGAGGGCGGGCGACAGGAGGTGGTGGCGGCGATCTCCGACGAGCCGGCACGGTCCCTGGCCACCCTCGAGTTCGCTGACCACCTCCGACGGTTGGCGGACGGCCTGTGCCAGGTGGCCGCGCAGACCGCCCGCCGCCACCACGCCAGTTGGAGGGAGATCGGCGAGGCCGTCGGCGGGATCACTCCCCAAGGTGCCGAGCACCGCTTCAGCGCCGCCGCCAAGGAGCGCCGGTCGAAGCGGTCCAAGGTGGAGTGGGCGGCCAAGGATCGCCGACAGGCCTAGCCGGGCTCCCCCACACCACCGCGACACCACCCCGACCCGGCGATCGCCGTCGCCGTGACAGCTCAGACCTGGCCGTCCGGCCCGTCGGCGGCGGCCGACGCGGCGGCCCTGGCCCCGTCGAGGACGGCGAGGATCTCGTCGCCCCACCGCTCCAAACGGTTCGGGCCGATCCCCCGACAGTCGCCCAGTTCACCGAGCGTCCCTGGCGAGCGCTCGGCCACCCCGAGCAGCTCCTTGTCGTTGAGCACCACGTACGCGGGGAGGTGCTCCTTCCGGGCGACGGAGGAACGCCACTCCCGTAGGGCGACTTCGGCACCGGAGGCATCGGGGTGGGCGCCGGTCCGTTCGCCCGTCGTCGCCGGCGCCCTCTTATGCGTGGCCGGCGCCGACTCGGTCCTCGGAGCACGGTCGGGGGGAGGCTCGGGCCGGGAGCCGTCGAGCTCGTCGATGAAGACGGACGGAGCGGCGGCATCGGCCAGCACGGCCACCTGGGTGCGGGCACGGGTGAGGGCGACGTGGAACACCCGACGCTCCCCTTCGTCGTCATCGGCCAGACGGTGCGGGAACAGACCCTCCGAGGCGCCGAAGACGACGACCCGGTCCCACTCGTTGCCCTTGATCTTGTGGACCGTGGACAGCTCCACGACCGGCCCGGCCGTGGAGGGGCGGGCGAGAACCTCGCGCAGCCAGGACTCGAACGTGGACGGGTCGGGGTGGAATCCGGCCAGCGACTCCAGGGCGACCAGGTCGTCGGCGTGTGTGGAACGGTCGGCTCCGCGCCGCGAGGAGTCGAGGACGTCCATCGTGTCGTCCAGGCCGACCTGCACCCGGATGGCGCGCAGCGCGGCGAGGGTCGAATGACGACAGGCCTCGGCCACCATGTCGAGGTGGTCGGCGTACTTCTCGAGCTTGGGCACGTCCCGACCGGACAGCCGGTCGGCCAGTCCACGGATGCCGGCGACCGATGTGGTCCGCCCCTTGGTGAGCATGTCTCCCACCATCGGGGCGATGCCGCGGGACGGTCGCCGGATGGTCTCGTTGATGTCCTCGACACGGATGCGGCCCGGATCGGTGCCGATCCGGAGGTAGGCGAAGGCGGTGCGGATGCCGGTTCGGCGGAGCACCTTGGTGTCGAGTGGGCTGCTGCAGGCCACTCCGGCCTCGGCGCAGGCCACCTGGACGGGCAGCAGCGTGGAGTTGACCCGGGCCAGCACGGCGATCTCCGAAGGTGGGACGCCGGCCACCGTCCACGCGTCGATGATCCCCACCGCCAGACCGGCGAGCTCCTCGGCGGGCACGGCGCGCACGGCGACCGGACCGGATCCGGCCAGTGGCCCGTCTGCGGCTGGAGGGCCGTCGGCGCTTCCCTCCGGCGTGCGGATGACCTTGTCCAGGCGTCGCCGGTTGTACGACAGGAGGTGGCGGGTGGCGTCGACGATGGCGGGGGCGCACCGGTAGTTGATCTCCAGCGGATGGTGGCCGGCCCCGGGAAAGTAGCGGGAGAAGTCGATCAGGTACTCGGGGGTGGCGCCCGAGTACCCGTAGATCACCTGGTCGTCATCGCCGACACCGAAGCAGTCGTAGCCCGGCGCCGCCAGGAGGCGGATCAACAGGAGGTGGGCCGGATTGAGATCCTGGAATTCGTCGACGAGCAGGCGGCGGCAGCGGGACCGGGCGTCCGCCCGGGCCTCGGGCGAGGTCAACAGGATCTCGATGGATCGGTAGATCTGCTCGTCGTAGTCGACCGCACCCCTCTCGACGAGGGCGGCACGGTAGCCTTCGAATCCCTCTGCCACGCCCACCGCGTCGGGGAACGCCTCCTCGGCCGATCCGGGGGACTCGAGCCCGAGCCGGATCGCGCGTGAGCGCGGCGATGTAGGGGGCGACGGTGTCGGTGTTCGCCTGGCGACGGACGCCGAACAGCGTCTGGATCACGTCGCGCACCTCCATCTCCTCGAGCACCCGCATCCGACCCCCGACGTCGGAGCCGTTGCAGATCTGGAGGCCGATGCTGTTGAGGGTCCGGATGTGGGGGCCGCCGGGAGTCACGAAGTCGGCACACCGCGCCCGCATCTGATCGGCCGCCTTGGCGTTGTAGGCCAGTGCCGTCACGGTGCCCGGGTGGGCGCCACGGTCCACGACGAGGTGCCGCAGGCGCTCGGTCAACACCCGCGTCTTCCCCGAACCCGCCGGAGCGATCACCCGGGCCGGGCCACCGCCGTGGGCCACGGCCGACAGCTGGTCAGGGGCCAGGTCGGCGGTCGGCGGCGCATGGCGTGCCGGGGCCAGGACGCCCGCCTCGGCGCTCCACCGATGGACCACCCCCACGCCGGACGGGAGCGGGGGTGGGTCCGGGGGGCCGCCGTCGATGTACAGCGGGGTACCGTCGCCCCGCACGATGTCGGCCTCGCCTCCCTCGGTCACGCCGTCGGCGGCCGAGCGCCGGGCCGCCTTGCGCCCGTGCCACCAGATGGCCTCGCCACTGCGGGCGTCGTAGGTATTGGCCCACACCAGGAAGGCCAGGCGGTCCCGCGCGAACTCGAACGCCGGGTCCAGCTGATGGACGGGAAGATCGCACACCGTCGCGGCCCGCAGGTCGGCGGCGTCTACCGCCAGCTCGATCACGACCGGTGACCGGGACGCCCATCGCGAGTGGAGCTCGGCCACGACCGCCGACGGGTCCTCGAGCTCCGCGTCGCCGACCACGATCCTCGGACTGGATGCCCACGCCCGGTCGGGCCGGGCGCCGGCTCGGACGACGACGCCTCTGCCGAGCTGGCTCGGCCCTGGGAGGGACATGGCGCCAAGTTAGCCACGGGCTGTGCCACCCGGTTCCGCCGCCGTGCGAGGTGCCCCGGACAGCGGACCGGCCCGGGAAAACGGCCAAAGTGACCTGAACATGAACGAAAAGTGACTTTAAGGTGAACGTAGGGTAAACTAGCGGGATGGAATTCGTACATCACAATGCGCAGGGGTGGTACTCCGATCCGTACCGGCGCCACCAGGCGCGCTGGTTCTCCGACGGGGCACCGACCGCCTTGGTCCGCGACGACGGGCGTGGAGTCGACCGATCCTCCGCCCGAGACCTGGCTCAAGGGCCAGCTGGAGCCGGCTCCGGAGACGGAGGGCGAGCTCCTCCATGCGTCCGCCCGCCGGGGCGACACCGTCGACGCGGTGTGGGACATCTTCGTCTCCACGGGCGGCGACTGAGCCGTACCCCCCGATTCGGGGTGCACTACGGTCACTGGCATGTCGGACTACGACGCCATCGTGGTGGGGGCGGGGCACAACGGGCTCACGGCCGCTGTCGTCATGGCACGGGGTGGGATGCGGGTCCTGTGCCTGGAGAAGAACCACTTCATCGGCGGGATGGCCACGACAACCGAGCTGGTGCGCGGCCACCGCTTCGAGTTGGCCGGGTCCATCCAGTTCCCCATCCCGAACCAGATCTTCGACGACCTGGGCTTCGCCTCGTGCCCCATCTACGAGCCCGAGGTCCAGTCGGCCAGCATCGGCGAATCGGGGCAGCCGCCGATACTGCTGTACAGCGATCCCGAGCGCCTGCTGGAGCACCTGAGCGACGCCCTCGGCCTCGAGGCCGTCCTCGGGATGGCCGAGGTCGCCGCCTGGGCCGAGGCCCCGGCGAGGGCCATCGGGCGGTTCGACGTCCGCACGCCACCGAAGTCACTCGACGACATGTGGGCATGCGCCTCGAACGAAAAGGAGCGCCAGGCCATCAGGACGGCGCTGTTCGGCAGTGTCATGGACGTCGTCGACCGCTTCCTGCCCGACCGGGTGCGCCACGCCCAGGTCCGGAGCATGCTCAGCTTCCTGGCCGTCAACTCCACCTATCGGGGGCCCTACTCGCCGGGCAGCGCACTCTGCCTGGCGTTCGCGCTGGCCTCGCCCGGCGAGGCGACGATGTCCAAGGTCCGCGGCGGCATCGGCACCATGTCCGATCACCTGCTGGCGCTGTTCGAGAAGCACGGTGGCGAGCTGCGGCGCCATGTCAAGGTGTCCCGGGTGGTCACCGCCGATGGGCGGGTCCGGGGTGTGGAGCTGCCCGACGGCGAGGTGGTGACGGCGCCGGTGGTGGTGTCCAACCTCGATCCGACCGCCACCTTCACCCAGCTGCTCGACCCCGGGGCCCTGCCGGCCGCCATTCGTCGAGCGCGTCCACGCCATCGACCACCGCGCCGCCTACTTCCAGATCCACTTCGCCCTCGACGGCCTCCCCGAGTACCGCGCCCCCTACGACATGCTCAACGAGGGTGAGCTCCGCCACAACGTGACGTTCTTCGGTACCGCCGAGCAGCAACAGCGCGATTTCGAGGGCTGTGTCCGGGGGAAGGTGCCCGAGTCACCGTCGTTCAACCTGGCCATCCCGTCGTTGCGCGACCCGAGCCTGGCCCCCCCGGGCAAGCACTCGGCCAGCAGCTTCGGCTTCTATGCCCCGATCGGTGCCGACCACGCCGAGCAGTCGCGACTGCGGGACGAGATGGCGGCGCGGATGGTGGCCAAGATCGCCAGCCTGGCACCGAACTTCCCCGATCTGATCCAGCGCCAGTTCAACTATCCCGCCTACACCTACGAGCTGATGTTCGGCTGCACCGGCGGGGACTTCACCCACGGGCTGCTGCAGCCGGAGTTCATGGGCCCGTTCCGGCCCGGTCCTCGGGGCTGGCCCGACGCCCCGGTGCCGGTCGAGGGCCTCTTCCTCTGCGGCGCCGGGTGCCACGGGGGCCCGGGCGTCACGTTCATCCCCGGCTACAACTGCGGCTATGACGTGCTCGACTCGGCGGGCACCGCTCCGGCCTGGGCAAGCCGGCGGCGTCGCGGCCACCGCGCTCGGGGTAGCGCCGGCGGCTCAGGACTCACCGGACAGCATGGTCGTGATCTGGCCCATGTCGAAGTAGTCCCGCCAAGCGCTGATCTTGCCGTCCCGCAGTTCGAACGTCCCCATGACGGGCAGGGGGGCCACGATCTGCCCGACGGTGAAGGTGTCGATCCGTTCGGTGAGCACCACGTTGCCGTTGACCGCCACATGCACGTTCTCGATGACCATGTGCTCGCACATCCCGAAGAATCCCGTCGATGAATGCGATGGCGGCATCGATCCCCACCGCCGGCTCCATCGGGATGTTGTGGTAGACGACATCGTCGGTGAAGAACGGCCGTAGTGCCTCGGCGTCGTGCTTGCCGACGGCGTCACAGAACTCCCGGACGATTCGTTCCGGATCGGCGGCTTCCATGGGGACCTCCTGGGATGGGCGACATCCCCACGATAGTGAAGCGTCAGGCCCCGAGGATGGGGGTGGTCACCTGCGAGAACGAGTTGCTGGCCAGCCCGTGCGCGGTCACCGTCGACTTGGTGAACCAGATCCCGACCTTGTTGGACGAGATGTGATTTCCGGCAATGGTGATCTGGAGGGCGGCAACGGCCGAGAAGATGGAGATCCCCGTCGTCAATGGGTCGCTCGGGAATCCGGGCCCGTCCTCGGGATCACCCCCGATGTTGTTGGTGCCGATGGTGTTCTGCACGATCTGGTTGCCGCTCACGTCCTCACCGCCCGGCACGTGGGCGTGGATGGTCACCCCGGCCAGTCCGTTCCCGTTCAGCTCGTTGCCCTGGATCAGGTTGTCGTAGGCGCCCGAGCCGGGGCCGGAGCCGAAGATACCGACACCCGCCCCGCTACCGGTCACGACCCCGGGGCCCTCGGTGGCGATGACGGTGCCGTTGTCATTGGCGACGTTGTCGATCACCTTGTTGTCGTAGACGCCTCCCTTGGAGGGGTTGGTCCCCGTCACCTGCATCGTGGTGGGATTGAAGGTGACCGCATCGGAGCTGTGCGACGGCAGGGTGATCCCGCACTCGGTTGCATTGTCGACAACCCAGTTGTTGGCGATCACGTTGTCGAAGGCCGGCCCGTAGTCGTCGGTCAGGAGGATCCCGTCCGCGTTGCGACTGACATGGTTGCCGCTCAAGGTCGAATGGGACACCACGTTGAAGTGGATGCCGCCACCGCAGTCGCCACCGTAGACACAGGTCGACGTCGATCCACCCGGACCGGAGAACCCCTGGTTGTCGTTCACCACGTCATTGTCGATGACGGCGACGTGGCTGATCAGGAACCCGTTCGACTCGACGAACCCGAACGACGGGTCGCTCTGTGAGTCCAGGCCGACCAGGATGCCCTCTCCGATGGCCTTGGTGATCGTGAACCCCTGGACGGTGACGTTCGAGGACACCACCTGGATCCCGTTGTTCAAACCGGCGGCATCGATCGTGGCGTCATGTCCGATGAGCGTGAGCGGCTTGTTGACCACGACATCCTGGCCGTAGGTGCCCGGACACACCACGACCGTGTCCCCGGGGTGGGCGGCCGTCACCGCCCCCACGATCGTGCGGTACTGGGCATCGTCGCACCCGGACCCGTCCTGGTCGCCGTCGTGGTCCGCCGCCTGGTGCGAGACGTACAGCGCGTGCCCCGCGGGACCGGGGGCCCCGGTGTCGGCCGAGGCCGGCCCCACCGCCACCGCCACACCGCCGACGACGAGCCCGAGCGCGGCAATGAGCTTCGCCGATGCAGTTCCAAGGCGCATGATTTCTCCTCGCATGTCGATGCCGCCGTTACCGAGAGAACCCTGCCCTTCGGCGGTCACGATACCCCTGCGCTCCGGGTCGTGCAACGTGTCCGACCGCCGCCTCCGGGGCGGGCCCGGGCCGTCGACGTCGAGCGTGGCGCCGGGTCTGGCCGCGCTGACTTCGCGGTGGCGCGCTCGTACGCTGGCACCCGTGACGACAGCGCCGGCACCCACCCGAGCACGGAGGCCCGGACCCCGTGCCGCCCGGCCCGGGTGGACACTCGCCCAGCTCACCCTGGGCGCGGCGCTGCTGGGCCTCACCGCCCTGGCCGGACTGGTATTCGTCCACCGGCCCTGGCCCAACCGCCTCGACGTGTGGGGCTACCGGGCCCTTCCGGTCGAGTTGTCGGCACGGTGGGCCCACGATTTCGTCAAGATCGGCTCGGTCACGGCCCTGGTCGTCGGCGTGGCCGTGGTGTTCGTGGTGGGGCTGATGCGGGACTGGGTCCGAGCCGTGGCCTGCGCGCTGGCGCCGCTGATCGCCGTACTCATCGTCCAGGACCTGGCCAAGCCCCTGGTCGGCCGGCATCTGGGCCTCACCGGAGGTTCGTCGTTCCCCTCCGGGACGGTCGCCGCCGTGGCCGCGCTCGCCACGGCCGCCAGCCTGGTCGTGCCGCGAATGGTCCGCCCGCTGGTGGCCGTGGTCGGAACGGTGGCCACGGTCGGCACCTGTGCCGCCGTCGTCGTCCTTCGCTGGCACTACCCGACCGATGCCCTGGGCGGGATCGGGGTGGGTGTCGGATCCGTCCTCGTGCTGGACGCGCTCTTCCATCTCCCCTGGGCCGTCGCCGCCACGCTCCACCCGAGGGCCCCCGGGCCGGACCGCACCCTGCGGACGGAGCCGAGGTTGGCCTGAGGGCCGGCTCGCTCAGATGATCCACCGCCTGTGCCCCCGCCGGGTGAAGCGGTCGGCCGATCCCGCCAGGTCGGCCTGCACCTGGCGCTGGGATTCGAGCAGTTCGTCGGCCCAGAGCATCTGCAGCATCATCCGCAGCCGGTCGCCACGTCGGTGGGCGCGGGCGGCATCGAATCCCTCGAGGAGGGCGTCACTCAGGATCTCGTCGTGGGCCGGTGGCGGGTCGAGTGAGTCGCGCCGGTCGATCAGCAGCTCGGCGAACTCCTCGTACCACCGGTGGCTCGAGGCGTAGGAGTCGCGCAGGACCGCCCCGGCCACGGCCACCGGTTCCAACTCGGGCTGACCGGGCTCGGTCTCCGGCGCCGGCAGCGTGGCCAGGATGTACGCCGCCAGCCGGAGCCGGTTCGAACCGGTGAAGAGGCGGGCGACCGTCTCGACCGGCACCACCTTGGCGCCACGCTCGGCCACGAACTGGCGGAAGGCATCGTCCAACCGCAGGTAGGCGCGGTGGGATGCCCGCTGGGCGGGTTCGGTGTCGACCGTGTGGGTGGCCGTCAGGTGGTCCACGGCGTCGGCCAGATAACCGGAGCTGGCGACGAATGCATCGGCCAGTGCACGCCCGAGGGCGGCGGTGGCCCCCCGGGGCCAGAACAGGAGACCCACCACGATGCTCACCCCGCACCCGATGGCGACATCCTCGATCCTGGTCAGACCGACCTTCCAGCCGGTGGGGTCGATGATGTTGAACAAGATGACCACCACCACGGTGAACCCGGCCTGACCGGCGGCGAACGAGATCATCGACGGCGCCGCGCCTGCGATCAGCACGGCCAGGGGGAGCAGCACCCACAACAGCACCGTGTGGTTGGCGACGCCGAGCATGATCGCCGAACCCACCAGGAAGCCGACCGCGGTGCCGCCGACGGCCCGCAGCGCCGTGGAGCCGGTGCCCAGCGCGTTGGAACGCAGCACGGACATCGTCCCGAGCACCACCCAGAAGCCGTGCTCGACATCGGTGATCTCGACGATCGCCACGGCCAGGGCCAACCCGGTCGCGCCGCGCACGGCGTTGCGGAACCACACCGATCGGAGCGAGAGGTGGGTGACGAGCCGGCGCCACAACGCCGACGACGGGGTGACGTCGGCAGTCGGGCTGAGCCTCCGGTCCCCCACGGCCTGGGCGCCGGCGGCCTCGAGTGCGGCGTCGGCCACCATCTCGGTGGCGATACCCAGGGCCCGGGCCCGGAAGCTCGGGTCCAGGGCGGTGGCGATCCCGCTGCCGGACCGTTGCCCATCGGCGTCGGCGTCCAGAACCGCTTGCGGCTCGATGAGTTTGGACACCTCCGCATCGAGCTCGGTCGAGATCAACCGGTCGAGGTCGCGGGTGGACTCCTGGACCGAGGCCACCGCAGCCGGATCGTCGACGGGATGCCCGTGGCCGTCGCAGATCAGGGCGGCGGTCCGCTGCAGCGTCTCGGCCACCAACCCGACCACCCGACGGGCCGGTGACAGGACGAGCGACGGGTCGTCGTCACCGACCGACGCCGCGCTCGGCGGCCACCCACTCGACCCTGCCGACCAGTTTGGCCACGGCCACCGCTCCGGCAGCCGCCCCGGTCGGTGGATACGGCGTCGCCTGGTACTGGCGTCGCAACATCGACAGCTCCGCCATCACCCCCTCTTCGGCCTCCGGGGCGACCTGGTCGCGGCTCCGTGCGAGGGCCAGGCGCCCGACGGCAGAGACGGTCGCCGACAGGCGCCGGCGGAGATCGTCGTGCCAGGGAGTGGGCCACACCAACAGGCACGCGGGGATGCACACCGCACCGGCCACCGCCCAGCCGACCAGCCGCGGGCCGACCGACGAGGCCGGCTGGGCCACGGCGACCGGGAGCACGAAGGTCAGCAACGCCGCCGTCGACCCGGTGGCCGCCTGCGGTGAGACGATCCCGGCGAAGAGCACGCAGAACCCCACCACCGCCATCACCAGCACCGCCCCGACCTTGTCGGTGGACACGACCGTGCCGATGACGACGAAGCAGGACCCGACGGCGAAGAGCGCCAGGTAGGACACCAGCTTGGTGCGCGGACGGCCGGGGAAGTCCACCAGGAGCAGGAGGGCGAACGAGCCGAAGGCCCCGAACAAGGCCACCTGGGGGTTGGGGAAGACGAGGTGGGTGAACCCGAACACCGCCGGCATCACGACGGCCGCCCGGACCGACCGCTTGACGGCCAGATAGCCCGGGTCCTTGGACCGGACCCAGCCTCCCACCCCCGGCCAGGACCGTGGGCCCGGGTCGGCGGCGGCCGGGTCGGTGGCGGCCGGGTCGGTGGCGGCCGGGTCGGCGGCGGCCGGGTCGGTGGAAGCCGGGTCGGTGGCGCCGGTCATCGCATCCCGAGCGGCCGAGCCGTGGACCGTGACGATCGGTGTGGATCCCCCATATCGGTCCGAAACCTACTCGGGCGCCGACCGGTTCAGGCGACCTCGGGTAGGAAGTCGAACAGGTCGGCGGCGACGAACTGTCCCGAGACCTCACCGGACCGGACCGGCCCGCCCTCGGCTTCGAGGCGCTTGACGGCGGCCCCCGGCCCGAGGTCCAGGTTGGCGAGCTCGGTCCAGAACACGTTGGGACGGTCCGTCGCCTCCCAATAGTACGTGAGCGAGCGGTGGTCGATGGCCGTTCGCCACAGCGTCGGTGCCACATTGGGCTTTTCCGGGGTCGACTGGATCATGGGCACCGACGCGTTTCGCACGATGGCGAAGACCTCGGCGACCCCCCGCTGGGCGTCGCCGCTGAAGGTCGACCCGTTCAGGTAGTAGCGGGCCCGGACGAAGCGATCGGCCGGCCGCTCGGTGCCCGGCAGCATGGCGCTGCCACCGACCTCGTCCCAGTACACACACAGCGCCAGCTGCTCGTCGTAGGTGGGGTCGTTGGTCATGACCGTGTACTCGGGCCCGTGGTGGACGACGAGCGAACCGTCCAGGTACTCCAGGATGGCCGAGTCCCCCGACGCATCGGACAGCGCCAGGTGCCCGGTGGCCGCGTAGCCCCCCGGGAGCACCGGACTGACCAGTTGGAAGGGCGGGTCCGCCAGCCCGGCGACGGCTTCCGCCACTGACGGGTAGGCGTCCAGCGCGTACTGGGTCCACGCCGCCACACTGAGCCCGGGCACGTCAGGGTCGCGACGGGGGTAGCCCGCCGCGGCCAGGTACAGCACGTTGGCGCCCAGCCCGGCGTCGTTCACCCCGTCGAGGGTGGCGCCGTCGTACATCGTCGAGATCACGCTTCCGTGCGCCGACGTCCATGTGAACGGGTTCGTGGCGGCGGCCCCCTGACGGTCCAGGCCGGCCGGGAGCGCCCAGATGTTCGACCCGGTCGGGATCATCCAATCCAACGACCGACCGGTGATGACGAGGCCGTCCTGCCCGATGTAGAGCACCCGGGTGCACATGCACGACCACCTCCATCGTCCGGCCCCGACCCACCGTAGGCGCTCGGCCGGGCCGCCCCGCCACGGCCGATCAGTGACGGGAGAAGTAGTCGATCAGGACGTCGGCCACCTGGTCGACGTGCGTGAAGATCCCGAGGTGGCTCGCTCCGGCGATCTCGGCGTACTCCGCTCCCGGGATGGCGTCGGCCGCCTGGCGCGCCAGAGCGGGAGGCGAATCGATGTCGGTCTCGAATGCCAGCACCAGGCACGGAACGCCGACACCCGGCCACGCCGTCGTGCGGGCGGGATCGGTCGACCACGCCAGGGCCGCCTCGTACTGGCCCAGCCGCCCGGGGTTGGGCCACACCTCGAGGTCGGCGATGAGCTCCAACCAGCCGTCGACCACCTGGTCGGTCTGGAGATCGTGATGGGGAAGGTAGCGAAGGGTCTCCAGCGCGTAGAACAGGCGGGGCAGCTCGACGTCGGATGCGGCCAGGTCCCGCTCCACCGTCGTCACCGCCTTCTCCCATGAGGTCGGACGGTTGGCGCTCCCCATGAGGGCGGCGGCGCGCACCCGGTCGGGATGATCGACGACGAGGGTCTCGGCGATCCACCCGCCGAGCGAGTGACCGGCCACCCGGACCGGGGACGACAGGCCGAGATGGTCGAGCAGGTGGAGCGCATCGTCGGCCATCTGGGCCACCGAGTACGGCGCCGGGGGCAGCGAGGTCGGGGGGACGCCGCGGTTGTCGAAGACGATCACCTGGTAGCCCGCCCGGACCAGGGCCGGGGCCAGGCCGACGTGGAAGGCGGACGCCGGCTGACCGCAGCCGGCCACCAACATCACCGGTTCACCCTCCCCGACCACCTCGTAGGCCAGTGTGACGTCGTCGAGCTCGAGTGTCGGCATGGTCATTCCTCCGGCTGGTCTGGGCGCCTCCCCGGCTACGGTGACGGTCCGTGGAGCTGATCGACCTCCCCGACTTCGGGCCGGACGACTACCGCCAGGTCGTGGACGGGGAGGTGGACCCCTTCGCCACCGAGCACCTGGGGATCGTCTGGGGTCCGAAGACGGAGCATATTGGCCTCACGGACGGGGGCCGCCTCGTCGCCCATGCCGGGTGGGCCCGGGCCCGGGCCGACACCGGAACGGGCGCCGTTCTCGACGTGGTGGGGCTGGGCAGCGTCATCGTGCACCGGAGCCACCGTGGGACGGGAGCGGGCTCCCGACTGATCGCGGCGGCCATGGGGAGGATGGCCGGGTCGGGTCCGATCGGCATGTTGTTCTGCCGTCCCGACCGGCTGGCGTTCTACGAGCGCCTCGGCTGGGCCCGGTTCGACGGAACGGTGACGGTCGACCAACCGGGCGGGCCGATCGCCATGCCGTTGCTCACCTGTTGGACCGCGCTGGCCACGGGCGCGTCGGTGGCGGCCACGGACCTGCACGTGGAGGGCCTGCCCTTTTGAGGGCGCCGGGTTCGGAACGGTGGGCGGATGGGTATCGATCCCGGCAGACTGGGTCCGCCAGTCGAATGCCGCCGAGCTGCCGAGGTGCCCCATGACCATCGCCACCGTCAACCCCGCCACCGGGCAGACGCTGAAGCGCTTCACCGAGTTCACCGACGAGGACATCGAGCGCTGCCTGTCCCGCGCCGCCGATGCCTTCGCCTCCTACCGTCACACCTCCTTCGCCGAACGGTCCCGGTGGATGGTGGGGGCGGCCGACATCCTCGACGCCGAGGTCGACCCGATCGCCGACATGATGACCACGGAGATGGGCAAGACGCTGGTGGCCGCACGCCAGGAGGTACTCAAGTGCGCCAAGGCCTGCCGCTTCTTCGCCCGGCATGCCGAGGGGTTCCTGGCCGACGAGGTCGCTGACGCCGGTGCGGTGGGGGCGACCTCCGCGTATGCCCGGTACCTGCCACTCGGGCCGGTGCTGGCCGTGATGCCCTGGAACTTCCCGCTCTGGCAGGCCATGCGGTTCGCCGCCCCCGCCCTGATGGCCGGGAACGTGGGGCTCCTCAAGCACGCCTCCAACGTCCCCCAGACGGCCCTGTTCCTGGAGGAGCTGTTCCGACGGGCCGGGTTCCCGGTGGGAACGTTCCAGACACTGCTCATCGGCTCCGGCCAGGTGGAGGCGGTCCTCCGTGACGACCGGGTCGCCGCCGTCACCCTGACCGGTTCGGGCCCGGCCGGCTCCTCGGTGGCGGCCATCGCCGGCGACGCCGTCAAGAAGTCCGTCCTCGAGCTGGGCGGCAGCGATCCCTTCATCGTGATGCCCACCGCCGACCTGTCCAGGGCGGCCGGGGTGGCCGCCACCGCTCGCTGCCTCAACAACGGCCAGTCGTGCATCGCCGCCAAACGGTTCATCGTCCACGCCGCCGTGGCCGACGAGTTCGAGCGGCTCTTCGTCGAGGAGATGGCGGCCCGCACCGTCGGCGATCCGATGGACGAGGGCACCGACGTCGGCCCGTTGGCAACGGAGCAGCAGCGCCGGGACGTGACGGAGCTGGTGGACGACGCCGTGGCCAAGGGGGCGGTGGTCCGGTGTGGTGGCACCGCTCCGGACGGACCCGGCTGGTACTACCCGCCGACCGTGCTCACCGGGATCACCCCCGAGATGCGGGTGCACACCGAGGAGGTGTTCGGCCCGGTGGCCACCGTCTACCGCGTCGCCGGACTGGACGAGGCCATCGAGGTGGCCAACGGCACCGACTTCGGGCTGGGTGCCAATGCCTGGACGGACGACGGGGACGAGCGGAAGCGTCTGTTGGACGGGCTCGTGGCCGGCATGGTGTTCTTCAACGGCAATGTGACCTCGTTCCCTGAGCTCCCCTTCGGCGGGGTGAGGGCGTCGGGCTACGGGCGGGAGCTGACCGCTCACGGGATCAGGGAGTTCTGCAACCTCCAGGCCGTATGGGTGGGAGCGCCGGCCGGCACCTGAACCGGACCGGGTCCCCTCTCGGGCCGGCACCCGCACCGGCACCGCTCTCCGGCCGGCTGGCTACGATGGTGGGCGATGCCCGACATGCTGGAGCTGTCTGCGCACCTCCCCGAGATCGAGCTGGCGGCGGGTGACACCGTCATCCACGAAGGCGGCGCCGGTGGTGGGCTGTGGGTGCTCGTCTCGGGATCGCTCGGGGTCTGGAACGGCGACGCCATCGTCGGCACCGTCACGCATCCCGGCGCCTTCGTGGGGGAGGTGTCACTCCTCCTCGGGATCGACCATTGGGCCACCGTGCGGGCCACCGCGCCCAGCCGGGTCCGGCACGCCGCCGACGGCCGGGCCCTCCTCGAGCGCGACCCGGCGGTGATCACCCTGGTGGCGGTGGGCCTGGCCAGACGGCTCACCGACGTGACCGCCTATCTGGCCGACCTCGAGCACCAGTACGGCGATGCACCCGGGCTGGCCATGGTGAACGAGGTGCTCGGGACGATCACCGGCCATGCCCCCCCTCCCGTCCGCACCGGGTCGGCACGCGACCCCGATCCCGAATACTGAGGCCCCCGCGCCCGACGGCCGTCAGAACACGGTGCGGGCCGGGGCGGCCGCGTCGGTGAGCTTGAGGTCCTCGGTGCCCATGAGGGAGGTCCAGGTCGCCCAATCCTCGCTGGGGTCCACCACGACGTGGGACGGGACGGGACCGATCTGACGCCCGGCGTTGAACACCCACGTGTCACCGATCCGGTCCGCCCACGACCCGTCGGGGGTGAACGGGGACTGGTGGACGTGGCCGGCCAGGACGACGTCGGGCCGGTACCGGTCGATCCACCCGGCCAGATCGGCGTCACCGTAGTGGCGCCGTCCCGTCCAACAGGTGGGCGAGCCGAGCGGGGGCCAGTGGTACACCCAGATCCATCGTCGGGGACGGCGCTCGGCGTCCGCGGCCAGCTGGGCGTCCACCACCTCCCGACCGAGTGGTCCGTCCCACCACGGACAGATGGTGATCAGGGTGTCCCCGACGACGAGGGAGTCGCCGTCGGTGGGGATGCCCATGGCCCGGGCCTCGGACAGCCACAGGGCCGCCTGCTCCCCGGCGGCGTCCGGGCCGGTGAGGTCGTGATTCCCCGAGGCCACCGCCACCAGGCCGGCGCCGTGGAGGAGCGAGAGGTAGCGGAGCACCACCACGCTCTGGGGATGGGGAGCCACCACCGAGCTGATGTCGAGCATGTCCCCGGCCACCACCACCAGGTCGTAGTGGGGGGCGGCACCGACCACCCAGTCCCACTGGGGGAGGGAGTAGTGGAGATCGGAGACGAGGAGGATGCGCACGGCGTCCCGGTCCGCCCGTCAGCCCGCCACGTCGAGATGGACCGTGGTCGGCGTCGCCGCGTCGATGCGGGCCGGGGTCTCGTTCACCCGACGATTCAACCACGGCCGATGAGCCGGCCGCCCGAGGCGCGGGCCCGGCCCGCGTGGCACCATCGGGGGCGCCGTCGACGACCTGTGCACCCCGGCACGGGCGGGAGGGGAGCACGATGGGATATCCGCTGGACGCCGGAGGGGTCGAGGACTACCCGGTCAGGGTGGGGAGCATGCTGCTCACCCTGGTCGAGCCGACCCCGGGGTTCGAACGGGCCTACAACCGGTGGTACGAGCGCGACCACTTCTACGGGGGCTGCATGGTCGGTCCGTGGCTGTTCGCCGGGAGCCGCTGGGTGGCACCCCGCTCGCTGAAGGACCTCCGCTGGCCGACCGACAGCCCGGTGGCCCGCCCCACCGATGCGGGCAGCTACATCGCCATCTACTGGGTGGAACAGGGTCACCACCACGACCACTTCGCCGACTGGTCGATCCACCAGGTCCGCGACCTCTACACCGGCGGGCGGGGATTCACCGAGCGGACCCACGTGCACACCTCGACGTTCCGGTACGTGGGCTCGTCCTACCGCGACGACGATCCGGTCCCCGTCGAGCTGGCCCTCGACCACGGCTACGACGGCCTGTTCGTCCTGTGGTGGGATGCAGCCGGCGGCTCCGGTGCCGAGCTCCACTCCGGGTTGGCGAGCCGGTACCTCCCCGACCTGCTCGCCGGCTCCGCCATCGAGATCGCCGCCTCCTGGGTCCCCTCGGCGCCGGACGAGGAGAACCAGGACGCCCCCATGGACCTCGGCTCACCGGTCGGAGGGGCCGACCGCCTGGTCCAGCTCCTGTTCGTCGGCGGGGACACGGCGGCGGCGGCCGAACGGGTCCGGGCCTACACCGATGCCGTGGAGGCGGGAGGAGTGGCAACGCTGCAGCTGGCGGCGCCATTCTTCCGGACCATCGTCGGCACCGACACCTACGTCGACGAGTTGTGACCGAGTGCCGGCGGGGGCACCGACGGTCCGGTCACCGTGTCGCGCCGGGACCAGGGGGGCCCGGTCGCCGGTCACGCGAAGGCGTCGTCCTCGAGCGGGTAGGGAACCGGCGGCAGGCCCGGCATGGGATGGTCCCACCAGAGCGTCTCTTCGACCCGCGACGTGATCCGCCATCCTGACGGGGACCGGACCAGCTGGTCGTGGTAGTGGCCCCCGACCACGAAGAGCCACGGCTCGCCGCCCACCAGCATCTGGTTGGGGTTGTGGAAGGTCGACCGGGACCGGGCCGTCTCCCGTCCGGGATCGATCTCGACGGATCGGTTCACCACCAGATGCTGGGTCCAGGTGAACAGGGGCAGCACCTCGGAGAGCCACCGGCGGACCTCGGGGAAGCTCCCACGGATGCCACCGGCGGACCGGTAGTCCAGGCGGGCGTCGTCGGTGAACACCGACCCGAGCAGGTCCCAGTCCCGGGCGTCGACGGCCGATGCGTACCGGACCAGGAGATCATCGATCTCGAGCCGGTCGAGGAGGAACTGGAGCCCTTCGTCCATACCGCCGAAGGTAGTGCATCGGACGCCGGCAGGGCACCGGCATCCGGGGCGCCTCGGCCATAGGCTGCTGACCCGACCCCCACAGAGCGATGCCCGCAAAGGAGGACCGTGCTCTTCATCCACGAGGTCCACAAGGTGGTGGGCAAACGGGCGGACCGGTTCGAGGAGAGCTACCGCGACGAGTGGATGCCCCTGCTGGCCGCCGGACCGGACGCCCGGCTCCTGTGGTACTTCGACCTCGTCCACGGCAGCGGTCTCTCCTACCGTGCCGTGACGATCACCGCGGTGGAGGACGGGGCGGCCTGGGCCAGACTGGCCGAGCGGGTGGCACGGGGCGACCTGCAGCCCTGGGCGCGCCATCTCGACACCCTCCAGCACCGGTCCCGAGCCCGGATGATGGCACCCCTCGGGTGGTCACCGTCGATCGGGTCACTGGACGACGTCCCGACGGAGCCCGTCGAGCACGAGCCGACCATGTTCATGGAGGACACCATGTGGCCGTTCCCCGGGAAGCTCCGCGACTACATCACGGCGGCCGGCGACGTCTACTCCCCTTCGATCGGGGCCGAGGGCTCCCAGGTCCACCTGAACATCGAACTGGCCCTGCAGACGATGCCGGGCGCCGGGCGGGCGCCGGAGGTGACGCTGGTCCAGAGGCTGGGGAGCCTCCCCCGGCTGATCGACCTCCTCACCAGCGACATCCCCGAAGGGCTCACCGGGCCCGGGTCGTGGATGCACCAGGCGCTGGCGCTGCGGGACCAGTGGCACAGCAACCTCCTCCGAACCGCTCCCTGGTCACCGCTCCGATGACGACGCCACCGCCGTCCCCCATGGTGTTCATGGTCGAGACCCACCGGGTGATCGGCCGCCACGCCGCCGAATTCGAGGACCTCTACCGCACGGAGTGGATGCCGGCGCTGGCCGCCACGGACGGCGCCCGACTGGCCTGGTACCTGAACCACGCCATGGGAAGCGGCCCGGCCTACCAGGTGGTCACCGTCACCGCCCTGGCCGACGGCTCGGCATGGGAGTCGTTGGCACGGCGGATGCTCCACGGTGACCTGTCCGAACTCGCCGATCGGCTCGACGGTTACCGCCACGACGTCGACGGGAAGCTGGTCCTGCCGGTCTACTGGTCGGCCCTGCAGGCGGTCGACCTGTCGGCGGTGCCCACCGACGGCCGCCACCATGACCTGTCGCTGTACATGATGGACACCGGATGGCCCGAGGTGCCCCTCGACGACTACATCGAGATGTGGGACCACGAGTACTGGTTCCACATGCGCCAGATCCCCGAGGAGCGCAAGCTCCTCGACATCGTGGCGTGCTTCGAGGTGGCCCACGGGACAGGAGTCCGACCCGAGGCCATCCTGATGCAGAAGATCATGGACTTCGACTCGCTGGGTGCCCTGTTCAGCCGACCGGCCCACCACGACCCGACGACGTGGCCCGGCAGCTACATGGCCAAGAGCCTCGAGGTACGTGACCAGTGGCAGAGCAGACTGCTGCGGACGAGCAGCTGGTCCCCCCTCTGGTGACCGGCCACCGGCGCCCGAGGCCCGGCCACCCGGTGGCCCGCGCCGGAGCCTAGATACCGAGCGAGCAGGTGCGCAGTCGGGCGGCCCGCTCGGTGTCGCCGGTGATGGTGACGAGGGCCCGGCCCTGGCGGCCGGCTCCGAAGAGGGTGAGCTCGCCCGGGTCGCCGTCGACGACCAGTCGGGGACCGTGGCCCCGCACCTTGGGGACCCGGCCGGCCGAGGTCAGCTCGACGGTTGCCGCCACCCGCTTCGCCATCCCGCCCGGGCCCACCCGCTTCCACAGCGAGTCGGCCAGCTCCTCGGGGAGCGGACGAGGCGACCACTCCGGCTGTGCTCTCCGGACGTCCTCGACATGGATGAAGAACTCGACGGCGTTCATGGCGTCGTCGAACGGCCGCAGCAGCGCACGGGGGGCCGCTTCGCACCCGGTCGACCAGGTCGGTCCACGCCATGCGGTCCCTGACCGACCGCCGGACGGCGTCGGTGTACCCGGCCAGCGGCGACCACACCAGCCCGGGTCCACTGTCGGGTCGTCGCTCGCGCGCCACCAGGTGCGCCGCCAGATCGGCGGTCGTCCACCCTTCACAGAGGGTGGGGGCATCGGGCCCGAGCTCGACGAACAGGTCGCTGATGGTGCCGCGTTCGCGCTGGGCGATGGTCGGGACGGCCACGACGGGATGCTACGCCCGTCGGGGAGGGAGTCGCCTCACTGGGTCGGCGCCGGTCTGGTTCCCCTCGGCCTGGTAGGCCCGGCACGGCTCGCCGCGCAGCGAGTTGCAGGTGGGCAGGGACGTGGTGGCGGTCACTCCCCCGACGACGTTGACCACCAGCGCCGACGCGTCGGCGCCTCCCAGCCCCACCGTGGCCTGCTGCCCGCTGTCGATGGTGTCGAACTCCCAGATGGGCCGATCCCCACCGGGAGCGGAGATGACCACCCGCAACTCGGTGCCCGGCCGGAAGGTATGGACGATCGGATCGATCGGGATCTTCACCAGGGTGTAGGCACTCGGCAGACAGGGCCTTGGCCGCACCGGCCGTGTAGTCGGGATCGGTGAACAGGGCCGTCGAATCAGGCAGGTCGGACTGGTTCGAGCTCCGGAGGAACCCGGACGTGACGTACTCCTCCTGGGCCGCTGACGGCCGGACCTCGGTGATGGTTGCCTGGAAGTCCTCGACCGGCGCCCCGGACCGGACCCACAGGTCCAGGGTCGCCGGACCGGCGATGGTGGTGGCACGGACGAACGGTGCCGTCTGGAACGCGATCCCGTCGGCAGCCGGGACGGTGGTCCAGTCCCATCCGGGGTCGGCCAGCCAGGCGTTGCCGTCGGCAGGGAGGCTGGTCGGTGGCCGTGCCGCAGGATCGAGGGTGAACCCGGTGCTGGACTGCCCGCCTGGAGCCGACCCTCCCATCGATCCGTCGGGACCGAGGAACAGCTTCTTCACCGAGCCGGCCGGTGGCCAGCTGGAGAAGTCGGCCGAGTAGGTCGACTGGATGGCACCCGGCCCGGCGGCCCCGGCACCGTTGTCGAACAGGGCCCGGACCTTCGGCGTCTGGCTGACGAACTCCGCCCGGGCCCGGGCCACGTTGCCGGCACCGGTGAACCGGATGGCCGGCAACGGCGCCTGGGACGAGACGCTGGAGGCGAAGCCGGTGAACTGGTCGAGGATGGTGGCCGCCAGAGGGCTGGGCTGGGCCGGGACCTTGTGGGCGACGTAGATGTCGAGGAACTCGAGCCAGCGGCTCATCGTCTGGGGGTCCGTCGAGTCGATGTGGTTGCCGTTGACCATGTTCACGAACAGCGGTGTCGTCTTCGGGACGGCATCGATCAGCGCCGGCCACTGCGGTCCGGTCTGTTCGTCCTGGAGCGCACCGGACAGGAAGATCGGCACCCGGATGCGGCCGGCGGCGACGATCATCGAGCGGCGGTCGAAGAGGGAGGGCTGGCGCCCGGGCCCGGTGCCCGGGGCCACCATCTGGGGACCGACGAGACTGGCCAGGCTCTCGGACTGCTGGTGGAGCGCCTGGTTGGCCAGGCAGGAAGACGATCCGCCGTCGGCGGCCATCTCCGCGTCGATCTCGTAGTACGTCCACGGCTGGCCGACGTTGGTGACCGGGGTCGGCGAGCGCTGGACCAGGTGGCCACCGCTGAAGGCGGCCGCGGGCATGGCGTCGTCGATGCGCTGGGCGATCCAGCTGGCCGCGAAGCCGTCGTTGTAGATCCCGCCGGGGTAGCCGGTCGAGAAGAGATCGTCGGTCGGGCTCATGGGGGCGATGGCCGACAGGCCCGGCGGGTCGGTGCCGGCCGCGGGGAACTGGGAGAGGCCCGAGTAGCTGATGCCGACCATCCCGACCCGGTGCCGGGCCACCCAGGGCTGATGGGCCACGATCTCGATGGCGTCGTAGGCGTCATAGTCGGACGGGTACCCGAAGAGGTCGAAGGCGCCACCGGAACAACCCGTACCCCGCATCTGGAGGCTGACCGTGGCGAACCCCGACACGCGGGCCAGGACCGACCCGACGGCGGTGGCCGTATCGGGGAGCAGGTTGGGATCGCCGCAGTCGGTGCACGGCGCGTGCGTCGCCTCGGACAGGAGTGTCGGGATGGGGTCGGTGGGACCAGCCGTGGCGTAGCCGGAGTACTCGATGACCGTGGGACAGGGACTGGCTGCGCTGCAGGTGCTCCCGTACGGGTAGCGGACCGTGGCCGCCAGCTCGATGCCGTCCCGCATGGTCAGGTAGTTGAGCCCCTGGTGCATCGGCTGGCGGGTGTAGAGGGGTGCAGCGACACCCGGGTTCCGTCCCGGGGCCAGGACGCTGAACGGTGCCGTCCGTCGGCCCGTGGTCCGGTCGAGCCACCGGTAACCGGGCCCGGGCGAGAGGTCCCGGACGATCAGGGACCCCAGCGAGTCGGCCACGCCCGGATCAGCCGGGTTCGCCACCGTGGTGGTTCCCTCGAGCAGCGAGATCCGGTCACCCGGCGTGGCCCCCGTCAACCACGCCTCGTCGATCGAGCCACCACCTCTCAGGCCGGGGTGGGTGGGCCTCCCGCCGGCAGCATCAGCGGCCTTCCCGCCCGGGCGGCCGGCGGCGCCGGCCACGGTGGTCGCCGTCGGGCTCAGGCCCAACACGACGACGGCCACGGCCACCAGCACGGCTGAACGCGACGTGGCCCGCACACCGATACGCATGGATTTCCCCCCTAGGACGTCAGCGCGGCCCGATCCCGAGGAACGGGCGCCGCCAGATCATGGCACCGGGGAGACGCCCACGCACTCCACACCCCCTCCGACCTGGGCCGGAGTGGTCAAGGAGCCGGCTGTGACTCCGGTGCCAGTGCCTCCCGCACGGTCAAGGGGCCGGCCCCTTCGTGATCCGGGGAGGATCTCGTGGCGATGATGATGCGGTCCCGCCCCTCACGCTTCGCCGTCAGCAGGGCGTCGTCGGCCTGGGCGATGATCTCGGCTGCGTTGTCCCCGTAACTGGTGTCCGCCAGGCCCACGCTGACCGTGAAGGGAGGCACTCCGGACGCCGCGATCGAGGACGCCAACGACGTGCGGAGGCGGTGCACGATGGGGGCTGCCTCGGTCACGTCACAGCCCACGTAGACCAACAGGAACTCCTCACCACCGAACCGGCAGATCTTGTCGCCGGTACGGATCACCGAGCTGGCCACGGTCGTGAAGTGGCGCAGCGCCCGATCACCGGCGGCGTGACCATGGGTGTCGTTGAGGACCTTGAAGTGATCGAGGTCGGCGAAGGCCACCGTGTAGGGCACGCGTTCGTCGTCGAGGCGCCGCAGCTCCTCTTCGAGGCTGCGCCGGTTGAGTTGGCCGGTCAGCACGTCGGTGGCGGCAGCCAGCTGGCTGGATGCCATCGCCCGGAGCAGGCCGACCCGCGCCCCGACCTGGGTCGCCACCGTCTCGGCCCGGGCCCGCTGCAACGCGTCCGGCACGCGCCCGGCCGGACCGGTGAGGTGGAGCACGCCGGTCGGCGTGCCGAGCACGGTCACCGGGATGCACAGCGCCGACAGCTCGCCGGGGCGGGCGGCCAGGTGGGGGCACGTGGCCAGTGCGTGGTTGTCGGAGAATTCGATGGACTGCCCCCGACGCACGGCCGGACAGCCCCACGGCGTGCCCACACCGCACCCCGGGGCACCGTTCGCCGGGGAGGACGCGGCACCCTGCATGTGCGATCGGCTCGAGTCGGCCAGGAGGAGTTCGCCGGGCCCGTCCGACACCAGGTCGAGCGCCCGTCCGACCACCTGGAGGACATCGGGTTCCTGCTCGGCCATCTCGAGGGCGTCGTGGAGGTCGGCGGTGAACTGATGACGGCTGGCGGCCGACCTGAGCTGCTCCTCTTTCTCGTCGATCTCCAGGCGTTGGGCGGCCAGGGCGTTGTGGATGGGGAGGCCGCTGGTGATGGTGAGGGCCGCCCCGGCGGCGCCCAGGTAAATGAGGGCGGTGAGGGCGAAGCCGCCGAAGCCGCGCTGCAGGCCGAGTGACCGGCTGATCCACCACACCACGGTGAACGCCAACAGCAGGCCGACGATGGCGCGCAGGGATTCGATGGCCAGCCTGCGGGGGGAGGCGTCGATCGCTCGGACCTTCCCACGCTTGCCTTGGGGCAGATTTTTGCCAGCCGTCATCGCCGTTCCCTTCCTTCCTCTTCTCTTCGGCCCGAATCGGCCCCAACCTTGAGCCGCCGGCAGTGCCACGCAGCCCACGGGGCACATCCCGGCCGGCTGTGCCAGCATGTCGTGGCCGATCCGCCCGTGGTCGGCTCCGGGGGGACGTCGTGGAGGATCTGCAGGACAAGGTGGCCGTGGTCACGGGCGGCGCCGCCGGTATCGGGCGCGGCATCGTCGAAGCGCTGCTGGACGAGGGCTGCCGGGTGGTGATCGCCGACATCGAGGCCCCGGTGCTCGACCGGGCGGTGGAGGAGCTCGGTGGTCGCGGTGCGGTACGCGGCGTGGTCACCGACGTCTCCGACGCCTCGTCCGTGGAGTCCCTGGCCGATCTGGTCTTCCGGGAGTACGGCGCCTGTCACGTGCTGTGGAACAACGCCGGCGTGACCTCGGGAGGGGGTGGCAACCCCTGGGACCAGGAGCCGAACGACTGGCGGTGGTGCTTCGGCGTCAACGTCTTCGGGACGGCCAACGGGGTACTCGCCTTCGTGCCCCGGATGATCGAGACAGGAGCGCGGGGCGTCGTCGTCACCACCTCGTCGGGGGACGGCGGGATCGCGCCGGTCCCCTATGCGTCGGTGTACGCGTCGTCCAAGGCTGCCATCAGCTGTTTCACCGAAGCCCTGGCCCACCAGTTCATCGCCCAGCACACCAATCTGCGGGCGGCGGTGTTCTACCCGTCGGGCGGACTCCTCGACACGGGATTGTGGGAAGCCCAGAGGAACCGCCCGTCCGCCCTCGCCCGCCAGAGGCCACGCCCCCCGGCCCCGGGGACCACCTTCGCCGAGTTCAAGGCGGCGCTGGCCGCCGCCGGACGCCCCACCGACACCGTCGACCTCGCCGAACTGGGGAGATACGCCGTCCGGGGGGTCAAAGAGGGCCGGTTCGTGATCGGCCACAACCTCGAGCAGTCCGCCCAGCTGCTCCACGCCCGAGCCGACGCCATCGGGAACGGCGAGCTCCCACCTTCGGCTCTCGAAGGGCTCGGGTGACTTGGTAGCGTGACCGAGCATCGGACGATCAGGGGGATGCCGTGGTGACCGATCGAGCACCGGACGACCGCTACACCGTGATCTCGGCGGACGCCCACGCCGGCGCCGATGTCGCCGACTACCGGCCCTACCTCGCCTCCGGCTGGCTCACCGACTTCGACGACTGGGCGGCGCACTACGTCAACCCCTTCGCCGACCTTCTGGCACCGACGGCCTACCGGAGCTGGGACTCCGACCGCCGGCTGGCCGAGAACGAGGCCGACGGCATCACCGCCGAGGTGATCTTTCCCAACACCGTCCCGCCCTTCTTCGAAGAGGGGAGCCTCGTGGCCCTCCCGCCGACCGAGTCCGAGTACGACCGGCGGTGGGCCGGCATCCAGGCGCACAACCGCTGGCTGGCCGAGTTCTGCGCCAAGGTCCCCGGGCGGCGCGCCGGCGTCGTCCAGATCTTCGCCAACCGCATCGAGGACGCCCTGGCCGAGGTCCGTTGGGCGGCAGCCACCTTCGCTCCCCTGGGTCCCTTCGGGGGGATCCTGCTCCCGTCACTTCCGCCCGGCTCGGGTCTCCCCCCACTCTGGGACCCGGCCTACGAACCGCTGTGGGACCTGTGCGAGGAGCTGGGGGTGGTCGTCAACATCCACGGGGGCGGCGGCCTGCCCGACTACGGCGACGCCGAGGTGGCCCGGGCCATCATGCTGGTGGAGCTGCCCTGGTTCTCCCACCGGTCGGCCTGGCACCTCATCTTCGGGGGTGTGCTCGAACGGCATCCCGGCCTGAAGGTGGCGCTCACCGAGCAGGGCCTGGCGTGGCTCCCGAGGGGACTCGAGACGCTCGACTGGTTCTACGGGCGGATGACGCTCGGTGACGCCGCCGAGGCCAACTTCTTCGGAGCGGCGGCCAAGGGCATGTCGATGACACCGACCGAGTACTTCGAGCGGAACTTCTCGATCGGGGCGAGCTTCCTGCGGGCCAGCGAATCCGAGCTGCGCCACGACGTCGGCGTGGGCCGCATCATGTGGGGAGCCGACTACCCCCATTCCGAGGGCAGCTACCCCTTCACGAGGGAGGCCCTGCGGGCCGCCTTCGGTACCTGCGACCCCGTCGAGACCCGGCAGATGGTCGAGCAGAACGCCGCCGATCTGTACGGCTTCGACCTCGAGGGGCTGCGGGCCATCGGCGACGTGATCGGGCCGACGGTCGCCGAGGTGGCGACCCCGTTGCCCGTCGACAACTACCCCACCGGCTCGACGTGCAACGCCTTCGACCGCCATCAGGTCCTCCGGTCGTGGTGAGGGTCGGCCTCAGCCGGGAGGAGCCACCCCGTACTCCGCCTTCCACCACCGGGCACCGGCCCGGGCCTCGGGATCGCTGAACCGGGAGGGATCCTGGCCCAGCACGTCGGGGGTGGGCCCGATCCGGGCGGCAATGGGTCTCAGCTCCTCGAGGTCGAACCCGTACACCTGGGCCGCGTTCAGTCCCAGCATCCGGGCGGTGTCGTCCACAGGGACCTCGGCGAAGTCCGCCTTCAACCGCGGCAGCGTGTGGGGCCAGGTGCCTTCGGGGTGCGGGTAGTCGGTCCCCCACATCACGACGTCGGTTCCGATGACGTAGCGGCGCCGGATCTCCTCCTTGGACATCGTGGAGGCACCGATGAAGATATTGGTGCCGAAGTAGTCCGACGGGAGCTTGGAGATCTTTCCTGCCAACAGCGCGGCCATCTTCTTGGTCGTGTGGCCGCCACCCATGTACTGGTCCCACTTCCACATCATGTCGGGCGCCCAGTAGGCCGCCGCCTCGGTGACCACGAACTTGAGCCCGGGGTGGCGTTCGAACGCCCCACTGAACAGCAGGTGCCAGGCGGGACGGACGGCCCACCACACCACTTCGGCCAGATACACCCCGGTGTGGTCGCCGTACTCCTCCATGGGCGCCTCACCCGAGTGGGTGTGGACCGGAAGCGCCGCCGCCTCGCAGGCGGCCCACACCGGGTCGTAGACGGCGTCGTTGTAGGGCGTCCGGCTCCGCCACATCGTCGGGATCATGATGCCCCGGATGCCCGGTTGGGCCGCCACCCACTCGATCTCGTCCACGGCCCGCCCGATGTCGTGGGTGATGGGCACCAGAGCGATCCCGCCCCGCCGGTGGGGGGAGTGGGAGCACATGTCGGCGAGGAACCGGTTGTGGGCCCGGGCCCCGGCGAAGGCCAGCTCGGGGTCTTCGATCGCCCCGGCGAACAGGCCCGCACCGAACGGCGGCGATGCCATGCCGGTCACCGCGTCGGCGTCGGCGAACAGGACATCGGCGGAGACACCGTCGGCGTCGAGCTCCTTGTCGCGGATAACCGGGTCGAACGCACCCTTGAGGCCTTCCTCGTTGTCCTTCTCCCACCCCATGATGTAGTCATAGTTGAACGTGAGCGACTCCTCGCGGTGGGCCATCCGTTCGTCCAGATAGTCGTCGAAGGCATCGGTGTACCTGGCGTCGAGGTAGGGGCGGTAGTCCTCGCACGCCAGGCCGGCGTGGCCATCGGCGGACACGATGATGTAAGGATCCGAACCGGTCTGGGGGACGTCACTCACCGTCGTGCCCCGAGCACGCTCAGGTCGTCGTAGCGCTGGTGCATGAAGGGGACCAGCCATTCGGCGGGGACGCGGTCCACGACCTCCCCGGTCTGGGTGGAGGCGATCTCGGCGTACTCGTAGGACAGGACCTTCCACACGGGGATGTCGGCGATCGGATCCAGCGGGGCCTCGAGCAGCTTGCACTCCCCGCTGACCGGCCGCACCAATCGGGCGGTCTCGTGGCGCCGGCAGTAGACGAACGCCGGGTCCCCTTCCAGGCCGTCCCCCCCGGGGTCGGGAAGGGGCTTGAAGTAGAAGTCGAGCTTGTCGATCTCGTACCCCGGCTGTGGGTCACCGAGGACGCCGTTCAGCTCGGCGACGCTCGAGCCCATCCGGGCGATCCGGGCGGTCAGCGAGTCGCCGTCGACCTCGAGCTCGACGTCGGCGATCTTCTTGGGCTCCCCGAAGGTCTCGCGCCCGCCCACGGTGGCCTGTTCGGTGGTCATCGGCATGAAGAGGGCGTACTCGCCTTCGGTCTCACCGTGACGGGCCCGGACACCGAACCATCCGGCGCCGAACGGTTTGAGGCCGGTCCCGAGGTCGACCACCGCGATCCGGAGCCGCGCCGACGCAGGTCCCGACACCGAGGGCTCGAGCGGCCGTGGCAGCACCGCGGCGACCGCATCGGGATCCGTTTCGAAGATCACGGTCACCGCCTGCGACCAGATCAGATTGGACGTCGCCTCGACCTCGCGATTGGAGATGCGCTCCGGTGCGCGGGCACCGTATCTGACCCCCGGTGCGCGGGCACCGCTTCTGTCCTCGCCCATCGAGTTCCCCTTTCCCCCGACGGACGGTCACATCCGTCGGGGGAAAGCATGGCACGGACGAGGGAGACCCGCTCGACCTGCGCCGGCGGGACAATTCGACTCACGGGCCGAACAAGCTCAAGATTGATCCATGGAGGTGACGGTGGACCACCACGGCGGATCGCGTGACACGGTCGATGCGTCGGGCGTGAAGCCCAGGACACGGCGGAGCCGCGAGGACCTGCGCTCGCTTCTCCTGCAAGCCGGGAGGGACATCCTGCATGAGGAGGGCATCGATACCGGCTCGAGCAACCTGACCTTCAAACGGGTCTTCGATCGGGTCGAGCAGGACACGGGACAGCAGCTGACCAACGCCTCGGTCATCCGGCGGGTCTGGGAGAACCAGGCCGACTTCCAGGCTGACGTCCTCGTCGCCATGGTCCAGGACGAAGGCCGGACCGAGGTGGAGCTGACGCTCGAGGCGCTGCTGTCCGTTCTCGAGGAGGCCGACCTCTCGACCGCCGAGTCGAGGTTGTGGACCCTGCAGGAGCTGTGCCGGCTCGGTGGGGCCGCCAACAGCCAGGCGATCAGCAGCTCGCCGACCTGGTCACTTTGGATCTCGGTGGTCGCCATCGCCACCACCACGTCCCACCCGGACCAGCGGTCGCGGGTGCGTGCCGCCCTGCTCGAGGGGTACGAGTCGGTGACCGCGTTCTGGGAGGAGACATACGTCGGCCTGATCGCCTTTCTGGGCCTGCGGCTTCGTCACCCGTGGACCATGCGTCAGTTCACCATCGCCGTCACCGCATGTGGCCAGGGCTACTCGCTGCGCCAGCACGTCTCCGGTGACCTCGAACGCTTCACCCAGCCCACCGGGCGCAACGGTGAGGACCAGGAGTGGACGCTGTTCTCGGCCGGGCTCCAGGCACTGGTGCTGCAATTCTTCGAACCGGACCCCGAGTTCGTCCCTCCATCTCCCCAGGCACCCGACCCGACGCGGGCTTCAGGCCTCGGGGATTCGGCCGCAGGGTAGGTGCGGGGGGCCGACGTCGACGGGTTGACGTCGCGTGTCACACCCCCCTGCTGAACTCTGGTCCATGACATCGACGGTCGATGCGAAGCCAGTGGCGGACCCGGCGGGTGCCGGCATGGCCGGTGCCGGTGTTGTCCGTCCCGCGGGCGAGGACGCCGGAGTCAGCGTGGCCAGGTTCCTGGCCGCCGCCGCCACCGTCCTGCAGTTCGTGGCCGAATTCGACCCCGCCCGCTACGACGGCGTTGACGCCACCGCCCTGGTGTCTTCATTCACCCAGATCGAGCGGGTGGCGGTCATCGGCAAGTCCCTGGCCGGGGTCCGGGCCACCGAGTGCCGCCAGCCCGAGGCCGGCGGGCATCCCACCCCGGCCCACTGGCTGTCGGACATGACCGGTGACTCCTTGGGGGACTCGACCGGGGTCCTGAAGCTCGGGGAGTCGTTGGCCGACCACCCCGCCATCGACGAGGCGGCCCGCAAGGGCAAGCTGTCCGGCAAGGCGGCCCGGCTGGTGGCCGACGCCGCCCGGGTCAACCCGGGCAGTGAGGACGAGCTGGTGGAGGCGGCCACCCACGAGACCTTCCACCAGCTGCGGGACCGCTGCCTGCGGGCCAAGGCCCAGGGCCGGTCGGCCGAGGATGCCGCCGCCCACCGCCGGCGCCTCCATGACCAGCGCCACTGTCGGACCTGGACCGACCAGGACGGGGCCTTCTGCCTCGATGCCCGGCTCGCCCCCGATGCCGGTGCCTCCCTGCTGGCCTCCCTCAACGCCCGGACCGACGCGTTGTTCGAGGAGGCCCGGCGCGAGGGGCGCCACGAGTCCTCCGACGCCTACCGGGCCGACGCCCTGGTGGGCCTGGTCACCGGCCGGCGGGGCGGATCCCCGGTCCGGACCGGGGCCACCCCGCCGAGGGCCCCGGGCCCGGGCACCGTCCAGCCCGGGGACCCCGAGCCCGGGGACTCCGACCTCACCGACCTCACCGGGGACAGCGACGACCCCGGGGACAGCCACACCGGGGACAGCGATCCCGGACCGAGGGCCCAGGTCCTCCTCCGGGTCGACCTCGACGCCCTGCGCCGGGGATCGGTCGGACCCGGTGGGGTGTGCGAGATCCCCGGGGTGGGCCCGGTCTCCGTCGAGTCGGCCCGGGAGCTGATGGGGGACGCCGTCACCCGGTTGGTCATCACCAACGGGGTGGACGTGACGACCGTGTGCCATCTGGGACGCTCCATCCCCAGTGCCCTGCGGACCGCCCTGGTGGAGCGGGACCGGAGCTGTGTGATCCCCGGCTGTGACGTCACCCAGGGCCTCGAGATCGACCACTGGGGCGTCGCCTTCGCCGAGGGGGGACCGGCCAGCCTCGAGAACACCGCCCGGCTCTGCGGCCACCACCACTACCTGCGCACCCATCAGGGGTTCACCCTCACCGGGGGACCGGGCAGGTGGCGGTGGGCACCGCCGGCCCGGGGTCGGCCACCCGATCCGGACGATCCCGACCTTGCCCTGACACCCGCTGCCCGGTGACCCGAGGCCGCCCGGAGCACCGCGCCCTCACCGACCCCCGCCTCGCCGCGGGCGATGAGGCGCGCCATGAGGCTCGCCGTCGGCCCCCACCGTCGGTGCACCCCCGAGGTCATGGGCCAAAAGGTCATCGGACACCCAAAACAGGTCAGCCGACTACGCCGCTCCCACCGACCCTCCGGAACCTCCCGGATTCAGCACGCATCGGTTGAACGCCTGGGACAGGGGTTCGTCGGCCGGAACCGTGCCGAGCCGGTCGGCGGTGAGCCGACAGGAAGCGAACGCCCTGGATGCGGCGGTCGCATCGTAGGGGCCACGGAGGGGGTGGGCCCGAAGGTTCCACACCCATGCGCGGTGTGCGATCTCCGGGAGCATCCCGGTGGCCGCCGTCAGTACCGCGGCGGCCTCGGTCGGTTTGGAGCCGGTGTCGGTGACGACGATGTAGGACGTCCGCCAGTAACGGATCGAGGATCGCAGCTGAGCCATCTGGTACGCCGTCAGCGGGAAGGTCGAACCGAAGGCCGTGGGCGGTACCGTCAGGTGCACCATCGTCTGTACTCCCGAGCCCGGGAGACCAGAGCCGATCGTTCCGTGCCCGCGACCGGGGACCTTGATGTACCCGCCGGCGAGGCGGAACCTCATCCCGTCGGCCGCCTGCCACACCATGGGTTCGGCCATCAGCGTCGACGAGGCAGGGAAGGGATAGCTGGTGATCACCGAGCCCTGGGGCACCGTCAGGGCGGCGGTTGTGTACCACGGGGGCAACTCGACCGGCTGGACGACCAACGGCGCCTCATAGGTCACCCAGACCGGCACCAGCATCAGTGCGGCGACGGCCACCACCAGCACACCCCACCCCGCCCGTGGCAGGTGCCACGGCAGCGACCGGTGGAGCGCGTCGAGCCCGATGGCGATGACCACGGCGACGCCCAGGTCGGCAAGGGCCGAGAAGCGCCCGGCGATGATGTTGTCCACCACCGGCTGGTTGGTGAACCAGGACCACGGCAGCCAATGGCTGGTGAAGAAGTGGTCGCCGCTGAAAAAGAAGAAGCCGCCCCACGAAAAGACGGTGGCGGTCAGCGCCACGATGGCCATCACCCACAAGGCGGGCCGGCGCCACGCAATCGCCACCGACGCCAGGGCGACCAGGATGACTCCGAATCCCATGAAGGCCACGGGTGGCCCGTCGGGCACGCCGAATGAGGTGGACTGGTAAGTACCGGCACTCCACAGCGTGTAGGCCCGGGCGACCAGGAAATCCTGCAACCCGGACCACACCGAGCCGTGGATGTGCTGGGGTCCGGCGAGCATGTACCCGACGGGCACGGCCAGCAGAACCAGGGCGGTGAGTGCGCCGATACCGAGTGCCCGGATGGCGAACGGGAACGATGCCAACGCCCGGCGCGGCGAAGCGATGACGGCGACCGCGATCCCGACCACCGCCACCGGGACCAAGATGGTCAGGATCTCTGCGGAGACGAGGAACTGTCCGAACAGGAGGGCGCCGAGCGCCAGGCCGCACCGCATGGGCGACCACCGCTGTCGAACCAAGATCTCGTGGAGCACGACCAGGATCAGCGGGGGGAAGACCAGCAGTGCGATGGAGAGGTGCCCGGCAGCCGCGCTACCGACGACGAAGGGCGAGTAGCCGAACACGAACGCCGCCACCCAGCACGCCGGCTGCCACTCCACGAACCGCCGGCACGCCAACCAGCATCCCCACGCGCTCAGCCCCGGTGCCAGGGTGAGGGCCAAGGTGGTGCTGACGAAGGGACCGAACAGCCAGGTCACCGGGCTCAGCACGATTCCCGCCAGTGGTGAGCTGGCATTGTCGAGAAGGTTCACCCCGTGGGGCGACCACAGCCACGCCGAGGAGAACGGACTGAGTCCGTGCGCCAACGCGTAGGCGGGCCAGGCGATGAACCACACCTGCTGGCCGTCGTCCCAACAGGAGCAGCGGACCGTCGAGGACGCCCCACCCGACCATGCATCCCACCACAGGAACACGGCCGGCAACGTGAAGAGGGCGATCACGCCGAGGTTCACCCCCACCCGTGGCAGCCACCGGGGCATCGACCGTTCGGGGTCCGGCGGGGCGGCCGGCACCTCGTGGTCGACGGGGTTGTCAGCTACGACGACGTCGGACACCACGAGCCCTCATCTCGCCCGCCAATCGGTTCCGCGACCTCACCTAGTTGCCCATGCTCGAAACAGCGCACACCAACCGCCCCCCTCTTCGCTCCTGCCCGAACGATTCAGCCACCGCACCTCGCGGCCCGGACGAATGCCCGTCGGACGAGCACCCGTCCCACCTCCGTGTGCTCCGGATCAACGCAGATCGTATCGATTTATCGGGTCAGCGTGTGGAGGAGGTCGATATTCCCGGTGCCTCCCCCCTCGGCTCGGTCCGACCACGGGTGGTCGGCCCTCCACGCCCGAGCGTGCGAACCGGCGGGCCGGGTATACCGATAGTCATGCCCGAAGACACCGTCCTGCTCGGAGGCCGCCCGGTACACCGGATGGGCTTCGGCGCCATGCAACTGCCGGGACCGGGAGTATTCGGCCCGCCTGACGACCCCGACGCTGCGGTCGCCGTACTCCGGCGAGCGGTCGACGCCGGTGTCGACCATATCGACACCGCTCAGTTCTATGGGCCCGATGTGGCCAACGACCTCATCCGCCAAGCACTCGCTCCCTACCCCGAGGACCTGGTGCTGGTGTCCAAGGTCGGGGCGTCCCGGGATGACCGCGGACAGTGGTTGCCCGCCCAGCGACCAGAGGAGCTCCGTGCCGGTGTCGAGGCCAACCTGGCCTCACTGGGCCTCGAACAGGTCCCGGTGGTCAATCTGCGCCGCCACCCCGAAAGCGACGTTCCGTTCGTCGACCAGGTCGGGGCGATGATCGCCCTGCGCCAGGAGGGCCTCATCGGTGCGATCGGATTGAGCAACGTCGACGCCGTGCAGTACCGCGCCGCCCGCGCCCTCACCGAGATCGCCTGCGTGCAGAACGCCTTCAACTGGGCCGACCGGTCGGGACACGATGTCTTCGACGCCTGCACCTCCGACGGGGTGCCGTTCGTGCCCTTCTTCCCGCTGGGGTCGGCATTCGACCCCGGCCGGCCGGTACTGACCGCCCCGGCGGTGGCGGACACCGCCCTCCGGCTCGGCGCCACACCGGCCCAGGTGGCACTGGCGTGGCTGCTGCAGTTGGACCCGGCCGTGCTGCTCATCCCGGGTACCTCGGGTCTCCCGCACCTCGAAGAGAACCTCGCGGCCGCCGATCTCGTCCTCGACGCGGAGGCCCTCGAGGCGCTTTGCTAGAGGGATCCGGCCCGGACCCGTCGGAGCCGGCCCCGGGGGCGGCGCCCGACGGTCACGGCCTCGGAAACGGTCGGCCTTCGGGCACCGACGAGCGGAGACGGGCCTCGGCCTGCGCGGATGCACCAACGGCATCCAGTGCCAGCAGTGCGGCTCCCACCACGGGCGGCGACGTGAGCCGCCGGAACCGGGCGTTGGGCACGGCGTGACGAACCCCGGCGGTGATCTGCTCGGCAAAGGCGGGGTGCCCGCTGTCGAAGAGGCCCCCTCCCAACACCACTTCGACCTCTTCCGCGTCCATCCCCAGCCGTGCCACCGTGGCCGTGATCATGGTGACCACCTCGTCGGCGAGGACGCCGACGGCGCTGGCTGCCACACGGTCGCCGGCGGCAGCCGCGTCCACGCAGATCTGGGCCAGTTCGAACAGCCGCCCGTAGGCGATCTCCCCCGTGTAGACCGCGGTGAGCACCGCTTCGGGGTCCGCCAGCCGGAAGTGGGCGGGGACGAGTTGGGCCAATGCGGTAGGGGCGCCCCTGCCGTCGCGTGAGCGGAGCGCCAGACCGAGGCTACGCACCCCCAGCCACGATCCCCCGGCGGCGAAATCCCCGGACAGTTCGCCCAACGACGGGAAGCGGACGACGGATCCGTCCGGAGCGAGGCCGACGCAGTTGATGCCCGACCCGCACACGACGCCCACCCCCCATCCCGATGTGACCCCGGCCCGCAGTACGGCCAGCGAGTCGTTGCGCACGTGGTCCACCCGGCTCCAGCCACGCGCCGCGATGGCATCCCCGAGGCGCTGCTCATCGACGGTCAGGTCCACGCCCGCCATGCAGTAGACGCCGGTGTCGGCGACGGCGCCGGGGCCGACGACCAGGCCGGCATCACCCACCGCGACGCCGATGGCCGAACCCAGGGCATCCATGGCTCCCTCCATTCCGGAGAACTGGTGGTTCGAACCATCCCCCCGGGAGGTGCCGAGCACCGTCCCGTCGGCGTCGACCAGCCAGACGTCCGTCTTCGAGGCGCCTCCGTCCACCGCCAAGAGGACGCGGTCCGCCACCGGCGGGCCGCTCATCGCCTCTCCCCGCGTGGGTGCATCAGGCGATGTTACGTTCGCCGTGTGGGGACCAAGGTGGCCGTGGTCGGGGGAGGCAGCACCTACACCCCGGAGCTGGTCGACAGCCTCTGCGCCCACGAGGACCGGCTCGTGGTCGACGAGCTCGTCCTGCTCGACCCGGACACCGAACGGTTGGACGTCGTCGGTGGCCTGGCCGGCCGCATCCTGGCCGAGCGCGGATGGGGCGGTGACCTGGTCACGACCGATGACCGCCGGCGGGCCATCGACGGTGCCGATTTCGTCGTGATCCAGCTCCGCGTGGGGGGCCAGGCGGCCCGGCACACCGACGAGACCCTCCCCGTCGGCTTCGGCTGCCTCGGCCAGGAGACCACCGGGCCGGGGGGCCTCGCCAAGGCACTGCGCACGGTCCCCTTGGTGCTCGAGATCGCCGAGGAGACGGCCGACCGGGGGGCCGCCGGGGCGTGGGTGGTGGACTTCACCAATCCGGTGGGGATCGTCACCCAGGCACTGATGGACGAGGGACACCGGGCCGTCGGCCTGTGCAACGTGGGGATCCATGTCCAGCGCCGCATCGGCCACTACCTCGGGGTGGACCCCGACTCGGTCGCAATCGAGCACGTGGGGCTGAACCACCTGACCTGGGTACGTTCGGCCACCGTCGGCGGCGTCGACCGACTGCCCGAACTGCTCGACCGCTTCGGACCCGAGCTGGAGCTCGAGAGCGGCGTCCCGGCTGGCCTGCTGGCACTACTCGGTGCACTGCCCTCCTACTACCTGCACTACTACTACTGCCTCGACCAGAACCTGGCCGAGCAGTCGGCTCCGGGGTGGCGGTCCAGAGCCGAGGTCGTCGCCGGACTGGAGGCCGAGCTCCTGGCCGAGTACCGAAATCCGTCGCTCACCAAGAGCCCGGAGAAGCTCTCCCACCGGGGTGGCGCGTACTACTCCGAGGCTGCCGTCCGCCTCATGGCCAGCCTCCATGCCGGCACCGGCGACGTCCAGGTGGTCGACGTTCGCAACGACGGCAGCCTTCCCGGCCTGCCGGAGGATGCCGTCGTCGAGGTCCCCTGCGCGGTCGACCGGTCAGGGGCGCATCCGTTGCCCCAGCGGGCCCTCCCGCCGGACATGTCGGGCCTGGTGGCCCAGTGCAAGGCGTACGAGCGGCTCGCCGTGCAGGCCTCCCTGACCGGTAGCCGCGCCGTGATGATCCGGGCCCTGGTGGCCAATCCCCTGGTCGGGCAGTACCCGTTGGCGGAGCAGCTCGCCGACGCCCTGCTGGCGGCCAACCGTCACTTCCTGCCGAGGTTCTTCCCCCAACCGGGATGACGCCTCCTCACGCGTGCAGATGCGTGAGGTCCCCGTAGAGGTCGGGCCGACGGTCGCGGAACAGTCCCCAACCGGCACGGTCGGCCGTCGCCTGGTCGAGGTCCAGCGTCGCGAAGATGGTCTCGGGCGTCGTCCGACCGGCCTCGGCGAGCGGGCGGCCGCGGTGGTCGACGACGAACGAGGAACCGTAGAACGTGAGGCCGTCCTCGACCCCGATGCGGTTGGCGGCCGCCACCGGCAGGTGGTTGCACACCGCGTGCCCGTCCATCGCCCGGCGCCACATGTCCGACGTGTCGTTTCCGGCCTGGCTGCCCACTTCGCTCCCGATGGCGGTGGGGTAGACGAGCAGGTCGGCTCCTTGCAGGGCCATGGCCCTGGCCGCCTCGGGGAACCACTGGTCCCAACAGATGCCCACCCCGATGCGCCCGTGACGGGTGGGCCAGGTCTTGAAGCCGGTGTCACCCGGGCTGAAGTAGAACTTCTCCTCGTACCCGGGGCCGTCGGGCACGTGGGCCTTGCGGTAGATGCCCAGGATCGTGCCGTCCTCGATCATCGCCACCGAATTGAAGTAGGCCGGCTCGGCCGCCTCGAAGAACGACACCGGCACGACGGCCCCCGTCCCGGCGGTGACCCTCTGCACGGCGGCGACGGCCGGGTTCTCCTCGGGCCGGCTGGCCCACGAGAAGTACTCCTGACGCTCGTGCTGGGGGAAGTACCGACCCTCGAACAACTCGGGCGGCACGACCACATCGGCGCCGGCGGCAATGGCCTCGGCGATCGCTGCCACGGTGCCGTCGCGGTTCTCCTGGCGATCGTCACCGAATGCCCGCTGCACCACTGCCATCACGACCGTCCTGGTCATCCGAGACTCCGCTCCGTTCGCCGACGTCGATCCCCCCGGGCCCAGGGCCCGTGCCCACGGCGCGTGCCCACAGCTCGGGCCCAGGGCTCGGGCCGATACCTCCTGCCGATGCCTCCTACCCATGCCGCCTGGCGACCGGAACGGGCAACTGTCGCCAGAGTACCCCCGGCACTAGCGTCGGGTTCTCCGACCTCGCCCCGGAAAGGAGCCCCTGGGTGCCGTCCCGCCTCCTCGACTCGACGCCGGCCGGCGACGGGTTCCACATGCCGGCCGAGTGGGAGGCCCACGACCGGTGCTATCTCATCTGGCCCGAGCGCGCCGACAACTGGCGGTCCGGAGGTGGACCGGCACAAGCGGCGTTCGTGGCCGTCGCCGAGGCCGTCGCCCGGAGCGAGCCGGTCACGGTCCTGGTATCCGCCGGTCAGTGGGAGCGCGCCCGGGAGGCCTGCCCGGAGGGGATCCGGGTGGTCGAGATGGCGACCGACGATGCGTGGGCCCGGGACACCGGACCGACCTTCGTCGTGAACCCCGGGCGCAGCGAGCGTCGCGGCGTGGACTGGGTCTTCAACGCCTGGGGCGGGGCCGACGGCGGGCTGTACGCCCCTTGGGCGTTCGACGACCAGGTGGCGGCCAAGGTCTGCGAGCTCGAGGACTCGTCGCGGTACCGCGCCCCGTTCGTCCTCGAGGGGGGATCGATCCATGTGGACGGCGAGGGCACGTGCATCACCACCGAGGAGTGCCTTCTCAACCCCAACCGGAACCCGGACCTCTCGCGGGCACAGATCGAGGAACTGCTCCGCGTGTACCTCGGAGTCGACACGGTGATCTGGGTCCCACGCGGCGTCTTCGCCGACGAGACCGACGGGCACATCGACAATCTGGCCTGCTTCTCGCGGCCCGGGCGGGTCCTCCTCACGTGGACCGAGGAGCGGGAGGACCCCCAGGCCGAGATCAGCCGGGAGGCCCGTCGGGTGCTGGAGGCCGCCACCGACGCACGTGGCCGTCCACTGGAGGTCGGGCTGGTCCCGTCCCCCGGACCCTTGTCGATCACCGTCGAGGAGGCGGCCGGAGTCGAGTCGAGCGGGCACGCCCGGCCACGGTCCCCCGGTGACCGGATGGCCGGGTCCTACGTCAACTTCTTCATCTCCAATGCATCGGTGGTCCATCCCCTCCTCGATCCCCGCCACGACGACGAGGCCGCCGAGCTCCTGGCCCGGGAGTTCCCGGACCGCCGGATCATCGGCGTTCCCGGACGCGAGATCCTCCTCGGCGGGGGGAACATCCACTGCATCACCCAACAGGTGCCGTCCCTCTGACGAGCGGCGCCCCCGGCCATCTCCTGGCTGGCCCAGGACCTGGCTGGCCCAGGACCTGGCTGGCCCAGGACGGGCTGGCCCAGGACGCCGCTGGCCCAGGACGCCGGGCGGCTCCCCGACAGCCTCCTCAGCTCACCTGGCGGTCGCGGTTCTCCCAGTACGGACGCCGCAGTTCACGTTTCAGCGGCTTGAAGGCGCCCGAGAGCGGGAGCTGCCCGATCCGGAACTCCACCGACTTGGGCACCTTGAACCCGGCCAGGACCCGGCGGACGTACTCGATCAACTCGTCGGCGGTCACCACCATCCCCTCCCGCAGGACCACCACGGCGTGCACGGCCTCCCCCCAGGTTTCGCTCGGGATGCCGATGACGGCGACCTCTTGGACGGCGGGATGCGAGGCGATGACGTTCTCGACCTCGACGGAGTAGACGTTCTCCCCCCCGGTCACGATCATGTCCTTCATCCGGTCGGTCAGGTGGAGGATCCCCCGATCGTCGATGAAGCCCATGTCGCCCGTCCGGTACCAGCCGTCGCGGAATGCCGACCGGGTCTCATCTGGCTTGTGCCAGTACTCGCGCATCAGGTTTCCGCCCCGGGCGGCGACCTCTCCGACCTCCCCGCGCGCCAACGGGCGGCCCCCGGGGTCGGTGATCTGCAGGTCGACGCCGAAGAGCGGCCGACCGGCGGAGGCGAGGAGCTCGCCCCCGCGCCGGTGGTCCTCGGGGCCGAGGAACGTGAGCGCCGAGGCCGCCTCGGTCATGCCGTACCCCTGGTAGAAGTCGGCGTCGGGCAGCATCTCCAGCCATCGTTCGATCACCGACCTGGCGATGGGCGCGGCTCCGTAGACCAGCTGGCGCAACGACCGCAGCCGTCCGGGCGAGAAGCCCGATGACTTCTCGAGCATCGACAACATGATCGGGATGACCATGGTGGTGTCGATCCGTTGGTCTTCGACGACCTTCAGCACCAGATCCGGGTCGAAGATCGGGATCGACACCGACGTCGCGCCGGTGGCCGCGATGCCGAGCACGCCGGCGACGATGGCGGCGTGGAACATGGGCGACTGGAACAAGAAACGACGGTCCTCGCGGATCCCGATGCCCGACAGGACGTGGTACACGTTGAGCACCTCGGCCCGCTGCTGGAGCAGCGCACCTTTCGGGAAGCCGGTCGTTCCCCCCGTGTACATGAGCACCACCGGATCGTCCTCGTCGGGTTCCGCCGGCATCACCGGCTCGCCGGCCGCCAGCAGATCCTCATAGGAGACCGAGGGCACGCCTCGGATCACAGAACCGTCGTCCGGTCCCCCTCCGATGACGACGACCCTGTCGATGTCGGCTCCCTCGTCCAGGGCCCCGGCGACCAGGGCGGCAAACACCGGATCGGTGAACACCACCCGGGATCCCGAGTCGTTGAGCACATAGGCCAGTTCGGACGCGGTGAACCGGATGTTGAGTGGGTTGATGATCCCGGCTCCGAACATCGCCGCGTGGTAGAGCTCGATGAACTCGTGCCCGTTCATCGCCAGCACCGCGAACCGGTCGTCCGAACCGAGGCCGAACTGGCGCCGCATGGCGTCGGACAGCCGGAGCACCCGGTCCAGGTGGTCGGCGAATGTGCCCTGGTAGCGCACACCGTCCTTGGCCACGTCGACGAATCCCGTCTTGTCCGCCAACCGCTCGACACGCGGGAGCAGGAGCCTCGGATAGATCAGCTCCTTCACGGTCGATCGCCTCGCCCGGCACCGGCCAGGACGGTGGCGGGGAAGGACTGGCGGACCGGTCGGTGGGCCCCGGCCAGTCCGAGGACCTCCTCGAAGCCGTCGTGGAATGACTCCATCAGCACCTCGTGGTCGGGCACCGCGTCGGTGTCGACGGTGACGCCGACGCAGCACGTACCGCAGTAGGTGAACAGAGTCACGTTCACCGCCGAACCCGTGGTGGGCCCGAAGGCGTAGTACCCCGAGACAGGGGCACCGGCCAGGAAGATGGGCACCGGGACACCGGGCACGTTGCTGGCCACGAAGTCGACGTGCTTGAGCATGCTGGCGACGACCCCCGAGGGCAGCAGGTTCAGCACCCCGGCGATGCCGTCCGACAGCGGTAGGGCGCGCTCGCCCCGGGCCGACCGGCACCGCTCGCCGGTGAGCCGGACACGGGCCACCGGGTCGGCCACCCCGACCGGGACCTCGAACCGCGCCAGGGTGATCCGATTGCTGGCGGCCGGATCGCCGTCTTTGCGGAGGGAGACGGGCATCGTGACCCTGAGCGCCTCGACCGGGGCGGCGTGGCGCTGGTGGTACCGGCGGAAGCCGCCGCTGATCGAGGCCATGAAGGCGTCGTTGAGCGTCCCCCGGCCGATCGGGCGGCCCGCTTCAGGTCGCCGACGTCCAGGTCCAACTGGCCGAGCTGTCGTTCGAGGCCCCGACCGGTCATGACCGGGGAGAGCGTCTCGGACACCGGCTGCACGAACCGACCGACGGATCCGATCGTCGCCGTCACCTCGCGCGTCCGGCGCAACGGATGGCGTGCCGACGCCACGGCGAAGGGAAGCGCCCGGGAGACCCCGGCCCGCAGTGCCCCGGTCACACGGCGGGCGTCGAACCCGAGTGACTCCTGCACCAGCCCGATGGGGCCCGACGCCGCTGGGCTGCATCCGGGGAGCGGCAGTGGCACCTCCCGCTCGGAGTGCGCCACCGTCTCGAACAAGAGGAAGGCCAGGCGTGAGCCGCCGATGCCGTCGGTCAGCGAGTGGTGGACCTTCATGACCAGTGCCGCCCGGTCACCGTCCAGGCCTTCGATGAGCGTGAACCGCCACAGCGGTCGTGTCAGGTCGAAGCCGGTCATGGCCTCGATCCGGGCGTAGTCGACCACGGTGGCCGGGCTGTGCGGCCGGGGGGAGCCGATCCGGCGCAGATGGAGCGAGAGGTCGATGTCGGCGTCGACCCACTTGGGGGTGGCCATCCGGGCCGGCGGCTGGACCGGGCGCTGGCGGAACCTGGGGACGAGCGCGACCGCCCGCTCCAGTCGCGCCGCCAGAAGGTCGAAGTCGGGGCGGCTGTCCAACCAGGCAACGGCCACGATCGTCGCCCGCAGACCGGGGTCGTGCTCGAGGTACCACGAGAATGCATCGGTGTCCCTCATGAACACCTCGGTCGGCTCGGTCACGGTCCCTCCCCCTGGTGGCGCTGGCCCCACCACGAACGTACGGCATCCGGGCCGGCCTGCGTAGGGCCAAAGGACAGGTGTTCGAGCCCGACGCCGCCGGGGGTGGCGCCAACTTGTGCCAAACGTCCCTAGCCCACCGTCGGCATCGGTCCTAGGGTGCGGGCAGGCAAGGAGAGAGGTGCATGGTGGAGCGGCTGAGCGCGCTGGACACCGAGTTCCTCCATCTCGAGGACGGCATCGTGCACATGCACATCGCCGGGGCCTGTGTTTTCGCCGACCCTCCTCCCTCGTTCCGCGATCTCGAGGCGCTGGTCGCCTCCAAACTCCACCTCATCCCGCGCTACCGCCAGCGTGTCCGCCCCGTCCCCTTGGAGCTCGGGCGTCCCGTATGGGTGGACGACCCGCATTTCGACCTCGGCTACCACCTCCGGCACACCGCACTTCCCGGCCCGGGCGACGATGCCCAGTTCTGCCGGATGATGGGGCGGCTCATGTCCCAGCCCCTGGATCGTCAGCGTCCGCTGTGGGAACTGTGGCTCGTCGAGGGTCTGACCGGGGGAAGGTGGGCGCTCGTCTTCAAGGTCCACCACTGCATGGTCGATGGCATCGCCGGGGTGGAACTCCTCACCGCGCTCTTGGACGTGGGAGCGGACGCGCCGGTCGGTGATCCCCGACCGTGGGCACCCCGCCCTGAGCCGCCGGGGGCACTGAAGGTCTGTGACGCCTGGATCGGACTGTTGTCGAACACCGTCTCCGTGGTGCGGGGCGTGCCGGGCTCCGTCACCCACCCCGGTGCCACCGTCCGCTCCACGCTGGCCACCCTCGAAGGCGCGGCGCGGTTCGCCAGACGCCTGGCACCGACCCCGCGCCTGTCCATCGAAGGATCGATCGGGCCCCACCGGTCCTGGGCGCATGCGTCCGCCTCGCTGGCCGACGTCCGGACCATCCGCACGGCCTTCGGCGGCACCATCAACGACGTCGTCCTGGCCGCCGTGTCCGGGGGATACCGGTCGCTGCTCTCGAGTCGTGGCGACGACGCCGACGACGCCGTCGTCCGCTCGTTGGTGCCGGTGTCGACCCGGCACGACAACGCCCGTGGGATCCCGGACAACCGCGTCTCGGCCCTCCTCTACGAGCTCCCGGTCCAGATCGCCGACCCGGTCGAGCGCCTCGGACTCGTCCATGATCAGATGACCAGGCTGAAGACCTCCCACATCGCCGAGGCGGGTGAGGTGGTCACCTCGATCGGCAACCTCGCCCCGCCGATGGCTGTCGGCCCGGTCACCAAGGTGATCGTCCGGTCCATGCAGCGGTTCGGCCAGCGGTCGCTGAACACGGTCACCACCAACGTGCCTGGTCCACAGTTCCCCCTCTACTGCCTGGGCCACGAGATGAGGGAGTATCGTCCCTTCGTCCCGATCAGCCACGGGCTCCGCGTGGGGACGGCGATCCTGTCCTACAACGGGCGGCTCTTCTTCGGCGTCACCGGGGACGACGAGACAATGCCGGACGTGGGAGTCCTCGCCGCATCGGCGGCGGCCCAGATCAGGGAGTTGCGTGACCGGGCGCGAGTGGTGCTCGATAGGCGAGGCGTCGACTGAGCCGGGCCGGGTGGCGGCTGACGACGGGATCCCGCCTGTGGCCCGGGATCCCCCGGCTCAGAGGGACGGGGACACCCTCGCCCGGGATGCCCGGGCACCCTCGATCTCGGTCCGGTGGACCTGGGTGGCCAACCAGCCGTCGGAACGGGCCAGCTGTCGCTCCGCCGGACGGTGGTGGAGGCCCTCGACCCCGTCGGTGCGGGACCCGCACCGACGGCAGACGGCCATCCTCCCGTTCGTCTCCGGAGCATGGTGGTGGTCGAGCCGGGTACCCACGGTTGCTGCGTCGGATGGGACCATGATCCTCCGATCACCCGGCGCCTCCGGATCGAAGCTTCCGCATCGAACACGGACCCGGGCTGGAGGGCGGAGAGCCACGCGATGTGCGCGGAACCGTCCTCGCCGGAAGCCTACGCCACTGACGACCCGCAGACGGCCTCCGACATAAGATCGGCCGCCCCACCCCCCCGACGACCGAGGACCGACCCTCATGACGGTGACCAGACCATCGACACCGGACCCTCCCGGGCACGATCTGTCGGCCACCGAGGAAGAGCGCCGAGGCATGGGGCATCAGGCCCGCAAGCGCGCTCCACGGGGCGGCCTCGGCCACTGGGACGACGAGGGGCGGAGCCATGACGCGCTCGACACGATCCTGGCCCAGGACGCCACCAGGGTGCACTCACTGGTCCCCCTGCGCCATCAGCGGATGGCGGCCTCCCCGTGGAACTACTACCGGGGGGCGGCGGCAGTCATGGCCGCTGACCTGGCGTCCGGACCCGACAGCGGCCTGAGGGTCCAGCTCTGCGGTGACGCGCACGTCCTCAACTTCGGACTGTGGGCCACACCGGAGAGAAACCTGATGTTCGACCTGCGCGACTTCGACGAGACCCTGCCCGGACCGTTCGAGTGGGACGTCAAACGCCTGGCCGCCAGTCTGGTCGTCGCCGCGCGGGAGAACGGCATCGCGCCGGCCACAGCCGATGCGGCCGTCCTGTCGGCGGTGGAGGCGTACCGGAGCCGCATGGTCCGGTGCTCGTCGATGCCGGAGCTCGACATCTGGTACGACGGCATCCACGTCGACAGCCTGATCGGCTACTTCGAGCCGGCCGACCGGGGTCGGGTGTCGGTCCACGTCGAGAAGAAGATGGAGCGCCGGACGAATCGAGGTGCCTTCGCCAAGCTGACCACCATGGTCGAGGGGAGACCCCGGATCACCGAGGATCCCCCGATCCGCACGACCATCGACGACACCGAGCAGGACGAACTGGTCGATCACCTCCTGGCCCAGTACCGGCTCACCCTCCAAGAGGACCGGCGGAGCCTGTTCGACCGGTTCACCGAGGTCGACACGGTACGCCAGGTGGTCGGGGTGGGCAGCGTGGGGATGCAGGTCTATCTGGTGCTCCTCGAGGGCAGGTCGGGCGCCGATCCCTTGTTCCTCCAGGTCAAACAGGCGGGGCCGTCCGTCTACGAGGCCCACCTCGGACCGAGCCTCCACGACCACCATGGCGCACGGGTGATCCACGGCAAACGGCATCTGCAGAGCGCCACCGACATCTTCGTCGGTTGGGGCTCGCTCCACGGGAAGGACTACTACGTCCGACAGTTCCGCGACATGAAGATCATCCCCACCACCGACCTGATCGCACCCCGCCTGGTGGAGTTCGCCACTGCCTGCGGCGAGACGCTGGCCCGTGCCCACGCCCGGACGGGTGATCCGCTCGCCATTGCCAGCTATATGGGCAAAGGGCCCAAGTTCGCCCGGGCACTCGGATCCTTCGCCCGCCTCTATGCCGACCAGAACGAGCGCGACCACGGCCAGCTGGTGGGCGCCATCGCCGGCGGACTCGTCGACAGCCGGGCGGACCCCTGACGCCGGGCAGGGCCAGGGGTCGTGACGCACCCTCGGGTGATCAGCGGACGCTGATCACCGGGCGCCGGAACGGCGTATGGCCGCCTCCAGGACGTGGGCCATCCCGGCCATCCCGGCGCCGCTGGGATGCAGGGGGTAGGTGTGGAGCGACGGGAGGACCGGCTCCACCCAACGGGTGTCGTCCGACGAGCACGCGCTGTGGGTGTCGCTCGGAGTGGCCATGTCCACGTAGGTGTCGCCGGCCGAGTCGGCGTCGCCGGCCAGTGCGGCGTTGAGGCGGTCCTCGATGCCGCGCAGGAAGCCGAGGTCGGCATCCGAGAAGGGCAGCTCGGGCCAACAGCCCGGCCCGTCGGGCGGGATGATCTCCGGATAACCGATCACGAACACCCTGGCCAGTGGGGCGCGGTCCCGCACGTCACCGAGCACGGCCGCCACGTTGGCCCGCACCCGGCTCAGCACCGTCGTCAAGGTGTCCGCCCCGTCGGCCGCATAGTGCCTGGCACACGACCACCCCACCCTGGTGGCGCCCCACGGGGTGGCGGCGGCACAGTTGGCCACGATCGTGGAGAACCCGAGATCGTTCCCGCCGATACCGATGCTGACCAGGGACGTGGTGGCACGGAGGGCGCTGAGCTGGGCCGGGATCCCCGCTCCCTGGGACCCCGTCAGGTCGCCCGTGGTGGCGCCACCGCAGCTGGCGTCGATGAGCGCCAAGCCGAGAGCCCGGGCCGTGACGGACGGATAGTTCTCCGAGGATCGCTGGCACGCCGACGGCGCCGACGGGGTCGTCGTGGGGCCGAGCTGCACCGGGAGCGCAGGGCCGGACGTGTAGGAGTCGCCGAGGGCCACGTACGAGCCGGGCACGGCACGGAGACCGGTCCTGGCGGCGGACCCGGCCTGCCCTGGGGTGACCAGGGCGGACCCGACGACGGCGGCAACGACGGCGGCACTGGCGCCGCCGGCAACGACGAGGGCCATCCACCGGGCCCCGGAACGGTCTCGCCGCCCCAGGGACGGCCGTCCCGGACGGGCAGGGACGAGAGAGGAGGGCGCTCGGCTCATGGCCGCACGATGCTAGAGGTCGCATCGTGCCACGGGGCATCGCCCTCCGGGTCGCCCCCATTCATGACAAATCCGATCCCCATTTATCTGGTTGTCCGATAGAGTTTGTTGGCTTATCATTCACAGTGATGCCACCGAGGGTCCCGTGAGCACGTGATGGAGGTCATCCCGCTCGACCTCCGCGACCTGGGCAACCGCTGCTACATCGTGAGCGACGGCACGGTGGCATTGGCGGTGGACCCGCCCCGGCCATCGGACGCCGTGATCGAGATCGTGCGCTCCCACGAGCTGAGGCTCGAGCTCGTCGTCGACACCCACCTCCACAACGACCACCTCAGTGGGGGTCCCGAGCTGGCCGACCGCACCGGGACCACCTATGCCGTGGATGCCGGCGAGCGGGTGCCCGGTTCGCACGGCATCCTCGGCGGGGACCAGCTCCGGGTCGGAGGGTTGGGCGTCGAAGTGCTGGCCACCCCGGGCCACACCGCCCGTCACCAGTCGTTCGTCGTGACCCACGGCTCGGAGATGGCGGTGTTCACGGGGGGCTCCCTGCTGGTGGGCACGGTGGGTCGCACCGACCTCCAGGGGGCCGCCCGCGCCGCCGAGCTGGCCGCCGAGCAGTGGTCCTCGGTGCGGCGGATGCTCCGCGACCTCCCCGGCGACACCGTGGTCCACCCGACCCACGGCTTCGGAAGCTTCTGCTCGGCCACCCCGTGCCACGACACGCAGACCACGATCGGAGCCGAGCGTGTGGGCAATATGGCCGCCCGCCTCGACCGCGAGCCCTTCGTGGGCACGCTCCTGGCCGGATTCGGCGAGTACCCCGGCTACTTCGACCACATGGCCGACGGCAACCGGCGGGGGCTGCTCCCCCGCCGCTACCAGGACCACGTGCCCGCCCTCTCGGACGAGGACGTGCGTCGGCTCGCCCCCCGGCTGTGGGTCATCGACGTCCGACCGCGCGCCTCGTTCGCCGACGCCCACGTCCCCCGCACCGTCAACGTGGGCCTGGACGGACCGATGGCCGTGCAGGTCGGATGGACCATGCCCTGGCGGGCCCCGTTCGCCCTGGTGGGAGAGGACGATGCCCAGCTGACGGGAGCCAGGCGCTCGCTCGCCGCCATCGGCCTCGATCTCCCGGTGGGGGTCGGGGTGCCGTCGGTGCAGGCCCGATCCGGGCAGTTGAGGCGGGCCACCTTCGCCGACCTGGCCGCTGAATGGACCGGCGCGGTCTCGGTCATCGACGTCCGCCGACAAGAGGAGTGGGACCGGGGTCACCTGGAGGGGGCCCGGCACCTCCCGCTCCACCGGCTCTGCGGAGCGGCACTCCCCGAGGGTCCGCTGTGGTTCTACTGCGCCGCCGGCTACCGGGCCATGGTGGCCGCATCCATGCTGGCGGGCGGGCGTGACGTCGTGGCCATCGACGACGACTGGGTGGCCGCCGGCGTGTCCGGGCTTCCCGTGACCGTCCCGGCCGGCTGAGCGACCCGCCTCGCTGTCCCCGAAGGGACCTTCGGCCCTAGTGCGGGGCGGGCCAGGTCCGTACCCTCCTAACAGGAGGTTTTGCACAATGGCGCTGTTGTCAATGGTCTTTGTCAATTTGTTCGGGAGTCTGGTCGACCTGAGCCGCCCCGGTCACTACCTGCACTGGGGGTTCATCCAGATCTCCGTGGCCAACGCCGTGCTCATCGTGTTGATGGTCCTGGTGTTCGTGGCGGCGATCCTGATCCCGTTCCGGCGGCACGGAGGAGATGAGTGATGGCAATGGACACCGATACCCCGGTCGAGACGGCCGCAGGCCGACCCGAGGACGCCCACCAGCTGAGCGCCAAACTGCGCAACGCGGCCATCGAGGCGTTGCCGCCCGAGCGGCTCATGCCGGACCGCCAGCCCGCCTATGTGGCGTCGTGGATCTACGTCTTCGGCGTGATCACCCTGGCCGCACTGGCGGTGGTCATCGCCACCGGCTGCGTGCTCGCCGTCTTCGGTCCCACGTGGTGGCACACGTCCACCGTGGGCCTGTTCGTGAACTCGCTCCACCTCTGGAGCGTCGAGGTCTTCTTCTTCGCCATGGTCGTCCACCTGTGGGGGAAGTTCTTCATGGCCGCATGGCGCGGCCGGCGCCGCGCCACCTGGATCACCGGGGTGGTGTCCTTCGTGATCTCGGTCGGGGCGGCCTTCACCGGCTACCTGTCCCAACAGGATTTCGACTCCCAATGGATCAGCACCCAGGCCAAGGACGGGATCAACTCCACCGGTGCCGGCGCCATCTTCAACGTCACCAACTTCGGCCAGATGCTGATGTGGCACATCGTGCTCCTCCCCGTGGTCGTGGTGTTCCTGGTGGGGTTGCACGTGCTGTTGGTCCGTCGGCGCGGGGTGGTCCCACCCTTCGCTCTCTCCGACCCGCCCGACGAATCCCCCACCGGCGCCCGGACCACGGACCTCCCTGTCCAGAACGGCTCCCATCCGGTCCCCGGCTCCGGTACGGCATCGACACCGGTCGCCGAAGTGACACCGACGAAGATCGAAGGCCAGTCATGAGCCAGGTCGCACCCCCGCAGAAGCGGCACCGGTCGTTCAAGCCCGATCGTGACGTCGAGGAGTGGCACGGCAAGTACGTCCCCTACGACCTGGTCAAGGAGTTCATCATCGCCCTCGTGGTGGTGGGCGTGCTGGTGGCCGGCCTGGCCGTGATCTTCGGGTCACCCGCCGAAGCACCCGTCACCGTCAAGTCCTGGTCGACAGCGGACCCGGTGGACTTCGCCCAGACCGCCACCACCGAGCTCGACGGTACGAGCGCCACCGCCACCTACGGGCCGCCCTACAACTCCACCGCCGGCGCCTCCCAAGGGATCGGCCCCATCTCTCCGGAGAGCTGGTTCGGAGTCCACCATCCGATCAACACCGCCACCGACGACGTGATCGACCCGTTGCGCACGCTCCCGAACAGCCCGGCCGTGCAGGCGGCGCTCAACGAGTACGCATCGGCGTCGTCGGCCCAGCAGGCGAAGTGGACGGCGGCCTACGAGACGGCGGTGGCCAAGGCGACCTATGCCGACGGTGCCCTGACCGTCCCGACGGGCGCCTACGGCCCGGTCAGCACGATCATCGCCGGACTCACATCCATGGCCAGGAGCGGGGCGTTGGACGGGGCCCTGTTGAGCTCGCGGCAGTTCTACGGGACCGACTACACCAAGCCCCTCTTGTTCATCGCCGACGGCACCTACCTGGCCAACCTGGCCGATGCGCAGCACCTGTCCGGTGACCAGTGGGGAATGATGAACGGAGCCGGCAACTACCCGGGGCAGGCGTGGCTGTGGCTCTACACGCTCTGGTACCAGGTCCCCCCGATGAACAGCTCGTCCAGCGGCGACTTCCAGGTGTGGGCCATCATGATGGTCCTCACCCTGGGTCTGGTGCTGCTCCCCTTCATACCCGGGCTGCGCTCGATCCCCCGTTGGAGCCGCGTCTACCGACTCATCTGGCGCCAGCACTACCGGGACCTCGCCGCCGATGCCACCACCCATGGCACCTCGCCGCCGGTCGGTGTGCCACCGCCGGTGCACGCCACCGTCTAGCTCGGAGCCACCGCCGTCCTCCCACCGCCGTTCCCGCCCCGACAACGGCCGCCTCCGGGCGGCTGTTGTCGCGTGCGACGTCCTGTGACCCCATACGGGCGCGGCCGTTCGCCGGTGGTGGCGGTGGTGGCGGTGGTGGTGGTGGTGGTGGCGGCGGTGGCGGTGGCGGTGGTGCGACCCGAGCCGCCGCTCAGGAGGTCATGCCCTGCAGCCCGACCAGGCCGCGGGCCAACTCGATCTCCCCCATGTGCCGCAGCCCGTGCTGATAGATCCAGCACTCGGCGGCGTCGAGCAGTGTGATCCCGGCCGGGCCGGCCACGCGGGCACTGTAGGTACTGGCGATCTGAGGTGGAAGCGGGCGCCCGACCACCACCCGACCGAGCTCGGCGGGGTCCAATCCGCCGAGCCACGCCTCGGTCCGGTTGAACACGGCCGCCATGTACTCCTGGAATGCCGCATAGTCGCCGATGCGCTGATGGACCATCTCCGCCACGGTGCGGTGCTTACCGTGGTCGGCGATGGCCGGTCTGATCTTCTGCTCCCACGACTCGTCCCAGATCGGGGCGACCCCGGTCATCAACAGGAACGAGGCATCGATCATGTTGACGATGTGGAACAGACTGAACGCGATGGGCACCACTCCCTCACGCTCGAAGTGGTTGACCTGGTCGAGGTCCATGGTTGCCACCGCGTCGTAGTAGAGCGAGTGCATGGCCCTCATGCGGCGCTGAAGCGAGTCCAGCACGAGTTCGTCGGCCAACGGTCCTCCCGGGTGACGAGCGGCCCGTATCGGCGGCGGTCGCCGCCGGGACCTGCAACGGCCCCAGGTAAGTACGTGGCCGTCCCACTGTCAACCGTGACCGGCTACTCCTCCACAGGGGGGCGGCAGGCAGGGGCGGCAGGCAGGGGGCGGCACGCCGGCACCGGGGGGTCGCCGGCGGACACGGCGAGCGATAGCCTCCACACCACCATGGCTCTCTCCGGGACCGAAGGCGTCACGATTGACGGATCGGACGGGCTCGACGACGCCCGGCCGGATGGACCGGTCCCACCCGAACGCCAGGACGGTCGCCAGCTGCGCCGACAGCGCAACCGTGAGGCCGTCGTGGACGCGCTCCTCGACCTCTACCGTGACGGCAACCTGCGTCCGAGCACCGAGGAGATCGCCGCCCGGTCGGGCCTCTCCCCCCGGTCCCTGTTCCGCTACTTCGACGACGTCGACGACCTCACCAGGACCGCCATCGTGAGGATGGAGGGCCGGGCCGTCGCCCTGGTCCCGGTGGCGGCGGTCCCGTCGGATCGGCTGGTGACGAAGGTCGCCGCCATCGTCGACCAGCGCTTCCGGCTGTTCGACGCCGTCGGGAGCGCGGCCGCGGTGTCACGGCTCCGTTCGCCGTTCCAACCCATCCTCTCGGCCAGGCTCACCCGGAACCGCTCCTTCCTGCGCCTCCAGCTCGCCACACTCTTCGCACCCGAGCTCGACCTCCTGGGACCGCCGGCGGCCTCGATGGCGCTGGCGGCCGCCGACGTCCTGTGCTCGTTCGAGGCCCACCAACTGCTCTTGAACGACCAGGGACTGTCGACGGCGGAGGCCAAGTCGGCGACGGCGACGGCGTTGAGGGCCCTGTTCTCAACCGATCGCTGAATCACCGGGTGGCCCGATGAGCGGGTACTGGCCCGGCCCCTGGTCGTGTGAGGACGCCGGACCCCTCCGTCTCCAGGTGCCCCACGGCGGATCCCCGCTCGACCTGCGGGCTGGAGAATCGCTCGAGGTCGGGTCACGCACGGCTCCGGCAGCGACGATGGCCGTCACCCGCGACCCCGGCCAGCTCTACCTGCTGCGACACACCGCCGGGGACGACGCCGTCTCGTTCGTCGAACGGATCGATCCCCTCACCCTCGAGCCGTTGCAGCGGTCGCCCGACCTGCCGGGAGGCCGGACGTGGCCGGGGAGCATCGGTGTCCATGCCAACGGATCGATCTACACGGTGTTCGGGAATCATGCCCACCGGCTCGATCCCGACCTGTCCGTCGTGGCCATGGCCACGCTCCCCAGAGTGGCGCCGTACAACGGCTTCGTGATCATGCCCGACGGTCACCTGGTGACCAAGGACTTCGCCGGTTCCCGGCCCGGACAACCGGTCCCACCCGGCGACCGCCGTGCCAGCGAGCTGGTGGCCCTGGAGCCCGAAGGCCTCGAGATCGTCGACCGGCTCGGGTTGGCCGAGCCCTCGATCGCCCGGCTGTCGGCCGATGCCCGCCACGTCTACGCCGTCGGCGACACCAGCCTGTTGCGGGTGCGCTGGGACGACGGCCGGCTCCGTGCCGACGATTCGTTCCGAGCGAGATACCGCAACTCGGCCGGCCAGACGTACGGGTGGGACTGTGTCATCGCCCTCGGAGCCGCATGGTTCCTCGACGACGGCGACGGCAGTGAGGGCTACTCCGGAACACTCCACGGCCACGGGCTCTCGACGGCACCGCTGCAACTGATCCGGGTCGACCTCGCCTCGGGGGCCGTATCGGGTACCGCGGTGGGCGACGGACCCGGAGGGCTGGTGGCCAACCCTCCGGTCATCGACATCGAGCGCTCCATTGCGGTGGGCTACGACAGCGGCAACGGGGTGATGCAGGCGTTCGACATCGCCGGCGACGGCTCCCTCTCGCCACGATGGCGGCGGCGCCAGGAGCACGGCGGCCACCTGCTGTTGTATCCGGACACCGGCGAGCTGGTGACGGGCGACTACGACCAGGGCCGTCTGGCCGACCAGGTGGTGGTCCTGGACATCGAGACCGGCGACGAGATTGCCCGGGCCGACACCGGGAGCCCGGTCCAGTCGGTGCTCTTCCCGTCGGCCGGCTTCGGTCGCGAGCTCTACTTGTGCACGTTCACCACCCTGAGCCGGGTCAGCGTCCGCTCCGCGCCCTGACCCTGACAGGCCCGGGCCGGATCACACCGTGGCGGGGGCCCCGGCGTCGGCCAACAGCTTGTCGTCGTCGGCCATGAGGGCCTTGGCCAGGTCGCGGATGAGGACGACCACCTCGGGATGGGTCTCCGGATCCCATCCCTCCAGCAGCTCGGTCATCGAGTCGCGCCGGGCGCCGGTCAGCTTCTCGATGGCCTCGTGCCCCTCGGCTGTGAGCACCAGCTTGTGGCCCTCGGGGCATTCGATCCGTTCCACCATCCCGGCGGCGACCAACGAGTGCACCCCGTCCCGGAGCCGTTCCGGGTCCACCTTGAGGCTCGAGCCCACCTCCTCGACGGTGGCGTCGGGCCGGTCGGCCAGCCGGTACAGGAGCCAGCTGGCACGGGGTTCGAGGTCGAGCCCGGCGCGGCCCGACAGCGTCTCGTAGAGCTCCCGGCGGTTTTCGCGGCTGGCAGCCCGCTCGAGGATGCGCTGGACCTCGCCCAGCGATGTCCGGGGCTCCGGCAGCCCGAGGTTCTCCCCCGGCTCGGAGGTCGTGATCGACTTGCGCAGCGTGATCTCCGGCAGCGTCCAGCTCAAGAGGAAGGCCACGAAAGCGACCGGCACCCCGATGAGGAACATGGTCTGGATGGTGTGGGCGATGCCCTGGATGACGGCGGCCTGAGCGGCTGCCGGCAGCTTGTGGATGGCGGCGGGGTTGTCGGCGTTGAGGCTGAACCCGCTGGGCGCCTTGGTGACGTGAAGGGCACGGAGCACGTTGCCGACCAACAGGTTGGCGAAGATCGCCCCGAAGACGGCGGTGCCGAACGAGCCGCCGATCATCCGGAAGAAGGTGACACCGGAGGTGGCGGTGCCCAGCTCCTCGTACGGCACGGCGTTCTGGACCGCCACCGTGAGCACCTGCAGGATCAGTCCGAGCCCCAACCCGAAGACGACCATGTATCCGGCGGTCACCCACGAGTTGGTGGACACCCCGATCCTCGACATCAAGAAGAGACCGATGGTCATCAGTGCGGTACCGACCACGGGGAAGACCTTGTACCGGCCCCACCGGCTGACCAGCAGTCCCGAGCCGATGGAGGCGAACAGAAGCCCTCCCATGAGGGGGAAGAGGCGGACACCGGACTGGATGGCGCTGATCCCCCTCACGTCCTGGAAGAACAGGGGCAGGAAGGTCAGGGCCCCGAACATGGCGAAGCCGACCACGAACCCGATGGCGCTGGCGGCGGCGAAGACCCGGTTCACGAACAGCGGCAACGGGATGATCGGCTCGACCGCCCGGCGCTCGGCGAAGAGGAACAAGACGGTGAAGACCACCCCGGCGACCGCCAATCCGATGATGAACGGCGAGCCCCACGGGTACGACGTCCCGCCGAGACTGGTGAACAAGACGAGCGAGGTGGCGGCCAGAGCGATCAGCGCGGTGCCCAGGTAGTCGATGACCCGGTGGACCCGGCTGAGCGCCCCGGGCAGGGCGGTGGCCGTGACCGCCAGCGCGACGACCCCGATGGGGATGTTGATGTAGAAGATCCACCGCCACGAGAGGTAGTCGACGAAGACCCCTCCGATCAGGGGACCGATCACGGACGTCACCCCGAACATGGCCATGAACAGGCCCATGTAGCGACCACGCTCCCGGGGGGACACCACGTCCCCGATGATGGTCATGGCGCCGATCATCAGACCGCCGCCGCCGAGCCCCTGCACAGCCCGGAAGAGGATGAGCTCGATCATGGACTGGCTCAGTCCCGAGAGCACCGATCCGACCAGGAAGATCACGATGGCCGCCTGAAAGAAGAGCTTCCTCCCGTACAGGTCGCCGAGCTTCCCCCACAGCGGCGTGGAAACCGTCGAGGCCAGCAGGTAGGCCGTGACGACCCAGCTGAGGTGCGAGGCGCCGTTCAGATCACCCACGATGGTGGGCAGGGCGGTGGACACCACCGTCTGGTCCAGGGCAGCCAGGAACATCCCCAACATGAGCGCACCGATGACGATGAGCACCCGGCGGTGCGAGAGGGCGGGGGTCGGTCCCGAAAGGGTCGCCGCGTCACTCATCTCTTCGCTCCCAACCGGTCGTCTCCCGCTCGTGGTGCTGCCATTCTGCCCTCTGGGGCCATTTCAGCCAGTGTAAGTGGACGCACCTCCCCTGGACCCCTGCGTGGCTGCCTGTCGTCGCCGTCCGTCGCCCGGACCCGCCCCGCCTCTGCCTCGACCCCCGGACCGGCCCCCGCCCCGGCCTCCGCCCCCGCCGGAAGGCATTCCGCGTCGGCATCGATCGTGGGACACTGGCCAGACGGACCGGACCGGGAGGTGGCTGTGGAATCCGAGCTGATGCCGGCGGCGTTCCTCGGTCACGGGAACCCCATGAACGCGCTGGAGCACAACCGCTACACCCGGGCGTGGCGTGAGTTCGGCGCATCCATCCCCACCCCGCGCGCCGTCGTGATCGTCTCGGCCCACTGGTACGTCGGATCGACGCTGGTCACTGCCATGGAGGCTCCCAAGACGATCCACGACTTCTACGGGTTCCCCCAGACGCTGTTCGAGGTGGAGTACCCGGCCCCCGGTGCGCCCGATGTCGCCGCCGAGGTCGCCGAAGTGGTCAAGCCCCGATGGGTGGGCCTCGACGAGGACGGCTGGGGGCTCGACCACGGGGCATGGTCGGTTCTGGTGCACCTCTTCCCCTCGGCCGATGTTCCGGTGATCCAGCTGTCGGTCAACGGGTTCGAGGGGTTCGACGAACACTTCGACCTCGGCACCCGGCTTGCCCCGCTCCGGTCGGAAGGGGTCCTGTTCCTCGGGAGCGGCAACGTCGTCCACAATCTTGGCCTGGTGGACATGGGAGCCGGCGATGTCCCCTTCGACTGGGCCGCCCGCTTCGCCCACGACTGCACCGCCCTCATGGTCGGGGAGCCCGAACGCACCGGTGCCCTGGTGGACCATCCCGACTACCGGTTGGCCGTACCGACCCCCGACCACTTCCTCCCACTGGCGCCCATCGCCGGTCTTGCCGCCGCCTCGGGGACCCCCGCACACGTCCTGGTCGACGGCTCCGTCGGCGGCTCACTCTCGATGGCGGCCTACCGGGTCGGGTGAGCCTGGGCCCGTGTTCGGCGTCGGCCACCGGCGGCGTGGGCCTCCGATCGCGTCTGCCCCGGCCCGGTCGACCCTTTGGCCCGGTCGACCCCTTGGCCCGGTCGACCCCTTGGCCCGGTCGACCCTTTGGCCCGGTCGACGCCCGATGCGGTCGACCCTCGATGCGGTCGACCCCGGCCGTGCCGCCATCCCAGTAGGACGAACCGAACTCCGAGTACCGATCGGGAAGGAAAGCGCACCGCCTCCCGGGTTCCGGCGACGCTCATCGCCGATTCGACACGGGCCGAGGGCCGCGTGGCACACTGTTCGATCGCCCGAACGACCGAAACCGGAGGTAGGGACTTGTTCACCTTGCAAAAAGGATTCCGGAGGGTCGTAGCGGTCGCCACCGTGGGGGTCGTTGCCGTCCTTGCCGCCGCCTGCTCCAGCAATTCGAGCAGCTCGACCACCACCACCGGCGCCCCTTCGACCACGGCCACCACCGTGGCGCTGCCCACCGCCACCATTCCGACCCAGTCCACCCACGCCGCCATCGCCGCCACGGTGCCGGCCGCCATCAAGTCCAAGGGCAGCATCTCGGTGGCCCTCGACGCCACCTATGCGCCCGATGAGTTCATCGGCTCCAACGGCTCGACCATCGTCGGCATGGACGCCGACCTGGCCACCGCCATCGGCCAGGTGCTCGGGCTGAAGACCACGCTGGTCAACGCCACGTTCGACACCATCATCCCCGGGATCCAGAGCGGCAAGTACGGGATGGGCGCCTCCTCGTTCACCGATACCATCGCCCGCCAGAAAGTGGTCGACTTCGTCGACTACTTCACCGCCGGCGAGGGCTTCTACGTGAAGACCGGCAGCCCGCTCGCCTTCAGCGGGCTCACCTCGCTGTGCGGCCACTCGGTCGCCGTCGAGAGCGGGACCACCGAGCAGACCGACGCACAGACCGAGGCCAAGGCCTGTGCCAAGACCGGAAAGTCCGTCACCGTGCTCTCCTTCGGGAACCAGAGCCAGGCCAACCTGGCCGTCTCCAGTGGTCGGGCCGAGGTCGGCTTCGCCGACTCCCAGGTGGCCGGCTACATCGTGGCCACCTCCAACGGCGTCTTCCAGAACAGTGGGACCGCCTTCGAGGTCGCCCCCTACGGCCTCGCCCTCCCCAAGGGAAACGGGATGGCCGCACCTGTCCAGGCGGCGGTCAACTACCTGATCGGCAACGGGATCTACACCCAGATCCTCACGAAGTGGGGTGTGCAGTCAGGTGCCGTCACGAGCTCGGTGATCAACGGCGCCACCAGCTGAGCCCCGCCGGTCCGACGGCCATCTGCTCAGGGGCCACTCGTGACTGACCACCAGGGGCCCACCGGCCAGCCGGGGCCACCGGCCAGCGCCGGACCACCGGAACCGCCGAGCGCGCAGGCACCGCCAACCCCCGGGCCCCCCGGGCCCTCCGCGCCCCCCGGACCCTCCGCGCCCCCCGGACCCCTCAAGACGGTTCCCGTGCGCCACCCCGGCCGCTGGGTGGCCAGCGCAGTGATCCTGGTCCTGGTGGCCATGCTGGTCAACACCCTCCTCTTCTCCCATGTGACCCGCGGAGGAGTGCGGGAGGGCCGGTTCCAGTGGGCCGTGGTGGGCAAGTACCTGTTCGTCACCCCGGTGCTGAAAGGCATCGTGGTCACCCTCGAGCTCACCGTGATCGCCATGGCGGCGGGCATCGTGCTCGGTGTGGTGCTCGCCGTCATGCGGCTGTCGCCCAATCGGCTCCTGTCGGGGTCGGCGTGGATCTACATCTGGTTCTTCCGTGGCACCCCGGTGCTCGTCCAGCTCTTCTTCTGGTACGAGGGAATCACCTACCTCTACCCGACGCTGACCTTCGGCATCCCCTTCGGCCCGGCCTTCTACACGATCAACGCCAACGCGCTCGTCACCTCGTTCGTGGCCGCCGCCCTCGGACTGAGCCTCAACGAGGGCGCCTACATGGCCGAGATCGTCCGAGCCGGCATCATCTCGGTCGACGAGGGCCAGACCGAGGCGGCCCAGTCCCTCGGCATGAGCAAGGTCCAGACGATGCGGCGGATCGTGCTGCCCCAGGCCATGCGCATCATCATCCCGCCCACCGGCAACGAGACCATCTCCATGCTCAAGACCACGTCGCTGGTCATCACCATCGCCCTGGCCGACCTGTTCACCGCCACCCAGAACATCTCCAACACCAACTACGAGATCGTCCCGCTCCTTCTCGTGGCCAGCCTCTGGTACCTGTTCTTCACCTCGATCATGACCATCGGGCAGTACTACGTCGAGCGGCACTACGCCCGGGGATCGAGCCGGCAGCTGCCCCCGACGCCGCTCCAACGGTTGCGTCAGGACTTCTTCCACCTGCGTACGGGGCCCAGACCACCGCTCGGCCCCCCGCCGTTCTCCCCGGTCCACCACGAGGGCGCGATATGACCGAGCCGATGGTCCGGGCAGTGGACGTCCACAAGTCGTTCGGACGGTTCGAGGTGTTGAAAGGCATCGACCTGACCGTCGAGCAGGGTGAGGTCCTGTGCCTGATCGGGCCCTCGGGCTCGGGCAAGAGCACGTTCCTCCGCTGCATCAACCATCTGGAGAAGATCGACGGTGGCGAGCTGTCCGTCGACGGGGACCTGGTCGGGTACCGTCGAGGCGGGGACAGGCTCTACGAGCTTCGCGACCGCGAGGTGTGCCGCAAGCGGGCGGAGATCGGCATGGTCTTCCAGCGGTTCAACCTGTTCCCCCACATGAGCGTGCTGGACAATGTCACCTGCGGTCCGGTACGGGTGAAGCGTGCCTCCACCTCCACGGCACGGGACCGGGCTCGAACGCTGCTCGACCGGGTGGGGCTGGCCGACAAGGTGGCGAGCTACCCGAACCAGCTGTCGGGTGGGCAGCAGCAGCGGGTGGCCATCGCCCGGGCACTGGCCATGGAGCCCAAGCTGATGCTCTTCGACGAGCCGACCTCGGCGCTCGACCCGGAGTTGGTGGGCGACGTCCTCGATGTCATGCGCGGACTGGCCGAGGACGGGATGACCATGATCGTCGTCACCCACGAGATGGGCTTTGCCCGGGAGGTGGGTGACGCCCTCGTGTTCATGGACGGTGGGGTCGTCGTCGAGAGCGGCGACCCGCGCGTGGTGCTGACCGACCCCCAGCACGAGCGCACCCGGACATTCCTGTCCAAGGTGCTCTGAGTCTCACCCGGGTGCTGCGCCGTCCCCGCCCGCAGGTCGACCCTGGCACCGCCGGTCGGTCAGCCGCCGGCGCGGAGCGCCCCCACCACATCTTCGAGGTCCGATCCGTCGATGCGTACGGCGGCCTTGAGCGAGGCACGCCCGAGCGATGAGCCCAGCGGCAGCGCGTCGATCAGCCCGCGACCGACCCAGCTCCTGATCAGACGCAGCTCCGAGGCCCGGGCCAGCGCCCGCCGGTCGATGGACATGCCCTTCGACACCAACGCGGCGTTGGTGATGCGGCGGACCTCGGCCCGATCCACCCTGATGTCCAGTTCGTTGAGCCGGCGGACCAGGTAGGAGCCGGTGTTGTACCAGTCGCAGCAACCGTGGACCACTGAGGCCACCTGGCCCACCGCCCCGTCGATGGCCACCGCCAACACCGGGCCGCCCTCCAGCGTGGAGGCGGCGGCGGCTCCCACCAGGGCCAGTTGCAGCGCCCCCATGGCGGTGCTGATCGACCGGCTCTGCCGGGCGGCCAGGAGTTCCACGCCGCGCTGGTCGTAGAGGACGGCGGGATGGTCGAGTACCTGCCCGGACATCCAGTCGAGCAGTTGCGGGGGTGCCGCTCGGATCTGGCCACGGACCCGACGGATCCGTCCGGGACCCCCCGAGACAGCCTCACGGCCGAGGGACCCGAACGCCGCCTCGAGTTCTGCGGCTGCCTCGGGTGGCAGCCCCTCGGGGCGGAGGAGCGCACGCAACGACCTGTTGAAACCGGCCCGGGCCCTGGCCCTGGCCCGGGCCAGTCGAGACACGGCTGCGGGCGTCGCCGGGTCCGGTCGTCCCGACCCGGGCACCGACGGGGGTTCGTTCACGGCACGAGTCTGCAGACTGCCGTAGCCGCCCGCAAGGCGGCGCGCCACCCCGCCCGGCGGCAACTGTCCAAAGCCCCTTGACACCCGGGGAAGAGCAGGCAAGATACCAGCAAGGCAAATCAGCGGCTTGCTCCTCGAGCCGGGTGGGAGGAGTGCGCGTGGACCACGACCAGGGCCTCGGTCAACCCACGGTGAGCCAGACCTCGCCGGTCACTCCCGCCGCCCCGCGACGTTCACGGGTGGGGGCACCGGTGTCATGGACGGCGACACGGCCCGCCTCCACGAACTGGGCTACGCGCAGGAGCTGAAGCGGGGAATGGGGTCGTTCTCCAACTTCGCCGTCTCCTTCTCGATCATCTCCATCCTCACCGGGGGCATCACCACCTACTACCTCGGGATGGACGCCGGCGGACCCCTGGTCATCACCACCGGGTGGTTCATCGTCGGGGCGTTCGTGCTGTGCGTGGGGATGGGCATGGCCGAGATCTGCTCGGCCTACCCCACCGCCGGTGGCCTCTACTACTGGTCGGCCCAGCTGGCCACGAAGAACAAGGCCGCCTGGTCGTGGACGTGCGGCTGGTTCAATCTGGTGGGCCAGGTGGCCATCACCGCGTCGATCGACTACGGCATGGCGGTCTATGTCGCCTTCGTCATCTCGCTCTACGCCTCCAGTTTCCGCTCTACCGTGCACTGGATCCTCGTCATCTACGCAGTGATCCTGCTACTGCACGGACTGCTCAACACCTTCCGGGTCAGGCTGGTCAGCCTGCTCGCCAATGTCAGCGTGTGGTGGCACCTGCTCGGCACGTTGGTCATCGTCGGGGCCCTGTTCTTCGTCCCGACCCACCACCAGAGCGTCAGCTTCCTCTTCCACAAGGAGAACCTGACCGGTTGGACCGGCCCGTTCGCCGGCGTCTACGCCTTCGCCATCGGGCTCTTGTTGGCCCAGTACACCTTGACCGGCTACGACGCCTCGGCCCACATGACCGAGGAGACCCATCGGGCCGCCATCGACGCCCCCAAGTCGATCGTCCGGGCCATCTATGTCTCGATCATCGCCGCCTTCGTCCTCAACTTGTCCATGACCCTGGCCATCCAGGGAGGGGAGAAGGACTATTCGGCACTGGCCCTCAACGGCTCGATCGCCGGCGGTCAGCTGTTCGTCGACGCCATCAGCGGACAGGTCGGCAAACTCCTGGTCATCATCGCCACGGTGGCCATGTTCTTCTGCGGCCTGGCCTCGGTGACCGCCAACTCCCGCATGATCTACGCGTTCTCCCGCGATGGGGCCGTTCCCGGCCACCGCCTCTGGCACCGCCTCCACCCCACGACCCGGACCCCGGTGAACGCGGTGTGGCTGGCGGTCGTGGTGGCCTTCGTCCTCGGCCTCCCGTCCCTCTACCAGCGAGGCGGGTACTCGGTGGCCTTCTTCGCCATCGTCTCCATCGGCACTGTCGGCCTGTACGTGGCCTACGGCATCCCCATCTTCTTGCGCCTCCGTGCCGGGGACTCGTTCCGGCCCGGACCGTGGAGCCTGGGCCGGTGGAGCAAGCCCATCGGTTGGATCGCGGTGATCTGGGTCGTCGTCATCACCTTGTTGTTCTTCGCCCCCGCCTTCTGGCCGTGGAACACCGCCGCCGACTTCAACTGGGCCGGACCGTTGTTCGTGGCCGTCATGGTGGCGGTCTACCTGTGGTGGAGGGTGTCGGCCCACAACTGGTTCACCGGTCCCAGGGTCCAGGGCACCGAGGCCCAGCTGGAGGAAGTGGAGCAGGAGTATGGCCAGGGCATAGTCCCGCCGGACTGAAACGGCCTACCATCGGGCACCACAGGTCGGACCGCCGAGGCTCGGCGACCAGGGGGACGGACATGGCGCTCGACATCGGGAAGAGGCGACTGGAACGGGCGGTGCAGGACGCCCGTTCGCAGGGCCGGCGGACTCCCTCGGTCGTGATCGTCGGGGGTGGCCTGTCCGGACTGGCCACCGCCATGCAGCTGGTGCGATCGGGGATCACCACGTTCTCGGTCATCGAGCAGTCCGAGGGTGTGGGGGGCACCTGGCGGGACAATACCTATCCGGGCAGCGCCTGTGACGTTCCGTCGCACCTGTACTCGTTCTCGTTCTTCCCCAAGTCCGACTGGAGCCGCCGGTTCGCCGACCAGCCGGAGATCCTCTCCTACGCCGAATCGTGCGTCGAGCACTTCGGTCTGGCCGACCACCTGCGCACCAGGACCACCGTGGAGCGGGCCGAATTCGACGAGGACCAGGGCGACTGGCACCTGGTGCTCTCATCGCCGGAAGGGACCGAGTCAATCCGGGCGGACACGGTCGTCTTCGCCTGCGGCCAGCTCAACCGGCCCCACGTCCCCGAGCTCGAGGGACTCCGCTCGCTTCACCGGGCCGATGTGGCACTCGGCCCAGTGGGACCATGACATCGACCTGGCCGGCAGGAGGGTCGGCGTGATCGGGAGCGGCGCCAGCGCCATCCAGTTCGTCCCACCGGTGGCCGACCACGCCGACGAGGTGACGATCTTCCAGCGCAGCCCCAACTACGTCGGGCCGAAGAAGGACCGCGCCTATCCCGACCGCACCCGCCGGATCCTCGAACGGTCGGGCCTCGTGGAACGGGCCTACCGGTGGTGGATCTACTGGACGCTGGAGCTCCGCTGGCCGGCGTTCCGAAGGGACAGCTGGTTCGGCCGCCAGTTGGGCGGCCTGTTCCGGAAGGAGATCCAAAAGGGCGTGGTCTCCGAGCGCCTGCCCGAGTCGTTGGTCGTCCCCGACTATCCCGTCGGCTGCAAACGGATCCTGATCTCGAACGACTGGTATCCGACGCTCCTGCGCCCCGACGTCCATGTGGTGGGAGCGCCGATCGACCACGTCGAGGACTCGACCGTGGTCACCGCCGACGGTCGGCGGCACCCCATCGACGTCCTGATCTTCGGGACCGGGTTTTCGACCACCGACTTCCTCGCCCACATCCCCATCAGCGGCATCGGTGGCCGGAGTCTGGCGGCCGAGTGGAAGGACGGTGCCCGCGCCTACCTGGGCACGGTGGTCGCCGGCTTCCCCAACTGCTACCTGCTGTACGGCCCCAATACCAACCTGGGCCACAACTCCATCCTGTTCATGGTGGAACGCCAGCTCAACCTGGCCTTGCAGGCGATCGCAATGCAGGTGGCGGGGTTCGACGACCGTGGCGACGGTCAGGTCGTTCGTCCCCGGGTCGAGGTCAGCGAGGACGCCTACCGCCGGGACGACCTCCGGACCCAGGCGCTGGCCACCTCCACCGTGTGGGTGTCCACCTGCAGGAGCTGGTACAAGTCCGCTTCCGGCCGGGTGACCAACAATTGGCCGTCGTGGACGGTCCGGTACTGGTACGACACCCTCCGGCTCGACCGGGATGCGCTGGGCGTCTCCACCGCGGTCCGGTCTGGTCCGTCGGGGCGGGGAGGGCCGTCCGCCAACGGGTCCGGCGGCGGCGGTGACCGGTCCGGGGCCGGCCTCGGCCGCGGGTCCCCTGCCACCCGATGAGGGATCGGGCTTGCTACCGTCTTGGCCCATGGCTCGCCGCGTCCCGACCGGGACCGAGCCCGATTCGGCTCCCACCGGGACCTTCGACGAGTCGGGCCTCCTCGCTCTGGCCGACGAGATGGTCCGGTCCCAGCCCCACCGCCCGCCACGGAGGCGTCGCCGCCGGAAGGCGGTCTGGATCCTCGGGACGGCGGCCGTCGTGGTCGTGCTCGTCGTCGGGGCGGCGGCCGGCTACGCCTGGTACCTGAATCACGAGATCCACCGCATCGACGTCAAGGGGCTGACCGACGTCCCCACCAGCGGCGCCGACGCCGGCACCGAAAACATCTTGATGGTCGGCTCCACCGACCGCTGCGCCCTCACCGTCCAGAACGCGGCCTACGGCCTGTGCAGCGAGGGGGTGAACGGGGTCAACAGCGACGTGGTCATGCTCCTCCACCTCGATCCGAACAAGCACTCGGTGTCCATCCTGTCGATCCCGAGGGACCTGTTCATCCCCAACGCCCGCACCACCGGGGCCAACAAGATCGATGCCGCCCTCTACCAGGGCCCGAGCCAGCTGGTGGCCGCCATCAACGAGGACCTGGGCATCCCGATCCAGCACTACGTGGTGCTCAACTTCGACACCTTCGCCAATGTGGTCGACGCGCTGGGCGGGGTGAAGATGTACTTTCCCGAGCCCGTCTACGACGCATACTCGGGCCTGAGGCAGACCACCACCGGCTGCGTGGCCCTCAACGGCGTCACCGCCCTCCAGGTGGTGCGGGCACGGCACCTCCAGTACAAAGGGCCCGGAGTCACGAGCCCCTACCCCGGGACTGGCCCTCGGAGAACCTGAGCGACCTGGCTCGTATCCGCCGGGACCACGAGTTCCTCCGGGTGTTGGCCACCGCGGTGGCCAAGCAGGGACTCTCCAATCCGATCACGGACGAGGAGCTGGTCAGCGGGGTGGCTCCCCAGCTCGAGGTGGACAAGCAGTTCTCCTCGTCGGACATGGTCAATCTGGTCCTCAACTTCCACTCCGTCAACGTCAACTCGGCGCCGCAGCTCACGCTGCCGGTCCAGGTGGACCAGTTCGGGTCCTACCAGTACGAGGGTGGCTCGTACGGAGACATCGAATTTCCCTCGATCGTCCAGGATCAGCAGGTCATCGACCAGTTCCTCGGAGTCAGCCCGTCGACCGACACCATGACGGGCCAGAGACTCCCGGCCCCCTCCGACGTGACCGTCTCGGTCCTGAACGGCAGCGGCGCCACCGATCAGGCCGCCGACACCTCCACCGCGCTCGGGGCGCTCGGGTTCCACATGGCCGGCGTGGGGGATTCCACGCCGGTCGGTGCCGAGGCGGAGACCGTCGTCTACTACGCCACCAAGGCTCCCGCCGCCGAGGCGGCCGCCGAAGCCGTGGCCCGCTCGATGTCCGGAGCGGTGGTCACCGCCCTCGGCCCGACCACCGACGGCGCCCAGGTGACCGTGGTCACCGGCACCCAGTTCGCCGTCAACCCGCCAACCTCGTCCAGCCCCGCTCCCGCCACCGCCGGCGTCACCGCGACGACTGCGCCGGCGACCACGACGACCTCGGCCGCATCGGCCGCATCGGCGGAGTTCCAGGCTCCCTCCGCCGCGGTGACCCCCCTCCAGCCGTGGGATCCCCGCTCCTGCAGCCCCACCGGTGGCGAGGGCACCTGAGCCTCCTGTCGGCGGCATTCCTGCTCGAGGCCGGGCGTTCCGACCCGGCCGACGTGCACGGCGTGTCAGACGAGGTGATCCCCGCCTGACCCCGCGGGGCGGTCCCTACGACCCGATGTGCTCTGCGGGGATCGTCCCGAGGCGGCCGGCCTGATAGTCCTCGAAGGCCTGGGCCACCTCCTCCTTGGTGTTCATCACGAACGGCCCGTAGGCGTACACCGGCTCACCGATGGGCCGACCCCCGAGGATCAGGACGTCGAGCTCCGGGGTCCGTGACTCCTGGGAGGCATCCGCCCCGATGGTGACGGAGGTGCCATCCCCGAAGACCGCCAGCTGACCGGTCCTCACCGGTCGCTGCTCCGGGCCGACGGTGCCGGCGCCGCCCAGGACGTAGACGAGGGCGTTGAAGCCCTCCGGCCACGGCACGTCGACCGTCGCCCCGGGGGAGATGGTGGCGTGGACCATGGCCATGGGCGAGTGCGTCGCCCCTGGCCCCTGGTGGCCACCGAGGTCACCGGCGATGAGGCGGAACAGGGCGCCGCCGTCCGGAGAGGACAGCAACGCCACCTGGGACGAGCCGATGTCCTGGTAACGGGGAGCGATCATCTTGTCGGCCCGCGGCAGATTCACCCAGAGCTGGATCCCGTGGAACAGGCCCCCGCTCACCACCAGCTCCTCCGGCGGCGCCTCGATGTGCAGGATTCCGCCCCCGGCCGTCATCCACTGGGTGTCGCCGTTGGTGATCAGCCCGCCGCCCCCGATGGAGTCCTGGTGCCGGAAGGTGCCGTCGATCATGTAGGTCACCGTCTCGAAGCCACGGTGCGGGTGCCACGGCGTCCCCTTCGGCTCGCCGGGCGCGTACTCGACCTCCCCCATCTGGTCCATGTGGATGAACGGGTCGAGATGGCGCCTGTCGACACCGGCGAAGGCCCGACGCACCGGAAATCCCTCCCCCTCGAAACCCGAGGGGGCGGTCGTCACGGCCAGGGCAGGCCGTTGGATGGCGCGTGTCGCCTCTACCGGCTGCACCTTCTCCAGTGCGAGCACATCGTCCACAGTCACTGCCGGCATCGTCATCCTCCATGAGGTCTCGCGAGCGGTCGCTCCGCACATCATTGCCCTGCGACGCGCCCTCCTGCCCACCAACACTAGTTGCGCCCGCAACATTCCCCGCCGGCCCGGCGGCGGGCGCCGACCGACCATCCGTGGGCGGCCGCGGGCCGAGCGACCTTCAGCCGAAAGCGTCCCGCGCCGAAGAAAGCCTGTGAACAGGTACGCTTACGGCCTGGGAGAAGTCAGGAGACAGACGTGATCCGGCCACGCGGCGGAACCACTCGCCGACGCGACGATGAAGAGGAAGATGCGGCCTCCTCTGCCGAGGACATCGGGCGCCTGCTGCGCAGCAATCGGGAGGAGCGCGGCCTGGACCTGCTGACGGTGCACGACCGGTTGGGTCGGCCCATCACCCAGATCGAGGCCCTCGAGACGGGCGATCTCGCCGGCCTGCCCGACCAGGCCATGGCCCTGTCGACGCTCCGCAGGTACGCGGCGTTCCTCGGTCTGGACGGGGATGCGTTGGCCCTCCAGATGATCGACGCATGGTCGGCAGCACCAGCGGTGCCCCGCCATGAAGCCGGCTCGGGAACCGGGGACCTGCCGACCTCGGGAATGCCCACGGTGGTGACGGCGGTCACCGGGGGTCCGGACCACCTGCGGGCCTTCACACAGACGGGCGAGGTACCCAAGGTCGGCGGCGGATCGAGCGGCCCACCGACCGGATCGGGAGCCTACGGATACGGGATGACCACCGGTCCACCCACCGGCACGTTCCCGGTCGTCCCCCGACAGGACCTCCGGCAGAGCCGGCGGTCCGTGGCGCGGGCGCGTCGGCGACTCCGGGCACCCACGTCGCTCAAGGTCGTCACCTGGGTGGTGGTCGGTCTGATCGTCGTGACAATCGGCGGTCTGGTCGTCTACCGGACCAAGCCCACCTGGTTGGCCCAAGCCCACATCTTGAGGGTCACCCGGCCCGGCGGCCCCAGGCCCGCCGCGGCCGCCGCCCGACCGGTGGCCGGGCCGGTGGCTGGCGGCTCCAGGGTGAGCCAGACGGCGTCGGGCGCCACGAGCGCCTCGTACACCGTCTCGGCCACCCATTACGTCGTCGTGGTGGCCACGTCCGGTCGGTGTTGGGTGCAGGTCACCAGCTCGAACTCCTCGGTTCCCCTGATCAGCGGGGTCCAAGCGGCCGGGACGACCCTGAGGTATCCGTCCAACGGAACGATGACCGTGGAGGTCGGCTCGTCGGCGGTGGTGACCGGCATCACCGTGGGCAAGAAGCCCGTCTTCTTGAACACCCCGCCGGCGGTCCCGTTCACCTACACGTTCGCGCCGGTGTCGAGCTCCTAGCCCTGCCCGGCGCTCACGATGGGCGTCGGCGCCCACGGTCGGCCCCCGGGCCTTCCGATCCGGTGTTCAGCTCGGTCCGGGCCACCGCGGTGGCGGCGGTCAGGTGCCGGCGGCCCGGCTGTCCCCGAGCGCCACGTTGGGCGCGTCGCGGGCCGCCATCTCCGCATCCAGCTGGGCGTCGTAGCGGGCGCCCTTGCGCTCTTCGAACCGCACCCACTGCACGAACACGGGGATCAGCGCCAAGAAGGTGAAGAGTTCGGCGCCGACCCAGAAGAGCGCCGCACCCGAGTGGGTGCTGGACAGTGTGTACATGGAGGCCGCCGAGTGCGTCTGGCTCAACAGTGCCAGGGCGAGGAACGACTCCAGCGGCACCCCGATGAGGAGGCTGACCAGTTTGGCACCGTGTCCCATCTGCCAGTGGGGGATCGGGTCGACGGCGATGATCGGCCACCAGAACAGGGTCGCGACCCCGAAGAACGCCACGTTGATCAGGTCCATCACCCACATGTGCAACATGGCGACGTTCAGGGCGGACGTCAAGAAGAACGCGAACATCGACAGGTAGTAGACGCTCCACACCGGGAACGGGTGGGTGATGACCCGGAAGGCGCGGGAGTTCAGGACCCTGAGCAGTTGTACCTTGGTGCGCCGGCTCGAGGTCTGGAGCGCCAGCGTCATCGGTGCACCCATGGCCAGCAGTGGCGGCGCGATGACCATCAGCAACAGATGCTGGACCACGTGCGCCTGGAAGTAGTCCATCGTCAGCGCCGCCACCGGGGACTGGAGGGCGAGGTCGAGGGTCACCAACCCGGCCATGAACGAGACCGTACGCATCCTTCCCCAGTGCCGGCCCCGCAGCGTGACCGCCCACTCGGCGCGGAAGTACCAGACTCCGGCGGTGACCACCACCACCAGCACCAACAGGGCGAAGGGGGTGAACTCCCACCGGGTGAGGGCATTGTGAAAGGTGAACGGCACACGTGTCATGTGCATCTCCGGCACGGCACCAGCGTACCGATCGTGGCCGCGATCTCCTATTCGGGCGCCGGGCCGGTCTACAACATCAGGACCAGCATGAATCCCATCGTCACGCACATGGCCACGTGGCAGCCGGCTTCGATGCGAGGAGCCAGCCACCGGCCCGGGGCTGCTGGCACCCGCGACTGGGGGTGGGCGACGTCGGGTTCGGCACCGGGGGGCGGGGCCGCCTCCGCGGCCGTCGGCACCGGACCCGCCATGGTCGCCAGGGTGGACTCCCGTCCGACGTAGGCGGCCGGGGCGAACCGGTCGATGCCGTCGATCTCCCACACCCCTGACGCCATCAGCACGACGAGGAAGACCACGGGGATCGCCACGAAGTCGGCCGTCGTGCCCGTGGCCGCCCCCATGGCCATCCCGCCCCCCGACGCGGCCGACGACGGTGCGGCCGCCAGGTACATGTACAGCATGGCGGCCGCCATGACCAGGTGGGTCAGGTAATGGGACAGGTGGTGGCCGTGGTCCTCGTCCTCGCCCTCCACGCCGTGCTCGTAGACGAACCGGTAGCACCGCACCACGAAGTAACCACCGAGGACGGTGAACACAACCTCCCAGAACCCGCTCGGGACCAGGTCGAGCGAGGACGACAGCATTCCCGCCATCGCCGTCCCCATCAAGATGTGGGCCAGGTCGATGTCATGGTGGGTCGGCCGGGCCCAGACCCGCGAGGCGACCAGGCGGCCCAGGCTGTAGGCGGCCACCGCCAGCATCAGCCCGGCGAAGAAGTCGTTCAGCCAGGTGGTACCGGACACGGTTCCCTCACGCTCGGGCGTGCCGGCCACCGCGGCCCCACCGACTCCCCCGATTCCTCCCGCCTCCAGTAGGTCAGCGCCACCAGCATGAGGAGCGGACCCGAGTTCACATCGGTGGCCCCGTTGGTCAGCAACGCGCCGAAGTCCTGGCCGACGACCCAGAACACCAGCCCCGCCGTCATGCCCACCGCCACTGCGGCATTGGCCAGGCGCCCCGGAAGAAGGATTCCCACCCCGGTCAGGGCGAGCACCAGGGCGACGACGATGGCCACCGCCAGTCCCCGATGGTCGACCATCACCGCCACACGGCGGTCCAACCGGACCACCCATGCCGGCTCCCCGGTGGCCTGGTCGAGGATCAGCACGTGGAGCCCCCGAGGTGCGCGGTTCGACCCGACCAGCATGAAGTACGCAAGCGAGCCCCACAGGACGAGCCACACGACGTCGGCGGCGCGGGCCCCGACGGCCCGGGCGGCGGTGAACGCCGGTCGGGGACCGGGACGGTCCGTGGGCCACAGCAGGACGGCCAGCAGGCCGTAGAGAAGCACCGCGCCCGGAGCGCCGGTCACGGGGTCGGCGGTTCCGGCGAACACGCCCCCGAATCCCTCGCCGACACACCAGACGGCAAGTGACCAGAGGACCGAGGCACCCAACGCCGCTCGGGCCGTGCGTCGCCAGGCGATCCCGAGTCCGATCGCCACCTGTACCGCCGCGAAGAGTGCGTTGATCGCCACCGGGTGATGCCCGATGGTGTATCCCGACCAGTGGATCACCCGGGCGATGGGCGAAGGGTTTCCGATGGCGCTCATGGCGATCATCTGGGTACCGAAGGCCTTGGTGAAGAAGTAGTCCTGCATCTGGAGGATGCCGTCGAGCAGCCAGAGGGTGGCCAGGATCAGTTGGAGACAGCGCCGGGCGTCCGGGCGCGCCCACGCCGGCCCCGGCTCACGGGGGGAGGAGGGAACGCCGGGGACGGCCCGACCTCCCGGCTTATCCACGGGTACGGGGCGCCGTTCCCCGTGAACCCGCACCCACTGCCCGACTTCGGCCAATCGAGTCACTCCCCCGCCCGATCGCATCCACAGTGGGCTCCCCGGCGGCGGGCACGAGCGCCGGGATCCACCCCAAACGTAGTGGTGGCGTCCGGGTTCACGCGGCCGGCCGGACCCGAGCAGGGAGCGGGCGCCGTGCGTCCGGCCGGATCAGGCCCGGATCAGGCCCGGATCAGGCCCGGATCAGGCCCGGATCAGCCGGAGGACCTCACCCGTCTCCACCCGGTACCGCCATCCCTCCACCCGGACATTTTCCGGCAGCAGCGGGCACGAACGGACGGCGCCGACGTCGGTCTCGAGCGCTCCGTCCGGGTCGGGCATGGCCAGGAACTCCCAGTGGTCCGCCTCGGCCCGGGAGGCGACCGGAAACTGAGCCGTCACGTCCTGGTCGCTCCGGTCGCCCAGGGCACAGTCGGTGTGCTGCATCACGGCGATCCGCGTCACACCGAGGAAATTGGCGGCGAGGATGAGCGAACGAAGCACGTCGGGTGTGACCCGTCCTCCGGCGTTCCGGAGGATCTTGGCGTCACCGGGGACCAGGCCCAACATGGTCAAGGGCTCGATCCGGCTGTCCATGCACGTGACCAGGGCGAACTCCTTGGCCGCCCTGGCCGGGATCCCGCCGAGGGCGAACTTCTCGACATACAGACCGTTGGCCTCGAGGAGATCGTCGAACATGCCAAGAAGCATTGCAGACGGGGCGGCCAGGATTCCAGGCGGCGGTGGGCACGGTCGGTCGGTCGGTCAGGACGGGGCGACGAAGCGAATGTCGAGGCTGCGGAGGTAGGTCTGCATGCCGGCGTCCTGGATGGGCACCAGATGGGCCGGCGCGCCGGACTCGTTGACGTGTGCGTGCCACAGCCCGGGCGGAGTGACGAACGCGCCTCCACTCTCCCATTCGACGCGGATCGGATCGACGATGTCGCCGTCCTCGTCGAGGTGGCTGCCTACCAGGGTGTGACACCCGGGCTGGCAGTCGACGATGAGGTCGAGGGCCACCGACTGGTGGCGGTGGGCCCGCTGCACCTGGCCGGCCGGGAGCACACCGAACATGGCCCAGAGCACGTGGGTGATGGTCAGCGTCTGGTCCTGCCCGGCGTTGGCCAGCAGCACGCTCACCCGGCTCCTGGCGCCGGCATCGGGTGCGGCGGCGATCACGTCGAGTTCGGCCATGACGTCGGCGGCCGCATACTTGGTGACCGAGAACCTCGGTTCGGTGGCCGTGACCCCCAGGTACCGGAGCATCGGCTCGTCATGGACCCAGTAGAGAACGCTCTGGGCGTCCGCCCGGTGGGTGGCGCCACCCGTGGCGTCGGCCGGAAGGGTGAAGAAATCCCCCGACTCCCATTCGACGGCTTCGCCCGCCCGGCCCAGTTCGGTGCGCCCCCGGCCTTCGAGGACATAGAACAGCTGCGACGTGGCATTGGGATCGGTGACCGTCGAGTCACCGGCTCCGATCCGGACGAAACTGGCCAGGAGACCCGGACTGGTGGCAGGGCCGCGCGCGACCCCGAGGCGCGCCGAGAGATCCAGCGGCACCACGCGGGTGGGACCCTCGGCATGGAGCGCCCGGGGGAAGCTCACGACGGGCACCTTCGGGATCTGCCCTCCCCCGATGGGATCGGCCGCGCTCGAGTACTCGAAGTAGCGGGCGTCTTCTGCCCATGGGCGGGCAGCGATCCCTTCCGCCGCTCCGTCCGCGGCTCCCGACTGCCCTGTGATCATGCCCATCGAGGCCCCCTCGCACCCACCGGCCACAACTGTAGACCCACCTCGAACCGGTCCACGTCGCCGTCAGTCGAAGAAGTGGGTCTTCGGCCGCTCGTTCAACACGTCGTCGACATACACGTCGACCTGCTCGTCGTAGAAGGCCACCAGGCCGGCGATGGGAAGGAGCTGCCGGGTCGGGAAGTCGTAACTCCAGGCCAGGTCGTCCCGGACGCCTCCGTGTACGCGCACCGACCAGTAGGCCGAGGTCGTTCCCTTGTACGGGCACCGGGTGACGGTGGGACTCGGATCGAGATGCTCGAACCGGACCTCCGTCCGGTTCAGGTAGTAGCGGGTCGGGAGGCCTGTCTCGAAGACCATCACCGGGGATGACGACTCGGCCAGGACCACCCCCTCCAGCTCGACGCGCACCGACCGTGTGGATCGCAGGGCATCCACCCGGGCGTAGGGATTCCGCGGGTGGACGAAGACCTCTTCGTCCTCTTCGAACCACCCGTCCATGGCGTCCCACTCGAACCGGAAGGTGTCCGCCAGCTCGCTCCGGGCCGCGTGGAGGAGATGGCGGGCGACGGGGGGGTCCGACGAGGGGTCCGAAGCGAACCGGTACAGATGCGCCGTCCCCCTCGAGGAGTCCTCGGTACCACCGGCGGCGGCCAGCAGCTCCTCTCGCACGTCTCCCCGCGGGATGTAGTACTGCGGGTAGTTCGACCACTCCCACACGTAGAGAGCCCTCGTGGTATCGAGGACGGTCTCACCGTGGCGCACGGCCCGTATGCGCCGGGGGACCGCCTCGACGTGGTCGATGCGCGTGATCAACCTCGGGTAATCAGCCATGCCACTTCCTACAGCCTGGGAAGGATGCCAGCCACCACTGTTGCTCAGACCCCGGTGACGGGGTGCCCGGCCCCCGGTTCACCGACCAGGGCGAAGAGCTCCCGGAGCGCCGTCGCCGGCGAGACGACCTTGATGGTGTGCATGCCCAGCTCACGGGCGGGCTTGAGATTGATCCCCAGATCATCGAGGAACACCACCTCGTCCGGCTCCACCCCCAACGACCGACAGGCCGTGAGGTAGAAGGCGGGGTCCGGCTTGCGCACGCCCAGCTTGCTCGACTCGAACACCGAGTCGAAGAGGGCGAAGACCTCGGCGACGTCCGGGCGGGCGACCTCCTCGACGGCACGGAAGTTGTTGGTCAGGCACGCCGTGAGGTAGCGCCCGGAGCAGTGGCGCACGGCGGCGACCATCTCCGGCCGGATCTCACCTCCCAACGCCGCGATGACCTCCATCGCATCGACCCGGGACCCGAGCGCCCGGGCCTCCTCCTCGAACAGCAGGCAGAACTCCTGGAGGTCGACCTCCCCGCGCTCGAGTCGAGCCCAGGCGTTTCGGTCGGGATCAGTGGAGTTCACCCGACGGATGGTGCCGAGCGGGAGCCCCTGGCGTCGCTCGTACTCCTCGAACGCCTCGAACGGACTGGAGCTGATCACGCCTCCGAAGTCGAACATCACCGCCCGGATCACCTCGTCGGACCTTCCCTTCTCGCCACCCGGGACGTTCTCCGCCCGCGCCGGCCGCGGCTCGATGGCGTTCGATTCCGTGGGAAGGGTACCCGGGCACACCGATGGCCGCCCGGTCGGGCGGCCATCGGTGTCGGGCGGTGGCTCGGCTACTCGGTCAGGCTGCGACCTTGTGGCGCTCGGCCACCTCCACCCTGCGGATGGCGTACACCGGGGCCGCCGGCTTGGGCTTGTTCGGCGAGCCGTGGTTGATGAGATTGTGCTCCCGTACCGAGTGGTACAGGACCGGGACGATGGCGATGGCAACGGCCACAACCATCAGTGGCACCATGATGAAGAACCAGGTCATAGTCTTCCAAGCAGTTGGTTGGGAATCCTGCTTGCCTCCTTCGACTACAACGGTACGGGCCGCCGTCGTGAGCAGCCGTAGCCCGACCGTAGTCCCAGCTGTGAATCTCCAGGCGAACAAAGGCCCAGCTCAACGGGACGAGCGCGGTCCGGCAAGCCACGCCCGACGAGTTAGGTACGCCGATGGGGTGCGGCCGGCAGTGGAGACTGTGCCCCGATGACGATCCCATCCCCCGGGGCGGACAGCCCGTTCGAACGGGCGGCGGAGGCCGCCCGGATCGACGTTTCGACTCGGCACCCCCATCCGTCGCCGGGGCGGTTCGTGGCGGCCACATTCTCGGCGCTGGTGGCCTCGGTCGTTCTGGACGCCCTGCTGGTGGAGGCGGGAACGCGCCTCTTCCCGTCGACGAGGGGGTACCAGCACTTCGGGTTCACCGACTACGCCACGCTCACCCTCATCGGCGTACTGGCGGCCTGCGCATCGTGGCCGCTGGTCACCCGGATCTCTTCTGCACCGCGGTGGCTCTTCCTTCGTATGGCCATCGTGATCACGGTCGTGTTGTGGATTCCGGATCTGGCCCTGATGGTGCGCGGCGAACCGCCCATCGCCGTCGGCGTCTTGATGGTCATGCACCTCGCCGTGTCGGTGGTGACCTACAACTGCCTGGTCCGGATGGCACCGGCCACTGTTGTCCCGGCCAAGGGCGACGGGCACGACGACCCGGAGCTGCCGCTCCGGCTGCTGGCCGCCGGGCTCGGCATCGTGGTCGGGATCGAGTCCGTGCTCGGGATCGCCACCCTGGTCTCGGTGCCCACCGGCCGACCCACCGGGTGGGTACCACCGGGGGGGACAGCCATCTACCTGGCGCACGCCCTGGTGGGCCTGCCGCTGGTGGCCGGTGCCGTCCTGTTGGCCTCCCGAGCACGGGGATCGTCCAGAATCCTCCGCTTGACGGCGTGGATCGGCGGAGTGGGCGTGGCCGTCGCCGCCGGAGGCGGGATGCTCACGGTGAGCCATCCGCTCCGACTGGTGGGGATCTCACTCATGTTGCTCGGACCGATTGTCGCCGGGTTCGGGTACCTGCTCCCCACCCTGGACAACCTGTCCGAAGACAGTGCCCCCGACTGACGTGCTCGTGCCGGACGAGGTCGGCACTCACCCGAGGTTGGCGAGCCGGCACGAGGCGCCCCGGGGCAACGGCCTTCGAGCGGGAGCCGCTCGACGGGCAGGGTGTGCGCAGTCAGCTCAGTCGTCGACTGCCGCACACAGCGCCAATCCGTCCACCTGGCGGAGCAGGCTGAAGGCCGGCGTGGCGGGACTGGCGTTGAGTTGCTCGTTGATGATCACCTCCGCCGATCGGCTCCCGTCACGGGTGGCGGCGGTGAAGATGGTGTAGCCGGGGAAGTTTCCGGTGTGCCCGTACATGGTCCCGCAGCTCGTCCGGTAACGAAAGAGCGCCAGTCCGGCACTGTTGGAGCCGGGACCGGGCGGACCCGAGTCGCCGTCCACGAATGTGAACTGCCGCTGCCGGCTGGCGGAATCGGTGAAGGCACCGCGCACGTAGGCCCGCATGAAGGTGTTGAGCTCCGCCGGTGTCGACAGCATCCCTCCTGATGCCCAGGCCAGGGCCGGATTCAGGTACATGCTGACATCGAGTGGCGGCTTACCCGGTGTCACGCTGTAGCCGTGCACATACGGTGACGGCAGATGGACGTCGGCGGGAAGTGACGTCGCCGTCAGCTGCAGCGGCTCGAGCACTTCGTCCGCCAGGGCCGCCTCGTAACTCATTCCGGTCACCGCTTCGACCATGAGCCCGACGACGATGTTGTCGGTGTCGGAATAGTCATACCCGTGGCCCGGGGTCAGACCCTCGTGAACGACGAAATCGACCAGCTCCGTCGGCGTCAGGTCAGCCAGCGGATCGGCCCGCAACACGTCCAGGAAGTCCTCGTTCTTGATGTAGTCGGGAAGCCGACTGGTGTGGTTGAGCAGCTGCGCCAGGGTCACCGCATGCCAGGCTTCGGGAAGGTCAGGAAGCCACTTCCCGATGGTGTCGGAGAGCTTCAATCTCTTCTGGGACACCAGGGAGAGGGCAACGGCGCCGCTGAACGCCTTGGAGACGCTGGCGATCCGTACGATGTCATCGGCACCGATGGGTGCTGCCGAGGTCACCTCTCGCACCCCCGCCGTCGACACCTGCACTCGGTTGCCGATCTGGACCAGTGCGATGGCTCCCGGTGGTCCCCCCGGCAGGGCCACCAGCTTCCGGAGTCCGGCGGCAAGTGCCGACGTAGGACCGTGGGAGCTTCCGTCGGCCCCGGCGACCGGGCCACCGACCAGGAAACCCGGGGTCAGCGCCACCACGACCACCACGACCACAATCGACTGGGGCAGGCGTCGCGTCGGCATGGTCGCCCACAGTAGATCAGAGGACGTTTGGTCGGCAGGGCCTGACCCCGGCTCCGAGCCGGCCCGTCATGCGGTCTTCACGTCCCGTGGTCACCCTGGCACGATGGGGCGTTGTCCTGGAGCACGACGGCCGAGGTTGGGGCACACTTACATGCCGGGATCGGGCACCGTCCGACGGCACACCGGGGGAGTTTGAATGATCGACGACTGGATCGAGGCGGTCGGGCAGGGTTTCCGGTGGCTGCTCGGCACGGCACACCTCCCTGACAAGCGTCGGGGGGCGCTGTTGGCCGGCACGGTGGCAGTCGTCGTCGTCCTCGTGGTGGGGATCGGGGTGGCCGTCGCCGGCACGGCGTCGAAGCCCCGGGTGGCGACCCCGCCCAGCACGACAGCGGCGACCGGTGCCCACCCGACGGCGGCTGCCACACTCCCCTACTCCGTTGCCCCGACGACTGCGCCGGTGCCGGCCTTCACGACGACCACGACGACGGGGGCCCTGACCGCGGCCGGACTGGCAACGCACCCCCACTCGAAGAAGGGCCGTGGGCAGACGGCGGGGAAGTTGCTCAGGAGCCGCAACCAGTCCAGAGTCGGGTGAGCTGACCGGCCAGAAGGGGGCCCCGCACCTGCGGAAACATCCGTCGCGATCGGCCCGCATCAGACAGTCGATTTCTAACCTCGGCATCTCATCTGCGGTCTTCCCCTGGTACATTCGTCGGATGACCCGACGGGCCCCGGCCAAGGATGGCCACCGCCTCCGCCACCACCACCACCGCCGCCGCCCCGGCCCCCGGGCCGTGGGGTTCGGGGTGTCGATCGCCGTCGTCGTGAGCCTGCTCACCGCCGGCCCCGGCGGGGCTGCCGCCGCGGCCACCGGCTCGGGCCCGGTCGACGTGCTGTCGGCGGGGTCGCTGCAGGATCTGATGGAGTCCCAGGTGGCGCCGGCGTTCCACAAGGCGACCGGCTACACCCTCGTCAACACCTCGATGGGCTCGACCGCCCTGGCCAGCAGCATCTCGGGTGGGACTCTCCAGGGCGACGTCTTCATCAGCGCATCACCGCACGTCAATGCATCCCTCATGGGAACGGGCAATGGATCCTGGGTGTCCTGGTACGACCGGTTCGCAAGCTCGCCGCTGGTGCTCGGCTACAACCCGAACAGCAAGTTCGCCCAGGCGCTGAGAGCCAAGCCCTGGTACCAGGTGGTGTCCGCACCCGGTTTCCGAATCGGCCGGACGGACCCCACCACGGACCCCAAGGGGGTTCTGGCGGTGAAGGCCCTGGATGCGGCGGCCAAGGCACACGGCCTCCCCGAGCTGGCGTCGATGGCGAACCGGTCCGACAATGTCTTCCCGGAAACGTCGCTGGTCGGTGAGCTGCAAGCCGGGCAGCTCGACGCCGGGTTCTTCTACGGCGTCGAGGCCTCGGCGGCCAACTTGAAGACGGTCCCCCTGACCGGGACCGCTTTGGCCGGCGACTACACGATCACCATCTTGAACAAGGCACCCCACGGAGCCGCGGCCATCGCATTCGTCAACTTTCTCCTGGGCCCCGGTGGCCGGAAGATACTGGCGAAGAACGGGGTGGCGGCGGCCAAGCCCAAGGTGACCGGCCTGGACTTCGCCCCGATCGGCGTCGAGTCGGCCCTGCGTTAGTGCGCCGGGGGCTGGCCAAGAGCCCCTTGCCTTGGCTCGCCGGGCTCATCGTCGTGTACCTGGCGGTGCCCGTCATCGCCTTCGTCATCCGTTTCGGCGGCTCCTCGAACCGAGGCTTCGGCGAGCCGGGCCTGTTCCCGGCGTTCTTCGTCTCGCTCGAGAGCGCCACCATCTCGCTCGCCGTCATCACCCTGGCCGGCGTCCCGTTGGCCTATCTCCTGGCCCGGACCACCAGCCGCATCGGATCCTTGATCGGACTCGTCGTCCAACTGCCGCTGGCCCTGCCGCCCCTCATGAGCGGAATCCTCCTCGTCTACCTGGTCGGCCCCTATACCTCGCTCGGTCAGCTGTTCGACGGGCACCTGACGATGTCGATGACCGGCATCGTGCTGGCCCAGGTCTTCGTGGCGGCGCCGTTCCTCATCGTGGCGGCCAGGGCCGCGTTCTCCACCGTCGATCCCGGGCTCATGGACGTGGCGGCGACCCTGGGGCACTCCGAGTTCTCGCGGTTCCGGCGGGTTGCGCTGCCCGTGGCCGGACCGGGCGTCCGCGCCGGCATGCTCCTGGCCTGGCTCCGTTCGTTCGGGGAGTACGGCGCCATCGCCGTCATCGCCTATCACCCCTTCTCCCTGCCCATCTACACCTACAACCAGTTCAGCGGCGTCGGACTCCCCACGACCATGGCGCCGACCGCGCTGGCACTCGCGGTGGCGGCGGTCGTGGTGATCATCAGCCGGCTCCGACGACCTGGTGGCGCGCGAAAAGGCGTGGTGCCCCCGGTCCCGAGCCCCCCGGAGGACGTCAGGTCCACCCCGGTCGGATTCGACATCGACTTCCGACTGGGCACGTTCCGCCTCACCGTGGCCCATCGGACAGGCGCATCCCGACTTGCCGTTCTCGGGCCGTCCGGGTCGGGGAAGTCCGCGCTCCTCCGCTGCCTGGCCGGACTCCACGGTGTCGCACCGGGCGAGGTGACCTACGGGGACAGACCGGTCCGGTCCGTACGGGTCGAGAGCCGTCGGGTCGGGTACGTCGCCCAGGGATTCTCGCTGTTCCCGCACATGACGGTGTGGCAGCAACTCCTCTTCGCCTCCGGCGCGACCCCTCCCATCGCGGCCTACTGGCTGGACCATCTCCGACTCGACGGACTGGAGAACCGATATCCCGACCAGCTGAGCGGGGGGCAGCGTCAAAGGGTGGGCCTGGCCCAGGCGCTGTGCCGGTCACCGCAGCTCCTGCTGCTGGACGAGCCCTTCTCCGCCCTCGACGTCCCGGTGCGACGGGAGCTCCAGCGTGAGTTGCGGCGTCTGCAGCGCCAGACCGGCCTGGCCACGGTGGTCGTCACCCACGATCCGGAGGAGGCCGCGCTCCTGGCCGACGAGGTGATCGTGATCTCCGAAGGATCCGCCCTGCAGTCAGGCACCACCAGACAGCTGTTCTCACGGCCCTCGTCGCCGGAGGTGGCCCGGCTGCTCGGAATCGCCAATCTCCTCCGGGCCGTCGTCGACTCCGGGGACAGCATCACCACCGAGGGAGTGACGCTCCGGGTCGCGCCCACCGCGCTCGAAGCGGGGACCGCGGCACTCTGGAGCATCCGTCCCGAACACGTGCGGCTCACGGAGACCGGCGGCCTCCCAGGAGTCCTGACCGACATCGCCGACACCGGCAGTGCGACCTTGCTGAACGTCACCATCGTGCCGGGGTTCGAGCTGGAGATTCGCACCCCCGAGCGGCTCGACCTCGAGATCGGTCATCGCTGCGGTGTGGAGCTCCCACCCGACGCCATCACCCTCTGGCCCGCCGTCGACCAGCAACCGTTCCAGCCGGGGTGACCGACCGTAGCGTCAGAACTGGGCCGGTATCTCGACACCCACATTGGTGGCCTTGATGGCCACATCGGCCACCATGCCCGGCACCAACTCCAGTTCGTCGGCCGCCTCCCGGGTGATCAGGGACACGAAGCGGTGCGGACCACACACTACGTCGACCTGAGCCGCCACCCCGTCCTTGGTGACGCGGGTGATGATCCCCAAGAAGCGGTTACGTGCCGACTGCTTCCGAGGGCGGTCCAACGTCTGGTCACCGGCGATCTCCGTGGCGAAGCGGGCCAGCTCCTCACCATCGAAGGAACGCCATCCGCCGTCGGTGATCGTGGTCTTGACCCTTCCGGCATCGGCCCATCGCCTGACGGTGTCCGGACTGACCCCTAGAAGCTCGGCGGCCTGGCCGATGCGGTACGAGGGCATCGGCACAAGGTAGCAAGGACGGGCTCGGCAACCCCTCGTGATCGGTTCTTGGCCGAGCTGGGCGTGCTGGACCCGGCCCGGGGGATGCCGGAAACCGTGGGACGGGGCCGACCGTCACAAGGGGGGAGCCGCCTGACCAGGGGACTTGGGCATCGACGACCCCAACTGTGCGAAACTTCGAGTTGCCGGTCTCGGGCCAGCCAGGCCGGAACTGCGGCTGACAGGGAGCGCGCATGTCCGCGACGGACACTGCTTATGGGGGGCCGGACAGTTCGATCGGCGGGGGCCGTTCCGTCAGCCACGTCGTCGCTCGGGCCCGCTTCGGAGGGCCGTCATGGGCGAGCGGGCATGCAGGGGTGGCGTGTCCGAGGTGACCGGGCAGGAAGTCCGGGGTCCGGACACGACCGAGTCGGCGCCGACGACCCTCTCCGGGCCGGTGAAATTGATCGTGTGGGACCTGGACGACACGCTGTGGACCGGTGCACTGTCCGAGGGCCCCGTCGTCCTCGATCCGTCGAGGGTCGACCTGATCCGGGCATTGAACCGTCGCGGGATCGTGAGCTCGATCTGCTCGAAGAACGAGTTCGGCGCGGTGCGGGCGCGGCTCGAGCTGGCCGGGCTGTGGGGGGAGTTCGTGTTCGCCCGGATCGACTGGTCGCCGAAGGGGGCCCGTGTCGCCCAGATCATCGAGGACGCGCAGCTCCGCCCCGAGAATGTGCTGTTCATCGACGACCTGGCCCTCAATCGGGAGGAGGTCCGCCACTTCGCACCCGGCATCCAAACCGCCGATCCGGCCATCATCGACGGCCTGCTGACCCGCCCCGAGCTGGCCGGCAAGGACGACCGCGAGCTGTCCCGCCTGCACCAGTACCGGACCTTGGAACTGAGGGTGGCCGACCGACAGTCCACCTCGGAGTCGAACGAATCGTTCTTGCGCTCATGCGACATCACGGTGGCGATCAGGGAGGCGACCACGGCCGAAGCGGAGCGACTGTTCGAACTGGCCAATCGCACCAATCAGCTCAACTTCACCAAGCGCCGGCCCGACCGGGACGAGTTCGCCGCACTCCTGGCCGACCCCGGAACCGAGTCGGCATACATCGAGGTCCACGACCGGTACGGCGACCACGGAATCTGCGGGTTCTACACACGCTCGGACGGGGTGCTCCTCGACTTCCTCTTCTCCTGTCGCATCCTCAACATGGGAGTCGAACAGTGGGTGTACGACCACCTGGGACGCCCGGGGCTCACCATCGTGGGAGAAGTCGCCTCGACCCTCGACTGGTCCGTCGACTGGATCACCCTGGACGACGGGACGCCCACCGCAGCACGGTCATCCGGACAACATCGACCGACCCGCGCCGGCGGATCTGAGGCCCGATCCGAACGCATCCTCATCGTCGGCGGCTGCGACCTGCTGGCCACCGCCCAGTTCCTCGGTGGAGACATCGCCACCGACTTCCACCGCGTCGAGCGCGTCGGGTGCCCCCGTCCATGCGGAGCACACGGAGCTCCTCCGCCAATCGGTCGCCGGATTGACAGTCGCCCAGCAGGAGGTGGTCGAACGGCTCCCATTCCTCGACGACCAGGCATTCACTCCCCGCAGCGTGATCCGTCCGGAGTACGACGTACTCGTCTACAGCGTGCTCGTCGACTATTCGCAGGGGATCTACCTCCATCGCGCGTCCGGCCTCGTGGTGACCTGGTGCCAGTTCGACCGAGTTGTCACCGATCCCACCAGCTGGCCCGGCCTGGAGGCAGACTTCGGACACTGTGGGATCGACCGTGCCTTTCTCGAGTGGTTCGCCGCCGAGTTCGACTTCATGGGATGCATCGGTACCGACCGGTTCAAGGAGAACATTCGATGGCTGGCCGGGTCGATCCCGGCGGGGGCCCGGCTCATCTTGTTGAACGGGACGGAGGTCCCTGTCGACAACCCAAAGGAGCCGGATCGCCACCTCCGACACAAGGCGATGAATTCGGCGCTCGACGAAGTAGCGGCCGACCTGGCCAACACCACGATCCTCGATGTACGGCGGTTCATCACCACCGAGGACGACCTCGTCGGCAATGTCCGTCACTACCGGCGTCACCACTACCTGCGGATCGCCGAAGAGATTCGTGCGTCAGGAGCGACCACCATCCGCATCCGGCCCGATTCCGCCTTTCGACAGGCCGGTGTCTGGTTCCGCAAGAAGGCGGGGCCGCTTCGCCACCGGTTGACAGCCCGGCGCTGAGCGGTGACCGGGGAGAGGCCCGAGGTGACCGGCGTCGATGTGGTCCGCCGATGAGGTCCGAACACCGGAGCCGGCGGCTCGCCCCCAAGGTCTACCTCGCCGGCCCCGAGGTGTTCCTGCCCGACGCGGTGGAGATCGGCGACCGGAAGAAGGACCTGTGCAGAGCGTACGGATTCGAGGGGGTATTCCCGTTGGACGAGGCTCCGAGGGGAACCGGCCCGGCTGCGGACACCGGGCACGAGATCTTCGACATCTGTGTCTCCATGATGGACCGATGCGACCTGTGCATCGCCAATCTGACGCCGTTCCGGGGGATCAGCGTGGACGTCGGGACGGCCGTGGAGATCGGTTACCTGTACGCCTGTGGCAAGCCGGTGTTCGGGTACTCGAACTCGGCCGACGACTACAAGGTCCGTTTGCAGGCATCAGGTCCGGGTGACGGCACCATGGTCGAGGATTTCGGGTTCTTCGACAACGCCATGTGCGAAGGGGTCGTCACCCGCTCCGGAGGTGGTGTGGTCAGGCCTGGAACCGACCACCCCCGCCAACTGAGTGACCTGGAGGGCTTCGAGGCCTGTCTGGCGCGTGCTGCAGGCGGGCGGAACGCCTGAATCAGGCGGCGGCGGGCGGACGCCGGCGGACGCCGGCGTCGTCCGAATTCGAGGTCCACGGCCCAGATCCGACCATCGCCGGGGCGCCAGGTGGTACTACCACGATGGCACCGCGGCTGCTGGCCACCTTGGCGCCGCCTCCCGCCCGGTCGATACTGAGGGGAGGAACCGACACGGGTGGCGGAAAGGTGGTGGGGTGGGAGCTGTCTCGTTCGCAATTCGTGCCGAATTGCGGAACCGGTGGAAGTCATGGTCGCTCATCGTGCTGCTCATCACCCTGGTCGGGGGCTTCGTGCTGGGTGCCACCGCGGCCGGTCGACGGACGGACGCGTCCGTACCCCGTTTCGTGCACGAGCACGGCTTCGACGCCACCGTCTACACCGGCGCGGACACCGGGATACCCAACCACTCGGCCCTCCCCGAAGTGAGCTCGTACACCCGGGTCCTCGGCATCGACACCGGCCAGCCCACCTGCAACTGCACCCGGCCGCTCAACCCGACCGAGTTCTCCCTCATCACCCCGTCGAGGGGCCCCACGATCTGGAACCTCGTGTCCGGCCACGTGCCCGATCCGTCCGACCCGTACCAGGTACTGGCATCCGAGAACCTCGAGCAGGCCGCCGGCGTCCGACTCGGCACGGTCATTCGGGTGCCGCTCTACGCCGCCTCGCAGACCTCGGCCTACAACAACGCCACCGGGACCTACCCTGCTCCCACCGGGCCGATCGTGGCGCTCCACGTGGTCGGCTTCGAGGTCTCCGAGCTCGACCTACCCGCCGGCAGCACACCTTCCTACGAGATCTTCGCCTCTCCGGCCTTCACCAAGTCGGTGGCCCCGAAGGCAGCAGACGGTGTGGTCTTCCTGGTTCGGCTGGAGCACGGCGCCGCTGACCTGCCCCGGTTCAACGCCCAGATGAACGCACTCTCCTCCGACGGCATCCAGGGCGTCGAGAGCGAGGACGAGGAAGTGGCGGCGGTCGAACGGGCAATCCACCCCCAGGCCGTGGGGTGGTGGATCCTGGCCGCGCTGGCCGGTCTGGTCGGATTGGCCGTGGTGGGCCAGGCGCTTGCCCGCCAGAGCAACGAGGAGGCTCGTGACTATCCCACCCTGGTGGCACTGGGGGTCGAGCGTCGCCAGCTGATCCAACTGGCCATGGCCCGCACGGTGGGGGTGGGCGTTGCCGGTGGGCTGGGCGCCCTCCTGCTGGCCTTCCTACTGTCCCCCATCGCCCCGGTGGGTGAGGCCCGCCTGGCCGAGTCCTCGACCGGTCTGTCCTTCGATGCCCCCGTGCTCCTGTTCGGTGCAGCGGCCACGGCAGGGGTGGTGGTGGCGCTCGGCATCTGGCCCGCCGTGCGGGGGGCCCGGCGGACGCGGGTGGACGGCAGTGGGAGGTTCGCCCACGCCTCCCCCACCGTGGCCCGCCTGGCCGCGCTGGGCGCCCCGCCCACTGCCCTCATCGGCGTACGCAACGCGCTCGAGCGGAAGACCGGCGGAGCCAACGTGCCGGTCGGCACGGCCCTGCTGGGCACGGTACTGGCCGTCGTCGCCCTCTGCGCCACGCTGGTCTTCGGCTCCAGCCTCACCCATCTCACCACCACCCCCGCCCTCTACGGCGACGCATACCAACTCAACTTCACGGTGAGCACCCCGAGCACGTACGACCGCATCATGACCAGCCTCCGGGGCAACCCCGAGGTCACCAGGATCTCCCGGGGCCTGGCCACCCAGGCCACCATCGGCGGGACGGCGGTGGGTGTGGTGGCCGCCCAGTCGCACCGGGGGGCTCTGCTCTTCTCCGCCGTGACCGGCTCGCTTCCCGACGACGTGGGGCAGATCGGCCTGGGATCGTCGACCATGAGCCAGCTCCACACCAGGGTGGGATCCACCGTCGAGGTCACCGTGCTCACGCCGTCGGGCGGGAAGCGGACCGTGCCGTTCCGGGTGGTGTCCGAGGTGGCCTTTCCGGTGCTCGGCGGGGCCGTCGGGCTGGCCAGCGGGGCGCTCATGACCATCCCCGGCCTGGCCGCGGCGTCGTGCCCACCGGGTCCGCACCAGGGGAGCTGCCGTCAGTACGTGCTGGGCGACAGCAGTGGAGGAATCCTGATCAGCGTGTCGCCCGGGGCCCGCGGCCAGGCGACCGTGACCCACTACCTGGACACCTTCCGTTCCATCGCCTCCCTGCCGGTTGCCCCCACGTCCCTCATCAACTTCGGCGAGGCTGTCAACTTCCCGCTCATCCTCGGAGGGCTGCTGGCCGTGTTCGGGGCGGCCACCCTGGCCCACCTGCTCCTGGTCAGCGTGTCGCGCCGGAGACGAGAGATCGGGCTGCTGAAGGTGCTGGGGTTCGTCAACGGACAGGTGGTGGCGGCAGTGGGATGGCAGGCCAGCACGGTGGCCCTGGTGGGAATCGTGGTCGGGATCCCGCTCGGCATCATCGCCGGGCGGGCCACCTGGCACCTGTTCGCCTCCCACCTCGGCGTGGTCCCTGTGTCCATCGTGCCGATGGGGTTGGTGATCGTGTTGGCGGCCAGCGTCATGGTGGCGGCCAATCTGCTGGCCATCGGACCGGCACTGGTGGCGGCGCGGACCAAGCCCGGACGTCTCCTTCGCTCGCAGTAGTCCGCGGCCCCACCGGCGGCCGGGCGGAGATCCAACGGTCGTTGGTCGTCAACTGGCCATCGCCCCGGTTACTCAGAAGCCGGTGATCTGAGCACCCGGAAAAGCCAGGAGGCCCACCTCGGTGACTGGCTGATTGCCCGGACGGTAGGAGAGCGTGGTCCCTGACAGCTCGAGGGCACCGACCTTCACCGTCACACAGCCCCCCGGAGCCCTCCGCTCACAGAGGAACGACCCATCGGTATAGGTCACCGGCTGCCCCTGCGATTCGGTGAGGAAGAAGCGCCCCGCCATGGCGGTGTGGAGAAAGCTGATGGGGCCATCGAGATACTCGACCATGTTGATGCCGCGCGTCGCGATCACATTGTTGAACAACAGCCAACCGGCCCCTTGGCCACGGAGGTCACTCTCGAGGTCGATGGAACGCGTGGCTGACTTGTCGAGGAGGACGTTGGTGAACGTCGAGTCGATGACCTCAGCTGGCGTCATGCCACACCGTCCGGAGAGGAATGAAATGAATCCATTGACGGTGATATCGCTGTCCGGGGTCTTGACGGGTCCGCCCAGCTCCCACTTTCTGCCGAAGTCGGCGACCATCTCCAAACCGTCCCCGAACGTGTTGTACGCCCGGACATTGGTGATGGTCACGTGCGAGGACGAGAGGATCTTGATACCGGCCTCGCCAACTCGGCCGGATTTGAACCCGTGCGTCGTGTTCGCCCCTTGGACAGTCAGATTCTCGAGTGTGACGTCGTTCCCCTCGCGGACCTCGATGATGGGCCGGTAGGGCTGATGAGGGCCGGTGCCCGTGTCGGTCATGTCCTCCCATGTGCCGCCGTTCACGATCAAGGGATGGGAGATGGTGACGCCCTCGTCGACTTGATAGCAAGCATTGGTCGGTGACGTGAACGCTGCGCCGTCCGGCAACGAGGCGAGGTAGGCGGTGAGTGGCACGGACACATCCGCCGAACAGTCGGCTGGGATCGAGGAAAGCGTTGGTGCGGCGGCGGGGCCCTGCGCCGGCACCTCTGGGATCCGCGCCGGCGGCGCTTGGTCGGGTTGCTGAATCGCGGGCTGAGATGAAGCCGGCGATTCTCTGGCCCCGGTTGGCGTGGGAGTACCAGCGGGTTTGACCCCGACCGGCGCCGCCAGTGTGGTCGGGGTCGAGGTGGTGGGAACCATCGTCGTGGTCGTCGTGGTCGGAGCCGGGTGCGTGACCCGCGACGACGTCGTCGTCGTCACGGAAGGAGCGGCCGTCGTGGTTGTGGTCGTCGGTGCCCGGGGAAGTGTCGTGGTCGGAGCCGGGTGCGCGACCCGCGACGACGTCGTTGTCGTCACGGAAGGAGCGGCCGTCGTGGTTGTGGTCGTGGATGTGGGAGCGACGGGATGTTTCGACGCACGGACGGCGGTGAGGGTCCCGATGGCCGATCCCGCCGTTGGGAGTGGCGGCGTCCTGTTGGCCATCGACCCGCGTTCGACAGGTTGCTGGTGCCCATCAGTCGACCGCATGGTCGATCGACCGAGGCTGGCGGTCATGCCGCCGAACGCAAGCAGGGAGGCGGCAACGATGACGACAGCCCGTACGAGCAGGTGTCTCCGTAAGCTGCCCTCCGCCCGTCCTGCGCCCCTGCCCCGATACATCGGCCCTCACCCTCGAGCGCGGGGCACAACCCAACACATTGCCCGAAGGGGCGCAATTGATTCGGCAGCCCGGCTAACTCATGGAGTCCCTTGGTTTTGCGTCCCCTCTTCACAGAGGGTTTGCCTTTGTCTTCAACTGCATGCTGCTCGCAGCAACCAAAGGCTACTCCCACCGTGGCGACATCAACAAGGGGAGACCACGGCCGACAGTCCACCGAGCGACATGGACGGGTGATCCAAATGGGCAGTTCAAGCACCAGTTAATGGGTGCCATCGCCGTTTGGCACTTTCTGGCCGACGGGCACTCAACGATGCCGGGATCGTGGCAAGCACAGCCCCACGAACGACCCGAGTTCAACCTGCCGGCGGCCCGCAGCGTGTGCCCGGCAGTCCCCGGAGCCCGAAGATCCGTCAGCCCATTCGACGCTGGATTTTCATCGCCGGCGAACACCCGCCATCTCAGCGAACTTTTTCCTGCCTTCGGGCGTCTCCTCGCTGGTGAAGGTGAGAATCGAGATCATCCCGCCTGCCGGTTCACAGAGCGCAGCTGCGCCATCCTGGATAGCCCACGTGGCGCGCATGCCACCCGCAGGTATCCGGTGTTGCACCCGTCGGGACTGCATCTGACAGGGAATTTCGAGTGGGGCTAGCAAGAATCGAACTTGCGACCTCAGCATTATCAGTGCTGCGCTCTAACCGACTGAGCTATAGCCCCCTAAACCGGTGCTCGACGCTACACCACGGTCCGGGCATGGTGAGAGGGGCATCGCCGAGGCTCAGGCCGGCTCCGACACCTCTCCGGCCACCGGTGCCACCGCCGCCACCGCATCACCCCCGTCGAGGTTCATCACCCTCACTCCGGTGGCGTCCCTGCCCTGTGAGGCAATCTCACGGACCGCCGTCCGAATGACCACGCCGGACGTGGAGATGAGCAGGATCTCGTCTTCCAGCCCGGCCATGAAGGCCGCCACGACGCGTCCACGCTTGGCGGTGAGGCGGATGCCCCGGACCCCCTGCCCGCCGCGAGCCTGGCGATTGAATCGCTCGACCTTCGTCCGCTTCCCGTAACCGGCATCGGTGACCAGGAGGATGTCCGCTTCGTCGCGGGCCACATCGCAGGAGACCACCTGGTCGCCGGCCTTCAACCGGATACCCCGGACCCCGGCGGCGTCGCGGCCCATGGCCCGGACGTCCTGCTCGGAGAAGCGGATGGTCATGCCCGACTGGGTCACCAGGAAGATGTCGTCGTCGCCGTGGGTCTCCACCACCCTCACCAGCTCGTCGCCCTCACGCAGGTTGATGGCGATGAAGCCTTCGCGCCTCGATTTGTCGTACTCGCTGAACGACGTCTTCTTGATCTGCCCCAACTTGGTGGAGAACACCAGGTAATTGTCGGCGGAGAAGTCGCGGGTCCCGACGATCGCCTGGATCACCTCGTTCGGTGCCAGCGGAAGGAGGTTGACGATGGCGGTCCCTCGAGCCGTCCTCTCCTTCATCGGTATTTCGAGCGCCCGCAGACGGAATACGCGTCCCCTGTTCGAGAACAGGAGCAGGTGGGCGTGGGAGGAGGTGTGGACCACGTCGTCGATGAGGTCCTCTTCCTTCAGCTTGGCTCCCTGCACTCCCCGACCACCGCGGCCCTGGGTCCGGAACGCATCGGCCGACACCGCCTTGATGTATCCGGCCCGGCTCATCGTCACGACGAGCTCCTCGTCGTCCACGAGATCCTCGACGTTCATGTCACCCGGATCATGGGTGATCACCGTTCGGCGCTCGTTGGCGAACTTTTCCCTGATCTCCCCCAACTCCGAGGCGATGACCCCGCGGAGTTTGACCGGATCCGCCAGGATCGACTCGAGCTCGGCGATCTCTTCGAGCAGCTTGGCCAGCTCCTCTTCGAGGTTCGACCTGCCCAGCCGGGTCAGTCGAGACAAGGTCATGTCGAGGATGTGGTTGGCCTGCTCCTCGGAGAACTCGAACGGCGCGGCACACAAGGCCTCGAGGGCAGCCGGACGGTCGTCCGAGCCACGGATGGCAGCAATGACCTGATCCAGCATGTCGATGGCCTTGAGGAGGCCCTCGACCACGTGGGCGCGGGCCCGGGCCTTGTCCAGCAGGAATTGCGACCGTCGGGTGACCACCTCGACCTGGTGGGCGACGTAGTGGGTCAGGATCTGGGCCAGGTTCAGCGTGCGGGGCACCCCGTCGACCAGGGCCACCGCATTGACGCTGAACGTCGTCTGCATCGGCGTCTGCTTGAACAGGTTGTTGAGGACCACGTTGGCGTTGGCGTCACGCTTGAGTCGGATGACGAGACGGGTCTTGCCGCCCGACGAGTCATCCTGGGCCTCGGCGATCCCGTCGAGGTCACCGGCACGAACCAGGTCCTCGATCTTCTTCGACACCGACGCGATCGACGCCTGGTAGGGCATCTCCGAGACGACGATGCGCGTCTCGCCGGCACGACCCTCCTCGATCTCCGCCACGGCCCGCAGCTTGATCGATCCCCTGCCGGTGCGGATGGCGTCGAGGATGCCCTGGCGCCCCAGGATCAGCGCCCCGGTCGGAAAGTCGGGACCTTTGACGAACTCCATCAGGTCGTCAGCGGTGGCGTCAGGGTGTTCGAGCAGGTGGACGGTGGCGTCGATCACCTCCCCGAGGTTGTGGGGCGGGATATTGGTGGCCATGCCTACCGCGATGCCCTGCGAGCCGTTGACCAGGATGTTCGGGAACCTGGCGGGCAGGACGGTCGGCTCTTCCGACGTGGCGTCGTAGTTGGGGACGAAGTCGACCGTCTCCTGGTCGATGCCGCTCATGAGCTCCAGGGCCAACGAGCCGAGCCGGCACTCGGTGTAGCGCATGGCCGCCGGACCCTCGTCCGGGCCGGTTCCCCCGAAGTTGCCGTGGCCGTCGACGAGGGGATGGCGCATGGAGAACTCCTGCACCATCCGGGCCAACGCCTCGTAGATCGACGAGTCGCCATGCGGATGGTAGGACCCCATCACGTCGCCGACCACCTTGGCGCACTTGTTACGCGGGCGGTCGGGTAGCAGCCGTTGGTCGTACATGGAGTAGAGGATGCGACGGTGCACGGGCTTCAGCCCGTCGCGCACGTCGGGGAGGGCCCGCGAGACGATGACCGACATCGAGTACTCGAGGAACGAGCGCTCCATCTCCTCTTGGATCTCGATGGGTTCGATGAACCCCGATACGTCCTCGTCGGTGTCCGATGGGGACCGACCGTCGCTGTCACGTCCTGGCATTCCGTCTTCCTACCTTTGTCACTGCACTCTTACGGACCCGTCCGCTTCCGGCCCGGATGACCGGCGCCACCTCAGATGTCGAGGAAGCGCACGTCTTTGGCATTGGTCTGGATGAATGTCCGCCGGAGCTCGACGTCCTCACCCATCAATACCGAACAGACCTCATCGGCGATGGCGGCCTGCTCCACGGCGATCTGAAGCAGCGACCGCTTCCCCGGATCCATCGTCGTCTCCCGCAGCTCGGCATAGTCCATCTCACCGAGGCCCTTCAGCCGCTGGAACTCCTTGGTGTGGTTCGGGTGCTCCTCGAGGAAGGCGGCCCTGGCCGAATCGTCCTTCAGGTACACCTTCTCCTTGCCCACCTCGGTCGAGTAGAGCGGCGGCTGGGCGACGTAGACGAATCCGCCCTCCACCAAGGGCTTCATCTGCCGGAAGAAGAAGGTGAGCAGCAGGGTTCGGATGTGGGAGCCGTCCACGTCGGCGTCGGCGAGGATGATGATCTTGTGGTATCGGGCCTTGGTCACGTCGAAATCGTCGGCCAGACCGGCGCCGATGGCCGAGATCAGCGCCTGGATCTCCGTGTTCTTGAGCATCTTGTCGATGCGGGCCCGCTCGACGTTGAGGATCTTCCCCCTGATCGGGAGGATGGCCTGGGTCCGGGGGTTGCGCGGCATCCTTGGCTGAGCCGCCCGCCGAGTTTCCCTCCACGATGAACAGTTCGCTCTCCCGCGGATCCCTCGACGAGCAGTCCACCAGCTTGCCCGGCAGACCGGCGCCGTCCAGAGCCGACTTGCGCCTCGTCAGGTCGCGCGCCGATCGGGCGGCAACCCGGGCGCGGGCGGCCAGGAGGCCCTTTTGCAGGATCTGGTTGGCCTCGCGGGGGTTCTCCTCGAACCAGTCGGTCAGTCGTTCGTTCATCGCCCGCTCGACCAGGGACCGCACCGGAACATTGCCCAGCTTGGCCTTGGTCTGCCCCTCGAACTGGGGGTCCTGGAGCCGAACCGAGATGATCGCGGTCAACCCCTCGCGAATGTCCTCCCCGAGCAGGTTGTCGTCCTTCTCCTTCAACGTGCCCTTGGCCCGGGCGTACTTGTTGGTCACGTTGGTGAGCGCCTTCTTGAAGCCCTCCTCGTGCATTCCGCCGTCGATCGTCGAGATGCCGTTGGCGAAGGAGTGGATGCTCTCGTAGAAGCCGGTGTTCCACTGGAGGGCGATCTCGACCTCCATCGTGTCCTCTTTCTGCTCGAAGGAGCCGACCTTTCGGAACAGGGCCTCCTTGGAGGCGTTGAGGTGGCGGACGTAGTCGACGATGCCGTCCTTGTACTTGAAGGTCTGCGGCGGCTTGGCGCCGGGGCGCTCGTCGACGAAGTGGATCTCCAGGCCCTTGTTGAGAAACGCCATCACCTGCAGGCGCTCGACGACGGTCTGGGCCCGGAACTCGATCTCCTCGAAGATGGTCGGATCCGGCCAGAAGCTCACCGTCGTGCCGGTCCGGCCGTGGGGCGCGGGTCCGGTCACCTCGAGCTTGCCGGTCGGCTTTCCACCGTCCTCGAACTCCATCACGTGATGGTCGCCGTCGCTGTCGATCTCGAGCCGCAGCCGGGTCGACAGGGCGTTGACCACCGAGACACCGACGCCGTGCAGGCCGCCGGACACCTTGTAGCCGCCGCCCTCGCCGAACTTCCCGCCGGCATGGAGCACGGTGAGGACGACTTCGGCCGCGGTGCGGTCCTTGTAGTTCTTGTGCATGCCGGTGGGGATGCCGCGACCGTTGTCGATCACCCTCACACCGCCGTCGGCGAGGAGAGCCACGTCGATCCGGGTGCAGTAGCCGGCCATCGCCTCGTCCACGGAGTTGTCGACGACCTCCCACACCAGGTGGTGCAGACCGGTCGGTCCGGTGGATCCGATGTACATGCCCGGCCGCTTGCGTACCGGGTCGAGGCCCTCCAGAACCGTAATGCTGTCGGCGTCATACGTGGTCGCTGCCACGTTGCGCTCGTCCTCGGTTTTCAGCGCCACAGGCGCGCCCTTTCCAACATCGTTTGACTGATCGGGAGCCAGCGCAACCGGTGTTTCCTCCTGTGCGCCGAGCGCACTCCGAAGGCGACCGCGGTCCCCTGATTCCAATGCTCCAGTGTAGCCCTCAGGTGTGACCTATCAGACCGATACCCGGACGGTGAGCATGGGATTCAGCGGCGGACTCGGATCTCCAGCCGGGCCGGCCGGACCACGCCGATCTCCTCGGCCACCCGATCGAGGAGATCGTCCCCCAATTGCCGGACCTGGGTGGCCCAGGCCGGGTGGTCCACGCTCACCACCAGGGATTCTGCGTCGACTCGCACCGGCTTCACGTGCGCCGCGATCCCCGGACCGACCAACTCCTCCCAGTGGGCGAACAGTCCGCCCAGACCCCTGGCGTCCTTCATCCCGAGGCGCCGGGAGACTGCGTCGAGCGACGCGTTGACCGGACGCGGGCCGGGGCCCTCCTCGTCGGGACGCCAGGTGGTCATCCCGACCGCCGGTCCGACCCTGGGGCCTCGGACGGCGCCGTCGATCCCGTCGGGCCCATCACGTAGATCTTGGCCGCCGACACCTCCGGCGGGGCGGGCAGTGCGGTGGTCAAGAGCGTCTGGCCGGGTGGGAGTCCGGCGAGCAGCGCCTTCGACCGAAACGGGTCCAATTCGGAGAAGACGTCGTCGAGGAGGAGCAGCGGCGCCGACCCCAGGCGCTCACTGGCCAACTCATGGGCCGCCAGTTGCAGGGAGAGGGCCAGGGACCGCTGCTCGCCCTGGGAGGCGTGTGTCCGACTGGGGAGGCCGTCAAGCCAGATCTCCAGCTCGTCGCGGTGGGGGCCGACCAGCGAGACGCCACGCTCGAGGTCCTTGGCCCTCGACTCGGTGAGGGCTCCCAACAGCCCGCCTTCCCACGACCGCCGGTAGACCAGCGCCACGACGGAGTCGCGGCCTGCCAGACGGGAGTAGTGATCGGTGGCGAGGGGAGCGAGTTGATCGACGAGGGTTTCACGGGACTCGACCAGGGCGGTGCCACACTCGTCGAGTCGCACGTCCCAGACATCCAAGGTGGCGGCCACCTCAGCCGTGATCCGCCTGTTGTTGCGGAGGAGGGCACCCCTCTGGCGCAGGACCTTTTCCACGTCTTCGGCGGCCCGGCCCGCCTTGGGGTCGATGACCGCCGACGTCTGGTCGAGAAACCGCCGGCGCTCGGTGGGGCCGGCCCGTACGACACCGATGTCCTCGGGCGAGAACACCGTGGTCCGCAGCGCCTGATGGAGGTCCCCCCGACGCCGGACGACCTGCCTGTTCACCATGGTCCGGGACCGTCCGGTGGCGGAGATCTCCGCCTCGATGGTGAGGGGACGACCGTCCACCAGCGTCTCGGCCCGGATGATCGACCGGTCGCAACCCCGGCGCACCATGGCCTCTCTGGGCGATCCGCGGAACGACTGCAGGGACGCCAGATAGTCGACGGCCTCGAGGACGCTCGTCTTCCCGGCTCCGTTGACCCCGGTGATCACCGTGGTCCCGGCGGCATCGGGGGCCATCTCGACCTGGACGAGGTTCCGGAAATCGGTGATGGCGATGGAGACGAGGTGCACGACGACGTCGGTCGGGATGGACCTAGGAGACCCGCACCGGCATCAGGAGGTAGCGGAAATTGACCTCTTCGGCGGCGCGCACGGTGGCTGGTTTGGTCGCGTCCACGGTCTCGAGGAGGACTTCGTCTCCCGACACGGCTTCGACCCCGTCGATCAGGTATGTCGGATTGAACGCGATCGTCAGGTCGGTTCCCTCGAAGTCGGCGTCCACGGTCTCGCTGGCGTCGCCCACCTCCTGGGAGACGACGGTCAGGTCCACTCCTCCGCCCCGCATGGCCAGGCGCACCGGTGTGGTGTTGTCGCGCACGAGCAACCGCACCCGTCGGAGCGCGTCCAGGAGCGAGTCCTTGCCTACGTGGAGGCGGTTGGGGTACTCGGCTGGAATCAGTTGGCGATAGTCGGGATAGCTGCCGTCGAGCAGCCGGGTGCTGACCTGCACCCCTCCGGCGGTGAAGGTGACGTCGTGCTCCCCCACCGACAGCCCGATCATCGGGGCACCCTCACCGTCCGGTTCGCCGTCGGCTGTCGGGTGCTCCTTCGCCGTCATCCCCAGTGCGGGCAGCTTCTGGAGTTCGGAGAGGGCACGGGCCGGTACCAGGATCTGCGCACCATCGGCCAGTGCATCACTGCCGACGATGTCACGGAGTGCGAGCCGGTAGGAGTCCGTCGCCACCAGTCGCACTCCGTCGGCCTCGGCAGCAATGAGCACGCCGGTGAGTAGCGGGCGGGCGTCGTCACTCGATGCCGCTCGCACCACCTGGCGCAGGGCTCCCGACAGGATGGCGGCGGGAAGGAACGTCGCGGGCGCGGGAGGTTCGGGAAGGCTAGGAAAATCCTCGACCGGAAACGTGCGGAGACTGAACCGCGACCGCGCCGCGCCGATCTCTATCTTCTCGCCCTCGGATTCGATCGTGACCGCCCCCGGCTCGAGCGAGCGGACGATATCGGCCAGGAGCTTGGCGGGGGCCACGCAGACCCCATCGGTGATGCCGATCGCCTCGGTCGACACATGGACGGTGAGATCGAGGTCGGTACCCAGGACCGCCAGCCGATTACCCGACGCTTCGATCCGTACGCCCGCGAGGGCCATCGACACCGAATTCCGCGTGCTGACGGCACGACCGGCGATGCTCAGCACCTCCACCAAGGAGTCACGCTCACAACGGAACTTCACCAGGAGGTCCTTTCTTGTTTTTGCTTTATAGATCTAATTGAACAATGACAGTAATAAGCCCTGTGGATTGGGGATGAACCCGTATTTACGCAGCGCACAGGCCAGTTCGCTGTCCCCCGCTCGTCCACTGCCCGGCGACTTTCACCCCGGCCGGACGAACGAGGGGTGTCGGGTTATGGACAAGTTCACCGGAGTTCACAGAATTACCCCAGCTTCGGGTGGAGATTTCCACAGATAGTGCACAACCTCCGGATAGACGACAGACGACAGACGGTCCGTCCCCGGTGCTGCGCTACAGGGGTCACCGACCATCACGAGCCACTTTTTATGCGGACGATGAGGTCTGTGACCTGGTTGTAGATCTGGTGGCGCTCCTTCATCAGTCCGGCCACCTTGTCCACGGCGTGCATGACGGTCGAGTGGTCCCGACCGCCGAACTCCCGTCCGATGGCGGGATAGCTGAAGTCGGTGAGCTCTCGGAATACATACATACTGACCTGCCGGGCGGTGACCAACGGACGCCGGCGATTCGGCCCACAGAGTTCCTCCACGGAGAAGCCGAACGTGTCCGAGGTGGCGTCGAGGATCACCTGGGGCGTGATTCGGCGGGGCTGGTCAGCGGAGACGATGTCGGAGAGGACCTGTTCGGCCAGCTCCCGGTTGAGTGGTTGGCGATTGAGGCTGGCAAAGGCCGTAACCCGGATGAGCGCCCCCTCGAGCTCGCGGATGTTGTCCTTCACATGGGTGGCGATGAACTCGAGGACTTCGTCGGGCACGTCGACCTGTTCGTGCTCGGCCTTGGTCTGGAGGATGGCGAGCCGGGTCTCGAGTTCCGGTGGCTGGACCTCGGTGATCAGTCCGGAGAGGAATCTGCTTCGCAGTCGGTCCTCGAGTGTGGCGATGGACTTGGGCGGCCTGTCCGAGGTCAAGACGATCTGCTTGGAGGCTGCGTACAGCGAGTTGAACGTGTGGAAGAACTCCTCTTGCAGGGACTCCTTGCGTTCCATGAACTGGACGTCATCGATCAGGAGAACGTCACATTCCCGGTAGCGACGCTTGAACGCCGTGGTGGCGTTGGTGCGGATGGCGTCGACGAACTCGTTCATATAGGTCTCGGTCGTCACATAGCGGACGTGGCGGCCATTGAAGTTCTCGAGCACGTAATTGCCGATGGCGTGGAGGAGGTGGGTCTTGCCGAGTCCGGCGTCGCCGTAGATGAACAACGGGTTGTACGACCGGGCCGGCGACTCGGCCACCGATTGCGCGGCGGCGTGGGCAAATCGGTTGGACGAGGCGATGACGAACGTGTCGAACGTGTACCGGGGGTCGAGAACCGGAGACTCGAACGGCCCGGCCCGGTGTTCGTTGCCGGCCCGGTGGGGCTGGTCCCGCCAGTTGGAACTGGTTGACGACTGGGTGACGCCAGCGGTTCCCGGGGGCTCGACACCGGCGACGCTCTCCTCAGGAGGCTCGTAGATGGGCGCGACGACCTCGAGCTGGACGACCAGGTCACGGCCGACGGTGCCGGTCACCGTGTCCTGGATGAGGCCGAGGAACCGGGATTCGACCCGGTCCCTGATGAGGGTGTTGGGAACCCCGAGGACGATCTCCCCGTCTTCGATGGACAGTGGCGTGATCCCGGACAGGTACGCCTGCCAGATGGCATCGGAAACCTGCTCACGCAGCGCCTCCGAGCACAATATCCACAACCCTTCGGTATCGCTCACGTGGGCCTCCGCCCTTGGACAGCTTGATCGGTCCACAAAGCTTTCCACAGCTGTGGATGACTTCAGATTGGGATCGCACCGGTCGGGTGGCCCCGGGAAAGGCGCTCTGGATGGTCCTGTTCTGCTAGCGCCAAGTCCGGAGAGCCGGGCGAAAAGGTGCGAGGCCCGCCAAACCGGTGTCGTTGCGAGCCGTGTCGGGAACGGTACACCGTGCTCACCCGGTCCGCCTCCTGCCGCTCGACTAGAGCGTGCCCCGGTTCGCGCCTAGCATGTGACGGAATGCCCTGATCCTTGTGAACAGGCCCCCTGCCTACGGCGACACCTCGGTTTCCGGTTCAGGGCCAGGAAGGAAGTGGATGGATGAAACGGACCTACCAACCGAACGTACGCAAACGGGCGAAGACCCACGGCTTCCGCAAGCGGATGTCGACCAAGGCCGGCCGAGCGGTGATCCGCTCCCGTCGGGCGAAGGGACGCCAACGGCTCTCGGTGTGACGCGGGGAAGCTCGCGGGGAGCCGGCTTGGCGACCCGTGTCGGGCCCGTTCGTTCGCGCCGGACGTTCGAGGCACTGCGCACATCGTCGCACCGGGGGAGGGCAACCCCGATCTCGGTGAGTTTTATAGAGCAACCCTCCTGGTCAGAGGCAGAGATGGCGTTTGCCATCAGTCGCCGTGTCGGAAATGCAGTGGTGAGGAACCGATTGAGACGCAGATTGAAGGCCATTGCGGGCGAGCGGCCGACCCGGTTGCCCGCCGGTGCCTACATGGTCCACACCGGCCCCGCTGGGCCTGGGCTGACATTCGAAGAGTTGAGGACGGCCATGAGCCAAGCTTTGGAACGGGCGACGGGGAGTCGACGCGTGACCTCTTCTGCCCCTGGACGCGATGACCGCCCGGTGGCACGTTGACCGCGCCCGGAAGCACCATCGAGGGCGACGAGCGGTCGGTGCCGGCCGACACGCCCGACGCCGTCCCTCCTGGGCCGGTCGGACGGTGGCTGATCGCTGTCGTCCGCGCCTACCAACTCGCCAGGACAGGCCGCCCGTCAGGCTGCAGATACCTCCCCACCTGCTCGGAGTACGCCATCGGGGCGATCACTGATCACGGCCCGGCCAGAGGATCGATCCTGGCCGCCAGGCGCCTGATGCGCTGCACTCCGTGGGGTGGGCACGGTATCGATCCGGTTCCGCTGGGGAGGGCCTCATGTACGCATCGCTGACCACTCCGATCGGGAAGATCTTCCAACCGCTCCTCGACGCAGTCGGTTCGGTCTTGGCGTTCTTCTACTCCATCGTCCCCAACTACCCGATCGACGTCGCCTTACTGACCATCGTCATCATGGCGCTCCTGACCCCGCTGACGGTCAAGAGCACGAAGAACATGGCAGCCATGCAGGCCCTCGGGCCAGAGATGAAGAAGCTGCAACAGAAGTACAAAGGCCCCGAAAACAGGGCGCAGCTAAACGAAGAAATGATGAAGCTCTACAAAGAGCACAAAGTGAACCCGGCATCGGGCTGTCTCCCGATGCTATTGCAGATGCCCGCATTCTTCATTCTCTACAGCGTCATCCGCGGCATGACCAATACAGTGACGGAGACGGTCTACAAGACCTCGTTGTCGGGTGCCAGGGTGGTGAGCGGCCACATCGTGGTGGCAGAACCCCGCTACATCCCGAAGGACAGCAAGATGTACCACAACATCTTCGCAGCCCACGGGCAACTTATCTCCTTCGGGATGGATTTCTCCGACAAGCTCTTGTCGCATCACAGCTCCCTCTTCGTGGCTATTCCCTACCTCCTCTTGGTGTTGGGCGCCGTCGGGCTCCAGTACCTGCAGATGTCCCGGCTGAACGCACGGAACCCCGGAGCCTCTCAGGCCAATCCGCAAGCCGCCATGTTGCAAAAATACATGCCGCTCATCTTCGGATTCATTTACTTGAATGTGGCGGCGATTTTGAATGTGTATTTCATCGTTTCCAGTGCGATCCGAATATTGACGCAGGAGATCCTGTTCCGCAAAGGGATGGTCGGGGGACCGCCACCCCCACCGGTGGGGGCTGGCGGGGACGCGAAGGGCGCACCTCCGGACCGCAGCGAACGACCGCTTCCGAAACCGAAGTCGGCCGGCGCCGCCGCGACCTCCAAAGGGTCGACTCGGCCGGGCGCCGCGCGGTCGAATGGAGCGGGCGGCTCCAACGGAAAGACCAGACGACCCACCCCCACCGCCGCGCCCATCGATGCCGAGGCGTCGGAGAAGCGCCGTCCACCGACCACCGGTGGAGGCTCGAACGGCAGCTCAAATGGGAGCGGAAACGGCCGTCGGCGGCAGACCTCAACCAATGCGGGTGGTTCGGGCGCCAACGGGGCGAAGCGTTCGACCAACGGGAGCAACGGTTCGAAACCGGCCGCCTCCGACGAGGAAAGCACGAATCGACCGAAAGAGCATCCCCGCTCGAAGGCGAAGCGAGAGAGAAAGGCGCGGTAGGGCGTGGAGTGGGTGGAAGCGAGTGGGAAATCACTACCGGATGCGAAGGAGGTCGTTCTCGACCTTCTCGGGGTCGCGGAGGACGATGCCGAGTTCGTCGTCCTGAGCGAGCCCAAGGCCGGGTTGTTCGGTCGGATGCGCGGGGAGGCGAGGGTCCAGGCGAGGGTGCGACCGGTGGCTCCCCCACCGAAGCGAGGGCGCCGGCAGCGCACCGATCGGGCCAAGGGTGGCGGATCGGCACGAGGTTCGGGGTCGGCCAACGGCGGCGGCCGGTCCCGGTCGAGCAAGCCGCGGAGCGCTGACGGTGCCGGCGGTACGCTGACTGAGGATTCGCCCTCCTCACCTGTTTCAGAGCCGCGTGGCGAGGGGGACGGATCCGGCTCGAACGGCACGAAGGCCGGGTCCTCGACTCGGAATAGAGGGCGTCGAGGTTCGCAACGTGGGACCGGCGAGGGACGCGGGCAGACAGGATCGCAGAGGAATCAGAGCTCGGGTCGGACATCCGAGGAGAGTGAGGACAGCATGCAGGAGTCACTGACGCTGGAGCAGCAAGGTGAGGCGGCCACGGAGTTCGTTGCCGGGTTGGCCCGGGAGTTCGGGTTGGTTGCGGACGTCGGGTTCACGGAGCTGGACGAGGAGACGGTCCAGGTTGCTGCGGTGGGAGAGGACCTCGGTCTCTTGGTCGGACCCCGCGGGGCGACACTGGCGGCCGTCCAGGACCTCACGAGGACCTTCGTACAACGTCAGTCGGAGAACCGTACAGACCGAATTCTGGTTGATGTGGGCGGCTATCGGGAGAAGCGGTCAGCCGCGCTGCGACGGTTTACCGCCGGTATCGTTGAGGAAGTCAAGAGTTCCGGTGAGGAGCGAGCACTGGAGCCGATGTCCCCTGCCGACCGCAAGGTGGTCCACGACACCGTGAATGAGATCGAAGGGGTGGAAACCCGGTCGGACGGTACGGAGCCATCGAGGTTTGTGGTGATCCACCCATCAAGTTGATGCCGACCGGGAGTCCCACTCTCGGAAGGACGAAAAGTGGCACCGGAGATACTCCGGTGCCACTTTTGATTGAGGGTGGCCCTGTTCGTGGGAATGGCCCTGCGCTCCTCACCGCCCACCGATTCTGCGGAAGCACCGGGCATCAGCGGAGTGTTGACCCGGTCCAGTGAAGGACCCCGCCGGTAGCGACGCCATCGCCCTGCGTGCCCGGATAGCTCCGGGAGTGGCACGTGTCCTCGAGACGGCCGTCCAATTGGGTTTCCTGGGGGGGATGCCGATCGGCGATCAGATGGATCACTCCCTCGGCTTCGTCTACTGCGTTGAGATGGCGCTGGGTCGACCGCCGAGATCACTCGTCGATCTGGGCAGCGGCGGCGGAGTCCCGGGCTTGATCCTGGCGTCGTGCTGGCCGGACTCCAGAGTGGTCCTCTTGGACTCGAACGAGAGGCGAACTTCGTTCCTGGCCGCGGAGGCGGCCGCGCTCTTCCCCGGACAGCTGATCGAGGTCCCCCGTTCACGGGCCGAGGAAGCGGGTAGGGAGGACGCGTACCCGAGGGGCCTTCGAGTTGGTGACTGCCCGATCGTTCGGATCGCCAGCCGTAGTGGCAGAGTGTGGAGCCCCATTTCTGTCCGCCCAGGGTGTCCTGGTTGTGTCGGAGCCGCCTGGTCACCAATCCGAGGCCCGCTGGCCCAGCCGTGGTCTGGCCGAGTTGGGCCTGTCGATCGGCCCAAGTGAGCGGTTCGACGCCCGATTCGGATACCAGGTGCTCCGGAAGACCGGTGAGACCCCAGACCGATTTCCGCGTCGAGTGGGTATCCCCTCGAAACGACCGATCTTCTGATCGCCATGTTTCACGTGGAACGTACGGCCGACTGGACCCCGGGGCAATGGCCGGCTCCCCCACCCCGGTGATCCCTCCCGGTGCCCAACCGGTGATCCCTCCCCTTCAATCACCTGGCCGAGCACGTCTTCGGGGATCGAGCCACCGACATGGAGCTCCGGCGGCTTGCGGAGATCGAATCCCTGAGGATCCGTGAGGTCTACCGGGCACTTCCGACGGCTGTGTCGTGGAAGTAGGTGGCAAACCACACCCGACAGCACCGGAGCGTGTCGTGGGCTACTCGCTACTGAACTACTCGCTACTGAAGAGGACGCTACCGAAGTAGGAGTCACCGCCGGCCACCGTGGGCAGTCGGCGCGCCGGGGGAATGGGGCGTCAGATCGGCCTGAGGCCTCTGGTGACGCTCCGGAATGCTGACTGTCGGGCCACGAAGTCGCTGGTCGGCCCCAACTTGTCACCGGAGGCACCCGCTCACCCCGGGTGATGGGCGGAACTGTGCCACCCGGCCGCGAGATCGAAACCGCCTGTCGGGCGAGAGATGGCACCATCCCCATCGAACGGACTCCGTGCTGATTCCGGGTTCCGAGAGGAAGTCACCGACGAGTTTCGGCGAGGCCTGGAGGTTCCACGTGAAACATTTCGGTGAAATGCTTGACCTGGTTGGCGGGGCGGGGGAGGATGAGGTTCTTGAAGCTTGCCTACTCGAGGAGACGATAATGCGGGGCCTTCGTCGAGGTCGGAACCGATCCGGCCCCGAAGATGGTCAAGGCGCTGGGGGGGATTCGCCGGATCTGCCGACGCCGACAGGGGCTGTGACGCTGGTTGAGAGTTCTCCACCGGACGGTTCGGAGGCCGAGCAACCCTCGACTACTCCCCCTCGTCCAGCGTCCGAAACCCCGATCGCCCCTGCGCCCAGCTCTGTGAATTCGGGGCCGGCGATCAATTTCAGGAGGATCGACCCCGTTCCGCGAGACGATCTCCGATGTGGCGACGGCACACGCAGAGCTGGACAGCGTTCTGCCGCCCAATTCGGAGGGGGCAGTCGACAATCCGCAACCGGCGGTATCGGCGGTGAAGATCTCGGCTCCGGTCGCCGGATCACTTGAGATCGAACGGGAAGTTGACGCCCACGCCGAGCCATCGGAAGAGCAGGCGGTCCAGTCGGAGAACATCGACCCGGTGGTCCCGGGTGTCGAAGGGACGACCGTGGCCGAGGATCGGGCCAGCATCGGCACGGTGGGAGAGGAGGAGGCCCCGAGCACCCCGGAGGAACGGTCACCAGACTCCGGCAGTGTCCAGTCGGCATCCGCCAATCCACTCCCCCGGGTGCTCGCGGTGGCAAATCAGAAAGGTGGGGTCGGGAAGACCACGACCTCGGTCAACCTGGGGGCCGCCCTGGCTGAGCTCGGGTTCAGGGTTCTCGTGATCGATCTCGATCCCCAGGGCAATGCCACCACGGGCCTGGGCATCGATGCCCGGAATTTCGAACTGTCCATGTATGACGTGCTGATGAGGGACGCATCACTCGAAGACTGCGTGGAGCCGACCAGCATGAAGAACCTGTTCGTGGCCCCTGCCACCATCGCGCTGGCCGGAGCCGAAATCGAACTGGTGCCGGCCTTCAGCCGGGAGCTCAAACTGAAGCGATCCATCGAGGGGATCATCGACGACTTCGACTATGTGCTCATCGACTGCCCTCCCTCACTCGGCCTGATCACCGTCAATGCATTGGCGGCAGCGGACGAGGTGCTGGTACCCATCCAGTGCGAGTACTACGCACTCGAAGGTCTGAGCCAGCTGATGCGGAACGTTCACCTGGTTGCGTCCAATCTCAATCCGAAATTGGATATCTCGACGATCGTCCTCACCATGTACGACGCCCGCACCAAACTGGCCGATCAGGTGGCGAGCGAAGTCCGGCTTCATTTCGGGGCAAAGGTCTGCCGTTCCGTGATTCCCCGGACCGTTCGCCTTTCGGAGGCGCCCTCCTTTGGGCAGCCCATCACCGCCTTCGATCCGGCGTCGAGGGGCGCCATCGCGTATCGGGAACTAGCCAAGGAGGTCAGCGGTGGCACGTCGTAGCGGACTGGGGAAAGGACTGAGCGCCCTCATTCCCACTGAGGTGGTGGGGGACCGGTCCTCGGCGTTGCGCGAGGTCCCGATCGGCAGCATCACTCCGAACCCGCGCCAGCCACGGGTCAATTTCGACGAAGAGACGATGGCTACCCTGACCGCGTCGATCAAGGAACTGGGAATTCTCCAGCCCGTCCTGGTTCGCCAGATCGGCAGCGAGGCAGCCGACGAGTACGAGTTGATCGCCGGTGAACGACGTTGGAGGGCGGCCCGGCGTGCCGGGCTCCAGACCATCCCGGTGCTGGTCCAGACGGCAAACGAGATCCACAGCCTGGAGCAGGCGCTGGTGGAGAACCTACATCGCCAGGACCTCAACGTGCTCGAGGAGGCGGCGGCCTATCAACAGTTGATCGAAGAGTTCGGCTACACCCACGACCAGGTGGCAACCCGGGTGGGGAAGAGCCGGACCGCGGTGACGAACACACTGCGGCTGCTCCAGCTGCCGACCGGCGTCCAGCGTCTGCTTGCCGAGGGCCAGATCACCCCGGGTCACGCACGGGCCCTGCTGGGTACGCCCGATCGCGGCTATCAAGAGCTTCTGGCCAAAGCGGTCATCGCCGACGGCTTGACTGTCCGTGCCGTCGAGGACATGATCCGCGAGCACGGGTCTGACCCGTCGGATGGGGGAGCGAGCACGGGCGACGTCGGAGAGACCCGACCCGAACCGAAGGGTCAATCGCAGATCAGGCCAAACTTCGGCGGGGCCCCGCCGACTGCCGCCGCCAGGGATTCTCGAGCTGGAGGAACTGCTGTCGAACCACCTCAACACGCGCGTGAAGGTTGACCTGTCGGCCAAGCGAGGCAAGGTGGTCGTCGAATTCGCCACCCTCGAAGACCTCGAGCGCATCTACAAGCTGATGGTGGGACGTAGTGAGTCATCAGTAGCGTAGGAGTTACCACTGTGAGTGATGATAACGAGACATAATGCGACAATTGGGATCATTTTGACCACTATCAGTAGCATTCGATCCCTTAACCCGCGGTAGAGCTTCGTCCACACCCTGTGCATGAGGTTGTGGATTACGGTCGAAAGCCGAGGTCAGGTCGAGGGTGAGGGCACCTCATTCCCACACCGACCCCACCCACTCGGCCAACGCGTCGGCGAGGGCGCCGGCGACGACGGCCGCCTGCTCGACCACGACGGTCGCCGGCCCGATCTCGCAGATGACGGCGGGCATCCGGGTCTCGCGTAGGACGGGAAGGGACATCCCTCGGCTTCCCTGGTCAGGGAGGGCGAGCGTCTGGGACAGGGCCACCTGGATTAGCTCCGCCAATCGGCGGCCGCCCGGCGACGAGTACCGGTAGCCGGAGTAGTAGGCCGTCGTGCAGTGGGGTCCGCCCGTGTCCAGCCGCAGGCCGATGTAGACCTCGGCGCCCCCGGCGTTCGCCTCGGAGGCCTGGATCGACCCGTTGGGGTGGTGGTGGGTGGTCACGGTTGCGCCGTGGTGGATCAGCATGCGCCTCAGGGACGCCACGGTGGCGTCGAGGCCGCCCTCCTCGCCGATGGCCACCCGCCGGCCGGCCAGGGTCCGCGGAGCCTGGCGGAGTCGTTCCCGGTCCCTGACCGCCGTGACCAGTTCCGTATCGTCATGACGGGTGCCGAACCGAAGGAGCTCGGACACGGTGGACGCGCCGGCGATGCCGTCGACCGGGATCCCCACGTTGCTCTGGAACTCGCCGAGGGCAGCAGACGTCATGTCGCCGAATATGCCGTCCACCCGACCGGTGTCGAATCCCAGGGCACTCAGGCGTTGCTGCAACTCGGCGACATCGTCGCCCCGCAGCATGGGGGTCCGCCGGTAGAGGAACCGATCGCCCAGTCGGCGTCCCGCCTCGACCAGGGCAGACCAGGTCTGGTTCCCGCACGCCCCGTCGACCCGGAGACCCCGCCGGTACTGGAAGGCCTCGATGGCCGCCCTGGTCCCTTGCCCGAAGCATCCCTCCCCGTCGATGCCCGACGAGAACCCGAGGTGCTCGAGGCGCTGCTGGACGTCGGAGACCGCCGGTCCCTCGGCGCCCACGGACAGGGGAATGGTGAATTCCGGCTTCACCCGCTGGACCCCGACGGTCCGACCCGGGCGGTCCGTCCGGGTCGGGTCGGAGGGACCCGTGCCCCCTACAGGTGGGCCGAGAGCTCCTGGAGGAGCTGACCCTTGCCCTTGGCGCCCACGATCCGGGCGGCGGGCTCGCCGTCCTTGAACAGGATCAGCGTCGGGATGCTCATGACGTCGAAGCGGCGGGTGATGTCGAGGTTGTCGTCGATGTTGAGCTTGGCCACCCCGAGCTTGCCCTCCTGCTCGGCGGCGATCTCCTCGAGTACCGGGGCGATCATCTTGCACGGGCCGCACCATTCCGCCCAGAAGTCCACCAGCACGGGCACGTCCGAGGACTTGACATGCTCGTCAAAGCTAGCGTCGCTCAGGGTTGTGATCTTCTCACTCATGACGGTCGTTTCCTCCTGCCCGTTCGGCGGGCCCTGCAGGTGTGCCCAACTGACACACGCTACGTCAACCACCGATCGGGCCCGGCTCATTCCCAGTCGACTGGGCTCAGCGGTGGGAGGCCTGCTGGTCCTCGAGCCACCGCTCGGCGTCGATAGCGGCCATGCACCCGGATCCGGCCGCGGTGATGGCCTGGCGGTAGCGGTGGTCCTGGACGTCGCCGCAGGCGAACACCCCGTCGACGTTGGTGCGGGTGCCGTCGAAGGTCCGGAGGTACCCGTTGTCCTCCATGTCGAGCTGGCCCTTGAACAGCGAGGTGTTGGGCTCGTGACCGATGGCCACGAAGAGCCCCGACACCTCGAGGACCGACTCCATCTCGCTGATGGTGTCACGGACCTTGAGCCCGGACACCGTGGTGTCCCCGAGCACGTCGGTGACCGTCGTGTTGAAGAGGAACGTGATCTTGTCGTGGGCGAAGGCCCGCTGCTGCATCACCTTGGAGGCGCGCAGATCGCCCCGCCGGTGGATGACCGTGACCTTGTCGGCGAAACGGGTCAGGAAGAGCGCCTCTTCGAGGGCGGAGTCCCCACCCCCGACCACCGCGATCTCCCGACCGCGGAAGAAGAAGCCGTCGCAGGTGGCACACGTCGACACCCCGTAGCCGAGCAGCCGCTCCTCGTTCGGGAGGTTCGAGCATGAGCGGCCTGGGCGCCGGTGGAGATGATCAGTGAATCGGCGGCATAGGTGGGCTCGGCGCGCCTCGGGGTCCCCGACCCAGACGCCGAACGGCCGTGACGCCAGGTCCACCCGCGACGCCTTGGCGGTGACGTAGTCGGCCCCGAACCGGGCGGCCTGTTCCCGGAACGCCTGCATGAGCTCGGGACCCATGATGCCGTCGACGAAGCCGGGGAAGTTCTCCACCTCGGTGGTCAGCATGAGCTGGCCCCCGGGTTGGTCGCTGGTCGAGGACGGCTCACCCTCGATGACCAGGGGAGACAGCTGGGCCCGCGAGGCGTAGATGGCGGCCGTGAGGCCGGCCGGCCCTGATCCGACGATCACCACCTGCCGGGACTCGGTCATGCCGGGCCTCCCGACGGGCCGGCGTTCGGATCGACCCGCTTGGCCCAGGCCACGATCGCCGAGGATGACGAAGAGGGCCCCCACCACCAGGTCGGACAGCCACACCCGGCCGTCGAAGGCGTAGACCGTCAGCAGTCGGATCAGGGCGATCGACAACAGGACGACGGTCACGACGCTGGCGGCGAAGACGATGATGCCGAAGACGACGGCCCGGGTGGCCAGGGTGAGCGGTCGGACGGTCTTGTCCCGGAGCAGCTCGACCAGCGTGTCGACGAGATCGGCCCCACGGGTGGGCAGATCACCGAGCGCGCCGGAGCCGGGCAAGCTGGACGGGGGCGATTCGGGCTTCGGATTCATGGTGCGAGGATAGTCCGCACGCCCGCCGCGCCCGCCGGAGGCGGGACCGGGTGGCCGGCCATCCGCCGGCCGAGCGAGCTCCGAGCGGCTGTCAGTCAGCGGTGACGATGCTCAGGCCGACGGTTCCGGGCCCGGTGTGGGTCCCGACCACCGGGCCGAGGTCCACCACCTCCAGCGGGTGCTCGATCGGCCACGCCGTCGAGCATGGCCGACGAACTCGTCGATGTCGGTCGCGGCGCCGTTGCTGACCGCCAGTCGACTGATGGGCGGGGAGTTCCTGGCCTTGTCGGCCAGGTAGTGCAGCGAACGCCCGCGCGTCCGCTGCTTCGACTCCTCTTCGACCACCCCGTCCACCAGGGTCACCACCGGCTTGATGGAGAGCAGCGAGCCCAACAGGGCCCGTGCCCCTCCGATCCGGCCCCCCTTCTCCAGGTGCTCGAGCGTGTCGACCACTCCGAAGACCTGGGTCCGGGGGATCAGGGACTCTGCCCGGTCGGCCAGTTGGTCGAGGTCGGCGCCGGTGGCGGCCAGGTCGGCGACGTCCAGCACCATCAGGCCGAGCCCCATGGTCATCGAGCGTGAGTCGATGACCCGCACGGGGATTCGGTCGTCCCAGCGTCTTGGCCGCGGTCACCGCCGCCTGGTAGGTGGCCGACACGCCGGACGAGAGGTTGAGACACGAGCACGCCGTCGTAGCCGCCGTCGGCCGCCGCCACGAACGCCTCGTGGAAGGCACCCGGCGCGGGTGCCGAGGTCTCGGGGAGCACCGGGCTCTGCTTTGCAACGACGCCAGAACTCGTCCTTCGAGAGCGTGGATCCGTCCACGAACTCCTCGGACCCGAACCGGATGGAGAGGGGCACGACGGTGACGCCCCGTTCCTCGGCCAGCCCGGCCGAGAGGTCGCTCGCGCTATCGGTTACCACCCGGATCCGGGCCATCGACATCATCCTCTTGTTCCCCGGGCTGGATCTCGCCCTCGGGCCCCGGCGGCGTCCCCGATTCGACGGTGACCGGCCGCAGGTGCCGGTAGGGGGAATCCGAGGACCGACGTCGAGTCTGCCACGGAACGCCTCGGGAGCGGTGCGGACTCCGACCGGGTCGCGGTGCCGCGGTGTCGGTGGCTGCGTCGGCGCCGTGCCCGGGCCCGATCGGCCCGCTCGGTGGCCACCCTCCGTTCCTGGCGGCCGCCGAGGAGGCCGGCGGTGGCGACGTAGGTGATCGATCCGACCACGATGGCCAGCACGACCCGGCCGAGCAGGGCCAGCCCCGAGTCGGCGCCGCTCACGTTCACGGCCAGCACCGTGGTCAGGGCCATCACCGCCGAGGCGACGAACACCCGCTTCACCGGCGTCGTGAGATCAGGACCACCCAGCCCGCCGACTCGTTGGCGCACCACGGCCATGGCCAGCAGGGCGCCGACCGTATAGGCGATGGACAAGGAGAGGGCGAGGCCGCGCACGCCGAGCGGGCCGACCAGGAGCACGCCGAGCACGATGTTGATGGCGTTCTCCACCAGGTAGAGCTTGAAGGCGGTGCGGGTGTCCTGCATCGACTGGAACACCCGGATCATGTACAAGAACGTGCAGAACCCCGGCAGCCCGAGGGCGAACATGGCCAAGGCGGCCGAGGTGGAGCGGGCATCGGCGATCGAATAGGCGCCGTGGGCCAGGACCAGGTCGATCAGGGGCCGGGCCAGGATCAGCATCCCGACGGCCGAGGGGATGATGATGGCCAGGATGCCCCGCAGCCCGAACGCCATCCGGTGGCGAAAGCCGGCGACGTCCCGCAGTGCCCAGCGCGCCGACAGCGACGGCGTCACCGCGCTCATGACCGAGACGCCCACCACCCCGTAGGGGAGCAGGAAGAACGTGTAGGCGTAGTTGTAGGCCGAGACGGTACCGGGGGCGGCGCCGTCGGCGAGGGCCAGGATCACGAACAGTGCCACCTGGTTGGCGACGACCCACCCGAAGGTCCAGCCGGCGAGCCGGGCGATGGTGCGCATGGCCTCGTGGGCCGGCGCCCACAGGAACCGGATGTGGAGATCGGAGCGCAGGAGCGAAGGCACCAGCAGCGCGGCCTGGACGACCACACCGAGCGTCGTCCCGATGCCGAGCAGGACCAGTGCGCTGTGGTGGGTGTCGATGGTGGACAGGCTCGGGTGGGGGACGAGGACCCGGAACCAGACCAGCACCGCGATCACGACCAGGTTGTTGGCGATGGGGACGAACATCGGGGCGGCGAACTTGCCCCGGGTGTTCAACAACGCCGTGAACAGGGCGATCAGTCCGTAACAGGCCAGCTGGGGGACGAACCAGCGCAGCAGGAAGACCGCCTCCCTCCGTTGCTGGACGACGTCGGGGTTGTGGTTGGCCACCGTGTAGAGGTGGATCAGCTGCGGGGCCAGTACGAAGAATGCCGCCGTGGCGGCGACGAGCACGGTGATGGTCACCGTGACCACGGCGGAGATCGCCCGCCAGGCCTCCTCGCCCCGTCGGGTGGACAGGTAGTCCACGAACACCGGCACGAAGGTGGCGGACAGGACCCCGCCGATGACGATGTCGGTGATGATGTTGGGCGTGGTGTTGGCCAGGTTGTACCCGTCGGCGAACGCGGCGCCGCCGAGCACGGTGGCCTGGGCGATGACCCGGGCCACGCCGGTGATCCTCGACAGGGTGGTGCCGACCGCCATCCCGAGGGTGGCGCCGGCCAGCCTGCGCCGCCCGCCCCCTGGAGCGGCGGGTAACCCGTCGACTTCGGGGCCGGTCACCCCGGCTCCGGAGCGGCACTGAGATCAGGCGCCGCCTCGTCCCGCCGCTGGCGCCGCCGCCGCAGGGAGGTCCGCGCCCACCACACGATCAAGACGGCCAGTGCGCCGACCGAGAGGATGATGCCCACGACCGAGGTGGCGGTGGAGCGCACGCTCACCTGACCGGCGGCCAGCTCCAGCCGGTTGGACGGCGAGTGCATGACGATGTCCACGCTGAAGACGCCCGACGCCCGGGTGCGGACCGGTACCGGGACCACGTTGGTGTGGGCCGTGCCCGACACGGCCGGTAACAGCGTGGTCCGCTCGGACCACTGGGTGGTCCCGTTCGGGAAGAGGAGCTTGTCGCTGGTCAGGGTCAGGACGGCATGAACCGGATAGGGCGCGTTCGACACCACCGTCACCTGGAGGGTGCCCTGCTGCGACGTCAGGGTGACCGTCCGGTCGCCACCGACCGTCAGTTGCTGCAGCTGGGCATCGAGCGCCGACCCCGCGTTGTGGAGGACGGCACTCTGCTGGGCGGGGCGCAGGATCTCGGACTCCGCGGCCAGGACCAGGTCACCGAGCTGGGTGCCTACCGACCGGGCGGCCGGTGCCGCCGACGAGAACCCGTCGACCTGTTGACGTTGGTGGCGGATGGCGGCCACCGGCAGGCCACCGGGCCCGGCACTGCCGGCAAGGCGGCAGCCGCTGCGACAGATCCCGACCGAGGGCACCGAGGCGAAGAGCTCCGAGGTCGTGACCGGCTGGATGATCGGGTTGGCATCGAGGGCGCCGAGGAGTGCGTCGACGAACTTCGGGTCGGCGACCCAGGACGTGGGAGCTACCGCGGCGGTTGCCCGCGGGGAGCTGTCGTTGGGCTTCTCGTAGTAGATCTGGGCCAATTCCGCCACCAACTGATGGGCGGCCAACACCGGATTTCCCGGCGCGCTCGTCGAATCGTGCGTCGAGGTCGGCGCTGGAGGCGATGACCGCCATCGGACCCCGGCTGGTGGAGAGGCTGAACGGTTCGGCCGCCGAGCCGTCGGTGGGTGGGGAGGTGATCGAGCCGCTGGGGACGACGAGCTGGCTGTACCCGTCGCCCCGGAGCTGGGTGACAGAGGCCACGGTCAGCCCGTCACCGGTGATCCAGGGACCGAGGTCCGCCGCCGCCGCCGATGGGTGCGTGACCAAGGAGGAGAGGATGCCCGTCCCTCGGGAGATCTGCAACGACGAGCTCACCGGCCAGTCCCGCCGCCACCAGGTTGGAGGCGTTGACAGAGGTGTAGGGGGAGTTCGTGAACTGGTACTCGTTGGGGGTGGTGGCCAGCGCGGCCAACTGCTTGACCGTGCCGGAGCCGTCCATGGCGGCCAGGGTCTGTGGGCTCGCGTCCAGGGTGACCGCCACGTGGTTCTTGGCCACGGCGGCCACGACACCGGCGATCCCGGCCATGGCGGCGGGGGATGGGGGTTCGAGGGCGGCGGAGGGACGCTCCAGCAGGCGGCGGGGGCTGGGGTCGGCCGCCGCCCCGACGGAGGCGCGGAGCGGAACGGTCAGGGCGAAATTGAGCTTCCGGGTGTTGGCGGCGGCGGCGTAGATGAGGTGGGTGGTGAATCCGCCGAGGGACTGGCCGCTGGCCAGGTTCGTCAGCGACACCTTCACCGGATAGACGCCCCCGGACGGATAGGCGCGGCATTCGGCGGCGGACGGAGAAAGGTCGATGGTGAACGGAGCTGACGACGCCGGAGCGGTTCCTTCGCCGAAGCTCACCGGCATCGACAGATCGATGGCGCCGTCCGCGGTGGTCGGGAGGGTGCTGATGGGGAGTGCGGTCGGGGTACTGGACAGCTCGCCGTCCGAGGGGGTGGCGGCGGTGACGGACTGGTCGAAGCTCGAGACGCTGGACAGGCAGGCATAGACGGCTACCGAGAGGCCCAGCTGGCCCGATGGCACCGACGCGGCACTGCCTCCCACCTTCAACTGCAGGTCGAACGGCTGACCGGGTCCGACCGAGGGCGTCTGGTAGTCGAGGATCAGAGAGGGGGACGAGGCCGACGCCGCGGTGAGGACCGGCGGTGGATCGACGGTGTGGGCCCCGACCGGCGACGGATCCACCGCCGGGCCGGCCAGCGCCGTCATGCACGAGACGGCAGCGGCGGCCATGCGCCACAGGGCCCGCCGTCCCGCCCACGACCGGGCACGACTGCTCCCCACCCCGATGGTCGGGGCGGGCCGGTCCCCGTCTGGCTCGCCGGCCCGGGGGTGGCTGCCGCTGGGGCACAGGCTGCCTCGTTCCCGATCCACTTCGGACGGCAGCCTACGCCAGTCGAACTACCCTCGGCGGCGTGTTCCCTGAGAGATTACGGCCACTGGTGGAGGCCACCACCGGTCTGTCCGACCGCTTCCGGTCGGCGGGCTACTCGCTCTACCTGGTGGGGGGGTCGGTGCGGGATGCAATCGTGGCTGAGCCCGGGATCGTCGAGACCGACGATGGGCGCGATCTCGATTTCACCACCGACGCCCGGCCCGACGCCATCGAGGACCTGGTGTCGGGATGGGCGGACGCAGTCTGGACGCAGGGCAAGCGGTTCGGGACCATCGGGTGCCGGCGGGCAGGGCAGGTCTACGAGATCACCACCCATCGCGCCGAGGTCTATCAGCCCGACTCGCGCAAGCCGGTGGTGGCCTTCGGTGATCGGGTGGATGACGATCTCGCCCGCCGGGACTTCACCATCAATGCCATGGCCCTGCGCCTTCCCGAGCTCGAGCTGATCGATCCGTTCGATGGGTTGGCCGACCTGTCGGTGCACCGGTTGCGGACCCCGCTGGACCCCGACGTCTCCTTCGCCGACGACCCCTTGAGGATGCTCCGGGCCGCCCGGTTCATCGCCAAGCTCCAGCTGGAGCCGGTGCCCGACCTGGTGGAGGCCATCAAGGCCGGCCATCATCGGCTGGGCATCGTGTCGGCCGAGCGCATCCGCGACGAACTGGACAAGATCATGATGGTCGACGTCCCGTCGGTGGCTCTGTGGTTCGTGGTTCGGACCGGGCTGGCCGACGAGTTCCTGCCCGAGCTGCCCGGCCTGGCCCTCGAGCAGGATCCGATCCATCGCCACAAGGACGTCCTGGCCCACACGCTGGCCGTGGTGGACAAGACCAGCCCCGATCGCCTGCTGCGGCTGGCCGCCCTCTTCCATGACGTGGGCAAACCGAAGACCCGGGCCTTCGTCGACGGGGGAGTGACGTTCCACCATCACGAGGTGGTGGGCGCCCGCATGACCCGGGCCCGGATGCAGGCGCTCCGCTATCCGAGCGACGAGGTCGAAATCGTCACCGAGCTGGTGAACCTTCACCTCCGCTTCCACACCTACCGCCTCGGATGGACCGACCGGGCGGTGCGTCGCTACGTGCGTGACGCCGGCCCGCTGCTCGATCAGCTGAACGAGCTGACCCGCTGCGACTGCACCACGAGAAACGCCAACAAGGCCCGGGCCCTGGGCAGGAGGATGGACGAGCTGGAAGCCCGGATCGCCGACCTGCGCCAACAAGAGGAACTCGATTCCATCCGTCCCGACCTCGACGGGTCCCAGGTGATGGAGACGCTCGGCCTCGGGCCCGGACGTGACGTGGGCCGGGCGCTGGCCTACCTCTTGGAGCTCAGGATGGACGAAGGGCCGCTCGGCGTGGATGAGGCCACGAAGCGCCTGGTCGAGTGGTGGGAAGGCCAGGACCGCAGCCCGCGGCCCTAGTCCTCGGGCCAGACGGGCCCCCGGTCGCCGGCGGCGAACGCCTCCACCATCTGGTGGCACACGTCGTCGTGGTACTGCACGGGGGGCGACTTCATGAAGTAGGCGGACGGCCCGAGCAGCGGTCCGCCGATCCCCCGGTCGAGGGCCAGCTTCGCGCAACGCACCGCGTCGATGATGACGCCGGCCGAGTTGGGGGAGTCCCATACCTCGAGCTTGAGCTCGAGGTTCAGCGGCACGTCGCCGAAGTTGCGCCCCTCCATCCTGATGTAGGCCCACTTGCGGTCGTGCAGCCACGGGACATGGTCGGACGGGCCGATGTGGACATCGTCGGCGGGCAGCGCCCCGTGTTCGATCTGGCTGGTGACCGCTTGGGTCTTGGACACCTTTTTCGACTCGAGGCGGTCCCGCTCCAGCATGTTCTTGAAGTCCATGTTCCCGCCCACGTTGAGCTGGTAGGTGTGGTCGAGGGCCAGCCCCCGGTCCTCGAACAGACGGGTGAGGATCCGGTGGACGATGGTCGAGCCCACCTGGCTCTTGATGTCGTCACCGACGATGGGCAGTCCGGCGGCGTGGAACTTGCGGGCCCACTCCGGATCCGAGGCGATGAACACGGGGATGGCGTTGACGAACCCGACCCCGGCCTGGAGGCAGGCGTCGGCGTAGAAGCGCTGGGCCTGTTCAGAGCCGACCGGCAGGTAGCTGACCAGCACGTCGGCCCGGGCGTCCTTGAGTGCGGCCACCACGTCGACCGGCTCGGCAGGGGACTCCTCGACCGTCTCGCGGTAGTACTTGCCGAACCCGTCGAGGGTCGGACCCCGCTGCACCGTCACCCCGAGCTCTCCCACGCCGGCGAACCGGATGGTGTTGTTCTGGCCGGCGAAGATGGCCTTGCCGAGGTCGGTGCCCACTTTCGCGGCGTCGGCGTCGAAGGCGACCACGAACTCGAGGTCGCTCACGTGGTAGCCCCCCAGGACTACGTGCATGAGACCCGGAACGGTCTCGCTGGGGTCGGCATCGCGGTAGTACTCCACTCCCTGGATGAGAGAGCTCGCACAGTTGCCCACACCGGCGATCGCCACTCGGATCTTGCTCATCAATTGGTTCCCTTCGTTGCAGGTACGGCGTCCCCGTCGCGGGGATCGCGGCTATCGGTTCGGAATGTCTGCTTGTGCCGTTCGGCCTCGATGAGGCGGTCGAGCCAGGCGATGTCGTGCTCGGTGGCCTCGGTGCCGTGCTCCACCAGCGATCGGGCATAGTCGTCGAGACCCTGGCCCGCCGCCCGGACCCGATCGGTGGACAGGCGCCTGGCCAGGTGGGACCGGCGTCGCTCGAGGAGGGCCAACCGGGCCTGGGGTGCCAGGTACCGGGCGAAGGCCAGACGGAGGTTGAAGCTTCGGGTGTCATCGGTCCCGGCCGGTTCGTCGGCGTCGAGCAGCTGTTCGAAGTGCCGGTGGCCCGCCTCGGTGATCCGGTACACCTTCCGGGAGCGCTTGGTGCCCCTGGCGCTGCCGGCCCGTCGGGCACGGAGCCCGGCCCGCTCGCCGCTCAAGGATCCGGTCAGCGGCATGGGGACGGCAACCACTGCGGCGCCGTCGTGTTCGGCGATGGTCACGGCCCCGGCCTTCTCCAGTCGGGAGAGTGCCGGATAGAGGGAACCGAACGAGATGTTGGCGAACAGGCCGAGCTCGTCGCGAAGCCGCCGGCGGATCTCGTAGCCGTGCAGCTCCTGGTCGTGGAGGAGCCCGAGGATGGCCAGGTCGAGCACGTCACCGCCGCCCTTCGGGGTCGGGGAGGACTTCGTCGGCGGACGGCATGATCGCTACGATATATCAGATCGATATATCAATGCAATACATACCCGGATGTCCCGCGGTTCCCGACCACGCTGCGACGTCGGCACCGGCGCGCCCTCACGGTCCGCGCGACGGTGGCCCAAAGGGTGCCCCCGGCACCGGTGAGGGATTACCCTTGGCGGCGTGAGCTTTCGACCCGGATCGCTCGAGGGTGTCCAAACGTCCCCCACGGGGGGGCGCGTCGAGTACCTGCTGGCCCGGAACGCGGTCATCCGCGAGTACCGGAAGGGCCGGCTGTCGCGTATGGACGTCTGCGACGCCCACCCCGAGCTCCTGCGGGCCGCCCGCAACCTGGGCCGCCCGTCCGGCGAGTCCGTGCCCCATCTGCGAGGAGGCAGATCTCGTCGAGGTCACGTTCGTCTTCGGCTCGCGGCTTCCTCCGGGCGGACGCTGTGTAGCCACCCAGACCGAGCTGACCCGCTACTGGCGCCGCAAGGATCCGGTGGTCTGCTACGTCATCGAGGTGTGCGCCCAGTGCTCGTGGAACCACCTGGCCCGGATGTACCCGGCCGGCGCCGGGGTGGAGGCGGTGGCCCGCAAGCCCCTGCGGGGACGAGCCAGCCTGTAGTCCGGGGCGGGCCGCGGCCACCGGGGGACCGTCGGCCATCAGGCAGTGTCGCCCGCGTGCCCCGGCCGTGGGAATGGAAGGCCTGGTGAGGGCCTCGGCGGCGGCTCGATTTCAATAACTGCAACGCGTTCCATCCCGAAATCGTCTAGAAGAGGGGGATGATGCTCGAAGGAAAGACCGTTGTGGTGACCGGTGTGGGTGGGGGCCTCGGCCGCGAGTGCGCGACCAGTGCCCTCCGTGACGGGGCCTCGGTGGTCCTGGCCGCCCGGACCGGCCCCACCCTGGAGACCATCGCCGGCGAGCTCGACCCGAGTGGCGAGCGGGTGGCCACCCACGTGACCGACATCACCGACCCCGAGTCGTGTGACTCGCTCGTCGACCTGGCCCAGGAGCGCTTCGGCTCCGTCGACGCCCTGATCCAGGTGGCCGCCTACGAGAACGTCTGGGGCGGCCTCTACGATCTCAAGTTCGACGCCTGGCGGAAGGCGTTCGAGACCAACGTCCTCGGTGCCCTGACGGTGATCAGGCCGGTGGCGACGGCCATGAAGGCCGGCGGGGGCGGATCGGTCGTCCTCATCGGCTCGCAGTCGATGTTCCAGCCGGCCCTACCCCAGGGTGGCTACGCCGCCTCCAAGAGCGCGCTCCTGTCGGCCATGTACTACCTGGTCGACGAGCTCGGACCCGACAACATCCGCTGCAACATGGTGATCCCCTCGTGGATGTGGGGTCCCAATGTGGAGATGTACGTGAACGGCACGGCCGCCAGCCAGGGCCGCACGCCGGACGAGGTGCTCCACGACATCGTCGGGAAGTTCCCCCTGCGCCGCATGACCGAGGACGGGGAGGTGGCCGACGTCGCCGCCTTCTTCGCCTCGGAGCACGCCAAGGCCGTGACCGGCCAGTACCTGCTGGTCAACTCCGGGGAGATGCTCCGATGAGTGCCGATCGCAAGCGGGTGGTCGTGTGGGGGACGGGCTTCGTCGGCAAGATGGTGATCCCCGAGATCCTGTCGCACCCCAACTTCGAACTGGTCGGGGTCGGGGTCTCCAACCCGGAGAAGGCCGGCCAGGACGTGGGCGCTCTGTGCGGGATCGACCCGATCGGTCTCACCGCCACCGACGACCGATCGGCGCTCGTCGACCTGGCTCCCGATGCCCTGGTCCACTACGGCCCGACCGCCGCCCATGCCACCGACAACCTTCGCGACATCGGGACGTTCCTCAGGGCCGGAATCGACGTCTGCTCGACGGCCATGACGCCGTGGGTGTGGCCCTCGATGGCGCTCAATCCGCCGACCTGGATCGACCCGATCACCGAGGCCTGCCAGGCTGGATCGTCGTCCTGCTTCACCACCGGCATCGACCCCGGATTCGCCAACGACCTGTTCCCGATGACGCTGATGGGGCTGTGCGGCGAGGTGCGCCAGGTGCGCGCCCTCGAGATCCTCGACTACATCAACTACGAGGGGGACTACGAGGACGAGATGGGAATCGGCAGGCCGCCGGAGTTCACCCCGTTGCTCGAGCACCGGGACATCCTGGTCATGTCGTGGGGGGCCACCGTCCCGATGATGGCCCATGCCGTCGGCATCGAGCTCGACGAGATCACCACCACCTGGGAGAAATGGGTCACCGACCAGCCCATCAAGACGGCCAAGGGCCTGATCAACCCCGGCGAGGTGGCCGGAATCCGGTTCACCATCAACGGGATCTACCGGGGGGAGCCCCGCATCTGCCTCGAGCACGTGAACCGGGTCGGGACGGACGCTGCTCCCGAGTGGCCCCGTGGCAATCAGGACGACGTCTACCGGGTGGTCATCGACGGATCGCCCTCGATCACCCAGGAGACGGCGTTCCGCTTCTCGGACGGGTCCGGCCGCGACGCCGCGGCGGCGGGATGCCTGGCGACCGGGCTGCGAGCCCTCAATGCGGTGCCGGCCGTCAACGACCTCCCCCCGGGGTGGGTCACGGCCCTCGATCTCCCGCTCATCCCCGGTGCGGGCACCATCCGCTGACCGTGCTCGGTCCGGGACCCCGTAGCAGTGGCCCGGGCCCCGGGCCGGCAGACCAAGAGGAGTGACCATGACCCCCGAAGACCTCGTCGAGATCGAGCTGATCAAGCGGCTCAAATACCGCTACCTGCGGTGCCTCGACCAGAAGCTGTGGGACGAGATCGAGACGTGCTTCACGCCCGATGCCACCGCGCGGTACGGAGGCGGGCTCTACGAATTCGAGGGTCGCGACGCCATCATGGCGTTCCTCCGGTCGTCGATGGGCGCCACGACGATGTTGTCGAGCCACCGGTGCCATCATCCCGAGATCGACCTCACCGGGCCGGAATCGGCGGAGGGGGTGTGGGCCCTCGAGGACGTGGTGATCCTGACCGACATCGGCATCAACGTCCAAGGGGCGGCGTTCTACACGGACCGCTACGTGAAGGTCGCCGGCCAGTGGCTGATCGCCCACACGGGCTACCGGCGCACCTATGAGGAGATGCTGCCCCGGTCGCCGCTCAAGGGACTGAAGATCACCGCCGACTGGTGGGCGACGGATGGACGGTCGACCCTCGGCTGACCTGCCGTCGCCGCGTGCGGTGCGGGACGCAGTCAGGCGATGGTGGCGCCGTCGATGACGATGTCGGCGCCGTTCATGTGGGACGCCTCGTCGGATGCCACATAGGCGATGGCGGCCGCGATCCCTTCCGGCGATCCGAATCCTCCGATGGGGGTCACCCGGGACAGCAATTTGATGTCCGCACCTTCGGGGAGGTGAAAGGCACCGGTGATCGGTGTGTCGATCCCCCCCGGACTGATGCTGTTCACCCGCAGTCCCTGGGCGGCGTACTCCACGGCCAGTGAGCGGGTGAAGGACAGGACACCGCCCTTCGAGGCCACGTAGGCGGTGGCCCAGGGCTGACCCTTGTGCGCGGCGGTGGAGGCCAGGTTGACGATGTTCCCGCCGGTGGCGAGGAGGTGCGGCAGCACCTCACGGCAGACCAGGAACGTCCCCGTCAGATTGACGGAGATCAGTCGATTCCACTCGTCGAGGGACAGCTCGTGGGTGTGCGAGAAGGAGAGCACGCCGGCCACGTTGACGACCACGTCGAGTCGGCCCAGTTCGGCCAGCGCCGCCGCCACCGTCTCCCGGACGCCGTGCTCGGAGCTGACATCGCCCACCTGGGTGGTCACCGCGCCGGGGAGGCCGACCGTGTCCACGCCCAGCTTCTCCAAAAGGGGCCCGTTGATGTCGGTGGCGACGACGGCCGCCCCCTCGTCGGCCAAGCGGATCACCGTCGCCCGCCCGATTCCCGAGGCCGCCCCGGTCACGAGGGCGGACTTTCCGTTGAAGCGGGAGGGAGCCATTTCCAGACTGTAGGCCCCGAACCGGTAGGCCATCGCATGTCGGACGGAGGTCCGGGAGGCCATCGCCTTCTCCCCCGACCACCGCTAGGCTGGTGGTTGGCGTACGCAGTGCTCCGCGGTGACTGAACTGATCGCCGCCCATGCCGCCGGCAGCCTCCGGGCGCTGGACGGTTCGACAAGGAGGATTCACATGCCCGAACCCCGGTCCGCGCCGGTCACCGTTCCGGCCGTCCGAGCTGCCAAGCGGCGCACCGGCCACCCCGCACTGGTGATGGTCACCGCGTACGACGCCCCCGGGGCCCGGATCGCCGACGCCGCCGGCGTCGACATCATCCTGGTGGGGGACTCGGTGGGCAACAACGTGCTCGGCTATGAGAACAGCCTGCAGGTGACCATCGAGGACATGGCCCACCACACGGCGGCCGTGGCCCGAGCCAGACCCGAGCCCCTGGTCGTGGCCGACCTCCCCTGGATGAGCTACCACCTCGACGCGGTGGACACCGTCCGGAACGCCGCCACCCTCATCCGGGCCGGGGCCCAGGCGGTGAAGTTGGAGGGCGGGCTCAACCGTGTGCCCATGATCGAGGCCCTGGTGGCCGCGGAGATCCCGGTCATGGGCCATCTCGGGCTGACGCCCCAGTCGGTCAACGTGATGGGTGGCTTCCGCGTCCAGGGCAAGGACGAGGCCACCGCCCACGCCCTCAGCGTCGGGGCCAAGGCGATCGTGGCCGCCGGCTGTTTCGCCGTGGTCCTGGAGGGGATCCCCGAATCGGTCGGCCGGGTCATCACCGAGTCCCTCGAGGTGCCCACGATCGGGATCGGTGCGGGCCCGGACTGCGACGGACAGGTGCTGGTCTTCCACGACCTGCTCGGCTTCAACGCCACGGTGCCGAAATTCGTGCGCCGGTACGCCGAGCTGGGCCCCGCGGCCACCGACGCGGTGGCGCGCTACGCCGCCGACGTCCGTTCCGGATCGTTTCCCGCCGACGCCGAGGTCTACCACTGAGCCCTGGCTGAAGCGGCGCACGCGGCCCGGTGCGGCCCCCCTGCGGATTGCCGGTAGAGTACTGCGGTCGTTCCGGGCCATCTGCGGGTGGCCATCTGTTCCGACCTGCTCCACGACGTGGGGCTCGGGCATGTCCTGTCCGATCCAGAGGGAGGTGAGCCGCCCATGCGGCCATACGAGACAATGGTGATTTTCGATACCGGTGCCGACGAGTCGGCCGTGAACGGGGTGCTCGATCGGGCACTGGCGGCACTCAAGGCCAAGGGGGGCAACCCGGGCCGGGTGGAGCGCTGGGGTCGTCGGACGTTCGCCTATGAGCTGCAGCACAAGCGCGAGGGCTACTACGTGGTCATCGAGTTGACCGCCGAACCCCCGGCTGTCGCCGACATGGAGCGGGTGTTCGTCCTGGCCGACGAAGTCCTGCGTCACAAGGTGATCCGCCTGCCGGACAAGGTCGCCGGCCGCCGGGCCGCCGCGGCCGCTGCATCCACCGGTGGGGAGAGCTGAGATGGCCAACGGAAACGTCGTGACGCTGGTGGGCAACATCACCCGCGATCCAGAGCTCCGGTTCACCAATACCGGTCAGGCCACCGCCAGCTTCGGGCTGGCCGTCAACCGCCGGTGGCAGAACCGTCAGACCCAGGAATGGGAGGAGGCCACCTCGTTCTTCGACGTGGTCTGCTGGCGTGAGATGGCTGAGAACGCGGCGGAGAGCCTCAGCCGGGGTTCCCGGGTCATCGTGACCGGCCGGCTCGACCAGCGCAGCTGGGAGACCCCCGACGGCGACAAGCGGTCGAAGGTCGAGGTCGTGGCCGACGAGATCGGGCCCAGCATCCGCTGGGCCACCGCCCAGGTCACGAAGAACGAGCGGCGGGGGCCCGGCGACAGCGGGTCCGGCGGGGGCGGGCGCCCATCGGGGGCATCCGGCGGGGGTGGCGGCCAGTCCGCCGGCGGCCAGGCCGCCGAACCGCAAGGGTATGGATACAGCGAGGAGCCTTTCTAGTCATGGCACGTAACAACGATCGCGGAGGCACCGCCAGGCGTGCCCCGAAGGACACCGGCCGGCGCATCAAGAAGAAGCCGTGTGCCCTGTGCAAGGACCGGGTGGAGTGGGTCGACTACAAAGATGTCGGCATGCTCCGCAAGTACATGAGCGACCGGGGCAAGATCCGCGCCCGTCGGGTGTCGGGGAACTGCACTCAGCATCGAGCGCGATGTGGCCATCGCCATCAAAACCGCCCGTGAACTGGTGCTCCTTCCGTACACCCAGCGCACGACCACGGAGCGCCCCGGCGGTCGTGGCGGCGGCCGGGGGCGTGAGGGCGGCTACGGCGGCCAGGGAGGTTCGGGCCGCGGCCGGAGGGACGAAGAGCGGTCGCTGTCCGCCGACGCCACCTCGACGGCGCTGGCCGACGATGCCCCTCGCCAGGCCCCGGCCGAGGATGTCGTGGTCGAAGAGGTCCTGGACGTCACCGGTACCGGCGACGGCACGCTGACCGAGGTCATCGTCGAAGAAGGCGGGGCTTGACGTGAAGGTACTCCTCCGCAGCGACATCGACGGGGTGGGCAAGCGTGGTGACATCATCGACGTGTCCGGAGGGTTCGCCCGCAACCACCTCCTGCCCGCCGGCAAGGCCATCGTGGCCTCCCCCGGCGTGGAGAGCCAGGCGGCGGCAATGCGGCGCTCGCGGGACCTCCGGGACGCCCGCGACCGCGAGTCGTCCGAGACCGTCGCCCGCACGCTGGTCGGAAACGTCATCTCCATGTCGGCTCGGGCCACCGGCGACCGCCTGTTCGGTTCCATCTCGGCTGCTGACATCGTCCGCCAGGTCGAGACCCAGACCGGTGCGGTGGTGGATCGCAAGGACCTGGTCCTCGAAGAGCCGATCAAGACCGTGGGCGAGCACAGTGTCCGGGTCGAGTTGGTCGGTGGCATCGTGTTCGAGCTGACGGTGGACGTCGTCGCCGCAGGCTGACCGGCAGCGTCGCCGCAGGCTGACCGGCAGCGTCGCCGCAGGCTGACCGGCAGGCATTCCCGGGCTGATCCACCAGGGAGCATCCACCGACCTGTCACACCGGCCAGGGATGATGGCCCCATGGTCACCGGCGTCCCCATGGCAGCCCACCTTGTCCACGGTTCGTCCACACCCTTGCACGCCTCTTTCCCCAACAAGAGGTACTTACGTTCCACAGGCCATGTCGGCCAAGGTTGACGAACGATGGTTCAAGCCCTAGACGACACCCGCCCCCGCCGACTCATGTCACCCATGGGGGGCAACGGAACCCAGGTCGGGCGAGTGCCACCGCACAACCTCGAAGCCGAGGAGTCCCTGCTCGGGGCGATGCTCCTGTCCCGTGACGCCATTGCCACCGCCATGGAGGTCTGCAAGCCGGAGGACTTCTACAAGTCGTCGCACGGCCATATCTTCTCGGCGATCACCTCATTGTTCAGTGAAGGGGAGCCGGCCGACTGGGTGACCGTCACCGAGGAGCTGCGACGTCGCGGCCTTCTCGAAGGCATCGGTGACCCGTCGGTGTTCGTGTCGCTGCAGGCCAACACCCCTTCCATCGGCAACGCCGAGTACTACGCCCGGATCATCGAGGAACTGGCCTTGCTCCGCCGACTGGTCTCCGTGGCGGGGGAGATCACCGAACTCGGCTACAGCCTGCCCGAAGACGTCTCCGAGGTGCTCGATCGGGCAGAGAGCCTGGTCTTCGAGGTGGCCGAGCGCCGGGTGGTCGACTCGATGACACCCCTGCGTGACCTGCTCGGCCAGGGACTCGACCATCTCCAGCGCCTGTACGACCAGGGTGACGCCATCACGGGATTGGCCACCGGGTACGTCGACCTCGATGAGCAGCTGTCCGGTCTCCAACCGTCCAACCTGATCGTTGTCGGCGCCCGCCCCGCCATGGGGAAGACGGCGTTCGCCCTGGGGATGGTGGCCCATGCCGGCATCAAGCTGCATGTTCCGACGCTGTTGTTCTCGTTGGAGATGAGCCATATGGAGCTGACCCAACGCCTCCTCGGCTCCGAGGCCCGGGTGGACGCAAACCGGATGCGGACGGGCAATCTGCGAGAGGCCGACTGGGCCAAGGTCGGCAACGCCATCAGCCGGATGAGCGAGGCCCCGATCTACATCGATGACAACCCGAACCTCACGGTGATGGACATCCGGGCGCGTGCCCGACGCCTGAAGAGCAGAGTGGGATTGGGCCTGGTGGTCGTGGACTACCTCCAGCTGATGACCGGGCGGCACGGAGCGGAGAATCGCCAGGTCGAGGTGTCGGAGATCAGCCGGGGACTCAAGATCCTGGCCCGCGAGCTCGAAGTGCCCGTCGTGGCGCTGTCCCAGCTGTCCCGCGGCCTGGAGATGCGCCAGGACAAACGACCCATGCTCGCCGATCTGAGGGAGTCGGGCTCGATCGAGCAGGACTCGGACGTCGTGCTGTTCCTCTATCGGGACGAGATCTACAACCCGGAATCGACCGAGACCCAGGGCACAGCGGAGGTCATCGTGGCCAAGCACAGGAACGGTCCTACCGGCGTCAAGCGGCTGGCGTTCATCGGCAACCAGACCCGGTTCGACAACATGGCCAAGGTCTGAGGACCCGGCTGAACCCGGACGGCAGGGCACCTCGGTGCATACCTATCAATTGTAAAACAGAAAAAGATATCCACGAGGTTCCCATTGGGTCGACGGTGCCGGGTCGACCGGTGCCGGCCACCCGATGGCACCGGCCGGTGGTCCGGATCGATGATGATGGAGCGATGGTCGACGATGAGCTCCCTCGCATTCCGGCATCGGCCGGCGCGCTGATCAACGACGGTTCCGGACGCCTGTTGATCCTGAAGCCGACCTACAAGTCGGGTTGGACGGTCCCGGGTGGTCAGATGGAGGCCGACGGCGAGACCCCCTGGGAGGCATGTCGGCGGGAGGTGGCCGAGGAGACCGGGCTCACCGTTGCGTCCGGGCGCCTGGCATGCGTGGATTTCCTCCGTCCGAAGAGGGAGCGACCCGGTGGGCTCCGCTACCTCTTCGACTGCGGATCACTGCCCGCCGGGCAGGCCGAAGAGATCGTGTTGCAGGCCGAAGAGATCGGCGACCATCGCTGGGTCCTGCCGACCGAGGCGTCCGATCTCCTCAGCGGACCTGTCGGGCGTCGGGTGGCTCAGGCACTGTCCCACCGCGGCACCGCCTATCTCGAGGACGGGAGGCCGGTGGACGGGGTCTCCTCGTGAAGCCCGGCCGACGTACCGACCGAACAGACGAAATTGGCCCCTACCGTTGCCCCCGGTCCGCCGCCGACGCATGCTGAGGGAATGACCGACATCCCCTACACCCATGGGCATCACGACAGTGTCCTGCGGTCCCACCGCTGGCGAACGGCGGCGAACTCCGCCGCCTACCTCCTTCCCCACCTGCGCCCGTCGATGTCACTCCTCGATGTCGGCTGTGGCCCGGGGACGATCACCTGCGACTTGGCCCAGCGTGTGGCTCCAGGTCGGGTGGTGGGAATCGACGCATCCGAAGAGGTGGTGGCCGAGGCGACGGCCACGGCCCAGGAGGCCGGTGTCCCGGTCTCCTTCGAGGCGGGCGACGTCTTCGGTCTTCGCTTCGATGACGGGACCTTCGATGTGGTCCACGCCCACCAGGTGCTCCAGCACGTGGGGAACCCCGTCGCCGCCCTGGCCGAGATGCGTCGGGTGTGCCGCCCCGGGGGCCTCGTCGCAGCGCGTGACTCCGACTATCCCACCTTCCGCTTCTTTCCCGACGAGCCCGAGATCGACCGGGCTATCGAGGCGTACGGTGCGTTGACCCGGATCAACGGCGCCAACTGGGACGCCGGCAGGAGGCTGCTCCACTGGGCCCAGACGGTCGGGTTCCAGACCGTGGTGCCGTCGGCGTCGGTGTGGTGCTTCGCCACGCCGACGGAGCGGGCCTGGTGGGGCGACCTGTGGGCTGAGCGGTTCACCCACTCCTCGATGGCCGAACAGCTCGTGGCCCACGGCATCGCCACGGACGGCGACCTGATCCTGTTCGCCGACGCCTGGCGCCGGTGGGCCGACCGACCCGATGGCTGGTTCGCGGTGATCCATGGCGAGGTGATCGCCACGGTGTGACCGGGACCGCGGGACCTCCGGACCGCCGCCGTCAGGTGCTCGGGGACGCGATCAGGTGCTCGGTGAAGAAGGCCAGTACCTGGTCGAGGGCGTCCCGGGTCGGAGTGCCCGGCCGATCGTCGAGATCCTCGGTCAACACCGAGTGCGCGGTCCTCTTGTGCCCGTGGGGATTACCAGGGGACGAATCGATCTCCACGCCCACGAACCGGTCGCCGAGCAGCTCGCGCAGATGTTCGAACCGCTCGGGGGGGCTGGCCTTGTCCCCGCTGAACCGGAGTCCGAGCACTCGGCACCCGCCCGCCGCCCGTGCCTGTACGCGAGCCAGATCGTCGTCGGACAGCCCGACGTCGCGGCGATGGGCGCGCGACACGGGGAACGGGAGCGACGGTTGGCTCAGGACCGGAGCCACCACGGAGTCGTCGACCATCATTCCCAGGGCGAAGCCACCGGTGAAGCACATTCCGACCGCCCCGACCCCGGGTCCGCCGCAACGACGGTGTTCGTCCCGGGCCAGGGCCCGCAGCCAGCTGATCACGGGGCTGGTGCGTCCCGTCGCCAGCACGGTGAACTCCTTGGCGATGCAGGCGCTGAAGAAGGACGAGGCGATGTACCCGGGAGACGGGGTCCGGCCGTCGTCGCCGAACATGTGGGGAAGCACGGCCGTGAGGCCCGAGGCGGCCACCGTCCGGCCGAATTCGGCGACCTTGGGGGTGATCCCCGGGATCTCGCTGATCACGATGACCGCGGGACCGTCGCCCGTTCGGTAGACCGACCGCGTGGACCCCTCGAAGCTGAACGTCGATCTGTCGAAACCGTCGAGCGATTCGGGCATGGGGCGACGCTACTGCGTGCCGCCACCGAGGTCCGGCACGGCCGGTCCGGGGTCATGCCAGGGCCAGTTCGACCATGACCGGGCGGTGGTCCGAACCCGATCGGTCGGCGATCCGTGCGCCCACCACCGACAGCGCCGGGGTGATGAGCACATGGTCGAGTTGGCTGTGGGGACGGTGGGTCGGCCATGTCCTCCCGGTGACGGCGCGACGCCACGCCGGGAAGTACGAGTTGACCGGGGGCCCCCACATGTTCATGTCACCCGCCAGTACCGCGGCCGTATCCGGGTGCGGGAGGACAGCGCGGAGTTGGCGGTACTGGGCGCGGGACCCGTGGGTGATGTGCGACATGTGGGTGCCGTAGATGCCTACCCGACGCCCATCCAGGACGGTGGTGCAGGTGATCACCGCCCGGCGCGCCGGATCGCGCCGGAGCTGGTCCAGATGGATGACGGCGACGTCCCCGACGACCACCCGGGCGAGGAGGGCGAGGCCCCAATGACCCCGGGTGAATACCCGCTCCGCGGACTTTCTTCCGGCCTTCCAGCGCTCACCGTCGAGCAGGAGCGCCTTGCGCACCTGGCTCGGCCACGGAGCCCACCGCGACGAGTGGGTGGCGACCGGCTCGTAGAGGCGGGCCCGCGCCAGCGGCACCTCCGCCACGACGTCATACCCCAGGGCGACGGCGACGTTCGCCGCCGTGCTCGCACCCCCGTCCCTCGGGGTGAACGATTCCTGCATGACCAGGATGTCGGCGTCGAGCGCGCGGCACTGTCCGATCAGGTCGTAGGGACGGCCCCAGCCGTCCACCCCCATGTGCACGTTGAATGTCGCCAGCGTCAGCGTGGCACGGCCACCGGTGGCCGGGTCCGACATCGGGTCAGGACCTCCCGAAGGTGGCTGCCGCATCGGTGAGCTCCCCTCGGAAGTCAGGGTGGGCGACACCGACCAGTGCCGCCGCCCGCTCGCGCACGGTGAGCCCGGACAGGTCGGCTGCCCCGTATTCGGTGACGATGATCCCGGTGTGGTGCCTGGGCGTCGAGACCACCGACCCCTCGGGCAGCCACGGGACGATGCGTGAGCGCGTGGTCCCGTCGACCACGGCGGTGGAGCGGAGGCAGATCAGTGAGTGGTCGTCCAGGCGGAGCTCGGCGGCGGCGACGAAATCCTCGTGCCCACCCACGCCGGAGATCTGCTTGCCGTCGATGTTGTCGGCCACCACCTGTCCGTACAGGTCGACGCTCAGTGCCCCGTTGACGGAGACGAAGGCGTGGTTCCGGGCGATGACCGACGGCTCGTTCACGACCTGGACGGGTACGAAGGCGACCTGGTCGTTCCCGTCCAACCACCGGTAGAGATCCGTGGAGCCGAGTGCGAACGTGGTCACCGATACCCCGTTGAACACGGTCTTGGCATCGTTGGTCACCTTGCCCGCCCGGTGCAGTTGCATGAGACCGTCGGTGAACATCTCGCTGTGGATCCCGTACGAGCCACCGTCACCGACGGCCAACTTGGCCGCCACCATGTCGGGGGCCCCGCCGATGCCGATCTGGAGGGTGGCACCGTCGGCGATGAAGGAGCAGGCACGATCGGCGATGGCCTCGTCGATCTCGTCCGGTACGGCCCGGGGCAGGGCGTACGGCGTACCGTCGGCTTCGACCACCACGTCGATCAGATCGAGGTCGATGGTGTTGGTGAAGTCGGGGGAGAGCGTGCAGGTGCGGGGGAGGTTGGGGTTGACCTCCACGATCAGCAGGCGATCGGGATCCCGGCCGGCCATGACCAGCTCGTCGTAGGTGGCGCCGAGGTGGAGGGCGAGGTTCACCGTCCCGTCCGGTCCCGGTGGTGCCGCCTGTGCGGTCATCACCCTCGGGGCGTAGCGGCGCAGGATCGGTGCGAACTGCCGGAAGCCTCCCGGCACCAACTCGATGTTGGCCCCCTCGGCCAGCATGATCCGCTCGGCCGGCCCGAAGAAGCCGGACCGGTAGGACACGTTGGGGTGGGTCATCACGGGGTAGTACCCGAGCAACAGGGCCCCGCCGAACGTCAGGTCCTCCCAGTCGTCGCGGGTACCGAGGGCGGTGAGGAGGGCATCGGGATTTCCGGGCCCCAGCCCGAACCCGACGGTGTCCCGCGTCCTGATGAGCGAGGCGGCGTCCTCGGGGGTGCAGAACAGGGGTGGCATCGCCACAGTGTGTCATCGACCGACTTCCGGCCCGGCGACCGGCCCGACTTCCGATCCGGTGTTCCGGTGCCCCTCAGGGCCGCCGACGACCCTTTGGAACCGGGGCCGCCGGTGGGTCCCGGGTCGGTCGCCAGGGCGTGGAAGCATGGGGCGATGAAGTTCGACACCATGCTGTCGGGGCTCCAGGAGGCGCCCGCGCACGCCCGCCGCCTCGAGGAACTGGGCGTCGACGGCGCCTTCACGTTCGAGGGCCCCCACGATGTATTCACGCCGCTGGTCCTGGCCGCCGGCTCGACCACCACGTTGGAGTTGGCCACCAACGTCGCCATCGCCTTCCCGCGCAATCCCGTACAGCTGGCCCACCAGGCCTACGATCTGCAACTCCTGTCGGAGGGCCGGTTCTCCCTCGGTCTCGGGTCCCAGATCCGTGCCCAGGTGGAGAACCGCTATGGCGCCGCGTTCGACCGCCCGATCGCCCGCATGCGGGAACTGATCGGCGTCCTGCGGGCCATCTTCACCACGTGGGAGACCGGGGAGCGGCTCGACTTCCACGGCGAGTTCAGCTCGCACACCCTGATGCCGCCCATGTTCAATCCGGGGCCGAATCCCTTCGGTATGCCGCCCATCGCCGTCGGTGGCCTGGGCCCCCAGATGGTCCGGCTCGCCGCCGAGGTGGCCGACGGTCTGCTGGTCATGCCGTTCAACACCCCCGCCCATTTCGCCCAGCGGACCGTGCCGGCCATCGACGCCGGCCTGGCCCGGTCGGGCCGGAGCCGGTCGTCGCTGACCGTGACCGGCGAGGTGATCGTGTGCTGTGGACGGGACGAGGCGGAGATGGAGGCGGCCCGACTGGCGGGCCGGTGGCTCCTGTCCTTCTACGCCTCGACCCCGGCGTATCGCCCCGTGCTCGAAGTGGAGGGCTGGGAGAGCCTGCAGCCCGAGCTCAATACACTCTCCAAATCCGGACGCTGGGAGGAGATGCCAGGGATGATCGATGACACCATGCTCGCCAGGCTGGCGGCGGTGGGCTCGCCCAAGGAGGTGGCCTCGGACATCGTGGAACGGTTCGGGGGCCTCGTCGACCGGGTGGGCTTCTACACGCCCTACGCGATCGCCGACGCCACCATCGGCGAACTGATCGCCGAGCTCGGCCATGTGACGACGGCGGGACCGGAGGCGACGGCGGGACCGGCGGGACCAGCGGCATGAGCCCGGAGCCCGAGGACCACTACGACGAGTTCTCGCTCTTCGCGGAGAACGCCGCCGAGGCCGGTATCCCGTGGACGGGGCCGCCGGTGGTGAGACGGGAATCCGTCGAGGTGGACCCCGGGCGTGCGGTGAGCGCCCTCGTCTGGGGCACCGCCGCCCCCGACATCGTGTTCCTCCACGGCGGGGGGCAGAACGCCCACACCTGGGACACGGTGGCGCTGGCCCTCGACGTCCCGTTGGTGGCCATCGACCTGCCCGGGCACGGCCACTCTGACTGGCCGGGTGACGCCAGGGTGCTCAACCCCCGCGCCATGGCCGAGGATGTCGCCGTGGCCATCGGACGCCTGGCCCCCGAGGCCCGTCTGGTCGTCGGGATGTCCCTCGGCGGGGCCACGTCCATCGCCCTGGCGGCCGCCCACCCTGAGCTGGTGGCGCGGCTGGCGCTCGTCGACATCACGCCCGGCGTCACGCGGGAGAAGAGCTCCGACATCGCCGCCTTCCTGGCCGGCCCGGAATCGTTCGCCTCGTTCGACGAGATCCTGCAGAGGACCATCGAGTTCAACCCGACCCGGTCGGTGTCCTCGCTCCGCCGCGGTGTCCTCCACAACTCCGTGCAGCGGGAGGACGGGACCTGGACGTGGCGCCACCAACTGGGCCGCCCCGCCGGCTCCAGCGGCATGCACGTCGGCTCGGTGGACTTCAACCCGCTGTGGGACGACCTCGAGGCCATCGCCGCGCCGGTCCTCCTGGTACGGGGGGCGCTGTCCCCGGTGGTGGACGACGCCGACGAGGAGGAGTTCCACCGGCGCCGTCCGAGGGACGAGGTGATCACGGTGGACGACGCCGGTCACAGTATTCAAGGTGACCAGCCCGTCGAGCTGGCCCGGATCCTGCGGGCGTATCTCGACCCGGCCTGATCCCGGACCGGCGCCGAGCGCGCCGAAGGCCGGGACCCCGGAAGACCGGGGCCCCGGCTCAGACGCACGCTCAGGCGGCGTTCCGCTCCAGACCGGCGGCGGACGCCGATTCGGCCGCAGGACCGAGTGCCGCCTCCAGCACTTGGCCGATCTCGGTGGCCAGGTGGAAGGTCATCTCGTCGCGCACCGCCTCGGGGACGTCCTCGAGGTCCGGGCCGTTGCGGGCGGGGAGGACCACTGAGGTCAACCCGGCCCGGTGGGCGGCCAGCACCTTTTGGCGGACCCCCCCGATGGGGAGCACCCTCCCTTGGAGTGTGACCTCACCGGTCATGCCCAGGACCGAGTGCACCGGCACGTTGCGCAGCAGGCTGACCAGAGCCGTGGTCATGGTGACCCCGGCCGAGGGGCCGTCCTTGGGAATGGCGCCGGCCGGCACGTGGAGGTGGAACCGCTTGCCGGCGAACACGGAGGGATCGATGTCCAGTTCCTCCGCGTGGGAACGGATGTAGGAGAGCGCAATCTCCGCTGACTCCTTCATGACGTCACCCAGCTGACCGGTCAGGGTCAGCCCCTCGGGGCCGTCCATCATCGATGCCTCCACGTAGAGCACATCTCCCCCGGCACCGGTGACGGCCAGGCCGGTGGCCACTCCGGGCACCGCCGTCCGATCGGCGGCCTCGAAGAAGAACCGGGCCCGACCGAGCCACGTGCGCACGTCCCCGGCGTCGATGGTCAGGGGCGTCTCGGCGTCGTCGGCAGCGATGCGGGCGGCGACCTTCCGGAGCAGACGGCCCAGCTCGCGTTCCAGCGAACGGACCCCGGCCTCGCGGGTGTAGTCGCCGACCACGGTCCGAAGCGCCTCGTCGGTGATGATCACCTCGTCCTCGTTGAGGGCGGCGCGGGCCAACTGACGCCCGAACAGGTGGTTGCGGGCGATGGCGACCTTCTCGTCCTCGGTGTACCCGTCCAGCCTGATGACCTCCATCCGGTCCAACAGTGGACCGGGGATGGTGTCGACCATGTTGGCGGTGGCGATGAACAACACCTTGGACAGGTCCAACTCGACCTCCAGATAGTGGTCACGGAAGGTGTGGTTCTGGGCCGGGTCCAGCACCTCGAGCAGTGCGGACGACGGGTCGCCCCGGTAGTCCGCCCCCAGCTTGTCGACCTCGTCGAGCACGATGACCGGGTTCATGGTCCCCGCCTCACGAAGGGCGCGCACCAGCCGCCCGGGTTGGGCTCCCACATAGGTCCTGCGGTGACCCCGGATCTCCGCCTCGTCCCGCACACCGCCCAGGGCGACACGCACGAACGAGCGGCCCAAGGCCCTCGCCACCGACTCACCCAAGGAGGTCTTGCCGACTCCGGGTGGCCCGACCAGGGCCAGGATGGCGCCGCTCCCGCGGCTGCCGACCGGGGCCAGGCCCCGCTCGGCCTGCAGCTTGCGGACGGCCAGGTGCTCGAGGATGCGGTCCTTGACGTCGTCGAGCCCGTCATGGTCCTCGTTGAGGATCCGCGCCGCCTCGGTGATGTCGAGCCGGTCCTCGGACTGCTCGCCCCAGGGCAGCTCGAACACGGTGTCCAACCACGTGCGGATCCACCCGTGCTCTGGGTTCTGCTCGCTCATGCGCTCGAGCTTGTCGACCTCGCGCTCCACCGCCTTGCGGACGGCCTCGGGCAGGTCACGCTCGGCCAGCAACGACCGGTAGTCGTCTGGCGAGTCCTCGTCCCCTGAGCCGAGCTGCCCCAGCTCCTTGCGGATGGACTCCAATTGGCGCCTGAGCAGGAACTCCCGCTGGGTCTTCTCCATGCCTTCCTCGACGTCGGTCTTGATCCGCTCGCGCAGCGTGATGTCGGCCAGGACCTCGCGTGACCAGGCGATGACCAGCCCGAGCCGGGCGGCCACGTCGATGGTCTCCAGCACCTCGACCTTCTGTTCCAGGGAGAGGTCGGGCGAGTACCCGGCCATGTCGGCGACCCGACCGGGCTCGCTCACATCGGCAAGACGCTCAGCCAGACGACCGGCACCCCTACTGACCAGGATGTTCTCCACGAGGGCCCGGTACTCACGGGCCAACTCGACGGCCTCGGGGGAGGCCGGCCCCTCGTCGATGATGTCCACCTCGACCCACAGGGCGGCACCGGTCCCGGGCACGGCCGTGCCCAGCCGGGCCCGCTCCACGCCTCGGACGGCGACGGCGGCCATGCCGCCGGGGAGCTCGCCCGTCTCCATCACCTCGGCGACCACTCCCACCGACGCGTAGCGGCCATCGATGAACGGGACGAGCACGAAGCGGCCGTCGGCCGCTCCGGCGGCCTCGGCGGCCGCCTTGGCCTCGTCAGACTCCAGGGCCATGGTGAAGACCATGCCGGGGAGCACCACCCCTGAGGTCAGGGGCAGCAGGGGCAGGTTCTGCGTCAACGTTTCCATGAAGTTCCTCCAAATGTCGCCTCTCAGGCGCTGTCGAATGAACAACAGGAGAATCGAACGTATATTCCCCTGGGAGCGGGCCCCTGGGCGTGTGCACCTGCTCGAAACACTGCGGCAATCTGGAAGAAATGCTGGTGGAGCACCATGTGACGATGGATCAGTCCCTTGTCCGGCACTGGGAGGGCCACGTCATCGTGTGCGGCCTCCAGGGTGTCGGCCTCCGGATGGTCGAACAGCTCCACCAGGCCGGTGTCGCCGTGGTGGTGGTGGACGAGGAGCCCGTGCAGCGACTGGTGCGCATCGTCGAGGCCTGGGACATCCCCTTCATCGTGGGCAGCCCGCGGATCGCCGGCATCCTCGAACAGGCCGGGCTGGGGAAGGCCCGGGCGGTGGTGTGCGCCGAACGGACCGAGGTCCAGACGCTGGAGACCGCCTTGCTCATCAGCGAGTTGCGCCCGGACATCCGGGTGGTGGTCCAACTCACCAACGCCGCCGTGGGGGCGGCGGTGGGCCAGGTGACCGGGCCGGGCACGGTCCTGGATGTGGCGGCCCTGGCCGCCCCGTCGATCGTCGAGGCCTGCCTCGGTCTCGACTCGTACCAGATCGAGTTGGGAGGCACCCGCTTCGTCACCGCGGAAGTAGGGGTCGAGCGATACGCGTCCCTCCGTGCCCTGTTCGGGGCCCTCGCCCCCATCGCGGTGGTTCCGGCGGACGGGAGCCCCACGATCGCCTGTCCCGGGCGGGACCTGATGGTCTCGGTGGGGGACAAGGTCACGGTGCTGGGCACCGTCGACGAGCTCGAGATGGCCGACCTGGCCCCCAAAGCGAAAGACGACGTCGGGGTGGAGCTCCCGGCCCACCGCCGGAGCCGGCACGCCATCGTGCGTCGGGTCCGCACGGTGCTGGGATCGGACGACAACAGCGCCCTGCGCTTCGCCATGATGGCCGCCTTCGGGCTGATCGTCCTGTCCACGGTCATCCTGCGCCTGGCCTACCGGCTGCCATCCGGTGGCCACATGACGACACTGACGGCGGTCTACTTCACCGTCGAGACCATCTCGACGGTCGGGTTCGGTGACTTCTCGTTCTCCCAGCAGTCCGTCGGCCTCGAGATCTTCGGGATCATCCTGATCGCCGGCGGGGCCACCCTGCTCACGACGGTGTTCGCCCTCATCACCAACCTGTTGGTGTCCTGGAGGATCGAGCAGTCGTTGGGCCGACAGCAACTCGTGGGCCTCGAGGGCCACGTGGTGGTCATCGGGCTCGGCTCGGTGGGGATACGGGTGCTCGAGGGGCTGCAGGCCGAGGGCCGTGAGGTGGTGGTGGTCGAACGGAACGAGAACAATCGGTTTCTCAATCAGGCCCGCGCCATGGGGGCCCCGGTCCTGATCGGCGACTCCACGCAGCGACAGACGCTCGAGGATGCGAGCGTCCTGTCGGCGACCGCGGTGGCGGTGCTCACCAGCGACGACCTCACCAACATCGAGACCGGGCTCGCCGTCCGCGACTACCTCGGGGAACGTTGGCTCAGCGTGCCGGTCGTGCTCAGGGTCTTCGATCGCGACCTCGGGCACACCGTCGAGCACCACTTCGATTTCCGGCACGTGCGCTCCACCTCGGCGCTGGCCGCGCCCCGCTTCGTCGGCGCCGCGTTGGGACTGGACATCATGGGCTCGTTCACCGTCGGGACCCAGCCGTTCCTCGTCGGTCGGCTGACGGTGGCACCCGGGCGAGGTCTGGACGGGTTGGCCATGGTGGACCTTCCGGCCCAGACCCGGGTCATCGCCCTCAGCCGGGCTGCCGACGGGGGACGGCTCGAGCACCCTCCTCGCCGTGACACGCGGTTCGCTCCCGGTGATCAGGCCTATCTGCTCGGACCATACGAGGAACTGCTGCGCGTCCTGCGGCACGAGCACGAAGGCGACATCGGATCGGCGGTCTGATCCGACACGGCTGATCCGGCTCGAAGATCCACGCCCGCCGGTTCATCACAAGAGCATCTGATGTTCGTGTTTCGTTCACCCGGATTTCCCCGCACGTTCACCTCCGATCGTTACTGTCACGGCAGGACGCCCATTGCGCTCCTGTCTCGGCCATTACCGGGCCGAGCCCATCACTCAACGGAGGTACGACCACCAGTGGATTCAGACAAGAACCCGCCGAATTCAGGTCAACGGCGCAGGACGAGGCGGATCCTGGCGCTGGGCTTGGCCGGTGCAGGCCTGCTCATGGCAGCCTGCAGCTCGTCATCCACTCCCGCCACGACCACCACCACGGCGCCTCCCGGCGGCACGCTGACCGGTGACAATGCCGCCTACATCGCCGCCGACCTGAAGGCGCCGGCCGGCACCGTGCAGGCGGCAGGCTCGACGTTCGTCCAGCCGTTCTTCACCAAGGCGTTCTTCGAGTACAACACCTTGAACCCCGGGGTCCAGGTCAACTACTCCGGCGTCGGCAGCGGTACCGGCATCACCGACTTCGAGTCGGGAACCGTCGACTTCGCGGCGTCGGACGTCCCGATGTCCTCCTCGGACCTGGCCAAGGTGCCGGCGGCCTCCGGCCCGGTCATCCAGGTGCCGGACACGCTGGGCGGGGTGTCGGTCTCCTACAACCTTCCGGGCGTGACCAAGCGGATCAAACTGGACGGCGTCACGTTGGCCGGAATCTTCGACGGGACCATCAAGACGTGGGACGCCTCGCAGATCAAGGCACTGAACCCCGGGGTCACGCTGCCGTCCAACGCCATCGTCCCCGAGGTGCGGGCCGACAGCTCGGGCACCACCTACATCTTCAGCAACTACCTGATGTCGGCGGCGCCGACGGCGTGGACGCTCGGGGCCAGCAAGACCATCGCCTGGCCGGCCTCGGCGACCCAGACCCCGAAGAACTCCGGGGTGGCCGCCAGCATCAAGTCGACGCCGTACTCCATCGGCTACATCGAGCTGGCCTACGCCATCCAGAACAACTTCACCTACGCCGCCGTCAAGAACGCCGCCGGTGTCTACGTGGTGCCGTCGCCGGCCTCGGTCGCCGCTGACGCCGACCAGAAGGTGAACGTCTCGCCCACCGACTTCTCCATCGTCAACGAGCCGGGGGCGGCCAGCTATCCCATCTCCGGGTACAGCTGGGCCATCCTGCTGGAGAAGCAGAAGAGCGCCACCACCGGCGCACAGGTGGTGAAGGTTCTCGACTGGACGACCCACACCGGAGGTGGCCAGGCGCTGGCTGCCGGTCTCGACTACGTGGTCCTGCCGCCGGCCGTGCAGAACCAGGTCCGCACGGCGCTCCTCACGGTGACCGGGCCGAGCGGTCAGGTCCTGCTGACGAAGTGAGCCCGACGGGGCTCGATCCAACGATGACGAGGGGCACGCGGACCAAGTGACCGCAGTCAGCACGACACAGAAGGGAGGCGTGGGGCGGGGCGGACGCCCCTCGCTTCCCAACTGGGCCTACCGGACGATGCTGGCCATCGTGGCCGCGCTGTTCGTCGGCCTGGTGGCGTGGTTCGTCATCGCCATGGTCGTCCACGCCAGACCGGCGTTCTCGACCCTCGGCTTCTCCTGGATCGTCCAGAAGACCTGGAACCCGTCCCACGGGCAGTACGGCCTCCTACCCTTCATCCTCGGGACCATCGAGACGACGGCCATCGCCGTCGCGTTGGCGGTGCCGATCGGGCTGGGGACCGCCCTGACGCTGGCCTACCTGGTGCCCCACCGGCTCCGGCCCCCGCTCTCCACGGCAGTGGAACTGCTGGCTGCCGTGCCCAGTGTGGTCTACGGGCTGTGGGGGCTGATCGTGCTCGCCCCCTTGAACCGCGAGTACCTCGAGCCGTTCCTCACCAAGGTGTTCGGATGGACGGGGCTGTTCAACGGGACCAATCAGGGAGACGGGCTCCTCCTGGCCGGCATCATCTTGTTCGTGATGATCCTCCCCACCATGGTGGCGATCTCGCGCGACGTGCTGGCCGTCGTGCCCAACGAGCAGGTGGAGGGAGCCATGGCCCTCGGGGCTACCCGGTGGCAGGTCCTTCGCAAGGTCGTCGTGCCCGGTGCGCGCACCGGCATCCTGGGCGCGTTCACGCTGGCCACCGGGCGGGCGCTGGGGGAGACCGTGGCCGTGGCCCTCGTCATCGGCAACTCCCCGTTCATCGCCCACTCCCTCAAGGCGCCGGCAGCCACCCTGCCCTCGCTCATCGTCAACAACTTCGGCGAGGCCACCGGCACCGAGCTCAGCGCCCTGTTCGGCGCCGGCCTGGTCCTGTTGGTCATCGGCGTGGGTGTGAATGCGCTGGCCAGGGTGCTGGTCCGCTCGACCGCCCGGACCGGCGCTGCGCCGGGTCTCCCTCCATCAGCGGCCGCGTCGGCTACCGCATCGGTGGCGGTGGCGTGATGACGGCGATCACCTTCGACCCGCCGACTGACCCCATCCTGGAGCGGCGCCGCACCATCCAGAGGGTGGCGGCGGCGTCCCTGTCCCGGCGCAAGGCCACATCCAAGATCGCCATCGGCGTGTGTTGGGCGTTCCTTGTCATCGCCATCATCCCTCTGGTGGCGGTGGTCGCCTATGTCGTGATCCGGGGCCTCCCGGCCTGGAACGCCGACTTCTTCACCAAGATCACGTATCCCGAGGGGATCCCGGGCGGAGGGGTGTGGAACGCCATCGTCGGCACCATCGTCATCGGGGCCATCGCCACTGCTGTGTCGGTGCCGGTCGGGCTGTTGTGCGGGCTCTTCCTCGCCGAGTCGGACGGTCGCATCGCCGGTGCCATCCGTTTCGCCGCCGACGTCATGACCGGGGTGCCGTCCATCACCATCGGGATCTTCGGCTACATCGCCATCGTGCTCACCACCGGCCACTTCAGCGGACTGGCCGGGGCGTTCGCCATCGGCATCATCATGCTGCCGGTGATCATGAGGGCCGGTGAGACCGCCCTGCGGGGCGTCCCCAATCACCTCAACGAGGCGGCGCTGGCCCTCGGGTGCCCGCCGGGCCACCATCGCCCGCCGGGTGACGGTGCCGGTGGCCATGCCGGGGATCATCACAGGTGTGCTCCTGGCCGTGGCCCGGGGGCTGGGCGAGACCGCCCCCCTCCTCTTGACCATCTTCGGCAACCAGTACCTTCAGTGGAACCCCACCAAGCCCATGGAGGCCCTTCCGTTCGTGATCTACACGGACAGCAGCCAGCCGTATCCCGACCTGGTCCAGATCGCCTGGGGTGCCGCCCTCCTGTTGCTGGTGGTGGTCCTAACGCTCAGTGTCGGCAGCCGCCTGCTCGCCGCACTGCTACAAAGGGAGAAGCGATGATCGACCCGACCACCACGTCCGTCGCAGGAGGAGTCTCCTTGAACACCGCCCAGGTGCTGCTCGATCCGCCCTCCGGCGAGCCGGTGATGCGGTTGAACGACGTCTGCGTGTCGTTCGCCGGCCGCAACGCCGTCCGCGACGTCACCTTCGACGTGCATGCCGGTGAGATCACCGCCCTGATCGGCCCGTCCGGATCCGGCAAGACCACCCTGCTGCGGGCGCTCAACCGGATGCACGACACCGTCAGGTCGGCCAAGGTCACCGGCAGCATCATGCTCGGGGACACCGACGTCAACGCCGGCGCCACTGACCCGACACTCCTGCGCAGCCGGGTGGGAATGGTGTTCCAGCGCCCGAATCCCTTCCCGACCATGAGCATCTACGAGAACGCGGTGGCCGGACTCAAGTTCAACGGGATCCGCAAGAAGGCGCTCCTCGACGAAGCGGCCGAGTCGGCGCTGACCGGCGCGGCACTGTGGGACAGTGTCCGCGATCGACTGAAGGCCCATGCCAGCACCTTGTCGGGGGGTGAGCAGCAACGTCTGTGCATCGCCAGGGCACTGGCCGTCGAGCCCGAGGTGCTGTTGATGGACGAACCGACCTCCGCCCTCGACCCCATCGCCACCAAGCGCATCGAGGAGCTGGTCGGGGAGCTGAAGCACCGCGTCACCATCATCATCGTCACCCACAACATGCAACAGGCGATGCGGGTGTCGGACCGGTGTGCCTTCTTGCTGATGGGCGAGGACAAGGCCGGGGAGCTCATCGAGTTCGGATCGACCGCCAAGCTCTTCAGCGAGCCCGTCGACCCGCGGACGCTCGACTATGTGAACGGACGGTTCGGCTAGCCCGGAGCACCGGGTGTCCGGTCCACCGGATGTCCCCTACCCAGGACCGTCGGGGTCCGCACTCCTGCGTGTCACGGGCCCTGCCGGGGTCCCGTCGGGGTCGATCCGGAATCCGACGCCACGGACGGTGACGATGTACCGCGGCTCGGCCGGGTCGGGCTCGAGCTTGGACCGTAGTCGGTGGATGTGGGTGTCCAGGGTGCGGCTGTCCGACAGGTAGCGGTCCGGCCACAGGAGATCGATCAGCTCGTCGCGGGTCCGGACCCTCCGGGTCGGGGTGAGCAGCACGGCCAACAGGTCGAACTCGCGACGGGACAGGTGGGTCTGGGCCCCCCCGACGGTGACCTCCCGGCGGACGAAGTCCACGCTGACGCCGCCGAAGGCGACATCGGGCCTCCCCTGCCCCTCGTCTTCCTCCCCGCTCCCGGCGGCCCCCCATCCTCCGGTCTCCAGGGAGGGGACGCCCTGCGGGGACACCCGGCGGAGGATGGCGTGCATCCGGGCCACCAGCTCGCGGAGCCTGAAGGGCTTGGTCACGTACCCCGCGGCGCCGAGCTCGAGGCCGAGGACCACGTCGAGCTCGGTGTCGACGGCGCTGACCATCACGATGGGGACCGGGGCGATGGCCCGCATCCGTTTGCACACCTCGATGCCGTGCATGCCCGGGAGGAGCAGGTCCAACAGCACGATGTCCGGTCGGTGGTCGGTGAACTGTCGGAGTGCGTCGAATCCGTTGGCCGCGGTGGCAACGGCGAATCCCTCGCGGCTGAGGCCCGAGGTCAGGGCCTCCCGGTAGGACTCCTCGTCCTCCACCACGAGCACGTGGATGCTGTCGTCGATGGTGACCATGGGCGCGGAAGACCTCCGCAGGGACTGTAGAAAGCCCAGGTGAACAACAGACAACCCGCGGGCAACCCCATGATGATCGTTCAGTGAACGTTGTGGGTCAGGTCATGGAGCCCAGCGCCAGACCGGCTACGGCGGCCCCCACGCCGGCGGCCAGACTGACGATGACATTGACCAGGCTGTATCCCCACTGCCCGCTTTCGGCCAACCGCACCGAGTCGAAGGTGAACGTGGAAAAGGTCGTGTACGCCCCGATGAAGCCGGTTCCGCCCACGGTCAGCCACTGGCTCGAGATCCCGTGGTGGAGGGCTGAACCGGTCACCAGGCCGAGCAGGAAGGACCCGCTCACGTTGACCAGGAGGATCCCGGCGGGGAAGTCGGACGGGATGCGCTCTTGGACCGAGCGGTCGACCACGTACCGGGCCACGGCGCCGCAGGCGCCCGCCACCATCAGGCCGAGGATGATCACCGGGGGCCCTCCCGCTCCGGCTCGCCGGTCCCGCGCTTCGGCGGCCGGGTTCGGAGCGATCCGATGTCGTCGGGATCCGGGATGGGTGCGCCACGCGGGGGAAGGAGCCGGCCCCGGGCCACCAGCATCCCGGCGGTGGCGGCGACCACCCCGACCACCAGTGACGTGCCCAGGTAGGCGGCGGCCAGGCCGAGGTGGCCGTGCTGACCCCGCTGGACCGCCTCGACGACCATGGTCGAGAACGTCGTGAAACCGCCGCAGAACCCGATGGCGGCGAAGGGTCGGACGAAGCGGGTGGGGGGCCAACGCTCGACCACCAGGACGACGATGGCTCCCAACAGGAAGGAGCCGATCATGTTGACCACGAAGGTCGGCCACGGAAACCGCCCCGGGGAGACGACCATCGAGCGTTCGGTCCCGTAGCGGGCAACGGTCCCGAGGGCACCCCCCACGGCGATGGCGAGGATGCGAAGCGGCGCCTCGGAGTTGCGATGGCCGACGTCGACGCTGACTGCGGGCACACGGCTCCTTCCGGTATCGCACCCAAGCTGTTCCGGTAGGAGCCATCAGCCGGACCGTACCGATCCGGCGGTTAGGGCGAGCTCCATCGCCGGATACAGACTACGGCACCCGCACGTGACCGAGGTTGTTTCAACCGGTAGGGGCCCGCCCGCACGCCCGTCTGCGACTAGGGGGAGGGCAGAGACGAAGACGGTGTCGGGCAGACCCCTACGGCTTGAAGCGGTAACCGATACCGCGCACCGTCAAGACGTGCGCCGGTTCGGCCGGGTCGAGTTCGATCTTCTTGCGCAGGCGTTTCACGTGGGTGTCGAGGGTGCGGCTGTCACCCTTGGCGCGATCCCGCCAGATCTGCTCCATGCACTGTTTCCTCGTCACGACGTGACCCGCTTCCGACACCAGCAAGGCCAACAGGTCGAACTCCTTGCGGGACAGGCTGACCGGGGTGCCGCGCACCGTCGTCTCCCGCAAGGCCAGGTCGACGCACACCGGTCCCAGTGTGTAGCTGGTGGACACGGCCACGACGGCGTGGGGGGAGGGCTGGTGGCCCACCCGGCGCAGGACGGCTCGGATCCTGGCGGTGAGCTCACGCGGCCGAGGGGGCTTGGTGATGTGGTCGGCGGCGCCGGCCTCGAGCGCCAGTACGGCGTCGAGTTCGTCGTGCCGGGCGGTGACCATGATCACCGGCACGGGAGAGATGGTGGAGATGCGCCTGAACACCGAGAGTCCCTGGGAGTCGGCCAGCTGCATGTCCAACAGGATCAACGAGGGTCGCGCCGAGGCAACCAGAGGGATGGCCTCCTCCCCACAGGTTGCCGTCACGACGTCGAATCCCTCGACCGAGAGCATCGCCGCCAGCGACTCGCGGGACGGGGCGTCGTCGTCGATGATGAGGATGGTGGGGTGCTCGGTCAGTGGGAGCACGCCGGGTTCGGCTTCGCGGAAAGCCACGGTCACGACTGGACCGCGGCTCTCCGGAACAGGGTGCACACTCCGGCACGGTGACAACGTCGACGTGCCCGGGCGGTTGCACCGCTGCTTGACTGCCTCACGGGAGGCATCGCCAGTGAGGCAGTCGCCGTGAGGGGAAGGGGGGGCCATGCCTCGGGACGCAGCGAGGTCGAACCGTCCCGGCCCCCGGAGCGCTCCGGGAGTCCGGCCAGACGAGAACACGCGGTGTGGTTGTTCGCTGCCATCGCCTGCAAACTTAGAAACGTCAGGTGAACGGAACGCGATGACCATGTCAGCAAAAGGTGAATGGTGGGTAATCTTCTGCGGCAGAGCCAGACCCCAGGATCGAGAGTGTGAGGCATGAGCCCAGCGGGACCCGAAGACAACGGAATTGTGGATATCCCTGCCACCCAAGAGTGGAAAGACCTGGTGGCGGCGGCCGATCTGTTGCGCGACCGGCACTTGCGCCAGCTGTTCGCCGACGATCCCGACCGTGGCCGGGCCATGACGGTGACGGCGGGTGACCTCCATCTCGACTATTCGAAGCACCGGGTCACCGGAGACGCGCTGGCGGCGCTCATGGCGCTGGCCCGACGGGCCGGGGTCGAGGAACGACGCGATGCCATGTTCGCCGGCGACCGCATCAACACCACCGAGGGACGGGCGGTGCTCCACGTGGCATTGCGGATGCCGAGACAGTCCCGGCTTATGGTGGACGGCCATGACGTCGTGGCCGACGTGCACCGGGTACTGGACCGAATGGGTGACGTGGCGTCGTCGATTCGATCGGGCGAGTGGACAGGCGCCACCGGCCAACGCATCAGTGCCGTTGTCAACATCGGCATCGGTGGATCCGACCTCGGGCCCGCCATGGCCTGCGAAGCGCTCGCGCGACTATGCGTCGCCCGACATCGAGTGCCGCTTCGTGTCCAACATCGATCCGGTCGACCTCTACAACAAGACCGTCGACCTCGATCCGGCCCGCACACTGTTCGTGGTGAGCTCGAAGACGTTCACCACGCTCGAGACGCTCACCAACGCGTCAGCCGCCCGCCGCTGGCTGCTCGACGGGCTCGGGGTCGGGGACGAGGCAGTGGCCCGGCATTTCGTGGCCGTCTCCACCAACGAGTCGGCGGTGGAGGAGTTCGGCATCGACCCGGCCAACATGTTCGGATTCTGGGACTGGGTGGGCGGTCGCTACTCGTACGATTCCGCCATCGGCTTCTCGCTGATGGTGGCCATCGGTCCTGATGCCTTCGCCGATATGTTGGCCGGCTTCCACCTCATCGACGAGCACTTCCTCCACGCACCGCTGGAGGCCAACATGCCGGTCATTCAGGGAATGCTCAACGTCTGGTACAACAACCTGTTCGGAGCGGGAACCCACGCCGTCCTCCCCTACAGCCAACGGTTGGCCCGGTTCCCCGCCTACCTGCAGCAGCTGACCATGGAGTCGAACGGCAAGTCGGTCCGCCGCGACGGAACCCCGGTGTGGGGCCAGACCGGCGAGATCTTCTGGGGGGAGCCGGGCACCAACGGTCAACACGCGTTCTATCAGCTGCTGCACCAGGGGACAAGCTGGTCCCCGCCGACTTCATCGGATTCGCCGAGTCCACCCACGAGGCGGGCGACCAGCAGGACCTGTTGATGTCCAACTGCTTCGCCCAGGCCAAGGTGCTGGCGTTCGGTCGCACCGCCGAGGAGGTGGGCTCGGACGGGACCGACCCGGAGTTGGTGCCCCACAAGGTGATGCCGGGGAACCACCCGAGCTCGATGATCGTCGCCCCCAAGCTGACTCCCTCGGTCCTCGGCCAGCTGGTCGCTCTGTACGAGCACATCGTGTTCACCGAGGGCGCGGTGTGGGGGATCGACTCCTTCGACCAGTGGGGCGTCGAACTGGGGAAGGTGATGGCCATGCAGCTGGCTCCGGCGCTGACCAGTCCGGACGCACCCGACCTCGACTCCCAGGACAGCTCGACGGCGGCACTGGTCCGCCTCTACCGTGAGCTCCGGGGCCGTCCACACTGATCCCGGCCGGGGATCACCGCCCGCTCGGTGCCCGCCCTCCGTCTCACATCTCAATGACATACGGGTGGTCGGTTATCTGGAAAAACAATTGGCCAGAGGAGACGATCGACCGGCCAGGCACGGACGAGCAGGCCAGGCACGGACCGAGCAGGCCAGGCACGGACCGAGCAGGCCAGGCACGGACCGACGGAGGCCGGCGGCCGTGCAGATCAGATCAACCCGCCGAGCTGAGCGCCCTCCACAGTGAGCGGTAGTTGGGGTAGGTGAGCTCGTCGGTGACGTACCCGGCCCGCTCCAGTTCCGCGTGGAATGCCGGCAGGTTCCGGAACGGGATCCCCATGTCGACGTGGTGGGCGAGGTGCCAGCCGGTGTTGTACGGCACGAACCAGAACCGGGCGAGTAGGGACTGACGGACATTGTGGGTCGTGACCCGGCGGTCCGGACTGGCCTCGAGCCCGCCGTGCTCGGCGATGGCCCGGAGCCGGTTGATCACGCGCCACTGGGTCATCCACGGGAGCCACCACAAGAGTGGATAGACCCACCACCGCCCCGTTGCCGCCCACATGACGCCCCACAGGACGGCCTGCACCCCCAGGATGGAGCCCGCCACCCGCCGTCCCGCCTTGTGTCGCAGGACCTTGAAGAGCGGCGTGAAGTTCTTCCATCCGGAGATTCCCACGGCGTCGCGGACGAGGCGCCGCCGCAGGGTGGCCCGGTCGCACCGGTAGCCGCCGTAGAAGGCGATATCCGGTTCGCGCGGCCCGAACTCCTCCTTGTGGTGGGCGAAGTGGCCCCGTCGGTAGATGCTGATCGGCGTCCAGGTGGGATAGGCGATCAGCCACGTGCCGACCCAGTCGTTGAGTCGCTTGTCGGTGAACAGGAGCTTGTGGGCCGCCTCGTGCATCAGGATGGCGAACCGCGCGTACATCGGCCCCATGAGGACGAACGCGGCCAGATAGGCCAGGGGATTGTCGATCCAGACGGCGGCGCCGATGAGCACCGCGACCCAGATCCAGACCCCGGCGACCGAGATGGCGTTCCGCAGGTCGTCGATCCGGCGGAGATCGTGACGAAGCTCGGGTCGGGCCATCCCGTTCCCCATGAGCCGATCGGTCGGAAGCACCTCCGGCCGGGCCTCGGGATCGGCCACCATGGTGGTCACCATGTGTGGCATATTACATAAATCGAACAGATGATGCAAGAAGGTAATGCACCGATGACGGCCCGGTCCGTCCTGGCCAGCGCCCTCCTCGGCGAGCATCCCCCCGAGCTCCCGGTCGCCCACCTCGTCCACCTGGCCGGCCTGTTCGGGATCAACGAGAACCGGGCACGTGTGGCACTCAGCCGGATGGTGCAGGGCGGCGAGGTGGAGACGGACGGGTCGGGCCGGTATCGGCTGACCGGTCACCTGCTCGATCGCCAGGACCGACAGGTGCAGAGTCTGACCGGTGAGACCCGCGGGTGGGGGGGTGCATGGCGCATGGTGGTGGTCACGACCACGGGCCTCGCCGCCGAGGACCGGTCGGCCAGGCGGAAACGGTTGACGAGGGCGCGCCTGGCCGAGCAGCGCGAGGGGGTTTGGCTGCGACCGGACAACATCGCCCTGGTGCCCGACCCGGCCGGTGATGCGGAGGTGGGCCTGTACACCGCCACTCCCGACGGTGATCCGGCCGCGCTGGCCCGGACCCTCTGGGACCTCGGGGCATGGATGCGTGTCGCCGGCGATCTCTTGGACGAACTGGCCGCCCAGCCCACCGAGGGCCCGGACGACCTGGCTCCGGGCTTCGTGCTGTCGGCTTCGGTGTTGCGGCACCTGCAGGCGGATCCGCTGCTCCCCGCCCAGTTGTTGCCGGACACCTGGCCCGGCGCCGAGCTGCGCCACACCTACGACGCATGGGACCGCGGCTACCGCCAGGTGCTCGGCGCCTGGGCCCGCTCGACGTGACACCGGGGCGCACGGGGGCCTCGTCGTAGGATCGGCCCGCACGATCACTGCGCCACCGACCACCGCGTGGTGCACGACGGGGAGGAACCATGGCCGCAGACACCGGACAGAGGGAGGGGACGGGGACCCCGTTCGCCGGCAGGGTGGCCGTGATCACCGGCGGCGCACGGGGCCAGGGCAGGGGCCACGCCCGGGAGTTGGCCCGGCTCGGAGCCGATATCGCCGTCAACGACCTGTGCCACGACCTGGGCAGCGTGGGCTATCCCCTCGCCACCAGCGACGATCTGGCGGAGACGGTGCGCCTGGTCGAATCCGAGGGCCGGCGGTGTGTTTCCGCCACGGTAGACGTGCGTGACCTCGAGGCGATGGTGGACTTCGTCGACGGGGTGAAGGCCGAATTGGGGTCGGTGGACATCCTGGTGGCCAACGCCGGGGTCTCGGCCATGGGATCGATCTGCACGATGGACGCCGCTCAGTGGGGGGAGACGATCGACACCAACCTCACCGGGGTGTTCAACGCCATGCGGGCCTGCTCGCCGCACATGCGGAGGCAGCGGTGGGGCCGGATCATCGGGATCTCCTCCATGATGGGCCGGTCGTCCAATCCGGGCATCCCGGCCTACGTGGCGTCGAAGTGGGGGGTCATCGGCCTGTGCAAGTCGGTCGCCTTCGAACTGGCCGGGTTCGGGATCACCGTCAATGCCATCGCTCCGGGCAACGTGTCCACGCCGATGATCCACAACGATGCCCTCTACGGTCTGATGCGGCCTGACCTCGAACACCCCACCCGCGAGGACGTGGCCCCGGCCATGGCCGGTCTCCACGTCCAGCCGGTCCCGTGGATCGAGCCCGAGGAGATCACGGCCGCCGTCGTGTACCTGGCCGGCGACGCCGCCCGCCACATCACCGGGTCGGTGATCGATGTCGATGCCGGGGCCTCGGCGCGGTTCACCGGCTGAGCGCCGGACGAGCCGGCGCCCTACTGGCGGGCCATGGCGGCGCGGGCTTCCCCGCCGGCCTGCTCGGCGTCGCCGCCAGGGGTGTGGCTCAGCACCACGTCGAGGCGCTTGAGATCGCCCTCGAACGGGAAGGGCCCCGAGTACCGGTCGCTGACCGGTGAACCGTGGTCGTAGCCGACACTCGGACCGACACTCGACATCATGGTCATGGCGAACGGGATCGACAGTTCGCCCGTCGGTACGTCGTCGATGACCAGGGTGGCCTCACCGGCCCGTCCCACGCGCCGGAAGTGCACCCCGACCACCGAGGGGCCCACCGGCACCGTGATCTCCGACGTCACCACGTAGTGGTCGCCGAAGCAGTTGTAGTCGAAGACCAGGTGGTCGTCCTGGACGAACAGGCTCAGCCCGGAGTTCTCCGTGCCGGACGCATAGAGCACGCCACCCGAGCCGGCCGGCCGGTCGACGGTGGCGGACATGGTCCATCCCCTTCCGCCGAGAGCCGGCGCCACCTGGCCCGGCAGCGGTGACATGGGAGGGAAGTAGGCGTACCGTCGGCTCAACGGGTGGGGGGACCGGTCCCGGTAGCGGGTGGAGAACAGCTCGATGGTCCGGTCGTCGAGGGGGAGGACGCCCTCGGCTTCGGCTTCGGACCACCACAACCCGACGAGCTCGGCGAGCCTGCCCGGCATGGCGTCGGCGAGGTCTTGGCATTCCGACCGGTCGACGGTCAGATGGTAGAGCTCCCAGCGGTCGTCCTCGAAGGGGACGCCGGGCTGGTGGCGGGTGACCGCCTTCCACCCATCCGAGACGATTCCCCGGTGGCCCATCATCTCGTAGTACTGGACCAACTTCTGGGTGGGTGCCGCGGCGTCGCCGAAGGCGTAGGTGAAGGGCACGCCCGAGACGGGCATCTGATCGAGCCCGCGGTACACGGTCGGAGCCTCGATGCCCAGGATCTCGTAGATGGTGGGGACGACGTCGTTCACGTGGTGGAACTGGTCACGGATCTCGCCGCGCCCGGCGATCCCGTCGGGCCAGTGGACGATGAGGGGCACATGGACCCCACCCTCGTGGGTGTTCTGCTTGTACCACCGGAACGGGGTGTTGCCCGCCTGGGCCCAGCCCCACGGGTAGTTGGCGTGACTGTGCGGTCCCCCCACGTCGTCGAGCCGCTCGACGGCCTCGTCGGGGGTCTCGACCACGAAGTTGAAGTACTTCATCTCGTGCATGACCCCGAACGGTCCACCCTCCTGACTGGCGCCGTTGTCCGACAGCAGGAGGAACAGCGTGTTGTCGAGTTGGCCGAGCTCTTCCAAGGCGGTCACGAACCGGCCGATCTGCTCGTCGGTGTGCTCGAGGAACGCCGCGAAGGCCTCCTGCAGGCGAGCGGCCAGGAGCTTCTGGTTCTCCGGCAGCGTGTCCCAGGGTTCGACCCCGGGGTTCCGGGGGGCCAGCTCGGTTCCGGCCGGGACCAGCCCCAGCTCGAGCTGGCGGGCGAACCACCGGTCACGGGTCACGTCCCATCCCTCGTCGAAACGACCGCGGACCCTCTCGAGGAAGGCGGCCGGTGCCTGATGGGGCGCGTGCATGGCCCCGAAGGCCAGGTAGGTGAAGAAGGGGCGGTCGGGACGGATCGACTTGGTGTCGTGGATGAAGCCGATGGCCCGGTCCACCAGATCCTCGCTCAGGTGGTAGCCCTGCTCGGGGGTGGCCGGGGGCTCGACCGAGTGGTTGTCGTAGACCAGCTCGGGATGGAACTGGTCCGTCTCGCCCTCGAGGAATCCGTAGAAGCGGTCGAACCCGCGTTGGAGCGGCCACTGGTCGTAGGGGCCGGCTGCCGAGGCGTCCTCCATCGGGCACAGGTGCCACTTGCCGACTGCGAAGGTGGCATACCCATCGTCACGCAGTACCTCGGCGACGGTGGCGGCATGCGTGCTGATGGAGCCGCGCATGTGCGGGTACCCGCTGTCGAAGTTGGACAGGGCGCGCATCCCGACCGAGTGATGGTTCCGTCCGGTCAGCAGGGCGGCGCGCGTCGGGGAGCACAGCGGGGTCACATGGAAGTTGGTGAAGCGCAGGCCGCCCCCGGCCAAGCGGTCGATGTTGGGCGTGGCCAGGTCCGACCCGAAGCAGCCGAGATGGGCGAACCCGGTGTCGTCCAGGAGAACGATCACCACATTGGGGGCGTCCTCGCCCGGATGGGCCGGCGTCGGCCACCACGGTGTCGACTCGGCCTCGGTCCGGTTGATCTGGCCTTCGAACGGCTCGTACGTCTCCATGGTGGGTCCTCGCTGGTCAACGGTGGGGCGGACGGTAGGGCAGTTACGGGAAGAGGACCCTCGCGGCCACGAGGGTCGGCGGCCGCCACCGCGCCTCGGTGCCACCGGGACCGCCAAGGGGCTCGGTGCACAGAGGCTCACTCCAAGCAGAGGAAGAATCTGGCATTCCGTCTGACATATTAGTGGTGGCCTCGCGCTCCTGTCGGGTCGGCGCCACCGCCACGCCGGACGCCGACACCGTATCGGCCGAAGCGGCAGGAGGTCGGATTCGTCCCCGTCGCCGGGTTGACGCTCCCCTTCGAGGTCCGACGGCGATCGGGGAACCGGGCCGACCGGTCGGCGAGGGCCGCGGCTAGGCCGACGTGGTGGCCCGGTGGCGCGACGGCGTGCGGTTCGAGACGGTGGCGCTGTACGTCCGCGGCGCCGCGCCCGGAACCGCACACTGACAGGTGGATGCGCCCGATGCCGACGACCGGTACGGGTTGGCGGCCGCCACCTTGGGAGCGCCCACGACGGAACAGTCGGGTGACCCCATCCGCACGGTTTGTCTAGGGAAAGGGCCGGAAGGAAAGAGATGTGTGCTGGGGCGGTCGGGTCGGCTGGGACCCGCGTCCACCCGGCCCCCCGGGGGCGACGGCTACCCCGGCCCGTCCGGTCCGAAGTGTCCGCCGCCCGATGGGAACGAGGGTGGAGATGGCGACGCCCGCCAGTACGAGATCGGCAGCCCCCAGTGCGCTCCGGGTCCTGTCCGTGTCGAAGGTGGCGACCACCAGTGCCAAGGTCGAGACCACGACCGCGGCCGCCCACAGTGCCCGACGCGGGGCCACACGTGAATGGAGCCGGGAGGTGCCGCTCAGGAACGCCACGGCCAGCAGCGAGCAGACGGCGATGGCCGCGGCGCCGGGTTGGCTGAAGACGGCCCGCGACAGGTGGGAGTGGCTGGTGGGGATGGCGTCCAACCACTTGTACCCCTCGAAGATGGAGACGGTGGCGAGCAGGACGGTGCCGAGCGTGGAGAGGTCGGTATCGACCGGAGCCCTGTCGCGGCCAGCCGGGCTCGGCGGTCGTGATGCCGGAGCACCCGCGGGCCACGGGTCGGTCGGGCGTTCGAGGAAGGACACGGATGTCTGCGAGGGGTTCCCCATGGGTGCGATCCTGTCTGAGTATCTATAAAAACGATCGGACTAGTCAACTTTAGCACCGGGGCCCGGGGTCCCGTCAACGACCCTCCCGATGAACGCGCCCGGAACCGGCGCCGTCGGGGCACCCCGGTGCCCCGGACGTCAAGCTCGGGCGCCGCACTGCCGATGGTTGGGGGTCAGGCCCGCGAGGGCGAGGCGGCTGTGTCCGAGAGGCGGTCGTAGTGGGAATCGACGAGAAGCTGGGGTGGTGGTTGGCCCCGGACGGCAACTGGTACCCCCCCGAGCTGCGGCGTGGCTACCGGGACGGAAGGTCCGAGGCCGTGGCGGCCCCTCTGAGGCGGATCCGGCCCATGGGGCCGCGCTCCCGGTTCGAGCGACTGCATTTCGGGGGATCGTGCGTGAACTGCGGGGCGAAGATCAATCCGCATGACGAAGGCTGGAACGATCCGGACATCGACAAGGTGATGTGCGCGGGTTGCTGGCCGGCCGTCGTGGCATCCCATCCCTCGGCCGCAAGCCTGGCAACGACGTCGGGCCGGCCGGCTCCCGCCTCCCCGCCACGCGTGGATCCACGGTGGAGGTCCGGGGCGGACGGTGAGTACCTCATGTCGATCCGGCTCCACCGCGACCTCGGTGAACGGGCGGTGGTCCTCACCGACCGACGGATCCCCCACAGTCCGGTCACCGTCGACAGTGTGGTGGTGGCCGCGTCGGGGGTGTGGATCGTCGAGGCGAAGAAGCTGCGGGGCCTGATCGAGTACCGCCACCTGGTCGGGTCGACGACCGACGACTGCCGGCTGCTGATCGGCGGCCACGACAGGACGGCCCTGGTCGACAGGGCCTACGAGCACGTGATCCCGGTCGCCAAGGCGCTCCCCGATCCTTCGGTCCCGGTGCACGGGGCAATCGTCATCGTGGAGGGCAATTGGGGGAGCCCCACCCGGCTCCTCACCCGGCGCCCCTACCGCCACGAGGGGATCTGGATCCTATGGCCGGCGGCCCTCATCAAGATGATCGAGGAGCCCGGGCCCCTGAGCCCCGACGACGTGATCGCCATCGGGGCCACCTTGGAGCGCGCCCTGCCGGCGAGATAGCGGGCAGCAGGCCACGACCGAACTGCTGGGGTCGTGGGCCATCACCTGCCCCTGGATACTCGACGGAGCCGACCCGCAGGCGTCCGGGCCGCCGGCCGAACCGGCTGGCTCACCATCGAAGTATCAGGAATCCGCCGCCCGATGGCACCAGTATGCGGAATTCGCAGCCGCTCTGCAACTTCGGATTGCAATGCTGTCCCTGGCTGCGGCTACGCGGTGGACCGACGGAGCGGAGGCCCCGCCCGCCCCGGGGCTTCTCGCGGTAGTCGCGCGCGTGAATCCGTCGTCCCGGCGGGTCACCCGGCTGGGCCGGGCATACGGCACACTGGACGGGTGAGGACGGGATGAGCGAGCGTCGTCGACCCAAGCAGACCCGCGACGAGATCCGAGCGCTGCTCCTCGAGACGGGTCGGGCCATCCTGCGTGACGACGGGATGGGCACCGGTGCCGAGACGCTGACCTTCAAGCGGGTCTTCGAGCGGGTCGAGCGTGAGACCGGCCTGCGGCTGACCAATGCGTCGGTGATCAAGAGGGTGTGGGACAACCAGGCCGAGTTCCAGACCGAGGTGCTCGTGGCCATCGCCGCCGACGAGGGCGTCGCCGAGTTCGATCAGACGCTGGACGCCCTCGGCGTGGTCTTCGACGACATGGACCTCTCCACCGTCGAGTCCCGTTGGGCGACACTGCGGGAGGCGTGCCGGGTGGGAGGGGAGGCCAACATGTTGGCATTGCTGGACTCACCCAACTGGCCGTCGTGGATCGGGGTATGGACACTCCGGACCACCGGCGACCTCGCCGAGCACCGCGAGCGGATCGACGCCGCGCTCCTCGACGGGTATGAGTCGTTCACCGCCCATTTCGAGCAGGCCTACCTGGCGGTGCTGGCCATGTTGGGCTTCCGGCTGCGTGAGAACCTCACGATCCGGCAGTTCACCATTGCGGTGGGCGCCCTCGCCGAGGGGTGTGCGCTCCGGGGCAGGGTCGACGAGGACAGCATGTACGGGATCAAGAGGGCGACGGGCCCCGAGGCGGAGGAACAGACCTGGACACTGTTCGGGGTCGGCCTCGACGCCATGGCGCACCAGTTCTTCGAGATCGACCCCGACTCGACGGTCGGGACCGAGGCCGTGTCGGGCGGCGGGTGAGCCAACCCTCGGTCCACCGCGCCCGACTCGAAGCCCAGCTGCTCGGCACCGGTCGGGCGTCGTCCACGGAGGCGGTGATCGACCGGCTGCTCGCCGTGCAGGCCCAGGACCGGCGCGGGGCCCGCCTGGCGGTCCGGGCCCGCTCGACGGTGACGACCGCCGCCGACGTCGACGCCGCCCTCACCGATCGCCGGAGCGCCGTCGTCACCTGGCTGAACCGGGGGACCCTGCACCTGGTGCGCACCGAGGACTACTTCTGGCTGCACCCCCTCACCGCCCCGGCCCACCGTGCCGCCAATCTCCGTCGCCTGGGCCAAGAGGGACTCGGACCGTCGGATGTGGAACGGGGGATCGGCGCGGTGGTGGAGGCCGTCGCGGCGGCCCGCGGACCCGGATGGAGTTGAAGTCGGTGTTGGAGGCGGCCCGTGTCCCCAGCGCCGGACAGGCGTCCATCCAGGTCCTCTTCGCCGCCTCCCTGCGTGGGCATATCGTCCGTGGGCCGTTGCGGCAGGGTGAGTGGGCCTACGTCGACGTCGCCGGCTGGCTGGGGCCGGCCCCCGATCCGGTCGAGCCGCAGGAGGGTCTGGGTCGACTGGCCGTGCGGTACCTCGACGGGCACGGCCCGGCGCCCACCGGGAGGTCGTCACCACCAACGGCATCTTCCGTCCCACGGTCCTGGTGGGCGGCCGGGTGGTGGGGACCTGGGGCCTCCGGGCGGGCCGCATCCGGATCCGGTTGTTCGAGCCGGTGTCGCCCGCGGTGCGCCGGTCGCTCGAACGCGACGCAGCCGCGGTGTTGGACTACCTCGGGGTCGACGCGGCGGATCGGGTCGAGTGCCTCGAATGGACGGCGCCGCCCCCCCGCTGATCCCCGGCCGGATGACGCGGCCGGGACTCGGTCTGCAGCGCCCGGTCTGCGGCGCCCGGTCAGCGGAACCGGTCAGCGGAGCCGGGCCACGGCCAGGGCCGCGGCCAGCAACACGATGCCCCAGGACATGGTGCGCAGGGCCTGCTCCAAGGGGCCGAGCAGGACCGACCGGTCGATGGCGATGCGCCCGCCGTCGGCCAACTCGATGGACCCGGTCACGGCCCGGGTCCGGCGGCGGATGAGCCGGGCCGGCGTGCTGAGCGTCCGCTGGACCACAGTCAGGCAGAAGGCCCCACCGGCGGCGATCACCGGGGCGACGGCCAGCCGGCCGGTCTGGGCCACATAGGCGGTGAGGACGGGAAAGGCGCCCCAACTGGCCGCCAGTCCGACGGTGTTGTGCAGGACGCCGCCGAACAGCTCGAAGTTGTAGCCGACCACGAGCACCGGGCCGACGACGATGAACGGGACGAGCGCCACACCCACCTGGACGATCCCGGCGACCCCCAGGCCGACGGCGCCGACCAGGCTGACCACCGACACCGCCACCAGGGCCCAGGTCGGGATGTGGGTCCGCAACGGCCGCCCGTTGAGCTCGTCCAGGGCGTGGGCGGCCAGGCCGACGGCGAAGAAGAACGCCAGGAGGGTGGCGATGAGTCTCGTCGTGTTGATCACCGGCGCCAGGCAGGCCCCGATGACGACATAGGCCAGGTGCCACGCCGTGTAGGGGGGATGCAGCAGCGTCCACCAGTCGCGCCAGCCACCGGCCCGGGCGGCATAGAAGGCCGGCCGGGGTTCGTCGGCCCCGGGGGGCGCCGCCGACGGTTCATCCACCACGCCGTCGCCCCCACATGACCAGGCCGCCCCCGAGGCTCATGCGTCGGACCCCGACATCGACGAAGCCGGCGCGCTCCCATGCCTCGACGGTCCAGCTGACTGGATACCGACGGTAGTGCCGGGTGATGTTGGGGCCGAGGAACCGCCCGACGCCGAACCAGGCCCGACCGCCGGTCAACCACCCCCCGACCGGCAGCACGATGCGGGTGTACCCCCACCACCAGAACCGCCAGAACCGGCTCTGGGGCACCAGGAATTCCAGGCTGGCGGCGGCGCCACCGGGCCGGACCACGCGGGCCAGCTCCTCGAGCGTGGCCGAGGGGTCCTCCACGTAGCGGAGGAGATAGGTGAAGGTGAGGGCGTCGAATGTGGCGTCGGGGAAGGGCAGCTGCTCACCCCGTCCGGCCACCAGCTGGATCCGGTCGGCCATGCCCTCGCGGCCGACGTTCTCCTTGCCCTGCCGCAGCATCTCGGGGGTGAGGTCCAAGCCGATCACCCGGGCCGGGGTCCGAGCGGCCAGCTGGAGGGCGACACCGGCCGGACCGGTGGCCACGTCCAGCACCGTGGAGGGGCGGGCGGGCGCGATGTGGTCGATCATGGCTCGACGCCAACGGCCGTCCTGGCCCAGGGAGAGGAGCGCCGCCAGCCGGTCGTATCGTCCCGGCAGCGGCGTGAACAGCGCCTGGGCGAACCGGTTCGGATCGTTCTGCTCCGGATTCTCCATCACGTCTCCTCTGGTGCGAAGATCTCACCGTAGGCGTTGGACGCCCGGGAGGAGTGGTGTGAGCCAGAGGCGCGTTGACGTCCTCGTCGTCGGGTCCGGACCGGCAGGCAGCATTGCGGCACTGGTCCTGGCCCGGGCCGGCGCCTCGGTGGCCCTGGTGGACAAAGCGCGCTTCCCCCGGGACAAGGCGTGCGGGGACGTGGTCGGGCCCCGGGCCCTCCAGGTGCTCGCCGATCTCGGCGTGCCCGAGCCCCCCGGACGCCGGCTCGGCGACATGGTGGTGGTGGGTCCGACCGGACGACGGGTCCTCCTCCCCAGCATCGACGGGGTCGACTACCCCGGGCGCGCGCTGGCCGTGACCCGGACCGTCCTGGACGACGCCCTGCGGTCGGCAGCCATCGCCGCCGGGGCCGATCCGCTCGAGGGGCGTGCCGGCACTCCGATCTGGTCCGGGGACGGCCTCGAGGGTTTCGTGGTCGGCACCGTGCGCCCGGCGGGAGGATCGGGCCCGGACCACCACGAGGTGCGGGCCGACTTCGTCATCGGGGCCGACGGCGCCACCAGCCACGTCGCCGAGAGCGCCGGGCTGGTCGAGGGGTCGAGGGTCCTGTGGGGGTTCGCCGTGCGGTCCTATGTCGACCAGGTGGTGGACCTGCCGGTGATCACGCTGTGGGAGCAACGCCGGTGGCACGCCTTCCCCGGCTACGGATGGATCTTCCCCGGGCCGGAGGGCACCGCCAATGTCGGTCTGGGGATCGGCACCTTGGCCGATCGTCCGGCCGGTGCCCGGGCCGTCCGACTGCTCCCCGGGTACCTCGACCATCTGGTGTCGCTCGGCCTGCTGGATGCCCGGGCCACCTCGCCGCCCCCGGCCAGGTTGGGCGGATGGTTGAAGATGGGGATGGTGGGCACCACTCCCGGCGCCGGGAGGGTCCTGTTGGCCGGCGATGCCGCCGGGTTGGTCAACCCGCTCCAGGGGGAGGGCATCGCCCAGGCCATGACCAGCGGCCGGGCGGCGGCCGAATGCATCCTCACGTCACCGGGCGGCGCCGTCGAGACGTACCGGCACCGTCTGGCCCGCGCCCACCTGCCGTACCAACAGGTGACGGCGGCGGGCCACGCCGCGTTGGTCGGCCACCCCCGTGCCGTGTCGACGGTCGGGCGGATGGTGACGCTGCCCGGGGTGGGGAGGGCGCTGGCCGGAGGTTGGGGGATCTTCTGGAACGAACTGCTCGACGGCGCTGCGCCCGGGGCGGCCCGGCGGGTGGCGGCAGTGTCGACCCGGGTGGGGGAGGCGGTGACCGCACGCACCGAGGTCACGCGGTGGTTCGAGGACGCCTTCGGAGCCGGCACGGAGCGGGCCGGTGACCGACCGCGTGGCGGCGACTCTTCTCCGGACGACGGATCGGCGACGTCCTGATCGTCCGGCTCGCCGGGGGTGGCGGCGCGCCCTGCGCCCTGGCACCATTCCCATCCGGGCCATTGATAGGGCCGTGCCGTGTCCACAAGGCCCTGCCGTGTCCGCCCCACCCCACGTAGGCAGCAATCAGGAGGTCGTCATGGAGGCATCACCGTTCCACGGTGTCATCGGGGACGATTGGCGGGAGTCGACGCCGTGGTGGCCGGAGCCGACCACCCCGCCCGCCGGTGCGCCCAACGTGCTCCTGGTGGTCCTCGACGACGTCGGCTTCGGACAGTTGGGGTGCTACGGATCGGACATCGCCACGCCCGCCATCGACCGCCTGGCCGACGAGGGCGTGCGCCTGGCCAACTTCCACACCACCGCGCTGTGCTCCCCGACGAGGGCGTGCCTGCTCACGGGGCGCAACCATCACCGCAACGGGCTGGGACGGGTGGCCGACCTCGCCGTCGGGTTCCCCGGGTACAACGGCGAGGTCCCCCTGGAGAACGGGTTCTTGTCGGAGATCCTGCGCCAACAGGGATATGCCACCTATGCCGTGGGGAAGTGGCACCTCACCCCGGACGACGAGACCAGTATGGCCGCACCCCGCCACAGCTGGCCCATCGCCCGGGGCTTCGACCGGTGGTACGGGTTCCACGGTGGCGAGACCCACCAGTTCGTGCCCGCGCTCTACCACGACAATCACTCCATCTCGCCGCCACGGACCATCGAGGAGGGCTATCACCTGAGCGCCGACCTGGCCGACCAGGCCATCGCCCAGCTGGCCGATCTGCGGGCGGTCGATGCCGACCGGAGGTTCTTCTTGTACTTCGCCACCGGGGCGTGCCACTCACCCCACCACGCGCCCCGGGCCTGGATCGAGCGGTACGAGGGCCGGTTCGACAAGGGTTGGGACCGGTGGCGCGAGGAGACCTTCGCCCGCCAGATCGAGGCCGGGTTCTTCCCCGCCGGCACCGAGATGGCACCCCGGCCCCCCTGGGTGCCGGCCTGGAGCGACCTGTCCGATCCGGAGCGCCGCGTGGCGGCGCGGTTCATGGAGTGCTTCGCTGCGTTCTTGTCGTACACCGATGATCAGCTCGCCCGGGTGCTCGACTTCCTCGCCCAGACCGGTGACCTCGACGACACGCTGGTCGTCGTGGTGTCGGACAACGGTGCCAGTTCGGAGGGCGGGCCCACCGGCTCGATCAACGACAACCGGCTCCAGAACTTCGATCCGGCCGGGACCGAGGAGCTGGAGCGGCGGATCGACGAGCTCGGTGGTCCCGGGGCCCACAACAACTATCCCTGGGGATGGACCATGGCGGGCAACACGCCGTTCAAGCGGTGGAAGCGGGAGGTCCACGAGGGCGGAGTCGCCGACCCGTGCATCGTGCGCTGGCCCTCCCGTGTCGGGGACCGGGGTGGGATCCGGCACCAGTTCACCCACGCGGTGGATGTCCTGCCCACCGTGTTGGACCTGGCGGGGATCGGTCTGCCCGAGACCATCGGGTACGTGCCCCAGTCGACCGTCGACGGCACCAGCTTCGCCTCCATGCTCGAACCCGGTGGTGCCGGGGCCCCGCCTCATCGCACCACACAGCATTTCGAGATGTTCGGGAGCCGGGCGATCTACCACGATGGTTGGAAGGCGGTGACCTTCAAGCCCATCGGGCCGCTCTACGACGACGGCATCAACTGGAACGCCCCCTTCAGCGAGGACCGGTGGGAGCTGTACCACGTGGCGGTGGACCCGACCGAGCTCCACGACCTGGCCGATGACGAGCCGGACCGGCTGGCGGCCATGATCGCCCGCTGGTGGGTCGAGGCCCGGGCGAACCAGGTCCTGCCGCTCGACAACCGGATCCTCCACACGTTGGTCAATCCGAAGCCCGACCGTCGGGCCCCCCGCCTGACCACGACGTACTACCCGGGGACGTCGCCGGTTCCCGAGACGGTGGCCGCCAACGTCAAGAACCGGAGCCACAGCATCGAAGCCGACGTCACCGTGCCGGCCGGGGCGCCCGCCGAGGGGGTGCTGCTGGCTCAGGGGTCCGTCCTCGGCGGGTTCTCACTCCATTTCCAGGAGGGATGCCCGCGCTATGTCCACAACCTGTACGGCAAGCAGCGTGACGTGATCTCGGCCTCCCAGCCGGTGGGGGTGGGCCGGCACCGGATCACCTTCCGCTTCGACCGCCAGGGGCCGACAGGAGGGCACGCGGTGCTCGAAGTCGACGGGACCGTGGTGGCCGAGGGATCGATCCCGGTGTTCACCGTGGCGGCCTTCAGCGCCACCGGCTCGGGGATGACGTGCGGCTACGAGGTGGGGCCTGCGGTGGGCGAGGGCTATATGGCTCCGTTCGCGTACACCGGCACCATCCACACGGTCACCGTCACGCTCAGCGAGCATGTCCCGGTCAACCCGATGGTGGAATTCGAACGGATCATGGCCGAGCAGTAGCCCAGCCGTCCTGGTTGCCCGGCCGCCCCGGTCCTCCGGCCGCCACCACCAGGCCCGCCGCCACCGACGGCGGTTCGCGCTTCCTTATGAGATTCATAGGCTCCTTTGAACAGCGCCTTAGGGGGGAGGAGTCATATAGGGGAGTGACATTGCTGGTTGGATCACACGGAACCGGAAGGTAGATGGACATGAGCGATACCTGGCAGCCCCCGAGCGGAGCGGACGACCGGAGCGAGGACACTGCGGAGGCACCCGCCCCGGCCACGACACCCCCGGCCGCCACGGCGCCTGTGGAGGGCGCTCCCGCCCCGGCCACGGCAGCCATCCCCCTTCCGCCGGCCAATTCCGGCCAGGGGGCCATCTACCCGCCTGCCGTGCATGACGAGCCTGCTCCCACCGATCCCGGCACCGCCGTCACCCCCGGTGCGCCGACACCGCCCAGCGGCGTCTGGTCCCCACCACCTCAGCCCGGGTGGGCACCGGCTCAGCCCGGTTGGGCTCCGGGTGCAGCGGCCGGCGCCGCCTACGGTGCCGGCTGGTCGGGTGCCGGTGCCCCGCCACCCCCGGGAGGCTGGGCCCACCCCGGGTACGCCTACCCTCCGCCCCCGGCGGCACCGAAGAAGCGCACGGGCATCATCGCCGGTGTCGCCGCCGCCGTACTCGTGGTCGCCGTCATCGGCGGGGCCGGCCTCGGTCGGGTGGTCTGGCCGGTGCAGGGGGCCACGACCAACGCCTCGAGCCCTTCAGGCTCCGGCTCGACGGGCTCGGGCTCCTCGAGTGGTTCCGGTAGTTCGAGTTCGCCCTTCGGTGGGAGCGCCTCGAGCGGCTCCTCCCCCTTCGGTTCCGGCTCGTCGTCGGGCAACTCGTCAACGGGAGCCGGCGCCCCGTCGGACATCTCGGCGATCGCCTCCAAGGTCTCTCCGGGGCTGGTGGACATCAACACCAACCTCAGCTACCAAAACGAGCAGGCGGCGGGCACCGGCATGGTGCTCACATCGAACGGCGAGGTCCTGACCAACAACCACGTGATCGACGGCGCCACCAGCATCAGCGTCACCGACGTCGGCAATCACCAGACCTACAAGGGCACGGTCGTCGGATACGACCGCACCGGTGACATCGCAGTGGTCCAGCTCACCGACTCCTCGAGCGGCCGGAAGCCAAGCGGCCTCCAGACCGTGTCCACCGACAGCACTGCCGCCGCCGGTCAGGCGGTCGTCGGTGTCGGCAACGCCGGTGGCACCGGAGGAACGCCGAGCGCCGCCGGCGGTTCGATCGTCGCCCTCGACCAGTCGATCACGGCCAGCGATGACAGCGGAGGCAACTCGGAGAGCCTCACCGGTCTGATCGAGATCAATGCCGGCATCCAGCCGGGTGACTCAGGGGGATCGTTGGTGAACACGTCGGGCCAGGTCATCGGCATGGATACTGCGGCCTCGACCGGATCGAGCTACCAGACCTCCAGCACGCAGGCCTATGCCATCCCGATCGCCACGGCCCTCACCGTGGCCAGGCAGATCGAAGCCGGCAAGTCCTCCTCCACCGTCCACATCGGCGAAACCGGGTTCCTGGGCGTCAGCGTCGAGGACTCCAGCAGCGCCAGTAGCGGCAGCGGAGGGTTCGGCAGCGGCGGGTTCGGCGGTAGCGGGTTCGGAAACGGAAGTGCGGGCGGCAACTCGACCAGCGGTGCAGTCGTCGAGGGGACCCTGTCCGGGTCACCCTCGGCGAACGCCGGCCTGGTGCAGGGAGACGTGATCACCGCGGTTGACGGAAAGTCCGTCAACTCCGCCACCGATCTGAGCAACCTGCTCGAACAGGATCACCCGGGCGACACGGTGCAGCTGCAGTGGACGGACACGTCCGGGCAGACCCAGACCGCATCGGTGACGCTCACCAGCGGGCCCCCGGCCTGAGCGGCGTCCTCGGGCGGACCGCCGGCGGCTCGACCGCACCGCCCACGGTCGGTGGACCGACCCGACGGTTCGCGAAGCCCCATCCGGTGTCCCCGGAGGGGTGGACCGGTGCGCCACGGGCACGGTTAACATGTTGGAAACAATCGCTCCGAGTCGGGGTCGGCAGCGGTGACTGGCCATCGGAAGCCAAGGAGTCCAACATGTTCGAACGATTCGTCTTGGCCATCGACGAGACGTCGGCCGGCGATGTCGGAGTGAGCTTTGCCAGTGCCCTCGCCCGCCAGCACGGGGCGCCGGTGCACGTCGTGCACGGGAATCTCTATCTGGTGGGCGGGCGGGGGGTCACCGTCGAAACCCGCGAGGAGGCGACACGGCTGCTCGACTCGGCCGTCGCCCAGCTCGAGGCGGCCGGGGTGGAGACGACGGGTGAGGTCTTCCACGCCTCGGTGTTCGGTGTCGCTCCCCGGATCGCCGATGCGGCCGAAGACTTCGGAGCCGACGCCATCCTGCTCGGTTCGCACCGGCACCGGAGGATGACCAGGATCTTCGGCCGGGGAGTCCGAGAGCGGGTGATACGGGCGACGGCGTTGCCGGTGCTGACCGCCCCTTCCCCGCTCAAGCTGGGATGGGGGAGCCGGCGGGGACCGTCGGCAGAGATCCGGCGTCACTCCCGGGCCGGCACCACGACGGACGTCGCGCCCTGAGGCACACGATCATCTCGTAGGGGCTCCCGTCCGGGAGGTTCAGGAGCGGGAGGCTCAGGAGCGGTCCCCGTACATGGTGATCGACAGGAACCGGATCGGCAGTTTGATCAGTTGGGTCGGACCATGGGGGATATCGCCCTCGAACTGCAGGGTGTCCCCCCGCTTCATGAGGTAGTGCTGGCGCCCGTAGCTGTACTCCATGACCCCGGTCAGCATGTAGAGCATCTCGATCCCCGCGTGCTGGAACAACGGGAACACCTCGTTCCGGTCGGTCAGTGAGACCAGCAGCGGCTCGACCCGCTTGTACGGGCCGCGCATGCTGCCCAACAGCTCATAGGTGTGTCCCGCCCGGGTCCCCTGGCGCACGATCTCGGGACCGCTCCCCGCCTTTACGAAGACAGCGTCACGCTCTTCGGCCAGACCCCGGAAGAGCGAGGTGACCGGCATATCGAGCGCCGACGCCAGGCGCTCGATGGTGGCCAGGCTCGGTGACGTCTGGGCGTTCTCGATCTTGGAGAGCATGCCCTTGGAGATGCCGGTCAGATCCGCCAGCTGGGCCACCGTGAGCCCAATGGCCTGACGGCGGTTTCTCACATGGTTGGCGATGACCCACTCCAGCTGGCCACTCGAGCCCCCGGAGCCAGCCGAGGCACCGGACCCGTTGGTGGGGGAATCGGTCGTCGGCGCTCTGGCCGCCTTGCCGTTCCCGTTTCCGGCCGGGGGACCGGCCTCCCCGTCGACCGCAACTCCCCTGGATGGGCGGGCTGCAGGTCGTCCTCGTGGCACCCGGCCAGACTAGGCCGGGCCGGAACGCATTCGGGTCCATCCCGATCAGCGCATCTGACCGGCGCCGACATAGGGATGGGCGCTGATCAGCGGCTCCCCGTCTGCGAACCGCTCGAGCCGGAAGTCGAGGTGGTCGATGTCCTCGTGACGGCTCGAGCCCTTGGTCACGAGGTCGGCGACAAGCTCTCCGACCGCCGGCGAGATCTTGTAGCCGTGCCCGCTGAATCCCGCACAGATCCACAGTCCCTCGACAGGTGTCGGCGAGATGACCGGGTTGTAGTCGGGGGTCACGTCGTAGCACCCGGCATAGGAGGAGGCCAGTGATGCGTCGGGGAGCCCGGGGAAGCGTCGGGCGAATTTTGGCACCGCCGACTCCACGAATCCGTCGTCGGCACCGTCCGCGTAGTCGTCCGGGTCGGACCACTCCGGGTCGGAGTGGTCGCTGTTGCCGACCAGCAGTGACGCGGGGCCGTCGGGACGGACGTACTGGAGGGCGGCCAGATCGGAGAGCACCGGCACCGGGCCGGGTTCCCGGCCCGGGTCCACCAACAGGATCTGGGCCCGCTGGGCGGCAATCGGAAGCTCGATGCCGAGCGGGGCCACCAGGGCCACCGACCAGGTACCGGCGGCAACCACCACCTGCTCGGCCAGGATCCGCGTGCCGTCGGCCAGCCGGACCCCGGTCACCTGATCCCCGTGGACGTCGATGCCGGCCACGGGAGTCCCCTGGCGGACATGGGCGCCCTGCCTCCGGGCGGCACCGGCAAAGGCCAGCGCGGTCAGGTGGGCGTCTCCGTACCCTCCGAGGGGCTCGAAGGCCGCGGCCCCGATGTCATCGAACACGGCCCGGGGCCACAGTGCCGCGGCCTCGGCGGCGGAGACCAGAGTGACGTCGATCCCGAGGCCCTGGTGCACGGCCACGTTGGCCCGGAGCGACGACTCGTTCTCGGGCCCCACCACCACCAGGTACCCCGTGCGGTGGAATCCGCTCTCACCGCCGAGGACCTCGTCGGCGCGTTCGAGGACGGGTAGCGAGTGCCAGGCCATGGCAGCGAGGGAGCGCACGCCGTAGTGGCACCGCACGACACCGCTGGACTTTCCGGTGCCGCCGGAGCCGAGCGCAGCCCGCTCGCACACGGTGACCTCGCCGACGCCGAGCTCCACCAGCGCCCGCGCCACGCTCAGGCCGGTGACCCCCCCGCCGATCACGATGACGTCGGCGTGCTCGGTCGGGCTCACCGTCCCGCCGGGTGCCCCGGCACCCAGTCCGTGCCGGCCAGCGGGACCTGGGCCATCGCCGCCGCCTCGATCGTGAGGGCGGCGAGATCCTCGGGCTCGAGGTGGTGGACATCGGACTTTCCGCACGCGCGGGCCAGGGCGGTCACCTCCATGGTGATCGCACGTAAATAGTTGGCCACGGACGCGGCCGCCCGACCGGCGTCCAGGCGCTGCTCGAGGGCCGGATCCTGGGTGGTGATGCCCACCGGGCAGCGCCCCGTGTGGCAGTGGGCGCAGTGGCCGGGCGAGGTCCCGATCGACCGGTAGTCGTCGCCGACGTCCACGGCGTTCCCCGAAGGGTCGCGGTAGGTGCGCCGGTTGCAGCCGAGTGCCACCAGGGCGGCCACCCCGATGGAGACGGCGTCGGCCCCGAGGGCCAGCGCCTTGGCCACATCTGCGCCGGAACGGATACCCCCCGAGACGATCAGCTGCACCTCGTCGGCCACGCCCAGGTCGGCCAGGGCCTGGGCGGCCAGTCGCACCGCCGGCAGGGTGGGGATGCCGGTGTGCTCGATGAAAACGTCCTGGGTGGCGGCGGTGCCTCCCTGCATCCCGTCGACGACCACCACGTCGGCCCCCGAGGCGACGGCCAGCTTGACGTCGTACTCCACCCTCGTGGCGCCCACCTTCACGTACACCGGGACCTGCCAGTCGGTGGCCTCCCGGAGCTCCTCGATCTTGATCCGCAGGTCATCGGGACCGACCCAGTCGGGATGTCGGCTGGCCGAGCGCTGGTCGATGCCGGCGGGGAGCGTCCGCATGGCCGCCACCCTCCCGCTGACCTTCTGGCCGAGCAGCATGCCGCCGCCCCCGGGCTTGGCACCCTGGCCGACGACGATCTCCACGGCGTCCGCCTGGCGAAGGTCTGCCGGGTCGAACCCGTACCGGGACGGCAGGACCTGGTACACCAGCAACGAGGACGCCTTTCGCTCCTCCGGGGTCATGCCGCCGTCGCCCGTGGTGGTCGACGTGCCCACCTCGGTTGCCGCCCGGCCGAGGGCCTCCTTCGCTGTCGCCGACAGTGCGCCGAAGCTCATGCCGGCGATGGTGATGGGGATGTCGAGCTCGACCGGGTTGGCGCCGTGGCGACCGCCCAGGACGGTCCTGGTCTCGCACCGCTCGCGGTAGCCCTCCAACGGGTACCGGGACACCGAGGCGGTGAGGAAGACCAGATCGTCGAAGTTGGGAACGGCCCTCCGGGCGCCGAGTCCCCTGATGGGGTAGAGCCCGGTGTCGGCCATCCGGTGGATGCGGGAGATGGCCTCGGGAGGGAATGTGGAATTCCCCACCCCGACCTCACCGCCGGGGTCGTTCGGCGGCGGTGACCCCACCATCAGTAGGCCCCGTGGTTGTGGGAGGAGAAGTGGTAGAGGGAGCGTGCCGAGATCACCTTGGTGACCTGCTGGGGATCGATATGGTCGAAGCCGGTGCGCTCGACCAGTCGCTTGACGGACAAGATGTCCTCGTCGCCGAGCTCCTCGACCGTGGCGTCGGCCCCGAGGGATTCGATCGAGCCGGCGACGTAGATCACCGCCTCGTAGAGGGAGTCGCCGAGGCCGTGACCGGCGTTCCCGCCGACCAGGATGGTGCCGGCCTGGGCCATGAACCCGGTCATCGCCCCCACATCGCCGGCCACGGCCAGGGTGGCGCCCTTCAAGGAGATGCCGGCTCGCAGCGATGCGTCCCCGGCGATGGCGATCATCCCGCCACGGGCGCTGGAGCCCGCACTCTGGGAGGCGCTGCCTTCCACCACGATGGTCCCGCCCATGAGGTTCTCACCCACGGACCACCCCACGAACCCCTCGACGGTGATGTGGGGACCTGTGCCGTCGCCCAGACCGCAAAGGCCACCGAGGTAGTAGCCGGCGTTGCCGCCTATCGTGACGTGGACCTCCCGGGTCAGCCCGACGGCGAGGTTGTGCCGTCCCCGCGGCGCCCGGACCGCGCAGGACGCTCCGGCCGGAAGCGATCGCAGGGACCGGTTCACCTGGCGCACGCCGATCGCCTCGCAGTTCAGACCGTCCACGTGTAGACCTCCTCAGGTCGGGGTTCGAAGACCCGGGCGGAGTCGACGCCGGGAAGGTCGGCCAGCGCCCGGTACTCGGAGGCGACGGCCACGTACTCCCCGGTGACCGCCACCACCGCCGGCTTGCACGCGAAGGCGTCGCGGACCACCGACATCCCGGTGGCGGTGCCCACGACGAGGGTGAAGAAGCCGTCCATCTCCTTTCGTACCCAGCGGGTGGCGGCGTCCAGGTCGTCGCCGGCCATGATGTGCTGGGCCAGGAGCCGGGCCGCCACCTCCGAGTCGTTGTCGGAGTCGAAGCGCACCCCCTCGGCGCGCAGTCGCCGACGCACGGTGGCGTGGTTGGAGAACGATCCGTTGTGCACGATGCAGAGATCCGGTCCCGGCACGAAGGGGTGGGCGTGGAGGGCGGTCACCGCCGACTCGGTGGCCATCCGGGTGTGGGCGATGCCCAGGTGTCCCGCCCACGATGCCACGGCGTGACGGCGACAGATGTCCACCGGATGGCCGACGTCCTTGATGACGCTGAGGGCCTGACCGGTGCCGAAGACGTGCACACCGGTCCACGTGCCGTCCAGGCCGGCGACGAGGTCGTCGGCCTCTGCCGCCGTGACATCCACCCGGGCACCCGAGCCCTGCAAGTCGATCACGGCACCGGGGTAGCGGGCGGCTGCCCACTCCGACAAGCTGTCCCAGTCGACGGCCGTGTCGCTCCCCAGCGAGACCCGCACGGTGCCCTGTCCCGGGTCTCGGCCCGTTTCGGTCGGGCGGGAGTAGACGGCCAGCCCCGCCGAGTCCGGCCCGCGCTCGCCGAGGGCCACGACCATCGACTCGAGGAGTCGTCCGAGCTCGGGCTCCAAGGCGGGCTCCCTGATCAGGAGCCCGATCACCCCGCACATGGCCGTGCCGATCGGGGGTTCGGGATCGGGCGGCGGCGGGTCATGCCGGGCACGGGCGGCGGTAGCCGGAGACATAGGCCGGGGGTGCGAGGTCGAACCGGAGGTCGGGATCGACGACTGCGCCCTCCCACGTCGTGCGGGCCGGGATCACGCCCGCCCACACCCGTAGGTCGTAGTCGTCGTCATCATCGAGAGGCCACCCGGTACGAACCTTGGCGGACGCCTCATCGATGGGCAGGCAGAGCAGCATGGTGCTCCGGAGCTCCTTTTCGGTGGGAGGACGGGCATCGACGTTCCGGCCGGGCAGGATGTGCTCGACCAGTGCCTCCAGACCACAGCGCTTCTGGTCGAGGTCCCTGACCTCCTCGGCATCACCCACGAGGACCACGGACCGGTAGTTGATGTCGGTGTTGTAGGTGGAGCGCGCCACCACCAGCCCGTCGACCAGGGTGACGGTCATGCACAACTCGCGGGACGGGGCCCGGGCTGCGCGGAACAGCCGGCTGGCCGCTGATCCATGGAGGTAGACCACGTCCCCGTGCCGACCGTAGGCCAGCGGGATGACGACGGGGAACCCCTGGTCGGTGACGAGGCCCACGTGGGCGACGACGCCTTCGTCGAGGATGGCGTCGATGGTCGGCCGGTCGTAGGCGGCACGGTGGGCATACCGGTGCAAGGTGGTCCGTTCCGACACGGGGGCGCTCATCGGCCGGTCATCGTGTGCGCTTCGTCGGCCGAGCGATCCATTAGAAACAGTGTTGCACACAGTGAAACGAGGTGGGTTTCCGCAATGTTACGTGACGAGTGCCTCCGGGACATCGACCCTGCCAGTTGTTTCGGCGCCGGATCCTGCTCCCGGATTGGGCTGCAGCGACCCAACCCCGGGGCTCCACGCGGTACCGGCGCCGGGGGCTGTTAACCGGCAGGCAACAGTTCGTAACGCGGACGAAACCCAAGCGGTTTCCTAAAGTGCAACCTTGTTTCTAAAGGTTCCTATCCTCCCTCATGCACAGGAGCACGCCATGGAAGCCCTTCCAGCGCCGGTCACCCCCGAGGACCTGGCTCTCGCCATCGAGCGTGACGGCATCGAGTTCCTGTTCGCCATGTTCATCGATCTGCACGGGAAGCCGTGTGCCAAATTGGTCCCGGCCTCGGCGGTCGACCAGCTGATGGAAGACGGGGCGGGATTCGCCGGGTTCGCCGCCGGCGCCATGGGTCAGCGGCCCTCGTCCCCGGACATCGTCGCCAGGCCGGACCTCTCGTCGTACATGGCCGCACCGTGGCAGCCCGGGCTGGCGATCCTCCAGTGTGACCCGACGGTCGAGGGCGAGCCGTGGCCGTACGCCCCGCGGGTGATCCTGCGTCGCCAGCTCGAAGAGTTGGGCAACGCCGGCCTCTCCCTGAAGGTGGGCGCCGAAGTGGAGTACTTCCTGGTGAGGCGGGCTGAGGACGGGACCATCGCGGTGGCCGACACCCTCGACGTGGCCGCTGCCCCCTGCTACGACGCCCGGGCCCTCACCCGCATGTACGACCATCTCACGTCGGTGTCGAAGTGCATGAACGCGTTGGGGTGGTCCAACTATGCCAATGACCACGAAGATGCCAACGGCCAATTCGAACAGAACTTCCGCCATGCCGACCCGATCACCACGGCGGACCGGGTCATCGTGTTCCGCTACATGGTCCACTGCCTGGCCGCCCGGGCCGGGATGCAGGCCACGTTCATGCCGAAACCCTTCACCAACTTGACCGGCAACGGCCTGCACATGCATCTGAGCCTGTGGGACGCCGAAGGACGTCCCGCCTTCGAGGATCTCGCCGACCCACGGGGCCTGGGCATCTCGACGTTGGGTTACCAGTTCGTGGGTGGACTGCTGGATCATGCCCAGGCCCTGGCGGCGGTCACCTGTCCGACGGTGAACTCCTACAAACGCCTGGCCAGCCCGGCGCCCGACTCCGGAGCGGCCTGGTCGCCGTCGTTCGCCACCTACGGGGGCAACGACCGCACCCACATGCTCCGTATCCCCGATGCCGGGCGGGTGGAGAACCGGTGCGTCGACGGAGCGGCAAACCCCTACCTGGCCATGGCCGCCCAGATCGCCGCGGGCATGGACGGTGTGGATCGAGGTGCTGACCCGGGCGGACCGTCGGAACTGGACCTGGCCCGTCTCACGCCGGAGGAGATCGAGGCCCACGGCCTCAAGGCGATGCCGATGTCGCTCTGGCATGCGCTCGATCACCTCGAGGCCGACCCGGTCCTGCGGGCCGCGCTGGGCAAGACACCGGACGGTGACTACGTCGACTACTTCGTGTCCACGAAGCGGGCCGAATACCACGCGTCCCACGCGGCCGTCACGCCGTGGGAGATCGACCGCTACCTGACCGCAGTCTGACCGCATGGCGAACATCCGTCCGAAATCGCAGCACACCGTGGACGACCATCAGTGCAATCCCCCCAACCGTTCCAAGGAGATGAAGCCATGAGCACCGATACCAACGTCACCGCAGGTCCACCCGGCGAGATCGCGACATCGTTGCACAGGGGGACCAACTGGTGGGGTGCCTTCGTGATCGGACTGGCGGGGACGATCCTCGTCACCGGGATCGTGCCGTTCGCGGTGCAGGCGATGGGCGCAGCGGCGATTCCGGCGATCATCCTGGTCTCGGTGATCGGGTTGGCGGTGTGCCTGTGCATGGGCGAACTGGCCGCCCTGTGGCCGCACCGCACCGGGGGAACTCCTTCCTACGCCTACGAGAGCTTCAAACCCCTGGGCGACTCCACCGCCCGCCACATCGGGGGCGTGTCCGGTTGGAGCTACTGGCTGGGATGGTTCCCGGTGGCGCCGATCAACATGATCCTGGCCGCCAGCTACATCGCCGTGCTGTTCCATGTGCCGCTGGGCAAGACAGTGGACCCGCTCGGAAGCCTCGGCACGCCGGAGGGCATCGGGGTCTTGGCCATCACGATGATCGGTCTGGTGGCCTTGTTCATCCCCTGCTATCTGGGGATCCGGCTCGGCGCCGGTTTCGCCACCCTCCTCGGGGTGGTTTCCATGGTGCCGCTCACCCTGTTGGTCATCCTGCCGGTGTTCAAGCCCAGCACCTTCCACTGGTCCAACGTCTCCGGCTTCCACTTCGCCTCACCGTCCACGTCCGGAGTCGGGTTCTTCCTGGCGTGGCTCTTCGTCATCTCGTGGAACGGGATCGGTGTGGAGGCGGCCGCCTGCTATGTGGCCGAGTGTCGCGACCCGGGTCGGGACGCCAAGCTGGCGCTCACCGCTGAGGGCCTGTACGGGCTGTTCATCTACGCCGCCACCGCCATCGTGTTCGTGGCCGTGCTCGGCGCCTCGCTCAAGACCTCCGACCCACTGACCCTCTACACCAGCTTCGCCGACCATATCTTCGGCAATGCCGGATGGGTCAAGTACCTGATCGGCATCCCGCTCATCTTCGCCCTGCTGTTGTCGGTGCTGAACGCCATCATGGGTGTGGCCCGGTCGCTGTTCCAGGCCTCCGAGGACCGGCTGATCCCCAAGTTCTTCGCCCACAAGAACAAGCACCATGCGCCGGACCGGGCCATGTTCTTCAACCTGATCTGCGCAGGGATCGTGGCCCTGTTCGGGTCGCCGGTACGCATCTACATCTTCTCCAACGTGGGCTACCTCATTGCCATCATCGCCGCGCTCTACGGGTACTTCCTCGTGCGCCAGTTCCGAAAGGACCAGATCAGCCCCTTCCGGCTCCCCGGCTTCTTCAGGTGGATCGCCTTGGCCATGGGGCTAGGCCTCACCTACGTCTATTTCGCCGGCGGGTGGAACTCGCCGGACATCGTGGTGGGCCCGGGGCAGGGACACACGCTCTACCTCCTCGGTTTCGTGGTCGTCGCCGCCTATGTGCCGCTCCACCTCTGGCGCCGGATGACCGACCGGCGTGACGGCCTCCCGCCCCTGGGCGAACTGCCGATCGTGGTCGGTTCGCCCGGCGCCATCGACTTCGACGGAACGAAGGAGCCGCACCTGCTGGATCCGACCAATATGGACGACATCGACATGGAGGCGGCAGGGATCGGTCAGACCCCGGGCAGCAGCACCGATGCCGGTTGATGCCGACGTGAGCGGCCGGACGGGAAGTACTGCGGCGCCGACCGTCAAGGCGGCCAGATTGCGGTTCGGTCGGGCCAAGTGGGACAAGCAGCCGACCCAGTCCTCGGCGGTCCTCATCGGCTCGGTGGGCGTCGCCATCCCCCGGACGGTGATCGACCGTGCCGTGGAGCTGAGCCGGGGCCGTCCGGTCGCCATCGTCACGATCGCCCGGATCTACGGATCGTCTCTCGGGCTGCCCAACCCGGGGCTGTTGCCCACCAGAGCGGAGATGGACGAGCAACTGGCCATCGTGAACAGGGCCATCGATCGGCTGGAGCGATCGGGCGTCGAGGCGTGGGGTCAGGTGGCGTCCACCCGTCGCTACGCGAAGACCATCGCCCACGCGGCCAGGGCGCGTGGGGTGGACCACGTGCTCGTCGTCAGCCCGGGGACCCAGCGGTGGAGGCGGATGATCGAGGGCGATGTCGCACGTGATGTGAGCCGTCGGGTTGGCAAGGTGATGGACGTGGTGGGCATCACCACGTGATCGGGTGCCCTCCGCCGATCGAGAGACCCATCGAGTCGAAAGGATTCAGACCATGGCCGTCTACCTGAGCATGCAGCGGGTCCGCTTCTCGAGCACCGACGCCTACGACAAGTTCCGTACGGTGTTCAACGATGTGCGGCACCACCTGATGACCAAACCCGGGTTCCTCCACCTCACCTGGTGGGAGCACCCCGACGAACCCGGCTGGTACAACGAGGTGAGCATGTGGGCGTCGAAGGAGGCGTTGAACGACTGGCACATGGACACCTACCACAAGCACGCCAAGGAGTGGGCGGCCAACGGGGCCATCATGGAGGACATCATCAACAACTTCGAGCTCGTGGGCACCCGGCTCCTCCGAATCTGTCCGACCTGTGGAAAGTTCGAGGACAAGGGATACGACCTCGAGTACGAGCAGAAGACCCTGTCCGAACCGTGCCCGGTGTGCGGCTTCCACTTTCCCGTGGCGGCCGAGACCCCCACCAGCACGTCGGTCTTCAAGGACCTGGTGGGCTGAGGGGCGCACAGCAGGTGGCCGCAGTCGTCCCGGGTCAGCTGGCCTGGCTGACCGAGCTCATGTTGAAGTCCGGGATGCGCAACGGAGGGACCCGGGTCCGGTTGAGGTACTCGCCGAACTCACGGCCGAAGGCCCGGACGCTGCCGCCCACCTCGGTGGCCCGGGCCAAGAGGTCCACCGGGCTCTCGTTGAACCGGAAGTTGGTGGTCGCACCCACGACGTGCCCGTCCTCGATCACATAGACGCCATCGCGTGTCAGGCCGGTCAACAGCATGGTGGCGGGGTCCACCTCGCGGATGTACCAGAGGCAGGTGAGGAGGAGGCCACGCTCGGTCCTGGCCACCAGGTCCTCGACGGAGCCACTGGCGCCGGGTGCCTCCAGGACGACATTGCCGATGAACCCGGCGGGGTCGACACCCGAGCCGGCGGCACCCGCCCGGTGGTACCGGAGCCGGTTGAGCCGACCCTCCGCGATCCAGTCCGTGCGTTGCAGGGGCATGCCGTTGTCGAAGACCGAGGTGTCCGAGGAGGACGCCGTGGCGGTGAGGAACGGGCGGCACTCGAGTCCCGGCTCGGCGGGATCGCTGCGCAGTTGGAAGGGGGTCAGCGACAGGACATCGCCGATCCGGGTCCCTCCGCCGGGCCGGGAGAACACGGTCTTGCCGTCCTCTGCGTCACGACCGCCGGCTTCGAATACGAGGTTGACCATCAAGTCGGCGACCGCTTCGGGAGGCAGGATCACTTCGTAGCGTCCCGCCGGGCGGTCCAGTTCGGTGGCCGACCACGCCAGGCGGCTGCGCACCTGCTCCTCGAGCGCACCGATCGACGCATCGGTGAAGTCGGCCGACCCCGACCCCGCCCAGGTGGAGGCGGAGCCCTGGCGGGCCCGGGCCATGAGCTGGAGCGCTCCCTCGGGCAGGGCGTGGGCCAGCCGCAGGCCGGCGGAGGTGCCCAGGTACTGGGTTGTGGTGCGGCTCTCGGCGTACCCGGCCAACACGTAGCGGCCGGCGTCCGCCCGGGAGAAGGCGCCCGACAGCCCGTCCAGGACGTCGGACAGCGCCGACAGATCGGTGTGGTCGGGCGGGTCCCCGAAGCGACGTTCCGATGTTCCCAACGACGCCACCTCGGCCGGCCGGACCAGTGGGCTGGCGTCCTCGGCCGGGGGAGAGCCGGCTGCGTCCACCTCGGCGGCCCTGACCAACTCGGCCACGTCCACATCGCCGCCGCGGCGGGCCACGCCCACGGCCGGGCCGCCGTCGACCTCGCGCATGCAGATGACCGTCACCCGCCGGTCGCGCCGGCTCCCGTTGGTGGTGGTGGTGTTGTTGGCGAACCGGACCTCGACCTCGCTGGCCTCCTCGACGATCACGGCACAGTCCTCGCTCCCGGACCTGGCCGCGGTCAGCACGTCGTCGACGACGGCCTGGGCCGGAGGAAGGCCGCCCGCGTTCATCGGCCCGATTCCTGGCGGGTGTTGAGGACCCGCACATCACGGATCAGTGCGGACGGGCACCCGTGGGAGACCGGGGCCACCTGTCCGGGCTGACCCTTCCCGCAGTTGAAGGCTCCGCCGAGGCGGTAGGTCGACCGGCCCCCCACGGCCTCCATGGAACCCCAGAAGTCCGTCGTCGTGGCCTGATAGGCGACGTCTCGCACCTGGCCGGCCAGTCGCCCCCCCTCGATCCGGAAGAAGCGCTGACCGGTGAACTGGAAGTTGTACCGCTGCATGTCGATCGACCAGCTCTTGTCGCCCACGACATAGATGCCGTGGTCGACGCCGGCGATCAGGTCCTCCGTCGTGGGGCCCTCCCCCGGGTCGGGCTGCAGTGAGACGTTGGCCATCCGCTGGATGGGCACGTGGAGGGGTGAATCGGCAAAGGCGCAGCCGTTGGATGCTCCCAACCCGCTGATGGAGGCGATCGACCGGTCGAGTTGGTAGCCCGTCAGGACGCCCCCACGGATCAGGTCGAATGACTGTGCCGGCACCCCCTCGTGGTCGATGCCGATCGAGGCCAGACCGTGCGGCGTGGTCCGGTCCCCGGTGACGTGCATGATGGCGGAGCCGTAGTGGAGGGAGCCGAGCAGGTCGGGGGTGGCGAACGAGGTACCGGCATAGGCGGCCTCGTAGCCCATCGCCCGGTCGAGTTCGGTGGCATGCCCGATCGACTCGTGGATGGTCAGCCAGAGGTTGGTCGGATCGATCACCAGGTCGAACCGGCCGGCGTCGACCGAGGGGGCGCGTAGCTTCTCGCTCAGCAGGATCGGGAGGCCGCTCAGCTCGCGGTCCCAGTCCCATCCGTCGCCCAAGAGGTACTCCCACCCCCGACCCGCGGGCGGGGCGACGGTCCTCATCGTCTCGAACTCGCCGTCGGGACCGAGGGCGAGGGCTTCGACGACCGGATGGACCCGGACCCGCCGCTGGGTGGCCTCGGTCCCGGCCAGATCGGCGTAGAAGGTGTCCTCGGTCACCGCCAACACTTCGGCGGTCACGTGGTCGACGCCGTCGTCGGCGAGCAGGCGACCGCTCCAGTCGGTCAACAAGCTGACCTTGTCGGCCAACGGGACATCCACGGGATCGGTGCTGTAGGGGGAGACCCATGACAGCCGGCCGTGGCCGGGCTCCTCCGCCAATTCGACGGGCTTCCCACCGGCCCGAGCGATGATCCTGGCGGCATCGACGGCTCGGGTCACCAGGTCCACGGCGTCGGCCACGTCGGTGGCGGCGGTGCCGGCGAACCCCATCGAACCGTCGACCACGACTCTGACGCCCATGCCCAATTCGATGTCGTCGGCTGCACCCTCCAGCCCACCGTCGCGCAGTCGAACCTGTTGGGAGCGAATTCGCTCGACCCGGAATTCGGCGTTTTCGCAGCCCAGTCGTTGGGCCTGCCCCAAGGCGGCGTCACGCATGGCGGCGGTGCGGTCGCCGTCGAGCGGGCCCGGTGCATCGGATCCGCCCTGTGGGTCGAGATGGGGAGCCGCGCCAGGCACGCGTTGCACGCTAGACGTCGGATCGCCGTCCCATGATCACCCGCGCGGGCGGCTGTTCTCCGTCCTGCTCCGCCCGACCCCGTCCCCCGCTGCCCTGCTCCTCCTGCCCCATGCGCCCGACTCTCCTCCCCGGTCGCTGTTTTCCAAATAACCTACTAACAGTATTGAACTGAGTACTAATGGTAGGTTATTTGGAAAAGTAGATGACCGACGCCCTCCCGCGGCCTTTGCGCCCGGCCTTTGGCCCGGCCTGATCGCCCACCCCATGCGCCCGGCCTTTGCGCCCGGCCGGTGCGCCCGCCCTGTGCCGGCGTGGCCCCCCGGCGCGCGGGTACCGTACGACGATGATCCCCGACCATTACACCTTGGCCGGTTCCGAGGTCAGGGTCCCGCCCATGGGTGTCGGTACCTGGGCCTGGGGTGATCGCTCCACCTGGGGGATGGGGGGCTACGACACCACCCTGACCCGCCAGTCGATCGAGGATGCGTGGAACGCCTCGATCGATGGCCACGTCACCTTGTTCGACACCGCCGAGGTCTACGGCGGCGGCGAGAGCGAACGGATCATCGGCGAGCTCCTCGCCACCGACCCGGGACGAGCCGCCTCGGTGGTGATCGCCACCAAGTTCATGCCGTCGCCATGGAAGCTGCAGGTGGAAAAGGCGCTCCTGGCCTCGTTGCGAGCATCCTTGGATCGACTCGGCCTTCCGGCAGTCGACCTCTACCAGATCCATGGCCCGATCAGCCTCCGCTCCCACGGGGCGCTGGCCGACGCGTTGGCCGCAGCCCATCAGAAGGGCTTGGTCAAGGCGGTGGGCGTGTCCAACTACTCCGAACGGGAGACCCGATCGATCGCCGGCGCCCTGCAACGGAACGGCCTGCGGTTGGCGACCAACCAGATCGAGTTCTCGTTGCTCCGTCGATCGCCGGAGACGGGAGGCCTGCTGGCCGCCTGTGCGGAGCTCGGGGTCCTGCCGCTGGCCTACTCACCGATCGGACAGGGACGCCTCACCGGCAAGTACTCGGCTTCCAACCCACCCCCCGGTAAGCGGCAGTTCTCCAATCATCCGATGGAGGTGGTCGACCACGTGGTGGCCGAGCTCCGGCAGGTGGGGGAGAAGCACGGGGGGAAGCTGCCGAGCCAGGTGGCGCTCAACTGGGTGATGACGAAGGGCGCGGTCCCGATCCCGGGTGCCAAGAACCGCCATCAGGCCGAGGAGAACGCCGGCGCCCTCGGTTGGAGCATCGACGATGAGGATGTGACCAGACTCGACGCCGCCGGTCTGCCCGGACTCCGCAGCCTGCAGAGCCGGATCTGGCAGCACGGCTGAACCTCCTGGGTGCGCCCCGTGGCGCCATCGGGGCGGGCGCTCCCACGCCGACCTCGGCTACCGTCCGGAAACGATGGTTTGCAATAACCTGTCGCATGGATAGGACTCGGCTGGCGAGGACCGACGGCTCCATTCCCGAGGGAGGGACAGTGCGTGACAATCCCCGCACCACCGGCGCCAGGGCGTTTCGCACCCGACGAACGCGGCGTGACCTGAGCCCCCGGCCCGTCCGAACGCGCGCCTGGGCGTTGGCGGCCTTACTGCTGGGGGCGACCGCATCTTGGGGAGTAGCTCCCATTTCCGCAGGAGCAGCTCCGACACCGGTCAGTCGGGCCAGCACCTCGAATCGTGGCGTGAGCAAATCGTCGATCAACGTGGTGTTCCCGGTGGTGGCGCTCAGCTCGCTGGCCGGCCAGGAGGGATTCGCCCAGGACGACGAGTTCGGCGAACAGGCCAAGGCGATCAACTTCTACGTGGGCCGGATCAACAGCTCCGGGGGTATCGACGGGCGGAAGATAAGGCCCATCATCACGAGCTTCGATCCCACCAACGAGGCGCAGATGCGGTCCTTGTGCAAGACGTGGACCGAGGGCTCGCCGGCGGCGTTCACCGTGCTCGACGGGATCGGGGACTGGTCCGGCGACAATGAGTTGTGCATCACCCAGGAGGGGCACACCCCGTTCATCGGGCAGTGGACGACCGTCACGAACTGGACCAATCAAGGCTCCCCGTATCTGTGGTGGACCGGACCCGATCAGGCGGTGATCCTCCAGGCCGTCGTCAACTGGGGACTCGGGGCGGGACTGTTGAGCGCCACCCGGCCGGTGGGCATCGTGGCCGGTGACCGGGCGTCGGATCAGCTGGCGCTGAGTCGGTATCTGCTCCCCGATCTCCAGCGAGCCGGGATCAAGTCCGTGGTGAAGACCATCGCCTCGGATCCGTCCGACTCGGCCACCACGAACAGCCAGGCCCCCCTGGTGGTCCAGCAGCTGCGCAGCGCAGGCATCTCCTCGGTCATTCCGTTGATCCCCTTCAACGTCTTCTACCCGATCCTCCAGGCCGAGACGAACCAGCAGTACTTCCCCAAGCTCCTCCTCAGCGATTACGAGTCGAGCATCGAGACCGCACTCGGACTGATCCCGGTCCCGTACGAGCGGGCCCTCGACGGCCAGGAGGGCCTCACCACCGAGACGCTCGGTGGGGGCACCAAGAGCTCCGACTACACCGGACCGCTGGGCTACGACACCGGGGTGCGCAACTGCTGGACCCCGTGGCACAAGGCATTCCCCGAGGTCCCGCCCGGGGCGACCACCGACTTCATCGAGCAGCAAGGTCCGGTGGTGGGCTGGTGCCAGGCGATCACCCTCTTCGCCCAGGCGGCGCGGTCGGCAGGTAGGAACCTGAACCGCCGCACCTTCGTGACGGCTCTTTCGAAGATCAAGAACTTCGCCGGTACCGACACGCCCGTCCTGAGCTTCGGGCCCGACAAGCGCTACGGGCCGACGCAGTACAAGATCGTGAAGTTGCGCAACAACGTTCCCCCCTCCTCCGAGTGCCAGCTCACGTCGCAAGGCAAGCCCCAGGGAACCTGCTGGGTCACCGTCCAGCCGTTCAGTCTGCTGCCGACCGGGTGAGCCCCCCGACGCCGACCGACCCGACCCGGGGGCCGTGGCCGGCTGAGGGCGCCGACCGGTGAACCACGTGCAGATCCAGTTCACCATCGACGATCGGGCGGCGGCCGACGGGATCGTGGACGCCCTCTTGACCGACCATCTGGTGGCGTGCGGGCAGAGGCTCGGCCCGGTGACCAGTCGCTACTGGTGGAAGGGCGCACTGACCGAGTCCACGGAGTGGTTGGTGCTCTTGAAGACCCGCGCCGAGCTCCGTGCCGAGGTGGTCGAGGCGGTGAAGGCCCGGCACCCCTACGACACGCCCGAGGTGCTCGTCGTCGAGGTGTCCGGGACGCCCGGCTATCTCGGATGGGTGGACGAGGTCACGGGTGGCGGGCCGGAGTAAGGACCCCGCGCCGCGTCCGGCGAGGCTGGTCGGTCAGCCGTCCTGGGACCGGGCGTGGGCGTCGAGGACCATCGCCAGCGAAGCGGTCACGCGCTCCGCGGTGGGCAGGTGGAGCGACTCGTTCGGGGCCGTGGGCGTTGGAGCCGGGTCCGAGGACCCCGGCGGCGAGGATCTGCGCGTCCGGGAAGCGGGTCGCCAGCCAGCCCATGAAGGGAATCGTCCCTCCCTCCCCCAGACGGCCCGACGTCGTTCCGAAGCTGGCCGACGAGGCCGCGTCGAGGGCGGCGACCAGCCACGGGTCGAGCGCGGGGCGGACCACCCGCCGGCCGACTGGCCTGACGTCCACGTCACGGTGGCACCATTGGGGGGGTCGGTGGTCAACGCCCGGGCGATGGCCGCCTCGGCGGAGTCGGCATCGACGGTCGGGGGAAGGCGGATGACCAGCTTGAGCGTGGTGAACGGGAGCAGCACGGCGCCGGCCGTCTCGCTGGGCGGCAACCCATCCGCCCCCACCACCGCCACCGAACCCAACCAGGCGGTGCGCAGGGCCCGGTCGGTGGCGTCCGACCCCTGGAGGACGAGGCCCGCGGTCACCGGGAACGGCTCCGCATCGAGACCCTCCGCGGTCAGTGCCGCGGCGAGGGACCCCGCCGCCACATAGGCCTCGGGCGGGGGATCGGCCTGCAGCTCGGGCAGTTTGAGGTCCCCGGTCAGCGGGTCCTCGACCCGGTCGAGGAGCAGGCGTGCCAGCCGGAACGACGACGGGACGACGGCACCGGCCGACCCGCTGTGGATGCCCTGGTCGAGCACCCTGACCGTCAAGGAACCGACGATGGCGCCCCGCAGCGAGGTGGTGATCCACAGGCGGTCGTAGGTCGGGCTGCCGGAGTCGAGCGCCACCACCACGTCGGGGACACCGATCTGGTCGGCCAGATGGGCCAGGACGGCCGGCAGGTGGGGACTGCCACTCTCCTCCGAGCCCTCGGCGATGATCACGCACCTGGCGTGGTGGCCGCCCGCCGCCGCCACCGCTTCGAGGGCCAGGAGTGCCGAGGGCAGCGCATAGCCGTCGTCGGCCACGCCCCGGGCGTAGAGACGGTCTCCTTGGAGTACCGGGGACCATGGGCCGCGACCCTCGCTCCACCCGTCGAACGGGGGCTGCTTGTCGTAGTGGCCGTAGACGAGCACGGACCCTGTCGTCTCCGGATCGGTGGCCGGCACCTCCACGACCACGGTGGGAGTCAGCCCGGGGAGCTGCAGGACGTCCACCTCGGCCCCGGGGATGTCCCGTCGCCGGGCCCACTCGGCCAGCAAGGTTGCCGCCTCGGCCATGTGCCCGGCCGCCTCCCAGCCTGGCTCGTACGCCGGCGACAGGTTGGGGATGCGGGCGTACGTGTCGAGCAGGGGGAGAATGTCCGGCCGCCACCGCTCGAGCACATGGCCCAGCATCCGGTCCCGGCGAGCGCCCGTTGTCACGGTCGAGATCCTAGGGTCTGGCGCCGCCGCCGCCGCCCCTCCTCAGGAGAGGATCTTGGACCACCCGTCACCGATCGGTGCCATGAAGACCGTGGTGAGCCTCATCGACCGGTGGAGCCAGACGCCGTCGACCCGCTGGTACTCGTCGTCCTCGTAGCCGCACATCCAGTACGAGGTGCCCTCGGGGCGACGGCACGGGCTCAGCAGGTCCCATCGTGCCGACGCCGTGTCCCCCTCGACGCGGATGTCCGGCTTGACGAAGAGGTGCCGGGAGAAGTCGACCGTCGGGGAGCTGAGCCGCTCGGCGATGGCGCGCCTACCGGTGACGCGGCCCAACCCTGGGCCGCCGTCCCAGGTGCCGTCCTCGGTGAAGAGACCGGCCGCCTCCGCCGCCGTCCGTTCCAGGGTGGACCGGTCGACCTGCCGCCCTCTGGCGAACCGGCGGTCGACCAGCTCGCCGTAACGGGCTTTGAGCGAGTGAATTTCGAGCACCGCCTCGCTGGCCTCGACGCGCCGGGTAAGTGAGGCGACCTCGGCGGCCAGTTCCTCGATGGTGGGCATGGCTCCTCCTTCGGCGGTCCGACCCTTCCAGTATGGGCGGCCGCACCACCCGTGGGCAGGGACGCCGCCCCGTCCGGGGCCCGGGGCGGTTCAGCGCCGGACCGCGGCTCGAGCCCGGCCCATGCCGATGACCGGACAGCACCGGCCGGCCGTACACTGCATGCATGTACCTCGGCCACGGCTCGTGGGTCCCGCTCGTCATCTTCGGCGCCATGTTCGCCATGCGTTACTTCTCCAGCCAGCGTCGCCGCGGCCGCTCCCGGGGTCCGGTCTCGCATCGATCGTTCACCGATCCGGGCGGCCGGCCGGCACCGCCACCGAGCGGGGTGGCGACCAACGGGCCCGGCGGGCCGGACGGACCCGACAACGGCCAACCGGGCGGCCAACCGGGCGGTACGGCACCGGCCTGGTTCCGAGACCCGTTCTTCAAGCACGAGCACCGCTACTGGTCCGGGACCGAGTGGACCGAGCACGTGAGCGACGGCAACGTCCCCGGCACCGACCCGCCCCCGCCGGCGGCAGGGGCCCCACCGCCGGCCGACTGACTGGGAGGGCGCGCCGGCTGGCACCGGCGACGGCCGGTGGCGGCCGGTGGCGGCCGGTACCATCGGGTGTCCAGCGCATCTGATGGAGGTGGGGAGTCCGTGGCACCAGCCCAGGGTCCGAAGATCTGTCTGATCGGGGCCGGCGGGATGTCCTTCGGCCCGGTGATGGTGCTCGACGCCATCAACACCCGGCGAACCCGGGGGGCGACGATGATGCTTCACGATGTCAGCCCCGAACGGCTGGAGGTCGCCCGCCGCTTCGCGGAACGCGCCAACGACCGCAACGGCCGTCCCATCGCCATCGAGGCCACGACCGATCCTGCTGAGGCCATGTCGGGGGCGGACTTCTGTCTGACCAGTGCGGAAGTCGGGCGGTGGCCGCACTGGGTCGAGGACTACGAGATCCCCTGCCGGTACGGATCCACCCAGATCACCGGCGAGAACGGCGGCCCGGGTGCGGTCTTCCACTCCCTCCGCTCGATCAAGACGATGCTCGGCATCTGCGGGGACATCCAGCGCTACTGTCCGGATGCCTTCTTGATCAACCTGACCAATCCGCTCAGCAGGGTGACCCTGGCCATCAACACGGCCACCCCCGTCAGGAACGTGAGCCTGTGCCATGAGTTCGCAGGGGGACTCTCCCGGATCGCCGGCCTGCTGCGCATCCCCAAGGCCAAGATCGCCGCCGAGGCATCGGGCATCAACCACTTCACCTTCTTCACGGACATCCGCAGGTCCGACACCGGGGAGGACCTCTACCCACGTCTCCGTCGGCTGTGGCGCCGCCGGTACTTCGACTATCCGCCCCCGGTCACCGCGGTGGCCCGCCAGCTGATCAAGGTGCCGTGGGTCCAACTGGCCGTCGAGCAGATGTACGCCCCGTTGGTCGCCCACATGTTCCGCGAGTACGGCCTCCTCCCGTGCTCGGTCGACAGCCACATCGGCGAGTACGTCCCCTTCGCCCGGGAGGTGGCGGGCTGGCACCCGGTGCCGGTCAGGTTCCACGAGGGAGTCGGCGCCCAGATGGAGCGCCTCGTCATCCGGTACGGCAACGGCGACTCGCACGTGCCGATGCACCGGGCCGGTCGATCGGCCGAAGAGGTCTTTCCCATCATCGGTGCCATGTGGACCGATCACCACCGTGGACTCAACGCCGTCAACGTGCCCAACCGTGGCTACGTGCCCAACCTTCCCGAGGGCGCCATCGTGGAGGTCCCGGCCTCGGTGGACGCCGCCGGCGTCGAGCCCTCTGTGGTCCCCCCGATCATCGAGCCGCTGGCCGACTTCATGAAGACCCAGATCGAACTGCAGGACCTGGTGGTCAAGGCGGCCCTCACCGGCGATCCCGCGCCGGCGTTCGAGGCCCTCCGACGCGATCCACTGTCGCCGCCCGACGAGGCCTCGTGCCGCAAGATATTCGACGAGTTGATGGTGCTCCAGGCCGATTCGCTTCCCTTCTGACCGGTCCGGCCCGAGCGGCCCTGGGCCGACCGGTCCCGGCCTCCCGGCCGGGGACCCGCAGGTGGTGCACCGTGCCCTAGCATGACCGCCGTGCCATCTGGCCTGATGACGGCTGCCATCTATGTCGGAGATGGCCGGATCGAGGTGGGACAGGTCCCGGTACCCGAACCGGCGACGGACGAGATCCTGGTCCGGGTGGCGGAGTGCGGCATCTGCGGGTCGGATCTCCATCTGGTCCTCGAGCGGTATGCCCGCCCCGGAGCCATCCTCGGCCACGAGTGGTCGGGGACGGTGGCGTCGGCCGGGCGGGGCACGTCCGGGTGGTCTGCCGGCGATCGAGTGGTGTACAACCCCTCGCCGGGGTGCGGGTCGTGCCGACCCTGCCGCCGGGGACGGCCGTCGGTCTGCGCCCATCGGCGTCCGTCCGACATACGCGACATGCGCGGTGCCTTCGCCGAGTACCTGACCGTCCCGCGTGCCAACCTGCTCCGGATCCCCGAGGTTCTCACCACGCGGCAGGCCGCGCTGGCCGAGCCGACCGCCATCGCCCTCCATGCCGCCCAACTCGCCGGGGTGGGGCCGGACGACCGGGTCCTCGTCGTGGGTGCCGGTCCGGTGGGGCTGATCATGACGGCGGTGCTGCGGGCCCGAGGAGTCACCGACATCACTGTCAGCGAGCCGGTGGAGGCACGCCGCCGGAGGGCCGTCGCCGTCGGTGCCTCCCGGTCGGTCCTGCCCGAGGACCTCGTCGACGCCCCCATGGGCAGGCCTGCACCGAACCCGTATGCGGTTGTCTTCGAGTGCTCGGGGAGGGCGAACGCCGCCGAACGGGCACTGGATCAGCTGGAGCCGGCCGGGACCCTGGTGTTCGTCGGGAACGGGCACCGGGCCGGTGCGGGTGAACCACAATCGCATGATCGTGTTGGAGCTGGAGGCCCTCGGCGCCTTCAACTACAGCGCCGAGGGGTTCGGACCCGCACTCGACCGCGTTGGCCGGCGGCGACCTGCCACTGGACCTGCTCATCGAGGAGGAAGAGGTAGGGCTGGCGGGGGTGATGGAGGCCATGGGCCGGCTGGCCCGCGGCGAGATCCCAGCCAAGGTGCTGGTCAACCCGGAGGTGCCATGACCGATTCACCGACCGTGCGACCGGTCATCAACCACGTGGCCATCAGCGTGGACGCAACCGTGCTCGATGATGCGGGCCGGGCCAGCCTGGTCGACTTCTTCGGCGAGGTGTTCGGCTGGGTGGAGGGCGACAACAGCACCGAGGAGGGAAATCCACTCATTCTCTACACCGGGGAGATGCGTCAGTACCTCTACCTCCTGCCGGCCGAGGACTTCCTGCGGGCTCCCCGTCTCGACCACTTCGGGCTGGAGGTGGCCTCGGTGGGGGAGCTCAGGGCCATCCTCGACCGGGCCCGGGAGTACCGGAGGAGGGACGATCGGGTGACCATCATCGATGTCGACGAGATGGTGACCCACGGCACGACGTCCGACTACGTCCTGACCCATGCCTATGTCGGCTTCCTCATGCCCCTCCTGATCGAGCTGCAGCACATCACCGAGCGCCCCGCCGGCTGATCACCGGAAGTCGAAGGCCACCTTGATGGCGCCCGAGTCGTCCTGGGTGGCCAGGGCGGTGAAGGCGTCCCGCCACTCGGACAGCCGGAACGTATGGGTGAGCATTCCCGACAGGTCGATCCGGCCGTCCGAGACCAGCTCGAGGAAGTGGGTCATGGCGTGCCGGCGGACCCCGTCCACCTCCTCCACACCGAACGCGTTCGAGCCCACCCACGACAGTTCCTTGAAGTAGAGGGGCGACCACTCCCAGCGGGCGGGAGGGTTCACGCCGCTCTTGACCAGGGTGCCGCGGGTCCGGAGCAGCCGGACCGCCACCTCCGAGCTCTCGGTCGTACCCACGGTGTCGTACGCGACGTCGATGCCGCCCGGATGGGCCATCGGAAGGCCGCCGTAGGTGGGCTGGAGCACTCCCCCGGACCAGGCCGCCGCCTGCTCGATGACGGCCTCGGCCGGGTCCGAGTCGATGACGACGGCCCCGAGCGACCGGGCCAGGGCGGCCTGCGCCGGGTGCCCGGCCACCACCAGGACCTCGACCTCGGGGTACAGCGACGTGAGGATGGCGGTGGCCGTGGTGCCGAGGGCGCCGGCGCCGTAGACCAGGGCTCGGCCACCGGCCGGTGGAGGGTGGCGGGTCACCGAGTGGAGCGACACCGAAAAGGGGTCGGCCAGGACGGCGATCTCGTCGGGGATGCCGTCGGGCACCGGCACCAGCATCGAGTCGTGGGCCGGGAAGTAGTCGGCGAACCCCCCGGGTGCGTCCCGGCAGGTCCCGGTATGGATCCCGGCCGACAGGGGTCCGTCGGTGAAGTGCCAGCACAGGCTCAGATCACCCGCCGCGCACGCCCCGCACAGGGGATCGACCCCTCGCGGTGCGCAGCTGAGCCAGGGGTTCAAGATGACCCGTTGGCCCACGTCCAGGCCTCGGGCGTCGGGCCCGAGTTCGCTCACCCGGGCCACCACCTCGTGGCCCATCACCACCGGCGCCGAGAAGTACGCCGCCAGCGCGCTGTCGTTGTAGCTGTCGGTGAAGTCGCCGAAGACCTGTTTGGACTCGGAGCCGCAGATGCCGGCCAGCGTCGTCTCGGCCACCGCCCAGTCGCGGCCGACCGGCCGGGGGCGGTCCCGCTCCACCAGCCGCATCGGGACCCGGGCCAATCCCGCGAGCAGCGGGTTGTCCGGATCGGGTGGGGTCCATCCGTCCGACGAGCCGTCCGGCTTGACGCCCCATAGCAGTGCCTGCACGGCCCACCCCCTTGGCTCCGGGCTGCGCGAGCAACGGTAGCCGCGCGCCACTCGACAGGTCGGCCCGGCGAAGCTCTGGAAGACTCGATCGCATGCCCACCGATCGGGAGCCGGACGGGACCCGCCACGAGCGCCCCGGGGGCGTCTCCGGAACGGGCGATCCTGGCCGGACGGCCCGGTCGTTCGCCGCCCTCCTGGCCCCGGCGGACCTCCCCGCCTCCGGCTGGGAGGTCGTCGAGGAGCGGTCCTGGCCCACCGGGCTGCTCGATCCGGCGAGCGACAAGAGCAAGCGGGCACTCGACGGTGGCGGCGTCACCGCCTGGCGCAAGTTCGGCCGGGAAGGGTCCGGGGACTCGGCGTGGGTCGAAGTGGTGCCCTATGCCACCGACGCCGACGCCGCTGTCTCGTTGCAGCAGGTCCCGAGGTTCTTCGTCGGGGTCGTAGCGCCGGGCGAGGCCGTGGTGGAGGAGCGCGCCGTGGGTGACCATCGGATGCCCGACGTGCCCGAGACGTGGGTCTACGAGAAATGGACGACGTCGGCCGGTGGCGAGGTCCGGGCCCGCTTCGTGGCCGGTGCCGTCGGTCGGGCGCTGTTCCTCGTCTGTTTGGCGGGCCCTGCCGAGTACTGGGCGTGGGCCGAGGTGCGCCGGCTGGCCTCGGGCCAGGCCGAACGGTTGGCCCGGGCGCTGGACGGTCCGTCGCCCATCTGATCTGCGAGAACAACTGTACTCAGCGGGACCGGGGGCCCCCTCGGGCCTGGGCGCCCCGCCGAGGGGTGAACCACGGTTCAAGTACCTCCCCGATGGTGTCGATGCCCAACGAGGCGAATCCCATGACACCATCCACTACCTCCCCATCGACTGCCGGCGACGACACGGCACGGCCTGAACCGGACGGCGCGCGTGCCCCGGTCGAGCCGCCCCGCCGGTCGCTCAGCCCGTCGGTGCTGGCCTACCTGATGGGCCCCTTGGCCCTGATCGCCATCCTCCTCCTCATGCACTTCGACGATGTGGCCAAAGAGCCGGTCTCGCTGTGGATCGCCGTGTTCATCGCCACGCCGCTGGCCAGCGTGATCGCCGACCGGATCTACGAGAAGCGCCCCAGCCGTCTGAGCCTCCACACACGGGTCGCCTTTCAGGCGGCCGGCCTGACCATGGTGATCTATCTCACGGGCTGGGGCCCGGTGCTGGTCGGCGCCTACGCCTTCTTGGCCCTGGAGAACGTTTCGCACAGCGGCTCGCGCGTCTGGCGCGTCACCGCGCTGTGGAGCCTGCTCGGGATCGCCATCGGGCAGTTCGCCGTCGTCGAAGGATGGGCACCCTCGATGCTCTCGGTGTCCCGGGCGAACGCGCTGGCGGTCATGGGCGCTTTCGTCCTCGTGTTCACCATCCGGATGGCCGGGGCCACCATGGCGCAGAAGGAGGAGGCCGAATCGTCGATGCGGTTGAGCGAGGACCGGTTCCGGTCGTTGATCCAGAACTCGTCGGACGCCACCTTGGTGATGGACGGCCGCGGGATCTGCACCTTCGTCAGCCCGGCGATCTACGAGCTCACCGGGCTCGACCCGGCCGAGCTGATCGACCGGTACGCCACGGACTTCGTGCACCCCGACGATCGCGACCGGGTGCGGGACCGTCTCGGCCAGCGGTTCCAGGCCAACCCCGGAGCCATGCTGGTGCAGTTCCGCATGGGCCGGGAAGAGACCGAATGGCGCGAGGTCGAAGCGGTGGTCACCAACCAGCTGGACCGTCCGTCCGTCGGCGGGTACGTCGCCAACATCCGCGACATCACCGAGCGCAAGGAGTTCGAGGCGCTGTTGGCCCACCGGGCCCTCCATGATCCGCTGACCGGCCTGGCCAACCGGCAGCTGATCCTCGACCGGGCCGAACAGATGCTGTCCCGTGTCCGGCGGAACTTCGATCCTGTCGCCGCGTACTTCATCGACCTCGACAATTTCAAGGACGCCAACGATTCGCTGGGCCACGATGCCGGCGACAAGCTCCTCCAGGCGGTCGCCACGCGCTTCTCGTCCATCCTCCGGGCCAGCGACACCGTGGGCCGCCTGGGCGGGGACGAGTTCGTGTTCCTGGTCGAGGGGATCTCCCTACAGGCGGGTCCGGCGGTGGTGGCCGAGCGCATCCGTGACGTCTTGAAGGAGCCCTTTCACATCGAGGGCTATGACGCCCTGCCGATCACCGTGACGGCCAGCATCGGCATCGCCACCGGAGTCCGCGACACGGCCCAGGAACTCCTCCGTGACGCCGACATCGCCCTCTACCGGGCCAAGGCAGCCGGCCGGAACAGCTTCGTCGTCTTCGAGCCGGCCATGCAGTCGGCAGTCATCGACCGGCTCGAACTGCGCTCGGACCTCGACGCCGCCCTGGCCAAGGGCGAGTACTTCCTGCTCTACCAGCCGATCTTCGATCTCGACGGCCAGAACATCCGGGGGGTCGAGGCGCTGATCCGCTGGCGCCACCCGGTGCGCGGCATCATTCCCCCCGACGACTTCATCCCCCTCCTCGAGGACAGCGGGGCGATCATCGACGTCGGTCGCTGGGTCCTGTCCGAGTCGTGCGAGCCAGGCGGTGCGGTGGCGCCGCCGGGGACACCAGGTCGCCATCTCGGTCAATGTCTCCATGCGGCAGCTCGACTCCGACCGGTTGGTCTCCGACGTCGAGGACGCCTTGTCGACCAGTGGGCTGGAGGCCAACTGCCTGACGCTCGAGATCACCGAGTCCACCCTGATGCGCGACGCCCGTGTCACCGTCGACCGGCTGAAGGAGCTGAAGGCGATCGGCGTGCGCATCGCCATCGACGACTTCGGCACCGGGTACTCATCGATGGCCTACCTCCGCCAGTTCCCCGTCGACATCTTGAAGATCGACCGCTCGTTCGTTGCCGACATGAGCGAGTCGTCCGACGCCCACGCCCTCATCCACACCTTGGTCGAGCTGGGCCGCACCCTGGGGTTGGTGACGCTGGCCGAGGGGATCGAGACGACGTCCCAGCTGGAGGGGTTGCGCCGGGAGCGGTGCGACATCGGCCAGGGGTACCTGTTCGCCCGGCCGGTCGCCCCTGATGCCATCGACCGGCTCCTCGACGAGGAGGCCGAGGTGGTGGCGGGCGTGGAGGCCGGGGTCGCCGTGCTCAGCGGATCGCCAGCGCCAGGGCCAGCCCTACCGGTGCCAGGACCCACCCCCAACGGACGGACACCATGACGACGCCCGACCGGTAGCCGTAGAGCACGGCCTGTTGGGGCGGGTTGAAGGCCGGGGGCCCGAAGGCCGAGAGGACGGCGATCACCTCGACGGTGGGGGACCGGACGGCGACGGCGACCACCACGAGGAAGACCACCCTGACCGCGGTGAGGAACAAGAACCTGGCCGTGTCGGTCCCGGACCGGACGACCGAGACGTTGTGCGGGTGGAAGACCGAGCCGGCATAGAGGGCGGCCCCGACGAATGCCAGGACCGGTCCGGCCACCGTCAGCACCCAGCGGGAGGCGGCAGGAGCCGGGCCGACAAGGTGCAAGAGCAGCCCCGCGGCCACGGCCACCAGCATCGACTGGTCGATCCAGGTGGTGGAGCGTCGTTGCGGGATCGGGGCGTCCCGCCGCATGAAGTGGATGCTCGACGGCGTTGGAGGTGGCGTAGGCGGCGTTGGTGAGTGCCGAGATCGCGCTCCCGGCCGGACCGAGGAAGGCGCCCGCCAGTGGCTGGACCCAGAAGGCGCCGTTCGGGAAGGCGGCCCAGCCCTCGAGGGCCCCCAGCCCGTGGCTGCGCTTCCCCCGCACCATGATGGCCGCGCCCAGCAGCAGCCAGCCCACGGCGGCGAGGACCAAAGGGTCGATGATCTGGTTGAGCGCCGTCAGCCGCCACGCCGAGAAGAGTCCCAGGAGGCCGGCGGTGGCCACCAGCTGGGCACGGAGGTAGATCGGCCAGCCCCGCTGCAGCCGGGGGCCGGATCGGTGGACGACCATGCCCATGACGGCGCCGACCAGGTAGGCGCCGAAGGTGATCGCCAGGCTCAAGGGAGGAGGATATCCCGGTTGTGAGGGGAGGTCACCGGGCGGGGGGGCGTCAGGACATCGACTCGTCGAGGTCTCCGAGCGAGCGGATCAGTTCGAGGTTGGCCGAGTAGTCGACCGGGCAGGCGATCACCGACACGGTGTCGGCGTCGAGCGCCGCCCGCAGGGTCGGGAGCAGGTCGTCGGCCGCCTTCACCCGGTAGCCGGTCGCCCCGAAGCTCTCGGCGTAGGCGACGAAGTCCGGGTTGGTGAACCCGGTGTCGATGTCATGGCCGAGCTCGAGGTCCATCTTCCAGCTGATCAGGCCGTAGGCGTCGTCGACCCAGATGAGGATGACCATGGCGATGCCCTCCCGCAGCGCCGTCTCGATCTCCTGGGAGTTCATGAGGAACGCCCCGTCACCGGTGGCCACGAGAACCTTCGCCCCCGGCCGGGCGATCTTGGCGCCGATGGCACCGGGCACGGTCCAGGCCATGGTGGACAAGCCCGTTGGACATCAGGCAGGTGTTGGGGGCATAGGTGGGATAGAGCCGGGCCATCCACATCTTCAGGGCACCGGTGTCGACCAGCACGATGTCCTCCCGGCCGAGCGCCTTCCTGGTGTCGGCGACGATCCGTGCCGGGGCCAGGGGGAAGCGGTCGTCGGCGCCGCCCCGTTCGAGCTCGTCGGCCAGGAGGCCGCGGATGCGCTGCTTGGCGGCGTGCGGCGGGAACGGGTCGCCGCACCTCGTCGGCCAGGACCGTGAGGATTCGGCTGATGTCGGCCTGCAGCCCCACCGACACGGTGTAGTGCCGGTCGACCTCGGCCGGGAACCGGTGGATGTGGATGATCTGCTTGTCGCCGCCCGGGTTGATGCGGACGGGATCGAACTCCTGGAGCTCGTAGCCCACGGCCACCAGCACGTCCGCCTGATCGAAGCCGAAATTGACGTAGTCGTGGCGCATGAACCCCACGGTGCCCAGGGCCTGGGGGTGGTCGTCGGGCAGCACGCCCTTGCCGTGGAACGTCGTCACGACGGGGAGCGCCAGCCGCTCGGCGAACCGCTGCAGCGCCGGCCCGGCCCCGGCCCGGGTCGCCCCGTGGCCGGCCAGCACGATGGGGCTCCGCGCCCCCCTCAGCACGGCGACCGCCCGGGCCACCTGGTCGGGCGAGGGCTCGTCCGGGCGCGGGACGCTGACCGGGAGGGGCCGGGCGTCGACCGGGGCCGGCGACTTCTCGACGTCCTCGGGAACGGCCAGGTACACGGCGCCGGGTCGCTCGGTTCGGGCCAGCTTGAATGCCTTGCGGACCATCTCGGGGACGGCGGCCGGGGTGGCGACCAGCGCCGACCACTTGGTGACCGGGGCGAACATCGAGACCAGGTCCACCCCCTGGTGGGACTCCTTGAAGCTCCGGGACATGCCCACCTGGGCCGACAGGGCCACGAGCGGGGTCGAGTTGGTGGTGGCGTCGGCGGTACCCAACAGCAGGTTGATGGCCCCCGGGCCCGAGCGTGGCCGAGCACACCCCGGGACGACCGGTGAGGCGCCCGTAGGTCTCGGCCATGAACGAGGCGCCCTGCTCGTGCCGCACGAGCACGTACCGGATCGAGGAGCGGGACAGGGCCTCGACCAGGTGGATGTTCTCCTCGCCGGGGATTCCGAAGACGTGGGTGACGCCCTCGTTCTCGAGGCACGCGACGATCAGCTCGGCAGCCGTCGGGGAGTCGGTCACGCCGCCGATCCTACGGGAGCACCGCCGGTCGCCACGGCGGAACCCCCACTGCGTCAGCCGGGCGTGCCGGGGGTGCCGGCTGACGCACCGGGGAGCTGTGCGTCGATCTCCTTGAGGTCGAAGTAGTCGCGCCAGCGGGTGACCAGCCCGCTCGCCGTCCACGTCGACGACCGTGCTCCCGTGGATCTCGATGGGGATGGTGCCGCCGAGCGTCCCCCGCCCGATCCATTCGAAGGCGCCACCGGAGTCGTCGCCGTGGACCGAGAGGATCTCCTGGCGCCAGTCGGGGAACGAGGACTTGGTCATCTCCTCGATGGCGGCCAGGTCCGGTGGTGGGCTCGTTGACCGGGTCGCTGAAGAGGGCGCCCGGCGCGAAGAAGGAGGGGAAGTCACCCTCCGGGCCCGAGGGCCACCTCGAGGCGCTCCGCCCACGCCGACCAGTCCATCGCCTCACCGTACCCCGTCGTCCGCCCCGGCATCCGAGGCGGGTCGAGCGCGCCCGAACTAGCCTGCGCCCATCGACGGTGCGTCGCATCGGCGCCGGGGAGGCGAGTCGGGTGACCAGTACCAGCAGAGGTGCGCTCCGCACGGGAGAAGCCCTACGTGGTGGTGTCGGCCGATGCCCATGCGGCGCCGGACGACCTCGACCAATTCCTCGGGTACGTCGACCCCGCCCACCGCGAGGCGGTGGCGGAATACGGCGACCTCTCCGTCGGTGGCCATCCCCATGTTCGGCGGTATGGACCCGGGGGAGATCGACGATCCCGACGCCGTGCGGGCCGTGGCGGCGAGACGGCTGTCCGGCATGGGGGTCGACACGGCGGCGGCGTCGTCGTGGCTCTCCCGCTACAGCAGCGACTGGGTCTTCGCCTCCGACGCCGACGGCCGCCGCTTGGCCGTGCTCGAGGAGCAGGGGATCCACGCCGAGGTGACCTACCCGGGCCCGGTGCTGACCGGCGGACTGTCGCCGGCCATGTACCTCGGTGGCCACACCACGAAGGGGCTCGAGGTGGTGTGGCCGGCGCTGCACGCCTACAACCGCTGGCTGGCGGAGTTCTGCGCCGCCGCCCCCGGACGCCGGGCCGGCGTGATCCCCATCGACCTGCACGACATGGACCGCGCCGTCGAGGAGATCGCCTGGGCGCGCGACGCCGGACTGTTCGGAGGGATCATGCTCCCGGCCATGTCGGTACGGGGCGGGCTGCCCGGCTACGCCGACGAGTACTACGAGCCGCTGTGGAGCGCCTGCGAGGAGTACGGCATGGTGGTCAACCTGCACACCGGGGCCTCGGGGACCGCCACCGACGCCAAGCAGCTCTACGACGCCAGGCACGGCGGGTTCCTCGGGCTCTACGAGGTGTTCGTGTTCACCCGCCGCCCGCTGTGGTTCATGATCTTCGGCGGCGTGTTCGACCGGCATCCGGCCCTCCAGGTGACGGTCACGGAGAACGGCGTCCAGTGGCTCCCCTCGTTGGTGCGGGACATGGAGTCGTTCTTCGACACCCATGGCGGGGCGCCCGTCCGCTCGTACCTGAAGCTGCGGCCGGCGGAGTACATCGACCGTCACGTCCACCTGGGCGGCTCGCTGATGAAGCGCTACGAGGCCGAGATGCGGGACGAGATCGGCGTGGACCGGCTGATGTGGGGCGCCGACTACCCCCATCTCGAAGGGGCGGCGCCCGTCCACCGCCTGGTCCTCCGGCACGTCTTCGGCGGGATGCCCGTCGACGACCTACGGCGCATACTCGGCCTCAACGCCGTCGACCTGTTCGGTTTCGACCTCGGCCGGGCTGGAGGCGGTGGCAGACCGGGTCGGACCGACCGTCGAGGACCTCGCGGCGCAGCTGTCGATGGACGACATCCCCGAGACGTTCAGCTGGAGCCTGGCCCGGCCGGTTCCGCTCGTCTCGACCCCTGGTGGGGGTGCGTGAACCCGACCGCGAACGTGGACCATGGCGGCGATCTCGCGGCGATCCGACCTGATTTGCGGTTCCACCATCGGTAGAGTCGGGTGTGAAAGGTCGCCAGCTCGTCGGAGGCTGCCGGTCTGAGGGGAGGTCCAGAACCGTGTCGAACATTTGTCATCTGGCCATGAAGGTGCTGGTGGCCGGGGTGGCCGTCGGCGCACTGGGCGTGGCCGGGCTCGCGACGGTGGACCCGGCCGGAGCGGCCACCGCGCCGACCCACCCGGCCGCCCGACCCACCCACGCCGCGGTCTGTGCCAATGCGGGTCTCGCCGTGTCCCACGTCGACGCCATCAGGTCGCGGTTCGCGGCGAAGATCGGCAAACTGGACGCGTTGGAGGCGAGGATCCGGGTCGATTCACGCCCGAGGGCCCGTGCTGTCCGGCTGCGCGAGCTGGACAAGCGGATCGCCCACCAGGTCAAGCTGGAGGCGCATGTGCTGAATCCGAAGTTCCTCGCCCGTGCGGCCAAGGCGGCCAAGGTCGCCGGGGCACAGTGCCACGCCGCCGGCACGACCACTTCGTCGGTGTCCACCCCGGTCTGAACCCGTGCCGTTCGGCGCCGGCCAGGACCGGCGGGACGTCAGCCGGCGTTGCCGTCCCGGACGATGACGACCGGACAGTGCGCATGGGCGGCACAGTGCTGGCTCACCGAGCCCAGCAGCATTCCGGTGAACTCGCCGTGGCCGCGGTTGCTCACGACCAGCAGGTCGGTGTGCCGCGATGCCTCGACCAACACCTCGGCCGGATGACCCTCGACCAGCCGGGTGGCGATGGTCACGGTCGGGAAGTCACGGGCCAGGTCATCCACGACCTGTGCCACCATCGACCCGGCGTCGGCGACGGGGTCGTAGTCGGTGGGGATGGGGACGGCCATCCCCCAGGCCATGCCCCAGCTGCCGGGCCCCTGCCATGCGCAGATCACCTCGAGCCCGGCACCGGTGGCCAGCGCCTGTTCGGCGGCCCACCGGGCCGCTTCGATCGACGGGTCTGAACCGTCGACCCCGACGGTGACGGTGGGGGCCTCGTGCTTGTCGGTTCCGGGCATTGCCGAAGGTTATCGGCCCCGGCCCGGTCAGGTCCCTTCGGCCTCGTCGACGGTGAGCTCGGCAGCCGGGTCCGCCTCGAGCCGCTCGTCGGGAATGGGCAGCCCGCTCCGCACCGAGGTGCCGTATGTCCCGGCGTCGAGGCGCTGATCGGCACGGTCGAGGGCGAGCAACCGCCGCCGCAGTCCGGCGGTGACGGCGTCGTCCCCCTCTTCGGCCGTGAGCCGCTGCGCCGGGTCCGCCAGGTCGCCGCCCGCGTTGGCCTCGTCGCGGTCCTCCCGGCCGGCGGTGAGGGTGCCGTCCAGCAGCCCCTCGACACGGTTCCGCTCTGCCTGCAGCAGTATCCGAGCGCGTTCTTCGTCCATCGTTCCTCCTGGGTCTGACGGCCGGAGGCCTCCGCCACCGGAGCGCTGCCGAGCCGTCGCACACCAACGGTACCCGAGGGGACGGCCATGGATCGGTGCCGCCGTGGATCCGTGTCGCCATGGATCCGTGCCGCAGCGGTGCCTGGTGCCTACCATCGGTGCCCATGTCGATGGGATGCCCGCTGCTCGACCAGATGCCGAATCGCTCCTACGACCGAGGTCAGACCCATGTCGTCGAGGTCGACATCACCGACGACATGCGGGGTCCGTCGGGCGCGGTGCACGGTGGCCTGATCGCCAGCCTGGTCGACCGGGCCGGGGCGTTCGCCGCCCATCGCGCCAGCGGCCGGGCGGTGGCGACGTCGGGCGTGGCGCTGAGCTATCTCGCCGCCGCCGACGTGGGTCCTCTGCAGGCCTCGGCCACCGTGCTCCGCAGCGGACGGCGCCAGGGCGTCGTCGAGGTACGCGTCCACGACGCCGGATCCGGTGGGGTGTTGGTGGCCACGGCGCTGCTGACCATGAGCTACCGGGCCGGAGAAGTCCGCCCCCGACCCTGATCGACCCGTCGGGGCGTCCGTGCTTTGATGGGCAGGGTGCGGATCGGAGTACTCACAGGTGGGGGTGACTGCCCGGGGCTGAATGCGGTGATCCGGGCCGTCGTCGTGGCCGGCTCGGTGGTCCACGGAGACACGTCGGTCGGCTTCCTCGACGGCTGGAAGGGGGCGGTCGAAGGCCGGGCTGTCGACCTGGAGGTCGAACGGTGCCGCGGGATCCTGGCCCAGGGCGGCACCATCCTCGGGACGTCACGCACCAATCCCTTCGCCGATCCCGACGGCCCGGACCGGGTGCTGGCCGCGGTGGCATCGCTCGGAGTGGACGCCGTGGTGGCCATCGGGGGCGACGACACGCTGGGGGCTGCCGACAGGCTGCACCGGCGGGGCCTTCCCGTGGTGGGTGTTCCGAAGACGATCGACAACGACCTGTCGGGCACCGAGGTGACCTTCGGGTTCGACACCGCCGTGCAGATCGCCACCGAGGCCATCGACCGGCTGCAGACGACGGCCGAGTCCCATCACCGCGTCATGGTGTGTGAGGTGATGGGGCGCAACGTCGGTCACATCGCCGTCCACGCCGGCATGGCCGGCGGCGCGGCGGAGATCCTCATCCCCGAGGTGCCGTTCTCGGTGGAGGCCGTGTGCGACCGTCTCAGCGGCCGTCACCGGGGAGGGCGCTACTTCTCCACCGTCGTCGTGGCCGAAGGGGCACAGCCCGTCGAGGTCCCCCCTGCCGGCGCGCCGGCCACGGGCCCGGGCGCCACCGATCAGTTCGGCCACGCCCGGCTGGGCGGCATCGGCGCGTTCCTGGCCACGGAGATCGAGAAGCGCACCGGATTCGAGTGCAGGGCCACGGTGCTCGGGCACATCCAGCGAGGCGGGACCCCCACCGCGTTCGATCGGGTACTGGCCACCCGGTTCGGGGCCGAGGCGCTGGCGGCCGTGCACGAGGGGGCATTCGGGTCGATGGTGGCCCTCAACGCCGGCCGGATCACCCGGATCCCGCTCAGCGAGGCGACGGGCACACCCAAGACCGTCGACCCCGCCCTCTACCAGAGCGTGGCCGGGCCGTACCTGGGCTGACGGTCGGCCCTCACGCGTCCGTTGGCGGCGGGTGAACGCATAGTTTGCCGACCGGCTGCCGGGGTACGGCCTGACGCGGGGTCGCAGTCACGAAGGCACCAGTTGCTCGCCACCCCCACGGAGCAAGAAAACGGGGCTTCAAGAGGTGTTGGCAACGATGAGATTCCCCATGGCCATCGAGAGCGTCTCCCGGGCCCGCCAGTTCGTCCGCGCTGCCCTCGAATACTTCCCCGGGGACACGGTCGACACGGCGGAGCTCCTCACGAGCGAGCTGGCCACCAACGCCATCGTGCACGGGCACACCGCCTTCGACGTCATGGTCAGTGACGCCGACGGGACCCTCCGCATCGCCGTCACCGACCACAGCGGCCTCATGCCCGTGCTGTTGTCGCCGGGTGCGTCGGATGTCCGGGGGCGCGGCCTGCTGATCCTGGATCGGCTGTCCGACCAGTGGGGGACGGCCGACAACAGGCCGGGCAAGACGGTGTGGTTCGACCTGGCCACCTAGGCGCGCCATGACCGGCGGGATGGCGCCGGCGTCATCCGGCCGGGCGCTGTCGACGGCGGGGGACGGAAGGGACACAATGCATGCCATGGGTCCCTCACGCACCGGTACGAAGGACCTCACCGTCCTGGCCGTGCCGTTCTACTTCGGGAGCATGGCCGTCGAGTACCTGTGGCTCCGGAGGGACGGGCGCCGGCCGGGGCTCGAGGCCGCCCGCTACGAACGACGGGACACGGTGGCCAGCTTGGCCATGGGCGCGGGCAGCCTGGTGGCTCCATTGGTGGTTCCCCGGCTCCTCGGGCCGCTCACCCCGGGGCGGGGGCGACTGGGCAAGGTGCTGGTGGGTGCGGTGCTCGGTGCGGCCGCGGTCACCACGGCCGCCGACCTGGTCAACCGGCGAGCCCGTCGCCAGGTGTCGCGGGTGGGGCGCCGGGCGCCGTCGGCCGGCACGGAGGGGACGGTGGTGGAGGGCCACGAAGCGGCCGGGCCGCCACCGGCGACAGCTGACCGGATCGCCTCGTTGGGTGGCGTGGCCACCGTGGCGTTGGGTGGGGTGGCCGTCGCCACCGCCTGGGCTTCGCTGACGGCGCCCGAGCGCCTGTGGCGACGACGCCTCGTCGCCGACCTGGGCTCGGGGCCGCTGGCGCTGGCCCTGGCCATCGTCGGGTGGGACTTCATCTACTACTGGAACCACCGGTTCATGCACGAGTGCCGGTACCTGTGGGCGGTCCACGTGGTCCACCACTCGAGTGAGCACTACAACCTCTCGACCGCGCTCCGTCAGCCGGTGGCGGACGGGATCAGCGTGTCGGTGCCCTACGGCGCCCTCTGCCTGATGGGCATCTCCCCGGCCCTGGTGGCGACGGCGAGAGGGGTCAACCTGCTCTACCAGTTCTGGATCCACACCGAAGCGATCGGCCGGCTCGGGCCCCCCGAGGCGGTGCTCAACAGCCCCTCCCACCATCGGGTCCACCACGGGTCCAACCGTCAGTACCTCGACCGCAACCACGGCAGCATCCTGATCATCTGGGACCGTCTGTTCGGCACCTTCGAACCCGAGGACCGCCCGGTGGTCTACGGGATCACGAAGAACATCGGCACCTTCGACCCGTTGAGGATCGCCAGCCACGAGTACCGGGACATGCTCGGCGACGTGTCCCGGTCCGGGGGATGGATCGAGCGCTTGTCCCATGTGGTCCGCGGCCCCGGATGGGCCGGCGCCACGGCCCGGTGACCACAGCGCCGGAGCGGTCTCAGCCGGCGGTGGTCCTGGCCTGCTTCTCGTCCTGGTGCTTGCCGATGGCGGACATGACGGCGGCGCCGGCGGCACTGATGAACTCGGGTCGGTTTTCGGCGGCCCAGTTCCGGCTGGCCGTGAGGGTCCGGGCCGTTCCCTGGAAGGCCGGAGCCACGTAGCGGGCGATCAGCTCGTACGAGCGCCGGGTGGCGGCCGTGTCGGCCCACTCGTGGCCCATCAGCAGGAAGGTGCCGAAGCCCTTGGACTGGGTGCGGAGCCGTTCGATCTGATTGACGGCGTCCTCCACCGTCCCGATGACGGCGAAGCCCGAGGCGTTGAGCGCGTCGACCAGCGTCTCGTGGTTGGTGGTGTCCGGGGCCAGCGGCAGCGCCGCCACCCGCTGGAAGTAGTCGACCCACTCGGCCAACCCGAACCCGACGTCCTCGATGGCCTGCTCCTTGGTGTCGGCGATGTGCATGGGACCGACGAGCCGCCACCTGCTCCGGTCGATGGTGGTGCCGAATTCGGCGGCCCGCTCCTCCATCACGTCCCAGTGGGCCCCCAGCACATCGAACCCGCCCGCCGACGTGGCCCCGATCGACAAGAGGCTGCAACCGAGGCGACCGGCAGCCCGGGGCCCGGCCGGTGAGACCTGGGCGGCCACCGCCACCTCGGGATACGGCCGCTGCAGGGGCCGGAGTTGCAGACGGGCGTCGACCAGCGTGAACCACTCCGTCTCCATGGACACGGGCGCCTCCCCGGCCAGCAGCAAGAGGATGGCCTCGAGCGACTCCTCCATCATGTCGCGCTGCTTGGCGGGGTCGATGCCCATCATGAACGCGTCAGAGGGGAGGGCACCCGGTCCGACGCCGATCATGAGGCGTCCGCCGGTCAGGTGGTCGAGGAGCACGAGGCGGTCGGCCAGCATGAAGGGGTGGTGGTAGGGCAGGGACGACACCCCGGTGCCGAGGCGGATGCGCCGCGTGCGCTGGGCCACCGCGGCGATGAACACCTCGGGCGAGGCGATGATCTCGTAGCCGGCCGAGTGGTGCTCGCCGATCCACGCCTCGTCGAAGCCCAGCGTGTCGAGGTGTTCGATCAACTGCATGTCCCGCTCCAACGCCAGGGCCGGACTCTGTCCGACGGGGTGGAACGGGGCGAGGAAGATCCCGAACTTCAGATGGTCGGGGGCGTCCAGGGTCGTCATGGGTTGGGTCGTCCTCTCGTTACGGGTGGACAAGGATCTTGCCGTGTCCACCCGGCGTGCGCAGGGTGTCGAAGGCTTCGGGGGTGTGGGCCAGGTCGACCGTCGAGGTGACCAGCCGGTCGGCACCGGGCATCCCTCCGGCCAGGCGGTCCAGGGTGGCGGCGAACTCGACCGGGCTGTATCCGAACGAGAACCGGAGCTCGATCTCCTTGGTCACCGCCACGAAGGGCTCGACGGTGTCGGTGTGCATGCACACGCCCACCACCACGATCCGGCTCCGGGGTGGGGCCGCCGTGATCAGGGCCTGCAGCATGCCGGGGACGCCCACGGCCTCGAAGATGACGGGCGTGGTGGGCTCGGACCCGGTCATGGAGGCGATGGCCCGTTCCATGATGGTGGTGGGCACCCCGAAGTCCGACCAGCGGTCGTGCGGGGAGACCTCGGCCGGATCGATCACCTCGTCGGCACCGAACGCCTCGGCCAGCTTCCGGCGTACCGGTGAGAAGTCCGAGGCCAGCACCGGCCCGTGCCCCCGGCCCTTCAGGGCGGCGATGACCGCCAGCCCGACCGGGCCGCAGCCGACCACCAGGCACGGCTGCCCGGCCTCGAGTCCGGAGAGACCGACGGCGTGCTCCCCGACGGCCATGGGCTCGGTGAGCGCCGCCAGCTCGGTGCCGAGCGGGTCCGGGACGGGGACCAGCAGCATCTCTTGGAGGACCAGGTACTCGGCCAGCGCCCCGGGGAAGGCATTGGAGTAGCCGATCTGCTCCAGCCCGCCCGGCCCGAGGATGACGGGGACCGAGCACACCCGCGAGCCCGGCGGCAGTGTCCCGGACGTGTCGGGCCCGTACTCGACGACCTCGGCGCAGAACTCGTGTCCGAAGACGGTGTCGAGCGACGGGTCGAGCGTCGGCGCGCCCACGCTGCCCATCAGCTCGGTGAACCGGGTGAAGTCGGCCAGGGCGTGGAGATCGGAGCCGCAGATCCCGGTGGCGAGGGAACGGACCAGGACGTGGCCCGGACCCGGCGTCGGGTCGTCGACCTCGACGACGACGAGCTCGCCTCCACGGGTGGTCGCCGCGCGCATCGTCCCTTCCCCCTTTCGAACTCGGCGAACGCGGCCACGACCCCCGTCCGGCTGTCTGCGAGTCTCACACACCGTCGGGCGGGGTGGGCGGCTCGGCACGTTGACGAGCAAACGTTGGTTCGGTCGTATACGGTGGTGGCGCCAGGGGGGGAAAGCCCATTCGGACTGTTCCCAGAACAAACGAAAGGGAAAGCGATGCGACGAATTCTGCTTACCGCAGTGGCCATGCTCATTCCGATTGCGGGCCTCACGCTCGGATTTGCCGGCACGGCCGGAGCCGCCGGGAAGATCTCGTGCACCACCATCTCGGGAACGGCCACGGGGACCATCACGCTCGGTGGCTGCAGCGGGCCCAATACGGGAGGGGGCGCCCACCCGGTGTCGGCCCTGACCCTGGCCACCGGTGGCACCGTCACCTGGCTGTCCGGTGGGAGCACCACGATCGGTGCTCCGACGCTGACCTCCTCGGTCGGCAAGACGTGCCCGGGCTACGTCAAGAATGCCACCTCCAACCCCACCGCCGAGGCGTTCACGGCCGTGGTGACCAATGACAACGGCGATGGCATGCTGATCCCGGGTGCGGTGAAAGGGTCGGTGTGCCTGGCGACCAACGGCAACATCACGATGTTGAAGGCCATCACCTTCTCGTGGGCGTACAGCGCCCTCAAGTGCACCGCCATCTCCGGGAGCGCTACCGGTAACATCACCGTCGGCGGATGCACCGGTGGCAACACGGGCGGGATGTCGATGCCGTTGTCGGCCCTGACCCTGGCCACCGGTGGAACCATCAACTGGGTTTCGGGTGGGAGCACCACGATCGGCGCTCCGTCGCTCGTCGCCACATCGGCCAAGGCGTGCCCCGGCTACGTGAAGGGCGCAACCTCCAATCCCACCGCCGAGAACTTCACGGCCACGGTCACCAAGGACAGCGGTGACGGCCTCAAGCTTCCCGGCGCGGCCAAGGGTGCCGTCTGCCTGGCGGCGAACGGAACCGTCACGGCGCTCAAGGCACTGTCGGCCAAATAGCCGTAGCCCGCTTCACCGTTGACGCAGAGGAGGCCCGCCCCGCGAGGGGCGGGCCTCCGTGCTGCGGGAGCCGGTGGAGGCGCCGGTGCCGCCGGCGCGCTCGGGGCGCCCCGGCCCGTCACGTCCGAGCGGGACTGGCCCGGGTGCCCTGGTTTACTGCTCCCCCTCAGGGTCGGAGCGGGACCGCCGCCGCATGGGTCGAGTCCCCGGCGAGGAGTGTCGGGTCCCGTCGGAGCTCCCGTCGGGCCATGGCCTCGAAGTAGCCGGCGAACCCCTCGCCGTCCGACTGCTCGAAGACGGAGCGGGCCGGGTCGGGGAAGGGCCGTCCGGGCCCGATCGCCTCGACCTGCCAGGCCGCGCCGGCTCCGGTACTCGAGCGCCACCGCCCGCTGGTGGGCGGCGCGGATGCTGCCCGCGGTCACCAGGACGCCGTGGTTGGCCAGCAGAGCGATGTCGGCCGGGTCCCATGGACGCCACCGCCCGGGCCGCGTTCTCGCGCCCGTCGACCGGGCCGCGTACTCGTCGACGACCACGATCGAGCCCCCGCCCAGGGCCGAGCTCTGGTCGTAGCACTCGGGGACCCGTCCCAGGTCGGCCCAGACGGTGCCGTACCGGGGGTGGCTGTGCACGGCGACGGCCACGTCGTGGCGCTGGCGGTGGAGCTCGAGGTGCAGCGGGATGCCCGGCGGGGACCGGCCAGTCGCCCTCGACCAGGCGTCCCGTCGAGGTCGATCACCAGCACGTCGGCGGGCCGGATCTCCTCCCACAGCAGGAGCCACGGGTTGCACAGCAGGGTCCCGTCGGGCTGCCGGTAGGTGATGTGGCCGGCCAGGTGGTCGTCGTAGCCCTCGTGCCACAGGGTGCGGGCCAGCAGCACCAGCTCCTGGCGCGGGGACAGCTCGGGGCAGCAGGGCGTCCCGGGTGGCGGCGAGGCCGGGGCCGGTCACGGCGACCGACGGTCCGGAAGTGGCCAGCGGTAGAGCTCGGCGGCGTTCCGGTGGGTCAGCTTGGCCAGCTCGTCGTCGGGCAGGTGGCCCCAGCTCCGCTCGATGACCGCCTGGGTGTCGGGCCAGGTCGAGTCCCCGTGGGGGTAGTCGACCTCGACCATGATGTGGTCGATCCCGATCCGGTGGCGGGTGGCGATGGTGGAGGGGTCGTCGATGGTGCAGTACCAGAAGTTCCGCGCCAGGACCTCGGCCGGCAGCAGGCCCGACGCGTCGAACCCGCGCCCGTATCCCGAGCGCTCCACGATGTTGTCGAGGCGGTCGAGCAGCATGGCCACCCACCCGATCCCGCCCTCGCTCATGGCGATCTTGAGGCCGGGGAACCGGACGGGGATACCCGACCACAGCCACTCGGCGCACGCCGTCAGGGACATCTGGCCGAACAGGGTGGCGCCCAGCGCCACCAGCGGGCCGTCGGTCGGCATGTCGGGCATCCCCGAGGATCCGACGTGGAGGGAGATGACGGTGTCGGTCTCCTCGCACGCCGCCATGACCGGCTCCCAGTATCCCGAGAAGAGGCTGGGCAGGCCGATGCGGTGAGGACGCTCGGGAAGGGTCACCGACCGGAACCCCCGGCCGGCGTTCCGCCGGATCTCCTCGGCGCCGAGCTCGGGGTCGGCGAGGAAGGTGATCCCGCACGGGATGATGCGGTCCGGATAGGGCTGCCACCACGCCTCGTAGAGCCAGTCGTTCCACGCCCGGGTGACCGCCAGGCCCAGTTCGGGATCCCGGGCCGAGGAGAACACCCGTCCGCAGAACCCGGTGATCTGGGAGGGGAAGTTGAGCGACGCCCACACGCCGTTGATGTCCATGTCGCGGATCCGGGCGTCGATGTCCCAGCACCCGCGCCGCATGTCCTCGAAGCGGGTGGGCTCCAGCGTCACGCACTCGGGGCGCCTCCCGGCCACCGCGTTCATCCCGACCTGGGAGTAGCGGTTGCCGTCGAACTCCCACAGCTGGTGGCCTCTGGAGTTCTCGACCACGGTGGGGGCCAAGTCGGCGAACCGGCCCGGCAGGCGCCCTTCGAACATGTCCGGCGGTTCGACGAGATGGTCGTCGACCGAGATCACGGTGTAGCGCGCCGGCCGGGGCCCGGGGTCGGGGAGCAGGGTGTCCGGGCGGGTGATGATGTCCACTGCCGCGTCCCCCACGACGACGAGTATGCCAGCCCGTCACAGACGTTTCCCGGTCGGTGCGACCGGGGCGCGTCGCTAGGGTCGGGACCGTGCAGACGTTCGCCGCCGCCACCGCCGTGGGTCCCGACGGCCCCGGCCGATGGGTGGGCACGATCGAGGCGGGCTGGGACATCGCCGGCAACGCCAACGGCGGGTACCTCCTGGCCATCGGAGCCCGGGCCCTGTCGGGGGCGACCGGCCGGCACGACCCCGTCTCGGTGACCGCCCACTATCTCTCCCCCGGCAAGCCCGGCCCGGTCCGGCTGGAGACGACGGTGGTCAAGGAGGGCAAGCGGTTCTCCACCGCCACCGCCACCATGACCGCGCTGACCTCCGAGCGACCCGTGTTGACGGTGCTGGGGAGCCTCGGTGAGCTCGTTCCGTCCGACGCCCTCGAGCTCGTGGGCGGTTCGCCGCCGGAGCTCCCACCGCCCGAGGAGTGCGTCCGGCTGGTGGCCACCGACACCTTCCCGCCCCCGTTCATGAACCACGTCGACCTGAGGCTGCATCCCGACGACGCCGGGTTCACCGGCGGGGGCGGGGTCACGGGCACCCCGCGCCTGCGCGGGTGGTTCCGCCTGGCCGCCGACGAACCGGTCGACACGATGGGTCTGCTGTGCGCGGTGGACGCCTTCCCCCCGACCATCTTCAACACCGAGCTCCCCGTGGCCTGGGTGCCGACCCTCGAGCTGACCGCCCATGTGCGGGGCAGGCCGGCCCCGGGCTGGTTGCGGTGCCGGTTCTCGACCCGGTTCGTGACGGGGGGGTTCCTCGAGGAGGACGGCGAGGTGTGGGACAGCGCCGACCGCCTGGTCGCCCAGTCGCGCCAGCTGGCGCTTGTGCCCCGGGCCTGAGCCGTCCGGCCGGCTCAGTTCCCGATCGGTGCCCGCGAGACGAACGACACCAGGGCATCGAGCTGCTCGGCCGTCCCCACGCTGATCAGCACGTCCCCCGCCTCGATGATGTCCTCGGGTGACGGGTTGGTGACGAAGGTGCCGTCGGGTCGCCGGATGGCCAGCACCAGCGCGCCGGTGCGGTCACGCAGGTGGGCCGACCGCAGGGTGTTGCCGGTCAACGGCGAGGTGGCCGACACGGCCAGCTCCTCCAGCCGGAACTTCAACGTCCCGTCGTGCATGACCACGTCGACGAAGTCGACCACGTTGGGCTGGGTCACGAACGAGGCCATGCGGTCCCCGCCGAGTGCCTGGGGATTGACCACCCGGTCGGCGCCGGCCCGGACCAGCTTCGACTCCGACGACTCGTTGCGGGCGCGGGCGATGATCTGTAGGTCGGGTCGCATCGACTTGCTGGCCACGGTCAGGTACAGGTTGTCCGAGTCGGTGTCGAGGGCGGCGACCAGGGTCCCGGCCCGCTCGATACCGGCGTCGAGCAGCGTCTGGTCGTCGGCCACGTCGCCGCACACCCATGCGTATGGCGCCGCGCCCAGGCGGTCGGCATCGCGGTCCACCACGACCAGGTCCCGATGGGCGTTGGCCAGGAACTGGGCCACCTCGCGGCCCACCCGCCCCCACCCGCAGACGATCACGTGCCCGTCCATCCGGGCGATGTCTCGTTCCATCCTGCGCCTCCTCACGAGGTCACGCATGTGACCTTCGATCAGTACCTCGAGTACGGCCGAAAAGGTGAACAGCGCCGTGCCGACCCCGAGGAGGATCACCAGGATCGTGAACACCTTGCTCCCCGCGTCCAGGGGATGCGGGGAGTTGAACCCGACGGTCGTGACGGTGATGACGGTCTGGAAGACGGCGTCGAGGAGGCCGAACCCGAAACAGAGGTAGCCGACCGTGCCCACCACGAGGACCAGGGTGAGGGAGCCCAGGCCTATCCTCACCCTCCGGAACGGATCCCCCACGCGGTCCATCATGCCCTACCGGGTCCGGCGCACCACCTCGCTGACGGTCCACACCAGGAGGCCGGCACCGGAAAAGACGATCCCCAGCACGATCACCCACGGCCATCCGCCCGCCGCATAGGCCGCCCCGGTGGCCGCCGATCCGATGGCTCCCCCGATGAAGTAGCTGACCATGTAGCCGGTGTTGAGGCGTGAGCGCGCCCCGGGGTCGATGCCGAAGATGAGCTGCTGGTTCTGGATGTGCACCGACTGGATCCCGAGGTCGACGACCAAGATGCCGACGATGAGCGCCCACAGATGGTGCGATCCCAGGGCCAACAGGCTCATGGAGGCGGCGATCACCACCAACGACCCGCCGCTCACCCATCGTTCGAGGCCCCGGTCGGCCAGGCGCCCGCTGAACGACGCCGCCAGGGCCCCGGCCGCCCCGAGCAGGCCGAACAGGCCGATCACCGCCTCGCTGTAGTGGTACGGGGGTCCGGCGAGCAGGAAGGCGAGGCTGGTCCACACCACGTTGAAGGTGGCGAACGCCAGCGCACCGATCAACGACCGGAGCCGCAGGAGCGGCTCGGTGCGCATGAGGCGGACCACCGAGCCGAGGAGCGCCGAGTAGCCGATGGCCGGGCGCGACCCCTCGTCGGGGAGCCGGCGCTGGAGGACCGCGGCCAGGCCGAGCACCAGGACACCGGCGACCACGAACACCGTGCGCCATCCGGCCACCTCGGCCACCAGCCCGGAGAAGGTGCGGGCCAAGAGGATCCCGATCAGGAGCCCGCTCATGACCGTGCCCACCACCCGTCCCCGCTCCTCGGGGCGGGCCAGCGTGGCGGCGAACGGCACGAGGATCTGGGCGGACACCGAGCAGACCCCGGCGATGGCCACCGCCGCGATCAGGAGGTCGATGTCGGGCGCCACCGAGGCACCGAACAGGGCCAGCGAAGCCAGGAGGAGGATGCCGGGCACCAGCCGACGCCGGATCAGGATGTCGCCGAGGGGGACGATGAGGGCCAGGCCCAGCCCGTAGCCGATCTGGGCCGCGGTGACGATCAGGCCGGCGGTACCCGACCCGGTCCCGAAGGTGTGGGAGATCTGCGGAAGCAGCGGCTGCGCGTAGTAGAGGCTGGCCACCGAAATCCCGCTGGCCACCGCGAACAGGCCCACCATGCCCCGGGTCATCGGGCCCGGGGCGTCGGCAGCTGTCGTCGGACCGGTGGGCACTCGGGCAATTACGGACACAGCTGCTCCTTGGACGGGTTCGCCGACGGGACTGGCTCCACAGTGGACTCCCGCAATCATCTTGTCCAACGAGTATTGATAGTTGTAATCATCACCAATTATGATGATTGGGTGGAGCTCCGGCATCTCGAGTACTTCGTCGCCGTGGCCGACGCCAGGAACTTCACGCGGGCCTCCGAGCAGCTGCACGTGGTCCAGTCCGGGGTGTCGGCGGCGATCAAGACGCTCGAGCGGGAACTCGGGAGCCCGCTGTTCGAGCGCTCCTCGAAGCGGGTCGAGCTGACCGACGCCGGCGAGGCGCTGCTGCCCCGGGCCCGGGCCACACTCGACGCCGCCGATGCGGCCCGGGATGCCGTCGACGAGGTCCGTGGCGGGGTCCGGGGCACGCTGCGCATCGGCACCATGACCGCGGTCGGACGGGTCGACCTCCCCGCCCTGTTGGGGGAGTTCCACCGGCGCCATCCCGACGTGACCATCCGCCTGGCCGTCAACCCGAGCGGGTCGCGGGGCCTCGTCCAGGCGCTCACCGCCGGCTCGTTGGATCTGGCGCTGGTCTCGCTGCCCGGCCCCACCCCGTCGGGGGTGTCCGCCTTCCCGTTGAGCTCGGAGGAGCTCGTCGTCGTGGTGCCGGCCGGACACCGACTCTCCCGGCGTCCGGCGGTCTCCATGGCCGAGCTGGCCGACGAGCAGTTCGTCGACTTCCCGGTCGGGTACGGCAACCGTGCCGTGGTCGACCGCGCCTTCGAGGCGGTGTCCCTCCACCGGCAGGTCGTGCTCGAGGTGGCCGACGTGAGGGCGGGGGCCGACTACGTGCGCCACGGCCTCGGGATCGCCATCCTGCCCGAGTTCCTCGTTCCCGACTCCGACGACCTGGCCAGCCTGTCCGTCATCGACGCCGACCTGCAGTGGCCCATGGCGGTGGCGACGTCGGCCACCCGGGCCCCGGGTGCGGCCGCCCGGGCGATGCTCCGCCTGTTCCGGGGCGACCTCGACTGAACCTGGTGGCTGCGGACGGTCGCTCGGGCACCCCCCGGCCCCGCACCGTGCGGGTATGGTCCGGACGGTCGGTCGCGCCGGCCGTCGACCTCGGGGAGGGTGCATGGTTGGCCAGTTCGAGACCCACGAGGTCTTCAATCAGGCGCCGCCCCTCGAGGGGTACGACGTGTTCGGCGCCGACCGCGCCCTGGTCGAGGCCGTCGATCGGGAAGGTGCGGGATGGGCCGTCGCCGAGCTCGAAGGGCTGGGGGTCCTGGCCGGCACCCCGGCGTCCCAGGAGCTCGGCCGCCTGGCCAACGAGCACCGTCCCGAGCTGCACAGCCACGACCGCTACGGACACCGGGTCGACGTGGTCGAGTACCACCCCGCCTACCACCAGCTGATGCGAACGGCGGTGGCCCACGGACTGCACTCGGGGCCCTGGGCCGATCCCCGGCCGGGGGCCCACGTCGCCCGCGCCGCCAAGGTGATGGTCTGGTACCAGGTGGACGCCGGGCACATCTGCCCCATCTCGATGACCTACGCCGTCGTGCCGGCGCTCCGCCACCAGCCCGAGGTGGCGGCCGGCTGGGAGCCGCTGATCTGCTCGACCACCTATGACCTGGCCGACGTGCCGGTGTCGCAGAAGCTCGGGGTCACCTGTGGCATGGCGTTGACCGAAAAGCAGGGTGGCTCCGACGTGCGGGCCAACACCACCCGGGCCGAGCCGGTCGGGAACGGGTCGGAGCGGACCTACCTGCTGACCGGCCACAAGTGGTTCTGCTCGGCACCGATGTCCGACGCCTTTTTGGTCCTGGCCCAGGCCCCCGGCGGGCTCAGCTGCTTCCTCATGCCACGGTGGCGGCCCGACGGGTCGCGCAACCCCATCCGCATCCAGCGGCTCAAGGACAAGTTGGGGGACCGGTCCAACGCCTCCAGCGAGATCGAGCTGCTCGGTGCCGCCGCCCAGTTGATCGGCGAGGAGGGTCGCGGCGTGCGCACCATCATCGAGATGGTCAACCACACCAGGCTGGACTGCATCCTCGGGTCGGCGTCCGTCATGCGTCAGGGGGTGGCCCAGGCCACCTGGCACGCCGCCCACCGCTCGACGTTCGGGAGGCGGCTCGCCGATCAGCCGCTGATGGCCAACGTGCTCGCCGATCTGGCCGTCGAGTCCGAGGCCGCCACCGCCGCCGCGCTCCGCCTGGCCCGCGCCTACGACGCCGCGGCGGGGGACGAGCACGAGCACCTGCTGCAACGGATCCTGACCCCGGTGGTGAAGTACTGGACGTGCAAGCGGGCACCCCAGCACGCCGCCGAGGCGCTCGAGTGCCTCGGCGGCAACGGTTTCGTGGAGGAGTCGGGGATGCCCCGGCTGTTCCGTCAGAGTCCGGTCAACGGGGTGTGGGAGGGCTCGGGCAACGTCATCTGCCTCGACGTCCTCCGGGCGCTGGCCCGGGCCCCCGAGGCGCTGGAGGCGTTCTGGTCCGAGGTCGGCGACGCCGGAGACGCCGATGCCCGCCTGGCCAGGGCCGTCGACGACCTCCATGTCGACCTGTCGGAGCCGGCCGCGCTCGAGCGGCGGGCCCGATCGGTGGTCGAGCGCATGGCCCTGGTGTTCCAAGCCTCGCTGCTGGTCCGCTCGTCGCCGGCGGTGGTTGCCGACGCCTTCTGCGCCTCGCGGCTGGCGCCGGCCGGGGCCGGCACGTTCGGGACCCTTCCCGACGGTGTGGACACCGCCGGGATCCTGGCCCGGCACACACCGGTCTGAGCCCGGGTCCGTCCAGGCCGACGTCGACGCGGCCGAGAGGCCGTACTACGAGAGGCCGTACTACGGCGAGGACGTGCGGGTGGCTCCCATGCCGGCCCAGATGGTGTCCACGGCCCGGGAGGCCCACCCGGGGTCGGAGGGGGTGCCGGCCACCCGGCGGGCGAACACCGAACCGACCAGCATCTGCATGGCCAGCTCGACGTCGGCGCCGTCCCCCAGTTGGCCGAGGGCGCGGGCCCGCTCCAGCAGTGACCGCAGGTAGGCGAGCCGCGGCCCGACCACCCGCTGACGGTGCAGGTCCAAGGCGCCGGGTTCCTCCCGCCATCCGATCAGGGTGCCGACGACCTCGAGGCACCCCTCGGCGAACCGCTGGTCGAAGGCCTCGAGGTAGGTGACCAGGTCGGCCCGGGGGTCATCGGACGGACCGGGCACCAGGTGGGTGGAGCTGTTGGCGGAGATGGCCGCCGTGATGAGGTCGGCCTTGTCGCGGTAGCGGCGGTAGATGGTCGCCCGGGCCACCCCGGCCTCGCCGGCCACGCTCTCCATCGACACGTTGGCGAATCCGAGCTCCGCCAGTTGGCGGAGCGCGGCGTCGGTGATGGCGGAGCTGGCCCGCTCATCGCGCGGACGGCCCGGACCACGGCCCGATGCCGGCACGGCCTCGACGGCGGAGGGATCCGGCATCCGGGCGACGGTCACCGGGCCGCCTCGGTGACCCCGGCGGCGTCGGTGATGGCGCCGGGCGCCGGGGCCCCCGCACCGGCCGGGTTGTAGCTGGGGACGAAGTCGCGCTGACGTACCAGCACGAAGGCGCCGATCGAGCCGATGAAGGCGATCACCGCCCCGATGACCATCAGGTGGTCGAGCGTGGAGGAGAAGCCGACACGGTAGGCGTCGAGCAGCGCCTGCCGGGACGCCTCCGACGGAATGGCCGCGGCGGCCTGGTGCACCGCCCCGCCCAGGATGGCGGGACGGAGGGCCGGCCCTCCGTGGGTGATGACCGCCTGACCGGCCGGTGTGGCGCCCAGTGCCGCCAGGGTCCCGCTCTGGATCTGGGTCTGGAAGACGGAGCCGAGCCCGGCGATGCCGGTGGCGATGCCCACCTGGCGGAAGGTGCTGTTGGCACCGGACGCCATCCCGCTGCGCTCCGGAGGGACCACCGAGATGGCCGACGATGCCAACACCGGGTTGACCGTGCCGATGCCGATGCCGGCCACCACGAAGCCGGGCAGGAGCACCGTCCACCCCGAGGAGGAGTGGGTGCTGGCCATGAGCAGGCACCCCGCGGCGATCAGCAGGAGGCCGGCGCCCAGGAGGAACCGGGTCTGTACCCGCACGGTGAGCTTGCCGGCTATCGGGGAGACGATGAAGGCCAGCACGGTGAGGGGGAGGAAGCGGACCCCGGCGGCCAGGGGCCCGTAGCCCAGGTCGTCCTGGATGTAGAGGGTCAGGTACAAGAACAGGGCGAAGATCGACGCCGACAAGGTGAAGGCCGACAGCGAGACGCCGACCATGGCCGGCCGCTTGAACAAGGTGAGGTCGAGCATGGGATCGCTCTGGCGCCACTCGGCCACGAGGAAGACGGTGATCAGCACGACCGACCCGATCAGCAGCCCGAGGATCAGTGGGCTGGTCCAGCCGTCGGAACCGCCGCGGATGAGCGCCAGGACCAGCATGAACAGGGCGAGGGAGAACGAGATGAACCCGATCCAGTCGATCCGCCGGGTGTTGGGGTCCTTCGACTCCTGGATGCGCAGCAGGGTGATGGCGATGGCCACCACGCCGATGGGGACGTTGACGAAGAAGATCCACCGCCAGCCGATGCCGGTGGTGATGGCCCCACCCACCAGCGGCCCGACCGCCACCGCACCGCCCAGCACGGCACCGTAGATCCCGAAGGCCGTCCCACGCTCCTTCCCGCTGAAGGCGCCGGCGATGAGGGCCAGCGACGTGGCGAACATGATGGCGCCGCCGACGCCCTGGGCGCCCCTCGACAGGTTGAGCATGAGCGACGTGGTGGACAGCCCGCACACCAGCGACGAGACGGAGAAGACCCCGAGCCCGATGGCGAACACCCCGCGCCGCCCGAACATGTCGCCGAGCACCCCGGCCGTGAGGAGGAACGCCGCCAACATCAGCGAGTAGGCGTCGACGACCCACTGGATGTCACTGAACGTGGAGTGCAGGGAGCGCTGGATGTCCGGCAGCGCCACGTTGACCACGGTGATGTCGAGCAGGAGCATGAACGTCGCCGTGCACACGGCGATCAGGGTCCACCACTTGCGATCGAGTGCGGGCATGGCCGCTCCTTCCACTGGGGAATTCCACTGGGGTGCTTCGTCGGCGGTGCTGGCGGACCGGGTGGCGTCCTCCCGCCGTTTAAATCCGATACGTACTGTATCGAATATCAGGAGGGTGCCGGGCATGCCGGCCGGATCACCCGCCGACGAAGCCGGCCAGCAGCTCGAGGAGCCGCTCGAAGTCGGCGTCGAGGACACGCCGGGTGTGGCTCCCGAAGCGCCCGGCCACCTCGCTCACGATGAACCCCAGCACGGCGGTGCTCACCAGCCGCTCGACCTGGGCCACCTGCTCAGACCCGGTCCCCGCCTCTTCGAGGGCACGGTGGACGGCGTCGCGCACCCGCAAGGCCTCGGGGGTGGCGGCGGGCCGGGTCATGAGGAGCGGGAACACCGCCGGGTGGCGCCGGCCGGTGCGGCGCAGCGCCCGGGCCATCGCCACCAACCGCTCCGGCCCCGGGACGGGTGACGGAGGCAGTTCGACCTCGTCCAACAACCGCTCCACCAGCCCGTCGAGGAGGGAGGCCTTGTCACCGACGTGCCGGTAGAGCGCCATCGGTGTCACGCCCAGGCCCGAGGCCACCGCCTGCATGGTGACGGCGTCGAGGCCGGACCGGTCGGCCAACGCCATGGCGGCGTCCAACACGGTGGCGCGGTCGATCCGAGGTGGCCTTCCCATGCCGATTAATATACAGTATATATTTATGCGCGTGCTCCTCACCGACGGTTCGGGCCTGACCGCCCGTCAGGTGGCGGCCGCCTCGCCGCCGCCGGCCACTCGGTCGAGGTGCTGGCGCCCGACCCCCTGTGCCTGTGCCGGTTCACCCGCGCCGTGGGCCGGGTCCGGTCCGTGCCGCCGTACGGGGCCGGTCCCATGGCCTGGCTGGACTCGGCACTGGCGTCCTACGCCGAGGGCCGGTTCGATCTGCTGTTCCCCACCCAGGAGCAGGCGGCCGTGCTGGCGGCGGTGCCCGACCGGTTGCGGGCCGCCGGCGTGTCGACGGTGGTCCCGCCGTTCGAGGCGCTGGCCTCGGTTCAGGACAAGGCGTCGGCACTCCGGACCCTCGACGGCCTCGGGATCCCCCAGCCGGCCGGCGCCGTCGGGCTCGCCGGCTGGCGTCGGTTCCCGGCATTCGTGAAGCGGCCCATCGGCACGGCGTCGACGGGTGTCCGCCGTGTGGCGTCGGACGACGATCTGACGCCGGCCGAGAGGACCGCCACCGACCTGGTCGTCCAAGAGGCCGTGGAAGGCCCGCTGGCCATGTGCCAGGCCGTGTTCGACCGGGGGTCCATGGTGGCGTTCCACGCCAACCGGCGGGTGGCCGAGGGCGCCAACGGTGGGGCGAGCGCCAAGCGCTCGCTGGCGTGGCCGGAGGCCCGCGCGTGGATGGGGGCGCTCGGCGGCGGCCTCGGATGGCACGGAGCCCTGTCCGCCGATGTGATCGCCGGTCCCGCCGGTCCCTTGTTCATCGACGTCAATCCCCGGCTCGTCGAGCCGAACAACGCCTGGTACGCCGGCGTCGACCTGGTGGGTGCCATGGTCGCCGTCGCCCGGGGGGACGCGACCGCCGAGCAGGGCCCCGGGCGTCCCGGGGTCGCCACCCACCAGGCACTGCTGGGCGTGCTGGGCGCGGCCCAGCACGGAGGGGGTCGGATCGGGGTGGCGAGGGAGGTAATGGAGGTGTGGTGCCGGCGCGGCCCCTACCGCGGCAGCACCGAGGAGCTCACCCCGGTGCGTCACGACCCCGTCGCCTCGGTGCCTCTCGTGACGGCGACGGTGGCGACGCTGGTCCGGCCGTCCTGGTGGACGTGGTTCACCTCCGGGAGCGTCGGCAACTACGCCCTGACTCCGGGGGCATGGGACGAGATCCTCCGGATGGCCGCCGGTCCGGCACGACCGGCGCCCTGACGCGGTCGGGGAGCCTCCGGCACGATCCGAGTGCAGTGGCTACGTTCTGTGGACGCAGCACCGGGGAGGATGCAGTACCAGGGAGGGAGAGTCGGTTGACCGAGGGCACGCCGGGCTTCGGCTCGAAGGCAGTGGAGGCATGGGGCTTCGTCCGCCAGATGCTCGACGACATGACGGTGATGGTCGAGTCCGAGTCGGAGACGGAGCTCGAGCTGGTCGAGGGCCTGCGGGTGCTCGGCCGTGTCGCCGCCCTCTCCGCTGAGCTCTCGCTCGACGTGGACCCGGCGAAACCGTGGTTCTTCAGCATGAACACCGAGGCGCGACTGGTCGGGGGCCCCAACCCGGACGGCGAGTACCACCTGGCCATGATCGACGGCCGGATCCGCTACCGGGTGTCGGGTCGGCGCAACTCCGTGACCTACCTGGGCTTCCAGGTGCTGGCGGGAAGGGGCCTGACCCCGCGGCGCATGGCCGCCTACATCTCGGACCGCGACCTGCACGCCGACGCCTCGGGCGCCTTCGCCTTCTTGCTGGCCACCGACGAGCCGACCGATGCCGAGCTGTCCGGCGCCACCTGGGTCCCGATCCCAGACGACTCCTCCGCCATCCTGGTCCGACAGTACGTGGCCGACCGCTCGTCCGAGGAGCTGGCCACGTTCACCATCGAGCCCGTGGACCCGGTCGCCGACCCGGTGCTCCCCGACGACGAGTCGCTCACCGAGCAGCTGAGCGCCATGGGCTGGACCATCGCCAAGCTCATGACCCTGCACCGGACGGTCATGCCCGAGCTGCTGGAGCGGCCCAACCGGCTGGCGACAGCCGAGGCGGCCGCGCTGGGCGGCGAGAACACGACCCCCGACAACCTCTACATGCTGGGCACCTTCCGGCTCGACCCCGACGAGGCGCTGCTCCTCGAGTTCGTCCCCCCCGACGGCCGGTACTGGAGCGTCACCGTCGAGAACATCTGGCACGAGTGCATCGATCCCCGGCGTCGGCACAGCTCGCTCACCAATGCCGGTGCCGTCCGCGACGAGGACGGCTCGGTCCGGGTGGCGATCGGCGCCGTCGAGGCGAGGTCGACCGACGGGGCCGTGCCGAACCGGCTGGACACCGGGGGCCGTCGGCGCGGCTTCGTGACCCTGCGGTGGCTCGACAACCCGGCGCCGCCCGAGGTGCGGACATCGATCGTGCCGCTCGGATCGGAGTGAGATGGCACCCCACGGACTGACATCCGCCAGCCTGGTCGAATCGGCCCGTGGGGCCACCGGGCTCTCCGATCTTGGCGAGGCCGGCTGGCAGGAGGGCCTCGACCGGCTGCTCGAGGACCTCGACCGGTCGGCCGACCTCAACGACCTCGGCACCACCATCGTCGAGACCGATCTGACCACCTACCTCGCCAACCGCCTGCGCATCGTCGACTGGCGGGCGGCCCATCCCGAGGTGGCCCAGGGTGCCGTCGAGCGGCCCGTGGTGATCGTCGGGCAACCCCGGACCGGCACCACCATCCTCTACGACCTGCTGGCCCAGGACCCGGCCCACCGGGCGCCGCTGAGCTGGGAGGTGGACCTCCCCGTGCCTCCGCCGGAGCCGGACACCCACGACCTCGACCCGCGCATCGAGGAGTCCCAGGCCGCCACCGACATGGTGGACCTGATCATCCCGGGCTTCACCGACTTCCATCCCATGGGGGCCCGGCTCGCCCAGGAGTGCGTGCGGATGACCGGCTCGGACTTCCGGTCGATGATCTTCCACACCCAGTACGACGTGCCCGAGTACGAGCACTGGTTGCTCCACGATGCCGATCTCGCCCCGGCCTACCGGTGGCACCGGGCATACCTGCAGCACCTCCAGTCGCGGTTCCCCACCGAGCGGTGGCTGCTCAAGTCCCCGGCCCACCTGTGGCACCTCGGGGCGCTGATGGCCGAGTACCCCGACGCCGTGCTCATCCAGACCCACCGGGATCCGCTCAAGGTCATCGCCTCGGTCAGCGCGCTGGTGGCCCACCTCCGGTGCATGGCCAGTGACGGGAGCTCGGTGGCGGTGGCCGCCGCCGAGTACTGCGACGACATCTTCCTCGGTCTCGAACGGTCCATCCTGGCCCGGCGGGACGGCACCCTTCCGGCCGGACAGGTCATCGACGTCCACTTCGACGAGTTCATGGCCGACCCCTTCGCCACCATCGGCTCGATCTACGACCGGATGGGGGTGCCCCTGGAGGCCGAGGCCGAGGCGCGTATGCGGACGTTCCTGGCCGAGCATCCCGGTGACGGGGGCGGGGAGGGGAGCCGGTACACGTTCGCCGCCACCGGACTCGACGAAGGTGTCCTGCGCAAGCGGGCGGCCCCCTACCAGGAGTACTTCGGGGTCCGTTCCGAGCCGCTGGCCTGACGCGCCGGGCTCCCGGTCAGGGGACGGGCGGGACGAAGATCTGCTCGAGGATGCCGTCGATGCCGGACCCGTGCAGGGTCATGCCCCCGTCCACCACGATGTTCTGGCCGGTGATGAAGCGGGCCAGGTCCGAGCACAAGAAGACCACCACGTCGGCGACGTCCTCGGGCTCGCCGATCCGCCCGAGCGGCGTGGTCCGCTCGAATCGCTGCCCGCTCGTCGGGGAGGAACTGCATGAGCGGCTGGGTCAGCGCCGTGAGGATCATCCCGGGCGACACCGAGTTGACGCGGATGTGCGGCCCGTACTCGAGGGCGGCCGAGGCGGTGATGGCGGCCACGCCGGCCTTGGCGGCGGAGTAGGGGGCCTCGCCGGCCGCCGGGCGGGTGCCGCTGATGGACGCGGTGGACACGATGCTGCCCCGACCGGTGGCCCGGATGTGGGGAATGGCGGCCCGGAACCCGAGGTAGACACCGGTCAGGTTGACCGCCAGCAGTCGGTTCCACTCGTCGGGGTCCCACTCGTGCAGGGGGGAGACGCTGCCGATGCCGGCGTTGTTGTAGAGCACGGTGATGCCACCCATGGCCGAGGCGGCATCGTCGACGGCGTCCCGCAGCCCGTCAGGGTCGGTGACGTCGGCGACGAAGTGGTGGCCCCCGATCTCCGCCGCCACCTCGGATGCGGCATCGCCGTTCAGGTCGATGACCGACACCGAGGCTCCCTCCTCGGCCATCCGTCGCGCCGTGGCCCGCCCGATGCCCGAGGCACCTCCGGTGATCACCGCTCGCTCTCCGTCCAACAGGCCCATGGGTCCCTTTCCTCCCCGGGCCCGGCGCTAGTGCCGGGCCACCCTCGGTCGATCGGCCAGCAGCTGGCGGAGTGCCGGCCGGTCGAGCTTGCCGAGGACACTGAACGGCAGGTCGTCGACGAAGGCCACGAACTCGGGCGCCTTGTAGCCGGCCAACCTCGTCGCGCAGTAGGCGACCAGGTCGTCGGCGGACATCGGCTCGGATGCCACCACCACGGCGCCGACCCGCTCACCGAGCTCGGGGTCGGGGACGCCGACCACGCCGACATCGGTGACACCCGGATGGGTGCGGAGCACCTCTTCGACCTCGACGGGGCCGAACTTCTCGCCCCCCCGGTTGATGGTGTCGGAGATCCTGCCCGACAGGTACAGGTAGCCCTCGTCGTCCTGGCGCCCGATGTCCCCGGTGTGGAGCCACTCGGTGGTGGTGTTCTGCTTGGCCCGCACCAGGAACTCGCCCACCTCGCCGGTCGCCACCGGCACTTCCGAGGCCGGCTCCACGATGGCCACCTCCACGCCGGCCAGGGGACGGCCCACCGAGCCGAACCGGTCCCCACGTCGGTGGTCCTCCGGGGTCAATGCGGCATAGGCGCCCAACGTCTCGGTCTGGCCGAAGGTGTTGGAGAAGTCGACCCAGGGGAGGGCGGCGACCGCCCGCCGGACCAGGTCCACCGGCGCGGCGGCGGCGCCGTAGCTCAACGCCTTGAGCGAGCTGAGGTCGGTGGTGGCGAAGTCGGGGTGGTCGAGGATGCGGGCGAGCATGGTGGGCACCACGAAGGTCTGGGTCACCCGGCGGCCCTCGACCGTGGACAGCCACTCGCCGGCATCGAACTTCGGAAGCATGACCATCTGTTTTCCCTGGTAGAGGGAGATGAAGAGCCCCAGGGTGCCGGCGATGTGGAAGATGGGAGCGGACATCATGTCCACCACCTGGGGTGCGTCGGGGTCGATGGGCCTGCCGTAGAAGGCCAGCCGGTCGGCCACCACACCGTGGCTGATGGCGATGGGCTTGGGCAGCCCGGTCGTGCCGCTCGTGAACAGGATCAGGGCGGTGTCGTCCTCGCCGCCGACGGTCCGAGGGGCCGGATCCCCGTCATGGCCGGCGTCGAACAGGTCGGACGCGACCAGCACCGGTCCCTCGAGCACCGAGCCCAGTGCCGCGGCGTACCGGTCACCGGCCACGCCGACCCGCGCCCCGATCAACGCCGAGAGCTGCCCCAGCTCGCCCGGGGTCAGATAGGCGTTCATCTGGGCGGCCGCCGCTCCCAGGCGGGCGGCGGCGAAGAGGACGGCCACCGACAAGGCGCTGCTCAGGTTGACCAGCGCCACCCGGTCACCGGGTCCGACGCCGGCCGCGGCCAGCGCGGTGGCGGCGCGGTGGACCGACCGCTCGAGCTGCGCGGTACGTGGTCTCCTCGCCGTCGACGACCAGGGCGACCCTGCCCGGGACCCGCTCCAGCGGTGGATCGAGGGCCAGGCCGACGTTCATGGCGGGCTCATGGCGCGGTAGTCGTGATGCAGCGCGGTACCCACACGCGGTGGTCATGATCAGCGCGGTGGTCATGATGCAGCGCGGTGGTCATGATGCAGCGCGGTGGTCATGATGCAGGCCGGTGGTCATGATGCAGCGCGGTGGTCATGATGCAGCGCGGCCGAGGACCCGATCAGGCTGCCTTTTCGAGGATGTGGACACCGCAGGCGGATCCCAGCCCGATGACGTGGGCCAGACCGACCCGGGCCCCGGGGATCTGACGGTCGCCGGCCTCCCCCCGCAGGTGGGTGGCCACCTCCCACACGTTGGCGATCCCGGTGGCGGCGATCGGATGGCCCTTGGACTCCAACCCACCGGACACGTTGACCGGTGTCGTCCCGTCGCGCCAGGTGGCACCGGAGTTGAAGAAGTCGACCGCGCCGCCCACCTCGCACAGCATGAGGTTGTCGTAGTGGACGAGCTCGGCGGTGGCGAAGCAGTCGTGCAGCTCGACCAGGTCGAGGTCGGACGGGCCCACACCGGCCTGCTCGTAGGCCTGGGTGGCGGCGTTGCGGGTCAGGGTGTTCACGTCGGGGAGGATCTGGCAGGACTCCTCCCATGGGTCGGTGGTCAGCACCGAGGCGGAGATCTTCAGGGCCCGCCGCTGCTGCTCCAGCGACAGTGTCCTGAGCTTGGACCCGCTCACCACCACGGCCGCCGCCGCCCCGTCGCAGTTGGCCGAGCACATCGGCCGGGTGTTGGGGTAGGCGATCATGATGTCGCCCATGATCTGCTCCAGCGACATCTTCTTCTGGTAGGCGGCCATCGGGTTGAGGGTCGAGTGGGAGTGGTTCTTCTCACTGATCCGGGCGAACAGCTCGAAGCTGGTGCCCCCGTACTTGTGGCCGTATTCCATGCCGATCTGGGCGAAGACGCCCGGCATGATCTCCGTGCCGATGCGCCCGTCGACCGGCGCCACCGCCCCGTAGCGACCTTTGGGGGTCCAGGTGTCCCCGTCGTCGCCGCGGCTCCCGCCCGAGAGGAGACCGGCTCCGGAGAGCTTCTCCACGCCGAAGGCCAACCCCATGTCGGTCTCCCCCGACTTCACCGCCATGCACGCCACCCGTAGGGCGGTGGCCCCGGTGGCACAGGCGTTGGCCACGTTGTACACGGGGATACCGGTCTGGCCGAGCTGCTTTTGGAGCTGTTGGCCGATGCCGGCGTTCGCGGCCATCAGGTTGCCGGCCCCGATGACGCCCATGTCCTTCATGGTGACCCCACCGTCGTCCAGCGCTCCGAGGACCGCCTCGGAGGCCAGGTCGACCAGGTCGAGGTCGGGATGCTTGCCGAACTTCGTCATGTGGATGCCGAGGATCCAAAGATCGTCCGTTGCCATGGTGCTCAACCTCTCTGTTGCGCTAGTCGCCGGCCGGTTCGAAGCCGAACCCGACCGCCTCGGTGCCCCCGCTGTCGGTCCCGACGGACTGGGTGGCCAATCGCACGCGGCATGCCGAGCGTCACGTGCTCCGGATCGGCCTCGACGTTGATCAGATTGGCTCGCACGCTCGTCCCGCCGCAGTCCACCAGTGCGGCCACATAGGGGACCGGCACCCCGGGGGCGGCGAAGCTGACGATGGTGAAGGCCCGGACCTCCCCGTCGGTCGGGATGTCCACCCGGGAGAATTCGGTCTTCCCGCAGCTGGCGCAGGCGTTGCGCCGGTCGAAGAACCGTGCCCCGCACGAGGTGCATTCGTTGGCCACCAGATGGGGGTCGCTCCCCAGCACCAGGTAGTCGACCAGCGGTATCTGCTCGGTCATGGCCCCCACTTCTGTCGTCATGTCCACCCCGTTCGTTTGCCGACACCGTAGCGGGACTCCTAAATCGACCGCTAGCCGGGCGGACGACGGTCCCCTGTCACCTCGGCCCTCGCCGGGGGGCGAGGGCCGATCGAACGACATCTGGGCGGCCCAGGGGATACTGTGACCCGGTGCGCACGCGACGGAGGGGCCTGGTGCTGGCGGCGGCGGTCGTCCTGTTGGCGACGCTTGCCGGGGTCACCTACGGCTCGACGGCGGCCCACGCGTCGGATCATCCGATCACGACCATCACCTTGAAGCAGTCCCAGCCCTATACGCCGAAGGCGCCGGCAGGGGCCACCGACGACTACCACTGCACGTTGTTGAACCCGCACGTGGCCAAGGACTCCTACATCATCTCGAGCCAGTTCTACGCCGGGAGCAAAGAGGACCACCACGCCATCTTGTTCCTCGTGCCTCCCGACCTGGCGGCCAAGGCCGAGGCCGACAACGTCAACGGGCAGGGGTGGACGTGCTTCGGTGAGACACCTCTCCCCAACACCGGGCTGGGCCAGATCTCCGACACCCCATGGCTCAGCGCCTGGGCCCCGGGCCACGGTGTGGACAATCTTCCCAAGGGCAGCGGCATCCTCCTTCCCGCCGGGACCCTGGTGGTCATGCAGGTCCACTACAACCTGTTGGTGGGGGACTCGCCGGTGAAGAACTCGCTGGTGCTCCACACGGTTCCGGCGTCCACCCCGCTACTCCCCCTGCGGCTGGACCTGATGCCCGCCCCTCCGGACGTCCCGTGCCCGGCCGGTGTGACCGGCCCCCTGTGCAACCGGTCGGCGTCACTCGCCAATCTGGGCCAGCGGTTCGGCGCCAGCGCCGTCGGGTTCGTGGACGCCATCGAGGCGGTGTGCGGCCGCAACCCCGCCAATCCGCCGGCGGGCGATTCGACCTCGTGTGACTGGCCCGTCTACAGCGGCGGCTACATCGTCCGGGTGTCGGCCCACATGCACCTGCTCGGGGCCACCTTCAAGATGGTCCTCAACCCGGGGACCCCCGAGGCCAAGACGATCCTCGACGTGCCCGCCTACAACTTCCACTACCAGCGGGCCTACAACCTCAAGGTCCCCGTGGCGGTGAAGCCCGGTGACCAGGTCCAGGTCACCTGCACCTACAACCCGCAGTTGGCCCAGGAGCTCCCCGCCCTGCGCAAGGTGCCGCCCCACTTCGTCACCTGGGGCGATGGGTCGTCGGACGAGATGTGCCTCGGGCTCATGTGGACGTCGCACTCGCTGCCGAACCCGCAGTACCCGGTGTGATGGCCGTACGGCCGGCTGGGGCCCGGACCAGGCGATGGGCGGGCCCGGCGCTGGCGCTGGCGGTCGTGGCGCCGCTGGTCCTGGCCGGGTGCAGCTCGAACAGTTCGTCGGCCGGGTCGACCACCACCACGACCGCCGCGTCGACCACCACGACCGCCGCCGCTACGACCACCACAGGTGCGGGGGGGACGACGCCGGTCTACGAGGTCAAGACCGGGACCGTCGCGGGCCTGGGGAAGGTACTGGTGAACGGCCAGGGCCTCACGCTCTACCTGTTCGTCCCGGACCACCAGTCCGGCGCCTCCTCGTGCTACTCGGCCTGCGCCCAGGGCTGGCCGCCACTACTGCTCCCGACGGGGGTGACGTCCCCCGTCGCCGGACCGGGGGTCCAGTCGTCGATGCTCAGCACCACCCATCGCACCGACGGCACGATCCAGTTGACCTACAACAAATGGCCGCTCTACCTGTGGGTGGGTGACTCCGAGCCCGGCCAGGCCACCGGTCAGGGACTCAACAACCTCGGCGGGCTCTGGTACGTCCTGTCCCCGAGCGGCCAGGAGATCACCACCAAGCCCTGAAGGGTCCGGGCCGGCGGCGCCCGGTATCCTGCTGCCATGGGCAAGTCCCTGCGGGCGGTGGTGGCGATGACGGCGGTGGTGCTCGGCATCCTGGCCGGTAGCACCCAGCTCTCATCGGGGGCTGCGGGCGCCGCCCCCCGGCCCACGGTCGGCACCGCTCGGCTGCTCCCGACGCCCGGGGGCACCTCGTGCCCACTCGAGACCAGCCGGTGCACACCGACCGTCCCGTCCAGCCCCCCGGGGCCGGTACCGCTGGCGGGCGTGACCTTCCTGGCGGGGTGCGCGGTGTCGGTCGCGGTCGTCGGCCGCCGTATCCACCGAGCCCGACCGGCCGGTCGCCTGGCCGACGGGGTGCAGGCCCTGATCCTGCGCCCGCCGATTCCACTGCGCTTCTCCATCTGAACCCTGCGCCGGGTCCGAACCCGTTGACCGGAACGGTCACATCGGGGGTCCCGCGCACCTGCCGGCCCGGCTGACCGGTCGAACCCGACCCGAGGCCCCGCGGGCCGAGCCCGGCAGCACCTGCTGCACCCAAAAACCATTCCTCGGTCGCGCCCGGTCAGGGTGGCGCCGAGCGTTGCAAGGAGATCGCATGGCCAAACGCCCGGAAGCGAACAAGAACAGGTCAACCGCCGCATCAGGCAAGAACACCGCATCAGGCAAGAACACTGCATCCAGAACCAACCCTCAGCGGGCCCAGATGGCACGCCGCCAGGAGGAGGCGTTCCGTAATCGACGCCGGCGGACCCGCTCCCTCGTGGCCGTCGGGGTGGCGATCGTCGTCGTCATCGGAGTGACGATCGGCGCCATCGTCGCGTCGGCAGGTTCCTCGTCGAAGCCGCCGACGGCATCGCAGACGACCGCCGGACCTCCCGGGCCGGAGGGGGTGCCGCTCGAGGAGGGCCCGTTGCTGGCATCGGCTGCGTCGGCGGCGTCGGGTCAGCCCGTGGACGGTGTGCAGTGCAACACCAACGAGCAGGTGGCCTATCACGTGCACACCCACCTGGCCGTGTTCGTCAACGGGCAGCTGCGCCCGGTCCCCGCCGGCATCGGGATCGTGGCGCCGCTTCCGCAGCAGACGGCCGACGGTGCCTTCGACCAGGCGTCCCAGTGCTACTACTGGCTCCATGTCCACGCCCAGGACGGGGTGATCCATATCGAGTCGCCCGCCGGCCACACCTACACGCTCGGAGACTTCTTCGACCTCTGGGGACAGCAGTTGAGCAGTGGGCAGGTCGGGCCGGATCGGGGACCGCTGGCGGTGTTCGTCAACGGAACGCGCTTCCAGGGAAACCCCCGCGCCATCCAACTCGGCTCCCACCTGGACATCCAGATCGACGTCGGGTCACCGGTCGTGGCCCCGAAGTCGGTCGACTGGTCGGTGACGTCGCTCTAGCCCACCCACTGCAACGCAGCGTTGGTGGCGGCCAGGTCGAATGCCGCGGGATCGAAGGGTCCACCGGCCCACTCGAGGAAGTCCTCATGCTCCTCGTCGTGGGGATCGGCCATGGCCCGGAGGAATGCTGCGTAGCCGGTGGGACCGCCGACATCTTCGGGCGGACATGCGTTCTGGCCGTCGATGCAGACCGCGACCATCAGGCCGGTGGGCGCCCAGGTCACGGCTTCGACCGTAATGTCAGGTCCCAACTGTCCCCGAAGTCGTACTCGTAGAGGAGGTGCCGGTCCTCGCCGAGGGCCTCGAGGACGGTCACCCCCGTCTCGTCGATCTCGCCCTCGGGGTAGTCGTCTTCGCACACCCCAAAGTGTCGATCGCCTATCTCGAAGGCGTGCAGATGGGAGTTGGTCCAACCCATGGCCCCCAGCAGCACCTCACTGAGCGTCGCCATCGTGGCCTCTCCCGGAACCAATACCCGCCTCCAGATGGCCGGGGTGATGCCGGCCAGCTCGATCCGGAGGTGGACGATTCCGTGGGTCGGCGATCGAGTCGTCCTCGGAGCCACGCCTCGAGGCTACGTCGATCTACCGACGGAGAGCGGGCGACGGGAATCGAACCCGCGTTCCGAGCTTGGGAAGCTCGTGTTCTGCCTCTGAACTACGCCCGCGTGCCGGCGTCACCCTATCGCCTGTGCGACCGGTATTTCCCCCGGAGGCCCGACGGCAGGCGTTCGTCGACCACGACGGCGACCAGGGCCAGGGCGGCTGTCAGCATGTCGGCCACCCCGAGCATCAGCGAGGTGACCGGACCGTCGACGACCAGCGCCACCGGCGTGAAGAGCCCGAGGAGGACCGCGGCGGCCACCAGCGCCTTTTGGACCGGGGTCCGGCGCCGGTCTCGTCCACGATGGCGGGTCAGGACCAGGGCCGCCACCGGTGCGATCAGCGGCGAACGCGTACACCGAAGGATGGCGTTGTACCGACGGGATGACGTCCAGCTGCCGGTAGCCCTCCCACAGCGCCAGCGCCGCCAGGGCCACCAGGCCCGGTGACGTCAGCGGGGCGGTGTCGACCTCCGACGGCGACGGCGACGGCGACCACGGACCCCGAACCTGGGCCCGGACCGGGGTTCCATCGATGCGGACGTCGAAGGTCGCTGACTGCTCGATGAGGATCCGTCCCTCATAGAGCGAGGGCCGATTGGTGCGGGAGACGACTGCGCCCGGCCTCGACCAGGTGCCGCGCGTCTTTGCTCTGCCCCGCCGTGGTCTCGCCATGGCCCTCCCGCCGTCCGAGCTGCCGGATCGCCTCTCGTGCGCTCCGGCCGCTCGGGTCATTCTGTGGAACCCGCCGCCCTCTGTTGTCAGTATCCACCGATCCGATGGGTAATGCAACCACCAGTTGCAAAACGGTCGGGTCGGGTCGACGGCGGGCGGACCGGCCGGGGGGCGACAGGAGATGACGGGAGATGACAGGGCGAGGAGGTGGTGGGTGGTTGCCAGGGTGGCGGGCGGCGAAGTACGCCTGGGCACGTCGGCCCCACTATCGTCATGGCCGCATGGTTCTCTCAGACCGCTCTATACGCGAGGCGCTCGACGCCGGCCACATCGTCATCGACCCGTTCGACGAGAGCTGCATCCAGCCTTCGTCGGTGGACCTCCATGTCGACCAGTACTTCCGGCTGTTCCGGAATCACACCAGCAGGGTCATCGACGTGCGGGAGAACCAAGAGGACCTCACCGAGCTGGTCGACACCGGCGAGGAGCCGCTGATCCTGCACCCCGGCGAGTTCGTACTCGGGTCCACCAAGGAACGGGTCACGCTGCCGGCCGACCTGGTGGCCCGGCTCGAGGGGAAGTCCTCCCTCGGTCGCCTGGGCCTCCTGATCCACTCGACGGCCGGATTCGTCGATGCCGGCTGGGACGGCCACCTCACCCTCGAGCTGTCCAACGTCGCCAACCTCCCCATCACCGTCTATCCGGGGATGAAGATCGGGCAGATCAGCTTCTTGCAGATGACGACCGCCGCCGACCACCCGTACGGCTCCGACGGCTTGAAGTCGAAGTACCAGGGCCAGTGGGGTCCCACCCCGAGCCGGTACGCCGACAACTTCCAACCGTGACCGGCGGCCGGGACGACCGCACCGTCCGGCTTTGTTACTCTTCAGTAACCATCTAGGAGGAACGCAGTGCCCCTCAGACTCGCCCTAGGCCTCGGCATCACCGCGGTGATGTTCGCCATCGCCGGCCGACGGTTCTTCTGGCTCTACCGGCTGATCTCGTCGGGCGAGCCGGCCGTCCCGAGCCGGTTCAAGGACGTGCCGTCCCGCATCAAGGCGGAGCTGGTCGAAGTGGGGGGCCAGAAGAAGCTGCTCCAGTGGACCGTCCCGGGTGTGGCCCATGCCTTCACGTTCTGGGGTTTCACCATCCTGTTCCTGACCATCATCGAAGCCTTCGGCTGCCTCTTCCAGCGGGACTTCCACATCCCCCTGATCGGCCACACCGCCTTCATCGGGTTCCTCGAGGACTTCTTCGCCGTCGCCGTCATCGTCTCGCTGCTCGTGTTCGTCGGCATCCGCGTCAAGCACTCGCCCAAGCGGGAGAACCGGCGCTCCCGGTTCTTCGGTTCGCACACCGGCGCGGCGTGGCTGGTGTTGTTGATGATCTTCGGTGTCATCGCCTCGTTGCTCGTCTACCGCGCCGCCCAGGTCAACACCGGCAACTTCCCCTACGGCTGGTGGGCGTTCGCCTCCCACGGCCTGGCCAACGTGCTCAAGCCGCTCGGCACCGGGGTGAACAGCGTGATCGAGACGGTCGCCCTCCTGGCCAACATCGCCATCATCACCGGGTTCCTCGTCTTCGTGTCCTACTCGAAGCACCTCCACATCTTCATGGCGCCGATCAACGTGGCCACCTCGAGGCGCCCGAGGGCACTCGGCGCCCTCGCCTCCACACCGGACATGTCGATGGAGGACGTCGGCGAAGAGGACGAGGTGGTGTTCGGGGCCGGCCGGATCGAGGACTTCTCGTGGAAGCAGCTCCTCGACATGGCGACCTGCACCGAGTGCGGAAGATGCCAGTCCCAGTGTCCGGCGTGGAACACCGGCAAGCCCCTGTCGCCCAAGCTCTTGATCATGGACCTGCGGGACAACCTCTTCTCGTCGGCCGACCGGGTGATGTCGAAGAACCGCGCCGCCGGTACCGAGGTGGAGAACCTGGTGCCCTCGGTGATCGATCCCGACGTGCTGTGGTCGTGCACCACCTGCGGCGCCTGTGTCGAGCAGTGCCCGGTGGACATCGAGCACATCGACACCATCATCGACATGCGGCGCTACGAGGTGCTCATGGAATCGAAGTTCCCCACCGAGGCCGGGCTCATGCTCCGCAACGTGGAGAACCAGGGCGATCCGTGGGGGCTCGGCTCCTCCAAGCGGACCGACTGGATCGACGGCCTGGACTTCGAGGTGCCGGTGATCTCGGGGACCATCCCCGACGACGTCGAGTACCTCTACTGGGTCGGCTGCGCCGGGGCCCTGGACGAGCGGGCCCGCAAGGGGGCCCAGGCCACGGCCCGGATGTTGCACCGGGCCGGCGTCACCTTCGGCATCCTCGGCCCCAAGGAGTCGTGCACCGGCGATCCGGTGCGCCGGCTGGGCAACGAGTACCTCTACCAGGAGCAGGCCCGCATGAACATCGAGACCTTGGACAACGCCGGGGTCAAGAAGGTCATCGCCACCTGCCCGCACTGCTTCAACTCCCTGGCCAACGAGTACCCGGCGCTGGGCGGAAACTTCGAGGTCATCCACCACAGTCAGCTGCTCGACCACCTGGTGACGACGGGAAGGCTCACCCCGGGTGGTGGCTACAAGGGGACCGTCACGTACCACGACCCGTGCTACCTGGGCCGGCACAACCGGGTGTTCGACGAGCCGCGTTCGGTCATCGACGCCATCCCCGGAGCCAACCAGGTCGAGATGAAGCGGTGCCGCGAGAAGGGCTTCTGCTGCGGCGCCGGTGGCGCCCGGATGTGGCTCGAGGAGAAGCTCGGCACGCGGGTCAACATGGAGCGAACCGCCGAGGCCATCGACACCGGTGCCGACGTCGTGTCGACCGCCTGCCCCTACTGCATGATCATGCTGGACGACGCCGTCCGGGCCAACGCCAAAGAGGACGACGTCCGGGTCCTCGATCTGTCCCAGCTGCTCGAGGAGTCGATGGGCGAGCCGGTGGGCGTGGGCGTGTCATCGGAGGTCGGAGCACCCGTCGACCTTCCGACCGGCGACGCCGCCGGCCCCGGGGACGCCGCCGGCGAGTAACGGCCCTCCCGAGCGTGGGACGGGTCGACCGTCGGCGCCGCTAGCCGTAGGCGAGCGCGTCCGCTTCCCGGACCCGGTTGGCCATGGCGGCCAGAAGCTTCCGGCTGATGGTGGGTGCCGACTGGAGCACGCTGTTGAACTGGCGCTGGCTGAGCACCAGCACGTCCATCTCCGAGTCGGAGACGACCGATGCCGACCGCGGTCTCCGGTCGAGCAGCGCCAGCTCGCCGAAGTACCCGCCCGGTCCGAGCGTCGCCACCTTCTTCCCGTTGCGGGAGACCGTGGCGGTGCCGCTGACGATGAGGAAGAACTCGAGTCCGATGCGACCCTCTTCCACCAGGAGCTTGCCCTTGGGCACGACCGCCTCGTCCAGCGAGCCGCGGATCTTGCGGAGCTCGGAGGCGGTGCAGCCGGAGAAGAGCCAGATGGACTTGAGGTCGAGTGCTTTCGGGCGTCCGGCCATGAGCTGGAGGGTACTCCGAGCCGACGGTCCGCGCTCGGGTCACTGTTCCGGACCGGGATGCTGCTGGTACGCTCTCGCACGTCCGAAGCCCTCACCCCTCCGTCGGGGCCCGGCCTCACGCCTCTGTCGGCTCGGCCCCATCCTCCGTCGGACGCGGCGAACCCAGGGACAACGTCACGATGATCGCTCCTGAATCCAACCACCCCGACGTCGCCGGAGCCGGCGACGGCAAAGGGCCCGAACGGGTGGAACGTGACGACCAACCCGTCACGACGCTGCGCGGTGCCCACGTCGATGTGGACATCAGGCGTACGGGGAAGGTGGTCCTGGGCGTCTGCCTGGCGGCCCTGGTGGTCACCGCCGCCATCCTCCTCGTCGCCGGCATCCATTCGAACAGCCAGATCGACGAGTTGCAGCAGCACGGGGCACCGGTCACCGTCACGGTGACCGGGTGTACGGGCCTGATGGGTGGGACCGGCGCCCAGTCGGCCGGGTACTCCTGCACCGGGGCCTACTCACTCGACGGGTCCCGATATCACCAGGCCATACCCGGTCTGGCGTTTCACGCCACCGGGTCCACGTTGCGGGGGGTGGCGGTCCCCGGCGATCCCAGACTGTTCTCGACGCCGGAACAGGTCGCCACCCAGCAGGCCTCGTGGCGGGTGTTCGTCATCCCCGGTCTGTTGTTGGCCTTCGTCATCGTGGTGGGCGCGCTCCTGCTCCGTCGCCGCACCTCATCACGCGCCCGGGACGGTTCCGGTGCCGTCGAGCCGCGGTAGCCTGCGCTATGCCCACCAGTGACCGATATGACGCGGGTGACGACGTGCCGCCCGACCTGAGCTGGTGGCAGCGGTTCACCGGGGCGGTGAGCAACTTCGCGCTGCGGCCGACGGTGGCGGCGGAGAACGCCACGGGAAACGACCCCAGGGACCAGGACGGCCCGACCACGATCCCCGAGATCGAGGCGGCCATCAAGCAGGCGAACGACAAGGAACGCCTGATCGGCCTGCTGGCGGCGCCGGTGGCCGCCGGAATCGGTCTCCTGACCATGACGGCGCTGATCAACAACGACCCCAAGGCGCTGTACAGCAACGGCCAGATCAACCCCCACCACGTCAATCCCCACACCTTCGTCGAGTTCGGAGTGCTCGCCATCGCCCTCGCCCTGATCATGCTGGCGGCGTCGTGGTGGCGCAAGCGCCTCTTCATCGGCATCGCCTCGGCGCTCTACGGACTGTCGTTGTTCAACCTCCACTACTGGGGATTCGGCGTGCCCTACATCCTCATCGGGTCGTGGTACCTGGTGCGGGCCTACCGCCTGTCGGAGAAGCTCAAGCGGGCCAAGGCGGAAGAGGGCGGTGGCTTCAAGACCACCGCGGCACCTCCTCCACCGAGCAAGCGCTACACGCCCCCCAGTGCCCCCACCCGACGTGCTCCCAAGCCCAAGCCGGGCAAGGAGATCGGCGCCGGCTGAGGGCAGCAGGACCCCCGCCGACGCAGCGCGTCCGCGGGGGCAGTCGGACGGGGTGCGGCGGTCGCCCCTACAACCAGCCTTGCGGTGATGCAACGCGCCCCGGCGGGGACAAATGTGCCCTTTAGCTGGGACGGTGTATCAGTTCACATGCTGGTAACACAGACGTGACCGTGCTGAAATCCCCACCAAGCATTGTTTGCGGCGGCAAGGCGAACCTGCTCGCCTTGCCCTTGACGGCCTCATGTCAGATGCCATCCGGCCATTGAGAAGCAGTTACGAGGAGAGGAGCACCTAAACCGTGCTAGCCGCAGCAGTGTCCTATGTCCCATACCCCAGCTGGCTGAACACCGGCGACAACACGTGGCAAATTACGGCTGCCACGTTCGTCGGCCTGATGAGCCTCCCCGGTTTGGCGGTTCTCTACGCGTCGATCGTCCCCAAGAAGTGGGCCGTCAACGTCCTGGGAATGATGTTCGCCGGGTTCTCGCTGGTGTTGCTTTGTTGGTTCGTCTTCGAATACAAGCTCGGCTTCGGAGCGAACTCGTTCGGAGGTGGTGTCAAGAACGGGGTGCAGACCCAGTTAACGGGGGTCGGTGGGTGGACTCACTTCATCGACAACTTCTGGGGTAAACCCGGACCGATCCTGAGTCCACAGGGTGAACAGGGTCAGGCGGTATCGGCCGCCAACACCTCGGTGCCGTTCCACTTCCCGACGTCGACACTGGCCTACTTCCAGTTCGTGTTCGCGGCCATCACACCGCTCCTCTTCCTCGGGAGCGTCCTCGGTCGTATCAAGTTCAGCGCCTGGTGCCTGCTGGTGCCGCTGTGGTCGACCTTCGTGTACTCGATCGATGCGTTCCTGCTCTGGGGTGGCGGCTACTTCGCCCAGGAGGGTTCTCTCGACTACTCCGGTGGGTACGTCATCCACATGTCCGCCGGGGTCTCCGGCTTTGTGGCGGCGTGGGTACTCGGGCCCAGACTGCTACGGGACAGACAGCACTTCCTTCCCAACAACCTGGTGATGGCAGCCGTCGGCGCCGGCATCCTGTGGCTGGGGTGGAACGGCTTCAACGGTGGTGACCCCTACTACGCGGGCTCTGATGCCGCCGCTGCCGTGGTCAACACCAACATGGCCACGGCGGCCGGACTGCTCACCTGGGTGGCCATGGACGCCTGGCTGTCGAAGGAGAAGAAGCCGACCTTCCTCGGTGCGGTGAACGGCATGATCTGCGGGTTGGTGGGGATCACCCCCTGCGCCGGCTGGGTCAACGGGCAGGGCGCCATCTACGTCGGACTGATCTGCAGCGCCATCGTGTGGGTGGCCTGGAACTTCCTCTCCAAGGTGCGCCCGTTCTCGAAGGTGGACGATGCCCTGGGCGTCATCTACACCCACGGGATCGCCGGCTTCTTCGGGGGTTTGCTCCTGGGGATATTCGGAGACCCGAGCAACATCTCGGTCGGCTGCGGCCACCTGGATGCCTCGGGGCAGGTGATCGCCACCACGGCGTCGCAGTACAGCACCGCCGGTGGAAGCTGCGTGCCCTTCGGGGTGAACGGGCTCATCTACACCGGCTCGGCCCACCAACTGTGGGAACAGTTCCGGGCCGCGGTGTGGGTGATCCTGTGGTCGGCCATCGTGACCTTCATCCTCATGCAGTTGATCAAGCTGGTCCTCCGAGGCGTCCGGTACAAGGACGAGATCCTCGAGGTCGGCGACCTCGCCATCCACGGCGAGGAGATGCTGCCCGAGGACGGCTTCTCCACCCGGATCGGAGCGGGAGTCGGTGCGGCCGGCATGAGCGAGGCATCGCTCGGAGGTGGTAGAGAACCTGATGACCCGCTACCAGCCGGCGCAGGCGCCTGACACGACCACGACGATCGCAAGGAGAAAAAGAAGATGAAACTAGTCGTAGCGGTTGTGAAGCCGTTCAAACTCGATGATGTCAAGGAGTCCCTCAAGGCACTGGGAGTCCACGGCATGACGGTCTCGGAGGTCCAGGGCTTCGGACGCCAACGTGGTCACACGGAGGTGTACCGGGGTGCGGAGTACGAGGTCGAATTCGTACCGAAGGTGCGACTCGAGATCGTCGTCGACGATGCCCAGGCCGACGAAGTCACCAACGCGGTGGTGGATGCGGCGGGTACCGGAAAGATCGGCGACGGGAAGGTGTGGATCCTGCCCGTCGAAGAGGTCGTCCGGGTCCGCACGGGCGAGCGGGGTACCGACGCCCTCTGACGTGCCCCGTCCACGGTCACGGTGACGTTTGTGGGGACAGACCGAACCTGACAGTGCACAAGGCCGGCCCTTCGGGGCCGGCCTTGTGTCGTCACGCTCAGCCGGCTTGGCGGGCGACGGCCTCGGCCGCGGAACGCGCCGCGTCCGGGTCGCCGAGGTAGTCGCCCGACACCACCGAGAGGTCGTCGGCCAACCGGTAGACGAACGGGATGCCGGTCGGGATCTCCAGGTCGGTGATGTCGTCGTCGGGAATGTGGTCGATGTGCTTGCGCAAGGCCCGAAGGCTGTTGCCGTGGGCGACCACCAGCACCGCCCCGCCCCTGGCCCCCTCGGTCAACAGGTCGGGGACGATGGCGTCCTCCCAGTAGGGAATGGTGCGGGCCACCACGTCGGCGAGGCACTCGGTGAGGGGGAGCACGTCGGCCGGCACGTCGCGGTAGCGGGTGTCGCCCGCCGGGTGGTGCTCGCTCCCCGGCGCCACCGCAGGAGGAGGGGTGGCGTAGCTGCGGCGCCACTCCTTGACCTGGGCCTCCCCGAATTCGGCCGTCGTCTCCACCTTGTTCTTCCCCTGCAGGGCGCCGTAATGGCGCTCGTTGAGCCGCCAGTGGCGCCGGACCGGCAGCCAGGGGCGTCCGGCCTCCTCCAGCGCCAGGTCGGCGGTGCGCACGGCCCGGGTCAGCAGCGAGGTGTGGAGTATGCGCAGGTCGAGGCTGGTTTCCGCCTTCAGCAGGCGACCGGCTTCCTTGGCTTCCGACTGGCCGAGCTCGGTGAGGTCGACGTCGTGCCACCCGGTGAACAGGTTCTCGGCGTTCCACGTGGACTGGCCGTGGCGGAGCAGCACCAGCTGGGGCATGGCCACGAGCGTATCCCGGCCCCGCCGCGGCGACCTCCCCAGACCTCCGAAGCCGGTGCCACTCCCTTATTACAAGAAACTTAACCAAAAGGCACTCAACTTTGGTATAGTTGCATCTGTAAGGAAAAAGGCTCAGTGTGGCTATGAGGGATCTGACCGGGAGGTCGGGATCCGCGGAATGGGGCGCACGGGGCGAATTCAGAGGAATCGTCGGCCGTGTGCCGAGTGGACAGAGGGCCCGGAACGGGCCGTGACTAGGAGGCAGCAGATATGGCCAAGGCCGTAGGAATCGATCTCGGAACCACCAACTCGGTGGTCGCGGTGCTGGAGGCCGGCGAGCCGGTGGTCATCCCCAACGCCGAGGGCGGCCGGACCACCCCGTCGGTGGTCGGATTCGCCAAGTCGGGCGAGGTGCTCGTGGGTGAGGTGGCCAAGCGCCAGGCCATCACCAACCCGGACCGGACCATCCGGTCGGTGAAGCGCCACATGGGGACGTCCTGGACCGTCGACATCGACGGCAAGGACTACACCGCCCAGGAGATCTCGGCCCGCATCCTGGGCAAGCTGAAGAGGGACGCCGAGGCGTTCCTCGGGGACACGGTGAGCCAGGCCGTCATCACCGTCCCCGCCTACTTCGACGATGCCCAGCGGACCGCCACCAAGGAGGCGGGCGCCATCGCCGGGCTCGAGGTGCTGCGCATCATCAACGAGCCGACCGCGGCTGCCCTGGCCTACGGGCTGGACAAGGAGGGCGCCGATCAGACCGTGCTGGTGTTCGACCTCGGCGGCGGGACGTTCGACGTCTCCCTGCTCGAGATCGGTGACGGCGTGTTCGAGGTGAAGTCCACCGCCGGCAACTCCAAGCTCGGTGGTGACGACTGGGACCAGCGGGTCATCGACTGGCTGGTCAAGACGTTCAAGGACACCGAGGGCGTGGACCTGTCGACGGACAAGATGGCCACCCAGCGGCTCCAAGAGGCGTCGGAGAAGGCCAAGATCGAGCTCTCCTCACTCCAGGAGACCCAGATCAACCTGCCCTTCATCACCGCCACGTCGGAGGGTCCCAAGCACCTCGACGTCAAGCTGACCCGGGCCAAGTTCAACGAGCTGACCGCCGATCTGGTCGAGGCCTGCAAGGGTCCCTTCGACCAGGCCATCGCCGACTCGGGCCTGAGCAAGTCCGACATCGACCATGTCGTGCTGGTGGGCGGGTCCACCCGGATCCCCGCCGTGCAGGAGCTGGTCCAGCAGATGACGGGCAAGGAGGCCCACAAGGGGGTCAACCCCGACGAGGTCGTGGCCATCGGTGCGGCCGTGCAGGCCGGGGTGCTGAAGGGTGAGGTCAAAGACGTCCTCCTCCTCGACGTGACCCCGCTGTCGTTGGGCATCGAGACCAAGGGCGCGGTGATGCACCGTCTCATCGAGCGCAACACCACCATCCCGACCAAGCGGAGCGAGGTGTTCACCACCGCCGACGACAACCAGCCGTCGGTCGAGGTCCACGTCCTCCAGGGCGAACGCGAGATGGCGATGTACAACAAGACGCTGGGCAAGTTCCAGCTGGTGGACCTGCCTCCCGCCCCCCGCGGCGTGCCGCAGATCGAGGTCACCTTCGACATCGACGCCAACGGCATCGTCCACGTGTCGGCCAAGGACCGGGCCACCGGCAAGGAGCAGTCGATGACCATCACCGGGCAGTCGTCGCTGGCCAAGGACGACATCGAGCGCATGGTCAAGGACGCCGAGGCCCACGCCGAGGACGACCGCCGCCGCAAGGAGGAGGCCGAGGTCCGCAACAACGCCGACTCCCTCGTCTACCAGACGGAGAAGCTGCTGAAGGACCAGGGCGAGAAGTTCCAGGGCGACGAGAAGGAGAAGGTGGAGTCCGCCCTCACCTCGCTCAAGGAGGCCCTGGCCGGATCGGACGTCGAGGTCATCAAGACCTCGACCGAGACGCTGCTGACGGCCAGCCAGTCGTTCAGCCAGCGCCTCTACGAGGAGGCGGCCAAGGCCGACAGCAACGCCCCGGGCGGCCAGGTCCCGGCCGACGACGAGGCCTCGGACGACGAGGTAGTGGACGCCGAGATCGTCGACGACAAGGGCTGATCGTCGATGACCGGCACCAACCAGCCAGGCCGTGACTTCGGGGACTGGGATCCGGAGGACGACCCGTCCACCGGATCCCGCCCCCGCGGGGCCGAGGGGGCCGAGCGCGGCTCGGACTACCCGCACGGTGACACCGGCGGTGAGGACGACGAGGTCCTCGACGCCGAGATCCTCGACGCCGCCGACGTCAGCGCGGCGGTGGACGAGGCCTTCGCCGACGACGATCCCCTCGCCCTGGCGCTGAACCAGCGGGACGAGTACCTCGACTCGCTGAGGCGGCTGCAGGCCGAGTTCGAGAACTACCGGAAGCGGGTGGCCAAGCAGCAGGCCGATCAGGTGGCACGGGCGGCGCTGTCCCTGGTCGACACCCTGCTCCCCGTGCTCGACACCTTCGATCTGGCCACCGAGCACATCGGTGACCCCGAGTCTGCGGACGGCCGCGCCCTGCTGGCCGTGGCCGGCCAGCTCCATGACGTACTGGCCAAGGCGGGCCTCGAGCGGGACCATCCCCTGGGGGAGAAGTTCGATCCGAACGCCCATGAGGCGGTCGGCCACCTGCCCGCCGGCGACGACGAGCCAGAGGGCTCGGGAGAGCCGGTGGTGGGCCAGGTGATGCGACCCGGGTACCGGTGGCGGGGTGCGGTGGTCCGCCCGGCCATGGTCATGGTGCGGGGCTAGACGAGAACGAGAAGGGATCGGGTACACACGGAGTGGCTCCGCAACGCGAATGGTTCGAGAAGGACTACTACAAGACCCTGGGCGTGTCGTCGACTGCGACGGCCAAGGAGATCACCAGCGCCTACCGGAAGCTGGCCAAGCAGCACCACCCGGACACCAACCCGGGCCACGAGGAGACGTTCAAGGACATCTCGGCGGCCTACGACGTCCTCGGTGACGCCGGCCGGCGCAAGGAGTACGACGAGGTCCGGGCCATGGGCCCGGCCGCCGGCGCCGGGTTCCCCGGGGGCTTCGGGGGCGCGCCCGGTGGCGGGACCTTCCGGGTCGACGACATGGGCGACCTGGGCGACCTGTTCGGTGGCCTGTTCGGACGCGGCCGGAGGGGCGGCACCACCGGCCCCCAGCGGGGCAGCGATGTCGAGGCCGAGCTGCACCTGTCCTTCGAGGACGCCGTCAAGGGCGTGACCACCTCGGTCAACCTGACCACCGACGTGCGCTGCCACACCTGTGCCGGCAGTGGGTCTGCGCCCGGCACCCAGCCCTCCACCTGTCCCCGCTGCGGTGGGGCGGGGACCCTCCAGGACAACCAGGGCCTCTTCTCGCTCAGCCAGATCTGCCCCCAGTGCGGCGGCCGGGGCACCGTCGTGACCACCCCCTGCCCGACCTGCAACGGGACCGGTGTCGAGCACCGCAACCGGTCGGTCAAGGTGCGGATCCCGGCCGGCGTCGAGGACGGACAGCGGATCCGGGTCAAGGGACGGGGCGCGGCCGGGCGTGGCAACGCGCCCAGCGGCGACCTCTACGTGGTGGTCCGGGTCGATCGTCACGGCGTGTTCGGTCGGCGCGGCCGCAACCTGACGCTCACGGTCCCGATCTCCTACCCCGAGGCCACCCTGGGCACCACCCTCACCGTGCCCACCCTGAACGACCCGGTCAACCTCAAGGTGCCCTCGGGCACCCCGTCGGGCCGGACCTTCCGGGTGAAGGGACGCGGGGTCCCGGCCGGGAAGAAGAGCGCCACCGGGGACCTTCTGGTCACCGTGGAGGTCGCCGTTCCCGACAAGCTCACCGACGAGCAGCGTGCTGCCGTCGAGGCGTTGGCCGCGGTGGTCGAGCCTCCGGCACGCGACGCCCTGGGGGTGTGAGATGAGCGACGAGACCCGCAGCCGGGCGGTCTACGTGATCTCGGTGGCCGCCGAACTGACGGGGGTCCATCCCCAGACCCTGCGCGTCTACGAGCGCAAGGGTCTGCTCGAGCCGGGCCGGACCCAGGGCGGTAGCCGGCGCTTCAGCGACGAGGACCTCGACCGTCTCCGACACATCCAGGCCCTCACCGGCACCGGGCTCAACCTCGAGGGTGTGCGCCGGGTGCTGGAGCTCGAGGCCGAGGTGGACCGCCTCCGGCTCGAGCTGGCCGCCACGCGGGCCGAGGCCCGTGAAGCGGTCGACTTCACCCACCGCCAGTACCGCCGCGACCTGGTGCCACTGTCGCAGAAGTTGGTGCCCACCCGGTCCGCTCGCCGCTCGCCCCAGGGCACAGGAGGATCACGATGACCATCAACCCCGAACGCTGGACCCTCAAGACCCAAGAGGCGTTCAGTGCCGCCGTCGACCGTGCCCGGTCGGCCCACAACAGTGAGGTGACCCCGGACCACGTCCTGGTGGCCATCCTCGACCAGCCCGACGGCATCGCCGGTCCGGTGCTCACCCGGCTCGGGCTGGAGCCCGCCGTCATCCGGGGCCGGATCGAGGGCGACCTGGCCCGCCAGCCCCAGGCGTTCGGCGGCCAGGAGCCCGGCATCGACCGGGCCCTCCGCGACGCCCTCACCGCCGCCGACGGACTGCGCACCGACATGGGCGACGAGTACCTGTCCGTCGAGCACCTGATGCTGGCCATGGCCGATCGGCTGGGCGTCGACCGCGACCGGCTGCTCGAGTCGCTGCGCGACATCCGGGGCAGCCACCGCGTGACCTCGCAGAACCCGGAGGAGACCTTCCAGGCCCTCGAGCGCTACGGACGCGATCTCACCGCGCTGGCCCGCCAGGGGAAGATGGACCCGGTCATCGGGAGGGACGAGGAGGTGCGCCGGGTCATCCAGGTGCTGTCCCGCCGCACGAAGAACAACCCGGTGCTGATCGGCGAGCCCGGCGTGGGCAAGACGGCCATCGTCGAGGGCCTGGCCCAGCGCATCGTGGAGGGCGACGTTCCCGAGGGCCTGAAGGGCAAGCGGGTCATCGGGCTCGACATGGGCTCGATGGTGGCCGGGGCCAAGTACCGGGGCGAGTTCGAGGAGCGTCTGAAGGCGGTGCTGAAGGAGATCACCGACGCCGAGGGCGAGGTCATCACGTTCATCGACGAGCTCCACACCATCGTGGGCGCCGGTGGCGGGGCCGAGGGCGCCATGGACGCCGGCAACATGATCAAGCCCATGCTGGCCCGCGGTGAGCTCCGCCTCATCGGGGCCACCACCCTGGACGAGTACCGCCAGTACATCGAGAAGGACGCCGCCCTCGAGCGCCGGTTCCAGCAGGTGTTCGTGCCGCCCCCCTCGGTGGAGGACACCATCGCCATCCTGCGGGGCCTGAAGGAGCGCTACGAGGTCCACCACGGTGTCCGCATCCAAGACGCCGCCCTGGTGGCGGCGGCGGTGCTCTCCGACCGCTACGTCACGGGCCGGTTCCTGCCGGACAAGGCCATCGACCTGATGGACGAGTCGGCCAGCCGGCTGCGCATCGAGATCGACTCCATGCCCACCGAGCTCGACGTGGTCACCCGGCGTCTGCGTCAGCTCGAGATCGAGCGGATGGCCCTGGCCAAGGAGACCGACAGCGCCTCGGCCGATCGGCTGGCCCGCCTCGACGAGGAGATGGCCAACCTGCAGGAGCAGTCGACGGCCATGACCGCCCACTGGCAGTCGGAGAAGGAGGCCATCTCCACCATCCAGAGCCTGAAGGGCGAGCTCGAGCAGCTCCGCGGCGACGCCGAGCGGCTGAGCCGTGAGGGCAACCTGGCCCAGGCCTCGGAGATCACCTACGGGCGCATCCCCGACCTCGAGCGACAGGTGCAAGAGGCCACCCGGGCGCTCGACGAGCTGCAGAAGTCGCAGCGGTTCCTGAAGGAGGAGGTCGACGCCGAGGATGTGGCCGAAGTGGTCAGCCGGGCCACCGGCGTGCCGGTCAGCCGCCTGCTCGAGGGTGAGGTGGAAAAGCTCATCCGCATGGAGGACGCCCTCCACGCCCGCGTGGTCGGCCAGGACGAGGCGGTCAGTGCCGTGGCCAACGCCATCCGTCGGAGCCGGGCCGGGCTGTCGGATCCCAACCGGCCCATCGGCTCGTTCTTGTTCATGGGACCGACCGGGGTGGGCAAGACCGAGCTGGCCCGGGCGCTGGCCGAGTTCCTCTTCGACGACGCCCGGGCCATGATCCGCATCGACATGGGCGAGTACGGCGAGCGCCACTCGGTGGCCCGACTGGTCGGTGCCCCACCCGGCTACGTCGGGTACGAGGAGGGCGGCCAGCTCACCGAGGCCATCCGCCGCCGGCCCTATGCCGTGGTGCTGCTCGACGAGCTCGAAAAGGCCCACCCCGACGTGTTCAACATCCTGCTGCAGGTGCTGGAGGACGGCCGCCTCACCGACGGGCAGGGCCGGACCGTCGACTTCACCAACACCGTGCTCATCATGACCTCCAACATCCCCGGTGAGCCCATCGAGCACTTCAAGCCCGAGTTCGTCAACCGCATCGACGAGATCGTGCGGTTCCATGCGTTGAGCGAGGCCGACCTGTCGCGCATCGTCACCATCCAGCTCGGCGGCCTCCGCGGGCGCCTGGCCGAGCGGCGCCTGTCCCTGGCGGTGACACCGGGCGCCGAGGCCCTGCTGGCCCGGGCCGGCTTCGACCCCGACTTCGGGGCCCGGCCGTTGCGCCGGGTCATCCAACGCCAGGTGGAGGACCCCTTGGCCATGGCGCTGCTCGAGGGCCGTTATCCCGAGGGCTCGACGGTGACCGTGGACGAGAAGGACGGGGCGATCGTCCTGGTCTGACCGGAGCCGTCCGGCCGGGGTCTCGATCGGAGCCCGGGCAGAATGGACGCCACCGGGCGGTCGGGCAATCATGTGGGCCGTGGCGAGGTCGTTGCGTCCGGAGATGATCCTGCCCGAGGCACTCCACCGGGCCGCGGCCGCCCCGGTGATCGGCTCGATCACCATCCGGGTCAACTTCAAGAGCTTCTTCTCCTTCGCGCTGGCCGTGGTCTTCGTGGTCGTGCTCGGCCTGGTCAGCAGCCGGCTGATCGGCATCCGGGTGGGTCGTTGGCGGTCGATCCTCACCGCCCTGGTGGGTGCCCTGGTCGGCGTGGTCGGGGCCGAGGCGGTGGTGCACGGACGCAACGAGGGCGACGTGGTCTACGCCCTCACGGCCCTGTTCGGGATCCTCGCCACCATGGTCCTGTTGATCATCCCCGAGGCCCTGTTCCGCCGACGGGCCCGTCCACCGGGCCGTCGCAGCCGCCGGAGGTGGCTGCACCCCCTGCGATCGGTGCGACGGAGCCTGGCACCGATCTCCCGTTCCTTGGAGGTGCTGCGGGTGGCGCGGCGCAACGGACTGGCCCGTCCCGCAGTTCCTCACGGCGTCGGGTGTGACGACCCCCGAGTTCGGCCACCGACTCCGGCTCACGCTGGAAGAGGTCGGGGGGATGTTCGTCAAGTTCGGCCAGATCGCCTCCACCCGGAGCGACCTGCTGTCCGACGCCGTGATCGACGAGCTCTCCCACCTGCGGGCCGACGTCCGGCCCATCGACGCCGATCAGGTCCGTCCCCTCGTCGAGGCGGAGCTCGGCCGCCCCATCGAGGAGGTGTTCGCCTCCTTCGAGTCTCGAGCCCCTGGCCGCGGCGTCCATCGGCCAGGCCCACCGGGGCGTGCTGGTCGGCGGGGACCCGGTGGTGGTCAAGATCCAACGGCCCGGGCTCGACGACCTGCTCCGCCGTGATGCCACCGTGCTGCGGTTGGTGGCCCGGGTGGCCGAGCGCCGGGTGGCCGGCGCCGCCGACCTCGGTGTCCGCGAGCTGGCCGAGGAGCTCATCACCAGCATGGACCGGGAGCTCGACTACCTGTCCGGGAGGCGGCGATGTGCGACCGCCTCCGCGAGGTGATCGGCCACGCCGGACCCGGCCGACGACGTGGTCAAGGTGCCCGCCGTCCACCACTCGCTGAGCACGGACCGGCTGCTGGTGATGGAGGAGGCCCCGGGCCGGCCGATCGACGAGCCCGGGGCGGTGGCGGCGTCGGGGGCGCCGCCCCACCTCCTGGCGGCCGCCCTGCTGTCGTGCTTCCTCCAGCAGATCCTCCAGGGGATGGTGTTCCACGCCGACCCCCATCCGGGGAACCTGATGGTCGACCGGTGGGGCCGGCTGTGGCTGCTCGACTTCGGCGCGGTGGGACTCCTCGACCCGACCACCCGCCGGGCTCTCCAGGACATGGCCATCGGGATGAGCGCCGGCGAGCCGGTGGTGGTGGCCCGCGCCGTCCGCCATCTGGCCGGAGCCGAGGCCACCGCCGACCTGGACGCCCTGGAGTCCGACATCGGCCAGCTGATGGTGGAGACGGCCGGACGGGTTCGATCCGGCCCTGGTCCCCCAGGTGGTGTCGGTGATGACCCGGCACGGGCTGCGGGTGCCGGCGTCGATGACCTCGCTGTCCCGTGCCCTGCTCACCCTGGACGGCACCCTCAAGGTGATCGATCCCACGTTCGAGCTGGCCGTGGAGGCAACGGTCGGCGGCCGACGCCCTGCGCGGTCCCGACGAGGACATGGCCGGCGACCTGCTGCAGCAGGAGCTGAGGCGGGCGTTACCGGCGCTGCGCACGCTGCCCGCCCACCTCGACGAGTTGGCCACCCAGCTGCGGGCCGGACGGTTGAGTGTCCGGGTCGAGCGGTTCGCCGACCGCGACGAGCGGGTCGTGTCGGGGTGGATCGACCGGATGCTCCTCGGGGTCTTCGGGTGCGTGGGCCTGGTGGCCTCGGGCCTCCTCCTGGTGGCCGCAGAGCTGGCCACCACCCGGGACATCCGACTGGCCCTGCAGGCCATCGGCTTCATCGGGGTGGTCTTCTCCTCGGTGCTGTTCATGCGCTCGGTGGCCCAGGTGCTGCGGCGCGAGCGCACCGTCACCGAGTGATCCGCGGGCGACGCCGACCTCGGCGGCCCGGCTCAGGTGGCGGGTCGGCGACCGAGTTCGATGAGGGCGACGAGCGTCGAGCGCATGGCGGCCACGGGCCCGTCGCCGATCCGCTCGGCCAGCTCGGCATCGACTGCTTCCACCGCCGACCTCGACGCCGTCGCTGCCGTCCGACCCCGTTCGGTCAGGCTCACGGTCATCCGCCTGCGGTCGTCGGGATCGGGCCGTCGCTCGACGTAGCCCCGGACGACCAGGGTGTCGACCAGTTGGCCGGCGGACTGTTTGGTCACCCCGAGCGAGTCGATGATGCCGGCCAGCGGCGTGCCGCCCCGGGCCACGGCGCCGATCACGAAGATGCCGTTGCGGGGCACGTCGTCGCACCCCACTGCGGCCAGTGCCGCCCGGATGGCGGCGCCGTAGGTGGTGCGGGCGGCGCGCAACAGGGCGGGCATCGCCACATCCCCGTCGGCCTGGCCCCCACCCCCGTCAGCGGCCTGGCCCCCGTCGGCCATGTCCCCTCGGTTGTGCTCGTGCATCCCGCCGACCATACAGTCAACTAGTTGGACAGTCAATAAGGCAGACTAATAATGGGCCCGTGGCCACCCCCGACCCCTCCCGGACCAGCCAGGCGGTGGCGGCCGTACGGGCCGGCCTCCGCCGGCCCCACAGCCCCGGCGGCGATGACCGCGCCCAGGCCCGCCTGAGCGTGGGCATGGGGTCGGGTCGGTCGGTGCCGGCCCCGATGCGCGCCCACATCGCCGCCCGCACCCGGGTGATCGATGCCCTGGTCGTCGCGGCCATCGGTCGGGGGTGTCGACCAGGTGGTCATCCTCGGCGCCGGGTACGACGACCGCCCGCTCCGGTTCCGCACCGTCGGCGTCCACTTCTTCGAGGTCGACCACCCCTCCACCCAGGCCGACAAGGCCGGTCGGCTCCGAGGGATGGGTGCCGACGTCGCCGACGTCACGCTGGCCCCGTCCGACTTCCGTGTCGATGACGTGGCCGACGTCCTCGCCGGTTCGGGGCACGTCGCCGACCGACCGTCGCTGTTCGTGGCCGAGGGTCTCCTGGTCTACCTCGACGAGGAGACCATCACCGGGTTGCTGGCCGGGCTCCGGTCCCGGGCCGCCCCCGCCAGCGCGCTGGTCGCCACCCTGGCCGTCCACGCCGACGGGCTCGACCCGGTCAGGGTGCGGGAACGGGCCAACGCCGCCCGCCTCCGCCCCGGGCCCGAACCGTGGCGGACCATCCTGCCGGCAGGCCGGCAGCTCCGGCTGTTCGGCGACGCCGGCTGGGCGGTCGACCGGTCGGTCGACGACGCCACCGTCGAGGCCGGCGCCGCACCGGGACGGTCCCTGACCGTGGTTGCCGAACCCCAGGCCCGACCCCGTCCGCCTGCGGGCTACACTGGTGCGTAATCCGCTTTTCGCAACGGAGGAGAGACGCGTGCCGGCAACCGTCGTCGTCGGGACCCAGTGGGGTGATGAGGGCAAGGGCAAGCTCACCGACCTCCTGGCCAAGGAGATGGAGCTGGTCGTCCGCTACCAGGGCGGCCACAACGCCGGCCACACCATCGTGGTGGACGGGGAGACCTTCGCCCTCCAGCTGGTGCCGAGCGGCGTGCTCTACGACCACATCACCCCGATCATCGGCAACGGCGTGGTCGTCGACCCGACCGTGCTGCTGGCCGAGGTGGACACCCTGGCCTCCAAGGGGATCGACACGTCGAAGCTCCTGGTCAGCGGCAACGCCCACCTGATCATGCCGTACCACCACGAGCTGGATCGCGCTGACCGAGCGCTACCTGGGCAAGAACAGCCTCGGCACCACCAAGCGGGGCATCGGCCCGGCCTACGCCGACAAGTCGTCCCGGGTGGGCCTGCGGGTCCAGGACCTCCTCGACCCGAAGATCTTCCGCCAGAAGCTCGACGTGGTCCTGAAGGAGAAGAACCAGATCCTGGCCAAGGTGTACAACCGCCTCCCCCTCTCGGCCGACGAGATCTGCGCCCACTACCTCGACGAGCTGGCCCCGCGGGTGTCCCCGATGGTGGCCGACACGGTGGGACTGCTGCACGAGGCGCTCGAGCGGGGCGCCAACGTGCTGCTCGAGGGGGCCCAGGCGACGTTCCTCGACCTCGACCACGGGACGTACCCCTTCGTGACCTCGTCGAACCCGGTGGCCGGCGGTGCCTGCACCGGGGCAGGGATCGGGCCCCGCTACATCGACGAGGTCATCGGGATCGCCAAGGCCTACGTCACCCGGGTGGGCAGCGGGCCCGTTCCCCACCGAGCTGGTGGACGAGGTCGGCGACACCCTGGTCGAGCGGGGCCACGAGTACGGGGTGAACACCAAGCGCCGCCGCCGCCCGGGTTGGTTCGACGCGGTGATGATGCGCCAGGCGGTCCGGCTCAACTCGCTGTCCGAGGTGGCGCTGACCAAGCTCGACGTCCTCGACACCTTCGACACCGTGAAGGTGTGCGTGGCCTACGAGGCCAACGGCGAGCGCTTCATCCAGCCCGCCGTACCACCAGTCCGTCTTCCACCAGGTGACCCCGGTCTACGAGGAGCTCCCCGGGTGGAAGACCGACATCTCGGGAGCCACCGAGATCGGGGACCTCCCCCAGGCCGCCCGCGACTACGTCCACTTCCTGGCCGAGCAGATCGGCACCCCGGTCCGTCTGGTGGGCGTCGGGCCCGGGCCGCGAGCAGTTCGTCCGCTTCGCCGCATGAGCGGGCGTCCGGCCCTGACCCGGGGACCGGGCGCCGGTGGACCGGCCTGTGGACACGGCTTCCGTGGACACGGTCTGCGTCGTGGGGTCGGGGGGGCGGGAGCACGCCCTGGCCCTGGCGCTGGGCCGGACGGCCGATGTGGTGGTCACGCCCGGGAACCCGGGGATCAGCGGCACCACCCCGGAGGGCCACACCATCACCAGCGTGGCCATGCCGGCCGAGGAGGTCGAGGCCGACCTGTACGTGATCGGACCCGAGGCCCCACTGGTCGACGGACTGGCCGACCGGCTCCGGGCCGCGGGCAAGCTGGTCTTCGGGCCCGGTGCCGACGGCGCCCGCCTGGAGGGGTCGAAGGCGTTCATGAAAGAGGTGCTGGCCGAGGCCGGCGTGCCGACGGCCGCGCTTCGGCGCCTTCGCCGACGCCGGCGGCGGCCAAGGAGTACCTGGGCACCCTGCCCGGGCCCGTGGGTCATCAAGACCGACGGGCTGGCCGCCGGCAAGGGGGTGCTCGTCACCGGCTCGCGGGCCGAGGCCGAGGCGGACATCGACGCCAAGCTGTCGGGTGAGGCGTTCGGCGACGCCGGCCGCCGGGTGGTGGTCGAAGAGGGCCTCACCGGGCCCGAGTGCTCGCTGCTGGTGCTGTGCGACGGCGAGCGTCTGGCCCCCCTGGCCCCGGCTCAGGACTTCAAGCGCCGTGACGACTTCGACCTCGGTCCCAACACCGGCGGCATGGGCGCCTACTCGCCGGTCCCCTTCGTGGACGACGGGCTGGTCGCCGAGTTGGTGGCCGAGGCGGTTCGCCCACTGGTGGACACCCTCCGGGCCCGGGGCATCGACTACCGGGGCGTGCTCTACGCCGGTCTGATGCTGACCGAGGACGGCCCCAAGGTGCTGGAGTTCAACGTCCGGTTCGGTGATCCCGAGGCCCAGGTGGTGCTGCCCCGCCTCGGGGGCGACGTGACCGCCCTGCTGGCCGAGGTGGCGGCCGGCGACCTCCACACCGAGCCGCGCTTCGGCGACGACGCCGCCGTGTGCGTGGTGATGGCATCCGAGGGCTACCCGGAGGCCCCCCGCACCGGCGACGTGATCGCCGGACTCGACGAGGCCTCGGGAGTGGGCGGGGTGACCGTGTTCCATGCCGGCACCGCGTGGGCGTCCCCGGGCGGGTCGGACGGCTCCGACGTGGTGACGGCGGGGGGCCGGGTGCTCGGGGTGACCGGCATGGGCGCCACCCTGGAGGAGGCCCGCGAGCCGCGCCTACCGGGGCGCATCGGCCATCTCGTGGCCGGGATCCCAGGCCCGGACCGACATCGCCCGGGCGGCCGCCGAGGGCCCGGACGCCGATGTCGTGCTGGTGTCGGCCGATCCCCGGGGGGCACGCCGGTGATCCCGCGCTACGCGCCGGCGGAGATGGCCGCCCTGTTCTCGGACGAGGCCCGGTTCGCCATGTGGCTGCGGGTCGAGCTGCTGGCCACCGAGGGCTGGGCCGAGGTGGGAGACGTTCCCGTCGCCGCCGCCGAGGTGTGCCGGCAGCGGGCCCCGGTGGTCGACGCCGCCTTCGTCGAGGCGGTGGCCGAGCGGGAGCGGGTGACCGACCATGACGTGGCCGCCTTCGTCGACGTGGTCCAAGAGGCCGTCGGACAGCCCGAAGGGTCGTGGATCCACTACGGGCTGACGTCCTCCGACGTGGTGGACACCGCCCTGTGTGCCACCCTCACCCGGGCCGCCGACCTGCTCATCGACGCGTGCACGGGGCTGGTGGGCGCCCTGAGGGCCCGCGCGGTGGAGGACATCGGGACGCCGGTGACCGGACGGACCCACGGCATGCATGCCGAGCCGACCACCTTCGGTGCCAAGTTCGCCCTGTGGGCCCTGCAGGCCGACCGGGACCTCCAACGGCTGCGCGCCGCCCGCCACCGGGTGGCGGTCGGCAAGCTGTCCGGGGCGGTGGGCACCTACTCCAACATCGATCCCCGGGTGGAGGACCACGTCTGCCGGTCGCTCGGACTGACCCCGACACCGGCCACCCAGGTCGTGGCCCGTGACCGGCACGCCGAGTACCTGTGGGCCTGTGCGGCGGTGGGCGCCACCATCGAGCTCATCGCCACCGAGGTGCGCCACATGGCCAGGAGCGAGCTGGGTGAGGCGGAGGAGCCGTTCAAGCCGGGCCAGAAGGGCAGCTCGGCCATGCCCCACAAGCGCAACCCCATCCTGTCGGAGCGGCTGTGCGGCATGGCCCGCGTCCTGCGCGGCTATCTCGGCGCCGGACTGGAGGACGTGGCCCTGTGGCACGAACGGGACATCTCCCACAGCTCGGTGGAGCGGATCGTGCTCCCCGACGCCAGCATGTTGACCCTGTACATGCTGCAGAAGGCCAAAGGCCTGGTCGAGGGCCTCGTGATCCACCCCGAGCGGGCCCTGGCCACCCTGACGGAGGGAAGCTACGGGCTGGTGTTCAGCCAGTCGGTCCTGCTGGCACTGGTGAGCGGCGGCCTCAGCCGGGACAGCGCCTACAGGATCGTGCAGCGGGACGCCCGGGCCGCCTGGGCGGAGGGTCGTCCCTTCCGCGAGGTGCTCGACGCCGACCCCGAGGTGACGCTGTCCAAGGACGCCCTCGACGACGCCTTCGACCTCACCCGCACGCTGCGCCACGTGCACCGGTTCACCGACGCGCTGGAAGGGCTCGACGCACCCGACGGGTCCCCGGGGCCGCCGGGATGAGCGCCGTCCCCGCCACCGGCCCGCTTCCGCTGATCCACTCGGGCAAGGTGCGGGACCTCTACGACGCCGGCGACGACCGGCTCTTGATGGTGGCCTCCGACCGGATGTCCGCGTTCGACGTGATCATGGGCGAGCCCATTCCCCACAAGGGGAGGGTGCTCACGGCCATGACCGCCTACTGGTTGGAGGAGCTGGCCGATCTGGCGCCCAACCACCTGATCAGCAGCGACACCGCCCGCTTCCCCGAGGCGGCCGGCGAGCTGCCCGGGGGGCTGGCGTGGCTGGCGGGGCGCTCGATGCTCGTCCGGCGGGCCGAGATGCTCGACATCGAGTGCATCGTGCGGGGCTACCTGGCCGGCTCGGCCTTCAAGGAGTACGAGCGGGAGGGCACCGTCCACGGCATGCCCATGCCCGGTGGGCTCCGGCGGGCCGACCGCCTGCCCGAGCCGGTCTTCACCCCCTCGACCAAGGCGCCGGTGGGAGGCAAGGACCTCAACATCGGCATGGCCGAGGCCATCGACCTGGTGGGCAGGGAGGCGGCCACGGCCGCCTCCGACCTGTGCCTGGCCGCCTACGCGAGGGCGGCGGCCAGGGCCGAGGAACGGGGCATCGTGATCTCGGACACCAAGTTCGAGCTCGGGTTCATCGACGGTGAGCTCTCCATCTGCGACGAGGTGTTGACCCCCGACTCGTCGCGCTTTTGGCCCTCGGACGACTGCGCGCCCGGGACCAACCCGCCTTCGTTCGACAAGCAGCCGCTCCGGGACTGGCTGGAGGCCCAGCCGTGGGACAAGCAGCCACCACCACCGCCGCTCCCGCCGTCCATCGTCGAGGAGACCTCCACCCGGTATGTCGAGGCCTACGAACGGGTCTGCGGGCGGTCCTTGCGCGACTGGTACGGTGCCTGACCATGGCCGGCGCAGCGAACTTCTCCGTTGTGGTCGAGGTGCGTCTGCGGGACGGGATCGCCGACCCGCAAGGCGCCACCATCGAACGGGCGCTCCCCGCCCTCGGGCTGACCGGGGTCAGCGGGGTCCGGGCGGGAAAATCGTTCCGGTTCGACATCGCCGCCCGCGACGACGCCGATGCGCTGGCCCAGGCCACGGTGGTGGCGGACCGGCTCCTGGCCAATCCGGTCATCGAAGAGTCGGCGGTGACGGTGCGGCCGCTCGGGGCCGGCGCCTGATGGCCGCCCGGGTGGGCGTGGTGATGTTTCCGGGAACCAACTGCGAGCACGACGCCGTCCTCGCCCTCGATCGGTTGGGGGCATCGGCCGAGCTGGTGTGGCACGGCGACCGCTCGGTGACCGGCTACGACGCCCTCGTGCTGCCGGGCGGGTTTGCCCACGGCGACTACCTGCGCCCCGGAGCCATCGCCCGGTTCTCGCCGGTGATGGAGGCGGTGGAGGGGTTCGCCCACGAGGGCGGCCCGGTGGTCGGCATCTGCAACGGATTCCAGGTGCTCACCGAGGCCGGGCTCCTGCCGGGCGCCCTCCAGAAGAACCGGGGCCTCCGGTTCCTCTGCACGACGGTGGGGGTCCGGGTGGCGTCGTCGCACTCGGCGCTCACCGCTGGTGTGCCGGTCGGAACGGTGCTGCGCATTCCCATCAATCACTTCGAGGGGAATTACACCTGTGACGCCGAGACCCTGGCCCGGCTCCGAGGCGACGATCGGGTGGTCCTCCGCTACGAGGACAACCCAAATGGATCGGTCGACGATATCGCCGGCGTGTGCAATGAGGCCCGCAACGTGGTCGGGCTGATGCCGCATCCCGAGCGGGCGTCCGATCCGTTGCTGGGCTCGGTCGACGGCTCGGTCCTGCTCGGGGCGCTGCTCGACACCGCCGCCCTCGGTGGCTCCGGTATCAGCGCCGCCTGAACCGTGCCGCCCTATTGGCGGCGGGGGGGCCGGCCGGCGTGCTGCCGCTCAGCTGCGCGAGCGGGGGATCTTCGCCTGTTGGAGCACCGAGGCGCTGACCCCGACGGTTCGCCACGCCGAGTAGGAGATTCCCTTGCGGTCGCCGTAGACCCGGGCCACCTTGATGAAGTTCTTCTCGAGTGCGGCCATGTCGACCGTCTCCCCGGTGTGGGAGAGCTCGGACTCGAGGCGCTGCTTCTCCTCCACCAGGTGGAGCCGCGACAAGGGGTCGGCGGTGGCCAGGCTGGAGTCGATGGCGGTCAGCCGCTTCTTGATCGAATCCGGTGTCCGCTTGCGCCCCCGTCGAGGGCGTGACGACTCGAGGGCCTCGAGGTAGCGACGGACCACACGGCCCTCCTCGCGTCCCCGCGCCAACGCCGCTTTGTGGTCGTCGGACATCGGTGTTTTTTTGCGTGATTTCGTAGAAGTTGTGGCAGCCATGCTGAGAGCTTCCCAGAGATGCCCATTGTTGGCAACCCGGATCAATTCCGGAGTCGAACACCCGGCATTGTCGTCCTTAAATCGGGCTCAATTGTGCCTGATCGATGCCGTCCCGGTTCGATTCCCCGGTGGCCCTATTTGGGGGGCGAGCCGATCCGGATTGACCCATTGGGCCCCGTGCCGCCCTGTCGCCGGGGACTGTTTGCTCGGTCATTGCTCGGTCATTGCTCGGTCACCGGGGCTGTATTCGTCCGATGCCTCCGCCGGAGTGCGGTCGAAATGGGTTCCGATCCCAGGGATCCTGGCCGCTCCGCTTGACAGGTTCCGGCCCTATCCCGACCGGTGGGACCGGATAGTTCCGACCGGGGCGTTCAATCCCCGGGCGGCTTTATGGCCCGTGGCCGATCCCCGAATGGGACTGTGCCCGACCTGCCGGGTTCCGACGGCCGTTGTGTGGGTCCGGGCGGATATGGAATGAGGCGGTTCCCGAGAGCGCCGATGTCGATCGCCCCGGGGCCGTGTCCCGAAGCCCAATGGGGTCCGATCCGACCAACCGGACCATCGGACCGCGAATGCCGGCCAGGTACGCTCATGTCGATGAGCGAGCCACTCCATCGTGCCCTGGGTCTGACCGACGGTGAGCTTGACGAGGTGGAGGCCATCCTCGACCGTTCGCCGAACCACCTCGAGCTGGCCCTCTTCGCCGTCATGTGGAGCGAGCACTGCTCCTACAAGTCATCGCGGATCCACCTCAAACGCCTGCCCACCGACGCCCCCCACGTGCTGGTCGGACCGGGCGAGAACGCCGGGGTCGTCGATGCGGGCGACGGCATCGCCGTAGCCATCCGCATCGAGAGCCACAACCACCCTTCGGCTATCGAGCCCTACCAGGGGGCGGCCACCGGCGTCGGCGGCATCCTGCGGGACATCTTCACCATGGGGGCCCGGCCCATCGCCGTCATGGACCCCCTGTTCTTCGGTGACCCGAGCCAGGCACGCCAGCAGTGGCTGATCGAGGGGGTGGTGGCCGGCATCTCCGGCTACGGGAACTCGGTCGGGGTGCCGACGGTCGGGGGCGAGCTCACCTTCAACGACTGCTACGCCCAGAACCCGCTCGTGAACGTGTTGTGCATGGGCGTCCTGCCGACCGACCGGCTGGTGCTCGGTGCCGCCACCGGGGTGGGGAACCTGGCTGTCCTGCTCGGCTCCTCGACCGGCCGGGACGGGATCGGCGGGGTCAGCGTCCTGGCCTCGGCGGGGTTCGGGGGAGGGGACGGGGACGCCGACGCCGACGCCGCCAAGCGCCCGAGCGTGCAGGTCGGCGACCCGTACGAGGAGAAGCGCCTGATCGAGGCGTGCCTGGAGCTCCTCGACGCCAAGCTGGTGGTCGGCATCCAGGACCTCGGGGGGGCCGGCCTCGTGTGTGCCACCAGCGAGACGGCGGCCCGTGGCGGCGTGGGGATGGACGTCGACGTCTCGGCCGTGCCCCGGCGCGAGCCCGACATGGCTGCCTACGAGGTCATGACGTCGGAGAGCCAGGAGCGGATGCTGGCCATCGTCACCCCCGAGGACCTGCCCCGGGTCGAGGAGGTGTGCCGCCGTTGGGAGGTCCGCTCGGCGGTGGTGGGCCGGGTGACCGAGCCCGTGGCCGGCCAACCGGGGCGGCTGCGGATCATGGACGGCTTCGACGGTGCAGTGCTCGGCGACGTGCCGGCCAGCGCCCTCAGCGAGGAGGCGCCGCTCTACCACCGGCCTCTGGCCCGTCCCGGGGATCACGAGGCGCGTGGAGCCGATGACCCCGGCGCGCTGACGGTTCCCGCCGACTGCGGCACGGACCTGCTCGGCCTCCTGTCCGATTCGTCGTGGGTGTACCGGCAGTACGACCATCAGCTCTTCCTCAACACGGTCGACGGGCCCGGTGGGGACGCCGCCGTCCTCCGCCTGGCCGCACCGGGCCTGCCCGAATCGGAACGGGGCCTGGCGCTGACCACCGACTCCAACCCGGCCTGGTGCTCGATCGATCCCCGCGCCGGCACGGCGGCCACGGTGGCCGAGGGGGCCCTCAATGTCGCCTGTACCGGTGGCCGGCCCATTGCCGTGGTCAACTGCCTCAACTTCGGCAATCCCGAACATCCCGAGGTCATGTGGCAGCTCTCCGAGAGCATCGACGGGATGACCGAGGCGTGCCTCGCCCTCGGCCTGCCGGTCATCGGCGGCAACGTGAGCCTCTACAACGAGAGCTTCGGCGACGACATCGACCCCACGCCGGTCATCGGCGTGCTGGGGCTTATCGACCGATTGGCGGTCCGGCCGCCGGGTGTCACCCTGGTCGACGACGCCACCCTGGTCCTCCTGGACGCCGGCGTGGCTGCCACCACGGCGCGACGGGGTCCACCGTCGTTGGCCGGCTCGCGCTGGGCGGTCGAGACCCGGGGCCACCGGAACGGGACGTTGCCGGCCCTGGACCTGGCCGGCCACCGGAGGCTGGTCGAGTTCGTCACCGACCTGGTCGGCGAAGGCGTGGCCGGGGGGGACGGACTGGTGGCCGGCATCCATGACGTGTCCGGTGGTGGACTCGGGGTGGCACTGGCGGAGATGGTCGTGCGGTCCGGCATCGGACTTCAGGTGGCCGGGGTCGGAGACCACCACGAACTGTTCACCGAGGCGCCGTCCCGGGTCGTGGTGTGCACGACCCGGCGGGCCGATCTGATCTCGAGGGCCGCCGGCGCCGGGGTCGGCTTCCGGGTGCTGGGCCAGACCGGCGGCGACCGGCTGGTGGTGGAGGGGCTCGTCGACCTGGGCGTCGCGGAGACAACGGCGTCATGGCGGGGCCGGTTGCCGTCCCTGTTGGACGGGATCGCTCCGGTCAGCAACTGAGCGAGGGTCGGGCGGGCCGGCGCCCGCGGCGTGGCCGTGGGTGGGTGGGTGCGGATGTGAGCACGGCCTGTGGATGTGAGGTCGGCCTGGCGGGAGTCTCCGCCGGCCAATTGTTTCTTCAAATAACAAACGGGTGGGATGTTGAGAGCGCGTGCCATGGGGTGCGCCCGCCGGTCTTCCAGCTCGGCTACCGCGCCGTCACACCCGGCCGCTCGGATCGTCCGCGGCGGCCCAGGCCACCGGCCGGGCGCCCACCGGCCGGAGACTCAGGGCCCCGGGCGCCGCGCCTCGAGGAGCGCCAGCACCCGGTCGGGGACCTTGAGGTCGCCCTGCCCGGTCCCCACGGCCAGGTCCGGTTTGGAGATCCCATGGAAGTCGGAGCCCCCCGTGGCCACCAGGTCGAAGCGGCGGGCCAGGTTGCCGAGCTCTTGTCGCTGCCGGGGGGAGTAGCGGCCGTAGACGGCCTCGAGGCCACCGAAGCCCGAGTCGGCCAGCTCGGCCACCAGCTGGGCCAGGTCGGTTCCCGCCAACCCGGTGCTGAACGGGTGGGCCAGGACGGCCACCCCACCCGACGCCCGGGCCAGCCGGGCCACGTCCGGGCCGGTGAGCCGTCCCTTGGGGACATACCCCGGCCGGCCGTTGGCGAGGTAGCGGTCGAAGGCGTCGTCGATCGACGAGGCCGCCCCCACGGCCACCAGGGCGGCGGCGAAGTGGGGCCGACCGACTCCCTCCTCGCCCCCGGCGATGTCCACCACCTGGGCGTAGGTGACGGGGACCCCCAGCGCCACCAGCCGTTCCGTCAGGGCCAGATTCCGCTCGTGCCGGTCCCGGCGGAGCCGGTGGAGCTCGGCTCCGAGCTCACTCCCCTCGTCGTCCACGAAATAGACGAGCACGTGCACGCCGCCCGATCCGACCGGCAGGCAGGAGACCTCACACCCGGGGACCAGGGTGATGCCCAGCTCGTCGGCCCGCAGACGGGCCGGCCCGATCCCGGCCAACGAGTCATGGTCGGTGAGAGCCACCGCACTGCACCCCGCCTCGTGGGCCAGCTCCGGGATCCGAGCGGGAAGGTCGCTCCCGTCCGAGATGTTGGAGTGGGTGTGCAGGTCGATCACACCGTCGGACGCTACCGGGCCGCCGGGTCACAGAACGGGTCACCGGACCGGCCCCGGGGGCCCACGCCCGACGCCCCCGGGATGGGGGGCGGTACGCCCCGCTCGGCTCCCACTAGGCTGGGTTGGCACGGTGAGGTGATTATGTGGCCTAATCGTGGCGAAGGACGAGCCCGACGACCCCTGGTGTGTACGGTGACGAATCCATGATGGAGGCCAAGGAAGCGTGCGGTGTCTTCGGGGTCTATGCCCCGGGGCGCTCCGTGGCCCATCTGACCTTTGACGGCCTCTACGCCCTGCAGCACCGCGGCCAGGAGTCCGCCGGCATGGCCGTGAGCGACGGCGACCTCATCACCGTCTTGAAGGACATGGGCCTGGTCACCACGGTGTTCGACGAGCGCAAGCTCTCCGGCCTGCGCGGGCACCTGGCCATCGGCCACACCCGGTACTCCACCGCCGGCTCCAGCGACTGGATGAACGCCCAGCCCGTGTTCCGCGGGGTGGGCCGGGCCGGCTTCGCCCTCGGCCACAACGGCAACCTGACCAACACCGCCGAGCTGGCCGGGGTGGCGGGGATGCTGCCCGGCCTGGTGTCGTCCGACAGCGACCTGGTGGCCGAGCTCCTCGGGCAGGCCTTCCCCCCCGATCTGCCCGACCGCACCCCGGCCGACGTGGCGCTCGAGGTTGAGGACGACCTCGAGCACGCCCTCATGAAGGTGCTTCCGTCCGTCGAGGGCGCCTTCTCCTTCGTCCTGCTCGACGCCGATCGTCTGATCGGGGTCCGCGACCCCAACGGGTTCCGGCCACTGTGCCTCGGGCGGTTGGACGCCACCGAGGAGTTCGAGCAGGGCTGGGTGCTGGCCTCGGAGTCGCCGGCGCTCGACGTGATCGGCGCCACGTTCATCCGCGAGCTCGAGCCCGGGGAGATGGTCGTGATCGACGGCAAGGAGGTCCGCTCGGAGCGCCCCTTCCCCGAGGAGCGGATCAACCCGAAGCTCTGCATCTTCGAGTTCGTCTACTTCGCCCGCCCCGACACCACGCTCTATGGGAACGAGGTGCACGGCGCCCGTCGCCGTATGGGACAGCTGCTGGCCACCCAGGCCCCGGTCTCGGGCGACCTGGTGATGGGGGTGCCCGACTCCGGGGTGCCCGCCGCCGAGGGTTACGCCCTGTCATCGGGGATCCCCTACGGACAGGGCCTGGTGAAGAACCGTTACATCGGCCGGACCTTCATCGCCCCGACTCAGGCCGAGCGGGCCAACGGCGTACGCCGCAAGCTCAACCCGCTGCGGGAGAACATCACCGGCAAGCGGGTGATCGTGGTGGACGACTCGATCGTGCGGGGCACCACCACCAGGGCCATGGTGACGATGCTGCGGGAGGCGGGGGCAACCGAGGTCCACCTCCGCATCTCGTCACCGCCCTTCCGGTGGCCCTGCTACTACGGGATCGACACGCCCGACCGCAACGAGCTGCTGGCCTCCATCAAGACACTCGATGAGATCGTCGAGTTCCTCGACGTGGACTCGCTCGAATACCTGACCCTCGAGCACCTGGTCGAGGCCATCCATGCCCCCGGCGCCGGGTTCTGCGATGCCTGCCTGACCGGCAACTATCCGGTGCCGGTCCCGGTGCAGTTCTCCGAGCGGGCGGAGCTGAGCGGCGCGGCGAGCGGTACCCAGGCGTGAACCCCGGCGACGCCGCCCCTGCCACGTACGCGGGTGCCGGCGTCGACATCGAGGCCGGCGAACGTGCCGTGGACCTGATCAAGCCGCTGGTGGCATCGACGCTGCGGCCCGAGGTGCTCAGCGGGCTGGGCGACTTCGGCGGCCTGTTCGCCCTGGACACCGACCGCTACCGCGAGCCCGTGCTGGTGGCCGGAACCGACGGCGTCGGCACCAAGGCCCTGGTGGCGCAGGCCACCGGCCGCTTCGACACCATCGGGATCGATCTCGTGGCCATGTGCGTGGACGACCTGGTGTGCCAGGGTGCCGAGCCGCTGTTCCTCCTCGACTACATCTCGACCGGGACCGTCGCCCCCGCCCAGATGTCCGACCTGATCGCCGGTGTGGCCGACGGCTGCCGCCAGGTGGGCGCCACCCTGCTCGGGGGAGAGATGGCCGAGCACCCCGGCGTCATGAAGCCCGGCGAGTTCGACCTGGTCGGCTTCGCCGTCGGGGTCGTCGAGCGGGGGAGCGTGCTGGGTCCGACTCGGGTCCGACCCGGTGACGTGCTGATCGGGTTGCGATCCCCCGGCCTTCGCTGCAACGGGTACACGCTCGCCCGCCACGTGCTGTTGGAGCGGGCGGGACGCGATCTGACCGGACCGGCGTGGTCCGGCACCGACGTGTCCCTGGCCGACGAGCTGTTGAGGCCCTCGGTCATCTACACACCGGCGGTGCGCGCCGCCATCGCCGCCACCGGATCGGACCGGGGTCCCGGTGTCCATGCCGTCGCCCACATCACCGGCGGTGGGTTCGGTGGAAACGTGCCGAGGGTGCTTCCCGAGGGGATGCGGGCGGTCATCGACCGGAGCACGTGGGAGGTACCGGCGATCTTCACGGAGATCCGCCGGTTGGGCCGGGTGGCCGACGACGAGATGGCCAGGGTCTTCAACCTCGGCCTGGGCATGATCATGACGGTGGCGGCGGACTGCGCCGGCGAGGTGCTGGCGGCCCTCGACCTGGCCGGTGCCGATGCCCGGGTGGTGGGCGGGATCGTGGCCGGTGACCGCGGGGTGGCGTTCGTCGGCCCCCCCTTCTGGGGCGCCCATGACGAACGGGAGGACCCACCGGCATGAGCGATGTCCTGCCGCCCACGCCGTTCGAGTCCCTGCGGGCCCACCTGCTGGAACACTCGGTCAAGCGCGGCGACTTCACCCTCAAGTCCGGACGCAAGAGCAGCTGGTTCATCGACTCCAAGCAGACGGTGTGCCGCCCCGAGGCGATGGTGCTGGTGGCCGACGGCGTGCTGTCGGTCCTCCCCGACGACACCGATGCCATCGGCGGCCTGACCATGGGTGCCGACCCGGTGGCGTTCGTCACGGCCGGGGTGGCCGCCTCGCGCGGGCGCATGCTGAAGGCGTTCAGCGTGCGCAAGGAGTCCAAGGACCACGGGGCCGGGGGCCGGATCGCCGGAGCGCTCGACCCCGGGGACCGCGTGGTCGTGACCGAGGACACCGTCACCAGGGGGTCCTCCCTGCTGGAGGCGGCCCACGCCGTCATCGACGCCGGTGCGGTGCCGGTCCTGTTGGTGGCCGTGGTCGACCGCGGGGGCACCGTGGAGAAGATGGCGGCGGCCGAAGGCATCCCGTTCCGGGCCCTCCTGACGGCGCCGGATCTCGGATTCGACTTCGAAGGCGGTTGATCGACCGGCTCCCGGGGGACTGCTGTGGCCCGGGACCGGTGACGCGGTGCAGGTGCCGGCCAGGACCGGCCGTGCCGCCGCCCACCCGGGGGCGAGCGGCGGCACGGGACCAGCCGTTGGTCGTGGCCGTGGGGGATCAGGCCGTCGGCCCGACACCGCCATCGCCATCGCCGGAGGTGTCGCCCTCGACCGGTGTGTCCTCGGCCGGGGTCCCGTCGGCGAGCACCAGGTAGATGCGGCGCCTGGTGTCGGTCAGGATCTCCCCGACGGCCTTGATCTGATGGTCGCTGCCGGCCCGGCCGACCTGCATGATGGCCGCACCGACCTCGCCCATGAGGCCCCGCAGGTCGACGAGTGACCGGTCGGCGCCCCGGGCCGCCTCCTCCCAGGGGGCGGGGCCGTCACCGGCGGCCTCGGCCTCGGCCCGGCCGGTGTCGGTCAGGCTGAAGACCCGGCGTCCCTCGGACTTGTCGGCGGTGACGAGCCCCTGGTCCTCCATGGCCTGCAAGGTCGGATAGACCGAGCCCGGGCTCGGACGCCAGGCACCCCCGCTCCGCTCGGTGAGCTCGGTGATGATCTGGTAGCCGTGCATCGGCTCCTCGGCGAGGAGGGCGACGATGGCCGCCCGCACGTCGCCACGCCCGCGCTTGGGACCGCGCCCGAACATCGGTGGGCCGAAGCCGGGCCCGAAGCCGGGTCCGAACCCGCCGTGACGAGCACGGTCCCGGCCCCTTCCCCCGCCGCGGCCGCGTGGGGCGGCGCCGAGCTGGTCGAACCGGCCCCCTGGGCCCCCTCGGCGGGAACGGCCCGGTCCGAACCGGGGGCTGTCGTCGTCGGTGGTGGGATGGAATCTGTTGTGTCCATGCATCTGTTCGTTCTCCTTGTGGGTTTCGAGTGGTTCCGCCGGGACCGCCACGCGGCGCTCCCGGCGGGGTCGCCTCTCTGACGACCGCTTTCGTACTATAACGATATATCGTGATACTCCGCCCGTCAAGACCTTGTCCCTATTTCTTTGATTTTGGCGACCGTCCGTTCTCGAGCCACGACGAGCGCACTGGGAGGGGAGGTACGCCGCCCGGAGCCCGCCTACCGGCAGTATGTAATTTCCAAAAACAATTGCGGGAGGGAGCCCCGCACCACCATGGCGCGCCCTGGACCGAGCCAAGCCGAGCCGCGGGCCGAGCCGAGCCCGGGCCTGTCGATCGTCGAAGCGCCCGGTGCCCCCTATGTCGCCGGTGCCGGTGCCGGCGCCGGTGCCGAGCGGTAGGCGGCGACGATGGGTTCGAGCTCCGAGGGGGTGGCGCCGTGCATGATCACGCCGTCGCACCCCATGGCCAGCTGGCCACGGATGGCGGCGGCACACCGATCCGGTGGTCCGGTGGCGCTGGCGGCCAGCCACTCGTCGGGGATGAGGGTGGCGATGTGCTCCAGCTGTTCGGTGGTGGCGGTGGAGTCGATCCCGCCCAGGAACCCCGAGACCACCGCATCCTCGCGGAAGCGTTGGAGCACCGTCGGGTCCCACCGGTTGGTCCGGACCATCAGGTCCCCGTATCCCTGGAGGTACGTGGCCAGCCGTCCGACCGACTTCATGAGGCGCCGGTCCTCGGGGATGTGGTCGCCGATGGTGGCGAAACAGGACCACACCGTGACCTCGTCCGGGTTCCGCCCGGCTCGCGCCGCCGCCTCTTTCACCGTGGCGACGCACCGCCTGGTCGTCTCCTCGGTGAAGAAGGTGTGGAGGATCACCTGGTCGAAGCACCGGCCGCCGAGGGCGAGGGAGTGGGGACCGAAGGCGACCAGTCCCAGGGGCAGGGCCTCGTCGAGCTCGGACAGGTACAGCACCGGGTAGGCGCCCGCCGGCCCGTCGTGACCGATGATCGCCTCCCCCCGGAACAGCCGCCGCATGATGCCGGCGAAGTCCTCGAGCTCGGCGGTGGTGATCCGCCCGATGCCGAAGGTGTCCTGGATGACCGGAATCCCCCGGCCGAGGCCCAGGACGAAGCGGCCGCCGGTCAGGCTCTGCATGGTCCGGGCCATCCCGGCGGTGATCATGGGGTGGCGGGTGTTGTGGTTGGTGGCGGCGGTGACGATGGTCATCGTGTCGCTCACCGCGCCTGCCGCGCCGGACAGGACACCTGCCTCCTTCTTGTCGAAGCGCTCGGAGATGAAGGCCGAGCCGAGCCCGAGCTGCTCGGCCAGCTGCACCTCCCCGACGAGGTCCCGGGACGAGTGGGCATGACCGGCCAGGGTGTAGAACCCGAGCTCCTCCAGGATCGGAGCCGAGGACCCCGAGGAGGCGTCGGGTCCGGGGCGTCCGGCACGGTGTCCGGCACGGGGTCCGGCACGGGGTTCGGGCATGGGGACGAAGGGTAGCAACGCCCGATGCCCCAGGCCGAGGCCGGGCGATGTCATCCGTCGTGACATAAGATCCTGGGCCGACGGGACGTGCGTATCGGATCGCCGGCTGAACCCTGTCCCACGAGGGCCGGGCAGAGAGGACGTCGGATGACCGCGATGCACAGGACGGCCAACGGGTTCAGCGTGCTACGGGGTGGCCGGTACGGGGAGATGCTGCTGGCCACGCTGGAGGGGACGACCGCCGTGGCGGACGTCTATACGACCTTCACCCTGAACGACTGCCCCGATGATCTCTGGCAGGCCCTCGATGCCGACAAGGTGGCCGCCGACCACGGCTGTGACTTCGCCCTCAAGAACGGGCCGCGCTACTGGCTGATGGACTCCATCGAGCGGGGTGCCGATGCCGCCGCCGCCGTCACGTTGGACGAGTTCGGGGGCATCCCGATGGCCCGGATCGCCAGCGTGCGCATCGACCTCACCGCCTCCCCGGAGTCCGGCCCGGCGCCAACGCCGGACGGCCCCATGGCCTACCGCACGGTCCGGGTGGACCGGAAGGCACTGTTCACCTTCGACGCCGGCCGCACCGTGTTCGAGCTCATCGACCCCGAGGGCGCCGCCTTCGTGATGCAGGCCTACTGTGTCGCCGCCGACCCCGGCTTGGACGAAGAGTCGCTGCCGGCGTTGGGCGATCGACTCGCCCTGCCCGCCGGATGGCGCTTCGCCCACCGGGCCCTCGACGCCCCGCTGGCGGTGGACACCCGCTCGCAGGATGCCGTCGTCGTCCAGGACGAGCTGCAGAACACCTACTGCCGCTACCGGTGACGCTGCTCTCGCACGTGACCCGGACCGCGCACTTGGCGACAAGGGCCGCATGGACCTGGTGAGGCTGGACCCCGGGTCGACCACCGCCCCCTTCGAACAGGTCCGGGCCCAGATCGCCGGCGCCATCGAGGGTGGGGCCCTCGCCCCCGCCACGCGCCTCCCGACGGTCAGGGAGCTGGCGGCCGAAACCGGTCTGGCCGTCAACACCGTGGCCCGTTCCTACCGGGCGCTGGAGCTCGAAGGGCTCGTCACCACCCACGGCCGGCACGGGACCTACGTGGCCGGGGAGCCGTCGGTCGCCCGTCAGCAGGCCGCCATCGAGGCGAACGAGTTCGTCGCCCGGATGCGCCGACTCGGGGTGGGGGAGGCGGAGATGTTCGCACTCCTCCGCCGGGAGGCGGATCGACCGGGCGGGGAGCGGACCGCCCCGCCCTGACCGGCTTCCCCATGGTGGTCGGGACCGGCGTCGATCCGGTGACCTCACGCTTTTCAGGCGCGCGCTCTACCAACTGAGCTACCCGACCTCGTCTCGGCGAACCGAGGTGGCGGACCTGACGGGATTTGAACCCGCGACCTCCGGCTTGACAGGCCGGCGTGCACTCCAAACTGCACCACAGGTCCCCAACCAGCACAGACGCTGGGGATAACGCACCCCCAACGGGATTCGAACCCGTGTTACCGCCTTGAAAGGGCGGCGTCCTAGGCCGCTAGACGATGGGGGCTCCAACCCGATCAGGGCTTTTGGAGATTAGCAGGTGGATCAGATGATCCCTTCGGGCCGGCCTTCGGGGGGAAGTCCCGCCGCCAGTACCTCGACCATCAGATACTGGAGCTGGCCCAACAGCTCGTAGAGCGCGTACTCAGGGGCGGCCGGGTCCTCGGGGGCGGGCTCGACCATGTCCTCGGTGACGTCGAGGCGGGTGCCGATGACCAGTCGCATCGACCCGATCGCCGACAGCCATGCCGAGAACTCGGGTTCGCTGAGGGTGTCGGACCGGGCCGTGTCGGCCAGGACGCCGAACGCGTCGCGGTGGTGGTTCACGAGGGCGCCGTCGACCAGCTGGCGGTAGTCCTGCTCCTCGCGCACCTGGTCCTCTCCGGTGTAGGCGGGGGGGAAGAGGCGTCGGGTCATCGGGTCGTCCGACCCGAGGGTGGGGGCCAACTGTTGGGACAGTGTCGCCAGGAGCCCCCGGACGCTCGGATCGAGCTTGACCACGTACCGGCCGTCCCGCCGCCGTCGGAACGGTGCGCTCACGTGGCCTGTTCCATGGTGGCCCACAGCCCGTGCTCGTGCAGGCGGTAGACGTCGAGCTCGGCACGCTCGCGGGTCCCCGAGGACACCACGGCGCGCCCCTTGTTGTGGACGTCCAGCATCAGCTTGGTGGCCTTCTCCTTCGAGTAGCCGAACAGCTTCTGGAGGACGAAGGTGACGAAGGACATCAGGTTGATCGGGTCGTTCCACACGATGACCAGCCAGGGCCGGTCGGTCGTGACCTCTTCGGCGAGGTCGGTGAGGACGTCGCCCTCGGGTTCGACCTCCACCGGCATGGAGCCCACCGGCATGGAGCCCACCGGCAGCTCGGGACTCACACCCGCTCCACCACGGCGTCGGAACCGGCGGCCGTGCCGTCGGTGGTGACACCGGCCGCCGCCCGCGAGCCGGCGTCCGGTGCGGCCACCGGCTCGGGGAGGTGGTCGCTCAGCCCGTGGTGGAACCACAGGGCCGTCGACCACACCAGTGAGGCCCCCAGCACGTGGATGCCCACCAACACCGCCGGCAGGTGCGTGAAGAACTGGGTGTAGCCGATCACGCCCTGCACGATCATGGCGCCCAAAAGGATGCGCCCGCTGTCCTGCACGTGGGACGGGGCATTCGTCCGCCACAGCACCCACAGGAGCGCCAGCAGCACCAGTGCCGAGGTGATGACGATCTCGGCGTGGATGCGGGTCATGTCCTCGAGCCCGATGGGGATTCGCTTCGCTCCCTTGCCTCCGGCGTGGGGCCCGGCACCGGTGGTGGCGGCCCCGGCGGCCAGCACCAGGACCAGCAGGCCCACCAGCACCCGGGTCAGCCACAGGGCGCCGCGGGTCACCGTGAGCGTCCCCCGCCCGGCCCCGTGGCCGGCCCGGAGTGTGAGGACCACCGCCACGGCCAGCAGAGCCATCCCCACCATGAAGTGGACCATGACCACGTAGGCGTTGAGCTTGCTGTAGACGACGTAGGCACCCAGCACGGCTTCGCCGAGCACGCCGAGGATCAGGCCCACGGACAGCCACCGCAGGTCGGTCCGGACCGGGCGGCGCCGGAACGACGCCAGGACGGTGGCGGCGCAGGCCACCACCAGGATGGTGACCACCATGCGGTTGCCGAATTCGATCACCGGGTGGAGGCTGAGCGGGGGGGTCAGGTGGCGCTGAGCGCACGTGGGCCAGTCGGGGCAGCCGAGCCCCGAGTCGGAGAGCCGGACGGCCGCGCCCGTCACTACGTTGAGCACCACGGTGGCCAGGGTGAGCCGGCAGAGGAGGAGGAACGGGCGAGGGCCGATACGCAGGGAGGACACCGTGACCGTATGGTATCGGCCGCGTACCACCCGGGGCGGCGGGCCCCTCCGGTTCTACCGTGACCGGGGCCCCGGTTCGCACTAATGTCTGCCCGATGGCAATTTCCTCGGTGGCCCTACCACGTCGTACCACCGTCGGTGCGCGGGTCGGTGCCTATGTCGCGCTGACCAAGCCCCGCATCATCGAGCTGCTCCTGATCACCACCCTGCCGACGATGGTGGTGGCCCAGCGGGGGCTCCCGCCGGTCTGGCTCATGGGTGCGACCCTGCTGGGCGGGGCCTTCGCGGCGGGCGGTGCCAACGCCATCAACATGTTCGTGGACCGGGACATCGACAAGCTGATGCACCGGACCTCGAAGCGACCGCTCGTCACCGGGGCGGTGACGCCCCGCAACGCCCTCGTGTTCGCCATCGCCCTCGAGATCCTCGCCTTCGTCGAGCTGTGGGCGTGGGTCAACCTGCTGTCGGCGGTGCTGGCCATCTCGGCGACCCTGTTCTACGTATTCGTGTACACGCTGTGGCTCAAGCGGACGAGCAGCCAGAACATCGTCATCGGCGGGGCGGCCGGGGCGGTGCCGGTGCTGGTGGGATGGGCGGCGGTCACCGACAGCCTGTCGTGGACGCCGGTCGTGATGTTCGCCATCATCTTCGTGTGGACCCCGCCCCACTTCTGGGCACTGGCGGTCAAGTACAAGGACGACTACCAGGCGGCCAGCGTCCCGATGCTGCCCGCCGTGGCCACGTTCAAGCGGACGGCCCGGGAGATCCTGCTCTACAGCGTGGTGTTGGTGGCGGTGACGTTGCTGTTGGCGGTGGTGGCCAAGCTCGGCGTCATCTACGTGGTCTCCGCCTCGGTGCTGGGCGCCGTCTTCGTGGCCATGGCCCTCCGGTTGTGGCGGCAGGCCACGCCCAAGGCGGCGATGCAGCTGTTCAGCTACTCGATCACCTACCTGACCCTGCTGTTCGTGCTGATGGCGGTCGACGTCTTCACCAAGCATTGATCGGGGCGTCGGTGCCTACCGACCCGACGGTGCCAGCCGATCCCGCGGTGACCCCGGACCCAGCGCCGATCACAGCTCCGACCCGGCGCCCTCCCCGCAGGCTGCGCTCGGTGCTGATCGGCTCGGTCATCGCGCTGGCCCTGGCCGTCTTCTTGTTCGTCGGCCTCGGCCGCTCCTCGGGGTCGGGATCGGGTGGGGGTCCGGTCGTCGGCGTCGGTGACCAGGCGCCGGCCTTCTCCCTGCCGTCGCTGACCGGCGGGCCGCCGGTGGCCCTCGACGCGCTGGGGAAGGGCCGTCACCACCCGGTGGTGCTCAACTTCTTCGCCTCCTGGTGCGTCCCGTGCCGGCAGGAGACCCCGCTGCTGGCCCGGACCGCCGCCGCCGTGGCGGCCAAGGGGTCGGACGTCCAGTTCGTGGGGGTCGACGTGCTGGACCCCGATGCGGGCGCGGCGATCTCCTTCGTCCAGAAGGCCGGGCTCACCTACCCGGTGGGAGCCGACACCCATGCCGACGTGGCCGCCGGCGCTCTACGCCCTCGACGCCGAGCCCAACACGTTCTTCATCGACTCGTCGGGGCAGGTGGTCGGGCACAAGATCGGGGCCCTCGACCAGGCCGAGCTGACCGGATGGCTCCACCGTCTGGGCGCCCCGGCGGGCTGACCCTCTCGCAGGGGCGATGCGAGCCGGTCGGCGCCGGCGGGCTCACTCCCAGCGGAAGGTGACGGCGGCGACGACCGGAGCCGCCACCGCCCAGGCCACCAGGACGACCCAGTCACGGGTGGTGACGGCGGTGCCGTGTCCGAGCGTCCCGTGCAGGGCGTCGGCCAGTGCCGAGGCAGGCAGGACCTTGGCGATGTCGGCGAGCCACCCGGGGAGCTTGCCCAGCGGGACGAGCATCCCGCCGAGCAGCAGGAGCACGACGAAGAGGGCGTTGACCACGGCCAGGTTCACCAGCGGCTTGAGCGTTCCGGCCAGCACCAGGCCGATGCCGCCGAAGGCGATGGTCCCGAGGACCATGGCCACGACCGCCGATCCGACCAGGGCACCGGCGCCGCCGGGTCCTCCGGGGTTCCATCCGAGGGCGTATCCCACCGCCACCAGCACGGCGGCCTGGACCAGTTCCACGGCGATGATGGCGATGATCTTGGCGCTGAGCAGGCGCGGCCGACCCAGCGGGGTGGCCCCCAGCCGCTTGAGGACCCCGTAGCCGCGCTCGAACCCGGTGCCGATGCCCACCGCCGTCATGGCCGTCGACATGACGGCCAGGGCCAGGATGCCCGGCACCAGGAAGTCGACAGGGTGCTTGGTGCCGGTGGGGAGCACGTGCACCGCCGAGAAGAACAACAAGAAGACCACCGGGATCCCCAGTGTGAGGAAGACGGTCTCCCCGTTGGTGAACAGCATGGTCACCTCGGCCCGGAGCTGGGCGGTGAGCGGCCTCACGGCCGGTCGCCCCGGTCGGAGCCGCCCCGGCCGGACCGTCCCGACCCCGACCGTCCCGAGCGACGCCGGTGCCCCGGCTCGGCCGGGACGGGCTTCGGGGACCGGGCGGGAGCCGGTGATGGACAGGTAGGCCTCCTCGAGGGACTGGCCGGTGCGCAGGTCGCCCAACGCCAGGTCGCGCTGGGCCAGCCATCCGGCCAGCGTGGCGACGAGGGCCGGGGTGGCGGACCCCGGTGGGGCCGTGAGCCGGTAGGAGCCCGGGTGCTCCTCGACGACGGTGGCGCCGGGGCCGATGGTGGCGGACAGCGCCCCGGTGTCGATCCCCGGGTCGGTGGTGAACCGGACGGACCCGTCGGCGGTCCCCGAGGCCAGGTCGGCCGGGCTCCCCTCGGCCAGCACCCGTCCGTGGTCGATGATCACCACCTGGTCGGCGAGCCGCTCGGCCTCGGTGAGCTCGTGGGTGGTCAGGATCACGCAGATCCCCCGGTCGCGCCGGTCGGCGATGATGGAGCGCACCACGATCCGTCCTTCGGGGTCCACCCCGGCGGTGGGCTCGTCGAGGAAGAGGACCCGGGGCTTTCCCACCAGCGCCAGCGCCAGGGACAGTCGCTGCTGCTCCCCGCCCGACAGGCGCCGCCACGGGGTCCGGCGGACGGCGGTCAGGCCCACCAGGTCGAGCATCTCTGCGGGATCCTCGGGGTCGTCGTAGTAGCGGGAGAACAGGTCGAGGACCTGGGCCGGCCCGAGCATGGGATACACCCCGCCGTTCTGCAGCATCACGCCGATGTCGGGGACCAGGGCGGCGTGATCGGACCGGGGGTCGAGCCCGAGGACGCGGACCGAACCGCCATCGGCCCGCCGGTATCCCTCGAGGGCCTCGACGGTGCTGGTCTTGCCGGCGCCGTTCGGTCCGAGCAGCGCCACGACCTCACCGGCCCGTCCCACGAACGACAGCCGGTCCACCGCCACCGTGTCCCCGTAGCGGATGACCAACCCGTCGCACACGACGGCGGCCGGAGCCTCCGGGCCGACCGACGGCGCGGTCGGGACGGCGCTGTCGGTCGGGGAGTGAGCGTCGTCCACGGGTGGTCACGCTACCGTTGTCCCCGTCATGATCGATATCCGCCTGGTGAGGGACGACAGCGCGTCGGTGAAGGCGGCGCTGGGGCGGCGTGGCGTCGACCCGGCGGAGATCGACCGACTGGTGGAGCTGGATGCCGCCGCCCGGTCCGCCATCGGCCGCCGCGACGAGCTCCGCGCCGAGGTGAAGTCGCTCTCCAAGCAGGTGGGGGAGGCGCGCCGGTCCGGTGACACCGGGGCGGGCGAGGCACTGGCGGCCCAGAGCCGGTCCCTCGGCGAGGAGGAGCGGTCCCTCAACGCCACGGCCGAGTCGGCACAGGAGGCGGTCCGCCAGGCCCTGCTGTACCTGCCCAACCTCCCCGCGCCGGACGCACCCGACGGATCGGGGCCCGAGGACAACGTGGAGGCCCGGAGGTGGCCGGCCGTCGAGCCCACCTACACCGAGGCCCAGCGGGTTCCCCACTGGGAGATCGGCGCTGAGCTCGGGCTGCTCGACATGGAGCGGGGCGCCAAGCTGTCGGGGTCGATGTTCCCGCTGTACCGGGGCTTCGGGGCCCGGCTGCTCCGGGCCCTGACGTCGTTCGCCCTGGACAGCCATGCCGACGAGTTCGAAGAGGTCCGTCCTCCCACCCTCGTCCTCACCGAGACGATGGTCTCGACCGGTCACCTCCCGAAGTTCGAGGAGGAGGCCTACCATCTCGAGCGGGACGGGCTGTGGGCCATCCCCACCGCCGAGGTGCCGCTCACCTCGATGTGGCGGGGGGACATCCTGGACCAGGACGACCTGCCCCTGCGCCTGACGGCCGGCACCGCCTGTTTCCGCCGGGAGGCCGGCGCCGCCGGTCGCGACACCCGGGGCCTGCTCCGCGTCCATGAGTTCGACAAGGTGGAGCTGTTCGCCTACGCCACGCCCGACCAGGCCCCCGACCTGCTGGCGAGCATGGTGGCCCGGGCCGAGCGGCTGCTGGTCGACCTCGGGCTCCAGTACCGGGTCCTCGATCTGTGCGCCGGCGACATGGGCAACTCGGCCTGTCGCACCTTCGACCTCGAGGTCTACGCACCGGGCGTCGACCAGTGGCTGGAGGTCTCCTCGGTCAGCTGGTGCACCGACTACCAGGCCCGCCGGGCCAACATCCGCTACCGGCCGAGCGGCGGGGGCACCCCGGTACTGGTGCACACCCTCAACGGGTCGGCCCTGGCCTGGGCCCGGATCTGGGCGGCGCTGGTCGAGACGGGCCGGCAGGCCGACGGCTCGGTGGCGCTGCCCGAGGTGCTCCGGCCCTACCTACGCGGCGAAGCGGTCATCCCCGGCCGCCGGGTGAGCATCCCGACCGGGGCTGCCGTACTGGCGGGGGGCGTCGAACCGGTAGCCCACGCCGCGGATGGTGGTGATCAGCTTGGGCGAGGAGGGGTCCTCTTCGACGTGGCTGCGGAGCCGCTTGATGTGGACGTCGAGCGTCTTGGTGTCGCCGAAGTAGTCGGATCCCCAGATCCGGTCGATCAGCACATCCCGCGTGAGGAGGCGGCCGGCGTTCTCCATCAACAGCGAGAGGAGCTCGAACTCCTTGCGACGCAGGTGGACGTCCTCGCCCGCGGATGAACACCAGGTGCCGGTCGGGGTCGATCTGGATCCCGCCCGCCTCGAGGACGTTGCCGCGGGAGTCGGGCGGCGCTGTCCCGTCCCCGCCCGGCGCGCCCCGGCGCCGCTCCACACCGGCCGGCGGACCGGGGTCGGGGGCGGCACCCTCGGCGTGGCCGTGCTCGCCGCCGGCCGGGGTGCGGCGCAGGACGGCACGCATGCGGGCCACCAGCTCGCGGCAGACGGTAGGGCTTGGCCACGTAGTCGTCGGCGCCGACCTCGAGCCCCACCACGGTGTCGATCTCGGTGCCCTTGGCCGTGACCATGATGATGGGCACCGAGGACCGGGCCCGGATGGACCGGCACACGTCGATGCCGGACAGCCGGGGAAGCATCAGGTCGAGCAGCACCAGGTCGGGGTCGACGTCCTCGAAGAGCCGGAGGGCCTCGTTGCCGTCGCGGGCCACGGTCACCTCGAACCCCTCGCGTGACAGCCCGATCACCAGGGCGTCGATGAAGGACTCGTCGTCCTCGGCCAGCAGCACCTTGGTCTGCGACCCGTCGGCCTCGGCCTCGGCGGTGGCCGGGGTCCGCCCCGCCGGCTTGTCGGCTGGGTCGTCGCCGGAGCCCTTGCCGGCTCCCTTGTCGGAGCCCTTCGCGTCCGAGCCCTTGTCGGCGACCTTGGCGTCGGTCCGCTTGGCGCTCATAGCGAGTACGCCGGGGTGCCCGGGAGGATGAGGGTGAACGTCGAGCCCTCGCCTTCGCGGGAGTCCACCTCCACCCGGCCCTGGTGGTTGCTGGCGACGTGGCGGACGATGGACAGGCCGAGGCCGGTGCCCCCGGTGTCGCGGCTGCGACCGTGGTCGACGCGGTAGAAGCGCTCGAAGATGCGTTCGAGGTCGCGGGCGGGGATGCCGACCCCGGTGTCGATCACCGACAGCTGGATCTCACCGTCGGACTGGCTCCCGGCCACCCGCACCAGGCTGTCCTCGTAGGAGAAGGTCACCGCGTTCTCGAGCAGGCTGTGGATGGCGGACACCAGCTGGCGCCGGTCACCGAGGAGGTGGATGGGAGGGTCGGGCTCATCGAGTTCGATGGTAATGCGCCGTTGCTCGGCGGCCGAACGGACCCGCTCCACCGCCTCGGCCATCAACAGGTTGATGGAGATCGGTTCGCGGGGTGGGGCCTCCTCCGACTCGATGCGGCTGAGGTCGAGCAGGTCGTCGATGATCCGGCTGACCCGGAAGGCCTCGGTGTGGATGCGGGCGGCCAGCCGCTGGGCCACCGACCGGTCGGGCTCCACCGTGAGGGTCTCGGCCAGGAGGCCGAGCGCCCCGATGGGCGTCTTGAGCTCGTGGCTGACGTTGGCGACGAAGTCCCGCCGGATCTCTTCCAACCTCCGGCGATCGGACACGTCCTCGATGATGGCGATCACGCCGAGCGGCCGCCTCCCGTCGTCGATGAGCCGGGTCCGGACGATGAGGGTCTGGCGGGGCGGCCCGTAGAGGTCGAGGGTGCGCTCGGCCGTCCCGTCCCGCCACGCCCCCTCCAACAGCTCGGTCACCGCCTGGGCGGCGAGGGCGTCGCCGTGCCGGTTGTTCATGAGATCGGCGGCCCGGGCGTTGCGGAAGGCGACGTCCCCGTTCTCGTCACAGACGATGACCCCCTGGGGCAGGGTGTCGAGGGCCCGCCGGAGCCGGATGGCGTCCGAACTGGCCTCGGTCACGGCCTCGGCGGCCTCGCCGGTCACCCGCTCGAGGTGGCTGAGGACCGGTTCCACACCCCCCTCGTCGGGAGGCTGCACGCCCAGCCGGTTGGACAGGGCGGTCAGGCGTTGTTGCAGGCTGCGGCGCCCGGCCCGACGACCCAGGCGGGCGGCGATGAACACGGCCAGGACTGCGATTCCGCCGAGCACGATGTACCCGATCACATAGTGCTGCTTCACCGCCTAAGCATGACAGGCCGCCGGGTGGGTCGTGTGCTTCTGGCCCACCGGTTCCGAAAAACCATGAAATAACATGAAACATATTGAAAAGTGCATTGCCGGTCCCTACTCTTGGCCGCATGGTCCCCGACGTCGTCACCCTCCCTCTGCTGCTGGTCCACCGAGCTGTCGTCCACCACCCTCCCGCCCCGACAGCCGTCGGCCGCCTGGTCGACGTCCAGCTGAGCCCGGACACGAATTCCCTGCCGGGCGGCGCGCTGCTCCAACAGCTCATGAACGGCCTGGGGGGCTGGGCCCTGGCCCTGGCCCTGGTCGGCCTGGTGGTGGGGGCGGCGGCGTGGGCCCTCGGCTCGCACGGCCAGAACTACCAGCAGTCCTACGTCGGACGCCGGGCCGTCCTCATCTCCGGGCTCGCCGCCCTGCTCATCGGCGCCGGGCCGGCCATCGTCAATTTCTTCTTCCATGCCGGTCAGGGCGTGAACTGAGGTGGTGGTCGGGGCCGTGCCGTCGATCCCGGGGGTGTCGTGCCCGTCGGCGGCATCGGCGCTGGCCTCCGCCGGGCTCGGGCCGGTGTGCCAGGTGACGTCCGGGATCACCAGCGCGGCCGGGTCCGCGGTCTCCCAGGTGGCCGGGTTCGGTGTCAACAGCGTGCTCGACGCCCTGAGCAGCTGGGTCTCGGCCGGAGCCACCTGGCTGCTCACCCAGATCGGCGGGGTCCTCGGTGCCACGACGTCCGTCGACCTCACCGCCTCCTGGTTCGTCTCCCACTACGCCACCATGGCGGCACTCTCCGGGGTGGTCGTCGTCCCCCTCCTGCTCCTCGGGATCATCCAGTCGATCTACCGCCAGGACGGTTCGACCCTGGTCCGATCGGTCCTCGTCAACGTGCCGCTGGCCCTGTTGCTGACGGCGGTGGCCGTCAAACTGGTCGAGCTGGGACTGGCGGTGACCGACGCCATGAGCGCGGCGGTGGCCAAGGGGGCAGGACTCGACGCCGGCCACTTCATGGCGTCGGTCACCCTCGGTCTGACGGGGGCGTCTGCCACCGGCCAGCCCGATGCGCCCGGCTTCTTGTTGTTCCTGGGCTCCCTGGCGGTGGTGTTCGGTGCGGTGATGGTCTGGGTCGAGCTGCTGCTCCGATCGGCCGCCGTCTACGTCACCGTGCTGTTCTTGCCCCTGGCTCTGGCCAGCCTGGCCTGGCCGGCCATCTCGCACTGGTGTCGACGCCTGGTCGACACGCTGGTGGCACTCATCCTGGGGAAGTTCGTCATCGTCACCGTCCTGAGCCTGGCCGCCGGGGCCCTCGCCGGCAGTGGGGGGAGCGGGAGCGGCGGCGGGGGTGGATTCACCGCCGTGCTCGGTGGTGCGGCCCTCCTGCTCCTGTCGGCCTTCTCGCCCTGGGCGCTGTTCCGGCTCCTCCCCTTCCTCGAGTCCGGCGCCGTCGGCCACCTCGAGGGGCTCAGCCAACGGGCCCGCCGCAACGTGTCGGCTCCCGTCAAGAGCCTGGCCCAGGTGGCCATGCGGGCGACGGCGGCCGGATCCATGGCCTCGGCCGCGGGTGCCGCCGCCGGTGGCATCGGGGCCGCGGCTGGAAGGCTCGGCCGGTCGGGGCCCGGTTCGGGCTCGACGGGTCAGGCAGGTGCCGGTGCGACCACCGGCCCGGGCCGCGGTGCTGGCCGCCGAGGACCCGGCAGGTACGGGGCCGGGCACCCCGGTGCGGGAGGCGGTCCGGACGCGGGACATGACATGGGTCCATCGTCGGCCGAGTCGACCGGCGTCGGGACCACCGAGCCCCCCGGTGGCGGCATCCCGATGCACCCGGTCCATGCGGAGGCCAGCGCGGCGGCGCAGGAGATGATGGCCGAGCTGGAACGAGCGGGCCAGTTCGCCCCGGGTGCCGATCACCGTCCCGACCCGGGTCGGGCGCCGGATCCCTCTCGACCCTCGAGCAGTCTCGCCACCGCGCCCGGGCCGGACGGGCCGACACCCCTCCCCCGACAGACCGGGACGGTCCACCCCGATTCCCTGGGCCGCGACGCCTTGGGGATTCGCCTGATCGGTGCCCGCCAGCCGCCCTCCGGCCCGCCGCCCTCCGGCCCGCCGAGGGCTGGGGGAGCCGACACCGCAGATCCGGACCTGCATGCCGATGGGTGATCGAGACGGGTCTGACCGGGTCCGCTACCGGTTCTCGCCCCTGGAGCGGCGCGGCGTCATCGCCGGATGGCGCGGTGGCCAGATCGCCTCGGTGGCCACGGGGTTGGTGGCCGGGGTCCTGGCCCTGCGGTCCCGACCGACGCTGTCCGGAGTGGCGGTGGCAGTGGTGACGGTCGCCGTCGCCGTCGCCGTGGCGTTCTGGCCCGTCCAGGGTCGGACCGGTGAGCAATGGCTGCCCCTCCTGGTGCGCCGGGTGCCGGCGCTGACCCCGGGCGGCCGTAGGCAGCTGTCCCCGGCCCCCCGGTCGGGCCACGTGCTGTCCCCCGATCCACCCGGCCCGGGTCGGGAGGTGGCACCGGCCGTGGGGAGGGGACCGAAGCGGACCTCGGCCCGACCCACCACGTTCGCCGGACTGGACGTCGTCGGGACCGCCGCCGGTGGTGACCGACCGACGCCGTCCATGGGCATGGTGATCGACCGACCGGCCCGGACGGCCACGGCGGTGATCGCCGTGCGGGGCCACAGTTTCGCCCTGCTCGGCCATGGTGACCAGGACGCCGCCATCGCCGCCTGGGCCCGCGTCCTCACCTCGATGGCGCGTGAGGGCTCCGACGTCCACCGGGTCCAGTGGGTCGAGTCGTGCGTGCCCGATGACGGGGGAGCGGTGCGGCAGCACCAGGCCGACCACGGCGTGCTCGGGCCCGATTCGGCGGCCGGACGGTCGTACCGGTCCTTGCTGGACGAGTCCTCGCCGACCACCCGGCGTCACTGCGTACTGCTCGCACTGTCCGTCCACACCTCACGGTCGTCCCGCGCCATCCGCGCCGCCGGCGGCGGACGGGCGGGCATCGGTGCCGTGCTCGGACGGGAGATCGTGTCGTTGGAGCGCGCCCTCGATGCCACCGACGTGACCGTGGACGGGGTGCTCGGCCCCCGGGCACTGGGCCGGGTGATCACGGCGGCGTCATCGCCGGCGACGGGGCCGTGGGACCCCGATGGCGGAGGCCACCTCCATCGCAATGGAGCCGACGGCGCACCTCGGGAGCCGTGGTCGGACGGGGACCCCGCCTCCGGCTGGCCGTGGCCCATGGCGGTCGAGCCGCACTGGGACGCCGTCCGGACCGACGGTACCTGGCACGCCACCTACTGGATCGCCGAGTGGCCGAGGGTCGACGTGACCCCCGACTTCCTGGGTCCGTTGCTCTTCTCCCCACTACGCCGCACCCTCACCGTCGTCATGGAGCCGGTCAGCCCCAGTCGTGCCGCCCGCCAGGTGGCTCAGGCCCGGACGGCCGACATCGCCGACGGGGAGCTCCGCCGACGGGGCGGGTTCTTGGTCACGGCTCGCCACACGCGTGAGAAGCAGGGCGCCGAGGACCGGGACGTCGAGCTGTCCGATGGCCACGCCCAGTACCGGTTCTCGGGGTATCTGACCGTGACCGCCGACAGCCGCGACGAGCTGCGCGGCGCCCGTGCCGCCGTGGAGCAGGCCGCCGGTCAGGCCCGGGTCGAGCTCAGGCTCCTCTACGGCGAACAGGATGTGGCGTTCGCATGCTCACTCCCGCTGGGACGGGGCCTGGCATGACGGCCAGAAATCCCCGCGTCCCGGCTCATGTCGCCACCACCCGGCATCTGTGCGCCGCCTATCCGTTGGTGAGTGAGGCCGGGCTCGGGCACGAGGGAGTGCTGATCGGCCGGGACGTGTTGGGTGGCTCCTTCGTCTACGACCCGTTCGCGCTGTACCGCCAGGGCGTGGTCACCAACCCCAACATGGTCGTCTTCGGCCAGATCGGGAGGGGCAAGAGCTCGTTCGTCAAGTCCTACCTGTGGCGCCAGGCCGTGTTCGGCCGCCAGGCGTGGGTGGTCGATCCCAAGGGCGAGTACGGGCCCCTCGCCGAGGCCTGGGGGGTGACGCCGCTCGCACTGCGACCGGGCGGGGACATCCGTCTCAATCCGCTCGATACCGAGGCGGGAGGCGTCCCGGTCAGCGGAGACGGGGCCGGTGACGACCCGGTCAGCGGTGGCGACGCCGGGGGCGACGGGGCGGGACGGAGGCGTGTCTCCCTGACGTCGTCGTTGGCAGTGGCCTGTCTCGGGCGTGACCTCTTGCCGCGCGAGCGTGCCGCCGTGGACGCCGCCGTCAACAGCGCCACCGAACGCGCCGGCATGCACGGGATGGAGGCGCCCACGCTTCCCCAGGTCGTCGAGGGCCTGCTCGATCCGTCGTCCGGTGCCGCGCACGACATCCGCACCACCCGGTCGGCCCTGATGGAGGACGGCCGGGACGTGGCCCTCGAGCTCCGCCGCCTGGTCCACGGCGATCTGTGCGGGATGTTCGACGGGCCCACCACGCCCGGCGTCCGGCTCGACGGACCACTCGTGGTCCTCGACCTGTCGGCCGTCTACCACTCGTCCGCCCTCGGCGTGCTCATGGCGTGCGCGGCGGCGTGGCTGCAGAACGCCGTCCGGGCCCGACACCGGAACCGGATCATCGTGGTGGTCGACGAGGCCTGGGCCATTCTCTCCAACGTCGGTGTCGCCCGGTGGCTGCAGACGTCGTGGAAGCTGTCGCGCGCCCTGGGCGTGTCCAACGTCGCCGTGCTCCACCGGCTGTCCGACCTACGATCGGTGGGGTCGGAGGGCTCCGAGCAGGTCAACCTGGCCGAGGGGCTGCTGGCCGACTCGGAGACCCGAGTGGTCTACGCCCAGTCCCCCGGCGAGGTCCTCCGCACCGGCGAGCTCCTCGGTCTGACCGAGACTGAGGCGGAGCTGGTCACCCAACTCCGCCGGGGCATGGCGCTGTGGAAGGTGGGCCAGCGCTCGTTCCTGGTGGAGCACCGGCTGGCTTCGGGGGAGCAGTGGCTGACCGACACCGACCAGGCGATGCACGACCGTCCCGGACCCGGTGACGGGGATTGGTGAGGTGAGCGCGGCGACCGCCCTGGCGACCGGCATCGGGGTGTCCGCCTTCGTGGCGGCCGGGCTCCTCGGCTCGGGCGTACCTTCCGCCCGGTCGACGAGGGGCGCCGGGTCGCGGCCCGGGCGGCGGTGGTGGCATCCCCCGACCGGAGGTCGAGACCTGATCGGGACGTTGGCCGCAACGGGCCGGAGGTCAGGTGCGGCCATCGGACGCCGGCGGCGGGCAGCCCACTGGGCGACGGCCGGCGACCTCCGCCCGCTGGCGGTCCGCGGCCGGGCCGTCGGTGGTGGCACGGGTGCCGACCCCGTCCCGGCCGGTCGTCTGGTCCTCGGTCGGGCCGGGCGTCGACTGGTGGCATCCGAGCGGGCCCAGTCGGTGATCGTCTTCGGTCCGACCCAGTCGCGCAAGACGTCGGGATTCGCCGTCCCGGCCATCCTCGAGTGGGTCGGGCCGGTGCTGGCCTCGAGCGTGAAGACGGACCTGATCGAGTACACGGCCGGACACCGGTCCACCCGGGGGACGGTGTCGTACTTCGACCCGTCGGCGTCGACCGGTCTCGAGTCGGCGACTTGGTCACCGCTGGCTGTTTCGTGCACGTGGCCGGGTGCCCGGCGCGCCGCCTCGTCGCTCACCGAGGTGGCCAAGACCTCGGTCGGGACGATGAGCGACGGCGACTTCTGGTATGCCACCGCGGCCCGGATGCTGGCGCCGATGCTGTTCGCCGCCGCCTTCGGACGCCGTGACATCTCCGATGTGATCCGGTGGGTCGACACCCAGGAGCAGACCGAGGTCCTCGACCTGCTCGCCATGGCCGGGGTCCCCGAGGCACTGCACGCGGCGCAGTCGTCCTTCGGCAAGGAGGAACGCCAGCGGAGCTCGATCTACACCACGGTGGAGACGGTCCTCGAGCCGCTCGTCGGCGGTGGCGCCTCGGGGGACTCGGACCGCTCGGGCAGCACCGGGAGCGGGTCGTCCGTCGACCCGGCCCTGTTGCTGGCGGGGCACAACACCCTCTACCTGTGCGCCCCGGCCCACGACCAGCGTCGGCTGACCCCGCTCTTCGTATCGGTCGTGCGCCAGGTGGTCGAACACGTATTCGACCGCGTGGCCATGACCGGTCGGCCGCTCGACCCACCGCTGCTGGTGGTGCTCGACGAGGCGGCAAACATCGCGCCGCTCTCCGATCTCGACGCCCTGGCGTCGACGGCGGCCGGCCACGGCATCCAGCTGGTCACCGTCTGGCACGACCTGGCCCAGATCAACGCCCGCTTCGGGCCCCGGGCGACGACCGTGGTCAACAACCACCGATCGAAGCTCTTCTTGTCGGGGATCTCCGACCCGGCGACCCTGGACTACGCCAGCCATCTCATCGGGGACGAGGAGCCGCTCCTGCCGGCCACCACCAGCGGCGGGAGCGCCGGGCCGAGTACGACCCGGTCCCCGGCGGTGCGGCGGCTCGCCCCTGCCGCCGAGCTCCGGCGGATCGCTCCGGGCGAGGCCGTCCTGCTCCACGGAAGCCTGCCTCCGGCCCGGTTGACGCTACGTACCTGGTTCGACGATCCGGCACTGGCGGCACTGGCGGCGAAACCGGCTCCGCACCGTCGGGGCCACGGGACGGGGGCCTAGCCGGAGCCGTTCAGGGCTCATCCACCTGCGGGACGGCCCCGAAACGCCTGTCCGGCGCTCAGTTGATCCCGGCCCAGAAGGCGCACTGGTGCGCGGCGGCGAAGTTGGTCTCGACGGCCGGCGAGGGTGTGTCCAGTGACAGCACGTCGGGGGTGTCGGCTCCGAAGCGTGGCCAGGGCACCACGCCGGAGGACGAGGGGTTCCCGTCTGTGGCGAAGTCGGTCCAGTCGCGCCTCATCGAGGTGGCCAGGGCTTCCTGCTGCGGCGAGAGCACCCCGGGATAGGGCGTGTTGCTGAGGTCGAACAGGTACTGGACTTCGGACTCGTGGGCCGCACCGTACGGGAACGAGACCGGGGGCTCGTAACGCTCCGGTGCGTTCTGGTCGGCGAACTCGTAGGCGTAGGTCGGCACGTACTTCGAGGTCGACGTGTCAACCGTCATGGCCAGGCAGGCGAAGCTGGCATCTGTCTGTACTGCCGCCAAGGCGACGGCCGGACTCGGGTAGGAGCTCAGGGGGTAGTGGGCCACCACTTCGGTCGCCTGGGGGTCGGAGAGCTGTTCGGTCGACTGGATCATGCTCTCGTAGTTGGCGGCGGTGATCGGGTAGCCCACCAGTTCGTCGATGGCGACGAACAATCGACGTTCGTCGAGATTGCTGTCGTCGATGACGGGCACGTGGTTGAAGGCTCCGGTGGCGAACGCCTTCTGCAGCGACTCGGTCAGGACCTGGCCGTCGATGTCCGGTCGATAACCGGCCGCGTCCTGGTCCTTCAGGATGGTGCTGACCGGCAGACCCCGCAGACAGTTCGCCGTTTGATCGGCGCATCCGGCACTCGTGGCGAATGCCTGCCCTGCCGTTTCAGCCGTGGCCAACGACACCGGGTTCAAGGTGTATGCGCCGCTCTCGGCGATGGCCCGTGCGAAGAGGCCATGGGCGCCGGGTGACGCCAGCTGGGACAGCACGCTCAAGCCGCCGGAGGATTCTCCGAACACCCCTCGCCCCACGTGTGGAGGTCGGGGGCGAGTCGTCAGTTGACGGTGATGCTGAGGACCTGGGTGGCCGATCCCGGAGTGGCCAGTGACGTCCTCGTCTCCTTGATGGCCCCCCGGACGGTGAACGTGTACGTGCCGGGGCTCTGGGGTCGGCCCCGGATCACCCCGTCGACACCCAGGGACAGTCCCGGGGGGAGCGACCCTGCCGCCAGTGACCACTGGTACTGGGAGGAGCCCCCGATGGCCGACAGCACGGCGCCGTAGGGTGTCTTCACGAGACCGGCGGGCAGCGCCGTCGTCGTGATCTGGATCGGCACCACCGTGAAGGCCGGCCCGGTCGCCTCGGTGGACTGCTCCGTGCTGTCGGCGGCCGCGATGAGGCCCATCCACCCGCCGCTCGATGCGTCGGTGGGGATGGTGCACGGCTCCTGGTAGGTCCCGTTCCTGGCCGTGCCGGAGATGAGGGTGCCGTTGCCGAAGCAGACGTTGCTGATGCCGCCACCGACCCCGTACGGCTCGACCGAGGTGTTCGAGACACCCGCCGCCGCGGAGACCTGCCAGGTGAAGGTGACCGTCTGCCCCGTCGCCACGGTGGTCGGCGAGACCGAGGAGAAACCGATCTGTGGGAGCGGGGTGGTCTTGGTCGTGCCTCCGGTGACGGTGAACGACGGACCACCCGTCGAACTCGACTGGTCGGCCACGTCCTGGGCGGAGATGAACGACGTCCAGGTGCTGTTGGAGGACGCCTTGGGGACGACACAGACCTCCCGGTAGGTGCCGGCAGTGGCGGTGCCCGAGATCAGCGTGCCGTTGGCGTCACATCCGAGCTGTCCGAACAGGTCCGGTCCGGAGATCCCGACCGAGGTGTCGGCGACCCCGATCGGACTGTCGACCTGCCAGGTGAAGGTGATCGGGTGCCCGGCCACCACCGAGGTCCGATTGGCTGACGACGGTCCGAACGTCGGCGGCTTCGTCGTCAGGCCACCGGTGACGGTGAAGTCGGGGCCGGCCACGGAGATGTCCTGACCGGCGCCGTCCTGGACCTCGATCTGGGTGGTCCATTTCCCGTTGGCGGTCTGCGTCGGGACGATGCAGGCCTGCCGGTAGGTCCCACTCCTCGCCGAGCCGGACACCAGGGTGCCGTTGCCGAAGCAGGTTCCGAGGAACGAGAAGTTGGGCCCGGATGGGAACAGCGACGTGAAGGTGACGCCGGCACCGCTCTTGGCCCGCCAGGTGAAGGTGATGGTGGAGCCGGCTGCCACCGTCGAGGGGGTGACCCGGGAGGAGACGACGCTCGGTGGTGTGAGCGCCGCCGCCGTGCCGGCGTCGGCCACGATCCCCACGGTGGCGAGGAGGACGGCCGCCGCCGCTCCACCGACCAGGCCCCTGGAGAAGCGGGACCGACGGCGCCCCCGCTGGTCCAACCGGTTTCCGCCCATACCGACCACCTTCGCTCTCGAGAGTGGTCGGAACGGTAACACCGGGACGGGACACCCCGTCGGGTCAGGACAGCCAGGAGCTCGTCATCGACCGCACGGCGGTGCCGTCGAGGTCGCTGATCTTGGTGCCCACGAACGTCCCGGCAAAGGTGCTGGTCTGGATGCGGAGGGCGGGTTCAGCGGCCCGCAGGGCCTCGACGACGATGGCGGCGACTTCCTCGCCGGTCTGGGCGGCGTCGGAGTTGAAGTCGGCCATCACGTGGTCAATGTAGCCCTGCAGGGCGGGCTCGTAGGGTCCTGCCTCGGCGAACAGGGCCACGGGGTCCACGCCGACGTTGTTCACGAACTCGGTCGTCACCGGGCCGGGCTCGACGATGACGACGCCGACCCCCACCGTGGCCGCCACCGGTGCCAGGCTCTCCATGAATCCCTCGACGGCGAACTTGGCCGCGCAGTAGGCCTCGTTGAAGGGCTGGCCGATGGCGCCGCCCACGCTGCTCACGGTGACCAGGCGACCACGGGACTCCCGCAGGTGCGCCATGACCGCCTTGGTCACCGCCACCACGCCGAAGAAGTTGACCTCCAGCACCCGTCGGACGTCGTCGACGGAGACGTTCTCGATGGTGCCGATGTGGCCCGACCCGGCGTTGTTGACCACGGCGTCGAGGCGCCCGTGGTCGGAGACGATGCCGTCGACGCACGATCGGATCGAGTCGTCCTCGGTCACGTCGAGCGGACGGACGTCGACCTCGACCCCGGCGTCGGCGGCGGCCGACCGCAGTGCGGCATCGGCCTTGGGGTTCCGCATGGTGGCCACCACCGTGTAGCCGGCCCGGGCGGCGGCGACCGCCGTGGACAGGCCGATCCCCGACGAGGTTCCGGTGATGAGAAGTACGGGCTGGTCGGACTGTGGCAAGGGGACCTCTCTGGCGGGTCGGACGTCTCGGGGCCGGACCGGTCGGTCGGTGGCCGCCCCGGCGGGGCGGCCACCACAGTACGGCCACCACAGTAGAGCGCCCGGCCTCCCCGCTCCTGTCCCCGCACCCCCTCTCCCGCCCCGCACTCGGTACCATCGCCCTGTGGCATCGTCGACAACGGACCCCGCCTCCGGCCGCCCGGTCTTCGACCCGTTCGACCCCACGTGGGCCAGCGATCCCTTCCCGCTCTACGCCGACCTCCGCCGGCGGGCGCCGATCCACCGGAACGACCTCGGGTTCTGGGTCCTGGCCCGCCATGACGACTGCCTGGCCGTCCTGCGCGACAAGCGGGCCAGCTCGGACAGCCTGAACGTCGACGTCGACCGCATGCCGGCCCAGTTCCGGACCCCGATCGCCGAGGACGACCCGGTGGCGGCGGCCATGATCGAGATGCGCCCGTTCCTGTTCCGGGACCCGCCCGACCACACCCGCCTCCGGGGCCTGGTGGTCAAGGCCTTCACCCCCAAGGTGGTCGAGTCCCTGCGGGAGCGGACCCAGCAGGTGGTCGACGAGCTCCTCGACGCCGCCCTCGACGCCGACCGGGTCGACCTGCTCGAGGAGTTCGCCTATCCGCTGCCGGTGCGGGTCATCTGCGACCTCCTGGGGGTGCCGCTGGCCGACCAGGACCGGTTCAAGGCGTGGTCCAACGCCCTCGCCCGGGGCCTCGACCCCGACTTCCTCCTCACCGCCGAGACCATCGAGGCCCGCGGCCAGGCGGTGGTCCAGTTCTCCCAGTACTTCTTCGAGCTGCTGGCCGACCGTCGACGCCACCCCGGTGGGGACCTGCTCAGCCGGCTGGTCGAGGCGGAGGACAGCGGCTCCCAGCTGAGCGAGGCCGAGCTGCTGGCCACGTGCATCCTGTTGCTGGTGGCCGGCCACGAGACGACCGTCAACCTCATCTCGGGAGGGACGCTGGCGCTGCTCCGCCACCCCGACCAGTTCGAGCGGTTCCGCACCGACCCGTCCGTCACCCGCAGCGGGGTGGAGGAGATGCTCCGCTACGTGTCACCGGTGCAGCTGACCGGGCGGTCGTTCCTCGAGCCGTGCGAGTTCGGGGGAGTCGGGTTCGAGAAGGGCGACTTCGCCATGTTGTTGCTGGCGTCCGGCAACCGCGACGCCGCCCAGTTCGAGGACCCCGACCGGTTCGACGTCGCCCGCACCCCCAACAACCACCTCGGGTTCGGCTTCGGGATCCACCACTGCCTGGGGGCGCCGCTGGCCCGGATGGAGGCGCAGGTGGCGCTGGGCACCCTGGTCCGCCGGGCGCCCCGGCTGGCCCTCACCGTCGACGACGTCGTCTACAAGCACAACGTCGTGCTGCGGGGCATGGAGTCACTGCCGGTGGCCATGGGCGGCTGACCGCCCGGCGGCCGTGGCGGTCACGGCGACGTCAGAGGGCCGGCGGGTCAGAGGGCCGGCGGGTCAGAGGGCCGGCGGGTCAGAGGGCGGCGGCCCGGTCCAGCACCGGTTGGAGCGCGTCCATGGCCGAGCGGACCTCGTCGATCCCGAAGGGCAGGAGGAGGGCGGCCACCGCGTCGGCGCCGGCCCCGGCGTACTGCTCGGCGATGTCGGCGTCGAGGGCCTGGAAGTACGGGCAGACGGTGATCCGGACATCGTGGCGGCTGCGGCCCTCGTCGGCCAGCAACCGATCCAGCGTGGCCAGGGGCTCGGCCAGCTCCCCCGGTGTGCGGTTGAAGGTGTGCCAGCCCGAGGCGGCCCGGGCCGTCCGGCGGAGGGCGGCGTCGCTCTCCCCGCCGATGTGGATGGGGGGATGGGGGTGCTGCACGGGCTTGGGGTACATCGAGCACGGCCGGAGCGAGTAGAACTCGCCCTCGTAGGCGGAGGTCTCGTCGCACCACAGCGTGGTCAGCACCTCGAGGTACTCGTCGGTGCGCCTGCCCCGGTGGGGCCATGACACGTTGACGGCGTCGAACTCCTCCTCCAACCACCCCACCCCGACCCCGAAGTCGACCCGCCCGTTGGACAGCCAGTCGAGGGTGGCCACCTCCTTGGCCGTGTACACCGGGTTGCGCTGGGGCAGGAGCACCATGGCGGTGCCCAGCCGGACGGTGGTGGTGCGGGCGGCGAGGAAGGACAGCGTCGACAGCGGCTCGAGCAGGCCGCTACCCGGCGGCGTGGGGATCCGGCCGTCCTCGGCGTAGGGGTAGTGGGAGGCGTACTCGTCGAACAGCACCACGTGCTCGCCCACCCAGATGGTGCCGATGCCGCGCAGCTCGGCCTCCTCGGCGATGCAGGCCAACAGCTCGGGGGTGCTGAAGGGGGTGGCGGTCGGTACCCACAGGTCGATGCGCATGGCCGGGTACGTTACGACGCGGCCGGTGGCGCCACCAGTGGCCAGGGCCGCTCGCGCTCGGCCAGCCCGGCCAGCTCCAACAGCAGCTGCTCCTCGTGGTGCCGCCCGATGACCTGCAGCCCCACCGGCAGTCCGTCCACCGTCCCGGCCGGGATGGAGACGGCCGGGTTCCCGGTGAGGTTGGCCGGGATGGTCAGCGCGCCGTTGTTGCCGACCGCCCGGTTGAAGCCGTACTCGGCGATGAGGTCGACGTCGCCGACTCTGGTCGGCATCGGGCCGGCGGCGCCGAAGGCCACGTCGGGGTTGGTGGCGGCGAAGATGAAGTCGGTTTGGTCGAAGAGGGCGGCCATGCGCTCGTTGACGTCGATCCGGAACATCTCGGTGGCGCCGGCACTCTGCACGTCCAGGTTGTGGGTGGCGAGGTTCATCCCCAGCTGGATCTCGGGGGTGAGGTCGTCGTTGCACGCCGGATAGCGGTCGCCCAGCTCGCCGGCCAGGCCGATGAGGTTGGACATCACCCACTCGAGCCCACCCTGGGGCAGGTCCACCACGACGTCCACCCGGGCCAGCCCGGCCGCGGCGATGAGGGTCTCGGCCAACTCGGTGACCAGGGTCGCCACCCGGGGCTCGACGATGGCGGCACCGAGGTCGACGGCGATGACCGCCCGCTTGCCGGAGAGGTCGAAGGACCCGAGGCCCGACTCCCACCCCGACACCCGGGGCAGGCTCAGGTTGTCGCGGGAGTCCCAGCCGTTGCACACGTCGAACCACCGGGCCGTGTCCCGCACCGACCTCGACACACACCCCACCACCACCGTGAGGGGTGGTTGGAGCACCGCCGGCCCCCGGGGGATGCGCCCGTAGGTGGCCTTCAGCCCGAACAGACCGGTGAACCCGGCCGGGATCCGGATGGACCCGCCCCCGTCCCCGCCGCTGGCGATGGGCAGCAGCCCGCCCGACACCGCGGCCGCCGAGCCACCGGAGGAACCGCCCGGCGTGCGCTCGGGATCCCAGGGATTGCGGGTGGTGCCGTGCAGCTTGGAGTTCGTGCAGTTGACGCCGCCGAACTCCGAGGCGGTGGTCTGGCCGGCCAGCACCGCCCCCGCCGCCCGCAGCCGTGTCACCTGGGTGGTGTCGTGCTCGGCCACCCGGTCGCGGAACACCAGGGACGCCTCGGTGTAGGGCCATCCCGCCACCGTCTCCAGCTCCTTGATCCCCATGGGCACCCCGCCGAAGGGGAGGGAGACGTCGGCGGTCGCCGCCGCGCCCCTGGCCGCCTCGGCATCGAGATGGCTGAAGGCGTTGAGCTCGGATGCGTCGATAGCCCCGAGCGTCGCCTCCAGCGCCTCGCCCGGCGAGATGGTGCCGGCCCGGAAGGCATCGACCAACGAGCAGGCATCTCCGAGCCACGGTTGATCGGCCATGATGCAGGACGCTACCGGCATCGGGGCCGGTCCGTCAGGCCCGGGCGCACCCCGGATGCGACCCGGACGCAGTCCGGGTGGCCGGACGCCTAGCGTGTGGCCATGACCGACGACGAGCAGTCCCACGCCGACGAGGAGGGGCCGAGCGCCGCCAGCGGCACTCCCCGCCATCCCTTCACGCTGGCCATCGACATCGGGGGCACGGGGCTGAAGGCATCGGTGCTCGATGCCGACGGTGCCATGGTGGCCGACCGGGTCAAGGTGCCGACCACCTACCCCATGCCCCCCGACAAGCTGGTGTCGACGCTGACCAAGCTGATGGCCCCGCTGCCGGCGGCGGAGCGGGCGTCGGTGGGCTTTCCGGGCATGGTGCGCGACGGCAGGATCCTGTCCGCCCCCCACTTCTCGACCAAGAGCGGGCCGGGCAGCGCCGTGGACGACGACCTGAAAGAGCAGTGGTCCAAGTTCGATCTGGCCACCGCCCTGACCGGGGCGTTCGGGGTCCCGACCAAGGTGGCCAACGACGCCGACATCCAGGGGGCGGCGGTGATCAGCGGGCACGGCCTCGAGCTGACCATCACCCTCGGCACCGGGTTCGGCACCGGCCTCTTCTACGACGGCACCCTCATGCCCCACCTCGAGGTGGCCCACCAGCCGTTCCGGAAGGGGGAGACCTACAACGACCAGCTCGGCGAGGCGGCCCGCAAGGACATCGGCGAGGAGCGGTGGAACAAGCGGGTCAACAAGGCCATCACCAACCTGCGCGCCCTCGATGTTCTTCGACCGTCTCTACATCGGCGGTGGGAACTCACGCCGGGTCAAGCGCGACCTCCTCGACGGTGACGTCACCATCGTCGACAACACGGCCGGCATCCTCGGTGGCATCAAGCTGTGGGAGTCGGACCACGTCGGGGTCAACCAGCCCCCCGTGTAGGCCCTCTTCCTCCTGCAGTCCTTCTGCCTGCCTTCTCCCTGTTACTCCTGCCAGCTGCGCCAGCGGCGCTCGACCTCTTTGAGGTCCTTCTTCCAGCCCTTGCGGGCCTCGGTCCCCGCCTCGCGCTCGACGGCCACCAGTGCCTCGACCGGCTCGGCCAGCTCGGGTCGCTCCTTGCCCAGGTCCCGCAACCAGTCGATGCAGAACCGGGCGTCGTGGACGTCCCCGAGCTTGGTCTGCAGGCGCTCGGCCGCCTTGGCCACCTTGCGGGACGGCCCCCCCTCGGTCAGCGCCACCGTCTCGCAGCCGTAGCGGAGGTCCTTCAACCGGATCCGGAGCTGGTGCAGGTTGGCCTCGGTGGTCTGCTTGCGGGCGGTGCGGGACGCTCCCCGCACGTCGTGCCAGGCCCGCTGCACCATGGCCGGCAGCGCATCGACCGCCGGCAGGGTCGCCTTGGCGGTGAAGTGGGGACCGTCCCACAGCACCATCATCTGCTCGGTGAGCTGGAAGCGGCGGGCGCCGCCCCGCTCGGCGGCGAGGCTCTTCTTCGACGGTGGCCCGTCGGGTGGCCACCACCACCACCAGCCGTTCCACATTCGACTTGCTCATCACATGGGGGCCCTTGTCGCGGATCATGTCCTCGATGAGGTGGAGGTCGCGCGACTCGCCCAGGCGACCGCTGTACCAGGCGACCTCGGCCCGGAGGGCGGTGCCCCACTGCGGGTCGAGGGCCAGACGGAAGGTACGCAGGGTGGACCGGATGCGGCGCAGGGCGACCCGGCTCTGATGGATCCGCTCGACTTCGGACTCCCGCCTGGCCGCCCGGTCGGCCCGCTCGAGTGGCGGTCTGGGCCCACAGCGGCCGGTCGGCGCCGAAGGAGCCCGGCGTGCTCACCCCTAGGACCCGCCGGTTCCGGTTGACCAGCTCGTCGTTCATGTCGTTCAGGAGGAAGGTCCGGGCCGACCGGGCGAAGACCCGGTGCAGCACCATGCCCACCGTCGGACCGGGTGCGCCCTCGGCCACATAGAGGCCCACGTCGTGCCGGCTGGGCCCGTTCGAGAACGGCCCTTCGGGGACAGCGCCTCCCGACCCCGTATCCGTCAGCGCTTCGGTTGACATCGACCACGACCTCCTGGGACCACAGACTACGAGCGCGGGGTGCCCATGTCAGCGATTGCCGCCCGAGGGGCCGCCGATGGCGCCGCCCAGCCTCTAGCCTGGGACGATGTTCGCCGTCACCATCGTCGACGGAGTCCTCGAGTGGCGTGAGCACCCCGATCCTGAACCCGGTCCGCGGCGAGGTGCTGGTGGCGGTGCGCGCCGCCGGCATCAACGCCGCCGATCTGATGCAGCGAGCCGGCCACTACCCGGCCCCGCCGGGTGCGCCGCCGGACATCCCCGGCCTCGAGTTCGCCGGTTCGGTGGTCGCCCTCGGGCCCGGGGTCTCGCGCCTGACCGTCGGCGACCGGGTCATGGCCATCACCGGCGGCGGGGGACAGGGCGAGTTGGTGGCGGTGCCCGAGGCCACGGTGTTGCGCGTTCCCGACGGGATCCCCTGGGACCAGGCCGGCGGGTTTCCCGAAGCCTTCTCCACCGCTTACGACGCCCTGTTCAGCCAGGCCGGCCTGTCGGTGGGCGAGCGGGTCCTGATCTCGGGGGCGGCCGGCGGGGTGGGAACGGCGGCGGTGCAGTTGGCCCATGCCGGTGGAGCCCACGTGGTGGCCTCGGTCCGCTCACCCGCCCAGCGCGCCGGGGTGGCGGACCTCGGGGCCGACGAGATCATCGATCCCGACGCCGTCGGCGACCACGGGCCCTACGACGTCTCCCTCGAGCTGGTCGGGGCGCCGGGCGTGACCGGGGTGCTCCCGTCCATGGCCTTCGGCGGCCGGGTGGTGGTCATCGGGGTGGGGGCCGGCGCCAAGCTCGAGCTCAACCTGTTGAGCCTGATGGCCCGCCGGACCTCCGTCGGAGGCTCCATGCTGCGGTCGCGCACGGTGTCGGAGAAGGCATCCGTGGCCCAGGTCGTCCAGGAGCACGCCGTGTCGCTGCTGGCCGACGGCAAGGTGACCGTGCCGGTGGCCGAGCGGTTCCCCATGGCGGAGGCGGCCGCCGCCTACGAGCGGTTCGCCTCGGGCGGGAAGTTCGGGAAGATCGTGTTGGTTGCCGGCTGACCGGCTCCGGCCGTGCGGGGAGGCGGCCGGGGGCCGGCGGGATGGGAATCTCGGCGGTTTACTTTTCCAGATAACCGACCGGTGGTTTGTTGGGCCTACTTCGAGACGATGACCGACGAGCCGTGCCCGAACAGGCCCTGGTTGGCGGTGATGCCGACCCGGGCCGACTCCACCTGGCGGCCAGCGGCCTGACCCCGCAACTGCCACACCAGCTCGCACACCTGGGCGATGGCCTGGGCCGGGATGGCCTCACCGAAACAGGACAGCCCCCCGCTCGGGTTGACCGGCACCCGGCCCCCGATGGTGGTGTCGCCGTCGCGCAATAGGCGCTCGGCCTCCCCCTCCTTGCACAGTCCGATGTCCTCGTACCAGTCGAGCTCGAGGGCCGACGAGAGGTCGTAGACCTCGGCCAGGTCGACGTCGTCGGGGGAGATGCCCGCCTCCTCGTAGGCGGCCAGGGCCACCGACTGCTTGAAGGTGGGGCCGACCGAGGCGGCGGTGGCGGCGGAGTCGGTCGAGAAGTTGGGCATCTCGATGACGGTCTGGGGGAAGCGGGGCGTGACGGTGGACACGGCGTCGATGGTGACGAGGTCGTCGGTTCCGGCGTGGCGGCGGGCGAACTCCATGGTGCTGAGCACGAGGGCAGCCCCGCCGTCGGAGGTGGCGCAGATCTCGAGGAGGCGGAGGGGGTCGGCCACCATGGGGGACTCCAGCACCTCGGCGGCGGTGACCTCCTTGCGGTAGCGGGCGTTGGGGTTGTCGAGGCCGTGCCGGGCGTTCTTCACCTTGACGGCGGCGAAGTCGGCCTCGGTGGCGCCGTACAGCTCCATGCGGCGCCGGGCGTAGAGGGCGAAGTAGGTGGGGTTGGTGGCCCCCATCAGGTGGAACCGCAGCCAGTCGGGATCGTCCTTGCGGTCACCGCCGACGGGCTTGAAGAAGCCCTTGGGCGTGGTGTCGGCCCCGACCACCAGGGCCACGTCGCACAGCCCGGCCAGCAGTTGGGCCCGGGCGTTGCTGATGGCCTGGGCCCCCGAGGCACAGGCGGCGTAGGCCGAGGAGACCCGGGCCCCGGTCCAGCCGAGGGCCTGGGCGAAGGTGGCCCCGGCGATGAACCCCGGGTAGCCGTTGCGGATGGTGTCGGCGCCGGCCACGTACTGGACGTCGGTCCACGCCACGTCGGCCTCGCGCAGGGCGTCACCGGCGGCGGCCAGCCCGTACTCGACGAAGTTCCGGCCCCACTTGCCCCACGGGTGCATGCCCGCACCCAGGACGGCGATCCGCTTGTCGTCAGGCATCGGCGGTGTCCTTCCCACTGGTGGCGGCGGTTCCGGCCACCGGGCGCCACTTCCACACCACGTACTCGTGGTCGTCGTCCTCGTACAGGGTGTCGAGCACCAGCTCCACCTCGGCACCCACGGCCAGCTCGTCGACCCCGACGCCGGGGACCACCTGGCCCATGACCACCATCTTCTCCGCCGCCAGCTCCACGGCGGCCAGGGCGAAGGGCACGTAGGGGTCGGCCGCCTCGTAGGGCTTGGGCGGCTGGTAGCAGGCGTCGGTGTAGGACCACACCCGGCCGGTCCGGCTCAGCGGCACCTCGGTGAACTCACGCCCCTGGCACTCGGGGTTGCGGCAGAAGAACGTCTCTTTGGGGAAGGCGAAGTTCCCGCACGTGGTGCACCGGCTCCCCAGCAGGGCGGGGGCGTCCTCGTCGAGGGTGAACCATCCGTCGATGGCGGGGACGCGGGTCTTGGCCGTGGGCATCCCGGGATTCTAACGCTCCGTCAGATCCGGTTCTCCCTGGCAACGGTGGAGGTGCTCGGCGACGGTGGCTAGGTGGCCGGGCCACCCAGGCCGCCCCTGGCCCGCGACTCGGCGATGCGGTCGGCGTCCCACCCCAGCAGGTCGGCGAGGACCTCGTCGGTGTGCTGCCCGACCGTCGGGGCGTGGGCCGGGGTGGGGAGCTCCTCGCCCACGAACTTGAGGGGGGTGGGGAGCTGTTCGGCCCCCAGCTGCTCGGTGGTGTACCAGTGGAAGCGGTCGTTGAACTGGGGGTCGTCGGCGATGGTCTTCGGCGAGTTGACCGGGCTGATGGGGAAGTTGGCGGTGGTGCCGAAGTCGATCCACTCCTCGGCGGTGCGGGTGCGGAAGATGTCGCGCAGCTCGGCCCGCATCTCCAGGTTGTTGCGGGCGTGGTCGGCGAACTTCGAGCCGGGCCACTTCTCGAACATGTCCATACGGTCGACCGCCTCGCAGAAGTTCCGCCAGAAGGCCTGCTCGGAGGCCATGAACAGGACGTAGCGCCCGTCCTTGGCCTCGTAGACCTGGTACCGGACGCCCTCGATCATGCCGGCGGTACCGGGCTCGCGGCGCTCGTAGTCGTCGGCCTTGTTGCCGGTCACCTCGGACTCGGGGCGCTCGTAGGCCTTCCAGGTCTCGCTGCGGTACCAGTCCATGGCGGCGGCGGCGTCGGACTGGGCCACCTCGAGGAACGAGCCCTCGCCGGTGGTGCGGGCCCGGAGCACGGCGGCCAGGATGCCGAGGGCGCCGAAGAGGGGGCCGGCGTGGATGCCCATGGAGGCGTGCTCGGGGAGGTAGGCGAATCCGTCCTCGTTGACCTGGGGGGTCACGATGCCGGCCCAGGTGTCGAAGGCCACGCCGTGGGCGGGGAGGTTCTGGTAGGGGCCGGTCATGCCGTACCCGGAGATGGTGCAGAAGACCAGCTTGGGGTTGATCTGGCGGAGGTCGTCGTAGCCCACGCCGCGGCGGGCCAGGCCACCGGGGCGCATGGCCTCGACCACCACGTCGGCGGTGGCGGCCAGCTCCTTGAAGATGGCCACGTCCTCGTCGGTGCGCAGGTCCATGACGATGCTGCGCTTGCCCCGGTTGATGTGGAGGTGCATGAGGGAGACGCCCTCGACGATGGGCCAGGTCATCTCGCGGATGTAGTCACCGGCGGGGGGCTCGACCTTGATCACCTCGGCGCCCAGGTCGACCAGCGGCATGGTGATGGCCGCCGGCCCGAGGGCGGAGCACTCGATGATCCGGATGCCGTGGAGGGGTGCGTCGGCGGGCGTGGGTGCGTCGGGAGGCATGGGGGGATTGTAATTGACGGTGCGTCAGCTGCTTCGGGCGGAGCCGGGCCGTGCCGTGGGATCGGGGCTTGCCGAGGCCGGGGCATGGCCAGGGGGTCCCCGTGGCATCGGTCGGATAGAGTGGCAACCTCTCCGGCACAAGTCGGTCGTCGCTTGTCGAGTCGCCCGTGCGACCGGTGCATGCCGCAGGAACAAACAAGCGCTCGTAGCTCAACGGACTAGAGCATCTGACTACGGATCAGAAGGTTGGGGGTTCGAATCCCTCCGAGCGCACTGAACAGGGAAAATACCCTTTATTGGTTCCCGTTGACGTGAGCACAGCGCTTGAATAGCCTCTTACTCGAACCGATTCGAGCTGAGGGGAAACCGATGAAACTGGCGCTCATCGAAGGTACGCCGGGTGACCTCTGGCTCCTCATCGAGGGCTGGGAGCTGCATCTGCGAGCGGCAAACCGCTCCCCCAAAACCATCCGCTCCGTATATCGACACCGCACGCGACTCTCTGGGCGACTTCCTCCTCCGCTCTGGCTACCCCACGAACGTGGCCGACATCGCCTCCTCCCATATGGCCGCGTATCAGGCCGACCAGCTGGAGAGGTTCTCGCCGAGCACGGCGGCATTGCGACATCGGACGTTGAAGGTGTTCTTCAAGTGGTTGGTCAACGAGGGTGAAATACCGTCCAGCCCCATGGAGCATCTCGCACCACCCAAGGTGGGGGAGATCGAGGTCCCGGTCATTCCGATCGAGAACGTGCGACGCTTGCTGGCCGTCTGCAAGGGAGCGAACTTCGACGATCGGCGGGATGCCGCGATAATCCATCTCTTCTACGACACGGGCCTCAGGTTGTCGGAGATGGCAGGCGTGCAGGTTCAAGACGTGGACGTAGCAAATCGCGTGCTACACGTCACCGGCAAGGGCAACAAGGGCCGGGCGGCAAGGTATGGCACAAAAGCTGCCACGGCGGTCAATCGCTACCTCCGTGAACGGGGGAAGCACTCCGAGCGGGAGCTTCCGAACTGGTGGATTGGGTCCAGGGGGGCAATGACTCCATCCGGCATCGCCCAGATGCTGCGGCGTCGGTGTGATGAGGCGGGGCTTGCCCGGATTCACCCCCATCAGTTCCGACACTCGTTCGCTGCTGCATGGATGGCCGATGGCGGCTCCGAAGGGGATTTGATGGCCCTGGCCGGTTGGGCAAGTCGTGACATGCTGGCCAGGTACGGGCGCTACACGGCAGCCGAGCGGGCCTTGTCCGCCCACGAGCTTCATGCGCCGGGGGATCAGCTGTAGTCCTGCCCGGAGATGGGCCGCGCTGCTCGTCCCCACCCTCAACTCCGCCGCCAGCTCCGGCGGATCCGGCAGGACCAACCCCTATGCTCTGCCGACGAATCCCGTCCGCCGAACCCGCCGTGTTCGGGTTAGTGGAAATCGGGCAAATCACCGATTAGCTGGAGCATCTAATCCGAAACCGCTGGCCGCTCCGAGGGCGCGTCGACAGGGGGACTAACCGGTGATCGAAGGGCCGTCGGCTAAATACCCCGGTGTTGGGGCCGTCCCGTCGTATCCTGGCCGGATGACGCCTTGCTCCGCCCGTGGCACTCTTCACGGGGTTGCTGATACAGGGCGAACCTATGCTCGCCACATTAAGGGCTGCCAAAAGGCGGAGCACCCAAGCGACAAGATAAGTCGGAGGAAGACCCGATAGTGGCCAAACCCCGGAGGACGGAAGGAAAGGCGGACGACAGACTCGCCGACGGTCGGATTATCAGGTCTGTTGATCTATTCGCCGGGGCGGGAGGTCTGAGTCTCGGGTTTCACCTCGCCGATCGCGACTTCATGCCCGTATATGCGGTCGAACACGACCACGCCGCCGCCATGACCTTCAAGCAGAACTTTGGCTGTGACGTTTTCGATGGAGACATCGAGGCGGGCCCGATCTACCCGGACGCCGATCTGATCATCGGTGGTCCTCCGTGCCAGGGCTTCAGCCCGCTAGGACGCGATCGGGATGACGCCAGCCGGGCGGTGATGAACGCCCTCTGGGAGCACTTCTTCGATGCGGTGCGGACCATCAGGCCCAAGGCCTTTGTAATCGAGAATGTTCCCGAGTTCCAGAAGTCGCCGCAGTTCAAGGAGCTGATGCGAGTCCTGCGGACCGACCGGCGACTCGCTGATTACGGAATCGTGTACGGGGTCTTGAATGCTGCTGATTACGGGGTGCCGCAAAGCCGTCGTAGGGGCATCTTCGTGGCAGTCGAAGGCGCCGGAGAGGAGACCGAGGACGGCTCCAGGCTCCCTTGGCCACCGGTGCCCTCTCACGGCCTGGAGTCGACATCGGGTCGACCCTACGTGACGGTGAAGGATGCCATCGGCGACCTCCCACGTCGCACTCAAGGCATCGATCCCTATATCCTCGACGACGGCACGCAGCACCTTCATTTTGGTCGGCGACCGCACAAAACTTCTCTTGACCGTTACCGGGCCATTCCGCCCGGTGGTAATCGCTTCGACCTAATGCGGGAACGGCCGGACATCACCCCCTCGTGCTGGGCTAATAAGCCCACCGGGACAACAGACGTAATGGGTCGGCTCTGGTGGGACCGACCCTCGGCAACGATCAGGACCGAGTTCTTCAAGCCCGAGAAGGGGCGCTACCTGCACCCCACGGCCAACCGAGTCATCTCTCACAGGGAGGCTGCGCGGTTGCAGAGTTTCCCCGACTGGTACGTATTCGAGGGATCGAAGATCGAGATCGCCAAGCAGATCGGGAATGCAGTCCCACCCCTGCTGGGCAAGGCGATTGCCGAGTACGTCTATCAACTTGCCTTCGCACCAGGAAAGTAGGGCATGAGCCCCGATCCTTCACTGGAGCGGGCACTGCAGTGGTTTCGCTCCCAGCCGGAGATGGAGGCGAGGTTCGGAGTGGCGATCAGGCAGAGTTTCGATGAGGTCTTCGATGGGCAGAGAACCGGCCGGTATTCACTCGCCGAACTATCCAAGGTCGAGAAGACCTACATCGGCACCAAGGTGGAAATCGTCGTCCAGGCGGAGTTCGGTCTCGTGCGGGGACGGCGAATGGACTATCTCGTGGACGATCAGGAGGTCGACTCCAAGTGGTCCATGAAGAGCGGTGGATGGATGATCCCGACCGAGGCCGTTGGCGAGCTGTGTCTTTGCATGACGGCCGACGACGGCACATCAACCTTCGCTGTGGGTATCGTGCGTGCCGAGGAAGTAGCCCTTGGAATCAGCAAGAACAAAGACGGCAAGCGTCGACTCAATGAACTGGGCATTGGGGCAATGGCTTGGTTGGCCAATCCTGGACAGCTCGCCGAGAACCTCCTCCTCCACCTGCCGACCGATGTCAGATCGTCGATACTCGATGACCGACTGAGTGGCCAACAGCGGATTAACCAGCTGCTTCGAGTGGTCCAGCATCGATTGATCAGGCGTGAGGTGGCCCTAACCGTGGCCCAGCAGGATGACGGGCCCAAGCGTGTTCGCGACGCCCGGATACCTCTGCAATCTGAGGGCATCGTCGTCCTGGGTCATCAGGGGCAACACCCCAACATCGCCCGTTCACTTGGTCTCGACGTCCCCCCGAAAGGATCCTGGATCACGTGCAGGGTGGCGAGGTCTCGCCCTGATGAGTCGGGGGGGATTGAAATCGCTGGCCAATGGTGGAGACGGGCGCAACCGGATGATCCAATGGAGCCCGGCCCGCACAGGCATGACTACCGATAGCTGGCCGAAGAAGAGGCCGCGATCGGTGAGCACGTCGAAGTCAGACATGATGCGAGCCCAGGCCACCCGGGACACGAAGCCCGAGCTGTCGTTGAGACGTCGCCTTCATGGGCTTGGGCTCCGCTACCGCGTCGATTTTGCCCCTTTGCCCGGACTTCGTCGAAGGGCTGACATCGTGTTCACCCGTAGGCGGGTCGCTGTCTTCGTGGATGGGTGCTTCTGGCATTTGTGCCCAGAGCACGGGACTCGACCTCGCACAAATGCAGACTGGTGGGCAAGGAAGCTCTCAAGGAATGCTGAGAGGGACCGCGATACCAATCTGTCGTTTTCAGCGGCCGGATGGCACGTCGTCAGGATTTGGGAACACGAAGACCCTGACGCTGGTGTACGAAAGGTCCTGCAAGCACTGGACGGTAGCGACTCCTAACCCAGCACGTGTGGCGGCACAGGTTTTGCCCAGTCAAGGGCTTCTGCTCACACGACTCCATTGGCCCGCCCGTGACCACGGCTCACTCAGAGAGCGTATACAAGTAAGAGATGGCCGTTAGTCGTTCCTGATCTAGCGCCCAAGGCGAAACGACTGCGAGGAATCCCCCGTCGGCAATCGGTTCTTCGGGAGTTCCACTCAGTGTGATGCCAGTCACAACGACCAGAGCATTGTTTGGGTACTCATTCTGATGAAGGGCTACCTCATTCTTCGTCAGAATGATCGATTCACCAGACGAGGTCGTACCCTTCACCTCGACCTTGAGTACGTGAGTTCCAGTTGTGCAATGGAGGTCGTAGGACTTGGTGTCGCCGACATCTTGAACCCTCTGCCAACCCGCAGACTTCATATGCTCGATCGCCAACTTGACGGCCCTCATCTCAACCGCTCGGCGCTGCTTGGTTGAGAGTCGGAAGCCCTGCCCACCTTTGGGAACCTTCCCGGCGGCCTTGTCCGTCACTTCTAACAGCTCGACGACCTCTGGAGGCGGTAATCCTGGGATAGCCTCGGTATCAGCAGCTCGGTATATCTCACCGAGCATCTGGGCCATGAACAGAGCATCACGTTCCAGTTCATCGGAGTGTGGGATTTTCCCACGGTCGTAACCGATTGCCAGGACCGTGCCTGCCTCATACGCAGGTCCGAGATCGGATCGTCGGGCTTTGAGACTAATAACTTGCGACAAATCGGTCCTCTCCGCAGCCAACCCCGCAAGCTTCTCTCGGGCCCAGTCGGCCATTCGGTGCAGATCACCTTCCGGGCGAGGCTTGAACTCACCGCCCGTCCAGTCGGTCGAGCCGTGGCCGACCGTTAGATATGCACGGTCACCCTCAGTGTCGAAGAGATAGACGCAGTACCAGCCGATCGTAGCGCTCGGCGATCGAGATACGGAATAGAACCTGAACCATGGGATCTCGGTCTTGCGCCCGGTACCGTCTCGCCCCTCTACTCCGAAATCACTCAGAGGTATCCCGATGGCGTCGGCTAATGCAGTTGCTCGTTCCCTCAGCCACATCGGCCCATCGTGTCGGATCAAATCTCCTCGAAGATCCATCTCCTCGTTGTTAACGTGCGTCCAATCCGGCTGCAGGTCGAGGATTGCCGCCAGTACTTCGTTCAACGGATTCTCCCAACGCTCATGCTGAACGGAGGCCTAACTGCGGCTTGTGTTCTGTGACCCCGGATTCGGGCTGACGAGATCTGACCAAGCAGGCCTCTACATTGTGCATATGCCGATAACCGAGGTAACACGGACCGCCCTTCGGATCGAGGTGTTTGGCGAGTACTCCCTGTATGGGCAGCTGCCAGAGGTCGACTTTCTGGAACGGCTCTACGACCTTGACGAGTTGCCATCGACGGACCCCCGTTTCGACAATGCCCGAGCTGACATTATCCAGCATCGTTACAACAACTACGACTGGGAAGACGATTGGGTACTTTCGGACTCACGTTTTGAACTCGAAACAAGCGACACCAAACTGCTGGCGTTCTTGGCCGAAATGCTTCACCCGGTGGTACGAATCGACCACGACCAGATCGAATCCATGGGATCAGTCATCAATCGCCTTCTGGCTCCCGATGGATACGAACTCAGGGACGTCGACACGATCTCGGGGCGACCGGTTTTCGGAGCGGTGGGGCGAACTCCTGGGCCATACATCCCCGCGGCTAGAACTTCAGAGCCGGATCTGACCCGCTATGACTATCTATGGCGTCCGGGTCACGTCAGAGCGTTCCTGTCACACATCTCAGTACAGCATGGTTTCGTCTCAGAGGTGAACGACGAACTGGGGCAGGTCGGAATCGACGGGTTCGTTGCCCATGTGAATATCGAACCGGACGCCGAATGGCAGGAGGAGATCGAACACGCGCTCCTCTCGTGCGACGTCCTAGTCGGACTGCTGCATCCGGGGTTCTCGATTAGCTATTGGACCCAACAAGAAGTTGGGTGGGCGCTTGGCCGTGGCATCCCTCTGCAAATGATTCGGCTCGGAGAGGACCCGGTTGGATTTCGTGCCAAGAAGCAGGCACGGAGTCCGAGAACTCCCACCCCATGGAGCGTCGCATCGTCCATTGCCGTCGGTCTTTCGACTCACCCAACATTTGGGCCGACGGTGGTGGCCCGTCTTGTACGCTCACTTGCAGAAGCTTCGAACTACTACGCCGGACGACATGCGGCAGAGCGGTTGGAAGAGATCGGAAAGCTCACAGATCCCGTGCTCGATGCAATCAGCGATGCCTACTTAAAGAACGACCAGCTATACCCTCACCACATTGGCTCAGCCGCTATTGAGCGAATCTTAAAAGTTCACGGCCGAGAGCTTCCCACCCGTTAGGCCGTGGCATCCCCGTCGACTCAGTTGCAGACTGTTCCCAGCTGTCGGTCCCTGGCCGAGTTTGTGGGATTCCTGCAAAGGCTGCATTATCGCTGCCATTTCTGACTGGCCGCCGCGAACAGCTTGAAAGCTCGACCTAGGGAGAGATTTTGCGACGAGATCGGAATATGCCCAAGTGGCAGGATTACCAGGAACGGGCGGCTGAGTTCTTCAGAGACCTCGGGATGAGCGCCGATACAGATCAGTCCATAAAGGGCGTCCGTGGAAGCCACAGGGTGGACGTGGTTGCTCGACTTGATCAGGCATGGGGAACTCAGCTCTGGATTGTGGAATGCAAACTCTGGAGGCGGAGGGTCGGCAAACTGCACGTTGCTGCGCTCGCCGACATTGTCACCGACATCGGTGCAGATCGTGGATTCTTGCTCTCTGAGTCCGGGTTCCAGTCGGGAGCGATTAGGCACGCCCGCCAACGGAACGTCACACTAACTTCGTTAGAGGACCTCCGAGAGAACGCTTCTGAAGAGATTGATGAACGTGCCCTGAGTATTGCCAGGCAAAGGATGGAGCGTCTCCGCGCGAGATTGATCAAAGCTGACGAACTGGACAGGACTCACACACCCGTGGAACGGGGTGGCTTCTGGGTGCCGTCAGAAGAGAATACAAGATTACGTGGCCAGCTCGGTTTCGCTGAGATGAGCTTGCCTTCGGCGGTGCTAGGTAAATGGCCGGTTCTCTACGGTGCAGACTTGGTGAAGGACGAGGGATTGTTCGCTGAGAACCTCGACGAACTGGCGCGAGCGCTCCCTGATGTTCTTGATGCCGTTGAGGCAGGAATAGAGCAGCTAGAAGGCGATCTCACGAAAGATGATCTCGGGTGACTTAAATCGTTGGCACGGCTGTACCGTTATTTGCTCCCTCGCACCTGACAGCATTTCCAACCATAGGGAGACCGCCAGTCTCGGGGACGGAGCGGTTTCCGCCTAGGCCAGCTCCGTTGAGGGAATCGACGGCTGACCCGCGCCCCGCCACCCAAGACAAGACCGCCTGCAAGGGGGGGATCGGAAGGGGCCTCAGCGTAGAGTGTCCTCGTGAGTGATACCCCCCTGCCCTGGCAGCATAACGGCAGTCCGAGCGATGATGTCATCGCCAACGTCAACTGGGGCGCCAGCCTTGACCTCTACGTAGCCGGATTCCGCGATGGGCGCCGCGGTGCTCCTGTCTTCGATGCGCGGATACGAGACGGGTACGGATCTCGTCGTCTATCCGTTCGTGTACCTCCTGAGGCACTCGCTTGAGCTTGCCCTCAAGGAAGTTCTGCGAATGAGTCGGACCCTGCTGGAGGGCGAACCCGCTGACTTTGACGATGGCCACAACCTCCAGTGGCTCTGGGCCGCAGCGCGTCCCCTCCTCCATGAGATCTGGCCAGGCGACGACCACAGCGAGATTGACCGGACGATCGAGCAGTTGGCCCGCATCGATCCGGTCGGCGAAGCCTTCCGCTATCCGGTCTCAACGAAAAAGACTGGCCGAACTCCAACGCTCGATACCAAGCTAAGGCATCTCGACCTCGACGACCTCTATCGAGACGTGAATAAGGCCATCAACATGATCGAGGGAGCGTACGACGGGATCCACTTCCACCTTGAGAACCGGGAGGAAGCCCGGGAGATCGATCGTGAGATGCGAGCCGAGATGGCCGAGGATGCGCGTCAGACCAGTAGCGATGACTGACCCACACAAGCGGGTCAGTTGACCTGCCTAGACCTGTAGCGGTATGTCAGGGTCGGGGGCACTGTCGTAATCGGGGCCAGCTCTGTGGTGTTATGAAGTCGCTGGATTTTGCCGCGGCCCCGAACAGCACCTGCCGGAGTCCCGTGCGAGATCTGCTCGCCTGACTATGGGGGTGCCATTTTCCGTCCACGGAAGGATCAACGTCCAAGGTCTCAACTGACAAGCCGCGGACCGTTGCGATTCTTGGTTCAGGAGATGAGCAGCGCCCTTAGCTCTTCCATGCTAAGTGCGGGCTGCGCACGGTGAACCATGAAATGACAGTTTGGACAGATGGGACGAAGGTCGGCGATCGGATCTACGCGGTACGACACCCCGAGAGTAGACAGCTCACGGAGGTGGTGCACGTGGATGGCACCCTCTCCAAGAGCACCATAACGTTCCCCGAGATCGATTCGACAGACCGTGCACCGCGTTCCCCAATGTGTGATGCAAGCCCTTCTTGCCCCGCGATTTCGCTCATAGCGAGTCGCCTGTGACCGTTTCAAAGCGCCCTCATATAGGTCCCCGGTCTGTGGATCCTCGATCGCCTCATCCCGTATAGATACGAATATCGGGCTCTGTTGGCTCTTCAAGGCTTGCGACGTTAGTTGTCTGCCGGTAAACAGCTCCAAGTTCGCTACGACCCAGCCCGGCTCAACCCGAACAAAATCACGCAACTTCAGCCACAGAAATGAACCGTCGAGTGTGTAACCAGCCGGTCTTTGGGATTCGTCAACATCCTGTAGCCGATCGGTAATCCATTCGGTGGTTGCCCGCCACACATCCGCCGCCGAAGGGCTGTCGCCGGTCCGGTAGATAAAAGTCCATACCGGTTGATTCCTTTGGATTTGACCGTTCAGTCGATCGATTCGAGGCTTGGCGGTGCTCCTGGAGGGTGAGTCCGAGTCACAGCCCCACCAGGTACTCCCGGATTCCGCAACCCTGCGATGCTTGTCGAGGGTGTTTGAATCACGTCGTGGATTCCATTTGACCAACACGTGCATATTGCGGATGGCGTCTCGATCGCTCATGTTCGTCTCCTTGGCCGCCTCCAGGGTCTCAGCAGTTGTTGTGCCGTCAGATTCACTGTCGAACTCGCCTGACATATGAGCATATAAGGGCCGTCTCGCTGGGTACTACCAGGCATCAGGCCCCAAGCCCACTGCGACAAGTCCCTTCGCGGTCAGGCGAGCCATCCTGCGGAAGTGCCGCACGCATCGCTGAGCATCATTCAAACGAAGTGACGGACTGAATCCCTGGCCCTTCAAGTGATTGATAACGTCGCTCTGCCCGTGGGCAACATGAGTGGCTAACCAAGGTTTGGCAGCTTCGCGAACACTCTCAAGCACCCAAACCACCGTCATCTGCGGTTCTCCGTGAGCAATGTCATGGCGGAGGCGAAGCCAGTCGTCAGTCATTTGAGCGGCCAGCGAGGGTGTGACGGTCATTGTCCCGACTCCCTGACCGCCCATCTGCATCCACGTCCACAGCGGGAAGGGATCAAAGTCAACGAGTCTCATGAGGGATCTACTGTTCAATGAGCTTGGGGTACTGAACCCACCTATCTCCTGCCTCACTCGGCCCCTCAGCAGGGACCCAACCCCTCCAGTGTTGGGAGCAACGGCATGATCGAGAGCTGCCTCGGTGAGGTCCTGAATGGCGGTTTGCCACGACGCCACTGCCAATACCACTACTGCTCGGTTGAGCGAAGGTTCGAGTGTCCGCAGACCCTGCTTTCCGCCTCCATGATTTTGATGAACCTGGATGATTGCATCGCAGTGACTCATCGCCCGGTCAAACCGGGCCTTAGCCTGCGCAAGGTCCATGACCACAGTCTGACGCACATCGGCTTGAGAGGCCGTCCAAAAGCGAGACATAGCTATCGCATGACTTCGTTGCCGGATCCCATTACCGGAAGATCGTCACTTCTCGTTCGGCGTAGGCGCTGCCGCGTGCTTCGGTAGGCCCGATGCCCTGGTACACGCTAAGTTCCACTGCAGCGGACGATCAGGGGTGACCAAGTGGCAGATACCTCGTGGTGCTACGAAATCGGCTACTTCGCCGTGGATCCACATGTCTGCTGCCGGAGTCCCTTGTCGATTTGATTTGGCTGGCGATGCGACTGATTAGGGAGCCGAGTCTTCGGCGATCGGCTTCGCTGGTCGAATGGAGTCAATCTCCAAATACCGATAGAGGGTCTGCCGACTGACACCAGCTAAGCGGGCGATTTCAGTCACGGACAGCTCCCCCTTGTCGTATCGCTCCTGGGCCTTCCTGACGGCCGCGGGACTGAACTCCCTCTTTCGGCCACCCTTGCGCCCTCGGGCTCGGGCGGCGGCCAAACCGGCGTTGGTCCGCTCTCTAATCAGGTCCCGTTCAAACTCGGCCAGTGCACCCATGACGGAGAAGAAAGCCGCCCGTCGGCCGTCGTGGTGTCGATGGATTCCGACAGGCTCCGAAATCCGACCCCCCGGTCAGCCAGCTCCTCGACCAGGGCGATGAGGTTCTACAGGGAGCGGCCGAGGCCGACGAGCCGACGAGCCGACGAGCCTGCACATCAGCATGCCCTGCGTTGTCGTGACCCGTTGGACGGTATCCAGGTCGGTCCGGTGCCCGTTGCACGCCTCAACTGTGTGCCACTTGCCCGCTCCGTCGTTGAACCGGCCCCGCCACTCGATCAGGTACGGGCAGTGCTGGGCATGGCCGGTGCCGTTCTCGGCCTGGATCAGCCGGAAGCATGACCCCCGAGGTCAGGCAGAACGACTCGGCGTAGTGAGCGAGCTGGACCACGGGACCAGCCTGCCACCGGGGTGGATCAGGTGCCTCCGAGCCTCAACGAATCAAGGCGAGGTAGCCCGCAGCGACGCCCAGAACTGCACCGACCACGTAGGCCACCAGACCGGCGCTGACCCAACGGTTGCGCCCGAGGTGGTGGCCGACCTGAGATCGCAGGTCCAGGAGCTTCTCGGCGGCGTCGTTGCCGGTCATCGCAAGGAACACAGGATCGTTCATCTTGACCAGGTACGCGGCTGACTGCTGGACCATCATCTCCTCCCGCAGCTTCAGGTCAGCATCGACTCCGGCGAGCATCACCTCCGCAAGCTGAGCGCCCGAGGAGCAGTTCTTCCAGACGGTGATGGTGCCGAACAGCTCGGCCATCGCCGACAAGCCGAGCAGGATCGCGATCGCCACCGTCATGGCTCGACGCTCGCCACCTCGACGGTTGCTGGCGTCGCACCGGCCAGGGCACGTCGCCGTCTGGAGCGATGGAGGCGCACGAGGCGGTCATCTTGTGGCGTCCGCCGCCACCGGGTCTTGTTGATGTCCTCGAACTCCAACGTCGCCCATGCCCGGATCATCGGGTTGGAGCCGAACGGTGCCCACACATCAGGGGTTGCCTCGAACATGAACGTGGCCGTACCACCTGCCTGGATGAACGGGGTCGCCCCGGTTCCGAGCGGCACTCCCGCCAGAGTCGTGACGTCGGCCGCGATGTCCGTGATCTCTCGACGACTGAGGTTCGACACAGTGACGGCGACTCTCGTGTGAGGCAACCGCTCCTTGCCGCGCTCCGGCGTCTCGACGGTGACGTACTCGGTGCCCTGACCGGCCAGCACCGTCACCTTCAGAGCCTCGTCGAACATCGACTCGTCGTGCTCGTGAAGCCGGAGCCGGTGGGCCGACCAGATCGCCCACGAGGTGGTTCCGAATGCCAGCGCCGCCGCAACGGCTCCGAACCACTCGGCGGCATCACCCCACTGGATCGTCGCCATCGGACCTCATCGCTTCCTCCTCGGCGGCGATCTGCGCCGCGTACTCCTCGTTGAGCAAGACCGACATCCGCTGCAACGGTGCGCCCAGCTCGTCCAGCTCCCGCACGCCGAACCCGAAGATCAGGAACACTCGCCGGGCGATCAGCGCCAGCAAGGTCGCAGCCCACAGAACCTTGTCAGCGCCGTCACTTGCCTCGACTCGTTCGAGTCGCACACCGAACCACCGGCCCTGGTCGTCGATGTCGAGGTGTGGGATGACCGACGCGTACCCCGCGTGAACTCCCAGGTTCGACTCACCTCCGTAGACAAGGTCGTAGGTGAACACGAGTGCTCCCGCCGCTGTGTCTCCCTCGTCGACGAGACAGGCTTCGAGAGCATCTCGACGCTGCCAGACCTCGGGTAGCTTCGCTATCCCTTGCACCTCCGGTATCGGCTTGATCTTCATACCGGTCTTGGCCACATGCTTGTTCGTCCGTTTGACGTAGTCGGCATCGAGTTGATCCACCGCTTCCTGGCCAACACAGAGGACCCACATGCCGGTGATCCATGCCTCGAAGCAGATGCGGAGGACACCACCGAGGACGTCTGGCATTTGCGCCTCATGCAGCCGGTCCATACCCATGACGAGCCGCCGGACCCGAGCCAGGTACAGCGCCGCCATCTGTCGTGGCTGAGCTGTCCTGGTCGTTAGGTCGGGCAAACGCTCGCCAACAATGGCGACTAAGGCCTTGACTGTGCCATGTAGCTCATCGTCCCATCCGGGCACCTCAGGCATAGACGCAAGGCTACGACGGGGGCGTGACAGGCTGCGCTGGGTCTCTGGTGTTAACCACCTGGACCTGTCTCGGAGCCCAATACGACACCTGCAGGGACCCGCCCGCGTGGAAGAAACCTGATGATGGGGGGTCAGCTCGCGACGGGCACTTCACGGCCAGTCGCGATGTCCAGATACCTGTAGAGGGTTTGGCGGCTCACACCGGCCAGCCGGGCGATTTCGGCAACCGACAGCTCACCCTTGTCGTACCTGCTCCTGTGCCTTTCGGACGGCGTGCGGGACTGAACTCCCGCTTTCTTCCCCCCTTGCGGCCACGGGCTCGGCTGGCGGCCAATCCAGAGTTGGTGCGCTCGATGAGCAGCTCCCGCTCCATTTCGGCCACGGCGGCGATGATTTGGTACACGAGCCGCCCTGAGGGAGTCCCGGTATCGATTCCCAGGTTCAGGATTCGGAGGGCGATCCCCCGCTCGGTGAGGTCATCGGCGAGTTGGGAGAGCTGGCTGGTCGATCGTCCCAGCCGGGACAGCTCGGTCGACCATCAAAGTGTCACCCTCACGGAGCGTATCGGAGGAGTTCATCCCACTGGGGCCTCGCAGCTCCCTTCTTGCCCGATCCGACTTCCGTGTAGACCATCTCGCCCCTGCAGCCGTCAGTTCGTCCTCTGGCGATCGAGCGACTGCTCGTTGGTCGACACTCGCGGGTAACCCAAGGTCGGCCATGGCTTCCAGTGTAGCAGAATCATAGAGGGTTTGATTACACTGATTCTAGACGATTAGTGACACATTGGCACATGCCTGGACGTTCGAGATCTTGTTACGCTGTTCCACTTAGACGGTCGTTTGTGGCACGGGGCAGGGGCCACCGAACCGGGGTTCGAGAGCACTCGGGTGTTCACGACACACAAACGAGCAAGGCCACGAAGAGTCCGTAGCCAGCGACTATCGCCCATCCGGCTAAGCGCCCGAGCCCACTGCGCAGGAAGGCCAGTACCAATGTGAGCGCAGTCAGCCCCACGTACCACCCAACCGTGACGCTTCCCGACGTAGACGGTGGCGCAAGGCCGAGGATTGCACCCGGGAGGAGCAGCCCGAACGCCACATTGAGACTGTTTGAGTTGAGCGCGGTGGAGAAAGCAGCTGCACCCCTTCCCAGCCGAGCCAGGTGTACCGCGGCCACGGCGTTGGGCAGGCTGGTCACAGCGGCCAGCACGATGCCCCCAATGACCGCATCTGCGATGTGGAAGTGCTGCCCCAAAGTCGAGGCTCCCCGCTCCATCGTCACACTGGCAGCGATCACCGCTACCAGAGCCCAGAACGCCACGAACGCATCAACCGGGCGACCACGGACAGGTCGAATAGCCACTTCAAGCTCCAGCTCCTCCTCGTCAACGGCGGACATGACCCAGTGCATCGGACGGCTGGGGAGTGGAATGCGACTGAGTGCTGATCTGGAGAGTCCGAGTACCACGACGTAGGGGATAAGCAGGACCAAAGCGAACGCGAGGCTCACAGCGGGGGTGAGCACTCCCTCGACGGCAGCCACGCAGACAAGCCCAACACCGAGGGCAACCGCCCCGCTGAATAGAACCACCCTGCGATGCAAGGCGATGAATCCGGCCGTAATCGCCCCAAGCCCCAGCAATGCAGCCAGATTGAAGACATTCGAACCGATGACTACGCCTGCGCCGATTGCCTTCTGGTGCTGGCTCAACGCAGAGATCGAAGCGGTGATCTCAGGCGCATCGGCGGCGAGTGCAGCGACAACGCCCAGCAGTGCCTCGGACAGACCGAAACGCTCGCCCACCCGTTCCACCCGGGATACGAGGACCCAACTCGTAGCCAGGCTTACAGCAGCACCAGCGCAAAAGCGATTGCCGCGAGTGCCATGTGGGAGTTCCTTCCGCGATCGACGTGCTGCCGACCAGGCTTCCCGGCTCTCCCGGCCCCAGTGTACTTATGGCCCAGTACCTGGGCTGCGTCCCAGGGGATTCAAGGTCTCTCACATTCGCGACGAAATGAAGACCATGGATGTCTCTGATCCTGCACGTCGAGAAGTCGCTGATTCAGGGTTCACCCTCATCGAACTCATGGTGGTGCTGTTGATCCTGGCCGTCCTGCTTGCCATCGCCATCCCCACGTTTCTCGGGACTGGCAAGTCGGCCAAGGATCGAGGAGCACAGCAGAACCTGAACACAGCCCTGGTCGACTCAGACACCGTCTTTCAGACCAACGGGCAGTCCTTTGCTCTGGGCAGCACTGCCCAGTACACCTCGTTCCCGGCGTTCATGGCGACCGCCCTCGCCAGCGGCCAGCCTTCCCTCGGGTTCACAACGTCAACATCAGCCAATCCTTCAAGCGTGTCGGTGTACGTGTCCGCCGGCGGTAATGGAATCGTGCTCGCCAACCGCTCTTCGGCCGGGAACTGCTGGTACACGATCGACAACCCGAGGGCCATCTCCACAACGATCAACTCGGCCAATAAGCAACGGCCCTATGGGACCGGCACCGCCACGGCGACGGCCACCACCAGTCCCAAGGCCGGTACGGCGTCTGCCCAGACCATTTACCTTCCCACTGCCGCTGGGAACTACTACGCAGAAGTGTCGGGCGACACGGTCACGGCGGATTGCAGTGCATCGAATCCCAAGCTCACTGGCACGGGGGCCAAGTTCCAACTCGCTCAATCAAGCTTTCCGAACTGAACCAACTCACACTCTGCGGAACAGAGGGTCTCGTGCCCTTTGCCCCACTCCGCCCATCTCGATCAGGATCTCGCCCGCAGCGAGGTCAGGCTCGAGGCCGCCCCTGTGACGTCAGGGAAGGTGGACCCGACACACGTCGGGGGGTTGGGAGGTAATCCCCACCGTCGACTCGGAAGTCTTCTGCGCCTCGCCTTCGATCCTGGGTTCCAAATGCCCGGTCGGCCACGGCGACGATGGCCGCAACGATCAAGACTGTCAACACCTGTATGCCAATAGCGAACATAGACGGCCTTCCTTCTGCAAACAGAAGCCGCACCGACTGATGAACCGTCATCGATCTGCCCGGTCGTCGGAAAAAGCAACCCACTTGGCCGCTTCCGTTCCTTCTTACTTAGTGTAGTACTACAATAACTGTATGGATACCAGTAGCCGGATGGAGCGTCGTGACGCCGGGTCCGGCGGGGAGGACCTGGCTGACGCCGTCCTCACCGCCAGTCGAGTCCTCGTGGCGGTGGCCGCCCGATCCCTGGCCGAGGAAGTGTCCGTCTCATTGCCTCAATACCGGGCTCTGGTGGTGCTCGCTTCACGGGGACCGCAGCGTCCGGTGGACCTGGCACAGGCATTGAACGTCGACCCTTCGACTGCGACCCGCATGTGTGACCGCCTGGAAGGTAAGGCGTTGATCACCCGGCGTCGAGACGACGGGGACCGCCGGACGGTGGTGCTGGATCTGAGCGTCGAGGGCCGACGGCTCGTTGACCGGGTGACCCTCCGACGCCGTCAGGAGATCGGTCAGATCCTTACCGCCGTTGACCCGAAGGAGCGAGCGAACTTGGTTCGGGCGTTCACTGCATTTGGGAACGCGGCCGGAGAGATCCCGGAGGCGGACTGGCAACGCAGTTGGGACCTTTGATGGACCCGTGCGGCCGTCGGTCAGTCCTTTTCGAGCTACGGCGTACTCGCTTGGGTCCTACCGGCCACACCCATGTCCACCTTCATCGGTTGGCCCGGAGTTCGAAATGAACGGTCGCCGATGACCGTCTTTCGCCGAACCTCATGGCGCGCCGCCATGACAAAGGCCTCCCAGTGGCTCGCGGGCGCGTCCTATTTGCAGAAGTGGCTCGTGCTCGGCTTCCTCATCGGGACGATGGCCGGAGTTGGTGCCGTCGTCTTCTACGAGGCACTGCTCGCCTGCACCCACTTCTTCCTCGGGACGTTGGCCGGATACCACGTACCGACCCCGATCGGCGAAGGCGGTCATGGGGCCTCAGCATCGTTCACGCGGCCTTGGGCCTTGCCCCTGGTGGTCGGGCTCGGTGCACTTCTTGGGGCGATCCTGGTGTTCCGGTTCGCACCGGAGGCCGAGGGCCATGGCACCGATGCAGCCATCTCGGCGGTCCACCACAACCCCCGGGGCATCCGCTTCCGGGCGGTGATCGTCAAGATCGTGGCATCAGCACTCACCATCGGTTCGGGTGGTTCGGGAGGTCGGGAGGGACCCACCGGCCAGATCAGCGCCGGGTTCGCCTCGCTGCTGGCCCGGGAGTTGGACCTCAGCCCGGCCGACGCCCGCATCGCCGTCGTCACCGGCATCGGTTCAGGCATCGGCGCGATCTTCGGCGCACCCCTCGGCGGCGCAGTCTTGGCCACCGAGATCCTCTACCGGGACGACTTCGACGCCGAGGCGCTGCTGCCGAGCTTCGTCGCCTCGCTCGTCGGGTACATCATCTTCGGCACCGTGGTGGGGTTCACACCCCTGTTCGGCTTTGCCGGTAGCTATCACTTCTCCGATCCAACCCATCTGTTGTGGTTCGCGTTGATCGGTGTACTGGGGGGTCTCATCGGTCTTCTCTACGCCAAGAGCTTCTATGGCATCTCCGATCTGTTCGGGAGGGTGACGCTCCCCCGTTGGGTCAAGCCTGCCATCGGTGGGGTGATCGTTGGCCTCATCGCTCTGGCCATCCCCGAGGTGCTCGGCACCGGCTACGGCTGGATCCAGCAAGGACTCGGCCACCAGCTGCTGACCCTGCCGCTGTGGATCGTCCTCGTGCTCCCGTTCGCCCGGATCCTGGCCACCGGCCTGTCCATCGGCTCGGGCGGTTCCGGCGGCATCTTCGGTCCTGGCATGGTCATCGGCGCATTCATCGGGGCCTCGGTGTGGCGGCTCTTCGAACCAATCGTCCCGTCCATGGGGCACAACCCGGCTCCGTATGTGATCGTCGGGATGATGTGTTGCTTCGGCGGCATCTCCCGCGCCCCGTTGGCCGTCATGCTGATGGTGGCCGAGATGACCGGAAGTCTCTCGATCCTGGGTCCGGCCATGATCGCTGTCGGGTTGGCGTGGTTCATCGTGCGCCGGAGCGACGACACCATCTATCGAAGCCAGTTGAGGACCAGGGCCGACGCTCCCGCCCAACGGCTCCTCATCGGCATGCCTGTCCTGGCCAACGTACCGGTCAGTCAGGCCATGGCACCTCCCCGTCTGGTGATCACCGGTGGAACTTCGATCGTGATGGCTCGCGATCAGCTCATGAACGACGGACTGACCGGAGCACCTGTGGTGGACAAGGAGGGTCGGTTCGAAGGGACTCTTTCGTTGCGGCGTCTGGAGGCGAGCGCCATGGCCCGCGAGCACCGGCTGGAGTCATTCGTCGATGTGACAGCTCCGACGGTGACCGACTCGGCTCACCTCGATGTGGCCGTTGATGCGATGTCCTCCTCCGCCGAACACTGGGTGCCGGTTCTCGATAGCGAGCGGAAGGTGGTCGGGACCGTCGCCACCTCGGACGTGGTCAGGGGATACCGCCTGGGTCTTCTGGCCAGCCTTCAGAGGGCAAATGGCGAGGGCGATGCGGCAGGTACCGACCGAGTGACCGTGGGCGGAGGGTCCCCGCTTGTAGGGCAACCGCTCTCAAAGGCTGGCCTACCGGTGAGCATCATTGTCACGACGATCCAGAGGCAACGGGATCTTGTGGTGCCCAGCGGTAGCACCGTGCTCGAAGCAGGCGACGAACTGGTATTGATCGGTCGGTCAAGCGACATAGACGGCATCCGCGCCATCGCATCAGGGGTAATCGGTCCACGCCACGACTGGGTTCATCCATTTACGGAGATCGAAGCGACCAATGAAAGGGGGTCATAGTGTCCGACACGCTCGACGTTGTTGGGATGCCTCTTCACGGCTTCGTCGCTGCGGCCTCCGCTATGAGAGCAGCCGTCCGGCGGGCCGCAGCCTGTCTGAACGCACCCCTCCGGTCGAGCACAAGTCCCACCAGAGCCCAAATGAACTCCAGTATGAACCCGACTGATGCCATGATCACCGTGAATAGTCGAACCCCTGAGAGACTTTTGCTCCCAGGTACGAGAAGCAATGTGATGGCTGCAATCAGCGCGAGGGTTCCCGTGTCGTAGAGGAGGCGAGCAAAAAACCCCCAGCCACCGTCGGCACCGCGGTCCCAGAAGACGGCCTGGAGGCTTCCAACAAGAAGCAATCCCGCAGCAACTAAAAGCAGTAAGGCGGTATCGGGCCATCGAACGGTGCCGGATGGCAGGGGGAGGATGATTCCGATTAAAGCGAAGCTCACTGTGGCAAGCAATGGAGCCGCTATGGAGCCTGACCGTTCAAGCATGACCTGACGCTTGCCCCTTTGTTTTCTTCAGCGGGCATCCGGGCTTATGGTCGGACCGACCGAGATCGTTCTTGCACTCGGGGCATGGGTAGATCCCGGGAGGAAGGGACATGCCCACCGTCGCGAGTCGAGTTCGCTGCCCTTCGCGTAGCCCACTCATTCGTCTCGACTCAGCGATCTCCAGCCCGTCCATCAGCCGTCGAGCCCTGACCTTGCCGAGGCCAGGCATTGCTTGTAGAACCGAGAGGACTTTCATCCTGCCGACGGTCTCGTCAGTATCGGCCTGCTTCAATAGGTCGGCCACAGTGATCTGGCCAAGTCTGAGCCGCTGAATCAGTTCGGCTCGCTCGTGGCGGACGCGGGCCGCCTTCGCAAGGGCAGCTCGGCGCTGCTCGGGGCTCAGCGAAGGTGGTTGAGGCATCGGCGTTCACCGACTCCTTCTGCATCGACGGATTGACTGGCGGCACTCCGAACAGCTGAAGCAAACACCGGTCTGGACTTTACAAAGGGTAGCCAAAGGTGGGGGTCCAAGTGATTCTGGCGAGACGACGCTGGCCCTGGCGAACGATTTCAAAGTAACGGCTTGCCCTGTGCCTGGCGGGCCAGCAGTTGCGGGCCGATCACCAGCACTCCGGCGAGGAGGGCGGCCTCGTTCCTCTGCGATTTCAAATACCCGATGCATGGCGACGACGTCGGCCAAGGTCGAGGGGTTACAGCCCTCCGACCCGAACTGCTGCTCGATTTCGGCAAGCGACGGGATGGGCATTAGCGCCGTCTGAGTCGTCGTCCACACAAGTCGCAGGTAATAGCCCGCCCGACGAGTAGCCAGAACACCGCCAACATCCCCAAGGGCAGCAGCGAACACGATGGTGGCACTGTGGGCGAGGGGTAAGCAGGCGAGTAAGCGGGGACCGTGGTGCCAGTGCTTTGAAGTGAGGCCCGGACCTGATGCGCTGCAAAGGCCGCCACGATGAGGCCGATGACGGTCCAGCAGGTCACCCACCTCATCCAGTGCCAGAAGGCTCTCCTGAAGCCTCGTATGGCCTTCGGGAAGGCCGGTGGGAGTGTCGGAGGGCTCGGGGTGTCCTCGACAGCCAGGCGCCCGCTGTCCCGTGTATCGCCGGGCCGTCGCCTGCTGCTGCTCCGGCGTGGGCCGGTCACTCGTCATTGTCATCCCACTCGTCCAGGTCGAGTGTCAACGAACCAGCGGGTTGTGAGATGGACTCCGCGATTTCGCCGTCCGTGTAGCCCAGGTTGGTCAGGACCTTGCACACCGCAGCCCATCCGTCTTGTTTTGCCAACACCAGGTTGGGGGCCGATCCCGTACTGACGCCCTCATTGAATGGAACGTCCTCTTCATCCCCGTGGTAGGCGGAACATTGAAATCCGTCGTCATCGGGGTTGATGTCGAGGGAGATGACGCTCAGCTGTTCGGAGGAATCGGCAATCGGGCTCGTGAGTGTGACCCGTGCATAGGCAGACTTCACCACTCCGTCGGCCATCCCGTGATTCCATCGGAGCGTCACGTCATTCGGGCTGGTCATTGGTCCACCTCCCCGTCGTCGGGAACACGCAGGCTCCACAGTTCCTCCTGCACATGACGAGCGTCCAGCACTTCAAATGCGATGTGCTCGGCCAGCTCTCGACACGCTGGGGCCGGGTAGTGGCGGAACCACTCCCCGATTGTCGAGTGGATCTGGCCGACGAGCGTGGAATCCCGACCTCGGGGTGCCAATGGGACCCGTGAAACACTGGCCATCCACAGCCGACCCTTGACGTGACCGGCACGCAGGACATCGTGGGCAATGGCAAATGCCAACTCAGCCCGAGCGTTGTCGTCGGAGCGTGGGAACCACTTCCTGATCACCTGGAGGATCGGGAGTGTGACTGGGCTCAGGTCAGGGATCGGCGTAGCGCTCTTGTCGCCTTCACCCTTTCGGAGTGGAACGAAGCTCGGCGGTAGTGGCCGCTCCTCGTCGCACGGTACCCAATCATCCTCCGCCGGAAGGATGGAGAAGCAACCGCCTGCACTTCGGAGGATCGAGCCGTAACCTTCGGGTATCCGCACCGTGCCACCGATCTTGGTGGTCGTCAGAAGGCGTTGCGGGTGGTGGTTGTGGTAGCTCCTGAAATCAAGATCACCGAAATCGACGATGATCAGGTTGCCCGACACCAGGGCCAGCTTGCCCCGACGGTGAGGGACATTGCTGCTCCGAATGGCGGGGACGTGGTGAACGTCGTGCCCCCGACCGAAGGTGCCACAGATTCCGGGCTTTGAATACCGGGTGGGTGCAGAGGACTGCTCCGGCTCTTGACCTTGCATTTGCTCTCCTCATCGCACCAAGCAGGGCCACCTTCGCCTCTTCGGCGGGTTGGCTGGGAGTCAGCGAGCTTGGTCTCTCGTCCCATCTGGATGTTTGCAGGGACCATTGTACCTGATGTCGCAGGCGGGTCTCTCGGGCCATGACTACCGTCCGGCCTCCTCGGGCAAGCATCATTTCGCCATGGACAGGTCAGCGAAGGGTCGGAGAGTCCAAATGGTCATTGGCGGGCAGGTGCGGACGCTCGGGACAGTCGGCGAAATGGCAGCAGCCTTCCGACGCAAATCCCACACGATCCGGCGGTGGGAGGCCTCAGGCTTGATCCCACCCGCTCCGCTCATCGTCCAGCCGGGGAAAGAGTGCACCCGACGTCGGCTTTACCCGGCCGAGCTGATTTCAGCGGTCCAGCAGTTGGCCGTCGATCAGGGGTTCGGGACACGAAGGCGGTCGGGTCAGTTCGTGCATCAGCAAGAGCAGATCTGGTCAACCTGGAAGGCGGTCATCGATTCGCTCAACTCTGGCTGCGAACCTGGTGTTGTGGGTGAGGCTATTGACCGAGCGGAAGAGACATGACGGGGCAGGCTCAACCCAATCCACGATCGCCAGAGGACAGCTACCACAGCCTGATTGCCCTTCTTGCAAGGGTGGTCAAGTAATCCGGTGCGCGAGGGTCCTCGTCTTCGATGGCCACACGACCGGCCCGTGAGCCAGGGGGCTGTTGATAGCTGCCTCGTCACTCAGGTCAGGGCCTACACGATCAGGGAGGACTGTCGACCTGAGGGATTGACACATTTGCATGAGCCCCTCTACCCGCGGCGCGGGTGGGTCGGTACCAGCCGGGCTTCATCGGGGGCTCTGGGCTATCCATGGCCTCACGCGACTCGCACCTCGGTACCTGTTCTGAGATCCAGGTGGCCCACCGACTGACGAACGTCCGTGTCCAACTGGATCGAGATGTTCAGGTCGCCGAGGATGCCCCGGTATTTGGCGATCGACTTGAGTGTTGCCGTGAAGTCGAGGCCCATCTGGGCTTCCAGGATGTAGCGGATGAGGTTGTCCTGAACCCTCCTATCGAGCTGGTGACTGCGAAGGACCTTCTCGCACGCTGTCTCAAACGTCATCACTTCACGCTCCAGGCCGAACCAGCGGACTCGCTTTCGGATGAGCCTACTGAGGTTCTCGACTGTGAGGTCAGAGACGGTGTAGATGCCCCCGTAGCGCCGACACCAACTCTGGCGGGCCTGCACCTCGACCCGCATCGTGCCCTCTGGCGCGAGATGCGGTGACTCCAAATGCTTGTCGTACAGGGACACCCACCCGCCCGATGGTGACCCAGCACGGAGCGTTCCGATTATTCCGTCACGGCCCTTGATGAGGCTGGCTGATTTGGTGTGAGGCCGGTAGACGCCGAAGAGGCCAGTCAGATAGTCAATCGGCGAAACAACCCCACTAAAGTTACGGGCCACGTCAAGACGGCGGACACTGTAGTAGTCGGAGGGACGTAATGGCCGCACATGCCGCGAGACGATGACCATTACCTCGTCGATCACCTCGTGGAGATCACGTAGCCGACAGAGTCCGATCCCGACCGGCTGGACAATCCGGGATGGATTGAAATGCAGAAAGCACCGCCAGCCATACAGCTTGCTGCGGTACACCCGCAGTCGGATGCTGTAACCCTGGTAAATGATTTCCAGGGCGCCCGACGTGAACACTGGACCATTCTCCGTGTCGTACCCCCTTGGGGTCCACGTAGCGGATTTGGTTGACCTAAATGTTGGCTCTCTAATGCCAAATGCCAGTTCAAGGTAATCAACTCCGTAACCACCAGGTTGGTATTTGCTCGCTGGTGTTTTGGTACTTCGTACCTTGTGTTCAGCTCTGTTAGTAGGGCGAGACGACCTCGGTGTTGGGGGTCGAGTTCTCCTTTGGACCACGATCGTCATCACCCATCACCGACGGCTTTACCACCGCTGGATATGAAGGCCTCGACTTCGACCCTGGAAACCAACCGGCGACGACCTACAACGAACGATGGCAGTTGCCCTCGTCCCACCATCGTCCACACCGTGTTTGGACTAACCCCCAGCAACCAAGCCACCTGGTTCACCGAGAGTGCCAACGTCTCGGGGTCGGGCTTAATGGCTACTGCCGATTTGCGGGCCGAATGACCCTGATTTGATCTTGACATCCCATTTCTCCAACCCACTTCCCGACGGAGGCCCGGAGAGGTGGGAAGGGGCGGTCCGTTAGACCGTGGTCAGTACCTTCTCCCGGCAAATGTGCGAGGGGAGAAAAGATGGGGGTGCCTGGGTTGTCCGAGCCCCGACGAGCGGCGTCTGCCGATCACAGCCGCCGGGGGCGTCCTCGTCCACGACCGTGATCGCCCAAAGGTCAGGAAGCGTGAACTCGTCTTGAAAATGTGAAACCAGGTGCATCAGTACACGCTTGGAATGTGCCCGATCCCTCTGAGACGGCATCCAGCGGATCGTGGCTTCCCTCCCAATCGAAAACCCAACGTCGAAGCGGTGCTTGGATTCTTTCGGTGCATAGCGAGTGTGCACAATCACTCGCCGTCTGCACCGGCGCTTCGTGTTCTGGACGAGATCGGGAACCATCACCCTCGACGGTACCGCAACGACACACAGTCAGCCCCATCAACCGTGATCGGTTCCGATTCTCCCCTCGGACTTCCCCTTTTCAGCGTTTCGACGAGGGTCCCCTCATACATACTTCCTGG
>CAVSSP010000002.1:0-64102 GCA_963730685.1 uncultured Acidimicrobiales bacterium | reverse complement strand
CGACGCTCCGAGCAGGAGCGCCTCGGCCAGGCGGATAGGGTCACCACCCGGCCTCAAGACGGCAATGGCCTCCTCGCATTCGGCGACGCCCGCCGCCGGGCTGAACGACATGCCGACGCAGTACCCGTGCCATACGAGGGCGGTGGCGTGCAGCTCAGCACGGCGTGCCCCTTCGGCGCCCAGCGCACTGGCCAGCCAACGGGCGCCTTCGGCAAAATCGCTGTTGACGAACCACAGCCAGGCCATTCCGGAGACCATGGAGAGTGCGGCGTCGATGTTCCCGGTGCCCAGTTGCCAATCGAGCGCAGCTTTCAGATTGCCCAACTCCGGGGTCAGGCGTTCGCTCCACTCGGGCGCGCCGGCACCTCGTAGGCGTCCGTTGGCGTTCTCGGCGAAACGGCGGTAGAAGGCGGCGTGTCGGCTGCGAACCGCGTCCGCCCCGTCGGAGTCGTCGAGGCGGGCGGTGCCGTACTCCCACAACGTCTGCAGCTGGGTGAACCGGGTCTCACCGGGTGTCGGGGCCGTCACGAGGGACTTGTCCACCAGCCGACTCATGACGTCGAGGACGTCGCCGCTCGGGAGCTCGTCGTCGACGCAGATCGCCTCGACGGCTTCGAGCTCGCAGCCGCCGACGAAGACCGACAGCCGAGCGAACAGGCGCCGCTCGTCTTCGAAGAGCAGGTCGTAGCTCCAGTCCACGACGGCACGCAGCGTCTGTTGGCGGGGCAACGCGGTGCGGGCGCCGCGGGTGAGGAGCGCGAAGCGGTCGCCGAGTCGCTCGGCCAGCGTGGACAGGGGGAGGGCTCGCAGCCGGGCGGCGGCAAGCTCGATGGCCAGGGGCAGTCCGTCGAGTCGTCGGCAGATGCCGTCGATGATCGCTTCGGCCGGGCCGTCGCCTTCGAATCCTGGCTGGACCGCACGAGCACGATCCACGAAGAGCTCGATGGCAGCCGGGGATGCCAGCCCGCCGATGGGTATGAGGATCTCGCCGGGGACACCGAGCGGCTCGCGGCTGGTGGCCACGAGGCGAAGGCCGGGTACCTTTCCGACCAGGGTGTGGGCGAGGCCGGCAGCCTCGTCGATGACGTGTTCACAGTTGTCGAGGACGACCACCAGCGAACGGCCGGCGAGGTGCCGGGCGATGAGCACGGCCGTGGATCCAGAGGGCTGGGCGTCACCCATGCCAGGCTGTACGGCTCCGAGCGTGCCGGCCGCCACCGGGCCGACCCCTTCGGGATCGGACACCCCGGCCAGTTCGATCAGCCACGTGCCGCCCGGGTGCTGTTCCCGCAGGCGGGCCGCGGCCTCGACCGCCAGGCGGGTCTTTCCCACTCCACCGGGTCCGATCAGTGTGACCAAGCGGCTGGAGGCAATCGCTTCGCCCACCTGTTCCAGTTCGGCGTCACGCCCGAGGAATCTGCTCAGTGGTTCGGGCAGATTGCCCGGCACTGCCGGCACTGCCGGCATCGCCGGTGCACGGTGCACTGGCAGTTGCTCGGCGACGAGAGACGGGTCGTGGTCCAGCACGCGGGTTTCCAACTCGCGCAGGCTCGAGCCCGGGTCGACCCCGAGCTCGTCGACCAGGCGGTCGCGGATCTCGGTGTAGGCCCGCAACGCCTCAGCTTGGCGTCCCGCTCGGTAGAGCGCCAGCATGAGCAGTTCCCAACAGCGCTCGCGTAGCGGGTGGTCGCGGCACAGCGCTTCGAGCTCGCCCACCAGTTCGTTGTGACGGCCGAGCTCCAGGTCCGCTTCGACGCGATACTCGGTTGCCACCAGGGCCAACTCGTTGAGGTGGGCCCGCTCGGCGTCGGCGAAGCCGGCGTAGGCGAACTCGGACAGCGGCTCGCCGCGCCGTAACCGGAGGGCATCACCGAGCACGGCGGACGCCCGGGCCACCTCGCCCTCGGTGCTCAGGCGGCGACCCTCGGCCACCAAGTCCTCGAATCGGGCTGCGTCCAGGTCAGCGGCGCCGATATCGAGCGCGTAGCCGGACTCGGAGGTGACGATGGCGGAGGCTCCGAGCGCTCGGCGCAGTTGGACGATCTGGGCCTGCAAGGCGTTGGCGGGCTTCGCCGTCTGCCCGTCTCCCCAGAGCTGGTCGATCAGCCGATCGGCGCTGACCGGATTCCCGCGGTTGAGCGCCAGGAGAGCCAGGAGGGCCCGCTGCTTGGCGCCACGAACGGGTATCGCCACACCCCCTTCGACCACCTCGAACTCGCCGAAGACCTTGACTTCCACGCCCCCACGGTACGACCGATGACCAGGTGCGGCTCGATGGGGCTGACTCGCCACCTCAGGGCCACGTCAGCGGCACCTCAGGCACCGGGCGCAGGCTGCTTTCCAGGAGCAAGAACATCGAGGAAAGGAAGCACCATGATCGAGGCAAACCGCCTGACCAAGCGCTACGGCAAGACGGTAGCGGTCAACCAGGTCTCCTTCGCCGTCAGGCCCGGACAGGTGACCGGATTCCTCGGGCCCAACGGAGCCGGCAAGTCGACCACCATGCGCATGATCCTGGGCCTGGACGACCCGACCTCCGGAGAAGTCCGAGTGGACGGCAAGCCCTACCACGAACTGGCTGATCCGCTCAGGTCGGTCGGGGCGCTCCTGGACGCCGGGGCCATCGTCGGCGGCCGCAGTGCCGCCAACCACCTCATGTGGCTGGCTGACAGCAACGGCATCGCCCGTCGCCGGGTGGGCGAAGTGCTCGGCATCGTGGGCCTGAGCGATGTGGCGGGGAAGCGGGTCGGAACCTTCTCGCTCGGGATGAATCAGCGGCTGGGCATCGCCGCCGCGCTCCTCGGCGACCCCGAGACGGTGATGTTCGACGAGCCGATCAACGGCCTCGACCCCGAGGGCATCCTCTGGATCCGGAACCTGATGAAGGCGCTGGCGTCAGAAGGCCGCACGGTGTTCCTCTCCAGCCATCTGATGAGCGAGATGGCCCAGACCGCCGATCACCTGATCGTGATCGGCAGGGGCCGCATCATCGCCGACGCTGGCACCGATGAGTTCATCAACCGCCACACCGCCCCGAGTGTCCGGGTCCGGGCTGTGGAGCAGTCCGACCTGGGCGCGGCCCTCACCCGACGCGGCGCTCATATCGAGTGCGGATCCGACGGCACCATGGTCGTGACCGGCATGGACGCTGCCGCCATCGGCGGCGCCGCCTCCGCCGACGACGTCACCCTCGTCGAGCTGACCCCACTCGGGTCGTCGCTCGAGGAGGCCTATTTCGACTTGACCAAGGATGAAACCGACTACCACGCCGGCCAGCTGGCCGGATCGAGCAAAGGAATCTGACATGAGTACTGCGAGCCACACCATCGATGCGATTCACTTCACACCACCGGCCCGGCAGGCGAGGACGGCTCCGACCAGCAGAGCTCTCAAGTCGGAGTGGACCAAGCTGCGCACGCTGCCCTCCACCTGGCGGACGGCAGTCATCGCGGTCACCATTTCCATCGGTCTGGGTGCCGTCCTCTGCATCTCCCAGGTCAACCAGTGGGCCACCATGACCCCTGCGCAGCGAGCCACGTTCGACCCGACGGCCTGCTCGTTGGGGGGATTGTTCCTGGTCGGGACCGTGCTGCTCGGGGCGCTCGCCGTGCGTGCCGTCACCGCCGAGTACTCGACAGGGATGATCCGGTCCACGTTCGCCGCGACACCTGCCCGACGCCTGGTGCTGGCAGCCAAAGCTGCGATCACCGCGGCGTTCGCGTTCCCGGTGGCGTTGCTGGCTGCCGTGGTCAGTTTCGAGGTCGGTCAGCGGGCCTTCGCCGGCAAGCACCTTCAGGTGTCCTTCGGGTCTCCCGGCGTGCTCCAGGCCCTGGTCTTCGCGGCCCTGGCCGTCAGCCTCGTTGCCATCATCGGGGTCGGCCTCGGTGGCCTCATCCGACACACCGCCGGGGCGACTACCGCACTGGTGCTGGTCATCGTCGGAGGAGCCGTGCTCGGTCAGTTCCTTCCGGCCGGGCTCCGTCAGTACCTGCCCGGGACTGCGCTCGAGGCCGCCGTCACGGTCAACCATTCGGCGGGACTTCTGAGGCCGGGAGCTGCCATTGCCGTCATCGGGGGCTATGCCGCAATCATCCTGGTCGCAGCATCGATGCGGATAGCGCACCGCGACGCCTGACCCTCAATGAGCCTCAGGTCCCCGAAGGTGCGATGCGCTTCGGGGACTTGGCGTCTGAGGCACTATCGATCTCGGAGGGGGCACATCGGCGAGGAGCGGCCCGCTTTACTCGACCACCATCCAGCAGGCCACTTCGTCGGTGGCCTGCCGGATGGGGCGAAGCCCAACGAGTGGCCCGACCGGGCGGCGATGAGTCGGACTCTGCCCCACTCCACGAGTGAGGCTCCCACAGGGACGCCGGGCCGATCCTCCGCTAGGACGGAAGCGGATAGGCGGCCACGAGCAGCCGCATGAGCTTGGGGAACAGGGGGGTGAAGCGCCCGTCGCCCCATTCGAGATCGGGCTCGTTGGCGAATGCCTGACTCAGGACCCCGATGATCAGTGTGGAGATCAGAAAGACAGCTTCATCGGAGTCGGCTCCAGGCCCGAGTTGGCCGGCTGTCACGGAATCGACCAACGCCGCGCGCTGAATGTCGATCATCTCCTGGCTGATGGCCATCGCCCCGGGTGAGGGTTCGAACTTCGGTACGGGGCGCCAGAACAGCAGCTCTGCCACCGCGCGGTTGGCCAGCAACCAGCGACCGCTCGCCTCGAGGCCGGCAATGAGCGCATCGAGTCCAGGATCGGCGGTGGCCATAGCGTCACGCACGACTTCGAGGTGAATGCTCTGGCCACGCAGGAAGAGCTCGTCGTAGATGGCCATGAGCGAGGGGAAGTACTTGTAGATCGAGGGGGGTTGGACGCCGAGTCGCCTCGCCACCTCCGAAAGGCTCAGCCCGTTCACACCCTCCTCGGACATGATGGCCACCGCGATGTCCAGGATCTCGTCGATGGTCTCTTGTCGTCGGCGGGCCCGACGATCCGCCGGAGGCATGGGAGCCGCGTCCGAGCTGGTCGTCCTCGTCATTTGCCTAACCATAGCACAAAGAAGGCTTGACAGCTTTAGCTAATGGTATTAGTTTCATGATCCGTGAGGGACGAGCCGATCGATGGAGGAGACATGGCCGAGACGAGCACACGGTGGTGGCTGAAGCACGACAGCACCGAGACCATCGTCGATGCGCCACCCGAGCGCATCTACGCACTCGTGGCCGACTTGCCCCGGATGGGCGAGTGGAGCCCGGAGTGCCAGCGAGTGGAGTGGTTGGGTGGCTCCCCGGATCCCGTCGTGGGGGCGACGTTCATCGGGCACAACGAGGGGGGACCGGCCAACCTGATGAAGTGGTCCCGAAAGGGCCGGGTGCTGGCGGCCGACCCGGGTCGCGAATTCGCCTTCGTCACCGAGGAAGGCGGGCGCGAGTCGACCGAATGGCACTACCGGTTCGAGCCGGCCGAGGGTGGTACCCGGGTCGTCGAGTCCTATGTGGTGCGATGGATTCCTCTGTGGGCCCGCATCGTGGATGTCCCGACCAACCGGGCCCGCGAGCTGAGGGAGGGCATGGACCACACCCTCGGCCAACTCAAGACGGCCGCCGAAGGGGCCATCGCACCAGAGGCGACGTCGTGACGACGGAGGTGGCACCCGCCGCCTTCCTGTTGGGCCCCGACGAGGGCGAGGGGGTCTGGTTCGCAGACAGCCTGCTCCGCTACAAGGTGACCGGCGACGAGACCCACGGACAGCTCGCCCTGGCCGAGGTCCGTGCACCCCGCGGGTCGGGTTCGCCCGTCCACACGCACCGTCACGAGGACGAGGCCTGGTACATCCTCGATGGGGAGTTGACGTTCTGGCTGGGTGAGGAGTCCCGCACGGCCAGCACCGGCGATTTCGTCTTCGGACCCCGGGGAGTTGGTCACCGGTTCAGTGTCGACTCCGAGGTGGCCCGTTTCCTCATCCTCGTCACACCGGCCGGGTTCGAAGGCTTCACCCGTGCGTGCGGCTGGCCCGCGACGGCCGGGTCCCTCCCACCTCCGGACCTGCCCCCACACAGCAACGTGGAACTTGTGGCCGCGGCCCGACGGCACGGCATCGACATCACCTCGCCGTAGGGGCCAGTTCACCCGTCCAACCGGCCCCCATGGGACCGACCCCGGGCGAAGCCATGCCCGATGCACCAAGTTCCACTGACGACCATCAGATCAACCAACGCAAAGGAGCACTTCATGATCACCACCTACAAGGCCGCACCGGACATCGACGTCCTGACCACGAACTTCCCCATCCCGGGCCTCGGCCAACTCGCCATCAACTCCTTCGTGCTCCATGGGGACGTCCCCTTCCTGGTCGACACCGGTCCGGTCGTCGAGCGTGAGAGCTTCATGAGTGCACTCACGTCGGTCATCGACCCAGCGGACCTCCGATGGATCTGGCTCACCCACACTGACGGCGACCACATCGGCGCACTCGGCCAGCTGCTCGCCGAGTACCCCGACATCAAGGTCATCACCACATTCCTCGGCGTCGGCATCATGAGCGTGTCCGATCCACTTCCGATGGACAGGGTCCACCTCGTCAACCCGGGACAGAGCATCACGCTCGGCAGTCGTACCCTCGCCGCACTCAGGCCTCCGACCTTCGACAACCCGTCGACGACCGGCTTCTTCGACACCAGCTCCGGAGTGCTCTTCCCGGCCGACTGTTTCGGGGCGCTCCTGCAGGACGTCCCACACAGCGCTGCCGACCTCGCCGATGGGGACCTGCGGGAGGGACAGGTGCTCTGGGCGACCATCGATTCGCCCTGGATGCACCAGGTCGACCGTGGGAAGTTGAGCCAAGGGCTCGACGCCGTCGCCGAGTTCGAGCCGTCGTTGATCCTGAGCAGTCACCTGCCCGCTGCTCCTGGCCGCATGATGGACCAGTTCCTCGCCTCGTTGGCGGCCGTTCCGGACGCCGGACCGTTCGTGGGACCTGACCAGGTGGCGGTGGAACAGATGCTGGCGCAGATGACCTCGGTGCCGCAGTAGGTCCTCCACGGCGCTTCCGGCGATCGAGTCACCACGCGCCCGTGGCCACCACGCGGCGCGCTTCAGCATGAAGTCCCGAGTGATCACCGGCTGCCGGCCCGTGCATCGGCCGGCTGACAGGTGACGAGACCGACGGAGCTGCCGCCCGGTCCGAGGTGCTGACAGTGATGGGCAATCCACGTCAGACGGGGATCGTGGCCCCCGGTCAGGAGCACGAGGTGGAACGTGCCCGCTCGGACCATGGCTTTGAGTTGATCGAGGGTTGGCTCGGGGATGGAACCGGTGAAGCCGCCGATGGGAAGAAACTCCTTTCCGCTCCCCGAGATGAAGATCGAGGCGACCGCCGATGTGTAGACCGCCATGACGTAGGGAGATCCCATCTGGAGCCTCTCGAAGATCGGGACGATCGCCGCGGACTCCTTCGCTGAGGACAGACCGACCAGCGCCTCGTACTGTGCGACTGTCCGCTCCGACTCGAACGGGGTATCCGTGTAGCCCCGATGTTCGCTGGCAAGGAGCACGACGCCGGAAGCGGGAAACACCAGGATGGCGGCAGAGCCGGCGATCAGCGCGGCGGCGAGAATCCATCGACGGGCCCAGGCGGTGGCCGAGATCCCCAAGAGGAGAACAGAGACGACGCCCACTGACGCTGCCAGGGGTCCGAGCCAGTTCGGTGCGTTCGCCCCCGATGATCGGGTCAACCAGATCCCGTAGGCGACCGTTCCGGCCACGACCAGGCCAGCTGCGCCACAACGCCGCAAGGCCACCGATCGCTCACCGGTCCGGGATTCCCAGAGGCTGGCGACCCCGGCACCGAGGATCGCCGCCACCGGGGGAGCAAGCGCGGCGGTGTAGTAGGCGTGCATGATGAAGACGTCCGAGAAGACCAGCACCATCGGGACCAGCCAACCGGCCCAGAGTATGAAGTAGCTTCGCCGGCGGGTGAAGAGCCCGCCCACACCGAGCACCAACGCGGCGGGCAGCAACCAGCCGGTGTCGCGCCCAAGGTCACCTCGGACGAGGCGATCCCACGCCGGAGGGGGCCCGTCGAGCACATCCGGGCTCACGGGTACGCCGCCCAGGAACTGCTGGAATGCCGCCTGTTGGTTGGTTCGCCCGAAGCCGTCATAGACGAATACCTGCTCGTAGACAGAGTTGTTCTGGCTGCCGTCCACGTAGGGGCGATCGTGAGCCGGAGTGAGCGTCACGGCCGTCATCCAGGAAAGCGATACGACTGTGGTGACCAGGCCGGCGACCACGAGCTGTCGAACCTTGTGGGCCAACGGATCCTTACGTCCGCACAGATAGGCGAGCCCAAATGCCGGTAGCACCAACCACGCCTCGAGCATCTTCGCCTGGAAGGCGATCCCCACCCAGACGGCGGCATAGACGAGATACCGCAGTCGGCCCGAAGTAATCGCCGCCGAAACGGCATCCGCCGCCAGCACGAGGAACAGCGTCATGGCGGTGTCGGCGATGTTGCCCCGGTTGAGAGCGACGACTGCGGGGCTGGCCGCGAGGATGGATGCGGCGACAAGGGCCGCCGCCGTCCCTCTCAGTCGGTTCACGGCGCGATAGAGGAACAGAACGCTCAGGACACCCTCGACTACCTGAGGCAGGACCATTGCCCAGGTGTGATAGCCAAAGATCCGAACGGACAGTGCCTGGATCCAGAAGGCACCGGGCAGTTTGTCCAAGGTGATGGTCCCGGCCGGATCGAAGGACCCGAAGAAGAAGTTGTGCCAGGTGGACGCCATGCTCCGCACGGCGGCCGCATAAAACGGCTCGAGAGAATCTTGGCTGATGCCCCAGGCGTATGAGAGGCCAGCCAGTGCGGCGATCACCATGAGGAGCGCTCGTTGGGGAGTCACCCGGAATCGATTGACGAATCCGGTCTGTCGAACCTTCACGGGCGTGGACTCGGTGAGTTCAGATCGCGATCGTTCCTCATCTCCGACCGATTGGTTGGAATCCATCGCGCGGCGCTCTCCAGCCTGGCCTACCGGCATTTTCGTAGCCGGTTCGGGGCGGTCATCTCGTTTGGCCGCCGGTGACGGTAGCGGATGGACTCACGCTGCGCCCGGAGTCAGATCAGTCACCTTCGCCGTCACAGCGTGTCCGGTTCCAATCGGGGTCAATCTGGCGGGCCACGGTCTCCATCCGAGCGAGGACATCGGGAAAGTTCTGGTTTCCGGTGCCGGCGAACATCATCGCCCCGCTGTAGGCCATGAACAGGGTATCGACGAGCTCGGGGTCATCGAATGATCCGAGGGCTGTTCGGAGTCGGTCGATCAGGACCCTGGCCACGGCACCTCGTAGCCGACGGACGTCGGCTTCGTCGGAGATGATCGACACGAAGATGGAGCGGGCCAGTGCGGGGTTTACGGCCAGCATCGCGACCGGGGCCTCAAAGGCGGCACGGACCCGACCGACGAACGGCTCACCATCTGCAACCTCAGGTACCGGCAACGACTGCATCTGTCGCCAGTACAGCTCGGAGATCAAGTGGGCCTTCGACGTGAAGTAGCTGTATGCCGTGGTGTGGGTGACGCCGGCCCGCTGAGCGACAGACCGGATCGTCATCTTGTCGTAGCCCACATCGTCGAGCTCGTTGAGTCCGGCGTCGAGCAATGCGGAGACCGTGACCGATCGGCGTTCGGACAGCGACCGGCGTGGTCGGGTCGAAACCGTCCGATCAACCTCGATCTGGGTCATGGTCGACGAGCGGGTGAGTCGTAGTGCTCCCCGCGGACGTCACTGCTCACGGCTGACCCCCTTTTGTGCGCGCCGGCGGTGGCCGACACCTGTCCTCACAGGTTGACAGGTGTAAAGCACTCTGGCAAGGTGGCAGCGCGCCAGGGAAGTGGACGCCCGCGACGATCGGGCCGCCTCGAGCGGGCGTCGGACTGGGGGAGTGATGGAATTGGACCGACAGAGGATCGTCGACGTGCTGGTCCACTATGCACGTGCGGTCGACACCAAGGATTGGGTCCTCTTCCGAACGTGCTTCGCTGACGATGTCGCGGCCGACTACGGCGATTTCGGCTCCTGGCGGGGGATCGATGACCTCACATCGTTCATGATCTCCGCCCATGCCGGCATGGGATCCACCCAGCATTTGCTCTCCAACTTCGTGATCGACATCGACGGCGACCACTCTCGATCTACGACCTACGTGCACGCCGTTACGGTGCTGGCCAGCAACCCTGACGACTGGATCGACACCATCGGAACGTATGAAGACCAGCTGTGCAACGGGAGTGAGGGTTGGCGTATCACCGGTCGCACCTTCAGGACGACGAGGACCATGGTGAGCCCGCAATTGGCCGCCGGCCTACGTCGCAAGGCATCGAGGACGGTGTCATGACCGACCGGATCGGCTTCATCGGAATCGGCCTCATCGGACGTCCACTGGTCGAGAGCATGCTGCGCGCCGGCCTCCGGCCGACCGTGTTCGATGTCGACCCTGAGCCGCTCCACGCCGTCGTCGACAAGGGGGCCACCGGCGCGAACTCTGTTGCCGAGGTGGCGCGGGCCTCCGACCTCGTGGGCATCTGCGTGCCTGCTGATGCCCACGTCCGTTCGGTGCTCGATGGGCCCGAGGGTCTCCTGGTCAACCTCTCGGCCGGTGCGGTCGTGGCCATCCACAGCACCGTGCTCCCCGAGACGATCCTCTGGGCCGCAGAACAGGCCGCTGAGCACGGTGTCAGGATCGTCGAAGCCTGCCTGACCGGTGGTCACTTCGCGGCCAAGGAAGGACGAACGACCTTCCTGCTCGGTGGCGCGCCTGAGGACATCGCGGCCCTGGGCCCGGTCCTGTCGGCCTGTGGTGAAACGCTGGTCCAAGCAGGACCTCTGGGCAATGCCAACCTGCTGAAGCTCTGTCTGAACCTGCAGACCTACGTTTCCCACCTCGGTGTCGCCGAGGCGGTCCGGTTGGCCAAGGAACTCGACCTCCCGGTCGTGGGGCTGAAGGAGGCCATGCAGGCCAACGGCCAGTTGGGTCAGATGGGTGCGAGCTTCTTCGGCCTCCACGAGCTCCCCGACGAGGTCATCGCGGATCGGGAGATCCTGCCCATGCGCCGCACCTCAGGGGCCATCATCGTGAAGGACCTCGAGCTCATGTGTCTGGTCGGGGCCGAGCAGGGGGTCGACCTTCCCGCCCGGGACACAGCCGCATCTGAGTTCTATCGGACCTACCGGCTGCCCGTGGAGGTCGAAGAGAAGGATCCCACCGCAACGTCCTGACCGGCACCGAAAGGCGCCATCCTGAAAGGAAGCACCCATGCCCGAGGAGTCGCCAGCACCCTACGACCGCGGGCTCGAGGTCCTGCGTGATGTCTACGCCGATGACGTGGTCACGCTGCCGGAGGGCACCATGGCTTTCAACGACGTCATGGTTCGGACCCTCTTCGATCAGGTCTGGCGCCGCGGCGTCCTCGACGTCCGCACCCGGCGGATGCTCCTCATGGGGGTCATCGCCGCCAACGGCCAGGTCGACACCTGGAAGATCCAGGCACGGGCGTCGCTCAAGCGGAGCGAGCTCACGCCGGACGAGCTGCGCGAGACCCTGGTCATGCTGGCGCCCTACGCCGGCTATCCGAACATCGCAGGGCTGGTGGTCCCTTGCGAGGAGGTCATCGGGACCTGGATCGCCGACGGCTCCCCCCGCTGGGTCGGCGAAGACGCTCCCGAGTGAGCTAGGCAGGCGAATCGAGCAGCCCTGGTGTTCACACTTCGCTTGGACATGCGCGCCCATCGCCTTCGCCTTCAGCCGGACGCTCGATGCACTCTCATCGCTCCAGTCATTCAGAGGATGCTCGGACGCGACTTCACCGAGTCGTGCTACCCCTTGAACCCATCCCCGTGCAGATTCGGCGTCGTGCGATGTCGGCGTCCAGCAGAGCTGTCGGATCGCTGGCGCGTCGCCGGGTGACAGGCGTCAGTCATGGCCACCAAGGTTGCAATGAGATCTTGTGCAGTTGTGCCCCACTTGTCTTCGGTCAGGTGCCCGCTGATCTCGAGCTCGGCGATTCCGTGTGCTCCGCTGAACAGCAAGGCGCCAACGTGCGGCGCATCCGTCTCACCGACCAGTTCCGTCACGATGGTGAGGAACTCATCTAGTGCCCGGAGGGCAGCGCGAGCTCCTGCTCCGGGGTCGCTCTTGGAGATGACGAACATCTGCTGGTAGAGGTGCGGACGTTCCCTACCAAGCTCCACGAATGACATCAATATCTCTTGCAGCCGCGAGGAAGGAGCTGTGTCTGTGGCACCGATGGCATTGATGGTGTCGGCCATCCGCTCCCAGCTCTCGACGACGATCGCCGTCAGCAGCCCTTCCTTGTCGGCAAAGTGCCGATAAGGCGCGCCCCGAGATACGCCGGCGCGGGCTCCGACTTCGCGGAGTGTCACAGCCCCCGGGCCGCCTGCATCGAGAAGTTCGGCGGCGGCGTCGAGCAGGGCACGTCTCGTCTGGGCTGCTGATTCAACACGACTAGTCACGGCTCTCGAATCTATTGGTTGACAGTGTCATCTCAGTGGCTTATGGTACCTCAGGTGACACCGTCATCTTAATGACCACTGATGGCACTGGCCAAGAATCGCTGGTCGGTCTAGCAGCCGACACGATCCGGTACTCCCTTCCGTCAATGGCCCTCACCCTCCAATGAAAGGACACACCATGTCAACGACCCCTCCCGACCTCCAGACGTTCGTCGTGGTCGCAACCATTCGCGACGATACGGACTTCGCCGAGATGATGGCGCTACGAGCTGACGAACAGAAGCAGATCGCCGTGTTGCAATCGGACGGGAAGATTGGAACCGATCTCGTTGCCCCTTCCCGAGCGACGGCATTTCTCGAAGTGTTCGCCTCCGATGAGGAGCACGTGATGGAGACGTTGGCAACGTTGCCCTTCAATCCATTCTTCGATGTCGATATCTATCCGATTGCCGCGCCGGACGAAGTTGATGCCGATCCCCAAACCGGGTCATGAGCCTGGACCGCAATCTCTCGCCAACCCTCCGGATCACTGCCCTGAGTCGACGACGACAGGCCGACGGACGTTCATCGCTTCGCCCACAACGGGAGGGACTTCTGTCGACAACGAGATTCGGTCAGCCAATGCCGTCGCCTCAATTCTGCAGCATGACCACGCCGTCAGCCCGTTTGACTCACGATCACTAATCCAAGGAGATTCAAATGACGGAAATGGCAAGCGCAACACCTAATGCGATCTCAGATCTGACGGGTTACTGGACCCTTGATCCGCAACGTACGACGATTCGGTTCACCACTAAGGCGCTGTGGATCACGACTGTCAACGGCACCCTGCGTGCGACCGAGGGCACTGGCACTGTTGATGCCGATGGGCGCGTCACCGGCCGCGTCGCCATCGATGCCGGCTCAATCGATACAAAGAACGAGAAGCGCGACGAGCACCTGCGCAATGCCGATTTCTTCGACGTTCAGAGGTACCCGAGCATGGTCTTCGACGTGACCCACGCTCATCTTGGTGCTCTGGGACAGAGCACTCTGCAAGGGATGCTCTCCCTACACGGTGTGAGCCGAGCCATCGAGTTCCGAGCTGCCCTTCGGACGGAAAGTGACGAAGCTCTCATCCTTGACGTTCGCACCGAGATCGATCGAAGTGAGTGGGGTCTCGGATGGACGAAGATGGGAGCAGGTCTTCACAACTCGATCACCATCAAGGCAACGTTCGTCCGCGGTTAACCGATGGTCGTGCCGGATCGTTGTGCCAACGTCGCCGATTCCGTCCACACGTCGACGCGGGTGTTCTCTCAGGTCAGGGGGGTTCGAACATCGTGTTTTGCCTAGGTTCGGAAGTGCCGGTGAAATACTGGCTCTGACCAGGTAAAACGTTGCAATGACAACTTCAGTGGAGATGATGGGACTCGAACCCACGACCCCCTGCTTGCAAAGCAGGTGCTCTAGCCAACTGAGCTACATCCCCGTACGACGTCACTGACGCCGGGTGTACCCATCCGACGGTGCCTGTCAGGGCACCCTGAGGCAAACCGCCCGCTGAGAACCGGTGCCGCTCGGCAACCGACCACTGTAATACGGCCGCCGCCGCCTCTCCGATCTGTCCGTGAACGTCGCGTGCCAAGGTGAATCGGGAAGGGGCATCCACTAGGTTGTGGGGCGGCAAGCCGGGCCTCCCGACACGAATGCGGGCACCGGCAGCAGCCCTGGCGACCCCAGCCCCTGGGAACCAGAACGACACGTGGAGGAATGACCATGGCAGTCTCGACCGGTACCACCGACGCCTTCTTCGGCGTCGCACGCCACGACACCAGCGCGCTGGAGACTCTCTTCGAGGCGCGGCTCGACAATCTCGAAGCCTCGGGCCTCGACCCGAAGACCTACTCACTGGTCAACATCGCGGCGCTCATCGCCGCCGACGCCGCTCCCGCCTCGTACGTCTTCCAGGTCGGGTTCGCCCTCGAGGTGGGCGTGACCCCCGAGGAGATCCTCGGGCTCCTCGTGGCCCTCAACCCGACGGTGGGCAACGTCCGGATCGTGTCGGCGGCAGCGGAGTTGGCATTCGCCCTCGGTATCGACCTCGAATCCGACGAGAGCTGAAGGGGGCACCTGTGCCGTTCATGCGTAGACGCCCGTTGCTCAGAGCCGCCGCCGTGGGGGGCGTCGCCTACATGGGGGCGAAGGCCGGAACCAACCGTGCCATGCAGCAGCAGGGTGCCGAGGCCGCCCCGGCCCCGGTCCCACCGGCGCCGGCGGCGGCGCCGACTCCCGTGGCGTCGGCTGGTGACGACACCATCACCAAACTCCAGAAGCTCGCCGATCTGCACGCCGCCGGCGCGCTCACCGATGAGGAGTTCGCCGCCGCCAAGGCCCAGGTTCTCGGCTGACGCAGCTCGCCCGTGCCCTGCTCCGACGGACGTGGGCGGGGCCGGTCGTGCAAGGCTGAGCGGCGATTGGGCAGGGAGTGCTCAGGTCGGGGCACCCTTGGCCCGCTCGAAGGACCGCTCGATCTCGTCCCACGCCGCGTCGACACCGTCGAAGCCGCCCACCTTGGTGAGCTTGTCCGGCTCGAGGTCCTTGTAGACGTCGAAGAAGTGGGCGATCTCGAAGGTCAGGTGGGGCGGTAGCCCCTCGAGGTCGGAGACGGACTCCCACATGGGATCCCCGCACGCCACCGAGATGATCTTGGCGTCCGGGCCCTTCTCGTCGGTCATCCAGAACACCCCGACGGGCCGGCACTCCACCATGCAGCCGGGGAACGTCGGTTCGTCGAGCAGGATCAGCACGTCCAGCGGGTCGCCATCCTCGGCCAGCGTGTCCGGCACGAACCCGTAGTCCGCCGGGTAGAACGTGGCGGAGAACAGCCGGCGGTCGAGGCGCATGACGTGGCGCTCGTGGTCGTACTCGTACTTGTTGCGGCTACCCCTGGGGATCTCCACCATGACTTCGATGGTGCGGTCGGTGCTCACTTCGGATCCCTTTCGTCACCGGGCGGGTCCACCACATTGTGGCCCACCCCCGGACCATTCCCCGACGGGGGCCGATCGAACCCGCTCCGGAGCCCGGACGGGGCCGCTGGGCTGGTTGCTATCGTTGCCCAATGAGCGTCGAAACCATCCGGGGACCGGCCGACGGCACCGGCCCCGACTCGGGCCAGCGCTATTTCGCTCGTCAGCTCTCCGACCTGGACTTCAACGACCGGCTGCTCGATCTGGTGGCCGACCGGGACATACCGCTGCTGGAGAGGGTCAAGTTCCTGGTGCTGTTCAGCGAGCGCATCGACGAGTTCTTCCAGGTCCAGGTGGCAGGATTGCGCCGCCAGGTCGTGGCCGGCATCAAGAGCCTCGCCCTCAACGGGAGCACGCCCGATCAGCTGCTGAAGGACGTGCGCGCCTCCCTGGAGAGAATGGTTCGGCGCCAGGAGACGCTCTTGTTGAACGAACTGGCCCCGGCCCTCCGTGCCCAGGGCATCGAGCTGTGCGACTGGGTCTCTCTGGGCTCCGCTGACCGGGCCTACCTCCAGGAGGTCTTCGACCGCCTGATCCTGCCGGTCGTGACCCCGTTGACCGTCGACCCCAGCCATCCCTTCCCTTACATCTCCAACCTCTCGCTGAACGTGGGCGTCGAGGTGCGCAATCGCCAGGACGGGACCATCCGCTTCGCCCGGGTGAAGGTACCGCCCAACGTCGCCCGGCTGTTGCCGCTGCCCGGGGGTGACCGTTTCATCCCGTTGGAGCAGGCCCTGGTGGCGTTCATCGACGCCCTGTTCCCGGGCATGGATGTGGGGCCACCGTGCATCTTCCGGGTCACCCGCGACGCCGACCTCGCCCTCGACGACGATGCCGCCGACGACCTCCTGCTCGCCCTCCAAGAGGAATTGCGCCGCCGGCGGTTCCTGCCCGTCGTGCGGCTGGAGATCGATTCGAGGACCTCGGAGGGCCCGGTGGCACGCCTCACCGAGGAGCTCGGGCTCGGAGCCGACGACGTCTACCGGTTCGCCGGGCCGCTGGGGCTCGACTGCCTGTGGGCCATCCACGAGCTCGACCGGCCCGAACTGCACGACGAGCCGTGGACGCCGCTCATCCCGCTCGCCCTCACCACCGTCGAGCGGGAGGAGGACGCCAGCATCTTCGCGGTGCTCGACCGCCAGGACGTCCTCGTCCACCATCCCTACGACTCGTTCTCGGCATCGGTCGAGGAGATGATGAACGAGGCCGCTGACGACCCCCACGTCCTGGCCATCAAGCAGTGCCTGTACCGGACCTCGGGTGACAGCCCGGTGGTGGCGGCACTGGTGCGGGCGGCCGAGCACGGCAAGCAGGTGGCGGTGCTGGTCGAGGTGACGGCACGCTTCGACGAGGAGGCCAACATCGGCTGGGCCAGGGCCCTCGAGGAAGCCGGTGCCCACGTCATCTACGGGCTCATGGGCCTGAAGACCCACGCCAAGACCACGCTCGTCGTCCGCCAGGAGGGGGGGACGGTGCGCCTCTACTGCCACGTCGGCACCGGCAACTACAACCCCAAGACCGCCCGCATCTACGAGGACCTGGGCGTGCTCTCCTCCCGGCCCGAGCTGGGCGCGGACGTCACCCGCTTCTTCAACTACATCACCGGGTTCAGCCAGCCCCCCCACTACCAGGAGCTGGTCACCTCGCCGGGCGGCATCCGCGACCGGGTCATCGACTGCATCGACGAGGAGTCCCTGGCTGGACCGGACGGGCGCATCGTCATCAAGGTCAACGGGCTCGACGATGTCGCCGTCATGGACGCCCTCTACCGTGCCTCGCAGGCCGGGGTGCCCATCGACCTCGTCATCCGGGGGATCTGCTGCCTGCGACCAGGCGTCCCGGGCCTGTCCGAGACCATCAGGGTCCGGTCCATCGTGGGACGGTTCCTCGAGCACTCCCGGATCCTCCGCTTCGGGGGCGCCAACGGGCGGCCGGCGAGCTACTACATCGGCTCGGCCGACCTGCGGCGACGGAACCTGGACCGGAGGGTCGAGGCCATGATCCCGGTGGTCGACCCCGCCGCGGTGGTCCAGCTCGAAGAGATCCTGGAGCTGAACCTGGCCGACGACACCCAGTCGTGGTCGTTGGATGCCGACGGCAAATGGCATCGGATCCCCACCACCATCGGCGTCGCCACCCAGGATGCCCTCATCGTGGCGGCGTTGGAACGGAGCTCACTGGTGGACGAGACGCGACGGACGGTCAACCCCTAGTCCGGCCCCTAGGCTGGGCCCGTGGCCGACGACGAATCGTCCGGATCAGGACCGCACGACGACCCCCTGTCGGACCTCCAGACGGAGGCCGCCCGCCGCCGGGGACGGCGGATGGCGTGGCTCTACACCGGCGCCGCCGTCGCCCTGCTGCCGTGGATCGTCTACCTCGCCGAGACCTTGCCCAAGCGCCAGTTCGACCGCCACTACCGCGCCTCTTGGGTGGGGTTCGACCTCATCTTGGTCTTCGCCATCACCCGGACCGCCTACCTGGCCTTCCGACTCGACCCCCGGGTCCAGTTCCCCGCCACCGCCACCGCGGTGCTCCTCCTGGTGGATGCGTGGTTCGACGTCACCACCTCGTCGGGTCGGTCCCAGTTCCTCGAAGCCGCCCTGCTGGCCGTCCTGGTCGAGATCCCCGCCGCCGTCTTCTCCCTCTACCTTGCCTACCAGGTCAATCGACGGGTACTCGAACTGGCTCACCTGGGCCGCGCCCGGGCGCCCAACCAGAGGTGGTGGTCGAGGCGCCGGACGACGGTGGTCCTCGAGGCGGTCCCCTCCGAGGCCGCCGACGGCGGGCCGGGGTCAGCCGACGATGGTGCCGATCCGGGACATCACATCGTCGGATAGCCGAGGAATCACGTCCAGGGCGCCCAGGTTCTCGTGGACCTGTTCGACGCGACTGGCTCCGGTGATCACGGTCGACACGTGCGGGTTCTTGGCACACCAGGCGATGGACAGCTGGGCCAGGCTGCACTCCAGCTCTTCGGCCACGCTCTGGAGGGCCCGCACCTTGGCGTTGGCGTCGGCATCGGTCAGCATCCCGCTCAGCCATTCATAGCCGGGAAGCGTGGCCCTCGATCCTTCGGGGATCCCGTCGAGGTACTTGCCGGTCAGCAGCCCCGATCCCAGGGGACTCCAGGTGGTGAGACCGAGGCCGATCCCGTCGTAGAGCGGGGCGTACTCCTTTTCCACCCGGTCCCTCCACAACAGGTTGTACTGGGGCTGTTCGACCACGGGCTTGTGCAGGTGGTGACGGTCGGCGATGTCCCATGCTTCTCGCAACTCCTCGGCGGACCACTCCGACGTGCCCCAGTAGAGGGCCTTCCCGTCGGAGATGATGTCGGACATGGCCCGCACGGTCTCCTCGATGGGCGTCTCGGGATCGGGTCGGTGACAGTAGACGAGATCGACGAAGTCGAGGCCGAACCGCTCGAGCGACCCGTCGATGGCCTGCATGAGGTACTTGCGGTTGAGGGTGTTGCGCATGTTCACCCCCTTGTGGATCCCCCAGAACAGCTTCGTCGACAGGACGTAGCTGTGGCGGGGCCAGCCGAGGGCGGCGATCGCCTCCCCCATGATCCGCTCCGACTCGCCGGCCGAGTAGGCCTCGGCGTTGTCGAAGAAGTTGACTCCGGCGTCGTAGGCGGCAGCCAGGCAGTCCTCGGCCAGGCTGCCGGCCAGTTGGGGTCCGAAGGTCACCCATGAGCCGAAGGACAGGACACTGACCTTCAGCCCCGTCTTGCCCAGGCGGCGGTACTCCATGTCCACGGTGTCTCCTCGGTGTCGATGCGGTGCGATCCCGGTGGCGACCCGACGCTACGACGACGGCCCCACCACGGTGACCAGCGTACCGATAGGAGTGAGCGGCCACACCTTGGCGGCGTCGGCGATGGCCATCTCCACACAGCCGTTGCTCTGGTAGGACCCGTAGGTGGCCCGCACGAAGCCGTGCAGGGCATCGCCGCCGTTGAAGTAGCTGGCCCAGGGCACGTCGGGGTCGTCGTACGTCGATCCGTCCGGGTTGGTCCCCTGCATGCGCGAGCTCACCACGTGCTCGAAGACGGGGTAGGTGCCGGCCGTCGTGTCAGCCCCGGGCGCACCGGTGTTCACGGGGATGTTGACCAGGGTGGGCACGCCGTTCTCGAACAGGGTGAGCGCCTCGGGCAACGCTTTGGACACGAAGACGTAGGTATAGGGATCGGCGTTCGCCTTTGTGGCGGCCAGGTCGGAGAGGAGCGCCGACCACACGCGCACGCCGGCCAGTCCGTCGACCGTCAGACCGTGCTGGTTCTCGAAATTCATCGAGCGCGCCCTTGGTGATCACGTTCTCCGCCCCCTCGTTCCACAGCCCGGTGAGCGAGGAGGGCATGTTCGGCCATCGCCAGGCAAAGTTGCCGTCCTGTGCCGCCGTGGCCTCGGCGGGTGAGCTCAGCGGTGCCGCCGGGGTGAACGTGAGCGGGAGGTAGCCCAGTTGGCCGAGCAACTGTTGGAGCCGTTCGGTGCTCGCCTGGGCCACGGTGAACGACACGGTGACGGGCGCCGCCAGCACGTCGCCCTTCTTGCTGCTCGGACCACCGGTCCCCGAGGGGATGGTGAGGGTTTCCGAGCTGGTGGGGATGAACGGGGCCCCGGCGGTGAAGCTGAGGGTGGCGGGGCCGACGGCGTGCCACGTGCCGGCGACGGGCGGGTCGAACGTGGGCTGACCCCACCCGGTCCTGATCGCCGAGGAGAAGGTGATGCTGACCGCCTGGTCGCCGGGGACACCCACGGCGCCGGTGGCAGGCGTCGTCGAGGCCACGGTCAGCGGCGCCACCACCGTGGTCCCCGTGGTGCTCGGCCCACCCTTGCCCGTGGAGGCAGCCGGGGTGGCGCCGTCATGCCGTCCGATCAGGAAGGCGCCGACGCCGACGGCGATGAGCACCACGGCCACCCCGACGCACAGCCACACCAGGCCGTGTCTCTTCGGTGGCGGCTTCAAAATGGTGTACTCGACCATGACTCCTGTTCCTGAACGCCGGGCGGCCCCCGGGCGACTCCTCGTGGATCGAGGGTAGCCACTCGGGCCCGCGGTTACGGGTCACCCGGGAGCGGGCTGAAGGGCGCGGCCACCTGGAGGACCGGCGGGGCTCGTGGCCCGGATGGGACCGGGAGGCCGCGAGCTCAGAGCCGCCGGTCGGTTTGGGCATCGGCGATTCCGTCGAAGTACCGGTCGAGTACCTGTCCGAACAGGGGCTGCCCCGGATCCGCCCGGGCGAACAGGGTCACCGACGACTGCAGCTTCTGCGCGTCCACCGGGCCGAAGATGGCCGCCGCATCCGCCGCCCGGCTCGTCACCACCAGCCGTGTGCATTCGAGGATCCTGGGGCCGAGCACCGGGTGGCCGAGGTAGGCCCTCGCCTCGTCGAGCGAAGAGATGGCGAACCGCGCCGAGGTGGCGCTGCGACCGAGCCCGGCGACCTGCGGGAACACGAACCACATCCAGTGGGTGGTCTTCCGGCCGGCCCTCAGCTCATCGACAGCGTGCCCATAGGCCCCTCCGGCATCCTGGGCATCGACGAAACGTCCGAGCCGGAACGGATCCTCCACCGGTCAGGGTCGGGCCGGCCCCATGTCGGCCAGGACCGGCAGCGCCCGCTCGCACAGCCGGGCTACCCAGGCGGCGGGATCGGGTCCGACGGGGCTCACCCATACCTTCTCGATCCCCAGCCTGGCGTAGGCGTCCATGGCGGCGAGAAAGTCGTCGACGTCATCCAGGGCGTCGCTCCCCCAGATGATGGTCCGCTCGATGTCGGCGGGATCGCGGCCCTCGTCCGCGCAGTGCCGTTCGAGCACGTCCAACTTCTGGGCCACGAACTCGGGATCGGGAGCGAACAGGTTGCAGGCGTCGGCATAACGGGCCACCAGGCGGAGCGTCTTGCGTTCGCCGCTGCCGCCGATCAGGATCCTCGGAGCCGGCTGCTGGATCGGCCGTGGCGAGCAGATCGTCTCGGCCAGTCGGTAGTAGCGGCCGGTGTAGGGCCCGTCATCGTCACTCCACATCTGGTGACAGATCTGCAGGGCCTCCTCCAGCCGCTCGAAGCGCTCGCTCAGCGGCGGGAACGGCACACCCAGCCCGAGGTGCTCCCGCTCGTACCATGCCGCCCCGATACCCAAAAAGGCGCGACCACCCGACAGGACGTCGAGTGTCGTCACGATCTTGGCTAACAGTCCGGGATGCCGGTAGGTGACCCCGGTCACCAGCGTTCCGAGCGTCATGGTGCCGGTGAGACCGGCCAGATACCCGAGCGAGGTGTACCCCTCCATCATCGGGTCCTCTGACGTCGCCAGCTGCTCCATCTGGAACCAGTGGTCCATCACGGTGAACGTCGAGCAGCCGCCGTCCTCGGCGGCCCGGGCGGTGGCCGCCAGGATCGGAGCCAGCCCGGCGGCACCTCCGGGGAGGGTGAAGTTGGGGAAGTGGATGGCAAGCTTCATGGCGGCCACCTTAGGGTCACCACCCTGGCCGGCGTCCCCGGCACGGTTCGCAGACGGCAGCCCGGCGGTTGGGCCCGACCGGTCAGGCCGCCGAGCCGTAGAACGGTGCCCGATAGGTGAACACCCCGCCGTCCGAGGCGATCAACCAGTAGCCGTTGGTGGCGGGGTCGTCGATCCCGATGATGATCGGGCGGTTCAACCTGATGCTGCCGGTGGAGCCGTAGTACGGGGCCCGGAAGGTGAACACGCCACCGTCCGAGGCGATCAGACGGTACCCACTCCCGCTGGACAGGGCCGCCAGCCCCACGATCGGCTTGTTCAGGCGCTCCGCACCGGTGGAGCCCAGGAAGGGCGCGTGGAACGAGAACACGCCGCCATCGGTGGCCACCAGCCAGTAGCCGCCGGTGGCTGCATCCACCGCCATCCCGACGATGGGCTTGTTGAGCCGTTCGTTGCCGGTCGATCCGTAGAAGTGGGCGTTGAAGGCGAACACGCCACCGTCCGATGCCACGAACCAGTACCCGGACCCGTTGGCGGTGGCCGTCATCCCGACGATCGGTTGGTTCAACCGGATCGCACCCGTCGAGCCGTGGAACGGCGCATTGAACGAGAAGATGCCGCCGTCGGTGGCCACCAGCCAGTAGCCGCCGGTGGCCGGGTCCACCGCCATCCCGACGATCGGCTTGTTGAGGTGGGTACCTGTCATAGCGCCGTGACAGACGGCCGCCCCGAACGCGGCCACGTCACCCTGGGCATCGACCTCGTAGTAGCCGCTCCCGTCGGAGAGGGCCGCGGCGCCCACCACCGAACCGGCCGGGAGGTGCTTCATGCAGTCGGTCTGAGCCCCGGTGAAGGGAAGGGTGCCACCCCCCGGCGTCGTGACCGGATTCGAGTCCGCCGGCGTCGACTGGCCACCGAGCTGGTCGAAGGCGGTCACCGAGTAGGTGGCGGTCGTCCCCGGCACCGCGGTGGTGTCGGTGAACGAGGTGGAGGTCCCCGGGGTGGAGCTCAGCATGACGCCGTTGCGGTCCACCTGGTACGAGGCGATCGATCCCTTGAACTCCGACGACGGCGACCAGTGCAGCTGCACCGTGGTCGGCCCTGACGCCGAGGCCGTCACCGCCCCGGCCATGGTGGGAACGGCCAGCGTGTTCGACGATCCCGCCGCCGACGCCGTTCCGAGCGTGTCGTAGGCGGTGACCTTGTAGGTGTACTCGATCCCGGGAACGGCCGAGCTGTCGGTGAAGCTCGTACCGGTGACGCCGGTGGCCAACGCCGTCCCGTTCCTCGTGATGTCGTAGTAGGCGATGGTCCCACCGCTCTCGGTCGACGGGGTCCAGCTGACCTGCACCGACGAGGAGGACGTGGCGGTGGCCGACACGAATCCGGGCGTCGACGGCGTGCCCGAACCGGTCGAGCCCCCGAACGTATACGTCTGCTGGTCGAACACGGCGCCGGCGGCGTTGGTGGGCGAGACCACGACCTTGCTGCCGGTGACCGTGACCTTCAAGAAGTTGTAGACGTCGGCTGCCGAGCCGGGCGCGGTTCCGCCGCAGGTGCTCCCGCCCGACGAGTCCCAGCCCAGCGCGTAGACGGCGTCGGTGGCCTGGAAGGCGGAACAGGTCGTGCCGCCCTGGACGGGCTCGAGGAACCCGCCACCGCCGCCGGTCACGTAACTGATGACCTGGCCCGGCTGGCGGGGGACGAAGCGTTGGTAGGTGTGGGCGTGTCCTTCGAATGCGATGTCGACGCCGTTCTGGGCCAGCAGCGGTTGGAGCTGGTTCTGCAGGTACGGGTCACTGGTCTGGGTGGCGTTGTCGGACTCCAGTGGGTAGTGGAAGACCGCCATCTTGATCCCACCCGGATGGGCGGCGAGGTCGGCCCGGAGCCACTGGTACTCGGGCGAGGAGGTCTGCCAGTGCTCGTCGGCGTCGGCCTGGTAGCTCAGACAGTAGGAAGGCGTGGCGCACTCCGAACCGGTGGCGGTGCCCGTCGTGTTGTCCGCCCAGGCGGCGTCGAGGACGTAGATGCGCACGTTGCCGGTGGTGAAGGCGTACCAGTCGTCGGGGGCCGAGCTGCTGATGCCGTCGACGCCGGCGTAGCTGTCGTAGTCGTAGGTTCCCCCCGACGTCGCCGCGGTCACCGGGCTGGGCCACACCCGCAGGGTGGTCACGTTCTGACCATGGTTGCCGTCGGCGACGAAGGTCGGGATCCCCCCGGTCTGCGGGAAGTACGTCGGTCCGAAGATGTTGGACACCTCGGGGTCGGTGCCGGTCTGCTGCAGGTCACCGTAGGTGGACTGGGTTCCCCCCGAGTAGGAGACGTCTCCGGCCATGAGCAGGAACTGGGCGCCGGACGAACCGATCTGGTTGTAGAGGGACGCCTCATCCGGGTCGGTGGGGTTCGACGGGCTCTGGCCCGGGAACTCGACGTCGCCGGTGTCCAGGTAGTTCTCACCGGTGTCGCCCATGACGTCGAACGTGACCGACTTGGTCGACGTCGTGCTGGGCGTGGACAGGGTGGTGAACGACTGGTCGGGCTGTGAGGCGGACAAGAGGTCCACCGCTCCGGACGAGTCGGAGGAGAACACGGCGTAGCAGTACGTGGTGCCGGCCGTCAGGCCGGTCAGCTCGACCGAGTCCTGGTACTCGGACACCGTGGTGCCGGCTCCATTGACCACCGAGTAGGACCAGCTGGCCATGCTGGCCGGGGGTGTGGTGGCCGATCCGTTCACGATGGCGGCGGGGAGCGAGGTGGAGGCGCCGGTGGCCGACGACGACCAGGACAGCACCGAGGAGGGGCACCCCCCGGATCCGACCGCCGCCCATTTGACCGACCCGAGGGTTCCCACCGTGGTGGCCCAGTTGACGTAGGCGGTGGTCTGGGCGAGGTCCGTCACGTACGGGGCCCGCGCCAATTCCGCATTGAATCCGCTGAAGGCGCTCACCGAAAGCGGGCTGTCGACCGCCCCGGCGGGGGTGCCGCCCGCCAGTGGCAAGAATCCGAAGACTGCGATGACGGCCACGGCCGCCAGTCGTTTCGTTCCCATCGCGCCCCTGCCTCCTTCGCCCCCCGTCGGGCGAATGCTGTGCTGCCTGCCCCGTGGTCGGGGATACCCTGCCGTGCTCCAAGACCTGCCGTGCTCCAAGAAGGGTACCTACGCGGCTCTGGGCGTGAACAGGCATGCCGCCAACTTCTTTCCCAAAGGTCTCTTTCCGTGCTGATAGGACCACGAAACGTGAACTAAGAGCGTCCGACCCGGGCCCTGTCCTCACGCTCCGGCCGGATCGGGGGAGGGGTCGCTGTCCGCCATTCCACCGGATAATCCCAGTTCAGACCGTTTTTGTGTCCCGTCGTGCATTGTTTCCCCGGGGGCTGGGTATCCAAAGTGCCCGAGGAGGTGGCAGGTGTCCCCCGACCCGACCTGCCGAATGCCATGCTGGTTCTGTACATCGTCATCCCGCTGATGGTGCTGGCCGTGATCATCGCCGTGGTCCCGGTCCTGAGAGGGTCGATCCGCCACGACCGCGCCATGGGGGCGGGTGCACTGGAGACCGGTGCGACGGCGGAGCGGGAGGCCGACTTCTGGCACCGGATGCTCGGTCATCGCCGCAACCGTCAGGTCGGCCGAGTCGTCGTCCCCACTCCCGACATGGTGGACGAGTCCGAGGTCATCCGGGTGGGGGTCCCCGCCGACGACCGTCTCGAGCGCCCGGATGGGCAGACCGCCTGGAAGAGCCCTTCATGAACCCACGGCCGCGGCTCACGCGGCGGGGGTGAAGCGGAAGCCGGTCACGGTCACCGAGACCGGCCGGCCGTCGGTGGGCGGGAGACCTCCGGAAAGCCACAGGTTCATGTGGACCTGCTCGGCCGCGCTGACGGGTACCGACGGGGAGCTGTTCGCCCACGTCGGCATCGCCACGATCTTGCCGTTGGGGCGGACGGTCGACCCGGAGAAGGTGACGCGGCCCGGGAGCCATGTCATCGTCACCGTCGTGCCGATGCCCTTGGGGATGGTGATCCGCTGGAGGTTCCCGGGCGTCGTGTACGGCTGCACCACGTACTGGGCGTCGGTCGGGCTCGAGGCACTGCGAAAGCGGGACGCCTCGAAGTCGATCTCCCGGTTGGTCGGGGCGTTGCTCGAGCTGTCATAGGTGAACAGGCCCAGCACGACATCCGGGTCGAGGGTCGACAGCGGACCGTGCACGGTCCATGTGTAGGTGCCGTAGCCGAGGGTCTGGGCGAGGATCACCTCGGAGCACTCCCAACCCGCCTTGGTCCTCACGATCCGCAGATGCAGCCCCGAGGCGTCGACCGACGGCCCCGTGGCATCGAAGACGTTGGGGCCGGGCCCGACCGGCGAGGTCGAGTTCTTGACCGTCCACTGATATCCGGCGAACGTGAGCACGGGCGCCTGTGCCACCGCGTCGGCTTGGGGCACGAGGGGGGCGCCCGCCGGCTGCGACGCCGTCTCGACGGGGGGGTTCGTCGTCGGAGCGATGGCCCCGGCCGGGCTCACCGCCCCGGCTGACGCGGCCGTCAGGACGGAGACCGCGACGGCGGTGCCGGCAACCGCGACGGCGCCGAGCGTCCGGCCTGCGATTCGGCGGTGACGCGGCGACCGCCCGGATAGGCGGAAGGAGCGGCGGCGGACCGGAACGCCGGTCCGTGGGACGTCAGACCTCATGGTGGTGATCCCGCTCTCTGTCCGGGCCGAGCTCGCCGTGGCCGGCACCCGTTCGGGGCGGTCGGAACTCATGACCAACTCAAGTGTCGACTGGTCCGGGCCCGATCCGATAGGGGGCCGGCCCTATGGTTTCGGGGGTCGGGCCTCTCGACGCGTGCGGGGAGTATCCGGAAGGTGGCGCCGGGGGAGCCTGGCGGTCGGTGCTCTCGGATCCCCTGCCGCCGGGTGCCACCCCGGTGGGCGTGTGGAACGTCGGCGGCCGGCCACACCGGTCGTGCGTCGAGCCCGTCGAACCGACCGGGCATGCACCCCGGTCGACCTGCGGTGTTGTGGTCGGGCTGCCCGGATTTGAACCGGGGACCTCTGCGTCCCGAACGCAGCGCGCTAACCAAGCTGCGCCACAGCCCGTCGAGCGGGACCCGTGAACCCCGGGTCCCGAACCAGCCAGATGCTACCCGACCGCGGTGTGGTGGTTCCCCGCGTCACCCGGAGTCGACCGGGGCCCGGCCGGCTCCGGCGGGGGGTCGGGGCGCTTGGCCACCACCCTGGCCACCCGGCGCTTGTCCATCTCGGTGACCCGGAGTTCCCAGCCGTCGACCACCAGCGACTCGCCCTCCACGGGTATGTGGCCGAATGCGTCAAACAGGAATCCACCGAGGGTCACGTACTCGCCTTCGGGAACGTTGATGTCCAGCTGGTCCCGGACCTCGTCCACGTTCATCCGGCCGTCGACCAACCACCGACTGCCGTCCACCCGCACCACGTCGGGCTCGTCGTCGGCGTCGAACTCGTCGGGCAGGTCGCCGACCAGCGCTCCGAGCAGGTCCTTGACGGTCAGCACCCCTTCGACCCCGCCGTGTTCGTCCACCACCACCGCGAAGGCACGGCGCTGGCGACGCATCTCGGCCAGCACGTCGAGCACCAGGTGGGACTCCGGGACGAGGAACGGCTGGCGGAGCCGTCGGGAGATGTCGATCGGGTCGGGTGCGGCGGCGGCCGGAGGCGTAGACGGGGGCCGCTCCGCTCCCACCGGGGTACCTTCCGACCCGGAGCTGTCCGCCCCGGTCTCGTCGGTCCCGGTCACCTTCCATCCGGCCCGGAACAGGTCGTTCACGAAGAGCACGCCGATCAGGTCGTCGAGGTTCTCGCCGCAGACGGGGAAGCAGCTGTGTCCCGACTCGCGCACGGCCTGGGTGACGGCGTCGACCGTGAGCGGGATGGACAGGGCCACGACGTCGACCCTCGGAGTCATCACCTCGCTGACCACCATGTCGCGGAGGTCGGCCAGCGCCTCGATGATGAACTGCTCCTGGGCGTCGGCTCCCCCGTCGACCCGCCCGCTGCCTTCGGCGGTACGGAGACGGGACCCCCGCCGGCCACCGCCGGCGCGCCCCTTCCGCTCCGTTGTCGATGGCTCTTCTTCGTGACGTCGGAACACGGACACGATGGTGTCGCTGTCTGTTCGGCCGGCGCGGTCAGGCGCCGGCAGGTACGGGCGAGGACACGACGGAAAGCGGTTGGTAGGACTCGTCGTAGTACGTCCCGCCGTCCAGCAGCGACGTGATCGCCCGCCGGAGGCGGATCGGGTCGAGTGGTTTGACCACCCACCCCTCGGCTCCCGATCGGCGGGCCAGGAAGACGTCGGGACGGCGGTCCAGCAGCATCAGGACCGGGACGTGGCCCAGCTTGTCGTAGGAGGACTCCAGCCGGAGCTCGAGGCAGACCGCCATGCCACCCATGTTCCCCATCTGGAGGTCGACCACGACCAGGTCCGGGAGGGACTCGGCCACCTCGGCCATGACGGCCGGCCCGGATCGTGCCTCACGAATCTCGATGTCCGGCGTCCTGGCGATCGCCGCCACCTCTGCCCTCACCGATGGGGCGTCGCTGGCCACGAGAATGGTGCGCACGCCGACAGGTTAGCGTCCCACGGGGCCGGCACCGGTGGGGTCAGCGGCCCGAGCCGGGGCACCGGCGGCAGCGCCGCCCGAGAACAGGAGATCGGCGATCGTCTCCAGGCCCGCGATGTCGTGGACGTCGCCGTTCAACAGCGGCACCCGGTACACCGGAGCCGGTGCAATGGTGGCCACCAGGTCGGAGGTCGCCTGCTCCTCACGGTCGGAGGCGGCCGTGTAGCCACGCAGGTTCTCGATCAGCTGGTCCAAAACCGACCCGGCCTCCCCCTCGCCCGGTCCAGGGAGCGAGGCGAGCCGCCGGTCGTCGATGAAGCGGGGCTGGACCCGATTGACGACCAGGGCGGTCACCGACATGTCCGACTCGGCCAGCTTGGTGGCGAAGTGGACCGCCTCGTCGACGGAGTCGGAGCGGGGCGACGCCACCAGGACGAAGGCGGTGTCCTCCTGCGACAAGAGTGCACGCACCCGGACAGCCCGGGTCCGGAACCCCTCTTCCATGCCTTCGAAGGCCTGGAAGAACGAGACGGCATCGTGGACGATGTCCGCGCCCGCCACCTTGGCGATCGTGCGGAGGAGGGCCTGGGCGGCCACACCCATCACCTTCAGCCCGGCCCGGGTCGGCTTCATCAGCGCCCGGAACACCCGGTTCCCGAGGAAGTGGGTCAGCCGGCGCGGCGCGTCGAGGAAGTCCAGTGCGTTTCGTGACGGCGGGGTGTCGACCACCACCAGGTCGAAGCCACCCTCTTCGACCAGCTCGTAGAGCTTCTCCATGGCCATGTACTCCTGGGTGCCCGACAGCGTGCCGGTCAGATTGCGGTAGATCCGGTTGCGCTTTATGTCCTCGGCCTGTTCGGCGGAGTCCGAGTAGCGCTGGACCAGATCGTCGAAGGTTCCCTTCGGGTCGAGCATCAGCGCGTGGAGCTCACCGGGCCATCCGCCCTCGATGCGGGTCGGCTGGTTGGTGAGATCGGCCAGACCCAGCGAATTGGCCAGCCGTCGGGCCGGGTCGATGGTCACGACGCAGGCCGAGCGGCCCCGTCGGGCGGCCTCGAGGGCGAACGCGGCAGCGGTGGTGGTCTTGCCCACCCCACCCGATCCGCAGCAGATGATGATGGACTTGGTCGCCACCACGTCGTCGATGAACCCGTCCCCGGTCATGACGGCACCGCGCTCGGATCGTGGAGGGCCCGGACCGCCTCACCGAGTGCGTCGCTCAGGAGTTCGAGCTCTCGGGGCCCGATGGAGTCGGTGAACAAGAACGGCACCCGGAGCTGGGGAAGGGGGAGCTCCCTGCCCAGCCGTTCGAGCTCCTCGGCCTGCAACTCCTCCCTGGTGAGCCGGAACCGGCGGGCGTTGTCGAGAGCGGCCAGCACCTCCTCGTCGAGCTCCACACCGGCCGAACGCGCCGCCACGGACGCGTCCACCCCGAGCCCGGTCAGCGGCGGGTAGCACCCATTGACGATGACGGGCCCGAGGGCGACGCCCACTTTGTCCTCGAGTTGGTACGCCGCCTCGATCGTCTCGTTGACCGGCATCTCCTCGGGCAGTGTGACCAGGGCGACCTGGCACCGAGCCGGATCGGACAGCAGGTCGACGACGTCGGCCGCCTGGGCCCGGATCGGGCCCCCCCTGGCGGCGTCGAGGAGCCCACCGGCCGATGAGAGGAACGTCATGGTGTGCCCGGTGGCCGGGGCGTCAACCAGGATCAGGTCGGCGGTGCCGCTCCGTTCGATCTGCTTTACCTTCCCGAGGACCAGGATGTCACGGATGCCGGGAATGGCTCCGGCCACCAGGTCGATGATCCCCGACGCCATCAGGCGCTTGGAGACCCGCTTCAGCCCGTGGTCGGCCAGGTACTCGAGGAGGGCGTCGTCCGGGGTGATGGTACGGGCCCGGACCGTGCCGGCGGGGATGGCCGTGGTCTGCCCGTCGTCGTCCTCGGCGACCGGGGTCGCACCGGCTGCGTTGAGCACCGATCCCGCGTAGTCGAGCTGGTCGTCGCTCCCGAACGCAGTCGTCACCCCGGCGCGTCCCTCCAGCTCGACGACCAGGACCGAGAGGCCCGACCGTGCGGCCAGGTGGGCCAGCGCCGCCACCATCGTCGTCTTCCCCACCCCGCCCTTGCCGGCGACGATCAGGACCCGGCTCTGTCGGCAGAAGGCGCTGATCTCCATGACCCATAGGAGCGTAGTGTCCGGGATGGTGCCCGCTGCTCCGGGCGTGCCTGGCCTGGTCCGCCACGGCCACGGCTCGGTTCCGTGCGCCCACAGTCGGTGGCCCGGGGTGGGAAATCCTGGTCAGACCCCTTGTTTCCCGCCACCGGTGGGAGTACGTTCGCATGCTGGAGGATGTTGGGGATTCAAAAGGGGGAGTGAGGCACGTGGAGCAGGCGCTTGATGCTTGGCAGGTGAGAGCGTCGTGTCGTGGACCGCAGGCGGAGGTTTTTTTCCCGCCTGCCCACGCCGAACGCAAAGATGAGAAGTTGCAGCGCGAGGAACGGGCGAAGTCGATCTGCCGTTCGTGCATCGTCCAGGTGGAGTGCCTGGACTATGCGATTCGCATCCAAGAGCCCCACGGGATCTGGGGTGGCCTGAACGAGATGGAACGCAAACAGATGTCCGAACGGCGGGCCGGCTGACGCACCGGGTCATCCGGCGAGTGCCACGAACGCGGATCGGACGCCTCTGCTCGTGCACACCTGGGCCGGCTGTTGGTCGGTGGCCATGCACATGCCTGCCGTGAGCACATTGGCCGCGGCCACGATGGCCTGACCGATGGGCGCCTGGGCGTGGGCGAGGGATCCGGCGATGGCGCCTTGTGATTGTCGGACCAGCAGGGTCGGGCTGAACGCCGAGGTGGAGGTGACCAGCTTGTTGCCGATGTCCACGAACGGGTAGGCACCGGGCAGCGTGCCGTCGGCCCCCGTGGCGTGGTAGCGGTCGACCGCCGACTGTTCCTCGGGTCCGAGGGTGGCGAGGCGAGCGTAGGCCCCGTCGGGATCGGTCCCGTCCGAGTAGAGCTCGACCCCCGTCAACGTCAGGTACCTGCTGGCGTAGTCGGTTCCGGCGAAGGTGAATGTCTGGATGCCCGGGAACACCGACTGGGGTGCCGACTGCATGTCGAACAGCCGGCGGAAGCGGCCGAACCTCGAGAGCGCCACGATCAGCGGCCACCGCTCTGCAGCACAGAACGGGCAGTACTCGGCGCCGACGAACAGCACCTGTGGCTTTCCCAGGGCGGTGAGTGGTGGCTGGTCCACCAGTACCGTCGGTTGCTCCAGCGCCACCGGGGGGGTGGTGGTGGCCCCGACGGCGTCGAAGGTGGCGGGCGGGACGGCGGCCAACTCGGAGACCACGCCGGCCGAGGTGGTGGCCGGATGGGCGACGTCCTGGGCCGGGGTCGAGCCGGTCAGCGCGTAGACGACCAGCACGATGACGCCGATCAGGATGATCGCCACCGCCGCCCAGGCGAAGCGGACGGTACGGGTGCGGGGCGTCAGTTCCGGCGGCGGCGGCACCGGTCGGCCCGACGCATCCGGCTGGTCCTCGGGCGATGCGGGCTCGGCTGGGGGGGGACCCGGATCGGTCATAGGTGGCCCGCGCGTCCGGGTGCGCCTACTCCCCCTCGTGGTCGTCGGCGTACGTCTGGTCGAGGACGAGGGGCGAGGCCGTCACGATGATCACGAACAGGGCGAAGGTGACGATGTGGACAGATGAGCACCAGAGGCAGATGGCCTTGATGATGAAGAGCTCGGCGATGAGCAGGTAGACGACCAGGCCCACGCCCGTGATCGAGAGGATCAGCCGGGCCAGGTGGATGCGACGGTCGGTCGACCGCCAGGCGGCCGGCAGGCACAGGACGATCATGGGGACGAAGAACAAGAGGCCCAGCATCGCCACCGGAATCCCGAAGATGACCGACTGGGGGCTGGAGGTGACCTTGGCGCAGTTGATGGCCCCGTTGTCCGAACAGACCAGTGCCACCTTGTCGAAGTGGGTGATGGTCAGGTAGATGCTCACCCCCAATCCGGCGATGCTGAGGAGAAGTGTGGCGATGGGCTGCCACCGCAGGGTGCGCACGCTCGACCGAGGACCCGATCAGCTCAGCTTCAGTGCCTTGGCGGCGGCCTGCACGCCCGGTGTGGTGCACACCGAGGCCGGTGCGTTCTTCGTGGTGGCGCAGATCGACGCCGAGATGTAGTTGGCCGTCGCCACGATGGCCTGGGTAGCCGGGTTGCTGGCGTCACTGAGCCCGCTGGCGATCTGGGACCAGGTCTGGCCGGACAGGATGCCGGGGTCGTAGCTCGGTCCCGAGATGAGGGCCAGGTTGTTGATGCTGACGAACGGGAACCCGATCTGGCCGGCGGTGGCACCGGGGATGTAAGTCGGGCTCTCGTACTTGGAGACGTCGGCGAACTCCTGCTTGGTCGGCGTCATCAGGTTGGTGTAGTAGCCGCTTCCGTTGGGCACGTTGGAGACCGCCTCGACCCCCTTGAAGTTGATGTAGCTGCTGGTGAAGCTGGCGTCGACATAGCTGAACGTGTGGGTCTCGGCGTCGACGTCGGTGTGCGACGACGCGGTGATCTTGAGGCCGGACCAGGTCCCGAAGCGGGAGAGCGCCGCCGTGATCGCCCACCGTTCGGCCGCGCAGTACGGGCAGTACTCGGCGCCGTAATAGAGCATGGAGGGTGACTTCCCGTCGAGAACGAGCGGCTTTTGGCCCTTGACGATGATCGGCGGGGACACCTGGGCGGTGGTGGAGGTGACTCCGACCGTGTTGTACACCGACACGGGGATGTTGGTGACATCGTGCACGACGGCGGCGGGGGCCGGTGTGACCGGCGTGTAGCCCGAGGCACTGGCGTTCCCGGTCACCTTTACGATCACCAGCACGGCCACGATCACCACGACCAGGCCGACCGCGCCCCATGCCCACATGGTCCCCGAGATGCGTCCGCGGGTTGGCTGCGGGGCCGGGCGGCTGCCCGGACGGGGCGTGTTCCCACCCTTGCCGGTCGGCCTCTTGGTGCCGCCTGACGGGGCGGACCGCTTGGCCGCCCCCGACGCGCCGGGTTTGCCGGCGGGTGCCTTGCCCGATACCGGCCGGCTCTGGGCCCGGCTCTTGTCCTTGGCGCTCTGTCCCGATGCACCGGCCGGGGAGCCGGACGGCTTGGGCTTGTTGCCCCCGCTCACGTTCTTCTTCTGTTCCGGTGCCATCGCTCCACAGTCCCTGGTTCGTGATTGTGTCGGAGTGAGCGTAACCGCCAGGCCGTGCCGTCTGTGATCGGGCGTCGGCGACCGCCGGGTGACCCCTCCGGCACCCGGTCCCGTCGTGCCTGGGCGAGTGGTCGGGCGAGCCCCGCCGGACCGCTCCGGGCCGGTCCCGCCGGACCGACGCCACCGGTGCCGCATCGGGCTGGCGGGCGCAATTCGGGCGTACACTGAGCGGCCATGTCGGATCTCGCGCAGGCTCCCGGGCCGGACCCCCACGATCCCCGGGACCGGCCCCCGGCACCGGGCACCGACCGACTGTCCTGGGGCACCACGGTGGTGGAGGGGCACCCGGTCAGGTACGGCGTGGTCGGCAGCGGCCCGGCCTCCCTCTTCCTCCACGGCTGGGGCCTGCGACCCAACGCCTATCGGCGCACCATCGAGGCGATGAGCCGGGCCGGGTGCCGCGTCTACGCGCCGGCGCTGCCCGGCTTCGGAGGCACCCACGAGCTGGCACCCGAACAGCGCACGTTCGCCGGGTATGCCACCTGGGTGGGCCGGTTCCTCGACGCGGTGGGCGAGGAGGGGATGGGGGTGGTGGCCGGGCACTCGTTCGGTGGCGGGGTGGCCACGGCGTTCACCTACGAGGCACCTTGGCGGGTGTCGGCACTGCTGCTGGCCAACGCCATCGGCAGCCCGACCTGGGCGTTGTTCCCCAACGAGGTCCGCACCATGGTCCAACGGCCGTTCTGGGACTGGGGCCACCACTTCACGACCGACCTGCTGCATTCGCCCGGCCTGTTCCGGCTGCTCCCGACCCTCCTCGAGGACTTCATCCCCAATCTGGTCCAGAACCCGCTCGGGATGTTCCGCACCGGCGAGTTCATCCGACGTGCCGACCTGGTCCGAGAGGTGCGTGCCATCGCCCGGTGGGGGATCCCCGTGCACGTCGCCTGGTCCGACCGTGACCGGCTCGTTCCCCGGTCCGCCTTCGACGAGCTCCGGCATGCCGCCGGTGTAGACGGGGTGGTGGTGGACGGCTCCCATGCCTGGCTCATCGCCGACCCGACCGAGTTCGGCGAGCTCGCCATCAGCGCACTCGTCGACTCCCGTACCGGCCGCCAGCGATCGTCGAGGTCGACTGCCTGAGCGACGCTCCCGGCGTTCGAGCGTCGGCTCCGGCGTTCCGGCGCCGGTAGCCTGAGCCGGTGACCGTTCCCGTCCGTGATGCCGCCACGGTGATGCTCGTCAGGGACGGCGTCGACGGAGGGGGTGCGCCGGTCCTCGAGGTGTGCATGCTGCGCCGCAACCTCAATTCCGACTTCGTGGGCGGTGCCTACGTCTTCCCGGGTGGCTCGGTCGATCCGCTGGACCACGGTGAAGAGGTCGAGGCCCTGTGCCGCGGCAGGACCGATGCCGAGGCCAGCGCCGTCCTGGGTGTCGAATCGGGCGGGCTCGCCTTCTGGGTGGCCGCCCTGCGCGAGTGCTTCGAGGAGGCGGGGGTGCTGGTGGCGGCGCCGCGCCGGTCGGCCCGGTCCGAGCCCGGGCCCCTGCTCGACACCAGCGAGCCGGCCGCCTCGGCGCGGTTCGCCGACCACCGGGACGCGGTGAACGCGGGGACCACAGGACTACTCGATGTCTGCCGCCGCGAGGACCTGGTGCTGGCCACGGACACCGTCTTCTACGTCAGCCACTGGATCACACCCGATCTCGCCCCCCGCCGCTACGACACCCGCTTCTTCCTCACCACCGCCCCGCCCGGGCAGGTGGCGAGCCACGACGACGGGGAGACCATCGCCGCGCTCTGGATCCGTCCGACCGACGCGCTGGCCCGGTGCGCCGCCGGCGACATGGAGTTGCTCCCCCCCACCATCGCCAACCTGAGGAGCATCGAACCCTTCGCCACGACGCGGGAGGTCATGTCCTGGGCCGCATCGGTCACCGATGTGCCCACCGTGCTCCCCGTGGTGCTGATCGAGGACGGCCGGCTCCTGGTCCTACGTCCGGGCGACCCGGGGTACGAAGAGGCGTTGGCCGACCGGCTGGCCGCTCCCGGCCCGGTCGAGGGAGAGCTGGCCGATGCCGCCCGCCAGGCGTGGGGGCCACAGGCCCCGGACTGATCACCGCCGGGTCCGCCGGACGGGGGACCCGGCTATCGGGGGGAGGGAACCAGGGGCTCGCCGGCCCGGACGGCGGCCTCGACCCGGTCCAGGAGCCGGGCGCTGCACCCGTCCATCGCCACCACCGGTGCGATCGTGGTGATCACCGCCTCGGCGATGGCGGCGAACGCCTCGACCAACGGGCCGTCGGCCTCGAGGGCCACCGGGGTGCCGGCGTCGCCTCCGGCCGCCACGGAGGGGTGCAAGGGGATCTGGCCGATCAGGGGGACGCCGACATCGGCGGCCAGCCGCGCTCCCCCTCCCGACCCGAACAGCGCGTAGGAGGTGCCGTGGTCACAGGTGAAGTCGCTCATGTTCTCGATGACCCCGGCAACCCGGAGGTAGCCCTTCCGGGCCATGTCCGCCGTGCGGGCCGCCACCTTCTGGGCCGCCACAGGAGGGGTGGTCACCACGATCACCTCGGTGCGGGGGAGCATGCGGGCCAGCCCCATCTGGATGTCCCCGGTCCCCGGCGGCATGTCGATCAGCAGGTAGTCGAGGTCCCCCCAGTGCACGTCCTCCAGGAACTGCTGGACCGCCCGGTTCAAGATGAGCCCCCGCCACATGATGGCGCTGTCCTCGTCGGCCAGGAACCCCATGGACAGGACCCGCAGGACCCCGTCGCCGACACGCCGCTCGAGCGGGACCATCTTCTTGTCCCGGGCCTCGACCTCGCCTTGCATCCCGAGCAGGCGGGGCACCGAAAAGCCCCAGATGTCCGCGTCCAGCACTCCCACGGTCAGGCCGCGGCGGGCCATGGCCACCGCCAGGTTGACGGTCACGGAGCTCTTGCCGACGCCGCCCTTGCCCGAGGCGATGGCGATCACCCGCGCCGCGTCGGGGATGTCCGTGGCCGGGGCCGGGTCCTGGGCCAGCTTCCGTGCCCTGGCCATGACCCCCTTGCGCTGTCCGGCGTCCATCACCCCGGTGGTGACGGTCACCGCCGTCACCCCCTCGAGGGCTCCCACGTGGGACTCCACGTCGCTCTGGATCTGGGCCCGGAGGGGACAGCCGGCCACGGTGAGGGCCACTTCGACCTCCACCCTGCCGGCATCGCCGATCCGGATCGAGTTCACCATGCCCAGCTCGACGATGTCGGCTCCCAGTTCGGGGTCGACGACCCCCCTGAGCGCGGCCCGGACCTCGTCCTCGGCCACGCCGACCGGACCGGGGCTCGAGTCCGCCTGGTGCGATGCGGAAGGGTCGGACCTGGTCACATCGTCAATTCTATCGGGAGACCCCCGAGAGGCACCCGATGGGTCCACCCGCTCGGTGTACCGCCCGCCCCGGGTCGCGGTTACGATGGTGGCCAGTCTCGCGATCCAGGAGGAAGACCGATGAGCACCACCATGCAGACCGTCAGCATCGGCAAGAAGCCGAATCCGGTCACGCTCACCGATGTGGCGGCCTCCAAGGTCGCCGAGCTCCTGGCCCAGGAGGACATCGACGGTCTCGCCCTCAGGGTGGCCGTCCGTCCCGGAGGGTGCTCGGGGTTCAGCTACGAGATGTTCTTCGACGCCGATGTGGCCGAGGACGACGTCGTACGTGAGTTCGGTACCGTCAAGGTCGTGGTGGACTCGACCAGCGCCGACCTGTTGAAGGGCTCGACCCTCGACTACAGCGACGGACTGCAGGGTGCGGGGTTCCACGTGACGAACCCCAACGCCAGCCGCACCTGCGGCTGCGGCTCCTCGTTCAGCTGAGCCACTGACCCGTTTCCGCGTCGACGGCGCCGATGTCGACGTGCCCGATGACGGCTCGACGTTGCTCGACGTCCTGCGTGGTCGGTTGGGGATCACCTCGGCCAAGGACGGCTGCAGCCCCCAGGGCCAGTGCGGTTGCTGCACGGTCTGGGTGGACGGTGCTCCCAGGGTCTCTTGTGTAACCCCGGCCCGTCGCCTCGAGGGGCGGGATGTCACCACCCTGGAGGGGCTTCCCGATGCCACCCGGGCCCGGTGGGCCGATGCGCTGGTTGCCACCGGCGGGAGTCAGTGCGGGTTCTGCACGCCGGGGATCATCATGCGGCTGGCCGCCCTGGAGCCGGTGGCGGACGGTTCCGTCCCCGAGCCCGGCGCCGACCCCGAGCCCGGCGCCGATGCGATCGCCCAGTCCCTCCTCGCCCACCTGTGTCGCTGCACGGGATGGCAGACCATCGAGGAGGCGGCCCGGCGCGTCCTCTCACCCTCCCAAGGCGCTCCTCCCGCCCGCTCCCGCGACTTGGCGGCGGCGGCCACCCGGGCCGGCATCGAGGGCCGGACGCCCCAACAGGTGGGGCCCGACGTGGCCCTCGGCAAGGCCGGCTTCTCGGACGACAGTCATCCGGCCGGCTCGCTGGTCGCGGTCCCCGACGCCTCCGACGCCTCCGACGCCTCCGGTGGCTACGTGGTGGCCGGGGCGATCGCCGCCGCCCGGTCCGGCGCCGGCAAGGTGCAGGGGCGGAGCACGTCGCTCCCGTTGGTGCATCCGGTGGCCGTGCCGCCGGGCCCGTGGGAGCTGGAGCTGGCCACCACCTGGGTGGAGCCCGCCTACGTCGAACCCGACGCCTCGTGGGCCGAGCCCGGGGGGGAGCCGGCATCCCCCTACGGCAACGGCGGGGCCTTCGGGGGGAAGCTGACCTCACCGGTGGGGGCCGACGCCCGCCGGCTGGCCGATCACCATGGCCGACCGGTCGCCGTGGTGTGGTCCCGTGAGGACGTCGTGCGCCTCGGTCCCAAGCGGCCACCGGTCGGCGGAGGCGTCCGGGCCGACGGGACCGGTGTCCTGCGTGTCGGGATCCCCGTGGCGGGCGTCGCCCCGGACGAGTGGGAGGCGGTCGTGGCCCGGGTGGCGGCGGTCGCCCCCGGTATGGTCCTGGAGGGCGTCGCCGTCAGCGGTCCACCGGTCTCGTTCGACCTCCGGGCGTCCGTATGGGCCGAGGCCTCGGTGCTGGTCGCCTGCGCCCGCCACCTCGGCCTGGCGTCGGGGCACCGACCGGTCCACGACGTGCCGATAGAGGTGGTCGCACCCGGCGGCGGCAGGGCGGTGGCCCGTTGCCTGGCCGACGGGTCCGTCCAGGTCGGGGTGGATGCCGGCGCCGTCCTCGACGAGGTGGTCCTGCGCTCCTACGCCATCGGTGCCACCCACCAGGCTCTGGGCTGGGTGCGCTCGGAGGGGATCGCCGTCGACGACGGGGGCACGGTGCGCGACCTCACGGTGCGCTCGTTCGGCATCCTCCAGGCCCGGGCCATGCCCCCGGTCGAGGTGACGTTCCTGGGCGACCCGGAGCGACCCCCGGTCAACGGCTCCGACGCCGTGTTCGTCGCCGTGGCCGCCGCCCGGTGGCTCGCCGACGGGCTGGCTCCCCGTTGGCCCACCGATCGGGCCGGCGCCGGCCGACGTTGACGCCGGGGACCGGCGCTCGGGCTCCCCGGTCGTGGTCCCGGACACGGGATGGCCCCCGGTAGGCTTTTCCCTCGTCCGCCCCGCCAGTGACCAGTGACCAGTGAGGAGTCCCCGGTGAGCACCCCGATCGGTCCGTACTCACCCATCGTCGAAGCGGGGCCGTGGTTGATCTGCTCGGGCCAACTCGGCCTGCGCCAGCCGCCGGCCGACGGATCGGCCGCACTTCCGAGCGCCCCGGCCCTGGTGGAGGGGGGCGCCGCGCCTCAGCTGACCCAGGCCCTGGCCAACGCCGCAGCGCTTCTGCAGTCACGGGGGGCGACCACGTCCGACGTGGTCAAGACCACGGTGTTCGTCACCGACATGGATGAGTACGCCGCCGTCAACGAGGCCTACTCGGCCTTCTTCGGGGATCACCGGCCGGCACGGTCCGTGGTCGGGGTGGTGGGGCTCCCCATGCGGGCAGCGGTCGAAGTCGAGGTGTGGGCCTACCGGTCCGGCGGGGAGTGACAGGGCCGGGCCCGGACGGGCCGGGCGCCCGATCCGGTCAGGGAGTCCAGTTGGTCTGGCCGAACCGGTAGCCGACCGACCGGACCGTCTGGATGAGGTGGGCGTGCTCCTCGCCCAACTTGGCCCGGAGCCGCCGGACATGGACGTCCACCGTGCGGGCACCCCCGTAGTACTCGTAGCCCCAGACCCGGCTGAGCAGGGTCTCCCGGGTGAACACCTTTCCGGGCCGGGCGGCCAAGAAGCGGAGGAGCTCGTACTCCATGTACGTGAGGTCGAGGACCTTGCCGGCCACGGCGGCCTGGTAGGTCTCGAGGTTGAGGACCAGGGGACCGTGCTCGAGGAGATCGGGGCGGAGGCCCCGGCCGGTGCGCCAGAACAGGTGGGCCAGCCTGGCGCTGAGCTCCTCGGCATTGATCGGCTCGAGGCACAGGTCGTCGAACAGGTCCTCTCTGAGCTCGAGCTCGCCCAGCTGGTCGAGGGGGACCACCACCATGACCGGGGCCAGGGGCACCTCCCGCTTGCGGAGGTGCCGGCACAGCAGGAAGGCGCCGATGGGGTCGTCACCGCTGCAGATCACGGCACCGGACCAGCCGTCCTCCGGCTCGTCGGTCTCCGACGCCTCGGGCTTGTCGATGCCCCGCCAGGGATATCCGGCCCGCTCGAGGACGCCGGTCACCGGAGAAGGGGGGACGGCAGGGAAACACAGCAACGGTTCGATGAGGTCTTCCCTTTCTTCGTCTGCCGGTCGGTGGTCGGTGCGCCCTGCTAGAGCAGGGGCAGGTAGCGGTCGAGCTCGAACTGGGTCACGTGGGACTTGTACTCCGCCCACTCGGCCCGCTTGTTCCTGATGAACCATTCGAAGACGTGCTCGCCGAGGGTGGTGGCCAAGAGCTCGGAGGTCTCCATCAACCCGAGCGCCTCGTAGAGGCTGCCGGGGAGGTGCAGGATGCCCTTGTTGGCCAGTTCCTCGGGGCTGAGGCTGAACAGGTTTGCGTCGGCCTCGGGGGGGAGCTCGTACCCCTGCTCGATGCCCTGCAGGCCGGCAGCCAGGATGACGGCGAAGGCCAGGTACGGATTACAGGCGCTGTCGGGTGAGCGGTACTCCACGCGGGTGGACTCGTACTTGCCGGGCTTCACCACCGGAACGCGGACCAGCGCAGAGCGGTTGTTGCGGGCCCACGACACGTGGATCGGGGCCTCGTACCCGTTGACCAGGCGCTTGTAGGAGTTGACCCACTGGTTCGTCACCGCGGTGATCTCCGGGGCGTGCCGGAGCAGACCGGCGATGAACCCCTCGGCGACCTCGGACATCCCGCCCGGCCGGTCGAGGTCGACGAAGGCGTTGTTGTCCCCCCGGAAGAGGGACATGTGGGTGTGCATTCCCGATCCCTGCACGCCGGCCAGGGGCTTGGGCATGAAACTGGCGAACACGCCCTGTTGGCGGGCCATCTCCTTCACCACCAGCCGGACGGTCATCACGGTGTCGGCCATCGTGAGCGCATCGGTGTAGCGCAGATCGATCTCGTGCTGGCTCGGGGCGTCCTCGTGCTGGGCGTGCTCCACGGGGATGCCCATCTCCTCCAACGTGAGCACGGTGCGCTGGCGGATATCGCTGGCGCGGTCAGCCCCCGTGAGCTCGAAGTAGGACCCCGAGTCGAGGGTCTGGGGCGCGGTGGAGGGGTCGCCGTTGGCGAAGTAGAAGAACTCGATCTCGGGTGCCGCATAGAAGGTGAAGCCGTCGTCGTGCGCCCGGTCGAGCGCCGCGACGGAGCACGTGTCGGGGGTCGCCCTGGAACGGCGACCCGTCCAGGTCGACCACGTCGCAGAACACCCGGGCCACCTGCGCCTCGGGGAGGACGCCGTTGTTGGCCGGCTGGCCATGGCCGTGCCAGGGGAGCAGCTGGAACGTGTTGGCGTCGGGCCGGGCCAGCACGTCGCTCTCCTGGACGCGGCTGAAGCCGTCGATGGCCGAACCGTCGAAGGTCATGCCCTCGTCGAGCGCGTTCTCGAGCTCGGCCGGGGTGATGCTGAATGTCTTCGGTGTGCCGAGGACGTCGGTGAACCACAGTTGGACGAATCTGATCCCGCGCTCCTCGACGGTCCGGAGTACGTACTCCTCTTGACTCCTCATGGGGTCAGGTACCTCCGGGCGGATCGGGTTCTTGGGCGTCGGGTTCGATGGTTCGATGCAACCAGTGTCGCAGGTCGCCGGGCTGCGGGTCCACGGCGCGTGGCCAGGTGCGAACAGAGCCGGACCCGGGGGGATCCGGCTCTGTTCCTCTGGGACCGCGGGCGGCCCGGGGTCGGACGGATTGCCGGGGGGAGGGGCAGGACCGTGCGACCTGGTCCCGGGTCAGCTCGCCGCGTCGCTGCAGACGGTGTCGGTGATGACGGCGGTCACCTGGTAGGGATCCATGTTGGCGTTGGGCCGGCGGTCCTCCAACCAGCCCTTCTTGGCCTTGGCCACCGCCCACGGGATGCGGATGGAGGCCCCCCGGTCCGAGGTGCCGTAGCTGAACTTGGTGTAGTGGGCCGTCTCGTGGGCCCCGGTGAGGCGGCTCTCGATGCCCACGCCGTAGACGGCGATGTGGTCGTCGATCTTCTTCCCGATGGCCTCGCAGCCGGCGATGATGGCGTCCCAGCCACCGTCCTCCCGCATGGCCTTGGTCGAGAAGTTGGTGTGGGCGCCGGCGCCGTTCCAGTCGCCGAGGATGGGCTTGGGCTCCAACGTGGCATAGACGCCGAAGTCTTCGGCGATGCGGAACAGCAGCCACCTGGCCACCCAGAGGTGGTCGGACACGTCCAGGGGCGAGAGGACCCCGACCTGGAACTCCCACTGACCCATCATCACCTCGGCATTGGTGCCCTCGATGCCCAGGCCGGCGTCGATGCAGGCCGCCGTGTGCAGCTCGACGATCTCGCGTCCGGGCATCTTGTCGCCCCCGACCCCGCAGTAGTAGGGGCCCTGGGGGGCCGGGTAGCCGACCGCCGGCCATCCGAGCGGCCGTCCGTCCTTGAAGAACGTGTACTCCTGCTCGATCCCGAACATCGGCTCCTGGTCGCCGTACTTCTCCACCACCTCACGCAGGTGGGCGCGGGTGTTGGTGGGATGGGGGGTGAAGTCGGTGAGCTCCACCTCGCACATGACCAGCTTGTCATCGGGGCCCCGGAGGGGGTCCGGGACGACGAACACCGGCCGCAGCACGCAGTCGGAGTCGTGACCGAGCGCCTGGTTCGTGCTCGAGCCGTCGAAACCCCAGATGCCCGGATCGTCACCGTCGGGGACGATCTTCGTCTTGCTCCGGAGGAGCGGCGAAGGCTCCGTGCCGTCGATCCAGATGTACTCAGCTTGATAAGGCACGCGTACTCCTTTGTTGCTCGTCTGCTCTACTGCCTCGGTTGCTCCAACTGCCCCCCGTGTCCCGCGGCCCCCACCTGACGGTGGAGCCCCCCGGACAGCCCCCGGCCGTGCGGGCGAATTGCCACCACGCCGACGACTCCTCACTATCGCAGCGCGCCATTTCGCCACCGTTTCCCAACTGTAAACGGAGGATGAACAGCCAGGCCGGAGGCCGGGTTGGGGTCGGTCCCAACGGGCCGGCAGGGTGGGCGACAGCAGGGCGGTGACGCAGTCCGACCGAAGCGGGCGCCACCGCAACCGCAGGCCGCCGGTCGTCGCATCCGGGGTTCCACACCGCCGAAATGGCGTTTGCGGACGGCACCGTCCGACGCCCGTGGCGCGCCTGGTCGGACCCCACGGCCGGCCCGCCCGTCAGCAAGGGGGCCGGTGACGTCGCCGGTAGGCTGGGACAATGGCCCGAATCCGCGTCGCCGCCTGCCAGATCAACACCGTTGTGGGCGATCTCGACGGGAACGCCGCCCGAATCCTGGCCGCTCTGGGCACGGCCGAGGCCGGAGGGGCCGATCTCGCCGTCTTCCCTGAGCTGACGATCACCGGCTACCCGCCGGAGGACCTACTCAGCCGGCCGGCCTTCGTGGCGGACACCAAGCGGACGTTCGAGCGGGTTGCCGCGTCCACCGGTGCCTGTGCTGCCGTCATCGGCTATGTGGACACCGACGCGGCGGGACGGCTGGTCAACTCGGCCGCCCTGTGCCACAACGGCGGCGTGGCCGGCCGATACGACAAACGCCTCCTGCCGAATTACGGGGTCTTCGACGAGCGGCGCTGGTTCGCCGCCGGTGAGGGGGTGGCGGGCGCCTACGTCGTGGCCGGCGCCCCGGTGGGTGTGACGATCTGCGAAGACATGTGGTTTCCGGGGGGTCCGATGGCCGACCAGGCCCGGAACGGGGCCCGCCTGCTGGTCAACTTGAACGCATCGCCCTACTCGCAGGGGCGTCGTCAAGAGCGCCTCGACGTCCTGGCGGCGCGCACCGAGGAGACCGGCTGCTCCATCGTGTACGTCAACCAGGTCGGTGGCCAGGACGAACTGGTCTTCGACGGCGCATCCCTGGTCATGTCGGCCGACGGCACGATCCTGGCGTCGGCCAGCCAGTTCGGCGAAGAGGTGCTTGTCGTCGACGTCGACGTCGACGACACCTCGGCGGACGCGCCCGGGGCCGCCGGGGCCGAGGTGCCGGCACCGGTGGTGATCAGCAGGACCTCCAGGCGTCCGGCCGGCGCCGCCACGCTCCGGCCGGTGGCCGCTGTCCTCGAGCCCGACGCGGAGGTCTACGAGGCGCTGGTGCTCGGCACCCGCGACTACATGGCCAAGAACGGCTTCGCCGACGCGGTGATCGGCCTGTCCGGCGGGATCGACTCGTCCCTGGTGGCCGTCATTGCCGTCGACGCCCTGGGACCGGGCCACGTCCACGGGGTGACGATGCCGTCGCGCTACTCGAGCGACGGGTCCGTCGCCGACGCCGTCACGTTGGCGGACAACCTGGACATCGACATCGCCACGGTGGGTATCGAACCTGCCCATCACGCCCTGGCGTCGACGCTGGCGTCCGTGCTGGACGGGGAGCCGAGCGGCCTGACCGACGAGAATCTCCAGTCCCGCATCCGAGGGGTCCTCTTGATGGCCATCTCGAACTCGAGGGGATGGATCGTCCTGACGACAGGAAACAAGAGCGAGATGGCGACGGGCTATTCGACCCTGTACGGCGACTCGGCCGGCGGGTTCGCGGTGATCAAGGATGTGCCGAAGACGCTCGTCTACGGATTGTGCCGGTACCGCAACCTGCGCGCCGGGTTCGATCTCATCCCCGCCCCGGTCCTGACGAAGGCGCCCTCGGCCGAACTGCGCCCGGACCAGCGGGACGACGAGTCCCTTCCGCCCTATGCGGTGCTCGACCCCGTGGTGGCAGGCTATGTGGAAGGTGACCGCTCGCCGGACGATCTGATCGTGGACGGATTCGATCCCGAGGCGGTGGCGCGGGTGGTCGGACTCGTCGACCAGGCTGAGTACAAGCGCAGGCAGATGCCACCCGGGGTCCGTATCTCGCGCAAGGCATTCGGCAAGGATCGAAGGATGCCCATCACCAACCACTACCGGTCGGGGTCCCGTGCCCCGGCTCCTGTCGAACCAACCGGTGGGGAGGCGCGCGCGGTTGTCTGAGACCCCCACGGCGTTCCCCGTCGAACCGGCGGGCCCGGCCTCCGTGGCGCACCCGCCCCGACCGGCGGCCTCCGCCCCGACGGGCACCGGCGAGGCCGGGGCCCTCCCGCTCCGCCTGGGCGAGACCGCGGCCCTGGTGGGTGAGTACCGCTGGATCGAGAATGCCCTGTACTCCCTGTTGGGGGCCTGGGTGGTGGACACGCCGGTGCCCGCCGTCCAGGTCCATCTCGACGGCCAGAGCATGCGCCACTCCTGGCACGCCGAGCTGTGGTCCGAGCGACTTCCGGTGCTCGCCGGTGCCGATCCGGCCGGGCTCACCGTCCCGTCGGCCCCGAGCGCGTTCTTGTTCGCCGCCCTCGCCGGGACGAGCGTTCCGAGCGACGTCCCCGGGTCGTCGTGGCCCCCCGCCGAGGACGTCCCCGGTCGGCCCGGGGCCCTCCCCCGGATGGCCGCGCTCTACCGGATCGTCCTTCCGCGCCTGGTCACGACCTACGAGCGCCATCTGCAGGCGGCGAGCCCGGTGACCGACGGCGCGGTGATCAGGACGCTGCAGCTCGTGCTCAACGACGAGATCGCCGACTGGCGGGCGGGCGAACGGATGGTGCAACGGCTGGTCACCCGTCCCCACGACGTGGACGCGGTGTACCAGTTCCTCCAGCGCCTGGAGGCGGGGGTGGTCGGTGCGGGGGTCCACTCGGGACTCGTGCCCTTCCCCTTGGCCGTGCCCGACGACTGACCGTCACCACGCCCTTCGGGGGTGCCGGGGCGTCAATTCCGCATGGAGGGCTTGACGCGTCCGGTAAACTTCGAAGGCAGCAATCGTTGCGCCCGAAAACGCTTGACCTGGTACGGCCGGTTCCCACAGGGACGGTTCCCCACCAGGTCGGCGATCCCTCACCCTGGTGGGGAAAACGAAGGACCTGGTGAAGTTGGCTAAGGAGCGCCTCGAACGAGACGACGAAGATCTGGTTCGGTTGTATCTGACCGATATCGGCCAGTATCCGTTGTTGACCAAGGACGACGAGGTCCGGTTGGCGCAGGCCATCGAGGCCGGGCGCGAAGCGGATGCGCAACTGGCTGCGGCGCCGAAGGGGCTGTCGCCGGCAAAGAAGCGGGAGCTGCGCCGGACCACCCTGCAAGGCGAGGGCGCCCAGCAGACGTTCGTGCAGTCCAACCTGCGTCTGGTGGTGTCCATCGCCAAGAAGTACCAGGCCTCGGGACTTCCGCTGCTCGATCTCATCCAGGAGGGGAACCTCGGTCTCATGCATGCCGTCGAGAAGTTCGACTGGCGCAAGGGCTTCAAGTTCTCCACGTACGCCACCTGGTGGATCCGCCAGGCCATCACGAGGGGAATCGCCAACACGGGCCGGACCATCCGCCTGCCCGTCCACGCCGGCGACACCCTGGCCCGTGTGCAGAAGGCCCAGGCCCGCCTCGAGCTCAAGTACGGTCGACCGGCCACGCTGGCCGAGCTGGGCGCCGAAGTCGAGATGCCCGAGGACAAGCTGGTCGAGGCCCTTCGCTTCCGGGCCGAACCCCTGTCGCTGTCCGAGCCCCTCCGTGAGGACGGGGACGCCGAGCTCGGGGACGTCGTCGAGGACCGATCGGCCGAGTCGCCCTTCGAGGTGGCCGCGGTGTCCCTCCTGCCCGAGGAGATCGGGCGCCTCCTCTCGCCCCTCGACGAGCGGGAACGGGAGATCCTCCGGCTGCGGTTCGGGCTCGATCGCGGGGAACCCCGCACCCTCGAAGAGGTGGGCGAGCACTTCAACCTCACTCGGGAGCGCATTCGTCAGATCGAGGCGAGGGCCATGTCGAAGTTGCGCCACCCGTCCTCGGACACCGGAGCGCGTGACCTGCTGACCGTCTGATCCGGCCGCACCGGCCGATCCGGCCGATCCGAGTCGGTCCTGGATGACCTGCGGCGGGGGTCGTGGCGGCGGGCTGCGTCCCGACGGGGTAGCATCACCTCCCATGAAGAAGCTGCTGATCCTCGCCATCGTTGTCGCCCTGGGTGTCGTCGCCGCCAAGCGGCTCCGCCCCTCCTGAGCCGAGCGCTCTGGGGGACGGCCGCACCCGCTGGCCGTCCGGCATTGAATCCGGAAACCTGGATGGTGCGGTGGTTACGCGCCCGATGACCGGTCGATCGGCCCGGGCCGGGGCCCGTCGGCACTCTCCACCCGAGCGCTAGAGCGCGGTGCGGCGGGCCAATCTCCAGGCCACCACGGCGCCCACCGAGGCGGCCGCGGTGACGCCGGCGACCGCGGTGGTGATCGACAACCGGGGCACGCTGACACGGTCACGGAGCCGGATCGGCTTGGTGAACTGCATCACCTCCCACTCCCGCTCCCGGGCCACCTTGGCCAGGACGCGGTCGGGGTTCACGGCCACCGGATGGCCGACGGCCTCGAGCATGGGGATGTCGGTGTACGAGTCCGAGTAGGCGGACGACTCCGCGAGGTCGATGCCCTCGAGTTCGGCGAGCTCGTGCATGGCCTCGGCCTTGAACGGGCCATAGGAGTAGAACTCCATCTCACCGGCGTACCGGCCCTCCTCGTCGACCGCCACCCGGCTGGCGATGGCACCGTCCACCCCCAGATGCTCGGCCAGGGGGAGCACGATGTCCTCGGGTGACGCCGAGACCAGGTACACCTTGTAGCCGGCGGCCCGGTGCGCCTCGATGAGGTCCAACGCCTCGGCGTAGATGATCGGCTCGACCGTCTCTTCCAGCGCCTCGCGCACGATCTCTCTGATCTGGGCCCGGTCCCACCCCTTCGTCAAGGTCAGCATCGATTCGCGGACGCGGGCCAACTTCTGTTCGCTGGCCCCCAGGTGGACGTAGATGAGCTGGGAGACGAGCGCTCTGGCCACGAGCCGTCGGTTGATCAGGCCACCCCGGTACAGGGGCCGACCGAAGGCGGGGATCGACGCTTTGGCGATCACCGTCTTGTCGAGGTCGAAAAAAGCCGCCCTCATCGGGTCAGTGACCAACCAGCAGCTGTTGGACCATGTCTTCTGCGTCTGCCGTGACCAGGACGAGGACCTCGTCTCCGACCGCCAGGCGGGTGTCGCCCCGGGGAACGATCAAGCGGTCGTCGCGCACCACGGCCACGACGGTGGCCTCCCGTGGCACGCCCAGGTCGACGAGCGCGATGCCGGCGGCCGGCGAGTCCTCGGCCAGGGTGACCTCGACCAGATGGGCGTTGCCACCCTCGAAGCGGAGGAGGCGGACCAGGCTGCCCACCGACACCGCCTCTTCCACGAGCGCCGTGAGGAGCTGCGGGGTCGACACCGAGACATCCACGCCCCAGCTCTCGGTGAACAGCCACTGGTTCTTCGGATGGTTGACGCGGGCGACCACCCGGGGGACGGCGAACTCCTGCTTGGCCAGAAGGGAGACCACCAGGTTGTCCTCGTCGTCGCCGGTGGCCGCCACCACCACGTCGACGGTGGAGAGGCCGGCGGCGTCCAGGGAGGAGACCTCGCAGGCGTCGGCCACCACCCAGGTGATGTCGAGGTCCCCGCGGATGCGGGCCACGAGGTCCGGGTCTTGTTCGATGATCAAGACGTCGTGACCCCCGGCGTGGAGATCGGATGCGATGGCGGTGCCCACGCTGCCGGCCCCGGCGATGGCGACCTTCATCCCCTCGCCTCCGGGACGGCCCCGTCGGCGCCGGCGGGATCGCCGGTGATCCCGATCCCGTTCGCACCGGGAGGTTCCGCGGGTCCGGCATCCGAACGGCCACCACGGCCGTCGGAACCGTGACCGGCCGCTTCGGCGACGCTCATGGCCAGCCGTGAGTTCAGGCGGTCGAGGGCCTTGTCGGTCACCATGACGTGCAGGATGTCACCGTCCTGGCCCACCAGGTCGGCGAAGTCGAGCCTGGCGATGCCCGCCCGCGTGACGGCCACCACGGTCATGTCGCCGGGGACCGACACGTCGGCGAGGCTCTTTCCCGCCCAGCGCTCGGGAAGCTCCCGCTCGACCAGCGAGAGCGTCCCGGTCGAGTCGGTCCAGTCCGATTCGACCTCGCCGGGGACCAGCCGTCGGCGCACCTGGTCGATGGTCCAGGACACCGTGGCCACGGTCGGGATGCCGAGCCGGAGGTAGATCTGGGCCCTCCTCGGGTCGTAGATACGAGCCACCACGTTGGGGATCTCGTACGTCTCGCGGGCGATCCGGGCGGTGAGGATGTTCGAGTTGTCGCCGCTGGTCACCGCGGCCAGGGACGCCGCCTCCCCGGCCCGGGCACGGTCGAGGTCCCCACGGTCGAAGCCGGATCCGATGACCGTCGTTCCGGTCCAATCGGCGGGTAGCCGGCGGAAGGCCTTGGGATTGCGGTCGATGATGGCGACCGAGTGACCCTGGCGGCTCAGGCTGACGCCGAGGCCCGAACCGACCCTTCCACATCCGACGATCACGATATGCACGCAATCCATGCAACACGTATCGGGGGGAGATCACAACTCACCCCCCGGTGGGAGCACCCGGCGCCGCCGGTGGACCTGCCCACCGGCCCGGCCGGCGCCGCCCTCGGCTGGGGGATTGCCCGGTACCCATGATTTACTGATGGGGTGGACCCGTCGGTGACCGGACAGCATGATCCGGTACGGCCGGTGGTGGACGGCAACGGTCCGGCGTTGGCCGCCACCGTCGTCCCCGGGTCGAGGCGGGCGCCGGTGGCCACGCCCTCGGGCAGCGTGGACCTCCCCGAGACGCTCCGGTACCGCCTGAAGAACGTCCTGCTCGGCCCGCCCATCGCATCGGACCGCCAGTCGTCGGAGCGTCTGGGCAAGCCGACGGCGCTGGCGGTGCTCTCGTCCGACGTCATCTCCTCGTCGGCCTATGCCACCGAGCAGATGCTCATCCCCCTGGTCATCGCCATCGGGGCCGCGGCGTACTCCCTGGTCATTCCGGTGACCATCGCCGTGATCTTCGTGCTCTTGTTCGTCACCCTCTCCTACCTCGAGGTGGTGAAGGTGTACACCAAGGCCGGGGGCGCCTATGTGGTCAGCCGCGAGAATTTCGGCCTGACCGTCGCCCAGGTGGCGGCCATGTCGCTGCTCATCGACTACACGTTGACGGTGGCAGTCTCGGTGGCGGCCGGGGTCGCCGCCATCACCTCGGTGTTTCCCGGGTTGACGTCCCACACCACGCAGATCGCCATCGGGCTGGTCCTGCTCCTCGCCTACGGGAACCTGCGGGGGATCCGCGAGGCGGGTCGGGTGTTCGCCGTCCCCACCTACTTCTTCATCGCCAACATGGTGATCCTCATGGCCTGGGGCGCCTACCGGGCCATCGCCGGCACCCTCCACGCCCACCCGATCAGCGGGATCCAGGGGTCGGTGACCATCGGGCACTCGGGCAGCGGCCTCCTGCTCGGAGCCAGCATCTTCGTCATCCTGCGGGCCTTCGCGTCGGGCGGTTCGGCGTTGACGGGCACCGAGGCCATCTCCAACGGTGTGAGCATCTTCCGCCGTCCGGAGTCCCGCAACGCCCGCATCACCATGGTGCTGATGGCGGTGATCCTCGGCTCACTGGTGCTCGGGGTCTCGCTGCTGGCCTCGGTCACCCATCCGGTTCCCTACGAATCAGGCACCCCGACGGTCATCTACCAGGTGGGCAAGTTCGTCTACGGGTCCTCGGGCGTCGGCAAGCTCTTCTCCGCCCTGCTGCAGATCGGGACCACGCTCATCTTGATCCTGGCCGCCAACACCAGCTTCACCGGATTCCCGTTCCTGGCCAGCTTCGCCGCCGAGGACTCCTATCTGCCCCGCCAGCTGACCAAGCGCGGTCACCGTCTGGTGTTCTCCACCGGCATCATCGTGCTGACGGTGGTCTCCATCATCTTGTTGTGGATCACCAACGCCAAGGTCGACAAGCTGATCCCGCTCTACGCCATCGGGGTGTTCACCGGCTTCACCATGGCCGGGGCCGGCATGGCCAAGTACCACTGGCACCACCGCGAGGACCACTGGCGCCGCCGCCTCGGCATCAACGGCACCGCGTCGGTCCTGTCGTTCATCGTGCTCGTGATCATCGCCGTGTCCAAGTTCAGCGAGGGGGCGTGGGTGATCCTCGTCATCCTCCCCCTGGGCGTCCTCGGGCTGCTGGCTCTCCACCGCCAGTACGCCGACGAGGAGCAGCAGCTCGAAGCCGGTGCGGCCGAGGCGGCCGAGGCGCCGGTGCTCAACCGCCACACGGTCATCGTGCTGGTCGACCGGTTGGACATGGCCACCGCCCGGGCGCTCCAGTACGCCAGGACCCTCCACCCCGACGACCTGCGGGCCGTCCACTTCACCCTGGACAACCGGGTGTCGGCGGACCTCGAGTCCGAGTGGAGCCGGCTCGGTCTGACCCGGTTGCCCCTCGACGTGGAGGAGTGCGAGGACCGCCGGCTGACCAGGGCGACCCTGGAGATGGCGGCCGAAACGGTGGCCGACGGCCAGACCGAGCTGACCGTCTTGTTGCCGCGCCGGGGATTCGCCGCCGGCTGGCACCGCCTCCTGCACGACGGGACCGCCGACGAGATCGCCGCCGCCGTGGGTCAGCTGGCCCATGTCAACGCCACCGTCGTCCCGTATCAGCTCACCGGGGGCTGGTTCTCCAAGCGGCGGGAGTGGCGGCGTACCACCGAAGGCGCCGTCGCCGTCGCCCCGAACGGCACGGAGATCCCGGCCGAGAAGGCCTCGGCGCGCGCCACGGCCAAGGCTGCCGAACGCGAGCTGGCCCGGGCGGCCTTCGACCGGGCCGCCTTCGGCGACCGCGGCGAGGGGACCACGCCGATCAGCGAGGCACAGTGGCGGAACCGGGTGCGGGTGGCCGGGCGGGTGAAGTCGGTCCGGGTCCAGCCGCGGGCGGGGACCTCCAACCTCGAGTGCGTGCTCGCCGACGACACCGGGCGGCTGCTGCTGGTGTTCCAGGGGCGCCGGCGGATCCCGGGGATCCAGCCCGGGGCCCGGCTGGTCGTGGAGGGCATGGTCGGCGACTGGGCCCGCCGCCAGGCCATCCTCAATCCCGACTACGAGCTCATCGCCGGGCCCGAGGCCGGCGTCGAGCCCACCTGACCCCCGGCCGGGGCCCGATCGCCTCCGCCAGCACCGGCACGACTCCGGCCAGGCCCGATCGGGCCAGGTGAGATCGGGAGCGACGCCCATGGTGGCCGTGTGCAGCCGGCTCCGGGCCTCCTCCGACACCGCCCCCGGCCGCCCCCGCCACGGTGATCCGACCTGCTTCCTTGCTCCGACCACCCATTGTCAGTATGTTCTGGCCCCGTTGCCGGGTTCGGCGTGCCAGCGTGGCGCGCCCCGGCCGAGGGCCATGCATCGTGACTTCGCAGGGGGGAGACTGGTTCTTCGACACTGCAGGGTCGCGGTTGCGGAAGCCGCAGCGAACGCAGACCGTGACCGTCTCGACTGTGCAAACGCCGTACACCGAAGGGAGCCTCACCGATGACCCACCTCCTGGCTGAAGGGGGTTACCAGATCTTCTCGCTCCACAGCAGTGAGAAGGTCTGGCTGTACTTCGCACTCGTGTGCGCCGTGGCATCGATCGTCGTGGCGCTCGTGTTGGTGCGGGGCGTCCTCGCCGCCGACCAGGGCACCGCCACGATGAAGGACATCGCCAAGGCGATCCAAGAGGGAGCCGAGGCGTTCCTGGCCCGTCAGTTCAAGACCATCGGGATCATCATCGTCCCGCTGGCCGTGCTGATCTTCTTCACCGCCACCAAGGTCACCCACCCGGTGTACCTCTGTGCCGGCGCCGTCACCAGCACGTCGTTCCATATCGGCTGCATCACCCACACGGTCACCGACCTCAGCTTCGCCCAGGCCGGCATCTACCGGGTGATCTGCTTCTTGGCCGGGGCCCTGTGCTCCGGCCTCACCGGGTTCATCGGCATGAGCATCGCCGTCCGCGGCAACGTCCGCACGGCGGCCGCCGCCCGCGAGGGGAAGATGGCTCCCGCCCTCAAGGTGGCCTACCGCACCGGCGCCATCACGGGCCTGCTGTGCGTGGGACTCGGCCTGCTCGGGGCCACGGTCATCGTCCTCATCTTCCAGAACACCGCCACCTCGGTGCTCATCGGGTTCGCCTTCGGCGCCTCACTGCTGGCCCTGTTCATGCGGGTGGGCGGCGGTATCTTCACCAAGGCGGCCGACGTCGGAGCCGACCTGGTGGGGAAGGTGGAGGCCGGCATCCCCGAGGACGACCCCCGCAACGCCGCCACCATCGCCGACAACGTGGGCGACAACGTGGGCGACTGTGCCGGCATGGCCGCCGACCTGTTCGAGTCGTACGTGATCACCATCATCGCCGCCGTGATCCTGGGCGTCACCGCCTTCAGCTCCATCCACCGGGGGGCCGATGCCGCCAAGACGGTGATCTTCCCCATCGCCATCCCCGCCATCGGCATCCTTGCCACCATCATCGGCGTGTTCGTGGTGCGGGCCGGTAAGAACGACAAGAACGCCATGGCCCCGATCAACCGGGGGGTATGGACGGCGGCCATCCTCACCATCGCCGGCTCGGCGGTGGTCGCCGGCGCCTACCTCCACTACTGGAAGGCGTTCTACGCCGTCCTCACCGGCGTCGTCCTGATGCTGGTGGCCAGCCAGATCACCGAGCACTTCACCTCCACCGAGCGCGGCCCGGTCAAGGAGGTGGCGGAGACGGCCCGGACCGGTCCGGCCACCCTGACCCTGTCCGGCCTGGCCCTCGGCCTCGAGTCGTCGGTGTGGGCCATCATCGCCATCGTCCTGGCCATCGCCGTCTCCATCGGGCTCGGGGGCGGGAACATCGAGCTCACCTTGTACCTGGTGGCACTGACCGGCATCGGCCTGCTCTCCACGGCCGGGATGATCGTGTCCGAGGACAGCTTCGGCCCGGTCTCCGACAACGCGGCCGGTGTGGCCGAGATGTCCGGCGAGTTCACCGGCGAGGCGGAGCGGGTCATGGTCAGCCTCGACGCCGTCGGCAACACCACCAAGGCGGTCACCAAGGGTGTCGCCATCGGATCGGCCGTCATCGCCTCGGTGGCGTTGTTCGCCTCCTTCATCGAGACCATCGGTGAGCAGCTCAAACTCCCCCAGCTGGGCAACGCGCTGTTCAACCTGCCGGAGACGTCGATCAACGTCTCCCACCCGACCACGTTCATCGGCATCCTGATCGGTGGCTCGATCGCCTTCATCTTCTCGGCCCTGGCCATCCGGGCCGTCGGCCGCTCGGCCGGCACCGTCGTCCAGGAGGTGCGCCGCCAGTTCCGCGAGCACCCGGGCATCATGGACTACACCGAAAAGCCCGAGTACGGGAAGGTCATCGCCATCTGCACCACGGCGTCCCAGCGGGAGTTGGCCACCCCGGCCCTGCTGGCCATCCTCAGCCCGGTCATCGTGGGCTTCGGCATCAACTACTTCGCCCTCGGGGCCTTTCTGGTCGGCGCCATCCTCACGGGACAGCTGATGGCCAACTTCTTGTCCAACTCCGGTGGGGCTTGGGACAACGCCAAGAAGTACATCGAGGACGGCCACGAGGGGGGCAAGGGGTCCGAGGCCCACAAGGCCGCCGTCATCGGTGACACCATCGGCGACCCGTTCAAGGACACCGCCGGCCCGGCCCTCAACCCGCTGATCAAGGTGATGAACCTGGTCTCCCTGCTCATCCTCCCGGCCATCATCTCCCTGCGCCACCACACCGGGGCCCGCCTGGCCATCGCCGGGGTGGCCCTGGTCGTCCTGCTCGTCGCCATCGCCTTTTCCAAGCGCAAGACCGACTCGATGGACAGTGAGCTGCCGGTGTCCGAGTCCGCGGCACTCGATGAGGCAGCTACGGTGGCGATGGAAAGTTCCCACGACTGAAACTCCTGTTCAACGGGCCACTGAGGTCCTGACGGGCGGGGGGCGGGGTTGACAACCGCTCGCTCCACCATTCAGCCTGGGCCCACAGCCATGCCACCGACCGAACTCACAGAGACGACCGCCGAAAGCGGCGCCGGCGACGGCGCCTCTGGGGCCAGCCGTCCCCGGTCCGGGGCAAAACCCCTGGTCATCGTGGAGTCGCCGGCGAAGGCCAAGACCATCGCCGGGCTGCTCGGGTCGGGGTATGTGGTGGAGTCGTCCATCGGGCACATCCGGGACCTGCCCCGGAGGGCCGACGAGGTCCCGGCTGCCTACAAGGGCGAGTCGTGGTCCCGCCTGGGGGTCGACGTCGACAACGGGTTCAAGCCGCTCTACGTGGTCTCCACGGAGAAGAAGTCCCAGGTCGCCAAGTTGAAGCAGCTGGTCAAGCAGGCCAGCGAGGTCTATCTGGCGTCGGACGAGGACCGCGAGGGCGAGTCGATCGCCTGGCACCTGCTCGAGGTGCTGGCGCCCCGGGTGCCGGTGAAGCGGATGGTGTTCCACGAGATCACCCGGCCTGCCATCGAGCGGGCGGTCAACGAGTGGCGTGACCTCGACCGGCGCCTGGTCGACGCCCAGGAGGCCCGGCGCATCCTCGACCGCCTCTACGGCTACGAGGTGTCCCCGGTCCTGTGGAAGAAGATCATGCCCCGCCTGTCCGCCGGCCGGGTCCAGAGCGTCGCCACCCGGATGGTGGTCGAGCGGGAGCGGGCCCGGATGGGGTTCCGGTCGGCCGGCTGGTGGGGGATCGATGCCACGTTCGCCACGTCCGACGGAACGGCTCCGGAAGGGTCGCCCCGGTCGTTCACCGCTTCGCTGGCAGCGGTCGACGGTGTGTCGCTCGCCTCGGGTCGTGACTTCGACGACACGGGGGCCCTGACGGCGCCGGGATCAGTGGTGGTGTTGGGCGAGGAAGAGGCACGTGCGCTCGCCCTGGGGCTGTCCGAGGTGCCCTTCACCGTCAAGTCGATGACCCACAAGCCGTTCCGGCGGTCGCCGTCACCCCCGTTCATGACCTCCACCCTCCAACAGGAGGCCGGCCGCAAGCTCCGGTTCAGTTCCAAGCGAGCCATGCAGGTGGCCCAGCGCCTCTACGAGGAGGGTTGGATCACCTACATGCGCACCGACTCGACCACGCTGTCGAGCCAGGCACTCGACGCGGCCCGGGCCCAGGCCTCGACGCTCTACGGACCCGAGTACGTGCCCGCCCAGCCGCGCCGTTACGAGCGCAAGGTGAAGAACGCACAAGAGGCGCACGAGGCGATCCGGCCGGCCGGCGAGTCGTTCCGGACCCCCGACGAGGCGTCACGGGCACTGTCCGGGGACGAGTTCCGCCTTTACGACCTGATCTGGAAGCGCACCGTCGCCTCCCAGATGGCCGACGCCACCGGCACCAGCGCCCAGGTCCGGCTGACCGGGACGGCCGGCGGGCCCGAAGGGGTCCGGGGACGGGAGGCGGAGTTCTCCGCGTCCGGCAAGGTCATCCAGTTCCCCGGCTACCTGCGTGCGTACGTCGAAGGGGAGGACGATCCGGAGGCGGAGCTGGCGGACCGGGAGGTGCACCTGCCCCCGATGGCCGAGGGTGACCCGGTCTCGGTGGACGAGCTCGAGCCGGGCTCGCACGCCACCCAGCCCCCGGCCCGCTACACCGAAGCGTCACTGGTCAAGGCGATGGAGGAGTTGGGCGTGGGCCGCCCGTCCACCTACGCCAGCGTCATCGCCACCATCCTCGACCGGGGCTACGTGTGGAAGAAGGGCACCGCCCTGGTCCCCTCGTTCACCGCCTTCGCAGTGGTGGGCCTGCTCGAGCGGTACTTCGCCGACCTGGTCGACTACGGGTTCACCGCCTCGATGGAGGACGATCTCGATGCCATCGCCTCGGGCAACGAGGAGTCGCTCCCGTGGCTCACCCGATTCTACTTCGGCACCACCGGGCCGGACTCCGCCGGGCCGGCCCCGGCCAACGGGAACGGTGCGGCCGTGGCCGCCGGCAACGGGCCCCCGGCCGGCAACGGGGCCCCGGCAGAGCCGTCGGACGCCGCGCCGGTGGCCGGTCACGTCCGCGGGCTGGGGCTCAAGCGCGAGGTGAGCACCTACCTGGGGGAGATCGACGCCCGCGAGATCAACTCCATCCCCATCGGCGTGGGGACCGACGGACAGGACATCGTGGCCCGGGTGGGCCGCTACGGTCCCTACCTGCAGCACGGGGACGACCGGGTGTCCATCCCCGAGGACATGGCCCCCGACGAGCTCACCGTGGCCCGGGCCGAAGAGCTGCTCGAGGCGCCCTCCTCCGACAGGGTCCTGGGCGACGACCCCGAGACCGGCCTGCCCGTCCAGGTGAAGGCCGGACGCTTCGGGCCCTACGTGCAGCTCGGGGAGCTCGTCGACGGGGGCCCCAAGCCCCGGACCTCGTCGCTGTTCGCGTCGATGTCACCGGCCACGCTCTCGTTCGAGGAGGCCCTCGACCTCCTGCGCATCCCCCGCGTCGTGGGCACCGATCCCACCAGCGGTGACGAGATCGTGGCGCACAACGGGAAATTCGGCCCCTACCTCAAGAAGGGGAGCGACACCCGCAGCCTGTTGACCGAGGACCAGATCCTCACGGTCACGGTCGACGAGGCGCTGGCGCTCTACGCCCAACCCAAGACCCGGGGGAACCGGACAGCCAAGGGCCCGCTGCGTGAGATGGGGGCCGATCCCGACACCGGCCTGACCATGGTGGTCAAGGACGGCCGGTTCGGCCCGTACGTGACCGACGGGACCACCAACGCGTCGCTGCGCCGCGGGGACGATGTCGAGTCCCTCACCGTGGAGCGGGCCTCGGAGCTGTTGGCGGAGCGTCGGGCGGCCGGGCCCTCGACCCGCAAGAAGCCGGCGGCACGAAAGTCGCCGGCGAAGAAGACGGCGGCCGGTGGGGCCAAGAAGGCCGGCGCCAAGAAGGCCACCACCAAGAAGGTCACGGCGAAGAAGGTCACGGCGAAGAAAGCCGCAGCCAAGAGCGGCGCGGCGAAGAGGACCAGTAGCCCCGAGTGAACGGTGGTCCACCGGTCGGCGGCGGTCTGATTGCATTCGAGGGCATCGACGGAAGCGGCAAGTCGACCCAGGCCCGCCTGCTGGCCGACCGGGTCGGTGCCATGCTCACCTTCGAGCCCGGCGCCACCGATCTGGGGTCGGCGCTGCGGGCACTGCTCCTCGACCCCCACCGGCCGGCGGTCGACGGGCGGGCGGAGGCCCTGCTGATGGTGGCCGACCGCGCCCAGCACGTCGCCCAGGTGGTGCGCCCGGCACTGGATGCGGGCCGGTGGGTCGTCACCGACCGGTACTCGGCCTCCACGCTCGCCTACCAGGGGTTCGGGCGGGGCCTCGACGGCGGCGAGCTCGCCTCCTTGATCGCCTGGGCCACCGGGGGGCTGGTCCCCGACCTCACCGTGCTGGTGGACCTTCCCGTGGCGGCGGCCTCGGCCCGGCGGCTGGGGAGCGCCGAGGACCGGTTCGAGGGCGAGGGTGCCGGGTTCCAGCAGCGGGTGGCCGATGGCTACCATCGCATGGCCCGCGAGTTCGCCGAGGGGTGGCTGGTGGTGGACGGTTCGGGGACGGTGAGCGAGGTGGCCGACGCCGTGTGGTCGGGCGTCCGGGCCTTGATCGAGGGCGTCCCACCGGTCGGGTCATCGTGATCGGCGGGAGCGGTGCGGGTGCGGAGGATCGGGACCCGGCCGGGCTTCCCACGCTTGCCCTGTTCGACGAGGTGGTGGGTCAACCCGGAGCGGTTGCCCAGCTCAGGGCGGCCGCTCGCCGGCCGGTCCACGCCTACCTCCTCCACGGACCCCCCGGCTCGGGTAAACGTGCCGCGGGAAGGGCCCTGGCGGCTGCGCTGCTGTGCCCGAACGGTGGATGCGGGCGGTGCAACACGTGCCGCCGGGCGCTGGCCGGCACCCATCCCGATCTCGTGGTCGTGGAGCGGTCGGGCGCTTCGGTCGACGTCGACGAGGCCCGGTCGATCGTCACCCGGGCACAGCGCCGACCGCTCGAGGCGGCCCGTCAGGTCCTGATGGTCACCGACGTCCACCTGGCCACCAAGTCGGCGCCGGCATTGCTCAAGACGGTGGAGGAGCCACCACCGGCCACCGTCTTCGTGCTGCTGGCCGACGACCTGCCTCCCACCCTGGCCACCATCGCCAGTCGGTGCGTGAAGGTCGCCTTCGGCCCGGTGTCCCATGCCGACGTGGTGTCCTGGCTGGTCGATCGGGGCGTCGATCCCGAACATGCCGAGACGGTCGCCCAGGCATCGGGAGGAAGGCTCGACCGGGCCCGCCTGCTCGTCGCCGACCCCGGCTTCGTGGCACGCCAGCAACAGTGGAAGTCCGTGCCCGGCCGTCTGGACGGCACCGGGGCGGCGGCCGCCTCGGTCGCGTCGGAGCTGTTGGAGTCCGCCGACGAGGCGCTCGCACCGCTCCGCGATCAGCACGCGCAGGAGTTGGCGGCGCTCGCCGAGCAGGCCGAGCTGTCGGGGGCCAAGGGCATCCCCGGGCGCAAGCAGGTCGAGGACGCGCACAAACGTGAGGAGCGGAGATGGCGCACCGACGACCTGCGGTTCGGTCTGGCCACGTTGTCCGCCATCTACCGGGACCGGCTGATGGCCCATGCCGGTGCCGAGGCGGCTGTCACCACCCACGGAGCCACCGCCGAGACGCGACGGGCGGTTCGCCAGGTCGAGGCGATCGACGGTGCCTCGTTGGCCCTGGGCCGGAACGCCAACGAGGCACTGTTGATGGACGCGTTGATGGTCGAGCTGTCCGGCATGCTCAACTGAAGGTCGCCAAGGCGCCAGGGCGGATCTGGATCGGCCCCGTCCCGGCCTGCCCCCGCCGCCTCCGTGCCAATAGCATTCGATCGGTAGGCACGATCTCGGGAGAGTTCCGGGGCCGGACGTGGCGTCAGATAGCGTGTCCTCCCACGCCTGGGTAGCTCAGTCGGTAGAGCAACGCACTCGTAATGCGTAGGTCAGGAGTTCGATTCTCCTCCCAGGCTCCACTTTTGTAGAAGATCATGAGTGGCTGGCCTACAAATGGCCTACAATGCCCGTATGGCAGGCACCATGCGAGAGCGATCGCCTGGGCACTGGCAGATTCGAGTCTTCGTCGGTCGCGACCCAGTCACCGGCAAACCGAAACAGATCAGCCGGTCATATGTCGCCAATCGCAAGGAGCCCGGCGCTGGCAGGCGGGCAGCCGAGCGAGAACTTGCCTCATTGGTAGCCGCCGTCGACCGAGGCGAGTACGGAGGCAGCAAGGCCACCTTGGGGGCACTTCTGACCGAATGGCTCGATCACTCCGATCGGATGGGGAGGAGTCCGAAGACGCTCCACGAGTACAAGCGGAAAATCGACAAGGACATCCGCCCGACCCTTGGTGCCGTACCGCTGGACAAGTTGACCGCCCACGACCTCGATCGGCTCTATGCCGATCAGTTGGCGAGCGGCCTGAGCCCGAGCACGGTTCTCTACCACCACCGGATTATTGGTGCTGCGCTCAAGCAGGGGCGGAAATGGGGCTGGGTCGACCGAAACGTCGCCGAAGATGCAACACCACCCTCGGCACGACGGATCGAGACGAATGTCCCGTCTCCGGAACAGGTTCGGGCCCTGATTTTGGAGGCCGGCCGCGGCGGGGCAAGGAATCCTGAGTTGTCTACGATCGTCACGTTGGCGGCACTCACGGGCATGCGGAGAGGCGAGCTCTGCGGCCTCCGCTGGAGCGATGTTGACTGGCAAGCCGCAGCAATCGACGTGCGCCGATCCATTTGGCAGACGCCCGATGGGATCGGAACGAAGGGTCCCAAGAGCCATCAAGCTCGGCGTCTGATCCTCGGAGAGCAGGCAATGGCAGTTCTGCAAGGAAGACATGCCCGAGCGCAAACCGATGCCGCAGGCGCAACCGTGGACCTCTCTCCGGAAGGATATGTGTTCAGCGCAGACCCCGACGGGGCCCGGCCACTGCATCCCGATTCGGTCACGCAATCATTTGAGCGCCTATGTCGTCGCATGGAGGAACCGGCCCTCAGCAAGCTCCGCAAGTCAAAACCCACGGCCACGTCGAAGGATCTGCCTTTGGAGGAGCGCTGGCGATTCCGATTGCACGACCTCCGGCACTACACGGCGACGCAACTATTCGCCGACGGCATGAATCCGAAGACAGTCGCAGACCGTCTCGGCCACGCGGATCCAGCGATCACCCTCCGGGTTTACACGGCAAACACAAACGCCCAAGCACAGGCGGCGGCAGACTCGCTTGAGGCCGGTCTCAATCTCCCCCAGACTGCGTTCAACCTCACCACCTGAGTAGGCCTGCTCTGGCTCGGGCCAGTTTTGGATTGCGCTCACCTGCGCCGTTGAATCTTGTCGCCACCTGACTTTGCCAAGTTGGCCCAGTATCCCGAAAGGTTGACTACCGTTGCGGTATGGCGAAAATCACTCGGCGGCCATCGATCATTTCCAAGGACGGGTATCTCACTTGTCGGATCTGTCGCAAGGAGAAGCCAGAGACCAAGTTCATGACACCGCAGATCAAGAAGGGTGATCCTCTGCCAGAAGAGCGCAAACTGATCTGTCGGGACTGCAACAAAGCGATAGTGGCGGATTGGAAAGCCAGTGGTGATCCGAAATCAAGTGCAGCACGTTTGGCGGCTGAAGAGCGAGTCGCAGCTCGTTATCGATCAGCTCGATAGAAGCAACGAATTACCGGGACCTCCTAAATGCCGGCTAACAGGTTCAATTCTGTAAGGAACCCCGAGCTGGTCGAGCAAGCGTGCCACGGGAATCCGGTGATGGGCGCCATTGCCACTTGCCCGTGGGAGAGTCGGAATGCGGCCAGCGATGCAATCGTTCCGCACGCCGTGATCGGACTTCCCCAAGAGTGGAGCCACCGCCGCTGGGGATGCCACCAAGGGAAGCTCCCAACCGGAGTCAGTTCGGACGACGAGATGTGCCTCGACGGTCCGCACGTCTTGCAGAATCTCACCTGCCTTGACCACCGACAGCCTCTCCTCTAGGACGGCGTGGTCAGTCGCTCGTGCAGAAGTAGGTCTTGCCCGTCCCGCTGCAGGTCTCGCTCGATTCATGCGGCGTCACCGTTGGTGCTTTCGTGCCGCCGGACGACGACCCGCACACGATCAAGTACCTGGTCCGTAGGGACTGGGTGGGGACGCTGATCGGCGGTGGTAGGACCCATTTTCGGGCCGCCCCGGTCAATGTCGGCGGCCATTTCCGAGACTGTTTGCAGAAGGTGAGCAACCTGGCCAGGCGAGTCCACCAGGGGCAGCTCGAGCCCTCCTTGTGTGATGAGAACTATCTGGACATCAGGTGGTGCCTGGTCTCGTCCATCGGGGGCACCTGATCCGCGAACGAGTCGCATCGACTGCCCGTGAGCTCGATTGAATGGCGCTGACGGGCTTACTCGCCAGGCACTGGGCAAGGTCATACTGTCGGGGCTCACAACTTCATCTTCTGAGGGTCCGAGCATCACGGCTCCTTGGATCGCGCCGGAACTTGTGCTCCGGACACTTCCCAATCATCCGAATCAACGTCACCCTCAACGTCACCCTCGGTTCGTATAACTGGCGTCACTACCGCGAGGGGAACGTCACCCTCCCCACCGCCGACGTCACCCTCACGCCCGCCAACGTCACAGCGAGACCACCAGTGTCACCTTCAGCATCTACGTCGAACCGGCAGCGAGGGTGACGTAACTGACCAGCCGAAATCGGATTTAAGTCGTCACTTTCTGTGGCGACTTACGGGCGGAGCGTGATACCAGTGCCCAGCTGGTGAGGGCCTCAGGCTTGGTCGGTATCGATCTCCCTGAGGTGAATGCCTTTTGCCCTATAGGGCTGCCATGCTTTCCGCTTCTATTGATCATCGAGGGGCGAGGGACGGTGAATGGCAACCCAGTAGACGCGCTCGGAGAGAGCTTCCTGCAGGACCTTCCAGACAAGGTGCGCCGTGAGTTGGCGGCCACGGTCCGGATTGTCGAATTTCGCCAGGGCAGCTACATCTACGACCCACAGCTATCCATCGTTGCCGCCGGCACCCTCCGGGCCTTCATGGCCGACGAATCCGGTCGTCACCTCACGGCCTGCTACTTCCGCCGTCCGGACGCCATCGGCATCGGCGACGCCGCCGGGCGGGTGTTTCCGCTGGCATTCCAGGCGCATACCGACTGCACGTTGCTCCGCTTCTCCCAGGCTCAGTTCGACGAGATCATTCGAGCGAACCCCGAGGTCGGTTGGGCTGCCGCAAAGGCACTCTCCGGAATCCTCGATCAGGTGCTGGGCGAACTCGCCCGTGTGGCCTTCCTGACCGTCCGAGACCGGGTGGCCCACCACCTGCTCGCACTGACGGAGTCCGGTGAACTGACAGCGATCCACCAGTCCGAGCTGGCCAGCGCCGTCGGATCGGTACGGGAGGTCGTCTGTCGGACAGCCACAGCGCTCAAAGACGAGGGCCTCGTGTCCGTTGACCAGAGTGGAGTGACGCCGGTCGACGAAGTGGGCCTCCGTCGTCTGATCGGACAGTGGGAGAACTAGTCACGCCTCGGTGTGACAAAAGTCCGACGTCGGTGCGACCCAGGTCCTACGGAAGTCACTGACAGCTCGGCTTTGTGCCGTCAGAGTCAGAACAGCTGACTCCCTCATGGAGACGGGGCATCCGAGACGGGACCAAGGCGTGGCCAAGTTCGACACTGGTGATCACACGTTCC
>CAVSSP010000001.1:0-1867180 GCA_963730685.1 uncultured Acidimicrobiales bacterium | reverse complement strand
CATGCAAGTGCGCTACCAACTGCGCCAACGGCCCGTAGCGTGCGACGTTACCATCCGCCCACCCGCCCGGACCCAGGCCGGAGCCCGCCGGCTTCGTGATGTGCCGTCCCTCCGGAGCCGGCCTCTGGCCCCGGCGGAACAGGGGTGGCTAGGACGACGGCACTGACATGGCGGGCGTGGCCCTCTCGATCGCCCCCCATCCCCCGAACTCCTGGTGCCGCTCAATCTGGACGCGGTGACCTCCCCGCAGCCCGAACAGCCGCTTGGCCAGCAACAGGTAGACGAGGATGGCCAGATTGATGACCAGCGTCAGGACCTTGAACACACTGACACTGAGGGACAGCTCGTAGATCTCGATGGGCACCAGCACTGCGGTGGCGACCAACGTCAGGTATTCGGCCCACCGCTTGGAGAGCCACAGCCCGACCCCTTCGGTGGCTTCCAGCGCGGCATAGGCGAGTACCAGGAACCCGAGCTGGACCAGGCGGGCCGGCGAGTACTTGAACGCCTTCCCCAGGTAGCCGAGTACCCCCCGGACCTGGGCCTCTCCCGGCGTGGTCCCCGACAGGTCGTCCATGATGTTGACGTAGTCGTGATGGAGGGTGGTGTCGTGGCGGGCGAAGGTGAAGAGCACGACGGCCAGGATCGAAAGCACGATCACATGGACCGCCCGGTCCAGAGCGATGAGCCTCAGTACGTAGCGGTCCCTCAGGATCGGGCCTCGTGCCGGGATCTCGATCTCGTCACGCGCCGGCATCCGCTGGTGGTCCGGGGCCTCCGGGGGAACGCCGGCGATCCAGGCGTCGCAGCGCAAGCACCGGTACCAGCGGACCCCATCGCTCTCCCGGGCCAACATCGAGTCGTCCGGCGTGATCTCGGCGACATCGGTACCCACCAGGGCATGACCTTTCCAACCGCAGGTGAGAAGCTCGTAGAAGTTGTCCGGTCGCCTATTCCGTCGCACGCCTGCAGAATAGGCCTACAGCCGGACGTCCCGATCCCGAGGGAGGAGTGCCATGGCCGCCGACGTCGCCTTCCACGTCGATCGGATCGCAGAGACCGGCTACACCGTCATCGAGGACGCCATCGAACTCGATTTGGTCGACGCGCTCACCGAGGACATCGCCCGGCTGGAGAACGATCTGGGTGCCGTCCCTGCCGACAACCTGTTCGAAGGAACCCGTACCACCCGCATCTACAACCTGCTGGCCCACGGCCCCCACTTCGAGCAGATACCGGTTCATCCGGCCGTCCTCCCCGTGGTCGAGGGCGTACTCGACCACGGACTGCTGGTCTCGTCCCTCTCCTCGATTGCCATCGGACCGGGTGAATCCGCCCAACCGATCCACGCCGACGATCAGGTGATCCCTCTGCCCAAACCCCATCCCCCGACCGTCTGCAACAGCATGTGGGCCCTCACGGACTTCACCGAGGCCAACGGTGCCACCCGGGTGATCCCCGGATCCCACCGTGCCCCGGACTCACCGGATCTCGCCACCGCCTATGCCTCCGTCCCGGCCGAGATGGGCAGGGGCAGTGTGCTGGTGTGGCACGGCAGCCTGTGGCACGGGGGCGGTGCCAACATCACCGACGAGCGGCGCGTGGGCGTGGCCATGAACTACTGCGCCGGCTACCTCCGTCAGCAGGAGAACCAACAACTCGGTCTGGGCCTCGACACCGTACGACGGTTCGCGCCCCGGTTACAGGAGTTGGTCGGGTTCGGGATCTACCGGGGACTCATCGGTCACATCGACAAGCAGGTCCCGTCCACGGTCCTGCTCGGGGCGGACGCCGACTCCCGACTGCTCTGGGACTACGCCAAGGCACCGAGGCCCGACTGACGATTCCGCACCCGGCCATGGCGTGCGGACCCAACCGGTTCCGTCCTCACCCCGGCGCGGAGGGCTCCCGTCCGACCGGTGGGGTCGACCCCGGGGTGCCAGACAGGTCGCCGTCCTGTTCGGCCTCGGCCATCCCGCTCTCCTTCGAGCCCGCGGAGCTCCGACTCCACATCGCGCATCTCGTCGTCGGAGGCCTCCTCCAACATCATCAGGCCGCTCTCGGCCTCGGGCGTGGCCCGCAGCAGCTCGTCCAGCTTCCGCTGGGTCGCCGCCTGCTCGCGGCTCTGGGTGTGCTGGATGACGAACAGCATCAACAAGGTGATCGAGGAGGTGCCCGTCTCGAAGCCGATCAGCCACCCCGACGAAAACCCGACCCCCGCCCCGACGGCGATGGCTCCGACCAGCAGTGCCGCCACCACCAGGGCCGCCCACGGGAGGGAGCTGTAGTGGTCGATCCGGTAGAGCCAGCGGCTGCTCCTCGAGCGCTGCTGGGTACGCGGGATGATCCGGTCCTTTTGTGCCCACGATCGCCATCGCGAGGATCGGTGGTCGGTCGGGGCTCCGCCGTGGTCCTCGTCGCTCCGCGCGCCATCCCTGATCGAAGCGGGCCCCATGCCCAAGTCCCTACCCCGAACGGGGTCTGCGAACCAGAAAACCCTGGTTCCTCGGAGGCGGCGGGCGGAATCGAACCGCCGTACGGGGCTTTGCAGGCCCCTGCCTAAACCACTCGGCCACGCCGCCGTGGCGTCCGGCGAGCCTAGCCGGTCCCAGGTGATTGAATCTCTGTATGAGGATCGGAATCATCGCTCCACCGTGGACCCCCATCCCTCCCCTCCTGTACGGCGGGATCGAGCTGGTGGTGGACCAACTGGCCCGAGGGCTGCAACGGGCCGGTCACGACGTGCTGTTCTTCGCCACCGGCGACTCGACCTGTCCCGTGCCGACCGAGTGGGTCCTTCCGGCGGCCGAGGGACTGCGGATCGGTATGGTCGTGCCCGAGATCCGCCATGTCATCCACGCCTACGAGGCGGTCGGGAACTGCGATGTGGTCCACGACCACACGGTGATGGGCCCCTTCTACTCCGAGCGGTATCCCGACCTGCCGGTGGCCACCACCATCCACGGACCGTTCAACGACGAGCTCAGCGACCTCTACCGGGTCGATCGCCCACCGTGTGCCGATCGTGGCCATCTCCCACGCCCAGCGGCGGGCGGCGGTCGACATCCCCATCGCCCGAGTCATCCACCACGGTGTGGACGCGTCGCACTTTCCGGTGGGCGACGGCAAGGGTGACGAGCAGGGACCCTATGTGCTGTTCCTCGGACGGATGTCGGAGGACAAGGGGGCCCACCGGGCCATCGAGATCGCCCGGAAGGCGGGGATCCGGATCTACCTGGCCGCCAAGATGCGAGAGCCGTGGGAGCTCCGCTACTTCCACGAGCAGGTGGAACCGCTCCTCGGCGACGACGCGCACTATCTGGGCGAGGTGTCCCACGAGCGGAAGCTCGAGCTCCTGGCCGGGGCGGCGGCCCTCGTCTTCCCGATCCGTTGGAACGAACCGTTCGGCATGGTCATGATCGAGGCCCTGGCATGCGGGACGCCGGTGCTGGCGTTTCCCGAGGGGGCGGCGCCCGAGGTGGTCGACGACGGACGGACCGGGTTCCTGTGCGGCGACGAGGCCGCCATGGTGGATGCCATCAACCGCCTGCACGAACTGAAGCGCAGCGACTGCCGTGCCGCCGTCGAGGGCTACTTCTCCACGGACAGGATGGTGGCCGAGCACGTCGAGCTGTACCAGTCGATGATCGCCTGAGGACCGGAACGCCGGGGCCCGACCCCGGTCAGGGGTGGGCGCTCAACTGCGGCGTCGGAACACCAGCCTCGCCACCAGGGCGACCAGGGCCACGATGACGACGACCTTCACCACGAACCACACCAGTCCAGCGATGAAGCTGAAGATGGCGAAGGCCACGATGACGGCGATGATCCCGCCGCCGATGATGAGGACCCCGTCGAACAAGCTCAGGCCCTTGTGCTCTTCTTCGACCATGGTCCCAGGGTAATCGCTCCGCTCCCCCGAGCGGCTTCGCGGCGGCCCCGGCCTCCGTCGGCTCCTGACCGGGCCGGATCGGCCCGCCGCCGGTGGACCGGTGGTACGGTCCGGCCGTGTCCCTGCGCTCCCGCCGACAGGCGCTGATCGAGCGCCCCGAGCTACGTGGCGATGCGTTCTGCCGCGCCTACGCCGAGGTAGCCGACGAATGGCTGACCGACCTGTTCGACCAGGCCACCGGCGGGGAGTCGAGGGGCATCGCCTTGATGGCCGTGGGCGGCTACGGGCGCGGTGAGCTGTGCCCGTTCAGCGACCTCGACGTGGTGCTGGTCCACAAGGGCCATCGGAACGTCTCGGAGATCGCCGACAAGATCTGGTACCCGGTCTGGGACGAGGGCGTCTCCCTGGACCACAGTGTCCGCCGGCCGAGCGACGTCCTCGACATGGCGGCCGTGGACCTCCGCGTGGCGCTCGGCCTGCTCGATGCCCGGGTGGTCTGCGGCGACACCAAGGTGGCGGAGCCGGTGCTGGAGGGGGCGATGGACCGGTGGGTGCGACAGAAGCCCCCCTGGCTCGACGAACTGGGTCAACAGGTGGTGGAGCGGCACCGGTCGTTCGGCGATGTCGGCTTCCTCGTCGAGCCCGACCTGAAGGAGTCCCACGGGGGCCTCCGTGACGTGGCGGCTCTCACCGCCATGATGCTGGCCGTTCCGGTGCTGGCCGACTACGTGGACACCGTGGCCATCGACGACGCACGCGCCGTCCTCACCACCGTCCGGGTCGAGCTCCACCGCAGGGCGGGCCGCGAGCAGAACAAACTGTTGCTCCAAGAGCAGGACCAGGTGGCCCGTGCGCTCGGTGATCCCGACTCCGACGACCTCATGACGGCGGTGGCCACGGCCGGCCGGACGGTGGCATGGGAGGGGGACGATGCGTGGCGACGACGGAGCGCCTGGTTCCGTGCCCAGGGTGGGGCGGGGCGGAGCCGGCGACGGGGGAGGAAAGAGGACGAGGCCGCATCCGTCGTCCACTCCGTCCCCGGGGAACCCGGAATCGGGGTGACCGAGGACGAGGTCGTCCTGACCTCCGAGCGGGGCATGGCCGACGATCCGACCCTCGCGCTGCGGCTGGCCGCAGTGGCGGCGGAGAAGAACCTGCCCATCGCCCGTTCGGCCCTGAATGCGCTCGGTCGGAAGGCCCAGGCTCCCCCTGTCCCGTGGACCGAAGACCTCCGGGCCACGCTGGTGCGGGTGCTGGCGACCGGTCCGCCGGCCATCGCCGCCCTGGAGGCGCTCGACCAACGCCACCTGCTGGAGCGGTACCTGCCGGAGTGGGCGGCCGTCCGCAACAAGCCTCAGCGCAACCCGTACCACCGCTACACCGTGGACCGACACCTCCTCGAGGCGACGGCCATCGCCGCCACCTTGGCCCACCGGGTCGGCCGACCCGACCTCTTGTTGGTGGGGACCCTCCTCCACGACATCGGAAAGGGCTATCCCGGCGACCACACCGAGGTCGGCATCGCCCTGGCCGGGGAGATGGGCGCCCGGATGGGCTTCCCGCCCGAGGACGTCGCCACCCTGTCGACCATGGTTCGCCTCCACCTCCTGCTACCCGACAGCGCCACCAAGCGCGACCTCGACGACCCGGCGACGGCTCAACGGGTGGCCGACGAAGTCGGGAACCGGTCGACCCTCGACCTTCTCGCCGCCCTGGTCGAGGCGGATAGCCGCGCCACCGGGTCCTCGGCGTGGGGGCCGTGGAAGGCGGGGTTGATGGCCGACCTGGTCGAGCGGGCCAGGCGGCTCCTGGCCGGCGAGCCTGCGGCGGCGCCCACCCCCTGGATCACCGACGAGCTCCACATGATCATGGACACCGTCCGCGAGCATGGCGTCCCGGCCCTCTCCATCGACGACCCCATGGTCACCGTGGTGGCCCCCGACCGGTCCGGGCTGCTCGCCGAGGTCACCGGAGTACTGGCCCTCCACGGGCTGAACGTCCGCACTGCGGCCGTGGCCGGTGACGACGGCGTGGCCGTGGAGGTCTTCACCGTCGAAGCCTCCAAGGGCAGGTGGCCGCCGGTGGCCCGCCTGTCCGACGACCTGGCCGCCGTCATGAAGGGGACCCTGTCCATCGAGACCCGGCTGGACGAGCGTGCCCGGACCTACCGGAAGGACCGGCGCGCGACCAGGCCCCAACTGATCTCGACCCAGGTCTCCATCGACAACAACGCGTCGGCGAGTGCCACGGTGGTCGAGGTCAGGGCAGAAGACGTCGTGGGCCAGCTCCACCGGATCACCCGGGCCCTGGCGGAGTGCGACCTCGATGTGACGTCGGCGAAGGTGTCGACGTTCGGCGCCGCCGTGGTCGATGCGTTCTACGTGCGTGGACCGGACGGCACCAAGATCACCGATGCTCCGACACTGGCCCGTCTGGAGGAGGCCATCACCCAACGGGTGGGCGCCGCTGGCGGCGAGTAGGCAGGGCCGGCGGCCCCACGAAGACGGAATTCCTCGCCGCATGGCGCCGGATTCGCACGGTGGACTGGTAGATTTCTTCCTGCGAGAGGGAGACTTGATGCCGGCACAGTACGCACATTCGAGAGCGCCGCGACCAAATCAGGGACCAAAAGGCGGAAAAGGGTGGCTCATCGCCATTACCGTCGGCGTCGTTGTGGTGGTCGGTGTGGGCTTTGCCGCGGTCGCCGTCGGCGGCAGCCCCAGCAAGTCCTCGGCCACCCCGACATCCGCTCCCGACCGCGAGCTGGCCAACTCCTCGTCGGCGGGGCCGCTCACCGTGGCGTCGATCAGCCCGGTCGCCGGTGCGACCCAGGTGCCGAGCGACGCCACCATCTCCGTGCACTTCTCGGTACCGCTGGGCACCCGCTCCCCCACCCCGACCCTCAGCCCGGCGGTTGCCGGTGCATGGCAGCTCGTGACGCCCGACACCTTCAGCTTCGTCGCCACGTCACCACTGGTTCCGTCGAGCACGGAGACCGTGACGGTGCCCGCCGGGGCCGGTGGCGTGATCAGTGCCGACGGCAAGACGTTGACGACGCCGGCGACCGCCCAGTTCAGTGTGGCCACCGGCTCCACCCTCCGACTGCAACAGCTGCTGGCCCAGCTCGGTTACCTGCCGGTCGACTTCGTGCCGGCCGGCCCGCTGAGCGCACCACAGGAAGCGGCCCAGGCCCAGGAGGGGGCGTTCACCTGGCGGAGCACCGAGCCGGCCACCCTCACCAGTCAGTGGACGGTCGGGACTGCCAACCAGATCACCAAGGGCGCGGTGATGGCGTTCGAGTCCCACCACAACATGACGACCGATGGCCAGGCCGGGCCGGCGGTATGGCAGCAGTTGCTGGCTGACGCCTCGTCGGGGGCCATGGACCCGAACCCGTACAACTACGTCTACGTGTCCCAGACGCTCCCGGAGACCACCACCGTCTACAGCAACGGAGCAGCGGTGTACACGACCAGGGCCAACACCGGCGTACCCGGGGCCACGACGGCACCGGGCACCTTCCCGGTGTACATCCGGTACACGGTCACCACCATGCGGGGCACCAATCCGGACGGTTCGAAGTACGTGGACCCGGGCATTCCCTGGGTCAGCTACTTCAACGGTGGGGACGCCCTGCACGGGTTCGTCCGCTCCAGCTACGGGTACCCCCAGAGCGACGGGTGCGTGGAGATGCCGCCGGCCAATGCCGCCGTGGTCTTCCCGCTCACCCCGATCGGGACACTCGTCACGGTCTCTGCCTGATCACGGTCTCTGCCTGGGCGGCTGACGGGAAGGCCGGGGCCCTGCGCTCACGGACGGCGGCGACGCCCTCTTTGGCATCCGGCCCGAGGAAGCCGACCATCTCCAGGGCCAGCGACTCGCCGAAGGCCGGAGTGGCAGAGACCAACCACTGGTTGAGCACCCGCTTGGTCCACTGGACCGCGGTCCGGCTCCCCATCGGCCAGGCGCTCGGCCACGGCGAGGGCCTGGGCCATCACCTCGTCGTCAGGAACGCACCTGGTCACGAGGCCGATCCTCTCGGCCTCGGGACCGGTCACGAACTCGGCGGTCATCAGGTAGTACTTGGCCTTGGCCATACCGCACAGCAGGGGCCAGATGACCGCAGCGTGGTCGCCGGCCGCCACACCGAGCCGCGCATGCCCGTCCGAAAGCCGGGCCGACTCCGCGATGATGCTCACATCGGCCAGCAGGGCCACCGCCAATCCGGCCCCCACCGCCACCCCGTTGATGGCGGACACGATGGGCTTCACCGAGGCGAGCATCTCCGAGACGACGGCACCGGCGTCACGCCACTGCTCGACCACGGCGGCGTGGTCGGTGGTCATCCGCTCCACCATGGCCAGGTCACCACCGGCCGAAAATGCCCGACCTGCGCCGGTGATCACCGAGACGGCCACCGACTCGTCGGCGTCGACGACCCTCCAGACCTGCGAGAACTCGCGGTGGAGTCGCTCGTTGGCGGCGTTGAGGACCTCCGGGCGATCGATGGTGATGCGGAGCACCCCGGGTCCGGGTCGGTCGAAGCGGAGGTGCTCGAAATCGTCATAGGAGGAAAAGCCGATGGGCATGGACGTGTCGGTCATCCACCGATCATGACCTGCCGATCGGTGGCCGGCTGACTCCCGGATCGGCATCCGGTCGAGCGTGGGGATCACCCTGTTTCTCCCTCGGCCATGAGTCAGACAAAAAACCACTTTACGTGTGGAGTTGTGCACTCTTTGCGGTTATTGTGGTCCCAACGGAGTCTTACGTGAAGGACTTGGAACATGCCCAGGCGACGCCGGTCCTCGGGAGGATCACCAATGAATGACCAACGCGGGACGGTCGATGGAACAACCCAGCACGGGACCGACTCCCCGGTCGTCCCGACGACCGAAGGCGGCGCCGGGTCCGGGCTGACCCTGACCCCGCTCTTCGACCCTGCCCCAACCGGGAAGGAAAACACCATGAGTCCCTCCGAACCGTCCGAGGAGGCACCAGCGGCCTCGCTGGTGGGCTCCCTGTCGATCTTCACGTTGTCAGACGTGCTCTCGCTGTTGGCCACCACCGCCCAGACCGGTGAGCTCCAGGTGGTCAACGACGTCGTCGACGGCAAACTGTGGTTGGAGAACGGGCAGTTCTCCAACGCCCACGTCGGTGCGGCATCGACGATCGGCCAGGCGGTGTTCGAGCTGGCGTGCGTGAGCGACGGTTGGTTCTACTTCACCGCCGGGCTCTCATCGTCCAGTGGACAGCCCACCGTGCCGGTGGCCGCGGTGATGGACGAGGTCCGCCCCCAGGTGGAGGAGTGGCGGGACCTCCGAGAGGTCGTCCCGCTGGAGGCCGTCGTGGCCCTGTCCCCCTCCCCTCCCGGGCAGGACGTGCAGATCCGGAGCGACCAGTGGAACGTCCTGACCACGGTGGGGAACTCCGGGCACACGGTCAAGGTGGTGGTCGACCTCATCGGAGGCGACCAGGTCGCCGGCCTCAGGACGCTGCGCGACCTCCAGGCCGCCGGACTCATCGTGGTCGACCTGCCGCCGGTCGATGCCGACGCAACGGCCACCCTCGACCCCGGCCAGGACGACGGTGCGGTCACCACGCTGCCCTCGCCACCGGTGGCGGGCTTCGCCGACGACCGGGCCGACGACCGCACGCCTCCCCCGCCTCCGGGACTCGACACCGCCGTCGGTGCCGGCAACGACCGGTTCGGGAGCCTGGCCGAAGTGGCCATCATGCCTCCCCCGATCGCCGGCGACCCGTGGGCCGCCACCGTGGAGGCCAACGGTTCGGCGACCAATTCGACCAACGGCTCCGGGGACCACGGGGCGGCCTGAGTCCGCTCAGCCGCTCCGCTCACCCAACCGGCCCGCGAGGGCCCGAAAGGCGCGGCCGCGGTGGGAGACCCGGTGCTTCTCCTCCGGAGTCATCTGGGCAAAGGTTCGACCGTCGAACCCGTCCGGAGCGAACACCGGGTCGTAGCCGAAGCCCCGGTCGCCCACGGGCGCACCGACGATGACCCCGGTAACCGACCCGTCGGCCGAGTACTCCGCTCCGTCGGGGAACGCCGCCAGGGCCACCGTCCGGAACGTGGCCCTTCGCCGATCCGGCGTCGTCGCCCCCACCTTCGCCAGTTCGTCCAACAACTTGGCCACATTGTCGCGGTAGGTGGCGTGCTCGCCGGCGAAACGGGCCGAGTAGACACCGGGCGCCCCGTCGAGCGCTTCGACCTCGAGGCCGGTGTCGTCGGCCACCGATGCCTCGCCCGTCGCCGCCACCAGCGCCAGCGCCTTGAGGCGCGCGTTCTCCACCAGCGTGACGCCGGTTTCCTCCACATCGGGCACCCCGGTGGGCCGCGGCACCAGCTCGATCCCCACCACTCCAGCCAGGATGGCGGCGATCTCCACCGCCTTGTCCGGGTTGGCGCTGGCAAGGACGACCCTGGTCGTGGCCGAGGTCACCGGGGAGCGGGTGGTTCGGACAGCGTTTCGGACTGGAGGTCGAGCAGTTGGGCGATCCCGTGCTCGGCCAGGCTGAGCATCTCGTCCAACTCGCCCTTGGTGAACGGCATTCCCTCGGCCGTCCCCTGGACCTCGATGAACCGACCGGACGACGTCATCACGACGTTCATATCGACCTCGGCCCTGCTGTCCTCCTCATAGGGAAGGTCCAGCATGCACACCCCGTCGACCACCCCGACCGACACCGCCGCCACCGCCTCGGTCAGGGGATTGGCCCGCAGGGTCCCCTTTTGGACGAGCCGGGTCAGGGCGTCGTGGAGGGCCACGTAGCCGCCGCAGATGGACGCGGTGCGCGTCCCGCCGTCCGCCTGGATCACATCGCAGTCCACCGTCACCTGCAACTCGCCCAGGGCGACCATGTCGCAGACGGACCGCAGGGACCGTCCGATCAGACGCTGTATCTCCTGGGTGCGCCCCGACTGCTTGCCCCGGGCCGCCTCCCGTGCCACCCGCTCACCGGTGGACCCCGGCAACAGTGAGTACTCGGCGGTGACCCAGCCCTTGCCGCTCCCCCGCATCCACGGCGGGACCCGCTCTTCGATGGATGCCGTGCACAGCACCCGGGTCCGGCCCATGGAGACCAGGACCGACCCGGGAGCGAACACGGTGAAGTCCCGTTCGAAGCTCGCCGGCCTCAGCTGGTCGGTGGTCCGCCCGTCGACCCTTCCCGTCGATAGGCGGGGGGTGGTTCCTTCGCTCACAGTATGAATTCCTTTCCGATTGCCGCTTGTTCCACGGGGGCACCGAAGGCCGCTTCGGCCTCGCTCGCCACCGCTGACTCCTCGACCGTCGGCCACCGGTGGGTCAACACCAGTCGTCTGGCCCCCGATCGTCGTGCCTGCTCACCCGCCTGGCGGCCGCTCAGGTGGCCGGCGGTCCCTTCATCCTCGGCGGTATAGGTGGCTTCGCATAACAGCAGGTCGAGACCGGTTCCGAGCTCGGCCAGCGACCAACCCGGACCGGTATCGGCAGAGTAGCCGAGTGCCCGGCCTCCCCCGTCGATGCGTACGGCCAGTGTCTCGAAGGTGTGGTCGGTCCGGCGGAATCCGATGGTGAGGGCTCCGACGACCACCCGGCTCCGATCCGTCACATCGTGCCAAGCGGTCGTCCTCGAATCCACCAGGCCGGATCGGCGGGCCAGGTCGGACGGAGCGTAGACGGGGATCCCCTCCCGGCCGAGGGCGAACCTCGCCTGGGTCACCAGGGCGTGAAGGTCGGTCCAATGGTCGGGGTGGTGATGGGAGATCACCACGGCATCGATCGTCCCGGGGTCGAACCACCGCTGGAGATTGGCGAAGGACCCCGGTCCGGCATCGACGAGCAGGCGCGTCCCCTCCGATTCGACGAGGTAACTGCTTCCGGCACCCCCGGGACCCGGCCAGCTCCCGTCGCACCCGAGGACGGTCAGCGCCATGGTTGGGGTCACCGTCGGATGCTAGGCCGACGGGCGACCGGGTCCTGTGGCGGGATGGCGCCGGGCCGGTCGCCCATCGGCTCAGCCAGGGTCAGTGCGCCGGGCTCAGTGTTTCCCCACGGTGTCGACGACCAGCACCGAACACGGCGCATCGTGGACGATCGAGTTCGGGATGCTCCCGAGGACCCGACGGACACCCTTCATTCCCTTGTTGCCGATGACGATCAGATCGGCACCGCACTGCTCGGCCACTCGGATCACGGCCTCGGCGGCAGCGCCTGCCGCCGGATGGACCTCGGCGTGGATCCCCTGCTGGTGGGCGATCTCCCTCATGTTGTTCAGCAGCACGTCCGCGGGATGGAGCGTGGTCAGACGGAACTCATCCGGCAGGTCTTCGACGCCCACCGACTTCGCATCGTAGGCGGTGACGATGTGGAGTCGCCCGCCCGACATCCTTGCCACCTGGGCCGCAGCCTCGACCGCCTGACGGGCCGTCGAGGAGTCATCGGCGCCGACAACCACGGTGTTGAACACCACATCACCTCTTCCGCACGGGTCCGGCCGCCTGAATGGTACCGGTGTCCATGATCACAATGCCGGGTTCTCGCTGTGGCCGCCAGCCGGAACCGGATCCAGCCGGGAGGGATCCCCGCCCAGCCACACTTCCAAATTGCATTCCCATCGGTAGGTCACTCGGGACGGGTGCCCCGGACGGGCCACCGTCCGGTCGATCCTCGCCGGCCGGGCAGCGCCTCCGGGTCTAGAAATAGGTGATCTGCTTGGCCCGCTCCTCCACCACGTCGAGGTCGTCGGTCCACGCCCCGGTGGACAGGTACTTCCACCCGCCGTCTGCCGCCACCACCACGATCGCCCCCGACTCGATGGCAGCCGCCGTCTTGACGGCACCGGCCAGGGCGGCGCCGGACGAGATGCCGGCGAAGATGCCCACGTCGGTGAGGCGCCGGGTCCATTCGATGGACTCGCGGGGCCGGATGATGCGCTTCCCGTCGAGCAGCTGTGCGCCGCCGTTGTCGATGAAGATCGGCGGGATGTAGCCGTCGTCCAGATTGCGCAGCCCGTCGACGATCTCCCCGGCCGGGGGCTCCACGGCCAGGACCTTCACCTCGGGGTTCTGCTCCTTCAGGTAGCGGCCCACACCCAACAGGGTCCCCGAGGTGCCGAGCCCGGCGACGAAGTGGGTGACCTCGGGGCAGTCCCGCCAGATCTCGGGGCCGGTACCCTCGTAGTGGGCCCTGGGGTTGGCGGCGTTGGCGTACTGGTAGAGGAAGACCCAGTCGGGATGTTCCTCGGCCAGCGCCATGGCCCGGCGGACCGCACCGTTGGACCCCTCCGAACCGGGGGACTCGATGATCTCCGCACCCCAGACCTCGAGGAGCTGGCGTCGTTCGATCGACACGTTCGTGGCCAGCACCACCTTCAAGTGGTAGCCCTTCACCCTCGAGATCAGGGCCATGCCGATCCCGGTGTTACCCGAGGACGGCTCGACGAGGGTCTGGCCCGGCTTCAAGACGCCGTCCTTCTCCGCCTCCTCGATCATGGCCAGTGCGATACGGTCCTTGACCGAGCCGCCCGGGTTCTGCCCCTCCAGCTTGATCAGGATCCGGACGTCGGGATTGGGACTCAACTCGCTGATGTCCACCAGCGGTGTGTTGCCGATCAGCTCCAGGGCGGAACCGTAGGCGGTCATCGCCGGGCGGGCATCCGATGGTCGAGCGCCCCACCTGCCACCGCCGGGAGGATGGAGATCTCGTCGGAGTCCTTGACCGGGGTGTCCAACGCGGACAGGTAGCGGACGTCGTCGTCGTTCACGTAGACGTTGACGAATTTGTGCAGCGAGCCGGTGTCATCGATGACCTGGCCGGCCAGGCCCGGATAGTCGGAGATGACCTGACTGAGCACCTCGCCGACCGTGGAACCGTCGGCGTGGACCGACTTGGCGCCGCCGGCTTGGGCTCGCAGGACGGTTGGCAGGTTGACGAGGATGGGCACGGGCGCTCCTTGGCTACTGGTCTTCTTCCGGCACGCACTCGACCGCCGGCTGCGAGAATCAAACGCTGAAAGTTGAGTGCCTCGGTGCGGATTCTACCGGGACTGCAGGACGACGGGCTCCTCGCTGATGGTCCCGGCAATGATCCGGTAGCTGCGGACCACCGGCACGATGTCCCGGAGGGACACCAGTACGTAGTGCCAGGACGGGTCGGGGGCCTGGGCCACGTCGGTGGGCGACGGATAGGCCTCGGTGTGGGTGTGGGAGTGGAAGACGCCGATGATCGAGTGCCCGGCCGCCTCGGCGTCCCGGTCGGCACGCAGGTGTTCCTTGGGGTCCACCGTGTACAGCTTGGCTGAGGCGGCCAGGTTGCGGGTCGGGTAACAGGTCACCGCGTCACCCGTGTCGAGGTCACCGCCGAGGAGCCCGCACGCCTCCTCGGGTAGGCCGGTGAGGCAGTGGGCGACCATCTGGTCGTGCACCAGTCGGGGCAGGGTGAGCATGGTGGATCCACGATAGAAGAAGCCGGGACGGGATCGGGCGACTACCGTCGAAGGGCCATGGCTGCAGCGAAGAAGAAGACCACATCGACCCTGTCGGGACGCGCCGGTGCCTCCAAGGGGTCGGGTGGGGCCCGACCCGAGGCCAACCGGGTGGTGGCCTCCAATCGGCGCGCCCGGCACGACTACGAGATCCTCGACACGACCGAGTGCGGCATCGTCCTCCAGGGGTCGGAGGTCAAATCCCTCCGGGCGGGACGGATCGCGCTGCAGGACTCCTACGCCCGCATCATCGACGGGGAGATGTGGCTGTTCGGCGTCCATGTGCCGCCCTATGCCCAGGCCACGGGATTCGGGGCCCACGAGCCCGACCGACGGCGCAAGCTCCTGCTGCACCGGCGTCAGATCGACGAATGGATGGGCCGGGCACAGCAGCAGTCGCTCACCCTGGTGCCGCTGTCCATCTACTTCAAGGACGGACGGGCCAAGGTGGAGTTGGCCCTGGCCCGCGGTCGGCGGCAGTACGACAAGCGCCACGCCATCGCCACCAGGGATGCCAGCCGGGAGGCGGCCCGCGAGGCCCGCGCCGCTGCCAAGGGCGGTTCCCACCGGTGACCGGGGTCCACCGGCCGGTCCGAGCCGACCGGGCGATCACGTCACCGGTCCCGGGCCGTATCGACGACGGCGGTCACCCGGTACAATGGGTGACTCGGTCGGGCAGCTGCGCCCGCCGTGGAGCTACCCCAGGGGGTGACAGGCTTCGACTCTGGTCGTCGATGTAGGAGAAGCGAGCCGTGGTCTCCGGAGCCACGTTAAAGAGCCGGAACAAAAAACAAACGCCGAGCCTCAGCTCGCGCTCGCAGCCTAGAAACTGCGACGTCCGACCGGTCTCAGTCCCACGGGCCGGAACCGGGCGCCATCTAGTGGGGCTTACCTGACCGGCTGCGCCGACGGGCCGTCAGGGACATTTCAGTCGGATACGGAGCGACGCTGCCGCCGGTAGCGGCGACGGTCCCGACAATCCAACACCGGCTGCGCTCGGAGAAGACCTACTGAGAAGCCGGAGGACGCGGGTTCGATTCCCGCCACCTCCACGATGCCTCGTGACTTGTTTTCCCGCAGGTCACGGGGCATTGCTCTGTCCGGGTTCCGGCTGCGCCCCCGGAGAAGCCCGGCGGCTCACATTCGCGTTCGACAGGAAAAGCGTCGTGGGTCAGCCGATGTGGGTGTGGTTGAAGCGCAGTGGCGGACGGTCGAGGACGACGGTCCCCAGCAACTCGTTGCTCGGCGCCTCCACGACGACGAGGGCCAGATGACCGGCGTCGACCCCGCGGGGTTTGACCACCGAAGCCGTCTTGAACGAGCCGGTGAACTCGATGACGCAGATCCGCTGCTGACTGCCGATCGGGACCGCGAGCCGGTTGAACAGCCGCGGCGCGTCCTTGCGGAGTCTGGCCCCGGTGAACACATGGACCCCCACCAGCCTGCCGGCCGAATGCACCGCCTGGTTGGCGGTGGGCAGGGCGAGGTAGCACGAGCTGTCCGAGGTGCCGAGGCTGCTGCGGACGGTCGTGCAGCCGGCCAACAACACCGTCGCCAGGATGCAGGAAGCAACCATCCGGCCGACGGTCGGCCCCGGGCGCCTGCTGGTCCCCTCGTGGGTGCTCACCTCGTGGCGGCTCACCGCTCGACCGCCGATCGGGGCTCGAGGACAGCTGGCAGCCGGGGGTCCGGGGACGGCTCGACCGATGGACCCACCTCGATCGGTGAGGCCAGCGCCCGCCGGCTCCAGCGTCCTCTCCTCACCTCGAGGGCCAACTCCCCGCACACGGCCCATCCGACCACCAGAATGAGCCAGAAGCTGACGAACCGGTAGATGAGGACTGCGTCGACGGTCGACGTCTTGTCGCCCCCGAACGCGACCAGCGCGATGGTGATGCTTCCCTCGACCACACCCAGTCCCCCGGGTGTGATGGGAAGGGCCGCCGCCAGCTGCCCGGCGCCGTAGGCCAGGAGGAGCCCCTTCCAGGGGATGGCGGCGCCGATGGCCAGGAACATCATGGCGAAGCAGGCGCAGTCGAACAGCCAGTTCGCCGTGCCCCAGGCCACGGTGGTCACGAGCTGCCTCCAATCGATGTGCACCGAGTTGATCCAGCGCATGCTCTGACGGACGCTGGCCTCGGTGGCCGCCGTCGGTCGTCCGATGACGGACCGCGACACCCTGAGGACCCTGTCCAAGAGCCAGAAGAACGGCCGCTCGTAGACGAACAGGGCCCCGATGGCGACGGTGATGCCGAAGGCACCGACGATGGCCGGGACGAGGTCGAGCGACGCCCCTTCCTCGGTGGCGAGTGCCAGTCCCAGCGTGGCCACCAACGCCAGCGAGACGATCGACGAGATGACCGTCCCGGCCATCGCCCAGGTGGCGAGGGTGTTGCCGGCACCGAACCGCCGGTACCACCGGAACCCGTAGACGGCCGAGACGGCGTTGCCTCCCGGAAGTGAGTTGGCGATGGCCTGCGACGCGAACGTCGTCTTCACCAGGGTCCCCTTGGGGGCAAGGAGGCCCCCCACCCGCAACAGTCCGAACTGCATGGCGGCGAAACAGACGTAGGAGAGCACCTCGGCCACCATCCCGGCGCCCAGCCACCACCAGTTGAGCGTCCGGAAGACACCGGAGAGACCGGACAGCTCGTCGGTGTGGGACGAGAGCACCCAGACCGCCAGTGCCACCGTGACCAGGCTCAACACGACCCTCATCACCGGCCACCATCGGCGCCATGACGCGGAGACCGGCGAGCGGTGGCGCGTCCGAGGGCTCACCGGTGCGACTCCGGGGCCCGGGGGGGCCTCCGTCATCTCACCGAGGTTGGCTCCCACCGGAGCCGAGTCGCTCGAACCAGAGAGCCGATGACGTGACGTCGGCCTGGCGAGGGAACACCTTGTCCATGAGGACCCGGTGCACCTCGGGGTCGCCGTCGGCACAGCCGTCCCGCAGGACGGTGAGCTTGAAATCGAGGTCGGCCGCCTGACGGAGCGTCGACAGGACCACGCCACTGGTGGAGATCCCGGTCAGCACCAGCGAGTCGACATCGAGGGCACGCAACACGACGTCCAGATCGCTACCGGCAAAGGCGCTGACCCGTCGCTTGGTGACGATGACGTCCCCGGGCCGGGGGCCGAGGGCGGGATGGATCTGGGTGGACGGGTCCGACTCACCCATGGCGGTCGAGTTGGCCAGGGTGGAGAAGATCCGGTTCCTCGCACTCACCTCGGGCGTCCCCTCTCGGAAGGCCACGCGGACGAAGACGACCGGCAGGCCCGCATCCCTGGCTGCTGCGACGCCGGCCCCCAACACCGCCAGCAGTTCGTCCGCGCGGTCGGCGACGCGTTCGACGATCCCCACCTGCGCGTCCATGACCAACAGTGCCTCTGAGGCCACGGCAGTCCTCCTCGTTGTCGGCGATGGCGGTACACGGCAAACCCGGTGGGTGCGAGGCCAACATCCTGTCAGACGGACGGAGCAGCGGATCATCAGCGGTCGCCGTCGGCGGCCGGCGGGGGCGCACCGGTGCGATACTGCCAGCGTGGACACCCCGGTGCACGGGACCTGCGACCACCGGTTCGAACCGGTCCGTCGAGAGTTCCGCCGCAACTTCGCCGAACGCGGTGACGTCGGTGCCGGCGTGTGCGTCATCATCGGCGGCGCCACGGTGGTCGACCTCGTGGGCGGATGGGCGGACGCATCGCGCCGGCGACCGTGGAAGCACGACACCCTTGTGGACGTGTACTCCGTGGGCAAGGCGGTCGTCGGGCTGCTCGCCCTGCAACTGGTCGATCAGGGACTGCTCGGCCTCGACGATCCGATCGCCTCGGTCTGGCCCGAGTTCGGAGCCGAGGGGAAGGCCGGCGCCACGGTGCGCCACGCGCTGTGCCACCGGGCCGGGGTGCCGGCCATCCGCGAACCGCTGACGGACGCGGACCTGTGGGACTGGGGTCGCATGACCGGTGCCCTCGCCGCCACCCGGCCGTGGTGGGAGCCCGGAACCCGGCACGCCTATCACACCAACACCTTCGGTCACCTGGTCGGCGAGGTCGTCCGCCGGGTGACGGGCGAAGGGTGCGGCCGCCGGCTGCGGACCGTCGTCGGGCCGCTCGGGGCCGACATCTGGTTCGGGGTCCCACAGGTGCAGCAGTCCCGGTGCGCCGAGGTGATCTGGGCCGGCTCCACCGGCGTCGGCGACATCGACTTCGATGCCGGGTCCGATGACGCGCAGATGACGCTGCTCGGCTACTTCAACCCGCCCGGCTACTCGTCGATCGGTGTGGTCAACACTTCGGCATGGCGACGGGCCGAGGTGCCGTCCACCAACGGCCACAGCACGGCGGGGGGGATCGCCCGGATCTACGCCGGGCTGCTCGAGCCGGGCCGGCTCCTCTCGCCCGGGCTCCTGGCCGAGGCGGCATCCCCCCAGTCCGAGGGCTTCTGCCCCGTCCTGGGCGAAGAGGTCAGCTTCGGCCTCGGATTCAATCCGACCACGACCCGACGTCCGTTCGGACCCAACCGGGGCAGCTTCGGCCATTTCGGCACCGGCGGCGCCGTCGGGTTCGCCGACCCCGAGTCCGGGGTCGCCTTCGGCTACGCCATGAACCAGGTGATCCCGCGTTGGCAGAGCTCGCGCAACCGGGCGCTGATCGATGCGGTGTTCGCATCCCTATGACCGACACCGACACCGATGCCGGTGCCGACACCGATGCCGGGTCGGCCTCCGGCGTGCCGGCCGGGCCGCCACGCCGTGCAGCCGTGCGCACCTCGACCCGAGGAGGACCCGCCATCCCGATGGCAAAGGGTCCGCCATCCCCCTGCCATCGAGCGGCCTGGCCTCCGCCTGGCGTCACGATACCCAGGCCACCCGATCATCGCAACTGTGAGTTGCAAACTCGGGTGAGGCAGCGGCTCGGGCCGCCCATCGGGCCGATCCCGCACCGGATGCCGGGTGGAGGTCCGGGTCACCGGCGATACCATGGGGAATCGCCCGAGGAGGACCGTTGAGCCACCTTCGCCAGATCAAGAAGCAGACGTCGGCGCTCCTCGCTTCGTTGGGGGAGACCTCGGACGAGGTTGCCGCCGCCCTGCGGGAGGCCCACGTCGCCGGCGTCCCGAGGAGCAACCGGTCGTGCCCGATCGCCTTGTACCTCAACTCGGTGATGGGCCCCGATCCCCGGGTCCGCTCGGTGGCCGTCGGCCAGTGCTCGCTGCTGATCAGCGTGGCGTCACCGAGGGACCTGCGTCCGGCCGGCCGCCTGTTCGTGCAGCTCCCCAAACCGGTCCGCGCCTTCGTGGCGGCGTTCGACAACCAGCAGTACCCCGAGGTGCTCCGGGCTTCGCCCGCCTCCCAGCCGCTGCGGCACTCCCCCGTCCCGGGCTAGCTCCACGACCGGGGCCCACGACCGGGAGCTCATGCCGGGGCAGTCCGGCGGGGGCGGCGGAGATAGACGAGTGCGGGAACGATCCCGAAGAGGGCGATGGCGGCCGTGACCCACCAGGCGCTCCGGAACGCCTGTAGCTGGGACGCACCGTGATGCTGCGAACCGAGGATGGCGACGAGCAGGGCCACGCCGATCGCCAGCCCGACCTGGCGGATCATGTTGACCACCGCGGAACCGGTGGCGAACGACGGTGGAGGCAGTGAGGACGACGCCGTCGCCATCATGGTGGGAAGGGTCAGCCCGACCCCGATGCCGGTCAGGATCATTCCCCCGAGGAAGCCCGACACGTAGTTCGGCTGGGCGTCGACGGCCAGGGCCCACCACGCCACCCCGGCGCCGAAGGCCAGGCTCCCCAGGGAGATGACGACCGCAGCGCCGTACCGGGCGATGAGCGGACCGGCCACCACGAAGGACATCAACGGCACCATGAGCGGTCCGGGCGCGATCCCCAATCCGGCCCGGAGCGCCGACCATCCCCACGCCTCCTGCTCCCAGAGCACCGCTGACAGCAGCATGGCACCGAACGCCGCCGAAAAGAAGATGGCCACCATCGAGGCGCCGGTGAAGGTCGGCGACCGGAACAGCGACGGTTCGATGAGTGGGTTCGAGCTCTTGAGGCAGTGGACCACGAAGGTGCCGATGAGTACGGCCGCCGCCACCAGGATCGACACGATGGCGGGAGAGCCCCATCCCCAGTCACTGCCCTCGACCAGCCCGAAGGAGAGGGCGCCGACGCCCGCCGTCACCAACACCACGCCGATCGGGTCGGGGCGGGGGGTGGCGTGGCCGGGGATGTGCGGCAGCCGCCGCCAGCCCACCACCAGCGCGGCGATCCCGACCGGGACGTTGACGAGGAAGACCCAACGCCAACTGGCCGCCACCAACAGGCCGCCGAGCACCGGTCCCAGTGCAGCCGCCAACCCGCCGGTCGCCGTCCAGGCGCGCACCGCCCCTTGACGGTGCTCGGGTTCGTACGAGGCCAGGACCAACCCGAGGGACGTCGGTGTCAGCAGTGCGGCGCCGGCGGCCTGGACCAACCGGAAGGCGATGAGCATTCCGACGGTGGTCGAGGCGGCGCAGGCCGCCGACGCCACCGTGAAGACGGCGACGCCCAACAAGAACGCGTGGTCCCGCCGGTACCGGTCGGCCATCCTCCCGAAGAACACCAGCAGCGACGCGTAGACGATGGCGTAGCCGTTGAGCACCCAGGACAGCTCACCGAGGTTCGAGGCACCGAGGTCCCGGGCGATCTGCGGCAGGGCGATGTTGACGATGAAGAGATCGAGGCTGGCGAGCACCACGCCGGCACAGACGATGACCAGTACCTGGCGCGGCGTGGACCTGGCCCCCACGACCGATGGCGCTTCGGCAACGGTGGTCGTCCGGGGCATACCGGCACCATACCTCACTGAGTTGCGTCATACAACTTAGTGGAGGGACCTACGCTCCTCGATCGTTACCGTCCTGTCCGTGATCGACGCGGCCGGGGGAGACCCGACGGTGCCAGCACTCTGCGTGGCCGTCCTCGGCACCCCTGTTTCCCGTCGACTAACAATTGTCCTATGGGGGGTCGGCTGTATCTTGCGAGATTGCGCCGTGTCGAGGACTACTGGGCGCTCAATGTCTACGGACTGACCGAGGCGTACGCCAACGTCTTCACCCTCGACCGGATCGACGAGGTCGTGAGGGATCTCATCGCCCTGGTGCTCAACGTGCCGGTTGACTCCTTCGATGTGTCGATCGAGATCACCGACACCGTGGACCGGTACGAGACCTACTAGGAGATCCGGATCGGCCGGGTACCAGGGGATCCGGATCGGCCGGGTCTAGGGGATCCGGATCGGCCGGGTACCAGGGGTCACCGCCCTCGCTGCCGGGGGTCTCCATCGATCATGGATGCGGTTCGATCCCCGTCTGGGCGCGGATCCCCGGCCCACCGCCATCTCGAATCACAGACCGACGGAACGTGAAATCCGGAACACCCCTCTGAGACCGCCCTGCGGCCCTTCCCCTGGTCGACAGCCGATTGGGCACCGGTGGCAACGGGGGGTGCATCACCCCTATTGTTCCAAACGGTCGTTGTGCAGGAGGCCCCGGGTCTGACCTACGATTCCAGCCGAAAGGCGGTGGATCCGGGAAGTGAACGTCACCGAGAACGTGACTCTGCTCTTCACCGACGTGGTGGGCTCCACCGAGTTGGCCACCTCGCTGGCGCCTGATGTCGCCGACTCCGTACGGCGGGACCACTTCGCAGCCCTCCGTCAGTCCATTGCCGCCGCCGGCGGCACGGAGGTGAAGAATCTGGGGGACGGACTGATGGTGGTCTTCCCCACGGCGTCGGCCGGCCTGGCCTGCGCGGTCTCCATGCAACAGGCGGTCGATCGGGCCAACCGGACCGACGGGCGATCGGTGGGACTGCGGATCGGGCTCAGCGCCGGTGAGGTCAGCCGCGAAGAGGACGGGGACTGCTTCGGCGACCCGGTCGTCGAGGCGGCCAGGCTGTGCGCCCACGCCGAGGGCGGCCAGATCCTGGCGTCCGACGTGGTGCGGTTGCTCGGCGGCCGGCGCAGCACCCAGCGGTGCACCGCCGTCGGCCCGGTCCAGTTGAAGGGGCTGGCGGGTCCGGTCGAGACGGTGGAGGTGGGCTGGGATCCCCTCGACACGCCGGATGTGCTCCCACTCCCCGCCCACCTCGTGCCCCAGGCGGGCGCACCGGTCGTGAGTCGGGAGACCCAGCTCGAAAAGCTCGCCGAGGCGCTCCGGCGGGTGGCCGACGGCGGCGGGCGGGAGATCCTCCTGATCACCGGCGAGGCCGGGCTGGGCAAGACCACCCTCATGGCCGAGGCGGCCCGGGCCGCCTTCGATGATGGCGCCTATGTCCTGTTCGGGCACTGCGAGGAGAATCTCGCCACGCCCTACCAGCTGTTCGCCGAGGCCATCGGCCACTACGTGACCTACGCCGCCGGTGAGCAGCTGGTGGCCAACGTCGAGGCCCATGGTCCCGAACTCGTGCGATTGGCACCGGCCCTGGCCAGCCGGATGCCGGAGCTCGCGGTGTCGAGGGCGACCGATGCGGAGACCGAGCGGTTCCTGCTCTTCGCCGCCGTCGTGGAACTCCTCGCCTCGGTATCAGCGGACCGTCCGGTGGTCCTGGTGTTCGACGACCTCCAGTGGGCCGACGACGGAAGCCTCCTCTTGTTGCGCCACGTGTCCGAGGCATCGCGGGCCATGCGGGTCCTCATCCTCGGCACCTTCCGCAACACCGAGCTGTCACTGTCCCTCCCCCTCCTCGACACGATGGCCGACATCCGGCGCCACGGTGGAATCAGCCGGATCGAACTGTCCGGACTGGATGCGACCGGTGTGACGGCACTGATGGAGGCCGCCGCCGGTCATTCACTCGACGGTGAGGCCGCCTCGCTCGCCGCCGCCGTGTACCGCGAGACCGACGGCAATCCTTTCTTCGTCACCGAGATCCTGCGCCACCTGCGCGAGACCGGCGCCATCTACCGGGATGCCACCGGCCGGTGGCATCCCGATCCGTCGGTGTCCATGGCGACCCTTCCCGACAGTGTCCGGGAGGTGGTCCACGCCCGGGTACGACGGCTGGGACCCGACGCCGAGCGCGTCCTGTCGCTGGCCGCCGTCATGGGGAGGGACTTCGACTTCGACCTCCTGGTCCGGGCCAGCGGGGCCAGTGAGGACGAGCTGCTCGACATCCTCGATGCCGCCGAGGCCGTCGCCCTGGTCCGCGAGCTCGGGGACAGCCCGGGCCGGTTCAGTTTCGCCCATGCCCTGATCCAGCACACCTTGTACGAGAGCTTGGGCCGGACCCGTCGGTCACGGGCCCATCTGGTGGTGGCCACCGCCCTGGAGGACCTCGCCGGCACCCGCGTCGGCACCCGTGCCGGCGAGCTGGCACGGCACTGGCTCGGCACCAATCGGGCCGACGACGTGGCCAAGGCCATCGGGTACGGCCGCCAGGCCGGGGATGCCGCCCTGGCCGCGCTGGCCCCGGCCGACGCCCTCCGGTACTACTCCCAGGCGCTCGACCTCTACGTCCGGTCCGAAGGGCTCGATCCGCTGCTCGGCGTCGACCTCGGCATCGGCGTGGGTATCGCCCAGCGTCAGACCGGGGACCCGGCGTTCCGGCGGACGCTGCTCGACGCCGTGGCCATGGCCGGAGACCTGGGGGACGCCGCCCGTATGGCCACGGCCGCCCTGGCCAACACCCGCGGCTACTACAGCGCCGCCGGTGAGGTCGACCTCGAGCGGGTGCACTCCCTCGAGGCCACATTGGACCAGCTGGGCGACGATGACAGGCGCCTGCGGGCCCGTTTGCTGGCCACGCTCTGCAGCGAGGTGGTCTTCCACCGACCGATGGCCGAGCGGAGGGACCTGGCGGACCGGGCCAAGACCGAGGCCGCCTCCCGCGACGATGCCGCCACGCTGGTGGACGTGCACAACATGGTTGCCGAGGCGCTCCGTCATCCGAAGTACCTCCCCGAGCGGATGGCCGACACCGAGCGGGCCCTGGCGCTGGCCGATGAGCTCGACGACCCCACCGCCCGCTTCTGGGCGGTCAGCCACCGGATGCGCGCCGTCATGGAGGCGGGAATGGTCGACGAGGCCCGGCACCTGGCCAAGCGCATGAGCACCGTCGCCGACGAGGTCGGCCAACCGGTCATGCGGTGGATGACCCTCTACACCGACGCCCAGTGGTCGTTCCTGCGGGGGGAGACGGCCGACGGCGAGCAGAAGGCCGAACAGGCCCTCGCCCTGGGTACGGAGATCGGTCAGCCGGACGCCCTCCCCTACTACGCCACGCAGCTCTCCCATGCCCGCTGGCAACAGGGTCGCCTGGCCGAGCTCGTCGACCTCATCGAGGCCGGGGCGCGGGACAATCCGGGCATTCCCGCCTACAGCGGCGCCCTCGCCCGAGCCCTGTGCCAGGCCGGCCAGGACGATGCAGCACGGGCCGTCCTCGACAAGGCTGTCTCCGACCGCTTCGCCGACCTTCCCGAGGACCTCTTGTGGTCGTACGGGATGGTCACGTTCGCCGAAGCGGCCACAGGCCTCGGCCACCTCGACGCCGCCGGCCTCCTCCATGACCAGCTGGCACCGTTCGAGGACCAGCTCTGCTTCCTCGGCACCACCTGTGAGGGACCCATCGCCCACTACCTCGGCGCGCTGGCCGTGGTGCTGTTGCGGTTCGACGCCGCCGAGCGCCACCTGCAGGTGGCGGCGGTCCTGGCCGAAGCAACCGGGTCGCCGTTCTTCGCCGCCCGGACCGCCATCGAGCGGGGCCGGTTGGCCGCCCGGCGCGGAGACGCCAGGACCGCCCGCACGTATGTGGCCGACGGCCTGGGGCTGGCAGTCCGCGGTGGGTTCACCGGCGAGATCCGGCGCGCCGATGCCGTGCTGGCCGAGATCGGCTGAGGCTGGCCGAGATCGGCTGAGGCTGGCCGAGATCGGCTGGGTCCCGCCGAGATCGGCTGAGGCTGGCCGAGATCGGCTGAGGCTGGCCGAGATCGGCTGGGTCCCGCCGAGATCGGCTGAGGCTGGCCGAGATCGGCTGAGGCCGGCCGGGATCGACCGGCCTCAGGCGTTGACCCGGGCGAGATGGGCCAGGAACGCCGGGTAGGTGTCGGCGGCGGCCCGTGCCCCGTTCAGCACGTCTTGGTGCCCGTAGTCGTCGAACACCACGCGCTCGTAGTTGGCCGGTCCGAACTGCCCGACCAGGAGCCGGTAGCTGCGCTCCGTCGAGGCCGGCAACCACACCAGGTTCTGGGCGCCGTGGATGAACGTGACCGGACGGCGCAGGCGTTCGAGGTGGACCATGTAGCGGTCCTGGCCTCGGGCCGATGCCAGCTGCTCATGACGGGCCATCAACGACAGATGGTCCATCATGGTCATGTTCGTCACCCCGAACAGCTCGTGGAGGGCGGCGTGGGTGGCCGGATTCAGGTTGGCGTGGTGGACGCCGTTGCCGTAGATGAACGCCACCCGGCGGCACACGGCCTGATCGCACCGCTCCTGCGGGGGGATCGGGTAGAGGCGCAGCTCGCGGTCGAACTGCCGCTCCCAGAACGACTCGTTGGTGGTCGAGTCGGTGGTCAGGCGCCGCACGCCCAGTCGGTGCAGCACCTCCCCGAGGTGCAGACCCACCTTCAGCCGGGTGATCGTCGGGGCGATGGGGTGCATGGCCACCGAGGAGCACACCATCGAGGTCGGCTCGACCGTGCCGGCCAGAGTGGCCATCATCCACGTCAACGAGCCGACACAGTGGCTGATCACGTGGAGGTCGCTCCGCCCGCTCTCCGCCGCCACCACCGCGGCGGCGGCCGGATGATCCATCTGGGCCACCTGGTCGCCGGTGAACTGGTGACGGGAGCACTCGAGCAGTGTGGAGGCCCTCCACTCCTGCACCCACACGTCGTACCCGCCGTGCACCAGGGCCTCGAGCAGGGTCTGGTCCACGGTGTCGAGCGTCCACGTGTAGGGGTTGCCCATGCCGTGGGCCAGCAGCACCGGTGACGACCTCCCGCCCCGGTAGCGGGTGAGGCGGAGGGTCAGCCCGTCGCCCGTGCGGTAGTCGTAGTGCCGGGGAGGCGGTACGTCGAGACGCCTCCGACGGCGGGGCGGAGCCTCGGGGTCGAACGACGGTGGTCCGGTGGACGACGGTGCCGTAGTCGTGGGCCAGGACGCCGCCGAAGGCGCGGCCGAACCGGGCCTCGAACTTCAACCGGTCGAGGTGACCGACCGGTCCGGTCACGTGCATGGTCCGCAGCTGGTGGGCGAAGTCGCCCGGCGCGATGCGGAGGACCCCACGACCCACCACCGCCCCGTCGGGCCCTCCGTCGCGGATGGTCACGTACAGCGTGGTGGTGGCCGGCCCACACCTCGCCGACCTCCCCCGGGGCGACGACCTTGAAGCCGTCGAAGGTGTACCGGTGCCCGTCGGTGGCCGTCAGGGGCAGTCGGTACCGCATGTGCCGGACCGCGGCGTCGGACGGATCGTCGGCCACGAGCAGCTGGAACCGACCCTCTTGGACCAGCAACGGGTCCGACGAGAGGCGGGGGGCCGACACGGTGCCGACCACGTCCATCGGGGTGTCCAGGGCGCGACGGTGACCCTGGCCACGTCGTCGGTGGAGATGGTCAGGACGAACGACAGCTCGCCGTCGCCCGACACTCCTGCCCTTGTCGCAGTCGTTGAGATACGGGGTCAGCGACCCCCGGTCCGGCGTCGGGTCCGGTGACCACCACCCCGACATCCGTTCGGTGAACCGGAGGCCGGGGCGCGGTCTGGGGTGGCGGCGGTTCGGTCGGTGCGGGTGTGGTCGGGGGCATCGGCGTCGGTGACGTAGGGCCACCCCTCCTCGGCGCAGAGGAGGGACATGGCCCGCTCGGCGAGGGCGGAGATGGTCAGGAGCGGATTCACGCCGAGCGGCATGGGGACGATCGAACCGTCCACCACCATCAGGCCCTGGTGCACGCCCTTCTTCCCGTCGAGCGAGAACACCCGGCCCCGGTGGTCCACCACCCCACACCGGGCGTTCTTGCCCATGGCGCAGCCCCCGAGGGGATGGACGGTGATAAGGCTGTCCTTGAGGACGGGGGACCACAGCGGGTCCCGGATGAAGATCCCGCTGCCCCGTCCGGCCGCGTCGGCCAGCACCCGGTTGGCCCGCTCGTAGTAGGGGGTGGTCCCGACCCCGTCCCACTCGATCCGGGCATCGTCGCCGTCGAGGACGATCCGGCCCCCTTCGTCGTCGTGCCCCATGACCAGGAATGTCTGGAGGTGCTCGTTGCCCCCCCCGTGTCCCCCGGTGAGCAGGCTGGCTACGCCGGCGAGCCCCTCCCGGATCCGGTGATCCCCACCTCCCCGCGTCACTCCGATCTGGAGTGCCAGATCGCCCGCCACCACCTCGGCCATCAGCCCCGGAACCACGGCGTCCTCGATGATGATGCCGTCCCCGAGCGGGACATCCTTCCGCAGGTCGATCATGGCGGTGATGCACGGTCCCGCCGGCTTGGTCGGATCGGGTGGCCGACGGCCGGCGCCGATGGCCCGGACGGGGATTTGGGGCCGCTCGGCGAAGCCGATCACGTCACCGTTCCCGCTGAAGCGCATTCCGAGCTGTTCGGACACGGCCAGACCGGCCCCCTGGGAACGCAGGAGGATCTCCGTCGATCCGAGTGCGCCGGCGGCCAGCACCACCACGTCGGCGGTGACGTCCAACGGCGGAGGGTCGAACTCCTTGTCCGGCCCGAGACCGAGCGGCTGGACGTGGACGACCCACCCCTCGCCGTCGGGTCGCGCCACGATCGTCCTCACGTCGAGCTCGGTGAACACCTGGGCGCCGTGGGCCACGGCGTCGGGGAGGTAGTTCGTGAGCAGCGTGTTCTTCGCCCCCACGTTGCAGCCGGTGACGCAGTCGCCGCACCCGGTGCAGGCGGACTGGTGCACCCCGGCCGCGCTCGGGCCCTCGCGGAAGCGTGACGTTGATCGGCGTCGGCTCGACGGTCCGCTCGGCCGACGCCACCTTCAACGCCGTCACCTTGGCCAGGGGCGGGAACGCGGCCGGGTAGGTGGCCGGACGCAACATGGCCTCGGCGGCGTCATAGCCGTCGGACAGCCGCCCCGCCAACCCGCCGTCCTGGTCGTGCCGCAGTGCGGCGGGCCAGCGATCGTCGAAGACCCGCGGGTCGGGGCGGATGGCCACGTTGGCGTTGACGAGGGACGTGCCCCCGAGCCCGCACCCGGAGAAGACGCTCATCTGCGTGCCGGTCCGGAACCAGTAGAGGCTCCGCGGGTCACCGACCCGCCCCTCGGCGCCCGGCACCGGCCCGCTCAGCTGCACGTGGGAGCCGGCCTCCACGGCCGTGGCCGGGAACTCACCGGGATGCAGTTCCCGTCCCCGTTCGAACAGGGCGACCGTCCGCCCGGCACGGCTCAACCGACACGCGGCGATCGATCCGCCGTATCCCGATCCCACCACGATCACCTGGTAGTGGGCCACCAGATCGGACAATGGTCGAGCGAGTCGTTCCATGGCCGTCCCTTCCCCGTCGATCCGCCGCCTGCCGCCTGCCGCCACCGGAGGGGTGGCGGGAGGGCCGCTCGGCTGATTCGGGCCACGCCGCCACCCACCGCCCCCGCCTCTTCGTTGCAGGACTGCGGCAAACATAACGGCAACCGGGCCCCTCGTGCCGGAGAACCATTGAGCCGGCGCTGGGCGCGGGACTTTGGACCCTATCGATCTGCGGTGCGCGGGCGCACGATGGCGGTGTCGGGTGAGACGGCCCGGCGCCGGGATCGGAGGTCGGACAGTGTGGATCGACACACGGGGTTCAGAAGTACTGGGACTGACCGAGTGCCGGAGGCTGCTGGCCCTCGCCGCCAAGGAGCGCAGACACGGTCACCTGGGCATCTCGACCGCCGGTCTCCCGTCGGTGCTCCCGGTGGACTACGCATTCGACGGCCATGATGTCCTCGTCATGGTCGGTGACCGTCTCCTGCGGAGGCTCGCCGGACAGATCACGGCGTTCCAGATCGACGGGCTGGAGTGGAGTCCTGCCACCGGTGGCCACCATCCGTGGAGCGTCCTCCTCTGTGGTCCGGCCGTCGAGGAGGACGCCACCATGGCCGCCGTCACACCGTTCCCCAGGGTGTCGACGCCCGGTCATCGCCTCGTGCGAATCCGCGGGCACGGCGTGACCGGTCGGCGTCTGGGTGCGAACCTGCCGCCACCGGAGGGCCAGGACGGACCCGCGGTTCCGTCCCACGTGCCGCCCCACTGGACGACCGACTTCGGGAGCCGGCCCGGCCGCGGGCTCAGCCTCTGACGGATCCGCCGCGCCTTGGGCGTCCCCACCGGGCGCTACTCGCTCCCGTGCCCTCCGAGCCGGAGGAACACGGTCAGCGCCACGATCATGAGGGCGATGCCGCCTCCGAGGTCGAGCGCCTGACGGCCGTCCGGGCTGTCCACGATCACCTCGACGAAGCTCACCGCCAGCACCATGATGATCATGGCGACGATCCTCCGCTTGAGGTCGTTGAGGTCGCGCATTTCGAGCCACGACGGCATCACCGACTCGTCCAGGCGGCGTTGGCTGACGAACAGCTCGTAGAACCCCACCGCCGAGATCAGCAGGGTGGCACCGATCAGGAACAGGTCGATGTCGAGCAGGAACAGTCCGACGTGGTTCCCCACCGGAAACGGATGCCGGATGATGGCCCGTGCCGAATGGAAGAAGACCACCACCGCGTAGACGAACGCGCCCAGCGCCGAGGCAACCAGCGTCACCACGGGGATGAGCGCCATCATCAAGGAGGCCGCCAGGACACGCTCGAGGCCCCGCTGCGTCCCACCGGTCTCGCCAGACCTGCCGGTCCCGCCTCTCCCGACCGGAGCCGGGTCGGGCCCCGGCGTCGCCCGCTCGTCTTCCGGCGAGCTCATCGGGGTCCGCTCCCCCGGCTGGGGACGGCTTCCCGCCGGCCGGCGTCGACCGCCCCCCGCCACGGCCCGAGGTCCAGGCGCGGGTACGCGCGCCTGGGTCGCCTCCAGCAGGGCGTCGTCCCAGATGGGGTGACCGGGCGGCGGGAATCCGAACAGCTCGAGCTCGCGGGGCGACGAGCGCTCGACGAACCGAGTCCAGTCCGGACCTGTCGAGCGCGACTGCGACTGGTCGTAGGCGATCCAGTCCTGACCTGCCCGTTTGAATCCGACGGCCAGGATGAAGCGGGCCGCGCCCGGCGACGCCGAAGGGCGCGCCGCGGTGGAACACGTCGGACCGGTAGGCCAGCAGCGAGCCCCGGACCCCGCCGGCCCGGCGCTCGGCCGCATAGAGACCGGGGGCGGCGTCGGGCATCACCACCGGGGTGGTCACCGGCACTTTCCTCGAATCGCCGATCGGGACCACCCGGGTGGGGTTGTCCGCCTCCGTCACGTCCGACAGGTACAAGAAGCCCTGCAGGTTCCACCACGGCGCCTTCCCGACGGCCGGGAGCCACGAGTGGTTGCGGTCGATGTGCAGGGGCTGCTCGTAGTTGGTGATCCCCGAGTACTTGGCATCGGCATGCGACTGGTAGAGCCGGATGTCCGCGGACCCGAGGGCCCGCTCGGCGAAGTCGACCAGCGACGGATGCACGCACAGCCGGTTGAGCGCACCCGAGCCGGGGAACGGGAACTCCGCCTTCCAGCGGTGCTGCTCCCCCCGGAACCCGGGCCCTTCCGTCGGGCCAGGCCCACTCCTCATCGGGATCGGCCCGGGATCCCAACCATCGGCGGGTCTCCCCGTCCGGATCGGCGTGGTACGCCTCGCCGGTCGGGAAGAGGAGATGAAGGTCGTCGGCGGCCCGGTCGATCTCCTCGGTCCCGACGATGCCGTGCAGCAGTACCCACCCGTGGGTCTGCCACTGTTCGATTTCGTCGTCGGTGGCTCGTCTTGAGGCCAACGTCCCTCCTTCCCACTGGGTGCGCCTGGCTGTCGGGCACCCCATGGTGGCACACGGCGCCTTTTCCGCCACCGGGCGGAGCCCACCTCCCCGGCCCGGCGCCGGACGGTAGCCTCACCCCGACCGGGGACTCCCTTCCGGCCATCCAGCGACGGAACGACGCGGAGCTTGCCGTGGCGACACAGACGATGCACCGACCGACCGACGACCGGGCCGTTCGGACGGCGACCACCACCGGGGTGGGTCTGGCCGTGGTCGTGACGGTGGTCATGACGGCGGTCGTGACGGTGGTCGTGACGGTGACGGCGATCCTGGCCGGCACCGCCCCCACCGTCGGCGCCACCACCCCTGGGGCGGCCGCCGGCGATCGCTCACCGGTCGACCTGGCCACGCCGGTGACGATGGCCGACGGGCAGGCCCATGGCTCGGCGATCGTGCGCGCCGGTGATGCCCGGATCGAGGTGCTGAGCCCGACCGTCCTCCGGCTCGAGTACTCGCCCACCGGACGGTTCGAGGACCGGCCGACCGCCAACGTCATCGACCGGCGGACTCCGGTGCCCCCGTACCGGACCGCCCGCTCGGGTGCGTGGCTGACCGTCCGCACCACCCGGGCCGTACTGCGCTACAAGGTGGGCTCGGGACCGTTCACGCCCCGCAATACGTCGCTGCAGTTCAGCGTCGGCGGCCACCTCAGCACCGTGTCGCCGGCGTGGGAGTGGGAGTGCACCTTCGGCCAGGTATGCCAGGCCGGGGCGGCAACCCTCGGCGGCGGGGCGGCCTTCGGGCAGGGCACCTCCGGGTACACCAGCACGGCCGGCTACGTGGGGAACCTCATCGCACCGGGATCGCGCGCCACCTGGAAGGTGCTGGGCGCCCCCTCGGGGACGGCCCGGCTCACCCTCCGCACGTCGACCTTCCCGGTGGCGTTCGACCCGCCGCCCGCCCGCACCCTGGCGCTGTCGGTCGACGGCGGGCCCGCCACCACTCTCACCGCCCAACCGACCGGGGACGGCCAGTGGGCCGACGTGTCCACCGGCGTCACCCTCAGGCCGGGGACCAATTCCGTCACCGTGGCGTGCGCACCCGGAGACGGCTGCGACACCGACATCGACACCCTGTCGCTCTCGTCGCCCGGAGGAGCACCCCTGCCCGGGTTCGCCCCGGCGGCCCCGTTGGGCGGATGGATCCGGGGGTTCGACACCGCCACCTACAACGACGCTCCCACCTGTGGCCCGGGTGAGTCGGGGGCCACCTGCCAGGCCGTCCTCCAGCCGCTCGACACCGACGGGCTCCTCGACGCGGCGGGGTGGCGGCTGCTGGACGACACCCGCACTGCGGAATGGAACGACCGCGGCTGGGTGCAGCCGCGGCCGGCCGACCAGGACGTGGAGGACGGGTACCTGTTCGTCTACGGCCGCGACTACACCGGGGCGCTCCGGTCCCTGTCCCTCCTGACCGGGCCGGCCCCCCTGCCGACCAGGAACGTCTTCGGCGTCTGGTACTCGGACTACACCCCGTACTCGAGCGCCACCATCGAGCAGTCGCTGGTCCCCCAGTTCACCGCCCACGGGGTGCCGCTCAGCACCCTGTCGCTCGACACCGACTGGAAGGCTCCGAACGACTGGAACGGGTGGGAGTGGAACCCCTCGCTCTTCCCCGACTCCACCGCCTTCGTGCAGTGGGCGACGGCCCACGGCATCGCCCTCACCTTGAACATCCACTCCAGCATCGGCGACAACGACCCCGCCCTGGCCGGCGCCCAACGGGTGGCCGGCGGACCGCTCGCCCCCTCCACCTCGGGATGCTCGGCGGGCCCCTGCAGGATCTGGGACTGGAGCTCGATCCCCCAGGCCGAGTCCAACTTCTCCCTCCAACAGGGCTTCGAACGACAGGGAGTGTCGTTCTGGTGGTTGGACTGGTGCTGCGACGACTCCGTGGTGTCGATGTCCGGACTCACCCCCGACGGCTGGATCGACCACCTCTACGCGCAGGAGATGGCCGACCGGGGACAGCGGGGCTTCGTACTGGCCCGGATCGGCGGGTCGAACGCCGATCCGGAAGAGGTGTACCCGGCCGGGCCCTGGTCCGGTCACACCTCGACCATCGCCTTCACCGGTGATGCCTGGGGGACGTGGAACACCCTTTCCCGCCAAGCCGAGCTGACGCCCGCCGAGGCCACCATCGGCGAGCCCTACGTGAGCGACGACATCGGCAGCTACCTCGGGCCACCGCCGACCCAGTCGGGCGCCGATCCCCCCGACCTCTACGACCGATGGGTGCAACTGGGCACCTTCCAGCCCATCCTCCGCCTGCACTCGAACGACGAAGACCGCCTGCCATGGCAGTACCCGGCACCCGTCAGCACCATCACGGAGAACTTCCTGCGTCTCCGCCAGTCGCTGGTGCCCTACACCTACACCCTGGCCGACCAGGCCCACCGGACCGGCCTCCCCATCGCCCGACCCCTGTACCTCGACTTCCCGTCGCAGGCCGGCGCCTATGCCAATCCGACCGAGTACCTGTTCGGCCCGGACGTCGTGGTCGCCCCGGTCACCTCCCCGGGAGCGGTCGCCGACGCCCGAGTGTGGGTCCCCCCCGGCCGGTGGGTGGACTACTTCACCGGGGCCACCTTCACCGGGCCGACCACCGTCACGGTGGCCGAACCCCTCAGCCGGATGCCCGTGTTGGTCCGGGCCGGGGGAATCATCCCCGAACAGGCCGCCGGGGCCTCCCCGGACACCGGCCGGACACGCTCCCTCACCCTCCTCGCCTATGCAGGAGGACGCGGCTCCTTCACCCTCTACGACGATGCCGGCACCGGTCTCGGCTACACGGCCGGCCAGGACACGACCACCCGGATCACGACGGCCACCGCCTCGACGGGCCCGGGCCCGGCCGTTCCGTCCACCGCGGTGACGATCGGTCCGACCCGGGGCCACTACCCGGGTCAGGCCACGGTCGTCCGGTACCGGATCCATGTGGTCGACCTGTCCCGGCCGACCGGCGTGACCCTCGACGGACGAAGGCTCCCCCGACAGGCCGGCGGGGACACCGGCGCCGGCTGGTCCTACGACCCGGCCACCGCCACCGTGGCCGTCGACACCGGGCGGTCCTCCCCCGCCCACACCGCCACGGTGGTGGTCAGCGGGTCGCGCCCGGTCGACCGGGACGAACCGGCGACCTGAGCGGCCTGAGCGGCCTGAGCGGCCCGAGCGGCCCGAGCGGCCCGAGCGGCCCGAGCGGCCCGGCCGCCCGAGTCGACAGCCCGGCTGTCGCCAGCACGGCGGTGACCGGACGGCGGCGGTCTGAGAAGATGAGGACGTGACTTCGGACGAGCCGGCGACGACGACCCCCCTGTTGGTGGCGGACGACGTGGTGGTCCCCACCTTCGGCCAGGACGTGCTCGACGAGCTCGGCGGCCTGGGGTACGAGCGGGCGCTCCGTTCCGGTGAGGTGCTCTACCGGCCCGACGAGTCGGCCTGGGACTTCTACGTGCTGCTGGAGGGCGGGTTGGAGGTCGTGCGGGAGGGCGAGACGGACGAGCTCGTCGTCTCCTACGGCCCGGGCCAGTTCATCGGGGAGCTGGGCCTCTTGACCGGACAGCGGACGTATCTCACGGTGCGATCGACGGTCACCAGTCGGGTACTGGTCATCCCCCACCTCGAATTTCGGCGCATGATGGCCACCTACCCGGCCATCGCCGATGTGATCTTCGGAGCGCTCGTGGCCCGCCGGGAGGCGCTGCGGTCCAGCCCGGCGGCGCTGGCCGTGCGGATCATCGGGTCCCGCTACTCGGCCGAGGCCCTCGCCCTGCGCACCTTCGCCTCCCGCAACCGGCTGGCCCACGCCTGGATCGACCTCGAGGAGGCCGAGGACGTGGAGGAGCTCCTGGCCAGCATGGGCCTGCGGGCCGGAGACACCCCGGTGGTGGTGACCCCCACCCTGGTGCTCCGCCACCCGACGCCGGGCCAGTTCGCCGAGGCGCTGGGGCTCACCTACCAGCCGGTTCCCGGAAGGGTCTTCGATCTCATCGTCATCGGGGTCGGGCCGGCCGGACTGGCCGCCTCCGTCTACGGCGCCTCGGAGGGGCTGGACACGGTGTCACTCGACGCCGTCGGACCGGGCGGGCAGGCCGGTGCCAGTTCGCGCATCGAGAACTACGCCGGCTTCCCCAACGGGATCTCCGGGGGGGACCTGACCTCGCGCACGGCGATCCAGGCCCAGCGACTGGGAGCCTGGCTGGTCAGCCCGTGCGAGGTCTCCGCCCTCCGCGTGGAGGAGGGCTTCCTCGTCGTCTCGCTGGCCGACCAGAGCGAGATCCCCGGGCGGGCGGCCATCATCGCCACCGGTGCCCGCTACCAGCGCCTCGCCATCCCCGAGCTGGAGCGCTTCGAGGGCAACGGGGTGTACTACGCCGCCACCGACCTCGAGGCCCGGTCGTGCCGCGACTCCGACGTCCTGGTCGTCGGTGGCGGCAACTCGGCCGGACAGGCCGCCCTCTACCTGTGCCAGGGCGGCTGCCGGGTCTCCATCGCCATCCGCCGATCCGACCTGTCGGCCAGCATGTCCAGCTACCTGGTGGACCGGATCAGGGTCGAGGGGCGGATCACCGTCCTCACCGACACCGAGGTCCGCGGGCTCGAGGGCGACACCCACCTCGAGGCGGTGACCCTCGAGCACACGCCGTCGGGCGACCGGCGGACCACACCGTGTGCCGCGCTGTTCTGCTTCATCGGCGCCGAGCCGGCCACGTCGTGGCTGGGGAACCGCGTGGCCCTCGACCCCAAAGGCTTCGTCCTGACCGACCGCTCACTCCCCGAGCCGGCGTTGCACCACCCGATCTACTCGGGACGGGACCCGCTCCCCTTCGAGACATCGGCACCCGGCATCTTCGCCGTCGGCGACGTGCGGGCCGGTTCGATGAAGCGGGTCGCCTCGGCGGTCGGCGAGGGCTCCAGCGCCGTCCGGGCCGTGTTCGACTATCTGGCCTCACATTCCTGACCGACGACGGGAGCCGGTCGACCCGGGTCCGGGCGTTTCCCGTGCCGGCACCGGGGTAGGACGCTGGCCATGACCGTTCCCGGACCATCCGAGCCCACCCCGATCGACCCGGAGCCCCAGCCGCTGGAGCCCGACGTCCCCGGAAGCCCCCCGGCGCCGGTCGACACCGACGCCGGCACCCGGCCGCCGCCGTCCGGGTAGGGGTCAGCTCCCGTCCGGATAGCCACCGCGGTGCAGCACCATGGGGTAGTGGGGCAACGTCTGGGGTGCACGGACCGCCGCCCGCCAACCGTCCGGGTAGGGCTCGAGCCCCTCGAAGAGGCGGGACCGGCCCGGACGGGGCTCGTCCCCGACCACCCGTTCGAGGGATGAGCGGACGGCACCGATCGGCCCGGCGAAGCGCTGCTCCCACTCCGCCTCGGTGTCGACGAGGATCCGCCCGTACTTGTCCTGGGCCTTGACGCCCTTGGGCGTCAGCCGCACCACCTTCCCCCTCGAGGCGCCCGGCTCGGGCACGACGGCGGCGCATCCGTGGCGGACCAGGAACCCCACGCACATGGCGTTGGCCTCCTTGGAGACACCGGTGAGGGCGGGGAGATCCCGGGTGCGCACCCCGTCGGCGTCCAACACCCGGAGCGTGTTGGCACTGATCGGCAGCGAGATCCTCGACCGACGCTCGAAATCGATGGTGAAGCCCAACAGCACGTGGGACAGCAACATGGACAGATCACCACGGGGCTCGCGAGCGGCCCGGGCCCCGGCCGGCGAGACGCCACGCACCGGGGGGACCTCCGCCTTCCCGTTCTGGGTGGGATACACGACGGGCAGGTAGTCGGGCAGGTCGAAGGGGATGTGGGCCGCCACCCCACCCAACGCCCGGCGGAGCGCCTTCACCTCGTCGATGCCGAACCGCCGGCGCCACCGGGACTCGATGACCCCGGCGAGCGGCTCCCACACCTCCTTGGCCAGGCGGCCCCCGGGTCGGGGCCGGACCATCCTGTCGGGAGACGAAGCCGCGGCACCGGTGCCGGCTGCGGGAGGGACGACCTGGAGGTACCCCCACCGCAACAGCCCGGCCAACGAGTCCCGGTCCGTCCGGGCCCGGGCGTGCAGCTGCTCGAGGCTCGTCCCCCGATCGTCGACGTGCCGCATGACGTTCGCCCACATCACCTGGGACGTCAGCCACGGGGCGCCGGGCGCCGGTGCGCGCCTATTGGTGGTCCCATGGGGCATGCGGTGCTCGAACTCATTGTCGAACTCGACGGTGAACGCCACCAGTGCCGAGGAGAGCAGTGTGGGAAGCGGGAGCAGTCCGGGCATCCCCGCCATGATGGAACAGGCCCCGCCGGGGTGGCAACGCGCCGCCGCTCCGGGGGGCTGCGGGGACCGCGGCGCCGGTGGGACGGTGTCGGGCGCCGTGGCCGGACCTAAGATGCCAGCTTCGGTCCGCGCCCTCAGCCGGGCATCCAGCAACCAGGGGTCTGCATGCGCACCACGAGACGGCACCGACGATGAGTGGGCACCAACCGCTGACCGCGCTGGACATCGCCCGCAAGGCCGTGCTCAAGCCGGTCACGCTCATCGCCGAGGAGATGGGGATCTCGGGCACGCTGCTCGAGCCGTACGGGGAGTTCGTGGCCAAGGTCAAGCTGGACGCCATCGCGGCCCTGGCCGACCGCCCCCGGGCCAAGTACGTCGTGGTGACCGCCGTGACCCCGACGCCCCTCGGAGAGGGCAAGACCACCACCACCATCGGCCTGGCCCAGGGCATGGCCACCATCGGCAGACGGGCGACGGCAGCCATCCGCCAGGCGTCCATGGGCCCCACCTTCGGCATCAAGGGAGGGGCCGCAGGAGGCGGCTACAGCCAGGCCGCTCCGTTCGAATCGCTGAACCTCCACCTCACCGGCGACATGCACGCCGTCACCGCCGCACACAACACGCTGTCGGCCATGCTCGACAACCACCTCTACCAGGGCAATGAGCTCGACATCGATGCTGCATCCATCACCTGGCGCCGGGTGCTGGACGTGAACGACCGCGCCCTGCGGAACATCGTCGTCGGGCTCGGATCCGGCGAGGACGGGATCCCCCGACAGGGGGGTTTCGACATCACGGCCGCCTCCGAGGTAATGGCCATCCTGGCGCTGTCCACGTCGTTGCCGGACATGCGCCGGCGGTTGGGGAAGATCGTGGTGGGGTTCGACGGTGACCGGACACCGGTGACGGCCGAGCAACTCCGTGCTGCCGGCGCCATGGCCGTGATCATGCGGGACGCCATCAAGCCGAACCTGCTCCAGACCCTGGAGAACACGCCGGTCCTGGTGCACGCCGGCCCGTTCGGCAACATCGCCCATGGCAACTCCTCGATCATCGCCGATCTGATCGGCATCCACACCGGCGACTACCTGGTGACCGAGGCGGGGTTCGGCGCCGACATGGGGGCCGAGCGGTTCTTCAACATCAAGTGCCGCGAGTCGGGCCTCGTCCCCGACGCCGCCGTGGTGGTGACGACGGTGCGGGCGCTCAAGTCCCACTCCGGCATCCACCGCATCGTGGCCGGGCGCCCGCTCCCGCCCGCGCTGTTGGAGGAGAACCCCGACGAGGTACGGGCCGGCGGGGTCAACCTGCGCAAGCAGCTCGAGAACGTGCTGGTCCACGGAGTGACCCCGGTCGTCGCCATCAATGCCTTTCCCGGGGACTTCGAGTCGGAGTACGAGGCCATCCACGGGATCGCCGCCTCGATGGGCGTGCGTTCCGCGGTGACCACCCACTTCGCCGACGGTGGGGCGGGTGCCACCGAGCTGGCCCGGGCGGTGGTGGAGGCGGCGGAGGAGCCGAGCCGTTTCCGGTTCCTCTACCCGCTGGAGGCCCCGCTGCGTCAGAAGATCGAGACCATCGCCACCGACGTCTACGGCGCCGACGGTGCGGACTTCTCCCCCGCCGCGTCGAAGCGGCTCGAGCTGTTCGAGGCCAACGGGCTCGGGGACCTTCCGATCTGCATCGCCAAGACCCACCTGTCCATCTCCTCGGATCCGAGCCTCAAGGGAGCGCCCACGGGGTGGCGGCTCCCCGTACGCGAGGTCCGGGCGTCGGCCGGCGCCGGGTTCATCTACGCCATCTGCGGTGACATGCGCACCATGCCCGGCCTGAGCAGGCACCCGGCCGCCGAGGAGATCGACCTCGACGAGCACGGCGACGTGGTCGGACTGTACTGACCGGCTGGCGCACCCGGCCGGAGGCGGGCGGCTCGCGCCGGAGGCGGCCGGACCGGACCGGTCAGGTGGCCATCGGTTCGCCGGCGTTCATCACCTCGATGTCACGGAGTGCGGTGCGGTCGAGCCCCTCGGGTGGTGTCCCCTTCAACAGCACCACGGCCACCACGGCGCCGACACCGACGCAGGAGCGCGGCGATCAGGAACGAGAGCTGGTAGCCGCCGCTCAGCGCCTCGGGCACCGGCTGGCCGGCCGCCTCCAGCGACCGGGAGTGGTCGGTGGCGATGGTCCCGAGGACGGCCAGGCCCACGGCCGAGGCCATCTGCATCGACACGTTGACCACCCCTGACCCGAGGCCGGCATCGGCACTCGGCACATCGGCCATGGCGATCGACAGCAGGGGCATGAAGGCGGCGCCGGCGCCGAGCCCGATGAGCAAGAAGGCCGGGAACACCGAGGTGAAGTAGTCGGTACCGGGTCCGACCCTGGTCAAGAGCAGCAGGCCGGCGGTGGCGGCGATCATCCCCGGCACGAGGACCCGCTTGTTCCCGAACCGGCCGACCAGCCGTGCGGTGATCCCCGCCGAGAGAGCGCCCATCATCACCGAGATGGGCAGGAACGCCAGTCCGGTCCGGATCGGGCTGTACCCGAGCACGTGCTCGAAGTAGAGGGCGCCGAGGAAGAACGTGGTGAAGGCTCCCGAAGCCAGAAACCCGCGGACGATGCTCGAGTTGACCAAGGTCGACGTGCCGAAGATCCGCAGGGGCATGATGGGGTTGGCGAGGCGGGACTCCAAGACGAAGAAGCCGACAGCAGCATGGCCAGGGCCGCCCCGCCGAAGCCGAGGGTGTGGGCCGACACCCACCCGTACTCGGTGGCCTGGATGATGGCGTAGATGCCGAGCATCAGCGCCACGGTGACCAGGACCGAGCCGGTGACGTCCACCCCGTTGCGGATGCCGAGGCCCTCGTTCTCGTCGATGAGGCGGCCGGCCGAGGAAGAGGGTGGTCACGCCGATGGGCACGTTGATGAAGAAGATCCAGTGCCAGCTGAGCGCCTGGGTGAGCACGCCCCCGACCAGCAGCCCGAGGGCCGCCCCGGAGACCGCCACGAAGACGTAGGCGCTCATGGCCCGGGACCGTTCGCCTGGCTCGGGGAACTCGGTGACGATGATGGCGATGATGACCGACGACGACAGGGCGCCGCCGGCGCCCTGGGCGAACCGCCCGGCGATGAGCACGGCCTGGTCCGTCGCCGACCCGCACACCACCGAGGCCACCGTGAACAGCACGATCCCCCCGAGGAAGACACGCTTGCGGCCCACCAGGTCGCCGAGCCGGCCGGCCATGAGCAGGAAGCTCCCGAAGGTGATCAAGAAGGCGTCGACCACCCAGATCAGGCTCGACTGGCTGAAGTGGAGGTCCCGCTGGATGTCGGGCAGGGCGACGTTGACGATCGACGAGTCCAGCGCGTTCATGAACATGCCCAGGCACACCACCACCAGAGCCCACCACCGCCGGCGACCCGTCTCCTCCCGCACCGGCCTACCCGGCCCACTGCCCATCGTCCAGGGTGTAGTGCCTGACGGGTGGAGTCGACAAATCAGGCGGCACCGGCCCAGGTGGTTCCGGTCGGACCGGTCCGGTGCGATGCACACCCGGCCACCGGATGCGACACTTCACCGGTGACCAGAACCGAGTTCGTACTTCGACGGGCCACCGTGGCGCTGATCGGCGCGGTGGCCTTACTGGCCTGGGGGTGGTCGGTCCCCCTGGGACCCTCTGCCGTCGCCGGTGCCTCCACCGGTGCCTCCTCGGCCGGCGACACCTGCCGTCCACCCACCACCACGGTCCCGGCATCGACCCCCGTCCCCGGGGTCCCGAGCGACTGGGACGTCACGTCCTTCGACGGCACCTCCATCCGGGTGCACTGGTTCCCGGTCGACGTGGGCGCCGGCCAGGTGGCACCGACCGTGCTGATGGGTCCGGGCTGGAGCCTGCCCGGGGACACCGACACGCAGGGATCGGGTGTCCTGGGCGACGTGCCCATCAAGGACCTCCGTGACGCCGGTTACAACGTTCTCACCTGGGACCCCCGGGGCTTCGGCCGGTCCGGTGGCGTCGCCGAGGTCGACAGCCCCCAGTACGAGGCACGCGACGTCAGCGCCCTGATCAGCTGGGTGGCGTCCCGGCCCGGTGTCCAGTTGGACCGGCCCGGCGATCCCCGGATGGGCATGGTGGGGGGGTCCTACGGCGGCGGGATCCAGCTGGTGACGGCAGCCACCGACTGCCGGGTGGACGCCATCGTGCCCACCATCGCCTGGCACTCGCTGGTGACCAGCCTCGACAAGGCCGACACCGTCAAGATCGGCTGGTCGGACATCCTGTCCTCACTGAGCGCCGCCGACCACGTCGATCCCGAGGTGACCCAGGCCAGGACGGCCGGCAACACCGACGGTGTCATCACCCCGGCGGAGCAGCAGTGGTTCGCCGAGCGGGGCCCGGGGGCGCCTGGTCGGTCACATCCACGTCCCCACCCTGATCGTCCAGGGGACCGTCGACACCCTGTTCACCCTGCAGGAGGGCGTGGAGAACTACGACATCTTGAAGAAGAACGGCGTCCCCACCTCGATGCTCTGGTTCTGCGGTGGCCACGGCGTCTGCCTGACCCCGGGAGGGAACCAGCAGCTACCGCTGCAGGCCAGCATCGCCTGGCTGAACCGTTACGTGAAGCGTGACCGGTCGGTGGAGACCGGCCCGGGCTTCCGGTTCGTCGACCAGAACGGCACCGAGTACTCGTCGCCCCGCTATCCGGTACCGGACGGCACCCCGGTCCGTGGTGCCGGCTCCGGCACCCTGGGCCTGTCCCCCGAGGGCGGGTCCGGCCCGGCCCAGACCACGGGGAGCACCCAGGAGCTGGCCGGTCTGGTGGCCCCCATCACCCCGGCGCGGGCCGCTACGGCCGTCACCGTCAAGATCCCGTTCGGGAGCCGGTCCGGCGTCGTGGTGGGGGCGCCCCGGCTGACCGCCACCTACCGGGGCACCGACGGCTCCGGCACCCGACCGACGCGGGTCTTCGCCCAGCTGGTCGATCCGACCACCGGCCTGGTACTCGGCAACCAGATCACACCGATCGACGTCACCCTCGACGGCCACGTCCACACGCTGTCGGTGCCGCTCGAGATGGTGGCCTTCACTGGAGCGCGTCACGCCGTCGTGGACCTGCAGCTGGTGGCCACCACCGTGGCCTACGCCCAGCCCCGCATGGGGGGTGCGATCCACTTCAGCTCGGTGGAGGTGTCGTTGCCGGTGGCGGCGACCATCACGCCGCGCTGACGCCGCCGGGCTGACGCCGCCGGGCCCTGATACCGCCGGGTGCTCGCCCTACTGCCAGTACTCCTCGACGGTGCCCTCGGTGCGCTCGGCCGCCTCGTCGGGATCGCGGCCGGCCCGGCGCAGGGCCCGGCGCTGACGGAGGAGGTCCCACAGCCGGTCGAGCGTCACTTCGATCGTCTTCAACCGTTCCTCCTCGGCCGGCGAGAGCCCCTCACCGACATGCCGCTCCTCGAGCTGCCTCTCCTCGTCGGCCAACCGACCGATCTCCGAGATGATCTCCTGATCGTCCACTGCGTTCGCCCTCCTTGGCTCAGCAGGCGCTGCAGCCCGCGGGACCACATTAGGGGGCCGTCACCTCGGAGGCGGCGCTGTGGGCCCCCGGGGCGCGGCCTTCCCCCGTCGCCATCCCTGTCGGGGTCCGGCCCGCTGTCGGGTCCGGCGGCCTCAGCGTGGAGCGCGTGGCATGCCGAGACCGACCATGGCGATGATGTCGCGCTGGACCTCGTTGGTGCCTCCCCCGAAGGTGAAGATGGTCTGGCTGCGGGCACTGTGCTCGAGCCGTCCTCGGAGCACCGCCCCGGGGGAGCCCTCCACCAGGTATCCGGCCTGGCCCACGATCTCGAGCAGTAGGCGATAGGCCTCCAGCGCGAACTCCGTGCCGAACACCTTGGTGGCCGAGGCGTCGGCCGGGTTGAGACCCTTGTCGGCCGCCCACGCCACCTTCCAGTTCAACAGTTTGAGGAACTCTGCCCTGGCCGTCAGCCGGGCCAGATGGATCTGCACCCACTCGTGGTCGATGACCCGGCGACCGTCGCCCGACTTCTCGAGGCGGGCCCACGCCTCGACCTCGCTGATGCTGCGGAGGATCCCCGACACCGGGCAGATGGCCACCCGCTCGTGGTTGAGTTGGTTGGTGATCAGCCTCCACCCCTGGTTCTCCTCACCCACCAGGTTGGCGGCCGGCACCCGTACCCCGTCGTAGAAGGTGGAGCTGGTGAACTCACCGGCGACGGTGCGCAGCGGTGTCCAGTGGAACCCGGGGGCATCGGTCGGCACGATGAACACCGACAGCCCCTTGTGCTTCGGCGCCTCCGGATCCGTCAGGGCCGCCAGCCACACGTAGTCGGCATACTGGATGGCACTGGTGTAGAGCTTCTTGCCGGTGATGACGTACTCGTCCCCGTCGCGCACCGCCCTGGTCTGGAGGGAGGCGAGGTCGGTACCGGCCGCCGCTTCGGTATACCCGATGGAGAAATGGATCCTGCCCTGGAGGATCCCGGGCAGGAAGCGCCGGCGCTGCTCGGCGGTCCCCAGCGTCATCAGGGTGGGTCCCACGCTGTTCAAGGTCAACAGCGGCAAGGGGACCCCGGCCCAGTGGGACTCCTCCACGAAGATCATCTGGTCGATGGGACCCCGACCCTTGCCGCCGTACTCGACCGGCCAGCCCAACCCGAGCCACCCGTCCTCCCCCATCTGGCGGATGGCACGGGTATAGGAGGACTCACCGTCACCTCCGTCCTCGGCATCCCGGGCCAGCCGGGCGAAGTAGGTGCGGAGCTCGGCGCGGAGCTGTTCCTGGTCGTCGGTGAGTGCGAGATGCATGGGACCCCCCTGTGGTCCGCCTCACGATAACAACCACGGCACCCACGCGAGCAGACGGTCGACACGGCGATGTCCTCCCGTAGCCTGCGGGGATGACCGACACGGAGATCCCTGTCCTGCACGTCGCCGTCTTCGGCGCCACCGGAAACATCGGTGCCGCCATCGTGGCTGAGCTGGTGGCCCGGGGTCACCGGGTCACGGGTGTCACCCGTTCGGGCACGGACACCATCGGGCTACCGGCCGGAGTCGATCTCCTGGCCGGCGACGTGACCGACCCCCGACGTGTCGCCGAGGTGGCCCAGGGGAAGGACGCGGTGGTCTCGGCCATCGGGCCCCGATTCGGTTCGGACGAGGTCCCACCCTTCGTGGCGGCGGCCCACGCCCTCGTGAGCGGGCTTCGCCTGGCGGGCGTCGAACGGTTGGTGGTCGTCGGGGGAGCGGGCAGTCTCGAGGTGGCTCCCGGGGTGCAGGCGGTGGACTCCCCCGGATTCAACGAGGCCTACAAGCCCAACGCCCTGGCTCAACGCCAAGCGCTCGAGGTCTACCGGACGGTGGACGACCTGGCGTGGACCTACGTCTCCCCGGCGGCGGAGATCGGACCGGGGCGGCACGTCGGTGACTACCAGGTGGGCCACAGCCAGATGCTGTTCGACGAGAACGGGGTGAGCAGCATCAGTTACGGCGACTACGCCGACGGCGTCGTGGACTGCATCGAACAGGGTGCCCACCTCCGCGAGCGGATCACGCTGGCCGACTGAACCGGCCCTCGCCGGCCTGGGCGTTGCACTACCGTCGGCCGGTATGAGCGAGCTGAACGCACCCACCTCCCCTTCGGCACTGTTCTCGGTGGAGGGCAAGGCGGTCGTCGTGACCGGCGGTACCCGTGGCATCGGGGCCATGATCGCCGGCGGGTTCGTGGCGGCCGGGGCGGATGTCATCGTGGCCTCCCGCAAGGAGGAGGCGGTGGCGGCGGCGGTGGCCGATCTGTCGCGCTACGGCTCCTGCACCGGGATCGTCGCCGACCTGTCCACCGAAGACGGCGCCCGGGGTCTGGCCGATGCCGTGGCCTCCGCCCGCCCCCGTGTCGACGTGTTGGTCAACAACGCCGGCGCCACCTGGGGCGCCCCGCTCTCCGAGCACGACACCGCGTCGTGGGACCGGGTCCTCAACCTGAACGTGCAGGGCATCTTCCACACCACCAAGTTCTTCCTGCCCCTGCTCGAGGCGGCCGCCGGCCCGGACGAGCCCTCCCGGGTGATCAATATCGGCTCGATCGACGGGATCCAGGTCCCGGTCCTCGAGTCCTACTCCTACTCGGCATCGAAGGCGGCGGTGCACCAGCTGACCCGGCATCTGGCCAAGCGTCTGGCTCCGACCATCACGGTCAACGCGGTGGCGCCCGGTCCGTTCGAGTCCAAGATGATGGCCGCCACGCTCGAGGCCTTCGGGGACGCCATCGCCGACGCCGCGCCCCTCAAACGCATCGGTAGGCCCGACGACATGGCCGGAGTCGCCATCTACCTGGCCTCGCGGGCGGGCGCCTACGTCACAGGAGCGATCATCCCGGTCGACGGGGGCATCGCCACCACTCACTGAACGCCGTCCCGGGGGTCCGGGCCGGGGGCGGGGTGGGCCCGGGGGCCGCGGGGCCGGTGTGGGACCGGCCGGGCCGGTGTGGGACCGGGCCGGGCCGGGTGGTGGCCCGCTCTTCAGGCGAAGTCGGGAATGTCGGGGAGCCCCCCGGACACCAGCGTTGCCACCCGGGTGGTCAGCTGTCCCGGATAGGTGTCGTGGGTGAAGATGAGGAACGTCTCGGTCCGGATGGCGTCGAGCACCTTCCGGGCGACCTCCGAGGGAGCCATCCCGTCGGCCACCGCCTGGGCCAGATAGCCCGTCACGAACTTCTGGTCTTCGGTGAACTCGGTGGCCAGACGGTCGGGGCGGTGACGGTTCGAGTCGACGATGTTGGTGGTGATCATTCCCGGACAGAGCACCGACGCCTTGATCAACGATCCCGTTGCCTGGAGATCATTGGCCAACGACTCCGTGGCGGCGAATGCGGCGAACTTGGACACGGCGTAGGGGGCTTCGAACGGTGCACCGAACAAGCCGGCCACCGAGGAGGTGTTGACGACGTGCCCTTCGGTGCCCTGGGCGATCATCCGCGGCACGAAGGAGCGGATCCCGTTCAGGATCCCCCACAGATTGGCGCCGAGCACGAACTCGAAGTCCTCAGCCGGGCGGTCCCAGATCACCCCGCCGACGAACACCCCGGCGTTGTTGCAGAGGACGTGGACCTCCCCCCACCGGTCGAACACGGCATCAGCCAGGGCGTCGACCTCGTCCGCCCGGCTCACGTCGCAGACGTCGGACAGCACGTCAGCGCCAGGGCGTGCCGACTCGATCAACTCCACTGTCTCCTTCAGCGCCGGCTCCTCGAGGTCGGCCAGTGCCACGCGCATCCCCTCGTCGGCGAATGCCAACGCCAGAGCGCGCCCGATACCGCTCCCCGCGCCGGTCACGACGGCGGTCCTCCCGTTGAACTCCTGCATCGATCCACTCCCTTGTCCTTTGTCCCACTACGGGGCACGTCCCGTTACCTGGCGCTTCCCTAGGTTGTCGGCGTGGGTGCCCCCTCGGCGGCGCCGGGCGCCCGGGCGGCCGGCCGCGACCTCATCGTGACAGCCCGAGGTGGCTGGCCAGGTAGGACCCGACGGCGCTGATGCTCTGGTCCGCTTCGGGGACGAGGCTGCCCGGAAACGCCTGGAACACGTGGACCAGGTCGGGCCACACCGTCACTGTCACATCGCCCCCGTCGGCCTCGAGCCGCTCCGCCAACCGGAGGGTGTCGTCCAAGAGCACCTCGTTGCCGCCGACCTCCAGGCGGATGGGAGGCAGGCCCCCGAGATCGGAGGCGAACAGCGGCGAGGCCAGCTCGGAACGGGCGTCGGCTCCGCCGAGGTAGGCCTCGGCCATGATGTCGAGCCCCTCCTTCGAGACCATCGGGTCGACGTCGGACAACGTGGCGTAGGTGGGCGCGCTCTGGGTCAGGTCGGCCCACGGTGACAGACAGACACCGGCAGCCGGCAGTGATGTGCGGCTCCCTCGCAGCGCCAACAGGACGGCGAGGGTGAGCCCACCGCCCGCCGAGTCGCCGGCGACGGCGATGCGCTCCGGCGGGATTCCGGAGCCGACCAGCTCCGCATAGGCCGCACAGGCATCGTCGACGGCAGCCGGGAACGGGTGCTCAGGTCCGAGCCGGTAGTCGATGGTGACGACCGGGCACCCGGTGGCGACGGCAATCCGAGCTGCCAGTTCACGGTGCGTGCCGAGGGATCCGAGGCAGTACCCCCCGCCGTGGAGATACAACACCACGGCGTCATCGGGCGCCTCCTCGGGGCTGATCCACTCGGCGGGTCGACCGCCGAGTGTCGCTACCCGGACGGCCACCCCTTCAGGAGGAGCAGCCGCGCCGACGGCCCGGTTCATCGCCTCCCGCTGCTCGAGGATCGTGCCCGACATCACGCCGGAGTCAGTGATGAAGGCGCTGATCATCTCCACGCCCGGATGCGTACCCATCGGCTCCCCCTTGGATCGTGCGGTCGCCGGACCATCACCTCAGCGTCCGGATTCTGCGGCACCACGGTAGATGGTCACCGTGTCCTAGTGTGTCACCCGCTCGCAACCGCATCCGCGAGCGGTGCGCGCGACCCGGATCGGGCGGGCCTCGTGCCGACGAGAGGAGAGTGCACCACGATGACGTCTTCGAGCCATCTGGGGCTGACGGCGATCACGGACGACGATGACGCCATCGCCCGCGCCCTCGAAGACGTCAGCATCCCCGCCCTCATGATGTCCATGGTCCACATGAGCGGTGACCCTTCGATCCTCCGCCACGATCCACGCCCGGTCGGCATCTACCTCAACGAGGTCCAGGGGTTCATGGCCCCAGAGGACCAGGCTGCGGTGCGGGCCAAGGCGGTCGAGGTCATCGCGGCCTACCGCGATCGGGGGTGCGTCCTGCCGCCACCACCCGGGCCCGAGCTGATCCACGAGATGATGAACGTGCTGGTGGCCCAGGAAGTCCCGGACGAGTACGTGGAGATGATGCTCGAGGAGTTGGAGCTCGACGGCTCGGACGTGCGCGACCTGCACTGGATCGACGACGTACCCTCGGAGGCGAGGGAGCGGTTCCACGTGGTGGTGATCGGGGCCGGCATGTCGGGACTGTTGGCGGCCATCCGACTGGCCCGGGCCGGGATTCCCTTCACCGTGGTCGAGAAGAACGCCGGAGTCGGAGGCACCTGGTGGGAGAACCGGTATCCGGGCTGCCGGGTCGACGTCGGCAACCACTTCTACTGCTACTCGTTCGCTCCCAACAACGAGTGGTCCGAGTTCTTCGCCCGACAACCCGAGCTCCAGGCGTACTTCGAACGGTGCATGTACGACTACGGGATCGCCGACCATCTCGCCCTCGACACCGAGGTGGTGCGGGCACGCTGGGACGAGGGCAGGGCCCGGTGGTCGGTGGAGCTGCTCCGCGGCGACGGTACCACGACCTTCGTCGACGCCGACGCGGTGATCAGCGCGGTGGGCCAGCTCAACCGACCCAAGCTTCCCGACATTCCCGGGCGTGACCGCTTCGGGGGAGTGTCGATGCACTCGGCCCAATGGATCGAGGGTACCGAGCTGGCCGGCAAACGGGTGGCCGTGGTCGGGACCGGAGCCAGCGCATTCCAGATCGTGCCCACCATCGCCGGCGAGGTGGCCCACCTGTCGGTCTTCCAGAGATCCGCTCCCTGGATGTTCCCCAATCCGCACTACCACGACCAGGTGGGTCAGGGTGCCCGCTGGGCATTCGAGCACCTTCCCTACTACGGCCGGTGGTACCGGTTCCTCCTGTTCTGGCCGGCCTGCGACGGTGGATTGCCGGCCATGCGGGTCGACCCGGAGTGGCCGGACCAGTCCGAGTCCATCAGCGCCATCAACGACGCCGCCCGCCAAGTGTTCACCCAGTGGATGGCCGACCAGATCGGGGACGACGAGACGTTGCTGGCCAAGGTCATCCCCGACTACGTCTGCCTCGGCAAACGGACGTTGCAGGACAACGGCAGCTGGCTCGGTGCCCTCGTCCGGGACAATGTCGACCTGATCACCGACCCGATCGACGAAATCACCCCGGCCGGCATCATCGGGGCGGACGGTGTCGAACGACCCTTCGACGTCATCATCTACGCCACCGGCTTCCACGCCAACCGCTACCTGTGGCCGATGGAGATCATCGGACGCGGCGGGGTGAGCCTGGCCGAGCAGTGGGGCGAACGGCCCACGGCCTACCTGGGCATCACCGTCCCCAACTTCCCCAATCTCTTCTGCATGTACGGGCCGGCCACCAACCTGGCCCACGGGGGCAGCCTCGTCTTCCACTCCGAGTGCCAGATCCGTTACATCATGGGCTGCCTGGGCGCCCTGCTTGCCGGCGGCCATCGCTCCATCGAGTGCCGTCTCGAAGTTCACGACGAGTACAACGAGCGTCTCCAGGCCGAATTGGACACCATGGTGTGGAGCCACCCTTCGATCCGAAGCAGTTGGTACCGGAATTCCGAAGGCCGGATCTACATCCTGTCGCCGTGGCGCCTGGTGGACTACTGGTCCTGGACCCGGGCTCCAGAGCTGGACGATTTCCTGCTCACACCCTGATCGGCGCGAGCTTCGGCGACCGGAGCGCCGGCGGCCCGGGTAGTCGGGGCTTTCGGCGGGGTGGGCGCCGGCCGGGGTGCGGGGTGGGCGCCGGCCGGGGTGCGGGGTGGGCGCCGGGCGATCAATTTTCTAAATAACAGACCAACAGTACGTAAGTTGCAGATGTCGACGCCGGAGGTACGGCCCTCACGTTGCCCAATTACCACTTTCCGTGAGATACTGACTACTCAGAGTACTTCATCAATACGAGGGGCAGTGGGATGGGGCAAGGACGCACTGATGGTGGACGATCGCGTCACGCGATACGTCTGGTGACAGCCGGTGTGGTGGCACTCATCGCCACGGCATCACTGCCCGGGGCATCGCTGGCCGGGGCATCGCCGTCCGGGGCATCCTCGGCCGGGGCATCGCCGGCTACTGCGGGTCCGGTGACCCCGGGAGCCGCTGACAGTGCGGGGAGCGCCAACGGCGTCGACCACAAGTTCTGGCTGGCCACCCGCTCTGGAGCTGTGTACTCGTTCGGTCTCCCGAGCTACGGGTCCCCCGGTGTCCCGCTCAACCGTCCCGTGGTGACCATCGTTCCCACCGCCGACGACCAGGGCTACTGGATGGTCGCCTCCGACGGGGGGATCTTCTCCTACGGCGACGCCACCTTCTTCGGGTCCACCGGAAACCTCCATCTCAACCGGCCGGTGGTCGGTATGGCTGCCACTCCCGACCAGAAGGGCTATTGGATGGTCGCCTCCGACGGAGGCATCTTCTCCTTCGGCGATGCCACCTTCCACGGCTCCACCGGTGCCCTCGCCCTCAACAGGCCGATCGTCGGTATGGCTGTCACCCCTGACGGGGGCGGCTACTGGCTGGTGGCCAGCGACGGTGGCGTGTTCTCCTTCGGTGACGCCACCTTCTATGGGTCCACCGGATCCCTGGCCCTCAATCAGCCGATCGCCGGGATGGTGGCGACCCCCGATGGCGCCGGCTACTGGCTCGTGGCTGCCGACGGGGGGGTGTTCGCCTTCGGTGACGCCAAGTACTACGGCTCCACGGCGACAACCCCGGGCGACCCGGTCGAGCAGATCGTGGCGACCGGTTCGGGACACGGATACTGGATCGTCCAGCAGAACGGCACGGCCACGCCGTTCGGGGACGCAGCCACCCACCCGCCTCCCCCGTCGGCCCTCCTCTTCGTCCCGGCCAATCCCGGGGACCAGGCAGTCCTGTTCGCATTCCGGCAACTCGGGAAGCCCTACATCTGGGGCGGAAACGGGCCGGTGGGCTACGACTGCTCCGGGCTGGCGCTCGCCTCCTGGTCCAGTGTCGGCGTCCGATTCGCCCGGGTTGCCGACGACCAGTACCACACCGCTGGGACACCCGTCCCGATCACCAGCCTCCGCACAGGCGACCTGGTCTTTTGGGGATCGAGCCAGACCGACTGGACCAGCGTCTACCACACGGCCATCTACGTCGGCGGCAACCAGATCGTCGAAGCCACCGGTGACCACGTGCAGCTCAACTCGCTGGGACAGTGGGGATCGGGCGATCTGATGCCCGAGGGTCGGCGGCCCTGATCGAGGTAGCGGCGTGGCGCCGACCGCGTGACGCCGTCTCGACCAGGCAAGCAGGCCGCTCAGACAGTCGACCGGGGCTTGGCGGCCGGCAACGGTCGGGCGATCATCTTGGGAAGCGATGCTGGCGCCGGGCCAGGACCGGCCACGAACAGAAGTAGCTCTGCTTCCGACATCGGCCTGGCGAACAGGAACCCCTGGAGGAGATCGATGCCGATCGTCCTCAGTCGTGCCGCCGTCTCCTCGGTCTCCACGCCTTCGGCGACGACCTGCAGCCCCAATCGGCTGGCCAGCTCGCCGATCGTGCACACGATGGCATCGTCGGCGGCGGACGTCGCCAGCCTCATCACGAAGCACTGGTCGATCTTGAGCTCGTCGAGGGGGAGCGACGGCAGCTGGGCCAGCGACGTGAAGCCGGTGCCGAAGTCGTCGATGGAGATCCGGATCCCGCGCTCGTGGAGCGGCAGGAGTACGGCCAGGGCCTGGTCCGGATGGGCCACTGCGGTCTCGGTGACCTCGACGGTCAGGCACGACGTCGGCAGGCCGCGGTCGCTCACCTGGGCCAGGATCCAGTCGGCCAACTCAGGCGAGGGAAGGCTCTTGGCCGAGAGGTTGACCGACACCGGCAGTTCGATCCCCTTGGACCGCCACCTCGATTGGGCGTCGAGGGCCTCGCCCACGACCCATTCCGTGAGGCGGTCGATGAGGCCGGTGCGTTCGGCCAGGGGGATGAACCGGCCAGGAGAGATGCTCCCGCGCACAGGGCTCTCCCACCGGAGGAGAGCCTCGACCGCGGACGGCCGGCCCGTGATTGCCGAGATCTGGGGCTGGTAGGCCAATGTGAGCTCGCCCCGCTCGGCTGCCGAGCGAAGGTCTCCCAGGAGTTCGAAGTCGGCCACCGTGAGCGCCCCGCGGTCGCCGTCCCAGTGTTTCGTGGACACCCCCTCGTCGGCGGCGCGGTGGGCACTGATCGACGCCCGACGGACGAGCTCGGACACCGAGGTGCCGTCCCAGGGTGCACCGGACAGCCCCACCGTGGCACGCAGCGGCACCTCGGTGACGCCCACCCGGTAGCGCCCGGCGGCAATGGCCTTGACCAGCGTGTCGGCCAGGGCCCGCCCGGACTCGACGACCGATGCAGGAAGCACCGACACCGGAAGAGGGCCGGTCCGGTCGCCACCTCCCGGAAGGCCGCCGGGGACCGGTGGGGAAACCGGGTCGACAGCGTCACCACCCGGGAGGCTCACGGTGATCACCAGTTCGTCGCCCGCCACCCGGCCGATGACCGCGTCGGACGGGATCACCTGCCCGAGGTCCTCGACCGCCCGGCGCAGCAGCTCGGTCCCGACCTGGTAGCCCAATGCCTCCCGGGCGTCGGCGATGCCGTCCAGTACCACCACGGCGACCAGGAAGGAGAGGTGGTTCTGGGCCTCGAGCCGGCGGGCCAGGCCGAATCCGTTGGGCAACCCGGTGTCAGGATCGACGATGTCGTGACGCCGGGCCGACCGGGCCAGGATGAGCACCGTGGCCGGCGCAACAGCCAGGGCCACACACCCGGTCACGGCGATCAGCAGGGCGCGCGCCGGCCCCTGTGTCGGGGACAGGGCGATCCACAGGACGACCACCGCTCCCAGCTGCTGGATCAAGACGGCGCGTCGGGCAAAGAACAGCGCTGCGAATGCCGAGACGGGCACCAGGTACAAGAAGAACGCGCCGACTGCCGCTCCCCCGTGCGCGCACCAGACCAGCACACCCGCCGACCCGGTCCAATAGCCGACCAGTACCGCGCTCACATGGAGGTCGACCTTCTTCACCATCAGGAGGCCGATCCACACGCCGGTGGTCATGGCGGCGATGGCGGCCGTCCCGATGAGGCCCCAACGGGACAACGGTTCGGTCAATCCGACCGCCGGCCATACGACGACGGCCATGGCGAACAGGACCCGGAGGACCGAGAGCGGGCTGAGGAGCTCGAGCGGGGCGTCGAGGGCGAACCACGACCGCGTCTTCGGGAAGAGTCGGTTCCGGGGCGCAGCGGAGGCGTCCAACCGGTCGCTGGTGACGGAGGCGGCCTCCGTGGAGCCGCGCGCCACCCACCCCCGCCAACTGGCCATCGGCCCGGGACCTTGTTCCACCCTGGCTGTATCGGCATGGTCTTCGGTCGGCTGAACCGGTTGTCCCGGTTGTCCCGGTTGTCCCGGTTGTCCCGGCGGTCCCGGCGGTCCGAGGCCGCGGCGACCACCCGCCGACCGGCGGACGGTCGCCGGAGCACATCGGATGTGGAACGGTGTCACCATGGACGGTCCGAGCGAACCCCCCGCCGGCCCCGCCAGTTCCGGCGGCCCGCACCTGCTCCGTTACCGGACCGCTCCCGGTCGATGGGCCATCGGCGCCACCGTCCTGGGATCGGGGATGGCGGCGATCGACGCCACCGTCATCGGCATCGCCCTCCCGACCATCGGTCGTGACTTCCATGCCTCCGTCGGCACGCTGCAGTGGGTCGTCACCGGATACACGCTCACCCTCAGCGCGCTCCTCCTCCTCGGCGGGTCCCTGGGGGACCGGTTCGGACGGAAGCGGGTGTTCCTGATCGGGGTCGCCTGGTTCGCAGTGGCTTCGACGGCCTGTGCCTTCGCCTCGGGATCGTCCCAGCTCATCGTCACCAGGGTCCTGCAGGGGATCGGCGGTGCACTGCTCACCCCGGGGAGCCTGGCCATCCTCGAGGCGTCCTTCGCTCCCAGCGACCGCAACGAGGCCATCGGGGCATGGTCAGGGCTGGGCGGCGTCGCCACCGCCGTGGGGCCGCTGCTGGGGGGGTATCTCATCGCCGTCGCCTCGTGGCGGTGGATCTTCCTGATCAACATCCCCATCGGCGCCGCGGTGCTGTTGATCTCGGCCCGTCACCTCCCTGAATCGCGGGACGTCTCCGCCGGCAGGCGCATCGACGTCGCCGGCGCCGCGCTGGCCACGGTGGCCCTCTCGGGGATCTCGTACGCCCTGATCGAAGGTCCGTCCCGGGGATGGTCGGCGGCCACCGTGGCGGCCTCGTTGGCGGCGGGCGTGATCGGCGCCGCCGCCTTCATCGTGGTCGAGCACCGCTCCCTGTCGCCCATGCTTCCCCTCGACATCTTCGGGAACCGCCAGTTCACCGTGACCAACGCTGTCACATTCGTCGTCTACGCCGGCCTCGGGGGTGTCCTGTTCCTCCTGCCCGTGGTCCTCCAGGTGGTGGATCACTACTCCCCCCTCGAGTCCGGGATCGCGCTGCTGCCGCTGACCGCCGTCATGCTGGCCTTCTCCGCCCGATCCGGACGTCTGGCCTCCTCCATCGGACCACGGCTCCAGATGAGCGCCGGCCCCATCGTGGTCGGTCTCGGGCTGGCGCTCATGGTCAGGGTCCCCGGAGCGGGCTCCTACCTGACCGGGGTACTCCCGGCGGTGTTGGTCCTCGGCGCCGGGTTGGCCGCCACCGTCGCCCCCCTCACCGCCACCGCCCTCAACTCGGTGCCGGACCACCACGCGGGACTGGCATCGGCCGTGAACAACGACGTGGCCCGCATCGGCAGCCTGGTTGCCGTGGCCGTCCTCCCGACGCTCGGTGGCATCACCGGCCTCAGCTACCTCTCCCCCCACTCCCTCGGGAACGGTTTCCAGCGGGCGGTGCTCATCGCCGCCTCCTGGTGCGTGATCGGCGGGGTGGTGGCGGCGGTCGGCATCCGGGATCCATCCCAACCCGCAGCGGAGCGACCCGGAACCGCCGGGGAGGCGCCCTCCTACTGCTGTCCCCTCGAGGCCACCCCCCTCCGGGACCGCAGCTGAGCACCGGCGCGGCCCGACCGTCCACCCAGGTTCGCTACCGTGGGCGCCATGCCCACCGCCCAGGTCCGGTTCGGAGTGCTCGGCGCCGCCCGGATCGCCCCGGCCGCACTCTTGAAACCGGCAGCCACCAACGCTGAGGCATCCGTCGAGGTGGTGGCAGCCCGGGATCGCAGTCGTGCCGCCGACTTCGCCGCACGTCACGGCATCGCACGGGTGGCCGCGACCTACCAGGACGTGTGTGACGACCCGTCCGTGGACGCCGTCTACATCCCCCTGCCCAACAGCCTGCACGCGGAGTGGACCCTCAACGCCCTCGCCGCCGGCAAGCACGTGCTGTGCGAGAAGCCGTTCACCTCCAATGCCGACGAGGCCGAAGCGGTGGCGGTGGCGGCCGACCGGCCTGCCGCCCGTTCGGGACTGGTGGTGATGGAGGCGTTCCACTACCGCTATCACCCCCTCGCCCACCGGATGCACGAGATCGTGCACAGTGGGGAGTTGGGAAGGCTCCGCCACGTCGAGGCGTGGCTGTGCGCCCCGATCCCGGACAAGTCTGACATTCGCTACCAGGCCGGACTCAGCGGCGGCGCCATGATGGACATGGGTGCCTACGTGGTGCACTGGGCCCGTCTGCTCGGCGGCGAGGAGCCCAGCGTGACGTCCGCCACCGCCACGCTCCATGGTCCTGACATCGACCGGGCGATGCGGGCGGACCTGCTGTTCCCGAGCGGGCACACCGCAACGGTGCACTGCTCGATGTGGTCGAGATCGCTCCTCCACCTGTCCGCCCGGGCCAGCGGTGACGACGGTGAGCTTCGGGTGTTCAACCCGATCGCCCCGCAGACGGTCAGCTGGCTGACCGTCCGGTCCGGTGGGGGCCGCCGCACCGAGTTCCCGTCCCGGCGCCCGACCTACTCCTACCAACTCGACGCCTTCTGCAACGCGGTGCTGCGGGAAGGTCCCGTGCTGACGCCGCCGAGCGACTCGGTGGCCACCATGCAAGTCATCGACGCCGTGTACCGCGCCGCCGGCATGCGCCCGAGGGGAACATGACCGCCACGACCGAGGAGACCACCCCATGAGCACCTTCCCGTACGACGGCCGCTTCGCCGTGCACCGACGGCTTCCCGAGGAGGGGACGCCGCGTGCCGAGCTCCTGGCCACGATGCACGCGATGGCTGAGGAAGAGGACGCCTCGTGGGAGTCGGGCAAGTGCTCGGGCACCATGTACTGCGGGGACCACGACCACTACCACTTCATGAACGAGGCCTTCGGCCTGTTCGCCCACGTCAACGTCCTCCAGCGTGATATGTGCCCGAGCGCCACCAAATTCGAAGCCGAGATCATCGCCATGACCCTCGACCTGCTCCACGCCGACGCCGTCGACGACGGAGAGCCGGCCGGCCTGGTCTCCACCGGCGGGACCGGGAGCATCTGCCACGCCATGCTGGCCTACCGGGAGTCGGCGGCCCAGGAGCGGGGGGTACGCCGCCCCAATGTGATCAAGCCCGAGACTGCCCACCCGGCCTTCGACAAGGCATGTCACCTGTTCGGTATCGACCTCCGAGTGGCCCCGGTGGATCCCGCCACCACCCAGGTCGACACGGCGTGGGTGGACCAGCACATCGACGGGGACACGGTGGCCATCATCGGCTCGGCCTGCAACTACGGCTACGGGACCATCGATCCGATCGGCGATCTGTCCGACATCGCACTTCGCCACGGGGTGGGCCTCCACGTTGACAGCTGCCTCGGCGGGTTCATCCTCCCGTTCGGCCAGGAGCTCGGGTATGACATCCCCGTGTTCGACTACCGGCATGCCGGAGTGACCTCCATGTCCGCCGACACCCATAAGTACGGCTACGCCTTCAAGGGGACCTCGGTACTGACGTTCCGGGACAAGGCACTCCGCAACTCCCAGTACTTCTTCCTCACCGACTGGAGCGGCGGCAAGTACTGCTCTCCGGGCATGGAGGGATCGCGCTCGGGCGGTCTCATCGCCGCCACCTGGGCATCGATGGTCCAACTCGGACGCCAGGGGTACCGGCGCTACGCCGAGGAGATCTTCGCGACGGCGGCGACGATGCAGGCTGCGGTGCGCTCCCACCCCGCCCTGCGCATCCTCGGCAATCCCACGTTCCTGTTCAGCTTCACCTCAGACCAGTTCGACGTCTACCACGTCAACGACTTCATGCGCGGACGGGGATGGCGGTTCAACGGACAGCAGTACCCCAACGCGCTCCACATGGCGGTCACCCGGCCCCAGACCCAGGCCGGGGTGGCCGAGTCGTTCGCCGAGGACCTGGCCGCCGCCGTCGAGTACGCCACTGCCCATGCCGCCGAGGCCCCGTCATCGGGTGCGATCTACGGAGGGGTGGCCGGGGGCATGACCGACGAGGCCGACGGGTTCATCAAGATGGTGATGGCCGACATGCTCGATACCCAGCAGGCCGTACCCGCCGAGCCCTGAGACCGCCCGAGGGTGTCAACAGCGGACCACCGCCATCACGGTGTCCTCGATAATGGTCGTCCCATGGCCGGGACCCGATGTGTCTTCGAGGAGGAACACATCGCCCGGTCCCCACGTCCTCGTCTCACCACCGGCAGTGCTCTCGCCCCGCCCCGACAAGACCAACATCCACTGGCGGGCCGGGGCGGGGTGGGCCGGATCCGTCCAACCGGCTCGGAACCGAATGAACATCACCTCTCGGACCGGCATTGCCGGTGAGACATCGAGCGGTGGCGCCGGTGGCGCGAACTCGGCGCTGGCGAACGGCGTCTCACCCTCCCCGAAGTGAGCCGAGCCATCCTCGCCGTTGTAGATACGGGCGAATCGCATCGCCACTGTCTACTACCGGGCGACTGCCGAGCCGGATCTGCACTTCCCCGGTCCGGCCGGATGCCGGCCGGCCGGTCGGAATCGCGCCGGCGGCGTTCGGGTACGCGATGCTGGCCCGGTGTCGGACGCGCACGAGGACCCGGTGACCCTGGGTCCCCTGATCGGGGTGGACGACCCCGACGACCCACGGCTCGACCTCTACCGGGGCCTCAACGACCCGGCCGGCCGGATGGCGCTGGAGGCCGATCAGTCGGTCTTCGTGGTGGAAGGAAGGCTGGCCGTCGCACGCCTCCTCACCTCCGGGTACACCGTTCGCTCGCTGCTCGTCGACGATCGGCATGCGGCGGCGGCCGGCGACCTGGTGGCGGCCACACGCGCCCGGGGGGCGCCGGTGTTGATCGGATCCCGGGGGGTGGTGGCCGGCACGGTCGGCTTCGCCCTGCATCGGGGCGTGGTGGCCGTCGCCGACCGCCCGTCGCCCACCGCGCCCGAGCAGCTCCTGGCCGACGCCGTCGGTACGACCGTTTCGGGGGAGGCTCCTCGGCTGGTCGCCGTGCTCGAGGGCCTCAACGACCATGAGAACATCGGCGCCTTGTTCCGCAACGCCGCCGCGTTCGGGGTGGCCGGGGTGCTCCTCGACCCGACATGCGCCGACCCGCTGTACCGACGGTCGGTCCGCGTGTCCGTCGGGCACGTCCTCCATGTTCCGTTCGCCCGACTGGCGCCATGGCCGACCGGGCTCGACGAGGTGCGTGCGGCCGGCTTCGTCGTCGCCGCCATGACCCCGCGCTTGGCCTTCGGCGGCGGGGTCCGAACCGCCACTCTCACCGACCTGCGGGCCCGGATAGCCGGATCCGGGCGCCCCGGGGGCGTGGCCCTGCTCCTCGGGGCCGAAGGCCCCGGCCTGTCGGCCGGGGCCCTGGCGGCGTCGGATGTAGCCGTTCCGATCCCGATGGCGAACGGGGTCGACTCGTTGAACGTGGCAACTGCTGCAGCCGTCGCGTTCCACTCGCTCGCCGGCCTCTGATCCGGCGCCCCGTCGCCCGCTCGGCCGAGCCCTGGAGCCCGGCCGATGCCGGGAGCAGGATCGCACTCACGATGGGTTCCGATGCGGACCACCCCCGCGACCGGAAGGCTGGTCAGCCGTCGATCGACAGGACCCGTTGGGGAGGAAGGGCCTGGGCCGGGCCGGGTCGCCCCAGCAAGAAGCCCTGTGCCTCGTCACAGCCCATAGCACCGACCGCCTCCAGCTCGGCCTCTGTCTCGACGCCCTCGGCCACCACCCGCAGGCCCAGATCGTGGGCGAGTTGGACCACGGTGGAGATGATGGTGGTGTCCTGCTCGGAGGCACCCAGGCCCGACACGAAGCTGCGGTCGACCTTGAGGCGGTCGATCGGGAGGTCCTTCAGGTACAGCAGGGACGAGTAGCCGGTACCGAAGTCGTCCAGGGCCATGTGCACGCCGAGGTCGCGGATCTTCTGCATGATGGCACCGATGCGGACGATGTCCATGACGAGCACGGACTCGGTGATCTCGAGCACCAACGTCTCCGGGGCGAGGTGCGAGCACCGCAGAGCATGGCTGACATCGTCGTAGAACGACGGGTCCTGGAGTTGTCGGGCTGACACGTTGACCGACACGGTGAGGTCGGGATTCCCCTGGGTCTGCCACTTCCGGCACTGGCGGGTGGCCTCCCCCAGCACCCAGCGGCCGACCGGCACGATGTCGCGGCTGCGTTCGAGCAGCGGGATGAACTCAGCGGGTGCCACCGAACCGAGCTCGGGATGGTCCCAGCGCAGCAGGGCCTCCATGCCGACCACGTCGCCGCCCAGCTTGAACAGCGGTTGATAGTGGACCGAGAGCTGACCCAACTCGTGGGCGGCCCGGAGCTCGTGGGCGAGCTGGCTCCGGCGGCGGTTGTCTTCGCCGATCAAGCTGTTGAAGCATTCGTAACGGGCCGGTCCGCCCCGCTTGGCCTGGTACATGGCGGCATCGGCCTGGGCCATGCACACCTCGGGGTCGACTCCGGGCTCGACGGGGGCGATGCCGATGCTCACCGAGGTGTAGAGATGCCGCTCCCCCACCGCCACCGGTGCCCGCATGGCGAAGTGGATCCGCTCGGCCAACGACCGGGCGGACGCCTCGGGGTCCGAGAGGTCCTGGGCCAGTACGACGAACTCGTCGCCACCCAGACGGGCGACGGTGTCTCCTGACCGCACCAGGCGCTGCAGGCGGTCGGCCACCTCCACCAGCAGGCAGTCACCGGCCGCATGGCCGAACCGGTCGTTGATGGCCTTGAAATTATCGAGATCGAGATAGAGGAGCATGGCCGCACCCTGCCTGCGCAGGAGGGCGCTGGCCGCCTGGCCCAACCGGTCGACCAGCAGCGCCCGGTTGGGGAGCCCGGTCAACTGGTCGTGGAGGGCACGATGGGCCAGGGTGGCCTGCTCTTCGTTCAGCTTCTGTTGAAGCTCCCTCCGGGTCTGGTCGAACTGACGAACGATGCGGACCAGGCTGCCGTCGGAGCTGAGCCTGACCACCTCGGTCGCCAGGGTGAGCAGTTCGTCGCTCACCCCGAGCCGGGCCGCCTCCTCGGCGAGCACCAGACAGGTGAGGTCGCGCCAGGCGAAGTACGCCTTGGCCACGTTGGACAGGACGGTGTCCTCCACGAGGGCCAGCTCCCCCTGTTGGGCCAGGAGACCCTCGTCCTCGGCCGAGGCGGCGACATCGGTGGCCAGCCAACGCCCGATCAGGTAGGTGCCGAGCCTGGCGGCGACGAAGGCGTGGCCCTTGAGGTCGGCGGAGAACCGTTCGTCCACGAGTCGCCCGATTTCGTCGGCCCGGGACTGGAGGGCAAGCCCCAGCGCCACCCGCTCGCGGTCCAGACCGTTCTCGTGGACCTGCACGTCCGCCACGTCCGGGGTGTCCAGTGCGTCGGGTACCTCGGTCGTGGACCGGGTATCGACGTCGCCGGGGGCTTCATTCGCCGTCTGAAGTTTCCCGTCCATGCCAGTGGTCATCGGCCGTCGGGGCCCCCAACTTGACCACACCGGTTGCGGGAGGGCGGTGTGTGGTGGGCCTGGTGGGCCAGTTCCCGACGGCTGTCGACTTCCGGCGGACAGGGGCGGGCGCCGAGCCACGGTCTCCGGGGCTCGGCGGGCTGGTGATAGGTCCCCACAGTTGCCTATCGGCACCAACCACCTGTGGCTTGAGCAGGAACCGGACGGTGAGCACCGGGGGGGTTCGGTGAACACCGGGGGGCCAATGAGCAGTGGGACCGGGTACCCACCGGTCGACCGGTGGGTACCCTCCGATCCCACGCACTACGGTCCGCGCCGCCCATCACGACCCGCCATCGGTGCCCCCGGTTCCACGAGGACGACCCCGGGCCGCCGGCGGGCGGCTTGACCGGTTCCCGCCGCTGCCATGGAACCACAGCGGGGTGCGCGATCTGAGACCCGAGAACGCGCATTCCTTGCTCCGTCAGGTGGGCGCGCGCCGCGCCCCCGGCAACCGGTCAGGCCCCACCGGTCTTGGAGCGGGTGGCCCACTGCAAGAACCGGGCGATCTGCGGCATCGACGGATCGGTCTGGTTGCGGTCGGGAACGGTCCCGTCAGAGTTCAGTGGGAAGAGCCTGGCCGTCTCGTTGAACCGGTGGCGGCGACGGGCCAGCGAACGGCTGCGTACGGGTCGTCCCGGTGCGAGTTCGATCATCCCATTTTCGACCGCGGCGGTGACGGCGCTGTTGACCCTGGTGGACGGACCCACTCCCAGCCGCAGCACGGCGTCGGGTCGGGCGATATCGGGCACCCCGGGCCGGAAGCGCTCGGGGTGAAGGACCACGTCCCGGAGGCTCTCGACGTCTCGGAGCTCGGAGCGGTGGAAGAAGTAGTCGGCCCTCGCCTCCCGCATGCGATGGCGGACGGCGTCATCGAAGAACTGCCCGGTCCTGACGATCACCCGGGTCCGGTCGGCACCGCGGCGCCGCCGGATGGCCTCCACCACCGCCACCCCGGGGAACTGATCGTCGGTGCGACGCTCGTCGCAGGCGTCAACGATGGCCACGTCCATCCCATCCCACTCCTCCGTCCAGGTCACCGCGGTCACGTGGGTGAGACCCACCACCTCCACCTCGGCCTGTTCGTTGAGCAACTCGACCAGCCCCCGTCGACTGACCTCGTCGTCATCGACCACTGCCACCCGCACCACCATGGTCCGCCGCGCCTCCGTTCGCCGTCGTGGTCGTGGCCAGCTTGGCACATCGACCGGGATCCCGGTCCTGGGCGGGGAATGGGACGATGCCGTTTGGGGAAGGCGGGCGGGGCGGGGCGGACGGACCGTGCCTAAGGTGGCCGGGACGAGCGATCCAAAGAGGTGGTGCGGTGAAGGCAGCGGTGTACTACCAGACCGGCGGTCCCGAGGTGTTCCGCTACGAGGACGTTCCTGATCCGGTCATGGGCCCCGACGAGGTGCTGGTGAGGGTGGAGGCGGTCAGCATCGAGGGTGGCGACACGCTCAACCGGCTCGGGGGGGCAATGGCCGCCGCCCCTCACATCGTGGGCTACCAGTGCGCGGGCTCGGTGGTGGAAGTGGGCGACCAGGTGGTCGGCGTCACGCCGGGGGACCGGGTGGTCACGGTGGGTCTGGACGGATCCCACGCCGAGCTCCGGTCGGTGGCCCCGGCATTCTGCTGGGTCATCCCCCCGGAGGTGGCTACCGAAGATGCCGCCTGTGTCCCGGTGCCGTTCGGAACCGCCGACGACTCGCTGTTCGAGTTCGGCCGCCTGCAGGCAGGCGAGACGGCCCTCATCCATGCCGGGGCCAGTGGTGTCGGTATCGCCGCCATCCAGCTGGCCCACCGGGCCGGGGCCAGGGTGCTGGCCACCGCCTCCAGCGACGCACGACTGGCGCGCCTGGGCGAGCTCGGGCTCGACCATGGCATCAACTACGCCACGACAGACTTCGTCGCCGAGGTCCGGCGCCTGACGGACGGGAGGGGTGCGGACGTCATCCTCGACTCCATCGGCGGCTCGGTCCTCCAGCAGAGCCTCTCGTGCCTCGCCTACCGGGGACGATGCGTCAGCTTCGGCGATGCCGGCCGGCAGGTGCCCGAGAGGCTGGACATCGCCACCATGCGCGGTGCCAACCAGACCCTGGTGGGCTACTTCCTCGGCGCCGAACTGTCCCTCGGCGACCGCGCCCATGCCGTCATCGCCCGCCACCTGGACGACATTGCCGCCGGCGAGCTGCGGGTAGTGATCGACCGGCGGTTCTCCCTGGAGGAGGCAGGTGAGGCCCACGCCTATATCGAGAGCCGTCACGCCTTCGGACGGGTGCTGCTCATCCCGTGAGCGCCGGGTCGGACAGTGGCCCACGGCTCGGACGGGAACCACCAGGGGTGGCTGCACGAGGCGGTCCTGTGGCGCCGACCGCTACCCTGACCGGATGATCCGGCCGGCCACCCGTGACGACGTGGACTCGCTGGTGCAGATGATCCACGAGCTGGCCGAATTCGAGCGCGCACCCGGTTCGGTCGAGGTGGATGCCGACATGTTGCGGACCGCGCTGTTCGGCCCGGCCCCAGCCGTCTTCGCCCATGTGGCTGAAGAGGACGGCGGGATCGTGGGCATGGCCATCTGGTTCCTCAACTTCTCCACGTGGACGGGACGCCACGGCATCTACCTCGAGGACCTCTTCGTCAGGCCCGGGGCACGCCAGGGTGGCATCGGACGGGCGCTCGTGGCCGAACTGGCGGAAATCGCCCGGCGTGCCGGGTACCGCCGGGTCGACTGGGCGGTACTGACCTGGAACGAGAACGCCCTGCGCTTCTACCGGTCGCTGGGAGCGGTCCCCCAGGACGAGTGGGTCGGGTACCGCCTGTCAGGTGAGCCCCTCCAGCGCCTGGGTCGGCCTGGGCCGGACTGAGTCGCCAGCCGGCCGGGCCGCGCCGGCCGCCGATCAGGTGGTGAAGGCGGGGGTTGTTCGCCGGTCGGCCGCCGGCCTGCTGGCAGGACCGACGATCTGGGGCAGGCTGGCGTCTGTGGATGCCGGCGAGGAGCACGACCGTCTCACAGCACGACCTCTGGCCCAGGAACGCTCGCGGTTGTTCGACCAGCACGCCGAGGCCTACGACCGGTCCCGGCCGACCTATCCCGATGCGGTGATCGACGAGTTGCTCGGTCCGGTTCCTGCGGGCCTGGACGTTCTCGACGTAGGTTGCGGCACCGGGATCGCCTCGAGGCAGATGGCCCGGCGCGGCGCCAAGGTGCTGGGGGTAGAACTCGCGCCACGAATGGCGGAGATCGCCCGCCGCCATGGTGTCGAAGTAGAGATTGCCGCCTTCGAAGGCTGGGACGCTCATGGTCGCACGTTCGACCGGGTGGCCTCGGCGCAGGCCTGGCACTGGCTCGACCTGCCGATCGCCACCGCCAAGGCGGCCTCAGTGCTGCGGCCGGGGGGCAGGCTTTGTCTGATCTGGAACGCCGGTCATCAGCCCGATGATCTGGCCGATGCTCTCGACGAGGTGTACGCGACCGTCGTGCCGCCCGGCGGCCACCGTCTGTTCCGTGGCTATGCGGCCGACCGTTCATCCGACATCAAGGCCGGCCTCGGCTCGGAGATCGATGCCGTCTCAGCGGCGACCGGCTTCGGTGTGCCGACGGAGAAGTGGTTTCCATGGACGCGGTCCTACCAACGGGATGAGTGGCTGGACCAGCTTGTCTCACGGAGCGACCACGCCGCCCTCGAACCCGCGGTTCGAAACCGCCTGTTCGAAGCCATCGGCGCGGCCATCGACGATCGGGGCGGCTCATTCATGATGAACTTCGCAACCGTCCTGATCGCCGCCACTCGGCTGGGATAGCCCACAGACCGGGGGCACCATGACTGTTCCGACGGTCCGGGACGTTCTGACCGTCGAGCGATCTGTCCCCAAGTTTGGCCTGGCGGCTCGAGACGCATATCTTGAGAGCGGTGTCAGCACGTTTGGATCCGTCCTGGTCGGTCCTGGCAAGCCCCTCGACGGCCGCGGTCGATCGCTGCGTCGATATCTTCGTCCGGCCGGACGGAACGTTCGGATTCGAGGAGTTCCGGCGTGACCCGGAGGACATGGGTGTATGGACGCCGGTCGCCTACTACTCGGCCAGGGAGTTCGCGACGGAAGACGATGCGCGATCCGCTGCCCGAGATGCGGTCTCCTGGCTGCCCGCAGTGCTCGACGGAAGCATCTGACACCGGGCGGAGAGTCGAGACAGCGGACTTGGGTGCCTCACCAGCCGGCGATCAGGTGCACCGACCCTTGGTCGGGCGACGAAAGATCGCTACGAAAGGCGCCGGGCGTGAAGAACGACATCGTGAGTGTGGCCGGCGCCGGCGCCGCCGAGGATGCGGCGCGGCCGCCGTTCATCGAACGTGACCTGCCAACTCTCGTCCAGCAACAAAGCCACATCGCTGGGTAACACGTAGTCGGCCGGGTCGAATCCGTGGGCCTTCGCCTCTTCGACGTCAACATCCGCATGGTGCACGACGAGGAGATGCCCTAGCGGGGCAACGGCCGCCAGCAGCTGACGTTCCGCATCACGGTCTGGAGTGTGCAGCAGTGCCGGGTAGTGGACGGAGACGAGGTTGAACCCGGCAGTCGGCAGAGGCGCGTCGAGCAAGCCGGTCCGAATCCACTCCACCTCGACATGGGACTGCTCGGCCGCCGCCGTTGCACGTTGCAACGCGATTTCGGAGACGTCGATCGCAGTGACCCGCCACCCTCGACCAGCCAACCAGATGGCGTCGGCCCCCTCGCCGCAGCCCACATCGAAGGCGGTGCCCGGTTCGAGGTCGCCCACTTCGGCGATCAGAGCGGCGTTGGGTTCGCCGCTCCAGACCCGTTCGGCACCTGCGTACCGTTCGTCCCATTCAGCGTCGCCCCGGTCAACGGGAGCGTGGACTGCACGATGGGCGCGTCCACGTTGGTCACGGTCGGTATCAGGCTGATTCGATGGGCCGGTCATGATCTCACAAGTCTGCCTCGGAATCGATCATCGACTGACCAGGCGCGATCGGCCGCTGTGGCTCCCTCGGCCGTCCATCGGAACCACCGGAGTGAGCACGACCGGGGCGCCCGGGGCGGCATCGGGACTCAGATGGTGAAGGCCAGGTTGTCGATCAGTCGTGTGCCGAGCTGGCGGTCACCCGAGATGACCACGTCGGCGGTGTCGGCCGGTCGGTCGTCATGGCGGCCGCCGGTGAGCCGGAGGAACCGGGTGACAGGCATCGCCACGGTCACGGTGGGCGGTCCGTCGAGCGCCGGAACCACGGCGGCCCGACCGTCCACTGCCACCAGATACGTGGTCGCCACCGGGCCGTCCAGATCGATCCGGACGCTGGAGCCGTCGGGAAACGCCGCCCGGCGCCCGACGATGTAGCCCAGTCCGGTCTCCACCTCGGCCAGGGCGGAGTTGAGGTCGGCAGCCTCTTCCCTCGGCGGCGCCCCGATGGCGCCTCGGATGTCGTGCTCGTGCATGTAGCAGTCGTAGTGGCGGATCCGCATGAAGCGCCCGTAGGTCTCGTCCTTGCCTGCCGGCGTCCACGACGGCGCGTCGAACTCGACCTGGCTCATGGCGTCGAGCGCCTCCAGGCGGCGCCCGACCACCTCTTCGAAGCGGGAGCACATCTGGGCACCGGACAACGGGCGCATCGACTCGACCCACAATTCGTTGGCCTCGGCGATCGGGTTCTGCATGTGCCCCAGATGGGAGATGTCGCTCGGGGGTGGGTCCTCGCCGCTCATCATGGACTCCGTACCGATGATGTGCCCGAGGACATCGTGGACGGTCCAGCCGGGCAGGCACGTCGGGGTTTCCCACTGCCGAGTGGACAGCGTGGCGATCAGCGACGCGATGGCGGCGTACTCGTGGCGCAGGAGATCGACCGTTCCCTGCTTGTCGACGTAGGTGGGCATGACCCGTCACCGTAGCGTCACCCGGCGCGGCCGGCCCACGGGCCGAGCGGCCCGTCCTCCCCTACACTCGACCACGATGACCTCCGTGCAGACCGAGTTCAGCCCTTCCGAGCTGCTGGCGGACCACGACATCGAAGAACCGCTGATCGCCGACGGGGTCCGGTGCCACGGCGGCTTCGACGCCCGTGGCCAGTACGTCTCCCCCCGCACGAGGAACCGGTGGCCGGCCATACGGGCCTGGGAGGACCAACGGCGGGCTCAGTTCTCGACTCCCATCCTCGACGTCCCCCTCGATACCTGGCCCGAGAACTTCCCGACCGTCGAACAGTCGGCGTTCCTCATCCGCAACGGCGTACCCGAGCCCACGATCGGCGCCCTCACCCGTATCGGGACGGTCGAAGGCTTCGGCGGGATGCTGCGGTTGCTCCCCGTCCCGGAGTTCTCTCGCTGCTTCGACGAGGACGTGGTCGGCACCGCCATCGCCCACATCGACGGGGGGCTGTTCGAGGCCCACGCCCGAGACGAGTGCGGGTTCGGGGAGGCGGCCGGCCACGACCGGATGTGGTTCATCGCCCGTGACATCGCCTTCGAGTGCCCGGACACGACCGACCAGACGGGACGGATGATGCGCCGCATGGGGATCGGGGAAGGCCGTGGCTCCTCAGCAGCCGCCCCGCAACGAGCGATGCCGGCGCGCCTGCTCCCCGACGACGTGGATATCGCCCTGGAGTCACTGGCCGCACGCATGATCGGCCTACTGCTGATCGAGATCTCCGCCTTTCACAGCTTCCGGTGGGCCGAGGCCCTCTTGGGCGACGCCGACCTGGTGGCCGGCGGAGGGGCCGCCGGGACTCTCGTGTCCTACATCCGTGCCGACGAGACCCCCCACGTGGCGTGGCTCCGGACCGCACTGTCGGAGATGCGGGACCGGACCTGGTTGGGACGGGAGGGACACCGTTATGCCGGCTCCGACATGATCGGGCGGTTGTGGGAACGTGCCCTGTCCGACTCCCTGGTCGTGCGGCGCCAGGAGAACCTCGCGTTCGTCATGGGCGAGATCGACCAGGCGCTGGCCGGACGGCCGGACGCCGCCGACGTCACCGCCGAGATGCTCTCGCTGGGCTCGGTGATCCGCCTGGAGGACGGGACGGTGTCGGACAGCACCGACGCCCCGGCCCGGTGAAACCTTGAAGTTCGGGATCTTCTACGAGCACCAACTGCCCCGACCGTGGAGCGACACCAGCGAGTACCGGCTGATCACCGATGCGCTCGACCAGATCGAGTTGGCCGACCGGTTGGGCGTGCAGTACCTGTGGGAGGTCGAGCACCACTTTCTGGAGGAGTACTCGCACTCCAGCGCGCCCGAGGTGTTCCTGGCGGCAGCCAGCCAGCGGACCCGCACCATGCGGATCGGCCACGGTGTGGTCCAGACCGCCCCCGGCTACAACCACCCGGCCCGGATCGCCGAACGCATCGCCATGCTCGACCTGGTATCCGGGGGACGGGTGGAGTTCGGTACCGGAGAGTCCTCGTCGGAGGCCGAGTTGGGTGGGTTCGGCGTCGACCGGAACACCAAGCGCGAGGCATGGCTCGAGGGACTCGAGGTCGCCGTCCGCTGCATGACCGAGACCCCCTTCGGTGGCGTCGACGGGCGATTCGTCACCATGCCGCCCCGCAACGTGGTCCCGAAACCCGTCCAGAAGCCCCACCCCCCGCTGTGGGTGGCGTGCAGCCGACGCGACACCATCCTGCTGGCCGCCGAGAAGGGCATCGGCGCCCTCAGCTTCGCCTTCGTCGAGCCCGAGGACGCCAAGTCCTGGGTGGACGACTACGAGGCGGTCCTCAGTGATCGCTGTGTCCCGGTCGGTCTGGCGGTCAATCCCCAGGTGGCCTGCGTCACCCCGATGATGTGCGCGCCCCGCGAGGAGGACGCCTTGGCCCGGGGCCTGGAGGGCGCCAACTTCTTCGGGTACTCACTCGCCCACTTCTACGTCTTCGGGGACCACGTCCCCGCCTCCACCGACGTCTGGGAGGAGTTCGTCGCACGTCGGGAGAAGATGGGTTACTCCCCCGAGGCGGCACTGGCCCAACGGGACCAGATGCTGGGTGCCAAGGCGGCCGCCGGGGACACGACCGGTTTGCGTGGGGCCATCGGCACACCGGACCAGTTGAGGCAGTTCCTCCGGCGGTACGAAGCGGCCGGCGTCGACCAGCTCATCTTCGTGATGCAGGCCGGGCACAATCGCCACGAGGACATCATGGAGTCACTCGAGCTGTTCGGGACCCGGGTGCTCCCCGAATTCATCGAGCGGGATGCCGAGGCCGCCCGCGCCAAGGCCGCCCGCCTGGCCCCCCTGATCGAGCGGGCCATGGCCCGTCGGGACCGTTGCGAACCGGTGATGCCCCCCGACTACACCGTGCGGGCCATCCCCAAACAGATGGTCGAGGCCATGGCCGACGAGCCGGCCCACCGGTGGCTGGAGTCGTTGGCTGACAAGCAGGCGGCCGGGGTCCACGACGAGGAGTTCCAACGCCTGGTGGACGGCTGATCGTCCTCCTGCCGCTCCATCCGTCCACCGTTCGAATTACGCTGGGGAGGTGACTTCTGTCCCTGCCTCCCCCTCGCCGTCCCCCACTGCATCCCCGGCACCCGGGTCGGCCACCACCGAGTTGTCGGTGGAGCTTGTGGTGGAGGGCATGCACTGCGGGTCCTGTGTGGCCCTGATCGAGGAGTCCCTGGTCGAGCGGGAAGGCGTGACGGATGCGTCCGTCGACCTCGAGTCCGGTGTGGCCGTGGTGCGGTACGACCCGTCCCTCCTCGGCGTCGACGACCTGCAGACCACCGTGGCCGAAGCCGGATACTCGGCGACGCCCGTCGGGTAGTCACCGCCCGTGTCCTGATGTCGACCGCACCCACGACCGCACCCGGCGAGTCCATTTCTGCCGCCCTCCCGGACGCCCTCCCCCTGGCCACGGCCGAGCTCGAGCTGGGCGGCATGCACTGCAGCGCCTGTGCCACCCGAATCCAGCGCTCGCTCGGCCGCCTGCCCGCGGTGGCCAGTGCCTCGGTCAACCTCGCCACCACACGGGCATTCGTGGCCTATGACGCCGAACGCACCAGTCCCGAGGAGCTCTGCCAGGCCGTCACCGGCGTGGGCTACACCGCCGTTCCTGTGGCCGAGGACCGGCCCGACTCCACCGATCGCGACCCCGACCGGTGGCTGCTCCGGGCGGCCATCTCCTGGCCGCTGGCCATCGCCGCCCTGGTGGTGTCCCTCACGGCGGCAGAGTCCCCTGCCGCCGGCTGGACGGTACTCGTTCTCGCCGTTGCCGTGGAGATCGCCGGAGGTTGGCCGTTCCTCCGGGACAGCGCCCGCCTGCTGCGACACGGTGCCACCAGCATGGACACGCTCATCGCATTGGGCACGCTGGCGGCGCTGGCGGTCAGTGCCGTCGAGGCCATCGCGCTGGGCGGCCGGCACCTCCACCTCGGGGGGAGCGGCGCCTTCGCCGCCCGGCTGCACGGTGTCATGGCACCTCTCATCGTCGCCATCCTGGTGACCGGCCGGGCCGTCGAGTCCCGCGCCCGGCTGCGTGCCGCCGGCGCCATGCACTCACTCCTCTCGCTGCGCCCCCCGACGGCGCGGGTGGTGACCGGGCCCGACGACGAGCACGGGGAGCTCGTCGCCCCCGAGAGCGTGCCCGTCGGCGCGCTCGTGCGGGTGCGTCCCGGTGAGGCACTGCCCCTCGACGGCACGGTGATCAACGGATGGTCCCCCGTCGACGAGTCCATGCTCACCGGGGAGCCCCTCCCGGTCGACCGCGGCCCCGGCGACCAGGTCACCGGCGGCACCAGGAACGGCAGCGGCGTGCTGGTGGTGCGGGTGGGTACGGTGGCCGCCGAGTCCGTGCTGGCCCACCTGCAGCGACTGGTGGAGGATGCCCAGCGCGACAAAGCTCCGCTGCAGCGGATCGCCGACCGCATCAGCAGCGTGTTCGTCCCGGCGGTGCTGATCGCCTCGGTGGTCACCTTCCTCACCTGGTGGCTGGTGGTCGGCGACATCGGCCGGGCGGTGCTCAGCGGGCTGGCTGTGCTGTTGGTGGCGTGCCCGTGCGCCATGGGACTGGCTGCGCCGGTGGCCATGATGGTGGGATGCGGACGGGCGGCCGCACTCGGCATCTTCATCCGGAACGGTGACGTCCTCGAGCGGCTGGCCAAGGTCGACGCGGTGATCTTCGACAAGACCGGGACCCTGACCGAGCGACACGCCGTGGTGAGCCTGGTGGCGGCCGTGCCCGACAGCTCCCGCCACCAGGTGCTGACGTTGGCCTCGGCCGTCGAGGCCGAGAGCGAGCACCCCATCGCCCTGGCCATCACGGCAGCCGCCGGGTCGCCGGGGCATGCCACCGACGTGGCCACCCGACCGGGGATCGGAGTGGACGGCACGGTCGACGGGCACCGGATCTCCATCCGCCGCCTGATCCCCTCCGGAGTATCACCCCTCCTGGCTCCCACCGTCCTCGAGCGGTACCACCGAGGGGAGACCGTGGTCGTGGTGGAGCGTGACGGCGACGTCATCGGCGCTATCGCCGTCACCACTCCGCTGCGACCCGAGGCGCCCGCCGCCATCGCCCAGCTGTCCGACCTCGGGCTCGAGAGCTCGATCCTCAGTGGGGACAGTGGGCCGGCCGTCGCCGCCGTCGCCGGCGAGCTGGGGATCACCTCGGCCCAGGGAGGCCTGACCCCGGCCGGCAAGGTCGATGCGCTGGACGGGATGCGCTCAGCGGGGAGCCGGGTGGTGATGGTCGGCGACGGCGTCAACGACGCACCGGCCCTGGCCGCCGCCGACGTCGGGTGCGCCATCGGCAGCGGCTCGGAGGCGGCACTGGCCAACAGTGACATCGCCCTGCTCGGGAACGACCTCCACGGTGTCCCGGCGGCGATCGCCGTGGCCGGCTCCACCTACTCGGTGATCATCCAGAACTTCGGATGGGCCATGGGCTACAACGTGTCGGCGCTCCCCCTGGCCGCCTTCGGCCTCCTCGACCCCCTGGTGGCAGCGGTGGCGATGGGACTGTCCAGCGTGATCGTGGTCCTCAACAGCCTCCGCCTCTCCCGTCTGGGGCGCTCCGGGGCGGCCCAGGTGCGGGGCCCACGGCTCACCCGCGGCCGGCGGGGGGTGGCGGTGTCCGTGGTCCTCCCCGTCGTCCTGTTCGCCGTCCTCACCGGGGTCAGCCAGGCCGTCTCCCCCGCCCGCGGCCAGTCCCTGCTCCCCAGCCTGCCGTCCATCACCACGGTCGGGCTGCCCGGTGGTGAGTCGGCCGAGATGTACCTCGACCCCGGCACCGTGGGCGTCAACCAGTTCCACGTGATCCTCACCGGGCCGGGGGCAGAGTCCCCCTCGGCCGTCCCGAGGGTGACGGCCGGCCGCACGGGTTCGACGCCCCGCCTCCTACGCCAGCTCCGGGTGGGCCCGGGGCACTTCACCGCCTTCGCCGTCCTGGATCCGGGCCACTGGGTGTTCCACGTGGCGACCCGCTCCACCAGGGGGCCGACGACGGTGACCTTCCGCAGAACCGTGTCCTGATCGGGCCGGCGGGGCCGGCGGGGCCGGTTGGGCCGGTTGGGCCGGTTGGGCCGGTTGGGCCGGTTGGGCCGGTTGGGCCGGTTGGGCCGGTTGGGCCGGCGGGGCCGGCGGGGCCGGCGGGGCCGGTTGGGCCGGCGGGGTCGGGCGGGTTCCCGTGCGGGTGGTTCCGACGACGACCTAGTCGCCGGCCCAGCAGCCGAGGATCACATCCCCGACCGTCACCGCCACGTCGCCCGAGCTGGTGGGCGGGACACCGAACTGGGCGGGGAGCCCGCTGGTGTCGACCAGAAGGACCTTCCAGTCCTTCCGCACCACGACCGACCCGTCGGTCGTCTGGAACGCTCCCTGGCCCAGACCCTGCAGCGTTCGGGACCGACCCAACCGCGTGGCCAGCGATCCGAAGTAGGCGTAGGTCTGGGCCCAGCTCGACAGCTCCTTGACCGACAGGTCCATCGCCCCGGTGGTGTAGCCGTACCGACACTCGTACCGGTGGTCCACCCACGTGGGAGTCGACACGGTCGCGTTCTCGCCGAGGACGTTGTCGATGTCCTTGACCGCCTCGTGGGCGCAGACCTGCTTCGAGATGGAGGAGGGTGTCGCTCCCGCCGGCAACGGGGCCCGGGTGGTGGGCGTGGCGCTGGTCCCGGCGGAGGAGCCACCGCAACCCGCCAGGATCACCAGGATGCCCAGTGCCACACCGGCCAGCACTCGACAACGCACGGGCCGACAGTAGCAGCGTCGCCCGTGAATGCCCTGGTCAACCCGGACGGTTTCCGTGGTTCTGATGGACGGGCGCCGGCCGGTCCAAAATCGCCACCAGCTCCACGTGCTCAGTCATCGGGAAGAGGTCGAAGGCTCGCAGGGACCCCAGGTCCCATCCGGCGTCGAGCGCCACCCGGAGGTCGCGCGCGAACGACGCCGGGTCACAGGAGACGTAGGCGATCCGGCGTGGAGCCGGGTCCAACCCGACGAGGGCCCGCAGCACGGCCTGACCGGCACCTTCCCGGGCCGGGTCCAGGACCACCAGGTCGCAGGGGCCCAGCGCCGCCACCTGGGCCGCAGTCACGTCGGCACGCACCACCGAGACCTGGCCCATCCCTGCAGTGTTGCGAACCGCGTCGGAACAAGCCCGTCCATTACGTTCCACCGCCACGACCGATCCACCCGCTCCGACGGCATGGGCCAGGGGCACCGTGAACAGGCCGGCCCCGGCATAGAGGTCGGCGACGCGTTCCCCCGGCGCCGGCGTCAGTCCCTCCAGCACGCACCGCGTCAATACGCGGGTCGCCGCCGGATGCACCTGCCAGAAGACCCCGGCGCTGACCTCGAACCGGTGACCGGCCACGTCGAACCGGACCCGGGTCGGACGTTTGCGCATGCGCCCGTTCACCACCACCCCGGCACCGGCCGGTGGTCGGGCGGCCAGCCGGTTCCGACCCGTCTCCACCGAGATCACCGCCGTGTTCCCGCCGGGGGCAGCGGTCACCTCGACAGAGCGGGCGCCTCTCCACAGGATGGCCTCCACCCCGAGCCGCTCCACGCCCGCACTGGCGATGGGACAGTGCTCGATGGGTTCGATGTCGTGTGAACGGTGGCGGTGGAGTCCGACCCGACCCGACCGGTCGACGGCGAAGTGCATCCGGGTCCGCCATCCCAGGCCGTCCGGGGCGCCAGGGACCTCTTCGACCTCGACAACCCGCTCGATCCGGGCCAGGCGGGACAGTTGCTCAGCCACCAGCGCCGCCTTCAGCCGACGCTGGGCCGGGAGTGCCACGTGCTGCCAGTCGCACCCACCGCAACGGCCCGGGCCGGCGTGCGGGCATGGCGGGTCCACCCGGTCCGACGACGGCTGGAGGACGGAGACGGCGTCGGCCCGCAGGAATGACGATGTCGCCGCCGTCACCACCGCCACCACCCGCTCGCCGGGGAGCGCGTGCCGGACGAAGACGACGCGGCCGTCCTCGGCCCGGGCCACACAGCCCCCACCGGCGGCGATGGCCCCGGTCTCCAGCTCCATGGAGGTGCCCACGAAAGAGGCGTCACCGCCCTGGGTCCTGGCTGGTCGGCTCGCCACGGTACCGGCTTAGCACCCTCGCACGCGGACGCGGACCACCACGGGCACCGGATTGCGGATCGGACGGTCGCCAACACCGAGATGCGACACCCTCCCCGGTGGCGGCGGTTACGGTGCTGGGGCCGAGAGAGCCATTCCCAGGCCCTGAGCCACCGCCACCGCCACCGCCACCGAGGGGAGTAGTCCGTGGATATCGACGAAGCGCTTTACACCACCAGGGCCATGCGACGGGTACGGCCCGATCCGGTGCCGCTCGACGTGCAAGCCAAGATCCTCGATGCCGCCATCCGGGCGCCTTCGGGTGGTGACACCCAGAACTGGCGTTTCCTGCTCGTCGACGACAAAGACGTGCTGTCCCGGATCGGCCCGCTCTACCGGGACTCGATCGGCCAGCTGTGGGACACCGTCTACGCCGACCGCGTGGCCGCCGCCGCAGCCGACCCCGATGCTGCCGAGAGTGTCGGCATGCTCAAGATGCAGCGTTCTGCCCAGTGGCTCGCCGATCATTTCGAGGACGTGCCCCTGTACCTGTTCGGGTTCGTCCAGGCCGATCCGACCGGCGGGTCGATCTTCCCCGCGGTGTGGAGCGCGCAGCTGGCGGCGCGGGCCGAGGGAGTGGGCAGTTCGTTGACCGTGGTCCTCGGTTTCTTCCACCCGGACGAGGCGTTCGACATCCTGGGCGTCCCCCGGGACGAGCAGTGGGTGATGGCCTGCTGCGTGAGCTTCGGCTATCCCACGGGCCGATGGGCAGTGGCTCCACGGCGACCGGCCCACCAGGTCTCCTTCCGGAACCAATGGGGACGCCCGGTGGGGTTCACCGTCGACCAGCCCCTGTGGCCGCCCGGTTAGTCTGTGACGTCCCGCTGATCTCGGGTGGTCCGGCCGCCGGCCGGCTGCCCGGCAACTGCGGCTGTAGCTCAATGGTAGAGCCTCTGCCTTCCAAGCAGATGACGAGGGTTCGATCCCCTTCAGCCGCTCTGGTTCATAGTTCCCCACCCTTCGCCCCGTTGCTGCGCCCTCCCGTTGCTGCGCCTCCCGCTGCTGCGCCTCCCGCTGCTGCGCACCTCCACCCCGATACTGTTTTCGCGTTTTACCTACCAGTCGTATCCCGATGGGCGGCCCGGTCTCGTTGACCACCCGATGACCGCACCCGTACAGTCGTCACGACCGCTGGGCGACCAGCCGTCGGACCGGTGACAGGAGGAACAGTGGCGGTCGTGCTGATCCCGATCCCGGACACCGACTTCGATCCGACCGAGGTAGCCGTGAGTTGGAGCGTGCTGCGGCGCCGCGGCCACACCGTGCAATTCGCCACGCAGAGCGGTGGGGCCGGGAGCGCCGACGATCTGATGGTCTCCGGGCGGGGCCTCGACCCATGGGGATTCTTGCCGGGCGTCTCGCGCCTGACTGCGGTCGGACGCGTCCTGAGGGCAGATCGACGCGGCCGCTCCGCATACGCCAGTCTCGTCGCCGCCGACGAGTTCACCCGCCCATCCACGTGGGACGACGTCGATCTCGCCACCGTCGACGGTCTCCTGCTCCCGGGGGGGCACGCCCGGGGAATGCGTCCGTACCTCGAGAGCACCACCCTTCACGACGTGACCGTCGAGGCCTTCCACCTCGGACTGCCGGTCGGGGCGATCTGCCACGGGGTCGTGCTGGCGGCCCGCAGCATCGACCCCCGTACCGGCCGATCTGTGCTCTACGGCCGGAAGACCACCGCGCTGACGTGGTCGCTCGAAGGTCGGGCATGGCGGGTCGCCCGGCTCAGCCGGTTCTGGGACCCCGGCTACTACCGCACCTACCCGGAGGAGCCGGGGCAACCGGCGGGCTATGCGTCGGTGCAGCAGGAGGTGACCCGATCCCTCGCCAAGGAATCCGACTTCGTCGACGTCGATCCCGACGATCCCGACGCCCGGTTGAAGCAAGACGGGCGCCATCGGGACAGCCCCGAGGACCGTCGGCCGGCATTCGTGGTGAGAGACGGCAACTACCTCTCGGCCCGCTGGCCCGGCGACGTCCACACCTTCGCCCGCCGTATGGCCGACATGGTGCACGAGCACCGGAACGGTGGGAGCTGACGCCGGAGAGCGGCTGCCGCAATGGGCTGCGTTTGTCATCAGAATGCCGCGGGTATCCATTCGCCCCAGACGACCAGGGGGTGTGATGTGACAACCGTGCAGCGCGAGGCTCCGGATCGAGCGGACGGAGGCGATCACCGCGAGGAGACCACAGGTACAACAGGTTCCGACGGTACGATCCGAAGCCTGATTCCGGCGCGGCTGGACCGGCTCGGCTGGTCCCGCTTCCACACCATGCTGGTGGTCGCACTCGGGGTGGCATGGGTGCTCGACGGCCTCGAGATCACCATCGCCAGCAACGTCACCAGCCTCATCAGCAGCAAACAGGCCCTGAACCTGTCCTCGGCGAGCGTGTCGTTCGCAGTGGGGACGGTCTACCTGCTCGGCGAGGTCTTCGGTGCACTCTTCTTCGGCCGCCTGTCGGACAAGTGGGGGCGCCGAAATCTGTTCTTGATCACGTTGGGTGTCTATCTATTCGGAGGGTTCCTGAGCGCGCTGACCTTCGGTCACTCGGAGTTCTGGGTGTACTGGTTGTGGGTCTCCCGATTCATCGCCGGGATGGGGATCGGCGGGGAGTACGCCGCCATCAACTCGGCCATCGACGAGCTGATCCCGGCCAAGTACCGCGGACGCGTCGACATCGCCGTCAACGGGACCTACTGGGGCGGAGCGCTCATAGGCACCGTGCTCACGCTGCTCGTGGTCAACCACCTATCGGTCAGCTATTCGTGGCGGGTGGCATTCCTGTTCGGGCCGGTACTCGGCTTCGTCATCCTCTTCGTCCGGAAGAACCTGCCCGAGAGCCCCCGCTGGTTGCTCATGCACGGGCGCGAGAGGGAGGCCGAGGCGGCCGTGCGCGAGATCGAACTGGCCACCGAGGACTCGGGAGGCACCCTCGGCGAGATCGACGACACCAAAGCCATCGAGATCACCCCTGCCACCGACATCGGGTTCGTCGCCCTGGCCCGCACCCTGTTCTCGCGGTACCCCAGACGGTCCCTCCTCGGAGCCACGCTCATGATCACACAGTCGTTCCTCTACAACGCCATCTTCTTCACCTACGCCCTGGTGCTGACCAAGATCTACAGCGTCCCGTCCACCGACACCGCGTACTATTACATCTTCTTCGCCCTCGGCAACCTCATCGGACCGCTCACGCTCGGACACCTGTTCGACTCCATCGGCCGGCGCAGGATGATCTCGGGGACCTACCTGGTGGCCGGCTCCCTGCTGGCGATCAGCGCCTTCCTCTTCGAGGCCGGTGCGCTCGACGCGGTGACCCAGACCGCCTGTTGGTGTGTCATCTTCTTCTTCGCCTCAGCCGGTGCCAGCGCCGCCTATCTCACAGTCAGCGAGATCTTCCCCGTGGAGGTTCGGGCCAAGGCCATCGCCGTGTTCTTCGCCATCGCACAGAGCTTCGGCGCCTTCGGCCCGTGGCTGTACGGGCTGCTGATCGGGAACGGCGACGACCATTCCAGGCTGTTCATCGGGTACCTCATCGGTGCGGCGGTGATGCTGCTCGGTGGCGTCGTCGAGATCTTCCTCGGCGTCGACGCCGAAGGCCAGTCCCTCGAAGACGTGGCCAGCCCGCTCTCCTCGGTCCCCCATCCCCCGTCCCACCCCTCCGACCCGCCCCCGACCCCCCACCCGCCAGCAGCCCGGGCCCCCGGCGTCTGACGGTTCGCTCCCCCCGTTCCGACCGGACGGGCGGCCGCGGTAGCGTGGGCCGGGGTCGGACCCTCAGAGCATGACCTCACCCCGACCTGCCGCAGGACCCCGGCGAGTAGGCCGGGCCGTCGGCCCCGCTCGAGACCTCAGGAGCACCACGTGGCCGACGACACGAAATTGGACGGGCACCACCGGGCCACGCTGGAGAAGATCTTCCAACACCCGGTCAGCCACAACATCCAGTGGCACGACGTCCTGTCCCTCCTCGAGGCCGTTGCCGACACGGTCCGAGAGCACGACGGGCGCTACCACGTGACGCTCGGGTCCGAAACCGAGACCTTCGACGTGCCACGAGGTCATGACATCGACGAGCAGATGGTCGTCGATCTGCGCCGGATGTTCAAGAGCGCAGGGATCAACCCGGGCAAGTAGAGGCCCCGACCGGCGGGGTCTCCACCCCGACGCACGCTCGGCGGCGCCCGCGACCCCGGCGACGATAGGTTCTCAACGTGCAGAACGACCATTCGGGTGAGGCCCTGACCGCGCCGTCCACCGGGTCGGGGCGGGGGTCGGCGGTCTTGTTGATCCTGGCCTCGGCGCAGTTCCTGATGACGCTGGACACGTCGGTGATGAACGTCTCCATCCGTCAGGTGGCCAACGACCTCGGCACCACGGTCACCGGGATCCAGACCGCCATCACCCTCTACACCCTCGTGATGGCGGCGTTCATGATCACCGGGGGCAAGATCGGTGCGTTGATCGGGCGCCGCCGCGCCTTCGCCATCGGACTCGTCGTCTACGCCACCGGCTCGCTGCTCACCGCGCTGTCACCCAATCTCACCGTGCTGATCATCGGATGGTCCGGCCTCGAGGGGCTCGGGGCCGCCCTGATCATGCCCGCCATCGTGGCGCTCGTGGCCGGGAACTTCCCCCGCGAGCGACGGTCTGGCGCCTATGGACTCATCGCCGCCGCGGGCGCCATCGCCGTCGCCGCCGGACCGTTGGTGGGTGGTGCGGTGACCACCTTCGCCTCTTGGCGCTGGGTGTTCGTCGGAGAGGTCGTCATCGTTGCCGTCATCTTGTTGTGTGTTCGGCGCATCAAGGACACGGTGCCCGAGGCACGGGTGTCGTTCGACTTCGTGGGGGCCCTGCTGTCCATCGTGGGGTTGTCGCTCACCGTCTTCGGCATCCTGAGGTCCGGGGTGTGGGGGTTCGTCAAGCCGAAGCCCAGCGGCCCGTCGCTGCTGGGGGTATCGCCGGTGGTGTGGTTGGTCCTCGGCGGTCTCCTGGTCATCGGCGCGCTCCTGGCCTGGGAGAGCCATCTGGAACAGACCGGGGGCGAGCCGCTGATCCGACTCACCATGTTCAAGAGCGTGCAGATGACCGGCGGTCTGGTCGCCTTCTTCTTCCAGTTCCTGGTCCAGTCGGGCATCTTCTTCACGATCCCGCTCTTCCTCTCGGTCGTCCTCGAGCTGAGTGCGCTGCAGACAGGTCTGAGACTCCTGCCCCTGTCGCTGACGCTGCTGGCATCGGCGCTGATCATCCCCAGGCTGGCGCCGCGGGCCTCCCCGCGGTTGGTGGTGCGGCTCGGAATGCTGTCGATGCTGGCCGGCACCCTCGTGCTGGTCGGCGGATTGGACCCCGGCGCCAACGCCGGCATCGTCCTCATCCCGATGGCGCTGGTCGGGCTCGGCATAGGGGCGCTGGCATCCCAACTCGGAGCCGTCACCGTCTCGGCCATGCCCGACGACCAGAGCGCAGAGGTGGGCGGACTGCAGAACACGTTCACCAACCTCGGCGCGTCGCTGGGTACCGCCCTGGTCGGCGCGGTCCTGATCGCCAGTCTGACCACCGGCTTCCTCGAAGGGGCGTCCCACAATGCCGCCATCCCCGCAGACGTGACCGCCAAGGCCACCGTCCAACTCGAGAACGGTGTGCCCTTCATCTCCGACAGCGACCTCCGTGCGGCACTCGGGGACACCGACCTGACCCCGGCTGAGCAGGACGCCGTGGTGGCCGAAAACGCGTCCGCCCGCCTCCTCGGGCTCCGCACGGCACTGTGGCTGGTCGCCCTGTTGACCGTGGTCGGCCTGTTCTTCACGGGGATGTTGCCCCGCCGGTCGCTGACTGCCGATGCCGAACCCTAACCTTCAAGTTTAGCCTTACGGTGAGGGTTGTGGGGCCTCCCGCCTCGGGCCCTCCACGCACGGTGACCGCAGCGGTCAAGATGCGCCGGCCGGTGGCCGATAACGCTTCCGTGAGATTCGACCTGGCCCACCCCACGCCGCGCCAGGTCCACGAGGGCCTCGTTTCCGGGCTGATCGCCGAGTCGGTCGCGGTCCCTGTCCTGGTGGCGGCCGTCCTCATCGGTCATCACCAGGTCCGTTGGAGCTACCTGGCCGGCGCGGCGGCATGTTTCTTCGTGTCCGCCGTGTACCTGGCCTTCTTCGTGGCCATCACCAAGGGCAAGTCCGGCACCGGCGGGCAGGCCAACACCGTGTTCGTCGTGGTGTGCCTGGCCATGTCGGCGCTGGGATTGATCGCCCTCGGATCCGATCAGCGCTTCGGGGTCCTCACTCCTGCGGTGCTGGTCGGCGTCACGCTGGTGTCCATCATCGGCGATCGGGGGATGAGGATCGCCGTCGACGGTTACGCCGTGGTCCTGGTGGTCATCGTGAGCTGGGCGCAGGGGCTGCGCGGCACGGATCTCACCTCCGCCGTCATCGTGGCGTCGGCCACGGTCCTGCTGATCACCTGGATCGTCGCCCGCACCGTCGGCGCCTTGAACGGGACGGTCAACTTCCGAGCCGCCATCGATGCCCTCAACGAGGCGTTCGCCGATCCCGACCCGAGCGGTGCCGAATCGAGCACCGCCATCGTGCGGCGCGTCTTCGAGCGCGGCCTTCCGCTGGTCAACGATGTCCTGCCGGCCCACAACGTCGTGGTGTTCGCCCGCAACGGTCGCAACGGGGGCTACCTTCCCCTGGTGGCATGGCATGCCGAGCCGCAGACGGTTCTCGACCTCGCCGAGCTACCGCAACTGGGGCAGGCCCTGCGGGCCGACGCGCCCGTCATCACCGATTCGCACTGCGCCATCCCCGTCGGGTTCTGCGCTGACGGCGAGTTGGTCATGGTGGTGAGCCGTCTCGACGTCGAGGTCCGGTCCCCCCATCAGGCGGACGAGGCAGCCGGCATGCTGGCGTCGGCGTTCCTCCGGGTTGCCAGTCGGGCCAACTTCGTGAGCGGCCTGCATGCCGAGAGTCGGACCGATCCGCTGACCGGACTGGCCAACCGGCGAAGCATGTTCGAGCGGATCGAGATGGAGATGGCCCACGCCCTCCGCCGCGAGACGCCGCTGAGCGTGGCCATGATCGACCTCGACCACTTCAAGCTGTACAACGACCAGTACGGACACGTGGCCGGAGACACGCTGTTGCGGTCCATCGCCGCCGTCATGGTGTCGAACATCCGCGGCCAGGACCTGGTGGCGCGCTACGGGGGCGAGGAATTCTGCCTCATCATGCCCGATACCGACCTCGTCGGCGGCCACCACCTCCTCGAGACCCTCCGCACCGGTGGCCGCGACTCCACCTCGGAGTTCCCCGTCACCCTGTCGGCCGGGCTGACCAGCTGGGACGGCGTCGAGGATGCCACCTCGTTCATCGAGCGGGCGGACCAGGCGCTGTACCGGGCCAAGGAGACCGGCCGCAACCGCGTGGTCTCGATCCAGGCCTTCACCGAGTTCTGAGGAAGCCGCCTACTCCGCTTCGTCACCCTGGCGTCGAAGCACCAGGTAGACGTTGTCGTCGACGGCAAACGAGTTGACCAACTCGAACCCCTCGGCGGCGGCGGCATCGAGCTCTGACTCGAGGTCGAGACGCCGCTCGGCCACCACCAGACGCCCGCCGTGGACCCGCAGGACGCGGTGGGCCGGTGTCACCGCGGCCCCGTCGTCGAGTCCGCCGGCACCGACAGCGCCGTCTCGAACGGCCCGGTCGACCCGTCCGGGGCGGGCGGTCGCACCCGGATGAACCACTCGGTACCCCACACCAGGGGGAACACGTCGTCCGGCATGGCCAGGAAGAAGCTGTCCTCACTGATCTGGCTGGCGTGGACCCGCATGGACTCCCGCTTCCGCTCTATCCACGGCGTCACATCGACCTCGGTGGTCAGTCTGGTGGCCGGCTCACCCATCGTCTCGAGGCCATCGCCTCCGTCGGCGGAGGCCCGCTCGGGAGGGGTCCAGTCCGATCGCTCGGCCAGACTCTCCAGCGAGGCCATGAAATCGCGGTTCATCGTGGCCATGTAGACCGCCGGCGTGGCAGCCAGGTCTGCCGCCGCCATCGCCACCCGGTGCACCTGGATGTGGTCGGGATGGCCGTATCCCCCGTGCTCGTCATAGGTCACCAGCACGTCGGCACGCTCCTCGACCAGGATGTCGGCCACCGCCCGACCTGCCTCACCGACATCGGCCGATGCAAAGCTTCCGGCCCGGTCGTTACTGGGCTCTCCCGCCATCCCCGAGTCGAGGTAGTCCAGCGTGACCCGGCGGGCGACACCGAGGATCCGGCAGGCGGCGTCCAGCTCGTCGGCCCGGCGGTCGGCCAGCGACTCTCCGGGGTTCAATCCCCCCGGGGGGAGCTCCCCGAGTTCACCGCGCGTGGCGGTGACCAGCACGACCCGGTGGCCCTCGTCGGACATCTTGGCCATCGTGCCGCCGGTGGCGATGGCCTCGTCGTCGGGGTGGGCGTGCATGAACACGATGGTGGCCATGGAACGACCCTACAGGGGAGGGAGTCGGCGGCGGCCCACGGCGTGCCTCACCCGAGGGGCAGTTGTGGGGCGTCGGCCAGGGACAGCTCACCGGCGATGGCCTTGCCCGGGCCGGTTCCCGGTTTCTTCTTCGCGGTCACGGCGAAGATTCGACCGGGGTCGAAGGACCGCACCGACCTGTCGCCCGGCCGGCCGCCCACGACCTCGACGGACTCGGTCCCGTTGTGGTGGTTGATCACATGGGCACGGAACGTCCAGCCCACCCCCCTCATGGCCAGGCCCGCCACGATGACCGGGTCGCCCCGCTTCAGGCCGTTCCACGCCTCGGTGCGCTCGAGGTGGTCGGAGGCCTGTCGGGCCACCTGACGGGCCGAGGGCTGACGCCTCGGGGTCAGTGCCGTTCCTCCCGGACGACCCGGAACCGGTGGATGAACAAGATGACCACGGCGACGACCACCAGCACCGCCGCCACGTACCCGGCGTCGCTGAACGCCTTGAGCACGTGGTTGTAGCTGCTGCCGAGCGAGTAGCCCAGGCTGACCAGTGCCGTGCACCACACGGCACAGCCGATGACGGTGAACACCAGGAATTTGGCCAAGGCCATCTCCGCCAGGCCGGCGGCGAAGGAGACGAACGAGCGCAGGAGGGGGACGAAGCGGCCGAACAGCACGAAGGGCTCACCCCGCCGGTTGAACCAGGCCTCGGCCCGGTCGAGGTCCTTGTGGGTCAACAAGACGTACTTGCCCACCCGGTCGACCAGGGGGCGGCCGCCGAAGTAGCCGATCAGATAGCCGGCCAACGAGCCGAGCACCTCGGCCAGCACCGCCACCACGATGACCAGGGCCAGACTGAGCTGATGGTGCCCGGTGGTGACCTGGCCGCTGGCCAGCACCCCACCGTAGATCAGGGCCACCTCGGCACCCACCGGCAGCCCCATCGACGACACGAAGCTCAAGACGAAGACGGCCAGGTAGCCCCAGTCGGCGAGAAAGTTCTCCATAAGTCATCATTGTCTAGCCGGTCCGGCGCAGCTGTGCGGCCATCGGCGCTCCGGCAGGACGGCTCCGCCTCCGGTGTCGGCACGACCGTCCGCAATGGCCGGGTCGACCCGGTTCCACCGGCCCGGGTGGTCCGCACCGTGGGCTACCGTCACGTCGTGAGCGCGGCGAGTGATCCGGACCGACCCCTGCGTGACCGAGGCACCACCGCCGACGGACTGGGCATCGAGGTCTACGACTTCGGCGGACGGGGGGCCGACCTCTTGTTGGTCCACGCCACCGGGTTCTGCGCCGAGGTGTTCGGCCCGCTGGCCCGGGGCCTGCGGCACCAGTTCCGCTGTTGGGGTGTCGACCTTCGCGCCCACGGCCGCTCGGACCGGCCCGGCGACGGCAACTTCGACTGGTCCGGATTCGCCACCGACGTGGCGGCGGCGATCGAGCTTCTGGGCCTCGACCGGCCGGCCGGGTTCGGCCACTCCTGCGGCGGGGCGGCGGTGATCCTTGCCGAGCAGGCGTCACCGGGGACCTTCGGGTCCCTCTACTGTTTCGAACCGGTCATCAACCCCGGGCACGCAGTGGGCTCGGTGGTGGAGGACAATCCGCTCTCGACCGGCGCCCGTCGACGACGGGACACGTTCCCGTCGGCGGAGCTCGCCTTCACCCACTTCTCCTCCAAGCCACCCTTCTCCTCCCTGGACCCCGAGGTCCTGTTGGCCTACGTCGAAGCCGGCTTCGACGTCGTTCCGGAGATCGAGGGCGGGGACGGACAGACGGTCCGGCTCCGCTGCCGTCGGGACGACGAGGCCGAGATCTATGCCCACGGATTCGCCCACCAGGCCTTCCAGCACCTCCACGAGGTCCAATGCCCGGTCACCCTCGGTTGCGGGGAGCTCACCGACTCGTTCGGACCCGAAGCCCTTGGCCGGGACGCCGCCAGGCTCCCCGACGCCCGTGTCGAGGTCATCCCGGGCGTCGGCCACTTCGGGCCCTTGCAGGCACCGGTGGTGCTGGCCGCCTCGGTTGCCCGGGCGCTGGGCACCGGCACCGGCACACCCCCGTCCTAGTCTGTAGCGGTGCCCTTTGCCCCACCTCGGTCCTTGTCGCCCTCAAAAGTCACGTCGTTCCGCGACTGTGCACTGGCGTTCCGCTTCAACGCCATCGACCACCTACCCGACGAGCCCACGGTGTGGACGGTCAAGGGCACCCTGGTCCACCGGGTACTCGAGCAGCTGTTCTGGAGGAACGAACGTGGGGCCCGCTCGCCCGACGCCGCTCGTCGAGAGCTCGACCGCGCCTGGGTCGAGATCCAGGACGACCCCGACTTCTTGTCGTTGCAGTTGGGTCCGGCCGACGCCGAGGCGCTGCGGGACGAGGCCGATGGCCTCGTGCGCAACTACTTCGCATTGGAGGACCCCGACGAGATCACCCCGGTCGGCGTGGAACTGACCCTCGAGGCCAAGGTCGGCGATATGCGCCTCCGGGGCATACTCGACCGCCTCGACCTCACCGAGGACGGCGAGCTGGCGGTAGTCGACTACAAGACGGGCCGGGCACCGTCCCAGGCCTACGAGCAGTCCAAGCTCATCGGTGTCCACATCTACGCCCTCCTCTGCCTCGAGGTGCTCGGGCGGAGACCGGTACAGGTCAAGCTGCTGCACCTCAAGGAGCCGACCACCATCATCGCCGAACCATCCGAGCAGGCCCTGCGCGGACAGCGGCTGAAGACGGTGGCGGTGTGGTCGGCCATCGAGCGGGCATGCCGGGACGAGGACTTCCGACCGAGGACGTCGCCACTGTGCAATTACTGTCGGTTCCGCGCCTTTTGTCCGGCCTACGGGGGGAACCCGGACGACGCCGCGCGGGTGCTCGGCGGCACGGGGATCGGCGGCCCGCCGGCGGTGGAACGGGCACCGGTCGAAGGGGTGACACAGTGACCGCCGCAACCACGGCGCCGGAGCCGTCGGAGACCTCGGGGGTATCGGAGACCTCGGGGGTATCGGAGGTATCGGAGGTATCGGAGGTATCGGAGGTATCGGAGGTATCGGAGGTCGATCAGCCCACCGCCCGTGGCAGCGGCCTCCTCGGCATGGTCGAAGCCGTCGATGCCACCGTGGACCGCTGGTTCGAGCCCTTGCGAGGGGATCCGAGGCTCGACGGCGTCGCCAAGCTCATCACCGGCCTCGGCGACCACGGACTCATGTGGGCGGCCACCACGGCGTGGCGGGCGCGTCACTCCGGGTCCGAGCGGGCTCGAGCCGTGCGCGCCCTCGCCATCGCCGGCGTGGAGTCCAACCTGACCAACTCGGGGCTCAAGGCATTGGTGGGGCGATCGCGACCTGACCCGGCGGGGTCAGGGGTAACTGCGGGAGGGATCCCGGTCCGCGAGCCGAAGACGAGCAGCTTCCCGAGTGGACACACCCTGGCGGCGTTCTGTGCCGCCACGGTCATGAGCCAGAACGGCGATCGGCGGGGGAACGCCCTCTTGTTCACCAGCGCCACCCTCGTGGGGCTGAGCCGCCTCCACCTCCGGGCCCATCACGCCTCCGACGTGGCCGGGGGGGCCGTCATCGGTGTCGCCATCGGGCTGATCGGCCGGCGCCTGGTCTGAGCGGGGATCGCGGCCAGGAATGGATCCGGTGGGGCAAGCGTTGCGCAGGCATGACCTCCACGACGAGTTTTGCTGTGACCTGGGACTATCGATGCCCATTCGCCCGGAACGGCCATGAGCACATTCTGGATGGCCTCGAAGCCGGAGCACCCTGGCAGGTGCGCTACGTCCCCTTCTTCCTCAACCAGTCGCACGTGCCCGAGGGGGGTACGCCGGCATGGGACGACCCGGCCCAGCACGCGGACCTGCTGGCACTGGCGGCCGGCGTGGTGGTGAGAGACCGGCAGCCCGACCACTTTCCCGCCGTCCACCGGTCGCTGTTCACCGCCCGCCACGACGATGGCGGTGATCTCCGGCGACCCGAGGTGGTCCGTGGCGCCCTGTCCCGGGCCGGTGTGGATGCCGACCTGGTGCTGGCGGAGGTGGAGGCCGGTTGGCCGGCCAAGGTGATCCGTGACGAGCATGAGCAGGTCGTCCAGGAGCTCGACGTCTTCGGCGTGCCGACGTTCATCATCGGCGGGAGCGCTGCCTTCGTGCGGCTGATGACCCGGCCTGGGGGCGACGCTGCCGTGGCCCGCGACACCATCGAGCGTGTGCTCGGCCTCCTGGTCGACCACCCCGAGCTGAACGAGTTCAAGCACACCCGCCTGGCCATCTGAGCCGGAAGGGGTTCCCGAGGCGGTCCGGTCGGCCGGCCGGGCGGTCCGGTTCGGTCGGGTCAGCCGGCCGAGGCTCCGGCCATGACGTCGACGGTCGCCCGGATCTGGTCGGGCGAGCCGAACGGCGCACCGATGAAGTCGGTGGAGCCGATGTCGGCCAGGCGGCCGATGGATGCAGCCACGGTGGCGGCGTTCCCCACGATGGCCACGTCGGCCGGGCCCTCGGCCCCCTCGCGGTCGAGCATGGCCCGGTAGGAGGGCAAGAAACCGTACATGGCGAATTTCTCGCCCGCCTCCGCCCTGGCGGCGTCCTCGTCGTCGGTCACACACACCGGGAGGCCCACGGCGATCTGGGGATCGGGGCGCCCGGCGTCGGCGGCCGCCGCGCGGATGGTCGGGGCGATGTGCGACTCGACGGTGGCCGGTCCTGTCATCCAGGTGACCGTGCCCGACGCCATGCGCCCGGCGAGGCCGAGCATGGTCGCCCCCAGGGCGGCCACCAACACCGGCGGGGGCGGTGCAACGATGTCGAGCGGACCGAACGTGGTGGCGCTCAGGACCTCACCGGCGAAGGTCACCTGCTCCCCGTGGAGCACGGGCTGGAGGATCGACAGGTACTCCTTCATGTGGCGGGCCGGCCGGGCGAAGGTCTCCCCGAACACGTTTTCGATGACCAGTTGGTGGGAGAGCCCGATCCCCAGCGTGAGCCGTCCGCCCGTTGCCGCCTGGACGGTGAGCGCCTGCCCGGCCAGCATCACCGGGTGTCGGGGATAGGTCGGGACGACGGCCGTCCCGAGGGCGATGCCGGGAACCTCACGCCCGATGACCGCCAGCGCCGTCAGTGCGTCGTAGCCGAAGATCTGCGAGGACCATGCGACCTCGATCCCCGCGTCCCGGAGGCTCGCCACCTGGCCCACCAGGCTGTCGAACGACTGCTCGGTGTCGAACATCACTCCGATACGCATGGAGACCCTCCTGGTCGACCGCTGGGCTCGGCCGTCGGTTGCATGCGGCCGTCGATCGAACGCGGACCTCGATCACTCACCGGCCCGGGCCCACGGGACCGGTCGGGTGAGGACCCCACCGTAGCGGCCGGGGTGCCCCGGCGGCGGCCCCGTACCCGGCGCTGCCCGGTCATGCGGGATCCCAGGGCGGGGCCAGGCCGGCCACCGCCTCCTCCAACGCCATGCCGAGCGGGATCACCGCCATCACCGGGATGGTCACCCCGTTCTTCACGTAGCGACCGACGTGGGCCCGGCACTCGTCGAAGGACCCGTGCACGACGAGCGAGTCGACCACCTCGTCAGGGATGGCTTCCAGGGCCCCCTTGCGGTCGCCCCTCTGCCATGCCGACCACATCGGTTCGAGCTCTCCGCCCCGACCCAACCACCGGTGGAAGGCGGCGTAGACGCCGACGTTGAGGTAGGCCGCCACCATCCGGCGGCCGACGGCCCGGACCGCGTCGGCGTCCTCGGAGGGGATGACGAAGATCCGGGCCGCCACGGGGATGTCCGCGCCCAGCTCGGGCGTCACGGTGGCCACGTCCTCGGCGGAGAGCCAGTTGACGATGACCCCGTCGGCCTCCTTGCCGGCCAGTCTGAGCATCCCGGGACGCAGGGCGGCCAAGAAGAGGGGCGGTGGGTCCTCGACCGGGCGGGCCAGACGGAAGCCGCGGACGGTGAAGGTCTCGTACTCCTGGTCGACCTTCTCGCCGGTCCACGCCGAGCGCAGGAATCGGATGGTGTCACGCACCCTCTTGTAGGGCTCGGTGAACTCGATGCCGTTCCACCGGTTCACGATCACGTCCGACGACGTGCCCAGCCCGAGGACGAACCGCCCCGGGGCGGCCTCGGCCAGCGCAGCCGCGCTCTGGGCCAGGAGCGCCGGTCCCCTGGTGTAGGCGGGGATGATCGCCACGCCCAGCCGGAGGGTCGGCTCCCACGCCGATGCCAGTGCCAGTGGGGTGAAGCCGTCGGTGCCGTCCGTCTCGGCGGTCCAGACATCGGTGTACCCCAATCGGATCAATTCCCCGAACCACCTGCGGTGTTCCTCGAGCGTGACCCCGTCGAACGGGACGGTGATCCCGTAGCGCGGGCCGGCGGACTGCGTCTCGATCCGATCGGTCATGGGCTCCGTAATACACCCTCCGGACATAGTTGACCCATGAGCACTCGTCGGAGCACCACCCCAGCCGCCGCCACCGCAACCGCCCCACCGAGCCGGACCACCCAGCTCGAACTGCCCCTGACCGGGTCGACCGCTTCGACCGACACGGTCACATCACGGCGGCAACGCAGTCGCCGCTCGCCAGGGGGAGTGACCGGGGGACGGACGGCGGCACGGGTGGGAGGGCGCGACAGCAACCGCAACAACCCAGGCCGGAGCGGTGGCCGGGTGACGCGCCGCTCCCCGGGTCCGAGGCTCGACCTCGGGGACGGGTCACGGCTCGACGAACGGACCCGGAGCATCGGGCGGCAGGGGATCGCCGCGGCCAGGGCGCTGCTGGCCGCGGCGGAAGTGGGCGGAGAGCGGTCATCGTCAGGTGGTGATGCAGGGGCAGCCGGTTGCGCCGCCTGAGGGTGGTGGCACTACGGTCGTGATCATGCCGACCGTCGCCGAACGCCTCGAGTACCCTCCCGGGGCCAAGCTGCTGATCCTCAACTGCACCGAGCTCGGCTTCTGCCACGCAGCGACTGTCGGCGTCTATGAGGCCCTCGACGACGGGATCGGGACGAGCGCCTCGCTCATCGTCCCGGCACCGTGGGCACGCGAGTCGGCATCCCGGTTCCGGGGGGAGGACGTGGGCGTGCACCTGACCCTCAACGCCGAACACGATCTCTATCGGTGGGGGCCGATCACCCAGGCCCCGTCCCTCCTCGACGGCGACGGGGGCTTCCCCCGCACGGTGACCGACGTATGGGACCACGCCGACGTCGACGAAGTGAGGCGGGAGTGCCGGGCCCAGCTCGAACGGGCGGTCCTGTGGGGTTTCGACATCAGCCATCTCGACACCCACCTCGACGCCCTCCTCCTCCGACCCGAGTTCTTCGACGTCTACCTGGAGCTCGCCGTCGACTTCGGCCTCCCGCTCCGCCTGCTCGGGGCCGAGGACGAGCCCCAGGTGGGGTTTCCCGTGCGCCAGTTGGCTGCCGACGCCGGCGTCCTGTTCGCCGACCGGTTCGCCACGCTCCCCGCCCGCGCCCGCACCAGCGTGTTCATGGAGTTCGTGGAGGGACTGGCGCCCGGGGTGACCGAGCTCACGCTGCGCCCGGCCGTCGACACACCCGAGCTTCGTGCCATCACCGACGACTGGGAGGAACGGGTGGCCGACCACGTGCTGCTGGTGGACGACCGGGGCCTGGGCCGTCTCATCGAGGAGGCCGGTGTCACCTGCATCGGCTACCGGTCCCTGCGTGACGCCATGCGGCGAGGCTGACTCATGCAGGGCACCTGAGGCTGAACGGCGCGACGAACGAGCCGGGCGGCGTCGGCCGACGGGCGTGGCGGGCACCGATATCCTGAGCGGCCACGGACTGGAGTGGGTGTGGCCGACGGACAGCATTCGAAACGCAAGGGTGGCGTGGCGGGCACGACGACACCGTCCTCGCGCTCGAGCGGCGCCGTCGCGCCGTTCCGGCTCGAGCACCTGATCCTGCTCGGCGCCGACGGCTCCGAACCCGTCGACATCCACGCCATGACCTTCGGGGACGACGGGATCGGTGTGATCAGGTACGCCGGTGAGCTTCCCCGCGTGCTGCCCTGGTCATCAGTGGCCGCCCATGCCGTCGAACCGTGGCAGGGAGGGGCGGTCCCCGAGTGGTGGGTCGATCCGGAGCTGAACCGTGGCGACCCCCCGCCCTCCACCGGCCCTCCGGTTGTCGACCCGGGCGCCACGAGCCGGCCACGGCCCCACATCGAGTCGGGCGCCCTGATCGTCGTCCAGACCTCCACCGGCATCTATCGGTTCATCACCCCCGGTGGCGATGCCCGCGAGTTGTCCCGCCGGGTGACCGGCTTCGCCGTCCGCCTGCAGGGGCCGGCGGCGGCCTCTTCGGTCACGCGGGTGGTCGCATGGGGCCAGGATGCAGAGCGGCGGAAGCGGCGCCGGCCACCCCAGCGGCCCACGGCGTGGGCGCGGGCACGGCCCTTCCTGGTGGTGCTCTTGGTCCTGTTCATCGCGGCCGTCGTCACCCTGATCCTCCTGCAGAGCGCCGGCGCCGTGCACCTCCCGTTCCTCGGAGGCTCCAGCCCCGGCCTCGTCGGGCTCACCAGTCGGTGAGTTCGGCCATCCTGACCCGGAGCTCCTGACAGGCGGCGGTGTTGGCCAACGGGAGGAGTTTGACCATCACGCCCATGGAGCCCACCACCTTCATCCTTCCCTGCATGAAGGCCACGTTGGGATCGAGCTCACCCCGTTGGATCGCCACAGCATCGCCCCACACCAGGGTCACGGTCACCTCCGGGTCGTCGAGGGTGCCGACGCCGCTGTCGGCCAGCCGCCCGTCCTCGAATACTCGGTAGTACCGCACGTCACCGTCCGGACCGCCGGTCACCTCGACCTGGATGCCGGCCGCCAGTCCTAGAGGACCGGGCTGGTCGGCGACCATCGCCCGGGTCTCTTCGAACCACTCCCCTGACAGCCACTTCGTCACGAGCACCCCTCACCGGTCGACTGTGCGCACCGGCGATGCTAGCGGTGGTGTCGAGGAGCCGAGGGTTCGGCCGGAAGCGCTCGAGCGGTCCGGGCGGCGGCTCCCCGCCCAGCCGCCGACACCGTTCAGTCCCCGGCGCGGGACCCGGAGCGTTCCTGGGTGCGAACCCCGGCGAACAGGTCGGTCTCCACCGGTGCGCCGGATCCACCATCGGCCGAGCCCGCGGCCGGGGCCGGTGCCGCCGGGACCGGTGGCGCCGGGACCCCGTCGGGGCCGGCCACCAGCGCCAGCCGGTAGTCGTCGAAGGGATGGATGGACCGCATCACCTCGGGGGGAAGCCCGAACCAGAACGGCGACTCCGGATCGACCTGGGTGGCATGGGCCAGGAGTGCCCGCTGACGTACATCGGCGTACTCGGCGATGTCGATGGACGTGGTGATCGGCTCCTCGGGAATGCCGTCCCATCTCGACCGCCACTGCTCGTCGAACGGCGACTCGAGGCCCAGCTCCTCGAACTTCTGATGGATCTCCTTGAACCGAGCGACCGAGAACCCCGTGTAGTACAGCTTGGCCGGCTGCCAGGGCTCCCCCGCCGAGGGGAACCGGCCCGGATCGCCGGCCGCCCCGAACGCGGCCAGCCCGACCTCGTGGACCCGGAGATGGTCCGGATGGGGATACCCCGACTGTTCGTCCCCGTAGATGACCATGACCTGGGGACGGGCCCGTCTGACGATGGTCACCAGCCGTTCGACGGCCTCGTCGAGCGGTGCCTGGGCGAACGATTCGGGATGGCTGTTCGATTCGGCGCCGGCCATGCCCGAGTCGCGGTAGCCCAGCATGTCCACCTCGTCGTAGCCGATGATGGCGGTGGCCCGCTCCAACTCCTCCATCCGGAGGTCGGCCAGGCGTGCCTCGGTCTCCGGGGTGGCCATGGCCGGATTCAGGACCTCCCCCTCCTCACCGCCCGTGCAGCACACCAGGACGGTCCTCACCCCCTCGGCGTGGTAGCGGGCCACGGTACCGGCACCTTTGGACGATTCGTCGTCGGGGTGGGCGTGGACTGTCAGGAGGCAGAGCGAATCGGGCACGCTGATCACGCTACCGGGCAGCGACGCCCTAAGCTCCATGTTCGAGAACGAGGAAGGATCTTTCACTATGGGCGTCATGAAGCGCATGTCTGGGATTCTCCAGGCCAAGACCAATAAGCTCCTCGACAAGGCCGAAGATCCCCGGGAGTCGCTCGACCTCTCCTACCAGAAGCAGCTCGAGAGCCTGCAGAAGGTGCGCCGGAGCGTCGCCGACGTGACCACGGCGAAGAAGCGCATCGAGCTCCAGGCGTCCCAGCTGCAGGGCCAGGCCGACAAGCTGCAGGGCCAGGCCAAGGCGGCCCTCACCCAGGGCAACGAGGACCTGGCCCGCGAGGCCCTGGCCCGGCGGGCCGCGCTGGCCGAGCAGCTCACCGACCTCCAGACCCAACACCAGCAGGTGGCGGCGCAGGAGACGAAGTTGATCGACACGGCCCAGAAGCTCCAGACCCAGGTGGACTCCTTCCGCACGAAGAAGGAGACCATGAAGGCCACCTACACGGCGGCCGAGGCGCAGACGAAGATCGGCGAGGCGGTGTCGGGCATCTCGGAGTCGATGAGCGATGCCGGCATGTCCATGCAGCGGGCCCAGGACAAGATCGACGGCATGCAGGCCCGGGCCGGGGCCATGGACGAGCTGCTGGCATCGGGGGCGCTGACCGACCTGACCAACCCCGTGGACGACATCCAGGCCCAGCTGAACAAGGCGTCCACCACCTCGACCGTCGACGCCGAACTGGCCGCCCTCAAGGCCGAGGTGGGCTCGGGTGCCGCCCCCCTGCCGAGCTCAACCCGGCGGAGACCGGGGACGCACCGTCATGATCGTCCGGATCCTGGGCGACGGACAGTACGCCATCGACGCCGGGGAGCGCCATGTCCTCGACGCGCTGGACGGCGCCCTGTTGGACGCCGTCAACGGCGGGGACGAGCCGGCCTTCGCCACTGCCCTCGACGCGCTCATCGCCGAGGTGCGCAGGACCGGCGTGCCGGTCGCCGACGACGACTTCGCGCCGTCGGACCTGGTGGTCCCCTTCTCCGACTCCACCCTGGAGGAGACCAAGGGCCTCCTGGCCGAGCCCGGCGGCGACGCCGGAAGCGACGACCGTTGACGGTGACGCGATGAGCACGGCACGCAACATCCCCAACGACCGCGGCCTCACCGTCCGCATGTTCACCACCGGCCTGATGCTGGTGCTGCTGTACGGGGTGGTCATCGGCCTCCTGATCGCCTTCGGCGTGCAGCTGGCCGTGGTGCTGGTGCTGGCGGCCGCCTTCTTGTTCGTCCAGTACTGGTTCTCCGACAAGATCGCCCTGTTCGGCATGCACGGGCACATCGTGACGCCCGAACAGGCTCCTGAGCTCCACGGCGTCATCGACCGGCTGTGCGCCCTGGCCGACATGAAGAAGCCCCGGGTGGCCATCGCCGACACCGACGTCCCCAACGCCTTCGCCACCGGCCGGAGCCCGAACAGTGCCGTGGTGTGCGCCACCACCGGCCTCATGCGCCGCCTCGACGAACCCGAGCTGGAGGCGGTCCTGGCCCACGAGCTGTCCCACGTCGCCCACCGGGACGTGGCCGTGATGACCATCGCCAGCTTCCTCGGGATGGTGGCGGGCCTGATCACCCGCATCATGCTGTGGTCGGGGCTCATGGGCGGATTCGGGGGCGGCAACCGGAACAACAGCCAAGGGGGTGACAACGCCGCCGTGGTCGAGCTCCTGGTCCTGGTGGTGTCGGTGGTGGTGTACGCCATCTCCTTCCTGCTCACCATGGCCCTGTCCCGCTACCGCGAGCTGGCCGCCGACCGGTCGGGTGCCCTGTTGACCGGGCGACCCTCGGCGCTGGCGTCGGCGCTGGTCAAGGTGACCGGCGACATGGCCCGAATTCCCACCCGCGACCTCCGGTCCGCCGAGAGCTTCAACGCCTTCTTCTTCACGCCGGCCATCGCCAAGAACGGCGTGAGCCTGTCGACGCTGTTCTCCACCCACCCGTCGCTGGACCAGCGGCTCGCCCAGCTGGCCACCATCGAGGCCCAGCTCGGGCGCCCCTCGTGATCGGGCGGCCGTGCCGCTGACCGGGTCGGTCTGATGGGCCTGCTCAACACCATCCTCGGGCGTACCAAGCCGGTCCAGTCCAACCTGGACGCCCTGTTCGCCCTGCCCTCGGCATCCATCACCCTGCAGAGCGCCGCCAGCATGTCGTGCTCGGGGAACGGGGGCGTGTGCTACAAGCCCCCCACCGGTCAGGGGTTCGAGGACATGCAGGCCGAGGTGGTCAAGCTCTTGTCCATGGACGGGGGCGGGGGGCTCCGCCAGGCCGAGGACAACTACGGCTACCACTGGCTGGTGGTGGAGGACGCCGACATCGGGGAGCTGGTCACTCGGATCCACCTGGTGAACTCGTCACTGTCGGATTCGGGGTGGGGGCCACAGCTCTTGTGCTCGGTGTTCGGGCTGGCCGAACTGCCCCCCCGGGACGATGACGGGGAGGCACTCGGCGCGGAGCTGACCGCCGGGCCGGGCACGGTCCTGCCGTCCACCGCCTACCTCGTCTATCTGTTCAAGCGGGGCACGTTCTACCCCTTCGTGCCGGTGGGCCACGAGAAGCGCGACACCGAGCAGGAGATGAAGCTGAAGAGCCTGGTCGCCGACGACCTCACCGTCGAGGCCGATCTCGACCGCTGGTTCCCCCTCTGGGACCTCCCGGTCGGCTGACCGGCCACCGGGCCCACCTCCCCGGAGCGCTCCGGCACGCCGTCGGGGCCCGTGATCGGTCCTCGGGGATCAGCCCTCGGCGGCGGAGTCGGTGTCCACCCCGTCGATGGCCCGGGCCAGGTCCACGTCGAGCTGGGTGATGCCGTCGGAGTCGTGGGTCATGAGGCTCAGCGTCACCCGGTTGTACCGGATGTCGATGTCGGGATGGTGGTCGGCCGCCTCGGCCAGGGCACCTACCCGCCCCACGAACGCCAGGGCGTCGACGAACGTGGCGCACACCACCGTCTTGACCAGTTTGCCCCCGATCAGGTGCCAGTCCGGTCCGTCCTCGGCCGCCAGCACCTCGATGACCTGGTGCTCGTCCAGAAGCGGCTGTCTCATGGCCCGGCTGCTCCGATCGGAGCGGTCGGCGTGAAGACCACCGGCATGGTCTCGTAGCCCGAGACGAAGTTGGCGGCCCGCTTCGGCGGCTCCACGCTGTCGGCCAGGGCCAGGTCGGGAAGCCTGGTCAGCAGGCGGTCGAACATCACGCTCAGCTCCATGCGGGCCAACCGGTTCCCGAGGCAGAAGTGGGAGCCGAACCCGAACGCCATGTGATCGTTCGGCGTGCGGGCGATGTCGAATTCCTCGGGCGCGTCGAACACCTGCTCGTCCCTGTTGGCCGACGGGTAGAGCAGCAGCAGCTTCTCGCCCTGGTGGAGCGTCTGCCCGTGCAACTCCACATCCCGTGTCATCTGGCGGGCCATGTTCTTGATGGGCGACACCCAGCGCAGCATCTCTTCGATCGCGGCCGGCAGGCGGGACCGGTCGTGCGACAGTGCGGTCAGCTGGTCGGGATGCCGGAGGAGCTCGAACATGCCTCCGCTGATCACGTGCCGGGTCGTCTCGTCACCACCGATCAGGATGAGGAGGGACTCGTAGATGATCGATCCCTCGTCGAGCCGGTCGCCGTCGATCTCGGCGTGGACGAGTGTGCCGATCAGGTCGTCGGACTGGCGGTCGCGGCGGCGCTGCTCGGCCACGGCGGTGATGTACTCGGCATACTCCATGGCGGCCAGGGCCGCCGTGTCCATGGCCCCCGGATCGGGCGATCCCAGCGCCTTCAACATGTCGTCCGACCACCGCAGCAGGTCGTCACGGTCCTCCGGGGCGACCCCCAGCATGTTGCCGATCACGATCATCGGCAGGGGGGCGGCGATGTCCCGCACGAAGTCCGCCGTGCCCGCCTCGCACACCCGGTCGATGATGGCGTCACAGACGCGCCGGATCCCCTCCTCGCTCTCCTTGATGCGACCCGGGGTGAACCCCTCGCTGACCAGTCGGCGGCGGCGCACGTGCTCGGGAGCGTCGGTGTCGATCATCATCGGCAGCGCATCGCTGTCCGGGCGGATCCCACCGGCATTGGAGAAGGTCTCGGGGTCCTTGGAGATCTCTTTGATGTCGGCGTACCGTGTGATCCCCCACACGCCCGAGGTCTCGTCGTAGAAGGCCGGGGCGTGCGCACGCATCCAGGCAAAGGCCGGGAAGGGATCACCGCCGTAGAACAAGCCGTCGGTCAGTCCGATGGTGAGGTCGGCCGGTGTGGTGGTCATGGGGGTCCCCCGGGTCTCGTCTCGGTGCGGTGCCGCGCCCCGGGAGGCCGGTGGCGACACCGGATCCCGGTGGTCCCCGTCGGTGGCCGAAGGAGAACGGGCTGATCGTGCCGGAGTATAGGTTCTGGCCGCCGGCGGCACCCTTTGCGCCGGTCACGACCCGGAGTGGTCGGAGGTGGTCGGCGGTGGGTGCGGAGTGGGTCAGGAGTGGGTCAGGGGTGGGTCATCGACTCGGGTCGCACCGCCTCGTCGAACTGCTCGCCGGTCAGGTAGCCGAGGGCGACCACCGACTCCCGGAGGGTGGATCCCTCCTTGTGGGCCTTCTTCGCCACCTCGGCGGCGCGGTCGTAGCCGATCAGCGGGTTGAGCGCGGTGACCAACATGAGGGAGTTCTCGAGGTGCTGGCGGATCCGCCCCTCGTTCGGTTGCAGCCCCTCGACGCAGAATCGGGTGAACGTGTCCGAGGCTTCGCCGAGCAGCCGGACCGAGTGCAGCACGTTGTGGATGATGACCGGCTTGGCCACGTTCAGCTCCAAATTGCCCCGGGCGCCGGCCATGGCGACGGCGGCGTCGTTGCCGTACACCTGGATGCACACCATGATCATCGCCTCGCTCTGGGTCGGGTTCACCTTGCCGGGCATGATCGAGGAGCCGGGCTCGTTCTCGGGGAGGTTCAGCTCACCCAGACCGCTGCGCGGGCCCGAACCCAACCACCGCAGGTCGTCGGCGATCTTGATGAGGGAGGCGGCCAGGGTCCGCAGCGCCCCGCTCGTCGACACCAGGGCGTCGTGGGCGGCCAGGGCGGCGAACTTGTTGGGGGCGGTCACGAACGGGAGACCGGTCAGCTCGGCGATGGCCGACGCCACCCGGACCCCGAATTCGGGATGGGTGTTGAGCCCGGTTCCCACGGCGGTCCCGCCGGCGGCCAGCTCGTAGAGGTCGTCAAGGGTGAACTCGATCCGGCGGATGTCGGCATCGAGTTGGGCGACGTACCCGGAGAACTCCTGGCCCAGGGTCAGGGGGACGGCGTCCATCAGGTGGGTGCGGCCGATCTTGGTGATGCCGGCATAGGCGTCGGCCTTGGCCTGGAGGGTGTTGCGGAGGTGGCGGATGGAGGGAAGCAGCTTGTGGGTGATCTCCTCCACGGCGGCGATGTGCATGGCGGTCGGGAACGTGTCGTTGGACGACTGGGACATGTTGACGTCGTCGTTCGGGTGCACCGGCGCCTTCGAGCCCATCTCGCCGCCCGCCATCTCGATGGCACGGTTGGAGATGACCTCGTTGGCATTCATGTTCGACTGGGTGCCGCTGCCCGTCTGCCAGACGCTGAGGGGGAAGTGGTCGTTGAGTTTCCCCTCGGCGACCTCCCGGGCGGCGGCGATGATCAGCGCCGACGTCTCGGGCGACATCTTCCCCAGGTCGGCGTTGACCTGGGCCGAGGCCTCCTTCAACACACCGATGGCACGGATCAGCGGCACCGGCATCCGATCGTCACCGATCGGGAAGTGGTGGAGCGAGCGGGCGGTCTGGGCCCCCCAGTACCGGTCGGCGGGCACCTCGATGGCCCCCATGCTGTCGGTCTCCACACGGGTGTCGGTGGTCATGGTGGCATCCTCTCACTCTCGGTTCCGGACGATCTCCCGGCCGGCGACGCGGCGACCCTAGCGTGATCCGGCAACCGGGTCCGACCGGCCCGGGCCCGGCGACGTCGCCGTTCCCCGGGGACGCGTCGATCAGAGGACCCGATCGGCGGAGGCCGGTCAGCCGTCGACGGCGCGGCACGAGGGACACAGCCCGAACAGGTCGAATTGGTGACCGGTCACCTCGTACCCCTGCTCCTCGGCCACCACCCGGGCCGCCTCGGCCATGGCCCGTTCGAGGCGGGGCGACGGGGCCACGTCCTCGACCTTCCCGCACCGTCCACAGGCCAGATGGTGGTGGTGGCCGGCCAGCTCCTCGGCCAACTCGAACCGCCCGTGGTCGTCGACCCCGGTCACCCGGCAGACCACGCCGGCGTCGATGAGGGCGGTGACGGTGCGATAGGCGGTGCTCTGGGGCAGCTCGGCGTTCGACGCAAGGATCTCGGGGATCGACAGCGGCCTGCCGGCGTCGGCCAGGGTCGAGACCAAGGCCCGGCGCATCGGGGTGTAGCGCTGCTCGAGGCCGGCCAGACGCAGGGCGACCTGCTCGTGGACCGCAGCGTCACCGTGCATGCCCGAGACACTACGGGGTCCGGGAAACACCGAGCTCCTCCCGGGCGTGACGGGACGCCATTCCGGCTCCTCCACCGACGCCGGGGGTCCGGTTGCGCCGGCGGGCGCGAGCCACCGCGACCGCACCGGCGACCCCGTAGGTGACGGTGGCCACAGCCAGGATCCCGAAGCTGGGCGGGACCCGGGGAGCCACCGTGGCCACCACCAGGCCACCCCACATGGCGAGGACGGCGATGCCCCCCGACAGCCACAGGCCGGCGAAGGGCCGTGCGGTGAGGAGCTGGCTGGCACCGGCCGGGGCGGCCAGCAGCCCCAGCAGCAAGAGCGCCCCCACGGCCTGGGTGGCCACACCGGCCGTCACTCCCAAGAGTACGAAGAAGGCATAGCCGAGGAACCGAACCGGCACGCCCCGGGCGGCGGCCACGTCCGGGTCCAGGCTGGCGAAGACCAACGGCCGGCCCATGGCCACGACCAGTCCGGCGACCGCCAGCGCCACGATCGAGTCGCTGATGGCCTGGGACGATGAGAGGCCCAGGATGGAGCCGAACAGGACATTGACACCGGCGTCGCCCCCGGCGCCCCCCGATCCGCTCTGGGCGGTGGTGAAGATGGACAAGAACAGTGCTCCGAGCCCGAGTATCCAGGCGAAGACGCTGCCGATCACCGAGTCGTCGGCCCCGGCCCGACGACCGAGAAGCGCCATCAGGATGGCGAAGGACACGCACGCCCCGTACAGCCCCACCCGAAGATCGACCCCGAAGGCCAGGGCGGCCAGGGCGCCGGTGAACGCCACGTGGGAGAGGGCGTCCCCGGTGAACACCTGCCCCCGCAGCACCACCACGTACCCGATCAGTCCGGCCGCCAATGCGATGCACGTCCCGGCGCCGAGCGCCAGGCGCAGGAACGGGTGGTCCCACAGGTGGGCCAACCCCACCAGCGGGTCGATGGTCGTCAGCACGGTTGTCACGCGCCGACCGGTGCCCCGGCATCCGACCTGAGGTGCGGGCGGGCCCGCCGGGCACCCCGCCGGTCCGTCACGGCCCGACCGGCGGCGGCGGCCACGTACACGGTGAATCCGATGGTCGAGACATAGAAGCCGACCGGATACACCGAGAAGTACGACACCACCAGCGACGACCACGTCACCACCAACGCCAAGACGATGGTGATCACGAAGCTCACCGCCGGGCGCACCGCCAGCTGCTGGGCGGCGGCGGCCGGCATGACCAGGAGGGCGAACACCAAGAGGGCACCGGTGATCTGGCTCACCTCGGCGGCCGTGCACCCGAGTAGGACGAGGAAGACGATCGAGAGGGCCCGGACCGGCACACGCCGGGCGGAGGCCACATCGGCGTCGATCGTGGCGAAGAACAAGGGCCTGGCCGTCACCGCCAGCACCACCAGGACGACCACCGCCACCACCCCCAGTACCGCCACCTGGCCGTCGGAGATGCCGAGGAACGTCCCGAACAGCAGCCCGGTGAGGCTGTCGAGGAAGCCACCGTACAGACTGACGAACAGGACACCGCAGGCCAGGGCGAACGCCTGGACGGTGCCGATCACCGCCGACTCCTGACTGCGGGCCCGGCCCGACGACGACCGGGGCACCATGGCGATGACCAGGGCGGCGAGGATGCTCCCGGCGAAGTAGCCGGCCGTGGCGCTGACGCCCAACCACACCGCGGCGGCCGCCCCGGGGAACGACACCACGGCGAGGGTGTGCCCGGCGAAGCTCTGTCGCCTGAGCACCATGAACCAGCCGACAGCGCCGGCGACCACGGCCACGATGGTGCCGGCCCGGAAGGCGTTGACCATGAAGTGGAGCCCGAACATCTGATGGAGATCGCTCCAGGCCCGGGCCATCAGTGGGGCTCCCCCGTGTGCCGGTCGGCGTGGTGGGCCGGCGCCTCGGGCTGGCCCACCACGACCAGTCCCCCGGCCGCCGTGTGCAGCACCTCGATGGGGGTCTGGTAGAGCTCACTCAGCGTCTCGGAGGTGATCACCTCCTCCAGCGGCCCGCTGACCGCCCCGCCCCGGGCCACGTAGACGACTCCGTCGAGATACGAGACGATGGGATTGACGTCGTGGGCCACGATCATGACGGTGATCCCGTACTCGCTGCTGATGTCGGAGATGAGGGCGGCGACCGCCGCCTGGTTGGGCAGGTCCAGGCTGTCGAGGGGTTCGTCGAGTAGGAGGAGCCTCGGCCGTCGGACCAGGGCCTGGGCGATCAGCAGCCTCTGCTGTTCTCCCCCGGACACCTGACCGATGGGACGGTGGGCGAACGACGATGCGCCCACCAGTTCGATGACTTCGTCCACCCGACGACGCTCGGAGCGCCGACGGGAGAAGAGGCGGTCCCCGCCGGGAACGGGAAGGCCCCAGCGGTCCCCGTCGCTCCCCAAACGCACCACGTCGACACCCCGGACCCGGAGCCCGCGGTCGAAGCTCCGCCGCTGGGGCAGGTAGCCGATGTCTGCTCCACGCTCCCCTGGCGGCCGGCCGAGCACGTCGGCCCGGCCCTCGGCCAGTGGCAGGATCCCCAGGACCGCCTTGATCAGCGTGGACTTGCCCGCACCGTTGGGCCCGAGCACGGCCACGAACTGCCCGGCCCCGACCTCGAGGTCCACGTGCGACCACACGGTGCGGCCGCCGAGCCGAACCGCGGCATCCTCCAGGCGCACCACCGGCTCGACGTCAGCCATGCGCCACTCCTCCCCGGGAGGCGCGGGAGTGGATCAGGGCTGTCTGGATCCCCCGCAGCTGCCGGGTCTGCCAGGCCTGGAAGGTGCTGGTGGCGGGTTGGAGGGTCTCGGTGATGGTCGCCACGGGAATGCCCTCGGCCCGGACCTCGACGAGCTGGGCCTGGACGTCGGGCGTGACGTTCTGGCTGTTGTAGACGTAGATGTCGATCAAGTGGCGGTGGATCTGGTTGTCGATGGTCTCCTTGTCGGCCACGGATACGTCGTTCCCCTCGCTGATGTCGTCGAGGAACGACGTCGGGGTGATCAGATCGAGCCCCAGCGCCGGGGCGAGCATGGCAAAGATGGACTCCGACGCACCCACCGGGGTGCCTGCGTAACGGGTCCGGATGGCGGCGACGGTCCGGTTGTAGGCGGCCAGATCGACCGTGTCGAAGCGGGTGCCCTGGCGGGCGAAGTAGGCCCGGTCGGTCGGATCGAGGGCCTGGAAGTCCGACACCAGCCGCGCCACCACCAGGTGCACGTCGGTCGGGTCGTACCAGCGGTGGGGATTGCCCCCCGGGGCGATACCCAGAACGCCCCCGACGTCCAACACGGTCTGGTTCCCCCGGTCAGCGGCGAGGAGCCGTGGCACCCAGGGGTCGTACCCGATGCCGTTCTCCACCACGAGCTCCGACTCCGCCAGCGTCCGGGCATCGATGGCGGTGGGTTCGTAGGCGTGGGGGTCGGTATTCGGATTGGTAATGATGCTTACAACGTGGGCATGGACCCCGCCGACCTGAGCGGCGATGCTGCCCCAGAAATTCTCCGCCGCCGTGACGTCGACGACCCGTGCCGTGCCTCCCGATCCGGTGGCCCCCGCCGGCCGACCGTTCGCCGCGCAGCCTGTCGTCCCCAGCAGCAGGGCCAGAGCGGCCGCCCAGGCCAGTGCGCATCGGCCGATCCCCCGTCGCTGATCCGTCCGCTCCACTCGTGCCACTGTATATAAGAATGATTCTCATTACAACCCGGTCACGGGCGGGCGGGTCACGGGCGGGTGGGTCACGGGCGGGTGGGTCACGGGCGGGTGGGTCACGGGCGGGTGGGTCAGGACCGAAGGGCCACGCCCTTCTTCCATATCCTGCGGGCGGCCCTCACATCCTTGACGCGAGGGCCGTCGCCGTCGCCGGGAACCTCGAGGATGGCCGGGAGCCCCTGGAGGTCGGGGTGCCCGAGAAGCGCCGACAACCCGTCGGCCCCGATGGTGCCGGCCCCGATGTTCTCGTGCCGGTCCCGGTTGGCCCCGAACTCGACCTTCGAGTCGTTGAGGTGGATGCAACGCAACCGGTCGAGACCGACGGTGTCCGAGATGAGGGCGAGAAGGTCGTCGGCGTCCTCGATGGTGGCGAAGGGGATGCCCGATGCCCACAGGTGCTGGGTATCGAGGCAGACTCCGAGGCGCTCGTCGCCTCCGGCCGAGGCGATGACCGCTGCCAGCTCCTCGAACGAGCGACCGACGGTGTCGCCCGCACCGGCGGCATTCTCCAGCAGGATCGGGCACGGATCCTCCGCCTGCTCCACAGAGTCGAGCGCCTCGACGAGCGCGTCCACCACCCCGGGGAGCGTGGCTTCGAACCCGCTACCCCGATGGCTCCCGATATGGAGCACCAGCCCGTCGGCCCCCATGCCCTCGGCGGTGGACAGGTTGGCGCTCAGACAGGCCCGCGACTTGTCGGACAGCACCGGGTCCGGCGTGGCGAGGTTGATCAGGTAGGTGGCATGGCAGTACGTAGAGGACACCGAGCGATGCTCGGCCTGTGCCTGTCGATAACGTTCGAGTACGTCGGGTCCGTACTGTGAGGGCTTCCACATGCGGGGACTCTGGGTGAAGATCTGCACGACCTCAGCACCGATTTCTGCCCCGTGCTCGAGCGCTGGGACCAGGCCTTTGCCGGCCCGCACGTGGGCTCCGATGCGCATGCCGGCACCGTACCAGCGGTGGTCGCCGAGCCGTCCGCTCGGACCCTCCGCGGGCATGGGTAACCTCGGTGCCGACCGCCCCCGCGGTCTGAAACCGAGACCGAAACCCGCTTGGCCTGCGCCCACCGGGCCCGACTTTGGAGGAACGATTCCTTTGACCACCACCCTCAGCACCAAGGCAAAGACCCTCATCGAACGCCCCATCATCGCCAGCGTGGCGACCGTGGATGCCGAAGGAAGGCCCCAGCTGACCCCGGTGTGGATCGACCACGACGGCGACGACCTGGTCTTCAACACCGCCCGGGGCCGGGCCAAGACAGCCAATCTGGAGAAGAACCCCCACGTGGCGGTATCCGTCGTCGATCCCGACGACCCCTACAACGTCGTTGTCGTCCGGGGGCAGGTGGAAGAGACCGAGGAGGGAGCGGACGCCCACATCGACTCCCTGGCCAAGAAGTACCTGGGCGTCGACACGTATCCGATGCGCCGGCCCGGCGAGGTCCGGGTGAAGTTCCGGGTCAAGGCCGACAAGGTCGTGATGCAGTCCGAGGACAGCTGAGTCCTTCCTCCCCGGTCAAGTGGGGGCCTGGGCCTCGGTCTGTGCCCGACCCTGAAGAGGTCCGATCCCTCAAGTGAGGGCCACCGGTCAGCCGATGTAACGGGAATGGATCCTCGGTCCCGACTGGATCGCCCCGACCGCCGTGTCGGCGAAGGGGGCTTCTCCATGATCGCCACCATGCTCAGCCTGGTGGCCGCGGCCTTGCTGGTTGCCGTCCTTCTGAGCAGCACTCTCCACTCAGGTGGCAACTCCAGCACCAGCATCTCGAACGCTCCCGGGGTTGCCGAGGCCGATGCGCTCCAAGCCCAGCAGTCGCTGACGACGGCACTGTCGGCCACCGGTGGCGCGCTCGCCCAGGCCGGGGGATATGGCGGCGTCAGTGCGTCGGCGCTGGCGAGCTCCGATCCTTCGATCTCGTTCGTGGACGGGCCCAGTTCGAGTCCGGTCGTGGTCAGTGTGGCGGCGGACAATCAAAGTGGCAGTGTCACCTTGGCCGATCACTCGGCCGATGGCACCTGCTGGCTGGCCTGGAAATCCGCCGGGGCGACCTGGTACGGGGCCCAGACGCACCTTTCGTCCTGCTCGGCCCCGGCCTTCGGCTCGCCCCCGGTCGCCGGGCCGGTGACCTCGGCGGCTATCGGTTGGCAGCAAGGATCGTTCCCGGCCGCCTAGGTCCAACGATCGGGCACGGGCGCCGAGTCGTGTCGTCGTGCTGTTGTGTCGGTGAACCTTGGCCGATTGGTGGCTTCAACCGGTCTGCGCAATAACCTCAGCGAGCTTCTCTGATGGTTTCAGAAATCCGAGGGTCTCGCGGGGACGGTCGTTGAGGCTCCAGGCGATGGCGGCCAGGTCCTCGGGGGTGTGGACCGACAGGTTGGTTCCCTTGGGCATGTATTGGCGCAACAGCCCGTTGGTGTTCTCGTTGGATCCCCGCTGCCAGGGACTGTGGGGGTCACAGAAGTAGACGGGCACGCCGGTCTCGACGGTGAACTCGAGGTGGCGGGCCATCTCGGCACCCTGGTCCCAGGTGATGGTCTTGACCAGCTTCTCGGGCAGCGTGGTGATGGCCTGTTGCATGGCCTCTTTGACCGACCAGGCGTCCTTGCCCGCTCCCAGGTGCAACAGCAGGACGAAGCGGGTGGACCGCTCGACCAGGGTCCCGACCGCCGAGCGGTTGTTCCTGCCCATGATCAAGTCGCCCTCCCAGTGGCCGGGGACGGCCCGGTCCGCAACCTCGGCCGGTCGCTCGGAGATCATCACCATGTCCTTGATCTTCCCCCGGGTCTCGTTTCGGCCCTGGGGCCGGCGTTTGGCCCTGCCGCTGCGCAGGCACCGGGCCAGCTCCCGGCGGAGCTCCCCGCGGCCCTGGACGTAGAGGGACTGGTAGATGGTCTCGTGGCTCACCTGCATCATCGGATCGTCTGGGTGATCCAGGCGCAAGCGACGGGAGATCTCCCAGGGAGACCAGAACTTCTCCAACGCCTGGACGACCTCGGCCAACAGCTCGGGGCTCGAGCCCAGCTTGGTGGGCTTGGGCCGACGGGACTGGGCATAGGCCCGCAGGTAGCCGCCCCAGGCCCGGTAGCGGTTGGCGCCCCCGTTGGCCGCCACCTCCCGGCTGATGGTCGACGGGGCTCGATGGAGCCTGCGGGCGATGGTGGCCAGGGTCTCCCCCCGGGCCAGCCCGATCACGATCTCCTCCCGGTCGCCGAAGGTCAACCGCCCCGCAGCCGGGGTCCACGCTGGCGAGCCGAATCCACGATCGATCCGAACCTGGTCATCGGGTGCCAGGTGGCCTACGTAGCGAATCGAGTCGACCGAGCACCCACACGCTCGGGCGATGTCCTTCCAGTCCAGGCCCTCGGCTCGAAGACGGGCGGCCATTTGTCTCTGCTCCCGGGTCAACATCGGTGTCATCTCCAACCTCCTTGGCTCGTCCCGACCAGTGTCGGTAACTCACCAAGTTGGTGCGCGGACCCCTTGAAGCCGCCATTGTTTTTCCATTTAACATTCGGTGAGTAGGTCCGGCCCAGCCGGTCCAGCGCGGTCCGCGGCGATCCACCAGTGATCGTGGCGAGCCCCTCACATCCTCTTGCACCACCATCCGGGGCCGCACACCAACAGCCCGTGTTCCACCAGAGCATCGCAGGCTGCCGCAGCGTCGGCGATCGACAGATCGGTCCGCAGCAATATGGTCTCGAAGGCGGTCGGCGATTCGTCCAGCGCCAGAAGTACCGACCGCTCCGAAGGTGTCAATACGGGGTCGACGGCCCGATCGGGCGCCGTTCGTGGCGGGCGTCCGACTTGGGAGCCGGGTGCCCCCGACGACGGATGACTCCGCCGATCCGCCGCCGGGGCACCGGCCAGGGATAGCGCCACGAGGACATCGGTGGCGTCACGAATCGGAATGCAGCCGTCGACGAGCAGGGCGTTGGTGCCCGACGACGACGCGCTCCGCACCGAACCGGGGACGGCACAAACCGGGATGCCCCGTCGGGCGGCCGCCTCTGCCGTGTAGAGCGAACCCCCACGATGATGGCTCTCCACAATGACCACCACATCGGACAGCGCCGCGATGATCCGATTGCGGGCGGGAAAGACACCTGGACGTGGCTTGGTTCCGAGCGGGGACTCCGACAGGACGGCGCCGCTCGCCGAGACCTCGTCCCACAGTGCGGCGCTCGACGCGGGATACACCTCGTCCAGGCCGGTCCCGACGACGGCGACGGGCGGCGCGACTGCTTCGGCTTCGGCCTTCGCCGCACGGTCTGCCGCACGCAAGGCTCCAGCGTGCGCCGCCGCATCGATCCCTCTGGCCAGACCGGACACCACCGCCACACCGGCGGAGGCCAGATCAGCGGCAAGTTCGGACGCCACCTGGCGGCCGTAGGGTGTGGCCGAACGGGTCCCCACGATGGCCACTCGTCGTCGACACTCGAGCACCGTCGGATCACCCAGCGCGAAGAGCACGGCCGGGGCACCGGGGTCGCCGATCAACGCGCTCGGATACCCAGCGGCACCCGGGAGCAGAACCGCGACGCCGATGCCGGCGTAACGGCGCCGCACCTCCTCGACGTCGGTGGCGCGTGCCGCGGCCACGAAACGCCGACGCGGATCGCCGGGGTGAGTCCCCGCCTCTATGGCGCTCCATGCGGTCACCGGAGTGAAGCCGTCGGTCACCTTGGCCAGGCGCACCGGCGTCATGCCTGGTAATCCTGCCAGCGCGGCAGCGTAGGTTTGGTGTTCGGCGATGTCTGTCATCAGCGCTCCCCCAAGAGCATCTCCCGCTGACACCGGAGCAGGAGGGCCTCGCTCACGTGGTGTGCATCGATCAGGTCGCCCCCGTCATCCAGGTCGGCAATGGTGCGCGCCAACCGGCGCACCCGGTGCAGACCCCTTGCGCTCAGCGCTCCCGATCGCACCCGGCGCTCGAGGAGAAGCGACGCAGGAGCGCTCAGCGGGGCCACGTCATCGAGCACGGCCCCGGGGAGATCGGCGTTGACTGCGAACCCCCGTGCGCCGGCGCGGGCCCGGGCGTGCAGGACGCGTCGGGCGACCGACTCCGAATCTTCCGCCGCCTCGGAAGAGCTGAGCTCGTCGAATCTGAGCCGACCGACGGGTACCGCGATGTCGAACCGGTCGAGCAGGGGGGCCGATAGCCGCCGGCCGTAACGGGCCCGGGCGGCCACGGTGCAACGGCAGGCGCCCGGTCGTCCCCCCTCTCCGCAAGGGCAGGGGTTCATCGCCCCGATGAGGATGAACCGGGCTGGGAACGTGGTCGAGCCCCGCGATCGGCTGACTCGGACCTGTCCGTCCTCGAGCGGTTGGCGCAGCGCATCCAGCACCACGGCCGGGAACTCGCCCATCTCGTCCAGGAACAGCACGCCCCCGTGCGAGAGACTGATCTCGCCCGGGCGCATCCACGCGGTACCGCCGCCGATCATGGCCACCGGAGAGGCCCCATGGTGCGGTGCGCGGAACGGTGGCCGACCGATCAGGCCGCCGGACGGAATCCCGGATCCGGCGACGGAATGGATCCTGGTCACCTCCAGCGCAGTGGCGCGATCGAGGTCCGGGAGGAGTCCCGGAAGGCAGCGAGCCAGCATCGTCTTCCCCGAACCAGGGGGACCGACCAACAAGAGGTGGTGACCACCGGTTGCCGCCACCTCCAGCGCCCGCCGGGCCAACCGCTGACCGCGTATTTCCGACAGTTCGCCCTCCGCCCGAACGGGGGCGCCACCCCTGCTCCGCATCGAGTGGTCCGTTGTGCCGTCCGGGCCGGCCAGGGAATCGGCATCGGGCCCAGCCATCGTCGCCGGGGGCGCCTCGATCCACGGTCTGCGCCCGGACAATCGGTCGACGAGTGCTCGGAGGTTCGGCGCGGTGAGCACCTCGGATCGGCCGGCCAGTACCGCCTCATTGGCGCTCTCCTCGGGCACGACCAGCCGGAATGCTCCGAGCGCCTCGGCGAGGACGACGACACCCGGTACGCCCCGCAGCGAACCGTCGAGGCCGAGCTCACCCACTAAAGCCATCCCGTCGACCTGGGCCGGCTCGAGCTCGCCCGAGGCCACCAGTACGCCCACGGCAATGGGGAGATCGAGGCCGGCGCCTCCCTTGCGCATGCCGGAAGGGGCCAAGTTGACGGTCACCCGGCGCAGCGGCCAGGTGAGCCCACTCGACAGGAGCGCAGCGCGCACCCGGTCGCGGGACTCCCGCACGGCGGCGTCCGGCAGGCCGACCACCGTGAACCCGGGAAGGCCGTTCGACACGTGGACCTCGACGAAGACGATCTTGCCGTCGACACCGATGAGGACGGCGGAGGGAATTGCAGCGATCATGATGCCTCGTAGAACAAGTCCGGTCGGGAACCTCCGACTCCCTCGAGGGGTTGTCAGATGCGTCCGCTCACCGGAAGGCTGACGAAAGGAGGGTCACTCGACCGCACTGCTGACGGCTGCGGTTGTGGCGGACCCCGATGCGCACCTGGGACAGTACGACCCGGGTGTCACAGTCCGCAGCGGATAGGAACCAGTCCCTCCGGCTCGAGGGTCTCCGGATCCCGGAGCGCCGACTATCGCTGCACCCGGAGATGGGAGATGCGGCGCCGTGCTCCTCCGTGTGCTGAGTGGGATACCAATGGTCGGTTAAATGGAAAAACAATCAGGCGAGGTTCAGCCCAGGACCACAGCCCAGGACCGCCGGCCCAGGACCACCGCCCCAGGACCACCGCCCAGGACCGCCGGCCCAGGACCGCCGGCCCAGGACCACCGCCCAGGACCGCCGGCCGAGCCGGCAGGCCGAGCCGGTTCAGTGGCCGGTGAACCGCGGCTCGCGCTTCTCGGCGAAGGCCAGGAGGGCCTCGGCGGTGTCGGCGGTCCCGAAGTTGATGGCCTGGGACCGTGCCTCCTCCTCCAGCGCCTGGTCGAGTGAGAGGTTCATCGAGCCGTTGAGCATGGTCTTGGTCAGCGACAGCGCCAAGGGTGGTCCGCCGGCCAACCGCCGCGCCCATCCGGCGACGAAGGGGTCCAGCTCGGGGTCGGGAACCACCCGGTTCACCACCCCGATCGACTCCGCCTCCGCAGCACTCAGGATATCGGCGAAGAAGGCCAGCTCCTTGGCCCGGTGCAGGCCGATCAGACGGGGCAGGAGCCACGAGGCGCCGAAGTCGATCGACAGGCCCCGCTTGGAGAAGATCTGGGAGAAGCGGGCCGACTCGGACGCCACCACCAGGTCGCACCCGAGGGCCATGCTCATTCCCGCCCCGGCGGCGATCCCTCCGACCTTGGCGATGGTCGGCTTGGGGATCTGATGGAGGCGGAGCGCCACCTGGCCGAGCGCACGCATCTGCACGAGGAAGGGGTCACCGGGCCGGCCTGCGACGTTGGAGGCGTCGCCGAGGTCGGCTCCCGAACAGAAGGCGCCACCGGCGCCGGTGAGGACCATCACCCGGTCGTGCCGATCGGCGGCGACCTCGTCGAACACCTCCAGCAACTCCCGCCACATGGTCCCGTTGGCGGCGTTCTTGCGGGCCGGGCGGTTCATGGTGACGGTCACCACGCCGCCGTCACGCTCGACCAGCAGGGTCTCGAGCCGGTCGGTCATGGGGGCAGCCTAGGAGACCGGCCCCTCAGAAGGCATCTTCGATGACTTCGATCCGGCCGGCGGTGATCGAGACCACATCGAACCGCACATCGACCCGAGCCCGTCCCACCGCCGGGGTCAGCTCCGACAGCCACCGCGACGCCAGCCGCCTGATCCTTCGCTGCTTGGACTCGAGCACCGATTCGGCACCGCTGCCGTACGCGTCGGTGGTGCGGGTCTTCACCTCGCAGAACGCCACGGTGGTTCCCCGGCGGACGATGAGATCGACCTCGCCCTCCCGCCGGCGCCAGTTGCGCTCGAGGACCTCGTAGCCCTGGTCCTCGTACCAGGCCGCCGCCCGGTCCTCCCCGGCACTGCCGAGGGCACGTCGTGGGTCGGACGGGCGCCCCGTGGCGCCCCCGCTCACAGTTCCTTCTCGGGGAGCCGCTCGATATTGACGTCCCGGAAGGTGAGGATCCTCACCGAGGGGACGAAGCGGGCGGGCCGGTACATGTCCCACACCCAGGCGTCGTTCAGCTGGACCTCGACGCAGGCCGGCGTGGAGTCGGACCGGACGGTGACCTCGACGCTGTTGGCCAGGTAGAAACGGCGCTCGGTCTCGACGACATAGGCGAACAGCGGGAGTACTGCCCGGTACTCCTGGACGAGGGCCAGCTCGATCTCGGACTCGTAGCGCTCGAGGTCCTCTTCACTCATGACGTCACGACCGGCATGGCATCGGTTCAGGCGCGGGCAGTCCGCCGCTCCTTGATCTTCGCCGCCTTACCATGCCGGTCACGCAGGTAGTACAGCTTGGCCCTGCGGACATCGCCCAGCGACACCACCTCGGTGAGGGCGATGACCGGGGAGTGCACCGGGAAGGTCCGCTCCACCCCGACCCCGAAGCTCACCTTGCGCACGGTGAAGGTCTCGCGGACGCCGGTGCCCTGCCTGCGGACCACCGCCCCTTGGAACACCTGGACCCGCTCGCGGGTGCCCTCGACGACGCGTACGTGCACCTTTACGGTGTCACCGGGGCGGAAGTCTGGGATGTCGTCCCGCAGGCTGTCGCGGTCGATGATGTCGGTCGGGTTCATGGGGCGCGTCTTTCCACGGATCGTTCGGGCTCTCCCCCGTCGGAGCCCTGGGCGTCGGCACCACCCCGGCAACATTTTTGGGGGGAGTGGTCGATCGTCCAGGCCTTCGCTGCGAACACCGGCACACCGGTGCCGACGAGGCTCACCAATCGTAGCCGTGATCGCGGAGTAGCTGCACCTCACCGTGGTCAGCCAGGAGTCGGACCTCCTGATCGGTGAGGCCCCCCCGGTCGTCGATGAGGTCCGGGCGGCGTTGCAAGGTTCGGACCAGGGCCTGGGCCCGGCGCCACTCCTCGACCCGACCGTGGTCACCGGAGCGGAGCACCTCGGGGACCTCCCAGCCCCTGAATTCGGCCGGCCGGGTGTAGTGGGGGTACTCGAGCAGGCCTGCCGAGAAGCTCTCGTCTCCGGAGGACAGTTCGTTGCCGAGCACACCGGGGACCAGGCGGGCCACCGCCTCGACCACCACCAGGGCGGCCAGCTCCCCGCCGGCCAGGACGAAGTCGCCCACCGACAGTTCTTCGTCGACCAGATGGTCGGCGACCCGCTGGTCGACCCCCTCGTAGCGCCCGCACACGAGCGAGAACCCCCCGGGGAGCCCGGCGTACTCGTGGGCCACCCCCTGGTCGAAACGCCGACCGGCCGGGGACAGCAACACCAGCGGCCGGGGAAGGCCGTCCTCGGAGGCGGCCACCTGCTCGACGGAGCGGAACACCGCCTCGGTGGAGAGCACCATGCCCGCACCGCCCCCGAACGGGGCGTCGTCCACGGAGCGGTGGGTGTCCGTGGCGGCGTCGCGCACGTCGTGGGTGCGCAGGTCGAGCTGGTGCGCGGCCCGGGCCCGCCCGAGGATCGAGGCGTCGGTGTAGTGGTCGATGACCTCGGGGAAGAGGGTGAAGACGTCGATGCGCAGCGGGCTCACGACGGAGATCGGCGATCAGTAGAGGTCGAGGAGGCCGTCGGGGAGGTCGACGATCACACGCACCCCCGGCTCCGAGCGCTCCACGAACCGGAGGGGGATGAGGGCGCCGGTGTCCAGGACGAGGAGGTCGCTGGCCGGGTTGGCCTGGACGGCGTCGACGGTGCCGAGGAGTCGGCCGCCGCCGTCCTCGACCCGGGACCCGATCAGGTCGTGGACCCACAGCGCCTCGGGGTCCTCGAGCGGGGTGGCGAACAGGGTCGTCCCCCGGAGCTCCTCGGCGGCCTCGACGCCGTGGACCCCCTGAAGCGTCACGATGAACCGGCCGCGGTGGGGTGACGATGCCACCACTTCGAACCGGCTGCCGTCACCGCCGGTCAGGACCACGCCGGGAGCGACCCGCTCCTCCCGGTTGGTGGAGAGCTTCACGATGACTTCGCCCCGGAGACCGTGCGGCTTCACAATCGCCCCCACCTCCAGCAGCGGGGTATCCGGCTGGACGGGCCCTCCGCCTCCGGTCACGGCCGGGTGGGGCAACGGTGCGGCGGGATCAGTCGTCGACGATGTCGACGCTGGTCTGGACGCCGTCACGAGCACCGGCGGCCGCCACCACCGTGCGGATGGCCTGGGCCACCCGACCGCGCCGGCCGATGACCCGTCCCATGTCCTCGGGGGCGACGTGGATCCGGAACCGGACCGAGTTGCCCCGCTCGTCGGTGTTGATGACGACCGCCTCGGGGTCCGACGTGATGGAGCTGACCAGGTACGTCACCACCGCGAGCGGGGTGCCACCCGACACCCGGTTGCCGACGTCGTCGTCCTCGTGATCGCCTTCGTCGTCGATGGTGTTGACATCGTCGGCGGAGTCGAGTGCCACGTCGTCGGTCACTTGGACGCCTTGGCGCTGGCGAACTCGTCGAGGGCGCCAGACTGCTTCAGGAGCTTCTCGACCCGCTCGGTCGGAGTCGCCCCCTGGGACAGCCACTTGATCGCCTTGGCGTTGTCGATCTCCACGACGGCGTCGGGCTCGGCCAGCGACTTCCCCCGGGGGGCGTAGGTGCCCACGATCTCGATGAAACGACCATTGCGCGGCGAACGGCTGTCCGCCGCCACCAGCCGGTAGGTCGGCTGCTTCTTCTTCCCGATCCGCACGAGGCGGAGCTTTACGGCCACAGTGAACTCCTCTGCATTCTGTCGATAGCGCGCAATAGTCTCCCACCATTACCGGGACCGGCGTGCAATCGGTCCGGTGGGCCGGGCACACGCCTGTCGCCACCAGGGGACGCGTGCCTACTTGTCTAGGCGATGGAAGGGCCGCATTGGCGTCAGCGGGCCTTGGGGGTGACCCGGCCCCCGCCCTTTCCCTTCTTGCCACCCTTCCCCTTGGACTTGGACCGGGACGCACCCCGGCCACCACCTCCGGCCCCCATGCCGCCACCTCCGACGCCCAGGCCGCCGGGCGAGGCCATGGCCCCGGGGTCATCGCCCAGCCCGGGGAACCCCGCCAGGTCCCCGCCGGCGCTCAGTTCGGCCATGTCGGCCATCGCCGACGGCGACAGGCGCGGACCACCCTTCGGCCCGCGCCCCAGCAGCCCGCCGAGCCCGCCGAGGGCACCCCCCATGCCGCCCTTGCCCATCCCCTTCATCATCTTCTGCATCTCCTTGAACTGCTTCAGGAGTGCGTTGACGTCGGACGTGGCCGTCCCACTGCCGTTGGCGATCCGAACGCGCCGCCCGCCGTCGATGATGGCCGGGTCGACCCGCTCCTTCGGCGTCATCGACCGGATGATGGCCTCGATCTGCCCGATCTGGCGGTCGTCGATGGCCGAGGACGCCTGCTTGAGGTCCTTCGGGACGCCGGGGAGCATCGAAAGCATGCCCGACACCGAACCCATCTTCTTCACCTGCTGGAGCTGCTCGAGGAAGTCCTCGAGGGTGAACCGGCCCTCGATCATGGCGGCGGCGCCCTTGGTGGCGACGTCCTTGTCCATGGTCCGCTCGGCCTGCTCGATCAGGCTGAGCACGTCCCCCATCCCGAGGATGCGATCGGCCATCCGGTCCGGGTGGAACTGGTCGAAGTCGTCCAGCTTCTCACCCGTCGAGGCGAAGGCGATGGGACGGCCGACCACCTCTTTGACCGAGAGCGCCGCACCCCCACGGGCGTCTCCGTCCAGCTTGGTCAGGATCACGCCGTCGAGGGTCAGGGCGTCGTGGAACGCCGATGCGGTGGCCACGGCGTCCTGCCCGGTCATGGCGTCGATGACGAGGAACGTGTAGTGCGGGTCGACCACGCCGGCGATATCGCGGATCTCGACCATCAGGTCCTCGTCGATGGCCAGTCGGCCGGCGGTGTCCACGATCAGGACGTCCCGTCCGAGGCGCTTGGCCTCCTCCAGCCCGGCGGCGGCCACGGCGACCGGGTCGGTGGGCTCGCTGAACACGGTGATGCCGGCCTGGCCGCCCAGGACGCGCAGCTGCTCCACGGCGGCGGGCCGTTGGAGGTCCGCCCCGACGAGCAGCGGGTTGCGCCCCTGCTGCTTGAACCAGCGGGCCAGCTTGGCCGAGGCGGTGGTCTTGCCCGAACCCTGCAGTCCGGCCAGCAGGATCACGGTCGGAGGCCGACCGGCGTAGGTGATCTTGAGCGTCTCGCCGCCGAGGATCGTCACCAACTCCTCGTTGACGATCTTGATGACCTGCTGGCCGGGGCTCAGGGCCTGGGACAGCTCCAAGCCGACGCAACGGACCCGGACCGCCTCGGTGAAGCCGCGCACCACGCCGATCTCCACGTCGGCTTCGAGCAGCGCCGTCCGGATCTCCCGCAGGACCTCGTCGACATCGGCCTCACTCAGTCGGCCGCGGCCGCGGAGTCGGCTGAGGATCCCCTCGAATCGGTCGGACAGGCTCTCGAACATGGGTTCCTCAGGCTACAGGACGGGCGGTCAGAACAGCGCGTCGACGAATGCGGCGGCGTCGAAGTCGACCAGGTCGTCCACTCCCTCGCCCAGACCGACCAGCTTCACCGGGAGCCCCAGCTCCCGTTGGATGGCCACCACGATCCCGCCTTTGGCCGTGCCGTCGAGCTTGGTGAGCACGACCCCGGAGACGTCGACCGCCTCGAGGAACACCTTGGCCTGCGCCAGACCGTTCTGCCCGGTGGTGGCGTCGAGCACCAACAGGACCTCGACGACATGACCCGGCGGCCGGTCGGCGATGCGCCGGATCTTCTTCAGCTCCTCGATGAGATTCACCTTGTTGTGGAGCCGGCCGGCGGTGTCGGCCAGGACGACGGCATGCCCCCGGGAGGCCGCCCGCTGCACGGCGTCGAACACCACCGAGCTCGGATCCCCGCCCTCGGACCCCCGCACGATGTCGGCATCGGCACGCGAGGCCCACATGGCCAACTGCTCGCCGGCGGCCGCCCGGAACGTGTCGCCGGCGGCCAACAGCACCTTGACCCCCGAGGCCGAGAGCCGATTGGCCACCTTTCCCACCGTGGTGGTCTTGCCCACCCCGTTCACGCCCACGAACAGCCACACATCGACGAGCGCATCGCCGTCCCCGGAGGCGCCGTCGGAGATGCCCCCGGAGGCGTCCTCGGACGGGAGCGCCAGGCCGGCGTCGGTGGTGGACAGCATGGCCACCAGGTCCGCCCTGAGGGCGTCCACGAGCGCCTCGGGACCTCCGATCTCGCCGGACGCCACCCTGGCCCGCAGATCGGTGAGCAGGGCATCGGTCGCCCCCACCCCGACATCGGCACGGATCAGGGCCTCTTCGAGATCGTCCCACGTGGAGGCGTCCACCCTGGCCTTGGAGCGGATGGCACCCAGGTACCCGGAGAAGAGCCCGCGCGCCTTGCCGAGGCGCGTGCGGTAGGTAGCCGGCTCTGGTGCCGGGCTTGGCTCCGGGCCGGGCTCCGGTTCGACCACCACTCCCACCGGTGCGATCCCGCCGGCGGCCGGTGGCGCACCCCCGTCCGGGGCGGGGGACGCCCGTCTGGTGGCGTCGGCACTCCTGTCCAGCTCGACGTCGGTGGGGGCGTCGCTGGCCACCTCCCCGGACGGCACCCGGCCCTTCGGGCCCTTCCCCCGCAGCCGGAGGATGAGCGCCGTGCCACCGGCCACGATGGCGACCGGGACCGCCACGAACAGGGCGATCACCACGTCCGACGTTGCCGACGCCGTCACGACCCCGATCACCGCTCGGACCCCCTGGCCGGGTCGGCCCGGGGCGCTCCGGGGACTGCCGGCCCGAGCGGGGCATCAGGGTCCGGGGTGGCGGCGGTGTGGACGACCGGGGCCGTGCTCCCGTTGGCCGGGGGGAGGCCGGGTGCGGGCCGCCCCTCGGACACACCGTCCCCGGGGTCGGACCGGGCGCCGGGCTCCTCCTCGGGACGGCGGGCGACCTTCTGGCTCACCACCCTCGACGATCCCCCCGGAGCCATGGTCACCCCGTAGAGGGCATCGGCCGCCTCCATGGTCCGTTTCTGGTGGCTCACGATGATGAGCTGTGCCTCGCCGCGGAACTCGTGGACCAGACCGAGGAACCGCTGCAGGTTGACGTCGTCCAAGGCGGCCTCCACCTCGTCCATCAGGTAGAAGGGGGACGGCCGGCTGCGGAAGACGGCGAACAGGTAGGCCAGCGCCACCAACGACCGCTCGCCCCCCGAGAGCAGGGACAGGCGCCGGACGTTGCGGCCGGCCGGGCGCACCTCGACCTCGACCCCGGTGTCGAGCAGGTTTTCCGGATCGGTGAGGGACAGCCGGCCCGTGCCGCCCGGGAAGAGCGTGGTGACGAGCGAGGAGAAGTGCTCGTTGACGTCGGCGAAGGCGGCGTCGAAGACGTGCATGATCTCCTCGTCCAGCGTCCGGATCACGTGGTGGAGCTCGCGCCGGGCCGTACGGACATCTTCCACCTGGGACTCGAGGAACTGGTGGCGCTCGCCGAGCTCGGCCAGCTCCTCGAGGGCCAGGGGGTTGACGGGACCGAGGGCGGCCAGCTCCGCCTCGAGCTCCCCGATGCGGCTGGCCGGGTCGGAGCCCTCGGCGAGCTCGGGAAGCGGCGAGCCGACGGCGTCGTCGGGGGTCGCCGCCAGCTCCCGTCGCAGTGACTCGACCACCGACTCCCGGCGGATGGTCGCCTCGACCAGGTCGAGTTCGATCTTCTGGAGTCGGCTCCGGGCCGCCGCCAGCGTGTGCTCGCTCGCCGAGCGCTGGCGCCGGAGCTCCTCCAGCCGGGCGCCGCCGGCCCGGACCGCCTCGAGCTGGTGCTGGTACCGCTCCCGCAGCAGGGCCAGGGCCGAGTCCAGCTCCCCCTGGGCCGAGGCCACCACGGTCAACAGCCGTTCGACGGCGGTGGCATCCGCCTCCAGCCTTCTGCGCCGCTCGGCCGCCTCGGCCCGCTCCTCGGCGTGGCCGGTCAGCCGGCGCTCCACCTCGTGCAGGCGCTCGGTCAGGACCCGCCGCCGCTCGACCAGGCCGGCCGTCCGGGCCTCCCACTCCGACCGCCGGTGGGCCGCCTCGGCGATTCGCTCGTCGATCCGCTTCCGTTCGTCGCGGGCGGCGGCGGCCTGCTCGGAGGCCATCGCCCGGGCGGACTCCAGCACCGGGAGCTCGTCGCGCAGCCGCACCGCCCGCTCCGTGTCGCGGTCGATCCGGTCGTCGAGTTCGGCCAGGCTCCGGCGCACCTCCTCCAACTCGGCGGCCAGGGCCATGCGGTCGTTGGCCACACGCTGGCGAGCGGAACGGGCCGTCTGGTGCTCGACCTCGTTGCGGTCGTCGGCCCGCACCGCCTCGGCGGCCGCCGCCCGGGTCGACTCGACCTCCCCTTGGGCCAGGACCCGCTCGCCCGCCGCCTCCGTGGCCGCCACCGCCGCCACGTCGGCCCGGTCCCGTGCCTCTTCGACCACTGCCGCCGTGACCACTCCGCCGCCGGACCGGACCCTCCAGCCGGTCGGCGAGAACCGGTCCCCGTCCCTGGTGACCACGACCAGATCGGGGCGGGCCAGCGCCAGGTCGATGGCCTCCGACCATCCCCCCGGCGTGCAGCACGAGCCGGCCAGCAGTGTGTCGAGCACCCTCTCCAGCCCGGGGAGGTCCCGGCCCCCACGCCGGGGGCGCACGTGGCGCCGGATCGACTCGGTCCCCGCCGGCGTGTCGGTCGTGGGACCGCCCGGACCGCCCGGACCGCCCGCCGACCTGGCCACCGCACCGTCGGTGAGGGCCAGCACGGCCCCGGTGGCGCCGCCCTGGCGGAGCTTCGAGAGCGCGGCCTTCGCCGGCTGACTACCCGAGACCACGACGGCGGCGATCGACGCGCCGGCCGCCGCCTCGAAGGCATCCTCCCACCCGGAATCCACTTCGACGACGTCGAGCAGGGTCCCGACCACCCCTTCGACCCCGGCCAGCAGTTCGGCACCTGCCGCCCCCCGGGCCTCGTCGAGGGCGCGCTCGAGGGCGTCGGCCCGGGCCACCGAGCGGTGCAGCTCCTGTTCCGCCTGACGCAGCGACCCCTCGGCCGACTCCAGTCGCCGGGTGGCGCGGACGTGAGCAGCCTCGGTCTCGGCCACGGCCGTCTGCAGTTGGTGGCGCGCCTGCTCCGTCTCGGCCAGGCGCTCGCCCAGCTCGTGGTCCTCCCCCTCGATGAGCGCCGAGCGGCGCTCGGTGGTGGCCAGGCGGGCCCGCATCTGATCCAGCGACCGTCGGTCCCGCTCGAGCGCATGCTCGAGGGAGGCCAGCTGACCCTGGGCCACCGTCACCGCCTCGTCGGCCTGGCGGAGCAGGGCACCGTCGCCCCACGCGGCGAGGTGGGCCTCGAGCTCGGCGCCGGTGGCCGCCTCCAGCTGGAGGATCCCGTCCTGCTCGGGGGCGAGCCCTTCGGCATCGGCGGCGGCCGATCCCAACTCCTCGGTCAGCCTGGCCCCCTCGGCCTCCAGGGTGGACACGACGTCGGCGTCGGCGGCGGCGTCGAGCGCCTGGGCCAGCGACCGCTGGCGCTCGCGCAGCACTCCGGACAGACCACGTGCCCGCTCCACCATTCCCTCGGCGCGGCCCAGGGCGGTGGCGAGGTCCGACTCCCGTTGCGCCGACATCTCGTCGGCGGTGCGCTCGCTGTCGGCGTCGAGCTGGCTCAGCGATCCCCGCAACTGCTCCTCGGTCGTCCGGAGCTCGGCTTGTGCCTTGGCCCCCGAGGACAGCCGGCCGTCGAGGGCCTGGAGCTCGGAGCCGGCCACGTGGAGCCGGACGGCCCGCAGCTCGTCGGCCAGACCGGTATACGAGCGTGCCGCGGCCGCCTGGCGTTCGAGGGGTCGGATCTGCCGCTTCACCTCTCGCACCAGGTCGAACAGGCGCTCCAGGTTCTCCTCGGTCGAGGCCAGCCGTCGCTCGGACCGCTCGCGGCGGCGCCGGTACTTGAGGACCCCGGCCGCCTCTTCGATGACGGCCCGCCGGTCCTCGGGCCGGGCCTCCAAGATGGCGTCCAGGTTGCCCTGGCTGATGATGACGTGCTGCTGGCGACCCACACCGGTGTCGGACAGGAGCTCTTGGATGTCCAGCAGCCGACAGGGGGCCCCGTTGATCGAGTACTCGCTGTCGCCGGAACGGAACAGCGTCCGGGTGATGGTGATCTCGGCCAGGTCGGTGGCGAGCTTGCCGGCGCTGTTGTCGATGGTGAGGGCCACCTCGGCCCGGCCCAGCGCCGGCCGGTTGGCGGTGCCCACGAAGATGACGTCCTCCATCTTCGCCGACCGCACCGTCCTGGGTCCCTGGGCCCCGAGCACCCAGGCCACCGCGTCGACCACGTTGGACTTGCCGCTGCCGTTGGGGCCGACCACGACGGTGATCCCGGGCTCGAATTCGAGCACCGCAGGGTCGGCGAAGGACTTGAATCCTTTGAGGGACAGTGACTTCAGGAACACCGGGCGCTCACCCTATCGGTCGCTGCCCCGCCATGCGGGAGCCCCAGCTCAGGAGGGAGAAATGCGGATGCGGAGCGGCCGGTGCCGCGGTCACACCTGACAGTGGTCGCAGAAGTAGGTCGACCGGCCGCCCGACTTCACCCGGACGATGGTGGCACGGCAGCGACGGCAGGCCTGGCCCTCACGGTCGTAGGCCTGGTGCTGGTCCTGGTAGTCGCCGATCTCGCCGAACAGGTCGCGGTACTGCTCGTCGGCCAACGACGACCCGCGCCGCTTGACCGCCTCGGCCAGCGTCTCGACCATGGACCGGTAGAGCCGGCGCACCTCCTGGGACGACAGCGAGCTCGAGAGCCGGTCGAACCGCAGCCCGGCGGCGAACAGGATCTCGTCGGCGTACATGTTCCCGATGCCGGCCACGAACTCCTGGTCCATCAGCAGGGCCTTCAGCCCGCTCTTGTGCGAGGCCAGCAACACCCAGAACTTCTCCCAGCTCATCACGTCCTCGAGTGGGTCGAACCCCAGGTGGGCGAGCTCGGGCAGCGGACGCTCCCCTTCGGCCGGCGCCGCCGAGACGAACAGCTCCCCGAAGGTACGGGGATCGACGAAGCGAAGCTGGCCACCCTGGGTGAAGGTGATCACCGCATGGGTGTGGGGGGCCTTGGGCTCCTTGGGGCCCTTGGCCCGCTGGAGCTGGCCGCTCATGCCCAGGTGCACGACCAGCGTCTGGCCGTCGTCCAGGCCCAACAGGAGGTACTTGCCCTTCCTGTCCACGGCCTTGATGGTGTGGCCCTCCAACCGGGACCGGAACTGCTTGGCGCTCGGGTGGCGGCGGACGGTGCGTCCGTTTCGGACCTCCACCGACTTGATCTTGCGACCGACCACCTCACCTTGGAGGTCCCGCCGAATGGTCTCGACTTCGGGAAGCTCAGGCATCCCCCCCGCCTCTCTCGACGTCCAACGATCCGCAGGCCACCCTGGCGGCGACCTGCTCGGCGTCCTTCTTGGAGCGCCCCTCCCCCGTTCCGAGGCGCTGGCCAGCAACGTACACCGTGGCCAGGTACCTGCGGGCATGATCGGGGCCGAACCCCTCCACCTCGTACCGGGGCACGCCACGCCCCAGCCGGACCGTCTCCTCCTGCAGGCGGCTCTTGTGGTCGGACTCGCCGGGTTCGCCGACGGCCACGGCGATCCGGTCCTTGAGCAGGGAGAGGACCAGCCGCTCGGCCTCACCGAGGCCGCCATCGAGGTAGACGGCGCCGATGACCGCCTCGGTGGCGTCGGCGAGGATCGACTCCTTGGCCCGCCCCCCGGACAGATCCTCACCCCTCCCCAGCCGGAGGTGGGCCGGAATCCCCAGCCCCAGGCCCACCTCGGCCAGCACCTTCGTGTTGACGACGGACGCCCGGACCTTGGACATCTGCCCGTCCGAGAGGTCCGGGTGGGTCCGGTAGCTGTACTCGGCCACCACCAGCCCCAAGACGGCGTCGCCCAGGAACTCCAGACGCTCGTTCGAGGTCCGGCCGTCCTGCTCGGCGCACCACGAGCGGTGGGCCATGGCCAGATCCAACAGGGCCGGGTCGTCGAATCGGTAGCCGATCCGCTCCCCGAGGCCCGGCTCCACCCGGTCCGGCGCCACCCGGTCCGGCGCCACGGGGCCCGGCTCCACCCGGTCCGGCGCCACGGGGTCATGGTCCCCCCCGGACACCTCCGGGCCACTCGGGGACGTCATCAGATCGCCTCAGGCCCCTCCGAGCTTGGCGTAGACGTAGTCCACCGCATCGCGCACCGTACGCAGCTCCTCGAGGTCCTCGTCGTCGATCCGGAATCCCACGGAACGCTCGCCCAGCTCCTCCTCCAGCCCCTCGACCAGCTCGATCAGGGCCAACGAGTCGGCATCGAGGTCCTCGGCGAAGGACGCCGACTCCGAGATCGACGCCGGCTCGATCTCCAAGATGTCGGCCAGCAGGTCTCGGATGAGCGAGAGCACCTGCCCTCGGTCGAGTGGACCCTTCTCCACGTGGGTCTCAGCGGGCACGGCATCTCCTGTGGGTCGGTGGACGGTTATGGGTGGTGGCTGGGGGCACACGTCGTCCGGTACGGTTGGGGTGACGGGGTCGGACGGACGCGTGGCCGACTGGCAGCGCCGCCGGGCCCGAAGGCCTGAGCGCGCACCGCACCTCGCCGGATCGCGCCGTACTGCACCAGGTGCCATGAAACGCATCGGAACGGCAAGGGGACCGATCCAGAGGCTTCAGGCCGTGCAGACCACGCTCAACCGGCTCGGGCAGTACCCGGCGCCGCTGGCAGATGATAACGCCAACTGGACATTCACGGAGTGGAAACACTGTGGCAACCCATCAGACGCATCGCCGTCCTATCACTTCACTTGTGGAACGTGACGACTCACCCGACGCGTCCGGGAGTCCCCCGGATCCGGGTGTGGAGCCATGGCCCTCGTACGACCCCGGCGACTTCTTCGACGAGATGGTGGGCCCCCACGGGGTGCCGCGGCCGTCGGCCCGCACCCTGTGGCGGCACTTCACCGAGCTCGGGCCCGAGGCCCTGTCCGACCGGCAGGAGGCCGCCGACCGGGAGATGCGGGCCATCGGGGTCACCTTCACCGTCTACGAGGGCTCGACCGGGGTCGACAGGCCCTGGCCCTTCGACATCATCCCCCGGGTCATGCCGTCCGACGAATGGCAGCTGATCGAGTCCGGGCTGGTCCAGCGGCTGAACGCCCTCAACTTGTTCATCGACGACGTCTACCAGGACCAACGGGCGGTGAGCGCCGGCATCGTCCCCTCCGAGCTGGTGGCCGGATCGCCCAACTTCCGGCGGGAGTGCGTCGGGGTCAAGCCGCCCGGAGGCATCTGGGCCCACATCTGCGGAAGCGACCTGATCCGCGACGCGGACGGCACCGTCTACGTCCTCGAGGACAACCTCCGGGTCCCGTCGGGGGTCTCGTACCTGCTGGAGAACCGGATGGTGGCCAAGCACGTCTTCGCCGAGATGTTCCGGCACTACAGCATCGAGCCCGTCGACCCCTACATCGGGAGACTGGCCAACATGCTGGCCTCGGTGTCCCCCGCCACCGGCGACCCGACCATCGTGGTGCTGACCCCGGGCATCTACAACTCGGCCTACTTCGAGCACGCCTTCTTGGCCCAGCAGCTGGGCGTCGAGCTGGTGGAAGGCAGTGACCTGGTGGTCCTGGACGACGACTGCGTCTACGCCCGGACCATCGACGGCCTCCAACGGGTCGACGTGATCTACCGGCGCATCGACGACCTGTACCTCGACCCCGAGGCGTTCCGGCCCGACTCCATGCTGGGTGTCCCGGGCCTGATCCGGTCGTGGCGGGCCGGTCGGGTGGCCCTGGTCAACGCGCCGGGGGCCGGCATCGCCGACGACAAGAAGGTCTACTCCTACGTGCCGGACATCATCCGGTTCTTCCTCGGCGAGGAGCCCATCCTCGCCACCGTCCCCACGCTCCGGTGCAGCGACGACGACTCCCGGCACTACGTCCTGAGCAATCTCGAGCGCCTGGTGGTCAAGCCGGCCAACGAGTCCGGCGGCTACGGGGTCATGGTCGGGACCCAGGCCACCGAGGAAGAGATGGCCGCCGTCAGCAAGCAGATCGAGAGCGAGCCCGACCGGTGGGTGGCCCAGCCGATCATCCCGCTTTCCACCGCCCCGACGCTGTGTGACGGTGAGATCGCGCCGCGCCATGTCGACCTGCGCCCGTTCACCCTCCTCGGTCCCGAGGGCGCCTATGTGACCCGCGGCGGCCTCACCCGGGTGGCCCGGCGCTCGGGCTCACTGGTGGTCAACTCCTCCCAGGGAGGTGGCAGCAAGGACACCTGGGTGGTCGACAGCCAGCTGTCCCCGGCGCCCGCGAGCGACCCGGCGTCCCCGTCCCCCGGCTCCCCCGGCTCCCCCGGCTCCCCCGGCTCCCCCGGCTCCCCCGGCGCTTCGCGGTCGCCGGCCCCTCCTGTCTTCCCCGGGGCTTCCGGAGCCGACGCCGTCCCCGACACCGGTGCCGGGGACGGCTCGTAGGTGACCGCGGTGGAAGGCGCCGACGAAGACGACGAATCCGCATCGAGCGAGGCAAAGGAGCCCACCATGCTGCTGGCACGAATGGCCGAGGCCGTCTACTGGGCAGGTCGCTATCTCGAGCGCGCCGAATGCACCGCACGCATCGTGCAGGTGCACACCGACACCCACGTCGACATGCCGGTGGGCCAGGACGTGGGCTGGGAGCCGCTGCTGGCCATCGCCGGCGTCGACAGTGAGTTCGCCGAGCGCTACTCGGCCGCCATGGAGTCCGGAGGGGACGGACCGTCCGAGGAGGACGTGATCGAGTTCCTCCTGCACGGCGACGGAAATCCGTCCTCCATCCTCGGGTCCATCGCGTCGGCCCGTGAGAACCTTCGTACCGCCCGCCCGGTGGTCCCCCGCGAGGCCTGGGAGGCGTGCAACAGCCTGTGGTTGGTGTGCTGCGACAACCTCGCCGAGACCGAGGACCGCCAGAACCGGGTCCAGTGGCTGCGCCGGGTGATCGCCGGCTGCCAGCGCATCAACGGGATCCTGCTCGGGACCATGAGCCGCGACGAGGCGATGTCCTTCCTCCTCATCGGACAGAACCTCGAGCGCGCCGATCTGACCACCCGTGTCCTGGAGGTGCGGTCGGAGAACCTCCAGCCCAAGCGGGGTGACGATCCCTACGACGCCGTCCACTGGATGGCCGTGTTGCGGTCGCTGGCCGCCTACCAGCCGTTTCGCCGGGCCATGCCGGCCCGGCCCCAGGGCGGCTCCATGCTCCGTTTCCTGCTCCAGGACGACCGCTTCCCACGGGCCGTCAGCGCCTGCCTCACCGAGACCCGAGGCCAGCTGAAGGGACTGGCCCGTGCGGAAGAGGCCATCGATGCCTGCAACAATGCCTCCATGATGGTGGCGACCGCGGCGGTCACCCGGCTGACCACGGGCGGGCTCAGCGAGTTCCTCGACGACGTCCAGGTGGCGGTGGCGGCCGTCCACGACCGGATCGACGAGACCTACTTCCGGCCGAACTTCGTGGGCTGGCAGCCGGCGTCGGTGGCGTCATGACTCCGTCGTGACCACGTCATGACCACGGCGACGGCCGCCGAGCCCTTCGGCGGCAACCCCCCCGTCGGGCCCGGCGGCACCGGGTTGCCCGCGTACAGCCCCGTCCCGGGTCGCACCGACGAGTACCTGGGCCCCGACGGGCTGGTGAGGACCCGCTGGAAACAGGTGGCGGCGGAGTTGGCCGGCCTGGGCCCGAGTGGCCTGCTGGCCCGCCGGACCGAGCTGGCCCGCCTGCTGCGCAACGAGGGCGCCACCTACAACGTGAACCAGGACCACGTCAGCCGCCGGCAGGCCTGGGCCCTCGATCCTTGTCCACTGGTGGTGGACGGCGCCGAGTGGACCGGTCTCGAGTCGGCGGTGTCCCAGCGCGTGGCCCTGTTGGACCTGGTGCTGTCCGACATCTACGGCGAGCGGCGCCTGGTGGGCGACGGTCGGATCCCGGCCCAACTGGTCCTCGGCAACCCGGCCTTCCTGCGGGCCTGCGCCGACATGCCGGCGCCGGGCGCCCACCGGCTCTTCCTCACCGCCGTCGACGTGGTGCGCGACCGGGACGGCCACTTCCGGGCGGTGGGCGACCGGGCCGAGGCGCCCTCGGGCCTGGGCTACGCGCTGGTGAACCGGACCATCTTGTCGAGGGTCCTCCCCAATCTGCACCGGGAGTCGGGCGTCGAGCGGCTGGCCGGGTTCTTCCGGTCCATCCGGGCCGGCGTGGCGGCCACGGCCCCCGAGGGGGTCGACGAGCCGCGGGTGGTCATCCTGACGCCGGGGCCCCTGAGCGAGACGTACTTCGAGCACGCCTACCTGGCCTCGTATCTCGGCTACGCGCTGGTGGAGGGCCGCGACCTGGTGGTCAACAACAACCGGGTGTGGCTGCGGTCGCTGGCCGGCTTCGATCCCGTCGACGTGGTCATCCGACGGGTCGACGACACCTGGTGCGACCCGGTGGAGCTCCGGGCCGACTCCCTGCTCGGTGTCCCCGGGCTGCTCGAGGTGGCCCGCCGGGGGCGGGTGACCGTGATCAACCCGGTCGGCTCCGGGGTGATCGAGCATCCCGCCATCACCGCCCTGCTGGAGCCGTTGGCACCGGTGCTCCTGGGTGAGGACCTGGCCCTGCGCGGCCCCGAGACCTGGTGGTGCGGCGAGCCGGCCGCCCAGAGCCACGTGCTGGCCCATCTCGACGGCCTCGTCGTCCAGGCCATCCGTCCGTCCCCGGCCCGGCGCCCCATCGTGGGGTCGTCCCTCACCGCCGACGAGCTCGCCGGGCTCCGGGACCAGATCCGGGCCCGACCCTGGGAGTGGGTGGGCCAGGAGCTCATCGAGCCCTCGACCACACCGACCGTGACGGACTCGGGCTCGCTGGAGCCCCGGCCGACCGTGCTGCGCACCTTCGTGGTGGCCGGCCCGAGCGGCGCCGACGACGGCCCCCACGGCCTGCGTGTCCTCCCGGGTGGCCTGACCAGGGTGGGCGCGGCACCGACCTCCCTGATCATCTCCAACCACAACGACGGCACCAGCAAGGACACCTGGGTGGCCTCGACCGAGCCCGCCCTCCAGCAGAGCACCTGGCTCCGGTCGGCCCGGACCACGATCCGGCCCCCGGTCGTGCCCGACGTGGCCACCCCGCTCCCCGGGCGGGTGGCCGCCCAGCTGTTCGTCCTCGGCCGGACCGCCGAGCATGCCGAGCTGGTCATCCGACTCATCCGTACCGTTCTGGCCCGACTCGACCAGCCGCTCGGGGTGGGCGTGGACGGCGGGGCCGAGTCGCTGCAGGTCCTGCTGGCCGCCCTCGGTACCGCCTCGGGGTTCGATGCGGTGTCCGAGCCCGAGGGCGAGGGCTCCGGGATCGTGGCCCCGCGGGAAGAGAGCCGGACCGTGCCCGGCCAGCCGTCGAACGGGTCCGACTCCGATGTGCCCACCGACCGACGGGCGCTGTCCCTGCTCCTCGACGCCGGGGTGGACGGCAGCCTGGTGTCGTCGTTGGCGCTCCTCGTCGACGCCGCCTACTCGGTGCGGGAGCAGCTCTCGAGCGACACCTGGCAGTTGGTGGGCGACGTCGAAGAGGAGCTCGCCCGACTGCGGAACCGCCCCCCCACCCAGCTCGTGGGCGTCCAGTCCAGCCTGCAGCGGCTGCTCCAGGCGCTTCTGGCCCTGGCCGGGCTGTCGGCCGAGAACATGGAACGCGACGCCGCATGGCTGTTCCTCGACGCCGGCAGGCGACTCGAACGGGCCCAGTCCCTGGTACGGCTGCTCCGGGCCGTCCTGGTCCACCAGCGGGCCGGCGTGGTCGAGGACCTGCTGTTGGAGTCGCTGCTCAAGACATCCGAGAGCCTGATCATCTTCCGGCGCCGTTCCGGACCCACCATGCGCGTGGCCGGCGCCGTGGACCTGCTGGTCTACGACGCCGCCAACCCCCGGAGTGTGATGTACCAGTTGGACCGGCTGGTGGACCAGCTCGCCGACCTGCCCAAGCGGTCCCCGGCCCAGCGGCTCGGGCACGGTGAGCAGTTGGTGTTGGAGATCACCACCATGCTCCGCCTCACCGACGCCACCCGCCTGGCCTCGGTCGACCCCGACTCGCGACAGCGACCGGAGCTGGACACCGTCCTCGGACGGGTGGACGAGCTGTTGGGGGAGCTGCTGGACAGCCTGCGCCGCACGTACTTCTCCCACGAGCGCCTGTCGATGCTCACCGGGCTCCAGCACTCGCTGGGAGCAGCCCGTCCGGGCGGTCCGGACGGCCCGGCCCGATGATCTACCGCATCGTCCACCGGACCGCCTACCGGTACACGGCACCGGTGGCACGCGCCCGCAACGAGGCCCACCTGCGGCCACGGGAATCGGACCGCCAGCACTGCTTGAGCAGCGAGATCGTGGTCGAGCCGACGCCGACCAGCTGGTCGGAACGGAGCGACTTCTTCGGGAACCCGGTGGCCACGTTCGCCGTGGACGGTCCCTTTTCGGAGCTGACGGTGACGTCGACCAGCTCGGTGTCGGTGTCCGGGCGCGAACCGCTGCCGGCGGTCGGCTCCGCCTGGGAGCGGGCGCGGGACACCCTGGCCCGCGACCTCGGTCCCGACACCCTGGCCGCACGCCAGTTCTGCTTCGAGTCGCCGCTCATCCCCCTGTCGGCCGCGGTGCGCGCCTACGCCGAGCCGTCGTTCACGCCGGGTCGTCCCATCCACGACGTGGTCTCCGAGCTCACCGAGCGGATCTTCGTCGACTACCTCTACGATCCCGGGTTCACCACGGTGACCACCCCCCTCGAGGAGGTGATCCGGTTCCGGCGCGGCGTCTGCCAGGACTTCGCCCACCTCGCCATCGGATGCCTGCGCTCCATGGGTCTGGCCGCCCGCTATGTGAGCGGCTACCTGGAGACGGCGCCACCGCCCGGCGAGGAGCGCCTGATCGGGGCCGACGCCTCCCATGCCTGGCCGTCGGTGTTCATCCCCGAGTGGGGCTGGCTCGACGTCGACCCCACCAACGACCAGGTGGTGGGGTCGACCTACGTCACGACGGCCTGGGGGCGCGACTACTCCGACGTCTCGCCGCTCAAGGGCATCGTGTTCGGCGGCGGGAACACCCACACACTCGACGTGTCGGTCGACGTGTCCCGGTCGGTGCCGGCCGGGCGCTGACGATCGGGGGCGGGAGCCGGGGGTGACCCGGGCGCTCAGGTGTCGGCGTTGACCAGGCTGCGGGCCGCCATCGACAGATAGTCGAGGAGCTCCTGTCGGTCGTCGGGGCCCAGCCCCGAGGCGGCCACGGCGTCGGTCATGTGGCGCAGCCACGCCTCGGACTGCGCCTGCCCGATGGCGAAGGGGGCGTGGCGCATCCGGAGCCGGGGATGGCCCCGCTGCTCGCTGTAGGTGGGCGGTCCGCCCCAGTACTGCATCAGGAACATGGCCAGATGGGCCTTCGACTCGGACAGGTCGGCCGGGTACATGGGCCGCAGGAGTGGATCCGTCGACACACCCTCGTAGAACCGCCCCACCAGGGCGGTGAAGAAGGGCTCGCCCCCCCATCGCTCGTAGGCGGGGCGGTCGGGTTCGCGCTTGACTCGCACGCCCCGACTGTAGGCCGACCTCGGTTAGCCTCGGGCCAGCGAGTACCGACGGCTCGCACCGATGACGGAGGGCGAACGTGTTCGAGTGGTCAGAAGAGCAGCTGATGATCCGGGACGCCATCCGGCGCTTCATCGACGCCGAGGTCGTCCCCAACATCGAGGCCCTGGAGCACGGCGATCTGCCGCCCTACGGCATCATCTCGAAGCTCTACGCCACCTTCGGCATGGACCAGCTCGCCCGCGACCGGTTCAAGAAGCAGCTGGACCGCAGGTCGGCCGAGCTCGGCGGCGCCGGCCCCGGCGCCGGAGCGGGTGCCGGGGCCACAACGGCAGCCGGGGACACCGGGGACACCGGGGACACCGGGGACACCGGGGAGGCGGCCGCCGGACGCCGGGGCGACGGCGGTGCCGCCGCCATGACCTTGATCCCCATCATCGAGCTGTGCCACTACTGCCCGGGCATCGTCACCGCCATGGGGGTGAGCGCCGGGTTGGCCGGGGGGACCATCATGAAGCAGGGCACGCCGTCCCAGATGGAGCGATGGGGACTCGACCTCCTGACCGGTGACAAGGTCGGCGCCTGGGCCATCACCGAGCCCGACTCCGGTTCCGACGCGCTCGGCGGGATGAAGTCCACCGCCCGCCGGGACGGCGACGAGTACATCCTCAACGGGTCCAAGACATTCATCACCAACGGGCCCTTCGCCGACACCATCGTGTTCTACGCCAAGCTGGACGACGGGTCGGACACCCCCATCCGCGACCGCCAGGTGCTGACCTTCGTCCTCGACAGGGGAACACCCGGACTGGAGCAGTCCAAACCGTTCCGCAAGATGGGGCTGCACTCGTCGCCCACGGGCGAGCTGTTCCTGACCGATGTGCGGGTGGGCCGGGAGCACCTGTTGGGTGAGACCGAGGACGAGCGGGCCGGTAGCGGGCGGGACTCGGCCAAGGGCAACTTCGTCACCGAGCGGGCCGGGCTGGCCGCCATGTCGCTCGGGGTCATCGAGGAGTGCCTGAAGCTGTCGGTGGAGTACGCCAAGAACCGGATGCTGTGGGAGCGGCCGATCGGGGACCGCCAGCTCATCCAGCTCAAGCTGGCGAAGATGGAGGTGGCCCGCCTCAACGTGCAGAACCTGGTCTTCCGGCACATCGAGCTGTCCGAGGCCGGCAAGACCCTGACCCTGGCCGAGGCCTCGGCCATGAAGCTCTACTCGGCCCAGGCCGCCTCCGAGGTGGCCATGGAGGCCGTCCAGCTGTTCGGCGGAAACGGGTACATGGCCGAGTTCCGGGTGGAGCAGCTGGCCCGTGACGCCAAGGTGTTCCAGATCTACGCCGGAACCGACGAGATCCAGATCACCCACATCGCCAAGGACCTGCTCCAGCGGTAGTCCCCTCCCCTCCCCGTCCCCGTTACGGTCGGTCGGCAATGGCCCGCCGCACGGCTTCGGGATCGCCCCAGAGGCGTTCGACCTGCTCGAGGGTCCTGCCCTTCGTCTCGGGGACGAACCGCCGGACGAAGACGTAGGTGACCGCGCAGAACCCAGCGAACAGCCAGAACGTCCCGGCTTCGGTGATCAGGCCGACCAGGGACAAGAAGAACTGGCTGACCACCCAGGCCGCCAGCCAGTTGGCCGCCGTCGCCACCGCCACCCCCTTGCCCCGGATGTGCGAGGGGTAGATCTCGTTGATGATGGTCCAGACCACCGGTCCGAGCGAGAACGCGAACGAGGCGATGAACACCACCAGGGCGATGAGCGTGACGATGCCTGCGGTGGTGGTGCCCGATCCGGAGGGGGCCGACGGGCGCCCCATCACCTCGAACATCGTCCCCACCACCACCAAGCTGACGCCCATGCCCACCGAGCCGACGAGCAGGAGCGGCTTCCGGCCGAAGTGGTCGACATAGGCCACGGCGATGAACGTGGCCACCACGTTCACGGCGCCGATGGCGAGGAGGGTGGCCAGGCTCTGGCCCGCCGGCGATGCGAACCCGGCGGCGGCGAAGATCTTGTCGGCGTAGTAGATCACGGCGTTGATGCCGGTGAGCTGCTGGAGCACGGCCAGCAGGACCCCGATGACCAGGGGTCGCCGCCAACGGGCGGCGAACACCTCCCGCCAGGTCCCGGCCGCCTCTTCGGCGTCGAGCTCCTCGATGGCCTCGAGCTCCCGCCCGATGTCGACGCCGGGCTCCACCTTGTGGAGCGTGTCCCGGGCCCGCTCGTGCCGCCCCATCTTCACGTACCAGCGGGGCGAGTCGGGCAGTGGGAGGACGGCCAGCACCAACAGCACCCCGGGGATGGCGGACACCCCGAGCATCGCCCGCCACCGGTCCCCGTTCACCAGGAGGTAGTCGGCGAAGTAGGCGATGAAGATGCCCATGGTGATGGCCAGCTGGTAGAGGGAGATCATGCGCCCCCGCACCCGGCTGGGGGCCATCTCGGAGGCGTAGAGCGGGGCGGCCACCGACGCCACGCCGACCCCGAACCCGACCAGCAGGCGGCCGACCACCAGGACGTATGCCCCGGGTGCGAGGGCTTCGATCAGGGCGCCGGCGACGAAGAGGACGGCGGCGGCCACGATGGTGAGCCGCCGCCCGATGCGGTCGGCCGCGCCGCCGGCCACCAGCGCACCGACCATGGCGCCGAGGGTCACCCAACTGGTGATCACCTCCAGCAGCAGGGTGCCGACGGAGAAGTCCTTCTGGATGCCGTCCAGCGCCCCGGAGATGACGCCCTGGTCGTAGCCGAACAGGAGCCCGGCCAGCATGATGACCAGCCCCACCGCCAGGAGCGTGATGGGCATGGTCGGCGTGGTGCGCCGCCGCCCGGCACCCCCGTCGGTCACCCCTGCGTCGTTCGGTGCAGCAGCCATACCGCCGGGGGACCCTACTGCGATCGGGGTCGTGAGCGGCGAACCCACTCCCGGGGGCGTCGTCATGTGCCCGTCCGTCGTCGCCTGTGCCCCGGGGCCGTGGCGTGCCACGGGGCCGTGGCGTGACCGCGGCCGTCGCCGTGATCATCGATCCGGGACAGGCCGGTATCGTTGTGCGGATGCCGCTTCGGACGTCCTCCACCAAGCCAGCCCCGAAGGACCTGGCCCTCCCCCGCTCGTTTCCCGCCCGGTACGGCGCCGGCACCGAGCGGGGCCTCTGCCTGGGTGGCGGCGGGCTCTTCTTCGTGGCCTGGCAGGTCTCCTACCTCCAGACCCTGGCCCTGCACGGGGTCAAGGTGGACATCGCCGACCGGGTGGTCGGGACCTCGGCGGGCTCCATCGTCTCCTCGGCGGTGACATCGGGGAAGCTGAAGCGGCTCCACTCCGAGGTGTCGGTCCTGTCGAAGGTCCCGGCCCTGGTGGCGACCATGGCCCCGACGGGTGAGCTCCAACCCAGCCAGAACCGCGCCCTCGAGCTGTTCATCAAGGCCACCGACGGAGATCCGCCGACCGTGCAGGCCATCGGGCATGCCGCCCTGGCCGCGGTGACACCCAGACCGGAGGTGACCAGGCGCAACATCTCCCTGGTCGTGGGCACCGGGCGGTGGCCGTCGGCCGCGCTCCACATCACCTGCGTCGACGCCTACACCGGCGAACGTTGCGTGGTGACCGCCGACTCGGGGACGACGGTGGCCCGGGCGGTGGCGGCCAGCAGTGCGGTGCCGGGGATCTTCGCCCCCCAGCCCATCGGTGACCGGCGCCTGATGGACGGCGGCGTCAGCGGCACCGGTGTCCATCTCGACCTCCTGGCCGGCGCCAGGCGGGTGCTGGTGCTGGCCCTGACCGACGGCTCGGAGGTGACCGAGGGGATGATGACCTCCCACCCGGGCGAGGGCCAACAAGAGCTCGAGGACCTGAAGGCGTCAGGGGCCGAGGTGGTGGTGCGGATGCCCGCCGAGGTCGATCTCACGGAATTGATGAACCCGACGTCCGTGGCGAAGGCGCTCGCCATGGGTGCCCGCCAGGGCGCCGAGGACGCCACCATGCTGGGCGACTTCTGGGGAGCCAGTCGGAGCGGTTGACCGCATCGGCCGACGGCTGGCTGGGCGCGTCGGGCTCCGGCTAGTTGACGGGTGTGTCGGCCGGCCGCCCGCCGGTGGGCTCACCGGCTGGCTCGGCCACCGACTCGGCCACCGCCTCGGCCACCGCCTCGGCCACCGACCCGGCCACCGCGTCCACCAGTCCCGCCACCGCCAGGTCGTGGGCGACGGTGATGGCGTTGACGATGGCCACCGACGACGACGAGCCGTGGCTGATGACACAGACGCCATCCACGCCGAGGAGCATGGCGCCACCGACGGACTCGGGGTCGAGGTCGGCGGCCAGCGCCAGCAGGTGGGGGGAGAGGGCGGCGGTGGCCTCGCTCAGCTCGGGTCGGCCGAGGACGTCGCCCAGAGCGCCGATCAGGAACCGGAGCGACCCCTCCATGGTCTTGAGGGCGACGTTGCCGGTGAACCCGTCGGTGACGATGACGTCGGCCACCCCGGCGAAGAAGTCGCGACCCTCGACGTTGCCGATGAAGTCGGCACCGGGGATCCCCGAGCCGGCGAGCAGCCCGTGGGCCTCCTTCACCAGGGGGCTTCCCTTGGACTTCTCCTCACCGATCGACAGCAGGGCGACCCTCGGTCGCTCGACGTCGTAACGCTTGCGGACGAACGCCGCCCCCATGTGGGCGAACTGGACGAGCATCTGGGCCGAGCACTCGGCGTTGGCCCCCGAATCGAGGAGCACGGTCGGCCATTTGCGGCCGGGGCACGGGACGGGGCTGGCGATGGCGGGGCGGATCACACCGGGGAGCCGACCCATCCGGAGGAGCGCCGAGGCCATGGTCGCTCCGGTGTTGCCGGCCGACACCATGGCCAGGGCCCTGCCGTCCCGGACGGCCTCGGCCGCCCTGACCAGCGAGGAGTCCTTCTTCCTGCGCACGCCCTGGCCGGGATCGTCGTCCATACCGATGATCTCGCTGGCATCGATGGTGGCGAGGGTGCCGATGTCGCCCATCCCCCCGGGAAGCCCGACCAGGACCACCTTGATGTCCGTCGTGTCGGCGACCCGACGGGCACCGGCAACGATCTCCTCGGGGGCCCGGTCCCCGCCCATGGCGTCGACCGCCACGGGGAGCGCGGCCAACGCCGCACCGGTCGGGCGCGCTGCCCTGCGCACCATTAGTCGACTTCGAGGGCCTGCCGGCCTTTGTACCATCCGCAGTTCGGGCAGACCACATGGGGCAGCTTGGCGGAGGTGCACTGGGGACAGACGGAACGCGCCGGCGCCTTCAGCACCCAGTTGGATGCCCGGCGGCTTCGGGTCTTCGACTTGGAGGTCTTCTTCTTGGGGACGGCCATAGAGGGGTGATCCTAGGCGAAATCGTGGGCTCAGTGATCACGCAGGGCGTCGAGTGCCGCCCAGCGGGGATCACCCGCCGGTCGGCACGCACAGGGTCCCACGTTCCAGTTGGTCCCGCACTGGGGACACAGCCCCAGACAGTCCGGCGTGCACAACGGGGCCAGCGGCAGGTCGAGCAGGACGGCGTCCCGGGCCAGCGGCTCGAGGTCGAGCTCGTCACCGTCGAGGGGATACGCCTCCTCGTCACGATCGGTGCCCCCGGTCGGTGCGAACCGCTCGCGCACCTCTGCCACCAGGGTTCCCCCCGCCGGGCCGCCGCACCGACGGCACTCCCCCACCCACCGGGTGGACACGGTGCCCGTGGCGGAGATCCCGCCCGGATAGGAGCTGAGGACCAGGTCCACGTCGACCGGTTCACCCTCGGGGACCGACACCCCCACCGAGGCAAGGTCCAGGTCCTGGATCATCCCGCGGCGCACCTCGTGCCGGGTGGTGCCGGCCGTCTTGCGCAGGGCGGCGACCTGGACCGAGAAGGGGCGGGAGCGGCGCGGCGGTGAGGCGGTGGCTGGCATCGGCTACCGCCGGTTCAGGCGAGGTCCTGGTCGAAGAAGCCCTCCGGGTCCTCGACGCCCAACTTGGCCGCCCCCGGCACGCTCGAGGCCAGCGAGGTGTTGCCGCCTTCGCCGATCTCGACCTTGGGCAACGGCGTGACCTGCAGCTTCTCGCGCCCGGCCTGGACGGTCTTCATCGTCCGGTCCAGCACGATCTCGAAGCTGGCCAACTTCTGGTCGGCGTAGTCCTCCGCCTCGTGACGGAGCCGGCGCGCCTCCTCGTTGGCATCGTCGAGGATGCGCTGGGCCACGTGGTTGGCCTGGCGTACGATCTCGGTCCGCTGGACCATCCGCTCGGCCTGGACCCGGACCTCTTCGAGCAGCACCTCGGCCTCTCGCTCCTTTTCGGCCAGGAACTCGTCGCGCTCCTTCAGCAGCCACCTGGCCTGGCGCAACTCGTCGGGCATGCGGTCGAGGGCGGCCTGGAGGAGCTCGGCCAACTCGTCACGCGAGACCAGGACCGACGCCGACAGCGGCATGGCCTTGGCCGTCTGGACCAGGTCGAGGGCCACCCGGATCAGGGCCTCGGAGTCGTGCTCCTCGCCGGCCGCCCGCTGCTGGTCGAGATCCTCGAACAGGTCACTCATCGGCGAACTTCTCCTGCAGCCGGAGCGCCACCACCTTGGGGACGAAGGACGTCACGTCCCCCCCGAAGCGGGCCACCTCGCGCAACAGGCGCGAGGCGATGAACGAGTGGGCCGAGCTGGTGGGGATGAAGAGGGTCTCCACCCCGGAGAGCTGCTTGTTCATCTGGGCCATCTGCAGTTCGTTCTCGAAGTCCGACACGGCCCGGAGGCCCTTGACGATGGCGCTGGCGCCCACGTCGTGCGCCACATTCACCACCAGGGTGGACACCGACACGATCCTCACGTTGACGAGGTGGGCGAGCGACTCCTCGAGCATCTCCTGGCGCTCTTCGAGCTCGAACAGCGCCTCGCTCTTCTGCGGGTTGCGCAGCGTGGCCACCACGACCTCGTCGAACAGGCGGGCGGCACGCTCGATTACCTCGAGGTGCCCATTGTGAACCGGGTCGAAGGACCCGGGGATCAATGCAATCCTCACGAGACACCTTTCTCCGTGACCAGTGCCGGACGGGCCACGGTGACGATGGTACCTCCATACCGCCGGGTTTTGATGACCCCCCAGGTGACAGGGGGTGAGATCTCGACGCCGGACTCCAGGACGGCGAGGTCGGCAGGCAGCCGGTCGATCAGCGCTTCCCAGTTGTCGTAGCCGTAGGGCGGATCGCACAGCACGAGGTCGTACCGTGACGCGGTGGAGGCGACCCAGGAGTCGACGTCGGCCCGCACCACGGTGGCGTCGCCGGCACGCTCCCCGTCGCCGAGCCCCACGAACTCGAGGTTCCGGCGGATGGCGGCCACCGACAGCGGATCCCGCTCTACGAAGGTCACCGAGGACGCACCCCGGGACAGCGCCTCGATGCCCAGGGCCCCGGTGCCGGCGAAGAGGTCGGCCACCTGCAGGCCCTCGACGCCGCCCAGGCTGTAGAGGATGTCGAAGATCGCCTCGCGGACCCGGTCCGATGTCGGCCGGACGCCCGCTCCGACCGGGGCGGCCAGGCGCCGACCCCGCAACTCTCCCGCGATCACCCGCACCGACGCGCTCCAGGCCGATCCATGACGCCAGCCTATCGGCCCCCTCCCCGCTCCCAGGATCAGCCGGGACCGGGCGGCCCGGGTCGCGGGGCTCAACTCTTGAAGAGGAATTCGGCCTCGTCCTCGTCGATGAAGATGCGCAGCTCGTCCTCCAGCAACCGGTGGCGGGACAGGGCCGGATCCTCGGCCACCACCTCCTCGGCAACGGCACGGGCATGTTCGACCAGGTCCCGGTCGGAGAGCAGCCGGGCGAGCTTGAGATCGCTCCGGCCCTTCTGGCGGGCCCCGAGGATGGTCCCCTCACCCCTGATCCCGAGGTCCACCTCGGCCAGTTCGAACCCGTCGGTGGACCGTTCCATGGCCTCGAGCCGGGCGACGGCCTCGGGGGTGTCGTTCTCCGACAGGAGGTAGCACCACGACGGGTCGGAGCCGCGACCCACCCGGCCCCGCAGCTGGTGTAGCTGGGCGATGCCGAAGCGGTCGGCGTCCTCGATGACCATCACCGTGGCCTCGGAGACGTCCACCCCGACCTCGATCACGGTGGTGGCCACCAACACGTCGAGGTCGCCGGCCCGGAAGGCCGCCATCACCTGCTCCTTCTCGGCCGACGGGAGCTGGCCGTGGAGCAGGCCCACCCGCAGGCCGGCCAGCTCCGCCCCGGACAGGCGCTCGGCCTCGGCCACCGCCGAGGTGGCCTGGACCCGCTCGGACCCGTCCACCAACGGGCACACCACGAAGGCCCGCCGGCCGTCGGCGACCTCGTGGCGCACCCGCGACCACGCCGTCTCGGCCTCCAGCGGCGTCCGGAGCCACGCCGTGGCCACCGGCTGCCGCCCCTCTGGCATCTCGTCGATGATGGTCATGTCGAGGTCGCCGAAGACGACCATGGCCGCCGTCCTGGGGATGGGGGTGGCCGTCATCACCAGGAGGTCGGGATCGTGGCCGGCCCCGTCGTCGCCGCGGCCCTTGGCCCGGAGGGCGGCCCGCTGCTCCACGCCGAACCGGTGCTGCTCGTCGATGACCACGACACCCAGGGACCGGAACCCCACGTGCTCGGTCAAGAGGGCGTGCGTGCCGATCAGCAGGTCGACGGTGCCGTCGGCCAGCCCGGCGTGCAACGACGCCCGGTCGGCGGCGCCGGTCTTGTTGGTGAGCAGCGCCACCCGCAGGGGACGGGTCCCCTCGAGCGTGGACGGATCCGCCACGGTCAGGCCGTCGAGGAGGGCGCGCACCCCGCCGGCGTGCTGTTCGGCCAGGACCTCGGTGGGCGCCATGAGGGCAGCCTGATGACCACCCTCCACCGCCGTGAGCATGGCGGCCACCGCCACGACCGTCTTGCCCGACCCGACGTCACCCTGGAGCAGCCGGTGCATGGGCAGGGGGCCGGCCAGGTCCTCGAGGATCACGCCGACGGCACGCCGCTGGGCGCCGGTGGGCCGGAACGGGAGCTCCTCCAAGAACCGTTCGGCGAGGGTCGGGCTCCCGTCCTCCCGGGAGGTGACGTGGCGGATGCCGCGGGCGTCCCCTTGGAGCCGGGCCTGGCGGAGCACCAGCGCCAGCTGCAGCCGGAACAGTTCGTCGAAGGCCAGCCGTCTGCGGGCCGGCTCGGTCTCGGCCATGGCACCCGGCCGGTGGATGTGGTTGAACGCGGTGGTACGGTCCACCAGGCCGAACCGCCCCCTGGTGGCGGCCGTCTGGGGGTCGGCGAACCGGCCGGCCCGGTCCAGTGCCTCACCGGCGTAGCGGCTGATCCGGGCCGAGGTCAGGTTGGCCTTGTCCGACAACGGGTAGACGGGGAACACCCGACCCGACCGCACCGAGGCGTCGGGGTCCGGGCTGTCTCCGGCGTCCTCAGGTGCCTCGTCGGCGGCCTGGAGGACCTCGGCCGTGGGGCTGCCGAGTTGGAGCTCCCCCCGGTAGGCCCCGATGGTGCCGTAGAACAGGGCCGTGGTGCCGACCGGCAGCTGCTTGGCCCGCCACGTCTGGTTGAAGAAGACCACGTTCAGGCGACCGGTCCCGTCGGTGATCTCGACCACCACCCGTGACGGGGGCCGGCGCCGTCCCCGTCCGTACCCGGAGCCGGGTCGGCTCACCTTCGACACCCGGGCCAGGACCGACGCCTTGTCCCCGACGGCCAGGTCGGCGATGGGCACCAGGCGGGTGCCGTCGATGTACCGCCTGGGGTAGTGGGTGATCAGATCGAGGACCGTCTCGATGCCGAGCTCCCCCAGGTCCTGCTCGGCAGCCGAACCGACACCCCGGAGCACGGACACGACCAGTTCGGCCAACTGGGCCAGCTTGCGGCCGTCCCCCTCCCCATCGGCAGCCGGGTCGGGCGGGTGGGGCGGGTCAGCCGGGTCGGGCGGGTCAGCCGGGTCGGGCGGGTGGGGCGGGTCAGCCGGGTCGGCCGTGTCAGCAGCGGGGCCGACCCGAGGCGACGCGCTCACTCGATGGAGAACAGGTACGGGTACAAGGGCTGCCCGCCGTGGTGCACCTCGGTCTCGAGCTGGGGCCGGTTGTCACCGAGCCACTCGGTGATCCGCCGGGTATCCGCCGCCCCCGACCCCTCGCCCTCGATGATGGTGACCAGGTCGTGAGCGTCGGTGGCCAGCACGTCGAGCAGAGCGCAGGCGGCCTCGGCCAGCGATGGCCGAACCACTTCGATCCCCTGTCGCGACAGACCGAGCCAGTCGCCCTCGGCGATCGGGCCGGCCGGCCCGTCGGCGTCCCGCACCGCCCTGGTCACCTCGCCGGGCACCACCCGACAGGAGGACGCCTCCATGGTTCGCGCATTGGCCTCACCGTGGGCCCCGGGGTCATAGGCCAGCAGCGCCGCGAACCCCTCGGCGATGGTGTCGGTGGGCACCACCCAGACCGACTTGGCGGTCAGGTCGTCCACCCGCTCGGCCACCGCCCGGATGTTGCCGTTGTTGGGGAGGATGATCACCTCGTCGGACCCGAGGGCGTCCACCGCCTCCACCAGCTCGGCGGTCGAGGGGTTCATCGACTGGCCACCGGAGATCAGGCCCTGGACGCCGAGCGAGCGGAAGATCCTGCCGATGCCGTCGCCGGTGGCCACGGCCACCACCCCGGTGGTCGGCGGGGGGCCGAGCGGCGTCGGCGAGGGCCCACTGCCCTCGGCGCCGGCACCCTCGCGCACCCAGCGCTCCTCTTCCACCTCCTCCAACAGGTCGGTGACCCGGATGGACCGGGGACGGCCCGCATCGAGCGAGGCCTCGATGGCGGCCCCGATGTCGTCGGTGTGGATGTGGCAGTTCCACAGGCCGTCGCCGCCGACCACCACGATCGAGTCGCCCAGGCCCGCCCACACCTCCTTGAACGAGGGGATGGTGTCGTCGTGGGCCTCGAGCAGGTACATGACCTCGTAGCGGAGGCCGGCCAGCTCGGCATCGGCGGCGGACACCCCGGTGGCCATGCCGGGGGCCTCGGGGTTGACCGGACCGAAGTGGGTCTCCGGCGGCAGCGGGGGCTCGGGCATGGACCGCCCGTCCACCACCGAGAGCAGGGCATCGAACAACAGCAGCAGGCCGGTACCCCCGGCGTCGACGACGCCGGCCTGTTCGAGCACCGGGAGCAGCGACGGCGTCCGGGCCAGCGCCTCGGCGGCACCTGCCCTCGACGCCTCGGCCACGTCCACCAGCGACTTTCCGGCGTCGGCGGCGGAGCGGGCCCCGTCGGCGGCGCCCCTGGCGACGGTGAGGATCGTGCCCTCCACCGGCCGCATCACCGCCTCCCGGGCCAGCCGGTCGGCGATGGCCAGTGCCCGGCCCAGCTCCTGGGGCCCGGGGTCGCCGGTCCCCTCGCCGAGGCCCTCGGAGATCCCCCGCAGGAGCTGGGACAAGATGACCCCCGAGTTGCCCCGGGCGCCCATCAGTGAACCGTGGGTGATGGCCCTGCAGGTGGCGTCGAGATCGGGGGACTCGAGGGTGGCGAGCTCGTTGGCCACCGACTCCATGGTGAGCGCCATGTTGGTCCCGGTGTCCCCGTCCGGCACCGGGTAGACGTTGAGTCGGTTGATGACTTCCTGGTGGGATCGGAGCCCGTCGCGGAACGTGCGGATCACCTGGGCGAGCTCCGTAGCTCCGAGCGCGTCGAGGACCACCATGGGCAGGATGCTAACCTTTGTGCCTTACCCAGAGGTTTCTCAGAGGAAGTCGGAGTGTCATGGCAGCGGTATGCGAGGTCTGCGGCAAGAAGCCGTCGTTCGGAATGAACATCAGCCATTCCCACCGTCGGACCAAGCGGCGTTGGGATCCGAACATCCAACGGGTGCGTGCCCTGGTCGACGGCTCGCCCAAGCGGTTGAACGCCTGCACGTCGTGCATCCGTTCCGGCAAGGTCGTCAAACGACCTGTCCGGAACATCCCCGCCTAGGACCCGACCCGGCGGGCCGGCTCGACGGGCTCGGCCCGTCCCGGCGGAGACTCGACCGACTGGGAGTCCTCGTCGGAGGTCGTGGTGATGGGTAGCCGAACCTCGAAGGTGGCCCCCCTTCCGGGTCTCGCCACCACCGTCCCACCGTGGGACCCGACGATGGCGGCCACGATGGCCAGCCCCAGGCCCGCACCTCCCGACACCCTGGCCCGCGAGGGATCCGACCGGTAGAACGGCTCGAAGATCCGATCGACCTCGTCCGAGTCGATCCCCGGCCCCTCGTCGTGGACGGTGACGACCGCCCACTGGCCCTCCTGGGTCATGGTGACTTCGATGGCGGTCCCCGTCGGGGTGTGCGTCACGGCATTGACCAGCAGGTTGTCCACCACCTGGCGGAGGCGTTGTCCGTCACCGACGACCACGACCGGGTGGTCGATCCCCACAGAGAGAGGCCGGTCCGGCGCCGAGACGCCGATGACGGCCGCCGACCTCTGGATCACCTCCCCGAGGTCGACGCGCTCGCGTCGGAGTGGGCGTTCGTGGTCGAGCTGGGCCAGCCACAGCAGGTCGTCCACCAGGACCCCCATGCGGGCCGCCTCCTCCTTGATGGTCCGCATCGAGACGGCCAGGTCCTCGGGCCGGTCACGGACCCCGAGGTCGAACAGCTCTGCATACCCGAGGATGGAGGTGAGCGGGGTGCGGAGTTCGTGGGAGGCGTCGGCCAGGAACCGCCGGAGACGCTCCTCGGACGCAGCCCGCTCGGAGAACGCCACCTCGATCTCGTCAACCATGGTGTTGAACGCGGTCCCCAGCTTGCCCACCTCGGTGGCCTCGTTCACGTGGGAGACCCGCTGGGACAGGTCGCCCTGGGCGATCACCCCGGCGGTCTCGGTCATCTCCTGCAACGGCCGGAGGTCTCGCCGCACCATGACCCACGAGAGGGTGCCCAGCCCGACCAGGAGCAGCAGCGACACGACCAGTTCGACCAGGAGCAGCTGGCGGAGCGTACTCTCGAGATCGGTGAGCGGGACCGCCACCACGATCACCCCTCCGCCGTGGGAAAGGGGCTTGGCCAGCACCCGGTACGAGACCGCGTTCGGGCCCGTGCTCGACGTCGTGAAGTAGTGGTCGGTCGTGCCCGGCAGGCCGGCGCCAGGCAGTCTTGCCGGGATGGCCGGGGTGGACGGGGCCTTGCCTCCGTAGCTGAAGAACAGATGGGCCTCCACCTTGCCGGTGGCACTCCGCAGCTGCCCGTACGTCCCCGGCGTGACCAACAGTCCGCGCTGGGACCCGGGTGGGGAGCCGAACAGGCCTCCCCCGTTCCTGAACGAGCCGCGGAACGGGCTCCGCCCGGGCCGCGATCCGGGCGGCAGCGTCGACGAGTTGGGCAGGGTCGTAGCGGTGGTGGGCGTGGTGGTGGGCGTGGTGGTGGGCGTGGTGGTGGGCGTGGTGGTGGCCGACCCGGCCGTGGGGTTGGCCGATCCGGCCGGTGGGGCGGCCGGGACCGTCAGGCCGAGGCCCGAGGACGACAGCAGGGCCCGGCCCACCGGGAAGGCCGCCGACTCCAGCTGCTGGTCCACCCGGGTGGTGAGGAACGAGCGCAGGGCGTTGTAGGTCACCACGTCGGATATGACCAGGCCGGCAGCCACGATCCCGACCAGGAGCAGGAGGAGGCGCAGCCGGAGGGTCATGGGGACCGGGTCCCGGGTGCGGCCCGCATGCAGTACCCGATGCCACGGACGGTCCGGATCATGGGCGGGCCGTGTGCGTGGAGCTTCTTGCGCAGATAGCTGATGTAGACCTCGACCATATTGACCTTGCCATCGAAGCTGTAGTCCCACACGTGGTCGCGGATCTGGGCCTTGGACACCACCTGGCCGGCGTTGACCATGAGGTAGTGCAGCAACCGGAACTCGGTCGGCGTGAGCTCCACCAGCGCCGAGCCCCTCCACACCTGGTGGCTCTCCTCGTCCAGCTCGACGTCGCCGACCGACACTCGCGGACCGTTCTCCTCGAGACCCTCGGTCCGACGGAGGATGGCGTTGACGCGCAGCAGCATCTCTTCGACGCTGAAGGGCTTGGTCATGTAGTCGTCGCCGCCGAGGGCCAACCCCTGGAGCCGGTCATCGAGGTCACCCCGGGCCGTGAGGAACAGCACGGGAATGTCCGCGGACGGGCGCTCCTGCCCCATCCGCTTGAGCACGGCAAATCCATCGAGATCGGGGAGCATGACGTCCAACACCACCAAGTGGGGGCGGAATGTCTGCACGGTGCGCAGGGCGTCCCTCCCGGTGTGGGCCACCTCGACTTCCGCGCCCTTCAGATGCAGCGCCATGGCCACGAGATCCGTGATGTTCTTCTCGTCGTCCACGACCAGGATTCGGTGTTCGGAGCTCAGCATTCCCCACCATGTTGACCGGTCCGTCTGTGAGTTTCCTGAGAACGAAGTTCGGGGCGGGTTCGGGGCTGGTTCGGGGCTGGTTCGGGGCTGGTTCGGGGCTGGCCGGGGCGGGGCGGCCGCTCAGAACCGGTGGGTCCACCCCGTCGGCGGCAGCGGCACCCCGTCGAGGACCACCTCACCTGCCGACTCCGTGCACCGTCCCACCGCCAGGGGCGGGGGAAGCCCGGCCTGTCCGAAGGCGGCGACCAGGCGATCGGGATCGGGGGTGGCGAGCACCAGCTCGTAATCCTCTCCACCGTGGAGTGCCTCGGGGATCGTCGCCCCGTCCGCCACGGGCACGCTGTCGAGGGAGATCCCGACCCCCGAGGCGCCGGCCACATGGCCCAGGTCGGCTGCCAGCCCATCGGAGATGTCGATGGCGGCAGTGGCCCCGGCCAGCCTCGCCGTCTCGCCTTCACGCACCCGGGCCCGTGGACGGAGGTGAGTGCGTGCGAGGGCGTCGTCACGGTTGCGGGTCTCGCTGGTCCCGGCGTCGTGGGTCGGGGTGTCGTGGGGAAGTTGGGAGCGCTCCGGTACTGTTTTTCCAAATAACATGCCATTGGCATGTAGTTCGTCTCCCCGGTATCTCTGCCGGAGGATCCGCAGGCCGGCCGCCGACCCCCCCAGTGGCCCGGTCACGAAGAGGTGGTCACCGGGCCGGGCGCCGGACCGCAGCAGCGGGCCGACGGTGGGCTCGGGGCCCAGCGCACCGAACACGGCCACCGACACCACCACGATTGGCCCCGCCGACAGGTCACCCCCGACGATCGTGCACCCGCACTCCCCCGACGCCTCGGCGAGACCGGCGGCCAGGTCATCGAGATCGATGGCCGGAGGGGCCACGATCGATGCCATGACCTGGTCGGGCCGTCCCCCCATGGCAGCGATGTCCGACGCCGCCACCATCAGCGCCTTGTACCCGACATCGTCGACCGAGCTCAATCCGAGGACGAAGTGGACACCTTCCACCACCAGGTCGGTCGTCATCAACATCTGCCCGCCATTCCTCGCCGTCACCACGGCGGCGTCGTCGCCGATCCAGACGTCACCCTGGGGTGGGAGATCCGCGTCAGGCAGCCGGGCCCGGGCCGACGCCAGGAATTGGGCGCTCATCCGCTCGATGGCGTCGAACTCGTCAAGACCTCCGGGAGGCCCCGTGGGCGGGGGCCCGGGCGGGGACCCGGGCGGGGGGCCGGGCGGGGGGCCGGGCGGGCCGGTCGGTTCCTCACCGGAATTGGGCCTGCGCACGACCCTTGCCTAGCATTGGGCGAGCCACTGCCAGCTACAATTGCCGGACAACCGGTCAGGACGTGCGAATTGCGCGAGGTGACCGTCAGGCCCGGCAACATCCCAAGGAGGACCTCCCAGCCCATGCCACCCACCTCGAACAAGAAGCTGATCGCATGGGTGGACGAGATCGCCGCGCTGACCGAGCCGGACTCCGTCGAATGGTGCGACGGCTCGGCCGAGGAGTACGACCGTCTGTGCCAGCTCCTGGTCGAGAACGGTACGTTCGCCAAGCTGTCGGAGGCCAAGCGCCCGAACAGCTACTGGGCCCACTCCGATCCGGGCGACGTGGCCCGGGTGGAGGACCGCACCTACATCTGTTCGACCCTCGAGTCCGATGCCGGGCCCACCAACAATTGGCGGGACCCCGAGGAGATGCGCGGCGTCCTCACCGACCTGTTCCAGGGGTCCATGCGGGGACGGACCATGTACGTGGTGCCGTTCTCGATGGGTCCGCTCGGGTCCTCGATCGCCCACATCGGCGTGGAGATCACCGACTCGGCCTACGTCGCGGTGTCCATGCGGATCATGACCCGCATGGGTCGTGGCGCGCTGGAGGTGCTCGGATCCGAGGGTGAGTTCGTCCCCTGCCTCCATTCGGTGGGTGCACCCCTGGCCGAAGGCGAGACCGACGTGCCGTGGCCGTGCGACTCGGAGAACAAGTACATCGTCCACTTCCCCGAATCCCGTGAGATCTGGTCCTACGGCTCGGGCTACGGCGGCAACGCCCTGCTGGGCAAGAAGTGTTTCGCCCTCCGGATCGCCTCGGTCATGGCTCGGGACGACAACTGGCTGGCCGAGCACATGCTGATCCTCAAGCTCACCTCCCCCGCCGGCGAGACCCGCTACGTGACCGGTGCCTTCCCGTCCGCCTGCGGCAAGACGAACTTGGCCATGCTCATCCCCACCCTTCCCGACTGGAAGGTCGAAACCGTGGGCGACGACATCTGCTGGATGAAGTTCGGTCCCGACGGCCGGCTCTATGCCATCAACCCCGAAGCCGGGTTCTTCGGGGTGGCGCCCGGCACCAACACCCACACCAACCCCAACGCCATGCTGACCCTGGACGGCAACGCCATCTTCACCAACACCGCCCTGACCGACGACGGCGACGTGTGGTGGGAGGGCATGACCGACGAGGCCCCGGCCCATGCCACCTCGTGGAAGGGTGAGGAGTGGACGCCCGAGTCGGGCACACCGGCCGCCCATCCGAACGCGCGCTTTACCGTCCCGGCCTCGCAGGACCCCGCCATCGCCTCGGAGTGGGAGGATCCGGCCGGCGTTCCGATCGACGCCATCCTGTTCGGAGGCCGCCGGGCGTCGGTCATTCCCCTGGTGTTCCAGTCGAGGGACTGGGAGCACGGGGTGTTCCTGGGATCGATCATGGCCTCGGAGACGACGGCGGCAGCGGCCGGTGCGGTGGGGAAGCTCCGCCGCGACCCCTTCGCCATGCTCCCCTTCTGCGGGTACAACATGGCCGACTACTTCGCCCACTGGCTCCAGATCGGAGCCGGGGCCGACCCGGACAAGCTCCCGAAGATCTTCTACGTCAACTGGTTCCGCAAGGATGCGGACGGGCGTTGGCTCTGGCCCGGCTACGGCGAGAATTCCCGGGTCCTCGAGTGGGTGTTCGAGCGGGTGAGCGGGACCGGCGAGGCACTCGACACGCCCATCGGGTTCGTCCCCGCCCCGGGCGCCATCGACACCGATGGGCTCGACGTCTCGCCCGCCGACATGGAGAAGCTCCTCACCGTGAACGTCGAGGAGTGGCGGGCCGAGGTGCCGGGCATCCGGGAGCACTTCGCGGTGTTCGGCGACAAGCTCCCGTCCCAGCTCGCCGCCGAGGTGGACCGGCTGGAGCAGCGGCTGGGCTGATCACATGGGCGGTTCGGTCGGGGGCTCCCCCGGGCCCCGGCTACGCCCCGGTGATCAGGCGCCCCCCGGGGCGTAGGAGCCGACGCCCGCTCCCCCGAGGGCCCGGCGCGAGCTCATATAGGAGAGGGCCCCGACGGCCGCCACCACCGCCATGACGAGGCTCCCCGCCTCGACCGGCAGTGAGAGCACGACCGGCACGAACGACCCCACCACCCACATCAGCTGGAACCGCGTCTCGAACCGGGCGAACGCCCGGCCCTGGTTGGACTCACGCACGTGGCGTTGGACCAGGGCATCGAAGGACGGCTTGGCCACCGAGCTCGACAGGCCCACCGCCAACGCCATCACCGCCCAGAACCAACGCACCGAGTAGAAGGCGCCGATGAGGGTGACGGCGGCGGTCACCCAGAGCGAGCCCATGAGGATCTGCTGCTCGTCGAGGACCCGTCGGATCCTCGACACCAACAGCACCCCGATGAGGGCGCCAGCCGTGAGCCCGCCCAGGATGAAGCCGAACCACCAGGTCGCAGCTCCATCGCGGCGGAGTTCGAAGGCGAACAGGAACGTGGTGAACCCGACCAGCGCCTTGAGCACCGACATGGGCATGAGGGCCAAGATGACCTCGGTGTCGGCGATGGGCCGCAGGGCGGCCAGGTCCTCGTCGTCGCCTTTCCAACCCGGGTCGAAGTCCGGGGCCATCTCGATGGCGACCTCCGCCCCGGCAGAAACCCTGGCGCCCCCAGGACGTCCCGCGGCGCGCCGACCGGACCGCTCCCGGCCCAGACGGGCGGGCACCGGTAGGCGGACCCCGGCGGCGGCGGCGGCGGCGAAGACGGCGATAGCCACCCAGATGACGCTGGCTGCACCTCCGAGTTTGAGAATGGCCACGGCCGGGAGGGCGAAGGCGAAACCGGCGAGTGACGCCAACAGGCCCAGGCGGGCGTTGAGGGTGGCCAGGTCGGGCTCGATCAGCTCGGTCCCGGTGACCGGGTCGTCGACACGGACGACCGGGAGCCCGTAGGGGGGCGTGGGATCCGGCCGCCGGACGGTGGGGATCGTGGGCGTCTCGGCCGGTTGTGGGCCCACGGTGCCGGACGGGCCCGGCCCGGTGGTCTCGTCGAGCATGCCGAGGGCGGCCATCTCCGGTACCAGCGCCCCCTTGGTCACCAGATAGACCTTGGAGAGCACCAGCATGGCGAAGGCCTCCGGGAACAGCAGCAGGGAGTGGATGTCTCGGGCCAGGAATGGGCAGAGCACGGCCCGGCCCACGGCAGATGCCACCACCATGGCCCGACGGGCCCCCCGGCTGCGGTCGATGACCGGACCCAGCGCCGGTGCGACCACGGCAAAGGGGCCCATGGTCAACAACAGGTACAAGATCACCTTGTCCTTGGCCGCTGTCGGTGAGATCGAGAAGAACAGCGACCCGGCCAGGGAGACGGCGAACAAGGTGTCGCCGGCCGTCATCAGGACGTGGGTCAGGGCCAGCCGGCCGAAGGGGCGGCGCTGATCGAACAGGTCGGTGATGGCCGATCGGGCCAGGCGCCGGAACTGGTCGCTGCGTTCACGAACACCCACATCCCAATGGTAGGGGTCGGCGACCCCCCGACCGGCGGAGCCAAGCCCACGGGGCGCGGCACTTGCCTCCTGTCCCGCGGCGAGGCGGGGGTCGGTGGGGGCGCGGTGCTCCGGCCGTCCGGCCCTCGGGTCACTCCTCGAGGGTGAACAGCCTGGTCTCGCCGGGGTCAGGGGCAGGGTCGGGATCGTCCGGATCGGGTGGCCGACCCCGGGCCGGCGGTGTCCACCGCCACCTGCCCGGTCCCCCGGTGAGGGTGAACCCCTGATGGGTGCGCAGGTAGTGGTGGTGGCCGCAGAGCCGGGCGGTGTTCTCGAGGCTGGCCGGTCCCCCCTCGGCGAAGGCGACGCCCCAGTGGTCGATCTCGAGGCCCTGGGTGACGTCACAGCCGGGGATCACACAGCTCCGGTCCCGCTCCACCAGGGCGGTCCGCAGGGCACTGGGGATGGAGCGTCCCAGATGGCACACGGTCGTCACGTCCACCCCGTTGGTGATGACCAACCGGGTGACGGCGTCCCCCATCAGCTCCCGGGCCGACTCGACGGAGATCGGGCCCACCCCGGGGATCTCGCACACCCCACCGGGTCCGACCGATCCCCGGCGCAGGGCGTCGAGGTCGACCCGGAGGAGGACCTGGGCCCTCGGTCCGGGGTCGTCCCTGTCCCCGGTGTGGCTGCCTCCGGTGAGTGCGGTGAGGTCGGTGAGGTCGGGGTCCCCGGGCTCGGGGTCCCCGGGCTGGACGGTGCCCGGGCCCGGGGCGCTCGGCGGGGTGGCCCCGGTCCGGACCGGTGATCCGCGCCGCCGGCCGGTGACCAGGCCCACCAGGGCGTCGGCCCGGTAGGCGTCGGAGGGCTCGTGGCGCCCCTCGCGCCGGGCCTCCTCGAACAACGCGTCGGTCCGGGCGTTGAGGGAGGCCAGCAGGGTTGCACCGGCATCGGGGGTGAGCCGGGCATCGAGGCAGAAGGCCCCCTCCTGGTCGGTCCAGGTCCGACAGTGGCGCTCCTCGTGGAGGCGCCGGCGGTGGGCGGCGGCATCCTCGGCCGACCGGCCCTGGGCCTTGGCCCGCAGGCAGCGGTCCCGCAGCTGGTGGAAGGTCTCGTGGGTGGCCGCCTCCACCAGCTCGTCCTCACTGCCCGGGTTGACCCGGGCGGCGTCGGCCACCAGCCGGGCCGCCTTGCCGGACAGCTTGCCCTTCCGGGCCGCCTCGTCGATGGCGGGGTGGTCGGCCAACGACTCCCCGAGCTTCAGGACCCCGGTCGAGTCCCCCAAGGAGTCACCGGTCATGTCCGACAGCCAGTGGGCCGGGGTGGGATGGCCGCCGGCCTCGGGCTGGCGGCACTCGGTGGCCCGGACCCCGGCCAGGGACTTGCCGATGACAGCCACCCGCTCGATCTGGGTGAATGAAGACACCAGGGCGGTGGCGTCAACACCGTCGTAGCGGGCGGGGTCGAATTCGGCCACGAACTGCAGGACGGTGGCGGCGGCGGACAGGAACCTGGCCACGCTGACTCCGGCGTCCTCGCCCTCGGGACGGGCAACACCGGCACCGGCCATGCCGGCACCCGCCGGGTCCACCACTGGCTTCGCATCGACCGTCGATGTCATGGACCAGAGTTCAGCAGGGGGGTGTATCACGCACCCGGAGAGCGGAACAGCACGGCGGGTTCATGGCACCAAGGAGTGCGACCTCCGTCCCGCGGGATCCGCCGGCGAGGCACGAGCGCGGCTGGGGGGTGGAGGAGCGACGAACGCCGTCCGACCGGTCTGGCGGTTGCCATCAGGTCGGACGACGATCAGCGCCTCGGGACCAGGCCATCGGAGTGGCCACCACGACCCGCGGGACTCGGGATGGGGCCGGCATCGATGGCGGTAGCATTCGCCGGGTCACCGTCTTCGACCCGACCGAGGAGACCCAATTGCCGGTCCATGCCTACGTCTTGATCCAGACCGAGGTGGGCAAGGCGGCGACGGTGGCCCGAGCCGTGTCCTCACTGGCCGGCGTGGTGTCCGCCGAGGGCGTCACCGGCCCCTACGACGTGATCGTCCGGGCCGAAGCGGGAACGGTCGACGAGCTCGGACAGATGGTGGTCGGCCGCATCCAGCTGATCGAGGGGATCACCCGGACGGTGACCTGCCCGGTGGTCAACCTGTAGCGGACAGCCCGCGTCGGGGGGATGGCCGCGGTCGCCGGGTCGGCGAGCCGGCCGTGATCAGCGGATCGCTCCCGACGAGCGCAGCTCGGCCACCTCGCGCTCGGAGACACCCCAGTCCGCCAGTGCGTCGTCGGCATGCTGGCCGGGGTTGGGCGGAGGCCGCCGGATGGACCCCGGCGTGCCGGTGAACCGGGGCGCCGGTGCCGGCTGGACTACCCCGGCCACCTCGGTGAACGTGCCGCGGAAACGGTTGTGGGGGTGCTCGGGCGCCTCGGCCAGTGACAGGACCGGCGCCACACAGGCATCGGTGCCATCGAACACCTTCTCCCATTCGGCCCGGGACCGGCTGGCGAACAGACGGGCGAACCGATCCTTCATGGCCGGCCAGGCGCTGCGGTCGTTCTGGTCGGGGAGGTCCTCGTCCTCCAACCCGAGGAGCCGGATCAGCTCGGCGTAGAACTGCCCCTCGATGGCGCCGACCCCCATGAACCCGCCGTCGGCCGTCTCGTACACCTCGTAGAAGTGGGCCCCGGTGTCCAAGAGGTTGACGCCCCGCTCGTCGTGCCAGACGCCGGCCTGACGGAGTGTGAAGGTCATCGTCATCATGGCGGCGGCACCGTCGACCATGGCGGCGTCGACCACCTGGCCGACCCCGGTCGTGCGGGCGCTGATGATGGCGGCACACATCCCGAAGGCCAGCATCATCCCCCCACCGCCGAAGTCGCCCACCAGGTTGAGTGGCGGCACCGGGCGCTCCCCCGCCCGCCCCATCGGCTCGAGGGCGCCGGCCAGGGCGATGTAGTCGATGTCGTGGCCGGCCGTGGTGGCCATCGGACCGTCCTGGCCCCAGCCGGTCATGCGCCCGTAGACGAGCCCCGGGTTGCGTGCCAGGCACACGTCCGGGCCCAGACCCAGCCGCTCGGCAACGCCGGGGCGGAACCCCTCCATGAGGCCGTCGGCTCCCTCGACCAGTCGCAGCACCAGGTCGACACCCTCGGGGTGCTTGAGATCGACCGCCACCGACCGCCTCCCCCGGTTCATGAGGTCCACGTGGGGCTCCGACAGCGGCGGCGAGGCGGCCCGCTCGGCCCGGTCGATCCTGACGATGTCGGCCCCGGCATCGGAGAGCATCATCCCGGCGAAGGGTGCCGGGCCGAGCCCGGCCAGTTCGATGATCCTGACGCCGTCGAGTGGTCCGCTCATCGCGTACCGCCGTGCGTGGGGGCCGGGCCCGTCGGCAGTGGCCGGTGTCGTGGGAGGCAGAAAGTCATGGCCGGATGGTGACCGTTCCGCCCGGCTCGGTCAAATGCTCCCCCGGCCACCCGCCCGTGACCAGGGACCGGGCCCGGGCGGGGGACGGGGTCGGACCGGGTGCCACGGGCACGACGCAGTAACGTGCCGGCGTCCCGACGCCACCACCGCCGACGCCACCACCACCACGCCACTCGAGGAGTGCACATGCCCCCGGTACGACGAGCCACAGGACCGGGGCGGGTCAACCTGATCGGCGACCACACCGACTACAACCAGGGGCTGGCCCTTCCCATGGCCATCGATCTCGGCGTCACCGTCGTCGCCACCCCGGGCGACGGGCCGATGACGGTGCGGTCCGACGCCTTCGACGAGCCGGCCCGGATCCCGGCCCGGATCGGACCCCGACGCCGGGACCATCGGTTCTCTCGAGCCCGAGTGGGCACGTCCGATCGCCGCCATGATGGCACTCTCGGGCGGCACGACCGGCGGTGGACTCGACATCATGGCGACGCTCCCGATGGGGGCCGGCCTGTCCTCCAGCGCCGCCCTGTGCGTGGCGCTGGCCGAGGTGTTGGGCGATGGCGGGTCGGCCGAGGAGGTGGCGCTCCGGTGCCAGGCGGCCGAGCAGCTGACCGGTGTGCCGGTCGGCGCCATGGATCCCCTCGTGTGTGCCGGTGCCGTCGCCGGCCACGCGCTGCTGATCGACTTCTCCACGTTGGCCCACCGCCCGGTCCCGGTGCCTCTCGGCTGCGAGCTGGTGGTAGTGGACTCGGGACAACGCCGCACGGTCCGCTCCTCGGCCTACGCGGCACCCGGGTGGCCGAATGCCAGGAGGCGGCGGCGGTCATCGGCCCCCTGGGCCTGGCCCATCGATCCGACGTCGCCCATCTCCGGGACGATCGGCTCCGGCGGACGGGCCCGCCATGTGATCACCGAGTGCGACCGCGTCCGGGGTGTGGTCGAGGCGTTCGGGGACGGCGACCTGGAGACGGCGGGTCGGCTCCTCACCGAGGGCCACCGGAGCCTGGGCGTCGACTTCGAGGTCTCCACGCCGGTCGTCGACCAACTGGTGACCCACCTCGTGGGCATTCCCGGGGTGTTCGGCGCCCGGATGACCGGCGCCGGATTCGGCGGCTGTGCGGTGGCGCTCTGCCGCCCCGGGGCCATCGGGCTGGAGCGACTTGGGCACCCCGGCCTGGCGCGTACGGGCCTCGGACGGGACGGTTGCCCGCCGGGCCCGGCCGGACGGTACCGGCGGCGAGTGACCCCGGTTCGGTCAGCCCGGCCACGGGCTGCCGGGTCCCGTGGTGGCGCCGTCCCCCGTTCCGTAGGGCCGCAGCCGTCGGTTGATGACCCGCTGGACGATCACCGGCTTGCGCACGTCGTCGATCCAGCGGATCTCGTCCTCGCCCACGATCTCCAGCTCGAGGCGCCCGGTACCGACGATGCGCCGCACCAGTGACTGGACCGCCACCACCGAGATGATGTGGGAGAACAGCGTCTCGGCCTGGCGACGCGACGTCACACCCCACTGCTCGACGACGCGGAGGGAGGTCAGCACCAGGCTGGTCGTCCGCCACCGGACCACCCGCACCACCAGCCACGCGCAGGGGATCGCCACCACCGATCCCTCGACCCAGTGGAGGGCCACCGACGTGTGCGGGATGCCGACGTCGAGCGCCACCCCGACGGCCACGGCGAACAGCGAGACGAGCAGTGGTGCGGTGAGGAACGACCAGTGGGGCTTGAGGTCGACCAGGACCTGTTCGCCCGGCAGGAGGTCGAGCCGGTGGACGGCCAAGGGCCTCAGCCCAACTTGCCGGCGATCGATCCGGCCGATCGGAGCACGGATCCGTCGGCGCCCGCAGCCGAGTACGCGTGGGTCGGGCGCTGGCGGGCCTCGGCCAGCAGGTCACCGAGGAGGGTGGCGAAGGGTAGGTCCGGTGCCACCCACAGGTACCGGGCGAGCGACCCGGGGATGGTGTTGATCTCGTTGACCACGAAGTCCGTGCCGTCGGACAGATAGTCGATCCGGGCCACCCCCCGGACCCCGGCCAGTCCGGCGATCCGCTCGCCGGCGTCGCGCAGCGCCTTCTCCAGCTCCGAGGAGATCTGGGCCGGGAGCTCCCGGTTGGCGCCGGCCATGCCCTCACCGGCCACGTACTTGTCGCGGTAGTCGAGGATGTGGGCACCCTGGGAGGCCCGGATCGGGCGCTCGATGGCGGAGAGCTCCAGCGTCGGCCAGGTGCGCACGCCCACCTGGAGGTCGGTCAGGTCGGGCCGGTACGGCTCCAGGACGGCACCGAAGCGAAGGTGGGGATTGGCCGACAGCCGGGCCTGGGCGGTGGCGAAATCCTCCACCACGTCGATCCCGATGGAGGAGCCGCCGAACCGGGGCTTGACGATGAACGGCCCATCGAAGGGCGGCGGGTCCCCGCCGGAGGTGACCAGGGCCCGGGGAAGGGTGGGCAGGCCGGCTGCGGACACGACGGCACCGAACGCCATCTTGTCCATCCCGAGGGCGGCACCCGACACCGTCGGGCCCGAGTAGCGGATGCCGGCCAGGTCCAGGACGGCCTGGAGCGTCCCGTCCTCGCCGGGCCCCCCGTGGCAGCACACCAGGGCGGCGTCGATGTCGACGGGACGGGCGCGGCCCCGGCGGCCGGCGGGCTCGCTGAAGCCGCCCTCGGAGCCGACCGTCAGCTGGAGCGGCTGCGCCCCCCTCGGCACCCCGTCGAGGAACGCCTCGGCCTCCAGGGTCGCATCCACCTCGTACCAGTCACCGGCCTTCGACCAGAACAGGGCCCGCACCGGACCCCCGGCGCCCCCGGGCGAGGCGGCGAGGCCCCGGGCGGCCTGGAGCCCGGTGAGGACACTGACGTCGTGTTCGGGCGAGGGTCCTCCGAAGATGACGGCGACGTCGGGCACGGTGGGTTGGAACCTCCGGTCGGGTGCTGGTGGTGGGCGGATTCTGTCGTTCGCGGTCCTGGGGTTCCGGTCCCGGTGTCCGGGCCGCCCACAGGCTCAGTTGTTCAAGGGTAGTGGTCCGGAAGATCGTTCTCGTACAACACCGCGTCCCCGGGCGAGAGATGTCCCCGCACCCACTCCACCGCTTCGGGGCGGTCCCGCACCAGGGTGACCGAGGTGGTCGGAGTGGTCGGAGTGGTCGGAGTGGTCGGAGTGGTCGACCCCGCCACCGGCGTCGCCCCGGCCAGCAGGGCCCGGCGGTTGGTCAGGCCCACGATCACGAGGTGATCGGCCACGGTGGCGATGGCGGCGCCGAACCTCCGGTTCTCGTCGGCCTGCCGCGCTCCGAGTTCGACCATGCCCGGGGTGACCACGGCCAGTCGCCGCGGGCCCGTCTCCGGGCCGGTCGGGCCGGCCGGGGCAGGGTCGGCGGCCGGGGCGCGGAGCGCGGCCAGCACCCCGAGGGCCTCGGCCGCCCCGGCTGGGTTGGCGTTGTAGGTGTCGTCCAGGATGAGGAGCCCGGAATCGGATCGTACGGTCTGGAGCCGGTGGTCGACCGACGGCAGACCGTCCAGGCGGGCGCCGATGGTCGACGGGTCGATGCCCAGGGCCAGGGCCACGCCGATGGCGCAGGCCAGGTTGGACGGCTGGACCCCCGTCGGGACGGGACGGTCCTCGGCGACCGGTTCGCCGGAGACGTACACCGACACCCGGGTCCCGTCCCCGCTCCGCGACACGCACACGTCGGCCGACCGGTCGCTGGCCGAGCAGCTGACCACCCGCTTCCCCTCAGCGGTGGCGGCGCCGGCCACCGACGCCAGCCGGGGATCGTCGACCTGGAGGACGGCGGTGGTGGCGGGGCCCAGGATCTCGGACTTGGCCTCGACGATACGGTCCTCGGACCCGAATCGCTCCAGGTGCACCGGGCCGATGGCGGTGATGACCGAGACATCGGGCCGGCACCAGCCCACCAGGTCGGCGATCTCCCCGGGACCGTAGGTTCCCATCTCGGCGACGAACACCTCCGTGCCGTCGACCAGGTGTTCGTTGATGGCACGTGCCAATCCGGCCCGGTTGTTGAAACTGGCCGGGGTGGCCACCACACTCCGGTCCGCCCGCAGCAGGTGGGCCACGTGCCCCTTGGTCGATGTCTTGCCGTACGAGCCGGTGATGGCCACGACGGTCGGGTGTACCCGGGCCAGTCGGGCGGCGGCTGCGTCCACGAACCGGTTCGAGAGTCGGCGCTCGAACGGCGAGTTGACGAGGCAGGCGACGTCCACCACCACCGGCACCGCCAGCGCCGCCACCACGGCCAGGGGTGCGGCCCAGCCGGACACCACACCGACCGCCACCACCACGGCCTCGAGCACGGCCCAGGTCACGGCCAAGGTCTTCAGGCGTCGTGTCCAGGCCAACGGCGAGGTCCGGCCCTTGAGGGACAGGCCGATGGGACCGACGCCCACGACCAGGGCGACGCCCACCCCGGCGAGCGGCCACCACAACGAGGACACCCCGGCGGCCACCGCCACGACGACCAGGGCCAGATTGGCCGGGACGATCCGCCACCAACGGGCGGCGAAGCGCACCACCGAACCGGCCAGGTAGTGCTCACGTTGGGCCACCCGGAGCCACCGCAGGCCGGCCGGGGCGCAGGCCAACGCGCAGGCGCCCACCGTCACCCATGCCACCCCCCGGTGCCATTGCGCCACCTCGAGGCCGACCGCCGGGCGGACCGGAGCGATCCAGCCACTCCTCACGAGGATCCGCCCAGGATGACCTGGCGCAGTTGGACCGGAGCCTCGGTGGGGGTGAGGTGGCCCACGCCGGGCAGGACGGTGAGCGTGGCGGTGGGGAACATCGGGCGGGCGCGCTCGGCCACCCCGACGGGGACCTCGGTGTCGTTCGCGCCCCAGACGAGTTGGACCGGGCAGTCGACTGCGGCCATTCCGGTGGCGTACTGCTCGGCCAACAGCCGCACGAAGACGCCGCGCATGACGCCCTGGGCCGCCCGGTAGTCGGGGGACCCGTGCCGGTTGCGCAGGGTCTCCATGCGCTCCTCCCCCACCAGTCCCATCCGGTGGAGGCGCCGGGCCACCCGGTAGGCCGGGGCCGGGCGTCGCCTCCGGCCCTCGCGGTCGAGGAGTGGGACCCCGGTCAGCACCATCCGATCGATGCGGTCGGGCACCAGCCCGTACAGCGGAACCGCCACCCGGCCGCCGAACGAGTGGCCCACCAGCACCACCCGGTCGGCCAGCAGTCCCGGCTCCTCGAACAGTGCCACGAGATGGGCGGCGTAGTCGTCGGAGCCCCACGGCTCGGGCGGCGCCGGGGTGGCCCCGAACCCGAAGAGGTCGGGCGCCACGACGCTCGGCCCCGGTGTCGGTCCGGTAGGCGAGGGGCTATCGGTGGGCAGGTCGAACACCGCTGAGAAGTCCTGGTGGGTGCGCCGCCAGCCGTGCAGGGCCAGCACCGATGCCGGCCCCTGGCCCCACGTGCCGCCGAACAACTGTCCGCCGGCAAACGACTTCAGCACCGGCACACCCTACCGACCCCCCCGGGACCGGTGGGACTGCACCCTGCCGATAGCCTCAGGCGTTGTGCAGCCCTTCGATCCTCCCGTCGAGCCGCCGATCGACGACGCGGGCACTCGATCGGGCCATGGACGCCCTCACCCCGCCCCAGCGCCGTGCCGTCGAGTCGGAGGCCGACGGCGCTGTGCATCGTGGCCGGTGCGGGCTCGGGGAAGACCCGCGTCCTCACCCTCCGGGTCGCCCGGCGGATCCGGGACGGGTCGGCCGAAGCCGACCACACCGCCGTGTGCACGTTCACCCGGAAGGCGGCCCGCGAGCTCAGGGGGCGGCTGGCCCTGTACGGGGTGCCCGTCTCGACGGCGCCGTCCGCCGGTGGTGGCCCCGGCCCCGGCGTCCGGGCCGGAACCCTCCACCAACTGGCCCTCACGCTGCTGCGCCGCCATGCGCTCGACGGCCGGACTCCCCCGCCGGTCGTGGTCGAGCACCGGTTCCGGCTCATCCGGGACATCGTCGGCGACCCGGCCATGGCCTCGGCAGCCGAGACCGAGATCGGATGGGCCAAGGCCCGGTGCCTCACCCCGGACCGCTACGCCGAGGCGGCGGAGGCCGCCGGCCGCGTCACCGTGGCGGACACCGACCGGGTCGCCGAGCCTTCACCCTCTACAACGAGGCCCTGGCCCGCCGCCGTTCCCTTGACCTCGATGACGTCCTGGTCCGCTCGGGCGACCTCCTGCTCGACGACGCCGAGTTCGCCGAGCGCATGCACTGGCGGTACCGGCACCTGTCGGTGGACGAGTTCCAGGACGTCAACCCGGCCCAGTTCCGGCTCATCGGAGGCGCTCCTCGGAACCCGGCAGGACCTGTGCGCCGTCGGCGATCCCAATCAGGCCATCTACGGGTGGAACGGGGCCGATCCGACGCTCCTGGGCCGGTTGCCCGACGCCGTGCCGGGCATGGAGGTCGTCCGGCTCGACGAGAACCACCGCTCGACACCCCAGGTGGTGGCGGCGGCCAGCGCGGGTCTGGGGCGATCGGCAGCGGTTCCTCCACGCTCGCTCGGCGCCGACGGGCCCATGCCCGTGGTCACCGCCTTCGACGACGAGGCGGCGGAAGCCGAAGGGGTGGTCTCCCTCATCCTCGAGCGCTCCGAGGAGGGCACGATCCTGGTCCGACCAGGCGGTGCTGGCCCGCACCCGTGACCAGTTGGCCGTGGTGGGCCGGCAGCTGGAGCGTGCCGGCGTCCCGTACCGGATCGCGCCCGGGCCCGAGTCCTCGGCCGACGGGATCCGGGTGGGACCGGCGGGCCGGAGTGGGCATGGGCGCGGGGCTCCGGGTCCGGGCGGAGGTCGTGATCGGTCCGGGGACGGTCCCGTCGACGCGGTGGAGCTGGCGACCTTCCACCGGGCCAAGGGCCTCGAATGGACCTCGGTGTACGTGGTCGGCATCGAGGACGGCTTCGTCCCCATCGTCTATGCGGCCACCGAAGCGTCCCGTGACGAGGAACGGCGCCTGCTCTACGTAGCGTTGACCCGGGCCTCGATCGAGCTCCACTGCTCGTGGGCCCGGAGCCGACGCATGGCCAACGGCAGGCAGATGGAGCGCCAGCCGTCCCCCTGGCTGGCGGCGGTGGCCCGGGTGTCGAGGACCGGCAACGGCCGGATCACCTCGAGGGACGCCGCCCAACGGATCGCCGCCATGCGGGCCGTCCTCGGCAGCTGAATTGGCCGGTGGGCGGTCGCCGGTCGCCGGTCGCCGGTCGCCGGTCGCCGGGGAGGCAACCTCTTCGCCGAATAGTTTTTTCCAAATAACCGACTATGGGTAGGTGATGTCGACGAACACCGGCGTGTGGTCGGACGGCTTCTCGCCCTTGCGGGCATTGCGGTCGATCAGCCCGTACGTGGTCCCCTCGGCCAGCACCTGGCTCACCAGGATCAGATCGATGCGCATCCCCCGGTGCCGGTGGAACGAGCCAGCCCGGTAGTCCCACCACGTGAACAGTTTGTCCTGGTCGTAGAGGCGCCGGAACACGTCGACCAGGCCCCACGATTCGACATCGGCGAGCGCGTCGCGCTCAGGCTGGCTCACGTGGGTCATCCCCTCGAACTGGGACGGGTCCCAGACGTCGCGGTCGTCGGGCGCCACGTTGAAGTCGCCGCACACCGCCACCGGGCGATCAGGGGAGCTGGTCTGGTCCAAGAGGGCCTTCAGACGGGCGAGCCAGGCGAGTTTGGCCGGGTACTGATCGCTGTCGAGGCTGCGACCGTTCGGGACGTAGACCGAGTGGACGCGGACCCCTCCGCAGTCGGCGGCGATCAGGCGGGTGCCCTGATCGTCGTCGTCGCCCAGCCCGGAGGCGACTCCGTCCATCCCCACCCGGCTGAGGATCGCCACCCCGTTCCACCGTCCGTCCCCATGGTGTGCCGACTCGTAGCCGAGGGAGGCGAAGGCATCCCGGGGGAATGCCGCGTCGGACTGCTTGGTCTCCTGCAAGCACAAGACGTCGGGCTCGGCGTAGCGGATCCACTCCTCGACCCTCGGGAAGCGGGCGGTCAGGGAGTTGACGTTCCAGGTAGCGATGCGCATGACCCGGCGCCGGTCAGTCCGGATCCGGTCGACGCCGCGTCGACCAGGACGAACAACAACTCGGCCTGACAGGCCAGATCCCCACCCACGGTGGCGCGTCCGGTTCCCTTGCCGGCCCGGGCCGACATCCGGTCCAGGGTCACCTCCATCTCGAGCAGGTCCCCGGGAACCACTTGGCGACGGAACCGCGCCTTTTCGATCCCACCGAACAACGGGAGCTTGCCGGCATACCTGGGGTCGGCCAGGACGGCCACGCCCCCCAGCTGGGCCAGTGCCTCGACCATGAGCACCCCGGGGAGGGTCGGGCGTCCGGGGAAGTGCCCGGCGAAGAATGCCTCATCGCCGGTGAGCCGCCAGTTGCCACGAGCCGACTGGCCGGGATCGACATCGGTGAGCTCCGTCACGAACAGGAACGGGTCCCGGTGGGGTAGGTAGTCGTCAGCTCGCACGAGTGGCGAGGATACCGGCCCGAAGGGGGCGCGGCCCTCATCCCACCCCTCTCTGGTCCGCGCCGCTCAGCCGGCGATGCCGGGCACCGCCAGTTCGGCCCGGCGGCGGGCGGCATCCAACGAGACCAGCACGAAAGGACGCGTCTCACCTTTGGACAGAACTTGCCGGGCCTTGTTCGGAGGCGGCACAGCCAGTCCTCGCAGCGGGACGTGACACAGCATGCCGCCTACGTCGACGTGGGCCCCGTGGGACGTGAACGACACCACGGTCCCGTCGAAGGTGCTGCCTACCGGATGGTCGGCCACGAAGGTGAGGAAGGTCAGCGGGTCATTGAGGGCCTCGTGTCCGCCTCCTCGCTGGCTGGCGGGCGTGGGATCGGTGGCGGACCGACTGTCCCGCTCCTGTCCTCGTCCGGCCGCCCTGGCAGCCTTGGTGGCAGCGGACGCCTTGGTAGCAGCGGACGCCGTTTCGGCCTTTTCGGCCTTTGTCGGCCTTGGTCGCCTTGGTCGCTTTGGTCGCCTTCGAGACCGGCTGGATCGCCTACGGCCTTTTTGGTCGCCTTGGTCGCCTTGGTCGCCTTGGTCGCCTTGGTCGCTTTAGTTGCCTTGATCGCTTTGACCGACTTCGTACCTGTGGCGGCGATCGCCTCGCCATCGTCGGCCCCTTCGCCCGAGCCGGACTTCGCCTTCTTCGTGGCCTTCGTGGCCTTGGTGGCCTTGGTGGCCTTGGTGGCCTTGGTGGCCTTCGTACCTGTGGCAGCGATCGCCTCGCCATCGTCGGCCCCTTCGCCCGAGCCGGACTTCGTCTTCTTGGTGGCCTTTGCGGCCTTGGTGGCCTTGGTGGCCGCCACCACCTTGGCCGCCTTCTTCGTGGTCCGGGGCGCCTTGGCCGCCTCGTCGGCTTCGGGCGCGACGTCGACCGCCTCGTCCTCGGGCAGGACGATCGGCGGCGGCCTTCGCCCCCCGGCCGCGACCCCCCCGGCCGCGCCGACCCCGGCTCGAGCCCGCGGTCGCCATCGGGACCAGTCCGTCCTCCGCACCGGTCGGTCCGTCGCCTTCGGCCGCCTTGGCGTCACGTCTCGACTTGCTGGTCACCGACCGGCTCTTGGCTCCCCGGACGGGCGTCCGAGGCGTGAAGATCCATCCGACGCCGGGCACCGGCTTGCCCCCGATCAGTCGCCCCGGCTCGAAGAGCCAGGGTCGTTCGGCGTGGAATTCCTGGAAGGAGTCGTTGGAGAGCACCAGCGCTCCCGACTTCTCCGCGATCCGGAGGATGAACCCGTCTCCTCGGCCCACGGCGCCGGCGGGTGGGCTGATCATCTCACCGTGCTCGATGGCCTGCTCGAATGCCTGGACCTCGGACGGGTCGATCCGGTGCCCGAAGGAGGCGTCGACAACCACGGTCACGTCGGACGTGGAGAAGCCGCGGTACTCCTCCAAGAACGTTCTGATGGCCTCGTCGAGCTGCGCCAGGCTGGGCAGTGTCCTGCCCTCGGTGGCGATGTTGGAGCCGTCGACGACGATGCGCCGACGCTCAGGGAGTTCTGGTTCCATAGACCTCCACAGTCAACCATCTGACCAGGGCGACTCCGACCATCCCCGCTCCGGACCCATCGGCCGGAAGTGGTCCGCGGCCAGGGGCAGCCCTCACGGACGCGCCCCTAGGATGCGGTGGTGGCCTCGGAGACCAGTCGCACCGGTGAGGCCACGGACCTCCTCCAGCACCTGATCCGCAACCGGTGCGTCAACGACGGATCGGTCACCTCGGGCCAGGAAGTACGGAGCGCCGAACTGATCGGCACCTACCTGGAGGGTTCCGGTGCCGACATCGAGACCTTCGAACCCCAGCCCGGTCGGACCTCGCTGGTGGCCAAGCTCCACGGCTCCGATCCCCGGGCTCCGTCGCTGACCCTTCTCGGCCATACCGACGTGGTGCCGGCCAACGCCGACGACTGGCGGCACGACCCGTTCGAGGGCGAGCTGATCGACGGGGAGGTGTGGGGACGGGGCGCCATCGACATGCTCGATCTGACGGCCACCATGGCCACCGCCTTCCGCCACCTGTCCCGTTCCGGCTTCAGGCCGGCCGGGGACCTCACCTATGTCGCGGTCGCCGACGAGGAGGGCCTCGGCACCCACGGCGCACAGTGGCTGTGCGCCCACGTGGCCGACGACGTTCACTCCGACTACGTCATCACCGAGTCGGGTGGCTTCCCGATGAGTGGAGCCGACGGAACCGCCCGCCTGCCGGTGATCGTGGGCGAAAAGGGCGTCTACTGGTGCCGGCTCATCGTGAAGGGCACGCCGGGTCACGGCAGCCAGCCCTTCCGCACCGACAATGCCCTGGTGAAGGCGGCAGAGGTCGTCAGGAGGATCGACGAGTACCGGCCCGAGGCCCAGCTGCACGAGGCGTGGACCCGGTTCATCGAGGGGATCGGATTTCCGCCCGAACTGGCCGAGCCGCTCCTCGACCCCGATCGCATCGACGACTTCTGCGACGGGTTGCCCCTGGTCGGCCTGGCCCGGCAGGCCCACGCCTGTACCCACACGACCCTGGCCCCGACGGTCATGCACGCCGGCACCAAGGTCAACGTCATCCCCGACCGGGTCGAGCTGACCGTCGACATCCGCACCCTGCCCGGGTGGGACACCGCTGACGTGCGCGGCCATGCTGGACGATGTGCTCGGCCCCCTGGCCGCCGACGTCGACGTCGAGTTCCGGTCCGAGCAGCCCTCCACCACCTCTCCCATCGACACCCCGCTGTGGGACGCGCTCGAGCGGGTGAGCCGCCTGTTCTATCCCGGCGCCAGGACGGTCCCGTACCTCACGGTCGGTGCCACCGATGCCCGCTTCCATCGGGCCCTCGGCGGCGTCGCCTACGGGTTCGGCCTGCACAGTGCCGCCATCAGCTTCGAGCAGTACGGGGCCATGTTCCACGGTGTCGACGAGCGGGTCGACGTGGAATCGCTGCGGCTGTCCACCGAGATGTGGATCGCCCTGGCCCACGACTTCCTGGTCTGAGTGCGCCCCGCTACCGCCGCGGCCCCCGCCGCGGTCGCGGCTACCCGACCGAACGGGCCAGCAGGTCGTCTTGTTCCAGCCGGTGCAGCGCTGCACTCCCCGACGCCGGACTGGCCGATTCGGCCCGGCTGACGTGGCGCAACGAATGGCTCTCCCGCAGGATCTTGTGGAGCCGGCCGTGGACGAAGTTCCACGCCCCCATGTTCTCCGGCTCCTCCTGCAGCCAGACCACCTCGTGCGCATTGGGATAGCGGGACAGGATGCCCTGGATGGTCGATTTGGGCCAGGGATACAGCTGTTCGACCCGCACCACGACGACACCGTTGCCCTCGTCGCCCAGCTCGTCCCTGCGCCCCAGGGCGTCGAAACCCACCTTGCCCGTACACAGCACGACCCTGGTGACGGCACCGGGATCGAACTCCTCCCCCGCCGAAGCGGGGTCGTCGAGCACCTCGGCGAACGATCCGGCGGTGAACGACGCGATGGGCGACCGGGCCTGGCGGGCCCGCAACAGCGATTTGGGGGTGAACACGATCAGCGGCCGGCGGCCCTCCCCCTTCACCTGGGACCGGAGGAGATGGAAGTACTGGGCTGCCGTGGTGGGCTCGGTCACCCGCATGTTCCCGCGGGCGCACAGCGTGAGGAACCGCTCGATGCGGGCCGAGGAGTGCTCGGGGCCCTGCCCCTCGTATCCGTGCGGCAGCAGCAGGACCAGTCCCGACTTCTGCCCCCACTTGTCCTCCGCCGCCACCAGGAAGTTGTCGACGATGATCTCGGCGCCGTTCCAGAAATCTCCGAACTGGGCCTCCCATGCCACCAGGCCGTCGGGGGCCTCCACCGAGTACCCGTACTCGAAGCCGACGCAGGCGTACTCCGACAGCAGCGAGTCGCGGATGGTGAACCGGCCGCCCTCCAGGCCGGCCAGGGGCACATGTTCCTGGCCGGTGACGTGGTCGACGAGCACGGCGTGCCGCTGCGAGAAGGTGCCGCGCCGGGTGTCCTGACCGGTGAGGCGGACGTTGGATCCCTCCAACAGCAGCGAGCCGATGGCCAGGGCCTCGCCGAGGGCCCAGTCGATCTCCCCGTCGGCCACCACCTTGTCCCGCTGCTCGAACTGGCGGGCCAGCTTGGGATGGATGACGAAGCCCTCGGGCACCGAGCGGACCTCTGCGGCCAGTCGCGACAGCACCGCCGCCTCCACGCCGGTCTCGACCGGTGGGATCCAGAGGTCGGGCACGACGTACTTCGGAAGCACCGGGGTGGCGGCGGACGCCGACACGGCCTCGGCCCTGGTCTCGTCCAGGGCGGCCTGCAGCCGGTCGGAGAAGTCGTCGAGCGCCTGCTCGGCCTCCTCCAGCGAGATGTCCCCCCTGCGGACCAGTGACTCGGTGTAGAGCTTGCGCACCGAGCGCTTGGCCTCGATGAGTGCGTACATCAGGGGCTGGGTGTAGCTGGGGTCGTCGCCCTCGTTGTGCCCGTGGCGCCGGTAGCAGACCATGTCGATGACGACGTCCTTGTGGAACGCCTGGCGGAACCCGAACGCCAGCCGGGCGGCGCGGGCGCAGGCCTCGGGATCGTCGCCGTTGACGTGGAAGATCGGGGCCTGCACCATCTTCGCCACGTCGGTCGGGTACACCGAGGTCCGGGCGGCCTCCGGCGCGGTGGTGAAGCCGAGCTGGTTGTTGATGACGATGTGGATGGTGCCGCCCGTCCGATAGCCGGCCAGTCCGGACAGGTTGAGGGTCTCGGCCACCACCCCCTGGCCGGCGAAGGCGGCGTCGCCGTGGAGAAGGATGGGCAACACCGGGAACGGCTCGCCCGAGCCGTCTTCGAGCTGCGGGCCCGAGCCCTGCTCGCCGCCGGCGGCGTCCTGCTTGGCGCGGGCCATCCCCACGACCACCGGGTCGACCGCCTCGAGGTGGGAGGGGTTCGAGGCCATGGCCACCGGGATCGATCCCCCGCTGCGGGCCACGAAGGTGCCCACCGCCCCCTTGTGGTACTTCACGTCGCCGGACCCCTGGACGGACTCGGGGTCCAGGTTCCCCTCGAACTCCTCGAAGATCTCGCCGTAGGACTTGCCCACGATGTTGGCCAGCACGTTGAGGCGCCCGCGGTGGGACATCCCCATCACCGACTCACGCAGTCCCTCGGCCACTGCCTGCTCGAGGATGGTGTCGAGCAGCACGATGGTCGATTCGGCTCCCTCCAACCCGAAGCGCTTCTGACCCACGTACCGGGAGTGGAGGAACCGTTCGAATACCTCGGCGGCATTGAGGCGCCCCAGGATGTGGCGCTGTTCGTCCTGGGACAGGGCCGAGGACACGCCCTCGAGGTGCTGTTGGATCCAGCGCTTCTGCTCGAGGTCCTGGATGTGCATGTACTCCACCCCGAGGGTGCGGCAGTAGGCGTCGCGCAGGACGTGCAGGATCTCGTCCAGCGTGGCCAGGTCCTTGCCGGCCAGACCGTCCGCCACGAAGTGCCTCGGCAGATCCCAGATGGTCAGTCCGTAGTGGAGCGGGTCGAGCTCGGGGTGCAGGACCGGCGGCTCGGCGTCGAGGGGGTCGAGGTGGGCGATCAGATGGCCGCGCACCCGGTACATGTTGATCAGGGTCTGGACGTGCACCTGTTTGAGCAGCCGGAGGTGGGCTCCCTCACCCTCCTCGTCCGGCGCGCTCGAGTCCCGCTCCCAGCGGACGGCCTCGTAGGGGACCTCGAGCGACTCGAATACCTGGTCGTAGAAGTCGTGCTTGCCCATGAGGCACTCGGAGACGTACGCCAGGAACAGGCCCGACTCCGCCCCTTGGATGATCCGGTGGTCGTACGTGGACGTGATGGTCACCGTCTTGCCGATGCCCAGTTCGGCGAGCGTCCGCGGGTCGGCGGCCTCGAATCCGGCCGGGTACCCAAGGGCTCCGACCCCGACGATGAGGCCCTGGCCGGGCATCAGCCTGGGCACCGACTGGACGGTGCCCGAGTGTGCCCGGATTGGTGAGGCTGACGGTGGTCCCGGCAAAGTCGTCCGGGGCGATCTTGCTGGTGTGGATCTTGCGGACCAGGTCCTCGTAGGAGCTGACGAACCCGCGGAAGTCGAGCGTGTCGGCGTCCTTGATGCACGGGACCATGAGCGTCCGGCTGCCGTCGGCCTTCTCCACGTCCACGGCCAGGCCCAGACCGACGCGGTGGTGTCGGATGACCCCCGGCGTCCCCTTGCCATCGGCATCGGACACGAACGCGGCGTTCATCGCCGGGATGGCCTCGAGCCCCTTGACGACGGCATAGCCGATCAGGTGCGTGAAACTGACCTTGCCGCCCGTCGTCCGGAACAGCTGGTTGTTGATGATGGTGCGATTGACCTCGAGGAGCTTGGCCGGAACGGCCCGCACGCTGGTCGCGGTGGGGACCCCGAGCGAGGCCTCCATGTTGGCCACGATGCGCCCGGCCGCCCCCCGCAGCGGCACGGCAGCCTCCTCCGCCTTCTGCGGAGCGGCGGTCGGGACCGTGGACGGGGCGGGATCCGTGGATGGAACCGCGGCCCGGGTCGACGGGGTCGCCGGCGGCGCCGTGGATGTGGTGACCAGGGGTGTGGAGATCGCCGAGGTGGACGGCGGGGCGAGCGGGCCCCCGGCCGGCCGGTAGTCGGCGAAGAACTCACGCCACGAGTCCGACACCGAGCCCGGATCGGCGCGGTACCGGTCGTACATATCCTCGACGAGCCACGCGTTGGGACCGAACGAGCCGGCCCCGTGGGCGCCCGACGGACCCCTCGCAGCCGTACTCGGGTCTCCCTCGGGGGTCGCGTCCATGGCGTTCAGCCTACCGGGGCGCACGTGGGCCACCGCCGTGTCGGCCCTCCGATCCGGGACCGTCCGGCCGTGCGTTAGCGTCGACCCGTGGCCCCACCCATCACCAGCGTCAGGTGCACCTTCAGCTTCGAGGCCGCCCATCACCTGTCGTGGCACCCGGGGAAGTGCCGCAATCTGCACGGCCACTCCTATCGCCTGGAGGTCACCGTGTCCGGGCCGTTGGACCACAACGGTGTCGTGCTCGATTTCGACCACCTGCGTGCGGTGGTGGAGCGCGAGGTCATCGACCCCTGGGACCACACCGACCTCAACCGGGTCATCGACAACCCGACCGCCGAGCTCCTGGCGCACAAGGCATGGGAGTTGCTGACCGACGCCGGACTGGCACTGAGCGGCCTCCGGCTGTGGGAGACCGATGACTCCTCGGCCGAGCTGACCGTCGGCGGCTGACGGTGTCGGGCCACCTGGTCGTCCTGTCGGGGGGACTCGACTCGACCGTGTGCATGGCGCTCGCCACCGCTGAGTCGGGCGCACCACCACTGGCGTTGACCTTCGACTACGGACAGCGCCACCGCACCGAGATCGATCGGGCGGCCGGAGTGGCCGGTCACTACCGCTCGGAGCATCTCGTGGTCGCCCTCGACACCAGGGCCTGGGGCGGCTCCGCCCTCACCGACCCGTCGATCGCCGTGCCGTCGGGCGGAGGCGAGGAGGGCATCCCGGTCACGTATGTGCCGGCACGGAACAGCATCTTCTTGGCCGTGGCGCTGGGTGTCGCCGAAGCCCGCGAGCTCGACGCCGTGTGGTTGGGCGTCAACGCCATCGACTACTCGGGCTACCCCGACTGCCGCCCCGAGTTCATCGACGCCTTCCGGGGAGTGGCGGCGACCGGCCAGAAGCGTGGGGTCGAAGGAAACCCGGTGGATATCCGGACCCCGCTGATCGCCTCGACCAAGGCGGACATCGTCCGTATGGGCTTCGACCTGGAGGCCCCACTGGCGCTCACGTGGTCGTGCTACCTGGGTGGCGACCGCCCCTGCGGACAGTGTGACGCCTGCCGGCTCAGAGCGCTCGGATTCGCCGAGGCGGGCGCGGACGACCCCGCCCTTGCGTGAGATGACCGCTCGTGTCGAGCCCGGTTCGGGGGGTTCGGGGATACTCGTGACCGAGGTGTTCTCGGCCATCCAAGGTGAGGCGAGCCTGGTGGGGGAACGCCAGATCTTCGTCCGGTTGGCCGGCTGCAACATCCGGTGCGCCTACTGCGACCAACCCGAGGCCCTCGAGCGTCGACCGGGTCCGTGCCGCATCGAGCGCACTCCGGGTCGTCGCGACTGGCTCGTCGAGCAGAGCCCGCTGCCCGTCCCGGAGGTGGTGGCGGCGGTGGGTTCCCTGTGGGAGGCGCTCCCCCATCATTCGATCACCCTCACCGGCGGAGAGCCGCTGATGCAGTCCACGCGTGTCGGTCGAGCTGGTCCGCCAACTGGCCACCGGGGACCGGCCGGTGATGCTCGAGACCAACGGGACGATGGTCGCCGCCCTCGAACGGTGCCTTCCGTGGCTCCGCTACGTGAGCATGGACATGAAGCTCCCCAGCGTCGACGGCGAGCGGGTCCGGGCCGATACCCAGCGGCGATTCCTCACCGCCGCCGTCTCCTCGGGGGCGACCACGTGGGTGAAGCTGGTGATCGGCGCCGCCACCGATCCCGTCGAGTTCGACCGGGCCGTCGCCACGGTGGCCTCCGTGGCCCGCGGCCACGACGTCGAGATCTTCCTCCAGCCGGTCACGCCCTTCGGTGCCGTCGAACGTGCCCCGTCCCCCACCCAGGTGCTCGAGTTGCAGGAGCGGGCCCTCCGCCAGCACCCCCGGGTCCGGGTCGTACCCCAGACCCACAAGGCCATCGGCCAACTCTGACCGACACCGATCCGGACAGCACTCGGCGGCGGCCGGGAGAAACGTCCCCGACCGCCGCCGAACGCCGACTGCGGATTGTCACCAGGTGCTGACGGTGCCGGCCAGTTGCCGGCGCCGCTTACTTGGCCTTGGTCAGCTTGGGAGCCGGGGCCTGGCCGTTGACGACCTTCTTGAACGAAGCGCCGGCCGACACCTTCGGGCTCTTCGATGCTTTGATCTTGATGGCCTCACCGGTCTGGGGGTTGCGGCCGGTGCGCGCGGCGCGCTGGGCACGGTCAAAGGTCAAGAATCCCGTGATGACGACTTTCTCGCCTTTGGCCACGGTCGCGACCACGACATCCTCGAGGCCGGCCAGCACGGTGGCCACATCCTTCGAGGTCGATCCGGTGTGGGCGGCAACGGCCGCGATGAGATCGGTTTTGGTAAGGGGCACAGTCTCTCCTTCGGTTTCGGAAGCCACAACAATGCACGATCCGGGAGGCCCGCGTGTGCATTCCGCGGGGATCGACCCCTCGGACACCCCGGATTTCCGCCGTTCCGGCGCCCGCCGAGCGCGGGCCGCTCCGACATTACCCCTTGTCACGAGCCCGTATGGCGGTGCGGTGGCGTACCTGCCAGGCTCTGCGACGGTGTCCCCCTCGGAATGGCTCTCGATTGCAGAACACGAGCCCGATCGTGCACTCACCGCCGGTCCGGTGGTGGTCCTGGTGCACGGCTCGCTCGATCGTGCCGCCAGCTTCACCCGGGTGCTGAGGCGTCTCACCGACCTCCACACCATCGTCTACGACCGCCGCGGATACCAGGGATCCCGTCATGTCCTCCCCGTCAACACCACCCTCGACGGGCACATCGACGATCTCCTGGCGGTGATCCGGGACCGACCCGCCGTCGTCGTCGGCCACAGCTACGGGGGGGACATCGCCGTCGGTGCCGCCCTCCGTCCGGGGGGCACGTCCATCCTCGCCGTCGGGGCCTACGAGCCCCCGATGCCCTGGCTCGACGTATGGCCGAGGAACACCGGCGACGGCGCGCCCGGCACGGGCACCTACCCTCCCGGCGACGACGGTGCGGCCGCCGAGCGCTTCTTTCGCCGGATGATGGGAGACTCCGCCTGGGAGCGTCTGTCGGAGGACGGGAAGCGTTCCCGACGTGACGACGGGCCGGCCCTGGCCGCCGAACTGCGCGCCATCCGGCTCGAGGATCCACCATTCGACGTGACCGCACTGGCCGTCCCCTCCCAGTTCGGGCGGGGAGGTCGGTCCGTGGGCCGACACCACGACACGGTGGAGTGGCTGGTGGGGCACACTCCTGGCGCCGAGTTGTTCGAGATCGCCGGTGCCGAGCACGGTGCCCACCTCACGCACCCCGACGGATTCGCCGCCCTGGTCCGCTCCGTGGTGGCCCGGGCCGGTCTCCCCGCCGAGCAGGCGGGATGAACGTCCTCGTCAGCGGCTCGTCCGGCCTCATCGGCACCGCCCTCACCCAACGCCTCGAATCGGAGGGCCACCGTGTCATCCGGCTGGTGCGCAGCGGCCCCGTCGGCGACACCGGTCGCTCCGGCGCGGTCCGATGGGACCCCGGGGCCGGGGTCATCGACCTGGCCGAGCTGGACCGGACCGGACCGGTCCACGCCGTGGTCCACCTGGCCGGCGCCGGCATCGGCGACAAGCGATGGTCCCCGAAGCGGAAGAAGGAGATCATCGAGAGCCGCACCGCCTCCACCACACTCCTGGTCGACTCGATCCTGGCCCTCCCGGCCCGCCCGTCCGTGTTGGTGAGTGCGTCCGCAGTCGGCTACTACGGCGTCCGCGGGGAGGAACCACTGACCGAGGCATCCTCGGCCGGGGACGACTTCCTCGCCGAGGTGTGCCAGGCCTGGGAGGCGGCTGCCAGCCCTGCCGCTGCCGGTGGCATACGGACCGTCCTGGTGCGTACCGGCATCGTGCTCAGCCGATCCGGCGGAGCGCTCGGCAAGCAGCTGCCGTTGTTCCGCATCGGGGCGGGCGGACGGATGGGAACCGGCACCCAGTACCGCAGCTGGATCACGCTGGACGACGAGGTCGGCGCCATCATGCACTCCATCGCCGACGAAGGTCTTTCCGGACCGGTCAACGCCACCGCCCCCTCACCGGCAACGGACGCCGAGTTGGCCAAGGCGCTCGGGACGGCCCTCCACCGGCCGACGATCTTGGCGGTGCCCGCTACTGCGCTCCGCCTCGTCCTCGGGACCGAGATGGCCGATGAGCTGGTGCTCGGAGGACAGCGGGTCCTCCCCGCCGTCCTGCAGTCCCGAGGATTCGAGTTCGCCCACACCGACCTCGACGAGGCCGTTCGGTCGGTTCTGTCGTCACCCTCCTGAGCCGAGCGGCAGGGGGCGGGCGGCCCTGCTCAGGGAGCACCCGCCTCAACGGTCTGTGGCTTCTACTCTTGTAACCTACCTTTGGTACGGTCCGGGTGGGTGCTCCGCCGGCGCCGCGGTTACCGGCGGGCGGGCCGCCACGGTTACGCTGTCGGCGTCCCGGACCAGGCCGACGCTCGGAGGCCGGGAACCGACAGGGGAAGGGGACCAGACCGTGACCGACGCAGCAGTGGTGAGCCACGAAGACTCCAAGGGAGCCGACGCACCGACCGCCGTCACCCCCGAGCAGTTCGCGCTCGATGCCCGGGCCTTCCTCGAGGCCAACGCCACCCTGCGCACCGAGGAGAGCTTCGAATGGGGTGAAGGCTCCGACAGCGTGAGCCTGTTCCCCGAGCGAACGCCCGAGCAGGAGGCCGCCGACGTGGTGCGGGCTCGGGGGTGGGCCCAGAAGGTGTTCGATGCGGGCTTCGGCTGGATCAGCGGGCCCACCCAGTACGGGGGGAGGGGCCTTCCCCGCGACTACCAACGCATCTACGCCTCTGTGGCGGCCGACTACGCCACGCCCTCGATGGCGGTCTACGGGATCGGGCTGGGCATGGTCGCACCCACCATCCTCGCCCACGCCACCGAGGAGGTGAAAGAGGCGTACCTGCGTTCCATGTACCGCGGGGACATCGTGGCCTGCCAGCTGTTCAGCGAGCCGTCTTCCGGCTCCGACCTGGCATCGCTCCAGACCAAGGCGGTCCGGGACGGGGACGAGTGGATCATCACGGGCCAGAAGGTGTGGACGTCGGGGGCCCAGGTCTCCGACATCGGGGAGATCATCTGCCGGACCGACCCGGACCAACCCAAGCACCGCGGGCTCACCGGATTCGTCGTCGACATGCACGCGCCCGGAGTCGAGGTGCGCCCACTCCGTCAGATGACCGGCGGTGCGTCCTTCAACGAGGTGTTCTTCACCGAGGTGCGGGTGCACGACTCCCACCGGCTCGGCGATGTCAACGGCGGCTGGACCGTGGCCCTGACGACCCTCATGAACGAGCGGGCCGCCATCGGCGGCGGGGCCGGCGGGGTCGGTCTCCCCACCTCGTCCCGTCTGATCGCCCTGGCCCGTGCCGTCGGGCGGTCCGACGACCCGTTGATCCGCCAGCAACTGGCCTCGGTCATCGTCAACGAACGGGTGGCCCGGTACACGAATCAGCGAGCCATGGCCAAGATCGCCGTCGGGCAGCTTCCGGGCCCGGAGCTGTCCTTGGCCAAGATGGCACTGACCGCCAACATGGTGCGGACCTGCGGCCTGCTGTCCTCGGTGCTCGGCCCGGCGCTCGTGGTCGACACCGGCGCCTGGGGCACGTACGCCTGGTCCGAGTACCTCCTCGGCGTGCCCGGGATGCGGATCGCCGGCGGAAGCGACGAGGTGCTCCGCAACATCATCGGTGAGCGCGTGCTCGGCCTGCCCAAGGAACCCTCACCCGCCTAGGCCGGTCCGGTGGCAACCGGTTCCTGCCCGGTCGCTCAGCGGAAGGCCATCTCGCCGACGAACGACCACGACCTCCGGTGGATGGATGTCAATCCGTTGCCGTCCAGGGCCCGGCGATGGACGGGCGAGGGGTACCCCTTGTTGCGGTGGAAGTCGAACGCCGGGAAGCTCGGTGACAGCGCACGCATCTGACGGTCCCTGGTCACCTTGGCGACGATGGAGGCGGCGGCGATGGAGACGCAGGCGGCATCGCCCCGGACCACGGTCCGGACGTGGGGGGCCGTGGCCTCCCCGAGCGACGGATGGGCGGGGTCGGCCGGATCGGCGGCCCCGGCGGGATCGGCGGGATCGGCGGGATCGGTCGGATCGGCGGGAGCGGCGGGAGCGCTCACGTAGTCGAAGTTGCCGTCCATCAGCACGGCGTGAGGCGCCAGGCTGAGGCCACCGAGCGCCCGTCGGGCTGCCAACCTGAGCGCCGCCGTCATGCCCAGGCGGTCGCACTCGATGGAGTCGGCGTGTCCGACCGACCAGTCGGCGCACCACGAGACGATGAGGGGGAAGAGCTCCTCTCTGCGCTCCTCGGTGAGCTCCTTGGAGTCGCGCACGCCTCTAGGGGGCTTGGCGTCCGGTGGGAACACCACCACGCCGACAGAGACCGGACCGGCCCAGGCGCCCCGTCCCACCTCGTCGAGGCCGGCCACCACCTCGAAGCCGAGTTCGGCCAGCGACCGCTCGTGGGCACGGTTCGGACCGGCCCTCCGCTTCCGGGCCCGCTTCGCGGCGGTCGCCCCGGTCCCTCCGTCGGCCGTTCCGTCGGCCGTTCCGTCGGCCGGCGCGTTCACCGGGGACTTCGTGAGTGTCTTCGTCGGTGCCACCAGGTCGCGAACCTATCGCCTCGTCACTGCCCGAGCCGACCACGCATCACCTTGCCCAGTGCGTTACGGGGCAGACGGTCGACGACATGGACCACCCGGGGCCGCTTGTAGGCAGCCAGAGAGCCCGACGTGAACTCGACCAACTGCTCGAGCGAGGGGGCGTCCCCGTCCGGCACGATCCACGCCGTCACCACCTCACCCCACTCCTCGGACGGGTGTCCGCTGACCGCCACCTCGGCCACGCCCGGGTGGGTGGCGAGGACCTCTTCCACCTCGGCCGGGTAGACGTTGAATCCGCCGGAGATGATGAGCTCCTTCGAGCGGCCCTTGATGACCAGGTAGCCGTCCAGGTCCTCGCCGAGGTCGCCGGTGCGGAACCACGGCGATCCCCCGTCGGCCGCCGGCCCGAACGCCTGACGCGACGCCGCTTCGCGCTCCCAGTACCCGCGGAACACATTGGGGCCCCGCACCAGGATCTCCCCGTCGTCGTCCAGCTGCACCTCGACACCGGGCAGGGGGAACCCCACCGTTCCGGGCCGCCGGGACCCGTGGTACGGGTTCGAGACGTTCATCAGCGTCTCGGTCATCCCGTACCGCTCCAACACCGGCATCCCCAGTGACGTGCTCACCCGTCCGTGCAGCTCGGCCGAGAGCGGGGCCGACCCCGACGCGCACAGGCGGAGCCCCTTCAATTCCGACGCGTGCCCCGACGAAGCCAGGCGGTGGTACATGGTCGGGACGCCGAAGAACAGTGACGCCCGGTGTTCTCGGGCCGCGTCGACGACAGCGCCCGGATCGAAGCCATCGAGCAGCACGGCAGATCCCCCGGCGAGCAGCGTGCCGTAGATCCCGACGCACAGCCCGTGGGCGTGGAACACGGGCAGGCAGTGGACGAGCCGGTCATCGGCGTCCCAGCGCCAGGCGATCCGCACCGCCTCCGCTCCGGCCAGCAGGTTGGCGTGGGTCAGCACCGCCCCCTTGGGCGCACCGGTGGTGCCCGACGTGTACCCGATGAGGGCCGCATCACCGGGGGCGGCGGTGTCGAGCGGGCCCCCGTCGGCGTCGTCGAGCTCCACATCCGGGCCCACGACCACCACCGGAGCATCGGACGCCCGCCGCACCCACTCCGCCTGATCGGCCCGCTCCACCACCGCGGCGGCGGGGCGGACGTCGCCCACGATGTGGGCCACCTCCCGTTCGGAGTAGGCGGTGTTCACCGGGACCAGGACCAGACCGGCCCGGAGGGCACCGACATGGGCCACCAGGGCGGTGACCGTGGAGGAGGTCGACCACACCATCCGGTCACCGGGGCGCAGTCCGGCCCCGACGAGCCTCCCGGCCACCCGGCCGGTGGCCTCGGCGAACTCCCCTGCCGTCCACCACCGGGCGCCACCGGGCGTCGAGCCCGGCCGGGAGGCCGGCGTCCGGATATCGAGCCACAACGGAGCGTCGGGGGCGGCGCTCCACCCCGCCGACCACCGCTCGAGCAACGTGCCGCCCGCCACGAGGTCCTCCGGGCGCAGGAGGAGCCCGGGCGGAAGATGATCGCTCCAGGGGCGCAGGGGGTCCTCCTCGTGTGTCGTCAGTCGCCGTCCGGCGCCGACTGCTCTCGTCGGCTCCGGTCTACGTCATAGCGGAAAACGCGGCTCGGGCCGTTTGCGGTCCGGGGCCGGACCTGTGGTCAGCCGTGACGGCTGGGCACCACGGCGGCGCCTAATCTGACACCTGGCCGGACACGGACCGCAGGAGGAGGCATCCATGGGATCGACGCACAGGGAGAGGGTGGCTTCGTGACTGGAGCACAGGGCGACGGTGGCTTCGTGACTGGGGCGAAGGACGCCGGCGCCCGCCGGATCGCCGTCGTCCCCCACACCCACTGGGACCGTGAGTGGTACGAGCCCTTCCAGCAGTTCCGGATCAAGCTGGTGCGCCTGGTCGACGGGCTCCTCGACCAGATGGAGCGGGACAGCTCGTACTCCCACTTCCTCCTCGACGGCCAGCTGGCGGTCATCGACGACTACCTCGAGATCCGTCCGGAGAACGAAGACCGGCTGCGTGCCCTCGCCGCCGCCGGCCGGCTGAACGTGGGCCCGTGGTACATCCTCATGGACGAGTTCCTGGTGTCGGGTGAGACGATCGTCAGGAACCTCCAGGCCGGGGTGCGACGCGGGACCGCCTTCGGTGGCGTGATGGAAGTCGGCTACCTGCCCGACATGTTCGGCCATGTGGCCCAGATGCCCCAGATCCTGGCCGAGGCCGGGTTCGAGCACGCCGTGGTGTGGCGGGGTGTCCCCTCGGCCGTCGACCGGACCGCGTTCCGTTGGAGCGCACCCGACGGATCCTCCGTGCGGGCCGAGTACCTGGTCGCCGGCTATGGAAACGGCGCCGCGCTTCCCGACGACGCCAAGTCGCTGGTGCGCCGGCTCCGGTCGATGGTCGAGGAGTTCGGGGAATTCCTTCGCCCGGCAGAGCCCGTCTTGTTGATGAACGGCACCGATCACCAGCGGCCCCAACCGTGGCTGGGCCGGGTGGTGGCCGAGGCCAATCAGATCCAGGGTGACTTCGAGCTCTCCATCACCTCGCTCCCCCGGTATCTCGAGCAGGCATCCGATCAGGACCTGCCCGGGTGGGTCGGCGAGCTGCGGTCCGGGGCCCGGTCCAACCTCCTCATGGGGGTGGCCTCCAACCGCGTCGACGTGAAGCAGGCGGCGGCGCGTGCGGAGCGGTCGCTCGAGCGCCTGGCCGAGCCGCTGTCGGCACTGTTCCTGCCAGCCGATCGCTGGCCCGAGGGCTTCCTCCAGGTCGCCTGGACGCTGATGATCCGCAATTCCGCCCACGACTCGGTGTGCGCCTGCTCCGTCGACGATGTGGTCGACGCGGTGCTCCACCGCTACGCCGAGGCCCGCCACATCGGCGAGGGCCTGACCGACAACGTCCTGACGGCCGTGGCCCGGTCGATGCGCACCTCCGGGCCGCTGGCCGTCAACCCGTCGGCCCGCGACCGGGGCGGCGTCGTCGAGGTGGTGGTGCCGGCAGTCGGTGCACCCGGCCCCGACGTGCAGGTCGTGTCGGAACGGATGGGCATCCCCGGGTCGATCACCTTGGACGGCGAGACCGTCCGCAACATGCTCGGGCTCATCCAGGGGGCGCGCATCGACGCCGACAGCTACGTGACCGACGTGGCCCTGAGCGAGGACGAGGAGGGGCTCGAGGTCACGGTGGTGATCGGGTCCGAGGAACGCGAGGGCGTCCCCATCGAGGAGGTGAAGCGCGAGCTGTACACCCGGCTCACCGCCCGGCCGGACACCCAGGTCCGCCTGACGCTCGACCAGCCCCCGGTCCGGCGCATCCTCGCCCGGCAGGAGGTCCCGGGGTTCGGCTGGGCCCATTTCGAGGCGGCCGCGCTCGCCCATCCGGTGCACGTGATCGACGACGGGGGCGCGGTGTCCGGCACCACGCTGACCAACGGGCTGGTCACCGTGGTCGTCGACGGGCGGGACGGCACGTTCTCCGTCGACGGCGTGGCGGGCTACGGGCGACTCGTCGACAGCGGGGACCACGGGGACACCTACAACTACTCGCCCCCCGCCGTCGACTCGGTGGTCGACACCCCCGACCAGGTGGCCGTCTCCGTCCTCGAACGGGGGCCCGTCCGGGCGACGGCCGCCGTCACCTCCGTCTATTCGTGGCCCGACAGGGTCGACGGCGACACCAGGGCGAGGACGGGGCGGCACGAGGTCGAGGTGACGACCACACTCGAGCTCCGGGCCGACGAGCCGGCCGTGCGCGTGCACACCTCGTTCTTCAATCCGTCGAGAGACCACCGGCTCCGGGTCCACCTGCCCCTCCGGGAGCCGGCCGGCACGTCACAGGCCGAGTGCGCCTTCACCGTCGTCGAGCGGGGCCTGGTGGCCGAAGGACGGCCCGAGGAGTTCCCCACGCCGACCTTCCCGTCGCGGCGCTTCGTGTCGAGCGGCGGGCTGACCGTGGTCCACGAGGGACTCCTGGAGTACGAGCTCATCGACATCGGCGGTGCGCCCGACGAGCCCGCCACCCCGGGGGACGGGAAGGCCCACACCTTGGCACTCACGCTGCTGCGGTCGACCGGGATGCTGTCCCGGCTGGGCATGAGCACCCGGCCCCTGACCGCCGGACCGACCATCCCTGTGGAGGGGCCCCAGATGATCGGTCCGGTGTCAGCCCGGTACGCGCTGGTGGTCGACGCCGTCGATCCGTACGCCGTGGCCGACGATGTCCTGGTGCCGTTCGCCACCACGGCGTCGTTCGGAGGGGGGGACCGGTCCGACCGGGGCTCGGCGCTCACGGTGCGGGGTGGCGAGGTGTCCGCCGTGCGCCGTGAGGCCGGCCAGCTGGAGGTGCGGGTCTTCAATCCGCGCCCGGAGCCCACCCGGATCGAACTACCCGGACGTGCCGGCTGGCTGGTCGACCTCCGGGGCCGGCCCGTCTCCCCCGTCGAGGGGGGCTTCGACCTGCGGGGACACGGGATCGCCACTGTCCGACTCGCCGACGGCTGACGGCGCCGGGTCGGCGCCGGGTTGGCGGCTCCGGGCCGGCAACGATCCGCTGACCACCTGGCCACCGAGCTCCCGCAGCTCGTCGAGCTGACGGAGGACGTCGTCGAGGCGATCCCACCGCATGTTGCGCCTCTGGTCGATCCCCGGGTCGCTTCCGGCCCGGGCGAGCTTCCAGGCCTGCACCCGGCCGATGTCCTTCAGGGTCCGGGGGCGGAGGGCCCGGGTCTCGAACCCAGGTGCACCTCCGTCGATCAGGGCGGTGCGGAATTCCTCGGAGACGAGCACAGTCCCCGGGTTGGCCACCCCCACCAGGCGGCTGGCCAGGTTGACCACCGGGCCGTAGTAGTCGCCCTCGTGGACGAGCACCGGCCCGAAGGCCAGTGCCACCCGGACGTCGGACAGCAACTCGTCGCCGGCATACGCCTCGGCCAGTCCCAGCCCGATCTCGGCGGCGCTGGTGGCCGACTGCACCACGAACATCACTTCGTCGCCGATCATCTTGACCGCCCGGCCCCCGAGCGCCACCACGGTGTCGTGGGCCACCTCTTCGAACCGGGCCACCACGGCAGCCAGCTCCTCGTCGCCCAGGTGCTGGCTGAGCAGGGTGAAGCCGACCATGTCGGCGAACCCGACCGCCGTCACCGGGCTGATCCCGGGGGAGGACCCGCGGGCGCGCAGCATCATGGCCCGGCGGGTGGCGGCCTGGAGATGGCGCCGCCACACGAACTCGAGCAGCCGGCCCATGGCCGGGATGGACGTGTCGGCCTGGCTGGCGAACTGGTCGGCATCGAGGATGCTGTCGCCCGACGGCACGAGGATGGGGGTGACGCCGGGCGAGGTCTCGGCATCGGCGATGCGGGCCATGGAGGAGCCGATGACCCGGGCCATCTGCACGGCGGTGTCCAGATCGACCAGGTCCATGGCCACCATGGCCTGGAACAGCCGGACGGCGTCGACGTCCATCTCCGTGAACACGGCATCGTCGCCGACGTCGAGGAAGCCCAGCGCCCTCCAGAACCGGCCGACCAGTTCGACGGGGATGCCGGACTGCTCGGCCACCTGGTGCTGGGTCAGCCGCTCCCCGGCCGGGACCAGCATGCGGTCCACCATCAGCAGGTCCACCACGTCCTCTCGCACGGCGCGGTCGATCTCGTCGTCGGTGCACCCGAGGTCGAGGAGGACGGCCCGGACACGCCCCAGGGCCTCGGTCCGTCGTTGGGCGAGGCTCGGGTCGTCGTCCGGCACGACAACACCCTAGGTGCGGGCGGCAATCGCCGGCCGCGGTGACCGGTCGGACCACCCACCTACACTGAGCCGGTGTCAGCCGCCGACCACGGGTACCCGTCGCCCGGGCCGCGACTCGCCATCGGCCCGCGGGCGGTGCTGGTGCCGGTGAAGGCCTTCGGCGAGGCCAAGCGGAGGCTCCATCTGGCCATGAGCGGTCCGGCCCGTGCCGAGCTGTCCCGGGCCATGGCCGAGCGGGTGGTGGCGGCGGCACTCCCCCTGCCCGTGGCCGTCGTGTGTGACGACATCGACGTGGCCGAGTGGGCCCGGTCCCTCGGTGCCCTGGTCGTATGGGAACCGGGCCGGGGCCTGAACGGCGCCGTGGAGGCGGGTGTCGATCACCTCGCCGAGGCGGGCGTGTCACAGGTGACCGTGGCCCACGCCGACCTTCCGAGGGCGACCGACCTGGCGCAGGTGGGCGACGTCGAAGGGGCCACCCTGGTCCCCGACCGGTACGGCAACGGCACCAATGTGATCGCCGTCCCGACCGACGTCGGATTCCAGTTCTCCTACGGGCCGGGCTCGTTCGCCCGTCACCGCGCCGAGGCGCTCCGGCTGGGCCTGGCCGTCAGGGTGCTCGACCGCCCCGACCTGGCCTACGACGTGGACGTCCCCGACGACATCGTGCCCGTGCCCGCTCACCATCCATCGGTGCCATGACCGGTCCGGACCCCGACCTCAGCGACCGCACGGGCCTCCCCCACCTCAGCGACAGCACCGACCGCAGCGACCGCAGCGGCCTGCCGGTCGGCGACTTGTTGGTGGTGGGTCCGGTGACGGCCGACATGGACACGCCCGACAGCGCACTCGCCATCGGCGCCCATCCCGACGACATCGAGTTCGGGTGCGGCGCCACGCTGGCCAAGTGGGCGTCGAGTGGGTGCAGGATCCACCACCTGGTGCTCACGGACGGTTCGAAGGGAAGCTGGGACCCGGACGCCGACCTGGCCCGGCTGGTGGCGGCCCGGATCGGCGAGTGCGCCGCCGCGGCTCGGATCATCGACGGGTGGGACGAGGACCATGCGCTGCCGCCGGAGCGGGTGGCGTTCCTCGGGGCCGTCGACGGCGAGCTGATGAACGGCGTCGACGAACGCCGGGCGGTCGCCCGGACCATCCGCCGCCTGCGGCCCGCCGTGGTGCTCGGACACGACCCGTGGCGGCGCTACCGCCTCCACCCCGATCACCGGGCGGCCGGGTGGATCACCACGGATTCGCTGGTGGCGGCCCGGGATCCCCACTTCTTTCCGGAGCTCGGGCTCGCTCCGCACCGCCCGTCGGCGCTGTTGTTGTGGGAGGCGGACCAACCCAACCACGTCGAGGACGCCTCCGGGTTCGCGACGACGAAAGCCGACGCCCTGCTGTGCCACCGCAGCCAGTTCGAATCGACCATGGGCATCGGCCACGACGCGGTGACAGGCGATGCCGAACTCACCGCCCGGTCCGGCTTCGCGTCGAGGGTGGAGCGCCAGTTGGCCCAACACGGTTCGCTGATCGGAATCCCCGCAGGTGAGGCATTCCGCCTCCTCACCGACCTGTGAGCGGGAGCCGGACCGTGGACGGACCCCGAGGTCCGAGCGGCGAGCGCTGAACGACAGCAGGGGCCCGAAGGCCCCTGCTGTCACACACATCGCTGGCGACGGCACCGGGACGGTGCCGCAACTGGCTACCGGCGGGTGGCCTTCTTCACCGTACGCTTCACGGCCTTGCGGGCCGGAGCCTTGCGGACCGCCTTTTTGGCGGTGGCCTTCTTGGCCGGAGCCTTCTTCACCGCCCGCTTGGCGGTGGTCTTCCGGGCGGCCGTCTTGCGGGCCGGAGCCTTGCGGACCGCCTTCTTGGCGGTGGTCTTCTTGGCCGGAGCCTTCTTCACCGCCCGCTTGGCGGTGGTCTTCCGGGCGGCCGTCTTGCGGGCCGGAGCCTTGCGGACCGCCTTCTTGGCGGTGGTCTTCTTTGCCGGAGCCTTCTTAGCCGGAGCCTTCTTCACCGCCCGCTTCGCAGTGGACTTCCGAGCTGCCGTCTTCTTGGCCGGAGCCTTTCGGACCGCTTTCTTGGCTGCTGCCTTCTTTACTGCCATTGCTACTCCCTCCTTAGGGTTCAACGCCTGTTTGAACGCCGAACCGGTGGCGAACCGGACACCATTCGACGCCGGGATCGGTACCACTGCACCCGTCCTCGGATTTCGACCCACACGAGGACCACGAGCGGTGGGGGTGAACACCCCGAAACCGATCACTGTGACCTTCCGTCCAGACCGAACCTCGGTGACGATCGTTCCGAACAATTCGTCAACCACACCTTCGACGAGCTTGCGTGACGACGACGTCGACGCGCTGATCGTTTTGACGAGTTGCGACTTGTTCAAGATCACCTCCTCAGCGATACATGACAACTACCAGCAAAATGGCAATTCACGTCCAGGTCAAGCACCTATCGGCTCGTCGGTGCCGCGTCGCGCACAGGCGCGGTCGGTGGCTACGCCGTCGACATCCACCGATTGCGGTGACATGCCCATGCACCGTTCGAACGGTGTGGACAAAAACCTCTTTGTTTGCAAGGATTAATTGCCGGTGCAACGTGCCGATGTGATCGCAGGTCGTTCTGTCTGCCACCAAGACCTCCGACGAATTCGAGCGACGGCGAGTCGAAAGCACCGTGAAAAGAAATTCTTCCGCAACACCCGCACAACGCGCACTTCTGCTTCATCGCGTGTCATTGCGCGCGTCGGCGATCGCCGGGTACGGCGCGTATCTGGGTGGCGATCAGCACGGTTGGTGCTTCGTTCCGCCCGAGCATTCGGCGATGATCCTCGGCCCTCCGCGCTCGGGAAAGACGACGTCGTTGGTCATCCCCAACGTGCTCGCTGCCAACGGTCCGGTCGTCTCCACCTCGACCAAGCCGGACGTGCTCGACGCCACCGTCGTCGCCCGCTCGAGCATCGGGCGGACCCTGTTGTTCGATCCGACCGCGACGCTGGCCGCCGACGGGGGGTTGACCCCACTCCGATGGTCCCCGATCCAAAGCTGTTCGACGTGGACCGGCGCGCTGTCCATGGCACGGTCGCTGGTCCAGGTGGGGTCGTCCTCCATCGGACCGAGCGGCCCGGCCGGAGGGAGCTCCCACTGGACCGAGCGGGCCCAGGCACTGATGGCGCCCCTCTTGCACGCCGCCGCGCTCGACGGATCGGACATGCGCACCCTTTTGACCTGGGTGGACCGCCGACAGGCCCTTCCGGCCCAGCAAGTGCTGGCCGGAGAGCCGGGCGGGACCACCACCCTGGCCCGGAACCTCCTCGACGGCATCGTCAGCACGGACCCGAGGGAGCTGAGCGGGATCTGGTCGACCGCGTCGGGTGCCCTGGCCGGATTCCGGACCGATCCCGCACTCCGGTCCACCGACGAGCCGGATTTCGATGCCGCTCGCTTCGTCCGGTCGTCGGACACCGTCTACATCGCGGCACCGGCCCACCTCCAGGCGCTGGTGGCCCCGATGGTGGTCGGTCTCATCGAGGACATCCGTCGTGCCACCTACGCCCGCGCCGCCGAGCCCACCCGTGCCCCTGCCCAGCCTCCCGTGCTGCTCGCACTGGACGAGGTGGCCAACGTCGCGCCCCTCCCCGACCTGCCGTCGATGATCAGCGAGGGAGGAGGGCAGGGCCTCGTCACCTTGGCCTGCCTCCAGGACCTCTCCCAGGCCCGCGTCCGGTGGCCCGGTCATGCCGACGGGTTCCCGTCGCTGTTCGGCACGACGGTGGTGCTGCCCGGGATCGGTGACGTCACGACGCTGAGGGCGCTGTCCACCCTGGCCGGCGACGAGGAGATCCCGACCCGGACCGTGTCGAGCGGTCGGACGATGACCGACCACGTCGTCGCCGATCTCGTGTCGGGCGGCCGACCGCAGTTCGGGGAGAGCATGTCGACGCAGTGGCGGCCCCGGCTCCCCGTCGATGCCATCACGCGGGGCAGGCCCGGCCATGCCCTCTGCTTCGATCAGCGGAACGAGCCGACGTGGATCCCACTCACGCCCTCGCACCGTGACGAGCCCTGGCGCTCGCTCCGTGCCCTGGAACGGACGGTCGAATCGCAGTGGACGGTCGGTTCGGGACGCGGTGGCCTCGACGGCCCGGCGCCGTCGGTTGAGCCGCTCGACCTGGGACGTTGACGTCACCGTCCCAGTTGCTGGGTCGATCTGCCACCCGGACCACCGGGACCGGTGCGGTGTCCATCTGCGATGTCGTGCTCGGGCAGGCCGACCCGACCGTCCCGACCGGCCGGGCCGGCCGCATCAGCGTCGTGCGAGATGAGACCGGTCCCGGGGTCGAGGAGGCGCACCCGATCACCGTCCAGGGCCTGGATCACCTCGGCCGGTGACCATCTGAGCGCATCGCGGACCGTGTTCCGGCCCCGGTCGGCCCCACCGGGGCGGGATCCGTCGTACCGGCCCCGCCCATCGCCTGCGCACGCCTGCCCGATCCGCACCGCGGCCGACTCGATCCGTGCGGCCGATGCGCCATCGGGGACCGAGGTGGCCACCAGCGCCACCAGGTCCGGCTGGGACAGGCGGGTGCCCCGGTCGGCGAGGATCCCGAGGCGGTGGCGGACCCGTGCCGGGTCGATGTCCTCCCCGGGAGCGGCGCCTCTCCGCCGGCCCAGGCCGACCGTGGTGGTCAGGTCGCCGAGGTCGAAGCCGAAGTCGGCCGCGAGCGCCTTCCACCGGTCCATGAGCGAGTGGACGGTGTGATCCCGTTCCTTCGGCGGGCGGGTGGCGAGGAAGGCCCCCCTCGACCGGCCCGGACCGTCCCCACCGGTCCCCTGACGGTGGTGGTACTCGTCCATCGCTGCCGTCCGGGTGGAGAACAGCCGGCGCATCCTCGGATCGACGCCCACCACGTCGCCGAGGCCGGACGGCGGGACGTCCCACGCCACACCCAACCGACCGGACAGCTCGAGCCGGAGCCTGGCGTGATAGATCCCCTGGGTCGCCTGGGCATGGGCGAACATCCTGCGGGAGTCGACCGATGACCAGGTGCCGTCCACCCCCTGGGCGACGTTGGCCACGACCAGGTGGGTGTGGAGATGGGGGTCGAGGGCCCGGCTGGTCCGGTGGACGAAGGCCCCGGCCACCACCCCCGTGGACGCCAGCAGGGCCACCCGGCCGCCGCGCATCCGGCGCACCCCGACTGCCGCCCGGCCCAGGTAGCCGACGGCCTCGTCCACCGCGGCCCGGTGGCCGGCACCGACTTCGCCGGCCATCTCTCCGGGAGCCAGCAGGTGGAGGAGGCTCACGGACTTCGGGGCGCAGAAGGTGAGGTCGTACCCGGCCACCGTGCGGTCGCCGTGGGCCCGGCGCAGGACCCGGCCCGACCGCGGGTCGCGTCCCTGCAGTACCTGACGGAAGTCGGCCCCGCCGACCAGGCCGTCGAGGCCCAGCGCCGCAGCGCCCCGTCCGGTCCAGACACCCGGCGACTCGCCGGCCACCAGGGTGCCCTCGGCACGGCCCGGTACGAGGTCGTCGACGTAGTAGCGATAGCCGTCACCCCGGACGACGTGGACCTTCAGCACGGACCGAGGTCCGGGGCGGGCTGACGTTGCCATGGGCTCCGGCCGGTTCGGTCCACCCCGGAGTGTGGTCACGACGACCTGCGCCGCAAGCTGGCCGAAGACCTGGCCGACCGGGCCGACCGGGCGGGGGCACGGGCCGGTCGCCGAGCAGCCGGCATCCGTGGACAGGGCTAGGCGCCAGCCTCGGGACCGGGCCGTGCCCGATAGCGCTGCAGGATCCGGTCGGCGGCCTCGGCGCCGAGCGTCTTGTACTCCTCGGGGAACACGACCTCGGCATCGGGCCCCAGGCGCAACAAGAGGCGCTCGAGCCAGGCGTCGCCGGCCACGAAGACGTCGACCTCGATCCGTCCGTCGACGGGCACGGGCGGCCCGGACGCCGGGATCGACTCGACCAGCCAGGCCGTCGAGGGCTCCAGCGACAGTCGCACCCGCCGGCTGTCGGGCCCGGGGACGAACGGCTCGAACCCCCCGTGGTCGGGGGCCGGCCGCCGATCGGAGCCCTCGCCGGCCACGTCGTCGCTGGTCACGGCGACCGGTTGGGCGGCGTTGATCCGGTCCACCCGGAACCGACGCAGATCACCGGCCAGGGTGCACCAGGCATCGACGTACCAGTGGCCCTCGGACGCGAACAACCTGATCGGATCGATCTGACGGTCCGATACCCGGTCCGAGGACGCCGAGTAGTACGAGATGGCGAGGCGGCCGCCGGACGACACGGCCGCTCCCACGACGGACAACAGGACGGGGGTGTCGAGCTCCACGCCGACCTGTTCCCCACCCAGGGCCCGGTCGAGCTTGCCGAGCGCCCGGGACAGGGCTCCCCCCTCGTCGCTGCCCGGAACCGCCAACAGCGCACGGGCCGATGCCGCCAGCGCGAACCCCTCGGGCGGGCTCAGCCGGCGGGGCCGGGTCAGGGCCGTCCCCACCCGGGTCGACACCGTCGTGTCGGTGACCACGATCTCCACCAACTGGTCCGGTGTGTACGGGGGGACCCCGCAACAGGCGGCCATCTCCAACTCGGTGACCAGGGCGTCGGGGGTGAGGTCGAAGCGGGCTGCCGCCTCGTCGATGGGCGCCTCCCCCACCTGGGCGAGCCACGCCAGGATGGCCAGGAGCCGGCGCAGGCGGCCGGCGGTGTCCGGTGCGGACGCCATCAGCCGGCTTCGGCGGACGCGGCCATCGCCACCAGGTGGGCGACCACCGCCGCACGCACCGCCGGCGGGGCCAGCACCTCGGCGTGATCGAGCAGATCGACGACCCAGAGCACCAGGGCGTCCTGATCGGTGACGGTCAGGCGGACCACCAGGCCACCGTCGTCACGGTGCTCCACCACGGCGTCGGGGCCGAGCTCGGCCACGACTCGACCCGCCTCCGCCCCGTCCACCAGCACGTCCACGTCGACTTCCCGCCCGTCACCGAACTGCCAGGGATCGCGGGAGAAGGCCAGCTCCACGTCGAAGCCGTCGGGAAGATGGGCCGAGGCGGGCGGACCCACCTCCGGAGTCCCCTCGACACGATCCACCCGGAAGGTACGGGCGTCGCCGCGATCTCGGTCGTAGCCCACCACGTACCAGAATCCGTCGCGGAAGCGCAGCCCGGCCGGGTCGACGTGGCGCCGCTCGTCCCGGTACCCGAACTCGACACCGGCACCGGTGCGGACGGCGTCGAAGAGCAGGGGGAGGGCGGGCAGCCCGTCGATCGACCGGAGATCGACCAGCGGGGCGGTGCCCGAGCGCAGCGGCGACTCGCCCCCGGCACCCAATTTGGAGAGGGCATCGGCACCGATAGGCTGACCCAGATGAACGCCGGCGACGGCCAGGTTCAGTGCGGCTTGCTCCTCGGGCTCCAACGCGAGGTCGGGCAGGAAGTAGGCGTCGGGATCGACGCGGTACCCGAGTTGGTCCTCGCCGCCGATGGGCACCACCAGCACCGGGATCCCCTCGTCGCGGAGCAGCCGCTTGTCCCGTTCGAAGGCCTGGCGACGGGCACCGTGGGTGTCGGGGTAGCCGGGCACCCGGTCGCCGATCTCGCGCAGGCTCAGCGGACGCGGGGTGTCGAGCAGTACCAACAGCAGGTCGGTCACCCGTTCGAGTCGGTCGAGACGCGGCATCGACGTCAATCTAGGGCGCACGGGGTGGGGTGCTGATCGTGCTCGCCGAAGTCGGCCCCTTCGGGTGGGAGTCCCACCTGTTGACCTGGGTGGTGCTGGTGGCGGCCGGTGCGGCCGTGGTGCTCGCCCACCGCCGCCTGGCCGCGGCGGAAGCCCACCCCATCCCGTGGACGCGCCGGCAGATGGTGCAGCTGTGCGGGGCCGGCGCGGCGGCGGTGCTGGCCCTGACCTGGCCCCTGGCCGACCTGGCCGCCCACTGGTCGCTGACCGCCCTGGTCCTCCAGCGGGTGATCCTGGTGCTGGTGGTGGCCCCGTTGATGCTGCTCGGCCTCCCCTATGACGTCATCCGCTGGATCACCCGCCCGGCGGCGGTCGATGCGGTGCTCCTGCGCCTGCAGCGACCCCCGGTGGCCATCGTCGTGGTCACGGTGCTGCTGGTGGGTTCGATGGCGCCGGTGTTCGTGCACGCCCAGTCGGTCTCGTTCCTGGCCCGGGGGGCCCTGGCCGCCGCCATCGTGGGGGCGGGGCTCGTCTTGTGGATCCCCGTGCTCGGCAGGATCCCCGGCATCCCCCGCCTGAAGCCGGTGGTGCGGTTCGCCTACCTCGTCGGCCAGGCGGTGGTCCCGGCGTTCCTCTCCTTCATCTACATCTTCTCCACCCACCCGCTCTACGGCGAGTTCGTGCCGGTCCCACCAGGCCATCGGGCTCCGACCCCTCAACGACCAGCAGATCGCCGGGTTCGTGTCCAAGCTGTCCATGCTGCTGGTGCTGCTGTCGGTGGGAGGGGTGGTGCTGGCCCGGGCCTCGACGTCCGATGACGAGTTCGGGAGCGGCGAGCAGCTGGTGTGGGCGGACGTGGAGCGGCAGTTCGAGCGGGTCGATCGCCGGGGCCTCCGGCCCGACCCCACTGGAGGCGCAGACGACCCGGTGACGGAGGGATCAGGGACGCCGCACTCCCCCACCCGGGCGCCGGGCAGGGCCCCCGACCCGACGGCACGGGAACAGGCCGGCGACGGCCCGGTGGACGGGGACCGCCCGCCCGACCAGCCGTAGGCGCCCGGCCGGCGTCGGACCGCGAGATCCCGCCCTCTTCCTGGGCATCTCCACCGGCCGGCTGGCTCGCACACTTCCGGGCAACGGGTCCCTAGCATGGGACCGTGACGATCGACGCCCCCTCCGCTCCGATCTTCCGACACCTCGTCGCCGGGAGCGTGCAGTCGGGAATCGAGGAGCTCGGCGGCCGCCCGGCCATGGTCGTCCGCTCGGTCTCGTCCCTCCGGCGCGGCGCCCTCTCGGTCGACGACGGGGAGACCATCCGGTCGGCGGCGGCCTACGCCCTCTCGCTTCGGATCCCCATCGTGCTGGTGCTGGCGTCCAGTGGCGCCGACGTGTCCCACGGGGTCGCCTCCCTGCACGGTTGGGGACAGGCGGCCCGGGCCCTGACCCGGTGCTCGGGCATCGTCCCGGTCGTGGCGGTGGTGACCGGGCCGGCCCTCTCGGGCCCGGCGCTGCTGCTCGGCATCGCCGACCTGGTCATCATGACCAGCGACGCCTTCGCCTTCGTGTCGGGCCCGGCCCGGGTGGAGGAGTTCACCGGGGTCCGCATCGGCATCCACCAGCTGGGTGGGACGGCCATGCACGCCCGGTCGAGCGGCCTGTGCACCATCGAGGCGGCCTCGGAGGAGGACGCGCTGGCCCACGTCGACCTCCTCCTCGGCCTGTTGCCGTCCAACGCCGACGAGCTGTCCCCGCTGATGCCCAGCGCCGACCCGGTGGACGGCGCCGTCGACGAGTTGCGCCAGATCATCCCGGCCCGGGCCACGAGCTCCTACGACGTCCGCAAGGTGGCCGCCGCCGTGGCCGACGACAACGAGGTCACCGAGCTGTGGAGCCGGTGGTCACCGCAGCTGGTGACGGCCCTCGGGAGGATCGACGGTCGGACGGTGGGCTTCGTGGCCAACCAGCCCCAGGCCCTGGCCGGCACCCTGGACATCGCCGCCTCGCAGAAGGGCGCCCGGTTCGTCCGCTTCTGCGACTCCTTCAACCTGCCGCTGGTGACGATGGTGGACACTCCCGGGTTCCTGCCCGGCAAGGACCTCGAGTGGCGCGGGATGATCCGGCACGGGGCCGAGCTGGCCTTCGCCTACGCCGAGGCCACGGTGCCACGGGTGTGCATCATCTTGCGCAAGGCGTTCGGTGGCGCCTACATCGTGATGGACTCGAAGGGCCTCGGCAACGACCTGTGCTTCGCCTGGCCCGGTGCCGAGATCGCCGTCATGGGGGCCGAGGGGGCGGTGCAGATCCTGCACCGGCGGGTCGAGGCGGAGGGCCGACAGGTCCTGCAGGACCAGTACTCCGAGCGCTTCCTCACCCCGTGGCAGGCGGCCGAGCGGGGATTCGTCGATGCGGTCATCGACCCGGCCGACACCCGCTCGGTGGTGGCCGAGGCGCTCGGGCTCCTGGAGACGGCCCGCGAGTCGCTCCCGGGGCGCAAGCACACGGTGGGGCCGCTGTAAGCCTGTGGGGCGTGAATCATCAGATTGGCGTTCCCCCACCCTGATCCACGCGCAGTCTTGCCGGCAAGGCCAGCCGATCGGCTCAGACGACCAGCACGGAGGCCAGAACGACTCAGGCCGGCACCCTCACTGGTGGGGCCGACGCCATGTTCTGATGTCTCGACCACCCGACAGCCGCTGCCCCTGGCCAGGCGCAGGCCAATCCGCAGCCCAGCGAGCGCGACCATCGGCGTCCAATATGGCCACTCCGGGAGCCGGGAGTAGGCAAACACGGTGGCCACCATCGCAACGATCCATGCGGACAGAAGCCATCGCCAACGCTGGCGAAATGATGCAGTCAAAACGATCATTGCGAGCGGGGGAGCCAGATAGAAGGGGACCATCACGGATTCGAAGACGCACCTCAGGCTGAGGGCCAAGGCGCAGAGCCAGAAGAATCCCTGCAACGAAGGGGTCCGACGAGCGGTCATTATTGCCAGGCAAATGGCACCTGCCACCGCAATGAGTCGGCCGGGGCCCGCTCCAACGCTGATACTGCTCAAATGCGGCGACAGCGCAATCCACGGCGTCGCATGGTCGAGATACTCGAAGTTCTCCTGGCGAAGAAGGACCTTCGAGGTGGCGCCCCACTCGGCGATGAGCGGTGTCCCAACGAGTACTGCACTGGGAAGCACGGCCAGAGTGCAGAGCCGAACCCGTTGAGCACTCGGAGTTCGCACAAAGGCCAGGGGGAAAAGAGCGACGACCAGCGGCTGGACAACAATCGCCGCTCCCCATAGCCATGCTGAAAGGTTCCACCTCCTGGTCTCCATGGCCAGAATCGCGAAGAGTGCCGCAGCGAGCGCAATCACGTCCTCGGGATGACCCCACATCACGATCACCTGGAAAATGACGGCCGCCTCCATCCACCCGAGGACAATCCGATGTCGACGGTCGACGCCGACTCGCTCGGCCACGGCGTCGAACGCGAACAGAGATGAGGCTCCGAGCAAGAAACTTGCGGGTGCCAGCAAGACCCACGAGGTCGGGTGGACGAGAAATATCGGAGCCAATGACTCGCTCAACCCCAAGCCACTGGAGACCATGGCGACAGGTGCGAGTAACACAGCGATCCCTGGGAACGTAACGAGTTGAGTATCGCTTCCGTACACACTTCCAAGATCACCCCACCCGACCCAATGGGCGGCCCTGAAGGTGGACCAGATATCCCCAGGAGTCACCCAGCCCGAGACATGATCGACCACCGGGGCCCAACAGAACGAATAGGCGAGGCCCACGACAACAAGCATGGCCATCGTCAGGAGTGGCCATCTTCGGAGCTTGAGGCCTTCGATCAGCTGTCGTATATCGCCATGGGGATGGACGTCATCGGGGTCGATCAGCAGATCGGCGGGATGTGCTTGACTCTGAGCCAGTGGTCGGGCTTCCAAGTTGTGCATCTCCAGGTACGATCCGGTGCTCATCGTCGACTCGTCGAGGAACCCGATACGGACAGTTTCGGTTCCGGTCCAGCACCGTCGTCCAGGCTGGCACGACAACCCGAGAGGTATATCTCCAGCTGCATGTCGGTGCCTTCCAACTCCGACAGATCATCTGCCGCTGGACTCGCCAGAGGGAGTGCGTGCGGGTATCCGAGGGCGAGCACCGAGGCCATTCCGACGACCACGGGCAGCCACCAAGCCCAGGGACCCAGGTGACAGCAGTAGGCGAACACCATTGTCCCGATCGAAACTGCCATGGCAGCGGCGAACCTGGTTCTGCTCTGGAGTGAGGCCACGGCCATGGCCAGGATCAAAGGGGGGCCCAGATAGTAAGGCAGCATCACGGCCTCGAACATGGACCGCATCCCCAGACAGACCGCGGCTAGCCAGATGAACTTCACGGCTGGCTGAGGCCGTCGCCAGACGTACAGACCAAGCAGTCCCGCCAGGATGATCTCGATGCTCCTTCCGGCGCCTCCAGACACAAGGGCGACCGTATGGAACTGAGTCGTGGATGATCGCTCGATGAACTTGCCGGCACGAAAGATCAGTGTCGTCTGCCTGCCTACCTTGGGGACCGACAAGAGAAGGTGAGGAGCCAACGAGACCCAGGGGGTCGGATCATTTCCGGAAGGTGGCGTGGGTTGCAAGACGAGCGCCCGAAAAGAGTTGCCGGCGTTGCTGGCAAATGCGACACCAGCGATGGCAAGGCTGGGTATGCAAGCGCGGAGTGCAGTGGCAACTCGCCGTCCCGCCGGTGCGGTTCCGATCAGAAGGGGCAGCATCATGACCACCAGGGGTTGGGTCAACAAAGCGATGGCGAACAACCAACCGCAGGCCTTCCACCTTCCCTTCAGGGCAGCGATTAGGGAGTAAACGCCTATCGCCAAAGCAAAGCAATCCTCGGCGTGCCCCCACACCGCGACCGTTGGCCACATCAAAACGAGAGTTCCTGAAGAAAGGAGGGCCCTTCGCCACATCTCACTGCCGAAATGCTCTGCCAACGCGTCGATCGCGAAGAATATGCTTGAAGCCAAGATGAGCTCTATTGGCATAAGGACCAATGCCGCAGTGGGCCGAGCGATGAAGAAAGGAGAGAAGGACTCAGTCAGCCCGAAATGCCCGGTGAGCATGGCGATCGGAGCAAGAATGATTTCTATTCCGGGCAGAGAGTTCACACCGGTGGTGGGGTCGTACACCCCACCGAGATAACCCCACCCTATGTAATGGGCAGCGCGGAAAATACCCCACATGTCACCAGATGTTTGCCAGCCATCCTTGTGTTCGACCAACATCGGCCACCACAGCATGAATGCCATGCCCGAAACCAATACTAACAGCGTCATGGCAATCGGCCATCGCCGATTCGAACAGCGTCGACGTAGTTCGATCCTCCGTCGTTGAAACCTCGCATTTGCTGACACCGGGACACTCGCCGAATGGGGGTCCTGAATTCTGGCGAGTGTGACCGCAGTGATACCCATCACGTTCTTTCGGCAGCCACGCCCACCGCCCTGAGTGCTTTGTCGCCGTATCACAGCCGGGACGGGACAGAACGGTGCCCCCTCCGGGTGGAGGGGGCACCGTATCCAACCGATGGCGTTGAGAGTCAGTTCACTCTCAACTGATCCGACTACATGCTCGGGAAGCCACCAGTCGCCTGGAACAGGTAGTTGGTGCCGCTGGTACCCGTCGGCGCAACACTGGCGCTGCAGGTCGGGACGCGCGCCCGAGACGTTCTTCCACTCGCCGTAGTAGGTGCCGGCGCCTGGTCGGGATGTTCGTAGCGGTGTACTAGGCAGTGCTGGACGACCACGGAACGCGAGGTTGGCGGTAGCGACGCCGGAGCTCTCAGCGCACCGTGTTGTCGACGATGTACCAGCAGTTGCCCGTGCTCTTCGCCAGACGGCCAGGATCACCGGCGCCATCCGCAGACGAAGTGCCACACTCACCGTGCCCTGGGCGAGTCGTCGTCAGAGTGGTGGTGCTTCCGGTGATGAACGACAGGCTCGGCTCGGCCGTAGATCAGCGAGGTCACCAGCGAGCGGAGGTCGCGTAGGACTGGCTGTTCTGCTGGAACGCAGCCTTGGCATTGACGAACGCGGTGTTCAGGTTGGACTGTGCAGCCCGGTCATTCGCCGACTTCGTCACACCGAGGAAGGTCGGGATGGCGATGGCAAGCAGGATGGCCAGGATCAGCAGCACCACCATGAGCTCGATGAGGGTGAAACCGGCATCTTCGCCGAGTCTCTCCCTCTGCATCGCGCCTGTCATTCAGGCGCTGGATTGCGTTGAAAACATGTACTGCCTCCTCGTAGTTATTGATGCATCAATGGAAGGGTGCCGGATCAGCGCCCGACTGTGATATCGGCCGGTGAATTGCCGTACTTTAGAAACGACTTGGAATTTTCTTTTTGGTCAATGATGCCGGCTGGAAAGAGCGGCTCCCCACCAGCGGCTATGCGCAGGCCAGCCGGTCCGATAGCCAGCACTGCCAAAGCGCATACCGGGCGCCTGGCGTTTCCGGTTCCAGACGGCATGTACATGACTTCTCATACCGAGGACGTGCCGGACTGGTTCCCATGATGCGGCCAAATCCGGCGGAATCCTTACAGGGCCGGGAAGCCACCCGGGTCTGGAACGCCCGCGTGGTGCCGTGGCTCCCGTGGTGCACCCGAAGCGATGCAGCTGGCGGGCGTACCGCGACCGGAGTTCTTCAACTCGCCGTACCAGGTGCCTGCGCTGACCCACACCGGAACGTCGGGTCGTGACGTTCCACGGCGCCGTACCGGTGTTGGTGGCGGGGGACGACGCCGACGTGGCGTTCTCAGCCTGGGTGTTGTCGATGATGTACCAGCAGTTGCCGGTGCCCTTGGCCAGAGTCGGCCAGGATCACCGCGTAGCCGTCAGTAGGAGGTGGCCACACTGATCGTGCTCTGGGACGTCGAGGCGCCGGTCGTGAACGACAGGCTCGGCTCGGCGGTCGACAGTGCCGAGGTCAGCGCCGTGGAGGTGGCGTAGGACTGGCTGTTCTGCTGGAACGCAGCCTTGGCATTCACGAAGGCGGTGTTCAGGTTGGACTGCGCAGCCCGGTCATTCGCCGACTTCGTCACACCGAGGAAGGTCGGGATGGCGATGGCGAGCAGGATGGCCAGGATCAACAGGACCACCATGAGCTCGATGAGGGTGAAACCGGCATCATCGCCGGTGTGGAGTGCGGAATGCACGCGTCTCGCCGAGGTGGCGCACCGTTTCTCCGAGGGTGGACTGTGATCGTCCGAAAGAAGTCGTCCCCTGTTCGTTCGAAACAAATGCCTCAGACGGCCGACGGAACGGTGGCAGATGGAACTTACGATGAGCAATCATGATGGATCTATCGTCCACGGTGGTTGCGGTCTTTAGCGCATATTTCCTGGTCAGAAGCTTGGAATAAACTTGGAGGTTCCTGCTGGGCGGCGACCGGCTTCAGGCGCCTACGGCGCCGCGCAGAAGCCGGAACCCCACCAGGAGTTGATCGTCCGTACGGGTGGCACGACGGCTCAGCCGGAGTTCGGGACCAGCTTGATGTAGTCGAACATCGGCAGGTAGAGGCAGATGACCATGGCGCCCACCATGGCGCCCATGACCACGGTCAGCAGGGGCTCGAGGAGCGAAGTCAGGTTGTTCACCGTCACCTCGACCTCCTGGTCGTAGAACTCGCCCACCTTCCGGAGCATGGCGTCGAGGGCACCGGTCTGCTCACCGACTTCGATCATCTGGACGACGAGGGGAGGGATGACCTCCTCGTGCTCCCGCAACGGATCGGCGAGCGGGCGGCCTTCCCGGACCCCGTTCTTCGCCTCCAGCAGAACGTCACCGACCGTCCGGTTGCCGGATACGTCGGCACAGATGTCGAGCGACTCGAGGATGGGCACGCCCGAACCGATCAATGAGGCCAGCGAGCTCGTCATACGGGCCAGAGCCACCTTGTGGAACAGCGGACCGAAAATCGGTGGCTTCAGCATCAGCTTGTCCCACCGCCGGCGACCCTCGTCGGTGGCGATCCACTTCTTGATCCCGACGATGGATCCGACGATGACGGCGATCACGAGCAGGACCCACACACTGGTGACGATCTGGGAGATCTGGATCAGGATGAGCGTGGGCAAGGGGAGCTTGCCACCCAGCGAGGCGAACAGGTTCTTGAACACCGGGACGATGAAGACGATCATGGCGGTGAAGATGACCAGCATGACGCTCATGCACGACCGCCGGGTAGGTCATGGCCGAACGGATGGTCCGGTTGAGCTGAGCCTGCTTCTCGATGGTGGTGGCCAGACTGCCCAGCACCTCGTCGAGGTTCCCGCCGATCTCACCGGCCTGGACCAACGTGCAGAAGAGGTGGGAGAAGACCTTCGGGTGCTTCGCGCAGGCGGCCGACAGCGACGATCCGTGCTCGAGGTCGAGCCGCACGTCGTTGAGGACCCGGGCCAGCTCCTGGTTCTCGCACCTGGGCCTGCAAGGATGCCGAGGGAGCGCACGACCGACAGTCCGGAATCGACCATCGTCGAGAGCTGCCGGGTCATGACGGCGATCTCGCGCAGCTTGACCCGGTCGGAGATCCCGGGGATCTTGATCTCGGTCTTGAGGTTGACAGCCGACTTCGGCGTCACCGAGATGGGCATGTATCCCATCTCGCGGAGGCGCCGCACGACCAGCGCCATGCTGTCGCCCTCGAGCTGGCCCTCGACCAGGCTTCCCGCCCGGTCCCGGACCTTGTAATCGAATGTCAGTGCCACGGTTCCCCGTTTCGTCGTTCAGTCGTGATGATGGGTGGATCAGGTGTTCAGGTGGTTGCGGAGGTCTTCCTCGTTGGAGGAGCGGTCGTAGGCGATGCTCTCGGAGATGACGCCGTCCTTGACCAGCTTGGCCAGTCCCTGGTCCATGGTCTGCATGCCGAACGAACCGCCCACCTGCATCAGTCGAGTAGATCTGGTGGGTCTTCGACTGGCGGATCAGGTTCCGGATGGCCGATGTGCACACCAGTACCTCTGAGCAGGGCACCCGCCCCGTCCCGTCGGCGTTCACGATCAGCTGCTGGGTCACCACGCCTTCGAGCGTGGCGGCCAGCATGACCCGGATCTGCTCCTGTTGGTTGGTCGGGAACACGTCGATCATCCGGTCGATGGTCTGGGGCGCATCCTGGGTGTGGAGCGTGGCGAAGACCAGGTGGCCGGTCTCCGCCGCCGTCAGGGCCGTGGAGATGGTCTCCAGGTCGCGGAGCTCGCCGACCAGGATGACATCGGGGTCCTGGCGGAGCACCCGGCGCAGGGCCTCGGCAGAACGACTCGGTGTCCTCGCCGATCTCGCGTTGGGTGATGATCGACCGCTTGTGATCGTGGAGGAACTCGATCGGGTCCTCCACCGTCACGATGTGGAGCGGCTTGGTCCGGTTGATGATGTCGATCAAGGACGCCAACGTGGTCGACTTACCCGAACCGGTGGGCCCGGTCACCAGCACCAGGCCGCGCCGCAGTTCGGTGAACGCCTTCACCGACTCGGGGATTCCCAGCGTGTCGAATTCGGGCATGTCGTGGGGAATGGGGCGGAGGGCGGCCGCCACGGTCCCCCGCTGCAATGACACGTTGACCCGGAATCGTCCGACGCCGGCGATGGAGTGCGACGTGTCCAGTTCGCTCTCCTCCTCGAATCGCTCCCGCTGCGAGGCGGGAAGGATGCCGAACACCATGTCCCGGATGGTCTCGTTGCTGAGGACCGGGCACCCTTCGATCGGCCGGATGGCGCCGTGGAGACGGATGGCTCCGGGCATGTTGGCCGTGAGGTGGAGGTCGGATGCCCCGACGGCCACCGCGTAGCGGAGCAGGTCGTCGATGTGGAGCGGCATGGTCCCGTCGGTGGCCGGACCGGCGATGCCCTGCTCCAAGCAGGCGCTCGACGGTCGGAGCCATCGGAGATCTCCCCCTCCTCTGGCGGGATCGTTCAAGGGCGAGTTCGGGCGCCGGCTCGAGGGTCGAATCCGAATCGGACGACGGAGCAGGGCTGCTCGCAGGGCCTGACGCGATGAGGACGGGGTCGGCCAGAACCGGATTGATCCGGTATCCGAGTTTGGATGCCAGCGCGTCGACATCCTGGGGCGACGGAGGCTGGGCGAATGCCACGGACAGCACCCGGCCGTCGAATTGCAGGGCCACCGCCTCGTACTCCTGGGCCACGGCGTCAGGCATGCACGCCTTGGCTTCCACGGACGGGGTCATGGCGGCGAGATCGATCGCCGGCAGCTCGGACAGGTGGGCCAAGGCCCCGACCACGACACCGGGCAGCGCCAGGTTCCGTGCAGATCAGCAGCGTGGCCAGGGACTGCCCGGTGGCCCTCGACTCCGCCAGCAGCGGAGCCAGGTTCGACTTCGGTCTCGTACCCGCCCTGGACCAGCGCCTTGGCCAGGCGGCTCGACCACTCGTTGCGCGTCTCTGCCGTGACCGGGCTCATGCCACCACCCGGAGGACTTCCTCGAGGGTGGTCTCACCCTCGATTGCCTTGCGTAGCCCGCTCTGTCGCAGGGTACGTCATGCCTTGGGCCACAGCGACCCTATGGATTTCTTCCACCGATCCTCCTTCAATGATCACTCGTTCGATCTCTTCTGTCATCGGCAGAAGTTCCGCCAAAGCTTTACGACCCCGATATCCGGTGTTGGAACAGGCCGAGCATCCGACGGCCCGGTACACCTTGGGCATGCCGCCCATTTCCTCGACTTCTTCCAGCTTCCAGCCGGCCGAGATGATGTCCGCCTCGGTCGGCTCGAAGGCCTCCTTGCAGTGCACACACAGACGGCGGGCCAGTCGTTGGGCCAGTACCCCGGACACCGCCGAGGTGACGAGAAACGGTTCGAGACCCATCTCGATGAGGCGCATCGGGGTGGAGGCGGCGTTGTTGGTGTGGAGGGTGGCCAGCACCATGTGACCGGTGAGTGCGGCCTCGATGGCGATGACCGCCGTCTCCTTGTCGCGCACCTCGCCGACCAGGACGATGTCGGGGTCCGACCGCAGGATGGCCCGGAGGGCGGAGGCGAAGTTGAGCCCGGCCTTGAGATTCAGCTGCACCTGGTTGACGCCCTTCAACGGCAGCTCGACGGGGTCCTCGACGGTGATGATGTTCTTCTCCGGCGAGTTGAGCGCCGTCAACGTGGTGTAGAGGGTCGTCGACTTGCCCGATCCGGTGGGACCGGTGACCAGGATGGTCCCGTACGGCTTGGTGTAGAGGCCTTCGTAGGTGCGGAGCAGTTCGTCGTCGAAGCCGAGGTCGGCGAAGCCGAGCACCACGCTCGACTTGTCCAGCACCCGCATGACGATCTTCTCGCCGTAGATGGTCGGGAGCGTGGCCATCCGGAGGTCGATCCCCTTGCTGCCCACGTTGAGGGAGATCCGGCCGTCCTGGGGAACACGGTGCTCGGCGATGTTCATGTCGGCCATGACCTTGAGCCGTGTGGTCACCGCCGGGGCGATGGTCCGGGGCGCCGTCGAGACATCGTGGAGCACGCCGTCGATCCGGTAGCGGATCCGGAGCTCGGTGGCCGTGGGCTCGATGTGGACGTCCGAGGCCCGCTCGTTCAGGGCCTGCAGGATCAGTAGGTTCACGTAGCGGACGATCGGCGCCTCTTCGGTGATGGCCTGGATGTCGTCGACGCCGCCCCGCTCGGACTCCGCCCTCGATCCCCAGCGACGCCTCCATGGCCATGTCGGCGGCGTCGCCACCGCTGTTGAAGGCCCGGCCGATGTAGGCGCTGATCTGGGAGCGGGTGGCCACCACCACGATGAAGTTCCGACCCATGATGGTGCGCAGGTCGTCCATGGCGAACACGTCGGTGGGATTCGAGGCGGCCACGACCGGGGTGCCGTTGTCGTTGGCGATGACGATCACGTTGTGATGGCGGGCGGTCGCCTCGGGGATGGTCCCGGCCTCGGCCAGGTCGACCGCCGACCATGTCGAGATCGACGAACTCCAGACCCATCTCCTGGGCCATGCCCCACATCAGGTCGGCCTCGGTGACCAGCTTCTGGGCGGTCAGGATACGGGCGATGCTCTGCCCGGTCTGGTAATGCTCCTCGAGGACGGTCTCCATGTCCTCGAGGGACACCCGCTCCCCGTCGACCAAGGCCTTGGCCAAGGCGGGGAACATGGCGGTACCCGACGGAGCATTGAACGGCTCCACCACCTCGAAGCGCTGCTCCTCGCCCAGTTGCTCTTGGTAGGTGGCCACGGCCTCATCGACCAGGTCGGCGGCGATCACCGCCTCGTCACCCCCCGCCTGATCCCCGGTCTGCAGGGAAAAGGCCAGTTCAGCGAGCTGATCGGCGCTGGCGGTCAGGGGATCGCCGGACCCCTCCAGCGTGGCTGTCGGCGCCTCGAAAGCCCTGTCGGAGCCGAAATCGGGAAGGATGCTGGTCGCCGGTTCGAGGTTCTCGAAGCCGGGTTCGGTACCCTCGACCAGGCCGGCGAACTCCCCTGCGGATCCGCTCTCACCACCCGGCAACTCGAAATCGGTCGTGACCTGCTCGAAGCCGTCCGACCCTGTCGTCCCGTCCTGGTTTGGCGGAGCCTGTTCGTCCACCCCGGAGGCCACCACTTCTACGGTGGGTTCCTCGACGGTCGACCCCTCCCACCTGCGGTTGTCGTCCCCGTCGGGCCCGGCGTCAGTCGCGGCCTTCCGCCGCTTCTTCTCCCCCCGTCGACCTTTGCCGGTCGACGTCGGTTCCGGAGCCGGGTCCTCGCGTCCTTGATCTTCGGAGAGAGCGACGTCGGCGACGGCGGAACCGTCCACGGCCACCTGGTCGGGCACCCATCCCCCGTCGTCGGCGTCGATGGCCGCCCCTTCGATGGCCGCCCCGTCGATGACCACCGAGTCGATGCCCGACTCCTCGCCCCGCGCCATTTCGATGGCCGCCGCCTCGATGGCTTCGGCTCCCTCCGACTCGATGGCTCCGGGCTCGTTGTCGCCCTCGATGGTGACGAGATCTGCCACCGGACCCTCCGGACTCAGGTCCTCGGTGGCCAGTTCCGTGTAGGCATCGAGATCGGAGCCGACCGGCTGCCCCTCGATTCCGGGCCGGTCGCCAAGGGCCTCGTTGACCTGGGAGTTCAAGTCTTCCTCCCATGAGGACTCCATCCCGTCGGGGAGGGGTGTCATCGCCACGTCCCCGAGTTCGGGTCGACCGGGCCCGGGGCCGAAGAGGCGATCGAGGTACGAGCCGATCTGATCGGGCGAGGCCACCACGGAGATGAAATCGCGTCCGATGGACGCGCGGACGGAGTCCTGGGCGTAGAGATCGTCGGGATCGGCGGTGGCGATGACCGGAGTGCCGAACTTCCGTTTGATCGCCACCATGTTGTGCCGGCGCGCCAGTTCCTCGGAGAGGATCTCGCCCGCGGCGGGGTCCACCCCGTAGTTGTCGAGGTCGACGAACTCGAGATCATGCTCACTGGCCATCCACCGGATGGAGTCGACGTCAGTCATCCCCCATCCATCGGCAGAGTGGACGCTGACATTGACCGTCAATCCATTTGTCTGGCGGGGGCGCTCGGGCAGGCCGCGTTCGCCGGCCGACGTGGCATAACTCCTGGTCCGTACCTTCCCCGTCCGGCGACCTCGCCATCACCGCGCCGCCCGTCCGCCGACGACCGGCCCAGCCCCGCGACGATGGTTCGGAATCCCGAGTGACAATACCGCTGACCTGCAGTTTTCACCCGATCGGTGTGGCGATGGCCGTTCCCCGTCCGACTGACCGTCGCCGTCCTCTCCACCGAGCGGAGGACGATGGGCACCGGTCGGTCGGGTGAAGGCTGTTGAATACAGCGCATGGATTCCGACGGCATCCCCACCCTGGCCGTGGCCCTTCCCCTGGCCGGCGTGGTCGGTCTGTTCGTCGGATCCTTCCTCAACGTGGTCGTCTACCGGGCCCCCCTCGGGCTGTCGGTCGCCGCGCCGCGCTCGTTCTGCCCCACCTGCGAGCGTCAGCTCCACTGGTGGGAGAACGTCCCGTTGGTGTCATGGCTGGCCCTGAGGGGGCGCTGCCACACGTGCCACCAACCGATCTCCGTCCGCTACCCGCTCGTCGAACTGGGCACCGCCATCGCCTTCGTCCTGGTCACTTGGGCCTGGGACGGCACGGCCGTATCGGCTGCCTACTGCGCCCTTGCGGCCGGCATGATCGCGGTCGGACTCATCGAGTACGGCGGCCAGCGTGCCCCGCTGTCGATCGCCACCGTGGCCACGGTGGTGGCCCAGCTGATCATCGTGGCCGGCGCCGGATGGCGCCATCACTGGGGCACGGTCGGTGGATCGCTGCTCGGCACCGCCGGTGCCGTCCTGGTCTACGCCTTCTTGCGTCGGCTCGATCCCGAGTGCGTGGACCCGAGGGGACACGGACGCAGCGCGGTGCTGTTGGCCGGTTGCTGGGCCGGGGGACTGGGCGCGGCACCCTTCGCCGTCGGGGCACTGACCTGGATCGTCGTCTACTTCCTGTGCATGTCCGGCGCCTGGTCGGTGGCGAGGAGGCGCTCCACCACCCCCCAGGCATCAGAGCCGCTGCCGCCACTGCCCCCGGTGCTGGCGGCGCCGCTGGTCACGGCGATCGCCACCGCCCTGGTGGCGTCCCTCATCGCAGGGGGTTGACGACCCTACGATGACTCCATGAGCATCGTCGAGCCACGCGGTCCACACCTCCGGTCCGAGTCGACAGCTCCCGGACCGTCGGGACAGGCGGGCCCCACCCGACGGGTGGTGGTGGTCGACGACCACGAACTGCTGCGAGCCGGAACCCGCCAGATCCTCGAGGACGCAGCCGGATTCACCGTGGTGGGCGAGGCCGAGGACGGGGACAGCGCGCTCCGTGCGGTCGCAGAGCTGCGGCCCGACGTCGTCCTGGTCGACATTCGGCTCCCCACGACCAACGGGATCGATCTGGCCCGCCAGATCACCACCGACTACCCGGATACGACGGTGCTGATCCTGAGCGCCTACGACGACGAGAACTACGTGCGGGCGGCGCTGGCCGCGGGCGTGGCCGGCTACCTGCTCAAGACCACACCCGGCGATGAGCTCGTCCGCTCCATCCGCGCCGCCTGTGACGGATTCAGCCTCTTGGACCGGGGGGTTTCGGGGCGGGGCGAGAAGGCGGAGGGGAACGATCGCGACCTCTACGCCCCCCGGTTGACGGCGCGGGAACAAGAGGTGGTGCGACTGGTGGCCCGCGGGTTGTCGAACAAAGCCATCGCCCACCAGTTGGGAATCAGCCCCCGCACGGTCGAGGGACACCTCAACCATGTGTTCGACAAGCTGGGCACCACCTCCCGCACCGAGCTGGTGCACGTCGCGCTGGCCGGCACCTTGTTCGGCCGCGACCAGGCCACCGAGCCGGACCAGGAATCGGAACAGTGACGAAGACGGCGCCGGCTTCGAACCAGGCGGGCGCCGCCACGGTCCGACCCGCCCCCGTTCCGGTGGCGCCCGAGGCCGTACCGGAGCTCGATCGATTCCTCGGGATCGATGCGCCGGCGCCGAAGCCCGTTGCGGGTGACGCCTCGACCCGAACGCCCGACCCTCCGTGGGCGAGCTCGCGATTCTGGATCATCCAGCTCTTCGTGCTGGCGCTGTATCTCATCAGGCTGGCGGCCACCGTGGACTTCCACCTGGGCGCCACCTCGCTGGCGCTCGAGCTCTCGACCTTCGTGCTCTTCGTGGTCCCCGTCGTCTACGCCTCGCTCCTCTACGGGTTCGCCGGGGCGATGTTCACGTCGGGCTGGGTGACCCTCCTCGCCGTGCCCCGCCTGCTGGTCGCCCTCGGGAACCGACAATTCGAGGCGGCATGGGCCGAGGTCACCCAGGTGGTGGTCCTCGACGCCTTGGCCCTGCTCATCGGCCAGCACGTCTCGGCGGAACGGGGAGCCCAGATACAGGCCGACGCAACCAGGAGGGCGCACCTCAGTGCCGAGGCCCTCTATCGGGATCTCTTCGACTCGAACCAGGCCCCGATCCTGATCGTGGACGGCAACGGCTACGTGGTCGAGGCCAATGCGTCGGCCCAGCGTGCGTTCGGTCCGGCCTCCCGGGCACTCGCACCCCGTCCCGCCGGCCCGGTGGACCCCCGGACGCCGGGTACACCGGTCCGGCTGGTGGACATGATCGGTGCGGGGGCGGCGGCCCAGATCCTGACCCGCCTCATCAGCCGGCAGGTACCGGGGTCCGGGACGGACAGTGATGCATCCCTCTCCGACGAACGGGTGGAGCCGGTGGCCGTCGACGTCGAGGGCCGCCAGGTGCTCTTCCGGCCGACCGGCACCATGCTGGCCCGACCGGAGGGCGACACCCGCATGCAGGTGGTCTTCGAAGACGTCACCGCCGAGACCAGACGGCACGACCAGATGGAGGCGTACGCGTCGCGGGTCGTGCTCGGTCAGGAGGAAGAGCGCCGACACCTGGCCCAGGAGCTGCACGACGGCCCGGTGCAGACATTGATCCACCTGTGCCGACAGCTCGACGCCGCCGAACGGGGGCCCGACGTTTCACCTCAGAACGAGGGCATCCTCGCCGACCTCCGGGTGATCGCCGAAGGGACGGTCGCCGAGCTGCGGTCCATCGCCCGCGGCTTGCGGCCGTCGGTCCTCGACGACCTCGGTCTCGTCGCCTCCATCAACCAGATCGTGGCAGAAGCCGGCGCACGCCAGGACTTCGACGCCTCCTTCGGTGTCACCGGAGCCGAGCGACGGCTCCCGGCGGCCATGGAACTGGCCGTGTTCCGTATCGCCCAAGAGGCGGTGACCAACGTCGAGCGCCACGCCGCCGCCCACCGGCTCGCCGTCGGGCTCGGTTTCGAGCCCACCGGGATGCGGCTCCTCGTGAGCGACGACGGGATCGGATTCGACGCCGCCGAGCGGCCCAGCGGGACAGGCGGCGAGTCCCTCGGGTTGCCGGGGATGGCCGAGCGGGCCAATCTGATCGGGTCACGGTTGGTGATCCATTCGGCCTCCGGTAGCGGCACCACCGTCGACTTATGGGTGCCGGCGACGATTATCGGTACCGACTGACCACATCGGCCATGGAAACGGTCGCCCAACAGCTTCTTTTCCTCCGTTGTCGGAGTGACGAAGCGCGCCGACCCGGCCACCGGCAGTGGCCAACTGTCACCGAACCGACATGAAATCGCGGTTTGGATCTCGTCAATTCATGGGATACTGGTTCCGTGGATGAAATAGTGATTGAGTCCTGCCACAGCACTTGGATCATCGACATGGAGCACTCCCGCTTCCGACGGATCGTGAAGGGGTCCAACCTCCACTCGGGTCCGGCATCGACGGAGTGGCAGCCCTGCTACGGCGTCGAGATCGATCCCCTGTCGGAGTCCTTCGTGGTGCTGTTGAACCCGGAGGGCACCCGCCTGCTGAGAAGCTGGCGGCACGTGGAACACTGTGCGCAGTGCGGCGGGGAGGCGACGTCGGAACTGTCGCTGCGCGACCTCCGCTCCGCCGTCCGAGGCTGAGCACACGCGGAGTCCCCGGCCCTGTTGGCCGGGGTCGGATCTCTCTACCCGGTTGAAGCCGGGGTAGCCGGTCCGAGTCCGGTACGCCTCAAACCGTGTGACCGGGTATCACCCCTGTCGCACCGACCCGGCCGATCAGGCCAGCGGGTCACGCTTCCAGATGCCCGAGGAGCCACCCGTCTTCTCCCACAGCATCAACTGACCGATGCTCATGGTCCTATCGGTGGTCTTGCACATGTCGTAGACCGTCAACGCCGCGATGGCACAGGCCGTCATGGCCTCCATCTCCACCCCCGTCCGGTCGATGGCCTCCACCTTCGCCTCCACCTCGACGAAATCGTCCCCGATGGTGAAGTCGACGTGGACCGCCCCGACCAGGAGCGGGTGGCACATCGGCACCAGGTCGGCCGTCCGCTTGGCCGCCTGGATCCCCGCCACCCTGGCGGCGGCGAGGACGTCGCCCTTGGTGATGGCGTTGTTCGCCACCTTCGCCGTCGTCTCCGGCTTCATCGCCACCTTGCAGCGGGCCAGGGCACGGCGATGAGTCGCCTCTTTGGGCGACACGTCCACCATGCGGGTGCCGCTGAATGGATCGAGATGGCTCAGGCTTCGGTCGCTCATACGGCCCACAGTGTACGGGACCCAGGGACGATGGGTCGTCATTGGCACTCTCTCAAGTAGACTGCCAGTCCGAGGCACCCCGGATCGAGAGGAAGAACCGCTTGCCCACCTACGAGTACCACTGCGACAGCTGCGACCAGAACTTCGACGTCGTCCAGTCCTTCCACGATGATCCGATCACCGCCTGCCCGACGTGCGGCTCGCCCGTGCGCAAGGTGTTCGGCAACGTGGGCATCGTCTTCAAAGGGAGCGGCTTCTACAAGACGGACAGCCGGGCGGGATCGTCGGCCAAGGCCAAGGGGTCGGACGGGACGACCCCTGCCGCAGGGGGATCGGAAGGGTCGGGGTCGGACACCGGTTCGGGGTCGGACACCGGTTCGGGGTCGGACACCGGTTCGGGGTCGGACACCGGTTCGGGGTCGGGTTCGGGGTCGACCGGCGGCGACGGGGCGGCGACCGCCCCGGCGAGCTCGTCGAAAGACGGCAAGGGATCCACCACCACCAAGCCCAAGGGTGGCGACAACGGCAAGGCCTCCACCACCAAGAAGGCACCCGCGTAGCCGAGGGGAGCCACACCGGTCCGCGCATAGGTGGAACCACCTCTCGCCAATGCGCGACCTGCCCCCGTAGAATGCTGGTCATGGACAGGGCCGACCTCGACCGCATCCTGGCAGTACTCGACGAGCTCGACGGATCCGACCTTCACATCAAGGCCGGGGCGCCGCCGCGCATGCGGGTCGCCGGCGCACTGCGCACTCTTGACGACGAGCCCTCGTTCACCGCCGAGGAGACCGCGGCCATCGCCGAGTCGATCATTCCGGCATCGGTGCTCGACACGTTCCACCAGCGCCACGAGGCCGACTTCGCCTACAGCGTGCCGGGCGTCGGGCGATTCCGGGTGAACGCCTACTTCCAGCGGGGATCGGTGGCACTGGCCATGCGACGCGTGCGGGCCAGCGCCGCCACGGTGGCCGAGCTCGGGCTCCCAGAGGTCGTGACCCGGTTGGCCAACGAAATGCGCGGCCTGGTGCTGGTGACCGGCCCGACCGGCTCCGGCAAGACGACCACGCTGGCGGCCATGGTCGACCACATCAACCACACCCGGTCGTGCCACGTGGTCACCATCGAGGATCCCGTCGAATACCTCCACCAGGACGACCTGGCGGCGATCGACCAACGCGAGGTCGGCTTCGACACCGACTCGTTCTCGTCGGCCATGCGGGTCGTCCTGCGCCAGGACCCTGACGTCATCCTGGTCGGCGAGATGCGGGACATGGAGACCGTCTCGGCCGCGCTGACCGCAGCGGAGACCGGTCACCTGGTCATGTCCACCCTGCACACCATCAACGCCACCGAGACCATCAACCGGATCGTCGACTTCTTCCCTCCCTTCCAGCAGTCGCAGGTTCGGGTGAGCCTGGCCGGCGCCCTGAAGGGCATCATCTGCCAGCGCCTCATCCCCACCGCCGACGGGAAGGGCCGGGTGCCGGCACTCGAGCTGCTGGTGGTCAACGGCCGCATCCAACAGGCCATCCTCGACCCCCTCCTGACCGGGGACATCGACGGCATCATCGCCGAGGGCGAGTACTACGGGATGCTGACGTTCGACCAGTCACTGGTCAACCTTCTCTCCGACGGCTCCATCGACCTGGCGGAGGCCATGAGCACCGCCACCAACCCCCACGACCTCAAGGTCATGCTGGAGCGGCGGGGCATCCTCGGCACCGGCCAGTTCGCTGCCGCAAACCTGTCCTGAGCTCCCCGGCGACCAGGAGACTGGTTCGCTGAACTGGCTGTTCGCCGGAGCGCCCGATGTTTCGGCGCCGCGTGACAACCACTCTTTCGAGACCCACACAGTGTCTCAAGGTGGGCACAGATCCGTCCGATAGATCTTCGTACAGTCTGGTGCAGTCTCACGACTGCCCGGAGGGAACGTTGATCGCAGTGCGATCACCGAGGGACGGAGAGTCACTTTGAGCACCGTGACGAAGCGACGTGGACACGCTCCCCGCGCCCAGGCCGGCGACGCGGGTCGCCGGTCGGCCGGATCCTCGGTACCACCGACGTCGGCAAGGGACATCGAGCGCAGAGAGGCATCGTCATGGAGCTGAAGTTGAGTGTCCGTTCCAAGTTCGTCGTGGGCCTGGACATCGGTACCAGTGCCGTCCGCGCCGCCGAGCTCGATGTCAGCCACTCCAAGCCGGTGCTGCACACCTACGGCCAGGTCGGCCTTCCGCCGGGATCGCTCGTCGACGGGGAGATCCGCGACAGCGCCGCCGTGTCCGAGGCCATCGTCAAGCTGTGGAAGAACGGTCAGTTCTCGAGCAACTCGGTGATCGTCGGCATCGCCGGCCTCAGGGCCATCACCCGGGAGATCGATCTCCCCTTCGTGCCCGACAACGAAGTCGACAGCGCCGTGCGCTTCCAATCCGAGGAAGTCATCCCCTTCCCCCCGGATCAGACCATCCTCTCGTCGCAGGTGCTGGCGGACTACACGTCTCCCGAGGGCGACAAGATGCGCCGCGTGCTGGTGGCCGCGGCGCATGTCGATCTGGTCAACGGTGTCATCGAGGTCGTAGAGAAGGCCGGTCTCAACGTCGAGGGCGTGGACCTGATCTCGTCCGCACTGGTCCGCGCCATTGGCGGACAGGACACCTCGGAGCAGCCGGAGGCCATCGTGTCGGTGGGCGCCGGCCTGACGGTCGTGGTCGTCCACCAACAGGGACGTCCTCAGTTCGTTCGTACCATCGGGTCCGGAGGGAACGCCACCACGGCCTCGGTCTCCGCCGCCTTGGACGTTCCCATCTCCGACGCCGAGGCGGTGAAGCGCCGGATCGGCGAGCAGTCGTTGCAGATGCAGACGGCCGAACGCGCCAGCCAGGCCAGCATGGTCGACCTGGTGGGTGAGATCCGCAACTCGATCCAGTACTTCGCATCGCTGCCCGGCCGTTTGCCGGTATCGCGGGTACTGGTCACCGGTGGGGCCTCCGACCTCCACGGATTCATTCCGATGCTCGAAAGCCAGATCCGCCTTCCGGTGGTGAGCGTCAGCCCACTCGCCCGCGTCGACACCTCCAAGCTGGACCTTTCTGATGAGCAGGCCAGGATGGTGAGCCCGGTCCTGGCCACTCCCATCGGACTGGCCCTGCCCGAGCCGGACAAGGCGGTCAAGAAGTTCAACCTGCTCCCCCCTGAGGTCGCCAGCCGCATCCGCATGAAGCGCATCCAGGAACACACCATCGTGGCAGCCGTTGCCATCCTGGTCCTCCTGCTCGGCTTCGGAGGATGGAAGTTCTACAACGTCCACAAGGCTCAGAACAACGTGGACAACCTCCAGGCCGACATCACCGCCCTGAACGCCCAAGTTCCGCGATTCGACCTGGTGGTGGCGGCCAACAATGCCTACACCGCCGGACTGACCCGACGGGCATCCGTCCTGAACACCGCGGTGGACTGGCCACTGGTACTGGGGAATCTCATCTCCATCACCCCGGCCACCGCCGAGGTTCAGTCGTTCAACGGCGCCAACCAGGCCGCGCCGGCGGCCAGTTCGTCGGGGTCTTCGGCAGCGGGCTCGACGAGCGGCACAGCAGCAGCTACCACCTCCCCGGCCATCGGCACCGTGCAGCTCAGCGTCACCGGTCCGGGGCCGAGCCTCTCCATATCCGAGGCATGGATCAACGCCGTCTCCGGGTCACAGCTCTTCGCCAACCCCCTGCAGGGAGCCACCAAGGTCAACGCAGACTCGACCATCTCGTTCCCGTTCGACATCTCCATCACCCCAAATGCCAGCCTCGACAAGAATGCGAGCCTCAAATGAGCACGACCGTGAAGGAGTACCGCGTCCCACTGATGATCGGGGCCGGCGCGCTGGTGCTGGCGCTCTTGGTGTGGACGATCCTCGTGGCGCCACAGAACTCGAAGTTGGCCGGCCTCCAGAACCAGGAGACCACGCTCCAGACGCAGCAGTCCGGGTTGCAGGTGAAGTTGGCCTCGCTCAAGACCGAACAGCAGAAGCTGTCGAGTAGCTGCGCCGACCTGCAGAAGATCGCCACCCAGATCCCGAGCGTGCAGACGCCGACGGACATCGATGCCGAGGAGTCGTCGTTCGAGAACCAATTCAACGCGCTGACCGCCTTTTCTGGCGTGACCCTCACCGAGTTCAGCGGATTCACCCCGGCCACCAGCACGTCGAGTTCGGCATCGGGAAGTACCCCGGCGACGACAAGTGGTGTCGTGTCGGTTCCTACGACGCTCGCCGTCGATGGCAACTACAGCCAGATGACGGCATTCGTCAACGGACTCGACAACTTCCCCCGGCTGTTCGTGATCCAGACGTTCGTGCTGGCCTTCGGCGCCGACGCCGGTACTACCGGCAGTTCGGGCGCTACCAGTAGCTCGAGCAGTTCGTCCTCGGCCGGGGCCTCGTCTACGGCCACCCCGCTGTGGGTGGGTGGGACACCCACCGCCGCAACCGCCGGCCCCTACAGCCTCTCCATAAACGGGTCGATCTACTACACGTCGACCCCCAACGCCCTGGACGCGTGCTCCAAGGCCACGGCGGCGGTCAAGTAGGTCCGGCACTGGGGGCTCGGGCTCACGGAACCCGAGCCCCGGCCAACAGTTTTTCCGGATAACAGACAAGGCGTCTGTCGTGTGGAGAAGTACATGCGGCGAGGAGGCCCGAGACCCGGGCAGCGCCCGGGTAGGGCTCAGATCCCGCTCACCTGCATGTCTCCCACGGCCAGCGTCTGGCCGGCGGCGATCCCGGGCAGCCACTCGACGTCGGCGCCGACGGCCACCAGCGACTGCAGCATCCGCTGGAGCGTCGATGCCACGGTGATCTCGCGCACCGGCTCGGCCAACCTGCCCCCCCGGATCATGAGGCCCTCGGCGCCGACGGAGAAGTCACCGCTGATCGGGTTGACGCCGGAATGGACCCCGGTCATCGACTGCACGAACAGCCCGTCACCCACCGCGGCCAACACACCGTCCTCGTCGAACCCCTGCGGACCAGGGGCCAGTGTGAGCGCCCGACAACCGGGGCCCGGGGTTCCCGAGAACCCACCGCGCACCGCCGACCCGGTCGAGGACACCCCGGCCCGCGACGCTGACACCGTGTCGTAGAGGAAGGCCCGCAGCACTCCCGCATCGATGAGGACGTTGCGACGGCAGGCCAGGCCCTCAGCGTCATAGGCCGCAGCGGCGTACGCCCGCGGGTCGGTCGGGTCGTCGACCAGGGTCAGGCCGGTGTCCCCGACCAGCTCGCCGATGCGGCCGGCGAAGAAGGACCGGCCCTTGGCCACCGCCTCCCCCGACAGCGCCGAGGAGACCACCGACAGCAGCGTGGTGGCGACCCGGCGGTCGAAGACGACGGTCTGACGGCCCGAGGGACCCTTGGTGGCACCGAGCAGTCGCACCGCCCGCACCACCGCATCGTCCGTGGCCCGGTCGGGGTCGAGGCCCTCGAACCCACGGCTCACACTGAACCCCCCACCGGTCTGGCTGCCCTCGCCCTCGCCGGCGATCACCCCTACCGAGATGAACCCCGACGTCTTCCGGCTCGAGGCCCGGATACCAGCCGTCGACACCAGCGCCATCTCCACCGACCCGTCGCCGTAGTCGGCGTGGTCGACCTGGCGGATCCGGGGATCGGCTCCCCGGGCCTGGGCCTCGAGGGCCAGGGCCAGCTCCACCTTCCGGGTGGTCGGCACCGACGACAGCCCCTCGTCCCACAGGTCGACGGGGACCGCCGGCACCCCGTCGGGAACCGCCAGTTGGACGTGCTCGTCGGGCGTGGCGAAGGTGGCGTTGTCACGGGCCTCGGCCAGGGTCTCCTCGAGCACCGACGGGTCGAGCGACCCGGCCCAGGCGAACCCGAGCCGGTGGTCGACGACCACCCGGATCCCGATTCCCGCCGACGTGGCCGACGTGAGGGACTCGACCTCGCCCCCGTATGCCCTGATCTCCGTCTCGTCGCCGCGTGCCACGTAGACCTCGACATCCTCACCGGTGCGGGCCCAGCCGGCCACCCGGTCGGCCAGTGCCAGCAGGTCCTCGGGCCCCCGGGCCGCCGTGGCCGGCTCCGGATCGGTGACCGTGCTCATTCGGCCGTCCCCCCGATGGTGACACCGGTGAGGCGCATGGTGGCCTGACCACACCCGACCGGCACGCTCTGGCCGTCCTTGCCGCAGGTGCCCGGCGTCATCGAGAAGTCGGTGGCCACCGCGTCGATGCGCTTGAGGATCTCCGGCCCGTTGCCGATGAGGTTGGCGTCGCGGAGGGGCTCGGTGATCTTGCCCCCCTCGATCAGGTAGGCCTCGGTGGTGCCGAACACGAAGTCGCCGGTGGTGGTGTTGACCTGGCCCCCGCCCAGCTTGGCCACGTAGACGCCGCGGGGAGTCTGCGCCACGATCTCGTCGGGGTCCTCCTCCCCCGGCAACAGGAACGTGTTGGTCATCCTCACTATGGGCAGGTGCTGGTAGGTCTGGCGCCGACCGTTGCCGGACGAGAGCCGGCCCTCCTTGCGGGCCCGCAGGTAGTCCCACAGGTAGTCGGTGAGAATGCCCCGGTCGATCAGTACGTTGCGCTGGGCGGGCCTTCCCTCGTCGTCCACGGCGAACGTCCCCCACTCGCTGCCGACCGTGCCGTCGTCCACCAGGGTGACCAACGGGCTGGCCACCTGCTGGCCGACCATGCCGGTGTAGACCGACGCGTCCTTCACGATGTGATCGGCCTCGAGGCCGTGGCCGCACGCCTCGTGGAACAAGATGCCACCACTGCCTCCGGCCAGCACCACCGGGAGCTCCCCGGACGGCGCCGGCCGGGCCGAGAGCTTGGACAGGGCCCGTCCGGCGGCCAGCTGGGCCAGCTCCTCGACCGACACCTCGTCGAACAACTCGAACCCGAGGGTGCGGGCCGCCGACTCGAAACCCGTCTGCAGCCCCGTGTCGCCGGTGGCCACGCAGGACACGGAGAACCGGGTCCGGGCCTGCTCGTCGCCGGCCAACAGCCCTTCGGAGTTGGCGATCAGGACCTGTCGGCGGGAGCCGCCGCACCCGGCTTGGACCTGGCTGATGCCCTGCCCGGTCGAGCGGGCCGCCTCGTCGGCGCGACGGAGGAGCTCCAGGGTGTCCTTCTTCGAGCCCATCGGAGACAGGGCCGGATCGCCCGACCCGCCTCCGGCCGCACCGGTGCGGAGCGGTGTCACCTCGACGGTGGCGGTCCCGCCCCCGCCCGTCCGGGCCACCGCCGAGGCCGCCTCGGCCGCCCGCAGGAGGCCCGACTCGGACAGGTCGGCGGTGTGGGCGAAGCCCGTGGTGTCGCCGGAGACCACCCTGATGCCGGCCCCGCGCTCCCGGCCCGAGGACAGTTCCTCCACCCGACCGTCGTCGAGGAGGGCCGACGACGTGGAGCGGTCCTCGGCGAACACCTCGGCGAATTCGCCACCGTGGCGCAGGGCCTCGGACAGCACCCTCTCGAGCACCGGTGTATCGATCACGTCAGCCTCCTCGCTGGACCGCTCGGCGCAGATGGTGGCCGACGCCTCTTGTGTCACGTATCGTACCGGCGTGGCTCCACACACCGGTCTGTCCGCACGAATCGAGCTGACGGTCACCGACGCCGATACGGCCGAGGCGTTCCGGTCCGGGACGGTGCCCGTCCTGGCCACGCCGCGCCTGATGGCGTTGTGCGAGGAGGCGAGCTGCAAGGCGGTCGAGGAGCACCTCCCCGAATCGTGCACGTCGGTGGCCAAGCGGTTCCAGTTCGACCACCTCGTGCCGGTGGGTGTCGGCGGGGTGGTGTGGGCCGAGGCCACCCTCGACCGGATCGAGGGCCGCCGGCTGGTCTTCACCCTCTCGGTGTCCGAGAGCTCCGGGCTGGTGGCGGCAGGAAAGCTCATCCGGGTCATCGTGGACCGCGAGGCGTTCCTGGCCAACGTGCGCTGAGTCAGGCGCACGCGCCACGCGGTCCCGCCTCAGTTGGATGTCGGGATGGTGAGGGGAGCCAGTGTGGTGCTGGGGACGGTGACCGGGCCGCCTCCCCCGCCGCTCGGAGTCGAAGCCGACGAATTGCCGGTGGTGACCGTGGGGTTGCCGGCCCCGCGGGTGAGATGGAGCAGCACCTCGAGGGTGCCGTGGTCGGCGGTGGTCACGAAGCCACCGATGCTGGGATTGGCGATGTGCCAGTCGGCGAACGTGATGGGGATCTCCGCCAGCACGGCGATCCCCGACGACGTCCGTTCGGCCGACAGGGGCAGGCTGATGGTCCTGGTCACCCCGTGCATGGTGAGCGATCCGGTGCCCGTGTAGCTGGCCTGGTGGCCGACCGCCGGGACGGTGCCGAGGGACACGGGACCCGTGAGTACCAACGTGGCCGTCGGGTAGGTGGCCACATCCATGATCCGCCCGTCGAATTGGGCGTTGCGCTGCGACTGGTCGCTCGTGACGCTGGCCATGTCGGCGGTCACCGAGCCGGCCGACACCGTGGTCCCGGTGATGGTGACCGTCCCCGACACCCGGGTCGTGCGGCCCACGGCGGTGGCATTCTGGCCGATCAGGACCTCTTGGACCCGGTAGCCCACCACCGAACCGGGGCCGACCGCCCACGTGCCGTCGACGCTATCCGTGGCCGAGGTGGCCGAGGTGCCGGCAGCTGTGGTGCCGGTGGACGCCCCTCCGCCGGGCAGCGTCAGCTTGCTCGGGGCCGGGCCCTCGATGAGGTGGATGTAGACGAAGGGCCCGGCGACGGCCAGCACCACCACGACGGCGATCCCGCCCACGATCCACCACCGGAGGTGTCGTCTCCGTGGCGGGCGGTCCGGTTCGGCGGGTGACACTGGCTGTTGACTCATGGAGTGCCGACGCTAGCGCCGCCCCCGCTGCGATTGCGGTCAGAGGTTCTTCCCGATGATGCCGCCGAGGACCCCGCCGACCCCGGCGTCGGCAGCCGGGTGGTCATCGCCCCGGCCCAGGTAGGGGGCGATGGCCTGGGCCAGCACGGGGATCGGCATGCTCTGGAGCCAGACGTTGCCCGGGCCCGTCAGCGACACCAGGTGGTAGCCGTCACCACCGAAGGCGATGTTCTTGATGCCCGAGAGCCGGGTGATGGTGAAGCTCACCCTGTCCTCGAACAGGCCGACATGACCGGGGTGCACCAGCAGCGACTGCCCGGCAGCCAGTTCGTAGGTGGTGATCTCGCCCGAGAGCTCGATCCAGGCCCGGCCCTCACCCTCGAGACGCTGGAGGATGAACCCGTCCCCCCCGTCCAGACCGCCCCGGAGCGTCTGCTGGAGCCCCACGGTGGGAACCACCCCGTCGGTCCCGCACACCCACCCGTGCCGGTGCACCAGGTAGCCCTGTCCCGGCTGGATGGCGATCTCGAAGATCCAGCCCGGCAACTTGGCCGCGAACGCCACCATGCCCTGGCCGCCCTGGGCCTCGTACTTGGTGAGGAAGAGGCCGCCACCGCCGACGGCCCGTTTCAGGCCGCTCATGATCCCCTTCTGGCCACCGGTCGAGGTGGTCTGGGTCAGTTGCACGTTCGTGGTCATCCACGACAGCTCACCGTGCGTGGAGATCACCGACTCCCCCGGATCGAGCAGCATCTCCAGCAGCGGCATGGTCGAACCCTTGATCTCGGCCTGCATCTCGATCTCCTCGTACCGTCGAGCCGGCGGTGCCGGCGGGGTGGGTCCTCGTAGTCTGCCCCGAAGGAACCCTCCCGGCCAGGCTTTTCGTCGCAGGGACGGCCCGATCCCCGGCACGGCTTCCACGACCGTCGAAGCCGTTCGGCGACCCCGACGCTGGTAGCCTGAACGCAAAGGTCTCCCGTGCGCCCATGATCCTCGAACACATCGACAGCCCCGCCGACCTCCGATCGCTGACACCGGAGGAATTGAACCTGCTGTCGGACGAGATCCGCAGCTTCATCGTCGACTCGGTCACCGCCACCGGGGGTCACCTCGGATCCAACCTCGGCGTCGTCGAACTCACCCTGGCCCTCCACCGGACCTTCGACTCCCCCCGTGACGTGCTCCTGTGGGACACCGGGCACCAGGCGTACGTGCACAAGCTGGTGACGGGCCGGAGGGACGCCTTCACCGGACTCCGACAGGCCGGCGGGCTCTCCGGGTACCCCAACCGCACCGAGTCCGAGCACGACTGGGTGGAGAACAGCCACGCGTCGACCATCCTCAGCTATGCCCACGGGCTGGCCAGCGCCTTCCAACTCCAAGGGCTCGACCGCCGGGTGGTGGCCGTGGTGGGCGACGGGGCCCTCACCGGCGGGATGGCCTACGAGGCACTCAACAACCTCGGCCATTCCGGCACCCCGGTCCTCATCGTGCTCAACGACAACGGGCGGTCCTATGCGCCGACGGTGTCGCGGCTGTCGTTGAGCCTGACCCACCTCCGCCTGAGCCCGGCCTACGTCCAGGCCCGACAGCGCCTTCGGCACCTGATCCGCGAGCTCCCGGCCGTCGGCGAGCTGGCGTACTCGGGTGTCCACGGCCTCACCAGCGCGCTCCGTGAGGTGGTCACCCCCCACACATTCTTCGAGGCACTGGGCATCCGCTATGCGGGACCCATCGACGGGCACGACATCGCCGGCGTCGAGCAGGCGCTCACCAACGCCGCCGAGTGGCCCGGGCCCATCGTGGTCCATGTGATGACCCAGAAGGGACGCGGCTACGCCCCGGCCGAGGACGACGACGTGCAGCGGCTCCACGACGTGAAGGTCAGGGTGGCCGTCGCCGACGCCGCCTCGTCGACCGACGGGGCACCGGTCGGGGCCTCCTCGAACGGTTCCCACGCCCCGATCGACGGGGGCACCCGCGCCGACCTGCCCGTGACCACCTTCACCGACGCGTTCACCCGGTCGCTCCTGCGCCTGGCCGAATCCGATCCCCGCGTCGTGGCCATCACCGCCGCCATGCCCGGCCCCACCGGTCTCCTTCCCTTCGAGGCACGGTTCCCCGAGCGATTCACCGATGTCGGGATCGCCGAGCAGCACGCCGTCACCGCCGCGGCGGGCATGGCCATGGCCGGGCTGCGACCCGTGGTGGCCGTCTACTCCACGTTCTTCACCCGCGCCTTCGACCAGGCCAACCTGGACGTGGGCTTGCACGGCCTGCCGGTCGTCCTGGTCCTGGACCGGGCCGGAATCACCGGTGACGACGGACCGAGCCACCACGGGGTGTTGGACATGGCGCTGGCCCTCTCCATCCCCGGCATGACGGTGTTCGCACCCTCGTCGGCCCCCGAGGTCGAGGTCATGTTGGCCGAGGCCCTCACCCTGGACGGCCCCTCCGTGATCCGCTTTCCGAAGACACCGGCACCGTGGGTGGCCCCGGGCACGACGGGTTCGGGCCTCCGTGCCCGTCGGGTGCGGACCGGGGACGGTTCGGTGTGCCTGCTGGCGGTGGGGAAGATGGTGGGTGCCGCCGAAGAGGCCGCCGACCTCCTGGCCGCCCAGGGGATCGCTCTCACCGTGTGGGACCCCCGCGTCGTCTCGCATCCCGATCCCGACATGGTGGCCGACGCCGGTGACCACGCCCTCGTGCTGACGGCCGAGGACGGGATCCGACAAGGGGGTGCCGGCATGTTCCTGGCCGATGCCATCCGTGCCGGCCGCCCCCTCGGTGCCGCTCCCCCGGTGGTGAACCTCGGGATCCCCCGCGCCTACCTGGCCCAGGGCAAGCCCGATCGCATCCTGGCCGGGCTCGGCCTCGACGGACCCGGTCTGGCCGCCGCCGTGGTGGAGGCACTGGCCGGCATCGGCGCACCCGGGCACGACGAGCTTCCCACCACTCCGGCCTCGTCCCTCCCGTCACGGGTGGTCAAGAAGACACTGGACTGAGGGGGCGCCGCCCCGGACGCCCGCCGCCCGAGCCGGCGCCGGGGCTGGTTGCCGCCGGAATGGAAACGTGTTCTACTAAACGGCCGATGACGTTCAACCTCGCTGATCTGTTCGAAGCAGCCGTCGACGCCTTCGGCGACCGGGAGTACCTGGTGGCCGGCGGCGAGCGCCGCACCTTCGCTGAAATGGACGCTCGGGCCAACCGCCTGGCCCACTACCTCGCCGACCAGGGTGTGGGCCCCGGCGACCACGTGGGCATCTACTCCCTGAACAGTGTCGAGTGGGTGGAGACCGCCTGGGCCGTCTTCAAGCTCCGGGCCGTCTGGATCAACATCAACTACCGCTACGTCAAAGACGAGCTCCGCTACCTGTTCACCAATGCCGACCTGGTCGCCCTGGTCCATCAGGCCGAGTTCGGCCCGCAGGTGTCCGACCTGATGCCGGAGCTACCCGACATGCGCCTCATCATCACCATCGACGACGGCTCCGACGAGCCGTTGCCCGACGGTGCCGTGCGGTTCGAGGACGCCATGGCGGCGGGAAGCCCCGAGCGGGACTTCGCTCCCCGTTCGGGCGACGACCACTACATCCTCTACACCGGCGGCACCACCGGAATGCCCAAGGGAGTCGTGTGGCGCCACGAGGACGTCTTCTACGCCCTGGGCGGTGGGGTCGACCCGCACACCAATACCCGCATCCAGCAGCCCGAGGAGATGGTGGCCAAGGGGCAAGGGGGCCAGATCACCCTGCTGCCCATCGCCCCGCTCATGCACGGTGCCACCCAGTGGTCCATCATGGGCCAGAGCTTCGTCGGCAACCGGACCATCCTCGTGCCCAAGTTCGACCCTCACGAGGTGTGGCGCCTGGTGGAGTCCGAAAAGGCCAACTCGATCATGATCACCGGCGATGCCATGGGCAAGCCGCTGGTCGAGGCCCTGGACGATCCCGGGGCCTCGTACGACCTGTCCTCCCTGTACGCCATCACCTCATCGGCGGCCCTGTTCTCCGCCCCGGTGAAGGACGAGTTCTTCAAGCACCTGCCGAACATCGTCATCGTCGATGCCATCGGGTCGTCGGAGTCGGGCAACAACGGGATGGTCACGATGGACAAGGACAACACCGCCATGAAGAGCGGCCCCACCGTGTCGGTCCTCGGCAACACCGTAGTGTTCGACGAGGACCTGAAACCGGTGGCTCCAGGATCCGGGGTCACCGGCAAGATCGCCCGGTACGGGGATATCCCGGTGGGCTACTACAACGATCCCGTCAAGACGGCCGAGGTCTTCATCCACGTCGACGGTGTCCGCTACGTGATGCCGGGCGACTTCGCCACCGTCGAGGAGGACGGCTCGATCACCCTGCTCGGGCGGGGCTCGGTGTCGATCAACTCGGGCGGCGAGAAGATCTTCCCCGAAGAGGTCGAATCGGCGGTCCGGTCCCACCCCGAGGTCTTCGACGCCATCGTGGTCGGTGCCCCCGACGAACGGTGGGGTCAGCGGGTGGCGGCCATCATCCAGCCCAGGGCTGACAAGCACCCGACCCTCGAGGACATCCAGAACCACTGCCGCGACGCCATCGCCGGGTACAAGGTGCCGAGGCAGCTCCACGTGGTCGAGACCATCTTGCGCTCGCCCAGTGGCAAGCCGGACTACCGCTGGGCTGCCGGCATCGTGGCCGAGGCTCCCGAGGAGACCGACTCCGGAGGCCTGCGCACCTCGACGGGCCATTGAACTCGGCCCCGACGGCCCCCACGGCCCCGTCGGCCCCGTGACCCGTCGGCCCGGTGATCGGTGATCGGGGGACCGGTGTGCCCGTAGACCTCGCCGCCCTCGCATCACCCGAGCGGTGCGCCGTTCTGACCATGGAGATCCAGCGGGGTGTCGTCGGCGACCTGACTTCGTTTCCCGAACTGGCCGAGGCGGCACGGCAGGTGGGCGTGATACCCAATACGGCGCGACTGCTGGATGCGGCCCGATCACGCTCGGTCCCGGTGCTCCACTGCACGGCCGAGTTCCGGCCCGATCGTGCCGGCTCCACGGTGAACTGCCAGCTGATCGCCGCCATGGTGCGCCGGCCCGAGCACCTGCTGGCCGGGACACCACCCACCGAACTGGTCGCCGACCTCGGTCCGGAACCGGGCGACCTGGTGTCCCCGAGGCTGCACGGCGTCTCGCCGTTCACCGGGACCTCGCTCGACGCGTGGCTGCGGAGCCTGCACGTGGAGACGGTGGTGGCCACCGGTGTCTCGGTGAACCTGGGGGTGTTGGGGTTGGCCATCGAGGCGGTCAACCTCGGCTACACGGTCGTGGTGCCGCGGGACACGGTGGCCGGCATCCCCGCCGAGTACGCAGATGCCGTACTGGACAACACCTTCCCGCTCATCACCACGGTGACCACCGTGGATGCACTGCTGGACGCCTGGGGACGGGCGACTCCCTGAGGAGCCTCCCCACCGGCTACATGTTGCGGGTGCCGTCCAGCTGGATCATGGCGTTCGTCGGGAGCTCTTGGACGGTGATGTCGGGGATCGGGAAGTTGAACGGCTTGTACTTGGGCGTGGCCGTCTGCCGGTAGCGGGTCGTCGAGTGCACGGGGTCGGGATCGAACTGGGGAATGACCTTGGAGCCGAAAATCTCGAGCATCTCGAGCACCTCGTCGTGCTCGAAGGAGTCCGAGGGAAGCCCGAACACCAGCTGGTCGCATCCGACCTGCTGGTACTTGGCCGCCTGCTCGGCCACCTCGTCGGGATCGCCGCACAGCAGCCATCCGTTCTCGATCAGATAGTCCAACTGGCTCTCGTCGGCGATGGTGTGGGGCCGTTCCGGCCACACCGGGACGCCCTCTTGATGGGGGATGGTGTCGTGGTAGTTGCACACCAGCGAGTACAGGTAGCCCCGACCACGGCGCAGCGCCACCTCTCGGGCCTTCTTCCGGTCGTTGAGGCAGATCACCGCGTTGGTCATCATCACGTTGTCGTTCTTGAACTGCCCCAGCGGCTCGGTGCAGTTGGCGATGCCCTCCTTGTAGGCCTCGATGCGGCCCTTCAGGTTGTAGACGGGCTCGAAGTTGAAGGCGATGGCGCCGATCCCGAGCTCCCCGGCCTGGGTGAACGTCCCGGGGTTGCCACACCCCACCCAGATGGGCGGGTGGCCCTTGCGCTGGTACGGCTTCGGAAGGACGTTGTGGGGATACGGGACGGTGAAGTGGTCGCCCTCGAACTGGTAGTCCTGCTCCTCCCACATGCGGGGGATCTGGTGGATGACCTCGTTCCACTCCGCCTTGGTGGAGTTCTTGTCGAGGATGTTGAACGACGCGATCTCGTGGCTGCCCGCACCGCGGCCCGTCCCCCATTCGAAGCGGCCCTCGAACATGTGGTCGAGCATGGCGACCCGTTCGGCCGACCGTACGGGATGGTTGACCCGGGGCGACAGGTTCATGATGCCGGTCCCGACGTGGATCCGCTCGGTGGCGTGGGCCAGGTAGCCCATGACCACCTCGGGGGCAGACATGTGGCTGTACTCGGTCAGGGAGTGGTGCTCACCGATCCAGGCGTACTTCCAATTGAACTTGTCCGCCTCGACGACGTACTGGATCTCGCGCTTGAGCATCTCGTGCTCGCATGCGGGGTCGTGGGCCGCCTGCCCCGGCAGATACCCGTTGATGAAGACTCCGAACTCCATGACGCTGGGCTCCTCCCGTCGGTGTTGGGCGTTTTTTACGGTAACACGCAGATTTGATAAATTGCAACGTGTTCCAGATTTGTGCCTGACAGCCCAGTACAGGGGCACAGTAGACGTACTGTTGGCCATCCGAGGGGCGGCCGCCACCAGACCGATACGGATCAGAAGGACCAGGGGGAAACGATGCAGACCGTCGACAATCTGATCCGGGACCGGGTGGGGGACCATCGCCCGGGACTGGCATTCGAAGACCGGACCTGGACCCACGACCAGGTGGTGTCGGCACAGTCCGAACGGGCGGCGCTCCTCTCGTCCCTGCGGCGGCCCGGGCCCTTCCACGTCGCGCTCCTCCTCGACAACGTCCCCGAGTACGTCTTTTGGATGGGAGGCGCCGCGCTGGCCGGCGCCGTGCTCGTCGGGGGGAACCCCACCCATCGGGGTGACGAACTGGCCCGCGACCTGACCCACACCGAGTGCCAGCTGGTGGTGACCAGTACCGCCTACGTCGGCCTGCTCGATGGCCTCGGTCCCACCCTGGCGGCCGATCGGATTCTGGTAGTTGACCGTTCCGACGGCGACCTCGCACCGGGGCCCGCCTCGCCGTACGGTCGGCTACTCGGATCGGTGGGCGGGGCCCCACTCCCCGACCAGTCCGACACCGGGGTCACCGAGGAGACACTCGGGCTCCTCTTGTTCACCTCGGGAACTTCCGGCGCGCCCAAAGCCTGCCTGTGCAGCCAGGGCCGGCTGGCCCGCATCGGCGGCATCGTGGCCCAGATGTTCGAGCTGACCGAGGACGACGTCTGCTACCTGTCCATGCCGCTGTTCCACTCCAACGCCCTGATGGCCGGCTGGGCTCCGGCCCTGGCGGCGGGGGCCACCGCCGTGCTGCGCGAGCGGTTCAGTGCCTCCCGCTTCCTCGACGACGTCCGCAGCCACGGGGTTACGTACTTCAACTACGTGGGGAAGCCGCTGTCTTACATCCTGGCCACCCCGGAGAGGCCCGACGATGCCGACAACACGCTCCGACGGGCGTTCGGCAACGAGGCGGCCGAGGCCGACGTGGCCAGGTTCGCCGAGCGGTTCGGCTGCACCGTTCAGGACGCCTACGGGTCGACCGAGGGCGGCGCCACGGTGCAGCGGACCCCGGACACCCCCCGCGGGGCACTCGGGCGGGCGGCACCCGGCACCATGATCCTCAATTCCGACACCGGTGAAGAGTGCCCCCGGGCCGTCTTCGACGAACAGGGCCGTCTCCTCAACGCCGAAGAGGCCATCGGCGAGATGGTCAGCCAGACCGGCGGGGCCGGATTCGAGGGCTACTGGCGCAACGCCGATGCCGACGCCGCCCGGGTGCGCAACGGCTGGTACTACACCGGCGACCTGGCCTACCGCGATGAGAACGACTTCTTCTACTTCGGCGGTCGGGACTTCGACTGGCTCCGGGTCGACGGAGAGAACTTCGCCGCCGCCCCGGTGGAGGGGATCCTGCAGCGGCACCCCGATGTGGTGCTGGCCTCGGTCTACGCCGTGCCCGACACGGTCGTCGGCGATCAGGTGATGGCCACGTTGCTGCTTCTTCCGGGGGCCACGTTCGACCCGGAGGCGTTCGTCGGGTTTCTCGCCGCCCAGTCGGACCTCGGGACCAAGTGGGCACCGCGCTATGTCCGGATCACCGACGAGCTCCCGGTGACCGCCACCACCAAGGTCCTCAAGCGGGTCCTGCGCAACGAAGGCTGGCGGTGCACCGAAGAGGTGTGGTGGCGGCCCACCAAGGACGGCCCCTACCGCCGACTCCTCGAGGCCGACGCCGACTCCCTCGACAAGGCCGTCGCTTCCCGCTGAGCGGAGCGGCGGGCCACGGTGGGCCACGGCGGGGGGGCGGGTCCGGTCCTCTCCGCCAACGTTTTTCCATTTAACATACTCATATCATGTTATCGAGGAATTGATTGGCGGCTTCAAGGGGTCCGCGCACCAACTTGGTGAGTTACCGACACTGGTCGGGACGAGCCAAGGAGGTTGGAGATGACACCGATGTTGACCCGGGAGCAGAGACGGATGGCCGCCCGTCTTCGAGCCGAGGGCCTGGACTGGAAGGACATCGCCCGAGCGTGTGGGTGCTCGGTCGACTCGATTCGCTACGTAGGCCATCTGGCACCCGATGACCAGGTTCGGATCGATCGTGGATTCGGCTCGCCAGCGTGGACCCCGGCTGCGGGGCGGTTGACCTTCGGCGACCGGGAGGAGATCGTGATCGGGCTGGCCCGGGGGGAGACCCTGGCCACCATCGCCCGCAGGCTCCATCGAGCCCCGTCGACCATCAGCCGGGAGGTGGCGGCCAACGGGGGCGCCAACCGCTACCGGGCCTGGGGCGGCTACCTGCGGGCCTATGCCCAGTCCCGTCGGCCCAAGCCCACCAAGCTGGGCTCGAGCCCCGAGCTGTTGGCCGAGGTCGTCCAGGCGTTGGAGAAGTTCTGGTCTCCCTGGGAGATCTCCCGTCGCTTGCGCCTGGATCACCCAGACGATCCGATGATGCAGGTGAGCCACGAGACCATCTACCAGTCCCTCTACGTCCAGGGCCGCGGGGAGCTCCGCCGGGAGCTGGCCCGGTGCCTGCGCAGCGGCAGGGCCAAACGCCGGCCCCAGGGCCGAGACGAGACCCGGGGGAAGATCAAGGACATGGTGATGATCTCCGAGCGACCGGCCGAGGTTGCGGACCGGGCCGTCCCCGGCCACTGGGAGGGCGACTTGATCATGGGCAGGAACAACCGCTCGGCGGTCGGGACCCTGGTCGAGCGGTCCACCCGCTTCGTCCTGCTGTTGCACCTGGGAGCGGGCAAGGACGCCTGGTCGGTCAAAGAGGCCATGCAACAGGCCATCACCACGCTGCCCGAGAAGCTGGTCAAGACCATCACCTGGGACCAGGGTGCCGAGATGGCCCGCCACCTCGAGTTCACCGTCGAGACCGGCGTGCCCGTCTACTTCTGTGACCCCCACAGTCCCTGGCAGCGGGGATCCAACGAGAACACCAACGGGCTGTTGCGCCAATACATGCCCAAGGGAACCAACCTGTCGGTCCACACCCCCGAGGACCTGGCCGCCATCGCCTGGAGCCTCAACGACCGTCCCCGCGAGACCCTCGGATTTCTGAAACCATCAGAGAAGCTCGCTGAGGTTATTGCGCAGACCGGTTGAAGCCGCCATTGCCGGCCGGGACCGACATCGACCCCACCGCGGGTCCCACCCGCTGAAGGCGGTTGACCTCGAGGCCCGTGTGCCGTGTTCGCCCCCGGCCTGCCGCTTCCCCAGGCCGGTGACGGCGTCGTCGGTCGGGCGGCCAGGACCGCGTAACGGAACCAGCCGTCAGGGTGACTACTGGGGTGTTTCGCCCCCCGCCGACAGGAAGCCCATGTCATCCACATGGCCGAACACCACCCCGCTGAGGGACGGCGGGTCCGCAGGTCGCGGCCTACGCTGCGGACCATGGACCCCGACCTCGAGCTGCTCGCCCGGCTCCGGGGCGGCGATGAAGAGTCCTTCGTGATCCTGGTGGGCCGCTACAACAGCTCGCTGCTCCGCCTGGCCCGCTCCTACGTGCCTAGCGACGCGGTGGCCGAGGAGGCCGTGCAGGAGACATGGATGGGCGTCGTGCGGGGCGTGGACCGGTTCGAGGGGCGGTCGTCGTTCAAGACCTGGCTGTTCCGCATCCTGATCAACCGGGCCCGGTCGGCTGGGCGGCACGAACCCCGTCATGTCCCCATGGCGGATACCGGGCCGGCCGTGGATCCGTCCCGTTTCGATGCCACCGGAGCGTGGGCCGAGCCGCTGCAGTCGTGGGAGTCCGACATCGACGACCGACTGGTGGCGGCGACGTGGTCCAAGACCCTCGGCGATGCGCTCGACGTCCTCCCTCCCCGGCAGCGTGAGATCGTCGTCCTGCGAGACCTCGAGGGTCTGCCGAGCGCCGATGTCTGCGACATCTTGGGCATCACCGAGGGCAACCAGCGCGTGCTGCTCCACCGGGGCCGGAGCCGTATGCGTTCGATGCTCGAAGCCGAGCTGGCCACGAGGGGGCGGTGATGAACCTGCTCCGGAGCCGCGAGGACCTGGTGTGCCAGCAGGTGGTGGAGCTGGTCACGGACTATCTCGAGGGAGCCCTCCCACGGCGGGACCGGCGGCGCTTCGACGCCCACCTCCGCCACTGCCCCAACTGCACCAACTACCTGGCCCAGATGCGGTCGACCATCGCCGCCACCGGAGCCCTGCGGCCCGAGGACCTCTCGGACGAGGCCCGGCGGGAGTTCACCGAGCTCTTCCGCCACTGGCGCCGGGAGGACAACCCGGACGGGTGAGGAGAACACCCGGGGCGCCCGTCGGCGCGCCGACGACGGTCAGCGGTCGACGCCCAGGATGAGCCCGCTGGTGGGCACACCCGTCCCCGCCGTGACCAGCGTGTGGCTCACGTCGGGGACCTGGTTCACCGACGTGCCCCGCACCTGGCGAACCCCTTCGGCGATCCCGTTCATCCCGTGGAGGTAGGCCTCGCCGAGCTGGCCCCCGTGGGTGTTGACGGGGAGGCCCCCGCCGATCTCGATGTTGCCGTCACGGACGAAGTCCTTGGCCTCGCCCTTGCCGCAGAACCCGAGCTCCTCGAGTTGATAGAGGACGTAGGGCGTGAAGTGGTCGTAGAGGACCGCCGTCTGGATGTCGGCCGGTGACAGGCCCGAGGTCTGCCACAGCTGCCGGGCCACCGACGCCATCTCTCCGAGTCCGCACAGGTCGTCGTAGTAGTACGAGGTCATCATCTCCTGGCCGGGTCCGGCACCCTGGGCGGCGGCCTCGATGACCACCGGGGTGCTCGGCAGGTCCCTGGCCCGCTCCAGCGAGGTGACGACCAGCGCCTGCCCGCCGTCGGTCTCCTGACAGCAGTCGAGGAGATGGAGAGGTTCCACGATCCAACGGGAGGCCTGGTGCTCCTCCAGGGTGATCGGCTTCTCGTAGAACCAGGCCTTCGGATTGGTCGCCGCGTGCTTGCGGTCCGCCACCGCCACCCGGCCCAGGTCCTCCGAGGTGGCCCCGGTCACATGCAGGTAGCGCTGGGCGGCCATCGCCACCCACTGGGCCGGGGTCAGCAATCCCACTGGTGCGTACCAGGCGAAATTGGCGGTCTCCGCGTTCGGCGCGGGTGGCCGGTCCTGCACACCGGCCCCGAACCGGTTGCCCGAGCGCTCGTTGAAGGCCCGGTAGCACACGACCACGTCGGCCACCCCGGCCTCCACCGCCATGGCCGCCTGCTGGATCGTCCCGCACCCTGCCCCACCGCCGTAGTGGATGCGGCTGAAGAACGTGAGCTCCCCCATGCCGAGGCTGCGGGCGATCTCGATCTCCGGGTTGGTGTCGGAGCTGAAGGTGACCATGCCGTCGACCTCGGCGGGCTCGATGCCGGCGTCGCGGAGTGCCGAGTCGACAGCCTCGACGGCCAGTCTGAGCTCGCTGCGTCCCGACTCCTTGGAGAACTCGGTTGCGCCGATGCCCACGATGGCCGTCTTGCCGGTGAAGGCATGGGAGTCCCCGCTCATCGCACCGATCCGTTCCCCGTGGCCCGACCGGCAGCCGAGGGGAGGGTCAACCGGACCGTGCCGGTGACATGGTCCCCCAGGCCGTTGGCTCCCCGCAGGGTGACGACGACCGCGCCCCGCCCGTCACCGTCGACAGCATCCTCCTTGGCGGTGACGGCGCCGGTCAGCGTCATGGTGTCGTCGGGGTAGTTCGGTGCGCCGAGCCGGATGTTCACATCGGTGAGCACCGCGCCGGGTCCCGACCAGTCGGTGACGTAGCGGCCGACGATCCCGTTGGTGGACAGGATGTTCATGAAGATGTCCTTGGAGCCGCGCTCGTCGGCCAGCACCGGGTCGTGGTGGACGTCTTGGTAGTCACGCGACGCGATGGCCGTCGACACGATCAATGTGCGGGTCAGCGGGATGGGCAGCACCGGCAGCGCGTCCCCCACCGACACCTCCTCGAACGACAAGGTGGTGGCCCGGGCACCGACGGTCGTACCGGCGTCGGCGCTCATGCCGACACCGCCCGACCGGCCCGCAGTTCGTCGGCCAGCTGGCCTCCGAGGCGGGCGAGCTGGGCGCTGGGGGGACCGAGCAGCAGCTCGATCTGCTTGCCCCACAAGAAGTAGCGGTGGATCGGGTACGAGATGTCGGCGCCCATTCCGCCGTGCAGGTGCTGGGTGGCGAACACCGCCCGCTGACCGGCCTCGGCGGCGAACCAGGACGCCACCGTGACCGCCAGGTCGGCGTCCAGCCCGTTGTCGAGCCTCCAGGCCGCCTGCCACATCGTGACCCGGATGGACTCCGTGTCGATGGCGGCGTCCGCCGCCCGCAGCATCGTCCCCTGGAAGGTCGACAGCGGTCGACCGAACTGCTCGCGGCTGTTCAGGTAGGTGGCCGTCTGGGTCACCGCTGCCTCGGTCACCCCGACCTGGAGGGCGCACAGTCCCGTCCAGGCCCGGTTCAGGATCCAGGTGACGACCTCGTTGCCGCGGGCCGGATCCGCGCCGGCCAGGAGGTGGTCGGCCGGCACCTCCACCCCGTCGAGATGGAGATGCGGGTGGATCTCGCGGTTGGTGGTCTCGGCCCGTTCCGCCGTGATCCCGCTCGCCTTGGGATCGACGACGGCGACGACCACTCCCCCGTCCAGGGACACCGGGATGAGGACCCGATCGGCGACGTGGGCGTTCGGCACCGCGAATGCGGTCCCGGACAGCACCACCCCGTCACCGTCCTGCTTGGCCACGACGGATGGCGTCCCGGGCCCACCGACGGCGAGATCGCCGGCCACGTCGGCCAGTGCCGCGGTCAGCACGACGGTGCCGCCGACCACACCGGGGAGGAGCTCGGACTGCAGGGCAGGAGAGCCGAACTCGGCCAGGGGGAGCGCACCGAGGACCAGCGTCGACCACAGCGGCACGGGCGCCACCACCCTCCCTTGACCCTCGAGGACCAGGGCCAGCTCCACCAGTCCGAAACCGCCGCCGCCGAACGCGGCGGGAAGCGCCAGCCCCAACAGGTCGGCCCGGGCCAGCTCGGCCCAGAGCTCGCGGTCGAACCGCTCGTCGGTGGCCTCGACGGCCTCGACCCGGTCCGGCGTCACCAGCCCGGCGAAGATGCCCTCGACGGCCTCCTGCACGGCCTTTTGCTCGTCGTTGAAGGTGAAGTCCATCAGCTCTTCCTCGTCTCAGTAGTGGCGGATGCCACCGGTACCGGGCGGAACACCGGCAGGGTCAGGTCCTCGTCGAACTCCTCGAATGACGCGATGACCGGCATGCCGATCGAGATCTCCTCGGGGCCGATGTCGGCGACGTTGGCCACCAGCCGGGTCCCCTCTTCCAGTTCGATCAGGGCAACCACCAGCGGGTAGTCGAACGCCGGTACCTGCGGGTAGTGGTTGACGACGAAGCTGTAGACCGTGCCCGCGCCCCGAGGCGGTCAGCGGCTCCCAGTCGAATGAGCGGCAGTTCGCACACGACGGCCGAGGGGGATGGCGGAGCGTGCCGCAGTTGGTGCACCGCTGGATCAGCAGCTTGTGCTCCTTGGCCCCGTCGAAGAAGAACCGGTTGTCCTGGGTGAGAGCCGGCCGGGGGCGCCGGGGCCGGACCTTCGGCTCCGCCGCCTTCGGCTTCGGCTTGAACTTGAGGATGCGGAACAACATCGTCGCCACCAGCTGCACCCGTCTGGTCGGTGAACTCCAGGCGGTGGTGATGAAGTGGCCGACACCGAGCCCGGTGGCCTTCTCCCCCGACACGGAATCCACCGTGGACGTGACCTCGAGCAGGTCGCCGGGGACCAGGGGGCGCTCGTAGTGCTGGTCGCAGTTGGTGGCCACCACCGAGGTGAAGCCGGCCTCGTCGAGGAGGCCCATGAGCTGTTCGCTCGGCGAGTCTTTGTCCACCTCGCCTCTCGCCCGGGCCTCGTCCGCCTCCAGTGAGGCACGGAGCCCTCGCATGATCCAGGCCTGCAGCATGGTCGGCGGGGCGATGATGCCGTCGAACCCGTTGGCCCGAGCCGCCTCCTCGTCCACGTAGACGGGGTTGAAGTCGCCCATCGCCTCCACCCAGTGACGGATCATGGGCAGGTTGACCGGATCGGCGCCACGGTTCACGGCGCCGTTCGACTTGCCGACGAAGGCCTGGAGCCGATCGTCGAGCGAGGGGCCGGTCGGCGCGTCGCCCGGGCCGGCCTCGGGCACTGCGGTCTCCGCTGACGTCATCGGGCCGACCGTTTCATCCCCAGGCCGGCCATGGCCAGGATCTCCCGCTGGACCTCGTTGACACCGCCCCCGAACGTGTTGATCTGCGACTGACGCCCCGCCCGCTCGAGCTCGCCGTGGAGCGCCTGGCCCGGCGACCCGGGGCTGAGGTAGCCGGCCGACCCCGACGATCCCCAGCAGCCGCCGGTAGATCTCGACGGTCGACTCTGTCCCGAACACCTTCACCGACGACGAGTCCGCCGGCCCCAGCGTCCCGTCGGCGACCGCCGCGGTCATCCGCCAGTTCAGCAGCTTCTGGGCCTCGAGCAGCGCGTAGGTACGGGCCAGGTCCTGTTGGATCCACCCCACGTCGGACAGCCCCTGGTCCCCCACCCACTGCGCCACCTCGTCCCACAGCCGGAAGGCCAGGGCGCTGACGGCGGCCAGGCCCACCCGCTCGTGATTGAGCTGGCCGGTGATGAGTCGCCATCCCTCGTTGAGTTCGCCCACCAGGGCCGAGCGTGGCACCCGCACGTCGTCGTAGTACGAGGCGGTGGTGGCCACGCCCCCGACCGTCACGATGGGCGTGCACGAGAACCCCGGTGACGACGTCGGCACCATGATGATGGAGATCCCCTTGTGCTTGGGGGCATCGGGATCGGTGCGGCAGGCCAACCAGATGTAGTCGGCCTGGTCGGCGCCGCTGGTGAAGATCTTGTTCCCGTTGATCAGCCATTCGTCGCCGTCGAGCACCGCACGGGTACGCAGCGACGCCAGGTCGGTGCCGGCACCGGGCTCGGTGTAGCCGATGGCACAGTTGATCTCACCGCCGAGGATCCCGGACAGGAAGAACTTCTTCTGCTGCTCGGTCCCGTGGGCGATGATCATCGGGCCCACGGTGTTGAGGGTCACGAACGGGAATGGTGCCCGTGCCCGCTGCACCTCGTTGAAGAAGATGAACTGGTCGCTGGTGGGGCGGCCCTGGCCCCCGAACTCCTTCGGCCATCCGATGCCGAGCCATCCGTCGAGCCCCATGCGGCGGACGATCTTGCGGAAGGTCTCGCCGCCCTCGGGTTCGAAGTCGAGGGCGTAGCGGACGTCCTCGGTCAACAGATCGGCGAAATAGGCCCGAAGCTCTGCCCGCAGAGCCTGCTGCTCGGAGGTCTCCTCAAGTTGCATGACGTGTTCTCCCTCTGATCCCTCTGGCTCTGAATCCCTCTGGCACTGCTCCACGACGACCGCCGTGGTCGAGCGACCACGTCCCCCGGGCCACGGCAGTGGCAACGGGCGGTGGCAGACTGCCGAAGACCGGGGCGGTGCGTGCCCCTGGCGATCCTCTGACCCCCTGTACAGCGCTGATGACGACTGGCAGTGCTGCCGAACAATATCGGCACCGCTACCTGGCACTTCCGGCCCGGTCGTTGTCCACGGCGGGTCGAGTCTGCCTATGATAACTGATACACGTTCTAGAAACGTCACTGTTGCCGGAGGGACTCGGGACCACCACGCCCGGCAGGCACCAGAGGCCATCGGGGGAGACAGCATGGAAGCAACCGACATCGACCTGTGTGACCCCGGCAACTTCGTGGACTCCGTGCCCCACGAGTGGTTCGCCTACCTGCGGCGCGAGCTGCCCGTCCAGTGGCATCCCGATCCGGAGGGGTTCGCCGACGGGTTCTGGTCGGTCACCCGGTACGACGACTGCGTCGGGGTCAACCGGGACTACGAGCACTTCTCCTCCCACCGGGCCGCCACCCTCTTCCACGACTTCGACGAGGACGTCCTCGGCCAGCAGCGGATGATGATGCTGAACATGGACCCGCCCATGCACACCCGGTACCGGCGGCTGGTCAACAAGGGCTTCACCCCCCGGATGATCCGTGACCTCGAGGCCAAGGTGGTGGCCTCCACCGACTCCATCCTCGATGCCGTCTGCGAGCGCGGGTCGGCCGACTTCGTCGAGCAGATCTCCGCCGAGCTCCCGCTCCAGGTGATCGCCGACCTGATGGGTGTCCCCCAAGAGGACCGGCACCTGGTCTTCGACTGGTCGAACCGGATGATCGGGTCCGACGACCCCGAGTACCAGGTGTCGGCCGAGGCGGCCGGGCAGGCGTCGATGGAGCTCTACGCCTACGCCGACGAGCTGTGCGAGAAGAAGCGGCTCGATCCGCACGAGGACCTCTTCAGCGTGCTCACCCAGGCCGAGGTGGAGGGCGACTCGCTGTCCCAGCTCGAGCTGGACCTGTTCTTCCTCCTGCTGGCGGTGGCCGGCAACGAGACCACCCGGAACCTGATCTCGGGCGCCATGGTGGCGTTCTTCGACAACCCTGACCAGTGGGAGCGGCTCCGGGCCGACCGGTCGCTGCTGCCCTCGGCCATCGAGGAGATGCTCCGCTACGTGACGCCCGTGATGCACTTCCGCCGCCAGGCCACCGCCGACGTGGTCATCGCCGACCAGAAGATCGCCGAGGGGGACAAGGTGGTGTTCTGGCACATCTCGGCCAACCGCGACGAGTCGGTCTTCACCGATCCCAACCGGTTCGACATCGGGCGCACCCCGAACAACCACATGGCCTTCGGGGGCGGCGGGCCCCATTTCTGCCTGGGGGCGAACCTGGCCCGCATGGAGATCCGGGTGATGTTCGACCGTCTGCTCGACCGGGTCCCCGACATCCGGCTCGACGGCGACGTGCAGCGGCTCCGGTCCAACTTCATCAACGGGGTGAAGCACATTCCGGTGGCGTTCGCCCCATCGGCGCCCGTCGGCCGCTAGTCCCGCCTTCCCCGCCCAGAAAGCCGGCACCCAGCCCATGCGTTTCCACCAGGCAGTCACCTTCCTTCCCATCGAAGAGACGTTGCAGCTGGCGAGGGCGTGCGACAGCATGGGCTACTCCGGCATCTACCTGTCGGACCATCTGTTCAACCCCCGCGGAGCTCAGCTCCCGGTACACCTACTCGAAGGCACCGGACGGTTCACCGTTCTGGGAGAAGGAGACGGCATGGCCCGATCCCATGTGCCTCATCTCGGCCATGGCCGCCATCACCACCAACCTGAGGTTCACGACCGGCATCTACATCGCGCCCGGTACGGGACCTGATCACCGTGGCCAAGTCCGTGGGCACGGCGGCGGTGCTCTCCCACGACCGGGTCACGCTCGGCGTGGGCGTGGGGTGGTGCGAAGAGGAGTACCTCCAGACCGGTCAGGACTTCCACACCCGGGGCAAGCGGCTCAACGAGATGATCCCGGCCCTGCGTGCGCTGTGGAAGGGGGGTGGGTCGAGTTCCACGGCGAGTACTACGACGTCCCGGCCTGCCAGATGAACCCCTCCCCGTCCTTGCCCGTGCCGTTCGTGGGTGGGGGGGACTCCGAGGTGGCCCTGGTACGCGCCACCACCCTGTGCGACGGATGGGTCAACACCGGAGCCGCCACCCCGGACGAAGCCTTCGCCCAGGTGAACAGGGTCAAAGACGCCCTCAAGCGAGCCGGTCGGGAGAACGAGCCCTTCTCTATCTACGTGGCGGTCCGGGCCTACCCGGACCTCGACCTCTACCGCCGTCTCGAGGACGCCGGGGTGACCGATCTCCTGTGTGCGCCGTGGATGGCGGTCAAGGCCAAGGACGGGGACACCCCCGAATCGATCCGGGCCGCCCGGTTGGCGGTCACCGAGCAGTTTGCGGAGCACTTCATCGCCGCCATGGACTGAGCGGTCGCTGCTGGCGGGTCGCCAGGGCCGGTCGCTGCTGGCAGGTCGCTGCTGGCGGGTCGCCAGGGCCGGTCGGGGTCCGGTTCGGGGTCCGGTTCGGGGCCCGCCGTTGCTCTGCCGTTATGGTCTTACCATCACGTTCCCGGGGAGGAAGCCATGAAGGACATGAAGCTCGGACTGCAACTCGGCTACTGGGGATCCGGCCCACCGGCCAACGCCGACGAACTGGTTGCGGAGGCCGAGCGGCTCGGATTCGATTCGATCTGGACCGCCGAGGCCTACGGGTCCGACGCCCTCACCCCGCTGAGCTGGTGGGGATCCCGGACCCAGCGCGTCCGGCTGGGAACTGCACTGTGCCAGCTGTCGGCCCGGACCCCCACGGCCATGGGAATGGCGGCGATCACACTGGACCACCTGTCCAACGGTCGGTTCGTCCTGGGACTCGGCGTCTCGGGGCCCCAGGTGGTCGAGGGGTGGTACGGCCAGTCGTTCGAGAAGCCGCTGGCGCGCACCCGGGAGTACGTCGACATCGTCCGCCAGGTCATTGCCAGGGAGGCGCCGGTCACCAGTGACGGACCCCACTACCCCCTCCCCTACCCGGGCGGCACGCAGCTCGGGAAGCCACTGAAGCCCATCGTCCACCCGCTCCGGCCCGAGATCCCCATCATCCTGGGCGCCGAGGGACCGAAGAACGTGGCCCTGGCGGCAGAGATCGCCGAGGGTTGGTTCCCGATCTTCTTCTCGCCCAATGCCGTCAAGGCGTTCGAGCCGGCGCTGGCCGAGGGGTTCGCCCGGCCCGAGGCACGTCACGCCGCGTCGGACTTCGAGGTCATCGCCTTCGCTCCCACCCTCATCGACGACGACATCGAGCGGGCCGCCGACAACTTCCGGCCCTTCATCGCCCTCTACATCGGCGGCATGGGGGCAAAGTCGATGAACTTCCACTTCGACGTGTTCGCCCGCATGGGGTACGAAGCCGAGGCCAGCAAGATCCAGGAGCTCTACCTCGAGGGCCGCAAGGACGAGGCCGCTGCCGCCGTGCCGACCTCGCTCATCGAGGACACCGCCCTGATCGGGCCGAAGGAGAAGATCCGCGACGACCTCGAAGGGTGGCGGGAGTCGATCGCCACCACCCTGTTGGTGGCCGGCAGCCCGGACACCCTGCAGTTGATGGCGGAACTGGTCCTCTAACGCAGCTCGACGGTCGCTCCGGCTCCTCGAGTGAGGACGGCGCGACTGGCTTACACTGACGGCCGTGACGGTGGGGGCGGCCGCGGTGGAGATGACTTCGAGCAGTCCGGCAGCTGGAGGGTCGGACGACGCGCCCATCCGCTCGGGTACTCCGCAGCTTCCCGTGCGGATGATCGTCCGCATCGGAAGCCACCTGGCCATTTGGACCGCAGTACTGGTCCCGCCGCTGTTGGAGATCAGCCGCGGGTGGAGGGCGCTGCAGGACGACGCCACCATCTCCATCCGGGCCTTCGAGACGTTCTCGTTCCAACCACCGATGCTGGGGCAGTTCTCCACGTCGTCCATAGGGTCGGGGCACCTCATCTATGACCCGGGTCCACTCCAGTACTGGCTGCTCGCCATCCCCGTCCGCATCGACCCCCTCCAAGGGGCCCTGTGGGGCGGTGCGTTGCTGATCGGTCTGGTGTTGTCGTTCGGCGTCGAGGCGCTGTGGAGGTCCGACCACGTGGTCGGCTGTGGCCTCCTCGCCCTGGCGGTGCTCGACCTGGCGTGGGCGATTCCGTCGATCTTCGATCGGCCGTTGTGGAATCCGAACCTCGCCATCCCGTTCCTGATCACCAGCATCGTGCTGGCGTGGATCATCGCCATGGGCTCACTGCGATGGTGGCCCTGGCTCGTCTTCACCGCGTCCGTCGTGGTGCAGTCCGAAGTCTTCTTCGCTTTCTTCGGTGCCGCACTGGTCATCGGCGCCCCCTGCCTCGCCATTGCCCGGCGGAGGCCGGATCAGTTCCGCTGGTTGAAATGGGGAGCCATCATCGCCGCGGTGTGCTGGATTCCGGCGGTCCTCCAGGAGATCGGTGGGCGCCAACCCAATCTGAGCCTCCTTGTCGATGCCCATCGGGGTCCTGCGATGGGTCTCTCGTTCGGGCTTCGGAGCCTCGGTTTCGCGGCCTCGTTCCCACCGATCTGGATGAGGCCTTCGCTCCATCTGGAGTTCTTGGCCTTCGGATATGTAGCCCAGACACCGCTCGACGGTCTCCTGGTCCTCGGAGTGCTCGCCTTGGTCGCCATCCTTGCCCTCATGAGAGGCCGTCGATCCCTCTTCACCTTCACGGTGATCGTCGCGCTCTGCGCGCTTACCCTCGTCGTGACCTTCGCAGTCGTCCCACAGCGGCTGCTGTTCACCCTGGTCTACCTCGGCTATGTCCTCTGGATCGTCGGCATCCTCTTGTGGGTCGTCGTCCTGTGGAGCGTCTACGAGCTGGGGAGGTCGGCGCTGGCCGCATGGGGGCGTCGGTCGGTAGACCGACCTCGGAAGATCCTCCCCTGCGTGGTCCGTGGCCCGGCCAGCGAGAGTCTTCGTCGCAGCCGCGTTCGTGGGCGGCGTCTCCGCCCTGGCTGTGGTCGGACTCGACAGCACGATCTCCACGAGCCACGAGTTCGTCAGTGGCCACGACAACGTGCTCGTGAGCCGCGTCACCACCGCCATCGAGGACATGATGCCAAGCGCGGCCGAATATCCATCACCTTCACCGGTCCCCGGTCCAAGGACAGCGGCTCGGTCTTCGCCATCGACGAGGTCCCCGACTTCGCAATCGGGCTCGGAGTGGCGTGGCAACTGACCATCGACGGCTGGCAGCCCGCACTCCCCCCGTCGTTCACCGGTCGGACGGGAATGACCTATCCAGCCTCAAGCGCTCGATGGCCGGCGGTCACCGTTGCCGTCAACGGCAATGACGTGACCGTAACCCGCTCCAACCCGGCCACGGTCCGCTGATCCACCCCGGCCACGGTCCGCTGGTCCGAGATGGAGCACCGGCCAATTGTTTTTCTATTTTGCATCCCATGGGTATGGGAACGCCGAGCCGGCGTGGGGGCGTCAGCGTCGGACGTTCGCCTTTGGATTTCTCCGTGTCAGCGATCGGTAGAGGTCGATCGTGCTCGGATGCACCGAATCGAACGGTTCGATGTCGTCGGCGACGAGCCTCACCAACTCCGCCATGATCGACTCGACGCCGGCCGGGTTGCCACCGAGGTCCGCGGCCCGCATCAACATCCGGTAGAGGCGCTCGTCGTAGGGACTGGCCAACAGTCCTTTTCTGGCCGACCATGCAGCACCGGTCGGATCTCCAGCACCGAGGTACGCCCCGGACAAACGCCCGCTCACGTCCACGACAGCTGCCTCGATGGCCGGTCCTATCCCCTCGAGAATGGGCCAATCGGAGGACCGCAGCCCCTCGAAGGGGCGGCCACGGACCAACTGCAGTGCGGAGCGCCAGTCTGCGATGCGATCGGATTCGGCAAGTCGGGCAAACGCAGCCCAGTCGCTGACCACGGTGGGCGACAGGGCCAGGCGGCCGTGGGAGCGGGGCAGGTGATCGATCCCCTCGGGGCCCTTCCCCAACGCCCGCCGGGCCACCGACGCCGTCGAGTGGAGACTGGAAGGAGCCATCAGTCGATCCGGCCACAGCGCTGTGGCCCAGGCCTCATTGGACGCTCCGTTCGGGTGCATGGCCAGATAGACGACCAGTTCCTTCGCCCATGCCCGCGTGAACTCGCGGTCGGCGCCGTGGACCTCGATCGAGCCGAGCACGCTGACCGTCACCAGGCCCGCCTTTCCTGACTCCTCTGCACGAGGTTGCGAGTCCGCCAGCGGTGGGACTGCCGATCGAACCGGCGTCGAATAACGATCGACCCGGATCGACGTCTCGGTGGGATCACGCGCGAGACCGGGCACCGGTACGGACAGGCGTGCGTACGGTTCGTCGGAGGGGGGCACTGACTCGTAGCTGGCTGCCGTGTCCAACAATGCGGTGACCGCGGCACCATCGTCCGCGTCGATCGTCTGGGGAAAGATGACCGACCGGAGCAGAGCGAGTGCCGACGATGACGAGCGGCCGGAATAGGACAGCCGATGGGCCGACCCGACGTTCGGCTCCACCGCGATGACCGCCATCCCTACCCGCGGGTCGGATCCCGCGTCCAGGACCTCGGCGGCCTCGCCCGGGCCGATGGACGATCCGCAGATCACCGCGACGGGGTCCCACTCGCCCGCACCGGTCACGCACCGCGCCTCTGCAAATGACCGGTAGCCGGCGGTTTCGAGCGCCTGACGGGCGGTGATCCGCCGGTGGCACAACCTGCGGATCAGGGACGGCACATCCGCGGTGGAGGTCACGCCCGCGAACCGCTCGAGCTCCACCCCGAAGCCGACGACGACGAGTTCGAACTGATCGGCCCAAAACGAGGTGGCCAATTCGAGGGCCATCGCCCTCAGTGCGGAGTCGCATTCCAGTTCGTCACCCTGCACCACCAGTGATCCGAGGGATTCGAGATTGACCATGACGGTGTCGTCCGTTCCACGTCCCGCCGTCACCATGAGCGGGGCCGGTGACCGGTCACCGCCCTTCGGGCGCCCAGACGCCGATCGTCGTGCGATCGACCGGCGGTCCGCCACGATCGACGAGCCGTCGTCGTGCGGGGAGAGGTCCCAGCCGATCGGGGTGGTGGGTCCCAAATCGTCCACCACCAACTCGATCCGTTCGCTCGAGATGCGCGCTCCTCTCACGATCGGAAGGTCCCCGGGCACCGCATGCCACTGCGCCGCCACCGAACGGAGCGCGGCATCCAGCGTCGACGTGAGTTCGAGCCCGTCTCCGATCCTGAGCCGGTGCTCCACATCCCGGTCAGATCGGTCAGGCAGCTTGATCAGGCTCCCGGTCACCCGGTGGCGCTGTTGGGCGCGTCTCATCCGATCGAGCATGCCGACCACACCCGCTCCGACCACGCTGCCCCCGACCGGTACCACTGGCAGCTGTCCCCCACCAAGGGGCGGCCGATCGTCGCGTTTGGCGTTGTGGGCACCGGTATGGTCACCGGACCTTGCCGCTGACCCGGAAGCGGCGGTGGCCCTGGGCGGGGTCGATGCAGTTCCACCCCCGTGGCCGGGGAGCCGCAAGTGCCAACCCGGGCTGATCCAGTGGTCGTCCGAGAGCGCCCCGCCGTCCGCTTGCCTTATCCCGTAGTTCAGCGTTGCCAGCTCCCTCCAGCGGTCCGACGACCCGAGCGCCTTCGTGGCGATGGACCACAGCGTCTCTCTGGGGGAGACGTGGTGCACGCCGGTGCAAGTCGGGGCCGCGGGGCCGGAAACGGTGGCAACGGACCCGGGCGACGCCGACGTGCCGCGAAGGACGCGCCCCGGAGGGCCCAGGGTCCGATCTCCGCCGACCGACCAGGTGTCGGCATCCATCGGTATGGGGGCCCGATCCAATGGTTCGGCGGGGACACTGGCAGACCCGCTCACCGTCATGGAGTCGCCCGGCCAACCAAGGTCGTCGATCACCTTCACCGCCGGTGCCGAAACGGTTGTGCGGTCCGTGGGAACAGATCCGATCCGGGCGGCAGAGACGGCCAGGGCCGTCGTGACGAGACAGGCTGCGACCGCCTGCAGTCTCCGGCTTGCCGGCAGGCGCACGGCCAGACGTCCGGTGCGCCACGACTGGAGCTCGACCACGACGCACAGCGTCATCCACAACCACGACACCCAGGCCAGGATCAGCACCGAGCGGGACAGCCAGCTCGACACCAGGCGCGCGTCGAACGACCGGCGCGACGACACCGCGTCCATGATCTCCCGGGGCCCCAGATGGGCGAGGGGCCATCCGCCGGCGATGGACAGGACCAGCGGGATCGTCACCACAATCGCCACTAGGGCGGCCCGCGAGAGAGTGGAGCGGAGCCGATGGCGATGGGGATGGGGATGGGCCGGCGAGCCGGACCCGATGAGGCCGCTCATGGTGACCCGACGGTGACGCCGTGGATGTCGACCGCCGACGCGGTCCCCGATACGGGCAGCGTATCGATGCCGACGATGCCCAACAGCACCGTGGAGATCCGATAGTGAACCGACACGGTCACCACCCCTCCGGAGACCGAGGCGGTTCCTGGGTGACCGGACCTCACGGTGAATGCCTCGGCCACCGCCACTGCCGCCTGTCCATCCACCTGCACCACGCCGGAGCGGAGCGCGTCCACCGAGATGGCGCCGGCTCCCGCCCGTGCCGCCTGCTCGGCCTCGTCTGTGGCCGCCTGCCGGGCGGCGAATGCCGACCCGCCGTCGACCACCAGCCCGAGCAGTACGAGGAGGGCCACCAACATCAGCACCACGAACACCGCGATCGAACCGTCGGAAGTGCAGAAGTGGGTGTCCGAGCACAACCTCGGCGATGTTCGGCGCCGGCACTTCGTGCCCATCACTGGACGGACCCGTACGGGTCGATGGGGGCCGTAGAGGATGCCCGCACCGTCACAGATCCGGGGATGCCGGGGACGGAGAGGTCGGACGTGTCCACCGTGCAGACGACCGTGACGGTGACGGAGCCGCCGGCATAGAAGTGGCTGACGTCGGTGATGACCTGCGGATGGGGACAGAAGTGGCTCCGCCCCAGTGATCCCTCGACCGCCGCCGCTGTCGCACCAGACACGGCCTGCCCGGCGGTTGGCTGCACCGCCGCCGTCTGGGCGCCGGCGCGCGACGACTCGACGACCTGTTGTCTCGCCTCGCCGATCCGGCCGAAGGCCAGGGCGAACACGGCCAGGCCAAAGAGCACGGGCGTCAGGGCCACCAGCTCGACGGTCAGGCTGCCGGCATCGCCTCGATGCCCGGATCCCATCATTGCGAACCTCGAAACTCCTGGATGGGGCCGACTTGTACCGAGGCGACGGGCAGTCTGAGGCCAGGGAGGATCGACACCGCATGGCCGACGATGGTCATGCGGGCCTGGCCATCCGAGCCGACGGTGACGGTGACGGAGGTCGCTACGACGTCGGAGCCCGGTCCGTCGACCACCGACCGGGCGGCGGCAACTCCGGCCATCGCACCGCCGCCCAGTGAACGGGCGCTCCGATCTCCTTCCGACGCGGCCAGCTGCACCACCTGGGCAGCGTGGGCCCAGAGCGCCAACTGGATCACCGCCAGCAGGACCACCATGACCACCGGCACCACGATGACGGCTTCGACGGCGGTAGAGCCCTCGTCAGCGCCGGAGCCCCGGCTCCCTCGTACGACAGACACGTGTCGGTGCCGGCGTGAACGCGTCGCCTTCAATTGAGATTGATGGTGTTGGCCTTGGCAGTGACCTTGGCCACGATGATGGCGCCGACGGCGATGGCCAGAGCCGCGAACACGGCCGTAAGGATCACCTTCTCGACAACGGTCCCGGCCTCGTCCCATCCGCCCGACGCCTGCACGCGTGCTCGGAGGTAGGTCCAGAGGACAACAATTTGACTTGGCATGACGTGTGCTCCTGTCTGATAGCGCTTCGGGATTGAAGCGGTCGGGATTGAAACGGTCGGGAGAGGATCGTCGGGGTCGGTCAGAAGCCACCGAGAATCTTGCTGAACGCGGGATACCCCACGAACAGCAGAAACCCGATGAGCAACAGCGCTCCGGGCAGGAACAGGCGTTCGGTCATGGCATTGGCCTCGGATTCGGCATCCGCCTGCTCGTGTCGCCGCAGCGCCATCGAGCGGGCACTGAGCGACTGGCGGATCCGTGCCCCTTCGGTGCCGGCGAGCTGAAGGGTTGCCGACAGTTCCACCAGTTCGCCGACCCCGACCTCCTCGCCGAGGTCCCCGAGCGCCAGCCAGGGCGACTGACCGCTGTCGCGGGACTTCGACAGCGCCCGGCTCATCCGCGTGACGGCCCAATCGGAGCTGACCTCAGAGGCGGCGAACAGCGCACCCTCTACGCCGACCCCCCCGGCAAGGCCCAGTACGACCAGATCGACGAACGTGCCGATGACGATGCGGAAATGACGTCTCCTCGATCGTGCCGACCGGACCAGGGTGACGATGGGCAGGACCGCGCCCGCTGGCACCGCGACCAGACAGAGCACGATCGGGACGCCGAGCGGAACGGACAACCCGGCCAGCTGGGCCATTGCCCACAGGATGGGTGGTGCCAACAAGCCGGCTCCCCCTTGGACGACCACGCTCGATGCCAACTCCTCCCAGGTACCGTCAGTGATGGCCAGGCCGCTGCGGAGCCCGGACCATCTGGGACTGGCCGACAGATGTTCGCGGCCGACGCGAGCCACGACACGCCGCCCCACGGCGTCTGGGAGCGTCCGGCCGGTGGACGGTGCGCCGGCCGGCCGCACCGGCGCTGCCGGCCGCGCCATGGTGCGGGCCAGGACCTCGAGTGACGGTCGCGTGGTCCGCAGTCCTTGCGCCAGACCCACAGCTCCGAGCCCCGCCATGATGCCGATCAGGACGACGCCGGTCATTGCTCGGTCACCTGGCGGCCGAGGAGGCGAACCGGGACCGGAGGTTTGGCCAGCGACACCATCAAGGTCAGCCCCGTGGCATAGAGCCCGCCGACGACGAGGAGGACGCCTTGGCCCGCCATCGAGTCGAACGGCTGCAGATACGCATGGGCGCCCGCCGTCAACGCCGCCGCGAACGCGATCGAGAAGACCAGGACGGTCCGGACGCCGCTACGGACCGAGGCGCGGCTGGTCTCGATACGCAGACGCAACGCCACCTCGTCCCGCGTCGAGTCGGCCAGCGCCGCCAGAAGCTCGCCCAGACGCTGTGCACGAGCGGTGGCGGCCAGCTGGAGGGCGCAGACGACACGGTCGGCACACGAGTCGTCCAGCTCGTCAGCGAAGAGCGACAGGGCGTCCCGGGGGTGCATGGCAGCGCCCAGCCTCGACGAGAGCCGGCCGGTGGCACCGCGGATCGCCGGTGGGCTCAGCGGAGCGGTGCTGATGATGGCCTGTCCGAGTCCCGCCGACGCGGCCATGGTGCTCTGGAGCATCTCCGTCCAGGTGGCGATGGCCTCCAGCTTGACGATGGAAACCGACGTGGCAGTGCGGCCGAAGAGGGCGGGGACTCCGTAGACGGCCAATGCGGTGATGGGGACAGCGGCCACCCACCCGGTGAGCATTCCAGCACCGACTGCCACCGCGGCGCCGACGGCCACGAGGACGTACCAGCGACCGCCCGCCTGTGAACCCACCGTGCGAGGCGCCTTCGACGGGTTGACCCCACCCCGACGGCGCCGGGACAGCACGATGCCGACGACGCCGAGGCCGAAGCCCAGTCCACTGGCGGCCGCCACTGCACTGTTCATGCCAGGGACCCGATCGCAGCGAACGGTGCGATCTCGTATCCGAACCGTTCCAGCTCGCAAAGGGTCTCCGGACGAAGGGGTGCGGCGGGAACCCCTCGCCGGTCCGGTCCGGGCCGGACGATCTCGTTCGAGATGACCTGAGTGCCCTCGGCGTCCACGACCTCCCGGACCGAGGAGACGAACCGCCTCCGCGGCCGTCATCGCCGGGAACTGCCAGTTGCGTCCCGGGTCTCCCCACGGATCCGAGGTGCGGGGACCGACGTCACCCAACGGGTCCTCGACGTCTACGGCGTCGTGCATCTCACTGTCGAGGTGGACGACGAGGTGGACGGCTCCGGCGATGAGCAGATTGGTCGCCTCCAATGGGAGCCGCTCGGGCGCCTGGACGGCGTACGAGGCGATCCGCCGGAACACTCCCGACGACGAATCGGCGTGGATCGTGCACATCGAACCCGATCGGCCCTGGCTCATGGCATTGAGCATGGGAAGCACCTCGTCGCCGAGCACCTCCCCGACGATCACCCGGTCGGCATTCATCCGGAGCGCCCGGCGAACCAGATCGGCCACGGAGATCTGGCCTTCGCCTTCCAAATTGGCGGGACGGGCCTCCAGGGCGACCATGTCGGGGTGCCGGTGCCCGGTGGCGTCGAGGCCAAGCTCGAATGCCTGCTCGATGGTCACGATCCGCTCCCTCGGCGGGATCTCCGCAGCCAGCGCTCTCAACATCGTGGTCTTGCCGGAGTTCATCGCGCCGGACACCACGATGTTCTTCCGTGCCCGAACGGCAGCTCGCAGCAGTGAGGCCAGGCGGACCTCGAGGGTACCCATCTGGGTGAGATCGCTGAGCGTCAGATCGGCATAACGGTGTCGACGGATGGAGACCGCCGGCCGGGACGACACCGCCATCAGCGCCGACAACCGGCTCCCGTCGGGCAATCGGAGGTCCAATTCCGGTCTGGGCCAGGTCGAAGCGCCGTTCGGACAGGCCGAACCGACTGGCCGCCGATCGGACCAGGTCGACCAGCTCGTCGTCCGAGTCGGCGACGGCCGGCATCGAGCGCTTGGAGCCGTCGGCAAACGTGGCCCAGACCTGATTGCATCCGTTGATGTCGATGTTCTCGATGTCGGTGTCATCGACCAGGGATTGGAGCCGACCCATTCCGAACAGGGCGTCCAGCACCGACTGGGCCAGCCGTCGCTCGTCACCAGGGTCGTCGAGATCGTCCCACGCCCCGACGCCTCCGCCACTCAACCGGTCGAGGTGGACGAAGATCTGCTGGCGGGCGAACTCCCGCCGATCGTCACCGTGCAGGTCCGAACCGCCGGGACCCGCCAGATCCTCGGCCACCAGCTCGCGAATGGTCACACCCAGGTGCCCACTCACCGGATGGCACTCTGTGCAGCCGGATCAGCACCGATTCCGGACGTCGGCGAATCGGCATCTTCATCGGCGAGGGATTCAGCCAGCCGGGCTGCTGCCTTCGCCAACGACGAGCGGCGCAGCCGGCGCCCCCGAGCTCCTTGGCCGCTGGCCACCGCCGCCGCCTCCGGGTCGAAAGGCAGCTCGCCGATCACCGGTATCCCGACGAAGGCCTCGACGTCGGCGACGGGATGCCCACCAGGCCCGACGACCACCAGACCAAGCCGATCGCCCCATCGGTCGATCAGTTCGGACGACCGGGCCGCCACCTTCACGACGGAGGCGGCGTCACCTCGGAGCACGATGACGACCACATCGGGCGTGCACACCACCAGTCCGGCGGCCTCCACCGACAGCCGGCCCAGATCCACCACCAGGTCCGCCGATCCGTCGTTCGCCGACGACGCACTCTGCACCAGGGTATCGAACCAGTGGTCCATCTCGCCGCCTGCCGGGCCTCGGGTGCCAGCCAACACGTCGAGTCCACCCGGCAGCTGCTGCAGGTGGGGACGGAGGGAAACAGCCGAGTCAGCCCTCCGCACCGCCGAGCCGTATGAGGGCCACCCCGAAGACGAAGAGAGCGAGAAGCGGGCGGCCAGATCACCACCGGCCGCGTCACACTCCGCCACGATTACCGGCCGGTCCGGCCGCCAGCTGGCGCCCACCAGGCAGGCGGTGGTGGTCACGCCCGGCGAACCCTTGACCGATGCAAAACAGATCACCGTCATCAGGGCTGGCCCCCTGCGGACCGAGGTGGCAGGAGCACCAGGCTCACCTGATCTGCGGCGGCATCGGTGGACACGGCGGCGCCGAGTGTCGCCGACACCTCGACGGACACCAGTTCGGTGGCACCACTGGAGGAGTTCAGCGGCGGGACGGCGGTATCGAACACGGTCGCCTCCGGAACGAGGATCCCTGCGGTCCCGAAGGCGGAAGATGCTGTGCCCGCCGGCGACGAGCCGGTTGGGAGCGCGCCGGGAGCGGCCGTCTGCACGATCATCACCTGATCCCCGGGTTCCACCCCGTTCGACGGCAGTTGACCGGATTTCAGGGCCAATCCGACGACGGCGTCACCAGGGCCGATCGGTGGCGATCCGCTGATGTCGGCAGTGACGAGGAGCGAGCCAGCCGGAATGGTGACGGCGGCCCGCTTTCCGGCCAGCTCCCCTACCGCGGCCACGGGGATCGGGCTGACGCCGTTGGAGACGTCCGCGCTGGCCTGGCCCAGGTCCGAGCCCGTGATCTGCTGGCCCTGCTGGATGGTGGTCGTGACGATGAGAACCGAGCTCGGGTGGCTCGACGAGCGGTAGACGGCGGCGAACGCGGCGACGCTGGCGAGGACGATCGCGGCCGAGACCACCGCCATCAGGGGACGCCGGGTGTGGCGTCCGGAGGGGAGTCCCGTCGTCGTACCGCCAGCCTCGGGGTGGCTGGCCGAACGCAGGCTCCGGTCGAGCAGAGTCGTCATGCCCCTCGCCCTCCCCCGAGGACCGAGTCGACGCTCTCCACCTGTTCGACTCGCAGTCGGGTGGACGATGTCGTGGAAAGACCCGGGAGCGCCCCTCCTCCGGCTGCACCCTGAGCCGTCCACGAGACGTCCCAGGTCACCGTGGAGCTCACCGGGTAGGCCCCGTCGTCTGCCACGCCGTCGCTCGACGGCTGGCTGGCCGATGACCGGGCGTAGGTGTAGGCGCAGCTCGTCGACTGGGCCGCCGATGGAAGTGCGGGGTCGTAGGCCGTCCCCGGGCCCTGGCACACCTCGATGCCTCCGTCTCCCATCGACCAGGTGACCGACTGCGGCGTGGCCACTGCCGTCGCACTCACCGAACCGACCGACGCCGTGACCACGTAGGGGTGCCAGGTGGAGCCGTCGATCCACAGCCAGGTCGGGAGGTTGACCACCGATGGCCCGGCTGGATCGAGGTGGGGGGTGGGCACGGGTAGGTGGATCGACTGCTCGGCCCCGAGTGCGACCGAGTAGGCGCTCGGGACGGTGGCGGCCGCCGGCACCTGGTTGGCGATCCACTCCGTCTGGGTCACGGAGTTGCCGGTGGCCGGATCGACGCACGTCACGGAGTACCACCCCCCCGGGGTCGGCCCACCCGGGGCGATACCGCCCTCGTCGTTGAGCACGAGGCTCACCGAGGTGCACACCGGATGTGCGAAGCCCGAACCGCTCCCGTCCACGCCGATCGGCCCGGACGGGACGACGCCGGCCGAACCGTCGGTGGCGCCGACCGTCACGGTCCCGGACCCGGCATCGGCCCCCGTGGATCCGGCGTGCGCCAACCCTCCGGAGTCACAGAGCGCGGACCCACAACCTGCGACCATCACTGCCAGCAGCCTCACGGTCACTCGCACGGTGCCTGCTGCACCGTCTGGTCGGCGAGCTTCCAACCGGCGCTCGTCCATTCCATCGCCGCCACGATCTCCTCGTTCTCGAACTCTCCGGCGACACCAGGGACAGGTCGTCCGGTGGCGGCCCATACGACGAGCTCGTCATCGTGGCCGCATGCATGGACCATGGCTAGCCGGGACGAGACCACGTCGACGACGGTCGACCCGAAGCGCATCGGCCCCCGGCCCACCTCGCCGGCGGCGCTCATACGCGCCAACAAGCTCACGGTCCATGCGATCTGCGGCGCGGTCGTCGTCGCCAGCAGAGCCGGCTCGTTCGGGTCGGAGGTCTGCGCTGCGGTCTCGAATGCCCGCTCGGCCGCCAGCCATGCCGACAGGATCAGCGCAGACTGGCCGGGAGGCGCGTCAGCGGCCGAACGGGCCAATGAGGCCGTGGCCGTGCCCGTGGCGCCGTGGTGCCGGGCGGCCCGACCCGACGTAACCATGTCGGTACCACAGGCGCCCAGCAGCACCGAGCACGCCAGCACGGCAGCCGACAGTCGGTGTGATCCACGTCTGCGCCATCGTGGCCGATGCCCGTCGAGCCGTTTCATAGGCAGCGGACCATAAGAGTTGCGTGGTGGTGCCGCAAAGAAACTTGCACGGTCGTGCAACCAATTGCCGGCGACCCGGCTGGTCGAGCACCGACCCCGATGAAGGAGCGCTTCGACGGGTGCGTTGGGTTCGGCATCGGTCCACCGTTGTGAACAAACCTTGCCGGATCCCTTGGCGATCACCTTGCACGGGTGTCTCGGAACCGGACCCGGAGTTCGCATGACAGGTCGGTCCCGGCGGAACTCCCCTTGCCGAGCAACGACTTTCGCCCGGCCTGCCCCGGTGACCGGTCAGCAGCGTGGATCCCGCGACTTCACCGCCAATGATGCCGCGCCCGTGACGACGTCGACGGTCGGTCGGGATCGTCCTGGTGACGGGTCCTTGGAGCGGTTGCGACTCCAGGGCCTGTTTCTTCGGCTCCTCCGTGTGGCGCAGCGACTGCAGCGGGTGGTCGGTCGTGATCGGTCCCATCGGCCCGACAGTGAGGGCCGTGGGACGAATTCAGACACCCTCGGCCGGTGTCACTGCTCCCGGGGTCATGGTGGCACCACCTGCGTCAGCCACCACGACCGGGCCGGGACCGACCGGGCCGGGCGGCTCGAGCGGGTCGACCCGGACGCCCGGGCCGGTTGCTTCCGTCCCGTCCGATGGGGTCATGGCGTCGACCGGACCGGTGACGAGTTTGGCGCTGAACTTCACCGCCTTGGTGGCGGTGACCGCCCCGGTCTGCAGGGGCACGGCGATGACCAGCAGGATGATGCCGGGCACGAACAGCGCCCGCGACCCGAGGCAGATGATGCCCAGCCGGCCCAGCAGGTAGGGCGGGGAGCACACCACCGCCCCCAGGGCGCCCCCCACCGCGGTGGCGGTGAGCTTGTCCCGTCGGGACCGTGTCGACTTCACGCCGATCAGGCGGGCCGGGATGGCCACGTAGGTGACCATCATGACGGCGACCACGACGCCCATCGACAGGGCGAACCAACCCTTCCCCCACCGGGGCACGATGGCGGCGGAGAACCCGAGGGCCGCACCGATGGCGAAACCCCACGACAGGATGGGGCGCAGGTGGCGCTTGGCCCGCTCGTAGGCGGGGCGGATCTCGGGGTCCCCCGACTGGGCGATGGCGAAGGCGAACACGGCGTTGAGGAAGTACCCGGCCGCCGTCAGGACGGCGATGCCGATCACGATGGGGATGAGCACCGGCCCGAGGATCCGGTCGAGATGCCGGCCCCGCACCACATGGAGCTTGAGGTCCAGCATGGACGCCCAGATCAGCATGGCCGGGATCACCTGCACCAGGGTCAGCCGCCAGTTGGTGAACAGGAGCTTCACCCCCTGGAACAGCATGGCGAACGCCCCCACCACCAGGGTCAGGGGCGCCAGCAGCCGGCTCCGCTGGCTCAGCGACAGGATCACGCTCTCCACCTGGGCGTCGTCCCCGTTCCGGATGGCCCGGACCATGCGTTCGAGCTGGGACAACACGCTCACCCGTCGCGAGCGTGGGTGAGGGCTGTCCCGATCGCCGTCCGAGATCTCAGCCGCCCCTTGGGTCATCGGGTACAGGGTACTTCTCCCGCTGCGGCACACTGTTCGGTATGGCTGCCCAGTACATCTACACCATGCGCGACCTCAAGCGGTTCTACCCACCCGACCGCGAGGTGCTGAAGGGGATCAATCTCTCCTTCTATCCCGGGGCGAAGATCGGGGTCATCGGCGGGAACGGGTCCGGCAAGTCGTCCCTGCTCCGGATCATGGCCGGCGAGGACGACGGGTTCACCGGCGAGGCCCGGCTGACCTCGGGGTTCACCGTCGGCCATCTCTCCCAGGAGCCGCAGCTCGACCCCGACAAGGATGTCCTCGGCAACGTGTCCGACGGCGTAGCCGAGACCAAGGCGCTGGTCGACCGGTTCAATGAGGTGTGTGCGGCCATGGGCCAGCCCGACGCCGACTTCGACAAGCTGCTGAGCGAGCAGGCCGAGCTGCAGGACAAGATCGACGCCGCCGGTGCCTGGGACCTCGAGCGCACCTTCGACATCGCCATGGACGCCCTGCGCCTGCCCCCCGGCGACGCTGACGTGACGACGCTTTCCGGAGGGGAGCGGCGGCGGGTGGCACTGTGCCGACTGCTCTTGTCCAAGCCGGACCTGCTGCTCCTCGACGAGCCCACCAACCACCTCGACGCCGAGTCGGTGGCCTGGCTCGAGCGGACACTCCAGGTCTATCCGGGCACGGTGGTGGCGGTCACCCACGACCGCTACTTCCTCGACAACGTGGCCGGCTGGATCCTCGAGCTCGACCGGGGCGCCGGCATCCCGTGGGAGGGGAACTACTCATCGTGGCTGGAGCAGAAGCAGGCCAGGTTGGCCGGGGAGCAGAAGGCCGACAAGTCTCGTCAGCAGGCACTGGAACGCGAGCTCGAGTGGATCCGGATGTCCCCGAGGGCCCGCCAGAGCAAGGGCAAGGCCCGCATCAACGCCTACAACGACCTGGTGGCCGAGGCCGAGGCCGCCGACCGCCGTGCGGACAAGCTCGAGATCACCATCCCACCCGGCCCCCGCCTCGGCGACCGGGTGGTCGACGCCGAAGGTCTGGTCAAGGGGTTCGGTGACCGGCTGCTGATCGACGGGCTGTCGTTCCTGCTCCCCCCGGGGGGATCGTGGGCGTGATCGGTCCCAACGGCGCCGGCAAGACCACCTTGTTCCGGATGATGGTGGGCGACGAGGCTCCCGACGAGGGCACCCTGGAAGTGGGGTCGACCGTGCAGCTGGCCTACGTCGACCAGTCGCGTGACCAGCTCTCCCCCGACGCCTCGGTGTTCGACGAGATCACCGGCGGCCAGGACCTCCTGGTGGTCGGCAACCGCGAGCTCCACGGTCGGGCCTACGTGGCCAGCTTCGGGTTCACCGGGAGCGACCAGCAGAAGAAGGTGGGACAGCTCTCCGGTGGCGAGCGCAACCGGGTCCAGCTGGCCAAGGTGCTGAAGGAGGGGGGCAACGTCCTCCTTCTCGACGAGCCCACCAACGACCTGGACGTCGACACCCTCCGTGCCCTCGAAGAGGCACTGCTCGGATTTCCGGGGTGCGTGGTGGTGATCAGCCACGACCGCTGGTTCCTCGACCGGATCTGCACCCATGTGCTGGCATTCGAGGGCGACTCCGAGGTCCGCTGGTGGGAGGGGAACTTCACCGACTACGAGGTCGACCGGAAGAGGCGCCTCGGGGTCGATGCCGACCAGCCCCACCGGCTCCGTTACAAGCCGCTCGTGCGGGACTGATGGGGACGCAGTCCGGACGCACCTTCGCCAGCGACAACTGGTCCGGTGTCCATCCCGACGTGCTGGCGGCCATCGTCCAGGCCAACCATGGACCATGCCCCCTCCTACGGTGCCGACCCCCTCACCGCAGAGGCGATCGGCCTGTTCCGGCGCCACTTCGGCGACGACGCCGACGTCTTCTTCGTGTTCAACGGCACCGGGGCCAACGTGGTGGGACTGCAGTCGTTGCTCCGACCGTTCGAGGCCGTCATCTGCGCGGACACCGCCCACATCAATGTGGACGAGTGCGGCGCGCCCGAGCGGTTCCTGGGCAGCAAGCTCATCGCGGTTGGCACCCCCGACGGGAAGCTGACCCCGGAGCTGGTGGCCGGGGCGGCGGGCGGCGTCGGCGACGAGCACCACGTCCAGCCCCGGGTGGTGTCGATCACCCAGTCGACCGAGGTGGGCACGTGCTATGAGGTCCAAGAGGTGAGGGCCCTCGCCCGGTGGGCCCACGATCATGGGATGTTCGTCCACCTCGACGGCGCCCGCCTGTCCAATGCCGCCGCTGCACTCGAGGTGGACCTGGGCGCGTTCGGTTCGGCGTCCGGAGTCGACGTGCTCTCGTTCGGAGGCACCAAGAACGGTGCCATGGGAGCGGAGGCGGTGGTCGTCTTCGGAGCATCCGGTGGCGCCGGTGGGCCGGATGGCCCTGATCTCCGGTTCATCCGCAAGCAGTCGATGCAGCTGGCGTCCAAGATGCGGTTCGTCTCCGCCCAGTTCGTCGCCCTCCTTTCGGGTGACCTGTGGCGTGTCAACGCCGACCATGCCAACGCCATGGCCCGCCGGTTGGCGGCCGGGGTGGCCACCGTCCCCGGCGTCACCCTGGCCTATCCCGTGGAGTCCAACGGGGTGTTCGCGGCGTTGGCACCGGCCGCCATCGAGGCGCTGCAGGAGGAGTACCCGTTCTACGTCTGGGACGAGGCGACCGGGGTGGTGCGTTGGATGGCTTCCTTCGACACCACCGAGGAAGACGTGGACGGCCTGGTGGCGGCCGTGGCCCGGGTGATGGCCCGGCCTTGACCGGCCCCGGTCGGGCCTAATCCGGGAGGGGCGGTCGCCCCGGACCCGGTGGACCGGCGAAGGCCTGGGCGATCGACATCCACTCGACCGCGGCTCCGCCCACGACCACGAGGGCGGTGTCGTCGCAGTGCCTCCGCTGGGTGACCACCAGGCAGAAGTCGAGGGCGGTGCCGGCGATCGACCCCGGCGGGGTCCCGTCGTCGGTGCCCACCTCCCAACTCCACTCCTCGCCCGAGGGCGCGGAGAGGAGCACGTCGACACGGCCCGTCGGGACCTGGCGGTCACGGACCAGGTACGAGAACGGCCGGGCCCGCACCCCCAGGTGGGCCACGTGGCGGAGCCGGTCGGTGGGTGGTCGTGCCAGGCCGAGGGCATCGACGACATCCTGGCCGTGGGCCCAGGTCTCCATGAGGCGCGCCGAGACGAAGGACAGCAGCCCCATGGGTGGCCCGAACCAAGGGACCCGGATCGAGGGATCGGCCCCGGTGAAGGCCTCCATCATTCCCCGGTGGGCGGCATCCCACCACGCCAGCAGTCCGACACCGTCCATAGAGCGGCCCGGCAGGAGGTGCACGTCCATCGGGTCCCCGGCCCCGTCCACGAGGGCGGCCATCATCCCCTCGGCCATCTTGATGAAGACGTCCGGCTCCGTCACCGCCATCCGGGCGGCATCGTCGAAAAAGGCGAGGTGGCTGATCTGGTCCCGCACCGCCCAACCCTGGGCCGGGGTGGCCAAGTCCCAGGCGGGACCATCGGGTGTGAGTGTCGACACGGAGGTGCGGAGCTGGCGGTATTCGGCATCGAGATCTCCGAGCAGCTCGGGCACCGTCGTCACCGGATGGAGGTTAGGCCTTCGTAGCCAGAGGTGGGTGGGTGCTGCCCGAGCCGGATTCCGAGGGATGTCTCCTCGGGAGCCGCGTCCCTGTATTCCAAACTGCTCTCTCACATACTGCTCTCATGTAATTTTCGAAAGTATTGCCGGAGAGGAGCCGACGAGCCACGGCTCAGTCGGTCTCGAGCCAACGGCGCTGTTCCCCGACCACCTCGAGCTGGGGGTGGGACCACACGTACCGCTCCACCGCATCGAGGACCTCTTCGACGTGGGTCGACGAGCCAGCCACGGCAGCGAAGCCGAGGGCGGCACGTTGCCATTTGTCCTGATAGTCGACTTCTGCGGCGGCAACCGCGTAGCGGGACCGACAGGACTCGACGACGTGTTTGACGACGGTCCGCTTCGCCTTGAGCGATCCGCTGTCCGGAATCCGGATGTCCATGGTCAGGACGCAGGCGTGGGTCATGCTCACAAGGATGGCCGCCCAGCTGCGTAGGCGCGACATCGGCCGCCTCCCGGCACGGTCGGGGGAACCGACACCGGGAGACAGCCGGCGCGGAGGGGGGCCGGCCTACGCTCCCCAGGATCCCGACGGGGGGGTTCCCTTGGCGCCAGGTGCGCCCTTGGCGGATCCACCAGGACCGCCGGGACCGCCGGGACCGCCGGGACCGCCGATGGCCACGCTGGTGGCGGCCACCGTGTCGGAGGTGTCGGTGCCGAATACGGCCACCTGCTCACCCACCTTCACGTTGGCGATGGTCGCTGAGGTGACATCCCGGTCGCGGTAGGTGGTGGACGGGCCCACCGTGACGGTCACCGTCGTGCCGGCCTTGGTGGTCAGGGTGAAGGTGTCGGTACCGACCGACTTGACGGTGCCGACGGCGGCCGGCGGGCTGCCACCGGGACCGCCGGGACCGCCGGGACCGCCAGGACCGCCGGGACCGCCGGGACCGCCGGGACCGCCGATGGCCACGCTGGTGGCGGCCACCGTGTCGGAGGTGTCGGTGCCGAATACGGCCACCTGCTCACCCACCTTCACGTTGGCCATGGTCGGTGAGGTGACATCCCGGTCGCGGTAGGTAGTGGACGAGCCCACCGTGACGGTCACCGTCGTGCCGGCCTTGGTGGTCAGGGTGAAGGTGTCGGTACCGACCGACTTGACGGTGCCGACGGCGGCTGGCGGGCTGCCACCGAAGGGCGGGCCGGTGTGGGTCGACGACCCGGGTGGGGTCGACGACGACGAGGTCGTGGCGCCGGCGATCGCTCCGCCGCCGAGGGCGAGGCCGAGCGCAATGGCCGCCGCCGTCGTCACTTTGACACCTCGTCTCCGTCTCTGGCTGAACCCGGCAAACGGGTCGGACCCGCCTCCGTCGATCAGGGTCGTTTCGTCGCTGTCACTCATGTGGGGCTCCTTTGTCGACTGATTGCTGACAAGGAGCAGCATCAAGGTCCGGGCTGTGTCCAGGCTGTGCCCACGGATGGCGCATGCTGGGAAGTTGCCGACCGGTGGCGTGGACGGAGGAGTCAGGACCCTGGCGGCCGGTCTGCCGTCGGCCAGCCGTGGCTCAGGTCGTCGACGCCGAGATCATCGAGCGCACATCGTCCCATCCGAAGCCGACGGTCTCCCCGATGACGGAGCCGGCCGCGTCGACCAGGACGAAGAACGGGTACCCGGTCACCCGGTAGTCCTCCCAGGCCTGGTCGCTCATGACCACCGGCACCCGGGTGATCCCCCGGGCCGCCCGCGCGACCTCGGCGGGCTCGACCGATCCGGATCCCTTGGTCACCGCCACCGCCCCCACCTCGGGCGGCAGGCCGGGAGACTCGTCGTCCCTGAGGCCCCGCCAGAATTCGTCACACCCGTCGCACCGGACGTGCAGGAAACACACCAGCGTGGGTCCCCCGGACCCGGACGTCTCCACCTCGACCCGGCCCCCGCCGGGCCGCACCCCCACGATCGCCGACGCCGCCTGGCGCCGCGACGGCTCGACGGGGCCCGACGGTATGGGTCGGAGGCCGGCGCGGAAAGCCGGATCCGAGAGCGGGTTGGTGCGACCGGCACGAACGCGGCCGTCGGGAGGATCGGGGGGTTCGGGTCCGGCCATCAGGACACCGATGCCATCGCGCTAGTGCGGGAGGGCGGACTCGTCTTCGATGACCTCGACGGACCGACCGTTGCCACACCAGCGGCACGTCACCTCGTCGACGGTCTCGTCGAGCAGTTCGACATCCTCGATCGTCAGTGCACCGCCCACCGAGAAGTGGTGGAACGCCTTGGTCCGGCGGGTCGTCACCACATTGAACCTGGTCAGATTGCCGCACGCCGCACACCGGTAGCGGGTGACGGTGGCATCGGAGGTGTCGGCGGCACCGGGGGTGTCGGCGGCACCGGGGGTGTCGGCGGCACCGGGGGAGGCGGACGGCGATTCGCTGGTCACCGCACCAACGGTAGTCGGCGGTGGAACCGGGGGATTTCGGGCCCACGCACCAATCCACACCATCGAACACCTGTTCGATACAGTGTCGCCATGGAGACCACCCTCCAACGGTCCTTCGACGACCTGGGCACCCCGCTCAGCCAGGTGACCTTCGTGGTGGTCGACGTGGAGACCACCGGTGGTTCGCCCGCCACCGACTCGTTGACCGAAGTGGCGGCGGCGCGTTATCGCGGCGGTGAGCTACTCGCCACCTACCAGACCTTCGTCCGGCCCGACGAACGGATCCCGCCGTTCATCACCGCCCTCACCGGGATCAGCGATGCCATGGTGGCCGACGCCCCGAGGGTCGGGGAGATGCTTCCGTCGTTCCTCGAGTTCGTCGGAGGTGCCGTGCTCGTCGGTCACAACCTCCGGTTCGACCGGTCGTTCCTCGACCACGCCCTCGCCGCCACCGGTCGGGACCGACTGGCCAACGCCACCGTGGACACGCTGGCCCTGGCCCGCCGCCTGGTGCGGGACATGGTCCCCGACTGCAAGCTCGGCACGCTGTCGCGGGTACTCCGACTCCCCCACCAGCCGTCCCACCGGGCACTGACCGACGTGCTGGCCACCGGCGACCTCCTCCATGCCATGCTCGAGCGTGCCGGGTCCTTCGGCATCGTCGGGCTGGAGGAACTCCTCGATCTTCCCCGTCTCGTCGGCCACCCGCAGGGAGCCAAGCTGCGCCTCACCACCCGCCTCCCCCACCGGCCCGGGGTCTACTGGTTCGTCGACGGATCCGGTTCCGTCCTCTACGTCGGCAAGGCATCGGACCTGCAGGCCCGGGCCCGCTCGTACTTCACCGGTGACCGGCGACCCAAGGTGGGCCGGCTCCTCCGCCAGATGCACGCCATCCACCATCGGGTGTGCCCCGATCCCCTGACCTCGGCGGTGATGGAGGGTCGGCTGATCCGGGCCTGGGCACCGCTGTACAACCAGCAGGGGAAACCGCGTAAGGGCAACGGGGCCGGGGGGACGGCCCGGCGTCGGGGCCGCAGGAGGCGGTGGGGCATCGACCAGCTGATCGGCGACCCCGTGGCGCTGCTCGGCCCGATGGCCGACACCTTGGGTGAGCTCTCGGCCCAGCGCCGCTTCGAGGAGGCCGCCGTCGTGCGCGACGAGGCCGAGGGCGTGCGACGCCTGATGGTCAGCCACCGTCGGGTGACGTCGCTCCGAGAGGCGGGCCGCGTGCTCTTGTCGATCGACGGTGAGGGCACCGTCGAGCTCGACGGTGGGCTGTTGGTGGGCGCGGGCGATCCGGCCGGGGCGGGACCCTGGGCCCTGGCCGATCCGTCGGGCGGGTGCCCGGGAGTCACGGGCGGCACCGACGGCACGGGCGGCACTGACGGCGAAGACGCCGAACGCGCCATCGTGGCCCGGTGGCTGGCCGTCAACGCCGGCGCGCGTCAGGATCCAGGCCGTCGAGTCCCCCCACGGATGGTCGACGCCCGCAGGCCGCATCCCCCGGCTGACCGAGATGTGCGCCGTGTCGTCTCGTGCTGATGCCGGTTGACCAGGCAGTCCACCGGCCGTCGGTCCAACCCCGGGCGACCAGCGCGGTCCGCCGGCCGTCGGTCCAACCCCGGGCGACCAGCGCGGTGCGCCGGCGAGGAGCGGTCAGTCCGTCCCGCCGTCGGCGGCGCCGTCGGTGGCCTCGTCGGTGGCGGCCTGCTGGGACACGGCGATCAGCGCCTCGAGGACGGAGGCGGCCCGACCGTCGTCGATGACCCCGCACGCCAGTGCCACCCCGGCGGCCAGGTCGGATGCCTTTCCGATCACCGTCAACGACGCGGCGGCGTTCAGCACGGCGATATCCCGGTGGGGTGACTCGCGCCCGCCGATCACCTGGCGGATGGCCTCGGCGTTGTAGGCGGCGTCGCCCCCTCGCAGGTCCTCGATCACGGCCGGGGCGAACCCGAGCTCGGCGGGGTCGATCCGGTACCGCGACGTCTCGAACCCTCCGTCGCCGGTGGCGATGAGCTCGTGCACGGTGGAGGGGCCGGTGGTACTCAGTTCGTCGAGCCCGTCGTCGCCGTAGACGACCATGGCGCGCAGGGCCCCGTTGGCCGCCAGCACTCCGAGCATCTTGTCGGCCATGGTCGGGTCGCTCACACCGACGACCTGGTACCGGGCCCGACCCGGGTTGGCCAGGGGCCCGAGGAAGTTGAACACGGTGGGTATCCCGAGCTCCCTGCGGACCGGGCCGGCGTACCGCATGGCCGGATGGAAGCGGGGAGCGAAGCAGAACCCCATGCCGACCTCCTCGATGCAGCGCACCACGCCGGCCGGCCCGAGGTCGGCCACCACCCCGAGAGCCTCGAGCACGTCGGCCGCGCCCACCGAGGACGAGGCCGCCCGTCCGCCGTGCTTGCACACCTTGGCACCGGTGGCGGCCACCACCAGCGCGGCGATGGTCGAGACGTTGATGCTGCGCAGACGGTCGCCACCCGTGCCGCAGGTGTCGATGACGTCAATGCCGTCGGGCAGGCCGAGCGGCAGGGCGTGGGAGACCATGGTCCGGACGAACCCGGTCATCTCCTCGACCGACTCGCCCTTGGCCCGCAGGGCGGTGAGCAGGGCGGCGACCTGGGCCGGTGTGGCGCCACCCGACCACACCTCGTCCAGCACCGTCTCGGCCTGGTCGGTGGTCAGCGACGTCCCCGACACCAGGGTGGACAGCACGCCGGGCCAGGACCCCAGGGACTCGAAGGTGGGCAGGTCGGCCATGGTCAATCCCACCACAGCACGGTCAGTCCCACCACAGGTCGTGACCGAGCACGCCACGGGCGATCAGTCCCAGCTGCACCTGCGAGGTGCCCTCCACGATGGTGAGCTGCTTGGCGTCGCGGTACCAGAGCTCGGTGGGATGGTCCTCCATGTAGCCGGCCGCACCGAGCAGCTGGACGGCGAGGCCCGAGGCCCGCACGGCCAGTTCGGTGGCGTAGTACTTGGCCATGGACAGGAACGGCACGTACTCCTTGGTGAATTTGCCCTGGTCGGCAAGCCAGGCCGCCCGGTAGGTGAGCAGGCGGGCGGCCTCGATGTCCACGGCCACCTTGGCGATCTCCCACTGGATCCCCTGGAAGTCGGCGATCGTCCCCCCGAAGGCCTTGCGCTCCTTCACGTACTCGGTGGCGTACATGAGAGCACCCTCGGCGAGGCCGATCCCCCGGGCCGCCACGATGGGGCGCATGGCGTTGAGTCCCAGCATGGCCAGGCGGAACCCACCCACCTCGCCGATGACGTTGGCCGCCGGCACGTGGACGCCCTCGAGGACCAGCTCGCCGGTGTGGACCCCGCGCACCCCCATCTTGGCGTCGGTCCGGCCCACCGACACGCCGTCCCAGCCCCGTTCCACGATGAAGGCGGTGATGGAGTCATGGGCCCGCGAGGACGGGTCGCCGGTTTTGGCGAAGACCGTGTACCAGTCGGCCTCCACCACCCCCGACATCCAGCACTTGGTGCCCGACAGCACCCAGCCGTCCCCGTTCCCCGGGGTCGTGTCGGGCACCGCCTTGGTCCGCATCCCGGCGACGTCGCTTCCGGCCACGGCCTCGGAGAGGCCGAACCCGGCCCGGAGCTCGCCGGAGGCGATGCCGGGCAGGTAGCGCTGCTTCTGGTCGTCGTTGCCGGCGATGAGGACCGGACCGGCGGGCAGCCGGGTGAGCAACAGCATCAGGGCGGCCGCGTTGGAGTACTTGGCCACCTCCTCGATGGCGATGGTGAGGCCCAGGATCCCCGCACCCGAGCCCCCCAGCTCCGTCGGGAGGCACAATCCGAGCAGGTCGGCATGGCGGAACGCCTCGAAGAGATCGGTGGGGTACTCGCCGGTGGCGTCGATCTCACGCGCTCTCGGCCTGACCTTGTCCTGGGCCAGGCGGCGAACGCTCTTCTGGAGGTCGGCGAGCTCGGGCGACAGGTCGAAGTCCACGGACGACGAGGCTACCCGAGGGCGTCCGGCGGCCCATCCCAAGCACAGCCGGGGGCGGCACTCGGAGCGCGGGCCGCAGGCGCCCGGCGCCGGCCGGCGCCGCGCTGGGTAGCCATCCGGTGGCGTGGCGTAGGAAGTCACACAACTGCCGCGAAAGCGCCGCGCAGAGATAACCGGCCGTTCAACCAACCGTTTCGCCCGGTTCACCGGCCCTTCTTAAGGTCAGCCCAGACCGACCGCCTTCGCCACGACCCACCGACCAGAGGAGACCCACCGAGATGACCCGTCGCCTGCCCGCCGTGACCGTGGCCGTCGTGGTGTCCGTGCTCCTCACCCCGTTGGCCCAGGTAATGGGGGCCCAGGTGGCCGGGGCCGACACCTACGCCTTCACGACCGGGACGCCGAGCCTCGACACCATCACCAACGGCACCAGTGCCGCACCGTGGAACGAGTCCCAGGGCGATCCGGCCTCGCCGGCCTACACGTCCCAGTCGCCCGGGACCCTGCTGCCCACCTACACGCCCGGCGGGGCCACCACCGGATCGGGAGCCGACGGCCGAGCCCAACCTGGCCGTCTACCCCGGGCTCAACAGCGGCACCGACGGCACCAGCCCGTACCCGAGCGGGACCGTGGGGACGCCCGGGCCCCTCGACGGCTACTGCGGGACCGGCAGCCAGGCGGCCGAGTCGGCGGGTGCGCCGGTGCGCCAGCCGGCCGGGACCACCCTGCCCCTGGCACCCGCCTACTTCCCCCACGTCGTGCGCAACCCGGACGGCACCCTCACCGGGTACTTCGACTACCGGCCCAAGGACGCCGACGAGGCCATCATCGTGGCCCGCTCGACGGACAACGGCCAGAGCTGGACCTACGAGGGCGAGGCCCTGGAGCAGAACCCGGGCTACTGCCCTTCGGCCGACGTCAACGACGACGGCGAGGGCCATCCCAACGTGATCACCGTGGGCGGCACCACCCGGCTGTACACCCTGCAGCGTCCGGCCGGCGACAATCCGGGCGTCGGCCTGCTGGTCCACACGCTGGCCGCCCCGACCTCCTCGGACCCGCTGTCCGGGCGTGCCCGCCACCGAGCAGGTCGGCATCGACCCCGACGCCTTCGCCACCTCGGGCGTGCCGGTGCCGGCCACCGGGGGCACCGGTGTCGACCATCCCGGTGTCCGGGACCGGGGCGGCCGGCTCACCCGAGCAGCTGGTGGCCGGCGGCTTCGTCGACCTGACCCAGGACCCGACGCCCACCGCCTCGACCATCATCAACTGCACCGGCGTGGGCGGCGGCGCGCCTGACCGGGTGCACCTCCACGGCGGCCGGCGGCATCACCGTCAACAGCGGGGACCTCGTCGAGCAGGTCATCGGCTACGTCAAGGCGACGGCCAACGTGACCGTGCCCGCCGGGCCCAACACCACCACCGGCGACGGGGGCATCGCCTCGATCTCGGTGGCCACGACGGCCGAGCGGTGCCACCACCGGGTTCACCAACGCCACCACCGGGACCCTCTACAACACCAACGCCCCCAACCGGGCCTACATCAACGGCGTGGCCGTCTACTGCAGCCAGGCCAACGCCAACCCGACCACCAAGATGGAGAACTGCACCACCGGCGCCGACAACGGCGCCCTGGTCGGTGGCCCCCGGCGCGCCCATCACCTCGGACCCCATCTTCCCTTCGACGGCCGCCACCACCACCGGCCTGGTCTCCCCGGACGGGATCGTCGGCGTGCTACCGGCGTACCCCGGCGCCCCTGGCGGGGCCACCGTCGTCATGTACACCGAAAAGGAACTCTCGTACTACGTGGCCGGGACCACCACCAACGCCAGTGCCACCAAGTTCTCCACCGGCACCATCACCTTCACCCCGTCGCCGTACACGGGCCAGGACCTGCCGGCCGTCATCTCGCCCGGGCAGCCCGGTCACCGTCTCCATGGGTGACATCACCACGAGCACCATCGTGCCGGTGACCTGCACGGGCCTGACCACCGGGGTCACCGACTCCCTGACCGGGTGCACCTCGACGGCGGGGGTCAACGACCAGTACAACGCCACCAGCCTGATCGGGGCGCCCGGGGCGGCCACCGTGGACGACGCCACCCTCAACGAGACCGGCGAGGGGGCCGGCCTCGCCCCGTCGGCCAAGAACATCGCCAAGCTGATGAAGAACAACGAGGACCTCACCGTCCTCCGGGTGGCCTACACCACCGACGGTGTCGACTTCTCCGCCGCCGGTCTGGCCGGCGGCGGGCATCATCAGCGGCAACGGGACCGAGGGCGCCAACTACGACGACATCAACAACCCGGCGTCCACCGTCAGCCCCTCCAACCTCAACGCCTACGGCAACCCCGGCACGCCGGACGCCACCGAGATGCGCTTCGTCGGTTCGGGAGGCTCGATCATCACCAACGCCGACGGCAGCTACGGGCTGTTCCTCTCGGGAGCGTGGGCGGCGGACGGCGACAGTGACGCCTTCAACCAGATCTTCTACTCGTCGTCCACCGACGGCCAGCACTGGTCGGTGCCGGTGTCGGTGGTGAGCACCGACTACACGTTCGCCGCCTCGGTGGCCCAGGACAATGCCCTGGCGAGCAACTCGGACCAGCCGCTCGGCATCTCGGCGTACTACTCGGGCCGGGCCTACGGGCCGAGCGTGTGGCAGAACGCCGACGGCACCCTCAGCATGGTGTTCGCCGGCTACCGGCTGCCCAAGCCGATCACCACCGTCGGAACCGTCCTCGGCACCGGGTCGTCCCAGTACACGGTGGGCGCCACCGACCCCGCCCTCTACCGGAACATCCTGACGGTGACGCTCACCGCCACCCCCAACGACGCCGCCACCCCCGAGGCCCCGCTCACCGTCCTCCTGCCCCTGGCCGGCGCGGTGGTGGCGGCAGTGGTGGTCTTCGTGCGCCGGCGCCGAGGAGGACCGGTGCCGGCGTGAGTTCGCCCGGTGCCGAACGCACTGCGTGGCGATTCCCGTGACAGTCCTGCGGGCGGCCGATAGGGTCTGGCTGGAACGGGGAGGGTCGGTCTGATGGACGAACGCGGCAGCACGGGGTTCAAGGGGCGGAAGTGGGTCGCCCTGGTCATGGTGGCGGCGGTCCTGGCGGGCGCAGCGCTGGTCCGCCAGACGTCGGCCCAGGCCGCGGCCAAGCCCGGCCGGGTGAGCCACGCCGGGCCACCTCAGGGTGGCCGAGGCCGTCACGGCGGCCAAGGTGACCACGTCGGCGACGCCGTTTTCGGCCACCGGCTACTTCAGCACCGGCGAGCTCAACGGGCACTGGTACCTGGTGACGCCCCAGGGCCAGCCGTTCTACTCCGACGGTGTCGACACGGTGACCATCCACGGGGACACCGACCAGGTCACCGGCCAGTGCCCCTACTGCGAGGCCGTGGCCGCCGACTACCCGAGCGAATCGGCCTGGGACACGGCCCAACTGGCCCGGCTCCGGGCGTGGGGGTTCAACAGCCTGGGTGACTACTCCGACGACTCCACGCTCGGTAGCCAGATGCCCTACACCGTGCAGCTGTCCATGGCCACCGGCGACGACTGGTTCGCCCCTTCCTTCGTGACCAATGCCGACCAGATCGCTGCCAGCCAGGCGGCGCCCCTGGCCGACGACCCCAACGTCATCGGGTACTTCACCGACAGCGAGCTCAACTGGGGCCCCCCGGGCATCAACGGCAGCCTCGAGACGGTGCTCCAGTACTACCTAGTCGCTCCCGGCCGGGTCGCCAGGGCTGGCCGTGGCGGAGGAGCCGCAGTACGTCAACAACCCCGCGGCGTTCGTCACCGCACTGGCCACGCGGTACTTCCAGGTCACCTCGGCGGCCCTCAAGGCGGCCGATCCCAACCACCTCAACCTCGGGGTGAAGGCCGAGGGCCAGGAGATCCAACCCGTGCTGTTGAAGGCGGCGGCGCCGTATGTCGACGTCTTCAGTATCGAGGACTACGTGCTCCAGCCCGGTTTCGCCCAGGCCGTCGACCAGATCTGGCCCTACTACCTGCCCGTCGAGCCGAACCTGGCCGACTTCGTGCAGTACCTCTCGAACAAGCCCATCATGATCGGCGAGTACTCCGCACTGGGCGCCGGTCCGGCCACACCGAACACGTTCCCGGGCATCTACTTCGTCTCCCCCACCCAACAGGCGCGCGCCGCCGCCTGGGCCTCGTTCATCGCCCCCCTGTACGAGGATGCCCCCTGGCTGGTCGGCGACGAGTGGTTCGAATACGTCGACGAACCCCAGGGCGGGCGTACCTCCAACGGGGAGAACGACAACTTCGGTCTTCTCAACGTCGAGGATCAGCCCTACACGGACCTGATCAGCGCCATGCAGACGATGCACTCGATCCTCCCCGACCGGCTCATCACGTCCGGGTCGACCTGTGACTCGTGGGCCAGCGGATCGAGCGGGGTGACCTGCACCGAGTACACCGCCCACTCACCCGTCTACCCGGTCATCGTCGTCGACCAGCCCCCGGCCGACGGGAAGCAGGGCGTCGCCTACACCGGGTACGGTGTACGCCGGCGGCGGTCACCCCAGCTACACGTTCTCGCTCACGGCGGGTGCGCTGCCCAGGGGCGTGAAGCTCAACAAGAAGACGGGGGGCCTCTCCGGCACGCCGACAGTGGCGGGCACCTCCACCTTCACGGTGGCGGCCAAGGACTCCACCGGGTCCACCGGGTCCCAGGCCCTGTCGATGACCGTCGCCGCCAGTGCGCCGGTGTCGATCACCACCGCCACCCTCGGCGCCGGCAGGGTGGGCACCGCATACTCCAAGTCGCTGGCCGCCAAGGGCGGCATCACCCCCTACACGTGGTCGGTTTCGGGCACCCCGCCCACCGGGCTGACCCTCGGGGCGGGCGGCACCTTGAGCGGGGTCCCGACGGTGGCCGGCACCTTTTCGTTCACGGTCAAGGTGACCGACTCCTCTGCTCCGGTGACCACCGGCACCCACGCCTACAGTCTGGTCGTCAAGGCGGCCAGGTAGGCGCGGGTACCAGGGCGGGCCGGGAACCTCAACCGGCCATCCCCACCACCGGCTTGTTCAGCCGGAGCGAGCCGGTCGATCCGTGGAACCGGGCGTCCCCGAAGGCGAAGATCCCCCCGTCGGACGCCACCAGCCAGTAGCCGTTGCCGTCGGAGGTGGACGCCATCCCCACGATGGGCTTGTTGAGGTGGAGGCTGCCGGTCGAGCCGTGGAACCGGGCATCGCCGAAGCTGAAGATTCCGCCGTCCGATGCCACCATCCAGTAGCCGCCCCCGTCGGAGGTGGACGCCATCCCCACCACCGGCTGGTTGAGGTGGAGGCTGCCGGTCGAGCCGTGGAACCGGGCGCTGCCGAAGCTGAAGACGCCTCCGTCGGAGGCCACCAGCCAGTAGCCGGCTGCCGAACGGCCGCGGTCGCCATCCCCACGATGGGCTTGTTGAGGTGGAGGTTGCCGGTCGAGCCGTAGAAGCGGGCGTCCCCGAAGGCGAACACCCCTCCGTCGGAGGCCACCAGCCAGTAGCCGTTGCCGTCGGGGGTGGCGGCCATCCCCACGATGGGTTTGTTGAGGTGGAGGTTGCCGGTCGATCCGTGGAACCCGGCGTTGCCGAAGGCGAAGATGCCGCCGTCGGAGGCCACCTCCCAGTAGCCGCCGGCGTCGGCGGTGGCGGCCACCCCGACCACCGGCTTGTTGAGGTTGATCGATCCGGTCGATCCGCAGAACGGGAAGTTGCCGAAGTTGAAGATGCCGCCGTCGGACGCCGACAGGTCGTAGCCGGAGGGTGGGGCCGGCCGGAGCGTTGCACGGCACCTGGATGCTCGGCGGCGGGCCGCCGGCGAAGCCGGTGAGCTGGGCGTCGTGGTGGAACATCGGCCAGGCACCCGGCCTCGGCGACCTTGGACCCGTTGGAGCCGGCCACCTCGTAGTGGGTGATCTGGCTGCCCCCGGCCACGGTGATCCCGACGGTGCCGTTGGCGTCATCGGTCACCAGCGGCGAGTTCTGGCCCGAACCGCCGGCCAGCGTCCCCACCATCTGGCCGGTGGGACCGTCGAAGATGTCGACCCCGCTCGAGGTCGGCACCAGGATGTCCTGGGCCCCCGAGCCGGTCAGGTCGGCGGTCACCACCGATCCCCCGGACCCGAAGACCGGCTGGTGCCAGATGGGCTGGCCGGTGGACCCGTTCAGGACCCAGACCGAGGTGCCGGTGCTCTCGACCACCTGGAGCTGGCCGTTGCCCATGACGTCGGCCAGCGCCGGGCTGGACATGGTGGTGTTGTCCAGCGTCTCGGCCCACCGGAGGTGGCAGCCCGAGTCCACGGCGATCAGCTGGTTGGTGTTGGATGCCCCGGAGTAGTAGCTGCCGAAGCCGGCCACGATGCCGTACTGGGTGCCCCCGTTCAGGAACTTGCCCACGGCCGGCGACGCCTGGACCACCTGGTTGGCCTGGTAGCGGCAGACCAGCCCGCCGTTGGGCTGGCTCTGGCCGGCGTTGCCGGTGGGGCTGATGATGCGCAGCTCGCCGCCGTTCTGGTACTGCGTGTTGTAGGCCGACCCGGCCGTGGCGTCGTTGCCCTCGATGATGTCCATCTGGCCGGTGATGTTGGCCAGGGCCGGGGTGGCGAAGCTGCTGTCGGCCTGGAACCACGGGAACCCGCTGAGGACCGCCCCGCTGGCCCCGTTCATGGCGTACATGTTCTCGCCCAGGGAGCCGGCCACCACGTCGGTGCTGCCCTGCAGGTTGCCGGCGGCCATGGACGCCATCACGCCGTTGTGGGGGTAGGGGTCGGTGGTCGGGTTGGTCTCCTGGACGAACCACTGGCTCCGTCCCTGGGGCGTGATGGCCTGGTAGCCGCCCTGGTACGGATTCGGGACGTTGCCCACCCCGACGAAGACCGAGTCGAGCGCCGATCCCTGCACGGCGGCCACCGACGGCGTCGAGCTGATCGGCGAACCGGCGTTGAACGGCCACCCGGGGACCTGGGCCCCGTTGGACAGCTGGTAGGCGTCGACGTATCCCGACTGGTCCCCGACCACGACGGCCGGCCCGGCCGGGGAGGTTCGGCCAGATTGGGGGACGACTCGGTGACACCGCCGGCCGGCGCCGCGATGGTGGTCGACCACGTCTGGGTGGCGGTGACGTGCGGACGGGCCAGGGGCAGGGGCACCGGCGCCCCCGACGGCGCGGCGCCGGCCGGGGCCACGCCCCACGCCGTGACCGTGCCGATGACGAGCACCGGGAGGGCGAAGGCCGCCCGTCGGACGAAGGTCTGCCTGTCATGACGCATCGATACGTTCCTCTCCCGCGACGGGTCCGCTGTTACCGCCGATCTCACGCCGAGTCCGCCGGTCCGCCGGAGATGCACATTGCCACATCTGGCGCCGCCCGGCACGCAGATGGCCCGGCCCGTCTCCGTCTTCCGGCGGCGGTGGACAGCGCCCCGGTGGGCCCGGCTCGGGACGGCCCGGCCTCGGTAGGCTCCCCACCCATGACACCGCCCGGCCTGCGACCGCCCCCGCCCACCGGCGCCACGGCCCTGGCGCCGGGAACCTATGCCGGCAGCGTCGTCGTCGTCACCGGCGGCGGAACCGGCCTGGGGAAGTCCATCGCCACCGAGTTCGCCCGCCTGGGGGCCTCGGTCGGCATCCTCAGCCGGGACGAGGACCACCGGGCCGCCGGCGTCGCCGCCGTCGAGTCGGCCGGCGGCGGGGGCCGGGCGTGGTCGGCGGCCTGCGACATCCGGGACGAGGAGTCGGTGGCCGGCGGCGTTCGATTCGGTCGAGGAGCACCTCGGGCCCATCGACGTCCTGGTCAACAACGCCGCCGGCAACTTTCCCGTGCCGGCCGAGGACATGAGCCCGAACGCCTGGCGGACCGTGGTCGACATCGTCCTCAACGGGACCTACCTGTGCTGTCGCGACCTGGCCCGGCGGCTGATCCCCGCCGGACGCGACGGGGCCATCGTCAACGTGGGCGCCTCCTACGCCTGGACGGGCGGCCCCGGCTTCGCCCACTCGGCGGCGGCCAAGGCCGGCGTGAAGAACCTGACCGAGACCCTGGCCGTCGAGTGGGCCCCCTACGGCATCCGGGTCAACGGCCTGGTCCCCGGGCTCATGCCCCACGAGGACGAGGTGGCGGCCATCGCCGCGGTGCCCGGCAAGTACGAGGGGCAGGACTCGCGGGTGCCGGCCGGACGGGTGGGGTTTCCCCGCGAGCTGGCCTGGGCCGCCACCTACCTGTGCTCGCCCTACGCCACCTACATCTCGCGGGCACTCGCTGGTGGTGGACGGCGCCAACTGGCAGCGCCGCCACACCGTGCAGCCGCCGTTCACCCCCATCCGCGAGCAGCTGGGACGCCCACCGTTCGGCCAGTCCGTGCCCGCCCGACGAGAGGAACCACCGATGCATGAGGCCCACCGATGAGCGACCTGTCCGACGAGGACCGCGACCTGGTCCGCCTGGAGGTCGACGGTCCCATCGCCGTCATCACCAACAACCGCCCGGAGAAGCACAACGCCATGAGCGACGAGATGGACCGCCGCCTGTTCGAGGTGCTGGCCGAGGTGCACGCCATGCCCGACCTGCGCGCCATCGTGTGGCGGGGCGAGGGCCGCTCGTTCTCCTCGGGACGGGACACCACCCAGCTCGGGCTCCGGACCGAGGACATCTCCGACCTCGAGTTCATCGAGCGGGGACACCGGCCCACCCGGATGTTCCTCACCATGCCGTGCCCGATCATCTGCGCGCTCAAGGGCTGGGTGATCGGCGGGGCGTTCGAGCGTGCCCTGCTGTGCGACATCCGGGTGGCGGCGGTGGGCACCAGGATGCTGCTGCCCGAGGTGGCCCACGGGGTGATCCCCGACACGGGCGGGGTGGCCCGGCTGTTCCAGATGGTCGGGCACGGCCTGGCCGCCGACCTGGCCCTGACCGGTCGGCTGTTCACCGCCGAGGAGGCCCTCACCCACGGTGTCGTGAGCCGCCTGGTGGCCGACGAGGCCGAGCTGGAGTCGGTGACCATGGAGATGGCGGGACGGATCGCGGCGGCGCCGGCGTTCACCGTCAAGATGGCCCGGCGGACCCTGTTCAACCTGGGTGCCGCCGAGGTCCAGCGTTCGATCGACGACGAGGCCCTGCAGCAGTCCATGGTGTTCGCCTCCGACGACTACGCCGAGATGAAGGCCGCCCGGGCCGAGGAGCGCCCCCCGCGGTACCGCCGCCGCTGAGCCTCCCGTTTCGGTCCGCCGGGCCTCCGGGTAGAACGGGGCGATGAGCACCACCGACGCGTCCACCCGTCCGATCGAGGCCAGCGGCACCTTCGTGCTGGGAGGCAAGGAGGTGCACCGCCTCGGTTACGGCGCCATGCAGATCACCGGCGACGGGGTGTGGGGCGAGCCCGCCGACCGGGCCGAGTGCGTGGCGGTGCTGCGGCGGGCCGTCGAGCTCGGCGTCGACCTCATCGACACCGCCGACTCGTACGGTCCCGAGGTCAGCGAGAGCATCATCTTCGAGGCGCTCCACCCATACCCCGACAACCTGGTCATCGCCACCAAGGCCGGCCTCACCCGCCAGGGACCGGGACGGTGGCTGCCGGTCGGGCGACCCGAGTACCTGCGTCAGCAGTGCGAGATGAGCCTCCGCCGGCTCGGGGTCGACCAGATCGACCTGTTCCAGCTGCACCGGATCGACGCCAAGGTCCCCGCCGCCGAGCAGTTCGGGCTCCTGGCCGACCTGGTGGACGAGGGCAAGGTCGGTGCCGTCGGACTGAGCCAGGTCAGCGTGGCCGAGCTGGACGCGGCCCGGGCGGTGGTCCCGATCGCCAGCGTGCAGAACCTCTACAACCTGACCGACCAGTCCTCGGGGGACGTCCTCGACGCCTGCACCGCCGACGGGGTGGGGTTCATCCCCTGGTTCCCCATCGCCGCCGGTGCCCTGGCCAACCCGGGCGGCCCCGTGGACGCCATCGTCCGCGAGACCGGGGCCACGCCCTCGCAGGTGGCGCTGGCCTGGCTGCTCCACCGCTCACCCGTCATGCTGCCCATTCCGGGGACCAAGTCGGTCGCCCACGTGGAGGAGAACTGCCGGGCCGCCACGCTCGAGCTGACCGCCGACCAGGTGGCATCCCTCGACACGGCGGCCGGCTCCTGAGGATGCCCGCCGGGTCACGCACGTACCGGTCGCGCCTGCACGGGTCGTGCACGTAAGGATCAGACCAGGATGAGTTCGAGGCCGGGTAGCTCGTCACCGTCGTCGCGGGTGACGAGCGGGAGCCCGTACGCCATGGCGGTGGCAACGATCCACGACCGGTTGGACGCCATGGTCGCCCCGGTGCCGGGCTGGATGGCCTGCAGCAGCGCCCAGGCCTCGGCCACCGCCTCGTCGACGGGCAGCGGATCGAAGCGCTGAGCCACCGTCAGCGCGTTCAGCCGTCGGCTCCTGACCATGGCATCGGGGGCGGCGAGCACCCCGGCCCGGAGCTCGGCCACGGTGACCACCGAGATGGCCAGTTCGTCGGGCAGCCGGTCGGCGGCCAGCGGGAGGCCTCTGTCGTGCTCGATGAAGACCGAGGTATCGGCGATCCCCCGACTCATCCCGGGGCGTCGCCGGCCATGGCCGGGTCGGCCTGCCTGCCCTCCAGCTGAGCGAGGAACTCGTCACGGGCCATCCACCGGCTGCCGGCCGGGATGGGGCGGAGCTCGGCCACCGGCCGGCGGTCCACGGTGATCACCACGTCCTCGCCGGATTCGACCCGACGGAGCAGGTTCCGGGTGTCGTTGCGCAGCTCACGGGAGGCCACTCGGGTCATGGGCGAAAAGTGTAGGACATGTGCGACAGTCGTCTGGCCCCGAATCCCCTCCTCCGGGTCCCTCCGATCGGCGATCAGCGGAGCATGGCACGGCCGGCTCGTCGTCCAACCGGCTTACTTGCTCCCAGTTCAGCGACACTATCGCTGGTACCGACGCCCCGGTCGGCAGGGTCGGGCCGGCCCCCCTCCGTCCGCCCCTCCGCCGCCGCCCGGGACCGGATTAGTTCCGTAGCACATGTGCGACACTTTTCTGAGGTGGTCCATCAAGCGAGCGGTAGGAGCTCCCCGGTCTCCCACGGCAAGGATGAGCGGCGGATTATAGACAATCCGATATACTCGGGACATGGAACCCGCCATGATCATCCAGGCCGTGCGGCGGCGTCAGGGCCTGACCCAGGCCGAACTGGCACGACGGGCCGGCACATCCCAGCCGGTCGTGTCGGCGTACGAGCACGGGCGCAGGGACCCGACCTACGCCACGCTCCGCAAGTTGGTGGAGGCGGGGGGCGAACGGCTGCAGTTGGCGGCGGTGCGGCCGACCTCGGACCTGACGCCACCCGCCGACCTCGAAGAGCACGCCCGCCGGCTGCTCGACGTGCTGACGGTGGCCGACGCCATCCCGGTGCGGCGGCGCTCGCCGGTGCTGGATGCACCCCGGCTCGTCTCGGCATGAGCGCCCTCACCCTGGCCCAGCGGATCGAGGCCATCGATGCCGCCCTGGCCGACATCCCCCACGCCTTCGGGGGAGCACTGGCGCTGGCCTACTACGCCGAGCCCCGGACCACGATCGACATCGACGTCAACGTGTTCATCCCGGCGGCGCGCTACCCCGAGGTGGCCGAGCCGCTCGGCCGGCTCGGTGCCGCCGTCGACGATCCCGCCATCGCCGCACTCGTGCGAAAGGACGGCCAGGTGAGGGTGGTGTGGGACCAGACGCCCATCGACCTCTTCTTCTCCTACGACGCCTTCCACGATGCCGCCGAACATGCCCGCCGACGGGTGCCCTTCGCCGGCACGACCATCCCCATCCTGGGCCCCGACCACCTGATCGTCTGCAAGGTCGTCTTCGACCGTCCCAAGGACTGGGTCGACGTCGAGGCCATGCTGGACCTCGGGGCCACCGTCGACGCCGCCGAGGTCCTGCGGTGGGTGGGGAGGATCGCCGGTGACGACGACCCGCGCTACGACCGGATCGCCGCTCTCCTGACCGGACGCCGGCCCGACCGGCCCGACCGGCCCGACCGGCCGCCACTCGGTACGCCGGGCAGCGCCTGATCAGCGCGGTGGGTGTGCATACCGCCCACTTCCCCCACCCCCCGTGGTGGTGGTTCTGCTGGGCTGGGAGTATGTCCTGGTCAGGTGGAATGATGGTGCGGACGAAAGGTGGTTGACATGGGCGAAGCGATGCACCGACCGGATCGGCGTGGCCGGGGCGAAGGACGGCGACGCGGGGGGCGAACCGCCGCAGCCGTCGGCGGCGCCCTCGGACTGATCTGTCTCCTCGCCGTCGGCGTCCCTTCTGCGGTCGATGCATCCGCGGCCACGGTGGTCCCCCCGACCATTTGGGCTCCCCATGCGCCACCGACGAAGCCGCTGCCCAGCTCGGGTGGGGCCATGGCGTACGACCCGGCCATCGGAGGGTTGGTGCTGCTGCCCGGCAACGACGCGCACGGCCACCCGCTCGGTGGCACCTGGACCTATGACGGCACCACCTGGACCCAGGCCGCCACGACGAGCGGCCCATCGGTCAGCGGGGCGTCCATGGCCTTCGACCCGGCCATCGGCCAACTGGTCCTTTTCGGCGGAGAGGCCTCCAACGGGGTCCCGGTCCACAACACCTGGACCTACAACGGCACCACCTGGACGCAGGCCTCGCCGGCCACCAGCCCGCCGGCCCGATCGGACGCGTCCATGGTCTACGACCCCACCACCAGCGAGATGGTCCTCTTCGGCGGGGACGACGCCAGTGGCGGCCCCTTGCAAGACACCTGGACGTACAACGGCACCACCTGGACGCCGGCCTCACCGGCCACCAGTCCCCCGGCCCGATCGGGCGCATCCATGGCCTACGACCCCGCCATCGGCGCCGTCGTCCTCTTCGGCGGTTTCGGCGCGCCGGCCAACGGCGGCCCCCTGAACGACACCTGGACGTACAACGGCACCACCTGGACGCAGGCCTCTCCGGCCAGCAGCCCACCCCGTCGGGGCGACGCATCGACGGCAGACGACACCGCCCTGGGCCAGGTGGTCGTCTTCGGTGGGGCCGGCGTGGGCGGCGCCCTGCTCGGCGACACCTGGACGTACAACGGCACCACCTGGACCCCGATCTCACCGCCCAGCGGTCCGTCGGCTCGGAGTGGCGCGTCGATGGCCGACGACCCCTCGCTCCACCAGGTGGTCCTCTTCGGAGGATTCGGCGTGATCTTTTCCGGAGTGACCCCGGTCGGCAACGGGGTGCGCGGTGACACCTGGGCACTCCAGGCAGCCGGCACCGGGTACCGCAACGTCGCCGCCGACGGCGGGATCTTCAGCTTCGGCGCCCCCTTCCTGGGCTCGACCGGGGGGATCCACCTCAACCAGCCCGTCGTGGGCATGGCCTCGGCACCGGGAGGTGACGGTTACTGGCTGGTGGCCAGGGACGGGGGCATCTTCAGCTTCGGCCCCGATGCCCGCTTCCAGGGTTCCACCGGCGCCATCCACCTCAACCAGCCCATCGTGGGCATGGCCGCCGATCCGGCCACCGGCGGCTACTGGCTCGTCGCCGCCGACGGTGGGATCTTCAGCTTCGGCGCCCCCTTCCTGGGCTCGACCGGGGCGATCCACCTCAACCAGCCCATCGTCGGCATGGCGGCCGCTCCCGGGGGCGCCGGCTACTGGCTGGTGGCCAGGGACGGGGGCGTCTTCAGCTTCGGTCCGGGCGCCGCCTTCCGGGGTTCCACCGGCGCCATCCACCTCAACCAGCCCATCGTGGGCATGGCCGCCGATCCGGCCACCGGCGGCTACTGGCTCGTCGCCGCCGACGGTGGGATCTTCAGCTTCGGCGCCCCCTTCTTCGGCTCGACCGGCGCCATCCACCTCAACCAGCCCATCGTGGGCATGGCGGCGGCTCCCGGGGGTAACGGCTACTGGCTGGTGGCCAGGGACGGGGGCGTCTTCAGCTTCGGCCCGGCCGCGGCCTTCCAGGGTTCCACCGGCGCCGTCCACCTCAACCAGCCCATTGTGGGCATCGACGGCAACTAGAGGCGGCAAACCCCTCAAGGATGGGGGAGGTCTGGCCGTTACTACCTACTGGACAACCATTTGGCCCACCCACGAGCACCCGGTTCGGGGCGGGCCATTCGGAGGGCAGTGGAGCCAGGTGGACACAAAGCCGTATGGGCGACCGTTTCAGACGTCGGCCGACCAGTACAGTCACGTCGGGCAGCATCTCCCGGCGAGACGACCTTGGGCGTCCCAGGAAGGTCGTGAGGGAACCGATCCTCCACCGGTCTCCTGGTTGTCGGCGAGGGGTCGAGTGTCCAGGGTCATCAGTCGCTCCGATGATCGAAAGGAAGGCACTTGAGGTCAAACCGGCGACCAGACGACGGCTCGTTCGACAACGGACGAAGCCTGAGAAACGCCCTGCCGATCCTCCTCGTGAGCTTGCTCGTCATGACGGGCCTGTTCAGCGCCCTGCTCGGTGTGTCGACGAGCCGGGCCAACAAGTCGGGGTCCGGAGTGGCCAACGCCTCGACCGTCGATGCCCGGTCCCCTGCCAGTCCGTCGAGTGCCGCCAGTCCGTCCCGACCCTCCAGTCCGTCCAGCTCCTCCAGTACCAGCACGACCCACCCCAAGGCGCCCGTCTCGGGTGACTCGAACCCCGGCCAGTCCGCACCGGTCGGCCCCGGGCCCAGTGCGGCCGACCTCGCCGACGTCCACGCCATGCTCTTGAACGAGACGGAGCACGGCTGGGACACCTGCTACAACGGCCTCTACATCAACTGGGACAGCGTGAACGGGGCCACGGTGGGCAACTGGAACGGGACCGGTCAGCCGGACCCGACGGCGTGCACCCGACACGAGGATCGCATGACCACCCTGCGCTTCCTCGACGGCCTCCTCTTGTACAAGGCGGATACCGGCACCACGGAGTTCGACAACGAGATCGCCACGGTGGAAGCCCATGTGCTGGGCCTGTTCACCACGGCGAACGCCGATCCCCGGGGCTGGGCCTACGACACCGTGGTACAGGTGGCCAACCTGTCCGGCAACCCCCAGTTCACGGCCATCGCCAACGCCATGCTGCAGCGGTACGCGACCAACCCGGCCGACAGCACCAGGCCGGACTGGCAGATCGAAGAGGCATCGGCGCTCGTCCAGAGTGGCGTTCCGAGCTACGTCGCGCTGGGCACGACCGAACTGACCAACGACTGGAACGCCTCCTACCTGCCCAGCGTCGGGCTGGTGAACGAGCCGAACGGCATCGTGACCTCCGACCAGGGGGACATCGCCATCGCCCTCGACCGGGCCGGCTTCGCCGCGCAGGCCAACCAGGTGCTCGACGGGATGCAGGCGCACCTCTGGGACGCCCAGTACGGAGGGTTCGGCGAGGGGGCGATCTACGCCAACGGCGTGCTGACCCCCAAGATGAAGAAGACCGGCGGCCGGATGATGAACATGATGGAGTTGGGCAGGGTCCTCGGGAACACGACGCTCGTCTCGACCATGGACGCGCTCTTCCACCAGCACATCTACCAGTCGTCGCCGGCCGGCTACGAGGGTGTCCTCTACGAGCAGCAACCCGACTGGGCGGCGTACACGCTCGGCGGCACCACGGAGAACTGGGTCACCTCCGAGGCCATGGGCATCACCTACATCGCGCTCCTCTCCCCGAACTGAACCGCACCCGACGCGCGGCAACAGCCCTGTGAGGGAACCGAACCCGATTCTTCGGTAGGGGCAGGCGACGGGGACGACATATTGTCCATTTCCCGGGCACGAGTCGTGATCGATATACCCCTCACACGACCACACCGACACGATGATTCATGCTCCCCGTGATAGAGAACGGTCCACCCCGGCGCAGTAACGGTCTCAGCGCGTTCACAGGTCCTGGTCCCACCGTCGGGTCGTCCCAGCCACGGAGCACCCGCCGGCCCACGGGGCCCAGGGTCCGGGGCATCACCCGTCGGGTCCCGGGCCGGCCGCCGGCCGCCAGCCTGTAGCCGGCGCGGTGAATCCAGCCGGTCTCACCAGGGTAACGTTCGAGACCGGGACACCGGCAGCGCTGCCCATCGCGCCCGTCGACGGCCCGAATGATCTCGCCTCCCCCGGCGGTCCGGCGGTGGCGACCCGACAGTGACCCGCCGGCGGCAACTGCGTACCGTGGCCAACTGACCCGCATTCGTGGCGCTCCCAACCGATTATGTGGTGGTGTGACCTCGATTAGTGGTGATATCACCCGCTGGCGATATCCGAAATGCGTGTGTGTTCATTTTCCGTTCAATCGCGTGTAGCGTCCTGTTCACAGGGGACTGATTGACTTTGGCCTTACGGCTCATGACACCGTGTGGTGCCGCTCAGCGCCGACTTCAATCGCAGCACGGTCTCCAACCACTGTGGGCCCCAGGTCGTCGACACGAGATCGAGGGCCGTCGGCCTCGACGAGATCCCACCGAGAAGGATGCGCCATGACTGACTCAAACGGTGTGCAGACCGAAGTCGTCGATCCGCGCTTGGCCGGAATGCCGGGTCTGAAAGAGGCCAAGGTGGCGGACCCCGAAGAGGCCGAGGCCAAGGCCAAGGTGGCGGACCCCGAAGAGGCCGAGGCCAAGGCCAAGGTGGCGGACCCCGAAGAGGTCACGCCCGAACTGGCGCCGGACGACGAGCCGGAGGAAGCCCCGACCCCGGGTACGAGCGGATGGAAGGTGGTCCGCGAGGGGGTCCGTGAGACCGGCCACGGCGCCGGCATGCTGATCAGGTCCGGGTGGACGTGGTTGCGATCGAGGCTTCCCGGGGCCCAGAGCTCGCGGGGACTGTTGGCTTGGGCGGTGGCGGCGCTGGTGGTCGTGCTGGCGCTGGTGGCCGTGGCGGTCGACGTGATGCAGAAGACCCCCTCGGTGGTGGTGGCGACGGCCGGTCCGGCCATGATCAACGCACAGCCCGGCGGCGTGGGCACGACGGTGCCGGCCCAGAATCTCTCCTTCTCGGTGAGCCTGAACGTCGATGGGATCACCGCTCCGGTCGTGGTGACCGGGGTCAACGTCATCAACGGCTCGCGCGTGCAGAAGGGGCAGGCACTCCTCAGCCTCGACCCGTCGTCGCTCGAGCAGAACCTGGCCAGTGTGAAGGCCCAGTTGGCGGCGGCACAGCTGGAACTGGCCGACGCCGAGGCTTCGGGCGGAACCGGCTCGCTGCTCCCGATCGCATCGTTGCTGGGCCAGGTGGCCGTCGACCAACAGCTCGTGGCCATCGCCCAGGGCAACTCGACCACCATCAGCGCTCCCATCTCCGGTTTCGTGATCAACCTCACCGTGCAGCCCGGCCAGGCCGTCCGGCCCGGTACCGTGATGCTCCAGATCGTGGACACGGCCCAGATCGATGTGAGCGCCGGCCTCCAGCTCAGCGATATGCAGGCGGTGGCGGTCGGACAGCCGGCGGTGGTGGTCCCGACCGGGCTGGTGGGGGTCCACATGCCCGGCACCGTGGTGGCCATCAACCCCACCGCCACCGGAGGGGGGCTCCAGGGCTCGGTCGTCATCGAGACGGACAACCTCGCCACCAATCCGCTTCCCATCGGCACCCAGGTCTTCGTGCGGATCACCGCCCGCCGGCACGCCGCCGTATCGGTTCCGGTGCTCGCCGTCCAGAACCTCGACCTCGCCCCGGCGGTCTTCGTCGTCTCCCACGGCCGGGTGCACATCACCCCGGTGGGGGTGGGCGCCTCCGATTCCCACCGCGTCCAGATCCTCTCGGGCCTGTCGGCCGGCCAGGTGGTGGCCGAGTCCAACACCCAGCTGCTGACCAACGGCGAAAAAGTCGCCGTCGGTTGAGCAGGTAGATCGGTGGTCGACACCCTCGGTGCGCGCACCACCGTTCGAGACGCTGGAAGCAGGACCCCCGATGTCGAGGCGCATCAGGCATCTCCGCGCCGACGCCGACGGGTCGCCTCCTTCGTTCTCGCCCTGGCCCTGGCGGCGGGGATCGGGACCCTCGTCCTCCCCTGGCTGGACCTGAGCCTGGGTCCCAGCCTCCGGGCCTTCGACCTGGCACCCGGACTGGCCCGACTGCAGTTCCCGTCGGTCATCTCGTACGGCGCCATCATCTCGATCCTGCTCGTCGTGGCCTCGATCTCCATCATCCGGGCCGGCTGGCGGCCGACGGTCACCTCGGGGCGGTGCGGTTGGGTCCTCATCGGGCTCGGGGTCGTGTTCGCGGCGTCGACGCTGGTCGGTGACGGACACGTCCAGTGGCTGCTGCAATCCGACAACGATCAGTTGCAGATCTTCTACAACCAGATCCCGTCGACATCGGTGCTGTCGTCCCCGACGAACTACCTGGGAGCCAACCTCAACCCGGCCACCACCAACTTCATCAACGACCTCGGCGGCGGCGTGTTCCTGCTGGTGGCCACCGGCCTCCTCTTCGTCGTGGGCGCCCCCCGCCGGGGAGGCCGTGTCCGGCGGCTGCCCGGAGTGTGCCTGGGGGTGGTCACCGCCGTCGTCGTCATCGGCCTGGTCACCGGATGGATGGGTCAGAACGAGAAGGTGGCCGGCATCCAGGACGAGGCGCTCGGCAACTCGGCCGCCGCCACGGCCCACCTGCAGACGGCACTGCGCTGGGACCCGTCCCTGCAGTACGACCCCGAGCTCGTCTCGGCACTCGGCCAGTCGGAGGCCGACCAGGGCAAGACCGGCCCGTTGGCCTCGTTCGCACGAGCCACCCGACCCTCGGCCCAGTATGCGTTGCTGGTGCCCAACCTCCTGCTCGACGAACAGGCGATGGAGGCGGCCCCCGACAATCCGGTGATCGCCGAATCGTTCGCCGACCTGCTCACGCACCTGTCGGTCCTGGAGCACAAGCCGCAGATCATCCCGGCCACGCTGCCCGAGTCCCACTATCCCGCCCTCACTTACACCCTCGCCCACTACTTCTACGACACCGGGGACTACCAGACCGCCGTGCGGATGATGCGCCAGGCACTGGCACAGTCACCCAACCAGGAGTTCGACTCCTACGCCCTCACCTACATCGCGCTGTCCGAACAGGCGACCGGACAAGAGGTCGCCTTTCGCCGTGACATCGTCGCCGCCGTCAAAGACGACACGCAGGTTGCCAACGGCCTCGCTCGTGACATCGCCTCGGGCCAGTACCTCCCCAGCCGCCCGTGACCACCCTCGTCACCACCCCGTTCGTCACGGCGCCCGAGGAGCACCCCGCGCCCGAGACGGTGTCGACGACGAGGACCCACAAGGAGAACCCCCGACGCGTGCTCGCCACGGTCCTCGTGGTGATGATCTGCGCCTGGCTGCTGTCCGGCTTCTGGTTGTCGGTGCAGTTGCGGTCTCCCCGGCAGCCCTTCCCGTCGCCCACGGCCTCCCAGGGCTGGGTACGGGCGCCGTCGGGTGGCGCCACGGCGTTCTTCCTGCTCCCGCTGCCCGACGGCCCCCGCCCCCGTACGGCCACGCTCTGGCTGGAGGGGGACCAGGAGGTCACGCCGTACATCAACGGCCTGCGGGTGGCCCTGCCGCCCAGCGGCCCCGGCCGACAGCTGGAGACGGCCACCGACCTCCCGAAATTCGTCGGCCAGTACGACATCCTCGCCGCACTGGGCACCGCGAACAACCTGCTCGGGCTGGAGGTGGTCAACCTGGCCAACCGACCGCCCGCCTTTCGTGCCCGGGTCACCTACGACTACGGGAACGGCATCCGACAGACGTTCGGGACCCAACCGGCGTCGTGGCGGGCGACCACCGACGTCCAACGGACCGGACAGAGCGCGCCGGAGTCGGGGGCGTTCACCATCCACGGGCACGCGGCAGGGATCTGGCCGCATGCCGTCACCGCCCAGACCCGTTCGGGGACCGCCACGGTCACGGTCCCCCCGGACGCCTACTCGACCCCGCCGTTCGGCCAGGGAATGGTCGGCAGCGTGGCCGTGGAGTCGTTCACCACGTCACGGGTGATCAACGTGGCGGCCGGCTGCCAGGAGGGGTGGGTGCGCTTCGCCGCCATCGGCTCCTACGTGATCTCCGTGGACGGTGTGCCCGTGCTGTCGGGGACCAGCACACGGCAGTACTTCGGGGATCCGGACAAGGTGGCGACCAGTTCGGTCGCCCTGCCCTCGGTCGTGCCCTTCCAGATCGCCGACCTGTGCCCGGTGCTGTCCCCGGGGACCCACACGCTGACCATGTGGGTCAACTCCCTGGGGGCGCCGTTCGTGTACCTGGACGGTCTCGTCCGCTCGGGGACCACGACCACCTCCTTCGCCACCGGACCGTCATGGCATGTCAACCGGCCCGTCGGCTACGTGGCCAACCCGCAGAACTACGTCGCCACGTTCAACACGGTCCCCACCACCATCTCGATTCCCACGTCGGTCCAGCTGAGCCACCGCCTCACGTCGATGCTGGTCATCCTGATCGCCATCGGCGTGGCGCTTCTCCTGGCCAGGGCGGCCGGCGTGCGCTTCGCCGCCGGTCTCCGGGCGGCGGCGTTGGGGATCCTCCCCGCCTGTGGCCTGATGTTGGTACTCACCGAGCTCCGCCACATCGTGTACGTGCAGCCGCCCTTCCCCAGTACACCGGACGTCTTGTGGGTCATCCTGCTGATCGCCCTGGCCGGGGTGGCGGCCATGCTCTACACGGCGGAGCGGTCCCGTGGACCGGTGTGGGAGGACCTGGGGGGCAACGGGAGCAACGGGAGCAACGGGAGCAGCGGGAGCAGCGGGAACAACGGGAACAACGGAACTGACGGCAGCAACGGCACGGCTGAGTTGGCCGGCACGAACGGCCACACGGCCGGCCTCGGCAAGACGGCGACGCCGGTCGACACGGCACCCTCCCGACGGCAGTGGCAGGTGAGCACCGTCAGCGGCTGGTCACAAGGACCGGTCACCCGGTTCGGCGTCATCGGCATCGCCGTCATCGGATTCATCGTCGAGATCTTCCGGATCGACTACCAACCGCTCTGGCAGGACGAGCTGTCGAGCATCGCCGCGGCCCAGGGCATGCGGGCCCACCTGCTGCTGCCGGAGTGGCCATCGGGGTTCCTCTACTGGAAGTCCGAGTTGTACTCCCTCCTGCTGGCGGTGGTGGGAGGGGTGACGCACGACAACACCGCCTGGCTGCGGAGCATCAGCGTCCTGTTCTACGTGGCCACCATCCTCCTGGTCGGGTTCTTCCTCCTCCCCATGGTGCTCCGCAACCGGCCCGTGTTGCAGATCGCCACGTTGGCGCTCTTCGTGGTGTCGCCGATCGAGGCCGCCCACGCCCGCGATGTCCGCATGTACCAGATGGTGCAGTGCGTCGTCGTCATCGTGGCCATCCTCCTGCTGCGGGCCATCAAGACGCCGTCGACCAGGAACATCCTCCTCACCATGGCGGCCTTGGTCGCCATGTACCTCACCCACGAGGAGTCCTTCGGCGTGCTGCCGATCATTCCGATCGCCCTGTTCTGGCTGGTCGGATCGAAGTGGATGCGCAACTGGCGGTGGTGGGTGTTCGGAGGCGGGGCCGTCGCCGTCGTCGGGCTCCAACTCGTGCTGGTGAAGCTGACCCACCCGCCCGCCTTCGGTGTCGACCTGAGCGGCACCACCACCGTGCAGTGGGACCCCTCCCCCCTCTACTACGTGTTCCGCCTGTTCTTCACCGACACCACCTACGGAGCCAGTATCACCGTCATCAGTTCCCTGGCCGTGCTCGGCATGGTGGCCGGACTGATCCGAAAGCAGACGGGTCGGATGTACCTGGCCCTGTACTGGATCGTCCCCATGCTGGTGGTGTCCGACTTCCTCGTGGAGCGCGACTCCCGCTACTGCTTCGTGTGCTTCCCCTTCGTCTTCGCGCTGGCCGGGTGCGGCCTCGCCGACCTGGTCGACGGGCTCCGCTGGGCGGTCACCACCGGTTCGAGGGCGGCCCGGGCCACCCGGCGCTACGCCTCGGCCTGTGTTGCGGTGTTCACCCTGGCCTTGACCATCGCCATCGGCCTGAGCCTCATCGCCGGGCTGCCCGACTTCGGCCCCCTGGCCCAGACCCTGGCCAGTGCCAACGTCTCGCAGTCGGAGCTCAACTATCCGTTGGCCGACAACTACGTCAAGGTCCGCCTCCGACCCGGCGACGCCGTCATCGCCGCGGCCCCGGCCAACCTGGTGGGATCCACCATGGGCCGGGCGCCGGACTACTGGGTGCCGTACCGGCGCTACTCGAACCTCCTCTACGTGTTCGACAAGAACCACCGGGTCGTCGAGACCCAGTACGGCGCCGGCGCCCTGCTCAACGGCCCCGCCTTCGAGGACGCCATCGACGCCCACCCGAGGTCCTGGCTGATCGTGGCGGACGACAACTATCCGGGCATGCTCCCGAGCATTCGCCAGATCATCCAGAACCGGTTCGTGCTGGTGGAGGACGACGAGAAGGTGTCGGTCTTCCTCAACACGAACTGAGCGCACCGGCACCCGGTTCGTCCGGACCAGGGCCGGACCCCACGGAGGGGAGGGTGCCCCACGTCGGGCGGCGCATCCCCGGGGGGACGGGTCAGGATTTGATGATGGTCGACAACGTCTCGGTGTTGTTGGCCGGAGCCGGATCGCTGAGCGCCGACGATGTCGAGGCGGTGAGCGTGGCCGTGCCCAGGGACAGTGCCGTCAGGGCGACCTGGAACTTGATGTCCGCGCCGCTGCCCAGGCTGGCGGCGGTCAGCACGCACTGTCCGTTGGAGTAGGTCACGCCGGCCGGGACCGTGGTGACCTTCATGTCGGACGGGACGGTGAGGATGGCCTCGACGCCGGTGGCCGTGCTCGGTCCCAGGTTCTTGGCCGCCACTCCGTAGGTGGCGGTGCCGTTGACGGCCACCGATGCCGGGCCGGTCAGGATCATCTCCATGTCCGCCGTCGAGGAGGCCGCCGACACGGTGACGGTCTGGTCCGGCGACACGGCCGGCGTGCCACTGGCATTGGCCGCCTGGATGGTGAACATGTAGGTCCCCATGGCCGCCGGCTTCCCACTCAGGGTGCCGCCGGCGGCGATGGTCAGGCCGGGCGGGAGCGTGCCGCTGGCCAGGCTGAAGGTCGGGGCCGGATCCCCGATGGCCGTGTAGGCGTAGCTGTAGGCCACGCCCACCGACGCCGTGGTCGGCGCCGATTCGTTCACGAACGCCGGGGCGATGCCGGTGACGACGATCGTGAACGCCTTGGTGGCCGCCGGCGAGACGCTGTTGGCCGCCGTGATGGTGACCGGATAGCTGCCCTCGGCTCCGTTGGGCGGCGTGCCGCTGAAGGTGCCGGTCCCGTTCCCGTTGTCGACGAATGAGATTCCGGCCGGCAGGGTGCCGGCCACACTGAGCGCCGGTGTGGGCTGGCCGCTGGCGGTCACGGCGAAGGACAGGCTCTGGCCCACCTGCACCGACGTCGAGGTGGCCGTGGTGGTGATCGAGGGCGCGGCCGAACCACTGCCGACGCCGATGGTGATGGTGGGGGTGATGTCGGGGTTCCCCCCGCTGGTGTTGGCCGCCTGGATCTGGAAGTTGTAGGTGCCCGTCGTGGTCGGCGTCCCGCTCAGCACGCCGGTCAGGGTCTGGAGGGTCAGTCCGGGTGGCAGTGCGCCACTGCTCACCGTGAAGGTCGGTGCCGGCGAACCCGAGGCGGTGAAGGTGTAGGTGAACGGCGTTCCGACCGTCGCACTCGACGGCGGGCTGTCGTTCACGAAGGCGGGTGGGGTGGACGCCCCCGACACGGTGATGGTGATCGGTGCCGACACGGCCGCCAGACCCACGCCGTTACCGGCGGCCACCTCGAAGGTGTAGGACCCGTCCTGATCCGGGCTGCCGGCCAGGATGCCGGTCGGGTCCAAGGTGATGCCCGGGGGAAGGTCGCCGCCCTCCAGGATGCTGAAGGACGGTGTCGGGTACCCGGTGGCGGTGAAGGTGTAGGCGTAGGGCGTGTTGCCGGCGGCGGTGGTCGGTGGTGTCTGGTCGACCAGCGTCGGTGCGGTGGGGGTGGGCGCCACCGTGGTGTTGGTGGTCGATGCCAACAAGGTGACGGTGGCGGTCGGGTCCACGATGACGGTGCCGCTGGGCGCTCCACTGAGGGTGTCGGAGAACGTCCTGGTGGGCGAGCCCGACGGCTCTGCGGCGATGGTGACCGGGACGACCGCCTCGGTCTGGCCCGCCGGGATGGTCACCGGGCCCGAGGTCGACGTGTAGTTGGTTCCCGCCAGGGCGGTGCCGTTGGCCGTGGTGGCCGTCACGGTGGTGTCCGTGGCCGAGGCCGACTCGAGGGTCACCGGCACGTCGACCGTGGTCGGCTGCGAGGGACTGACCCAGCCCGTCGTCGACTGCGCGGCCACGAACTGGTGGCGGATGGGACTGACCACGTAGACCTTGGCGCCGGCGTTGCCGGTGACGGCGTTGGTGGCTTTGGAGATTCCGATGGCCACGGTGCCGGTGCCGGAGCTGGTGGCCGAGCCGTTGATGGTCACCGGGATCGTCTGGACGGTCTGCCCGGGCTGGAACGTCACCGAGTCGGCCGGCACCGGGACGAAGTCGGTCCCCGACACCAGGGTGCTGTTGGTGGCCGTCTGGGCCAGGACCTGGACCACCTGGGTCGACGGAGGGTACAGCTTCAGGGTGACGGTGGCGGTCGTGGTGCCGCTGCTCGGCCGGGCCACGGCCGTATTGTCCACGTAGACGGCCGGGAGGGGCGGGGTGCCGCCGCCCAGGATGGTGCCGATGCCCTGCTTGTCGGCGATGTCGGCTCCCGAGGAGACGGCGGAGAGATTGAGGGCGATGTTGGTGTTGGTGCCGGCCGGTGGAGCCTTCAGCACCGGCACGGTCACCGTCTGGACCGGGTCGGCCGACGAGAAGGTCAAGGTGGTGCTCACCGGGGTGTACGCCCCCGAGGCCGCCGTGGCGGTGCCGTCGGCGGTGGCCGCCTGCACCGTGAAGGTCTGTCCGGGGTTGAGCTGGGTGGCGGTCACGGTGAACACCATCGAGGCGGTCGCCCCCGTGGCCGGGGCGGCCACGGTCGTGTCGGTGACCCCGACCGATGCCGGAAGGACCAGGTTGGCCAGGTACGCCCGGCCCTGCCCACCGGCCAGCACCGCTCCCGTCGGTTTGGCCAGGGTGACGTAGAAGGACTGGGTGGCCGAGGCGGTGAACCCGTTGACGGTGACCGGGATGCTGGCCGAGGTCTGGCCGGCCGGAATGGTCAGGGTGCCCGAGGTGGCCACGTAATTTCCCGCCGCCGCCGTGGCCGAGCCGTCCTTGGTGGCATAGGTCACCGTCACCGGGGTGGGGCTGGCCGCCGTCAGGCTCACCGGGAAGTCGGTCACCACGGATCCGGTGGTCGGCAGGTTGACGTCGGTGTCGCCGATGGACAGGCCGGGCACCGGGGGCGCCGAGCCGGTGCCGTCGAAGTTGACGGTCTGGAGGCCGGAGCCGTCGTCGCCCTGGATGAGCCAGCTGGCCGTCTGGTCACCGGTGGCGGTGGGCGTGAAGTCGACCTGCTCGACGAGTGACTGACCGGGCTCGATGACCGTTCCTTCGCCGAGGGAGGTGACCGGGGCGTAGTTGGCGTTGCCCACCGGTGGTTTCGCCTTGTCGATGGTGAGGGCGGTGCCGCCCACGTTCTGGACCGTGAAGCTCTGGGTGGCGGTCACGCCGACGGGGACCGTCCCGAACTCGATGTTCTCCTGCGACACCTGCATGAGCGGAGGAGTGCCCCCCTCCCCGTCGATGAAGATGGTGCTGCCCCCGCCGGTGCTCTGGATGTCGATGGCGGTGTCGTACTGCCCGACCCCGGTGGGGGCGAAGGTGACGGTGGCGGTGATGCTCTGCCCGCTGGCGATGGTGGCGCCCGCCGCCGGCAGTCCCACCACGCTGTAGGGGGCGTTGAGCGGGCTGACCGAATTGACGGTGAGGGTCTTGGCCCCTTCGTTGCTCAAGATGACGGTCCCCGTCGAGTCCTGCCCGACCTCCACCCCGCCGAAGCTGATCGAGGTGGGGGACGCCACCAGATCGGCGCTGGCCGATTCGGCCGTCCCCGACAACGAGTAGTTCTCCGCCCCCTCCGAGGTGCCGAGGGACAGGGCTCCGCCCTCGGACCCTGGCGTGGTCGGGGTGAACGTCACCGGGACCGAGAACGTCTGGCCGGCACTGAGGACGGTGCCCACCGGGGGTGTCGGGGCACCGGCGGCGAAGGGCCCCGAGGCCGCCACCGAGTTGACGGTCACCTGGCTGTTGGCCGTGAAGGTCTCGGTGGCCGTGGACGACTGGCCGAGGACCGTGGTGGGGAAGGTGACACCCGGGGTGGACAGCGGCGACGGCACCGGCGAGCCGAACCCTTCGACATGGCCGTCGCGGGTGCCGACGTAGACCACCCCGTTGGCGACGGACGGAGGTGCGAACTTGGTGCCGAAGCCGATGGGGGCGCTCCAGACCATCTGCATGGTGCCGTTCACGGGAATCGGGTTGTAGGCCCGCAACTGGGCCGACGCGCCGGTGGAGGCCGAGTCGGCGGGGATCCACATGGTCCAGACCAGCGCCGACCCCGAGGTGGTGCCCGACGAGGTGACCGACACGGCGCTGGACCCGTACCCGAACTGGTCGGCACTCACCCCCTGTTCGGACAGGGTCGGGTTGCCGTTGGCGTCGAGTCCGTACTTGAGGGCCTCGAGTTGGCCGGCGCCGTGGCTCCCCGACGCGGTGGTGAGGTAGATCCACCCGCCGTCACCCGGCCACACGGCCGGCTTGCCCCACACGCCGTAGTTCTGGGCCTCGTACACGACGTTGTCCGAACCGGCCGTCCCCTGCTGGTACCCGCCCAGGTGCTTGGCGTCCAGCAGGTAGAGCTGGCCCTGTTTGCCGACCTGCACGAACAGGTTCGGGTGGGCAGCGGTGCCGAAGTACTGGGGTGGGAGCCCGACGACGCCTCCCGAACCGATGTCGGAGTCGTCGTCGTCGAGGGCGGCACCGTCATAGGGCGTGAAGAAGTCCGTGGCCTTCAACGAGCCGTTGGGCTGCACCTGGAGCCGGAGGATGCTCTGGGCCAGCGTGTTGGGCACCGCCGAGTCGGGCGTCGGCTGTGACGCCGTCACCCCGGTACCGGTGGCGAGGACGATCTGTCCCGGCCCGTCCGAGACGAGGCCGGACCCCGACATCCAGATTCCGCCGCCCGGTCCGTCGGGGTTGGTCTGGGAGACACCGGCCTCGTCGGACCAACGGGCGGTGATCTGGCCGGCGTTGGACTGCCCGACGGCGGACACGCCGAAGACCCAGCCCTCCTCGGGGGCGATCCAGCAGTGGGCGCCGAAGGCGGCGTAGACCACGCCGTTCATGAGGAGCAGCCCGGGCCGCTGGAGCTGGTCGCCGGCGGTGAACACGTGGGTCGGGTCGTTGTCGGCGGTGCCGCCGATCAGGACGGGGAAACCGGGCTCCTCGGCCCCGGTGGCGACCGACAGGGCGTGCATGTAGAACTGGGGCACCCCGTTCACCACCGTCTGGCTGACCAGGTACATGATGTTGGTGGCCGGATCGACGACGGGCGTCGAGGTGACGCCGATGGTCGGGACGATGTCGGTGCAACTGCTGATGTGCCCGTCGGTGGCCTGTACCAGGGGCGCCCCCAGGTAGTTGCTCCACAGCGGCGCGCCCGTGCGGGGGGCCAGTCCGTAGACGTAGTTGCTCTCGGTGGCGACCAGCAGGGTGTTGTTCGACACCAGCGGCTGGGCGAGCACCTCTCCGTTGACCGACGAGTTGAACAGCTGTCCGAACGAGCCCCCCTCGACGGTCTGGGGCGAAAGTGCCGATTCATCCGGATACCAGCCCGTGCGCAGGAGATCGCTGTTGTTGGTGGTGAGGTCGGCACCGGCCGTCCGGGGGGTGACGACGAGCGCGGCGATGGGCAGCAGCGTCAACAGCAACAGACCGACCGCGGCCGCCCTGATCCGGCCCAGGGCACGCCGCCGACCCGGTCCCCTCCGCTCCACCGATGCCCTCATGACTGCCCCCGTTCTCCCGGTCTCCGTCGATTCCCTGCCCACTGACTCCGTCGACTCCACTGCCGTCCTCGAGGCCGGCCGGCCCTATGCCACCTGTACTTCGCTCGAGCCGATCATCGACTGCGACCAGGCCACCTGGGCGGCCAGGCCGTCCACCAGGCTCACCCGGGGCTCCCAGCCGAGGAGCTCGTGGGCCCGCTCGGTGGAGCCGCCGGTCCGCTGCACGTCGCCGGCCTCGCTGCCGGACCGCTCGAGCCGGATGGGGGCCCCGGCCAGGTTGCCGATCATCTCGATCACATCGGCCATCACCGCGTTCGAGCCGCCGGCGACGTTCACGATCGTCCCCGGGGGGACGTCCCCGAAGCCGGCGGCCAGGTTGGCGGCCACCACGTCGGACACGTAGGTGAAGTCGCGCACCTGGCGCCCGTTGCCGAACAGGTTGAAGGGCGTGCCGGTCACGGCGGCGTCGGCCAGCCGGCGCATGGCCATGTCGGGACGCTGGCGGGGGCCGTAGACGGTGAAGTACCGGAGGGAGACGGTGGGGACGCCCCAGTTGGCGGCGTAGAGACCGCACAGGTGCTCGGCCGCCAGTTTGGTGACCCCGTAGGGGCTGAACGGACGGGGGAGGTCGGTCTCCCGGGTCGGGTAGGACGGCGCGTTGCCGTACACCGACGAGGACGAGGCGTAGACGACACGCTCGGTGCCGACTGCCCGGGCCGCCTCCAGCAGGCGCTGGGTGGCCTTCACGTTGTGCTCGCAGTAGTCGTTGAACCCGGTCGACCACGACTTGCGCACGCCGGGCTGCCCGGCCTGGTGGAAGACGACGGCAGCGCTGTCGATGAGCGGGCGGAGGTCGGCCGTCCGCAGGTCGGCCTCCTCGAAGGAGAAGCCCGGCAGCCGGGTCAGGCCCATCAGGTTGCGGCGCTTCTCCATGGGGTCGTAGTAGTCGGTGATGCAGTCGACCCCGAGCACCTGGTGCCCGGACGCGCACAGCGCCTCGCTCAGATGACTGCCGATGAATCCTGCGGCTCCGGTGACGACGACTCTCATGGGATCTCCTCTCGGTTGTCCGCTCTCATGTGGTGCACTCCACCGTTTCCCCTCCTGATCACGCCGGCACGCCCAGGGGCGCATCGGAGAACTCGTTCCACGACCGCTCGTCGGCGGTGTCCCCCACCGCCGAGTCGGTGGACCGGCGGACGCGGGTGGCCGCCTGCTCGACGGCCGGGGCATCGACCGGGTCCCCACCCACGTGGGCGTAGGCGGCGGCCACACCGGCCACGTACTGCTCGATCCCGTAGTGGGAGCGGAGCGACGCGGCCCCCTCGACGGCACTGGTGCGCAGGGGCCCGTCCTCCAGCAGTCCCTCGATGCCGCCGGCCAGGCCGGTGGCCGTCGGCGGGACCAGCACGCACGACTGCCCGTCCAGGATCTGGGTGTGGCTGATGATGTCGGTGGCCACGATGGGCCGGCCCGAGCGCAGGTAGGAGAAGATCTTGAGCGGGGTGTTGCTCCCCCGCTCCCGCGGCGACACCAGGATGTCGGCGGCCCCGAGGCACGCGGGGATGAGCGTGGCCGGCACCTGCCCGACGATCCGCACCTGGCCGGCCACCCCGAGCTCGTCGGCCAGGGCATGGAGGGCCTCCATCTGGTCGGGCCGCCCGCCGGCCACCACCAGCACCGCCTCGGGATGGCTGCGGGAGACGGCCACCATCGACTCCAACAGGAGCGGCACGCCCTGGTAGGGCTCGAGGGTGCCGGTGTAGAGGATGACCTTGGTGCCTTCGGGTGCCCACGAGCGGCGGACCGCCGACACCGTGGCCGGGTCGGGGTCGGCCTCCAGCGAGATGTTGCAGACCGTCTCGACGGGCGTGGAGGTGGCGGCACGGACGCGCTGGGCGATGACGGGGAAGTGGGCCACGACCACGTCGGAGTGGCGGATCACCGCGTTCTCCAGGACCTCGGACAGCCGGGTCACCGGGTTGCGTGGGCCGAGCCCGTAGTTGCCCAGCACGTCGGCCCAGTCGTTGCCCATGTCGTAGACGTGGGGGGCACCGGCCAGCCGGGCCAGGGCCGGTCCGAACAGGCCCGCCTCCTCGTGGGTGTGGACGACGTCGTACCGGCCCCGCCCCCGGGCCGCCTCCCACAGCGACCGCACGGTCACGGCGCCGTTGAGGACGAACTTGGCGGTCGAGGGCCCGACGGCCACGGTCCGCACGCCGGGCACCGCCGCCCGCAGGTAGCGGAGGCCGTCGACCGGGCGGTCCTCCCCCACCGGGTAGGTGACCAGGTCGACCCGGTGGCCGAGGGCGGACAGCGCCACGCACCGGTTGAACACGCTGATCGGGGTCCCGCGGGGTGAGTAGACGGGGTGGGGCGACACCATGAGGACGCGCATCACGCCGCCCCCACGGCCGTCTCGGGCGGCGCCACCAGGGCGACCGGCCGCCGCTTGCGCGACCGGATGGTCAGGTAGAAGGGGATGCCGATGACGCCGAGGGCCAGCGTCTGCACGGTGATGCAGATGCCGACGGCCGCGCCCTGGGCGCCGGTGGCGTGCCCGCCGGCGGCCAGAAAGGCGGCGAAGGCCCCTTCGCGCAGGCCGTACCCGCCCAGCGAGATGGGGACCATGGTGACGGCGGTGGCGGTGGTGATGACCAGGGCGCTGTAGGCCAGGGTGACGTGGATGCCGACGGCCAGGATGAACAGGGACTGGCTGGCCACCACGAAGACCCAGAACACCAGCCCCCGGCCGGTGGCACGGAGGAGGTCGCGGCGCTGGCCCCGGAACTCGTGGAGGGTGGCCAGCAGCTTGGACACGGCGGCGCCCGGGCCGCGCTTCAGGATCCCCCACCGGCTCATCCGCCCGAGGGCGGGGCTCAACGACGACGCCACCAGGACGACCCCGCCGGCCACGACACAGAGGGCGTAGGGGCGGATCCGCCCGGCGTAGCCGACCTCGACGGTGGCCAGCAGCCCGACGGCGGTGAGGATGATCATGCCCGGGAAGTTGCACAGGCGGCGGAGCACCACCGACGCCGCGGCCGGGACGCGTTGGTCCGGGGTCTCGGGCAGCGAGGTGGCCCGAATGAAGTCACCACCGATGGAGCTGGGCAGGGCGGCGTCGAACACGTCACCCCCCAGCTCGAGGTGGAGGCACCGCCGGTAGGTGCACGGCACCCCGTTGGCGTTGGACAGCCCGTGCCACTGGCGGACGGTGATCAAGATGGTGATGACGGCGACCGCATACCCCGCCGCCAGCAGGGCCGGATTGGACTCCGACAGGGCGTGGAGGACGGCACCGAAGCCGATCTTGCGGGCGATGAGGGCGAAGGCGCCGGCGGTGACCACGATCCGGACGACGGTCATGGGGGCGACGCGCCGGGTCTTGGCCGGTGGCTCGGCCAGCGCCAGCACGGGAGCCAGCGCGGCCCCTCTCCTGTCGATCGGCGCCGGGGCCGGGGCGCGGACGGTCAGCAGGTCGTATGCGGAAACCCACCGCGACGCGGTCACTCAGCCTCCGTTCCCCCTCCGACGAAGGTTCCCCCACCGTTTCCGGTGCCCTCGTCGAGATGGGGGACCGCCCGCAGCGGCGAGCTCCCGTCACCCGTCACGCTCCGGACCACGTAGGGCCGTTGCGCGGAGTCCTTGAAGTAGAGCCGGGTCAGCATCTCCCCGATGAGTCCGAACGACGCCAGCTGGACGGCCCCGATGAGGAGGGGGGCCGCCGGCCCGCTCCCCCGCTTCGGCGAGCCCCGGAGTGAACGGACGGCCGACCATCCGGCACTGGCCCCGGCCAGCCCGACCGACGCCATCGACAGCCGGCCGAAGAACTGCATCGGCCTCTGGCGGTAGCCGATGAGGAACTTGACGGTGACCAGGTCGAGCACGACCCGGGGCATGCGGGAGATGCCGTACTTGGAGCTCCCGTGCTCACGGGCCCGATGGTTGACGGGGATCTCCACCACCTTGGCCCCGGCGATGAGGGCCAGCGCCGGAATGAACCGGTGGAGCTCACCGAACAGCTCGAGCCGGTCGATCACCTCTTTGTCGTACGCCTTCAGGGTGCACCCGTAGTCGTGGAGCTTGAGCCCGGTGACCCGCGAGATGAGCGAGTTCGCCGCCTGCGAGGGCAGCCGCCGCATGATGAGCTTGTCCTTGCGGTCGGCCCGCCATCCCGATGCCACGTCGTAGCCGTCCTCGAGGGCGGCCAGCAGGGTCGGGATGTCGGCGGGATCGTTCTGCTGGTCGCCGTCCATGACCACGACCACCCGACCGGCGGCGTGCTCGAACCCGGCGCTGATGCCGGCGGTCTGGCCGAAGTTGCGGCGGAACTCGATGACCCTGACCCGGGGATCGGCGTCGTGCCAGGCCAGCGCCTTCGCACCGGTCGTATCGGTGCTGCCGTCGTTGACCAGGATCAGCTCCGAGGTGAGGGGCAGGTCGGAGAGGATCCCGAGCACCTCTTTGACGGCGAGATCGATGCTCTCCTCTTCGTTGTAGAGCGGGATGACCACGCTCAGGTCCACGCTGCGGACGTCGGCGACGGTTTCCGCCTCGGCATCGGTCAGAGCCATGGGCACCTACTTTCGGGGGCAGGGGGAACAGGCAGTGGTCGGGGGTCTTTGGTCACGGTGCGACGGCCCCGTCGGTGGTGGGCTGCAGGTCGAACGACTGGTCCACCCGGGGGGCACGGACCGACGACCCCCGGCCGATGCCGAGGTACCGGAACCCGGCCCGGCCGACCAGCTCCGGATCGAAGTTGTTGCGCCCGTCGAAGAAGATGTCCCCCCGCATGGCCTGGCGGAGCTCGGCGAGGTCGATGCTGAGGAACTGGGGCCACTCGGTGGCGAGCACGATGGCATCGGCGTCGGCGGCCGCCCGGAGGGCATCGGGCATGAGGCGGATGTCGGGCACGTCGGGCACGGCGTCGACCATGGGGTCGTAGGCCGACACGAACGCCCCCTTGTCGAGGAGCCGGGCCGCCACGTCGAGGGCCGGCGAGTCGCGCAGGTCGTCGGTGTTGGGCTTGAAGGCCAGGCCGAGGATGCAGATCTTGGTGCCCCGCAGGGTCTTGAGCTGGCGCAGCAGCTCGTCGACGACGTACTTGCGCTGGGACTGGTTGACGGCGATGGACCCCTCGAGGATGCGGGGCCGGTAGCCGTACTCGCCGGCCGTGCTGATGAGGGCCGACAGGTCCTTGCCGAAGCACGAGCCGCCCCACCCCAGGCCGGCGTCGAGGAACTTCCCGCCGATGCGGGTGTCGAGGCCCATGCCGGCGGTGACCTCGGTGATGTCGGCACCCACGAAGTCGCAGAGCCGGGCGATCTCGTTGGCGAAGCTGATCTTGGTGGCGAGGAAGGCGTTCGACGCGTACTTGATCATCTCGGCGGTCGTGAGCTTGGTCTGCAGGAGCGGGACGACGTCGCGGTGGCCGACGTCGCCGGGGATGTGCTGGTCGAGGATGGGCCGGTACATGTCGGTGGCGATCTCGAGGGCGCGGGGGTCGTCGCTCCCGAGGACCACCCGGTCGGGGTGGAGGAAGTCCTGGACGGCGTTGCCCTCGCGGAGGAACTCGGGGTTGGACACCACGCCGAAGAGGTGGCGCCCCTCGGGGCCGGCGACGTCCTCGATGAGGGAGCCCAGCCAGTAGCCGGTGCCGATGGGGACGGTGCTCTTGGTGACGATGACGTGGTAGTGGCGGAGGTTGCGGGCGATGGAGCGGGCCACGCCGCGGATGGCACCGGTGTCGGCCTCGCCGTCGGGCCCGGGTGGGGTGCCGACGCACACGAAGACCACGTCAGAGGAGTCCATGGCGTCCTGGAAGTCGCTGGTGAAGCGGAGATTGCCGCCGGTGACGCCGGCGGCGATCAGGGGGTCGAGGCCGGGCTCGTGGAAGGGGGCGGCGCCCGAGGAGAGCTGGTGGAGCTTGGCGGCGTCCGATTCGACACCGATCACGTCGTGCCCCACATGGGCCAGACAGGCGGCAACGACCGAGCCCACGTAACCACTGCCAATCACAGCGATCCGCTTGCCCATATACGATGCGTCCTTTCATGTGTCGAGATGGTGCCTGGTCGTGGGTCGATGGATGATATTGCAGACAGCGTTCAGAGGTCTGGGCCTGTACTCCCAGTGCCTGAAAGTCACTCAATGACGGCTTTCGGCCACTGAAAGTGTCCGACAAAGACGCTCCGCCGCTTACCTGCCTGCGACGAGGACTTCCTGCAGGTAGTCCGACACTATGTTGGCCAGATTGTGGAACAGGTCGATGAGACTTGCAAGCGAGATGGCGCCCTGTTTCGTGAACGTGGTATTAACCGCTGATTCGTTGACACACGGCCAACCGGTGGTTTCCCACGTCACATATCCGGGTGACCGTGGCGGGCTCATTTGCCGGTCCGTTGTCCACCACATTGACAGGCATCCAGTCACGATTGGTGCTTCCATGTGTGACGACACAATGAACCAAGCGGCCAAAGGAGTGGAACTCATGCGCGACGGATAGACACCCTCGTCGCGAAGTGAGCAACCTCATAGATCATCTTTGGCACAAAGTACAGAGCTCAGACCGCTCAGCTCATTCGCAGCACGTACTGGCCGTTGGAACCAGCTCAGTTGGGGTGAACCAACGCCCACCTGGGATCTCCCGGGGAGGACGGGATCGCTGGGGACGGAACGGTCACTGTCCATCGGCCCGATTAACGGGCGGTGTCGACCGGCACTTACAACAATGAAGTTTAATGTTTGGGCGCTGCGCTCACGGGGTATAGCCCGGCCATTTGCCACCATGACCCCGGGCAATCTTTACGTGAACTCGCTCAACCGGATTCGAGGTGGGAAGGCCGGTCGGGACAATGAATGACCGCTCCCGCCGTGCAAGGCCGGCTGCTTGACGGTTTGCAATCGGTGTTGCAATCGAAGGCATAAACCCCCAATGACGTGGGGCGATGTCCGCACCTGAGACCAACCTTGGAGACGTCACACAGTGTTGTGGCACTGCCGCGATGCGTGTTGGAGTCAGGGTGTTCCACCGAAATCGGTTGCCCATCCGGGGCCGGCGGACCCATCGCGACAACCTGGCGGCGGGGTGCCGGCTGGGCACCGGAACGCTGGAGAGGTGCCCGTCGGATCGAGCCGCCGCCTTTGGTCTGTGAGGACGGGCGTGGGAGCCGGACGCTCAAGCCTCCCGGATGTATCGGCGCGTCGGGACCGGAACTTGAGCTGAAATCGAGGGAATTCTCCGATTTTCTCCAATTCGGTGCCTGAACAGGGAACTCATGCGACAAAGACGGGTCCGTCGGCCCCATTTCGGCGCCCGGTGCCAATGATCCCTGCATCGGCGATGGCGGTGGCCAGACCGAACGCCAGCTCTGTGCGCATCCCTTGAGGAGATTCACGCTGCACCCAGCTGTGGAGCCGTCTGACCGGCCTGGGAAACGGATTGATCCCGATGAAATGCAGGAGAGGCTTGTCAATGTCGAGGAGTGCGGCTCCGGCCATGGCTGCCACCGTGGACCATCTGGCCCTGCGATCAACGGTCAAGGTGACCGCAGCGATTGTGGCCAGACCGAGTACGCCGTCCCTCTTCGCCGCCTGTAGGAAGCGCTCGGGCGCGTCGTCGAGGGACTTGTCGCAGCTCCAATGCGGAACGGCATCGAGCATCAGGTGAGAACCCACACCGACGAGAAACGCCGCCACAGGGCGGCGCTCAAATGCCCTTCCGATGATCACACCGGAGAGAACGTGATTGGTTACGAACACTGCATCACTCTGACAGGTCCCGACCGTCCTGAGGCGACACCGGGAGGCGGAGCCAGTCCGGAATTGCGATTCACACCCTGAGGCCGGGTCAAGTCTTGCTCAAGACACGCCGGGTTCCTGCCGTTATCGAACAAGGGCCCGTGGTTGAGCCGGAGCCGCGTCGGGAAGAATTGCCACGACGTCGAATCCGTCAGGCACCTCGGCCCGTCAACAGTCTGTATTGAGGTCCCGTGGTCGAAGCGGTCCCGACAACTTCATCACGTGACGGCCGCGGCCCTGCGACCGGAGAGGAGTATCCGTCGTGAACAGTGGCTCCCCGCGAGGTCGAGAACACGGACCGCGACGTGTGCGCCTCTCCTTGTTGGGCTCAAAGAATCGGCTGATGGGTCGTCGTTGGGCGGTTCTGACGGCCACGACACTTCTGACGACGTTGATCGTCACCCTTGCTCCGATTGAAATCTCCGCGGGTCCGGCCTCAGGTGCGATTGCCACCGCGGTGCCATTCGTGGGTGTTGCCGGGTCGCTTTCCGGAGGGGGATGGGCGGTCGACAGTGTGGGGCGGGTGCGCTCCTACGGAGGTGCCGGATCGATGGGTGACATGTCCGCCAGACACCTCAACAAGCCCATCGTGGGCATGGCCTCGACCCCGGACGGCAAGGGGTACTGGATGGTGGCCTCCGACGGTGGCGTCTTCTCCTTCGGCGATGCCGGATTCCATGGCTCGACCGGTGGGTTGAGGCTCAACAAGCCCATCGTGGGCATGGCCTCGACCCCGGACGGCAACGGGTACTGGATGGTGGCCTCCGACGGTGGCGTCTTCTCCTTCGGCGATGCCGGATTCCATGGCTCGACCGGTGGGTTGAGGCTCAACAAGCCCATCGTGGGCATGGCCTCGACCCCGGACGGCAACGGGTACTGGATGGTGGCCTCCGACGGTGGCGTCTTCTCCTTCGGCGATGCCGGATTCCATGGCTCGACCGGTGGGTTGAGGCTCAACAAGCCCATCGTGGGCATGGCCTCGACCCCGGACGGCAACGGGTACTGGTTGGTGGCCTCCGACGGTGGCGTCTTCTCCTTCGGCGATGCCGGATTCCATGGCTCGACCGGTGGGTTGAGGCTCAACAAGCCCATCGTGGGCATGGCCTCGACCCCGGACGGCAAGGGGTACGTTCTGGCTGCTGGTGACGGCACCACCACTACCTTCACCGGTGCCTCCCAGCTGCCAGTGAACACCGCCGGCATACCCACCGTGAACCCCCCGGGATGGACGGAGGTCTTTCACGACGACTTCGCCGGGCCGACCATTCAGCCCAATACCTGGGACTTCTACTCGGGCCACCCTGGAGGCGACCCCTACACGACCTGGTCCCCGACCCACGCCGTGCTCGGCAACGGGATGCTGGCACTCAGGACCTACCGGGACCCGTCCTACGGCAACGCGTGGACGTCTGCGGGACTCTCGAGCCTGCCCGCATTGAGCCAGACCTATGGCAAATACCTCGTCAGGATGCGGTCCGACCTCGGCGCCGGTATTGCGTATGCAGCGCTGCTTTGGCCTGCCTCCGGGGCCTCAGGTCCTCCAGAGATCGACTTTGCCGAGAGCAACGGGGGAATAGGCACGACCTATTCGTTCTTGCACTTTCGGCAGGACGGCGCAAACGCGCAAATTCGGAACACGATGACGATCGACGAGTCGCAGTGGCACACCTACGGCGTCGAGTGGACTCCCGACAGCGTCGAGTTCACGGTTGACGGGAACATCTGGGCCACCGAAACGGGTGCCTCGGTTCCCACCCAACCGATGGTCTTGGACCTTCAGTCCCAGGTATGGGCGTGCGGCACGTCGACATGGGAGTCGTGTCCAGGCCCGTCGACACCCGCGGAATCGGACCTCGATATCGCCTGGGTCGTCGCATACTCGTACACCCCGGGCTCCTAGCCCGAGCGCGCAGGCAGATGGCGGCTCAACTCGCCCTCGCCCAAGACCCTCTCGGTGCCAATTGACATGGCGTTCACAGGGAGGCAACGGATGGGAAACCAAGAGTTCCTAGGATTTCGGTGTGGACCGAATGATGGATGTTCGGGAAGGGTTTGCAGCCGACGGGTTCGTGGTGGTCCCCGGTGTGCTCACCAGGTCCGAGGTAGTGACGCTCAGAACCCAGGTGAACGAATCTCTGGACGCCCAAGGCGTCCATAAATCTGGCGGCACCGTACTGCCGAATGCCGCCGCAGAGGCGCCAGGGCTCTCTTGGATATTCAGTCATCCCGCCATCATCGCCATCGTCCGTGAAGCTGCAGATCTCGACAAGATGATCTTCACGATGGAGGCCGACCTTCACCGCAACTACGTCGCGTCGAAATGGCACAAGGACTCAGGTGAGCAGATGATGCAGGGCGGATACTTCGGTCGGGAGTGCTTCGACACCGACGACTGTCGGGTCGTCAAGGTTGCCTTATATCTCCAGGACTACACCAACGACAAGCGGGTTCTTCACGTGAGGCCCGGCTCGTACCGGAGCTCTGCCCTCGACCAGGGCACCGATCTTCCGATTCGGGCGAGTGCAGGGGATGCCGTTCTTTTTGACGTGCGACTGACGCACCGAGGAGTCGAACCCAGCCTCATCGACTCAGCACTGTTCGCCGCTGCGAAGGTCGTCAAACCGAAGGCACCGGCCGCGCTGGCCGCCCAACTGCGACGCAAACAGATGCGACTCACCGGCAGGCCAGACCGCGTGGCCGTCTACTTCGCTTTCGGTGCGGCCAACGAGAACTCGGAGCGCTTCGCAGAACGCAATATGAGAAGGCAGCTCTCGCAGCTCGGCAGAGAAGCGCCACCCCTTCCGGCTGACCTCGTCGGCGCATTCAGTGCTGCTGGCATTGGCACCGTTGAGCTTGGGTGAGGCTGATCATCACCCGGAGCCCGGACGATCATGCCTCAGATCGTCCGGTGAGCCCTGCTGCGCCGGACGGCGCGCCAACCTGGGCGCGCCATACAGCGTGCACGCTGGACCATCTTTGACCGTCGGCCGTACTTCACGAGCGTAAGCAACTGCTCGGGTGAGGTATCCACGTCGATGATGAGCCGCCGGATCCTCAGCATCCGGTCGGAGGAGGACAGCGGCACCGCTCCAAGGTGAAGGTTGTCTCCCACTTCGAAGCCGATCACATAGCCGCACTCCCTTGCCAGCGATCGAACCGCAGCGTGATGGAAGCCATATGGATAGGCCAGGCTCACAATTGGCCGGCCAAGGCGGTCCTCGAGCATCGATCGGCCCGTCCGGAGCTCCGACTTCACCTGCTGCCTCGATACGAGGTCGAGAGGAAGATGTTCGTGTCCGTGTGCGCCGATCTCGCAGTCAGTGTCGGCCAGATCACCGAGTTCATCCCAGGTCATGATCTGTCGGTGCTCCTCTCCGATGCCGGTGAGCCAACGGGCAGGACCACCGATAAAAGACGTGGGGACGAAGACCGTGCCGCTCATTCCATACTTCGCCATCGTCGGCACCACCGATTCGGAGAAGCTCCGATAGCCGTCGTCAAAGGTGAGGTAGACGGCAGGAGGATGTTCTGGCTCCGTAGTACCTGTCGCAAGCAAGTTGGATGTGCTCTCCGTTCGATACCCGGCCGATCGCAGCGCACTCATATGTTCGTCGAAGAGCCCCGATGGCACGACGCAACGCCTGAACGCATCGCCGACCGGACCATCCGAGACATCGTGGTACAGAAGAACCGGGAGTACTCCACCACCTTGCGGGGACGATTGCCGATCCTGCAGGTCGCCGCCCTCCATCAGTCCGACATCACGGGCAACGCCATGTCGTCCCGCTCCGGGTCGGAAAAGGAATGGATGATCTTCTCAAATGCGCACAGGGTGGCCGCCCAGGTGTGCTGGTCGGCATGGGGTAGTCCCCGAAGTGCCAACGAAGACACGATGCCCTCGGCGAGAGAGACAGGATTGCAACCCTCGACAAGGACTGCTCCGGTGTAGTCAGACACGACCTCGGTGAGACCACCCACCTTCGTGACCACGACCGGAAGCCCTCGTTGCATCGTCATGTGCAGCGGGCCGCTGGCAGACGATCGCCTGTAGGGAAGGGCCACCACATCGGCTCGATCAAAGAAATGAGGCAGCTCCGAGTCGGTCACGTACCGGTTGACGAACTCGATATCCCCCGAATACGGACTCGCCATCATCTTTTCCGAGGGTATGGTCCAACCCTCCCACGTCTCACCCACGGCAAGAAGTTTCCAATGCAGTGTGTCGTCCCTGGGCAGCAGTTCGAACGCGTCCACGAGATCCTCGAGGCCCTTGTAGGGTCGCACCGTTCCGAAGAACAGGATCGTTACCACCTCGGTTCCGAGGGCGCCGACCCCACTCATGAGCGTCGACGAGCCACCGGGGCTGACATTGCCGGCTGCAAGCGGATAAGGCCCGTGTGCGATCACCGAGACTCGGTCCGGATCCAAGCCGAATTTCTCTACCAGACGGACCTTGTCCCATTCGGAGTGCACCACATAGTGGTCCGCCCTGCGAATCAGCCTGCCAAGCCCTGGCCCAACCAGCTTCCTCACCAGTGGCAGGCTGGTCTCCCCGGTGTCTTGATCCTCATGGAATTCGATGACGATGCGTGCCCCCCCTCTTCGAGCGATGCCGGTCAGGAACAGATACGACAGGAGAACTGCGCCGGTCCACCATTGAACGATCACGGTGTCGGGATCTTGCTCCTTGAGAAACCGACCGGCACGGAAGAGGCTGGGGATTGCATACCAATCGACCCCATCGAATGTGGGGGCGACAGTCGACGCATCAAGTTCGGTGATCGGAGCGCCCACCCGATCGCGCCCGGGGTAGAAGCGCTTCGGGATGAGCCGGCGCATCAAGATGACCGAGACGCGATATCTCTGGCTCAGCACGTCCGACAGGTAGTAGGTGTAGTAGCTGATGCCGCTGATGAAGTGCGTCCCCGAACCGATGACACATACCACCGGGCCGTCGGAGTTCCGACCTGATTGGCCGGTCATTGCACAGCCGATCGGCCAGTTCGGCGGGGACCGCTCGTGCCACTGTGGTGGATGGCCGGATCCCACCGACCCAGTGACCTCGCGTGGCCGACCGGCACGCTTGCGTCGAGGTACACGCACCTTCCTGGGAGCAGCTTCTTCGATGTGAGAATGAAGGTCGTCATGCCGCAGTGCACCCTCACCTCCGGGCTCAACCACCCCGACACGAGTTCTACCGGGACCCAGTTCGGAATTGCATAGTCCGCATGGCTGGCGAGCTGGGTGATGAATGCGGGGTTTCGTTCCCTCGGATGAGCTTTGAGCGCAACTGTTCCCGAACCATCACCGAAGGTCGGGGACCGCACGGACGCTAATACGTCCGCCAGGTATCGAGCCGGTTCGGCCATCCGCTCACTGTTCGCCAACAGCACGAGATCGGTGATGGAGTGTTCCGGCGGTTCCAGCGGTAACACTTTGTCCATAATTTCGGTTGCCCCTTTCAGGCTTTCGGCAGGGATCTCCTGGACCAGGGACGGGGCCGCCCTACAGAGTTCCGGGACGATTGCCTGCACGCTGGCGAAGTCCGCAGACGCGAGCATGTCGAGACCGGGAGGATGAAGAGAGCCATTGAAGAGGCGATACATCGCCCGGTACCAGCGATTCGCGAGCACCTGATCCGATTCGAAGTACGAGTCGAGCCCATCCTCGACACAGTTGAACGTCGTCTGGCCTGAGAGCGCGCTGAAAAGGCGCTGTGATTCTGGACGCAGTCCGTTTGAGAAGAAGATCTCGCTTGGGATGCCGTTCCTTGTCAACACTCGCTGGGCGTGCGACGCCGCCCACCTGAGCCTCATTGGGTACTCCCACATCGGTATCGACTCCAGCGCCGGGGCAACATGCAGGTCAAGGTGATCATTGACCGCCATAGCGACCTCTGGCGCCTGGGCCAGAAAGCCAGCCTCGTCGGCGAACAGCAGAGTTGCGGGAGGATGACCGTCTCGCACCTGCAATGCGAGTGCCAGAACGAGGTGATAGGGAGTGAACGCGACATAAGCACGGGTGTCGGTCATATCGACGAGATCTCCTCACGAATGAGCTCCTCGGCGGGCACATCGACGATGTCAATGGGCTTCGCCTTCGTCAGAGGCATGCGGCGCATCATCATGACGACGAGGGTTGCGCAGAGCAGGCTCACCAGGGCACGGGCCTCCATCCACATGCCGGACGTGGGCAGCGCAATCGCCGCGAGAGCGAACACCGTGCCTCCTATGGCAAATAGCCAAGTCGACGGCCGGGGTCGAGGGACAACAAGGAGGTGACGCGCCGCGAGCTCCGTCATGATCGCCTGCAGGGTCAACGCCAGTGTCGTTGCCAGCGCGGAGCCCTTGAGCCCGATCACCGGAATCAGGGCGATATTGAGCGCAATATTGAACACCGCGCAGGCTCCCGATACCAGTGCAAGTGACTTCGTCCGCCTGACTGACAGCAGGCGTAAGATATTGCTCAGGTAGAACGCAGAACGGAGTGGCCGAGACGGCGACGATGGCAGCAACTGCGACAAGCTGATCAGGTCGAAACCGGGGAGGAGCAAATACTCTCAGGGCGATCGGTGCTGCGAGGACGAGACCGACGACGAGGGGTTGGATCAGCCGCACCAGCCGGTCGCGGGCGTCGGCGATGACTTCGGCCCGGATGGCTTCATCCTCGATGGAGAGAACGCCGGCCTCCCACGACTGGTTGAGTGAGGCCATCAGAACCAGGATCAGTGATCCCACGCCGTATCCGACCTGATATCGCCCCACGGCTGTCGGCCCCAGCTGTCGTTGAATCACCAGCCGGTCGCCGGTGTTCAGAACGAATACAGCCAACCCTTGAGGAACGAGCGGCAGGCCCAGCGCCAGAGCGCTCCGAGTCACTTCCCCGTCGAACAGGCCTCTGACACGAGGACGGGTAAGGAATAGGGCGACGACGAAAGCGCCAATCTGACCAGCGAGGAATCCCAATAGGTAGACGAACGGTGAACGGCTGAGCGTCAGGAGGAGAACGATGCCGCAGACCTGACTGCCCACAGACTGAAGGATGCTGATGGACGAGAAGGCTCCGAGCCGATCTTGTGCGCGCAGAAGTCCCATGGCGGCTTGGCATCCAGACGCTGGCAGTGCCCAGAGGACCACAAGCTGAAGTGGCCCGCTGAAGGTCCGAAATCCGAGCGGCGGGGACCAGAGCGGTCCGGTCGCGTAGATCACAATGGTCAAACCGAGTGCGAGAACGATGGCGACGAACAGGAGGCCTCGGGCTTTTGTCTCGCCGCCTTCGTCGACAAATTGTCGGATCACCGCGGCTTGCATACCAAGACCGATCAGGACGGCGAGGATCTGTCCGATGGCCAGGGCGGCCGTGAGGCGGCCGAAACCGGCCAACCCCAGCATTCTGGTGACAACAGGAATAATTGCGATGCCCGATACGAGGCCCAGTGACCAGATCACCACATAGAGCAGGCCACGCCCGAACAGTCGACTACTGGCCCTCGAGACTTCACCCGATCGGTCGACCGAGCAGTCGGTCGCTTGTCGCTGTGGATCGCCGCCAGCGTCTTCGGCGTCATCCATGCGGATCCTCACCCACCGCTCGGCACCGAGGATCGCCGAGTTCGTCCGATGCGGATCCGTTCCGACAGATAGCGACCCGGCCCGACGAGCAACCCCCGGCGATTGGCCTGCTGCAGCCGAGCCGGAAAGTCTTCGGGGAGATGGCCGCTCCGAAGTCCATTCGGTTTCCAGACATCGTGAAGGGCATGCGGGATAAGTCGGATGATCTTCCCGACCAACCGGGGCTGAGACACGATGAGGCTCACGTAGAAAGCGGTCAGACCGACCCCGTAGCCGAACATCTGTCGTTCCAACTCGTCGATGGTCCGGCGATGAAAGTGAAACGTGACGGCGGTGGGTTGGTACACAACGGTGGCCCCGGCGTTGAGCAGCTCACTGAAGATCCGCGTATCCTCACTTCCCATCGTGGGACTTCCAGCGCCCAGAGCAATGTCGAAGCCACCCACTTCGAGGAGTGCCCGCCGCCGAAATGCCATGTTCCCGCCGGTTCCAAACGGCGGCAGAGGATAGAGGGGATCCTGTATCGCCGCAGTCTCGGGCGAGAACGTCTCGGGCTTGAATCCCCGATGTTTGCTATGTCCCCCGTACTGTTCAAATCGGACCTGGGCCCAGGTCTCCAGTTCAGCAGGGAGCATGATCCCCGAGACGGCCGACGCTCCCGGCTCTCGACGGAAGCCATCCACGATCGCCGTCAACCATCCACGGTCAGCGATCTCGTCGTCGTCGATCCATGCGATGATCTCGCCGGAGGAGGCCGCGAGCCCGCGATTCCGGGCCCGCGACAGGCCGGGTTCGGGTTCGGCCACGTAGCCGACGATCGACCGATCGAAGCGGTCCACCACCGCGCGCGATCCACCGGCAACAGGGGCGTTATCGACGACCAAGACCGAGTAGTTGGGGTAGTCCTGCACGAGGAGGCTCTCAAGGCACGCCGTCAGTCCATCGGGCCTGTTCCGTGTGCACACGACAACGGTGATCTCGGGGTATCCACCTTCGGCGGCCGCTGGTTCGGCTGCATCGATCCGGCTAGCTGCGCCAGCCGACTCGATCGTCGGCCTCCGCTGTTCGATGGACGTTGCGAATCGACTCCTTATGCCCACGGCCAACGCATCGGCATCAAGACCCTCCCTGGGGATTTCGATGGTCATCGTCCCCAGCGGTTCTGAGGCCAGCCTTACCAGGATCCACGCGCACCTCGGGGTGCCCAATTCGGGAGCGGTCAGCGCGGGGATCGGTTCGGCAATATCGAGATCTAGACACAGGCAGGGTGCAGAAAGCTCACCTAGTTGGAGCTCTCTGACCAAGGCCTCGGTGGTGGTCGTCATGACCTCGCCTTGCTTGTCGGGACGTACCGGTAGATTGTCGTGTCGCTGTCGGTGAACACGGTCCTCCACTCGGGCGCAGACGCTACGGCCGCCTGAAGCCGCTGGAGACTGCCTGGACGCGCCAGGTTGTATGCATATGCCGAGGCGGTGCCACTCGCCGCAAACACGACGTAGACGCTCCGCGGCTTTGCGCGAATGAACGTCTGGACAATCTCGTCGAGGGCCGGGATGCTCTGCTTGCCGAGAACCTGGTTGTCTCCCAGCTGCGGGTACTGGAGGAGGTTCGGGTCCACTTCACTCTTCAATGCGAGGTAACGGTCGTAGCGACCTCCGACACGACTTGGGAAGTTGGGCGCAGACAGCATCAACACAGATCCGTCGGGCGCTGTGTTGTAAAAATATTGGGCCGCCGCAACCTCGCCGGGAGTGATCTGATACACCTCATCGTCGCCGAAATAGGCGGGGACGAGGAGACCGACCAGGACCACCATGGTCACCCCGACAGCGAGAATTCCTCGGCGACCAGGAGCATGCTCATCGGGCGAGACCGCCGACGCTACGAGTAACGCGATCCAAGGGATGGAGAAGAAGTAGACCCGATAGGCCGCTTCGCCCCCATAGTTGGTCATGAAGAATGTGACGACCGGGGCGTATGCGAGCGCGGCCAATGCGAGCACCGGCCGGCCGGCGCGGTACCGGCGCACCACGCCCACCACAGAGAGTCCCCAGACGATGACAGTGATGGCGTGGGCGGCACGAGCGGTGTCGTTCACGCCCGAGATGAACGCGCGGTGGCTTGACGTCGACGCTGTCTGGAGGTTCGAAAAGAAGCTTCCCATCGACTTCACGAGTCCGTAATTCGAATTGACGTACTGAAACTTCGGAACCAGATAGGCCAAGGCAATGAGCCAGAGCACAGGCGCCAACCACCGCATACGGATACGGCCGACAATTGCCAACACGGTGACCTGAACCGCAATCACGTAGGGACTGAGCTCGTGGACGAAGACCAGAACCGCGAAGATCCCGAGCACCACGACCATCGGAGCGATGGCCGACTGGCCCATTGGTCGCAGATTCTCCACTTCGTCATCAGTTTCCGATTTGTCGTCCGGGCGGAGTCCGCGAATATCGCCACACCGAAGCAGGCGATCGACAATCGGGCGAGTGTGTCGCCCCAGGACCTGCATCCAACGGTCCGAGCGATCGTCCTTGAACCAGGTAAGGATGAGAGCGAGCACCGCCAGCCCGAGTACGTATCCCAGGGCCTGAGGGGAGAAATAGATCTGATCCACCCAACTGGCCATCACGAAGACGAAAACACCGATCCACCGCTCCCGCACGCTCAGCTTGAGCTGGGATGCCGCTGCATAGATGGCAAGGCACGAGATCAACGTCACCACTGCTTCTGACCACGCGGCGAAGGACAGCGGGTTGGCGATCCCAGCGACCCGGTCGAACCATGCCATCAGAGCGAAGAAGCCGGGCCAGTTCTGGTAGATATCAACTGACGGATTCAGAGCGCCGTGCAGATTGATGAACTGGACTACCCCGACATGCTTGTATAGCCACGCGTAGCGAGGCTCGGAATAGATCAGCGCGGTCGTTCCGGTGATCATGATCGTGAGGACAACGAGGTGGGCGACCAATCTGCCGGTCGGCAATGACCGTCGGGTCACTTGCCAGACGACGGACAGCACGACGAGGGCCAGCCCGATGTAGAACGTGGGCGGGAACGCGGTCAGGAGGCCCCACTGCCCGATCCGTGCCACGTTGGTGCCGGCAATACCCCATCCCCACAGAATGAGGCCCGCACCCAACAGCACGTCGGACCTTCGGAGGCCACCGACCCTGCGACCTGATGCGCCCAGCGGTGTTTCGGTCGGTGTTTCGGGTTTTGCCTCGACCACACTTGGCGCCCGGTGTTGAAGCGTAAGGACCACTCCCCAAGAGATGGAGACCGCTGACCCCAATGCCTCGATGCTGAACAGAACCTGGGGGTCCCAGGCGTGGGCCCACAGGGATGCAGTGGCGAGAAGTGTCGTAATGGCGAGACTCCCCACTACGTTGGTCACCGCGAGTGCTGGACCTTTAAGGGATCGCCAATGGACGGTAACGGCCCGACCGGGCACGAAGGCGACGAATGCAAAAAGGAGTAGCCCGCGCACATCGCTGGAGGCGTCCGTCGCGACCAGTATCCAAAGCACGGCAGTGAGCGCGACGGCTGCGATGTCCAGTGCGTCGGTTATTTGGAGCCGTGGGCGCCCGATCTGACTGGAGGTACTGGCATCGAGGAGGTCGTCGTCAACCGGTGGATGCTCGATCGTCTTCATCGGCCAACTTCTGATTCGAAGGCTGTCGGGAGCCGCCCACCCCGCAGGCAGTCCAACATTGATGGGAGTACGAGCAGGCCGACGATGCACTGGGACAGGAGCCATGCCACACCAATCCCGACCAGACCGATTGCCTGCATGAGGGGGATCGCCAGTCCGATGGCGGTGCCTGCCGAGATGACCTGGTACTTCACGACGCGATTCGCTCGTCCGCGGACCCGTTCAACACTCATCGCCAGCGCCACAACGGTCTGCGGCACGGCAGCCAAAAGAAGGAGCCGGAGCACCCCGGTGCCGTACTGACTGTAGCTCTCTCCGAAAACGCTCAGGACATAGGGAGCCACGATCACGGCGATCGTCACTCCGGGAAGGAGCACGCAGGCGCAGCGACACGCGGCCCGTCGGGTCAACGATGTCAACGCTCCCTCGTCGTACGAGCCCTCGACGAGCAAAGCGGTACTGAACGACTGAGCGAAGGTGGAGGCGGCGGTCGCAATCATGAACGCGATGAAGAAGTAGCCGGTTGTGGATCGTCCCAGCGAGACCAGCACTAGCAGGGGAAGAAGATCGGCGGTGCCCTGGCCCAGCATGCAGGCCAACCAGTCGTTGACCACGTAGCGCACTACGGACCTGCGACTGTCGACGGACAGGTAGAGCGATTGAGGCACCGCGAGGGACTGCGTTCGAAGGACCTTGCCGAATAGAAAGAGGCTCACCGGAACGACGAGGAGGAGCGCGCCGACGACCCAGGACAGGAAGATTCCATGTCCCGACACCCGACCGACCAATGCCAACATGAACAGAAGCTTCAGTACTCCGAAGACTGCATTCTCGATCGGCACCAATCCGGCCCAACGGGTTGCCACCAGTACAGCGTCCTGTACGGCGAACACATTGAAGACGACGACGGCGACGATGAGCCCGAGCGCCAGGCCCCGATCCTGCGAGATGAAGTGCAGGTTGCCAAGCTCCGGCGAAATGGCAAAGACGAACCCAACCGCCACGATCGCTCCTGCTCCCCCCGTCGCCAGGTAACAGAGCGCGACCGCCCGAGACCGCCGTCGTTGGACCTGGGGAAGCAACCGCGGGAGGGCAGTGCTGAGGTTCAGCTCGGTGAAGCTCGAGATCAGGAGCATCGCGGAGATGAGAGCCGAATCGATGCCGACCTGCCGCGGCGAATACCGGTGACTGGCCGCGACCCAGAACGCGATGCCGAACGCTGAAGTGACAACCGTGTTCGTCGCCAACGCGGTCGACGTACGCCCGAGTTGGTCCATCCCAGACCACCGTCCGCCGAGCGACCAGGATCGCGGTGAGTCCTTCTGTCCCATGGGCGCCCACTCTCCGGCGGCAACGGCGATTCGCATGATGCTCACGCCGACCGCCTGCTTCGGAAGAAGGCCAATGGCCCGTAGGCGATACCGATCAGCTCTGCCAGTGTGAGGCTGCGCGGATAACGCGTCGACTTTCCGAGGTTCTTCGGTGACATGGCGCTGAACAGATATCGCAGCCCAGCCGGGAGCCGGACCAGCATCTCTGCCCTCTCCTGCTTCACGCACATTCGCTTGGTCAGCACGGCACCAAGACCAACTCCGTATCCAAATACTTGGTGACGGAGTAGGCCGAGGTCCCGCCGGTGTTGGTGACGAACTATGGCAGCGGGCTCATAGACCAGTTGATGGCCCTCCTGAATGCAGGACAAGTACACATCGAGGTCCTCGCCGCCCCGAGTGGTCGTGCCAGCTCCCAGTCGAACGTCATAGCCCCCTACTGCCTCGAGACGATCCCTTCTCCATGCTGCATTCGCACCGGAGCCGTACATACCGAAGAGATAGGGGTACAGCGGGTGGTCAAGACGGTGAGCGTCCGTGTCCCATCTGCGCCGCTCAAATCCCTTGCTGAACCCGCCGAACTCTTCGATCAGGAGTTGAGCCCGCGTTTCGAGTTCTGAGGGGAGTATGAGCCCGGTGACGCACGCGACGTCAGGACGATCGAAACCGGCCACCAGGAATCCCAACCAATCCGGGTCCAGGACGACATCCTCATCCGTCAGGGCGACGATCTCTGAGCGGGCTTCCTTTGCGCTCCTGTTTCGCACCGCCGCCAGGCCGCGCTTCGACTCGGTCACGTAGTACAGGCGCTTTTCTCCTGGGAATGCTTCGACGAGCGGACCAGGGAGGCTCGTTTCCCCGGGACGGTTGTCGACGACCAGCACCTCACTGCTCTCATACGTCTGATCCAGCGCCGATCGGACTACCGTGATCAGCTGGGGGATCGAACGGCCGCACGTCGCGATGCCGATGGTGGCCGTCGGACGCGACGAACCGAGTCGGGCCTGCCACGAACACGGGGCATCGCCTCCGTGAGGGATTCCGGTAGCCGGAAGCCCGGTGACCGCCGAAAGTCCATCCGCACGAAGATGATCGTTGATCGCATCGCCAAGTTCGGCCCAAACAAGCGATGCAAGCACTTCAGGTGAGATCAGGTCCGATTCGGTGAGAACCTCGGAGTTGTGGATAAGGACGACCCCGATCGGCCTCCCGTGGAGTCGCACGAGCACCTGGGCAGAGGAAAACGGCTCGGCCCCGTCCCGACCCAGCCGCACGTCCCTTAGTGGGCTGCTGATCTCGATGTCGATCGGCACGATCGGACCGAAGTGGAGAACCTCCCGGTTGACACCGACGAATACCCCTCGAGGCACGGCACGCTCGAGCACGTTCGGCTCCCGGAACTCGAATGGCGCTGTCGCGGTGCTCCGAATGGCAGCCAGCTTCAGCATCCTCGGAGTCCTCAACGGTCGACTGATGCCGTTCCGTCCAGCATCAAACGGTTCTCCTCGACATCGGCATCAAAGAACAGGTCGATGAGTTCCCGCACGGCCCCATCCCCGCCACGATGGGTCAGCACAAGATCAGCCACCTCCTTGATCTCCGGCATGGCATTGGCAGGGGCTACCGAAAATCCGACAAGCTGCATACAGGTGAGATCGTTGAGGTCGTTGCCCACATAGAGACAGTCCTGTGCATCGATAGAGCGCTCATCGAGCCAGCCGAGCAGGGTAGGAGCCTTGTCGGCGATTCCCGAGATGCATTCGAGTCCGAGCTTCTCGCAGCGTCGGCGCACGACCGGGCTGGTCTCAGTCGACAAGACCAACAGTTCCAGACGGGAGTGTTCGCTGAGGCGCTTGATGCCTTGGCCGTCGCCGCGGTCGATCAGTACGCCTTCGTCCCCGTTCGAAAAGACGAATGCCCGATTGTCAGTCATCACGCCGTCGAAATCGAACACCATGGATCGGATCGAACTCGGAATCCGCGCAGCCCGCGGGCCCCGGGTGTGAGACGCGACCAGTAGTTGCGCCATGCGCAGGTCCGACGGTTCGTCGATCTCGAGGGAGCGATGCGCATCGACGGGTGCCATCACCGTCCTGCCGACGAAGCGGGTCCTCGATCTGAGGAATGCGTCAGTCCGAAATCCGTAGACCGCGCCGGTCTCGACGAACTCCTGGTCGACCTGCTGGCGGGGAAGTCGTCGTGCGGGGTCGTGATTGACGGCCACCGCTTCTCCACCGTCCGCCTGCCGCCACAGGAACGAGTGGGTCCGAGCGGCCGTGAAGCAGGAATCGGCGCACTGGCCCACAAGAGTTTCGACGACGAGGTCAACGTCTTCGGGCTCGATGAAGGGCGACGTGCACTGCACCATCAACGTCACGTCCGGGATCGCCATCCCGTCGGCCGCCAACACCTCGATGGCGTGGCAGATCGCGCTCTCAGATGACGAAACGGCTGTGGCCAGGGAGTCCGGTCGCCATACGACGATGGCGCCCTCGGCCTTGGCTACGGATGCCATCTCCTCATCATCCGTCGACACGACGACATGACGAACCGTTGTCGCCATCGAGGCAGCGCGGACAGCTCGCACCAGAAGTGGCACTCCCCCAACCGGAGCGAGGTTCTTTCGGCTGATCCCTGTGGATCCTCCTCGCGCTGGGATGATCACCATGACCGAATCCTTTTGAGCCACAGTCGGACCTTCTGGGGGCTGACTCGGTGGCATCATCCGACTCGCCGGAGTTTGGCTCGAATGGGGATCTCGCTCTCGTAGACCTGCTTCATGCCGTCACCGAGCGCGGCCTCGACCGCTCGGATGTCCCTGACCAGTCTCTGCAGGCCCTGGGGCTCGATACTCGCCGCGTGGTCAGAGCCCCACATGGCACGATCCATCGTGATGTGGCGCTCAACGAACGTCGCCCCGATGGACACCGCGGCAACCGTGGTCTGGAGTCCGGTCTCATGTCCGCTATACCCCACAGGAACGTCGAATTCGTCTCTTAGCGTCTGGATCATCCGGAGGTTCAACTCCGACGGCGGGCATGGATAGGTCGAGGTGGAATGGGCCAGAAGCAGCGGGGCACCCGCAACCTGATCCACACCGGAACGAATCTCCTCCATCGTGGACATGCCGGTCGATACGATCAGCGGCCTGCCGGTGCCGAGTAGCGCGTTGAGGAGATCGCCATCAGTCAGAGACGCCGAAGCGACCTTGTAGCAAATGGGGTCGTAGGCCTCAAGGAACTCGACTGACTGAACGTCCCAGGGCGAAGCGAACCAATCGATGCCCAATTCACCGGCGTAGCCGTCGATCGCGTCGTACTCCTTCTGTCCGAATTCCGTCCGCTCCTTGTATTCGAGATACGTCATGACGCCCCATGGGGTCTCACGGAGCAGGTCTCGTTGTGCTGCCGGGACGCATAGGCCCGGCGTCCTCTTCTGGAACTTCACCGCATCGCATCCCGCGTCGGCAGCCACCTTCATGAGGTCGAACGCCAACTGAACGTCACCATTGTGATTGATTCCGATCTCCGCGATCACGTAGCAGGGCATTTCAGCCCCTACCGTGCGCGTGCCGATCTCGACTCTGTCGGGCATTGCTGCCTCCTCGCTATTGGCACCAGACGTCCTGGAGGACCTCTCGGATTTGGTTTTGCGTTACGCAGACGGCTCAGGGCCGAAGATCGTCAGCTGGCTTCTTCGGCAAGGGTCGACAACACGGACCATGAAGTGGCATCGTCCCTTCGGATCAAGTCAGCCTTCGCGGTCCTTCGGGTCCCGTGCTTTCGCTCGGCATGGATCGTCCTAAGCACCCGGATCCCGTCCGAGAAGGCGTGCAGGTTGCTCGTTCCGAAATACCTGTTTCGCTCGAAGCTCGGAACTTCGGCCACCCGGAGACCGGCCTTGGCGATCCTGACGTTGATCAGCGTCTCGACTTCAAAACCGTCCCCCCAGAGCATGGCCCCTGGCTCCGCCCCGTCATCCTCTCCAGCATCGAGGTCGATCACACTGAGACATTCACGGCGGAATGCGTTGTATCCGTAGCAGAGGTCGGTGTACCTGGTCCCGTAGATGACGTTCACGACCTTGTTCAGCCAGAAGTTCCCCAGTTGTCGCAATCGACTGATGTCGCTGCTGCCGGCCCCGGGCATGAATCTCGACCCCTTGGCAAAGTCGGCACCCTCGATCAGAGCATCCACAAACCTCGGTATCTCAGCCGGATCGGTGGAGCCGTCGGCATCGAGCATGACGATGAAGTCGCCGGATGCGACCGCGAACCCACAGGCGAGGGCATTGCCCTTTCCCTTACGCGTCTGACCGATGACCGTGATGTCCGATCTGAGCCGCCTCGCGACCCTGACGGTGTCGTCCGTAGAACGCCCGTCGACGAGGATGACTTCGTGGAGATCCTCCGGCAGCCCGGCGAACACATGCGGGAGATTGCGGGCCTCGTTCTTGGCTGGAATCACCACGCTCACCGTGGGCGGACGACCCGCGTCCTGAAGCTTGAGTCCGGGATGCCTGCCGAAGTTGCTCAATGTCTTGTCAACCTGCCCTTCTCGCTGAACGGAGACTCGATGGATTCACTGCCGTGAATTGCGTTGCTGGGGCTACGGATGGAAAGACAAACCTGACCTGCGCGGCACGTGATGAGCGACGTGGCCGGTAGTCGCATACTCAACGTCGATCGTCTGGACCTCCGCTCGCTCCACACGTGATCTAATGACCGTAGACACCGAATATTGCGCACCAGTGTCTGACTTGAGAACGGCGTGTAAACAGCGATCGGACCAGGAGAAAACAATTCGCCTGAGTAGTCGGATCTGCACGCAACGTGAGATATGAGGGGAATCGCCATGGAAGAGCGTGACGGGGCCACAATTGGTGCCGAACATGTTCGGGTCGGACGGCAATGTCCCGCTCATCGCAACCCACCGACCAACGCTCGGCAATGCATCGCGAGCCGGGCGGCACCCGCAAGCCCGTGGAGCAGACCAGGTCGACGGCCATCCTCGTAAGTGAGTACTCACATATTGTGCATGCGGCCGGAGGCATGAGCGGTGCGACTAAGGCCGCATGCTCGTACCGCGGACCGTTCCGATACAGTTTTGTGGCGGCCGTGTCGATGACGAGCAGATGGGATCGACACTCGTCTGGGGGATGTGACGTTGATGAGCGAAGACAGAAACAGCACAGACGCCCGGGGCGTTTGTCACCGGTGCGGTTGGGCTGGTCCGGTGTCGAAGGTGGGTTGGAGACAACGCAGACGTCTCAAGGTGGGGCGAGCATTCGGCCAGTTATGCGCCGAGTGCCTCGAGGAGTTGACGTTGGCGCGGAACCCGACTCCGGATCAGGCAGCCAAGCCAACAGTCAAATCCAAGCTCAAATCAGTGAGCGATCGCGACGTCGCCTAGCTCAGTACGTCAATCCAGTTGGAGCTCCGACAGACTCACCGGTTGCCATTTAGTCACGACTCAGTAGGGCCCGATCCGCTGATCGGGGTTGGTGTCGATGAGGTGATGCCCGTCCATCGACACCTGCGAGGTCCACTCGTAGCCGTCCCACCACCGGTAATGGAACCGGCCGCTCGGGTCCGGGTGCCACGCCGGCGGTGAGGCCGGCTGGTGCTGGGGAGCTTGCGATGCTGGCGCAGGCTCCGGTTCCTCCGCCTCAGGCTCGTACTCCGCCACCTGCACGTTGGCCGGCCGTGGATAGGCGGGGAACTGCTCGGACACCGTCGGCGCCCTGGTGGCGGCCGGCGGTCGTCCCATCTGAGTGCCCATCGCCACACCTCCCGCGCCGATGCCCTGTTGCTGGGCCCGACGCACTCCTCCGGCGTGGGCGATGAGGTAGAGGACCAGGCCCACGATCAGGGACAGGAACCAGAACAGCGCCCACAGCGCTGACGGCAGCCCCCACGGGGTCCGACCCAGGTTCTTCCGGTCACTCTCCGACAGTCGGTAGCCGAACCACGCCCACACGAGCGAGAGCACCAGCAGGACGACCCATTCGGTGGTGCTGAACTTGTACACCCCTATGACTCTATTCCCCAGGTAGTGCTCGAGTCGCCACCGCTGCCAATTTCCCTGTCCGGGTCGCGGCCGGGCTCAGAAGCCGTAGACGCCGGTCCTCCGGCCCTTTTGGCGGTAGGCCGACTGGAGGTCTCCGAGCGAGTAGTTGCCCGGGGCCTGCTCGGTCACGGCGAACCAGTACAGCGCGGCGTTGAAGGCCCCCGATGCCACCGTCATCACCAGCAGGATCACGATGAGGCCGATCAACCCCACCGCCACACCGAGGGGTGGGAAGGCCAGTCCGAGGAAGATGGCCACCAGCACATCGAGGAGTACGGCGAACATCCCGATGAGGCCGAGTGCCCCGTTACCCACGATGTTCTCCCCCCACCGGCTCCGGCACAGCTGTACCGAGCGCTTGATGGCGGAAAAGGCCCCTTTGTCCTCGAAGAGGATCACCGGCACCACGAAGAAGCTGGCCAGCAGCCACCCGGCCCGCAGCAGCCACCCGACGATGGCTCCGAGGATGCCCCGGCTCCCGATCTGCCGGAGGATCGAGATGACCACGTAGTTGATGAACGCCCATGCCAGCAGCTGCGGGCTCTTGGTCAGTGCCGCCCGGGCCGCCTGGGTGTTGGAGACGCCCTGTCCGTGGAACCGGGCCATCACCCTGGCGATGATGGTGGCGTGGGAGACCACCGACACGAACATGGTCAGCACACCGGCTGCCACCACGACCGCCCACTCGGCCACCGAGAAGTGCACCGTCCCGGTTCCGCCATCGACGGTGCTGGCCGCATGGAGTGTGGGGTAGAGCGCCGCGGTCGCCACCGCCAGGATCACCAGCTGGACGAGGAACGCCACCACCGGCACCATCATCAGCCCCGGTTCGTCGCGGGCCATGGCGAACCCGACGCCCACCAGCCGGATCCCCCGGGCGAACCGCCCACCCGACGAGCCGGTCGCCACCGGCGTGTACTGGGGGTGTCCGCCGGACGGCGGGGTGCCGTAGCCGGGAGGCGGCTGGTACCCGCCTGGGCCCTGGTAGGCGGTCACGAGTGGCGGAATGGCGTTGGCGGGCTGGGCCATGGCCGGTGCCCAGCTGGACAGCGCCTGTTCCGGGGTCCCCGTCGGGGACAGGAGCGGCATCGTTGGCGGCATCGGTGGAGGGGTCTGGGCTCGGAAATTGGGATGGAGCTCCGGTGGGTACCAGCGCCCGTCGGACGCCACCCACCACCCTGGTCCCTGCGAGGTGTCACTCATCCGCTGGCTCGCTCCTGTCCGGCTGACCTACGACCGACCAAGATATCGGCACCCGGGCCACGGATCTTTACCGGGTGGGCAGCGGGTTGGCCATGAAGAACTCCCACATGGTGGCGTTGGCACTGATGGCACTCGACTGCGGGCCCAGCGCCCGGACGATGGTCCTCGGCAGTGGCGGCCCACCGGGCCACTCGTGGCCCTCCCCGGTGATGGTGTAGAGCTCCACGTCGGCGCCGGCGGTGCACGGTCCGTACTGGGTCAGCACCACGGTGGCATTCACCACCCGCGTCTGGGGCACGGCGGCACAGCCGTTGTGCCGCCCCCAGCGGCGGGCGGCCTGGGGCACGCTGTAGGTCCAGTACTGCTGCCCGTGGCCGGCGTAGGGATCGACCGGGTCGGCGGTGCCGTGGAACGAGACCACCGGCACCGGTCGGGTCGAGGGGCACGGCGTCGGCAGCCGCAACCCGCTGACCGGGGCCACGGCGGCGAACACGGTGGAGGCGTCACAGCCCAACTGGCTGGCCATGCGGGCCCCGCCGGAAAAACCGGTGGCGAACACCCGGTTGGAGTCGATGCAGTACTTCTGTTCCAACAGGGTCACCAACTGGGTGATGAACGACACATCGTTCGGGGCGGAGGCCGGCACCGGCGCCCCGCCGACCAGCGGCTGGCCCGGCACGTTCCACTCGAAGCCGGAGCCGGCGGGGATGTCCCCCTGCGGGTACACCACGATGAAGGTGTCGGCGTCGGCGGTGGCGTCCATGCCGGTCAGGGCCACCTGTTCCAGAGCGGTCGACTGGCTCCCGTGCATGTTCACCACCAGTGGCACCGGCGTCGGGGCCCGGTAGCCGGTGGGCACATGGACGATGGCCACGCGCCGCTTGCCGTCCACCGTCGGGGTCAGGGTGACCGTGCCCGGTGACTGGCTCGAGGCGCACCCCGGGCTCGTCGCCGTCGGCGGAGGGGGCGGCCGGGTGGTGATCACCGGCGCCGATGTCGACGCCGTTGCCGCGGTCGTCGCCGTGGCACCGGCCGTCGTGGTGGTGCTGGCCGACGAGCCGCCACAGGCCGCGAGCACCAGCGGCACCATCACCAGCACCACGACCCCCACGACCGAGCGCCGCCTACCCCCCCATCCCTCGTCGTTCTTCACCATCGTGCCGCCCGCTTCCCCGCTGGTCGCCCCCCTGGGCCCTCGATCCCGATCCGGACTGTACGCGCTCCGTAGGAGATGGTGGGCGCGGCCAACCGTCGACCGGTGTCGTGGGGTCCGTTCGTCATGCCCCGGGGCGCACGGCGATCACCGCGTGGAGATCACGGTGGTCACTGCCCGGCCCCGGTCCGGAGGCGATCGAGGTCACGGCCACCCCGGCACCGGTCAGCACGTGGTCGATGCGCACCACCGGGGGCACCGGCTTTTCGATCTGTGACCATGTCATGTCGAACGCCCGTCCCCGGGCGGCGGCCCCGTCGGTCATGCCGGTGTCGAGGATGGTGCGGAATCCCTTGTTGCCCCACGTGGCGTTGAAGTCGCCCACCACCAGCAGGCCCGCACTCCCCCGGGCACGGACCAGGCTGGCGATGTAGCCCAGCTCGGACCGCCACTCGTCGAACGAGCTCGGGAGCGGGGCCACGGTGTGGACGACCCACAGGGCCTGGTCCCCCGACGGCAGGGCGACGGTGGTCTGGACGATGAGCGGCAGGCCCTCGAAGTACACCACATTGGTGTGGATGAGCGGGTACGCCGAGGCCACCAGGAACGCCCTCGGGTCGTAGCGCTTGATCTGGATCCGGTAGGGAAGGCCGGCCAGGGCCCCGGCCTTCTGGAGTTGGGTGACGTCGGTGGGGATGGCCTCTTCCAGGGTGAGGACCTGGGGTCGGGTCTGCGTGATCTGGGTGGCGTAGCCGGCCATGGTCGGGTTCTCGTCGTAGACGTTGCCGTCCATGAGCCGGAAGCTCGGTGCCGATGCCACCCACGCCGGAGGGGACTGTGCCGCCGTCAGCTCGGGCAGGACGAACACCACCTGGAGCACCACGACCACCAGCGCCACCCCGGCCAGCACGAACCGGCGGCCCACCAGCGCCACCGCGGCCACGATCCACGCCGGCAGGTAGATGAACGCGGTGAGGGTGTTGGCCAGGGCGAAGACGTCGAAGCGGTCCCATGCCACCACCCGCATGAAGGCCACCACCGACAGCGGTGCCACCACGATCCACAGCACCACGGTGATCCACAGGGGCAGCCGCCGCCTGTGCCGCCGCCGGCTGTGTCGATGGCCGGCACGCGGTCCAGGCCTCACTGCCATGGGGGCCTCGACCGTCATCGGACAAGGCTACGGCCCCACCGGACCAGAAAGGGTTCATCGTCGCCCAGGCCTGGCCGCGCCCGACCGGTCCGGCGCCCTCCTCAGTCCAACAGCCCCCGGATGTCGTCCGCGCTCATGGCCCCCGACTCGAACCCGCCGGCGTCCATGACGTTGGCGAAGAGCGCCGACTTCTTGGCCTTCAGCGCCATCACCTTCTCCTCGATGGTGTCCTTGGCCACCAGTCGGTAGACCATCACCTTGCGGGTCTGGCCGATCCGGTGGACCCGGTCGACCGCCTGGGCCTCGGTGGCCGGGTTCCACCACGGGTCGAGCAGGATGCAGTAGTCGGCCTCGGTCAGGTTGAGCCCGAACCCGCCCGCCTTCAGGCTGATGAAGAACACCGGCGCGTCGCCCTGGCGGAATTCGTCGATGACCGCCTGGCGGTTGCGGGTCTTGCCGTCGAGGTAGCAGTGGTCGATGCCGGCCGCCCGGGTCCGCTCCCGGGCCAGGCCGAGGAACCGGGTGAACTGGCTGAACACCAGCACCCGGTGGCCGTCCTCGACGATGTCGTCCAGCATCTCCATCAGGGCGTCGAGCTTGGTCGACGGCACCCCTTCGTACTGGCTGTCGATGAGCGAGGCATCCAGGCTGGCCTGGCGCAGCACCGTCAGCGACGTGAAGATGGCGAACCGGTTCTTCGCCAGGTCGCCCAGCAGCCCCAGCACCTTCTGGCGCTCCCGCTGGAGATGGGTCTGGTAGACCCGCTTGTGCCTCGGGTTGAGCTCCAGCTCGAGGACCTGCTCCTGCTTGTCGGGGAGGTCGCCCTCCACCTGCTCCTTGGTCCGCCGCAGCATCAGCGGGCGCACCCGTCGACGGAGCTGGGCCAACCGCTCGGCGTCGTTCTTCCGCTCGATGGGGACCCGGTAGTAGAGCCCGAAGCGCTCCGGGCTGGGGAAGAGGCCCGGCGCGGTGATCGACAGCAGCGACCACAGCTCCATCAGGTTGTTCTCGATCGGGGTCCCGGTCATCGCCACCTTGAAGGCGACCGGCAGCAGGCGGGCCCGCTGGTAGGCCTGGGACGAACGGTTCTTGGCGAACTGGGCCTCGTCGAGGAACAGGCCGGCCCACGCCACCCCGGCGTACTCCTCGTAGTCGAGCCGGAACAGGCTGTAGGAGGTGACGACGAGGTCGGCCTCGCCGGCCATCTCGGCCAGCGTGGTGCCGCGGCGGCGGCCCGTCTCGGTGACGGCCACGGCCGCAGCCCGGGGGTGAACCGCCGGCACTCGGCCGCCCAGTTCCCGACCACGCTGGTCGGCGCCACCACCAGGTACGGCGCGTCGGTCAGTCCCCGCTCCTTGGTGTGGGCCATCAGTGCCAACGCCTGGAGCGTCTTGCCCAGGCCCATGTCGTCGGCGAGGATCCCGCCCAGCCGGTGCTCGTACAGGTACGCCAGCCAGTTGAACCCGGTCACGCTGGTAGGGCCGCAGCTCGGCGTGGAGCCCCTTCGGGGGATCGTGCTCGGTCAGGTCGGACGCCTCGGCCAGCGACCGGACCGACTGCTGCCATGCACCGGCCTGGGCGGTCACCACCCCGAGCCGGCACAGGTCCTCCCACAGGCTGGCCTGGAACCGGCTGATCCGGATGGCTTCCCCTGACTCCTCGAGCAGCGCACGCGCCTCGGCGATCAGCTGGGCCAGCTCGCGCAGCTCGGTGCGGTCGAGGGAGAAGAAGGTCCCCGACGGGAGGATGAGGTGGGACTGCTCCTCGGCCAGGGCCACGAACAGCTCGGCGAAGGGGACCTCCTCGCCGCCCACGGTGACCGACACGGTGAGGTCGAACCAGTCGTTGGTGCTCGGTCCCGAGCCCCCCAGGCTGACCACCGGGGCGGCATCCTCCTCGCGGTACTCGGGGACGGTGCCCAGCTGCTCGATGACCACGCCGTCGATCTTGGCCAGCGGGGGCAGCAGGTCGGTGGCGAAGCGGGCGGCCTCCATGCCCTCCATGCGTGACTCGGCGGCCAGCCGCTCGCCGAAGGCGGTGCGCTCGAGCAGCGCCGGCATGCCGCGCCGCCACCGTCGTGGCCGCGTCGACCAGCGGGTCGGATCGGGCGTCGGCCCGGCTGCGGGTCGAAGGCGTCCCACAGCGGCTCCCTCCATGCGGCACCCTCGACACTCCTGGCCCACGTCAGCGTGATGGTGTGGCCGTCGCCGTGGCCGACGGTGAGGACGAGGACCGGAGACGCCTCCTCGGGCAGCTCGACCGACGGGTCGCTCGAGTGCACCGTCACCCGCCGGCGCAGGGCCGGCAGGAGCCCGTCGACGAAGCGCGGCTCGTCGCGCTGGGGGACGTTGATGGCGCCCATGGCCAGGAGCCCGCGCAGGCTGTCGTCCACCGAATTGGCCAGTGCTGCCAGCTCGAGGCGCTGCGGACCCCCGATGGTGGAAGGGCGGGGGTCCCACCAGGCGATGCCGTGGGCCGGGGCACCGATCAGGAGGGAGGCCTCGAGCGGCACCAGCTCGTCGTCGATCACCACGTGGGGCTGGAGGCGGAGCCCGGACTCGTCACGGGTGACGTCGAGCGTGACCTCGGCCAGCGACGAGTGCAGGGTGACGGCGCGGGTCGGCCGACCGGTCTGGAGCAGTGGCAGCCGGAGGTCGCGCGCCTCGCGCAGGAGATCCCAGAGGCGCCGGCTGTTGATCTCCTCCAGCCGGACCACCTCGTCGCTGCGGCGGTAGGTCGGCTGCCGCCCGGCCAGGTGGCTGAGGGCCAGCAGCTCCTCGAGCAGGAGGAGGCGCTTGGCGGCCCGGCTGCCCCTGGGCCGCCGGTAGGGCGAGAAGTTGAAGCTCCCCCAGGAGATCCCCGTGCGGACCCAGTTGCCGTTGCGCCCCGGCATGACCGGCCGGATGAGGATGCCGTGTCGGCCCCGGTTGGCCGGGGACTCCCCCTGGGCCGGATGGGCCGGGTGGCCCGGATAGGTGGGATTGATGACGTGGGTCGGCAGCTCGACCACCTCGAACTGGAGGCCGATCCCGGCCGGCTCGACCTCGCCGGCACCGTCTCCGCCGCCGTCCAGCACCGCCTGCAGGGGGAGCTCCCAGTCGTCAGGTCGCACCTCGGCCGGCACCGCGGCCTTCGGATCGGCCCGGCCGGCGGGGCCGACGGTCCCCTCCTCTTCCCCGGTGGGGTCCTTGACCAGCGTCAGCCGGGGCGGGCTGTGGGCCTCCTCCGGGTCGTCGGCCAGCACCAGGGCCACCGCGTGTTTGCAGTTCACACCCACCGGGCACGTGCACGTCGCCGTGAAGCCGGACAGCGTCCCGGTGGTCCGCCGCTTCAGCTGGGCCGACGCGTAGTACGGGACCGGTGACCCTCCCTGGACCTCCCCCACCACGCGAGTGCGACCCACGCTCCAGGCGCGCGTCCGCACCGCACCGTTGACGGCATAGTCACGGGCACGCTCGAAGGTCGGCGAACCCACCAGCCGTTCCAGCACGGCCTCATCGGCGTCGGTGATCACCAAGCGCGGTCTCCTTGCCTGCCCGTTTCCCTCTGAATTGTCCGTCGGATCACCGTACAGGCCGTGCGTGGGTCCCCCGGTCGCCCGTCGTGGTCGTCGACAGGCGTGACGTGCCAGACCCGGAGCCCGGTGGCGGGACCGCGCTCGACGGGCCTGGCACCGCCGGTCTACGCCCCGTTCCCGTCAGGAATTGCGGTGCGGTGGCGGATTTCCACTCCGGTCCTCAGTGTGTGTCTGCCGGCCATCAACGATCCGGGCCTTCGTCGCTCGGACCGGGATCGGCCTCGGACCCCGGCCGGCGCCCCTCGGCCACCATCGACGAGTAGACGGCCAGCAGCGCGCTCTTCTGGGAGTCGTTGAGCCGGGGATCGCGGCGGATCGACGACTCGGTCGTGGACGGCTCGTCGTCGCCGGTGACGATGTCGGCCGCCTGGGCCAACAGGTCGCTGACCGACAGGTTGAGCGCCCGGGCCAACGACTTGATGACATTGACGGAGGGCTGGTGGAGGCCGCGCTCGATCTGGCTCAGGTACGGGTTGGAGACCTTGGTCAGCTCGGCCAGCTGGCGGAGGCTGAGCTGGGCCAGCTGTCGCTGGCTGCGCAGGTAGGCGCCGAAGCTGTCCCACGGCTCCTCGGGGCGCCCGCTCATGCCCGAACCGCCGCTGCCGGTTCCCCGTCACCGCCCATAGGGGCACTGTACCCAGCACGGGACCCGCTGCCGGTCCGGCCACGGCCCCCGGGGCCCGTCCGCGCCCCGTCGGGCAGGACCCACGAGCGCCGCCGGACGGAAAACTGTTCACATTGCGTTCGTCAAAACTCCGGCCGAATGGGCCGGACCCTGTGGTTGACTGGGCCGCGATCCACCGTAGGGACGGGCCTCGTCTCGAGGTCCGGGCAGCTGAAGGGGAACGTGAGCGAGATCGTCACCTCCACAGTGCGGGCGCCGGCGAGGATCGCCCGGCGCGTCCTCGGGCGGGTCGACCCGCTGGGGCTGGGCGGCGCCATGGTCACCCTCGGGGCCAGCACCGCCACGGGCGCCCTCCCCCGCACGGTGGTCGAGGTCACCGCGGAGATGGGCCGGATCGCCGTCGGCCGCTCCACCATCGCCCCCGAGCCCAAGGACTGGCGCTTCAAGAACCGGGCCTGGACCGACAACCCGGGCTTCCGCCGCCTCGGGCAGGCCTACCTGGCCTGGTCCCGGGCCTCACTGGCGCTCGTCGACCGGGCCCCACTGGACTGGCGCACCAAGGAGCGGGCCCGGCTGGCGACCTCGCTCGCCACCTCGGCCCTGGCCCCCACCAACGCCCTTCTCCTCAATCCGGACGCCATGGTGCGCGCCTACGAGACCGGCGGGCGCAGCGTGCTCTCCGGGGTGGCCAACTTCGCCCGCGACGTCGGCACCCACCGGGGCCTCCCCCGCACCGCCGACCCCGACGCCCACGCGGTGGGGCGGGACCTGGCCGTGACCCCCGGGGCGGTCGTGTTCCGCAACGAGGTGTGCGAGCTGCTCCAGTACTCGCCCACCACCGACCTGGTGCATGCCCGACCGGTGGTGCTGGTGCCGCCCCAGATCAACAAGTACTACTTCATGGACATGGCACCGGGGCGCAGCCTGGTCGAGTACGGACTGTCCCAGGGCCTCCAGATGTACGTGGTGAGTTGGCGCAATCCCACCGAGGAGCACCGGGAGTGGAACCTCGACACCTACGTGGCCGGCCTCCACGAGGCGCTGCGGGCGGCCGCCGCCATCGCCGGGACGGAGCGGGTGAGCACCATCTCGTTGTGCGCCGGCGGCATCACCACCGCCGCCCTCCTCGGCCACCTGGCGGCGGCGGACCGGTCGCTGATCCACAGCGCCACCTTCGCCGTGACCCTGCTCGACTTCTCCGTCCCCACCCTGATCGGGATGTTCGGCAGCCCGACGGTCGTGCACAACGCCCGCGAGGCGGCCCGGCGCCGGGGCGTGCTGCCGGCCCACGAGTCCGAGGCCCTGTTCTGCCTGCTCCGGCCGAACGACCTCATCTGGAACTACTGGGTCGGCTCCAACCTGCTCGGCGACCGGCCACCCGACTTCGACGTGCTGTCGTGGAACGCCGACCCCACCCGACTTCCGGCCGGGCTCCACCTCGACTTCCTCGACATGTTCGCCCACAACACGTTGGCCAACGGGGAGGTCTCCGTCCTCGGCACGCCCGTCGACCTCGGCCGGGTCACGTGCGACACCTTCGTGGTGGGGGCGCGCACCGACCACCTCACCGAGTGGAAGGCCTGCTATGCCACCACCCAGCTGCTCGGAGGCGCCAGCCAGTTCGCCCTGTCCACCTCGGGCCACATCCAGAGCCTGGTCAACCCGCCGGGCAATCCGAAGATGAGCGTCTCCCTCGGGCCCGAGCTGGGGCCCGACCCCGAGCGCTGGCTGGCCTCGGCCGCCACCCTGCCCGGCTCGTGGTGGGAGCCGTGGGGCCGGTGGGCGTCCGAACGGTCGGGCGAGCTCCGGACCGCACCCGCCACCCTCGGCAGCCACGCCCACCCGGTCCAGTACCCGGCCCCCGGCCGCTACGTGGTGGCGCCGTGACGGTCCCGGGAGCCAGGGGGGCCGACGCATGATGGACACCCCGCTCAACGCCTGGCTGCTGTTCGACAACGCGCCGGTGCACGCGGCGCAGGCCGAGCTGGTGAGCCGGTCGCCGTCGGGCGAGGTCGAGCGCCACACCTACGCCGAGTTCGGTGCCCGCACCCGCCAGCTCATGCACGCCCTCGACCACCTCGGCCTCGAGGCCGGGGACCGGGTGGCCACCCTGGCCTGGAACAGCGCCCGGCACCTCGAGGCCTACTTCGGCGTGCCGTGCACCGGACGGGTACTCCACACCTTGAACCTGCGGCTCTCCCCCGAGGACCTGGCCTTCATCATCGGCGACGCCGGCGACCGGGCCGTGCTGGTCGACCCCGACCTGCTCCCCCTCCTCGAGCAGGCCCTGGACCACCTGCCCCCGCTCGACCACGTCATCGTCCTCGGCGACACCGTGCCCGACACCTCGGTGCCGGGCGTCATCGCCTACGAGGACCTCATCGCCGACGAGCCCACCGAGTACGGCCGCCCCGACATCGACGAGCACCGGGCCATGGGGCTCTGTTACACCTCGGGCACCACCGGCCGGCCCAAGGGAGCCGTCTACACCCACCGCTCGACCTTCCTCCACGCCCTGGCCTGCACCAGCCACGCCGCCATGTCCATCGGGCCGGGGGACGCCGTGCTGCCCCAGGTGCCCATGTTCCACGCCAACGCCTGGGGCATGCCCTACGCCGCCACCGCCGTCGGGGCCAAGCAGGTGTTCTTCGCCGGCGCCCTCGACGCCGCCGAATTTCTCGACCTGCTGGCCGGCGAGCGGGTCACGGTGGCGGCCGGCGTGCCGTCGGTGTGGCTGGCGGTGGCCGACGAGCTGGCCCGGCGGGGAGGCGGCCTGCCCGAGCTCCGCCACATCGTGTGCGGCGGCGCCCAGCCTCCCCGGTCCCTCATCGAGCGGTACGCCGACGACTTCGGCCTCAAGATCATCCAGGCGTGGGGCATGACCGAGACGTCGCCGCTGGCGTCGATGGCCTGGCCCCAGGAGCGCATGCGGGACTGGCCCGCAGCGCAGGTCATGACGGCGGCCCGGACCCAGGCCGGTCTGCCGCTGCCCGGGGTGGAGCTGTCCATCCGCGACGACCGGGGCGTCCCGGTGCCCGCCGACGGCGAGTCGATGGGTGACCTGTGCGTGCGGGGGCCGTGGGTGATCGACGGGTACCTGCACGGTCTGGGCCAGGAGAACTTCACCGCCGACGGCTATTTCCGGACCGGGGACGTGGCCGTCGGCTCGCCCGACGGGTACTTCGTCATCGCCGACCGGACCAAGGACCTCATCAAGTCGGGTGGTGAGTGGATCTCCTCGGTCGACATGGAGGCCGGCGTCATGCGGATGGACGGCGTGGCCGAGGCCGCCGTCATCGCCGTCCCCGACCCCAAGTGGCAGGAGCGGCCCCTGGTCTGCGTGGTCGTCACCCCCGGGGTGCACCTGACCGTCGACCAGGTCCGGGACCACCTGCTCGAGCAGGGCTTCGCCCGCTGGCAGCTCCCCGAGCGGGTGGAGGTCATCGACGAGGTGCCGAAGACCAGCGTCGGCAAGTTCGACAAGAAGTCCCTGCGGGCCCGCTTCGCCGACTGACCCCTCCGGCGGATGCTTGCCCGCCGGCTGATGCTTGATAAAGTATGCGAACAGCTCACTATCCCATGGGAGGCCCCTCATGAACGCACTCGAGATGACCGAGAAGGTGCAGGACGGTGTGGTCAAAGCCGTCGAGACCACCCAGAACTGGACCCTCGGGGCGCTGCGCTCCACGTCCTCGGCGTTCGACACCTTCCGGCCCGACACCTCGCGCATCCCCCTCATCGACAAGCTCCCGTCCCCGAAGGAGACCGTCGATGCCACCTACGCCTTCGCCGAGCGGCTGATGTCGGCGCAGAAGGCGTTCGTGACCGGACTGGTGGACATCTCCATGCCCGAGCCCGCCGCCACCCCGGCCGCCGCCACCGTCAAGAAGTAGACGGCTCCCGGCCCCTCCGGCCGGTGCCCCGGAACGGTCACTGGTGCGCCCGGCCCCGGTGACCTAATTTGAACGGGAAGCAGCCGGGCGCCACCCCTGTCGTTCCCTCCTCGGCGTCCGCACCTTCGCAGAGGAGTCTCCCGTGGCCCAGGCAGTCCTCACCATCAACAGCCGCAACTACGGGGCGTGGTCCTTGCGGGGGTGGCTCCTGTGCCGCTTCGCCGGCCTCGACATCACCGTCGAGACGGTCGACAGCCAGGACCCCGGGGTGCGGGCCGAGCTCCTCTTGCTGTCCCCGTCGTTCCTCGTTCCTCGGCTCACCCACGGCGACCTGGTGGTGTGGGACACGCTGGCCATGGCCGAGTACCTGCACGAGCTGATGCCCGAGCGTGGCCTGTTCCCCGAGGACCAGGCCACCCGGGCGCTGTGCCGGTCGGTGTCGGGGGAGATCCACTCCGGGTTCGCCAACCTGCGGTCGTCCCTGCCGATGAACGTGAAGGGCCGGCACCCCGAGTTCCCCGTGTGGGCGGGGGCCCAGGCCGATGTCGACCGCATCGAGACCATCTGGAACGACTGCCTGGCCGCCTCGGACGGTCCCTTCCTGTTCGGCTCGTCCCCGACGGTGGCCGATGCCATGTTCGCCCCGGTGTGCACCCGGGTGCGCACCTACGACGTCAAGCTGGGCGCCATCGCCTCGTCGTACTGCGAGACCATGTTGTCCCTGCCCGACATGGTGGAGTGGACCGCGGAGGCCGAGCGCGAGCAGGACGACGTCGACGAGCTCGAGATGGAGTTCTAGGACCCTCCGGGTCGGGTGCGGCCGGCGCGACCTTCCGCTTGGAACCGGATACGCGCCTTACGATCTGCCGGAATCCTCGCAGTCCACGGCCGCCGACATGGCCGTGCAGAGCGCCCGCATGGTGGCGGGCTGAACTCGTCCGATGCGTCGAAGGAAACGGTCACGACTGAGAAGTTGGACGTTGTCAAGGTTCGCCACCGACGGATGTCGGATGCCGTCATCTCGACCCAGAGGTACCTCGGTGGACAGCCCTCGGATCGTCGAGGTCACCGGAGCGATGATCACCGAGTTGAGGAGCCGTCCCAAGGGGTCGCGGGTGAGGACGACGACGGGACGGGTCTTGTCGAGATCGGCGAGCCAGACCTCTCGCCGATGCACGACGGCGGTCACGAGAGCTCGTCGGCGTAGAGGGCTTCCCAATCGGTGTCGTCGCCGATGCCACCAATGTCGCCGAATGACGCCAACGCCACCTCGTCCTGCGTCGGTGGGATGCGTTGGTAGGCCGCGATGTCCGCCCGGAGTCGTTCGGCGTGGATGAGCTGGTCCAAGGCCACGTCGATGGCCTCCGAGGTGGAGCCGACTCCGAGCAGATCCCGAGCGGCAGCGGCCTTGCCACGGTCCAACGTAATAGTTGCCTTCTCTCTTGCCATACATTTTATACTACTACGTAGTGGTATGGATCGGAAGGCACAGAATTCACGGCACGAGCGTGGATCCGACCACTGGTTCGGTCCAGGAGACGCAGATGGCAACCGAGCCACTGCGAGCTTCGGAGGCGGCACGGCGCCTCGAGATTCCGACCATGGATCCGCTGCGACTCGCCCGCAATGGCCAGCTGCGCTACAAGATGGTGGGCGGGATCGCCCGCATCCCCGAGGATGCGTTGGACGAGTACCGAGTGAGTCCCTCGTATCTCGACCGGTGCGATCGCCAGCCGGCGATCATCGTCAGCCGACGTCGTTGGCGGCGATGAAGTTGCGCACGATGGGGTACACCTGGGTCTCCCACCTGGTGCCGCTGAACACCCCGTAGTGACCGACCCCGGGCTGGAGGTGATGGCGCTTCCGGGCCGGCCGGATCCCCGAGCACAGGTCCTGGGCCGCCATGGTCTGTCCCACCCCGCACACGTCGTCGCGCTCGCCCTCGATGGTGAGCAGGCCGGTGCGTCGGATGGCCCGCGGGTCGACGGGCTGGTCCCGCCAGGTCAAGGCCCCCTGGGCCAGGAGCTCCCGCTGGAAGACCCGGTCGATGGTCTCGAGGTAGAACTCGGCCGGCATGTCCAGCACGGCGAAGTACTCGTCGTAGAAGTCGGCGATGACCCGGGCCTCCTCGTAGTCACCCCGCACCAGGTCGTTGTAGAGCTCGATGTGCTGCTTCACGTGGCGCTCGAGATTCATGAACATGAACCCCGACAGCTGGAGGAAGCCGGGGTAGACCCGGCGCATGGCGCCGGGGTAGCGCAGGGGCACCGTCGTGATCACGTTGTCGGCGAACCACTGGAGCGGCTTGGAGTGGGCCAGGTCGTTGACCTTGGTCGGATTGACCCGGGTGTCCACCGGTCCGGCCATCAGGGTGAGGCTCCGGGGCTGGGCCGGGTTGTCGGTGGCGGCCATGACCGAGGCGGCGGCCAGCGAGGCCGGGCACGGCTGGCACACCGACATCAGGTGGGCCCCGGGCCCGATGAATTCGAGGAAGCTGATGACCTGGGCGATGTAGTCGTCGAGGCCGAACGACCCGTGCTCGATGCCGACATCCCGGGCGTTGAGCCAGTCGGTGACGTAGACGTCGTGGTCGGCGCTCAACGAGCGCACCGTGGACCGGAGCAGGGTGGAGAAATGACCGGCCAGGGCCGTCACCAACAGCACCTTGGGCTGGGGCTCGTCGACGGGCTTGGCGAAGTGGAGGAGCGTGGAGAACGGCGTCGCCAGGGCGACCTCCTCGCGCACCGGCACCAGTTCGCCACCGACCACGACCTCGTCGATGCCGAAGGCGGGGCGGTCATGGATCAACCGGGACCGGGCCACCATCTCGTAGCCGGCTGCCATCCTGCGGACCAGGCGGTTGTCGGTCCAGTGGTCCGGCAGCTCCCTCAGCGACCACGTGGCCAATCCGGCCAGGGCGCGGGCCGGTGCGGTCAGGTCCCGTTGCGCTTGATAGGCCTCGTAGAGCATGGATGTCACCTACGGTCGGGTACCGCGCCGGCGGTTCGATGGCGACCCCTGGGACCAGGGGGAGTACCGGCCAAACCTACTCGCGCCCCCATTGTGGACGCATACCCGGGGTCGCACCGGGTCCGGCGCGCTACTGCATGGCGGCGATGGGCTGTTTGGGCGGGTACTTCCCGAACGACATGAAGTGCTTGGCGATCCCGCTGGTGAAGCTGTCGATGTAGGCCAGCTTGCGGATCATGTAGCTGTGGTTCTCCTTGGGGTCGAGGTACAGGTTGTACAGCCGGCCGTGGGAGTACTTCTGGGTCACCCCGGTGAACCCGCCCAGGTTGAAGCAGTCCCGGTCGTCGTCGGAGGTGGAGGCGACCATGAACTTCCACTCCCCCACCCGCAGGGCCGAGAACACGTTGGTCAGCCAGTAGTAGAGGTACTTGCGGTTGGACACCCCGTCGGGGTCGAGCAGGAACGAGGTCTGGTCCACCCCGTCGATGTAGCGGTCCTCGGGCACCGAGCCCTCGGCGGCGGCCAGGTGGAGCACGGTGTTGAACAGGTCCATCTGGGAGAACAGCCCGTCGGTGGCCACGTCGGCGGCGATGGTGCCGGGCCAGGCGACGATGCCGGGCACCCGCTGGCCGCCCTCCCAGGTGGAGCCCTTGGCACTCCGGAACGGCGAGTAGGCGGCGTCGGGCCAGGTCTCCATCTCCGGGCCGTTGTCCGAGGACAAGAAGACGAGGGTGTCCTCCAGCTGACCGGTGGCCTCGAGCTCGGCCACCAGCCGGCCCACGATGTCGTCGAGCTCGACGATGGTGTCCTTGTAGGGGTGCTTGGCCGGGGACGAGCCGAGGAACCGCTCGTGGGGATAGTTGTCGAAGTGGGCGCCGCGGGTGCAGTGGTAGAGGAACCAGGGTCGGCGGCGGTCCGGGTCGGGCTCGGCCATGCGACGGATGAACGCCAGCGAGTACGCGGCCCACTTGTCGTCGAGGAGCGACAGCACCGGGACGGTGACCTCCTCCACGTTCTCGGTCTCCCCTCCCTTGACGGCGTGGACGAAGCACTTGTTGAAGGGCAGGTTCTCCACCCACTCGGTGCGCTCCTGGCTGTAGACGATCTCGGGGAAGAAATTGGGATCGCGCCACTCGGTGTACATGTCCGACACCGACAAGAAGCCGAAGAAGTCGTCGAACCCCACGTTCTGGGGCTGGGACTCGACGTTCTCCCCGATGTGCCACTTGCCCACCGCCTGGGTGGCGTAGCCGGCCGCCGACAGCAGTTGGGCCAGGGTCACCTCACCGTCGAGGCCTCCGGGTTGGCCGTACATCGGGGGACGGAGCAGTCCGTGGCGCATCGGCAGCCTGCCCGTCATGAGCGAGGCCCTCGACGGGGTGCACGAGGGCTCCGAGTAGCACGAGGTGAGGAGTTTGCCCGTCCGGGCCAGCCGGTCGATGTTGGGGGTGGCGGCCCCGACGGCCACACCGCCGCCGTAGCAGCCGAAGTCGCCCCACCCGACGTCGTCGAAGAGGATGAACAAGACGTTGGGCCGCTTGCCACCGGGGCCGCGGTAGGCGTCGAGCACGGCCGTGGCCCGTTGCTCCTGGTCGTCGAGCACGAAGTGGGGCTCGAGGCTGTCTCGTCGCCGAACCGTCTCGGCCACCACCGGGTCATGGGCCATGGGGCGTCGCACTCCCTTTCCGAATCGGGGCCGATGTTAGCCAGGCGGGCTCGGGCGGCCCCGGGGGTGTCGGCACCACCGGCGGTAAGGGATGACCGGTAAGATGACCATATGACCAGGACAGTGACCGCAACCGAGGCCAAGGCGAAGATCCTGGCCCTGCTCGACGACGTCGCCGCCGGCGAGGAGATCTCGATCACCAAGCGGGGCAAGGTGGTGGCTCGCCTGGTCCCGGCCGGTGGCGGCCACGCGCTGAAGGACATGTTCGCCACCCAGACCACGGTGGCGGACCCCGACGACGATCTGTTCTCCACCGGCGTCGAGTGGGACCTCGGATGACCACCGTCCTCCTCGACACCCATGTCCTCTACTGGTGGAGCTCCGACTCGACGAGGCTCAGCCCAGCGGCCACCGCCGCCGTCGAGGACGCCGACACCCTGGCGGTGTCAGCCATCAGCTGGTTCGAGCTGTCCTGGCTCGCCCACCACGAACGGATCGTGGTCACCGTCCCCGTCTCCTCGTGGCTCGAGCGCATGGCCGGCGAGGTCGAGACCGTCGGCATCACACCGTCCATCGCCGACTTCGCCGTGTCGCTCCCCTCGGCCTTCCCCGGCGACCCGATGGACCGTTTGATCTACGCAACGGCCGTCCAGCGCGGGTGGCGTCTGGTCACCAAGGACAAGGCGCTCCGGTCCCACCGGCACCCCCGTCCGATCACCCTCTGGTAGCGCCGGTTGACGGCTGATCGGGCCCGCACGCCGGCCCCGACCAGCCCAGGTGGGGTGCGGAGGTCCGCCCTGACACCGCCCACGAAAAACCGTTAACATGATTATTCCTATCGACTATGGGCATCCCATAGGGACCATCCGGTACGAGCGGCTGGCAGAGACCGTCCACAACGCAATTGGGGGAACCGTGCAGCGAACTGATCGAACCCGGCTGGGCAGCGTGCGTCGCCTCGGGATGATCGCCGGACTGGCCGGCGTCACCATGGTGGCCGGCGTGGCCATCCCGACCGTGGCCGGCGCCGCCGGCTCGGTGTCCCTCGTCGCCTACTCCACGCCCAAGCCGGCCTACGCCGCCCTGATCAAGGCCTTCGACGCCACCAGCGCCGGCAAAGGGGTCACCTTCAGCCAGTCCTTCGGGGCCTCGGGCTCCCAGGCCACCTCGGTGGTCGACGGCCTGCCGGCCGACGTGGTCAATTTCTCCCTCTCCCCGGACATGCAGAAGCTGGTCAAGGCGGGCATCGTCTCGGCCAAGTGGGCGTCTGGCCCGACCAAGGGGATGGTGACCAACTCCATCGTCTCGTTCGTCGTGCGGAAGGGGAACCCCAAGCACATCACCAACTGGGCCAGCCTGGTCAAGAGCGGCGTGGGCGTCATCACCCCCAACCCGTTCAGCTCGGGCAGCGCCAAGTGGAACCTGATGGCGGCCTACGGGGCCCAGCTCAACCAGGGCAAGTCCAAGGCCCAGGCCACCGCCTACCTCGGCAAGCTGCTCAAGAACACGGTGTCCCAGCCCAGCAGCGCCAGCAACGCCCTCCAGACCTTCCTGTCCGGCCAGGGTGACGTCCTGCTCGACTACGAGGACGACGCCCTCTACGCGCAGAAGAAGGGCGAGCCCATCAGCATCGTGACGCCGCCCCAGACGATCCTGATCCAGAACCCCATCGCCGTGACCACCAAGCCGTCGGATCCGACCGCCGCCAAGGCCTTCGTGGCCTACCTGCTGTCACAGGCCGGGCAGAAGGTGTGGGGCCAGCAGGGATACCGTCCCGTGCTCCCCAAGGTCGCCGCCCAGTTCAAGTTCCCCAAGCCCAACAAGCTGTTCACCATCGACAGCCTCGGCGGTTGGACCAAGGTGAACAAGGTGTTCTTCACGCCAACCACCGGGGTCGTGGCCAAGATCGAGCAGGGCCTCGGAGTGTCGACATCGAGTGGTTGATCTCGCCGCCCGTCCGGCAGCACCCACGCCCGCCCCGGTGGCGCCGACGGCCCGACGCCGGAAGTTGCGCCGCTCGGTGGGACGGGTCGGCGGGCCCGCCCTGGCCGTCACCTACCTGAGCCTCCTCGTCCTCCTGCCGCTGGCCGCACTGCTGTCGAACGCCTTCACCGGCGGGTTCAGCGCCTTCTGGGACGCCGTCACCCAGCCCGAGGCGGTGGCGGCACTCAAGCTCACGTTGTGGTGCTCGCTGGCGGTGGCCGCCTTCAACGCCGTGGCCGGACTGGTCATCGCCTGGGTGCTCGTCCGTGACGACTTCCGGGGCAAGGCCCTCGTCAACGCCATCATCGACCTCCCCTTCGCCCTGCCCACCGTGGTGGCGGGGCTCACCCTGTTGTCGCTGTACGGGCCGGACAGCCCGTTCCACCTCAACGTGGCCAACACGCCCGTCGGCATCCTGTTCGCCCTGGCCTTCGTGACCCTCCCCTTCTCCGTGCGGTCGGTCCAGCCCGTGCTGGCCGAGCTCGACCGCGAGACCGAGGAGGCGGCCGCGTCGCTCGGCGCGTCCCCGGTCGGCGTCCTGCGCCGGGTGATCCTGCCCGGCATCGCCCCGGCCATGCTGGCCGGCGCCGGTCTGGCCTTCGCCCGCGCCGTGGGCGAGTTCGGATCGGTCGTGCTCATCTCCGGCAACGTCCCGTTCAAGACCGAAGTGGCCTCGTCGTGGATCTACAGCCTGTCCCAGAGCGACGACCTGTCCGGGGCGGCGGCCATCTCGGTGGTCCTGGTGTCCATCGCCCTCATCGTCCTGCTGGCCATCGGTCTCCTCCGCCGCCGCTTCGCCATCAGCGAGGCGATATGAGCTCGGGGTGGCGGTGGCCGCTGCGGATCGGGGCCCTCGGCTACCTCGGCCTGCTGGTGGTGATCCCGGTGGGGTCCATCTTCTTCCGCGCCTTCCAACACGGGCTTCGGTGCCGCCTGGGACGCCGTCACCACACCCGACGCCCTCCACGCCCTGTGGCTCACCTTCCTGGTGGCGCTGATCGCCGTCCCCCTCGACACCGTCTTCGGGGTCGGGGTGGCCCTCATCCTGTCCCGCCACCGGTTCCCCGGCGCCTGGATCCTCGACGCCCTGGTCGACGTGCCCCTGGCCATCTCGCCGGTCATCGTGGGGCTGGGCCTCATCCTCGTCTACGGCAAGACCGGCTGGTTCGGGAACTGGCTGGCCGGCCACGGGATCCAGATCATCTTCTCGGTGCCCGGCATCATCATGGCGTCGGCCACCGTGGCCCTGCCCTACGTCGTGCGTGAGGTCCTGCCCGTGCTGCAGGAGATCGGCACCGACCAGGAGCAGGCCGCCACCACCCTCGGCGCCGGGCCCTTCACCGTCTTCCGGCGCATCACCCTCCCGTCGATCCGGCGGACCCTCTCCTACGGGGTCACCCTCACCACCGCCCGGGTCCTCGGCGAGTTCGGGGCCGTGGTCGTCGTGAGCGGCGCCATCGCCGGCAAGACCCAGACCTTGACCTTGTTCATCCAGGACGGCGTGGAGAACCTCAACGCCGTCGGGGCCTACTCCGGTGCGGTCATCCTGGCCGTCATCGCGCTCGTGGTGTTGGCGGCTCTGGGCGCCGACCGGAACGAAGGAAGGAGGCATACATGGCGATCACCATCCGATCCCTCTCCAAGCGATTCGGAGACGCTGTCGCTCTCGACGACGTCACCCTCCATGTACCCGACGGCTCACTGACCGCGCTGCTGGGTCCGAGCGGAGGTGGCAAGTCCACCCTGCTGCGGGTGGTGGCCGGGCTGGAGGCAGCCCGACTCCGGCACCGTCGAGATCGACGGCGAGGACGTGACCTCGGTGCCGGCACGTGACCGGGGCATCGGCTTCTGCTTCCAGCACTACGCGCCGTTCCGGCACCTCACGGTGCGCCGGAACGTGGCCTTCGGCCTCGAGATCCGGCGCCGTCCCAAGGCGGAGATCAAGGCCAAGGTGGACGAGCTCTTGCACCTGGTGCGGATCGAGCACCTCGCCGACCGCTACCCCTCCCAGCTGTCGGGTGGTCAGCGCCAGCGCATGGCCCTGGCCCGCGCCCTGGCCATCGAGCCCAAACTGCTCCTCCTCGACGAGCCCTTCGGCGCCCTCGACGCCCAGGTGCGCCAGGAGCTCCGGGTGTGGCTGCGCGACCTGCACGAGAAGATCTCGGTCACCACCCTCCTGGTCACCCACGACCAGGAGGAGGCCATGGAGGTCGCCGACCATCTGGCCATCATCAACGCCGGCCGGCTCGAGCAGAGCGGAGCACCGGCCGAGATGTACGACCACCCCGCCAACGAGTTCGTCATGAAGTTCCTCGGGCCGGCCACCGTGCTCGACGGGAGCTGGGTGCGACCCCACGATCTCATCGTGCGGCGCCAGCCGAACGCCGGCGACCATCCCGGCGTGGTGGAGCGGGTGACCCACCTCGGCTTCGAAGTGCGGGTGGACCTGCGCATGGAGGGGTGGGGCTCGACCTGGGTGCAGCTCAGCCGCGGGGCGGCCGCCGACCTCGACCTGTCGCCGGACGACCTGGTGTGGCTCTCGCAGCACGGTGCGCCGTCGGGCCGGGCGGTCTCGAACGCGGCCGTGGCACAGCCGGTGTCGGAGCCGGTGCCCGCCCCCGCCCAGGCCGGGTAGCGCCCAGGCCGGGGGCACCGTCCGGGGCGCCCTACCATGGCGCCATCGGCGAGCCACCGGCCATCGTGCCCACGACACTGGCCGGAGCCTTCCGGGCGGAGCTGCGCCGGGCCTTCTCCGCCCCCTACGAGGCCCCCATCGTGGTGGCGGTGAACGCTGCGCTGGTGTCGGTGGCGTGGTTCTGGCTGCCGCTGCCGCTCCAGGACCTCCTCTTCACCCTCCACGGCGAGCTGGCCTTCCCCGTCGTGCTGGCCACCTGGATGCTGGCCGACGTGCCGGCCACCAACGTCCTCGGCTCCGATGCGGCCCGGGCCCTGTCGGCGCTGGACGACCCGGGCGCGCTGCGGCGCATGCTCTACGCCAAAAACGTCGTGCTGTGGTTGCTGGTGGCCCCGGCCTGTGCCCTGGTGACCCTGGGCATCGGGGTCACCCGCGAGGACTGGGCCACCACCACCGTCACCATCGTCGGCGTCCTGGTCGTGCCGATCGGGAGCCTGGGCATCACGGCGTGGCTCGGCATCTGGTTCCCGTACCACACCCTCTCCCTGGCCGACCGGTGGGAGCACCGCCGCCCGGTGGGCCGGATGCTGGTGCGCTGGATGACCCTGGCCGTCCTCCCCTACGTCCTGGTGCCGGCCGTCACCGCCACACTGGCCGCCCCCGCCTTCCTCGCCTGGGTGCTGACCTCGGGCGAGTGGAGGCGGCGCATCCCCGAGGGCGACCTGGTCGTCGGGGTGGCCATGACCGTGGCCCTGTCGACCACCGCCTTCTTCCTCGGCCACCGCGGTGGTCTGGCCCTGATCCACCGCCGGCGCCACCGGCTGGCGGCGTACCTGGCCCGTCCCGAACTGGGGTGACCCGGGCCCGAGGAGAGGCTCAGCAGCCCACGTTCCCGTCGACCAACTCCCGGAGCAGGTCGGCGTGGCCGTTGTGGCGGGCGTACTCCTCGATCATGTGGTTGTAGATCCAGCGCAACGAGCAGGGCCGGCCGCACCGGGTCCCGGTGTCGTCGAGGTCGCGCTCGGCCGCACGGCGCCGGGACTCCTCACACTCGGATCGCCAGGCGGCCAGGTCGGCCTCCCAGTCGGCATCGTCGAGGGGGACCAGTTCGCTGTCCTCCTCGGACGGTCGTCGGGCAGCAACCAACCGATTCTTGCCCACCGGCCCGGACCTGGCGGACAGGCCACACGCTGACGGCGATGCAAAAGAAATTGCGCCGATACACCCAGGTCAGAGGCATAAAATTCCCGCCACCATTGCAGTCGGGTCCTCGATGCAATAGCGTCCTCTGTTGCGTTGGGGCCTGGCCTGTGGGAGGGCAGAGTGTTGCAGGACTTCCGAACGCGACTGGTATGTCCGGAGTGCGGTGAATCCGACAACTCCGAGCTGATGTGGCAGTCGACCGCGGAGGACCTGTCGATTCTCGACCGGGAGGTGGCGCGCCGCTGCCTGGTCTGTGCGCACGTCTGGTGGGTCGACTGGTCCCCCCGCCCCCTTGTGGGGATCCGGTAGCGGGTCGGGACGACGAACGGGTGCGCTACCGCCATCAGCCACGTCTCGCCGACGTTACGATCTCGTCTTCACCCCGGATGGTTCGGCTGGCGCCGACCCTAGGCCGCCCTGGAGGCACCCGTGCTCATCGCCGACACCGAGTACTTCCATGACGGCGTGCGCCTGGTCGGACATCTCGCCGTCGACGAGCGCCGTGCGGGCCGGCGGCCGGCCGTCCTGGTGGCTCACGATGCCGGTGGCCTCGACGACCATGCCAAACGCACTGCCGTCAAGCTGGCCGAACTGGGTTATGTGGCGCTCGCCCTGGACTACCACGGCAACGGGGAGCGCCTTGCGCCCGAACAGGTAGCCGTCCGCTTCGCCGAGCGGGCCGGCGACGTGGCCTGGATCCGTTCGGTCGCCCGGGCCGGCCTCGACGTCCTGATGGAAAACGAGTACGCCGACCCCGGGCGGGTGGCCGCCATCGGCTACTGCTTCGGCGGCACCCTGGCGCTCGAGTTGGCACGCGGTGGGGCCGACCTGGTGGCGGTGGTGGGGTTCCACTCCGGACTGGCCACCAGCCGTCCCGGGGACGCCGCCGACATCAAGGCCAAGGTCCTCGTGTGCATCGGCGCCGACGACCCGATCATCCCGCCCGCCCAACGCCTCGACTTCGAAGAGGAGATGCGGGCCGGAGGAGTGGACTGGCAGCTCCACCTGTACGGCGGGGCGGTGCACAGCTTCACCAATCCGGCCGCCGACGGCAGCAACCCGGCCCTGCGGTACGACCAGCGGGCCGACGAGCGGTCGTGGCAGGCCATGCAGGAACTGTTCGCCGAGGTGTTCTGACCGGCTGGCCCCGCCACACCGGTGGGCACCAGCCGGCCCCACGGCCCGGCCCGGGGGGAGAATCTCCGCCGATTTCTCCCGCCGAGCTGTCGATCCGGACCGGTGCCGAACGTATGGGGGGTGACCGCCCGGCACGGTGCCGGCGGCGACGCCAAGGAGGAACGGACCATGACCCAGTACCTGCTCAGCATCTACCAGCCCGACGGGGATCCCCCGCCCGAAGCGGTCCTGTCCCGGATCATGGCCGACGTGGACGCGCTCCAAGACGAGATGCGGGCCGCCCATGCCTGGGTCTTCTCCGCCGGGCTGTTCCCGCCCACCACGGCCACCGTGCTCCGGGTCCGGGACGGCGACGACGTGACCACCGACGGCCCCTACGTCGAGGGCAAGGAGCATCTGGGCGGGATCACCATCGTCGAGGCGCCCGACCTCGACGCCGCCCTGGCCTGGGGTCACAAGCTGGCGGCCGCCACCACGCTGCCCGTGGAGGTCCGGCCGTTCCAGGGCCGCCGCTGACCCCGGCCGTGCCCGGCCCGTCCCCGTCGGACATCGACCTGGTGTTCCGCCGCCAGTACGGCCGGGCGGTGGCGGTCCTCGTCCGCGTCTTCGGTGACATCGGGATCGCCGAGGACGCCGTGCAGGACGCCTTCGTCGTGGCCACGGAGCGCTGGCCGGCGACGGGGCTGCCACCGAGCCCGGCCGGGTGGATCATCACCACCGCCCGCAACCGTGCCGTCGACCGCCTCCGAAGCGAGTCGCGGCGCCAGGACCGCCACGCCCAGGCCGCCCTGCTCCGCATCGACGGGGAGCCGCCGCCACCTGACGGGGAGGATGCCGTGCCCGACGACCGCCTGCGCCTGATCTTCACCTGCTGCCACCCCGCACTGGCCGCCTCCAGCCGGGTGGCCCTCACCCTCCGGCTGCTCGGGGGCCTCACGACGGCCGAGATCGCCCGCGCCTTCCTCGTCCCCGAGGCCACCATGGCCCAACGGCTGGTCCGGGCCAAGGGCAAGATCCGCGACGCCGGGATCCCCTTCCGGGTGCCCGACCCGGCCGAGCTGCCCGACCGCCTCGATGCCGTGCTGTCGGTCGTGTACCTGGTGTTCAACGAGGGCTACACGGCCAGCTCGGGCGACCGCCTGGTCCGCCACGAGCTGTGCGACGAGGCCATCCGGCTCGGCCGGCTCCTCGCCGAGCTGATGCCCGACGAGCCCGAGGTCACCGGCCTGGTCGCCCTCATGCTGCTGGTCCACTCCCGGCGGGCGGCCCGGACCGGACCCGACGGGCAGCTGGTGGTGCTGGCCGACCAGGACCGCACCCGGTGGGACCGACAGCAGGTGGCCGAGGGCCAGGACCTGGTGCGCCGGTGCCTCCGTCGCCGCCAGCCCGGCCGCTACCAGGTCCAGGCGGCCATCAACGCCGTCCACAGCGACGCGCCGACCGGGGCCGACACCGACTGGGGGCAGATCGTCCTCCTCTACGACCAGCTGCTGACCATCGACCCGAACCCGGTGGTGGCGCTCAACCGGGCGGTGGCGGTGGCCGAGGTCGAGGGACCCGAGGCCGGGCTGGCCCTGGTGGAGGGGCTCGAGCTCGACGACTACCGCGTGCTCCACGCCGTGCGGGCCGACCTGCTGCGGCGGTCGGGCCGGCCCGCGGACGCCGCCCTCGCCTACGAGGCGGCCTTGGCGCTCACCGCCAACGAGACCGAGCGGGCCTTCCTCCGGGCCCGCCTCGGCGAGCTCAACGCGGCGACATGACCACGGGCGGGACCGCCGGCTCCCACGACCGGGACCGGGACCGGGACCGGACCAGCCGGTCGACCTCGGTGGCCGGGATGCCCGGCGACCAGTAGTAGCCCTGGGCCCGGTCACACTCCATGGCCTGGAGGGCCACCAGCTGCTCGACGGTCTCCACCCCCTCGGCCACCGAGTCGAGGCCCAGCGAGTGGGCCAGGTCGATGACCGACCGCACGATGATCGAGTCCTGGGGGTTGACGGCGACGCCCGACACGAACGACCGGTCGAGCTTGAGGGCGTCCACCGGAAATCGCTTCAGGTACAACAGCGACGAGTAGCCGGTGCCGAAGTCGTCGACGGCCAGGCTGACGCCGAGGTCGTGGATACCGGTCAGCGCCGCGGCCGCCGCCACGTCGTCGTCCATCAGCACGCTCTCGGTGATCTCGAGGCAGAGCGCCGACGGATCGAGGTGGTTGGCCGACAGCGCCGAGGCCACCGACGCCACGATGTCCACCTCGACCAGCTGACGGCCGGACACGTTCACCGCCATGGTCAGGTCGCCGCAACCCGGCTCCGTGCGCCACCGGGCCAGGTCCCAGCAGGCCTGGCCGAGGATCCACTGGCCGAGCGCCACGATCATCCCCGTCGACTCGGCCAGGGGGATGAACAGCGCCGGCGGCACCGCACCGCGGGTGGGGTGGTCCCACCGGGCCAGTGCCTCGAAGCCGGTGAGCACCCCGTCGAGCCGGACCACCGGCTGGTAGTGCAGGTGGAGGGCGCGTCCGGCCACCGCGGCCCGGAGATCGGCCTCCAGCCCCAGGCGGTCCCTCATGCGTGACCCGAGGGACGAGTCGAACAGCTCGTAGCGGGCCCCACCCCGCTCCTTGGCCCGGTACATGGCGATGTCGGCGTCCCGCATCAGCGAGTCGGCGCTCTCCACCGGCGTGAGGGCAATGCCCAGGCTGGCGGTGGCGGAGATGAGCGACCCGCATACGGTGATGGGGGCGTCGAGGGCCTCGACGATGCGCTCGGCCACGGCGGCGGCGTCGCTGGTCTGCTCGAGCCGGTCGAGGATCACGACGAACTCGTCGCCCCCGTAGCGCCCGACGGTGTCCTGGGGTCGGACAGCCGCCCTGACCCGGGTGGCCACCTCACGCAGGACCTTGTCGCCCACACTGTGACCGTGGGAGTCGTTGACCACCTTGAAGTTGTCGAGATCCATGAAGATCACGGCGGCCAGGCCCGGATGGCGGTGATGCCGGGCCACCAGCTGGGCCACCCGGTCGGCCACCAGCGCCCGGCTGGCCACGCCGGTCAGGGAGTCCTCCAGGGCCAGCCGGGCGTTTTCGGCCTCGGCCCGCTTGCGGTCGCTGATGTCGGTCATCATGGACAGGACCCCGGTGACGGCACCGGCGCCGTCGCGCAGCGGGCTGGCGGAGATCAGCACGTCGCACTGGGAGCCGTCCATCTTGCGCAGGGCGAACTCGTAGTGCTCGGAGAACCCGTCGTGGCGGCGGGCCAGCTTGGCCCGGGCCACGGCACCGTCGTCGGGGCTCACCAGGTCGAAGATGGACATGCGTTGGAGCTGGGCGACCGTCGTGCCCACCAGCGCCGCCATCTTGGGGTTGGCGAAGGTGATCCTGCCGTCCAGGGCGTGGATGGTGATGCTCTCCTCGGCGGTCTGCACCATCGACCGGTAGAGCGACTCGGACTCGGCCAGGGCCCGGTCCGACCGGGTCTGGTCGGTGACGTCCCGGATGTTGGCCACCAACCCGCCGACGGCCGGGTTTTCCTGCAGGTCGGTGAACCGGGTGTCGACCCACCGCCACGTACCGTCGGCGTGGAGCAGCCGGTAGCGGGACGACCAGGTGGACCGCCCCGCCGCCAGGGCCTCGGCGGCGGCGGCGACGGTCCCGACGAGATCGTCGGGGTGGACGAAGGCGTCATACGCGCTGCCGACGAACTGGTCCGGGCGGTAGCCGAACACCCGCTCCATCGACGGCCCGGCGTAGATGGCCACGCCCCGCTTGTCGTTGACCACCGTGACGTCGGACGACCCGGCCGCCAGCGCGTGGAGCCGCACCTCGCTCTGCCACTGGGCCCGTTCCACGTAGCGCGATTCGGAGACCTGGCGCAGGCTCCAGACCACGCCCCCGACGTCGGGGTCGTGGGAGAGGTCGGTCCGGTACCCCTCGAACGGCACCCAGGTGCCGAGGCCGGATCGGAGCCGCAGCTGGACCGGCCCGACCTCGCGACCCTGCTCCACGCCGGCCAGCAGGTCGCGGAGCCGGGTGCCGTCGACGGGCTCGACGAAGCCGATGGCCGGACGGCCCACCACGTCGGCGACCTCCGTCCCGACGATCGTGCACAGGGAGGGGCTCACGAAGTTCACCAGGCCCCCGGGGTCGACCACGGCGATCCCGTCGTAGAAGTGCATGCTGAGGGCGCGCAACCGCCGCTCCGAATCCGTCGGCCGGCGGCGGGCATCGGGGCCGAGGTCGCTCCGCTGGGGGTGCTCCATGGCCACGCCCAACTGGCACCCCGTTTCTGCTGGTGCAGGGCCCCGCCACCTGGCCCAACACCCCCTTATCGGCTCGCCGGTGCCGCGACTTGAGGTTGGCGTCGGGCAATGCGGCGGCCCGGCATCCGGTGGTCCCACCTGGCAGAGCCGTGACGATGCGTGTGTAATGACGGTCGTGGTGACGATCCGACCGCTGGGCCCGGTGCGACGCCCCTGGACCGTCCTGGCCGCGGTCGGTACCGCCGCCCACCACGGGTTCGAGCTGTCCCAGGGCGTCGGCCTGGTGCTGCAGCCCGAGCTCGGCCTGATGGGGTCGGGGGCCCTGTGGGGTGGCCAGATCCCGGTGTGGGTGGCCATGGCCGCCCGGGGGGGCCGGCGCTGGGACAAGCTCCTCGCCGTCTGGTCGGGCGCGGCGCTGGCCGGCGTGGCCGTCCACTTCCTCCTGTGGCCGTGGCATCGCAACCGGTTCGGCATCCCGGTGCTGACCGAGGCCGAGGGCCTGCCCGCCTCCGCCCTCCCCGTCTACAACGCCGTGCTCCAGGGTTGGGCGGTGGCCTCCGTGCTGTCGATCGCCGGCGAGGTCTCCCCCCGGGACCGCAAGTGGGCCCTGGTCGGGTTGGCCTCGCTCCCCCTGCTGGTGAAGTCGGCCCAGCACCACTTCACCTGGCTCCACGAGGAGGCAGCCGTCCGACCGGCGTGGTGGAACCGGGGCGCCGGCGACGGCTGAGGTACCGGACCCGCCCCGGTCGGGGCGCCCGGCGGACCGGATCGTGCGCACTCGGCCCGAATCCGACTTCAGCTCTCGGGCGTGGCGGACGACACTTACACAGTCGAATCGATGTCCTGACGGTTGGCACCGAGTTTGCCGGTGTCGGCCGGGGACCCCGCGCGTGACACAGATGGGGAGAACAGATGAACGATCCAGTCGAGCTCATCGCCAAGGCGACCGCCATCCTCGGCGCCGACCAACCAGTGCTGGCGGCCGGGATCTTCGGCCTCAAGGACGACTACGTGGCGGTCGGTCTCGGAACGGCCGCCGGCGCCAGCCTCGCCGACGTCGTCCTGGACAATCCGATCGCGTCCGGCGTCGGTGGGGCCGCCGGCATGCACGCCACCCGATCGGCCATCGCCGCCTCACAGGGCCTGACCGTCCGGATGCTGGTCGCCATCACCGCCGAACAGATTCGGGTGCTGGATTGGGCGACCGGATCGGGCCCGACGAAAGAGCTCCTCGCCTTCGATCGCTCCTCCACCGACGTCAAGGTCACCAAGTTCGGACTCAGCCGCCACGTGGCACTTCATGACTCGACGACCGGCCAGGCTGTGTGCCTGTCCGGGTCGACGGCACCGTTCGCCTCGGAGTCCAAGGGGGACAAAGCGGTGCTGGAGGTGCTCGTCGGCTCCCGTTAGACACCCTGGGGCACCACCCAGGGGTGGGCGGAGTCCGGCCCTGCCAAATGGCTGGCGCTGATCGGATCCTCCCGTCCGCGTCGGCCGGGGATAGTGTCCGGGGGCCGCAGGTGCCTTCGGGGCCACGGCTGGCCCGCGCCAGGGCTTGGAAGCGACTACCGGGGATGGGGGGTATGCGTGACGATCGACCCGTTCATCGTGCTCGGGAGCGCCGTCGTCGGATTCCTGGTCGGACTGACCGGTGCGGGCGGCGGGGCATTGATGACCCCGATGCTCATCTTGTTGTTCGGTGTCAGACCGTCGACCGCCATCTCCAGCGACCTGGTCGCCGCCGTCTTCATGCGACCGTTCGGGGCCGCCGTGCACATCTCCAAAGGCACGGTGAACTTCCGCCTGGTCGGATGGATGGTGGCCGGATCTGTGCCGATGGCATTCCTCGGCGCCTATCTGCTCCATCTCATGGGGCACGCCAAGACGTCGCAGACGAACATCGAGAAGGCACTCGGAGCCGCGCTCCTCGTCGGGGCGGCGGCCATGGTGATCCGGTACTTCCTCGACCGCAGGGGCGGCCACGAACGTAAGGCGATCGTGCACGACCTCGTGGTTCGGCCGGTCCCGACCGTCGTCATCGGCATGGTGGGCGGGCTCATCGTCGGCATCACGTCGGTCGGGTCGGGCTCCTTGATGATCGTGATGCTCCTGTTCCTCTACCCGATGCTCGGTGCCAACCAGCTGGTGGGCACCGATCTCACCCAAGCGGTCCCGCTGACCGTGGCGGCGGCACTCGGTGCCCTCGCCTTCGGGCACGTCGAGTTCTCGGTCACCACGTCGATCGTCATCGGCAGCATCCCGGCCGTCGTGGTGGGCTCGCTCATCTCGTCCCGGGCTCCGGACAGGTACATCCGACCCGCCATCACATTCGTGATCTTCGCCTCCGGCCTCAAATACGTCGGACTCGGCACCACCGCCCTCGGTTGGCTGCTGTGCGCCACCCTGTTGGCGGTCGCAACCATCTGGCTGTCCTATGCCCGACCGTGGCAGAGCGGTGCCCCGATGGCGGATCCACCGGCCGACGAGGATGAAGAAGGCGATTCCGTCACGGTCAGATCCTCTCCGTAGGCAGGCACGGACGGACGGCGCGCCCGTTCACGCGCCGTAGGCTCGCCCGGTGAGGGTGATCGAGGTCTACGCCGATATCTGGTGCCCATTTGCCCACGTAGGCCTCCGATGCGTCGCCGACCGCCGGAGACAGCTGGGGCGCGGCGATATGCGCCTCCTCGTCCGGGCCTGGCCCCTCGAACTCGTCAATGCGGCACCGCTGGACCCGGCAACCACCGCTCATCACGTCGACGACCTCCGGACGCAGGTCGCCCCCGGCCTGTTCCGTCGATTCGATGTCGGCCACTTCCCCGTCAGCGCCCTTCCGGCGCTCGCACTGGCGCACGCCGGCTATACGAAGTCTCTGGAGACGGGCGAAGCCGTCAGTTTTGCGTTGCGAGACGCGCTGTTCGAAGAGGGCGCCGATATCGCTCGGCCCGATGTGCTCACCGACATCGCGGACAGATTCGGGATCGAGGGCGTCACCCTGATCGACGAGCAGTCGATCGCGGACGACTGGCACGAGGGACAGAATCGGGGTGTCAGGGGTTCACCCCATTTCTTCTGCGGCGGTCTCGACGCCTACTGCCCGTCACTCGACATCTCCAGGGGCGGGGGCGGGGAACTCGAGGTGAACGCCAATCTGGATGTGTTGGACGCCTTCCTCAGCGGCTGCTTCGAGGAGTAGCCATCCACTCCTGATCGAATGGCCGGGAACCCCAAAAGGCTAGCCGTCACTGTCCGGCGCTTTGGCCGCCGCCGATACCTGCGACGGTGCCGGCGTACCGGTGAGCGTCGTCTTCGGGTGCACGGGCAGGACAATCGGCGACCGTGGGGACTGGTCGAAGTCGAAGTCGTTCTCGAGGTTGCCCAGGACCTTCTCGTTCTCCCGAACATCCGGCCTCGGGTCGGGCCGTCCATCGGTTGCGGGGTTGATGCGCTGGCCATGCAGGAAGTCGTCCTCGATGAACTTGTCGTAGGCGTCGAAGCTCAGCGTCTGGTGGTCGACGTACCCCTTCTTGGCGTAGGGACTGATGACCATGCCGGGGACCCGCAGGCCGTAGCCGTTCTGGTCCACCGTCGGGGGTACCACGTGGTCGTAGAAGCCGCCCCAATCGTCCCAGGCGAGGAAGATGGCGGTCGAGTCCCAATCGGGGCCCTTCATCACGGCGTTGACCAGGCTGGTGACGTAACTCTGGCCGTAGCTGACGGGAGCCGGCGGATGCTCGCTGACCTCCCCTGAGGGCACCACCCAGGAGACGGCCGGCAGGGTGCCGGCCCTGGCGGCGGCATAGAACTTGGTCACGTCCTGGATGTTCCCCAGTTGGTGGTCGTTCTGGACGGTGTTGAACCAGGGCAGGGGATTCCAGATCCCGGGCGTGTTGGAGTTCTGCGCCACCGGGCCGCACGTCTCGGCGGCGTCGTTCTCACAGTCCGGCTCGGTTCCGCTCACCACGTAGTAACCCCAACTGACGTGGTCCTTGTGCAGTAGGTAGGTCAGATCCGTCCAGGCGTAGATGGGCTGACTCCCACCTGTGCTCTTGACCACGCCACGCTTGTTGACTCTGTCCGCGTTCGTCGGACCCGGTTGGCCGCCGAGGACCGCGGGCGCGTTGGCCGGTCGTTCGGCGGGCCTCGTCTGCAACGCGTTGACGCAGCTCGACGGGTTGTCCTCCTGTGTGCAGTACGCCGACCATTCGGACACCAAGAACAAGTGGGACGGCAGGCTCCACGAGGCGTTCGGTTCGAACATGTGGTCCTGAAGGACGAAGTCCTTGGCGTAGGCCCAGTAGTTGGGGATGTCGCTCTGGGTGTGGTAGCCCATCACGTCGGGCGATGCCGAGTTGGTGCACGCCGGATCGGTGGGGTCGAGACAACCCTTCCGGCCGGACTGGGCCTGGCCGATGAAGCCGTCCATCTTGCCGCCGTTGACGTCGGCGACGGCGTTGGGCGCGGAATGGGGGCCGCCACCGTTCACGTCGGCATGGTCGACGTAGGGGGCCACACAGGCTCCTGACTGTGGATCGGGCACGCACACCGTCGGCCTGCCGTCGGCCATCGGAATCCCGTCCGCCCCCGGAAAGGTGCCGAAGTAGGAATCGAACGACCGGTTCTCCTGCTGGATCACGATGACGTGCTTGATCTTGTGGATTCCGGGCTCGACCAGGTAGGTCCCCTTCGGCCCTCCGGTGACCCGCTCCACCGTTGCGGGCGCGGACGCCGTCCCACTCCCACACGCGGCCAGGGTCAGTGCCGCCGCGGTGGTGAGGGCCAGCACCGACACCGCGCTGATCCTGCGTGCCCGGGGACGATGGATCATGGTTCGCTCGCACCTTTCGGGTCGGGGGGCCGACCGAGGGGATCCCATCCGGCAAGGTCACCCGGACGGGAACGGTCGGTTCGCTGATGTTGTACTCCGGGGTTGTGAGGAACCTGTGAAGGACGAGTGAATTGTCGGTTCGCCCGAGCTGGGTCGTCACGGCGCCTCGGGCGGCCACCACGTCTCGCGGCATCACATTCGTGGGGACGGAGGGAGTCGAACCCTCACTGGAGGCGGTTTAAGCGCCCTGCCTCTGCCGATTGGGCTACGTCCCCGAACGTGCGCGCCTTCCGTCGGCGGGCTCCCTCTCCTGGCGCTACCCGCACCGCCATGGTACCCAGTCGGCCCGTCCGCCTCCGTGTCGGCGGTCACGCCGGTCGGCCACACGACACACGAGAAGCGGTCCGTCATCCCAGGAGGAAGAGGAAGCTCAGCCCGAACGTGACCAGGCCCAGGGCCCACAGCCCCCACACCGTCCAGGCGCCGCGCACCGAGGCCACCAGAGCGATGAGCAGCATCGGCACCAGGGCCATCCCGTAGCGACCGGAGAGGCCCGGGTCGATGTCGTAGGTCAGGTAGAGCGACACGCCGAGGACGATGCCACCGAGGTACAGGGCCGGGAGCGCGGCCAACCCCAGCCAGTGGTTCCACTCACGGCGGCGGACGAAGAGCCCGGCCAGGCCACCGGCCACCACCACGTAGGCCAGGACCGTCGCCATCACCGACTGGAGGTCCAGCGACAGGGCGCTCGACCGGGGGGCGACGTGGTCGGTGGTCCGGAAGATGTCATAGGAGCCGGTCAACGGCTGGAGCATGGACAGCGACTCCTTCATGATCAGCGAGAAGGTGATCGGCATGGTGCGCAGGACGTCGAACGGGGGGAGGTCCTTCGGGTTGATGGTGGCCAGGCTGCGCTCCACCACCAGCCACGCCACCGCGCCGACCAGCCCGCCGACGAGGATCGCCCCTCCCCTCGGCCACCACCACCGGAAGGCACCCACCGTCCCCGGGTTGCGATCCCCGGCCGTACGGCGCCGACGGAGGGCGGCTGCCCCGAACAGGACGGAAGCGACGACGACGGGGAGCAGGTCGCTGAGCTTGAGCGAGGCGATGACCACCCCGGCGACGAGCATCACCGGGGTCATCCACCGGCCCGGACGGGTGAGGGCGAGGGCACCGAGCACCATCACCGCCGCCCCGGCGAACAGGCTGGTGACGTCGTTGGACACCGAGGAGTACAAGGAGATGGTCAACGGGGCGGTGGCGATGAGCAGGGCACCGGCGCCGAGCACGGGCGGGCCGAGGCCCATGATCCGGCCGGCCACCCAGAACAAGAGCAGGGAGAGCACCAGCCACGGCAGCCCGGTGAGGCGGGTGGCGGTCAGGTCGTCGAGCCCGAGGACGTTCATGCCGAACCACCGCATCGGCACGGTCAGGGCGTAGTAGCCGGGAGGCTGTTGGGCCTCGTACTGGTAGCCACCGCCGGCGAACAGCTTCGGGTTGATGGGCGTGTCGCACTTGGTCGTCACCAGCCCGTGGAGGGCCACCCCCTTGCACTCCACCGCCCGCAGGGTCGAGGACTGCAACAGCTGCCCGATGCGGGGGAACCCACCGTCGGCCAGCCTGGTCACGTAGTCCCAGTGGGCCGCCTCGTCGATCGGGGAGAGCTCCGGGTTCTCGTGGACGTGGACCACCACCAGCGACACCGGGACCACCAGGCACGTGAAGGCGGCGATGGCCACGGCCAGCCGGGTGGGGAAGCACCGGGTCCACCAGTGGCTGCGGGAGTGCCTCGGCCCGCGGGGGACGAGGGCGGGAACGGCGATGGCGCCGGTGCTCATGCGCGTCTCAGCGGACAGGCCGTGACACCGGGGGCATCACGGGATCCTACCGAGCGGTCCCAATGGGTTCGGGTATCCCGCCCGGGTCGTGCCTACCCCGTGATCCGGGGCCCGACCACCGAGCCGAGTATCCCGAGCTCCTCGTCCCGGGGGCGCTCCACCACCTGTGCGGGCCCCTCACCGCCGGCCCAGGGACCGAGCACCGCGGTCGGTCGGCGGCCGGGGTCCCACGTCGCCCAGTCGATCGGTGATCCGCCCCGGGCGAACGACGTCCACCGCTGCCGCATGGCCGCCGACAGTGCGAAGGCCTCTTCTCCCCCACCGCAGAACCCCTGGACGGCCGGGTTGTGGACGGTCCCGAAGACGAACGGGATCTCGAGGGCGTGGCACGAGCCCAGGTAGCCGCCGAAGGCCGGCGACTCCCAGGTGAACAGATAGCAGTACGTCCCGACCCCCGGCGACGCCGCCCCGGCATGGGCGTCGGCCAGCCGGACGGAGGGAAGCCGGAAGACGAACTCGGTGGAGACGGCCACCCACAGATCCCTCGGCGTCACCGGCTCGCCCCGGTTGATCCGTGCGGCGCGCACCTCGTCCACCACCCGATCGGCCTCGGCCGGGTCGGGCGACAGCCGCCGTGTCCACCGGCGCAGTCCGGCCTCGTCCAGCTGGGCCAGGGCCGGGTTCCCGACGGTGAAGAAGGCCGACTCGTCGCGGGTGGTGCCGATCAGCAGCGGTACGTCCGACACCGACCCGGTGGCCACCGCCACCTCGGGCGCGACGGGCAGGAGCCCTCCGTCGACCACCGGCATCATCAACAGCCCGGAGTCGTCGTTGTTGGCGCTGATCTGGCCGAGCTCGCCCGCCGCCCGCACCAGGGCGTCGGCCGGCACCTGCTCGAGCGCCCTGGCGGGTCATGGGGATCCCGAGGTGGGCGGCGGCCGCCTCGGCCCGGGTGGCGGCCTGCTCGGCGGTGTAGGTGTACGGCGGCCCGCTCTCCACGATGGCCCGGTGGAACAGTCCGCGGGCGGCCGGCACGGCCAGCAGGGCCGACACGCTCATGCCGCCGGCGGACTCGCCGAACACGGTGACGTTGCCGGGGTCGCCCCCGAAGTCGGCGATGTGGTCGTGCACCCACCGCAGTGCCGCCACCTGATCGGCCAGGCCCCAGTTGCCGAACCCCGACCACGGCTCCCCGCCCAGCCAGCTCTGGTCGTCGTCCGCCAGCACGGGATGGGCGAGGAACCCCAGCAGGCCCAGGCGGTAGTTGATGGTCACCACCACCACGTCCCCCTCCCGGGCCAGCATGCCGCCCCGGTAGAGGCTGCCGGCTCCCGATCCGCTCACGAACGAACCGCCGTGGATCCACACCATCACCGGGCGCCGGCTGCCGTCGAGGCCCGGCGTCCAGACGTTGAGGCTGAGGCAGTCCTCGATCGTGCTCCTCGGGCTCGCCGCCGAGGGACATCTCCACCAACCCCGGCGACTGGGGGGCGATGGGCGTGAAGCGGTCGCACTCGCGGATGCCGGTCCACGGCTCGGGCTCGGCCGGGGGCCGCCAGCGCCGGCCGCCCGCCGGGGAGCCGGCGTAGGGGATGCCGGAGAAGGACCACAGATCGTGACGACGGACGCCCCGGACGCGGCCACCTCGGACATCGACCACTCCGTCCATCACCGCGACCTCCAGTTCCCCCGCCCATTTGCCGATGCAACAAGCAACCTACCCATTGAGATGCACCGACGGTCCATGCATCATCATGAAAGGACAAACCACCAGGACAGCACCCGCGACGGCCGGACAGGCCGCGGGGCCGGGGAGCCCAGGGCTCACCGGTGGCTAACACATACGTTGAACTGCGATTTCCCCCTTTTTTGCGAGGGGCAGAGGGACTATCGTGATCCAAGTGTCGGAATCCGGAACTGGCCGAGGCGGCGTGCCGCGTGGCGTCTCCGCGCCGGAAGGGCGTGGCCCTGGCCGCAGCGGTGGCCTGCCTCCTGAGCACCCTCGGGCTGGCCGTCGGACCGGTGGCCGGAGCCGTGGGTGCGCCCACCGCCGACCGACCTCCCCACGTCCTCTTCAATCGGCGACCCGACCGGTGCGGCCGGCTCGAGCCAGATCAATTCGGCCGAGGCGCAGGTGGCCACCGTCGAGACCCAGATCTCGCAGGAGCAGGCCGTCACTCGACCAGGCCGACGAGCAGTACAACCAGGCGGCGGTGGATCTCGACCTCCACCCAGACCGCCCTCCAGACCATGTCGGCCACCATCGGTGCGGCCAAATCCAAGTTGGCCGCCGAGCGGGCCCAGCTCCGGGCCGATGCCGTCCGCTCCTACGTCAGCGACTCGTCGTCCACCGCGGTGGCGTCCCTGTTCTCCCCCGCCAACAGTCAGTCCCAGACCCGGTCGCTCTACGAGCAGATCGGCGCCGGCAACGTGGCCGCCGACGTGGCCCGGGTGCAGGCCACCACCCACCAGCTGACCACGACCCAGACCAAACTGCTGGCCGAGCAGAAGAACGAGACGTCCCAGCTGGCCGCCCAGAGCGCGGCCCGCCAGACCGCCTCCGCTCGCGGCCAGCCAGTCCGAGGCCACCTTGGCCCAGGTCCAGGGCACCCTGGCCCAGGAGATCGCCCAGCAGGCCGCCGCCCAGGCCGCGGCAGCCGCCGAGGCGGCGGCCAAGGCCACGACACCGGCGGCCGCCAAGGCCGCCGCCACCCAGGCCTCGCAGGCCTCGCAGGTGGCCAGCACCGTGGGCGGCGGCAGCGCGGCGGCGGCGGCGGCCGCGGCGGCGGCCAACCAGGCGGCGACCTCGTCGGCCGGTACCGCGTCGAGCCCCGGTTCGACCTCCACCCCACCCGTCGTCATCTCCAGCGGGGGCGCCCCCCAGGCCGCCGGACTGGCCGCCGTCCACGGCGCCATGAAGTACCTCGGGGTCCCCTACGTCTGGGGCGGGGCCGAGCTCGTCGGGGTTCGACTGCTCCGGCCTGACCATGGTGGCGTGGGCCCAGGCCGGCGTGCACCTGGTCCACTCGGCGGCCGACCAGTACAACGAATCCAAGCACGTGAGCCTTACCAACCTCGAGCCGGGCGACCTGTTGTTCTACGACCTCGACGGCACCGGCATCGACCACGTGGTCATGTACGTGGGCCCGACGCTGGACGGTCGGGCCACCCCCTACGGCAGCGCCACCATCATCCAGGCCGCCCACACCGGCACCGTGGTGAGCTTCGACCCGCTCTGGTACGGGGGCCTGGTCGGGGCCGGCCGGCCCTAGGCCCCGCGGCCCCCGCCACCATCTGGACGATCGACCCGGCTCTAGGGTCGGACGACACGCCCATGCCCCTCGACCTCACCATCATCGTCCCCGCCTTCAACGAGGCCCACCGGCTGACCGACGGCGTGAAGCGCCTCGATGCCGCGGTGGCGGACGGCGCCGTCGACCTCGGCCCGCACCGAGGTGGTGGTGATCGACGACGGCAGCAGCGACGACACCGCCGACACGGCCCGCTGCGCTGCTCACCCACTTCCCCCACCACCGGGTGGTGAGCCACCGAGTCGAACCGGGGGAAGGGGGCCGCCGTCCGGACCGGGGTGTCCCTGGCCCGCGGCGCGTGCACCGCCTACATGGACGCCGACTTCGCCATCGACCCGAGGGCCGTCAGCCTGCTGCTGGAGGGGCTGCGCACCAGCGACGTGGTCATCGGATCACGGGCGCTCCCCGACTCCATGGTCGAGAGCACCTATGCCCTCCGATCGGTGATGGGCGGGCCTGTTCAACCGGCTGGTCACCGTGGGCACCGGGCTCAGGTTCCGTGACACCCAGTGCGGGTTCAAGGCCTTCCGCACTCCGGTGGCCCGGCTCCTCTTCCACCTGGTCCGGATCGACCGGTTCGCCTTCGACGTCGAGATCCTGGCCCGGGCCCAGCGCCTGGGGCTGCGCATCGCCGAGGTCCCCGTCCAGTGGAGGCACGTGCCGGGCAGCACCATCCATCCGCTGCACGACTCCATCTCCATGCTGGACGACGTCTACCGCTCGAGGCTCGGCCTGGTGCCCACCCCTCCCATCACCACGGTGCTGGTCGGCGGGCGACCCGGCGCCGCCGACACCGCCCCGTTGGCCGCCGAGATCGGCGCGGTGGTGGCCGCCACGCTGGAAGGGACGCCGGTGCCGGTCATCGCCGGGCCCACTGCGGTCACCGTGCTGCTGCCGCTGGTGGACCGGGGCCCGGGCCGCCGCTGTCCTGTCGGCGCTGCAGGCCGAGTTCGGCCCGCTCGGCGTCCGTCGCCGGGCGGCGACCCTTGCCACCTTGTCCGAGCTCGGCCCGCTGGCCGGCCGGCTCGAGCCGTCGTCCTGAACGGGCCGGCGTGTGCAGGGCTGTGGCGCAGGGCTGGGGCGCCGCGGGGATGTTGGACCAGGGCGAGCACGCCGGGAATGTTCTTCGAAACAACAAACGATGAGAATGCGCCTTCGTACCAACAGTAGGTGACTCTGGCACGGGATCCGCTGGAGCTCCGGCGTCTGCGTTCCCGGGGGTCGAGGGAGCCCGCTACCCCCGGGACGACCGGGACACGCAGATACAGGCGGCGCCTCAAGTACGATGGTCGAAGTGAGCGTTGAGCGGCCGGACACCACCAGGACGGCGCGCGCGCGCGGACCCCGTCGATCGCCAACGGGGCGGCCGGTGCACCCGAGGAGGACACCCTGTCCAGCGGGGGCGACGACGACCGCCACGACATCCGCCACGACGACCCGGTGAACCACGCCGAGCCGGTGAAGTCCGTCTCCTACCTCCCGGTCCCGGCCCCCCAGCCCGACGACGCGCCGCGGTCCGCACGACCCCCGCCAGTCCGACGTCGACGAGTGGGGCCGGTCCGAGCACATGCGGTCGATCGTCCGGCGCCTCTACGACCCCATGTACCGCTACTGGTTCCGGGTGGAGTGGGAGGGGCTGGAGAAGATCCCCCATCACGGCGGGGCCCTGCTCATCGCCAACCATGCCGGCGCCATCCCCTCCGACGCCCCGGCCATCATGCACGGCATCGAAGAGGAGCTGGGCCGGCCCGTCTACGGCCTGGCCGACTACTGGTTCCGCACCATCCCGGTGGTGGGCACCATGTGGTCGAGGACCGGCGGGGTGCCCGCCCACCCCGACAACGCCTACCGCATCCTCCACGACCAGAAGCAGCTGGCCCTGGTGTTCCCCGAGGGGACCAAGGCCACCTCCAAGACCTACACCGACCGCTACCGCCTGCGCCGGTTCGGCCGGGGCGGGTTCGTGGAGATCGCCATGCGGGCCGGCGTGCCGGTCATCCCCATCGCCGTGGTCGGGGCCGAGGAGTCCATGCCCATCCTGTTCCGGGTGCCGGCGGTGGCCAAGGTGCTCGGGCTCCCCTACTTCCCCGTCACCGCCAACGCGCTGTTGATGGGGCCGCTCGGCTACGTCACCTACTTCCCCGTCAAGATGAAGTTCCGGGTGCTCGACCCGATCACCTTCGACGTCGAGCCGGGCCAGGACCGCTACTCGAGGAGCCGGGTGATGGACGAGGCCGAGAGCATCCGGGCCACCATGCAGGACGCCCTCCACGACATGCTGCGCGAGCGGCGCAGCATCTGGTTCGGGTGACCATGGGACGGCGGGTGCTGATCACCGGGCTCGACACCTTCTGGGGCGGCCGGATGGCCCAGGCCCTCGAGTCGGAGCCCGAGGTCGAGATGATCCTGGGGCTCGGGGCCAACGAGCCCAAGGTCCCCCTCGAGCGGACCGAGTTCGTCCGCTCCGACCAGAAGTACTCCATCCTCAACCGGATCGTCCGGGCCACCCAGGTCGACACCATCGTCCACACCTTCCTCGAGACCAACTCGGTCAACGTGCCGAGCCGCACCCTCCACGAGATCAACGTGATCGGCACCCTCAACCTGCTGGCGGCGGCCGGCACGGCCGGGTCCTCGGTGCGCCAGGTGGTGGTCAAGTCCTCCACCCACATCTACGGCTCGGCCGAGACCGACCCGGCCTGGTTCCGCGAGGACGACCGGCGCAAGAGCCCGGTGCGCACCCGGCTGGAGCGCTCCCTCATCGAGGTGGAGTCGCTGGTGCGCGACTTCACCGAGGACAACCCCCACCTGGTGGTGTCGGTGCTGCGGTTCGCCAACGTCCTGGGCACCGACATCATCACGCCGGTCAGCTACAACCTGCGCCGCAAGCGGCTCCCGTGCATCGCCGGCTTCGATCCCCTGGTCCAGTTCGTCGAAGAGGACGACGTGGTCCGGGCGCTCGAGTACGTCACCGCCCACCGATCCCCGGCGTGTTCAACGTGGCCGGGGCGGGGAAGCTGCCCTGGAGCGAGGTGGCCTCCATCTGTCGGGCCTTCCTCCTCCCCCTGCCCCCGTTCAAACCCCGGGCCTTCGCCGCCCCCCTCCTCCGGATCGGTGCGCTGCAGTTCCCACCGGAGATGGAGGGCCTGATCCGGTTCGGACGGGGCGTCGACACCTCGCGCCTGATCGCCAAGGGGTTCGAGTACCGCTACACCAGCGCCGGCGCCGTCGAGAGCTTCGCCCGGGCCAACAACCTCCGGCGGTCGACCGGGTCCGGCGAGGAGGCCTACCGCTACGAGCAGGACGTCGAGCAGTTCTTCCGGCACTCGCCGGCCGTGGTCCGGGGCATCGACGGCTAAGTGACCTCCGGCGTCACCACCATCCCGACCGGCGACGTCGCAGAGGTACCGGACGATCCGGCCCCCACCGACGAGCAGCCCGAGTCCAGCGGGAACCGCAGGAGCCGGCGCAAGAACCGGCGGGCCCACGGGAGACATCGGACGAAGGTGTGGGTCATGCCCCCCGGGCTCCACCCGGTGTGGCGCTGGCTCCTGGGGGTGGTCCTGGTCGTCCAGGTGGGGGTCATCGCCTTCACCGGGATCTTCGGCGCCTTCAAGCTCCCGTACTTCTCGCCCATCGACGAGAGCGCCCACTACTCCTACATCCAACAGATCGCCGAGCACGGCTCGCTGCCGGTGCTGGGCAAGACCAACACCAGCCTCCAGGCCCTGTCCATCGGCCGCGGCCTCTACCCCCACCCCCGCACCGTGCCCCTCGGCGCCAGACGGGGCCTGGCCACGCTGAGCTACGAGGCCTTCCAGCCGCCGCTCTACTACCTGGCGGCGGTGCCCGCCTTCCTCATCACCCCCAACTACATCGACAAGATCTACGCCGTCCGGCTCTTCGACGTGCTGCTGCTGCTGGCGGCGGTGGCCCTGGCCGGGCGGCTGTGCCGGGTCGTGCTGAAGGAGCGATGGCTGATCGGCTGGTCGATGGTGCTGGTGTTCCTGGCCCTGCCCGGGGTGGTGGTCCGCATGGTGTTCATCTCCAACCTGGCCCTGGCCGTGCCCATGGCCATCCTGTTCGTCACCGAGCTGTGGATCGCCTGGCACCGCCGCTCGGGGTGGCGGCTGGCCGGTGCCGGCCTGCGTCCTCGGGCTGTGCATCCTGACCGAGCTCGAGCTCGTCCTGTTCGTGCCGCTCTTCGCCCTGGTCCTGGTGATCGGGCTGTGGGGCCGGTGGACGCCGCGGGCATCGTGGCTCCCGGTGATCGTGGCCGTGGTGCTCCCCCTGGCCGTGGTGGCACCGTGGATCGTGTTCAACGAGTCCCACTTCCACATGCTGACGGCGGGGCCCATCGCCATCCGGGAGCAGACCTCGACGGTCAACCCGCACCACCTCCGCGAGCCGATCAGCCAGCTCCCGCAACAGACGGTCACCCTGCTCAACCCGAGCGCCCCGGTCGAATGGGCGACCACCATGGCCCGCCAGCCCGGCATCAACTACCTCGACCAGCTGCTGGGCGTCCTGGTCGTCCCGGCCGCCCTGGTGCTGATCCTCGGCACCGGGCGGAGGCTGTGGTCGATGCGGGCCGCCATCCTCGGGCTCCCGTGGGTGCTTCAACCTGATCGAGCTCTGGTACATCCGCTTCGGGCAGCAGTGGCAGGTCGACGTCCGCTACACGTACGCCACGGTGCCGATCCTGTTGGTCCTGGCCGCCGACGCCACCGACACCCTGCGGTCGCGGTACCTGCCGGTGCTGGTGACGATCGGTGCCACGGCGGGCACCATGGTGCTGTGGGGCTACGCCCTCATCAGCTACGCCGGCCCGTACGCCTTCCGCTGCAGCGGTCAGGCCCGCTTCAACCAGGCGGCCCGGAGCTCGGGGCCCCGGACGGCCCACTCCTCGGCCGTCATGGCGTAGCGGACGTGGTCCTCCCACTCGCCGTTGATCTCCAGGAAGCCGAGCGCCACGCCCTCGTTGCGGAGGTCGAGCTTCTCCACCACCCGCCGGCTGGCGGTGTTGCGCGGGATGATGGCGACCTCGATCCGGTGGAGCCGCAGCGTCTCGAAGGCGAACTGGAGGACCACCACCACCGCCTCGGGGATGAAGCCCGGCTCCGGCCAGCTCCTCGTCGATCCAGTAGCCGATGGCACCGTTCTGGAACGGGCCCCGCTGGATGGACGACAGCGTGATCTCCCCCGAGAACCGCCCCTCCACGAAGATGCCGAAGCCGAAGCCGCTCCCGAGCTGACGCTCGCGCTCGCGCATCCCGCACCGGGCCGAGAAGCTGACGGCGTCCTCGGGGGCCAGGGGCGCACCCTTGGACCGCGGCTCCCACGGGCACCAGCCACGACCGGCACCGGGTTCGGACGGCCAGCCAGGCCTCGTAGTCCCCCTCCACCAGGGTGGCCAGCCGGATCCGCCATCCGGGCAGCTCGAGCGACCGGACCACCGGGGCGCGCAGGCTGGGGGTCATGCCTGTTCCGTCCTCGCCGCTTCTGGTCCGTCCACCTGCTCCGCTCCCCCAACAGTCTGGCTGGCTCGATCAGTCGAGCCAGGCTGAGCACCCAATCATCCCGCATCCGGTGTCCGTGCACCACTCCGGGCCGGTCGGGCCGCCGGAACGGGACGGCGCCGCCCAGGCATGGGAGGGTGGCCGAGGTGCCACGGGGCGTGAGGTCGCCTCCCGTATACTCGCCCAGACGCTGACGAACCGGTGGGCCCGACCACTCCACGGCAGAAGGCTATTCAGGTGACCAGGCAGCCTCACGAGACGATCCGGAATCGGCTGGCCGGACGGTCCTCGGACGTCGTCCCCCTGGTCGTGCATCACCGTGGCGGTGCTCATCGCCAACGCGCCGGCCATCCTGCACCTGGTGACGGCCAACCCCCTGGTCATCAACGCCTACCTGACCCCGGCCCGGAACGGATGGCTGCCCGGCCTCCCCTATATCGACCCCAATGCCGGCTACACCACTCAGGCCCTCGGCCACCTGGCCGCCCTCGACTGGCTCCACGGGCACGTCCCGTGGTGGAACCCGTTCGAGGGGATCGGGACCCCCCTGGCCGGCGAGATGCAGAGCGGGGCCTTCTTCCCCCTCACCCTGGTGCTCGCCCTCCACCAGGGGATGCTGATCATGCAGGTGGTGCTCGAGGCGTTCACCGGCTGGACCACCTACGTGCTGGCCCGGCGGCTCGGGGTGGGGCGCACCCTGTCGACGGCGGGGGGGGTGGCCTTCGGGCTGTGCGGCACCTACGCCTGGCTGGCCCACGCCCCCATCCGGCCGGTGGCGCTCCTGCCCTTGAGCATCCTGGGCGTGGAGCACGCCCTCGACGCGGCACGGGACCGCCGGTGGGGAGGGTGGCAGCTGCTGGCCGTGGCGCTGGCCCTGTCGATTTTGGCCGGGTTTCCCGAGACGACGCTCATCGACGGGGCGTTCGTGCTGTGGTGGGCGATCCTCCGCACGTTCGGGCCCGGCCGGGCCTACTGGCGGGGGACGGTGGCCCGGCTGGTGGGCGGAGCGGCGGCCGGACTGGCCCTGGCCGCCCCCCTGGTGGTGGCCTTCACCGACTACCTCCCCCGGGCCGACAAGGGCTCCCTGGTCGGGGGGTTCACCTATGTGTCGCTGGCACCGGCAGGACTGACCCAGCTGGTGCTCCCGTACTCGCTGGGGCCGATCTTCGGCTTCCACACGGCGAGCGGCGTCGACACCCTTTCGCAGCAGTGGGGCAGCGTGGGCGGGTTCCTGACCGCCACCGTCATCGCCGCCGGTCTGGTCGGCCTGGTCGGCCCGCGCCTTCGGAGCCTGCGGATCGGCCTCGGCGCCTGGGTCCTGGTGTGCCTGCTGCGCACCTACGGGTTCCCGCCGGTGGTCCATCTCATGGCCCTGGTGCCCGGCATCAAACAGACCGCCTTCTACCGCTACGCCCCGCCCACCTGGGAGCTGGCCGTCGTGATCCTGGCCGTGCTGGGAGTCGACGACATCGCCCGCGCCCTGGCGCCCCGCCGCCGGTTGGTGCTCGGTGCGGTGGTCACCGCGGTGCTGGGGGCCTGGGCCGCCCTGACGGCGTGGCCGCTCCTCACCCACGCCCTGGCCGCCACCCCGTCGCAGGGGGCCCACCGCCACGTCTACGTGGTCGTCAGCCTGTTCGGAGCCCTGGCCCTGTTGGCGCTGCTGGTGCTGGGGGGTTGGTGGGCGGCAGGACGGACGTCCGCGTCTCGGGGAGGTTGGTGGGCGATGGGGCGGCCCTCGGGTCGTTGGTGGTCGGTGGGACGTTCGTCGGGGGCCCACTCGGTCGGGCGGGCCGGGGCTGGTGGGACGTCGGCCAGTGCCGTACAGGGAGAGGGCGGAACTGAAGACGGGGTCGGGGCCGAAGACGGAAGGACCGATCGACGACGGAGACGGGGGCGACTCCTGATGGCCGGGGTGATCAGCCTCGAGTCGGTGCTGTTGGTGGGGGTCGCCTATCTGTCGGCGCCCACGCCCACACCGCTCCAGACCGGCTCGGTCAGCTGGCTCCAGGCGCACCTCGGGACGTACCGGTTCGCCACGCTGGGCCCGATCCAACCCAACTACGGCTCCTACTTCGGGATCGCTCAGATCAACGTGGACGACCTCCCCTCCCCCAAGGCGTGGACGAACTACATCGCCGCCTCCCTCGATCCCAACGCCCCCACCCACAACTTCAGCGGTGGCAACTCGGTCGACCCCAACGGGCTGACCCCGGCCGAGGCACTGACCAAGTTCCTGCCCGAGTACGAGGGCGTGGGTGTCCGCTACGTCGTCGAGAACCCCACCGGGCTGGACCTGAAGGGCCAACCGTTCCCTGCGACCGGGACCCCGGCCTGGCCGGCCGGACCGAGGCGGGTGTACCGGGACGGGTTCGCGGAGATCTGGCAGCTCCCTTCGCCAGCACCGGCCTTCTCGTTGCGATCGGTGCCGGCCGCGTCCGGGTCGTCGGTGGTGGCCGGCTGCTCGGTGGTGACCCAGGGATGGGACCAGGCCACCGTGCACTGCTCCCATCCGAGCGTCCTCGTACGGCGGGTCGAGTACTTCCCGGGGTGGAGGGCCAGCGGCACGGGAGTGTCCGGGTCCGTCCACCAGGACATCGACAGCCCGGGACGGCTGTTCCAGCAGGTGACGGTGCCGGCCGGCACGACCACCATCCGGTTCACGTACCTCCCTCCCCACTCGGAGGCAGCCATCGGGGTGGCGGTGTTGGGCCTGGTGGCCCTGTTCGGGTCGCTGCTGTTCCGGAGGAGACGGGATGGCGGAGATGGTGCCGAGGACTCGGCTGAGGCTCCAGCTGACGTAGCATGAGAGCATCTGGCGACGAAAGGACTGAGCCTTGCCGGCCAGTGAGAAGGTGAGGATCGGAATACTTGTCGTGGCCTACAACGCCGCGTCGACCCTGGCCAAGGTCCTGGACCGCATACCCGGTGGCGTGCGCTCGGACATCGAAGAGGTGATCGTCAGCGACGACCACAGCCAGGACGAGACCTACCTGGTCGGACTGGGCTACCAGCAGCTCTCCGACCTTCCCATCACGCTGATCCGCCAGCCGAAGAACCTCGGCTACGGCGGCAACCAGAAGGCCGGCTACGAGCTCGCCATCGAGCACGGGCTCGACATCATCGTCATGCTGCACGGTGACGGCCAGTACGCCCCGGAGTCCATCCCCGACATCATCGCCCCGCTGTTGGCGGGCGAGGCCGACGCCGTCTTCGGGTCGCGGATCATGGTGAAGGGGGCTGCCCGCAAGGGTGGGATGCCGCTGTACAAGTACGCCGGCAACAGGATCCTCTCTCGGCTGGAGAACGCCGCCCTCGGAATGGACCTGTCGGAGTTCCACTCCGGCTATCGCGCCTACTCGGTCAGCGCGCTGAAGCAGATCCCCTTCCAGAGGAACTCCGATGGGTTCAACTTCGACACCCAGATCATCATCCAGCTGCACGACGCCGGCATGCAGATCGCCGAGGTGCCCATCCCGACCTACTACGGAGACGAGATCTGCTACGTGGACGGGCTCGGCTACGCCGCCGACGTGACCAAGGATGTCCTCGCCTACCGGCTGCAGAAGGCGGGATTCGGGGACGGGAGCCGGATCGCCCTCAACGAGGAGTACCAGCTCAAGCCCAACGAGGACAGCTCCCACGGCCGCATCCTCTCGATCTTGAGCACGAGGCCTCCCTCCAAGATCCTCGACCTCGGGTGCTCCAGTGGACTGCTGGCCGAGCGGTTGCGCGCCCTCGGCCACGTCGTCGTCGGTGTCGACCACGTGGAGCTCGAAGGGGTCAAGGAGCGGACCGACTCCTTCTTCAGGGCCGACCTCAACGACGGGATCCCCGAAGGGGTCGGTCGGGACTTCGATGTCATCCTCGCCGCCGACGTCCTCGAGCACCTCGTGAACCCCGGCGTGCTGATGGGAGAGGTGAAGGGCCTACTGGCCCCGGGTGGAACCGCCATCTTCTGCGTTCCCAACGTCGCCCACTGGTACCCACGGTTCCGATCCACACTGGGAATGTTCGACTACGACCAGCGTGGGATCCTCGACTCCACCCATCTCCGGTTCTTCACCCGGCGCAGCTTCCAGAAGATGGTGGCCCGCCACGACTACACCATCGATCGATTCGAGCCGGTAGGTCTCCCCTTCGACGTGCTCGGTGCGGAGAGCGGCCGGTCGAAGTGGTTGCGGCTCGTCGACCAGGTCCTCATCGGTGCCTGGCCGACGATGTTCGCGTACCAGTTCATCGTCGAGGCGAGGCCGGAGACCGGCCAGTAGCGGTTACGTGGTCGGTTCCTCGGATCCGGCCACCATGAGGTCGACGGCCTCGGCGATGGAGGCGGCCATCTCGTCGGGCTGAAAGTCGGTGTGGTCCCAGGTCCGGTCGTGATGGAGCCAGATCGTCTTCAGACCGGCATTGCGCCCACCCTGGATATCGGGCACAGCGGTGTCTCCGACCATCCACCGAGGACCCGAGATGGAGCCCGCTACCTGGCATCGGACCACCGCCTCCTCGAAGATCCGCCGATCGGGCTTTGCCACCCCGATCTCATCCGAGATGCACCAGGCATCGACCAGGTCGACGAGACCGGCCCGCTCGAGCTTCTTCAGTTGGGACGCGGGGCCGTTGGTGACCACGCCGATGCGCCAATTGAGGGACCGCAGTCTCTCGAGAGCAAGGTTGACCGAGGGGTTGGGCTCGAAGAAGCTGGGGTAGGAGTCCCGATACGCCTCGATGAGGTCGTCCGATGTCTCGGCCAGCCCGTACCGGTCGCGAACCGCATCGAATACCGCCTGGCGGGGAGCAAATCCACTGTCATCCACCTCGGTCAGCAACTCGACCGCTGCTACCCCCAACCCGTGGTGACGGACGAACTGCTGGGACCAGGCCACAAACGCCGATCGTCGGTCCACAAGGGTGTTGTCCAGGTCGAACAGGGCGAGCGGCATCCTGGTCCATTGTGCCTGGTGGCAACCGGGCGGCGTGAGCATGCCACTCACAGTGGGCGAGCGAATTGTTGCTAGCTTATGGAGGAAAGGGCCTGGCGGCGCGACCAGGCCGGACGCCCATCTGTGACGCAGTGACCCCCCTCACTCGACCAGCAAGGACCCCCCACACCTATGAGCATGCCTCTCAGAGCACCCGGCGGGGTGCGTGCCCGACTGGCCCAGATCGAGGCGAATCAGGCCAGGAGCGCAGAGGCGGTACCCGAGTCAGAGCCGGAACAGGCCATTGGGGACGATTCGGTCCGACTGTTCACGCCGGCCGACGACATCGAAGATCCCGAGGTATCGGTGGTGGTGCCGGCGGTCAACGAACAGCTGACGATCACAGAGTTCGTGGAGTGGTGCAAAGAGGGGCTGGCAGCCTCCGGCATCAGGGGCGAGATCCTGATCGTGGACAGCTCGACGGACCAGACCGGTGAGCTGGCGCTTGCCGCCGGGGCCCGGGTGCTGAAGACACCCAAGCGGGGGCTCGGACGGGCCTACATCGACTCGATCCCGTTCATCCGGGGAAAGTACATCGTGATGGGCGACGCCGATCTCACCTACGACTTCCGGCAATTGGGTCGGTTCGTGGAGAAGATGCGGGAGGGCTACGAGTTCGCGATGGGATCTCGGTGGTCGGGAACGATCGAGGACGGCTCGATGCCCGCCTTGCACCGCTACGTCGGAACGCCGGCCACCACCTGGATCCTCAATCAGGTCTACTCCAGCCACTTCACCGACATCCACTGCGGTATGAGGGGAATCACCCTCGACGCCCTCAAACGGATGGGGCTCTCCTCGCAGTCTTGGGAGTATGCCTCGGAGATGGTCCTCAAGTCGGTCCGGATGGACCTGCGGACCGCCGAGGTCCCGGTCACCTTCTACAAGGACCGCGACGGCAGGGTCTCCCATCACAAGAGGAGCGGGTGGTCGTCGCCGTTCAGGGCGGCCTGGATCAACTTGCGCGCCATGTTCGTCTACGGGGCCGAGTTCTTCATGCTGAAGCCCGGAATCGTGTTCTTGGTGGTGGGCCTGCTGTTGAGCTTGCCGCTCAGCTTCGGTTCCATCGTCATCGGAGGCTTCACCTTCGGCCTGTACTGGATGCTGGTAGGCGTCACTCTGGCGATCATCGGATTGCAGAGCTTCTTCTTCGGCTGCCTGGCACAGGTGCTCTGCGACTATACGGGGGCGGCCCGGGCGAAATGGATGCGAATTTTCCCGTATACGCGATCCGTCATGACTGCAGGCTGCATCTGGATCATCGGAATAGGCATGGAGATTGCTCTCTTGGTCTGGTACCTCTCCCACGGGAGGACGCTGCCTCCGGCATCGTCCCTCATTGACCACCTCGCCGTGACCGGGCTCCTGTTCACGATCGTCGGGTTCTCCCTGTTCTGCTTCACGCTCCTGCTCCACGCCACAGGAGTGCGCTACGGGATCAGGCAGCTCGGCCCAGACACATCGCGCACCGAGTCCCCTGCCTGAGATGAGCCGCACCCAGTCCTTTGGGCAGTCGGGGAACATGACCGCTGTCGACCGGTTCGGTGTGTGGCTGTCCGGACGCGGCGTCCGGCGAGCCCTGGGTTCGTTCGTCGGCGCCGATGTCGGGGACTTCGGATGTGGGTACCAGGCGACACTGGCCCGCACACTTCTCCCCGATGCAGCATCGCTGGTCCTAGCCGATATCGCCATCGCAGAGGATCTCGCCGACGAGCCCAAGGTCACCGTCTTAGAGGGGCAATTGTCGAGCGCGTTGACGAAAGTGCCGGGCGAATCTCTCGATGTGGTGCTGTGCTTGTCAGTCATCGAGCACCTCAATGAACCCGACCAGATTCTCGGGCACTTCCACCGCATCCTGCGTCCCGGAGGGACATGTATCGTCAACGTGCCGACCTGGTTGGGAAAGAGGGCCCTCGAACTATCCGCATTCCGGTTGGGCCTCAGCCCCGCCCGCGAGATGGACGATCACAAGCGCTACTACGACCCCCGCGACCTGTGGCCGATGCTGGTGGCCGCGGGATTCCCGCCCCACGCCATCCGTTGCCACCGGCACAAGCTCGGATTGAACACCATCGCCATCTGCCGCAACGAGGAGACCATCCAGTGACCGCATTTTCGTCTACGTACGTGGAGGAGTCCATCGCTGTCCTCTCGGCGATCGATGTCGGACAGATCGAGAGGTGCGCACTCGGACTGGCCTCGGTCCGGCAGGACAACGGTCGCCTCTTCATCCTCGGGGTGGGAGGGTCTGCAGGTCATGCATCGCATGCGGTCAACGACTTCCGCAAGCTGTGCGGCATTGAGGCCTACGCCCCAACCGACAACGTGTCCGAGCTCACGGCCAGAGTCAACGACGAGGGATGGGAGACCACCTTCGGGGCCTGGTTGGAGGTGTCGAAATTAGGACCGGAAGACGGCCTCCTGGTGTTCTCCGTCGGTGGCGGCGACCTTACGAACCAGGTCTCGGTGAACCTGGTGAGGGCGCTCGAGTTGGCCAGTAAGCGCGGCAGCAAGATCTTCGGGATCGTGGGACGGCAGGGCGGTTACACGGCAGAGCTCGCAGATGCCTGCGTGGTGATCCCACCACTCTTCCCCGACCACATCACCCCGCATACCGAAGGGCTGTGCGCCGTCGTCTGGCATCTGTTGGTTTCACACCCCGCTCTGTCGAGCTCGTCGACCAAGTGGGAGTCCATCAGTTGACCACCACGGAAGGCAACGGCCACCAACTCAGGAACATCTGTATCGTCGGGGGTGCTGGATTCATCGGGAGCCACTTCGTCGAGCGCCTGCTCGGCGACACCGCCGTCGAGTCAGTGACCGTCTATGACAACTTCTCGTCCGGACGATATTGGCATCTGGAGCCCTTCACGGCAGACGAACGTCTCACGGTGACGGAGGCTGACGTCGAAGATCTGAAACTGCTGACCGACTCGGTGAGCGGTGCGGATACCGTGATCCACCTGGCGTCCAATCCGGACATCGCCCGGGCGGCCACGGATCCGGCAGTCGACTTCGATCAGGGGACACGACTAACCCACAACGTCGTCGAGGCCGTCCGACTTGCCGGCGGAGGTAGGATCCTTTACGCATCGGGAAGCGGGGTCTACGGAGACGTTGGAGACCTGGAAGCGCCAGAGGACTACGGACCGCTCGTACCCGTTTCCACCTACGGGGCGTCAAAATTAGCGGGCGAGGCACTCATCGCCTCCTACTCCTTCATGTTCGGTCTCAGCGGATGTGCATTCCGCTTTGGCAACGTGGTCGGGCCGCACCAGACCCACGGCGTCGGTTTCGATTTCGCCCGCCGCCTCATCGACGACCCCACCCGCCTTCGCATCCTCGGTGACGGCTTGCAGTCCAAGTCTTATGTGCACGTCGAGGATGTCATGGACGCCGTGCTGCTGGCAGCAGTTCGAGCGCCTATGCCGTTCGCCGTCTACAACGTCGCCACCGGTGACTATCCAACCGTGCGCGAGATCGCTGGGCTGGCGATCGATGTCCTCGGGATCGAATCAGGGACGACGACGTTCGAGTACACCGGGGGCGATCGCGGGTGGAAGGGCGACGTCCCGATCGTGCGGTTGGACAGCAGCCGGATTCGGGCACTCGGCTGGACTAACAAAAAATCATCCCTCGAGGCACTCCGAGCGTCATTGGAATCCCTGACTGAAGATGCACATGGCGGTCGATTCGACGAGGCCGGATGAGGTCGGTGCCGGCCAAGGGACATCACCCAGAACCCTCGAGGTCCGCTGCTAAAATCCTCGCGTTGGCGGTTAGGCGTCGGCGTTCCTCAATGCGTTTCCGGAAGAGGGATCGATGGTAGACACAAAAGACCAGTTCAAGGTCAAGATATTTGCCGATGGCGCCGACATGGAAGGGATCCTCCGCCTCGCCAACGACCCGCGCATCGCAGGATTCACGACCAATCCGACGCTGATGAGCCAGTCCGGCATCTCTGAGTACGAGGGGTTTGCCCGCAAGATCCTCGACCACGTCGTCGACCGGCCCGTTTCCTTCGAGGTGTTCTCGGACGAGTTCGACGAGATGGTCCGCCAGGCGAGAAGGATCGCGTCATGGGGACCGAATGTCGTGGTCAAGATCCCCATCACGAACACCAGGGGTGAACCGTCTTCCACGGTCGTCCGCGAACTATCTGCGGAAGGACTTCGACTAAATGTGACAGCGGTGATGACACCGGGACAGGTGGAGGGGATGGTGAGAGCCCTGTCGGTCGGGCCCGGGGCCATCGTGTCCGTGTTCGCCGGCCGCATCGCCGACACCGGTCGGGATCCCATTCCGCTGATGGAGGAATGCCTGGGCATACTGGGCCCCTATCCGCAGCTCGAACTGCTGTGGGCAAGCCCCGCGAGATCCTGAACGTGTACCAGGCCTCAAAGATCGGCTGCCACATCATCACTGTCACCCACGACCTCCTTGGCAAGCTTTCCCTCGAGGGCAAGGACCTCAAGGAGTATTCGCTGGACACAGTGAAGATGTTCCATGGTGACGCGGCAAAAGCCGGTTACCTGCTCTGATGCCCCATTCGCCCCGCTTGTGATCATCACTCGCACCCCACTCCGCATCTCGCTCGGGGGGGGTGGGACAGACCTTCCCTCCTACTATGAAAAGCATGGCGGAATGGTGGTGGCGGCCGCCATTGACAAGTACATCTTCGTGGCCATCAACCGCACATTCACCGACGACTACTTCCTAAAGTACTCCGCGCTGGAGAGGGTGGGCTCTCGCAAGGAGATCGAGCACCCAATCGTGCGGGAGGCCTTCGAGATCCACGAGGTCGGGGCCTCGATCGAGATGGTCAGTGTCGCCGATATCCCCGCTGGCACCGGGCTCGGATCGTCGGGCGCCTTCACCGTCGGGTTGCTCCGGGCCATCTACGCCCATCAACGCCGGCACACAACCCCGGGCATCCTGGCGGAGGAGGCGTGCACCATCGAAATCGATCGACTCGAGCGGCCGGTGGGGAAGCAAGATCAGTACATCGCGTCCTTCGGTGGGTTCACCTGCTTCACCTTCGAGGCCGGGGGTAAGGTGACCATCTCCCCTCTGCTCCTCTCCTCAGACACCCTCCACGACCTCGAGGAGCACCTGTTAATGTTCTTCACTGGGTACTCCCGGGACGCGGAACACATGCTGGAGGATCAAAAGACCCGCTCCGAACTCGGCGACTCGGAGATGATCGACAGCCTCCACTTCGCAAAATCCATCGGGTTGGCCAGCAAAGAAGCCCTCGAGTTCGGGGACACCGAACAGTTCGCTACCCTCATGCATGAGCACTGGATGCGGAAGCGCGAGCGGTCGCAAGGCATGACCAACGATCAGATCGACAGCTGGTATCAGAAGGGTACCGACAACGGCGCCATCGGAGGAAAGCTTGTTGGCGCGGGTGCCGGAGGCTTCCTGCTGTTCTATGCCAGCGATCCCACCTCGGTGCGGAAGGCGATGGTCGAAGAGGGACTCACCGAAGTCCGTTTCCTGTTCGACCACGACGGTTCGGTGGTTTTGGCCCGTGACTAATCCCCTTAGGGCGAGATGACGGACTCGACCGAAACCGAACCGGGCGCGGGTGCCGACGATTGGGAGGACCACTGGAATTCCTTCGGTGATCCGGCACTGGGGAATCCTGCCAACGACTACCGCAACAGGCTGATCGTCCACTACCTCGGGAGGCCAGACCCCGGCGCGACGGTGGTCGACATCGGGAGCGGTCAGGGTCAACTGGCGCTGCTCTTACAGGAGGCGTACCCCGACGCCCGGATCCTTGGCATCGAGTATAGCGCCGAGGGTGTCCGCCGGGCCCGGAAGACGGCCGAGGAGGAAGGGCTGGGTGCAAGGTTCATCCAACGCGACCTCCTCCTCCCAAGTCGAGCCGAAGACAGGGACCCCTCGATCCTGGGCGCCTCGCTGGCGGTTTGCTCCGAAGTGCTCGAGCACGTCGACGAACCCGAGGTGCTATTGCGGAACGCCGCCGACTACCTCCTCCCGAACTGCCGTCTGGTTGTCACCGTCCCGGGAGGACCGAAGTCGGCACTTGACCGTTACATCGGCCACCGCCGCCACTACACGCCGGAGTCGGTCCGGGCCCTGCTTGAATTGTCCGGTTTCTTCGTCGAGCACACCTACCGCGCTGGATTCCCGTTCTTCAATTTGTACCGACTGGCGGTCATCACACGGGGTCAGCGTCTCATCGATGACCTGAAAAACGCGCCCGCCAACGCACCCGCATCCAAGGCGCAGACCGCGCTGACCCGGTTCTTCGACCGGTCGTTCCACTGGAACGCCCCGAATTCACCGTTCGGATGGCAGATTGTCGCCGTCGCCCGAGCAGGATCCCCGGCGCCCTCCGCATGAGTGGAGTCCCTCCGCTGCCCCATCGGGTTGCCAAGCCACTCCGCCGTGCCGGGCCCACACCGTGCAGTGCCTGATCCTGGCAGGGGGCCTGGGCACAAGGATGCACGACTACGATCCGTCGGTACCCAAGACCCTGCTCCCGGTGGCCGGCCGTCCGTTCGCTGACTGGCAACTGCGCTGGCTTGCCTCCGAGGGAGTCGACGACGTGGTCTACAGCATCGGCCATCTGGGCGATCTGATCAGGGACTACGTCGGCGACGGGCGCCAGTGGGGCACGAAAGTGACGTACGTCGAGGAGACCGACGGGCTGCTCGGCACTGGTGGGGCCGTCCGTCTAGCCGTCGACCTGGGGGTGCTCGAGGACCGGTTCTTCGTCCTCTACGGAGACTCCTATCTGCGGATCGATCTGCGTTCGGTCGACGCCGCCTACCGCTCCAGCAGGATGCCAGCCCTCATGACGGTATTCGCCAACCATGGGCAGTGGGATGCCAGCAATGCGGCGTTCGACGGTCGGCTGGTGACTGACTACAGGAAGGGGCTCACCGACCCGCCGCCGCAGATGCGTTACATCGACTACGGATTGTTGATGCTCGACGGTGGCGTCGTCGCAGCCCGGGTCCCCGCGGGCAGGAGAACGGACCTCGCCACTCTACTGGGAGCGCTCAGTCGCGATTCACTCCTCGCCGGCTACGAGGCAGCCGAGCGCTTCTTCGAGATCGGATCTCCCAGCGGCATATTGGAGCTCGACGACTTCTTGAGCAATTCCGATCGCTGAAAGACGACACGAAGGGTCGGCTACGACGATTCGGTGACCCCGTCGCGAAGGCCCGCACGAGTACTCTCTAGCGCGTCATGAGTCCCAGCGGTGAGCAGAAGTGGCGACCGCTGAGCCGGTTCGTGGTATCGATTGTGCTTGCGGGCCTGCTGGCCACCCTGCTTTGGCGGGCCGTGCCGGACCGCCTCTCGGTGAGCACCGACATCGTCGGCTACGACATTTTTAACGACTACGACATCTACCGGTACAGCTACGGCTACTACTTCTTCGCCCTCTTGTTCCCGGTCCTCTCGATCTCCTTCTACCTGGCCCTGGCGTGGAAGGGGCCGCTCCGGTATCGGGGGGCCGGGCGGGGGCCGGTGCTCCCAATCATCACGGCCTCCGACGACCTCGGGAGGGGGATCGCACCGGGCGGCGACCCGTCGGCCCCAGTGCGGTCCGATGCAGCGCACACGATGGTCGCGGAGGAAGGCCCCCCAGTAGGGCCCGCCCCGCAAATGGAGGACGGACCGCAGCCCGCGGGCCTACTCCGGTACTTCTGGAGCGGTGCCAGAGTGCTGTTACCGGCGGTAGCGGTCGGCCTGGCATGGTCTGTCATCCGGACGCAGAGCGAGACCACCCCCTACTCGGAGGACGTGGCGGCTGGCCTCTGCTACGTAGGCGGAACCGTGATCATCGCCACCCTGTTGCGCTGGTGGCAGGCCGGTAGCGGGCCACACGTGCGCCCGTCGCCCCGATTGAACGGGTGGTGGCCCTGCGTCGCACTGGTCAATGGGCTCCTCTCCATCGGGGTAGTGCCCTTGCTCTCCCTGGTGTCCGCTTCGACGCACGTGGCCATCGGCAAACACCTCGTGTATTACCGGTGGTTTCCCTGGTGGCTAGCGGGGCTAGCCACCGTAGTCGGCGTGGCGCTGGTGCTCCGTTCGGAGCGCCGGGCGCCCAATGCCGACGCCATCCGCAACATCGAGGCCAACGTCCTCACCTGGGTGGTGGGCCCAGTCCTCCTCTACCTCTCGTACGCCTCGTTGCCCGGAGCGCTCGGGTACTTCGACGGATTCGACGATGCCCAGTTCCTCGCCGCGCCACAGCTGATCGTCCACCACGGGCTGTTCCCCTGGAGGGACATCTACCTGCTGCACGGTCTGCTGGGTGATTTCTTCGACGGCCAGATCGGGTTGGACCTGTTCGGCAACACCCGATGGGGAGCCACGGCCGGGTTCACCCTCATTGTCTATCCCCTCAACTGGCTCGCCCTCTATGCGTTCGCCGCCTACTTCACCAGGAAGAACCGATTACTGCTGGTTGGGACGGGAATCGCCATCGCGTGCGGCCTCCTCCAGGGCAACGTGGCGCGCTTCCTTCTCATCCCGATCCTCCTCATCGTCTTGGACCGCGTGGTCCGCTCGGCGACATGGCCCAGATGCTGGCTGTTCATGGGAATGTTGGCGATGGCGGTCATCCTCACCCCCGAGGAGGTGCTATTCATCCCGTGCTTCGCCGGCGTCGTAGTCCTGGTAGAGCTGGTTGGCCACCGCAAGGGGTCCGGACTCGTTCCATCATTCACCCGGACGATCCGTTGCGCCATCACCGGAGCCTCCATCGCACTGGCCTGGATCGTCATCCTCCTGGCGACGGGTTCTTTCATGGCGTTCATCGACTACTTCCGCGTGTTCTCGAGCGGGCACATCCTGGAGGGGGGCTACCCGACCCAGTGGAACCTTCATCAGCAGCTCATGGTCACCTTCGAATGGGTGGTTCCAACCGTCCTGTGGCTATTGACGCTCTGGCGGGTAGTTGCCAAGGTCCGCCTCAGACGGTTGTGGCTGCCTTTCGACTGGGTCCTCCTCGCGGCAGCGGCGGCCTCGGCCGTCTACTTCCCAAAGGCCCTCGATCGGGCCGACGCCGGCCACGTCATGGAGTCATTCGCCATAGCGGTCCCCTTATTGGTCCTTTGGGCCATTGAGCTCCTGGGCGTGGCCGACCGCTCAATCACCTCGGCAGTCGAGCGTTGGGGGCCCAGGTTCCGGGTACCCCGGTTCCGCCACATCGCCACGATTGGAGCGGTGACGGCTGTCACCGTCGGGACCTTCGCCACTCCGGTGTCGGCGTCATACGCCCTCAGGCGGACCGCCTTCGACTTCGAGGCGGCCCTGTCGCCATCCGACGTCAACTCGACGCCCCGGTTGGGGTATACGACTCCCGGCACCGTGGACACGGCACAGGTTCAGGCCCTGGGGGCGATCCTTAACCGGTACGCGGGGGACGGCACCCGTCTTCGACTTCTCCAACGAACCGGGCATCGTCTATTACCTACTCAATCGTGTGCCTGGGACCCGCTATTACTACTCTGCGGTGTCACAGACGCTCCTCGCCCAGGACCAGGAGATCGATGAGCTCCGACAGAGCCGTCCTCCACTTGTCGTCTTCTCGAACACGACGTTCGGCCTACTGTCCTACGACGGGATCCCGCAATCGGTCCGCTCATTCGCGGTCAGTCAGTACCTGTTTGCCAACTACCGGCCCCTACTCGATGTCCAGGGCCAGCTCGTCCTGCTTCGCAACGACCTTGTCTCTACCGCCCCTCCGGTGCCGGCAGGGCTCATAACGACCGGTCTGTACTTCGACACCCCAGCTTGCCAGTTCGGCGACATCCCGAACTTCTTCGCCCTGCCAGCCGGCACCGCCAGCGCACCCTCCGTGCACCTCTCCACCGTCCAGACCTCCACGTTCGATACCACAGTCACAGGATGGGCAGTGGACGCCGGTTCGAAGAAGCCGGCCCTGGACGTTTTCGCCTTGGCCGACGGGCATGTGGTCGCCACAACCGTTCCGACGCTGACCCGGCCCGACGTGGCTTCCGTACTGCACGACGAGGCCGCTATCAGCTCGGGATTCACCATGACGGTTCCCACGTCCGCCGCCACCCCAATCCAGCTGTACGCCCTAAACCACAACGGCGACGTGACCCCACTGAACCCTGCTGCATCGGTCGATCCGGCATTCGTCGGCACTCGGACGTCGACGGCTATCACCGGACCGGACGGCCGGGCCCATCCGGTCCTCCGCGCCGGCCTCACCGGAAGCGTGGATGGCGCCACCCGAGCCCATGAATCGGTGCTGCGGCTGTTGCTTCCCGCCGATACGTCGCCCTCCGCGTTCCGGTGGCTCACACTGCGGGCGCCGTCCAACATCGGGGACTCTTCGTTTGTGCTGTCGGACGGCCCGACATCGCCCTACTCCCACACCATCCAGTTCGACACGCTGCCCGCAGCCGGCAAGCAGGTCACCGTGGGGGTCGGGAGCTGCCTCCAATGGCACGGGTACGGCACCGGCGAGACGCTCTACCTCTCGAGGACGGCATCCAGTCCGGCACCGAAGGTCTCCGTCAGCCTCGTGAAGTAGTGGGCCAAGGGAACAGATTACGTGGCGCAGCCACACACACCAAGCGAGGTAGCGTTGGCTCCATGGGTTTCGGAGCCGGGTGCTCAGTGCAAGCGTCGATCAACTGATGGACTCGCCTGTCGCGTGGTCGAGCCTGGCCCAGCTGGACGGACCCGCCAGCCACGTCGGCCATCTCCTAGTCGGGGACGACGGCCACGCCTTCGGCTTCGGCGCATCGAGGGGTGGCGACAAGGCAAAGGACCAGCTGGCCGGCCGGGAAATCGCCGACGTCGCACTTTCGCCGACCGGGAAGGGCTACTGGGTGGCAACGACCAACGGTGCCGTCATCTGCGTCGGGGACACCCCATTGCACGGAGCAGTCGATCATCTGGACCTGGTCGGATCGGTCGTTGCCATCGAGACCCTGTCCAGCGGGCTCGGCTACTGGCTGGCATCTTCGGATGGGGGCGTATTCGCCTGCGGCGCGGCCGGTTACCACGGCTCGCTCGCCGGAATGCCGCTCGATCAGCCGGTCGTCGATATGGGAGCGCGTCCAACCGGAGACGGCTACTGGCTGCTCTGTAGCGATGGAGGCGTGTTCGCGGTGGGAGGTGCACCGTTCTGTGGCGCCGCCGTCGGGCTCGGCCTGGCCAGCTCCGCGGTCGCCATCGCACCGACCCCCACCGGCGCCGGCTACTGGGTCGCCACTGATTCGGGCCTGGTGCTGACATTCGGCGACGCGGTGTACTTCGGCTCCCCAGCCGAGCTGGGGGACAGGGCCGATGATCCGATCATCGGGCTGCAGGCCTCAAGAACGTCCCTTGGCTACTGGACGGCCAGCGCCAACGGATCGATCCGGGCTTTCGGTGACGCCTACTTCCTCGGAAACGCCCCGCCGGGTTCGATCACCGGTCCGGTAGTGGCCTTCTCGGCCGTGCCGGCCACCTGATTTGATGGCCGCCCCTTCCTACAAGGTGTTCGTCAGCCCGGTAGGCAACGTGTTCATGGCGGAGATCGCCTCAATGCTGGCCGACTCGATCGAGGCCACCGGGCGCGAGGTGGAGCGCTGCACCGATAAACTGCCCAAGGCTGAGCCCGCCGTGATCAACCTAGTAGTTGCACCGCACGAGTTCTTCATGCTCCGCGAAAAGGTACCGGAATCTGACCTCGTGCGGGCCGCATCCCAAAGCATTTGCGTCGGCGTCGAGCAACCCGGAACGCCCTGGTTCGAGGAGGGTGTGCGCTACGCCTCTTACGGGCCCATGGTCCTCGACATCAACAAACGAGGTGTGCGCGAGCTGCGACGACGGGGACTGGAGGCGCACCATCTGCAACTCGGCTACCACCAGGGTTGGGATGCCTGGGACGGTCGGGCCGATAAGGAGCGCCCAGTCGATGCCCTGTTCCTCGGGGCCAAGACCGAGAGGCGTTCGAAATTCCTCGCCCAGTCGGCACAAATCCTGTCGGAGTGGAACTGCGACATCCGGCTCTTCGAGCCGGCCAGGCCCGTCCAGACGGGTTCGGGGCACTTCGTCAGCGGCCGGGACAAACACCAGTTCCTAGCCGACAGCAGGGTGTTGCTCAATGTCCACCAGGGCAATCGGGACTACTTCGAATGGGTCCGGGTCATTGAGGCGATCAGTAATGGCTGCCTGGTCGTCACCGAGTCGTCTGGCGGCTACGCCCCCCTCGTGCCCACCGCGCACTTCGTGCACGGGCCGGGCGGCTCGCTCATCGGACGTCTGGACGCGTTCCTCCGTGACGAGGAGCTGCGGACCGAGACCGCCCAACGCGCCTACGACTTCATCCGCAAGTACCTGGTGTTCGTCGACATCATCGATCAGGCCCTCGAATCGTTGGAACACCACTCACGACCCGGTGCGGGGCGTGAAGTTTTGCCCAGGCCAGGCTTTTCGCTGCCCGCAACCGTTCAGCGAAAAGGACCACGGCGGCCGCTCCTCGTCCCTGCGAACGCTTCCCGTCGGGGCGCGGCCTCAGCGACGCTCGACGGAGAGCGCCAGATGCGGTCGATGATCCAACACCTCCTGCTAGCGGAGATAGACAACATCAGGTCGACCGAAGCCCTCATGAGCGCGGTCGACCACGGCGTACGGGTGCGGGTCGACACCTTCGACACCCCGGCGTATGCGAGTGCCAATCCCGAAGTGTCTGTGGTCATCCCACTCTTCAACTACGGAGCCTTCATCCGGAATACCATTGAGTCGGTGGTGGCCAGTGAGGGTGTGACCGTCGAGTTAGTGGTCGTCGACGACCACTCGAACGACGACTCTGTCGGCATTGTCCGGCGGGCCCTCGTGGATTTCGAGGACTTCCCGATCCGGCTCGTGACCCAGTCCGCCAACCGCGGCCTCTCCACCACACGGAACCTCGGCTTCGAACAGGCACGGGCGGAGTACGTATTCCTTCTCGATGCGGACAACGCCGTGTTCCCCCGCGGCATCCGTCACCTGGCTTTGGCGCTGAAGGAGTCAGACGCCGCATTCTCCTACGGGATCATCGAAATGTTCGGGGAGACCTCCGATCTAGTCAGCTGCCTCCCTTGGGACGTGCGGAGGCTTACACTCGACAACTACATCGACGCCATGGCACTCATCCGCAAGAGCGTGTGGGCCACGCTTGGTGGGTTCGACTCTCAGACCGATCGGATGGGCGGCTGGGAAGACTACGACTTCTGGCTACACGTGGCCGCAGAAGGGCAACGTGGCCAACTGGTGACTCAGTTCGTCGGCCAGTACCGGTCACACGGGGCGTCCATGCTCGCTACCGTGAATCTCGAGACCGGAGCCCTGACGGACTTCCTTCGGCAGAAGTACCCCAACCTCCCCTGGGCCGAAAAGGAGCCGCTCCAATGACCAGTTCTCTGCCGGATACCCGCTCCGGTGTCCCCCTCTATCCCACCCAGGGAGACGTGCTGCGCCTGGAGAACCAGGTCAGCGCCCGAGACGAGGTGGTAAGGCAGCTCAATCGGCGCCTCGTCGAGCTGGAGCTCGGCCAGGCAGTGGACGAAGGCGACGACGAGGGCGAGGACGACGCTGATCCGGCGGAGGTCTACCGCCACCGGTTGACCGTGCTCGAAGAGGAGCTCCGCAAAGTCCGAGCCGCCCTCCGCGCGGCAGAGGCGGAGTCGGACCAACTCCTCCTCCAGCTAGAGGCCATCCGCGCCGAGCACGAGCGCTTTGAGCAACGGCGCGCCGTCCGGTGGATAAAGCGGCTCGAGAGGGCGGCGGCGGCGGTCGGACGAGTCCCGTCATGATGACCGAGCGTTCCCGTTACACGGCGGACATCGACCTGCGCAATGTCAACGACTCCCACACCTTTGCTATCGCCAGCGTGCAGGCCCGCAGCACCGTGCTCGACGTTGGTGCCGCCGACGGGTCGGTGGCGCGGACTCTGCGCCGGATGGGTTGCAGGATCTGGGGAATCGAGTACGACCCTGACGCCGCACGCCAGGCTGCCGAGTGGTGCGAGCACGTCATCGTCGGCGACGTAGAGCAGCTCGATCTGGCGGAGGCGCTCGGTCGCACTTTCGACGTAATTCTCTTCCTCGACGTCCTCGAGCACCTGCGCGATCCGGTGGCGGTGCTGAAGCAGTCGCTCGGCTTGCTCGCTGACGAGGGATACGTAGTCATATCCCTTCCCAACGTCGCGCACGCCGCCGTGCGCGCCCAGCTGCTGAGCGGTCGGTTCACCTACACCGAGACGGGACTGCTCGACCGCACCCACCTGCGCTTCTTCGACGCCGTGAGCGTGCGGGAGTTCCTAGCGGAAGCCGGGTTGGTCATTCTGGACGAGTCCCGCGTGACACTGCCGATTCAGGCCACAGAGATCGCCGTCTCGGTGGACGACCTGAGCCCCGAGACGATCGACCACCTGCGTGCGGAGCCCGAATCCGAGACGTACCAATTCCTGTTCATTGCCGCACCGGCGGGATCCGATTCTGTCCTACATCCACCCGTCCTTCCCGCCCGCATCCTTCAACGCGAGCTGAGGACGATGCAGGAGCGGTTCGGTGACGTCGGTGAGGGCGGCCGGATCCACCGGGACGACCTCATCGGGGAGCTGCGGAGCCTCCGCGGCAGGAGTGACGCACGCCGGCACGTGCTCCAGGACCTCCTCGCCGCGGTGAACGATAACTCCGAACGGTTGCTTGCCGAGCTCGAGCAGTAGCGCGGAAGGACTGGAGTCCCCGTCAGGCGATCCGGATGAGGACCAGCGGACCCGAGGAGCGGACCTCGAACCGGTTGCTCTGTTCGAGGGTTGCCACCGAGCTCTGCCAGTCGACGAAGTACGGAACCCAGCGCCGGTAGGCCACGACCTCGGACTGGTAGTCACCGACCCAGGTCTGCAGGTCGTAGAGACCCTGGTCGCTCGGCGACTGGGCCACGATGTACTGATAGCCGAGGCGACGGAGATAGTCCACCTTTGCCATCGCACCCTTGAAGTACGGCATGTGCGGTGGCGGCGATACGGCACCGACGACGTCGAGCGTGGCGAAATCGTACCGGGAGAAGTCCAGCAGGCCGGGGAAGTCGACGGCAGCCAGCACCTTGGCCCCCTTTGGGATCATCCGGTTCATCCGGTCGTACTCGGGTTCCAGTGGGCCGTACCGACCCACCTGGTTGGCCGGCTGATGAAGCATCCGCCAGCTGGCCGTCAGCTCGCCGCGAGTGCCCCGGACGTAGGCGATTGGGTTGTAGGCAAAGACCAGCACCGCCAGTCCGAGAATCACCCCCACCACGGTGGTGGTCGCCAACGCACCCGGGCCCACCATCCCTCTCGTGAGCCTCGACGTCGAGCGCCCCAGGCGATCGAAGGGCGCAGAGGATGCCATCAGCTCAACGGGGTCGTCGAGTGCGGGATTCCCATTGGGCCAGAGGAGCCCAATGGCGAACAGCCCGCAGGCCAGCGTGGAGGGAGCGAGGAGTCGAACAACCTCGACGGCGGTGGAGCCGGACAGGGAGTAGACGTACGCGGCGAACTGGACCAGGCAGCCCACGCCCGCGCTGAGCAGGACCAGCATTCCCTTCGATCGGCCCCGCGATGAGACGAAAAAGCACAGCCCGATCCCGACCGATGCCAGCGCTAACCCAACCGAGGTGACTGCCGATGAACACGTCCCAGGAGAAGCGGGAAAAGCTACGCACGCCGTGGGCGAACTCCGCCTCGTTCTGGCCAGTCGGCCACGATGGATCGTAGTTTCCTGGGAACAGGGGGAAGAGGAGGGAGCGGGAAGAGCGATACAGGGCTAGCGCCCATCCGGCGGAACAGACACCTCCCGTTAGGCCAATGAGCACGATTGGTTTCACAGCGTGGCGACCCCTGAGCACGATGATCACGATCAGCGTGGCGGCCACCATGGAAACGACAAAGCTGAACCGAAGAGCCAGGATTCCCGAAAGGAGAATGCCGATCACGACATAAACCAGGGGCTGGTCCCTCTCTGACGACCCCCTCACAAGCCGGAGTGCCTGCAGCGTCCCCAGCGAGAAGGCGGTGATAGTGAAGGTGGGGCTCAGGTTGATAACGAGCCCGACATCGTTGCCGAGCAGAATACCGATCCCGAGTAGGAGCGTTCCCAATGCGAGCCATCTACGGCGGGTGGTGCCTACGGCGAGCAGCACCAGGAGGAGTGATCCGAAGACCAACTCAAACCCGTGGAGCGAGGTATCGCCGGGGATCCGGTAGAACATGGACTGGAAGAGCGTCCCGCCGCCGTAACCAGTGACGCGACGGAGGTTAAACGGATCAACCAGCCCCCCGGTGGAGGCCAGCCGCCTGGCCAGGTAGATGTAGGCGGCGTCGTCGTCGTTCAGGTTGAACGGCGCATTGGCGGCGACACCCAGCGCCACCAACGTCAACACGGCCCCGGCGCAGAGGACCGCCACCGCGTTTGCCAGCGAGCTGACGGTCACGTTCCATCTCCGCCGGGTCCGGAAACCGCGGACGAACAAAAGCACCAGCCCTACCGCCTGCCAAGCCAGGAGCGGCCCGAACCGAGCGGCGTCGGCGGCAACCATGAAGCCCCCGAACACCATGAACACGGCGCTTCCCAATAGCACCTGGAGCGGGATGCCAATCTCGCTCCGCACCGTCTCCCATCCGGCCCGCCGGAGGAGTCCCGTCACCCCGGAGCCCCACCCCCATCCGGCCAGGAGGAGTAGGCCGACGAAGCCCAACAGCTCGAGCGCGTCGATCATTTGGGGCCCCGGGGGCCGCTGCTCGGGGATGGGACGAGGCCCGACATGATCGCGGTGCTACCGGTCGATCGGGCGGGGTCGCGACCATAAGTGGCCGTCGTACTGGATCGCATCACCGATCTGGTCGAGGGCGATGCAGAACGTCGGGCTCGCACACGAGATACTGGCAAGCCCGAGGGTGGCATCGGCCTTGTGCGGGGCCGACCATGCCTTCCCGTCGTAGATGAATGCATTGCCCTGCCCGTCGGCCGCCACGCAGAACGTCGAGCTCGCACATGAGAGCGCCGTAATTCCGCCCGCGTCCCTGCCGCCGAAGTCGCCGCTTGCCGGGTCGAGCGCCACCGGTTTGGACCACGTCCTCCCGTCGTACGTCCGCACGTTGCCAAAAGAGTCCGATGCCAGGCAGAACGTCCGGGCCGGGCAGGTCACGTCGGTGACGGCATTGACGGCGAGATCACCGGCCTGAGTCACCAGCGTGGACGGCTCGAGCTTGGCCTTCCGCACGTCGGCCGCATACCCTACGGACGACGCCCGGGCGTCGAACACCGCCGACTCGCCGTTCACCAGTGCCGCCAGACACAAGGCACGGTCCGCACAGGAGACGGCTGAGACCCCATTGTTGGCTAGGCCCGGCGTCAGCGACACGGGCTGCGACCAACCCGACCCGTTGAAGACCACGACCTGCCCGTACGTGTCACCCGCGGCACAGAACGTGGGGCTGGGGCACGAGATACCGGTCATTCCGTTGAGCCCGCGAGCGCTCGTGGAGTCGACGACCGACGAAGGGGCCGACCACGACCGGCCGCCATAGGTCGCCACGTTGCCGGCGGCGTCGACGGCCACACAGAACGAAAGGCTCACGCACGACACATCAGTCATCGGATTCTCACCCACCGCCTCCGGGGCCGACCAACGCGTCCCATCGAAGGCAATCGCGTCACCCCGGTCGTCGACCGCCATGCAGAACATCGACTCGGGGCATGAGACACTCACCGGCACAGGCCGACCCACCGCCTGGACGCTCCCGTGCGCCGAGCGGGCAACAGCCACGGCGCCACCCAGCACCACGACGAGCAGACCGATAGCCGCGATCCCTGCCAGTCGCCGCTCCGGTCGCCTGTCGACGGGCTTGGTCACCATTCCTCTTCCGTGTCCCGTGGGGCGCCCAGCAATCCGGTCCTCGGGCACGACCTCCTATCGCCTTCGACCCAGGAGTCACCAGTCCATCGGTTCCGGACAGACACAAGATCCGGTGGTCCAGGCTGAACCATGTGCTCGATCCTCAGCTCGGGCACATGCCCTGCAAGTCCCTTCTATATTCGATCGTCCGACCCTACAATCCCAGGCGGGTTCGGCCGGATCATCCCCGATTGATCGGCATCCAGGTTCGGATCACGCAAGAACATCGCCACCGACCAGGGTTTCGGTAGTCTCATGGGACCATGCGTTCCATGACGACCCCTGAGCCGTCATCCCCGGGCACTCCCCTCCCCGACAGGCGGTTCGATCAGATCGCCCGTGAGGTGGTGTCCGATCGGACACGAGTGGTCTCCGTGGACGTCTTCGACACACTCCTCTGTCGTCGGGTCCCCAAACCCACCGACGTCCACCTCCTGGTCGGACGGCATCTGGCCAACGAGAGCGCACTGGCTCCCCACGTAGATCCCCGGGCCTATGCCCGGTTGCGGATGCTCGCCGAAGGTGAGGCCCGCCGTCGCTCCCAGCACGACCGAGGCTCGTCAGAGGTCACGTTGGAGGAGATCCATGCCGTCCTCGCCCCGAGCTGCACCGCCGGGCTCACCGTCAATGAGGCGGCCTCGTGCGAGCTGACCGTCGAACGTGAAGTGGTCTTCGCCGCTCTCCGGCTGGCCGGCTACCTCCGCCAATTGGTCGACGAGGCACCCGGATTGTCCCTGATTGCCGTATCCGACACCTACTACAACCCCGCCCAGCTGCGGACTCTGTTGGAGGCCGCATCCCTCGGCGACCTGCCCTTTGCCGGCATCTACACCTCGAGCGACCAAGGCACCGGCAAGGGGGACCAGCTCTGGAAGCTCGTGGTCGGCGACCTGAAGATCGAGCCCGAGGAACTGGTGCACCTGGGCGACAACCTCGAGGCCGACGTGTCCTGTGCCGAGCGGCTCGGTATCCGGGCCGTCCACTACCCCATGCACACCGATCGCTACGGGCCCATCGACGTCCGCGAAGGCGTGGTCGGGCCGCCGGGTGACGCCACCCGTTGGTGCGACGAGACCCTCGGTGACGGAGGGCTGACGGCGGTCAGGCGCCGAGCCACCTACCTGCCCGCCCCTCGCCCGGTCACCGGCAGCGAACAGGTGGCCTGGGAGACGGGAACGGCCGTGCTCGGCCCGGTCTTCACCGGTTTCGCCCAGTGGGTGGTGGAACGGGCCACCACTGCCGGTGCCGAGCGCATCGTCTGCATGATGCGCGAGGGAAAGTTCCTCAAGCACCTCGTCGACCGCGAGGCGGCCACCCTCGGCCGCTCCCTGCGCATCGAAACGGCCTGGGTGTCCCGCGAGGCATGTGCCCGGGCCTCCATCTACGAAGGGTCGGAGTGGGAGCTCCGAAATTTCCTGACCCGCCTGCGCGCCCCCTCCCCCGACCAGCTGCTGGAGTCTTTCGGGCTGGACGCCGACGACCTCCCCGAGCTCGACGAGCTCATGCACCGCTTCGAGGCCACCAACCGGGTGCCCGAGGCCAGCGAGGCCGTGGTCGACCTGGTCCTCAGCCGCCCCGCCCTGGTGGCCAAGGTGGTGGCCCGGTCGGCCGAGCGCCGACGCCGGCTCATCGCCCACTTCGAGACCGCCGCCGGACCGGGACAGGGACCGGTGGTCGTGGTCGACGTGGGATGGTCGGGCACCATCCAGGAGAGCCTGCAGGGCATCCTCCGGGCCGAGGGCTCCGACCTCGCCCTCCACGGCCTCTACCTCCTCGCCCACGTCGGCTCGTCCGAGCGGGTCCTCCGTGGCGTGGTGATCGAGGGGTTCCTCGGCAACGTGGGGACGGTGCCATTCGACGCGGCCGGCATCACCGGGGGGCCCGAGCTGCTCGAGCTGGTCTGCACCTGCGAGGACGGGTCGCTCCTCGAGATCACCGCCGACGGGAGGCCGCTCCTCGAGCCGGTGTCGGCCACCCCCGAGGAGACCGCCTCCCGGGCGCTGGTCCAGGCCGGGATCGAGGCCTACCAGGTCGACCGGCTCCGGTACCTGGGTGACGCCGGACGGGACCGGGAGCCCTTCGAGACCACCTCTGCCGGCCGCGCCATCCTGGGGCGGGTGCTCAAGCGCTTCTTGTCCCAGCCCAACCTCGACGAGGCCCAGACGTTCAGCTGGTGGCAGCACGAGGAGAACTTCGGCAGCCGCCAGGTCGACAAGCTGGTCCCCGAGCGGTTCCGGCCCACCCTCCGCTACCGGACCGCCGAGAACCTGCACTGGGCCCCGATGAGCGAGCTCTACTGGGTCGGCGGCGCCGCCGCCCTGGTGGACCACGAGATGACCGACTCGATCCTCCTGATGCGGGAGGGCACGGTCCACCCGGGCCGGTTCAGCTCCGTCTCCGACGCCGGCGACGTCCGGCTCGCCATGAGCGGTCCCGGGGGTGCCCCCGACATCGCCACGGCGTCGCTGCCCATCACCGTCAACCGGATCGGGCTGAGCCTGGTCGAGTGGGGTGGGCCGGCTGCCGGGGTGGGACACGTAGTGGTCCGGCCGGCCGAGCGGGATGCCCTCCTCCGGCTCGACGTCTTCGAGGTGGTGGCCACCAGCCCCGACGGGGTGGTCTCCACGGTCTGCCGCTGGCAGTACGGGGACGATCCGGGGCGCCTGGGAGCCGAGGGCGTGTGGTGGGTCGCCCCCGGGGTGGTGGCCGTCGACGGCGGGAGCCGATTCACCGTGGATCTCCCCCACCCCTCGTCCACCGGCGAGCTGCGGGTGTCGCTGGCCGGCGCCTACCTGCCCGCCCCCCCGGGGTCGACGGTGTCGACGGCCAGCACCGACGCCGAACTGGCCGCCACCCGGCACGAGCTCGACGCCGTCTACGGCACCACGTTGTTCCGCATCGCCGCCAAGCCCCGTCGCCTCTACGGCGCCCTGCGCCGCCGGCTGGGTCGCTGACGGGCTGGGACCGGCACCCGCCCGAGCACCGTCACGCCCAGGGGCCGACGCCACCGATGCGCTCGACGGAGTAGCGGACGATGAAGCCCGGACCCTCGGGGGCCGGGAACTCCTTGTCCGGGGACACGTAGACCTTGGCCAGGCGGTTGAGCAGGTTCCACGCCTGATCGCTCGGTTGGACGGTGGCCCTTGCCCGCACCACGGCGTACTCGTTCAGGAAGACGCCGGGCACCCGCGGCGCGTCGAAGGACAGCACCACCCGGGGGTCCCGCTCGATGTTCCCCAGCTTGGCGCGCCACGACATGTGGCCACTGACCAGATCGTCGCCGTCCAGGCCGATCCACACCACGGTCACCTGGGGGCTCCCGTCGGCGTTGATGGTGCTCAGGTGGGCCATCGGCCCGGACTCGATCAGGGCTCGCAATTCAGCCGGCAGGGCGCTCACGGCGTCGTCATTCCTGTCACGCAGCCATGCTACCGACGGCGGTCCGGGTGGCACCTGGGCGGGGCCTAGGCAGGGCCGGGCGTGATCCGGTCCAGGACCTGGGTGGCGGCCGGAGTCGGGAAGTTGAGCACCATCACCAGGTTCTCGCAGGCGGTCCTCCGGTCGATGATCGCCACCGTGGTCGGCAGCCCCTCGGTCAGGGCGGAGAAGTCGACGACGAACTCGAGGGCGGCCTTTCGGACCTCGGCCACCGGGCCCTCGGCCGACGCCGGTCGGTCGGCACCGGCCAGGCACGCCTCGAGCAACCCCCTCCCCGTCCCGAACAGGTCGCGGAACAAGGCGGTCTGGGCGTCCCTCCGCCCGTCGACGAACGCTTCGGTCGGGGGCGCCCCCTCCTCCACGGTGGAGGAGGGATCGAGGGCGGCGCACAGCCGGACGGCCGGATGGGTGCCGGCGGTGGCGACATCCTCGGGTCCGCCGTCCCATCGGCCCGAGCCGGCATTCCAGCCGCTCGCCACCAGGGCTGGCGATCCGGTGCGGCCGTCTGCTCCATCGTCATCCCGGAGCGGCAGCGCCGACCCTCCCCACCAGTGCCGGTAGGCATCGGCGACGAGCGCACCGCCGGGCCCCTCGAACAGGAGGCTGTCGCACCCGGCCCGCTCCGCCGACCGCTGGAGCCACTGCACGAACGCGGTCACGCACGGCCCGAGGGCCCCGTAGCCGACGGCGAAGGCGGCCGACCGGCCCTGATCGGCGGCCAGCGTGCCCGCCACCAGGGCGTTGACCATGCTCCGGTGCAGGTTGATGAGACGGAAGCCGTCGATCTCGAGATGCCGGAACACCCGGGGTCCGTCGAGGGCGGCGGTCGCCCCGAGCTGGAGCCGGAACGCCTCCAGGGGGCCGGTGACGTGGGTCACGGTCACGCCGTTCCGCCCGGCCGCCGATGCCACCGCCGGGTCGGCCCCGACGTGGACGAGGCGGCGGGTGGGGAGCCGGCCTGTCAGCTCCCCCCAGGTGGCGTCCTCGGTGACCGACCGTCCGGACTCGCTGGAGACCGCCATCTCCGCCAATGGAGGGACCCCCTCGGCGGCCAACACCCCGGCCAGGACCGGGGCGGGCAGGCAGGTGTCGGCCACGCCGACGACCGGCTTCCCCTCGTCGCCGGCCAACCGCACCAGCTCCACCATGGCCGGGTCACCACGGAGCGTCCGTCCCGCCGCCTCGACCTCGGCGTCCATGAGCAGCGCGGTGATGGACCCATCGAGCGCCATCGACTCCCCCACCCGCTCGTAGACGGCGGCCAGCGTCACCGAGTCGGGACTGCGTCCGTCGAGCTCGGCGTCCAGGCGGGCCGCCTCCTCGGCGGCCACCCGGTGGGGGGCCAGCTCGTCGGTGAGGTAGTGCCCGGACCGGTCGTTGAACAGCTCCTGGGCCAGCCGGAACACATCCACCGGCCGGCACACCGCCGGCACCAGCAGCGTGCCCACCAGCTCGATGGAGACGGCGTCGGCCTCCTTGACGGCCTGGAGTGCCTCGCTCACCCCCGCCCCTCGTCCGCCGGCCCACCCAACAGCTTCTTGCGCACCCGGGCCATGGGCCTCGCCGGGGCGGCGGCATCGGGAGCTACGACATCGGGGGAGGTGCCGTCGGAGGCCATGGCGCCGGGACCCCCGGCCGGTGCCGACTCCGGCCGTTCGGCCAACGCCGCCAGCGACCGTTCGATCGAGTCCAGCCTGGCCGACACCAGCCCCTGGGCGGCCAGGTCCTCGGCCCGCTGCTCGCGCCACTGGTGGAGGGCGTTGGCCAGGACGCCGACCCCCAACCTCCCCTCCTCCAGGTCGTGGCGGAGGTAGCGGTCCAGCAACTCCCTGCGCACCCGGTCGTGGAGGTTGTCGTCGCGGCTGACCGAGTTGCCCGGCTCGCCCGACTCCCCCTTGCGGTGGTGGTAGTAGGCCAGGGGCTCGGCGAGGTGGTGGATGTCGTAGCGGAGGAGGAAGCGGATGTTGAAGTCCCAGTCGCCGAGCACGGGCAGGCGCTCGTCGTAGATGCCCACCTCGTCGAGGGCCGAGCGCCGGTAGACGAACGAGCACGGAGGGAACTGGTTGCCCGACAACAGCCGGAACAGGCTGTTGGGCGCCAACGGGGGCCGTCCGTCGCCGGGGCCGGAGGGTGGCCGCACATCGGCCATGGCGTCGAACAGGAACGACTCGAGGAACCGGATGTCCCCGTAGTCGGTGTCCTCGTACACGGCCTGGGTGTCGGTGACCACACCCATGGCGCCGGTGGCCTGCAGGGCGCCCACCGTGCGCTCCAAGAAGGTGGGGTGCCAGCTGTCGTCGTCGTCCAGCACGGCCACGAACTGGGAGTCGCCGGCCCGCAGCCCGGCGTTGGTGGCCGCCTCCATGCCGGTGGCGGAGTCGTGGTGCACCACCGTGACCCGCCGCCGGACCAGGTCCCGATGGGCGTCCACCACCTGGTCCACCGCCCGGGGGTCACCACCGTCGTTGACGATGATCATGTGCAGGTCGGGGAAGGTCTGTTGCATGACACTCCGCACGGCCCGGTCCAACAGGATGGTGCGGTCCTGGGTCCGGGTCACGACCGCCACTGACACCCGATCGGCCACAGCCAGACTCTATCGACCCCCGACCGCCGGCCCATGGAGCCGCCCAGGGCCCCGAGAGGGCCCGAGCACAGGGAGCCGGCCAAGGGGCCCATGACCCCACTCGGGGAGGCCCGCCCACTAGCCTGGCCCGAATGCCGTTCGCAGGATGAGCGGCCCGACGTGCTCCGCCTGGTCGGCACGTCGGTCGACGGTCCGCCGTGAGGCGCCCACCGATCCGACAGAGAACAAAGAGGAGCAACCCGTTACCCGCCACCCCCGAACCTTCTGCGCGGCCGTCCTCGGCTCGCTGTTCGTGCTCCTGTCCTCTGTGGCTGGGGCGACGGCGGCCGGGGCCACGGTGCCCGGGGCCAGCGCCCCCGGCACGGCGGGCACGGCACCGGTCCACGCCACCCTTGACGCCTACACCCCGAGCCGGACCTCGTTCACCGGCATCGACCCCGGGGCGGGCCAGTTCTACAGCTACGCCCCGAGCACGGTGCAGACGAGCCCGTCCACCCGTGACGTCTTCTACTGCGGCAACTCGCCCGTCGGCGACGTGAAGGACCACGTCATGCTGTCCGTCGGTCGCCTGGTGAACGGCAGCTGGCGCTACACCCAGCCCAAGATCGTCTTCGGCCCCGAGGACGGGCCACCCCAGAGCTTCTTCGCCGTCCACACCTGCGAGCCCGAGGTCATCGGGGGGAACTTCCACTTCGCCGGCACCCCCTACCGGTGGGCCATGTTCTTCACCGCCGAGGCGGTGGCCAGCAACTCGACCAACGTGATCGGGGTGGCCTTCGCCAACTCGCTGACCGGGCCCTGGCAGGCCGACCCCACGCCGTTCGTCCAGACCGCCTACGACTTCGGCAACAACGGCTTCCCCAACAACTGCCCGGTCAACAAGGCCGGTCAGACCTTGTACTGCCTGGGCGAACCGTCCGCCACCACCATCGGCGGGGGCAAGGTGCTCCTCACCTACATGGGCAACCAGGGCAGCCCGGGCAGCGACACCAACCCGGTCGAGGGCTTGGTGATGCGCCTGTTGAACCTGTCGGACGTCCCCGCCTCGGGGCCGTGTGGGGCCTGCTTCCTCCCCTTCCCCGACGGCAACACGGAAAAGGCGGTGCCCCAGGCCGGGCTGCACACGTGGCCCCACGACGTGTCCGTGGCCTACGACCCGTCCACCAAGAAGGTGGTCATGTCCCTCGACAACGGCCCCTACAGCACCAGCCCCAACGGCGCTCCGGTCACGCCGGTGGTCACCGAGGCCACCATCGGCGTCAACGGCCTGCTCAAGGGCACGGGCAGTTGGACCGTGCAGGGCAGCTTCGGCGAGTGCCTGTCGGGCTACACCCTGAACCACAACTCCGGCATCGTCCGGAATGCAAGCGGGGACCTGGAGTCGTCCGGCCACCTCGAGGTCCTCTACGCCATGGCCAACGACAACCTCGGCACCGAGTGGGGGGTGTGGGACTACCGGCTCTGGGACGTGAGCGCCCCGCTCACCAGCTCGCCGGGTGGCCTGTCGGTGACAGCGGCCAGCCGGTCGTGCCCGGGCCTGACCGTGGTCAACACGGCCGGCAGGGTCACCACCAAGGGCTCCGCCCACAACTTCGGCTCCGTGGCCGGCTCGGCGCCCATCGCCGGCATGGCCCTCACGCCCGACCGCCACGGTTACTACCTGGTGACGAAGAACGGCCAGGTCCTGACCTTCGGCGACGCCCGGAACCTGGGGTCGCTGGCGGTGGGCAACGGCGGGAGCGCACCGGTGGTCGGCATCGCCGTCGACCCGGTGACCGGCGGGTACTGGATCGCCCGCTCCAACGGCTCGGTCGTCGGGGTGGGTGCCCCGTCCCTCGGCTCCTTCGGGCTGACCCCGGCCACCGGGCCGGCCGTGGGCCTGGCCGCCATCCCCCAGGGCGAGGGCTACTACCTGGTCACCGCCAACGGCGACGTGGGGGCCTTCGGCAACGCCCTCCCCTACGGGAATCTGACGGTGCCGGCCGGCCAGAGCGTGGCGGCCATGGCCACCACGCCGGACGGGCTGGGCTACTACCTGGTCACCAAGAGCGGGACCCTCGCCACCTTCGGCAACGCCCAACCGTTCGGTGCCACGACGATGCACCTGGGCGCGCCGGTGGCCGCCATCGCCGTCTCCATCGACGGGTTCGGCTTCTGGGTCGTGACCACCAAGGGCTCGGTCACCTCCTACGGCGACGCCAGCAGCACCAGGTTCGCCGGCTTCCTGCCCGGTTCGTCGTCGCCGGTGGCCATGGCCTCGTCCTAGGGCCGGTCCGAACGGCCACAGGCCGGCACCCGTCCCACGTTGTCCCCGGGGCGAAGTGCCCACACCGGTTGGCGCCCGACGTCGGTGGCTTCGGGCCGTGTGGGTCGTTACGAGCGAGAGATCCTCCAGAACGGCGAACTCTCCCACTCAGGAAAGTCAACCGGCTCGGGGTGGCCGGAACGCCCGGGCAGCGGGCCGGTGTCACTGTCCGAAATAACAGACCGATCGCATGTTAAGTAGAAAAGTGATCGGCCAGAGCTCCCGGCCTCCCCCGCCGTGGGGCTGCCAAGTGGGCTCAACGGTGGGTCGGCCCTCTACCTGCACCCGGTTCGCTGCACCGGCCAGGTCAGGTCAGGTCAGGTCAGGTCAGGTCAGGTCAGGTCAGGTCAGGTCAGGTCAGGATCCCCCGGACAGGGCCTCCTGGTGGTCCGGGCCACCCGGGTCCCCCCATCGCCCTCACCCCCGGGCGCCGTGGTCGGCACCAGCCGGCCGATCTCTTCCAGCCACCGCTCGTTCTCCCCCGGGTCGCGGAGGGAGCACCAGGTGGCGTAGCGACCGAGGTTCGGGTTGTAGCAGGGATCGTCCTGCTGCAGGAGGTCCCACCACTTCGACAAGAACAGCTGGAAGTCGTGGGAGTACCCCGACTGGCCCCGGCTCACCGACTCGTAGTGGACCAGCTCGGCGTGCGGCGTGTAGAGCAGCCGGTAGCCGGCCTGGCCCAGCCGGATGCAGAAGTCGAGGTCGTTGAAGGCCACCGGGTACCCGGCGTCGAACCCGCCCATCTCCTCGAACACCTCCCGCCGCACCAGCATGCAGGCGGCGGTCAGCGCGCTGTAGGCCCGGACCACCCGGTCCCACCCCATGTACCCGACCCAGTCGCCCCGCAGCCCGCTGAACAGGTGGGTGGCGATGCCCTGCATGCCCAGCACCACGCCGGCGTGCTGGACCTTGCCGTCGGGATAGACCAGCCTCGCCCCGACGGCACCCACCTCGGGACGCTGGGCCTGTTCGACCAGGGCGTGGAGCCAGCCCTCCGACTTCGCCTCGATGTCGTTGTTCAAGAACAGCAGCATGTCGGTGGTGCAGGTGGCAGCGGCCTCGTCGTTGATGGCGGCCCAGTTGAACGCCCCGGGGTAGTCGAGCACCCTGGTGTCCGGGCGCTCCTCCAGTCGGCGTCGGAGCTCACGGGTCTCGGGCTCGACGCTCCCGTTGTCGACCAGGACCACCTCGGCGATGGGGTAGCCCGGTGACCGCTCCAGCGACTCGAGGCAGCGGACGGTCATGGCCGCCTGGTCGCGGAACGGGATGATGACACTGACCGTCGGGGACCCCTCCACCCGCCGCCGCACGTGGTAGGCACCGAGGAACGGTCCCCCCTCCACCGCCCCGTCGATGGCCCGTCTGGCCACGGCGTCGGCCAGGGCCCGGCGGCTGGCCGCGTAGGCCCACGGCTTGGCGTCGGGATCGCCGGCGGCCGAGCCGGCCACCACCCGCCAGTGGTAGAGGACCTTGGGGATGTGGACGATGCGGCGGGCCTTTTCGGTGGCCCGGAGCATGATGTCGAAGTCCTGGCTGCCGTCGAACTCCGGCCGGAACCCGCCGATCTCCCGCACGATGTCGTGCCGGATGGCGGTGATGTGCCCGAGGTAGGGGTAGGACAGCAGCAGGTCGGGATCCCAGTCCGGCTTGAAGTGGGGCTGGTAGGGCCGGTCCACCCCGTCGAGCTTGTCCTCGTCGGTGTAGATGACGTCGGCGTCGTCGACGGTGAGGGCCACCTTGGCGATCTCCCCCAGTGCGGTGCCCTCCATCAGGTCGTCGTGGTCGAGGAGCACCACGAACTCGCCGCCCGCCTCGGCGAGGGCCCGGTTGGTGGCCCGCGAGATGCCGCCGTTCTCCTCCAGCGCCAACGCCTTGATCCGCGGGTCCCGCCCGGCGAACTCCTGCATCATCCGGGTCAGCTCGGGATCCCCCGAGCCGTCGTCGCACAGGCACAGCTCCCAGCTCCGGTAGGTCTGGTTGATGACCGAGAGCACGCACTCCTCGAAGTACCACAGTGACGGCCGGTACACCGGCACCACGATGCTCAGCAGCGGGCCCTCGGTGGGCAGGTCGTCGGGGGGGAACTTTTCGGGGTGGTCGACCCGTTCGACGTGCCAGAGGTGCTTCCAGTGCCAGTAGTTGGTGGGTGACGACGCCGCGTCCGGCCCCCAGTCCTGATCCTTCTGGCGCTTCTCCATCTCCTTTTCGAGCTGCTTGTAGGTCAGCGGCTCGGGGGGCACCATGGACTCGGCCAGGCGGTCGGCCATCCAGCCCAGGGCGGCCGTCTCGGTGCGGTCGGGATGGCCTACGGGCTCGGCGCCGGCGCCGGCGGGCCGTCCATCCGGTTGCTGGGGGGAGTTCGCCACAATCGAGCGCACCATACCAGGGGGGTCCCGGTCGGTCGGGGCATGGAAGGGTCGGGTCCGGGCGGGCTCGAGGGTGCCGGCGGAGCCGGGTCCGGTGGGGCACGGTCCGGGGACCCGGATCCGGGGAGTACCCGTCCGGGACAGGTAGAATCCTGCGGTCGAGACGAGGAGAGCCACGGCGTGGAGCAGTCGGAGTTTGACCCAGTAGAGGTCCTGAAGCAGCTGAAGGCCGAGCACCGGGTCCTTCCCTGGGAGCCGCTCCCCCCCGACAAGATGCGGCGCAGCGTCGACGGCGGGCAGGCCCGGAACCGGGCCGCGCTGGAGTACCTCCACCACCACTGGGCTCTTCCCGACAACTTCGACCCGGCCTCGGCGGGCGCCGGCCCCCGGGGCAAGGTCATCGGCCTGTTCGGCCGGCTGACCTACCGCGTCCTCGGCCCCTACTTCCGCGAGGAGCGGGCGCTGCTCTCCCATCTGGTGCGGGTCAACGAGGGCCTCGAGAAGCGCTGCGACGAGCTCACGCTCCGCTGCGAGCAGCTCAACCAGGACATGGTCGACCGCCAGGCCGACGAGGCCGAGAACCAGGCCAAGCTGGCCCTGTGGCTCAATCTCGAGCCACCGGCGGGTGGGGCTGGGCCTGCGCCCGGGGCGGAGGGACGGTCGAACGGCAAGCGGGACACCGGGGACGTCGCCTCCTCTCGATGAGCAGCCGTCCGCGCCTCGCCCTGCTGGCCACCCACTGGGAGTCGTCGTCCGAGGAGGGCTGGATCGCTCGGCAGGTGGCGGGGGCCCTGGCCGGTGTGGCCGACGTCCATGTCGTGACCCCGGACGGCACCACCCCCTCGACGTCGGTCGACGGGGTGTTCACCCTCCACCGCCTGGCCACGCCTCTCGACGCCTCCACCGAGCGCCGGCGTGACCTCCTGGTCGAGGGGATCGCCCAGACCGGCGGCGGGAGCCGACCCCCGGTGTCGCCCGACGTGGCGGCCCTGCTCGACCAGGGCATGCTCGCCCCGTGGGAGGGCGCCCTCCAGGTGCTCAGTGACGTCCGACCCGACCGGGTGGTCATCGCCGGCCACGGCAACGTCGGGGCCCTGGCTGCGGTGGACCGGTTCGACAGGGGCAGGGGCGCCGACCGGGACGGGGATGTGGGCGTGACCCTCCTGGCCCTCGGGTCCGACCTCCAGTCGTTGGGCTTCCCCCACTTCGACCCCCTGTTCGCCCGGGCCGACTCGGTCCTCGCCGTCACCGAGACGGAGCGGGCCGCCATCGTGGCCACCCACGGTCGCCCGGAGCACGTGCGCCGGATCGGCGCCCCGATGGCCGCCAACCCGAGCGCCCTCTCGGAGCCGAACACCTGGGTCGGTGACACCGAGTACGTCCTGGTGCTGACCGGGGTCGACGAGGGTGACGACCACGAGGAGAACGAGCTGGCCCGCCTGGTGCGGATGCGGTTCCCCGACCGACCGGTGGGCATCGCCCATACCGACGCCTTCGTCGCCTGGCACAACGGCCAGGCCACCCGGGGCTGGCCCATCGAGCGCTCGAGCGACCTCGACCGGCTCATGGCCTGGGCCCGCGTCACCGTCGACCTCCGCCCCGGACGATTCTTCGCCCGCCGCTGCGTCACATCACTCCTGTTCGGCACCCCCATCGTCGTGCCGGCCGCGTCCCGGGCCCGCGAGCACGCCGAGCGGGGCCGGGGCGGGCTGTGGGCCTCCAACGCCTCCGAGCTGGTCTGGAGCATCGAGGCGCTGCTCGACCCCCCCACCCGGGCCTCGTGCCGCGCCCAGGGCCTCGCCTACGCCGAAGAGGAGTACGGCTCGACCGACCGGTTCATCGACCGGGTGGTGACGGCGTGCGGCATGGGCTCGACCGACCGGGCGCCGGTCGCTGTCTGACCGACGGGCCCGCTACCTGACCAGCTGGGCCGCCACGAGACCGTCGAGGATGTCGGACTCGGAGACCAGGCACCGGTCGAGTCCGGTCCGTGCCATCACCAGCGAGAGGATGAGTGCTCCTCCCACGATGACGTCCTGTCGGCCGGGGACCATGCCGGCCCGGTCCAGCCGGGCCTCGGCAACCTCGGAGGCCAACGCCAGGTACCAGCGCCGGACGCTGTCGGCGGTCAGCTCCGAATGGTGGATGCGGTCCCGGTCGTACTCGTCCAGCCCCATGTCGAGGGCTGCCAGCGTCGCCACCGTGCCGGCCAGCCCCACCAGGGTCCGCGCCGTGGCGAAGGCGGGGTGGTCGGCGATGGTGGCGTCCAGCAGGCCGCCCACCATGACTTCGGCCTCCTCCAATTCCTCGGCGGTCGGCGGGTCGGTGCGCAGGAACCGCTCCGAGATGCGCACGCAACCGATCTGCAGCGATGCCGCATCGAGGGCGGGGTCGTCCGGGCCGGTCCCGGTGACGAGCTCGGTCGAGCCGCCCCCGATGTCGACGACCAGGAACGGGCCTTGGGCGCCGTCGAGCTCGGCGATGGCACCGGCCATCGACAGCCGCCCCTCCTCGGGACCGTCCAGCAGCTCGGCCGTCAACCCGGTGGCCTCCCCCGCCTCCGCCAGGAAATCGCTCCCGTTGGCGGCGTCCCGTGCCGCCGACGTCGCCACCAGACGGCCCCGCACCACCCCCAGGCGGTCCATGACGGCCCGGTAGTCCCTCAGCACCGAAAGGCAACGCCCGATGGCCTCGGACGAGAGCACACCGGTGGCATCCACCCCCTCGCCGAGGCGCGTGATCCTCATCATTCGCTCGAGTGGGCGGCCCATCCAATCGGTCACCAGCAGTCGTGTGGAGTTGGTGCCGCAGTCGATCGCCGCCACCGGTCCGATCGGGAGCATGCCCCTTGCTATCACGGGGGCCACGGGGTTGACGGCTCCGGTCGGTGGTAGACGGGGCCGTTGTGGTGGGTGGAGCCGGTGCCGTCGTTGGTGCCGGTCCCGGGGTCGGTGCCGGCCCCAGGGCGCCGATGACCGCCGTGATTTCGCCGCAGGGAGGTCAGTTGATGGTCAGAGGGATCGTGGCCTGCACCGTCGATTTGGTCTTGGTCTTCGTCTGGCCACTTACGATCGTCCACGTTCCGGTGACCTCGACCCCCGCCACCAGCGTCCCCGGTGGCAGTTTGGCGCTCGGCGTTCCCGACAGCACCCCGGCCGAGGACAGCTTCAACCCCTTGGGCAACTCGGTCGCTTTCCATCGCAGCGTGGTCGTGTAGGGCGGGGTGCTGACCCCAGGATCAAGTGCTTGAAGGGTCACTGGGCCGTAAGGCGTCCCCGGCGTGGCGGGTGGGAGGCTGGTGGTGCCGACCTGGAAGGGCGGGTTGGCCAAGATATCGCTGACGGTGTTGTCTTCGGAGTTCGCCACCCAGACATGGGTACCGTCGGACGACACGTCATAGGGATTGGCGCCCACGTCGATCGTCTGCACCACCGAGCCGTCCGAGGCATCGAGCTCGGTCACGGTGTTGTCTCCGTCGTTGGTCACCCAGACGTGCGTGCCATCCGATGACACACCATAGGGACCGGTGCCCACGGTGATCGTCTGGACCACGGAACCATCGGAGGCATTGAGCTCGGTGACGGTATTGCCGCCGTCGTTCGCCACCCAGACGTGCGTGCCATCCGATGACACACCATAGGGACCGGTGCCCACGGTGATCGTCTGGACCACGGAACCATCGGAGGCATTGAGCTCGGTGACGGTGCTCGCGTCGTAGTTCGCCACCCAGACATGGGTGCCGTCGGACGACACGGCGGAGGGAAAGCCACCGACGCCGATGGTCTTCACCACGGCACCATCGGAAGCGGCGAGCTCGGTCACCGTGTTGGCTCCGCTGTCCGCCACCCAGACATGCGTACCGTCGGATGACACGCCGGTCGGATCCAGTCCCACGTGCACGGTCCCCACCACCGAGCTGTTCGAGGCGTTGAGCTCGGTGACAGTAGCGTTGCCTTCGTTCGCCACCCAGGCGTGCGTGCCGTCGGATGACACGCCCGAGGGGTCACTGCCCACGCCGATCGTCTTCACCAGGGAGCCGTTCGAGGCATCGAGCTCGGTCACCGTGTTGGATGTGGAGTTGGTCACCCAGGCGTGCGTCCCGTCTGACGACACGCCTGTCGGGGCGAGGCCCACGTTGAAGGTGAGGACGACCGGAGCAGCCGCCGCCAGGCCGGCCGGGAGGACCAGCAACGCGGAGATCATCCCGCTGGACAGCAGCGCTCCGGCAAGCGCCACTGGGAACAGTGCATCGAATCGAGTCCGCATGATCTGGCCTTCCGCCTGGGCGCTCTTCGCAGCCGCCACGTCAGGGTCTCACGGTTCGCCGCCGCGGTCAACCGTTACCATGCGGTGGCTACCGTCTCGGCTCGTAGCCCATCGCCACTGCCCCCGAACCGAACTCCAGCCGGTTCACGAGCGTCAGGTCGACATGCTTGGATAACCCCGCGAACAACGTCGGCCCGTGGCCGGCGAGCCTGGGATGCACCACGAACTCGTACTCATCGATCAATCCCAGCTCCGTCAACGCCAGTGGGAGCTTCACTCCTCCCACGAACAGTCCGTTTCCCGACTCCCGTTTCAGTTGCCGAACGGCCTCGCCCAGGTCCCCGCGCACAAGCTCCGCGTTCCAATCCACGTGATCCAAGGTGCTCGACACCACGTACTTCTTTGCCGCGTTGATCGTCCGGGCGAAGCGTTCCATCCAATCAGGCCTCGCTTCTGCCGTCGCCGAGGGCCGCCACGCCGATTCCATCATTTCGTACGTCACCCGACCGAAGAGGAGGGCGTCGGCCTGCTCGAGGTTCTCGGCGGCGTGACGATGCAGGTCTTCGTCCGGCGGGATGGCACGATGGTCGCAGCACCCGTCCAATGTGACGTTGATGGAGTACCGAAGGGGTCGCATTTCGCAAGAGTAACGGCCTCCGGCGATCGAGGAAGAAGTCCGCCCCCCGTCCGAACACTGATTGAATGGTCTGGTGAGTCCCGCGCACGACGTCCTGTTCGGCATGGGGTTGGAGACCGGCGTCCACCAGGTGGGCGAGATACTGACGCACGCCGCGGATGGCCGACCGGTCGGGTCTCGACGTCGTGAGCCTGTCCGACCATCCGTACTTCGCCGACCGCCTCGACGCCTACGCCGCCATGGGGTTCGTCCTGGGGGCAACCAACGACATCACCGGGGCGGTGATCATGACGAACCTGCTGAGCCGTCCCGCTCCCATCCTCGCCCGGACCGTCACGGGCTTGTCGACGATCTCTCAGGGTCGATTCGTTCTCGGAGTGGGTGCGGGCGGAAGTTGGGAGGAGATCGTCGCTCTCGGGGTACCGCGCCTGTCGCCCGGAGACCGGGTGCGAGCGCTCGAAGAGGCGATCATTGTCGTGAGAGCCCTCTCCGGCGGAGGCGATCCGGTCACGTTCGACGGCGAGTTCTACCAGGTGGCGGGGCTCACCCCTGCTGCCGCGCCAACGCCACCCATCTGGATCGGGGCGCTCGGCCCGAAGACCCTGGCCGTCACTGGCCGACGCGCCGACGGATGGGTACCAGGGCACTTGGCCGACTGGCGGAGCGCCCTGGTGGCCGAGTCCCGGCCCATCGTCGACGAGGCGGCCGCGGCGGTGGGGCGGGACCCCACTGACGTCGGCACCATCTACAACGTGTCCGGGCGCTTCACGCGCGAACCGCTCCCCGAGACCCGCGACGGCGAGGGCCGTTGGATCGGGGGCACCGTGACCCAGTGGGTGGAGGAGCTGACATTCGCCGTCCTGGAACATCGCGCCGCCGCGTTCATCTACCTGGTCGCTCCTGGCGACATCATCAGTGACACCACCGTGAACCTCTGGGCTCACGAAGTCGTACCCGCCGTCCGCGAGGCGATCGCCCAGCGCTGATCTGCTCAGGGAGTATCCCCGGGGTGTCACCGGACGGGTGAAGCGCCGCTGCCGTAGCCTGGAGACCGTCATCCGCCTAGACGTTCCCGGTACCACCGACCGATGGTTCGGCTGCCTGACCCGATGGCATCCCGAACGCCAGTGGGTGGGTGGGACGGCCCGGGCCCTCTTCTGGCCGAGGCTTCTTTGCATCATGATTTACGATCGACGCATGCCGTGGTCACAAGGTGCCGTGTTGACCGAAGAACACGCTCGGCACTTCACCGAACGCGGCTTCGTCGTTGTCCACGGCCTGGCGAGTGTCGAAGATTGCGATCTCGTGGATACCGAGGTCGAGCGGTTGCTCGGGGAGGAGCCCTGGCCCGAGGATCAGGTTGGCAGCCATTTCATTTGGCGGAACGCCAGCGAGTCTCCACCCCTCTTCGCTGTTCTGGACCGACCGCTCGGGATCATGGAGGCCGCGACCGATCTGGTCCGGCCTGACGAAGTGGACGTAGCGTTCGGTCAGGTCCAAGTGGCTTTCAATGTTCCGCCGTACGACCATCGTCCGGGTCGGCCTCACATTGACGGCTACGCCCCCGACCAGGTCACGCCGGGAACATTCACCCTGCTTGCGGGCCTGCTCCTCACCGATCAGAACGTCGACGACGTAGGGAACCTATGGGTGTGGCCCGGTAGCCACCTCGCCCACGCCGCCTTCTTCGCCCGGAGTGGCCCGGGAGGATTCGCCGCTGCTCGCGGCTATCCCGATCCCGATCTCGATCTGGAAGAGCCTGTTCAGATCCACGGCCGCCGTGGCGACGTGCTCCTAGCGCACTACCTGTTGGGCCACAACATCGGGGGGAACATCCAAAGTGACGTCACTCGCATGGCCCTCTATTGGAGATTGCAGGTGCCAGGCCACGCAGAGTCCTGGTACTCCTCCCTGAGTGACGCTTGGCACGAGTTCCCAGCGGTCAGGGAGCTGATCGGTTAGGAGCGGCCGGGGGCGTGCTCTGGGTGCGACCATCTGGCGTCCGCCACCGCGGGCCGGGTGGTGAGGTGCGTAGAGTTGACGCGTGAGTTCGATGTCTGAATCCGAAGCAGTGCGTATCGCTCGACAGACGTGCGCTGATCACAGGATCAAGTGGGAAGAACCCTACAAAGCGACGAGGGGCCTCCGGTCGTGGCGGATCTTGACGCCCTCGGATCGGCGGGGTGGGAATACGATGATCATCGTGTCACGGAAGTCGGGCTCGACGAGGATCCATCGCTACGGCCGGTGACCATGGTCGCCGGGTGGGTCACCTCCGAGCGGCGACCTACCCAGTCCGTGTCCGGCGGTCCCGGTCGATCCGATCAGTGCAGTGCTTTGGCGGATCCCCCTGAATGGTGGGCGGATCACGACAGTCTCGACAACTCGGCGACTGCCTGACGTTCCACCGTGGCGTAGCCGCCGACGGTGGCGCCCTTCCGTGCCTGCTCGAGCAGCTGGCGGGCGCGGTCGGAGTCGCCCGGTCCGTTCCGAGCAACGAGCATCCGACCCCACAACATGTCGGTCGACGCCTCCGCGAACTTCATCCCGCCACGGGCATTGAGCTCGGCTGCCTGCCCGAAGTACGACTCGGCCTCCTCGAAGCGGTCGACCACGGTTGCGAGGGCGCCGAGGTACGTCGCCACCGGTGGCTGCGTGACCAGGCCGTCGTGGGGAACCTGGTCCCGGAACGGAGCCAGCTGTGTGATCAACAGCTCGGCATGGTCACGGAGCTGCAGCTCGATCACCACCCTGGCGTAGCTGACCATCCCGTCGAACCACCCGTTGTCGGCAGGTAGGGCGAACGACTCGGCGGCACCCTCGTCCACCAGCTCCCGGGCCGACCCCTCGTCGCCCGCCTCGAGATGGGCTGCCGCCAGGACGGCCCTGAAGGAGGGCATCGACAGATTCTGCTCGACCGCGTCGGCCATGAGCGACGCCATCTCGCCCAACCGGCCCTGCTCGTCGCGAATCTTGACGAGCTGCAGGCCGTAGAAGGCGAGGGCGTCGGGCTGACCGCCTGCCGTGCCCACCTCGAGGGCCGAAGTGGCGAGCCGCTCGGCTTCTTCGGTGTCGCCGTGCAACAAGGCGAGCGAGGCGGCACTGTAGTCGGCGGACCACAGGAACAACGGCTGTCCGAGCTTTTCGGCCATGGCGCGAAACATCGTCAACCGTTCCGCGGCCAGCTCGAATTGGCCGGCGCGGACGGCAATCGAGGAACTGAATCCGGTGACGAGAAAAAAGGGCACGGGATCATCGAGGTCGCGGGCGGCGGCAAACGCCTCTTCGATATCCGCCAACTCGGTGGCGAGGGTCGAAGGGGCGCTGAGGGCCGTGGTGCACCTGGTCACCGCATCGACGAACGGCCCGATCCCCGAGGCGACGGGCGATCGCTTTGGCCTCGTCGGCCAGGGCCAGGCGGCGATCGAGGGGGCGGTAGAAGTTGACCTCGCTGCACAGCGTGGCGAGAAGGCGCGCCCGTTCAGGGCTGTCGGTCGCGGGTAGGGCATCGAGCGCCGCTTCGATCATGTCGACGTTTTCGGCGTCGAGCTGACCCAGCGCACTGAACCACCCTCGGTTGTTGGCCAGTACCGCCGCCACCAGGCGACGGGTGTCGCCGAGCCCCTGGGCCCGTCGAGCCGCCTCCAGCAGCGTCCCGCGGGACGAGGCGATGTCCACCTGGCACTGCGCGGAGCCGAGGCCGATCAACAAGTCGATGGGTATCAATGGGTCCGTACCCGATGTGCGGGCGGCGAGCTCCAGCGCCTGGGAGAAATAACGGACCGCATCGTCTGGGGCGAGCGCCTCGAGGGCGGCGTCGCCCGCCCGCTTGGCATAGGCAATGGCCTTGTCCGAGTGCGTGGGACTGGTGGCCAGGAGGAAGTGCCTGGCCAGCTCTCCGACCACGTCTCTGCTGTTCTGCCCGTAGAGGCGCTCGATGGCCTCGCCCACCGACCTGTGCAGCCGGGAGCGCCTCGTTCCGCCGATGTCCTCGTAGAGCGTGTGTTGGACCAGTGCGTGAGAGAAGGTGTAGCGCCCGGATGAGTCGGAGAGTTCTTGGACGATCGCGGCGCGCTGGGCACTGTCGAGCAGGTCGATGAGCTCGTCCTCGTCGACCTTGGTCGTCTCAGCCAAGAGATCGAAGTCGAAGTCCCGCCCGATCACCGATGCCGTCGACAGGACCTTGGTGGCCCCTTCACCCAGCCGCGAGACGCGGGTGCCGATCACCGTCCGCACGCTGTGGGGAAGGGAGAGTGGTCCCTCGGTGTCCTTGGCCATCCAGCGCCCCGTGCCGGCGTCCTGGAAGATGTCGCCTGACTCCGACAGGTTTCGCAGTATCTCGGCCACGAAAAAAGGATTGCCGTCGGTCTCCCGATAGAGCTGGTGGGCCAGTCCCACCCCGGCCTCGTCGAGCTCGTGCCCGGCGGCCGACTCCATGAAGGCGATGACCCCGGTGTCCTCCAGGCCCTTCAGGTCGGCCGTGGAGACCCCGGACGGCTCCCGGTGCAGCGCGGCCAGGGCCTCCGTGAGGGGGTGGGCCGCAGAGAGCTCCCCGTCGCGATAGGTCCCGAGGATCAGGAGTTTGCTGGCCGAGGAGTTGGCCACCACGTGGCGGAGCAATTGCAGGCTCGGCTTGTCCGCCCAGTGCAGGTCGTCGAGCACCAGGACCACGGGACGCTGCCCGCTCGCCTCCTCCAGCAGTCCCACCACGGCGCCATAGAGGAGGTAGCGCTCGGCATCTGGATCAGTGGTCCGGGGCGGGGGCAGCTCGCCCAGACGCCGACCGAGGGCTGGCACCATGCGGGTCAGCTCCCCGCCATGGTCGGCCACATGGGTGCGGAGCAGCTCTTCGTCGGCGTGAGCGACGAGGTGGGAGAGGGCCTCGTGGAACGGTCGGTACGGTGCCCCCACCTCCTCGTCGCAGCGACCGAGGAGCACCGTCATGCCCCCGTCGTAGGCGCCTCTGGCCAGCTCGGACACGAGGGTGGTCTTTCCCTGGCCCGGCTCCCCGGCCAGGAGGACCAGCTCCCGTCCCTCGCCGCTGGCCACACGCTTGGCGGCCGCGTCAAGGAGTGCGAGCTCGTGCTCCCGACCGATGACTCCGACGGCGGGGAGATCGGTCAGACGGGTGGGAAGCGGCACCCTTCCCGAACCTGGTCCGTCGGCGTGGAGAGGCTCCCAGTCGACCTGGAGGGTCTCGATGGGCTCAGGCAGGCCCTTCAGCACCAGATCTCCGATCGCCGTGAAGGTGTGGGCGCTCCTGCGACCGGCGTTGGCCCGCACCAGGTCGGCGGCGAGTATCTGGCCGCCTTCGGCCCGCGCACAGAGCCGGGCGGCCTCGATGACCGGGTCGCCGAAGTAGTCATCGGCCTCCCTGCTCGCCTCGCCCGAGCTCAATCCCACCCGGAGCCCGAGTGGCCTGTCGGCGTCCAAGTTGTCGCGGTGGACCACCTGCTGCATGGCCACCGCGCAGCTCAGAGCCGCCGAGGCGGCGGGGAAGACCGCCATGAGGCCGTCGCCCAGATTCTTGACCTCGGTGCCGCCGGAGGTGACGATGGCCTGGCGGAGGGCAGAGAAGTGCTTGCGGCGTACCTGGTCACCTGCTTCTGGGCTCAGCGAAGATGCGAGCGCAGTCGAACCCACCAGATCAGTGAAGAGCACCGTGATGTTCTCGGTGGTGGCCACCGGAACCCCCTGTCGCCGCCGGTAGGCAAAAGAGTAGACGACACCAGGGCGGTTTCTTCACGGTGTCACCATCGGAGGCGTTCGCCGAGGCTGTTGGGATGACCGGTGGCGAACCAGGTCAGGCGACTGCCCAGAAGGCCAGGAGCCATTGCCCCAAATCACCGAGCGTGAGAGGCCGGATTCGTGGCCGATGGTCCTCAGCCCCTGGATTGCACGGTCGCGCGCTAGCCGGATGGGGTCGGCTGCGGTGTCTCGGGCGTGACGGGGCCGATCGAAATCGGGCAGGCATCGGAAGCCCCGATCGGCGCTGACGTGCTGTCGGCCGTCACCTCTGCCGACTGAGTCATGTTCGGTGGTGTCACCCGGAATGAGCGGGTGAAGGTGCCGCACGTCCGGGACGACCCATCGCTGCCCGAGAGCAATGCCTCGGCGAGCTGCCCAGGGTTCAGATTCTGGCCCGCGGTCGGTGATCCTCCGTCGAGGTCGCTTCGCTGTGCCTGCGCGATCTGTTGGCCCTGGAGATCGAGCGCGGCAACGCCGGGATAGCCGCGGAGGGTACAGAGAGCCTTGCTCACGTTCAGGAACCCGAGCTCCGCCGCCGCCGACCCTGCTCCCACGAGACTGGACTGAATCGAAACCCTGATCTGGCCGTTCCTGCACATCGGTCCGGAAGCGGTCGTGGTCGTGGTCGTGGTCGTCGCCAGCGCGCTGGGGACTGAGGGACTTGTCGAAGTCGTGGTTGGCGATGAGCTGGAGCTGGTTGTCGCGCAGGCAGTCGAGCCGATCGCCACCAGAGCCACCAAGAGAGCGGCCGACCGCCTCGCCATCAGCCCATCGTAGGACGCCCGGACGCCACCCGTCCCTTGGTCTACGGGATCACGTGCCCATCTCGACAAGCTCACCCAAGAGCTGTTCCCAGGGTGACTTGTCCCATCCATCTTCTTCGCCGAGCGCCTTGGCCACCAGTACGGCATCCTCGACCCACTGAATGTGCATGTCCTCTTCGGGATGCCGTTTGACGCCCTGATTCCCGGTCAGTCCGAACTCCAATCCGAACCAGGTGTCCTTCCATTCCTGATGGAGTTCCTTGAGCTCACGCCACCTCGGATGGGACCGGCTCTTGTCGTCCGCCATCTCGAATGCCCAGTGGAAACACCGCCGGGCCCGCTTGGCGTCGGCGTCCGATGTGGATTTGGCGATCGCAGCGCCATAACGATCGACCTTGTCGGCCTCGGTCTTCGGAAACTGTTCTTGAACGTTGCGAACGAAGAGCTCGAGCATGGGCGACGGGCTGAGGGATTCACTCATTGGGCAACCCTAACCCCTGGTGGTTGGGGCGCCTCTCGAACCGGAGGGCCGCCACCTCGCCTTCGGCGTGCCCGCGGCACGGTCGCACCGTCAGTCGGGATGCAGCCCGATCTGCCCGGCCGTCCACTCCCCGACCGGGTCGTCGGCGCCGGTGAGCCACCAGGCCAGGTGGGCGTGGAGGCACTTGACCCCCTGGCGGGTGCCTCCCACCCCGCCCGACGGCCTCGGACCGACATGGTGGGAGGGGATCAGGGCATCCCGTTCGGCGGCGTAGCGTGCATGGGCTTCGGCGATCTGTTCCATCGGCACAGACCCCTCGGCCCGACGGACCCCTCCGGTCGACTCGAGGGTGCTCACCACCTCGCGCAGCGCAGGGTCGACGAGCCAGTACCGGGTCGGCATCGGTGTGCCGTCGTCGAGGAAGGGGGCATTGGCGATCACCGCCGGCGAGCCGTCCTCCGCCCGCACCACGACCTCGAACGCACCGGCCGGGCGCCGACCGAGCAGTTCGGCCACGGCGACCGCGTCGGCGTGGGCGTCCCTCCCTGGGTCACCGGAGGTCTCGCCACCGGGTGCCCGGTCGGGCCGTTCATCGGCCCCCCCGTCCGAACCGGGGGTGACCCGCCCGGTCACTGCCAGAATTCGAGTGTGTTGGCCACCCGTCCCCAGAAGCTGGACGGTTGGCCCGTGCTGCCGGCGGCCGACGAGGCACCCGACCCTGAGCCGGTCCCGCCCGTCGAGGACGAGGTGGTCGGAGCTGGTGTCTGGGGTAGGCCCGGATCGGGCGACATGTCAGGGGCGTTGGACGGTGCCACCAGCGGCTGGTTGCCCGGATCGCCGGACTCCGTTCCACCGGGCACCGTCGTCGCCGTCCGCTGGCCCGACGGCGGCAGCACGTCGTAGAGCACCTGACCCTTGTTGACCATCTGGTAGTCCTGACGGGCCAAACGGTTGATCTCCGTCTTGGAGTTCAGGGCGTTCTCCTGACGGGCCAGCTGACCGTTGTCCTGTCGGAGCTGGCTCAGCTGCGCCGCTTCCGCCGACAGCTGGTGATGCTGGGACAACAGGCTGGCGGCGGGGAATCCCGCGATGAGCACCAACGCGGCGAACAACCCGGCCACCGCCACGGGGATCCGGTTGCGCCGGGTGGCCGCCGAGGTGGGTTGTTTGTGCCTCTCCTCGGCGCCGCCGGTCTTGGCCGTGGCCGCACCCGTGCGGGCGGTGGCGCGGGCAGCGGCCGGGGCGACGGCCGGGGCACCGCGGCGGAACGGGTGGAGAAGGGTGCGTCGAGGTTCCGTCCCCGTTGCCGGCCCGCGACGTCGACCCGGCTTGAGTGCCCGGAACATCGCGGAAGGTCTGAGCGCCCCGGCCAATGCCGTGACCCTGGACACCACCCCCCGCGCCGGTGCCTTCGGCCCCCGAGCTCGCTTCGGCGGCCTGGGGGCCTTCTCCGACCCCGCGTCCTTGGCGTCCTTCGACCGGTTCGGGGCCGTCGAGGTCGCCGGGTACGTCCGCCCAGCCGACGACGTTGCCGGACGTGCCGTCTCCTTGGGCCGCCTCGAAGAGCCACGCGCTGTCCCAGCGGCGGCCTTCGCCCCCCGGGTCTTGGTCCGCGACGAAGCCTTCGTCCGGCCCCGTGGGGCCGGGGCGGCCGCGGTGGCCGCACGCACCTCCTTGGCGGGCAGGAACGGCTTGGGCTCGACCGGCTTCTTCGAGCGCTTCGAGTGGGCGTGGCGCCCACTCACCGGGTGGCACCCCGCGACGACAGCGCGTCGCCACCGCGAAAGGCGGCCGTCTCGCCCAGCATCCCCTCGATGCGCAGCAGCTGGTTGTACTTGGCCACCCGGTCCGACCGCGCCGGTGCACCCGTCTTGATCTGGCCGCAGTTGGTGGCCACGGCGAGATCGGCGATGGTGGCGTCCTCGGTCTCCCCCGAGCGGTGCGACATCACACAGGCGTACGCCGACCGGGTGGCCCGTGCCATCGTCCCCAACGTCTCGGTCAGGGTTCCGATCTGGTTCACCTTGATCAGGATGGCATTGGCCGTGCCGGCCTCGATCCCGCGCCGGAGCCGCTCCTCATTGGTGACGAACAGGTCGTCCCCCACCAGCTGCACCCGGTCCCCCAGCGCCTCGGTGAGCGCCGCCCATCCGTCCCAGTCGTCCTCGGCCATGGCGTCCTCGAGGGACACGATGGGATACCGGTCGACCAGGTCCACCCAGTACCCGACCATCTCCGACGAGTCGAGGGCCCGGCCCTCGCCGGCCAGCACGTAGTGACCGTCCTTGTAGAACTCGCTGCTGGCCGGGTCGGCGGCGATGGCGATGTCGGAGCCCGGCACACGACCGGCGGCCTCGATGGCTTCCACGAGGATCCGGACGGCCTCCTCGTTGGAGGCCAGATCGGGGGCGAACCCACCCTCGTCACCCACGGCGGTGGACAGCTTCCGTTGCCGGAGCACGCCCGCCAGGGCGTGATAGGTCTCCACGCCCCAGCGCAGCGCTTCGGAGAACGACGCCGCCCCCACCGGCATGATCATGAACTCCTGCAGGTCGATGGAGTTGTCGGCGTGGACCCCGCCGTTGACCACGTTCATCATGGGCACCGGCAGCACGTGGGCGTCGGCACCGCCCACGTAGCGGAAGAGCGGGAGTCCCAGCTCGTCGGACGCGGCCTTGGCCGTGGCCAGCGACGCCCCCAGGATGGCGTTGGCTCCCAGCCGTGCCTTGTTCGGGGTGCCGTCGGCGTCGATCAGGGCGAGGTCCACGCCCCGCTGGTCCAGGGCGTCGGTGCCCTCCAGGATGTCGGCGATCTCCCCGTTCACGTTGGCGACCGCCCCGAGCACTCCCTTGCCGGCGTAGCGGCTGCCCCCGTCACGGAGCTCGACCGCCTCGAACGAACCGGTCGACGCACCCGAGGGGACGATGGCCCGCCCGACCGATCCGGAGTCGAGGACGACCTCGACCTCGACGGTCGGGTTGCCGCGCGAATCGAGGACCTCCCTACCGATGACCTGCTCGATGATGCTCACGATCCGTAATCCCCGCTCCTGTTGCCGGTGCATGAAAGTTACCACCCAGGACCCGCTCCACCTGGGAATTCACTGTGGTGATGGGCAAAATTTCCGGGCGGTATTTCGAGGTCGCGCGGCAGGTGGCGCCGGAGCCGGCGACACGACCGACCGATCGGCCCGGCGCTCGGCCCGCGCTCGGCCGTGCGCTTCGACCGGGCTCAGCTGTGAGCCTCGACCGACGACCGGAAGCGACGGGCGCTGGCGAGGAGGGAGGTTTCGGGATCGATTCCCAAGATGCGCGCCACGTTGACCAGCGCGAACAGCAGCTCGCCGATCTCGGTGGACCGGCCCTGGCCACCGCCTGCCCCGTCGGTCACCACCTCCCCGGCCGGGCCGTCCGCCACTGCCGCCAGATCCGCCACGCCGGCGGACAGGCGCACCGCCTCGTCGGCCACCTCCGGGAGCACCATGCCCACGGCCAGTGCCTTCCGTTGCAGCTTGGCCGCCAGCGCCAGTGCCGGGAGCGCGGCCGGGATGCCCTCGGTGACACTCGAGCGGCCCTTCTCCACCAACTTGCGCGCCTCCCAGTCGGCCGCCACCGCCTCGGCCGTCTCGGCAGACACGTCGCCGAACACATGGGGATGTCGTGACACCAGCTTGTCGTGCACCCCCCGGGCCACGTCCGCCAGGGTGAAGCGGCCGGCTTCGGCCGCCAGGGTGGCGTGGAAGTACACCTGGAACAACAGGTCGCCGAGCTCCTCTTCGAGATGGGCCACCGCCTCGGACTCGGTGTCAGGGTCGACATCGAGTCCGGCCGGGACACCGGCTTCGACATCGACACCGGCGTCGGCAGAGGCCGCGTCGACAGAGGCCAGCGCATCGAGGGCCTCGAGCACCTCATAGGACTCCTCGAGGAGATGGCGGGCCAGCGACCCGTGGGTCTGGCGCCGGTCCCACGGGCAGCGTTGCCGCAGGGTGTGGACGAGCTCGTCCAGCCGCACGAGCTCGGCGGCCACCGGTGCGGCCAGCTGCGGAATCCACAGCGACGTGAGGTGGTCCGGTGTGAACGAGCGGTCGAGCTCGTCCCACGCCACCTCCGTCACCGCCTCGTCGGCCAGGCCGAGGTGGTGCAGCACGGTCACGGGCCCATCGGGGAACGACTCGACCGACAGCTTGATGTCCGACAGGACCGAGGGGCTCCAGCACTGGGCCACCAGCAGCGGCCCCCGCTCGCCGGCGGCGTCCACGGCGAAGGACTCACCGTCCACCACCCGCACGCCGGCGGTCACCGGGTCGACCCCCAGTCGGTCGAAGGCCAGATCGAGGAAGGACACCGCCGGATGTACCCGGAGTGCCACCTCCCCACCGGTGACGGCGGGATGGTCCCGCAGCAGTCCCACGGTGCGCTCCGCCACCGTCGGCGACCCCGGCACGGCGTAGACCACGAACCCACCGGGCACGTCGGCGGCCGCCGTCACCAGGTCCTCGACGATGGCGGCATAGACGGCGTCGAAGGTCGACCCGCCCTCGTAGTGGTGGTCGAAGGAGCCGGCATCGGGGAGGGCGCCCGCCGACGGGTGCCGGCGGGTGCGCAGGTAGACGGCGTCCGCACCGGCGATGAGCTCGAGCGCCCCGGCCGTGATCAGTTCAGGGCCGGCCGGGCCGAGCCCGACGACATCGATGCGCGGCACGCTGCCCGCGGGCTCGGCGGTCATGCCGGCCGGGGACGGGTCAACCGCCGCCGGTCGCGGCCGACGAGGATGTGCCCGTGGTCTTCGGGCCCAGCGGCGTGGTCGATCCGCCGGCTGCAGCCAGCAGGTACTTGGCCGGCGGGGCGACCGGGGGGACGACGGCGAGCCGCTTCCACGTGCCGTACTGGGGGTTGACGGTGACGTCGGCGGTGCGGGCGAAGGCGACGATCTCCTTGCTGACCCGGTTCACGTTGCCCGTGGTCTGGAGCAGCTCCCTCCGGACCAGCGTGGCCACCGACGCCAGCGGCTCCACCTGCTGGCTGGTCACGGCGTAGATGAGCCACTGCCCCGACGTCGGGTCCTGCACGGGAGTCACGGGCTGGCCGACGGTGACCGACTGCACGTTGAGGTCCTGCTCCACCTGCGAGAGCGTGTAGTTGCACCCCAGGGCACCGCCCTGGGCCTTGGTCTGGGTGTCGAGCGAACTGGCCATGGCCACCGACGCGAAGGACGCCCCTCCGTTGATCTGGGCCACCAGCTGGTCGGCGTGGGCCTGGGTGTCGGTCACGATCCTGCCCACGCACGCCGCCGTGAAGAGCGGCTTGTTGGCCGCGTAGAAGGCGGCCGCCGCCTTGTCGGAGAGGTCGGCACCGTGGGCCAGCAGCTTCACGTCGACAGCCTGGTTGTGCACCTGGGAGGCCGACACCGAGGCGGGCAGGGCGTCGAGCAGTTCCTTGCCGGTGATGTTGGTGCCGGTGGCCGTCTGACAGTAGGAGACCGTCCCCTGGGACTGGGCCGACTGGACCTGCTGGCTGATCTCCCCGTCGAGCGTCGACTCGAAATCGGTCTTGGCCGAGGCCAGGTCGGCATCGCTGACGGTGATCCCCTTGCTGGCGGCGAACTGTTGGGCGAGGAGGTCCCCCACCTGGTTGTTGAGGACGGCGTTGGTGAAGGTCATCGAGTAGGTGCCCGGACCGCCGGCCCCCTCCCCCACCAGCGTGGTCAGGTTGGCGTTCTCGAGCTGGAGCAGGCAGCCGCCGGCGACCGTGGTCTCGAGCGTGTGGAGCTGGGTGTTGAGGCTGTCCACCGAGATACTGGCCCCGGCGGCCGACGCGGCGGTGGGGGTGATCTGGCACGCGGTGGCCAGGGCCCCCGACGCGATCACGGCGAGGGCGACGACGGCCCCGGAGAGTTGGCGCTTCACGGCGGCGATGCTACCGGTTGGGCCAGGGGTGCCCAATGCGGGGGCTCGGTCCGGGCCGGGGCGGGGCGGGACGCCGACTCGGGCGTAGTAGCACGACGGGTGCACCCCGGCTAGCCCCCTTGAGGAATCCAGCCGCGCCGTAGAGACTGCAGAGGGTGCGGAGGCGTGATCCGAACGGCGGGCCCGTCGGGAGCAGCGGGCGGCGAGCAACGCTCCCGGGGCTGGCGATGACCGGCCCGGCGGCCCGGCGGCTGGCGATGATCCCGACGGTCCGTGCCGGCTAGCACGCTCCGGTTCGTCACCTACCGCCTCCGGACCACGTTCGGCCGGCGATGGGGCGCCTACCTCAGTGTGGTGCTCCTGGTCGGTCTCATCGGGGGTCTGGCCATGGCCTCGGTGGCCGGGGGGCGAAGAACTGCCTCGTCCTATGCCACCTACCTGGCCAGCACCAACCCCTCCGACCTCAAGCTGTTCACCGACTACGACTCACCCTCCATCGGGTCCGACAACGGGTACGACCCGGCGGTCATCCGGCGGGTCGACCACCTTCCCCTGGTCAGGGGAGCGGCCACCATCGTCGGCTTCAACGGCAACCTCGAACAGGTCACCGGCGTCCACCCCCACCCGACCGCCGGCGAGTCGCCGGCGGTCGTGGAGGGGAGCCCGGACGGCCTCTACGCCAGGGAGGACAGGATCCAACTGCTCCATGGTCGCCTGGCCGATCCGGCCAGCACCGACCAGGCGGTGGTCAACCAGCAGGCGGCCGCCCAGCTCGGCGTCCATGTGGGCTCGGTGGTCCACCTCGGACTGGCCACCGACGCCGAGGAGAACGCCAACGGCACCCCCACCCGACTGCGCAAGGTCTCGATCACCATCGTGGGCATCGTCCAGTTCAACGAACAGGTCATCGAGGACCAGGTCGACACCCTCGGGGGCGGCTTCGTCCTGATGACCCCGACCCTGACCCGGCAGCTGGCTCCCCAGTACGCCACCTTCTCGGCGACGGCGCTGCAACTGACCGGCGGGGGCAGGGACGATGCCGCGGTGATCGCCGAGGCCACCCACGTGCTCCCGGCCGGCCTCGGGGCCACCGCCTCCCCCACCGAGGCCTCGCTGATCGTGGGCAAGGCCAACCGGGCCCTCCGGCCCGAGGCCATCGCCCTCGAGGTCTTCGGCCTGCTGGCCGGCCTGGCCGCCTTGCTGATCGGGGCCCAGGCCCTCCTGCGCCAGCTCCGGCTGGGCGCCGGCGACCGGTCCGTCCTCCGTTCCCTCGGGGCCGGGCCGGCCATGACCCTCGGCGACAGCCTGGGCGGTGCCGTGCTCTCCATCCTGGGGGGCGCCGTGGTGGCGGTCGGTGTGGCGGTGGCCCTCTCGCCGCTCAGCCCGCTCGGACCGGTGCGGCCCATCTACCCCGACCGGGGGTTCAACGCCGACAGGCTCGTCCTCGGCCTCGGGGTGCTGGTGCTGGTGGTCGTCCTGGGGTTCGTCGCCGTGGTGGCCGCCATCCGGGAGGCGCCCATACGGTCGACCGGTCGGCGACGCCCCGTCCGGGCGGGCCAGTCGCCGGTGGTCGGTGCCGCCGCCAACGCCGGGCTGTCGGTACCGGCGGTCACCGGGCTGCGCCTGGCCCTCGAACCGGGCAGCGGCAGCTCGGCTGTCCCGGTCCGGTCGGCCATCGTCGGCACCATCCTCGCCGGGCTCATCCTGACCGCCACCTTCACCTTCGGGGCCAGCCTGACCACGCTGGTCTCCCACCCGGCGCTGTACGGCTGGAACTGGAACTACGCGCTGCTGTCGGCCTACGCCGGCGCCGAGGACCTGCCCGCCCACCAGACCGCCACCTTCCTCGCCCGCGATCCCAGCGTGTCGGCGTGGACCGGCGTCAACTTCGTCACCACCGAGATCGACGGGCAGTCGGTCCCGTCGATGGCCACCGCACCGAATCCGCGGGTGGCCCCGCCCCTCCTCACCGGACACGGCCTCGAGGCGGCCGACCAGATCGTCCTCGGCCCCGACACCCTGGCCCAGCTCCACAAGCACTTGGGCGACACCGTGGAGGTCCAGAGCCGGGACGGCGCCCGCCACTCCCTGGTCGTCGTGGGGACGGCCACCATGCCGGCCGCCGGGGGCGGTGGCAGCGCCCACCTGGAGATGGGGACCGGCGCCCTGCTGTCGTCCTCACTCTTCAGCGCCGCCACCCTCAACCTCCAGGACAATGCCATCCCCGGGCCCGACGTCGTACTGGTGCGGGCCCGGGGCGGCGCCGACTCCCCCGCCGCGCTCCGGTCCCTCGAGGTGGTCAACGACGAGATCAACGCCCTGCCCTCTGGCGACCGTCCTTCCGGGGGCATCATCTCGGTGCTGCGACCGGCCGAGATCGTCGACGACAGCACCATCGAGACCATCCCCGCCACCCTCGGCCTGGCGCTGGCCGCCGGCGCCGTGGTCGCCCTCGGGCTCACCCTGGTGGCCTCGGTGCGAAGGCGACGGCGCGACCTGGCCCTGCTCAAAGCGCTGGGGCTGACCGGCCGGCAGCTGGCCGCCGCGGTGGGCTGGCAGTCCACCTTCGCGGTGGCGGTAGGGATGCTGGTGGGCGTCCCCCTCGGCATCGTGACGGGCCGCGCCCTGTGGGACCTGTACGCGGCACAGATCAACGCCGTGTCCGCACCGAGCGTTCCCCTCGATGTGGTGGCCCTGGTCGTCATCGGCGCCCTGGTGCTGGCCAACCTGGTGGCGGCCGTCCCCGGCCGGATCGCCGCCCGCACCCCGACCGCCGTCGTCCTGCGATCCGAGTAGCTCCGGCCCCGAACGGGCCGGCTCAGTCCGCCGGCACCAGCTCCCGGAGGAACGGGACCAGGCTGGGGGCGTAGCCCGTCCCCTCCGCCGGCGTCGGCACCGGGACGAGGAGGCGGTGCTGGTCGGCCTGGTACGTGGCCCCCGGGGCCAGACGGCGGAGGCGGATCTCCGCCGAGGCGGCCAGCGTGAGGGGACTCATCTTCACCGTGGCCCGCATGGTGGGGCTCCGGCCCATGCCGGTGCGGGGGGCGGCCACCGCCAGGTCGGTGATGCCGAGACGCAGGCACTCCACCCGGAGCCGGGCCACGTCGAGGAGGGCGGCGGCCGGGGCGGGCAGCGGCCCGAACCGGTCCTCCCACTCGGTGCGGACGTCGTCCACCTCCTCCTCGGTCCGCACCCCGGTGAGCCGCCGGTACGCCTCCAGGCGCACGTCCTCGGCCGCCACGTAGGTGGCGGGCAGGTGGGCGGCGTCGGGGAGGTCGAGGGACAGGTCCACGGGCTGGGGCCGGGGCTCGCCCTTCAGCTCGGAGACCGCCTCGGACACCATCTGCACGTACAGGTCGTAGCCGATGGCGGCGATGTGCCCCGACTGGTCCCGGCCCAACAGGTTCCCCGCCCCCCGGATCTGCAGGTCGCGCAGGGCGATCTTGAACCCCGACCCGAGCTCGGTGTGGTCACCGATGGTGCGCAGCCGCTCGTAGGCCTGCTCGGACAGCACCCGGTCGACCGGATGGAAGAGGTAGGCATAGGCCCGGTTGCCGGCCCGTCCCACCCGGCCCCGCAGCTGGTGCAGCTGGCCCAGGCCCAACAGGTCGGCCCGGTCCACCACCAGCGTGTTGACGGTCGGCATGTCGATCCCCGACTCGATGATCGTGGTGCACACCAGGACGTCGTAGAGCCCCTCCCAGAAGTCGAGCACCACCTTCTCCAGCGAGCCCTCGTCCATCTGGCCGTGGGCCACGGCCACACGCGCCTCGGGGGCCATGTGGTGCACGCGCTCGGCCACCGCGTCGATGTCCTGGACCCGGTTGTGGACGTAGAAGACCTGGCCCTCACGCAGCAGCTCCCGGCGGATGGCCTCGCTCGCCGCCGCCTCCTCGAACTCGCCGACGTGGGTCAGGATGGGGCGACGGGCCGCCGGAGGGGTGTTGACCATCGACAGGTCCCGGATCCCCGTCAGGGCCATCTCGAGGGTGCGGGGGATGGGGCTGGCGGTCAGGGTGAGCACGTCGACCCCGTCGGCCATGGCCTTGATGGACTCCTTGTGCGACACCCCGAAGCGCTGCTCCTCGTCCACCACCAGGAGGCCGAGCTTCTTGAAGGCGACGTCGCCGCCCAGCAGCCGGTGGGTCCCCACCACCACGTCCACCGAGCCGTCGGCCAGCCGGGCCAGCACGTCGCGGGCCTGGGCGTTGGTGAGGAACCGGCTCAACAGCTCCACCTTGACCGGGAACGGCGCGTACCGGTCGGTGAAGGTCTGGGCGTGCTGGCTGGCCAGCAGGGTGGTCGGCACCAGCACGGCGGCCTGGTATCCGTCCTGGACCGCCTTGAACACCGCCCGGATGGCCACCTCGGTCTTGCCGAAGCCCACGTCGCCGCAGACCAACCGGTCCATGGGCTGGGGCCGTTCCATGTCCGCTTTCACGTCCTCGATGGCCCGGAGCTGGTCGGCGGTCTCGATGAACGGGAACGAGGACTCGAGCTCGGCCTGCCACGGGGTGTCGGGACCGAAGGCGTGACCCGTGACCTCGAGCCGCCTCCGGTACAGGGCCACCAGCTCCTCGGCGATCTCGTGCACGGCGGCCCGGGCCTTGGACCGCGCCCGCTGCCACTCGGATCCTCCCAGCCGGGACACGGTGGGCGAGTCGCCGCCGGCATAGGGCGTCAGCAGCTCGATCTGGTCGGTGGGCAGGTACAGCTTGTCGGCCCCCCGGTACTCGAGGAGGAGGTAGTCCCGGGTGGCACCACCCATGGTGCGGGTGACCATGCCCCCGTAGGTGGCCACACCGTGCTGGCGGTGGACCACGTAGCTGCCGGGAGCGAGGTCGTCGAAGAAGCCGTCGACCGGGCGGGCCCGGGTGCGGGCCTGGCGGTGCGGACGCCGGCGCCCGGTGACGTCGGACTCGGTGAGCAGGGCCACCTTGGCCCGCGGCAGGACGAAGCCCCGGTCGACGGTGGCCACCACGATGCGGGCACCCGGCGCGGCGAGATCGCTGCCGGCGCCAGAGCGGCCCGGCGACCCGTCGACCACCGGGACGGTGACCCCCTCCTCGGCCAGGACCCCGGCCAGGCGCTCGGCCCCCCCGGACGTCGAGGAGCACAACACCACCGAGTACCCGTCGTTGACCAGTGCCGACACCTGCGAGGCCAGCTTGGCCCCGTCCCCGAGGATGGGCTCCCAGCCCCGGCTCTCGACCAGGGGGACGTCGGGTCCCTCGGAGGTCGGGACGAGGGAGACGACGCCGGCGGAGGTGTCGGCCAGCAGCCGGTCGAAGGGCACATGGAGGCGGGGGGCGCCCTCGCCGGCCTCGAGTCCCCAGGTCGAGGCGAGCGCGTCGGCCAGGGCCGACTCCTCGTCCAACAGCTCGGCGGCCCGGTCGCGTACCCGGCGCGGCTCCACCAGCACCACCACGGCGTCGTCGCCGAGCAGGTCGGTGACCAGCTCCTCGGTGTCGGCCAGCCACGGCAGCCACGACTCCATGCCGTCGAACTGCTCCCCGTCGGCCAGGCGGTCCCACTGGTGGCGTCCCCACGGTGCCGAGCCGACCAGCTGGGCCGCCCGCTTCCGCATGGTCTCGTCGGTCACCAGCTCGCGGCAGCCGAAGAGCTCGACCCGCTCGAGGTCGGCGACCGAGCGCTGGTCGGCCACGTCGAAGCGGGTGAGGCGGTCCACCTCGTCGCCCCACAGGTCGATCCGGATCGGTTCGTCGGACGTGGACGGGAACACGTCGACGATCCCGCCCCGCACGGCCAGCTCCCCCCGGTGCTCGACGAGGGACTCGCGCCGGTAGCCCATGGCCACCAGCTGGGAGGTGAGACCCTCGACGTCGACCCGGTCGCCCCTGGCCACCACCACGGGGCGGGCGGCGGTCCGCCACGGGCCGAGGCGCTGGAGGACGGCCTTGATGGGGGCCACCACGATGTCGGGGGCTCCGTCCGCCTCGCCCCCACCGGCTCCGGCGGCGGCCCCGGTGCCGCCCTGTCCGCCCCGTCCGCCCTGTCCGCCCTGTCCGCCCGAGCCGCCCAGCCGCCAGAGCAGCCGGAGCCGGTGGCCCATGGTGGCGGTGTCGGGGCTGACCCGCTCGAAGGGGAGCGTCTCCCAGGCCGGGAACACCTCGACCCGGCCCGATCCGCCCTCGGCCCCGTCGGGGGTGGTCCCGGAGCCGGCCGTGAAGGCGTCGAGGTCGTGAGCCAGCTGCTCGGCGGCGGCGCCGGTCGGGGTCACCACCAGGACCGGCCGTCGGGCGCCCAGCCGGATCAGGCCGGCCAGCACGAAGGCCTGGGCCGGCGTGGCCACGGCCAGGGTGGCGTTGGACGCGCCGATGACCCGCGTCATGGCGGGCTCGTTGCGAAGCAGGGAGGGAAGCGAGCGGAAGCTCACCCGCTCAGGGTACCGGCCACCGGTCGGGTTGACGTCGGGTCGGCCGGGGTGGAGTGGGGTCGGCCGGGCCCCGCCCGGGTCGGTGAGGAGGACCAGTGGGACCTGGCGTCGGCCACGGTGACCGGCTCCACCTCGAGGCCATAGCTGGCCAGGAGCGCCCCGGCCAACGTCCAGTCGCGGCCACGAGCACGGACCTTCTGGGCCACCTCGGACCAGTTGGCTGCGCCGCACACCCCGCCGTCGCCCAGCGTCTCCTCCACCACGTCCGACCCGGCCTCGCCCTGCAGCAGCGCCAGCAGCGCCGACGCGTCGAACACGTTCACACGGCGTCCTCAGCGGTGGCCTGGCGGCGCCGGTCGGCCAGCAGGTCCCCGACCAGGTCGGTTCCGGCCAGGTCGGCCCGGGCCATCTCCTTCAACTGCTCGCGGCGGAGGAGCGCGACTCCGGCCGGCGTGTCGATGAGCACGACCGGCGTGCCCTCGTCCAACCCGACCCTGGCCCGCAGGTCGGCCGGAATGACCAGCCGGCCCCGGTCGCCCATCGTCACCTGATATGGCCACTCATTCGTTCACGTACCACTGGCATTGTCGGCTGGGATCAGGCGTGCCTGGGCTCCCACCGGAACCGTCGGGCCGTGAACACCAGGGCGGCGGCGGCCCAGATCAGCATGACGGCCAGGTCGCCTGGGTGCAGGCCCGACCCCGGACCCCCCTCGAAGCCGGACACCAGGGCCTTGATCATGTGGCGGACGGGAAAGTAGTCGGCGATCTTCGAGAGCACCGACCCGTTGCTGATGGGGTAGAACACCCCCGAGATGAACACCACCGGAAAGTAGATCCCGTTGATCACCGCCGGGGCGGCGTCGGCGTTGGGGACGATGACGGTGACGGCGAGGCCCAGGGCGCCGAAGGTCACGATGCCCACCAGCAGGGTGAGGAGCACGGCCGCCAGGTGGTAGGGGAAGTGGAGGTGGTAGAAGCCCATGCCGATGCCCACCGTCACCACGGCCAGGACGGCCACGTTGATGAGGGTGCTCCCGATGATGCCCCCGATGTACGAGCCGATGGAGATCGGCGTCCCCCGCATGCGCTTGAGGATCCCGAGGTCCCGACGGTTGCAGATGGCCATGCCGAGGTTGGTGTAGCAGGCGCCGATGAGGCCGAAGGTGAGCATCGCCACCACCGTGTACTGGTCGTAGCGGAGCGTGGTGCCCGGGACCGACGAGCTGCCCGCCGAGGTCCCCACCACGATGAGGAACACCACCGGGAACGCCAGGGTGAACACCGCCGCCATGGGGTTCCGCCAGTAGGCCTTCTGCTCGTAGCGGACCTGGGCCCTGGCCACCAACAGGTCGTTCATCGTGGGTCCCCCCCGGTCAGGGACAGGTAGACGTCCTCGAGGGTGGGCCGGCTGACGGCCAGGCCGCCCAGCACCTCGCCGCGCCCGACGGCCCAGGAGGTCAGGGCGTGGAGCACGGCGGTGGGCTCGTCGACCACGAACTCGACGAACTCGCCCCTGGTCACCGGGACGAGACCGTCGGGCAGCGGCAGGTCGGCGACCGAGGCGCCCGCCGGGAGGACGAACCGGACGGTCGACACCCCGTGATCGCGTCCCCCCAGGGTGTCCGGTGGGCCCGCCGCCACCACCCGACCCTCGGCCATCACCATGACGGTGTCGGCCAGCGCCTGGGCCTCGTCCATGTAGTGGGTGGTGAGCAGGACGGTCCGTCCCTCGGCGCACAGCCCCCGCACCACCTCCCAGGCCTCCCGCCGCGCCGACGGGTCGAAGCCGGTGGTTGGCTCGTCGAGGAAGATGAGCTCGGGGTTGCCGATGAGGGCCAGGCCGAGGTCCAGCCGGCGCTGCTGGCCCCCCGAGAGGGTCTTGACCCGGGATCGCTCCTTGGCGGTGAGGCCGACCAGCTCGATCACCTCACCCACCGACCGGGGTTCGGGGTAGAGGCCCGCCCGCTGGGTCATCACCTCGGAGACGGTGAGATAGGGCTCGACGGCGCACTCCTGAAGGACGAGACCGATCTTCGCCCGGAGGGCCCGGTCGCGGCGCGCCGGGTCCACCCCCAGGACGGACACCTCGCCGCGGTCGCGCTTCCGGTAGCCCTCCAGGATCTCGACGGTGGTGGTCTTGCCGGCACCGTTGGGGCCGAGGAGGGCCAGCACGTCGCCCCGCCGGAGGTCCAGGTCGATGCCCTGGACGGCGCGGAAGTCGCCGTACGACTTGGTGAGGCCCCGCACCCGGATGGCCAGGTCGTCGGTGTCGGGGACCATCGGGCGACTGTACCCCTCCGCCAGGTCGGCGACCCCGTGGCTCAGCCGCCGGAGTTGAACCGGTTCATCGCCGCCTCCACCCCGTCGGACACGATGACCTCGACGGCATCGGCCGCCTCGTCGACGGCGGCGACCAGCACCGCACGCTCGGCCGCCCCCGGACGCTTGAGGACGTAGTCGGCGCCCGGCTGTCGTCCCGGCGGCTTGCCGATCCCGATCCGGACCCGCACGTAGTCGTTGGTGTGGAGGTGGCTGTCGATCGACTTCAGACCGTTGTTGCCGGCCGTGCCGCCCCCCGCCTTGACCTTGATCCGCCCCGAAGGGAGGTCCAGCTCGTCGTGGACGACGACCAGCGTGGCACCCTCACCGCCGCGCCGGACCAACGGGGCCACCGCCATGCCGGACTCGTTCATGTAGGTCTGGGGCACGGCGAGCAGCACCCGGCGGTCACCGATGCGGATCTCGCAGGCCTGGGCGAACAGGCCCTTTTCCGGCTTGAGCCGGCCACCGTGACGGACGGCCAGCTCGGCGGCCGCCTCGGCCCCGGCGTTGTGCCGGGTGTTGACGAATTCGATCCCCGGGTTGCCCAGCCCGACCACCACGACGTCCACCGGTGTACCCGTGCGGGCGGCCGCCGGCCCCCGCCGGTTCCGCAGCAGGGCCTAGCCCTCCGGGGACTCGGCGTCGGCGGCACCCTCGGCCGCCGGCACCTCGCCGGCTTCGGCAGCCGCCGCAGCAGCGGTCTCGGCCTCCTCCTCGGCGGTCGTCTGCACCCGCGGGGGCTGACCGGCGACCACGGTGGCCTCGGGGTCCGTCTCGAGCTCGACGCCGGGCGGGATGGTGATGTCCGACACGTGCAACGAGGCGCCGATGGTCAACTCCGAGATGTCGAGGTCCACCGAGGGCGGGATGTCGGCCGGCTTGGCCTTGATGGCCAGTGCGAACAGCTGCTGGTCGACGATGCCGTCACCGTGCTGGACCTCGATGGGCTCCCCGATCAGGTTGATGGTCACCTCGGCCGAGATCAACTCGTCACGCCGCACGATCTGGAAGTCGATGTGGGTCACCACGTTCTTGAACGGGTGATGCTGGATGTCACGGGCCAGGGTCAAGAAGTTCTTCCCGTCGACCTCGAGGGAGAGCAGGGTGTTGAGGCCGGCCTCGCCGGAGAGGGCGATCTGGAACTCACGGGCCTTGACCGCCACGGGCATCGGGTCGGCGCCGTGGCCGTACACCACACCGGGGATCTTCCCCTCGGCCCGGAGGCGGCGGGTCGAGCTCGATCCGATTTCGCGGCCGGTTTCGGCGGCAAGGGTGACTTCGGGCATGCGAGGACTCCTCAAAGAGATGCTGAGACGAGGGCAGGTGCGCTCCGGTTCGACGGGCCCGGGTGGGCCCATCACGGGCGGTCGCTGCTGACGGCCCACCATGATAGACGAGGCCCGGCCCCGTGGGCCACAGGGGTGGTGGTCGCCGGCGCTACCATCACCGCGAACCTCCGCCACCACCCATCGCAGGGAGGGCACACACCATGGTCGTCGAACGATTCCCCGTCGAGGCCGGGCACATCTTGACCTTCGCCCGGGCGCTGGGGGACGACAATCCCATCTACTGCGACGCCGATGCCGGGGTGGCAGCCGGTCTGGGCGGGATCATCGCCCCGCCCACCTTCGTGATGGCCGGTGCGCACTTCGACCCGGACTTTCCCCTGCGCCCGACCATCGGTGAGCCGTGGTTCGGATCGGGTCGCGAGGCGACCGGGGTGCCGGCCGGCGCCGGGGGGTCCGGGGCGGCCGGGGCCGGGTCCGGGTCCGGGGCCGGGGCCGGGGCCGGGGCCGGGGCCGGGGCCGAGCAGGCCGGCTCCGGCGAGACGGCCCTCCACGCCGAGCAGCACTTCGAGTACCACCGCCCGCTCCGGGCGGGAGACGTCCTGTCGGCATCGTCCCGGGACGGGGGGACCTGGCAGAAGGAAGGACGGCGCGGCGGCACCATGACGTTCACCGAGTTCGTGACCGAATACCGCGACGCCGAGGGGTCCCTCGTGGTCACGTCCCGAACGGTCGGCGTGCGGATCAGCCGATCCGACGGAGGTGGGTGAGGTGGGCGTTGTGTCGGTCGACGACGTCGCCGTCGGCGCCGCATTCGAGCAGGTCGTCGTGGACAACCTCACCCGCACCCAGATCGTGCAGTACGCCGGCGCCTCGGGTGACTTCAACCCGCTGCACACCGACGAGATCTTCGTGACCCGGGTGGCCGGGTTCCCCACCGTGTTCGCCCACGGGATGTTGACCATGGGCATGACCGGCAAGATGCTGACGGACACGTTCGGGGCCGGCAGCCTGATCCGGTTCGGTGGGCGCTTCCGTGCCCAGGTGTGGCCGGGTGACACCCTGACCGCCCGGGCCGAGATCACTGACGTGTCGTCCGGCAGTGACGGGCACCTCGTGGAGGGCGAGGTGGAGGGCGAGGTGGAGCTAGAGGTGGCGGTGGCCACGACGAACCAGGATGGGCGCGAAGTGTTCGCCGGCACCGCAACTGTCCGGTTGACCGGCGTGACGGTCTGACGGTCTGACGGTCTGACGGTCTGACGGTCTGACGGTCTGAGGGACGGGCTCCGAGAGCGCCGGCCTAATTGTTTTCCATTTGACCTACGAACCGTATGTAACCGGACGGTCTTACATACCAATGAAATGCTAAATAGAAAAGTGATCGGCCGGCCGGCTCCAAGGGGTCCGCTGCCGAACCCACCGCCGGTCACCGAACCAGGCCTCTGGATACCGGCCCGGGCCCCCGGCCCGGGAGCCCGGCGCGGGGGCCCGGATGCCGGCTAGACCAGGTTGTCGCCGCCGAAGATCTCCGAGACCGACGTGTCCTCGAACACGGCGTCGATGGCGTCGGAGATGAGTTTGGCCACCGACAGCACCTCGAGCTTGTCGAAGCGCCGGTCCTGGGGGACGGGCAGGGTGTCGGTCACCACCACCTTGGTCAGCGCCGAGTTCTTGAGGCGGTCGACCGCCGGGTCGGAGAGCACGGCGTGGGTCGCCATGCACCACACCTCGGCAGCCCCCCGCTCGGCCAGCAGGTCGGCGGCCGCCACGATGGTTCCGGCCGTGTCGATCATGTCGTCGATCAGCACGCACTGGCGGCCCTGGACGTCGCCGACGACGTGGAGCGCCTCGACCTGGTTGGCCTGGCCCCGCAGCCTGCGCTTGTGCACCACGGCGAGATCGGCGGTGAGGTGCTGGCTGAACCGTTCGGCCACCTTCACCCTGCCGGCGTCCGGCGCCACCACGACCAGGTCGTCGCTCCGCTGGGTGCGCAGGTAGTCGACCAGGACGGGTGCCGCCGTCAGGTGGTCGAAGGGGACGTCGAAGAAGCCCTGGATCTGGCCGGAGTGCAGGTCGACGCTGACCACCCGGTCGGCGCCGGCCACCGACAGCATGTCCGCCACCAACTTGGCGGTGATCGGCTCGCGTCCCGAAGCCTTGCGGTCCTGGCGTGAGTACCCGTAGTAGGGGCACACGGCGGTGATGCGCTTGGCCGAGGCCCGCTTGGCGGCGTCGATCATGATGAGGTGCTCCATCAACGAGTCGTTCACCGGCCCGCAGTGGGTCTGGATGATGAAGACGTCGCTCCCCCGGATCGACGTGTCGAACCGGCAGTGGATCTCACCGTTGGCGAACTCGCGGAGATTGGCCTCCCCGAGCTCCACCCCCAGCTGTTTGGCGACGTCCCGGGCCAACTCGGGGTGGGACCGTCCCGACACCAGTTCGAGACGACGACGGGGGGTGAATTCCATACCCAAGACGCTACCTCTCCCCCGTGGGCGGATCGCCCACCTCTCCGATTCCGCTGTCCGCCACCGGGCCGAACCGGCCCACGACCGCCCCGGCCGGCACCTCGGTCCCCTCGTCGAGGACGGCGAAGGGCCCGATCCGCGCCTCCGGGCCGATACGCGAACGACGGCACACGCTGGAGGCGATGAGGGCGCCCTCACCGACCACGGTGTCGACCAGGTGGGCCTCGGGGCCGATCTCCGCATGGGTACCGATCACGCACGATCCCTGGAGGATGACCCCGGGGAGGAGCACCACGTCAGGCTCGAGGACGACGTCCACATCGATATAGGTGCGCTCGGGATCCCACATCGTCACGCCCCGGCGCATCCACCGTTCATTGATCCGGTCACGCAGTTCGGCCTCGGCCACCGCCAGCTGGGCCCGGTCGTTGACGCCGGCCACCTCCATGGTGTCCTCCACGATCACCGAGCCCACTTTGTGCCCGGCCTCGTACAGCACGCCGATCACATCGGTGAGGTAGTACTCCCCCTGCGAGTTGGAGGGGCTGAGTCGGCGGAGCGACGGCGCCAGCACGCTTCGGCGGAAGCAGTAGATGGACGTGTTCACCTCCCGCACCTCGAGGTCCTCGTCGGTGGCGTCGACCTGTTCGACCACCCGGGCCACCGAGTCGTCACGGCCCCGGACGACCCTCCCGTACCCGTAGGGCTCGTCCAGCTCGGCGGTCAGCAAGGTGGCGGCGGCATCGGAGGCCCGGTGGTGCTGGACCAGGGCGGCGAGGCTGGCCGGCCGCAGGAGCGGGGTGTCCCCGGGGAGGACCACCACGTCGCCGTCGTCGTCACCCACGTCGTCGGGAAGGCCGGTGAGCGCCACCGACATGGCATCGCCGGTCCCACGCTGCTCGACCTGCTCGACGAACTCGATGGCCATGCCGGGCGGCGCGTGCTCGATGAGGGTCTTGGTCACCCACTCGGCCCTGTGCCCGACCACCACCACCACCCGCGCCACCGACAACTCGGCCAAGGCGTCCAGCACATGGAGGACCATGGGACGACCACACAGCCGGTGGAGGGGCTTGGGGCGCAACGAGCGCATCCGGGTGCCCTCCCCCGCGGCCAGGACCACGGCCGACAGCTGACGCGCCGATCGGGGGGACTGGCTTCCCCTGGCCGTCCGCGATCTGGCCGCCGACCCGCTCCGGCCGGGCGTCGACGGCTCGTCGTCCGGTGCCGACTGCGGATAGGTGCGGATCACCATGGCGGGGCGGTGGCCGGCGGGGCGGCGGTGGCCGGCGGGGCGGCGGTGGCCGGCGGGGCGGTGGCCGGCGGGGCGGTGGCCGGCAGGGCGGCCGGCCCGTGTCCCCGGGGCGGACCCGCCTCGTCGCGCGGTGGAAACGTCATGGGGCCTATTCTTCCCACGTTGGGCCCAGCTTTGCGACCCCAACCTCCGAGACAGCAGTCCAACAGCTCCCCCACGCTCACCGATGCCCCTCCTCACCACAACCATCGACCCGAACTCGGAGACCTTCCGGGCCAACCACCGCGCCCTGCGCGAGGCGCTCGACACGGTCGACGGGCAGTTGGCGGCGGCACGGGCGGGCGGCGGCGAACGCTACGTCGAGCGGCACCGACAGCGAGGCAAGCTCTTGGCCCGCGACCGCATCGAGCTGCTGGTCGACCGGGACTCGGCCTTTCTCGAGCTGGCGGCCCTGGCCGCATGGGGCACTGAGTACCAGGTGGGGGCGTCGTCCATTGTGGGCATCGGCGTGGTCGAGGGGGTGGAGTGCCTGATCAGCGCCCACGACCCCACCGTGCGGGGTGGGGCCATGAACCCCTACTCCTTCCGGAAAGGGGCGCGGGCCTCCGACATCGCCCTCCAGAACCGGCTGCCCGTCATCAACCTGGTGGAGTCGGGCGGCGCCGACCTCCCCGCCCAGGCCGAGCTGTTCATCCCCGGGGGCCGGGCGTTCCGGGACCTCACCCGGAGCTCGGCTGCCGCCGTCCCCACCGTGGCCCTGGTCTTCGGCAACTCCACGGCCGGTGGGGCCTACGTCCCCGGCATGAGCGACCACATCGTCATGATCGAGCAGCGGTCCAAGGTGTTCCTGGGCGGCCCGCCACTGGTCAAGATGGCCACCGGCGAGGAGTCGACGGACGAGGAGCTCGGCGGCGCGTCCATGCATGCCCGGGTATCCGGGCTGGCCGACTACCTGGCCGTCGACGAGGTGGACGCCATCCGCCTGGGCCGCCAGATCGTGAGCCGGCTCAACCACCGCAAGGCCGGGCCCGGGCCCACCCTGCCCGCCGACGAGCCGGCCTACGACCCCGACGAGCTGCTGGGGATCGCCTCGGCCGACCCCAAGGTCCCCTTCGACCCCCGCGAGGTGCTGGCCCGGGTGGTGGACGGCTCGCGGTTCGACGAGTTCAAACCGCTCTACGGGGCCAGCCTGGTCACCGGTTGGGCGTCCATCCACGGCTATCCGGTCGGCGTGCTGGCCAACCACCGTGGGGTGCTCTTCTCGGAGGAGGCCCACAAGGCCACCCAGTTCATCCAGCTGGCCAACCAGGTCGACGTCCCGCTGGTCTTCTTGCAGAACACCACCGGGTACATGGTGGGCAAGGAGTACGAGCAGGCCGGGATCATCAAGCACGGGGCGATGATGATCAACGCCGTGTCCAACTCGTCGGTCCCCCACCTGACCCTCAACATCGGTGCCTCCTACGGGGCCGGCAACTACGGGATGTGCGGCCGGGCCTACGATCCCCGGTTCCTGTTCGCCTGGCCCAACGCCCGCTCGGCCGTGATGGGGCCGGCCCAGCTGGCCGGAGTGCTCTCCATCGTGGGTCGCCAGTCGGCGGCGTCCAAGGGCGTCCCCTTCGACGAGGACGCCGACCGGACCATGCGGGAGATGGTCGAGGCCCAGATCGAGGCCGAGTCGCTCCCCCTGTTCCTGTCCGGCCGCCTGTACGACGACGGGATCATCGACCCACGGGACACCCGAACGGTGCTCGGCATCTGCCTGTCGGTCATCGACAACCAGCCCATCCACGGGACACGCGGCTACGGCGTGTTCCGGATGTGAGCGGCCGGTCCATGGGTCCGAGCACGAGGAGCCGGACGCCATGAGCGCCTACGCGCCCATCCGTACCCTGCTGGTGGCCAACCGCGGCGAGATCGCCCGCCGGATCATGTCGACGGCCCGGGCCATGGGCATCACCACCGTGGCCGTGTACTCCGACGCCGACTCGGCCAGCCCGCATGTGGCCGAGGCCGACCTGGCCGTCCGGCTGCCCGGGGACTCGCCGTCGGACACCTACCTGCGGTCAGCGCTCATCCTCGACGCCGCCACCCGCGCCGGGGCCGACGCTATCCACCCGGGCTACGGATTCCTGTCCGAGTCGGGTGACTTCGCCCGGGTCGTGACCGGGGCCGGCCTGGTGTGGGTCGGCCCCCCGCCTTCGGCCATCGACGCCATGGGCTCGAAGATCGGCAGCAAGGAGTTGATGCGCGCCGCCGGAGTGCCGACGCTGCCGTCGATCACCGTGGAAGGCGAGCGGCTGCCCCACATCGTCGCCGTCGAGGAGCTGGGATGGCCGTTGCTGGTCAAGGCCTCGGCCGGTGGTGGCGGTCGCGGCATGCGGGTGGTGTGGGGCCCGAGCGAGTTGGCCGACGCCGTGGCCGGTGCCCGGCGGGAGGCGGCCTCCGCCTTCGGTGACGGGACTGTCTTCCTCGAGCGCTACCTGCGCCAGCCGCGCCACATCGAGGTGCAGATCCTGGCCGACGCCTACGGCGACACGGTGGCGCTGTTCGAGCGCGAGTGCAGCATCCAGCGGCGGCACCAGAAGATCGTCGAGGAGGCACCGTCCCCGTTCGTCACCCCCGAGCTGCGGGCCCGTCTGGTCGAGGCCGCCGTCACCGCCGCCGACGAGGTCGGCTACGTCAACGCCGGCACGGTGGAGTTCGTGGTCGACTCCGACGGCGAGCCCTACTTTCTGGAGATGAACACCCGGCTGCAGGTGGAGCACCCGGTGACCGAGGCAGTGACCGGCCTCGACCTGGTCCGCCTGCAGCTGCTCATCGCCGGCGGGGCGCCGCTGCCCCCCGAGGTCCGGGCGGCCGCCGAGGCCGGGCCGCAGGGGCACGCCATCGAGGCCCGCCTCTATGCCGAGGACCCGGCGCTGGGTTGGCTCCCCTCCACCGGGACCCTGCACCGGTTCGAGGTCGGCGGCGGAGCCGCCGCCGATCGTGGGGGCATCACGGTGCGGGTGGACAGCGGGGTCGAGACCGGCAGCGTGGTCAGCCCCCACTACGACCCGATGCTGGCCAAGGTGGTCGTGCACGCCGGCTCGAGGGGAGAGGCGACCACGGCCCTGGCCGCCGCCCTGGCCCGGGCCCGGATCCACGGGGTGACCACCAACCGCGACCTGCTGGTCCGCATCCTCTCCCATCCGGCGTTCGTGGCCGGCAACACCGACACCGGGTTCCTCGAGACCCACGGGCTTCCGCGCCTGTCCGAACCGCTGGCCGACGATGCTGCCGTGCGCCGCCACGCCCTGGCCGCCGCCCTGGCCGGGCAGGCCCGGCGGCGGGGGGAGACCCGGGTGCAGTCCACCGTCCCCTCGGGCTACCGGAACAACCCGTCGTCGCTCCAGCACGTCGCGTTCGACGTGTCTCATCTGCCGGCCCGGGTCGGCGTGTCGGACGCGCCGCCGCCGGCCGCCGAACTGGAGACAGTGACCGTCGGCTACCGGTTCGACCGGCGCGGGCGCCGGCTCGAGCAGGTCGAGATCGACGGCGCCCCTGTCGACGTCGACTTGGAGACGGCCGTGGTGACGCCGGACGCGGTGACGGTGACCGTCGACGGCGTGGGCCGCCACTACCGGGTCGACCGGCACGGGACGACGGCCTTCGTCGACGGTCCCGACGGCAGCACGGCACTGCGCCAGCACGCCCGGTTCCCGTTGGCCAGCGACCAGCTGGCCGAAGGCTCGGCCCTGGCACCGATGCCCGGGGGTGTCGTCCGGGTGGAGGTGGCGGAGGGCGATGCCGTGGTGGCCGGACAGCTCCTGGTGGTGCTGGAAGCCATGAAGATGGAGCACGCCGTCCACGCCACCACCGCCGGCACGGTGACCGCCGTCCAGGTCGCCCAGGGCGACCAGGTCGAGACGGGGCGGACCCTGGTGGCTGTCGAGGCCGATCGAGGCCCGCGACGCCGCACGAGGCCCGGGACGGCCAGGAGACGCAACCATGACCGAACCGCTGCGCATCGCCAACTGCTCCGGCTTCTACGGCGACCGGCTGTCGGCGGCCCGGGAGATGGTCGAGGGCGGCCCCATCGACGTCCTCACCGGCGACTGGCTGGCCGAGCTGACCATGCTCATCCTGTGGAAGGGGTACCAGCGCGACCCCACCCGGGGGTGGGCCCACACCTTCCTCACCCAGATGGAGGAGGTGCTCGGGACCTGCGCCGACCGTGGCATCAAGGTGGTGACCAATGCCGGCGGGCTCAACCCGTCGGGCCTGGCCGACCAGGTGCGCTCCCTGGCCGACCGCCTGGGTCTGGCGGTGTCGGTGGCCCACGTGGAAGGGGACGACCTCCTCCCCCGCCTGGGTGAGTTGGAAAAGGACGGCCATCCGCTCGCCCATCTCGACACCGGCCAGCCGCTGGCCCAGGCGTCCGGCGAGGTGGTCTCGGCCAACGCCTACCTGGGGGCCTGGCCCATCGTCGACGCCCTCTCGGGCGGGGCCGACGTGGTCATCTGTCCCCGCATCACCGACGCCTCGCTGGTGGTGGGGCCGGCGGCGTGGCACCACGGCTGGTCCCCCACCGACTGGGACGCGCTGGCCGGTGCCGTGGTGGCCGGCCACGTGATCGAGTGCGGCCCCCAGGCCACCGGGGGCAACTACGCCTTCTTCACCGAGGTCGCCGGCATGGAGCACCCCGGGTTCCCCATCGCCGAGGTGGCCGCCGACGGGTCGTCGGTCATCACCAAGCACCCGGGTACCGGCGGGGAGGTCTCGGTCGGGACCGTCACGGCCCAGCTCCTCTACGAGATCGGGGGACACGACTACCCCAACACCGACGTGGTGGCCCGGTTCGACACCATCACCGTGGACCAGCACGGGACCGCGACCGCGTCTCGGTCAGCGGCACCCGGGGTCTGCCCGCACCCGAGCAGGTGAAGGTGTGCCTCAACCTGTTGGGGGGCTGGCGCAACTCGATGACCTTCGTGCTCACCGGACTCGACATCGAGGAGAAGGCCGCCCTCACCCTGCGCTCGCTGGACGCCGCCCTCGGGGGCCGGGGCAGCTTCGGCGAGTTCGACGCCCGTCTCGTTCGCTCGGACAAGGCCGACGCCGGGGTCAATGTCGAGGCGACGGCGCAATTGCGCATCACGGTGAAGGACGCCGACCCCGAAAAAGTGGGCCGCAGTTTCTCGGGAGCCGCCACCGAGCTGGCCCTGGCCGGCTATCCGGGCCTCCACCTCACCGCCCCTCCCGGCTCGGGCACCTTGTATGGCGTGTACTGGCCCGCACTGGTCCCGGCCGACCTCGTGGTGCCGGTGGTGGTCCACGCCGACGGCCGCCGGGTCGAGGTGCCCCACACCGCCTGGTCTGGCGGGTGCCGCGGGCCGGCGTGCCCCACGAGGCGATCGTCGACGCCACGCCCGACCTGGCGTTGGCCCCGGACGCGGCCGAGGCCCCGGCGTTCCTGCCCCCCTCGGGGGAGGACGTCGACGGAGGCCTGGGCGGCGGCGCGGGAGCGACCCGCCGGGTCCCGCTGGGCACCATCATCGGCGCACGCTCGGGCGACAAGGGCGGCAACTCCAACGTCGGGCTGTGGGCCCGCACCGACGCCGCCTGGGAGTGGCTCGACGGGTTCCTGACCATCGAGGCCTTCCGCCACCTGCTCGCCGAAGCGGACGGGCTCGAGGTCCGGCGCTACGCGTTCCCCAACCTGCGGGCCGTCAACTTCGTCGTGGTCGGCCTCCTCGGAGAGGGTGTGGCGTCCTCGACCCGGCCCGATCCCCAGAGCAAGGGCCTGGGCGAGTACCTTCGAAGCAGAGTGGTCGATATCCCGGTCGACCTCCTGGTCGGCCTCCCGGCCACCCGAACCGGGACCTGAGGACGAGCGTAGGGCTATGGACTTCATCGAATCCGACGAACTGCAGATGCTGCGTGAGGCGGTCGGCTCCATCGCCTCCAAGTTCGGTCACGAGTACTACGTCGAGAAGGCCCACGCCGATCAGCGCACCGACGAGCTGTGGAGCGCGGTGGCCGACGCCGGGTTCCTCGGGGTCAACGTGCCCGAGGAGTACGGCGGGGGTGGCGGGGGCATCACCGAGCTGGCCGCCGTGGGCGAGGAGCTGGCGGCGGCCGGCTGTCCCCTTTTGGTCATCGTGGTCTCGCCGGCCATCTGCGCCACCATCATCGCCAAGTTCGGGACCGAGGAACAAAAGCAGCGGTGGCTGCCCGGGTTCGCCGCCGGGACGCTCAAGATGGCCTTCGCCATCACCGAGCCCGATGCCGGCTCGAACTCGCACAACCTGTCGCTGACCGCCGCCAAGGACGGCGACCTCTACCGGCTCAACGGCTCGAAGTACTACATCTCCGGGGTGGACGAGTGCCAGGCCGTCCTGGTGGTGACCCGGTCGGGTGTCGATCCCGACACCGGCCGCGGCCGGCTGTCCCTGTTCGTGGTGGACACCGACACCCCGGGACTCGACAAGCAGGTGCTCCCGGTCGAGATCACCGCCCCCGAGAAGCAGTTCACGCTGTTCTTCGACAACGTCCAGGTCGAAGCGGACCGGTTGATCGGCGCCGAGGGCGAAGGCCTGCGTCAGGTGTTCTTCGGGCTCAATCCCGAACGCATCCTGTCGGCCTCCACCGCCAACGGCATCGCCCGCTACGCACTGGGCAAGGCGGCCGAGTACGCCAGGACCCGCGAGGTGTGGGGGACGCCGATCGGGCGCCACCAGGGGATCTCCCACCCGCTGGCCAAGGCCAAGATCGAGGTGGAGCTGGCCCGGCTGATGACCGACAAGGCGGCGTGGCTGTGCGACTTCGCCGGGGACACTCCCGCCGCCGGCGAGGCGGCCAACATGGCCAAGTACGCCGCCGCCGAGGCGACCCTCGGCGCCCTCGACCAGGCCATCCAGACCCACGGCGGGAACGGCATGTCCACCGAGTACGGCCTGGCCGACCTGTGGGGGATGGCCCGCCTCCTCCGGATCGCCCCGGTCAGCCGCGAGATGATCCTCAACTTCGTGGCCCAGCACTCCTTGGATCTGCCGCGCTCGTACTGACGGGCTCCCCCCGGTCGGCGGGCCCTCCCACCGGGGGTGCGCCGGTGCAGCCGGGCTCACTCCCTGGTCAGGGACCGATCGGCCTTCGCTGACCACGGGGGATGTCAGCGGGCCGGGCGTTCAAGTTCTGCCGCCCGACTGCCGATGAAAGAGACGTACTACCTGCACTGTCTCCGGTCATAACTTCGCGGGTGAGGCACTCGGGCTGCCCCAAGCGAGAGAGATGCCGAGACCATCGAGAGCGTGCGCACGCCACCAAGTCGTCCACCGCGGTCACGGGAGTGACGACGGGTTCGGCCTCATCGAGGTGGTGATCGCCCTCACCGTCCTCTCCCTCACCTTCGCCTCCACCGGTTGGCTCATCGTCAGCACCCTGAGCACCTCGGAGCTGGCCAAGCAGCAGGCGACGGCGGCCAGCCTGGTGCAACAGGTCGACGCACTCTTCCAGACCAATATCCCCACACTGACCTGTGCCAACGCCACCGCCTACGTGGCCGGTGCCGGGTCGGGCACGGCCACCCGAAACGGTGGGATCGGCATCGCCAACGGCACCGGGCTCAACACCACCAACTTCACGGTGACATCCACCTCGTCCACCCCGACGGCCGGCCTGCTCCCCATCAGCATCTCGGTGACGTGGCGGCCGGCCACGCAGGGGAAGGCGACCCAGACCACGACCGATCAGCTCCAGGTGCAGTGCCAGTGATGTGCATCGGCGCGCTCCGGCGGCGCGGCGCGGACATCGACGCGCTCCGGCGGCGCGGCGCGGACCACAGCGACGGAGGCTGGTCGCTGATCGAGATCATGGTGGCCATGACCGTCACGGCGGTGGCGCTCGTGCTCCTCGTCCCGGTGCTCACCACGGTGACGACGGTCACCGCCGCCACCAACAGCACGGCCAACGGCACGGCCCAGGGTCGCCTGGTACTCCAGCAGTTGAGCTCGGACATCGGGTCGACGACCAGCTCGAACGTGTGCTTCCCGGCTGCGGTGCTGACGGTTCCGCCCGCCAGCACCTGTTCGAGCGTGGCGACCAGTGGCTACCCGCTCGCCGTCCTGAGCCGGGTGTACGGGACGTGTACCTGGTTCCAGTGGAACGTCAACACCGCCGGCCAGCTCACCCAACAGTCCGCGCTCAAGGGCGCCACCACGTGGTCGGCCGCCGTGCCACTGGCCGTGTCGCTCGTGAACACGGTGACACCGAGCCTCTTCACCTACGACACCACCAACACACTGATGAGCATCCAGCTGCTCGTCCGAGGCAGCACCGGCACCGCGGCCGGCGCCTCGGTGGCCGCCGGCAAACAGGGGGTGCAGACCATCGACCTCCAGACCTCGGTGACCCTCTACACCACGACCCTGTCCCCCGCGGCGGGAAGTTGCTGACGCCGTGACCTTCCGACTCCGTCCCGAGCACGGACGCCGACACGGACACGGTGACGACACCAGGCCCCGCCCCGGTCGGGACGGGGGCCGGGACGGCGGCCAGGCTCTGATCCTGGTGCTGGTGATCTCGATGATCATCCTGGCGGCGTCCGGGATCGCCATTCAGGCCGCCGTGGTGAACGGGACCGCCACGGCGACGTACACCAACACGGTTCAGGCGAGGTTGGCCTCCGAGACGGGCATCAACGCCACCCTGGCCAAACTCGCCGCCGCCACCGCTCCGAGCGGGCTGGTCAACTCCCTCACCTACACCGCCTCCGCCACGCCGGTCTGGAGCTATACGAGCTCACTCACCTACTACGCCAACGCCCTCAGCACCGGCACCGTGCTGAGTTGGCCGCTCTCCGCCTGGCCCGGTTCGACCGAGGTCACCTCGATCGGATCGGCGAAGACCGGCGCACCCGTCAAGATGGTCGAGGACGCCAAGATCACCGCGCCGTCGTCGCCCACGACGTCGCTGCTCCCCGCCTTCAACTATGCCGTCTTCACCCCTGGCAACATCGCCATCAACTCCAATGCCACCATCGCCCAGGGGAGCAGCGGCCTGTCACCCGACGTGATGGCGGGGTCGGGGACGACCTGCACCAACAACGTGTCGATCCAGGGCAACGTCACCAGCTACGCCACCGCCGCCCTCGACCTCAACTCCGGGTGCTCGATCACCGGCGGTGTCTCGGCCACGTCCGGGGTGGTGATGTCCGGAGGGGCCACCGTGGGCGGCTCGGTCATCTCGTACGGCAGCGGCGGGATCGCCCTCAACGGAGGGGGATCCATCGGCGGCAACGCCACGTCGACCGGCGGCAGCATCGCCATGGCCGGAGGTTCCCCGTCCATCAAGGGCAACGCCTATGCCTTCGGTTCGATCACGTGGAACTCGGCGGCGGTATCCGCCTCGAACGGAGCGGGTCTCATCAGCGGGATCTCCCAGCCCAACGACACCGCCCTGTCCAGCCAGACCATCGCCGCCCAACCGACGTTCCCGGTCATCACCGACCCCACCCAGGCGGCGTGGGCGCTGTCCGGCTATCCCAACTACATCGTGGTGACGGCGGCGTCGGTCACCACCAACGGTGTCGTCGATGCCACCGTCAACTGCTCGAGCTACTTCAGCACGCAGTACCTCGCCTCCAACGGCTACAACCCCAGCGCCAGCCCGCTGAGCCTGGCCGTCAACGGGGCGACCACCCCGACCGTCATCGACGCATCGGCCTGCAGCAACCCGAACCTCAACCAGGGCACCGTGTCCCAGTCGTTCGCGCTGCAGACGAACGTGGCACTGCTGGTCAACGGGCTGAGCATGTCGACCTCATCCACCTGGGCGTCCTCCACCAGCACGGCGCACGACCTGTCGATCATCGTCCCGGCCCCGGAGAACGCCGATCTCTACTTCACCAGCACCACGACCTTCGCCAACACCCTGAGCACCTTCTTGTACACGGAGGGATCCCTCCAGGCCAACACCACGCCGTCGCTCAACGGCCAGGTCCTGGCCGGCGGTGCGGCCGGCCTGTACGGGGGGTCCAGCGTCGACCTGACCAACTCCTACGCCCTCACCTTCTCCAACGCGGCGGCGGCGACCATCCCCGGGACCACCACCACGACCGTGGGCGGGAGCGGCACCGCGGTCGTGGTCGGCGTGCGCCGGTTCGTGGCCCGCTGAGCGGCCCCGGGGCGCCACCTGGGCGGGCACAGGTGGAATTACGCCTATGCACATCGCGGGCCGATCCGTAATCTCGCTTGCAGTGCCATGAGAACTCGCCCACGCCTCCGGTTGCCACTGTTGGACCGCACCGGGGACGCCGCGCGCCTGACCCTCCGCATGCACCCGTCCGACGCCCGGGCCGAACGCGCACGGCGCCGGCACGATGACGGCTTCGGGATGATCGAGGTGATGGTGGCGATGATCATCCTCCTCGTCGTGACGATTCCGATGGCCTACCTCATGACCAGCGTCACCCAGCAGTCGGCCACGGCACGGTCCCGCATCACCGCCGTCGGGATCGCCGAGCACTGGCTCGAGTACTACAACAACCTGGCGCTGGACAACGGCTCGTTCCCCAACCCGGGCGGCGTGGTGAACACCACGACGTCGACCATCAACTCGACGACCTACACCGCCACCATCTCGATGCAGTGGGGCCAGACCGGAGTGAACGGCAATCTCTGCAACGTCGGCAGTGTCCCCCAGATCATCGACATCCTCGCCGCGGTCACGTGGGGTCAGGGCAACAGCGTGCAGGAGTCGACGGTCGCCAATCCGCCCTACGGCCTCATCAGCCCGACGACGGGCTTCCTGGCCGTCCAGGTGGACAATGCGGCCGGAGCGGGCCAGGCCTACACGCCTCCGAGCCAACCCATCGACGTCAGCTTCAATCCCGCCATCACCGGCGCTCCGACCACCGTGCCCGAGGGCGGGTGCATCTTCGTCGAGGCCAGCACCGGCACCTACCAGGTCACCCTGAGCTCCCCGACCACCTCACCGTTCAGCTACGTCGACGACGGTGAGAACACCACGACCAACGTCGGGGTGACCGTTCCGGCCGAGGCCACCGGCTTCGGGTCGGTGGCCTACGACCAGGGAGGTGCCATCAACGTCGGATACGCCTCCCAGACCAGCCTGGCCGACGGGGTCACCTGCCCGTTGTCGGGAGTGTGCTTCACCTTCGGACGCGAGGGAGCCGGCGCCCTGGTCCTCGAAGACAGCAACGGGACCTGGTCGAACCTCACCCTGCCGAACGGCCTCGTGTCCGGCGTGACCAGCGTCGGATGCCTGTCGTCCACCCAGTGCGTGCTGTCCGGGTTCGGACCCAGTGGGGGCGTCCTGTTGGGCGTGAACCCGACCAGCGGTTCGGTGGCCCAGATCACGCTTCCGACCGGCATCAGCGCCTCGAACCTCACCAGCGTGACCTGCCCGGCATCGGGTACCTCCTGCGTGGTGACCGGCACCGCCGGGGGGACCACCGGCGTACTGCTGTCCACCAACGGGACCACGGCGGTCAACGCACTACCGGCCACCGGGACGACCACCGTCGTGTCGCTCAGCGGATCGTCGTGCTCGAGCGCCACGCAGTGCTTCGCCGTCGGCACCGGGACCTCCGGTGCCAGCCACGTGGGTGTCATCCTGGCCGGGAGCGGAACCACCTGGGCACTCCAGACCTCCGTGCCCTCCACCGTCACCGCCATCAGCGCCATCTCCTGTGCCACCCAGGCCGGTGCGTCACCGTTCATGTGCACCGCCAGCGTCAACAGCGCCGGCACGACCGTGCTGTCGTCCACCAACGGGGGGAGCACCTGGAGCCTGCCGACCACCATCCCGAGCAGCGGGCTGGTCGGACCCATCAACTGCACGGGGGCGACCTCGTGCTTCGCCTCGCTCGAAGAGGTCTCCGGCTCCACCACCACCGGCGTCGTCGTCAGCTCGACCGACGGCGGGGCCACGTGGAGCGTCCCCAGCGGCTTCCCCTCCGGGCTGGGGGCGATCACGGCGCTGTCGTGCACGTCGACGACGCAGTGCATCTTCTCCGGCAGCAACAGTGCGGGGGACCTCGCCGGGTCACTGTCCGGGACGACCTGGACCACCGGTGGACTACCCGGCTCGGGAACGTTCGCCTCGGGTGTGGCCTGTGACACGGCCACCCACTGCGTGGCGGCGGCGGAGAGCCCCACGGGCCCGCTGGCCTTCGTGATCTCCAACTACAGCTCCACATGGAGCGCGGCCACCGGCACGTGGACCGGGGCGACTGGCACGGCGCCGGCCGGCATCGGCAGCCTCACCGGGACGGGCCTCAACGCCCTCGGCCTGCCCCTGACCTACCAGAACGTGCAGTACGCCGGGGGCACCAACGTCGGGGTCCCCTACACCACGGCGTCCGCCGCCGACCCCACCGTGCTCGGCAACCTCTTCCCCTTCGCCGGGGCCACCGGCGCCACCTACTCCGCCTGGAGCGGTGACTGCGCCGCCAACCAGCCCTCCACCAGCTGGCTGGCCTCGACCCTGGTGCTGCCGGGCCAGTACGCACCGTCGGGCTCCACCCTGACGATCCCGCTCTCGTACCTGGCTCTGCGCATGGTCGACTCCAACGGCCAGCCCATCACCGGGGCGACGGTGACGGCCACCGTGACCACTGCGGGCTGTGCCGCCCACGTGTATGCCCTTCCCTCCAGCCAGGGCGACGGCATGGTCGAGGCGGGCCTGCCCATGGCGTCGACCGGCACGCCCTCTCACCTACACCATCCACGCCACGTCGGGCGCCAAGACGGGCACCGCACAGATCTCCGTGTCGGCCAGCAGCGTGCAGGTCACCACGTCCAACGTCACGTACCCCTACCCGATCCCCGTCTCGGTGACGCTGTCATGAGGCTCGTGCCCGCGGTGAACCGGCTCGCACTCAGGATCGAGCAGCGGGACCTGGGCCGGCCTGCAGGTCCGGCCCGTCCGACCCGGGTCCGCGGCGACGACGGTATGACGCTCGTCGAGCTGATGATCTCGATGGTGGTCCTCTTGGTCGTCATGGGCATGACCGCCACGGTCATGTCGACCTTCTACAGCAACGAGAACCAACTGTCCGCCAGCTACACGGCCTTCCAGCAGGTGCTGCCGGCGTCCACCGCCCTCCAGCAGTACTTCCGGACGATGACACAGGCCGCTCCCACCGCCGCCACCGGCGTGCCGGTCCCGGCGTTCACCCCGACGGCGACCACTCCGGCCAGCGCGCTCCAGGGGCCCTTCAACATCTCGCCCAACAGCGCCGTGTTCACCACCGACCTCGGGAACCCCAACGGTCCGTCGCTGATCACCATCACCACCGCCGCCAACACCGCTCCGGCTGGGCACCTACACGCTGACCGTCACCCAAGCGACGGCAAATGCCGGCACCTGTCCCGGGCACCGGCGCCAACCTCAGCGCCACCGCCGGCGCACTGTGCACGTGGGGGACGCCCACTCGGGTGTTCCAGATCACCGACCTGACCAACGGATCGCCCACCGCCACGTCGCCGGTCCTCCAGTACTCCCTGTCGTCGGCTCAGAACACCGTGATCCCCTACTCGACGACGAACGGCTCGACCTGGGTCACCGACTTCGGCGCCGGCTCGTGCACCTCGGTGTCCAACTGCCCGATCAGCCTGGTCCAGACGGTCACCACTCGACATCGAAGTCAAGGCACCGGGCGGGCAGCCCGCCGCATATCAGACCGTGGTCAGCGCGCTGGCCCCCTTCTATTCGAAGTTCGTGGGGTGACCGACATGTCCCGACCCATCCGCTCCCTGGAACGGCAGCCGCACCGCTCGTCGGGACGGCTGGCCCGCCGTCGGTCCGCGGAGCCGACACCGGTCAGGTGGCCATCACGCTCGTGCTGGGCGTCGTGCTGATCATGGTGCTCGGCACGACCATCCTCGTCACCCAGACCGTCCAGAACTTCCCAATCATCCAGAACAACCTGGCCCAGCACTACGCCTACCGTGCCGTGGAGGCCGGGCTCAACGAGTACGAGTACGAGATCGACACCAATCCCGAACCTCGTCCTGTGCAACACCTCCAATCTGAGCACCCGACAGTGCCAGGCGCTACAGCCGTTCAAGTTCGGCCAGTGGAACGAGGTGCCCAACTCGGGTCTGGGCGGCTCCCCGACCGAGTACTTCTCGGTGTACCCGTCGATCGACGTCGCCGACGGACTGGTCAAAGCGGTGATCGACGGTGCCGCCTATGCCACCGGCGGGTACGCCTACCAGGCCGAGTCGGTGTCGTTCCAGCCCACCAACTCGTTCCTGCTCCATGACTGGTGGTCGGTGCACGGCATCATCGATCCCGACACCAGCGGGCAACGCCAACTCCTGCACCCTGAACGCGGCGGCGGAGAAGAACACCAACCTCAGCCTGTTGTGGGGCAACGGTTCCAACGGCGCAAACGCCTATTCGTCCAGCTGTCAGAACGACCTGGCCTGGTCGGCCCTCGGCACCAGCTTCAACGGCCCGGTCTTCTCCGACGACCCGCTGATGGTCTGCAACTTCGGCCAGTCGGTCAACCTGGCCTCGCCGTCGGGCTCGGTGGACATCGGGCCGTCGTCGCCGTGGCTGGGCATCACCACCGCTGACCCCAGCGCCGCCCTGTCCAACCAGGGGTGCGGCGGAGCGTCACCGACCTCGTTCACCAACTACAACGTGGCCGCCACGCAGCTGGGCCAGCCCCAGTCGCGGCCGCCGGACGCGGTCAGTGCCGTCAACAGCCTGGCCAACGTGGCCAAGGAGGACGGTTGCCTCTACTCGGGGCCGACCACCATCACCCTCGACGGGACCAACGGGATCATCGTCAGTAGCCCGAACACGCCCACGTCCAGCGGGAAGGACACCAACAACGACCTCTTGAAGAACAACAACCAGTGCATCCCGTTCGAGCCCCGGCAGTCCCATCCCCATCCCCGATGACGGCGTCATCGTCGTGCAGGCGGGCACCGGCACCTGCAGCGCCACACCGATCGTCGGCTCGTACTACGGGGAATCGACCTCGCAGAGTCAGGCGAACTGTGAGGGGAACGCCATCGTCGGGAACAAGTTCTACGATGGGACCGTCGCCAACGACATCGGCCTGCGTGGATCCCTGACCATCGCCGCCGCCAACAATGTCCTCATCGACAACAGCATCACCTACGACGACTGCGGAGCCAGCATCCCCGGGAACCTCGGGTCCAGCTCCTGTCAGATCTCGTCGACGGCCAACGACATCCTCGGACTGATCGCCGGCAACTTCGTCGAGCTCAACCACCCCGCCGGCAAGGGAGTGTGCCCGACCGGGGCCGGCGGCCTCAACTGCCAGCTGTCCAATCCCCGGCTGGACGCCGTGGTGCTCGCCCTGCAGCACGACTTCGCCGTCAACAACTACGGGAGCGATTCAGCCCTCGCGGGACCATCGCCCTGAACGGCTCGATGGACCAGTACTTCGCCGACATCGAGGGGACCGCCAGTGCCGGCGGTGGCCTTACTTCGGGCTACCTCAACGCCTACAACTGGGACCAGCGCCTCAGCATCATCTCCCCGCCCTACTTCCTCACGCCGGGCACCAAGGCCTGGGCGGTGGCGTCGCTGTCGGTCAACACCTCGGGCAAGTCGGCCTACGCTCCCAGCGCCACGCCCTAGCGCCCCGGGCCAGCTCGGCCCGGCCGGGCTCGGCTCCCCCACGTTCGGACCGGCGCCGGCCCGCCGTCTGAGCCGGCGCGCCCGGCAGGTAGCCTTGTCTCCTTATGCCGATGCAGACCCGAGACGACATCCGCAACGTGGCCATCGTGGCCCACGTCGACCACGGGAAGACCACCCTGGTGGACGCCATGCTGTGGCAGTCGGGGGCGTTCCGGGCCAACGAGTCGGTCAACGAGCGGGTCATGGACTCGGGCGACCTGGAGCGTGAGAAGGGCATCACGATCCTGGCCAAGAACACCGCCGTCGTCCACAACGGGGTGAAGATCAACATCATCGACACCCCCGGTCACGCCGATTTCGGGGGCGAGGTCGAGCGGGGCCTCACCATGGTGGACGGCGTCCTGCTGCTGGTCGACGCCTCCGAGGGCCCCCTGCCCCAGACCCGTTTCGTGCTCCGCAAGGCGCTCCAGGCCCGCCTGCCGGTCGTCCTGGTGGTCAACAAGGTCGACCGGCCCGACGCCCGCATCGACGAGGTGGTCAACGAGGTGGAGGAGCTCTTCCTCGACCTCGACGCCGACGAGCACCAGATCGACTTCCCCATCCTGTTCTCCAACGCCCGGGCCGGCTGGGCCTGCCACCGAGCAGGGCGTCGAGGGGACGGACCTCGAGCCGCTGTTCCAGGCCATCCTCGACCGGATCCCGGCGCCCCACTACGATCCCGAGGCTCCCGCTGCAGGCCATCGTGTCCAACCTCGACGCCTCCCCCTACCTCGGTCGGCTGGCCATCTGCCGGGTCCACAACGGCACGCTCCGCAAGGGTGACCACGTGGCCTGGTGCCGCCTGGACGGGACCATCGAGCGGTCCAAGATCACCGAGCTCTACGTGACCGACGCCCTCGACCGGGTCGATGCCACCGAGGCCGGGCCGGGCGAGATCGCCGCCGTCGCCGGCATGGCCGAGATCACCATCGGCGAGACACTGGCCGACCCCGACGATCCCCGCCCCCTGCCGGTGATCACCGTCGACGAGCCCAGCCTGTCCATGACCATCGGCATCAACACCGCCCCGTTGGCCGGGGCCGACGGGAACAAGCTCACCGCCCGCCAGGTGCATCAGCCGGCTCGAGGCCGAGCTGGTGGGGAACGTCTCCCTCCGGGTGGGGACCACCGAGCGCCCCGACACCTGGGAGGTCCAGGGCCGGGGTGAGCTGCAGCTGGCCGTGCTGGTCGAGACCATGCGCCGCGAGGGATTCGAGCTCACCGTGGGCAAGCCCCAGGTCGTGACCCGCGAGATCGACGGCAAGCTCCACGAGCCGATGGAGCGGGTGGCCATCGACGTCCCCGACGACTACCTCGGGGTGGTCACCCAGCTGATGGCGCTGCGCAAGGGCACGCTCATCGAGATGGTCAACCACGGCACCGGTTGGGTGCGCATGGACTACCGGGTGCCGGCCCGGGGCCTGGTCGGGTTCCGGACCGAGTTCATGACCGAGACACGGGGCACCGGCATGCTCCACCACGTGTTCGACGGCTGGGAGCCGTGGCACGGCGATCTCAAGACCAAGCGCAACGGCTCGATGGTGGCCGACCGGCGGGGGGTGACCACGGGGTACACCCTGATGAGCCTGCAGGAGCGGGGCATCCTGCTGGTGGGCCCGGGCACCGAGGTCTACGAGGGGATGGTCGTGGGCGAGAACGCCCGCGACGAGGAGATGGACGTCAACCCGACCAAGGAGAAGAAGCAGACCAACATCCGGTCCGCCAGCGCCGACGAGGCGATCCGCCTCACGCCCCCGCTGCTGCTCTCGCTGGAGCAGGCGCTCGAGTTCATCTCCGACGACGAGTGCGTCGAGGTGACCCCCAAGGCGGTCCGGCTGCGCAAGGTCATCCTCGACCAGGCCACCCGGGGGCGCCAGCGCAGCCGGGCCCGCAAGACGTCGGGCTGAGCCAGGGGGCCCGGTCGGGCCGGTGGTGCACGGGCGGCTCCGAGGGGAGGGCTCGAACCTCCAACATCTGGCTCCAAAGGCCAGCGTTCTGCCAATTGAACTACCTCGGACAGTGTCGCCCCACCGTCCCGGCGACCGCCACAGGATACCCCCGGGCCACCCGTCGACCTCCCTGTCCACCGGGGCTCTGCCACGGCATCCCGCCATGACCCCGATAGGCTCCCGGCCCGATGCGAGTACTCGTCGTCGATGACGACCCGGCGGTCAGCGGTGCGCTCAACCGCGGCCCTTCGCCTCGAAGGCTACGAGGTGACCACGGCAGGCGACGGCCCCGCGGCGCTGGAGGAGATCGCCATCCGCCCGCCGGATGCGGTGATCCTCGACATCGGCCTCCCCACCATCGACGGGCTGGACGTCTGCCGGCGGCTCCGGGCCGCCGAGGACGACACCCCGGTCCTGATGCTGACGGCCCGGGACGCCATCAACGACCGGGTCCAGGGCCTCGACGCCGGTGCCGACGACTACCTGGTCAAGCCGTTCGCCCTGGCCGAACTGCTGGCCCGCCTGCGCGCCCTGCTCCGGAGGCGGACCGGAGGACACCGGCGAGGTACTCCGCTTCGCCGACCTCAGCCTCGACCCGATCACCCGGGAGGCCCGCCGGGGCGACCGATCCTTCACGCTGACCCGCATCGAGTTCGACCTGCTGGAGCTGCTGCTGCGGCATCCCCGCCAGGTGCTGACCCGTGAACTGATCCTCGACCGGGTGTGGGGATACACGTTCGACTCGGGAACCAACTCGTTGGCCGTGTACGTGGGGTACCTGCGGCGCAAGACCGAAGCCGGTGACGAGCCCCGCCTGATCCACACGGCGCGGGGTGTCGGCTACGTCCTGCGTGAGCCGTAGGCCCGTGACCGCGTCCACGAGGCGGCCGACGGTGACGTTCCGGACCCGGTTGGTGCTGGCCGCCACCACCGCGGTGCTGGTGGTGGTGGTCCTCGGCTCGCTGGCCACCTACCTGGTGGCCTACAACTCGCTGGTCGGGCTCGGTGGACGTCACCTTGAGCAGTGATGCCCAGAGTGCTGTCGGGGGACAGGAGATCGGGAACGCCTGCAACCCGACGACCGCCGGCCTCTGTTCCCAGGTCGTGTTGGCCGGAGGCCAGGTCTTTCCCTCCGATCCGCAGGTCCTCCCCATCTCCGACGCTGTCCGCACGACGGCGTCGAGCCAGGGGGCCGGCCCCGAGCAGCTTCTTCTCGACCACGGTGCACGGCACCGCCGTCCGCGAGATCGTGCGGGCCCTGGCACCCGGGTACGTCTACCGCGGGAACTCCGAACTGGTCCAGGTGCCGGCCGCCGGCGGGGCCCTCCAGTTCACGACCTCGCTGACCGGGGTCAATGCCGAGCTCCGGCACCTGGCCTTCGCCCTGTGGCTCATCGTCATCGGCGGGATCACCGTGGCCGTCATGCTGGGGCTGGCCGTAGGCCGGACCGTGCTCGGCCCGCTCAACAGCCTGACCGGAACCGTGGAGGAGCTGGCCGAGACCACCGACGTCTCCCGCCGCCTCGACCCCGGCGGCCCCGACGAGCTCGGGCGCCTGCGCCGGGCATTCAACCGGCTGTTGGTGGCGCTCGACACGTCCCGCGAGAGCCAGCGTCAGCTGGTGCTCGACGCGTCCCACGAACTGCGGACCCCGCTCACCAGCCTCCGCACCAACATGGAGGTGGCACGCCGCCTCGAAGAGCTGGCGCCCGAGGAGCGCGACGTCCTCATCAACGACGTCCTGACCCAGATGGACGAGTTGACGTCCCTCGTCGGCGACCTGTCGGAGCTGGCACGCGGCGAACAGCCCAACGTCGTCCGCGAACCGACGCGGCTCGACCAGATCGTGCTCGAAGCGGTCGATGCGGCCACCACCCACGGGCGGAGCCGTGGGGTCACCTTCGAGGCCCTGGTCGCCCCGTGCTGGGTGTCGGGGTCGTCGTCGCGGATCGAACGGGCGGTGGACAACCTCCTCGACAACGCCCTCAAGTGGAGCCCGGACGGCGGCGTGGTGGAGGTGGCCTGCTCCGAGGGCACCCTCTTCGTCCGGGACCACGGGCCGGGGGTGGACGACAGTGACGTCGACTTCATCTTCGACCGCTTCTACCGCGCCCCGAGTGCCCGGGCCCGTCCCGGGTCGGGCCTGGGGCTGGCCATCGTGGCCCAGGTGGCAAAGGACGAAGGCGGGACCGTCGACGTCTACCAGGCCGAGGGCGGGGGCGCCCTGTTCCGGTTCAGCCTCCCTCAGGTGCCACCAGCGCTCGGGCCCGCCACCGAGGACTGAGCGAGGGACGATCACCCCCGCCCATGGGACGCCCGGCGCGGCCCCGGACACCGGCAATGGCATAAAAGTCCCTGGTCGACTAGGGTGCCGAGCGACATGGGATCACTCATCAAGAAGCGCCGTAAGCGCATGCGCAAGAAGAAGCACAAGAAGATGCTGAAGGCCACCCGTTGGCAGCGCCGGGCAGCCGGTAAGTAGTTCCGACCTCGGCAGGCGCCTGACCTGATCCTGCCTCTTCCGGAGTTCACACGCACCAGCCGGTCCGGGACCTTCGTCGCGTCCGTCGATCGGTCCCTGATGCGGATCGACCACCTCGGTCCTCTAGCCCGGGCCCGGCGTGGTCCTCACCGGCACGACGAGGGCCGTCTCCTCCCCCCGCACCAACGTGGTGGTGCCCACGAGGCCGAACTCGTCGGGGGTGCCCTCGACGAACCAGGTGGATCCACTGCCGGCCAGCCTGGGGTCTCGTCCCGTGAGCTCGCCGAGGTAGGAGCGCCAGGCCGGCGAGTCGGGGCTCGACGACCAGCGCCGGCGCCTCGAGGTCATTGCTGGAGGAGTCGCCCGGGCGGCGCTGGCCGACGGCCGGAACCGAACCACCGGGCGGAACCGTGTCGGACACCTGCACCCCGTGCCCGTGCAGTCGGTCCCAGGCGCGGTACACCGCCCCGGTGTCCACCCCGAACGGCAACAAGAACAGCACGAAGGAGCGGGCCTCGAACGGTTGGGGAGCCAACACCTCGCCGATCCCCCCGACCCGCGCCCTCCCGCCGTTGACGCAGAACGGGACGTCGGCTCCGAGACGGGCGGCCACCGACAGGTCGGAGCATCCGGACCACCGGAGGATGGCGGCCGCATCGGCCGACCCGCCACCGAGGCCGGCGCCCGGTGGGATCCGCTTCACCAGGTGGACCCGGGCCGAGCGGTCCACCGACGCCAGCGCCTGCATCACCAGGTTGTCCGGGCCGGTGCTGAGGGCGGAGCGGCTGCCGCCGGTGCCGAACTCGGTCGAGATGGTGAGGCCGGTGCCCGTGCCGACCAGGAGGCGGTCGGCCAGGCCCACCGTCACCATCTCGGAGTCGAGCAGGTGGTAGCCGTCGGGGCGGACCCCGGTGACCTTCAAGGAGAGTGTCAGCTTTGCCGGCGCCGACAGCACCGTCGCCCCCGGCATGGCGGCGTCGGGCCCGTCATCCGTCCGGTGTGCCCCCGGCCCGGGACCCTCCGGGCTCACCGGTTGCCCGAGGGCTCTGGTGGGGCGGACGGCACGGACGGTGCCGGCGGAGCGGACGGCGCCGGACGCCAGGCCGCCAGCCGCTCCCATTCGGCCAGATCCAGCTCCTCGGCCCTGGCCGTGGGCCGGATGCCGACCGCTTCGAAGGCCTCCGGGCGGACCAGCGCCTCGAGTGACCGTCGCAGCATCTTCCGGCGGTGGGCGAAACCCCCCCGCACCACGGCGAAGAGCCGGTCGTAGGCCTCGGTGCCCGGGCCGTCGGCCGGTGAGCGGTTCGGACGCCGATCCAGGCGGACCAGGACCGACTCCACCCGCGGGCGCGGGATGAACACCGAGGCGGAGACCCTTCCGACCAGCTGGGCCCTCGCCCAGTAGGCGACCTTCACCGACACCGCCCCATAGGCCTCGTCCCCGGCACCGGCCGCCAACCGCTCGCCCACCTCCCGCTGCACCATCACCAGGAGCGACGTCACCTGGGGTGCCTCCTCCAGGACCCGCATCACCAGGGGAACGGCCACGTTGTAGGGCAGGTTGGCCACCAACGACCAGGGGCGGGCGTCGGCCGGCCCGGGGTCACCCGCCTCGGGACCGACCGGACCGGGGCCGAGCAGCACCGGCCAGTCCACGGTCAGTGCATCCGCCTCCACCACCCGCGCCCCGAGGGGTTCGACCTGGGCGCGCAGCACCGGCAGGACGTGGCGGTCGATCTCGACGGCGGTGACCGTCGCCCCGGCCTCGACCAGGGCCAGCGTCAGGGATCCGAGGCCGGCGCCGATCTCGACCACCCGGTCGCCCTCGGTGATCCCGGCCAGGCGGACGATCCGCCGCACGGTGTTGCCGTCGGCCACGAAGTTCTGACCGAGGGCGCGGCTGGGACGGAGGTCGTTGGCCAGCAGGAGCTCATGGATCTCTGCTCGACCATGGGTCACCCGGCCAGTGTCTCACCTTCCTCGGATCCGAGGTCGGCCGGACGTCGGCGCGCCCGCTCACCAGCTCAGATCGGCGTCGATGACCCCCTGGGACAGGGGGGCGATCAGGGCGAAGGTGTCGGTGGCCAGGTCGATCGACCGTGCCGTGTCCGCCTCGCGGTCGTTGACCACGCAGCTCACCGACTCGCCGTTGGCCGGGTTGGTGATCCGGACCACCGTCCCGAAGGGCAGCCACGGGCTGGCGCAGGTGCCGGCCGGGTGGTCGTAGTAGGTGACCTGGCCGGTGTGGACCGATCCGGTCGGCGGCGCCGGGGCCTGCACGACCACCGGGCGGGTCGTGGTGGTCGTCGTCGGAGGGGGCGGTGCGGTGGTGGTCGTGGTCGGGGGAACCGCGGCGTGGGCGGCGACGTTCTGGGTCGGCAGGGTGGTCTGCACCGGCGCCGCCACCGTGGTGGGCGGGGCGTTGGTGGTGGAGGGCGGCGGCGGCTGACCGGAGGCCTTACCTGACGGGCCCTGGGCCCGGACATCGGAGGTGAGCCGGCCGCCGACCGACGGCGCCGAGGCGGGTGCCGGTCCGGCCGACGGTCGATCGGAGCCGTGGCCGCCCGGGCTGGGGCTGGCCGAGGCTTCGGACTGGTTCTGGATCAACAGGAGCGGCACGACGAGTACGGCTCCGCAGAGGAACAGGGCGGCACCGGGCCGGCTGCTCTTTCGAATTGTTGTCCTCAGGACTCCACGCTCCTTGTGCGACTGTCAATGCCCTCCCGGGTCGGACCCGGGCGGGTCCGCCCGTCCCATGTGGGGACGGGCGGGGCCGGCTCCTCCGAACCGGCCTCAGAATGCGTCCGACAGTCGCACTCCTGATAAAGGAAAACGACCGCTATACAGCGGCCGCAGGGACGAGGCTAGGCGGGTCGTCCACCGACAATCAAACTGAGGGGTGGGGGTATCCCTACCGAGCGGCGTCCGCCCGCGACCCACCGGCGGCCCGCCGACGCAGCCGGCCGGGCGCCGTCAGATGGCGAACATGGAGCGGGCGTTCCGGGTCGACGCCGTCGCCACCTGCAAAGTCTCAACCTGTTTGACCAGGGCAATTGTGGCCCCGACCAGAGGAACCCTCGATGGCTCGTTGAGGGTTCCGCGATGGGGGACCGGCGCCAGGAACGGGGTGTCGGTCTCCACCAGGAGCCGGTCGAGTGGGCAGAGGGCGGCCGCTTGGCGCACCGGTTCGGCGTTCTTGAACGTGACCACGCCGCTGAACGAGAGGGAGGCGCCGAGGTCGAGGCAACGCCGCGCCTCGTCGGGGCCACCGGTGAAGCAGTGGACGATGGTGCGCTCCGGCACGCCGGCGTCGGCCAGGATCCCGAAGGTGTCGTCCCAGGCCTCCCGGGTGTGGATGACCAGGGTCAGCCCGTGCCGGCGCGCCAGCTCGACCTGCTCGGGCGAACACCTCTCGCTGCACCGGCCGGGGCGAGTGGTCGTAGTGGTAGTCGAGACCACACTCACCGATGCCCACGACCACCCGGTCGGCCGGTGCGGCCACTGTGGGCGCGGAACCGAGTTCGTCGGCACAGCAGATCGTCGAGGGACGCCACCCCGTTGACGGCGTCGTGGGGATGGAGGCCGACGGTGGCCCACAGCTCGACGCCCTCGGCCACCGCCACCGACCCCGGCTCCCGCATGGCCCGGACCAGGCGGACCGCCTCGAGGCGAGGAGTCCGCATTGGTGCCGACGCAGACCATCCTGGTCACGCCGGACTCGGCCGCCCGGGCCACGTTGGCGGCCAGCCTGGTGGCGTGCGGGCCCCCCTCGTCGGCACCGCCGCCGTCCCCGGGGCCCGTCTCGGCGAACTCGTCCTGGAGGTGGCAGTGGGAGTCGAACCACTCGACGACGGCGTCCCCCATGGCCCCGGTGCCGGCCCTTCAGGCCTTGCGCCGGGGGAAGAGCGGGGATCCCTTTTCCACCGTGCGCCCGGCCGGGTAGCCACCCCACACGCCCGCCCCGGGCAGCGACTGGGCCGCCGGCGAGCCCTCGAGCCCGATCCGCCGCCAGATCTCCTCGGCTGTGGACGGCATGGCCGGGACGATGAACAGCGCCACCAGGCGCAGCACCTCGAGGGCGCTGCCGAGCACGGCGTCCACCTCAGGACCGGGATCGGCCTTCCACGGCTCCGCCGCCTCCAGCTCGGCGTTGGTCTCCCGGATCAGCCGCCACGTGGCCTCGAGTCCGAGGTGGGGTTGGCCGGCGTTCCATGCCGCCGAGGCCTCGGCCAGCGTGGTGGCCGCCACCCCGGCCAGCCGGCTGTCCGGAGCTCGGGGCCGGCCCGATCCCGCCGCACTTGGAGCCGACCACCGTGGTCACCCGGGACAAGAGGTTGCCGAGGTTGTTGGCCAGGTCGGCGTTGTAGCGGCTGGTGATCCCCTCGGCCGAGAAGTCACCGTCGGAGCCGAGCGGCGTGTCCCGGAGCAGGTGGTAGCGCACCGGGTCCACGCCGTAGTCGGCGGTCAACTCACCCGGCGAGATCTGGTTCAGGCTCGACTTGGACATCTTCTCCCCACCGACCAGCAGCCATCCGTGGACCTGCACGTGGGCGGGCGGGTCGATGCCGGCGGCCATGCACATGGCCGGCCACCACACGCAGTGGAACCGGATGATCTCCTTGCCGATCAGATGGTGGACCGCCGGCCACCACGCCTCGAACCGGGCCTCGTCCTCGCCGTAGCCGATGGCGGTCAGGTAGTTGATGAGGGCGTCGTACCAGACGTAGAAGACGTGCTTCTCGTCCCAGGGGACGGTCACGCCCCAGTCGATGGAGGTCCGGGTGATGGAGATGTCACGGAGGCCGCCGCGGATGAAGCTGAGCGCCTCGTTCCGCTTCGACTCGGGCACCACCGCGTCCGGGTTGGCCTCGTACCACTCGATGAGACGGTCCTCGAAGGCACTCAGGCGGAAGAAGTAGTTCTCCTCCTCGAGGAGGTCGACCGGGGTGCGGTGGATGGGGCACAGCTGCCCCTCGAGCAGTTCGTCCTCGGCGTAGTACTGCTCGCACGACACGCAGTAGAGCCCGCGGTAGGTGTCCTTGACGATCCACCCGTTCTCGTAGATCCGGGTGAGGAACTGCTGGACGGCGCGCTGGTGGCGGGGTTCGGTGGTGCGGATGAAGTCGTCGTTGGCGATGTCGAGGTCGGCCCAGGCCGACGCGAACCTCGGCGCCAGCTGGTCGGTCCACTCGCTCGGCGTGAGGTCGTGCTCCTCGGCGGCGCGGGCCACCTTCTGGCCGTGCTCGTCGGTGCCGGTCAGGAAGAAGACGTCGTCCCCGATCAGCCGGTGCCACCGGGCCAGGGCGTCGGCGTTCACCGTGGTGTAGGCGTGACCGACGTGGGGCGCGTCGTTGACGTAGTAGATGGGCGTGGTGATGTAGAAGCGGGACACTGCCCGGTAGCGTACCGACCGGGACGACCCCGGCTGACATGGGTCGGGCCGGCGCCCGGGCCGACCGTAGGATGCACGGGCATGAGCGGAGCTGCCCGGTCGGAGACGAGACAGCGGGTGGCGGTCTACGGCATCTGCGAGAGCGGGAACGGCGGCGACCGCCGCGTCCTGCTGGTCAGGGCGGCCTCGACCCTGACCGTGGCCGGCCGCTGGTTCCTGCCCGGCGGCGGCATCGACCACGGCGAGGCGCCCACGGCCGCCCTCCGACGTGAGTGCGAGGAGGAGACGGGGCTGGACGTGGTGGTGGGCAGGCTGTTGGGCGTGCTCTCCGACGTGACCACGCTGCCCGACGGGGTGAGCCTCCACACCGTCAGGATCGTCCATGCCATCGACTCGTTCACCGGCGACCTGCGCCACGAGATCGGCGGGTCGTCCGACCTCGCCCGCTGGGTCCCCGTCGAGGAGGCCCTCGTCCTGCCCGTCATGCCCTACGTCCGACGGGCCCTGACCGAGCTCCGCTGACGGGATCGGGGGCGGGACGGCCTCCGATCGGTCAGATCACCGGTCGAACCGACCGAGGCTCCCGTCGAGCTACCAGTTGGCGACGTGGCAGCCGCCCCGGCCGGTCTTCTCGGTGAAGCGCTGGTGGTACTCCTCGGCCGGCCAGAACGTGGTGGCCGGGGTCACCTCGGTCACGATGGGCCGCTTGAAGCGGGCCTGGTACTCGTCCAGGGAGGCACGGGCCGCCTTCTCCTGGGCCTCATCGTGGGTGAACACCGCCGAGCGGTACTGGGTCCCGTGGTCGGGTCCCTGCCGGTTGAGCGTGGTGGGGTCGTGGTGCCGCCAGAACTCCTCGAGCAAGGTGTCGAACGACACCTGGGCAGGGTCGAAGGTGACGAGCACCGCCTCGGCGTGGCCCGTGGACCCGCTGCACACCTGCTCATAGGTCGGGTGCTCCGCGGGACCGCCCTCGTACCCCGAGATGGCGTCGACCACACCGGGGATGGCCCGGAAGAACTCCTCGACGCCCCAGAAGCAGCCGGCGGCGAAGGCGGCCCGGTCGAGCCCCTCGGGGATGTCGTCGGGTGCGATCCCCGGCGCCTGGGTGGAATCCATCTGACTGCGTCCGAACATGTCGGTTCCTCGCTCTCTCCCGATCCGGGTCACACTGTCCTGTTCCCGGGTCGATCCGTGTTTTGCGGCCCACCCGCCCGGGGCCGCTTCGTCTTCACTCCCAGTCTCTACAACAGTTCCCACCGTTACGTCATTCCGTCCCCGGCGCGGCATCGCCGGCCGGCTCAGATGCGGCGCCGCCCCTGGTGGCGAGGGCCAGCTCATAGACCCGGCGCCGCGGCACCCCGAACTCGGAGGCCACCTCGTCGACGGCGCCCCGGGTCCGCTCCCCCGACGACAGCCGCCTGGTGAGGGCGGCGGTGAGGACGTCGTCGGCGATCGTCGCCGGCCCGCGGGCGGGTGCGCCCCCGAGCACCAGCACCGCCTCGCCCCGGAGCGGTGTGGCCGCCCACCCGATCGACTCGTCCAGGGTCCCCCGCCAGAACTCCTCGTGGACCTTGGTCAGCTCCCGCGCCACCACCACCGGGCGGTCGCCCCCGCACACCTCGGCCAGGTCCGACAGTGTCCCGGCCACCCGTCCGGGCGCCTCGAACAGGACGGTGGTCCGGGGTTCGTCCGCCAGCACGGCGAGTCGTTGGCGTCGGTCCTTGCCCGCTCCGCGGGAGGAACCCCTCGAACACGAACCGGTCGGTCGGCAGACCGCTCCCCACCAGGGCGGCCAGCGCGGCCGACGGCCCGGGCACCACGGTGACCTCCAAGCCGGCGGCGGCAGCTGCCGCAACCACCTGACGCCCCGGATCCGAGACCCCGGGCATGCCGGCGTCGGAGACGATCGCCACCGTGCGCCCCTCCCCGACCTCGGCCACGATCCGGTCGACCCGCTCGTGCTCGTTGTGCTCGTGCAGCGAGCGCAGGGTGGCCCCGGTGATCCCGGCGTGGGTGAGCAGCTTGCGCGAGTGGCGGGTGTCCTCGCAGTAGATGACGTCGGCGTCGGCCAGGGAGCGCACTGCCCGGGGCGACAGGTCCCCGAGGTTGCCGATGGGGGTGCCGACCAGCACGATCCGGCCCCGACCGACAGGAGCGGAACCGGCGGTGTCGGTGTCGGTGTCGGCGGTGTCGGTGTCGGCGGTGTCGGTGTCGGCGGTGTCGGTGTCGGCGGTGTCGGTGTCGGCGGTGTCGGCGATGTCGTCACCCCAGAACTCCAACTCCTCGAGCACGTCCGGGTCGAGCTCCGCCCCGGCTCCGGCCCCGTCCTCCGTCGAGGCCATCAGCGGAGCTCCAGGCGGTCTCCGGGCTTCAGGCCCCACCGCTCGAAGGCGCCGGCCTGGGCCTCGATCACCGACCGCCCGCCCTTGCGGGGAACGCCCAGCCGCCACGGGGGAAGTGTGGTGATCCCGACCACGACCAGGTCCTTGTCGCAGAAGGCCACGTCGATGGGGAACTTCATGCCCATGGTGTGGACCGACCTGGTGCGGTGGAAGACCATGGCACCCTCATAACGGGACCGTCCGAGGAGGCCCTTGCTCCGCTGGGCGAACCCCTCGGCCACCTCGGCCGTGGCCAACACGTCCCCGTCACGCAGGAGCCAGCTCATCGAATCGCTCCGCTGACCCGGGTGCTCCGGTGACTCCGGTGCCGCCACCCCGGGCAACCCGAGTACACTTGCCGGACTGTGTCCAAACGAACCAACAAACGCAAGCTCCGGGCCAAGAAGAAGGCCAACCACGGCAAGAAGCCCAACTGCGGGCGGGGCTGAGCCCCTTCGAAGCACGCGCCACGATCCTCAACCCTGGGGCCGTGAGGCGGTGACCCCTGCGGACGCCACGCACTGCCGAGGCGTTCGAGGACCTGCACCAGGACCGTAGGCCGATCGGTGATGATGCCGTCGACGCCCAGCCCGCACAGTCGCTCCATCTCCGCCTCTTCCTCGATGGTCCACACGTGGACGGCCAGACCCTGGTCATGGGCCACATCGACGAAACGCTGATCGACCAGGGTCAGGTCGCCGTAGCCGATGGGCACCTGGAGCGCCACGTGGCGTAGCGGCGCCGGCTCCTCCCCCGCCTGCACGCTCTGGTAGAACGCCGCCACCGCCACGGTGCCGGCCGACGTCGGGATCTCCGGCGCGTAGCCGGAGAAGGCGTCGGTGGCCGAGTCGAGGAACGAGGCCACGATCACGTCGTCGGTGCGCCCGTGGCGGCGCAGCAGGTCGGCCAGGGCCTCCTCGTACGGCTCCACCACCGGGGCCGTCCGCTTGATGTCGAGGTTGAGCACCACCCCGGGGAACGACGTCAGGACCTCCTCCAACCGGGCGATCCGGAACATCGGGTCTTCGGGGGCCCGCCCCCGGAACGGGTAGTCGGCCTCGTCGAGCCCGGGCGACACGTCGGCGCCCGGGGCCCACCAGTAGGCGTTGTCGAGCGCCTGCACCTCGGCCAGGGTGAGGTCGGCGATCTGGCCGACGCCGTCGGTGGTGCGGTCCACCGACGGGTCGTGGCACACCACCAGGACCCCGTCGGCGGTGGCGTGGACGTCGAGCTCGATACCGGTGGCGCCCGCCTGCAGAGCGCCCTCTCGATGGCATGGAGCGTGGACGAGGGACCCTCCCATGCCCCGCCCTGGTGGGCGTAGGCGATGACCCGCCGATCCAGCCAGGGGGCTGTCCGGCGTGACGCGGAGGAGACGGCCATGGAAGAACGGTAGCCTCTGCCCCGCGATGCTGGACCACGTCTTCACCCAACTTGTGACCTCACACCGGCACGCCTTCGAGGCCGCCCTGCTGCAGCGTCAGGCGGTGGAGGAGCGGTTCCAGGTGGACGTCTTCCTCGGCGATCTGAGCTTCGAGACCTCCTACAGCCTGCCGGGGGAAGAGCGCCCCGCCCGCATCCGCGTCGACACCAGCCTGGACTGGCCGACCTGGAGCCAGACCTCCTACCGGAGCTGGGCCATCGGCGAGGAGCCCGACGAGCTCCCCGAGGTCCTGGTGGAGGTGGCGTTCCGGGTGCAGATGCTGAACCAGGTGCCCTCCGTCCAGCCGCTGCTCGACGTGCTGCCCGACCATCTGGACGCCATCGGCGACGAGCGCCTGGTGCGGCTGTCGGCGACCATCGAACAGTTGATGACCGGCGGGAACGAGGTGGCGGAGACGGCCATCGAGGTGTCCTACGAGGGGTCGTGCCAGCTGGAGGAGTCGATCCTGGAGGATCCCACCACCCTCGATGCGGCCCTGGCCCCCCTCGGCCGTGAGGTGGCCTCGATCCTGGTCCGGATCGCCGACCTGCCGTTCAGCTTCCGGCCGGTCGAGAGCCCCCCCGCCTGAGCAGGTCCGGGCTCGGCCCCGGAATGGGCGTCGAGCCCGGACCCCGACCTCGGTGGTCTGTTCTCCGCTTTTGCATACCGGTCGTGTGGGGCTCCGGGGCGGCCCCGCCATACCGGTCCGGTGTCACACCAGCGACTGACCACCGAGGTTCCCCGGGGGCCGAAGCGAGCCGGGGCTCACGCGAAGAGCCCGGCCTCCACGGCCAGGGCCCGCAGATCGGCCAGCGGCCGAGCCCCCACGTGGGAGATGACCTCGGCAGCGCACACGCCGCCCAGGCGGGCCGACTCCTCGGGCGACAGGCCGTTGGTGATGCCGTAGAGGAACCCGGCGGCGAAGAGGTCGCCGGCGCCGGTGGTGTCGACCACCTGTTCCACCGGGGCCGCCTGCACCACCACGGGACCCGACGCCGTCACGACCACGCTGCCGGCCGCCCCTCTGGTCAGCACGGCCAGCACCCCTGTTTCGGCCACGGCATCCACGGCGGCGTCGAACTCGGACACGTCGAAGAGCATCTTGACCTCGTCCTCGTTGGCGAAGAGCATGTCGAGCTCGCCGGTGAGCAGGTCGAGGAACTCGCGGCGGTGGTGCTCGACGCAGAACGGGTCCGACACCGACAGCGCCACCGCCGAATCGTGTCGGTGGGCGAGGTCGATGGCCTCGCGGATGGCCGCCTTGGCCTGGGGTTGCTCCCACAGGTACCCCTCGAGGTAGAGGACCTGGGCGGAGGAGAGGTGACCGCCGTGGAGGTCGGACGAGGCGAAGTCCGAGGCCACGCCGAGGTGGGTGGCCATGGTGCGCTCGGCGTCCTCGGTGACCAGGACCAGGCAGTGACCGGTGACCGCCTTGCCCGGCACCGCCGTCGTCGGGACGGGATCGAAGGCCACGCCGATGGAGCGGATGTCGTGGGTGAAGGCCATCCCCAACGTGTCGTCAGCCACCCGGCCGAGGAATGCCGCCCGCCCTCCGAGGGCCGCCACCCCGGCCACCGTGTTGGCGGCCGAGCCGCCCGAGGCCTCGGTGGACGGGCCCATGGTGTCGTAGATGGCCTGGGACCGGTCGTGGTCGACCAGGGCCATGGTTCCCTTGATGAGGTCGAGGGCGATCAGGTCCTCGTCGGTCGCCGGAGCCAGTACGTCCACCGAGCGCGTTCCCGATGGCCACCACGTCGAGCCGGGGGCCGGCGGTGTCCCCGGTCGGGTCGGCCGTGTCCCCGATCGGGGCGGCAGTGTCGGATAGTTCGGTGGAATCGGCCGATTCGGAGTCTGTCTGCACGGCCCGACGGTAGCCTGCCCGACATGAGCGCTTCGACAACCGACGAGACCACCGCCGACGACACCCCCGACACCCGGCTCCCCACCACAGTCCGGCCCCGCACCTACCGCCTGGTGCTGACCCCCGACCTCCCCGGCGCCACCTTCGCCGGCGACGTGGAGATCGACGTCGACATCGTGCGCCCCACCGCCTCCATCACCCTCAACGCCGCCGAGCTCGAGATCACCTTCGCCGAGCTGAACGACGCCGACCCCGACGGCGGCTACGCCCTCTCCCCCACCACCATCGACCACGACGAGGCCGAGGAGCGGGTCACGCTGGGGTTCGCCGCCCCCGTGGAAGCGGGACCGGCCACGCTCCACCTGTCGTTCACCGGGATCCTCAACGACAAGCTGCACGGCTTCTACCGCTCCACCTTCACCGACGACAGCGGGGTCGAGCACGTCATCGCCACCACCCAGATGGAGTCGACCGATGCCCGCCGGGCGTTCCCCTGCTGGGACGAGCCCGAGCTGAAGGCCACCTTCGAGGTCACCCTCGTCGTGGACGACGCCATGGCCGCCTACTCCAACGGTCCGGTGGTCGAGGAGTCCCCCGTCGCCGACGGGAAGCGGCAGGTGCGCTTCGCCCCCACCATGGTGATGTCCACGTATCTGGTCGCCTTCATCGTCGGCCCGCTGGAGGCGACCGAGGCGGTCGACGTCAACGGGGTGCCGCTGCGCATCGTGCATCCTCCCGGACGCGGGGGCCTCACGGCGTTCGCCCTCGCCGTGGGGGCCCACGCCCTGAATTTCTTCACCGACTACTTCGGGATCCCGTACCCGGCCGACAAGCTGGACCTGGTGGCCATCCCCGACTTCGCCTTCGGGGCCATGGAGAACCTCGGGTGCGTGACCTTCCGCGAGTCGGCGCTCCTGGTCGACCCGGCCCAGTCGGCCCGGGTGGAGCTCGAGCGGGTGGCCGACGTCGTCTGCCACGAGATCGCCCACATGTGGTTCGGCGACCTCGTCACCATGAAGTGGTGGAACGGGATCTGGTTGAACGAGGCGTTCGCCACCTTCATGGAGGTGCTGGCCGTGGACGCGTTCCGGCCCGAGTGGCAGCGCTGGGTCAGCTTCGGTGTCGAGCGTGAGGCGGCCATGGCCGTCGACGGCCTCCATGCCACCCGTCCGGTCGAGTTCGCCGTCGGCCGGCCCGAGGAGGCCCAGGGGATGTTCGACGTCCTCACCTACCAGAAGGGCGGCAGCGTGCTGCGCATGCTCGAGCAGTTCCTCGGACCCGACGTCTTCAAGGACGGCATCCACGACTACCTGACCACCCACAGCTACGGCAACACCGAGACGGCCGACCTGTGGAGCGCACTGGAGCGGTCGAGCGGACGGGCGGTCGGCTCGCTCATGGACACCTGGATCGATCAGGGCGGCTACCCGCTGATCCAGGTGGCCGAGGACGGCTCGCTCACCCAGGTGCCCTTCTCCTACCGCGGCGATCCGGGCGGGGCCATCGGGTCGGACTGGCAGGTGCCGGTGCTGTACCGGTCGCTCGAGGGCGGCACCGATCCCTTCCCGATGCTGCTGACCGGGGCCGGGCCCGTCGTCCCGGCCGGGGACCCGGCCGAGCGCCTGATCAACGCCGGGGGCTCGGGCTACTACCGGGTCGCCTACCCGACGGCCACCGTCGACCATCTGGCCCGGCGGCTCGGCGACCTGGACGCGCTGGAGCGGTACAACCTGGTGTCCGACACGTGGGCGGCGTCGCTGTCGGGCCATGCGTCGCTCTCCGACGTGCTCCGGCTGGCCTCGGCCCTGGCCGAGTCGGCCGAGGGGGACCCGAGCGTGTGGTCGGTGGTTCTCGGGGCCCTCGGCCTGTGCGACCGGGTGATCCCCGACGGCGACCGCCCGGTGCTGGCGCTCGCCGTGCGCACGCTCATCGGGCCACTCGGCCGCCGACCTGGGCTGGGACCCGCGGGACGATGACGGGGAGCGCACCCCGTCACTGCGCTCGGCGGTGATCCGCACCCTCGGGACCGTCGGCGACGACCCCGCCACCAAGGCCGAGGCGGCCCGCCGGTTCGAGGCCGCCGGCGACACCCCCCTCCATCCGGACACCGAGTCGGCCCTCTTGGACATCGTGGGCTCCACCGGGGGCGAGGCCGAGTTCGACGCCTTCCTGGCCCGGTACCGGGCGCCGGCCACCCCCCAGGAGGAGAACCGCTACCTCTACGCGTTGGCCTCGTTCGCCGATCCCGCACTGGCGTCGCGCGCCTTCGACCTCGCCGTCACCGAGGTGCGAAGCCAGAACGCCCCGTTCCTGCTGCAGGCGCTGGTGGCCAACCGGGTCACCGGCCCCGCCATCTGGCAACGGGTGACCGAGGAGTGGGACACCCTGGTGGCCAAGTTCCCGTCCAACATCCTTCCCCGCATGCTCGACGGGGTGCGGGGCCTGTGCGGGTCGGGGGAGTTGGCCGACCAGGTACGGGAGTTCGTCGTCGCCCACCCGCTCCCCGCCGGTGGGCGGACCGTCGACCAGATCCTCGAACGGCTCGCCGTCAACGTCGCCTTCGGGATGCGCGAGGGCCCGGGCCTGGCCGACACCCTGAACCGGTCGCTGGGGCTGCCAACGGCCTGAGTCACCCCGGGCCCGGGGCGCCGGGTCGGGCCGGGCGGGGCATCTCCTGGGCCCCCGTAACATGACCCGGTGCAGCTCGGCATCGTCGTCACGGTCTACGCGCTCATCTTCGTGGCGGAGCTGCCGGACAAGACCATGATCGCCACCCTCATCATGGGGAGCCGCTACCGGCCCCTGCTGGTGTGGATCGGCGCCACGTCGGCCTTCGCCGTCCACGCCGCCATCGCCGTGGCCATCGGCCAGATCCTGCAGCTGCTCCCCCACCGGTGGATCGAGGGGATCACCGCCGTCCTCTTCGCCGCCGGGGCCGTCTACCTCCTGGTGGTCCCCGAGAAGGAGGCCGAAGAAGAGGGCGCCGAGGAGGCGGCATCGGCCCGTCGGGGACTCCGGACCGTCGGGGCGGCGTTCCTGGTCATCTTCGTGGGTGAGTTCGGGGACCTCACCCAGCTCCTCACGGCCAACCTGGCCGCCAAGTACCACGCACCCGCGGCCGTCTTCATCGGGGCGTTCACCGCCCTGGCCTCAGTCGCCGCCATCGGGGCGTTCGGCGGACGTTCACTGCTCCGCTTCCTGCCCGTGGCGGTGATCCGGAAGTCGGGCGGAGTGATCCTGGCCGGGTTCGCCACCTACACCCTGGTCACCTTGATCCGCGGGTGACGGGCCTCGTGCCGCCCGCGGTCACCGCGGGTCGGCGGCGGGGACCTCGGCGGTGACCTCGGCCGGGGCCGTTACGGGGACGGGGCGTGGGCGGCCTTCACGATGGTGGGGAGGATCTTCGGGCCGATCCACAGGGCGAACTGTTCCTCCTGGGCGGCGGTGTCGGGGGCGTGGGCGTCCTCGTTGAAGATGGCGTAGAAGGGGAAGTGGACACCGTCGGGTGCCCGCACCACGATCTTGCCGATGGACTGGGTGTAGTGGCCGTCGACCGAGACCATGGGGTTCAACAGCACCAGCGACACGGTCTGCGGGTTGGCCCTGGCCACCGCCCGCACGAGGGCGTTGTAGTCCTGGACTCGGGCCGGGTCGTCCTCAGGCCGGGGCTGCCCGTCGGGCTGTTCGCCCGACTGGAAGTACGGGGCCGTCATGAGCACCACCCGGCATCCGAGCCGGGTCGAGATGGAGACGAACCGCTGGATCTGTTGTTGGACGTAGCTCGCATACGCCGGATGGGTGATGTTGGTCAGGTGGCCGGCGAGGTCGGTCCGGTCGAAGAGCTCCCACCGACCGGCCAGGAGCACACACACCTTGGGCTTGTACTGATTGATCCAGTCCTTGAGGAGGGCGGGCCACTGGTCACCGACCGGCGCGCCGGAGTTGCACGCCGGAGGCACCCGGCTGGTCACGCCGTCGGCCACGAACGTCCGGCCCTCCGCCACGCCGCAGCCCTCGCTGCCCTTGTCGATCACCTCCAGGCCGTCCTTGGACTGGTCGGCGGCATAGGCGAGCGCCAGCCCCATGGTCAAGGCGGTGGAGTCGCCGGCCACGAGCACCGGGACGGTGGCCCGTCCGGGTGCTGTCGGCGGGGCGGCCGGGACGGCGACCGACGGATTGGCCGATGCCACCCCCACCGTCCCCACCAGCACCACCGCCACCGTGGCGCCCATCAGTGCGGTGGCCGGGGCGATGGCCTTGACCGACCGCCAGAACCGTCCTTCCATGACCGGGCGCTCCACCAGGTAGAAGCTGGCCGCGGCCAGGGCGAAGGTGACGGCGAAGCGGACGGCCAGCAGCCCGATGCCGGTCAGCCCGGTGCGGTCGTAGTCCAAGTAGACGAAGACCGGGTAGTGCCACAGGTAGGCCCCGTAGGAGACGGTCCCGATCCACACCAGCACCCGGAGGGACAGCACCCGGGCCAGGGGGCCGGTGGGCACGCACACCGCCCCGATGATGATGGCCGCCGCCGACAGGGCCGACAGGGTGAACCCGCCCTGGTAGTCGAAGGGGTCGAGGCCCTGGAGGGAGTAGGTGAGGGTGAGGGTGCCGGCCAGGCCGGCCAGGCCCAGGGCCACCAGGGCCCACCGGGCCGCCTTGGTGGTGGCGACCGGGGCCATCCCCTGGTTCCCCCGGTGCTGTTGGACCATGGTCAGCACACAGGCCAGGGTGGCCCCGATGAGGATGGACTGGGCGTGGGTGTCGGTCCCGAAGTAGAGCCGGGTGGTGTTGGCGGTCGGGCTGTAGGACAGGGCCATCTCGAGGGCGGAGGCGATGGCCCCGGCCACCGACACCACCAACAGGGCCCGCACCCCCCGGGCGATGGTGCGGGACAGGTGGAGCACGGCCAGGGTGACCAGGGGCCAGACCAGGTAGAACTGCTCCTCGACGGCCAGGGACCAGGTGTGGGTGAGGGGGGACACCGCCCCGGTGGCCACGAAGTAGTTGGAGCTGGCGGCGATCTGCCACCAGTTGGAGAAGTAGAACAGGGCCGACAGGGCGCTCATCCGGAAGTCGGGGTAGAGGCCGGCCGGCTCGGCGAAGCGCACCATGACGGTGACGGCCACCAGCACGATGAGCAGGGCCGGGAGCAGGCGGCGGGCCCGGCGCAGCCAGAACGCCGACAGCACGATGCGGCCCTTCCTGGCGTACTCGCTGAGCAACAGGCCGGTGATCAGGTAGCCCGACAGCACATAGAAGATGTCCAGGCTGAAAAAGCCCCCCTGGAGCCACCCCACCCCGAAGTGGTAGCCCATGATGATGAGCAGGGCGAAGGCCCGCAGGCCGTCGAGGGCGGAGATCCGCGCCTTGCCGGTGGCCGAGGGGCGGTCGGTCAGGCCGGGCCCGTGGGCGTGGTCTTCGGTCATGGTTCGTTGCTCACTGCCCACTGTCCCCGTTGTGCCCGACGCCGGCCGAGGAGTTGCCCGGACCGTGCACTGGGTCCCCCCCGTGCTCGTGGGATCCTACCCAGGCGTCAAACATAGCGGGCAGGTGAGATCAGTCCTCGGCAGGGCGTGTACCGTAGCAACCTTCCATGCGAACTCCGAAGAGCACCATCCGAGGTGAGCCCGTGGCCACCGGCCCGGCGACGGGCGAGTCGAACGCAGCCCGCACGGCAAGGCGGGACCACCTCTTCGACCTGGCCCGGGCGACCAACGGGTTCATGCCCGACGACGAGGGGGAAGCGCTGTTCCTGGCCGCCTTGCGGGCCGGCGCGTCGTTCGAGGGGGCTGCCTTCGTGGAGATCGGGGCGTGGTGCGGAAAGTCGACCGTCTACATCGGTGCGGCCGCCGAGGAGACCGACGCCACCGTGTTCAGCCTCGACCATCACCACGGGAGCGAGGAGAACCAGGCGGGGTGGGAGCACCACGACCGGTCGCTGATCGACCCGGCCACCGGCCGCATCGACACGCTGCCCCACTGGCGCCACACCGTCGTGACCGCCGACCTCGAATCATCCGTGGTCGGCATCGTCGGCGACTCGCCGACCGTGTCCTCGCTGTGGACCACCCCCCTCGCCTTCGCCTTCATCGACGGTGGCCACGGCGACGAACCGGCGTGGGCGGACTTCAGGGGCTGGGCACCGAAGGTGGCCGAGGGCGGATGGATGGCCATCCACGACGTGTTCCCGGATCCGGCCGACGGCGGTCGGCCGCCGTTCGACATCTGGCGGGCCGCCCTCGACTCCGGCGAGTTCGTCGAGGACGGCGAGTGCGGATCGCTGCGGATCCTCCGTCGGGTCTGATCGCTCGCCAACCCGCCGGGTAGACCAACGGCCCACGGTGGGTGCAGCCGTGCGCGCACCGGGTCGCCGTCGGCGGAGCAACTGCGACGCCTTCGGCGCTCCCGAGTAGATTGCGACCGTGCCGAATCCCACCGCCCGAGGCGATCACCGCCCCGACCAGCCCGACCACCGCCCACCAGCTGCGGTGCCCGGGACCGTGGTGCCCGGGACCTGGGTCTCCTCGGTCCGGCCCGTCACCGCCGCGGCAGTCACCGTAGGCCCGTCGTGAGCCTCGTCGACGACGTGGTCGACCGGACCTACCGGATGTGCCTGCGGCCCAAGCAGCCGTACTTCGACCTGTTCGACCGGACCCATCAACACCTGCTCCCCCGCACCTACGTGGAAGTGGGCGTATCGACCGCCCAGTCGTTGACGATGGCACTCCCCGGCACCCAGTGCATCGGCATCGATCCCGAGCCGCGCCCGGCCTACCCGCTCGGCCGGCGCACCCGGGTGTTCCGCCAGACGCAGCGACGAGTTCTTCGCGTCAGCACGATCTGGCCACGGCGTTCGGGGGCGTCCCCCTCGACCTGGCCTTCATCGACGGCATGCACCACTTCGAGTTCGCGCTGCGCGACTTCATCAATCTCGAGCGCGCCTCGAACCCCGACACCACCATCCTCATCCACGACTGCCTCCCCAACGACGAGCAGCACGCCGCCCGCGAGCGATCCACCTTCCGGTGGGCCGGGGACGTGTGGCGCCTGATCATGGCGCTCCGCGCCCACCGTCCCGACCTCGAGGTCGCCGTGGCCGACTCGCCACCGAGCGGACTGGGCATCGTGCGCGGCCTCGATGCCGGGTCGACGGTGCTCAGCGACGGCTACGACAAGATCGTCGAGGAGTACCTCGCCATGCCCTACAGCGCCCTCGACGACGGCCACAAGGCCGAACACCTCAATCGTGTCCCCGGCGACTGGGCCACCGTCCGGGCGCTTCTCCCCCAACAGCCGTTCCGGTCGGAGAACCTCGAGCGCCTGAAGGCCGAGCGGGCCGTCGTGGCGCTGGGCGCCACGGCAGTGCGGGTATCCCGCCGGGCGGTGGGACGGATCGTCTCCACCCCGGCCGCTGCCCCACCCGGTTCGGCGGCCACACCCGGCCCGGCCGGTGCCGCTGCCGGCACCGAGCAGTGAGCGGACCGCCGAACATCCTCCTGATCATCCTCGACGCGCTGCGGGAGGACACCGCCGACCACAGCGCCGACGACCCGGACCGCACCCTTCGGGCCCGGACGTGCGTCTCCTCGGCTCCTTGGACCCTCCCGTCGTGCACCTCGATCCTGAGCGGTGTGGCCGCCCACCGGCACCGTCACTTCTGGCGCGTCCCGCCGATCGAGTCCAACCCACTGCTCCAGGCGCTGCCCGACGCCTACCGGACCATCGGGATCGTCAACAACGGGGCCATCTCCAAAGGGTCCGGAGCCGAGACCGGCTTCGACAAGTGGATCTTCACCCGTGACCACGACGAACCGTTCCAGCGGGCCCGACGTCTGATCCGAAAGGCAGGGCGCAAGCGCCCGGTGTTCATGGTGCTGCACTCGAACATCGTCCACGACTACTGCCTTCCGGTGGCGACGCGCTATGCCCCGCCGGGTGGTCCGCCGGTGCTGGGCGACCGGGTGATCACCTGGAGGGACACCGACGAGTCCGACCGGACCGCGGCGCTCCGGACCTACCAGGCCTGTGCCACCGCCCAGGCGGCCCAGGTGCGTTCGGTGCTCGAGGCGGTCCGCGACCGTGACGACTTCGTCACCGCCGTGACCTCGGACCACGGCGAGGGGTTCGACTTCGGACAGGGACGGATACACCACGGCGGCCGGGTACATCACGACCTCGTATCGGTCCCACTCGCCTTCGATCTTCCCTCGTCGGTTCCGGCCGACCGGCGGGACTCCCTGCGCCAGGCGCTCGACAGCCAGGTGCTCGCCGGCACCGACGTGGTCCCCACCCTGTTCGACCTGGCCGGCCACCGGGTTCCCGACGTCGACGGCGTGCCGGCCGGACGACTCGGCCCCCGGACCGTCGTCAGTGAGGACCGGCGGTACTTCTATCTGAACGACCGGTTCCGGCTCAACTACGACGGATTCCACAAGCACATGTCCGACGCCGACGTGGAGCGGAACCGACAACTGCTCGGCCAGCTGGCCACCGGACCGGTGGTGCGGTCGTTCCTCCGTCACCCCCACAAGTTGATCGTGACTGCCCTGCACCTGGCGTCCGGGACATCGGCGGGCGACGCGGCACCCAGGCTCCGCCAGTTCCATGCGCTGCCTGCTCGGCGCTCCGGTGGTGGCGTTCCACGACCGGGTCATTGTTCGCCTTCGAGCTGTTCGACCTGGACCGCGACCCGGGCGAGCAGCACAACCTCTTGGACGATGGCGGGGCGTGGCGGGCCGAGCTGACGTCCTTGCCATGGGCCTCGGACGTCGTCGATGCCCGACGCCGACGGGGCCGATGTCGACCTGGCGACGATGGTGTCCGGGCAATGACGGTGTCCGGGTACTGATGGGCCATGCCGCGCCGGGGACACCCGACGTCCACTGGTGATCGTGGGACTGCCCCGATCGGGAACGACCTGGACCCAACGGATCCTCGAGTGCGACCCGTCGCTCCTGTCGCTGCTGGAGCCCGACAGCGAGGGCCACCGGGCCTCGGCCATCACCGCCAAGCACCGGACCGGGAGGTTCCCCGTCCTCCGCCCCGGCGACCAGGAAGTGGAGTACCGCCGGCTGTGGACCTGGATCTTCGACGGGGCGCCGGAGTCACCGAGGCTCCGGATCGCCGCACAGCTCCTCAGGGGCGTGAGCCAGGCATCGAGGAAGCGCTTCCTGCAGGGAGGCCACTCGCCCCTGATGACGGTGACCGGGGCGTTGGGCCGCCTGCCGGCGCGGCCGGTAGCGAACAGGACAAGCGCGGCTCCATCCCGGTCGCCCCGATCCGGGGCCACCGGACTCCTGGTCAAGACCGTGCACTCGGCGCTCTCGATCGAGTGGTTGGCCTCCGAGTTCGACATCGATGTCGTGATCATGCTCCGCCACCCCGGCAGCATCCTGGCCAGCTGGATCGACCTCGACCTCAACGACCAGTACGTCCCGTTGCAACGAGCACCGGCGGTCCGTGCCATGGCCGAGGAGTTGGGGCGTCCCGCTCCCCGGCGCCGACCACCTCGAGCAGATGATCTGGAAGATCGGGCTTCCTCACCACCGCCCTGGAGGCGTCGACGGCGCGGCATCCCGAATGGATCGTGCGCACGCACGAGCAGATGTGCACCGACCCGGAGGCCGAGTTCCGCCGGCTGTACGCCGAGCTCGACCTGGATTGGAACGAGAGGGCCACGGCCAAACTGGCCGGCAACGACCGGCCCGGCTCGGGGTTCGACGCCCAGCGGGTGGCCGCCGACCTTCCCGGCAATTGGAGGAAGCGCCTCACCGGGGTCCAGACCGCCGAGCTGCAGCGGGTCCTGGCGTGGTTTCCGTCGACCAGCTGGCCGGTCGACGACCTCGGCCCCACCGACGCCGGGTGAGGGCCGCCACTCCGACCCAGGGGAAGCCCGGCGTGAGCCGTGCGGCTGATGGTCATCCCCGTGCCGTGCTGCGTCCACCACGTCTGGGGCTACCGCGTTCGGCCATGGCAAGATGGTGACCCTCAGAGTGGGGGGTCCGACGTTGCCGAGCGGTGAGTACCAACGGTTCGACCAGATCCTGGGGCGGGCGGTCCGAAGGAGCCGTGACCGGGCAAGATTCGACGCCCGATGCCGGGAGGCGATGCACGGCAAGTCACGGGACGAGGCTCGCGACATCCTCGTCGAGCAGTACCGACGGGTCGGAGAGCAGCCTCCCGGCCAGCCGCTACTGGATCGAAGGCTCGACATGCTCGTCGCCCCGACCTCCGTGGGAGGTCGGATCAGCGATGTCGTCGACAGCATCTCGACCCTGACCGGTGCGGCAGCACGCTTCAAGAAGATCCTCCAAGGTCCCACCGAGGAGGACCTGCGATCGCACCGGAAGATCGACGTCTATGTCTCCCCCGACTGGCATCACACCTGTCGGGTCGCCCTGGTCGACGACGCCCAGCCCTGGCTGGACGAGACGGAGGTGGCGGGGATCGTGGCGTTCCGGGACATGAGCGCCATCGCCATCACCATCGAGGCCACTGCGCCGCGGTCCCGGGGAGGGGAGCTCGGGGTACTCGTCGGAGACCGGCGGGTCGTAGTGATCCCAGATTCGGACGCCGACGCGTACTGGGAGGTGGTCCAACCCCTTCCTCCGGACGCGCCGGACACGGTCGGGACGCAGGCCCTCCGCACCCGGGACGACCGTGGGCAATGGCGCTTGGACCTCGGTGCTCCCGAAACGCCGAGACGGCGACCCCGGTTCGAGGACGTTCCTCGTGAGCGGCCCGACGCCTGAACGCCGGCTACGGCCACACCGACCACGCCGTGATCTCCAAGGCGATCACCACCCCGGGGATGGCGACCGTGTCGTACTGGGGATACTTTGCCCTCAGCGCACCCTTGGCGCGCGCCGCTTCGGATGCCGACGCGACGACTCGCGCCGACCCGTCCAGGCGGACCCACCACAGGTCCGCCCAATGCTCGTCGTAGTGGTCGACGAGCAGACAGGCGGCCGGGTTCGCCTCGATGTTCTTCAGGCGGCGCAGGTCCAGCGTCGACTTCGGCTTGGCGTCGACGGCCGTGTAGACCACCTCGTCGACGAGGGCGAAGCACACCGGGACCAGATGCGGGCGACCGTCGGACGTGACTGTGCCCAACCTTGCTACCCGGGCGTCGCCCACCCGCTGTCTGGCCAGCACGAGATCCATCGGCCCATCTTTACTGCTCGGTGCTGATGGTCTGACGTACTGACAACCGTACGGTCGATCAGATCGACCCGGGCGAGCCCGGGGCCCGGACGGCAGGCTCGATCGGGGCCTCGGGTGCCGGCTCGGTGAGGTCCAGGTGGCTCGGGAGCCCTTCCCCCCGGAAGATGCCCGAGGCCGGAGTGGTGCGGCTGAGGGCGTCGGCGGCCAGCACCATGGCGCCGGCGGTGTAGGAGGAACGCTCGAGGGGCGGGTACGTCGCCTCTTCCGGATAGACCATGCCGGTCCAGTAGGAGCCGTCCTCGTTGCGGAGGCCCTGGACCCAACCGAGCAGGCGGAGGGCCTCCTCGTCCATGCCCACGGCGTCGAGCGCCAGCACGCACTCGGCCGTCTCGGCGGCGGTCACCCACTCCCCCGTCGACACGCACCGCACCCCACGCCCCTGCATCACGAAGGTGTCCCACGAGCCGTTGATGCGATCGATCGCCGCCTCGCCGCTCAGCGCTCCCGAGAGGACCGGGTAGTACCAGTCCATGGCGAACTCGACCTTGGGGGCGAACGCCTCGGGAGCGTGGGCCAGGGCGTGGGCCAGCCGCCCGGCGGCCAACTCCCAGTCCGGACGCTCGTGGCCGAGGCGCTCGGCGCAGGCGATGGCGCACCGGAGGCTGTGGTAGATCGACGAGGAGCCGGTGAGCAGGGCGTACTCCTCGAGGAAGCCGGACGGGTCGAGCGACCAGTGGATGGCACCGTCGAGCCGCTGCCAACGCAGCACGAAATCGACGCCGGCCTCCAGTGCCGGCCACAGGTGCTCGAGCCCTCCGACGTCCTCGGTCGACACGTAGCGGTGCCAGGCCCCGGTGGCCAGGTAGGCGCACACGTTGGTGTCGAGCCGGGCATCCTCGATGCCGGTGGCCAGGTAGTAGTTGAACCAGCTGCCGTCGGGCAGCTGGGTGTCGACCAGCCACTGGTAGGCCCGGTCGGCCTCGTCGTCGAGACCGACGACGGTGAGCGCCATGGCCGCCTCGACGTGGTTCCACGGATCGCAGTGCCCGCCTGGGAACCACTCGATCATCCCGTCCGGCCGCTGTAGGGACACGATCGACCGTGCCGTGTCCATCACCTGGCCGACGGTCATCACGCCGGGGACTTCGGGGATCGATCTCATGCCAGCGCTTCCTCTCGAGATGGGCTCCCCTCGCGGTCGGTGTGCCCGCCGTCGACCAGATTCACCCCGGGGCGGTCGGGCAGGCTGCCGGGGTCGCTGCGCTCGTCGTCGGCGGCGCCGTCGTCCTCGACGTGACCGGGGCAGCCGAACGGCTTGCGCAGGTAGACCACCAGGCTCTTGCCCACCAGGGGGTTGAGCACACGATCGGCGTACCGGGTCACCCGTGGCGCCTTCTCGATGTCCCAGACCAGGAGCCGGTGGTAGGTGGCGACGGCGGGGTGGGTGTCGTTGGTCGTCCCGACCAGGCAGCGCAGCCACCAGTAGGGGGCATGCAGCCCATGGGCGTGGTGGCTCCCCACCGCCTCGAGCCCGGTCCCTTCCAGCCGACCCACCAGTTGGCTCTGTCGGTAGATCCGCACGTGTCCGCCGGGGACGTTGTGGTACTCGTCGGACAGGGCCCAGTTCACGAACTCGGGCCCGCACCGCGGCACCGTCACCGCCATCGAGCCCCCCGGGCGCAGGACGCGGGTCAGCTCGGCCATGGCCGATTCGTCGTCCGGGATGTGCTCGAGCACCTCCGAGGCGATCACCCGGTCGAAGGAGCCGTCGGCGAACGGGAGCGCCAGGGCGTCGCCCTGGACCGCCCCGACCCGGGCCGCGTCGGCATCGAGCTCACCGGCCACGGCCATGGCGCCGAAGGTGTCCTGCACCTTGCGGACCTCGTCGGCGCCGGCATCGAACGCCACCACCTCGGCGCCGAGGCGGGCGGCCTGGTAGGCGTGACGCCCGAAGCCGCAGCCGAGATCGAGGACGCGGTCGCCCGCCCGCACCCCGAGCCGCGCGTAGTCGACGGTCAACACGATGGGCTCAGCATGGTCGGGGGTCGCGCACGGTCGTCAATCCTCTTCGGTGTCAGTTTCGGTGTCAGGGGGTGTCGATGGGGCGCCGGACCCGGAGCGGCGGGTGACGTCCCGACGTCGGCCATCAGTGCCCGGTACTGCTCGGCGGTGCCGGCTGCGGTCACCTGCCAGGTGAACCGGCCCAGCACCCGTTCTCGCCCGGCTGCTCCCAGGCGACGGCGGAGCTCCTCGTCGTCGAGGAGGCGGGCGATGGCCACCGCCAGCTCCCCCGGGTCGTCCGGGGTGACCAGGAGCCCGGTCACCCCGTCGGTCCCCACCACTTCGGGAAGGGCGCCCCCGGTGGTGGCCACCAGGGCCACGCCGCACGCCATGGCTTCGATGGCGGGGAGCGAGAACCCCTCGTACAGGGACGGCACGACGGCCACCTCGGCCTGGGCGTAGTTGCGGGCCAGTTCCTCGTCGGTGATGCCCGACACGCACCGGACGATGGGGGCGAGATCGAGGCGTTCGATGGCCTTGGCCACCCGCCCGTCGGGACGCGGGTTGCCGATCACCACCAGTTCGACGTCACGCTCGGTGCGCAGCTTGGCCACCGCCTCCAGCAGGGGGACCAGTCCCTTCATCGGCACGTCCGAGGACGAGGTGACCATGATGCGCCCGGGCACCGGGGCCACGTCGCCCTGCGGACGGAACACGGTGTGGTCCACACCCACGGGGACGACGGTCATCCGCTCCACGTCGACGCCCATCTGCGAGGCGATGTCCCGCTTGGACGACTCCGACACCGTCACCACCCGGGACAACGCCCGTGCCACCTTGACCTGCATCCGGAGAAAGCCGAACCATCGGCGCTGGGTGAACTGCTGCCACGGATTGGCGGCGTGGCTGAGCGCCAGCTGCCGGTCGACGGTGATCGGATGATGCAGGGTGGTGAGCAACGGCCACCCGTCGTCCATCATGCCGAGGATCCCGTTGCCGAGACACTGGTTGTCGTGGACGAGGTCGAAGTCGTCCCGCCGGGCGCGCCAGCAGTCGCCGGGCGCGGAGGCTGAAGGTCCACGGCTCGGGGAAGCCCGCCGTGCACATCACCCCGAACTCCAGTGCCGCGATCGGGGTGGTGTAGGAGTTGGTGAACTCACGCAGCTTGGGGATCCTGAACGGGTCCGGGTCGCGGTAGAGATCCAGGCTCGGGACGGGGGTGAACCCGACCCCCTCGTCCACCTCGGGCCAGGGCTGGCCGGCGAAGACCTCGACCGAGTGGCCCAGGGCCACCAGCTCGCGGGTGAGATGCCGGGTGTAGACACCCTGGCCACCACACCGCGGATTGCCTCGATAGACCAGGAAGGCGATCCGCAGACCGCCGGGGGCCGGGGCCCGGGGGGCGATGCGTTCGGGGGTGGGAGGAGGAGTGGCGGGACCCTTGACCTTGTTGCGCTTGAGCCCGAAGCTAGGCATGGACATCCAGGTCGAGCGGGCGCATAGAAGCCAAATACTCCCCCGGCCAGGCACTTCGGCGCAAACCCGCCGGTCCGGACCGGTTGTCGACGGACAGTTGTGGCGGTCGAGGGCCAGGTCAGGCTCCGGGCGGCAGCCCGGAGGGGCGACCCTCCCCGCTACCGGTCCCGGGTCGGCCGGCTACTTGTGGACGCCGAGCTCGATCGCCTTGACCAGCAGCATCACCACCGCCACCACCAGATACCCCCGCAGCAGGTACATGGCCCACAGGCGCCCGCGGGACCATGTGGGCCGCTGCAGCAGGTTGAGGGCCGGCATCCGCCAGGTGGCCCGCTTGGCCATGGGGGTGACCGGCTCGGGGGGCTTCCGACGCAGGGAGCGGGCGTAGAGGGCACCGCCCACCGCGAAGGCCACGATGAGCACCCCTCCGAGCACCTCGGCCAGGACGTTGACGTTGATCTGGCTGAACAGCGTGGTGGCCATCAGGACCAGCGACATCACGAGGAGGATCGAGACGATCGCCGTGGCCAGGACGTTCAGCCACGGCCGGTTGACCCACGGCCCGAGCACCTCCTTGTCGTTGCACAGCATCAGGAGGAACACCGTGGCGCTGGGCAGGAGCACCCCGGCCAACGCCTGGACGCTCGTGGTGATCAACCCGAGCGGGGCACCGGGGATGATCACGATGCCCGCCGCCAGCACCACCATGGCGGTGAAGGCGCCGTAGAAGAACTTGGCATCCTTCCAGCTCCGGTGGAGGGAGTGCCGGGCACCGAACATGTCGCCGAACGCGTACGAGGTGGCCAACGTCACCGAAGCCGCCCCGATGATCGACGCATTGAGCAGGATGATGGCGAAGATGGCGCCGGTGGCGTGGCCCACGTAGTGGTTGAGGCCCTCTGGCCACCCCGCCGGCGTTGGTGAAGTGGCCGGCGAGGGCCGTGCCGCTGAACGCCGACGCCACCACCGCCATCAGCAACGACGCCGCGAACACGGTGATGAGCGACCCGATGACCGTGTCGGCCCGCTCGTAGTTGATCCAACGGGGGGTGATCCGCTTGTCCACGATGTTGGACTGCTGGAAGAACAGCTGCCACGGCGCCACCGTGGTCCCCACGATGGCGATGATCAACAGCACCGACGTGGAGGTGAACCCGCCCTGGACCCCGGGGGTGACGAAGCCTTTGAAGAACGGTCCGGCGGCCGGATGGCTGAAGATGGCCAGGGGGATGACCAGGAAGTTCAACACGATGAAGATGAACATGAACCGCTCCCAGCGGCGGAAGCTGCCGGTAGCGGTCATGGCGACGAGCAGCGACAGCGGCGATGGGCACCGAGATGTACTCGCTGATCCCGAAGTAGTTGGAGGGCGAGGCTCACCCCGATGAACTCGGTGGCGATGGTCAGGAAATTGAGGATGAACAGGTCCCCCACCGAGAACGCCCCCCAGAACTCTCCCGAATCGCTCGTTGATGAGCCGGGCGTGGCCCACACCGGTCACCGCGCCCAGACGGACCACCATCTCCTGGTTCACGACGAGCACGGGGATCAACAGTGGCAGGGTCCACAGGAGCGTCAGTCCGAAGTTCTGTCCCGCCTGGCTGTAGGTGGACACGCCTCCGGCGTCGTTGTCCCCGACCATGACGATGAGCCCGGGCCCCATGATGGCCAGCAGCGTGAGTAGCCGCGCCCGCCATGACCGGCGGGAGTCGAGATCGTGCTGGCGGATCGTCCCGAAGGCTCCCTCGATGTCCCCGACGTGGGCGGAGTCGAGGACGGCATCGTCGTGCCCTCCTTCTTCCTCGTGGCTCCCGGGACGTTCCTCCTGGACCATGGTTCACCTCCTTCGGGCAGCTCGGGTGCGGGTGCGTTCGGCCGATCGGCCGCGGCGGGCACACCCGATGCGGGCAGCATCAACCAGGCGATCGGTTCGGGTTGTCGGACAGGGACTGCGGGGACGTTTCGGCCCCCGTCGGGACGGGTCCGGATGCTGGTCGATCCGGACGGAGTGGACGCGGCGTTCGGACCGCGCTTCCTAGGGCTCGGCGGACGCCCGTCGACCACCTTGTGGACCGGCGCCGGGTTTTCGCTCTTCGTCCATGACTACTCCTCGACCGCGGTCCGGCCGAAGTCGCGCCGCCATCCCGTCGGGAGCAGCAGCTCCAGGACGTCGTCGATGGTGACCACGCCGAGGATCTCGCCGTGGTCCGGATCCAGCACCGGAACGACGATGAGGTTGAAGTCGGACATGGTCCGCACGATGGCCCCGAGGTCCCAGTCGGGATGCATGTGCACCGGTTCGGTCTCGACGATCGATTGGAACTGGACGGCGGGATCGGCCTGGACCAGCCGAACGGCCGACGCCGATCCGGCCAGGTGTCCCTCTTCGTCCATGCCGAAGACCACGTTGAGGGCCTCGGGCGGTGCGGTGCTGGCCCGAAGGGCGTCGAGCACGTCGGCGACGGCCGTCGTGACCGGCAGACTCAAGAAGTCGGGGCTCATGAGTCCGCCGGCGGTCTCGGGGTTGTAGCTGAGGAGGGAGCGGACCTTGCGCTGCTGCGGCTCGGGGAGGAGATTGAGGATCGGGAGCCTCCGCTCCTGGTCGACCTCGGTGATCAGGTCGGCGGCGTCGTCGGGGGCCATGGACGAAAGCAGGCGGGCGGCCTCCTCGTCGGAGCGGCTGCGGACGAACTCGAGCTGGTGCTCGGTGTCGAGCTCCTCGAAGACATCGGCCTCCAGCTCGCGATCGGCACCAACCGCCTCGATGATCTCCTCACCCTCGTCGTGGGAGGCCGCCTCGACCAGGTCGGCGATCTGGGCGGGATGGAGCTTGGCCAGCTTGCGGTACGGGATCCGGAGCCGTGACGACGGGACATGGGCCACGAACGGCTCGATGCTGGCCCAGTCGACGATGGTCCCCGGCTCTGATTTCCGGTGGCCGTGGCCGGGGATCAGCCGTCGCAGCACGGGTCGGCTCGACGGGTCGACGGCCACCACCTCCCACGTGCCGTTTACCTTGGCCAGTTCGATCTCGTTGGCTCGGATCAGCCGGCCGCCCACGAAGTTGATCAGGTGATGGGCGAGGAGGTCGCGCGCCAAGAGCAGCTCACCGGGCCTCCGCTCGAACCGGCGCAGGTCGACCCTGCGCCCGTCGAAGAGGACCCGTCCGGGCTCGAAGGCGGCCACCTTGCGGATGGGTACGAACAGGTCCCGTCCCCCGATGTCGACCACCAGCCCGACGACAGGTGGGTGGGGGACTCGCCGGCCCGCACGATCAGGTCCTGCACCCGGCCCAGGCGATCCCCGGTGGAGTCCACCAACGGGCGCTTGATGACGCTGGACAGATGGAGGATCTCGAGTTCCGGATCGGACGACTTCGTCGGGGTGCTCATGGCACTCCCAGCGTAGACGGGCCACTCCCGCCGGGTACTGGACTCGGCCCCGCGGCAGGTGGCCGTCGGGGCCGCCGATCCGGGCCGGCAGATGGTGGGCCGTGTCCTCCGGGCGACGTCCCGCCCTCCCGATTGCCGGCACGCGACGGCCCCGCGCCCGGGCGCGGGTGGGGGGAAGTGCTGGGTGCTTACGAGCGGCCGATAGGGCGGACAGGCCATGGCGTACCTCGACAGGAGCGGGCGCACCGAGGCCCCTGGGGGACGGTGCTCATCGGATCGGACGGGTGACCGCGTCCTCCGTCGGAGTCCAGTGGCAGATCGGCAGCTGGGCTCGGCCGGAGCCGGGGCCCGAGGCTCGGCCGGAGCCGGGGCCCGAGGCCGGGCCCGGGCCGGCAGCCCGAATCGGTCAGCGGACGGGAGCGGAGGGAGCGGTTGATGCTCCGGGACTACTGGGGGGTTCTCCGCGGTTCATCGGCCACACCTCCCCAGTTCTCCGTGTTCTCGTGCCCGGTTGCACAGATCGCCGGCTCAGATTACCCGGCTCGTCTCCGCCGGCGTACCTGTTCTCCAAATTACATACCGGTGGTCAGTTATGGGCCGGAAGGGGTCGAGGCGAGAGAGACGGGCCCGTCACCATCGAAGATCCCGATGACCCTACGGATTCGGACGGGGGCCGGATAATGTCGATCCCATGGACTTGAGCTATCCCACCGAGACAGAGCCCTTCCGAGCCGAGATCCGCCAGTGGCTGGCCGACAACCTCCCCGAGGGATGGGGTTCGCCCGGGTTCGCCATGACCAAGGACGAGAAGAAGACGTTCAACCGCGACTGGGTCACCAAGCTCTACGGCGGAGGCTGGATCTGCGCGTCGTGGCCCAAGGAGTACGGCGGCAAGGGCCTCTCGCTCATGGAGTCCGTGGTGCTGAACGAGGAGTTCGCCCGCGTCGAGGCACCGCTGCGTGCCGACTTCTTCGGCGACACCCTGGTCGGACCCACCATCCTGCAGTGGGCGACAGAGGAGCAGAAACAGCAGTTCATCCCCGGCATCTTGAAGGGCACCATCGCCTGGTGCCAGGGCTTCTCCGAACCCGACGCCGGCAGCGACCTGGCGTCGCTCAAGACCCGTGCCGAGTTGGACGGCGACGAGTGGGTGATCAACGGGCAGAAGGTATGGACGACCCAGGCCCAGTTCGCTGACTACATCTTCCTGCTGGCCCGCACCGACCCCGACGCCCCCAAGCACGCCGGCATCTCCTACCTGCTGGTCCCGATGAAGCAGGACGGGATCGAGGTCCGGCCGATTGCCCAGGTCGACGGCAGCGCGGACTTCAACGAGATCTTCTTCTCCAATGCCCGTTGCCCCAAGGAGAACGTGGTCGGCGGCGTCAACAACGGCTGGAAGGTGGCCATGACCACCTTGGGATTCGAGCGAGGTTCGTCGGCGACCACCGGGTACCGCCGATTCCTCAAGGAGCTCGACGGGATCATCGCCATCGCCAAGAAGAACGGGAAGGCCTCCGATCCGCTGATCCGCCAGCGCCTGGCTCGGGCGTGGACAAACGTCAAGATCATGGAGATCAACGGCTACCGGTCCCTCACCGACTCCCTCAACGGCACCCACCACACGGCCGCACTCGGTGCCGGAAACAAGATGTTCTGGTCCGAGCACCATCAAGAGACCATGGAATTGGCGCTCGACATCCTGGGGCTCGAGGGACAGATCCTCACCGGTGACCCGAGCGACATCGTCGATGTGCGGTTGAAGCGGGGTCGGGACGACTACCCGGTGAGCGACCTCCAGGCCTCCTTCTTCTTCTCGCGGTCCGAGACGATCTGGGGAGGGACGGCGGAGATCCAGCGCAACATCGTCGGCGAGCGCGTCCTCGGGCTTCCAAAGGAGCCCAAGCCGGTGAGCCCGGCCGGCGGCTGAACCGGTCAGGGCGGAGGAGTCAGGCCGAGGATCGGAAAACCCCCGTAGCGGGGTGGGGAACGCGGCCCACGACGCGGAACGCCCGAAGCGGAGACGCCAAAGCCGAGGAGAGAGGAGGGAGTGGTGCATCCCCCGATTTCCGCCCTTCGGAGGACTGCACCACTGCCCGGCAACTCGGTCTGCCCTTGGTCTCCCAGAGCCGGTTCCCGCCGTCGAATGCACCGAGCTACTCCGGCATGATGCGCCACCGTCTTCCAATATCGATCCAATATCGATCCAACGGCTAACCTCTTCCCCACCTGGGAAGGAGGCGGGCTCGGTGACCATGCAGTTCCGCATTCTGGGAGCGCTCGAAGTCGAGGACGAGGACGGGCCGGTCGTGGTCAGCGGGGCAAAACGACGCGCCCTCCTCTCGCGGCTGCTCGTCCGGCCCAACCAGCCGGTGGCCGTCGACCGGCTCGCCCACGACCTGTGGGTCGGAGAGCCTCCGCCGGGTGCGGCATCGACGCTGGCCAGCCACGTCTCACTGCTGCGCAAGGCCCTGGGCCCCGACCGCGTCGAGCACCGTTCGGGCGGGTACCGCATCGTCGTCGACGCCCACGAACTGGATGCCGCCGAGTTCGAGGCGGAACTGGCCCTCGGCCAGCGCTCGTTGCGCCAGGCCGGCGCCCAGAATGCAGCCGACCACCTGTCGCGGGCGCTCCGGCTCTGGCACGGGGCGGCCCTGGCGGACGTCGACGACGCGCCCTGGGCCCAGGGCGAGATCGCCAGGCTCGAGGAGCTCCGGCTCGGGGCCCAGGAGATGTTGCTGACTGCCCGGCTCGAGCTGGGGCACCATCGTGAGATCTCGGCCGAGGCGGAAGCCGCGGTGGCCGAACAGCCACTGCGCGAGCAGCGGTGGTCCACCTACATGCTCGCCCTCTACCGCTCGGGTCGGCAAGCCGACGCACTCCGGGCCTACCAGCGGCTCCGATCCCTGCTGGACGAGGAGCTCGGGGTGGAACCGTCTCCGGAGGTGACCGATCTGGAGCACGCCATCGTGATGCAGAGCCCAGAGCTCCAGTGGGCGCCCCGGATCGTCGAGCGGCCGGGGGCGCGCCGGAGCGACGGGGTGCCGGCCGGGCAGGGACCGACGGGGATCCCGACAGCAACCAGGTCCACCGCCGTTCAGCTGCCGCCGACCCGTCCGCTGTGGCGACCGGGGAGGGCACGAGGGTGACCCGGTCGACGGTCCCGCTCATCGACCGGCTCAAAGGCGCCGGGGTGCCCTTCGTGGGGCGGAGCGACGAACTGGCCCACCTGTCCACGCTCTTCTCGAACGCCGGGGGTGGCCAGCGCGAGCTCGTCCTCATCGGCGGAGAACCCGGAATCGGCAAGTCGTCGTTGGCGGCGGCGATCGCCCGCCAGGTCGATGCGGCCGGCTGCACCGTCCTCTACGGCCGCTGCCTCGAGGTGTCGAACGCCCCTTACCAACCCTTCGTCGAGGCCCTCGACCACTACGTTCGCCTCGCACCGCCCGACCTGCTCGACACCCATGTGGCGCAGTTCGGTGGCGAGCTGGCCCGGTTGGTCCCGGCGCTGACCCGGCGTGTCCCCCACGCAAAGGCGCCCTCGGTGTCCGACGCCGACACCGAGCGCTACCTGGCCTTCGCCGCCGCGGCCGGGCTGATCTCCGGCATCACCCAGGAACGACCCGTCCTCTTGGTGCTCGAGGACCTGCACTGGGCCGACATGGCGACGCTGCAGCTGCTCCGCCACCTGATCTCCAACTCCCAGCGCATGTCGATGCTCGTCCTCGGCACGTTCCGATCGAGTGAGACGACCCGGGACCACGCTCTCAGCGACACCTTCGCAGCCCTGTGGCGGGAAGTGAACGTCACCCGGATCGACCTCCAGGGGCTGACCCGTCACGACGTCCAGGACCTCTGCGCTGTCCTACGCGACCGGGATCAGCGACCGCGACGCCATCGCCGGCTTCGCCGAGGAGCTTCGGGACGAGACCGCCGGAAATCCGTTCTTCGTGTGCGAGGTACTCCGACACATGGCCGAGTCCGGCGAACTGGCACGCCGGGCCGGGGGGTCGTGGACCGGGGACCAGGCACTGCTGCCGTCCGAGCTCCCCACCAGCCTGCGTGAGGTCATCGGCCAGCGGGTGCACCGACTGGGGACCAAGTCCGAACGGGTGTTGGGGGTGGCGGCGGTCGTCGGGGTGCAGTTCGACCTGCGCACCCTGGCACGGGTGGCGGACATGGACCCCGAGGGGCTCCTCGACCTGCTCGAGCGGGCCGAGCACGCCTCGCTCCTCGGAGGGGGAGACGACGATGCGTTCTTCTTCGCCCACGCCCTGATCCGCCGGACGCTCTACCAGGGGCTCCAGCCCGCCCGCCGACGCCGATTGCACGCCCGGGTGGCCACCGCCATGGAGGAGGGGCCCGACCGTGCCCCCGTCGCCGCGGTCGTCGCCCACCATTTTCTGGCCGCCGGCGAGCAGGAGCCGGCGCTCCGATGGACCGAACGCGCCGGCAGCGATGCCCTCGAGGCCATGGCGCCCGACGAGGCGGCCCACTGGTTCGAGCAGGCCTGCACCCTCACCGATCAGCTGCATCCGGGCGAGCGATTGCGGCTGTGCGACCTCACCATCCAGTACGGGAACGCACTGTTCCTGGCCGGCCGGCCCGCCTACCGGGACGTGCTGTTGCGCGCCGTGGCCATCGCCGAGGCCGCCGGTGACGGGCGGCGGATGGCCCTGGCGGCCCTGGCCAACACCCGCGGCTACTACAGCGCCGCCGGACTGATCGACCAGGAGCGTGTGGACTCGCTGAGGGACTCCCTCGAGCTGCTGGGCAACGACGACGGCCCTCTGCGCGCCCGGTTGATCGGCGCCCTCTGCAGTGAGACGGCATTCGGCACCCCGCTGGACGACCGACGGTCGCTGGCGCATCAAGCCAAGAGCGCGGCCCGCGCCGCCGGGGATCCGCGCACCATCCTCGAGGTGAACAACCTCGTGATCGAGGCGCTCCGCTACCCGACCGAGCTGGCAGAGCGGCTTGAGGACACCGCGGTCGCCCTGGACCTGGCCGAGAAGCTGCACGATCCCGCCGCTCTGTTCTGGGCCATCAGCCATCGCATGCGGACCCTGGTCGAGGCGGGACGGGTCGTCGAGGGCGCCGAACAGTTCGAACGGATGGCCGAGGTCTCGGGCGATCTCGGTCACCCGGTGATGCGCTGGATGACCACCTTCTCCAGCGCCCAGTGGGCCTTCCTGCGCGGGCAGACCTCGCGGGGCGAGCAGCTGGCCGAGAGCGCTTTCGGGCTCGGGGAGAAGATCGGCCAACCCGACGCCTTCAACTACTACGCCACGCAGCTGTCCCACGCCCGTTGGCAGCAGGGCCGCCTGCACGAGATCGTCGACCTCATCGCCGGTGGGGCGGAGGACAACCCGGGCATCCCCGCCTACCGGGGCGCGCTCTGTCGCGCCCTGTGCCAGGCCGGTCGGGAGGACGAAGCCAGGAACCTGCTCGATGACGCCACCGGCATCCGCTTCTCCGATCTGCCCAAGGACCTGTTGTGGACCTACGGGATGGCCACCTACGCCGAGGTGGCCATCCAGCTCGACCACACCGACGCAGCCGCCATCCTCTACGACCTGATGGCGCCGTTCCGTGATCAGGTCAGCTTCCTCGGCACCACGTGTGAGGGACCCCTGGCCCACTACCTCGGTGGGTTGGCCGCGGTCCTCGGGAGGTTCGAGTCCGCCGAGCGCCACTTCGAAGAGGCGCTTCGGTTCGCCTCCCTGGCCGGGTCGCCCTACTTCTGTGCCCGCACCACCATCGAGTCGGGGCGCTCGGCCGCCCGGCGGGGTGATCGGGTCGCCGCCCGCCGCCTGCTGGAGACGGGACGACAACAGGCCGACATGGGATCCTTCGTCGCCGAGGCCCGACGGGCGGAGGCCGCGCTGGCGCAACTCCGGTGACCGGCGCAACTCCGGTGACACAGTGGAGCCTCGAGGGAGCTCGGGTGTGCCTCGAGGCGGGTCAGGGGGCACCCGGCAGTGCCGCGTCGGCGTCCGGGCGCGCCGCCCGGCGGGAGATGGCCCGGCACAGGGCGCACACCACCACGGCGGCACTGATGAAGGCCAGCGGACCGACCTCGACACTGAAGCGGTCGTTCTCCCCCAGCTCCAGCAGGGACGACACCACGAACGAGTAGGTCACCGTCACCCAGAGGAACCCGAGGAATGCAGCCCCTGCCGGGTCGGGACGACGCCGGCGCCACACCACCACCGGCAGCCCGAACACGGTGAGGGCCAGCGCGGCGATGAGTACGTACGAGAGCTCCGCCCCCGGGATGGTGGCGTTGCTGTCGAGGGCGATGATGGCGCTCAGCCGGTCGATCTCGGGTTGGACGTCGACGAATCGGTCGTACACCCCGGCGTAGGGCCCTATGGCCCTCCAGGTTCCCGAGCCGCCCACGAACGCCTGGTCCGCCGGGGTCACCCAGAGCTGCGCGGCGACGACGGCACTCCGTGCGTACGCTCCTGGCTCGGCCCGGATGTAGGCGATGTCGTCGTGCAGGTAGTCGTCGGAGATCTTCACGTAGGCCAGGTTGTTGAAGTTCTGATAGCCGCTCTTCTTCTTCAGTTCGTCCAGTGCCGCAACCCCGGTGTGGGGAAGGGGGCCGATGATGGTCAGGTAGTCCTCGGGGGAGCTGAACGACCGGATCAGTGCGATGTGGGTGAGCGTCCCGTCGGCGACGAGCCGCTGGAGCTCGGGTCGGGGGGCCTTGTCGAGCGTCCCCTTGGCCAGGTTCATCCCGATCCAGCTGCTGGTCGTCACCGTGCCGAACATCACCACGTTCTTGCCGTACCACATCGCCACCACGAGCACCGGTACCAGCGCCACCAGGACGATGCGACGTAGATGACGTCTGAAGATGATCGCCAGCACGGCGATGCCCAAGAGCAGCCAGAGGATCTGGTAATGGCTGTCGACCAGGACGGCGGCTCCGAAACAGGAGAACGCCACCACCCCCCGGCGGGTGTCGGCGTCACGCAGGAACCGGAGCAGCATCAACGAACCGGCCACCAGCAGGGCCTGGGTGAGGTAGGTGTAGGAGTACTGGTTGTCGTAGAGGATGTAGGCCGGGTTGAGCACCACCAGGACGAGTGCGATCACCAGGGCGGCGACGCGAGGGATCGACAGTTCGATCAGGAGCCGGAAGCTGGCCAGCGCCACGATCAACCCGAGGACCAGCCAGACGACCGCCATGATCCCGTTGGCCACGCCCGTGGGCAGCTGGAGCAGCAGACCGGACAACAGGTTGAACAGCGGCGGTTGGCTCTGGAGGTGCCAGACGCTCGACCAGAGGTCGTTCCGCAGCAGGGAGGTATCCAACAGCTGCCACGAGTCGACCCGCAGGGCCGAGGTGTCGAAACGAAGTCCGTTGGCGTAGAGGGCACCGCGGGAGATGACGAACGCCGCCACCAGCACGATTTCGGGATACCGGGTTCGCAGGTCGTAGCGCCGCTGCCGTTCGGCCGGCGCGGCCGGCGCGTCCGTCACCGCCCGCCCGTCCCGCCCCACCGGCAGCTCCGTACGATCGCCGGCCTCCACGTGCGCCAGACTAGGCGAGGCGGTGTTCGGGCCTTCTGCCGGCCCGTCCCCCCGGTCGCGGCTCACCGACTCGGCGGCTCGGCGGCTCGGGATGTCATCCACTGCGGGGCCCGGACAGGACGCACTGGCTCGCCCAGGTGACCGCCTCGGCGCCCGGTGGCGGGGTCGTTGCCGCGCACGCCGTCAGCCAGGCGGCGGTGGGGACCCTCGCCGGTCCGGCGTGTTCGACGTCCGACCACACCCAGGCTCCCGCCCGGAGGTGAGGCCCGGCCCCGAGGGCTGCCGTCACCGCCATGGCGATGGATCTGATCGGCTCGGCCTGCTCGTATGCCGGCAGTCCGGCCTGGTCCGGGACCACCACCATCGTCACCCCCCACGCCTCCAGTGCCCGGCGCAGCTGGTGGATGTCGTCGGGATGGGTGGACACCGTGCCGAACGGGTCCAACAGCTCCGTGACGAGGACCTGACCCCGCCGTTGCACGGTCGACGGGGTGAGTCGGGCGGCCGGTCCCCCTGCCCCCACCATCGAGTAGCTCATCTTGTCGACCGCCTGCCAGGTCATCGCACTCTGCAGCGGCTGGAGCGTGTCCAAGGTCAGGGACGAGGGAAACACCAAGAGCACCTGGTGGCCCTCGAGGTGGGGCGCTATCGACTGGAACCACCTCGGGAGCACGACCGGCTGCGTCGTCATCGGAATGCTCTGCGCCAGATAGACGACGATCGGGACCAGGGCTACGGCGGCGGCGAGCGTCCCGGCCATCGCTCCTGCCCACGCCGCGCCGCGGGAGTCAGCAGGGCCGGACGATCTCGACGACCGCTCCGAGACCCGCGCTCGGACCGCGGCATAGGTATGGTCGACGATGATCCCGAGGCTCACCGCCAGTGCCAGATAGGCCGCCGCCATGAAGCGACCGGGGATGATGTTCTGGACCAGCGGGATCTTCACCAAGAGGTGCCACGGCACCCAGAACGAGTTCTCGAGGCCCAGCGACAGCCACATCGACACCAGGCCGATGGCACCGAACAGCCAGAGGCGGCGGTCCCGGCGGAACGCCAGCGATCCGCCGACCACGACGACGACGAGACCGGCGCCGAGGTACTGACCCGAGAGGGCCGGGCCCTGATACCCCCCGATGTGGTGCAGCAGCACGGCCATCGAGTGGAGGGTCCTGGCGGGCGACACGAGTTCGCCGATGCTGATGCCGCCGCGCCCCAGGACGGACGGTGGCCAGACGCTGCCGTTGAAGTGGGCCGGGCCGGCCAGGGTGAACCAGATGGGATAGGCCAACAGGGCCCCTGCCGTCACCGCCGCCGAACCGAGTGCCGCCGCCACATAGGGGATCCGGACCCGGGTACGCGCACGGCGGAGCAGTGCGTAGCCGAGGACGAGGACCACGCCGACGGCGCACGAGATGGCGGTGATGGCCAGCAGCTCGGTGCCGAGGAAGAATTGGATGGCGATCAACACTCCCATCACGGCCCCGGTGACGACCGGACGCCTCTTCTGTCGGAACAGGATCTCGTCGATGCAGGCGACCAGGAGCGGCAGGACGAACCCTGCCCCCAGCATCAGGTGGGAGTCGGACAGGCTGGCCAGGACGAACGGGGAGAAGCCGTAGAGGAGCCCGCCGACGAAGGCCGCCGGGGCCCAGGAGGTCCAGCGGCGCAACAGCACGAACATGGCCAGCGCCGACAGCACGGGACTGGCGGTCAGCGCCACGTTCAGCGTGGCGACGGGACCGAAGGCCAGCGTGACCGGCGCCAGTACCACGCCGAGGGCCAGAACGGCGGTGTTCGACAGGAGGCTCACGCCGGTGGGGAAGAGCATCGCCTTCGAGTAGAGCGGGCTCAGGCCATGGGACAAGGCGTAGGCCGGCCACTCCAGGAACCACGTGAACAGTGAGCTGTCCCCGCACCCGCAGGTCGTGGTGGTGGACGGGTGACCGGTCCAGACATGACCCCAGACCACCAGCGCCACGATCAGGTAGGCGACGGATGCGGCCACGGCCCAGAACCAGCGGTCGGGGCGCGTCGAGGAGCCGGGCACCTCGGTATGGGCGCGCTCGCCCATCACGGGAGGCGGTGCCGGCGGCGCCCGGTCAAGAAGGCCTCCCGAGGGCGGCAAGTTGCGGGAGGATCTTCGGGGCGAGGTACCGGCCACCGGCCTGGGTGGTGTGGACGCCGTCAGGCTGACGGATGAGATGCCCGTCGATGCTCCACGTGAACCGGCCCCCGGGGTCGAGGTAGGTGTTCAGGGGGATCACGCTCACCACGCCGGGGTGCATCCGGGCCACCTCATGGATGATGGCGTTCAACCGGTCCACTCTGGCCGGCGCGTCCTGGTCCCACGGTGATCCGTCGGGCTGGTCGCCGGTGTCGAAGTACGGGCTCGTGAAGAGGGCCACCCGGGCGCCACCGGAGCTCAGGATGGAGACCGCCTTTTCCAGCTGGCGGGTCTCGTAGGCGTCGAAGGCGGGATCTCCGAGATGCTGCCACCTGCCCTGGTACTTCCGGTCGGCCGTCTCCCACCAGCCGATGATGAGCCCGAACACCTGAGGGTGGAACTGGCGGACATCGTCCGCCCACCATCGGGGCCATTCCGGGCAGTTCGGGAACGGGTCGCCGGCCAGACCGTGGACGTCCACCGGCAGCGCCACGGCAAGGCCGCAGCCGGTGTGGGGTGCGCCGGTCAGCTGGACCCCGTAGTCCTGCGCGTACGGCAGCACTCCGAGGGCGACGGTCAGCGCCAGCGAGTCGCCGACCATGAACACGTGCACATCGTTCTTCGCACTGCCTCGGGCATGGATCGGACCGACCGGGAAGGCGAAGGCGGCGGGGCCCACCGTCCCCACCAGCACCACCGCCACCGTGGCGCCCATCAGTGCGGTGGCCGGGGCGATGGCCTTGACCGACCGCCAGAACCGTCCTTCCATGACCGGGCGCTCCACCAGGTAGAAGCTGGCCGCGGCCAGGGCGAAGGTGACGGCGAAGCGGACGGCCAGCAGCCCGGTCCCGGTCAGCCCGGTGCGGTCGTAGTCCAAGTAGACGAAGACCGGGTAGTGCCACAGGTAGGCCCCGTAGGAGACGGTCCCGATCCACACCAGCACCCGGAGGGACAGCACCCGGGCCAGGGGGCCGGTGGGCACGCACACCGCCCCGATGATGACGGCCGCCGCCGACAGGGCCGACAGGGTGAACCCGCCCTGGTAGTCGAAGGGGTCGAGGCCCTGGAGGGAGTAGGTGAGGGTGAGGGTGCCGGCCAGGCCGGCCAGGCCCAGGGCCACCAGGGCCCACCGGGCCGCCTTGGTGGTGGCGACCGGGGCCATCCCCTGGTTCCCCCGGTGCTGTTGGACCATGGTCAGCACACAGGCCAGGGTGGCCCCGATGAGGATGGACTGGGCGTGGGTGTCGGTCCCGAAGTAGAGCCGGGTGGTGTTGGCGGTCGGGCTGTAGGACAGGGCCATCTCGAGGGCGGAGGCGATGGCCCCGGCCACCGACACCACCAACAGGGCCCGCACCCCCCGGGCGATGGTGCGGGACAGGTGGAGCACGGCCAGGGTGACCAGGGGCCAGACCAGGTAGAACTGCTCCTCGACGGCCAGGGACCAGGTGTGGGTGAGGGGGGACACCGCCCCGGTGGCCACGAAGTAGTTGGAGCTGGCGGCGATCTGCCACCAGTTGGAGAAGTAGAACAGGGCCGACAGGGCGCTCATCCGGAAGTCGGGGTAGAGGCCGGCCGGCTCGGCGAAGCGCACCATGACGGTGACGGCCACCAGCACGATGAGCAGGGCCGGGAGCAGGCGGCGGGCCCGGCGCAGCCAGAACGCCGACAGCACGATGCGGCCCTTCCTGGCGTACTCGCTGAGCAACAGGCCGGTGATCAGGTAGCCCGACAGCACATAGAAGATGTCCAGGCTGAAAAAGCCCCCCTGGAGCCACCCCACCCCGAAGTGGTAGCCCATGATGATGAGCAGGGCGAAGGCCCGCAGGCCGTCGAGGGCGGAGATCCGCGCCTTGCCGGTGGCCGAGGGGCGGTCGGTCAGGCCGGGCCCGTGGGCGTGGTCTTCGGTCATGGTTCGTTGCTCACTGTGCCCCCGCGCCGGCGGCCCGGGCCGCCAGTCCCAGCCTCCCGACCTCGGGCAGCACATGGGGCTGCAGCCACACCCCACCGGGTTCGCTGATGTGGATCCCGTCGGCCCACCGCACCGTCACCCCGTCGATCACCGACTGGAAGTGGCCGGCCGGGTCGAGCAGCTTGTTCGTGTCGACGACGGTGACGACCGAACGGTGGTCCGTGGCCACCTTCTGCAGAATGGCGTTGAACTCATCGACCCGGGCCGCGCTGTTTTCGGGAAACGTCGTCCCGGTGGCCGAGGTGGCCGGGTCGATGTACGGCATGGTGAACAGCACCACCTTGGCCCCGTGTGCCGAGAAGATGTTCACCGCGTCGCTCGATCTCGCCGTAGAGGTGGGCATCCCATGCCGGCTCCCCGATGTGGACCACCTGGCCATTGTCGATGTGGTCCGTGATGTTCCACCGGCCGATGAGGAGGCCCACCACATCGGGGTGGGACTGGGCGATGTACTCGGGCCACAGGGTCCGCCAATACCGGCACGGCGACTCCGGCGCGTCGTTCACCCCACCGACGATGGCGTGCAGGTTGTCGATGTCACACCCCAGGACCTCGCGGTTGATGATCTGGACACCGAACCGCGACACGCTCTCTGGACTGGAGGCCGACTGCCAACGTCTCGGCGATGGAGTCGCCGAGCAACATGAACGTGATCGGCTTGGTGGTGAAGGCCCCGGCCGCGGTCAGTGACCTCCGTTCGCCGCTGGGCATCGAGACGTCGGCATGCACCGACGCCTGGGCCACCCCCACCGTCCCCACCAGCACCACCGCCACCGTGGCGCCCATCAGTGCGGTGGCCGGGGCGATGGCCTTGACCGACCGCCAGAACCGTCCTTCCATGACCGGGCGCTCCACCAGGTAGAAGCTGGCCGCGGCCAGGGCGAAGGTGACGGCGAAGCGGACGGCCAGCAGCCCGATGCCGGTCAGCCCGGTGCGGGCGGTGTCGAAGTAGACGAAGACCGGGTAGTGCCACAGGTAGGCCCCGTAGGAGACGGTCCCGATCCACACCAGCACCCGGAGGGACAGCACCCGGGCCAGGGGGCCGGTGGGCACGCACACCGCCCCGATGATGATGGCCGCCGCCGACAGGGCCGACAGGGTGAACCCGCCCTGGTAGTCGAAGGCGGTCGAGGCCCTGGAGGGAGTAGGTGAGGGTGAGGGTGCCGGCCAGGCCGGCCAGGCCCAGGGCCACCAGGGCCCACCGGGCCGCCTTGGTGGTGGCGACCGGGGCCATCCCCTGGTTCCCCCGGCGCTGTTGGACCATGGTCAGGGCACAGGCCAGGGTCGCCCCGATGAGGATGGACTGGGCGTGGGTGTCGGTCCCGAAGTAGAGCCGGGTGGTGTTGGCGGTCGGGCTGTAGGACAGGGCCATCTCGAGGGCCGAGGCGATGGCCCCGGCCACCGACACCACCAACAGGGCCCGCACCCCCCGGGCGATGGTGCGGGACAGGTGGAGCACGGCCAGGGTGACCAGGGGCCAGACCAGGTAGAACTGCTCCTCCACGGCCAGGGACCAGGTGTGGGTGAGGGGGGACACCGCCCCGGTGGCCACGAAGTAGTTGGAGCTGGCGGCGATCTGCCACCAGTTGGAGAAGTAGAACAGGGCCGACAGGGCGCTCATCCGGAAGTCGGGGTAGAGGCCGGCCGGCTCGGCGAAGCGCACCATGACGGTGACGGCCACCAGCACGATGAGCAGGGCCGGGAGCAGGCGGCGGGCCCGGCGCAGCCAGAAGGCCGACAGCACGATGCGGCCCTTCCTGGCGTACTCGCTGAGCAGCAGGCCGGTGATCAGGTAGCCGGACAGCACATAGAAGATGTCCAGGCTGAAGAAGCCCCCCTGGAGCCACCCCACCCCGAAGTGGTAGCCCATGATGATGAGCAGGGCCAAGGCCCGCAGGCCGTCGAGGGCGGAGATCCGCGCCTTGCCGGTGGCCGAGGGGCGGTCGGTCAGGCCGGGCCCGTGGGCGTGGTCTTCGGTCATGGTTCGTTGCTCACTGCCCACTGTCCCCGTTGTGCCGTCGTCGCTCACGGTGCCCCACCGCCCGCCGGAGTCCCCGCCCGCCGGAGTCCCCGTGCCCGCCGGTGCCCCCGCGCCGGCAGCCCGGGCCGCCAGTCCCAGCCGCCCGACCTCGGGCAGCACGTGGGGCTGCAGCAACAGACCACCGGGTTGGCTGATGTGGACCCCGTCGGGCCACCGCACGGTCACCCCGTCGATCACCGACTGGTAGTGGCCGGCCGGGTCGAGCAGCTTGTTCAGATCGATGACGGTGACGACCCCGGGGCGCTGCCTCCCCACCTCGGCCAACAACGAGTTGAAGGCGACGACCCGGGTGGGATCGTTTTCGGGGAAGGGCGTGCCGTCGGCCGCCTCGGTGGGGGGATCGACGTAGGGCATGGTGAAGAGCACCACCTTGGCCCCGCGGGAGGACAGGATGTCGACGGCCTGGTTGAGCTCGCCCACCAGGTGGTCGTCCCAGGCCGGGTCGCCCACGTGCACCCAGTGCCCGTCGAAGAGGTGGTCACTCACCTCCCATCGCCCGATCAGCAGCCCGACCACGTCCGGCCGGATGCTGTCGATGCCGTGGGCCCAGGCCGACTGCCAGTGCGCGCACCCCTTGGTGGCGGGCCCGACGACCCCGCTCAACCGGACCTCCACGTCGTCGAGATCGCACCCGAGCAGACCCCCGTCGAAGATCCGGACCCCGTAGTCCTCGACCGAGTGCGGTCCGAGGCCGACGCCGAGGGTGAGTGCCACCGAATCCCCCACGATGACGAACCGGATGGGCTTGGTGGTGAACGCGCCGGCCGCGGCCAGGGCTGCTGTGTTCGCCAGCGGTGACCCCGGTCGGGCGATCGGCGGCCACCGCTCCCGACGACGGTGCCACGGTCGTCACCACCACGGCCGCCACCGTCACCAACACCGCCACCGCCAGCACCGCCAGGCCCCGGCTGCCGCGGAACAGGCGCCGGGTCCGGATGGGCTCCTCCAGCCAGAAGAAGGAGGCGGTGGCGACGGCGAAGGTGGCCGCCAACCGGGCGGCGAGCAGTCCCGGCCCCGCTCAGTCCGGTGTGGGCATGGTCGATGGCCAGGAACAGCGGCCAGTGGTAGAGGTACAGCCCGTAGGAGATGCGGCCGACGAACACCAGCGGCCCGACCGACAGCGCCCGGGGGAGCAGCGACGACGGCGCGGTGACGCAGCTGAGGATGACCGCCCCGGCCGCCACCGCCACAGCCAGGAACCCGCCCCGGTAGAGCACGGCGTCCTGCCCGTTCAGCGCGTGCCACGCCCAGACCAGGAACACCGCACCCACCAGGCCGGGCACCGCCCAGAGCCGGCGCCGGTGGCAGCGTGTCGGTCCACCGGTCGGGCAGGATGGCGAACCGATCGGAGCCGTGGGAGCCGACGGCGCCGAGGAACGAGCCGACCAGCAGCGCCTGGGCCCGGGTGTCGGTGCCGTAGTAGAGGCGGTCGACCGAGAACCCGGCTGCGTACAGCGAGACCATCAGGGCGGCGGAGGCCACGGCGCCCACGGCGGCGGTGACGGCCAGCTTCGGGATCCCCCACCTGCGCACCACGAACAGGGCGATCAGGGGCCAGAACAGGTAGTACTGCTCCTCGACGGCCAGCGACCAGGTGTGCAGGAACGGCGACGGGGCGGCGGCCTGGGCGAAGTACCCCTGGTCCGAGAGGATGAAGTGCCAGTTGGCCACGTACAGCAGCGTGGCGACGGCATCGCCTCGGATCGACGACAGGTCGAGCGAGCCGGCGTCGAAGTGGGCGTAGACGGCCACCCCGACCAGGACCGACGAACAGGGCGGGCAGGAGGCGGCGGGCCCGTTGGGCCCAGAACCGTCCCGAGCCGGATGGTGCCGCTCCGGGCCAGCTCCCGGCACAAGAGGGTGGTGATGAGGAAGCCGGACAGCACGAAGAACACATCGACCCCGAGCAGCCCGCCGCCGACCCAGGACACCCCGAAGTGGTAGAAGAGCACCGCCAGGACGGCGAAGGCCCGGATCCCGTCGAGGGCCGAGAACCGGCCCGGCGCGCCCGTCTCGGGGGCGGCCAGTCGCGGCCCCTCCCATCGGCGACGCGTGCACCTGCCTGCCGGTCGTCGGTGAGGACGCCGGTCACGATGCCACCGCCGAGGACCCGGTGATCACCGACCCGCCGATGGCGGCGTCCAGCACGCATCTCGTCGACCGGTCGACCGACGCGGCGGTGGCGACGGCCGGGCCCGCCTCACAGGACGCAGATGACCGACGTCGACGGATACCGTGCCGGTCCGGCACGGTCCACGCCCGTCCACACCCAGGCGTCGGCCTGGTGGACCGGCGCCCGGCCGGTCGCCGCCGTCATCAGCACGGCGAGCGAGCTCAGTCTCGTGCACCTGCTCGTACACCGGGAGGTTCGACGTGTCGGGGACCACCACCATGGTCACGCCCCATCCGTCGAGCGCCCGGCGCACCGAGGCGATGTCGGCGGCGGTGAACGTCTGGGGCCGCGTGGACAGCGACATGTTGCCGATGAACAGCTGGGCGCGCCCGCTCGGGTCCGGCCCGGGCCGGGATGGAGGCGGGCCCTCCACCGCCGACCATGGCGAAGCGCATCCCGTCGACCGCCTGCCAGGTCATGGCGCTCTGGAGATAGGCGAAGGGCACCGGGAAGGCCAGGACGACCTGGCCGCCGGCCAGATGGGGGGCGACGGTCCGGAACCAGGCGGGCAGGACGACCGGGCCGTGGTGGTGAGGGGGACCCCGGGCGCGTAGTACCAGGCGATGGGCAGGAGCGCCACGGCGGCCACCACCACCCCGGCCACCGCGCCCCGGGCCGGACCGACTCATCGACCCCCGTTCCCGGGCAACCGCCAACCGGCCAGGTGGCCGTGCGGAGACGTCCGCGTAGGAGTGGTCGATGATCAGTCGCCAGCATCACCGCCACGCCGAGGTAGGTGACCACCAGGAACCGGCTCGGGATCACGTTCTCCATCAGCGGGAGGTTGCACGAACAGCCGCCACAGGGTCCATCCGTGGAAGTGACAGGCCGAACGACAGCGGGACCGAGAGGACGGTCACGGCGCCGAAGAGCCACAGCCGACGGTCACGGCGCCACAGGATCACCCCGATGACCAGCACGATCGCCATCCCGATCCCGAAGTACTGCCCGTTGAGGGTGGGGGCCTGGTAGCCGCCCAGCCGGTGGGTGATCGACGTGGTGGCCGGGTCCGGTGGGGCGGGCAGGAAGTAGTCGTGGAGGTTGGTTCCCCCGTAGCTGGTGTAGGAGCCGACTCCCCAGATGTTCCCCGACAACCGGGCGGGACCGTCCAACGCGAACCCGACCGGATAGGCCAGAAGCACGGCGGCGGTGGCCCCGGCCGAGGCCAGTGCCACCGCGGCGTGGCGGGCCCGGGCCCGGAGCGTCTCCAGATGGAGGAGCCCGTAGAGCACCATCAACCCCACGCCGATGGCGGCGGCGATGGCCACGAGGACGAGCACCTCGGTCCCGATGAAGAACTGCGCCGTCACCAGCAGTCCGAGGGCGATGCCGGACACCCACGGTCGCCGGCGTTGGCGGACCAGCATCTCGTCGAGGCAGACCACCATGAGCGGTGGGATGGGTGCCATGCCCAGCATCAGGTGCGAGTCCGTCAACGAGATCAGCACGAACGGCGAGAACCCGTAGAGGAGGCCGCCCACGAAGGCCGCCGGCATCCAGGACACCCACCGACGCAGCAGGACGAACATCGCCATCGCCGACAGCGCCGGGGCCAGGGTGAGGGCGACGTTCAGCGTGGCGATCGGTCCGAACAGCCAGGTGATGGGGGCCAGCACGACGCCGATCCCGACTTCGGCGGTGTTGGCGAGCAGGTTGACCCCGGTCGGGTGGAACAGGGCCGTGGAGTAGAAGGGGTTGAGGCCGTGGGCGATGGCGTACGCCGGCCACTCGAGGAACCAGGTGAACAACGAGGTGTCGCCGCAGCCGCAGGTGGTGGTGGACGTGGGGTGGGTGGACCACACGTTCCACCACAGGATCACGGCGGCCAGGAGGTACAGGCCGGCAGCCGCCCCCACCGGGCGCCAGGGGTGGGTCCGGCCCCCGGGGGCCTCCGCCTCGATGCGGCTGTCGGACCCGCCGGCCGGGGACGCCGGCTCGTCCGACCCGAGCGGAGCGGTGGTGCGGTCCGTGGTCGTCACGGAGCCGCCCGGACGTCATGCGTCCCGGACGTGATCCCTGTGAGCGAGATGGCACCCGTTGTTCCGATCACAATGACGCCATCCCCCTCGAGTGGCTCGATCACCATGGGCTGCAGTTTTCACGCCGAAGTGGCATGTTAGGACCCGGGCCGGCCCGGGTCCATCCACCCCCCGTGGTCCCGTGGCCGGATTCTGCGCCCGTCCATCGGTGGGTGGCCCCTGCCCACCCCGTCCCCGGCCCTGTCGCGGCTCCCGATCACGGGGCAGGCCGAGCGGGCCCGATCAGCCTGCCGAGGCCAGCACGCAGGTCGGCACCGCCTGGGGTGAGGGCGCGTCGGCGACGGATCCTGTGGTGCAGCCGAGGAACGCCGCTGCGCCCATGGGGACGGGTGGACCCGGGGCGCCGACGTCCGACCATGCCCACGCAGAGTGGTCGTAGACCGGTCGACGCCCCAGCACGGCGGTGAACAGCCCGACGGCGAATGCGGGGCTCCGGCCCCGCTCGTAGACGGGCAGGCCCGGCTGGTCGGGGACGACGACGGTGGTCACCCCCCAGACCCGCAGGGCGGTCCTCACCGCCGACAGCGCGGCCGCAGTCGGGACCGGGGCCGGCGCCAGGGCGTACGAGGCATCGAGCAGCACCTCGAAACCGGCGCGCGCGCTCCCCGCCCGCGCCCACCTGCCCTTCGGGTCCCCCCCCGCCGGCCTGCGCGTAGCGCATCCGGTTCACCGCCTGCCACGCCTGGGACGACTGCAGGCCCGAGAAGGGGACCGGGTATGAGAGCACGACATTGCCCGGGGGCAGCGACGCGCCGACCTCGGAGTACCAGCGCGGCAGCACCACCGCCCGTGTCGTCAGGGGAAGGTTGGGGCCCAGCGCCACCACGGTCGGGACCAGCATGACGGCGGCCAGGGCGACGGCCACGGCTCCGGCCGCTCCCGCCGTCACGGTCGGACGGTGGTCGATGACCCAGGCCCGGGTCCGGTCGATCACCACGCCGACCATCACCGCCGCGCACAGGCTCAAGACGATGGTGAAGCGGATCTCCACGATGTCACCGACCCACGGGACCCGCTCGATGGCCTGCCAGGGGACCCAGTACCCGTGGCGCGGACCCAGCGAGAGGACGGCCGCCACCGCGCCGAGCCCGGCGAAGAAGACCAGGCGGTGGTCGCGGCGCCAGACCAGCACTCCCGACGACCGCCACCACCACGACCCCGAGCCCCAGGTAGCCGAGCCCCGGCAGTGCCGGGCCCTGATACCCGCCGAACCGCACCATCTGGGCACCGATGGTCCCGAGGTTCCCGACGGCCCAGAAGCTGGTGAGGGTGTTGCCGTACTGGTCGATGGAGCCGTTGGACCAGATCGGACCGGTCAGGTGGGCGGGTCCGCGGAACAAGAACCACGCCGGGTAGGCCAGCAGCACGACCGCGCCCACCAGCGCCGTCCCCGTCCCCCGGATGGCGTGCCCGAGGTGCGGTCCGAGCTCGGCGGGACGGCGGGTGCGTGCGAATCCGGCCAACAGGACCACGGCGACGGCGCCGAACACGACCGTGATGACCAGGACCTCGGTGCTCACGAAGAACTGCACCGCCAACAGGACGGCCAGCCCGGCCCCGACGACGTAGGGCGACCGTCGTTGGCGGACCAGGATCTCGTCGAGCGCCATGACCACCAGCGGCAGGACGGCCAGGAACGCGATGTTCAACTGGTTGAGGGCCAGTTCGGTGACCAGGAACGGGGAGAATCCGAAGGCCAGGCCTCCGATGAACGCCGCCGGCGCCCACGCCACCCACCGCCGCAACAGGACGAACATGGACAGCGCCGACAGGGCCGGTGCCAGGGTCAGGGCCACGTTCATGGACGCCACCGGGCCGAACGCCAGCGTGACCGGCGTCAGCACGATCCCGAGGGCCAGCACGCTGGTGTCGTTCAACAGGTTGATGCCCAGCGGGATGGAACAACCACTGCGAGTAGAGGACCGAGTGGCCGTGGGTGAGGGCGAAGGCCGGCCATTCGAAGAACCACAGGAACCGGGCGGCGTCGCCGCAGCCGCACGTGGTGGTGGTCGATCGGGTGCCCCGACCAGACGCCCCACCACAGCACCACCGAGACGCAGCAGGTAGGCCGCGGCCGGCCACGCCGTCGACCGGCCCCGACCCCGGCCCGGTCGGCCGCCCGGCCGCCCCCACGGCGGCACCGCCCTCGGCGTCCGGGGCCACCGCGGCCTCGGCGACGGTCACGGGCGCACCCGCTCCCGCCCGCACAGCTGGGCGTCGGCGACGGCGGGCGCGGCGCTGAACGACATGGTGGTGAACCCGAAGGAGTCGGCCGATGTTGGACAGTGCCCGCGACACGGTCAGCGGCGCGGTGATGGCCCGCAGGTAGGACCGCAGCGGATCACAGGCCAGGGCGGCGCGGGCGGCGGCCACCGACGCCCCGTTCACGCGGACCGGCAGCGACGGCCGACCACGGCGCCGAACCTCGCCACCATCCACGCCGGTCCGATGTACTTCTCGTGGCCCGGTCGGGCATGCCGGACGATCATGGTGTGGCTGCCGATGGGGTTGGCCAGCGAGAACTCGTCGAACAGGTAGACCTTGGGCCCGGCCAGATACCCGATGACGCCGATGGCCGGCACGTCGACCGCCACGGCTGAACGGGAGCGGCGACGACGCCGGCAGGACGGTGGCCCGCGCAGCGGGGCGTAGGGGTCGGTGATCACGAACAGCTCCTGGTGACCGGCCGGCACCCGGTCGGCGGTCCGCTTCAACAGGGTCCCGGCCTGACCCGACAGCGCCTTCCCGTAGTCGGCGGCCGTGACGGGGTGGGCGTTGCCGGTGGCGGTGATCCAGCTGTTCCGCTCGTTGGAGATGAAGACGGTCTGTGGATCGAGGCTGGTGACCTTCGGGGGGACGAACCGCAGCCAGCCGGCGCACACCACCGACCACACGACGATGCCGGCCAGCGGCACCACGAGCACGGAGCGGACCTGGCGGACCGAGACGGCGATCGGGAGGCACAGGGCGAAGAACCCGGGGAGCAGCAGCCGGGCATGCATGTAGTCGCCGCCGACGTGGACCACGTAGAGGACGTCGACCAGCCCGACGGCCACCGGGGTGAGGAGGACGACGACCCCCCGGCGATCGCCGTCGCGCCACCACCGGCCGGCACGGAGCACGACGAACGGAACCGCCAGCAGCAGGGGCAGCCACAGGGTGTAGGGGGCCACGAAATTCCACAGATAGGTGAAGCCCTGCGTCCACCAGGCCGACCCTCCGGCCTTGGCCAGGCCGGTGTTGGGCAGCACCAGTGCGTAGTACGCCATGCGGAAGATCTGGAAGAGGAGCGGGAGCGCGGCCGCGGCCACCACCGGCACCACGATCCGGCCCGCCCATCGGCTGCCCCGACCTGTCGCCGCGGGCGGCCCCACCACGATCAGGGCGGCGAGGAAGACGACCGAGCACAGCAACAGCTCGGGCCGGATGAGCGTCCCCAGCCCCATGACCACGGCGGCCGGCACCGGGCGGGACCGCCCCGCCTCCACCCGCACCAGCAGGAGGAAGCTAGAGGCCCGAGCCACAAGAAGACCATCGACATCTCGAGGCCCGAGGTGGCGAACTCCCACACGCCCGCCACCACCGACACCATGAGCAGCCCGAGCGGGAAGGCGGTGCCCTCGTGGCGGGAGCCCACCAGCCGCTGGACGGCCAGCCCTCCGGTCAGGAAGCCGGCAGCGGTGCAGACCAGCCCGAGGACCACCGACAGCCACTCCAAGGCCGACGAACGGGAGCACCACGTGCAGGCCGCAGAGGGTGAACAGCCACAGCGGGTCGGAGTCCACCTCCACCCGCTCCCCGAGGTTGTAGACCAGCCCGTGGCCGGCCACCAGGTTGTCGATGATGCGGAAGTTGATGAACGCGTCCTCGTCCACCCAGCGGTAGACCCAGGCCCCGACCAGCGACGATCACCACCGGCACCAGTACGAGCCACCAGCGGTGCGCCGCCGGCCGATCGGCCGGCCCGTCGGCACGGGTCCGCATCGACGTCGTCGCCGCTGACGACCTCATCCGTCGGAGGCCGCGCCCGGTGGCTCCCCGGTCGCCGCGTCGATCATTCGACCGGGACGGGGGTCGGGAGCGGCCGGAGCCGCCCGATCGGCTCGGCGCCCGGCCGGCGTCGCGGCCGGCGCCGATGCCGGTGCCGTGTCGCGGCCGGCGTCACGGCCGGCGTCACGAACCGAGGTGTCGTCTTCGGCGTCCGTCGCGACGACCGCAGCCGGTGCGGCGCTGGCCACGACCGCCCACAGGGCGATGATCCACCACGCCATCAGGGCGGGGAACTCGGTCACCCGGTCGGCGGTGGTCAACAGCCAGACGGGGATGTTGCCCGTGGCGGTGACGAAGCCGCGCCACGACGGCGACCGAGCCCCCGACCAGGCCGACCCACGCCCACAGGTCGTTGCCGACTCCGAGCCGCCGCCGGACCCTCGACAGGAACACGCCCCCGATGAGGGCGAGCGGGACGGCCAACACCACGACGTGGAGATAGGGCGCCATCCCCTGGAGCGTGGCGTGGGACCGCGAGAGCCAGTCGACCGGCCGGGGAGTGGGCCGGGCGGCCCACACCCGCGGGCATGGATGAGCCGGAGCACCACCGGCCACGCCCCCAGTGCGGCCAGTTCGGCCACGCCGACCAGCACCGGCCGGGGCCAGTGACGGCGGCGGTCGCCGGCCGCCATGGTCACGACCGAGCGGACGGCGATCAGGACGACGAGGCCGAAGGCCACGGCCAGTCCCTCGTCCTTGGACATCCCCGCCACGAGCAGCAGGACCACGGCCACCCCCCGGTTGGACCACGTGTCCTGGATCTGCAGTCCGTAGGCGATGGCGCCCACGGCCGCCAGCGACCAGATGGGATCGGCGTACCCGATGGTCATGAACGGCTCGGTGATGCCGAAGGAGACGAACACGAGGAGTACGGCGACGACGATGCCGACGGCGACCGGGGCGAAGGACGGGACCGCACCGATGGGGCCGGCGATGGCGCGGGAGCCGGTCCGGCGGCGGCCGTCGACGGCGTCGGCACGAGCCGGAGGAGCGACCCCCGCCCGCACTCCACGAGGGCGAAGGCCGCCGCGGCCAGCACGCAGACGTTGAGGACGGCGACCACCACCACCCCGAGCCGGAGGGAGGCGTTGCCACTGACGCTCGACGACACGGCGGCCACCGCGCTGACCAGGGGCGGGTAGGTGCTCTGGTACAGCGGGATGGTGCGCGACCGCATATCGACCAACAGGCGGTGGTGGGACTGGAGAAACCAAGCCGGCCCGCGTGCAGCCACAGGGCGCGGGCGTCGAAACCCGACCGTGGGGTGGCGAGGGTGCGGAGGTTCCATGCGCAGGTTGCCAGGACGACGGCCGCGCCGGCGATGCCGGCGACCCGGTAGCCGACGGAGTGGCCCCGGTGGTCGGGGGACCGCCGTCGGATCGGTCGACGGTCCGGCCGGATCGACCAGTAGGCGAGGGGGCCGAGCGCACCGGCGACCGCCAGGATGACGAACCAGTCCATGAACGGGAGCCCGACGGCCAACGAACCGGTGGCGGCCAACGACGCCACGACCGCGCCGGCCAGTGGGAGCAGCGGAACCGTGGTCCAGCGGAGGCCCACCAACATCACCGCCGGCACCAGTCCGGCGGCGGACAGCACGGCCAGGCTGAGCACGGATGCCGGCACGGTCGTCATTGCCGCATCACTTCGGTCTCACAGGGGGGGCGGGGGGGAGGACCGCTGCCGGCAAGCCTGGCCCCGGAACCGATGCGCACGACCGGAGCGCCGTGATGCCGGGGGTAGGTCGCCACCACGACCGTCCCGAGGCAGGTATCGCCACTCTTGACCCCGTCGTGGAGCGAGAGCAACGCCACGGCGCTCGACGGCGGGTCCGCCACGTCCAACCATGCGCCCACCGCCATGATCAAGATGACCACGTGGCCGAAGTCGGCGTCGGACACGAGGGCCGGTTGTCCGGGACTCACCAGTGTGCGGGCCTGGACCCCGATGCACCGGTAGAAGGCATCGTTGAGGGCGGCATCGTGGACGGAGGCGGCGGCGTTCTCGGCGGTCACGATCCTGTCGCCCCGCACTCCCTGCATGGCCAGGGCGACCAACGCGATCACGGTCACGGCGACGCCCACGGCCAGCACCCCGATGCCCGACGACCGGCCGGTCCTGTCCGGCGGGCTCTGCCACCCGTCTCCGATCACGGCAATGGACGCTACCAGTCGTGTTGTGGGCGGACCCCATGCCCGGCCCCGCGTCGCGGCGCATTCCCGTCGACGTGGCCCGGGGACCGCGCCGGCCGGGCGCCCGTCCCTCAGCAGGGGCAATGGGTATGATCGGTGCGCCCGTCGCGGTGGCCGATGCCGCCGGTCGGCCTGTCACGGGCACCCTCCCACCATGCGCGCCAGCCGATGACCCCGCAGCTCCGTCCTCCTGGTGAGATGGAAGAACCGCCTCGGGTTGCGGATCCGCCGATGGAGCGGGTGGGTCCTCCGGCCGGCACCGACGACGGCCGGGTCCGGGTCCATCAGAGCCGTCGCCACGCCGCTGCGGCCGCGGCCGGCGTGGCGTATCTGGCGGTGGCCGTCGTCCTGTGGTGGCACGTGCTCCCCCACCCCACCACGGTGACGACGTGTGACTGCGGGGACGGTGCACTGACGCTGTGGGTGATCAAGTGGCCGGCGTACGCGCTGAGCCACGGACTGAACCCCTTCTACTCCTCGAAGCTGTTCGTCCCGGTCGGCATCAACATGGCCCCCAACTCACTGGGGCTCGGGATCGCGGCGGCCCCGATCACCTGGCTGTTCGGTCCGGTGGCGTCGTTGAACGTCATCGACGTGCTGTCCCCGCCGCTGTCGGCGCTGGCCATGTTCTGGCTCCTCCGGCGCTGGGAGGTGTGGTCGGTGGCGGCCTTCGCCGGCGGGCTCTTCTTCGGATTCTCCCCGTTCGTACTGGTGAGCCTGGCGCTGGCCCACCCCAACTTCGGGCTGCTGGCACCGATCCCCCTGATCATCGGCTGCGTCGACGAGCTCTTCGTCCGCCGGCGGCGCTCCCCGGTGTGGGTGGGGGCGGCGTTGGGCGTGCTGGTGGCGGTCCAGTTCTTCATCAGCGTCGAGGTCCTCTTGCTGCTCTTCTTGTTCGGGCTCTTCGCACTGGTCATCGCCGGCTGCTGGGGCGCCGCCCACCGCCCGTTCCCGGCGGGGCCGATCCTCGGGCGGGCCCTGCCCGGACTCCTGGCCGCCGGGGCGGTGGCGCTGGTGCTGCTGGCCTATCCCGCTGTGGTTCTTCTTCGCCGGGCCCGCCCACCTGGTCGGCCGGGCGTGGCCCAACTCTCCGGCCGGCACGGTGACCAATACGCCGTCCCAGTTCGTGAACGGGTACGTCAGCAGGCCGCTCACGGGGATCATGCACCTCTTCGGCGGGTACCAGGGCCCGACCCTCCCGCTCCTGTGCTTCCTCGGCGTCGGCGTCCTGATCGTCGTCATCGGTGGCTCGATCATCTGGCGCCACGACCGCAGGCTGTGGTTCTTCGGCCTGCTCGCACTCGTCGCCGCCGTCCTCTCGCTCGGCGTCACCGACAGCTACTGGACGCCGTGGCGCGTCTTCACCCACCTGGCCGTCTTGAACAACGTGGTGCCGGTGAACATCTCGGTGATCATCGACACGTGCGTCGCCATCATGCTGGCCGTCGTGGTCGCCCACGCCCACGAGGACGTCGACCGACGGGCCGGCTCCACCGCCGCCACCGTCGCCGGCTGGGCCGTGGTGGCGCTGGCCCTGGTGCCGGTGGCCGTGGCGTTCTGGCCCAACGTCCCCATCACCGTGCGGGCGGCGACCACGCCCCGGTGGTTCACGGCGCACGCACCGGCCGCCCATGGCCAGGTGCTGCTCCCCTATCCGGCCGCCCTCGGCGGCATCCAGTCGTCGATGGCCTGGCAGGCCATGACGGGCACCACCTTCTCCATGGTCGGCGGCGGCGGGCCGGGGATCGCCCCGTCGAGGGCCGGACCGGAGTCGGCCGGGTTCGACGTGCTGGCCCGGGCGTCGTTCCCGCTCAGCCCGGCCCCCGGGCCCTCGGAGGCCAATCTGACCGCCATCCGCAACGCACTGCGCGGATGGGGCGTGACCACCATCGTGGTTCCCGATCAGCCGGGGCTCCCCACCTACGCCCGGGGGCGACCGGTTCCCTATGCGGTCGGGCTCTTCACGGCCGCGCTCGGCCGGCCCCCCCGGTTCGAGACGGATGCCTGGGTCTGGACCGGGGTGGCCCGCCCGGGTGCTCCTGTCCCCCTGGGCCCGTCGCAGTTCGCCGCCTGCACCGACCCGGGGTCGGCCCGGATCTCCGAACCGGCGGTGGCATCGTGCGTCCTGGCCCACCGGTGAGGAGCGACCCGGACCAGGTCGCGCCGGCCGATGTCTTGTCGGACGAGGTCGCTCCGGTCGGCAGCGGGGCGGCCGATCTCAGCACCGGGCCGGTGCGGGACCCGCACCTGTCGCAGTACCTGACGGCCGGAGGCCTCTATCTGGTCGTGTCGCTGGTGGTGTGGTGGCACGCGTGGACGGCCCGTCCCTCCTCGGTGATGACCTGTGCCTGCACCGACGCCGGCCGGAGCGTCTGGTACCTCGAGTGGTCGGCGTACGCCCTCGCCCACGGCCACAACCTCCTCTTCTCGACCGGCCTGTTCCATCCCGACCGGCCTCAACCTCCTGACCGATACCAGCGTGCCGGCGCTCGGTCTGGTGGCGTCGCCCCGATCACCTTGCTGTTCGGCCCGGTGGTCAGCATCAACCTGGTCTCCACGCTGGTGCCGGTGGCCGGTGGCGCTCTCCATGTTCTGGCTGCTTGAAACGGTGGGTGCGTTGGGCGCCGGCGGCCTTCGTCGGGGGGCTGTTCTACGGCTTCTCGGCGTTCGTCGTCGTCCAGCTGAGCCTTCGGGTGGCTGAACCTGGCGTGCACGGCACTGCTGCCGCTGATGGCGGCCTGCGTCGACGAGCTGCTCGTGGTCCAGCGCCTTCGCCCGGTCCGGGTGGGGGTGGCCCTCGGCCTGTTGGTGACCGTCGAGTTCTTCGTGAGCAGCGAGCTGTTGCTGATCGTGATCGTGTCGGGCATCGTGGCCGGCGTCCTGCTGGTCGGGTACGCGGCCGTCCACGGACCCCGCCGACCTCCGCCGGAGGAGCGCGCCGGGCGGCGGTGGGCGTGGGAGCGGCCCTCGTCGTGGCTCGGTGGTGCTGCTCGGCGTACCCGGTGTGGTTCTTCCTCGCCGGTCCGGCCCACCTGGGCGGGTCGCTCTGGTCGACCGACGTGTCCGGCGACCTGGGCAACACCATGGGCAACTTCTGGGACCACCTCGGCATGTGGGGCCCGATCAAGGCCCAGGTCCTGGCCGAGGAGGCACCGGTCCTCGGCGGCTACCGGGGACCGGCAGCACCGTCACCGTCCTATCTGGGTGTGGGGCTGCTCGTGGTCCTGGTGGTCGGGGCGATCTGGTGGCGCCGGGACCGGCGGATCTGGTGCTTCGGGGCCCTGGCCATCGCGACCGGGGCGCTCAGCCTCCGTGTGGGCGCCGGGCGGTGGGGTCCCGTGGTCGGTCTTCTACCACCTGCCCCTGTTCTCCAACGTGGTGCAGTACCGCTTCGCGGCGGTGGTCGTCCTCTGTGCATCGGTGCATGCTGGGCATCATCGTGGACCGCACCCGCACGGAGGTCTCGGCCCGGCCTCACCACAGCCGGCGGTGCCCTCGGGTCGGGTCGCCCCGACCGAACGTGGGTGGCGGCGGTGGCGGCGTTGGCGGCGTCGGCGGTGGCGGTGGTGGCCCTGGTCCCGGTGGCGGCGGTGCTGGCGCCCAATGTCCCCGCTGGTCCGTCCAACCGGTGGTCGTGCCGACCTGGTTCCAACACACGGCCCCCCATCTGGCGAAGGGCCAGGTGCTCGCTCACCTATCCCTTCGCCACCGCCGACTCCCAGTCCTCCATCCCGTGGCAGGCCATCGACCGGATGCCCTACGCCATGGCCGGAGGGGGCGGTCCGAGCCGGCACGGTGGCGAGGGCCGGAGCCGACGCACCCGGGTTCGCCGTCCTGCGGGACGCCTCGGTCCCCCTCCTCGCCCAACCGGTACCGACGGCGTCGACGCTGGCCGAGGTGCGCAAGGCCATGCACGACTGGGGCGTCACCACCGTGGTGGTTCCCGACGACACCGGTCTGCCCGAGTACCAGACGGCCAGGGGGGACCGCGTTACGGCGTGGCCTTCTTCTCCGCCGTGCTCGGGTCGGTCCCCGCGCACCAGGACGGGGCCTGGGTCTGGTCGGATGTGGGTCGTTCGCCGGAGCCGTCACCGGTCACCGCCGCCCAATTCGATGCCTGCATCCGGGCCGGTGGCCGGTGGCGGGAACGATGCCGACGCAGGCGGGGAGGTGCGTCGTCCGGCACTCCGCGGCGGCGTCCGGCGCCAGACCGGGGACCGGGCAGGTCATGGGGTAATGTCCCGATGATGCAACGGTGGGAGCTGGGCAGCCCGAGTCGCCTCGCGCACGGCCGATCCGTCCCGACCGGGAGCAAGGTAGCCGGGCGGTGGACGACGGGGGGGTCGGCGTGGGTACCGCGCAATCGGCAGTGGGACGAGACAGCAGTGGGAGACCGCGGCGATCGCAGCTGGCGCTCCCGCCTCGCCCGACGCCCACGTGGATGCGCCCGCTGCCCCCGCCGAGGGACCGGCCCGCACCGCCGGCACGTTCCGGCTGGGCAACCGGCCTCCGCTCACCGGCGTCCGCGCCCTCTGCATGATCCCGGTGGTCGTGTACCACTCGAACTTCCACACGCTGCCCGGGGCATGGGTGCCGCTCCAGGTCTTCTTCGTGCTGAGTGGGTTCCTCATCACCGCCATGCTGGCCGGCGAGGGCCAGCGGAACGGGAAGGTCAGCCTCAGCGGGTTCTACTCGCGCCGGATCGTGCGGCTGGTGCCCCCGCTGCTGCTCACCGTGGGGCTACTGGCGCTGTATGCGGCCTTCGTCCACGCGGCCGACGCCTCCCAGCGGCTGTGGGGAGACGGCCTCTCGGCCATGACCTTCTCGCCGACTACCGCCAGGCGCTCGGCCACGCGCCGTACTTCGGGTACCTGGCCCAGACCTGGTCCCTGGCCGTGGAGGAGCAGTTCTACATCATCTGGGCGCTGCTGATGGTGGTGGCGGTGGCGCTCCACAAGCCGGAGGCTGGCCTACGGGTTCGCCATTGCCGGCATGGTCCTGAGCATCGCCGACCGCCTGTACCTGACCTACAGCGCACCGCACTTCGACGACGCCGTCTTCACCCGCGTCTACTACGCCTTCGACACCCGGGCCGACGCGCTCTTCGCCGGGTGCCTCCTCGGCCTGCTGGCGGCCGACGGGCACTTCAGCGGCTGGAAGCCACCGGCCACCCGGATCCTGGCCGTCGCCGCGGCCGGCGCCGCCGCCTTCTTGATCTGGATCCTCTTCTCCGCCCCCCTGTGGCAGGAGAACCTGGTGGTGTGGTGGCTGCCGCTGTCCACACTGGCCTCGGCGATCATCATCGTCTTCTTCGTCGCCAGTCCTGATGCACTCGGGTCACGGCTGGTGGGGCTGGCCCCGTTCGTCTTCCTCGGTGAGCTGTCCTACGCCATCTACCTCATCCACTTCCCGGTCTTCCTGGCCATCACCCCCGGGCCGGACGGGACCCACTGGTCGTTCTGGCCCACCGAGCTGGTGCGCCTGGCCATCATCTTCACCATCGCCTGTGGCAGCTGGTTCCTGATCGAGAAGCCGCTCATGCGCTGGCGCCAGCGGTCGGCAGCCCGCTGAGCGACACCGCCGCCGGGCGCGGGGCACCCGGCCGGGCCGGGCCGGTTCAGCCGGGGTTGCCGGCCGACCCGGGCAGCCCGATGTCGGCCGGATCCGTGGACCGTCCGCCCTCGGACCGGATCAGCGTCACCGACAGGTCCCCCACCCGTCCCACGTAGCCGGGCAGCGCCGGCGCCGCCGGCGTCCAGGTGCCGAGTTCGATGGCCCGGACCTCGCTGCCGTCGGCCTGGAAGCCCGGTCCGAACTGGGCGGTCCAGAACTTGTTGACCTTGGGGTGGAACCCGAGCTGGTCGAGCCGGTTGACCAGCCCGATGAACTTCTCGACGTCGAGGAGCTTGTTCCCCGCCGTCGACCCGGCCCCGCCGTCGTTGACGAAGACGTCATGGCCCGCCGGCAGCGACGGGACCACCAACGACGCCAGCCGGCCGACATCGGGGTCGGACACCCTGGAGAGCGGGGGGATGGCCACCACCCGGACGCACAGCACGACCGACACGACCACACCCACGACGCACGCCGCGGTCCGGGCGGCGGGGGTCGCCGGCCACCGGGGCCGGCCGGGGCGGCGGTGCGGTGGACCCCACGCGCACCATGCCGACGCCGATCAGCCCCGCCACCGGGACGGCTACCGCCCACACCACCAGGTACCCGAAGACCTCGCCCACCACGTGGCTCACCGACAGGACCATGGCGGCGAACCCGACCAGGCTGAGGATGCCCAACCCGGCCGCGAACCGGCTCCGCTGCACGACGCCGACCCCGACCGCGACCGCCCCGGCGCCGAGGGCCACGAGGGTGGCGATGGACGCCAGCACCACGTTGTGGGGGGTATGGCCCAGGTACGAGGTCATCACCTCGGCCGGCCCCCGCAGGAGGACGCCGTAGACCGCCACCACCGCCGCCAGGCTCTCCGAGAAGGTCGGTGTGGCGTGGTCGCCGGTGAAGAACCGGTCGATGAGGGTGAGGTTGCCGGGGTGGTTGGTCAGCTGCTGGACGACCGGCGGAAGCCACATCAGGACGAACGCCACCCCGCCGGCCGCCGCCCATGCCAGCGCGCACCCCGGCTCCACCGATGCTCTCCCTCCGGGCGCCGTCGCCACCCCGCCGGTGGTCGAGCACGGCGGTGCCCACGACCACCGCCAGGCCACCACGAACAGCGCGCCCACCAGGACCAGGGTCGAGATGTTGGTCTGGACCAGGAACGTGGCCACCAGCAGCGCCGCCAGCAAGGACAGCGGCGAGCGGTCCATGGCGGCCGCGCACAGCAGGACGAACAGCAGCAGGGGGAAGATCACCACCATCGGGTTCCAAGGGCTGACCAGGCCGCCGAGCGCGCCCTCGGAGTAGGTGATGCTGCTGGGATCGGCGGCGGCCAGGATGATCCCGAGCACGCAGACCCACAGGGCCGCCCACAGGGCCCGGGCCGGTGTGGTCCTCTTGCGCACCACGGCCACGCACGCCACCGCGGCCAGCGCGTTGATCAGCGTCGCTCCGACGAACATGGCCTTGGCACCGGAGCCGAGCACCCGGTACACCACGGAAAGGACGTAGAAGTAGGTGGGGCCGGGATGGTTCCATCCGTTGTGGTCGAACACGCCCAGCTGCTGCTTCCACTGGAGGGCACGCCGGGTGTGCAGGTCGATGAGGGCGAGGTCGTCGGGGAGGTACAGGTGACCGCCGGGCGCGAGGAGCAGCCGCACCACCACGATGGCGAAGGGCACCACCACCATGGCGAACGCCAGGCCGGTCAGCCACCGCGAGGAGGGGACCAGTGCGGCCGGCGGGTGGTCGGGGTCGCTGGCCGACCCGTCGGGTCCAGCCGGCCGATGGGCGCCGCCCCGGCCGCCACGACACCCGTTCCTTGGGGATGGTCCTGCGGGATCGAGATCGTCGGGGGGTCCTGACCCATGGGACGACGATCCTAGGGGACCCGGACGTCAGAAGCTCGGGACGTACCCTCCCCGGCCCATGGACTCGCTCTCGAACGGGTCGACCGACTCGTCGACACCACCCCGGACCTCGGTGACCCACGGGAGCCGGTCGTGGAGGATCCGGTCGACACCGCCCTGGAGCGTCGACGAGCTCACCGCGCACGAACTGCACGCCCCTTGGAGCTGGACCTCGACCACCCCGGTGGCCACGTCGGCGAACAAGAGGGCGAGGTCCCCGCCGTCGGCCTGCACCGCCGGCCTCATGAGCTCGATGAGGCTGTTGAGCTGGGCCAACCGCTCAGCCCGCTCGGCATCGTCGAGCAGTTCCACGGCGTCGGTGGCCGGGGTGTCGGAGGCCAGGGTGGCGTCGGCCGGGGCGTCGGAGGCCGGGGTGGCGTCGGCCTCGCCGGCATCGGTTCCACTGGGCACGTGCTCGGATTCCACCATCGGTCCTCTCCACGGCCGGGGGTGTCACCCGGCCTGTTCACTGTTTCGGCTGTCCCCAGTCTGCCGCGTGGCCGCCCGGTGTCGAACATCGGGCCCGCGGCCACCGGACCCGCCCGGTGGGAACGTGCCCAGGTGATCACGGGTCCAGGCGCCGGAGGATACGATGCCTTGTGCCCATGGAGCCCGCCCACACTCCCCTGGGGCCGATCGGACTCATCCTTCCGACCTTCCCGCAGGACACGATCCCCTCCTCGCCGGGGGACCCGGGCCCGGTCGACGACCCTGCGTCCGAGCTGTCCACGGTGTGCCGCCAGGCAGAGGAGCTCGGTGCCGGCGCCCTGTGGGCCTGTGACCACGTCTTCTGGCACGGTCCATGCCTCGAGTGCATGGTGGCGCTGACCGTGGCGGCGACCGCCACCGAGCGGGTGACGGTCGGTACCTGCGTGGTCCAGCTCCCGCTTCGCCAGGCATCGGTGGTGGCCAAACAGGCGGCCACCCTCCAGATCCTCTCGGGGGGCCGGGTCATCCTCGGGGTCGGCGTGGGCAGCCACCCCGGCGAGTACGCCGAGTCGGGTATCGACTACCACACCCGGGGCCGCCTGCTCGATGCCGGCATCAACGAGCTCCGGCGGTCCTGGGCCTCGGGCCACGGCGACGCCGGCGGGGACGGGGACGCCATGGCCTCCGGCGCCGGCGCGCTACCGACAGCTCCCGGCCCCTGCTCCCGTCCCGGTGTGGGCGGGCGGCTCGTCCGAGGCGGCCCTCCGGCGGGCCGCCACCCTGGCCGACGGATGGATGCCGCTCTTCGTCGAACCCAAGGCCTACGGGGAGGCGGTCGAACGGCTGGCCAAAGAGGCCGACCGGGCCGGCCGCGGCCCCGACGATGTCACACCGGCCATGGTGCTCTTCGTGAGCATCGACGACGACCCCGGCACCAGCCGCCGCCGCGGCACCACCTGGATGTCCTCGCTGTACGGCATCCCGGCCAAGGCCTTCGAGCGCCATCTCGTGAGCGGCAGCGCCGCTGAGGTGGCCGAGGTGGTCTCCCTCTACCGCGCCGCCGGCGCCCGCCACGTCGCCGTCTACATCACCGCCGACCGACCGATCGACCAGTTCGAACGCCTGATCGCCGCCCTGCCAGGGGCGGGCATCGCCGTTCGAGGATAACGAGGACACCATGGACCGGACCGCGCACATCGTCGGCACCGCACTCACCCCCATGAACAAGAGGGATCGGACCGCAGAGGAGATGGCCCTCCAGGTGGTGGCCGAGGCCCTGGCCGACGCCGGGGTCGGTGCCGACGAGGTGAACCTGGTGGTCTTCGGCAACGCCACCGCCGGCCGCCTCATCGACCAGGGGTGCCTGCGGGGCCAGACATTCCTCAGCCGGGCCGGGCTTCGCAACGCCAGCATCGTGAACGTCGACAACTCGTGCGGTGGGGGCTCCTCGGCGCTGCACCTGGCCACGCTGGCCACGCTGGCCGGCACCCCCACCGTGCTCGCCGTCGGTGTCGAGAAGATGTGGACCGGCGACCGGGGCCAGACTCTGGCCGGCATCGAGGACGGGGTGCCCAAGGTCGACCGCGTCTACCTCCACGACACCTGGGAGAACCCGTCGGGCTCGGTGCTCATGGCCCTCAACGCGTCGTGGGCCGTCAATTTGATGGAGGAGCGCGGCGCCACCGTCGAGCAGTTCGCCGCCACCGCCGTCAAGGCCCGCCGCCACGGCGCCCTCAACCCCAACGCCCAATTCCAGCAGGCGGTCACCCTGGAGGAGGTCCTCGCCTCCCCCGCCATCGTCTACCCGCTCACCCGGATGATGTGCTCGTCGTTCACCGACGGGGCGGCCGCGGTGGTCCTGTCGGCCTCGCCGGCACCGGGGGCCCCGAGGATCCGGGCCAGCACGGCACGCTCGGGCAACGGTGACATCGACTACCACGAGCGGTTGGGCGAGACAGCTGCCGCCGCCTGGGAGGAGGCCGGCATCGACCCGGGCGACGTCGACGTGGTCGAGCTGCACGACGCCACCAGTCCCGAGGAGCTGTACGCCCTCGAGTCACTGGGGTTCTTCAAGCCCGGCGACGCCGGGCCGGCCACCGTGGCCGGCGCCACCTCCATCGGGGGCGGTGGCCTGACGGTGAACCCGAGCGGAGGCCTGGTGGCCCGGGGCCACCCGCTCGGCGCCACCGGCATCGCCCAGGTCATCGAACTCACCCACCACCTGCGGGGCCATGCCGGCCCGAGGCAGGTGGAGGGGGCCCGATTGGCAGTGGCGGTCAACACGGGTGGCATGATCGGTACCCATGGTGGACGAACAGATGCAGGATTCATCGGGATCCATGTCCTCGAGGGCGGCTGAGCGATGAAGATCGGACGTGGCGGCATCATCACCGGGTGGGGCATCGCCGTCCCCGACAAGATCGTGACCAACGACGACCTGTCGGTCACCATGGACACCAACGACGCGTGGATCCAGGAGCGGACGGGGATCCGCGAGCGCCGCATCGGTGGTACCACCTCCCAGTTGGCCATCGAGGCGGGCCTGGCCGCACTGGAGAAGGCCGGCCGCCGCCCCGACGAGATCGACGCCGTCATCCTGGCCACCACCACCCCGGACCAGATCGTGCCGGGGACGTCGGCCACCGTCCAGGACGGCATCGGCATCGTGGGCGGTGCCTTCGACGTCAACGCCGCCTGTTCCGGGTTCGTGTACTCGCTGGCGGTGGCACATGGGATGCTGGCCATCGGCGCCGAGCGGCTCCTCGTGATCGGCGCCGAAACGCTCAGTCGCATCACCGACTGGGACGACCGATCGGTCGCCGTGCTGGTCGGCGACGGCGCCGGTGCCGTGGTGTTGGAGGCGGTGGACGGCCCGGGCCAGCTGCTCTCCTACAAGCTCGGCTCCGACGGCTCCCTGCGGCACCTCCTCAAGTGCGACCACGGCGGCTTCCTCTACATGGACGGCAAGGAGATCTTCCGCAAGGCCGTCCGGGTGGTGGTCGAATCCGCGGAGCAGGCCATCGCCGAGGCCGGCCTCACCACCGCCGACATCGATCTGATGGTGCCCCACCAGGCCAACCTCCGCATCATCAATGCCGCCTGCCAGCGGTTGGGGATCCCCGAGGAGAAGGCGGTCGTGGTGATCGACCGCTACGGCAACACCTCGTCGGCATCGATCCCGCTGGCCTTGGTCGACGCGCTCGACACCGGGCGGCTGCACGAGGGCGACCACGTCCTGCTGACCGGATTCGGAGGCGGAATGACCTGGGCGAGCGCCGTACTGCGCTGGGGCGGATGAGCCTGGCTTCGGGGTCGGGGTCGGCTTCGGGGTCGGGGTCGGCTTCGGGAGGGACGGCACCGTCACTGGTGGTCCTGGCCGCCGGCATGGCCCGCCGGTACGGGGGGTGCAAGCCGCTCGCCCCCATCGGGACCAACGGCGAGGCCGTCATCGACCTGCTGGTGAGCGATGCGGTCTCGGCCGGCTTCGACCGGATCGTGCTGGTCCTCCACCCCGAGACGGGGCCGGCCATCCGCTACCACGTCGAACAGTGTTGGCCGGCGTCGGTGGAGGTCGCATTCGCCGAGCAGCGCCTCCCGCTCGGAACCGTTCACGCCGTGCTGGCCGCCCGGGAGTCGCTCGCCGACGGGGCCAGCTTCGCCGTGGCCAACGCCGACGACGTCTACGGCCGGGTGGCCATGGGGTTGCTGGCCGGCCACCTGAGCTCCGCCACCGACGAGCATGCCCTGGTCGGCTACGAGCTGCGCGCCACCATTGCCACCGACGATCCCGTCACCCGGGGCATCTGCGAGGTGGACGGGAACGGCCTGTTGGCCGGGCTCAATGAACGGAGGCATGTGGCCCGTCAGCCCGACGGCGTGCATTTCGTCTCGGAGGACGGGGAGGAGCCGGCCGAGCTGGACGGCACCGCCCCGGCATCGGTCAACCTCTGGGGGTTCCAGCCGGTGATCTGGAAGACATTCGACGCCGCCATGGACGCTTCCGGTCTCGACGAGGAGGCCCTGGTGACCGCGGTGGCGGCCGGTGCCGAACTCCCGAAGGCCGAGGTATTGCTGCCTGAGGTGGTGGCCACCATGGTGGCCGACGGGATCGGCCTGCCGGTCCGGGTCATTCCCACCGACGCCACCGTGGTGGGCGTCACCCATGCCGCCGACCTTCCGGTGGTCACCGGAGAGCTGTCCCGCCAGGTGGCGTGGGGTATCCGTCCGGCGACGCTCTGGGCCGACCGACGCTGACCTGGGCTTCCCTCCGTTGCTGGAGGTGCCCGGGTCGTCCGCCCGGCGGGCCCTGCCGTATCGAGGGTGTGCCGTGCCGTATCGAGGGTGTGCGGCACCGAGGGCGGGTGGGCTCCGCCGCCTCGCCGGCGGGTGCCCCCGCCGGTGGATGAGTCCTGGCGCAATTGTTTTCCAGATAACAAACTACCGGTTTGTCAGATCGGAACTCTTACCGGGTGGTGTCGGAAGGATCCAGGGCCCGTCCACGACAGGGCCCTGAAGACAGGGCCCCGAAGAGGCCCTCACGGCCGCCCACCGGGCCTACCGCGGCTCCGACGGGTCCCGGCCACCCTCCTCCGCGGACCGCCCACCCACCCGAGTCCCGTCGGTCGACGGCGGTGGCGGCGATGTGGAGGGCGTCCGTCCGTACTCGGACGGGGCGAGGTGGCGCATGACGATCTCGATGGTCGCGTCGGTGGCGAGGAACAGCAGCCCCACCCACACCAGTGCGCCGGCGAAGGTGTACTCGGACGGCCAACCGCCGTTGGCCGGAAAGTGCTTGACCCCCTGCCGGATGGTGACGTAGGCGGCCACGGCGGCGATGGTGGCGGCAGCAATCACCCCGAGGAGCAGCCGGGCACGCGGGACCAGCAGTGCCACCACGGTCGCCACTCCCACCATCAGACCGATGAACGGGGCGGCGATCAGTGCGCCGGCCAGTCCCACGAGGAAGCCCATGGACACGGCCATCGTCACCGACGAGCGCCCACCTTCGGAACGGAAGGACGAGACCAGGATGGGATCCTCATCGGGAGCCGGGACGATCACCGGTGCCGTCTGGCCCTCCGTCCGGGTCACCAGATCCGATGACGGCGGGCCAGACGGAGAGTGGCGTCCGCGCCGGCGGCGGCGGAGCCGTCGGAGCGGGACGAACGCCAGGACCAGGCAGATCACGATGGAGACGCCCGAGACGATCAGGGCGGCGTTGACCCGCTGCTGTGGGGTCCATCGGAGGAGGACGGTCATCTGCCCGCCGCTGACCGACGACCCGAGTGCGGCCGGGTCGACCTGCCATCCGTTGGCGAAGGCATCCATCAGGATCGGCGATCCGAGGTCGTGGCCGCCGACCGTGGCCTTCCAGCCGGCGTTGACGCTCTGACCCATGACCAGGGCGAAGGGAGCCGCACCGGCGCGGATCCCGGACACGTCCAGCTGGATGGATGTGGGGGTCTGGTGGACCACCCGGACGGTGGGCACGGGCGATGTCGGCGGCGCCGGCACCGCGCCACCGGCCAGGATCGGCGCCGCCCCGCCACCGGCCGACGACGCCAGTGCCAGCTGGTCGATGTCGATCCCGCTCAGCTGGCCCCAGGTCGAGACCAGGGTGTGGGTGCCCGGGGCGAGTGAGAGGCCGGCGGCGTCAGGGCCGCAGAGCGACACACCAAGGGGGTCGCGCCCGAGGGCCGCCGCCGAGCTCCCGCTGACCGAGATCCACACCGGCGAGCCGTCCACCCTCAGCAGGTCGTCGCGGCAGGTGGAGGGAATGGCCACGGGCACCGGGGCTGCCGACAGCCCCGGGATCCCGAGCTCGGCGATCCCGATGGGCAGGGCGGTCGGGGACTGCGTGTAGTAGCTGACGGTGTTCTCCAGCCTGGTGGCGTCCACCGTGACCCGGATGTCCTGCCCGGTGAGCGGATGGCCCAGCGTGACGGGCACATCGGTGATCGAGCCCGGCACCTTGCCGTCCGCGATCGCCGGCAGCGGCACCCTCTCCGACGTACCGTCGGCCGACACGGTGATGGCGGTGGGCACCGAGTGCCGCCCGTCGGCCACCACCTTCAGGTCCATGGTGTCGAACGAGATCGGAGCGGACAGCTGGTACTGCACCCACTGGCCGGCCTGGTCGATCGTGAAGTCGGGCTGCCAGGCGGTGGACGGGTCACCGTCGATGGCGGCGTCGGCACCGGCCCGCACGTCGCCGGCCATCCTGCTGCTGGTGGAGGCCACCACCGTGGGGGTGGAACCGGCCGTCCGACCCACCACCCCGTCGATGGTGGCGTCCGACGCCAGGGGTGAGACCCGGGCCTGACCGGTGATGCTGAAGGTGCGCGAGGTCGGCAGCCGGAACGAGCGGGCCAGGGTCAGCTCGGTGTCCTGTTGTGGGGGGAACCCCGAGCTGCGCTCGCCGGGTCATGACCAGGTCGAGCGGGTCCTGGATCGACGAGGGTCCGGCCGCCGACAGCAGGTCCTGTGGCATCGAAACGGTCTCGTCGGCGGTGACCCCGGGAATCCTGACTTCGGCGAACCCGGCGGTGTTCTGGAAGCCGGCCTTGTAGTGGTTCTTGCTCAGCTTGCCGGCGTCGATGGTGATGCGCAGGGTGGAGAAGGTCCGCGCCGGGAACGTGATGGTCTGCCCCGCGGCCGTGCGGGACACCGGGCCGAGGTGCACGGTCACCGGGTCCTTCTGGTCGAAGGTCAGGGTGACCTTGGTGATCCGCTCCCCCACGTGCGAGCTACCCGATGCCACCAGGTTGATGGAGTGCTCGGTGACGGGCCGGTCGAACTGGGTCTGCCACCACTGACCGACCGGGAACTCGGCGGTGGCCCAGGCCGTGGCCGTGCTGCCGTCGATGGCGGCCGCCGGACGCTGCCACGGGTAGTAGAGGGCCAGGGAGCCGTAGCTCGATGCGGTCACCGATTTGATGTCGTTGTAGACCGTCATCGACTGGGAGTCGGGAGCCGCGGTACGGAACAGGTCGAGCGGAGCGTCGGTGGGGTCGACGCGATCGGGCCGTTCGCTCCTCGATTCGGTGTAGCCGGCGTTGTCGATGATGCCGTTCCACCGGTATCCCTGCTTGCGGTTGGTATCGGTGACCACCAGGTCGGCCGGGCCGGACAGGACCTTCTTCTGCAGCGAGGGGTCGAGGTCGAGGGTGCCCGAGTAGAAGATGGTCGGATCGCCGGCCAGCAGGCCCACGCCGGAGGCGCCGACGATCCCCGACGCGTTGCCCGCCACCACCAGCGGCTCCTTCATCGACTCCGCCCGGTCGATCGGCCTGGGGTCGACGACCGTGTAGGACACCAGTGGTGCCGTCCACCCCTGCGTGGCCGGACGCGACAGCGTCTGCTGATCGAGGTGGCTCACGGTCGAGATGTTGGGACGGGGCGAGCCGTAGGAGACGGGGTCGCTGAGCCCCGGAGGGGTCTTGGCGAACTCGGCGGCCAGTTGCTGAGGATCGGGTGAGTCGTAGCGCTCGTACTGCTGGTCGTACTGGACGAGGATGTCACCGACGCTCATCAGCGAGGCCATCGGGGCCAAGGTGGCGGGGTCCATGACCCCGTCCTGGAGCGGGGTGTCCACGGCCTCGAGCAGGTCGGCGGTCGGCAACGAGCCCATGGTCTGCTGCTCGTGGGTCACGAAGGGTCGGGTGAGGAGGGCCGGGTACACGGTGTCGATGGTGTCCCCCCAACGGTAGGCAGCGAAGTTGTTGCCCGGCAGGGCATAGACACGGGTTCCGGGGTGGGTCTTGTTCAACGCCGTGGCCGCCTGCAGCACATAGGCGGGGGGACGGTCCGGCTGGGTCAGCCCGTTGACCACGATGCCGCCGGTCCACAGGGGGGCGGAGGCCCCGACGACGGCCGCGATGGCGAAGCCGGCGATCACCAGTCCGGCCCGGCTGGCCCGACGGGCGATGGCGGTGACCCCGCTCCCGAGGAGGACGGCCAGTCCGAGGAGCAGCAGCGGCGAGGCCCGATCGGTGGACCGGAGCGCCAACCCCGCCGTGGTGTCGGACATGAAGGCCTTCAAGAAGCTGCTGACCGTGGTGCCGTTGGCGTAGGGGTACGGGCCGACGGCGAGGATCGTGCCCACCACCACCAACAGGATCCAGTAGGAGCGCTGGCGCCATTTGACCAGGGCCGCGCCCACGAATGCCAGCGCCGGCACGACGAACGTCAGGGCCACCAACCACAGCTGCTGGGTGTAGGCCACCGCCGTCTGGGTCCAGTTGCCCGTCTGGTCCGACGCCCCGTAGAAGAACCAGTAGCCGAGCCCCCGGAGGACCTCGGCCGGCGACGAGGTGGCACTCGTGGAGGTCAGGGTCTCGGTGTACTTGAGGATGTTGACGCCGTAGGCCGCCTCGACCTGCAATCCGACCGCCCACCACAACGAGACCAGGGCCGACAGCAGTCCCACCTTCCACGCCACCCGCCACGCCTGGCGCCCGGTCGCCTCGCGCAGCACCAGCACCGCGAACGGCAGCCACAGGGCCGGCCCGATCCCGACGTAGAGGATGGAGCTGGCGTTGATGCCGCTCACCAGGGCCACCACCAGTGCGAACAGGGCCGGGTACTTCCATCCCCCGCGTCGCAGTGCGAGGATCACGAAGGCGGTCATCCACGGCAGGCCCGACCAGGGCATGAGGATGACAGAGATCCTTCCGGCGTACTGCATCACGTAGGGCGCGAACATGAACGCCAGCGACGCCACGTACGAACCCGGTGCCCGCAGGCCGATGGTCCGGCACAGGTAGAGCATCCCGGCCCCGGCGGCGAAGAGCAGGGACCCCATCCACAGCCGTTGGGCGATCCACAACGGGACGTGCAGTTCGGCCATGGCCCAGTAGAAGGGACCCATCGGCAGGAGGTAGCCGATGTTCTCGTGGGTGACGGTCCCGAGCGCCACGTTGGGGTCCCACAGGGAGACCGCCTGGCGCACGTACCGACCCGGATCCAGGTAGAGGTAGGTCTTGGTGTCGTCGGAGACGGCGCCGGGCTGCGACGCCAGCATGGGGACGAAGGCCAGAACCGCGAAGACGGCCACCTCCAGGGTGGCCCGGCGCCTTCCGGTCGCCGGTGCGGGTCGGTCGACGTCGTCGATCCGGCCCTCGGGGGCGGTTTCAGACGCGGGTGTAGAGAGTTCGATGGACGGCACGAGTGATGGTCAGTGTAGACAAGCTCGATCCCGGGCCGACGTCGGTGGGAGCCGGCCACCGGGCCCATCATCCCTGCCAGTGGTGCCCGTAGTCCGGGCCTCCGGTGCGGGCTACTATGGGCCGGCACCCCGGGGGGTGCGAGGGCCAGGCTGCCTACGGGTTGGGGGGGACCAGTCAATGGATCGAGGAGACGGGATCGGTGGCGGGGGGTCGGTCGGGCCTGTCGCGAGCGTGGACGGGACCACCACACCGTTCTCCACCGTTCCGGTGGACCTGGCCAACCCGCCCGCGGCGGTTGACGGCTGGCGCTGGGAAGACGCCCTCTTCGATGCACCTGAACTGAGACGGTTCGCCGACCAGTCGCTGGAGGAGATCGCCGCCACCGCCGGACTCCGCTCCATCGACGTCGTGGCGTGGCGGGACTTCGACGACATGGAGGCGGGCGGTTCGGAGCTGCACGCCCATCGGATCATGTCGGCCTGGGCCGCCGCCGGGATCAACATCAACATGACCACCTCGACGGCGCCGGGAGCGCCGCCGTTCATCCGGCGTTCGGGCTATCGGGTGACCCGACGGGTGGGTCGGTACTCCATCTTCCCCCGGACCATGATCTCGGGCGTGCTGGGCCGGCTGGGCCGCGGCGACGGCCTGGTGGAGATCTGGAACGGCATGCCGTTCCTCTCACCGCTTTGGGCGCAGTGCCCCCGCATCGTCTTCCTCCACCACGTCCACGCCGAAATGTGGAAGATGGTGCTCCCCCAGGGACTGGCGGAGATCGGGCTACAGCGTGGAGCACACCATGGCCCCGCCGGTCTACCACCGGAGCCGCATCGTCACGCTGTCGCCGTCCTCCAAAGAGGAGATCGTGAGTCAGCTTGGGATCCCCGCCGCCAACGTGTCGGTATGCCCACCCGGCGTCGAGGGCCAGTTCGCTCCCGGGCACGGTTCGTTCGGAGAAGCCCCTCGTCGTGGCGGTCGGACGGCTGGTCCCGGTCAAGCGGTTCGAGCTGTTGATCGAGGTGCTGTTGAAGCTGAAGCCGAGGATCCCCGACCTCGAGGCGGTGATCGTCGGCGAGGGCTACGAACGGACGAAGCTCGAAGAGCTGGTCCGAAAGGGCAACGCGACGTCGTGGATCTCCCTGCCCGGCTACGTCGACGACGCCGGCCTGGTCGATCTCTACCAACGGGCGTGGGCGCTGGCCTCGACCTCACTGCGCGAGGGGTGGGGCATGACGGTCACCGAGGCCGGGGCGTGCGGCACGCCGTCGGTGGCATCGCGGATCAGCGGCCACCAGGATGCGGTCGTCGACGGCTCCACCGGGCTCCTGTTCGACACGCTCGACCAGATGGCCGACTCCCTGCACTGCGTCCTCACCGACGAGGTGCTCCGCAAGCGCCTGGCCGTCGGAGCCCTCGAGTACGCCTCGCAGTTCAACTGGGACACCACCGCCCGAGGGACGCTGGCCGCGCTGGCGGCCGAATCGCTGCACCGCCGCTGAGCGTGCGCCGCCGGCCGCGGGGCGTCACCGCACCGGCAGGCCCAGGCTGGTATCCGGTCGACAAAATTGATGAATTGCCCACAACGGCAATTCCGGTCGTCTTCTGAATGGCGGATTGGGTAGAGTCGGTCTCTATGAAGAAATGGATCGGCGTCATCATCCTGGTCATCGTGGGAATCATCGCCCTGATCGTGGCGATCGAATATCTCACGCAGCCGATTCACTCGTTGCCCAGCATTCTCGGTGGCAAGTCTGCCCTCGTGAACGGACACCACGTCCGGGGCCACTACCACAAGCGTGGCTATGCCGCCCTGGTGGTCGCCATCGTGGCGTTGGGCGGTGCCGTGCTCCTGGCCGTCCGCATCAATCGGCAGGGATCCGCCACCGGCGGCGCTCCGGCCGCCGGCACCGGTATCCCCCAGTCGGAGGGCGCCAGTGCCAACACCCTCCTCGGCGGCGCGGAGAAGCCCTCGGAGGCCAACAGCGAGACCTGAGCGGTCGGCTGGATGGGCCGATCGGGCCCGGGCCGGGGGGTGCGGGTCCGATCAGGCCGAATGAGCGATCAGGCCGAGTGACGGATCAGGCCGAGTGACGGATCAGGCTGCGGCACAGCGTGGTCGGTGCCGGTGGCGACCGGAGTTCGGTCACCGAGGCGATGCCCCCGGTTCCGTTGGTGGCGGCCACGACGGCCGGTCCGGTGCCGGCCAGGTAGTGCCCGACGCCCACACCCAGACCTCCCACCACGATCGATTGCAGGTTCGGATCGGTCATCACGGTGATCCGGTACGCGGTATGCGGGGAGACCGACACCGGGTCGGAGGAGGCGGGCGGCCACGACACCGACGGTGCCCCGGCACCCCGCACCTCCAGGCGGATGACACCGTCGCCCACCGGCACGGCGTACAGGGTCGCCTTCGAGAACCGCAGCAGCGGGACCGGCGCGTCGGTTCGGATCACCGGTCGGGAGAACTCCACCTCGATGACGTGGTTGATGCCGGCGCCCTGCTCCACCGGGATCCACGTGTCGTGCTGGAGTTGCTGGCCCGGCACGGTGGTGAACGAGAACCCGGTGGACAGGTACAGCCCGCTGCAATCTCCGACGGCGTACAGGGTGCCGGCCGGGGCCCAGTACGGGAGCGAACGACCCCGCTGGACGCCCGGGGCACCGCCGAGGGATCGCTGGGCAGTGACGAAGTTGGTGGCCTGCGTCGACGTCCACAGCGCGGTGGGGGTCAGTGCGGCCCCCACGTTGGCCCATACGCCGAACAGCCCGACGCGCGGTGATGCCGACGACTGCCGCCACCCGGGCATTGGGGCTCCTGGCGGCGAGACGCCGCCACACGTCGACCAGGCCGACCATGGCCGCCAGGGCCAGGAACGGGAGGAAGTCGGCCAGGTACCGGTCGGCGATGTAGCCGAAGAAGAGGACTCCGGCGGTACCGGCAGCCGTGGCCACGAGCAACAGCCTCGTGGCCGCCCACCCGCCCGACACCGTGGGGCCGGAATGCCGTCACCAGGCCCCAGCACGCCAGCAGGAAGGGCAGCGGCATCGATGCCGGAAGGCTGGCCGTCGGGTACACCTCGTCGAGGACGACCGCACCCACCGCCCGCGCCGGGCCGGTCGGGAGTGAGACGAAGGGGAACGTCGAGCTCAGGTGGACCCCGCCCGGTTGCAGGTAGGCCACCAGCGTGCTGGGCAGGAAGTGGATCCCGAAGGCGTTGCCCCCGTTGGCGGCCAGGTATTGGCGACGGTGGGCGTTGAGCGTGGTCCAGACCTGGTCGGCCTCGGACAGGCCGAGCGGCATGCCCAGCTTGGCCCAGTTGACCAACATGTTGGCCGCCAGCGGCACCAGCCCGACCAGGGCGGTCGGCACCGCCCACCGCCGGTTGTCCGACCCCGCCCCGGCCCAGGGCGAACCAGGCCGCCACCAGCAGGGCGGCGATGATGCAGGCGTAGCCCGTCGGGCTCCGGTCGAGTGCGGCGAGCAGCACCAGTACGCCGGCCAGCACCACCCGCCGACCGGTGGGGCGCTCGACCACGCCGAGTAGGGCGAAGAGGCTGGCCAGGGTCAACGCCACGCTCCACGCCAGGTCCTCGTGGTCGACCTTGGGCGACGCGGCCAGGTACATGAGGACCGAGCCACCGGTGACGGCGGCAACCAACACCCCGCTGCAGACGGCCTCGGCCCGGCCCACGAGGGCGTCCCCCCGGATCAGCACCCGGACCCGCCAGAGCAGGAGGGACGTCGACAGGCCGGTCACCATCCAGGCCGCCAGCAGGGACGGGGCCGTCATGCGGCCGTCGAATCGGTGGGTGACCGCCAGCACCGGCATCCGCAGCAACGAGGGGAACAGCCCGAAGTAGGTGAACTGGTGACCGTCGTGGACGAACGCCTCGATGCCCAGCGTCCCGTTCGGCACCCACAGGTGACCCGACATGAGGGCACGTGCCTGCAGATCGTAGAAGTTGTCCGGCAGCACCTGGCGGAACGGGTCGATGGTCCCCGACCACAGGTCCCACAGGATCCAGACATAGGGGATGGAGACCACCACCAGCGCCACGGTGACGGCCACCGTGAACCGCTGCCGGCCGGCCCCGGCGGTGGCGTCCCCGTTCACCGGCCCGACCGTCACGCCGTCGGCGCGTGTGTCGGTGGGGGTGGTGGTCGTGGCGGTGGCGTTCATGGCAAAGGGGGTCGGCTCGATGTCAACTCGCCGGACCGGAACACGGTCACACGGCGGTCGGAATGCTCGAGCTCGCCCCCTCCTCCCCCTCTGTCGCCGGCGAACCAGCCCCCGCCGTGTGCACCCTCGGCACGCCCAAGGCTATCGCGGGTGGCACCGGATCGACCTGCGGCGTCAGCGCCCGACGAACCACCCGCCGGTCCGGCGGACACCGTGCGTGACGTCGTCGACCCTCAGCTCCCCCGTCCGCCGCAGGAAGTGTCGCCTCCGCTCGGCTGTCGAGGCCAGCATCCCACCGATCAGGACCAGACCGACGCCGAGGATTCCCAGCGGGCGGATGTCGAGGCCGGTGAAGGGAAGCTGGGCCGGATCGGTGTGGCCGGGCGTGGTCGACGCCGTGAACGGAACCGACGACAACTCGGAGGTCGGAGACTTCTCGGGCGTGTTGGCGGTGGGAGTGACGCCAGGAGGCGAGGCACACAGATCGATGGTCTCGCGGATCCCCCGCTCGATCCGCCAAGGGGCAGGGCCCAGCAGCGCGTCCGCCTGGATCACCCCGCAGAAAGCCGGGAAGGCAACGGTGAGAATCCCTGACGTCCCGCTCACCGAACCGACCAGTGGGCTTCCGGCCACCTCTGGTTCGTTCACCCGCAGCATCCACACGCACCCGGTGTCCGCCGACGGGCACGGCGGGTTGGGCAGTACCAGGCGGGCCAGATGGTCGGCGTCGTCAAACCCGATGATGGGATGCGGGATGTGCGCGCCCGGTCGGGGAATCAGCCGCGGCGCACTCCATGCGCTGGTCACCATGACCGTGCCCGAGCACAGCATGGCCAGCGTGACCACCCCCACTACCCTCCGCGCCCAACTCATCCCGATGTGCTCTCTAACCGCTAGTTGCAGGCTGCCTGCCAAAAGGTGATCCCCGCTCTTCAAAAGGGTAAGCCACCTTCTGACAGAACCGCCAGTCATCGAAGACCGGTTCTCCTCCCACCAGTAGGTACCCGGTCACCGCAGGTTCATGCAGTGGGAGTATGTCCAAATTCGGGCCTGCCTGGACAGAACCCTCTCCGTGATTTGTCCCGTACGCAGAGTGAGAATTCCCTGTCAGACGGCAGGTCGATCGGCGACGACGCCGGCTCCGTCCGAAGGCCCGGGATCCCCCACCGGTCCGATGAGGGGGGCAAGGGCGGCGAGCACCCGGTCGGTGGCGTCGTCCACCGGCGTGTCCGCCTCGATGACGCAGGTCGGGTGCGTCGGGGACCTCGTAGGGATCGTCGACGCCGGTGAACGAGTCGATGGCGCCCGGCCGACGCCCGGGCGTAGAGGCCCTTCGGGTCGCGGGCCGCACACCGGTCGGCCGACGCGGCCAGGTACACCTCGACGAAGGGAAGTCCCGCCTCCTCGTGCAGCTGTCGGGCCAGCTGGCGGGACTCGGCGTAGGGGCTGATGACCGCCACCAGCGCCACCAGCCCGGCGTCGGCGAACAGGCGGGCCACCTCGGCCACCCGTCGGCAGTTCTCCTCGCGCTCGTGGCGGCTGAATCCGAGGTCGCTCGTCGAGCCCGGTGCGGAGGTTGTCGCCGTCGAGCCGGTAGGCGGCCCGTCCCCCACGGATCAGGCGCTGCTCGACGGCGGCGGCCAGCGTCGACTTCCCCGAGCCCGACAGCCCGGTGAACCACAGGGTGGCGCCGATCGAGCCGAGCACGGTCGGCGCGGTCCTCCCGGGTGGTCTGGCCGGCGTGCCAGGTGATGTTGGAGGACGACACCGTGCCGGCCGATCAGTCGGGGCCGAGCAGCATGCCGGCGCCGGCGGTGACGTTGGTGTCCTCGGCGGCCAGGATGAACGAGCCGGTCTGCCGGTTCCGCCGGTAGCTGTCGTAGAACAGCGGCTGGGTGACCCGGAGGCTCACCCGGCCGACATCGTTGAGGGTCAGCGACTCCGCCGACTCGTCGCGGTGGAGGGTGTTGACGTCGAGCCGGTAGTGGATGTCGCGCACCACGGCCCGCACCCACCGGGTGGTGTGCTTGAGGGCCAGGAAGTCGCCCGACCTGCGGATCGGCCGGTCGGTCATCCAGCACACCATGGCGTCGAGGTCCTGGCCCACCGTCGGACGGTTGTGCGGCCGGCAGATCATGTCGCCCCTCGACACGTCGATGTCGTCGGTCAGCCGCATGGTCACCGACATCGGCGTGAACGCCTCGTCCAGCGGGCCCTCGAAGGTGTCGATGCCGGCCACCGTGGTGGTCAGCCCGGACGGCAGCACCATCACCTCGTCGCCCGGGCGGAACACCCCGCCGTCGATCCGGCCGGCGTAGCCTCGGTAGTCGGGCAGGCTCGGTGACCTGGGGCCGGACCACCCACTGCACCGGCAGGCGGGGGTCGATCAGGTTGCGGTCCGAGGAGATGTACACCTGCTCGAGGTGGTGGAGCAGCGACGCCCCCTGGTACCAGGGCATGTTGGCCGAGCGCTGGACGACGTTGTCGCCCTGCAGCGCCGAGATGGGGATGAAGGTCAGGTCGGCGACCTCGAGCCGGCTGGCGAAGGCGGTGAACTCCTCGCGGATGCGGTCGAACACGTCCTGGTCGAAGTCGACCAGGTCCATCTTGTTGACGCACACCAGCAGGTGGGGGACCCGCAGCAGCGAGGCCAGGAAGGCGTGGCGGCGGGTCTGCTCGACGATGCCCTTGCGGGCGTCGACCAGCACGATGGTGAGGTCGGCGGTGGAGTTCCCGGTGACCATGTTGCGGGTGTACTGGATGTGCCCGGGCGTGTCGGCGATGATGAACTTGCGGGCCGGCGTGGCGAAGTAGCGGTAGGCGACGTCGATGGTGATGCCCTGCTCGCGTTCGGCCCGCAGGCCGTCGGTCAGCAGGGCCAGGTCGGTGTAGTCGTTGCCGCGCTGGGTCGACACCCGCTCGACCGCCTCGAGCTGGTCCTCGAAGATGGCCTTGGAGTCGTAGAGCAGCCGGCCGATGAGCGTGCTCTTGCCGTCGTCCACCGAGCCGGCGGTGGCGAACCGGAGGAGCTCCATCAGAAGTACCCCTCGCGCTTGCGATCCTCCATGGCCGCCTCGCTGACCCGGTCGTCGGCCCGGGTGGCCCCCCGTTCGGTCAGCCGGGAGGCCGCCACCTCGAGGATGATCTCGTCGACGGTGGCGGCGTTGGACTCGACGGCTCCGGTGCAGGTCATGTCCCCGACCGTCCGGTAGCGGACCGTGGCCTCGAAGACCTCCTCGTCCTCGGACGAGCGTCACGATGGGGACCCACGGACAGCAGCATGCCGTCGCGGCGGAACACCTGGCGCCGGTGCGAGTAGTAGATGGTCGGGAGGTCGAGCTCCTCCTCGCCGATGTACTGCCAGACGTCGAGCTCGGTCCAGTCGGAGAGCGGGAACACCCGGATGTGCTCGCCGGGCCGGTGGCGGCCGTTGTAGAGGGACCACAGCTCGGGCCGCTGGTTCTTCGGGTCCCACTGGCCGAAGTCGTCGCGGAAGGAGTACACCCGCTCCTTGGCCCGGGCCTTCTCCTCGTCGCGCCGGGCGCCGCCGAAGACGGCGTCGAACTTGTGCTCGGTGATGGCGTCGAGCAGGGTCCGGGTCTGCAGCCGGTTGCGGGACGGGTCCGGACCCGCCTCCTCGACGGAGCGGCCGGCGTCGATCGACTCCTGCACCGAGGCCACCACCAGGCCGGCTCCGAGCTCGGCCACGATGCGGTCGCGGAAGTCGAGCACCTCGGGGAAGTTGTGGCCGGTGTCGATGTGCATGACCGGGAACGGGATGCGGCCGGGCCAGAAGGCCTTCTGGGCCAGCCGCAGCATCACCACCGAGTCCTTGCCGCCCGAGAACAGCAGGACCGGCCGCTCGAACTCGGCCGCCACCTCGCGGATGATGTGGATGGACTGCGCCTCGATGGCGCGCAGGTGGGTCAGCTGGTACTGCCCTGCAGTCCCCACCCCTCGGCCCATTTCCACAGCAGGACAACTTAGCCCATGGGTCCACGGTGAGGATTACGTCGTAGACTCATCCCCCACCAACCAGGCCAGCGGAATTCGGGAACCGGCCCGGACAGCGCCGGAGGAGACGACGATGGGGCCGAGCGGGGGAAAGCGTCGGCAGCCGCCGGCCGGTGCCGGGCGGGACGGGGACGCGTGTCCGCCCATCTCCGATCCGGGGACCGCTGCGGTGGCCACGGTCGTCCGGACCGGGACCGGGTCCGATGCCGGCCGGGCCGCCGACCTGCATGCCGGGCAGATCGCCGGGGGCTTCCTCTCCTTCCTCGGACCCGCGGTTCCTGACCCGCCTGTACCGTCGTGTCGTCCTGTCGCCGGAGTCGTTCCTCCTCGTGGCCGAGGACCACGGGACGAGCGATGGGGTTCATCGCCGGCACCGCCGATGTGGGGCGCCTCTACCGCTCCTTCCTGTGGCAGGACGGCGTGGGCGCCGGCATCGATGCCGGGGCTCGGCTGGTGCGGCGGCTGGCGTCGAGGCGATCGAGACCCTCCGGCACGGATCGGGCCGGCGGGTGGGGACGGGCCGTGGCGTCGAGCTCCTGGCCGTCGCCGTGGACCCCGACCGCCCGGGGCACGGGGCGTGGGCGAGCAGCTGGTGGCCGGGTTCCTCGACCGGGTGGGCGAGCTGGGCGGGGACGTCCGCCTACGTGGTGGTCGCCGCCGACAACGGGGGGGCGATCCGTCTCTACCGGCGGGCCGGGTTCCACACCACCGCGATCGGTCGAGATCCACGCCGGGGTGGCCTCGCTCGTGATGCAGTGGGACCATCCGGGCGCGACGGACACGACCGATGCCGCCGGACCAGCCGTGACGACGCCGGAGATCGCCGGGGTGGCGCTGGCCGTGGCCGTGCGTCCTCACCCCGGTCCTCATCCGGGTGGCGGTGCGGTCCGGGATCGTCGACCGACCGGGTGAGCTCAAGGACCAGACGGTGCCGGTCCCCTACCTCGGGGGGGTGGCGGTGTTCGCCGGCACGGCCGTCGGCGTACTGGCCAGTCGGCCCACCCTGCTGGTGCCGTTGGCAGCGGCCCTGGTGCTCGGCGTGGCCGACGACCGGTTCGACCTCAGCGCGCCGGTCCGGCTGGCCGGCGAGGTGCTGATCGGGGTGGCCGTGGCGGTGACCTGTCCGGTGCGGTTCACGGGATGGGTGGCGGTGGTCCTGGTGGTGGCGGTGACCCTGGTGACCATCAACGGGGTGAACCTCCTCGACGGGCTCGACATGCTGGCCGGAGGGGTGGCGGCGGTGGCCGCGGTGGCGTTCGCCGTCCTCCTGAACGGGACGGGGCGGGCGGTGGCGGTGGCACTGGCCGCCGCACTGGTCGGCTTCCTCGTGTTCAACCGCCCTCCGGCCCGGATCTACCTGGGTGACGGCGGCTCGTACCTCATCGGCGCGGCGCTGGCCGTGCTGGCCGCCCATGCGTGGGCCCCCGACCGGACGACCCGGTTCGGGGTGGCGGCGCTGGCCCTGGTGGCGGTGCCGACGGCCGAAGTGGCCTGCGCCGTGGTGCGCCGGCTGCGGGGCCGGCGTTCCCTCATGGCCGGTGACCGCGGCCATCCCTACGACCGGCTGGTCGCCCGCGGCTGGTCCCGCCCGAGCGCCAGCTTGGCCTACATCGGGCGTGGAGATCGTCCTGGCCGTCCTCGCCGTCCTGGTCGCCCACCATGCGGCACTGCCGTCGGCCATCGCCTTCGATCTCGGGGTCGGCGTGGTGCTGGTGACGCTGGCCGGATGGGCCGGCGGGCTCGCCCCCGACGCGGTCGCCCGGACATGAGCCGCATCTACCTGTCGCCGCCCGAGGTGGGCGCCGAGGAGCGCCGCATGCTCCTCGACGCCTTCGACTCCAACTGGATCGCGCCGCTCGGTCCCCACGTCGACGCCTTCGAGCGGGAGTTCGCCGACCGGGTGGGCGTCGCCCATGCCGTGGCCCTGTCCAGCGGGACCGCCGCCCTCCACCTGGCCCTGCTGCAGCTGGGGGTGGGCCCGGGCGACGACGTACTGGTGCCGTCGTTCACCTTCGTGGCCACCGCCAACGCGGTGCGCTACCTCGGCGCCCGCCCGGTGTTCGTCGACTGCTCGGCGTCGACCTGGAACATCGACCCGGACCTGGTGGCCGAGGAGCTGGCCGTGCGTCACCGGGACGGACGCCTCCCCCGGGCCCTCGTCACCGTGGACCTCTACGGCCAGGCGGCCGACTACGACCCGTTGTTGGACGCCTGCGAGTCCATGGGCGTGGCCGTCGTCGAGGACGCCGCCGAGGCGTTGGGCGCCACCTACCGTGGCCGGGCCGTCGGCTCGTTCGGCGCCGCCGGTGTGTTCTCGTTCAACGGCAACAAGATCATCACCACCAGTGGCGGCGGCATGCTGGTGACCGACGATGCCGGGCTCGCCGAGCACAGCCGGTTCCTGGCCACCCAGGCCCGCGACCCCGCCCCCCACTACGAGCACTCCACGCTCGGCTTCAACTACCGGCTGAGCAACCTGCTGGCCGCGGTCGGGCGCGCCCAGCTCCAGGGCCTCGACAGCCGGATCACCCGGCGGCGTCGCATCAACCGGTGGTACCGGGACGCACTGGCCGGGCTCGACGGGATCGAGTTCATGCCGGTCGCCCCCGACGGGGAGCCCAACTACTGGCTGACCTGCATCACCATCGACCCCACCCGGTTCGGTGCCGACCGCGAGTCGGTCCGGCTGGCCCTCGAGGCCGAGGACATCGAGTCGCGCCCGACCTGGAAACCCATGCACCTGCAACCGGTCTTCGCCGACGCGCCGGTGGTCGGGGGGCTCGGTCTGTGCCGGCATCTTCGAGCACGGACTCTGCCTCCCCACCGGATCGGCACTGTCCGACACCGATCTGGAGCGGATCGTCGATGTGATCGCGGGCCAGGCCCGGTAGGTCCGTGCCGGCCGACCGGCCGACCGGGCGGCGGGCACGGGGGGCCTCCCCGGTTGTGTCCTATCCTCGTACGCATGTCAGACCTGGGGGGGCCGTCGGGCTCGGGCGCCGCGAGGGCCAGGGCGCTCGCCTTCTACCTCCCCCAGTACCACCCCATCCCGGAGAACGACGAGTGGTGGGGCAAGGGGTTCACCGAGTGGATGAACGTCACGCGGGCACGGCCGCTGTTCCCCGGTCATCACCAGCCCCACGTCCCCGGGGAGCTGGGCTACTACGACCTGAGGGTCCCCGAGGTGCGCGAGGCCCAGGCGGAGCTGGCCCGGGACCACGGGCTGTCCGGTTTCATCTACTACCACTACTGGTTCGAGGGACGGCGCCTCCTCGAGCGGCCCTTCGACGAGGTGCTGGCCTCGGGCTCGCCCGACTTCCCCTTCGCACTGTGTTGGGCCAACGAGGAGTGGACCCGGAACTGGGACGGCGAGAGCGGGCACGTCCTGGTGCCCCAGCGCTACAGCGACGAGGACGACCGGGCCCACATCCGGTGGCTCCTGCACGCCTTCGCCGACGACCGGTACATCAAGATCGACGGTCGCCCCCTCATGCTCGTGTACCACCCCTCCGAGCTGCCCCACCCGCGCCGCACCACCGACCTGTGGCGGTCCGAGGCCCAGGCCCACGGATTCCCCGACCTATTCCTGGTCTGGACCGAGGGGTGGGGGCCGCCGGTCGGCGGCCCGGGGGCATTCGGCTTCGACGCCACCATGGGCTTCATGCCGCCGGATCCCGAACCGGTCCCCACCCCGCTGGCCAGCATGCGGGGCCACCGGCTGTTCGACTACGTGGCAACCTACGAGAACGTGCTGAAGACGCCTCCGCCGACATGGAGGCGCTTCCCCTCGGTCATGGCCGGATGGGACAACACCGCCCGGCGACCCGGTGCTGCCACCATGTACACCGGGGCGACACCCGATGCCTACGGTGACTGGCTCGACCGGACGGTGGCGTCGATGGCAGGGGTGCCCGAGGAGGAACGCGTCGTCGCCCTGTTGGCATGGAACGAGTGGGCCGAGGGCAACCACCTCGAGCCCGACCACCAGTTCGGTCGGGCCTTTTTGGAGGCGACCCGGACCGCACTGACCGGAGCCGGGCCGTCCGGCCGCACCGAGCCCGCCGGTGGACCGCCGACCGAACCGGGCACGGTGGGCACCGGCACGGCACCGGGGCGTCCCTCCGGGACCGTCGCGGGGACCGGGACCGGCGCCGTCGCGGGGACCGGGACGAGGGGACCGGAGCGGGCCGCCATGCCCGAGGGGCCCTGGGTGCTGGCCCTCGGGATGCACCGGAGCGCCACCTCCGCCGTCACCGGGGCGCTGGGGGCGCTCGGCTTCCAGATGCCGAGCCCCGACGACCGGCTGTACTGGCCCGAGAGCAACCTCGAGCATTGGGAGAGCCGCGCCCTCACCGTGTTCGACGACGATCTGATGGACCTGCTCGGGGGTAGCTGGGACGCACCCCCCGACTTGGAGGCGGGCTGGGAACAGGATCTCGACACCAGCCTCCTACCCGACCCGGTCCCCCTGGCCCACCTGGCGTTTCCCGGCACGGGCCCCCTCGTGTGGAAGGACCCGAGGCTGTGCCTCCTCTACCCGTACTGGCGGCCGAGGATCCCCGATCCCGTTGCCGCCATCCTGCTGTGGAGGTCCCCGATGGCCGTGGCAACATCCCTGGCCAAGCGGGACGACATGGACGTCCCCATGGGCATCGGCCTGTGGGAGCGGTACAACCGGTCGGCGCTGGCCCACCTCGACGGGGTGGACGCCTACATCACCGACTACCAGTCCTTGCTCGACGACCCCCGCCGGTTCGTCGAGTCGCTCGCCGACTGGCTCGGCTCGCTGCCGCAGTTCGTCGGGCGCCGGGCGGAATGGGACCTCGACGGGGCCGTCGCGTCCTTGACCCGCGACTCGGAGAGCCGGCCGCCCGAGGACACCAGCGTGCTGCTGGCCGAGCAGCGCCAGCTGGTGGAGCTGCTCACCGCCAGCGCCGGCGGGCACCATCCCTTCCGCCTCCACGATGCCGGCCCCGAGTCCCCCTGGACGACGGCGATGATCGCCTCACGTCGCGACTACCGGTCGCGGGAGCTGGCACTGGCCAGGGAGACCCTGGCCGAGGAGGTGGACAGGAACCGCCGCGACGTCGAGTCGTGGCAACGCATCGTCGACGGCATGGTGGGATCCACCAGCTGGCGCATCACGCGGCCGCTCCGCCAGTTGGTGGCCCGGCTCGGGCGCTCGCCACGTCCCTCGCCGGGGCGACCGGGAGCGGACGGCGAAGCCGGCCGGGCCCACCGCATCGGATCGTGACCCGACCCGACCGGTGGAGGTCGGGGACCACGACGACATCGACGCGGTGCCAGCCCCTTCAGTGGCGCCCACCCGATGACGACGTCGCCACCTGCTTGCGCTCCTGCATGGGTTCGGTGGGGAAGCGGATGCCGAGCCGTCCGTGCATGCCGTCGCGGAACCCCATTCCCATGGCCTGGAGCCGTTCCCACCGGCCGGATTCCTCGCGGAGCACGGCGCGGGCCAGCAGCCGGGACACGTTGCGGGGGAGCCGCCCCACCCGGCGTTTGACGAACATGTGGACGTACAACATGTTGCGGGCCTCGTAGTAGTACTTCCACACCGGAACGCCGCCGGCGTGCTGGCGGATGGAGTCGTGGTGGACGGCGGCGTCGCCGACCACCCGCATGGGGAAGCCCGCCTCGGGAATCCGCCACTGCAGGTACTCGGTGTCCTCGGCCCACCAGAACAGCTCCTCCCGCGGGAGCCCCACCGCCTCGATGATCTCGCGGGACACGAGGAAGCCGCACCACGACGGCCAGGCGCCGAACGATCCGTCCACCTGGTACGAGACGGGGAACACATAGGCCCGGCTCGGCCGGCTGCCCGCCACCACCCAGAGGCGCTCGAGGCACTCGGCCTCGGGAAGCATGTCGTCGTCGAGCACCCAGGCATGGAGGTGATCGGACAGGAGGAACTCCGCCAGCGCCAGTGCATAGCCGCCGGCCGGTCCCCCGTTGACGTCGGAGCGGAGGATGGCGATGTCGAGGGACGTCGACGGGAGCTGCGCCACGGTCACCGGCGGGCTGCTGGCGTTGTCCACCACCAGGACCGAATCGGGCGGAGTGGTCTGGGCGGCGATGGCCCGGAGGCACCGATCGAGCGAGTCCGGCGCGTTGTGGGTCAGCACCAGGGCCATCACGCGGGGCGGGTCCGGCCTCCCCTGATTCACTCCGTCTTGCACCACTGCCCCCCGACTCGACCGTCGACGTCGTGCACACTATCGCCGCATCCGTGGCCGGTGGGACCGAAGTACGATGCGCCCTTGCCGACCACGGCCGCAACCGAGAGGGACTGATGATCCACATCGTGACCGTTCACTGGATGGACTCGAAGTGGATCGCTCCCCAACTCGACTACCTCGAGCGCCACGTCGAGCTCCCCTACCGCACCTGGGCGTCCCTCGAGGGCATCACCGATCCGGCCCAGCGCCGGCGGTTCGATGTCGTGGAGGATTTCGAGGGCATGCACGCCGACAAGCTGAACAGCCTGGCCGGCCTGGTGGCCGAGGATGCCGATCCCGACGACCTGTTGGTCTTCATCGACGGGGATGCATTTCCGGTGCGGCCCATCGGACGGTGGATGGGTGAGCAACTCGAGCGGTACCCCCTTGTCGCCGTGCGCCGCCAGGAGAACCGGGGGAGCTCCAGCCCCACCCGTGCTTCTGCGTGACCACGGTCGGATTGTGGACCAGGATCGGCGGAGACTGGCGGGCCGGAGGGACCTGGAAGAGCCCCGGCGGGACGGATGTGACCGACGTCGGCGGCACACTGCTCGTCCAACTCCGCGAGGCCGGCGTCGAATGGCTCCCGCTCCTGCGCACCAACACCCACGACCTGCATCCGGTGTGGTTCGCCGTCTACGGCGATCACGTCTACCACCACGGCGCCGGATTCCGGCGGCGCGTGTCGCGTGTCGACGTGGCCGAGCGTGGCTCGCTGGCCTCGCCGCGCCTACGCGACACCGCCCATCTCTACCGCCAGCGTCACGAACGACCGATGGACCTGCTGGCGAAGATCAACGTCAAGAACGCACGTCGCATCTGGCACGGGATCCGCCAGGAGCTTCCCGGCTCCGACCAGTCGCGCCACCTGGCCGATGCCACCGCCATGTCCGACCGCGTCTACGACGTGCTGGTGGCGGACCCGGAGTTCTTCCACCAGTTCGTGGCGTGAGCCGGTTCCACGCAGCCTCGGACCCAACCCCGACCACGGAGGGTGCCGAGCCGTCCCCGATGCGTGGCGGCCGGTGCCGCGGTGTGGGAACCTTGCGCCATGGGGCTCCGTCGACGCGCCGCCGAGGCACTGCGTGACCTGCCGGCCGGCTGGCACGAGTCCGTGCCCCCGGCGCTGCGACGTGCCCTCCGGCACCGCCTCGACCGGTACTACGCGTGGGAGCTCGGCTACGACCACCACCGGACGCCCGAGTTGGAACCGGGGGAGGTGAACGGACCGCCGGACTTCGTCGGGATCGGCGTGCAGAAGGCCGGTACCAGTTGGTGGAACCGTCTGATCACCGACCATCCCCACGTGTCCGACCGACGATCCATCCACAAGGAGCGGCACTTCTTCGCCCGCTTCGGTGCCGACCATTTCGGCGCCGCCGACGTGGCCGACTACCAGCACTGGTTTCCCCGCGTCGTCGGCACCATCACCGGCGAGTGGACCCCGGACTACTTCTACTACCCGTGGGTACCGCCCCTGCTGGCCGAGGCGGCCCCGGACGCCAAGCTCATCTTGATCCTGCGCGACCCGGTCGAGCGGTTCCGGTCCGGACTGGCCCACCAGATCCGCAACGGGGCCGATCATGTGGGGTCGACCCAGGCCGAGGCCATCGGCCGGAGCCTGTACGCCGACGCGCTGTGCCGGTGGCAACGCTGCTTCCCGCCCGAACGGATCCTCATCATGCAGTACGAAGCGTGCGTGGCCCAACCGGCCGCCCAGCTTCAGGCCACCTACACGTACCTCGGACTGGACCCGGAGTTCGAGCCCCCCGACCTCCGGGCCCTGCTCAACCGGACCGTCGAGCAGAAGGTCGGCCTCCCCGCCGATGCACTGGCCAGACTGGAGGAGCTCTTCGTGACGGACATCGCCGAGGTGGCCCGCCTGGTTCCGGCCCTGGATCTCTCGCTGTGGCCGAGTGCGGGTCCCCTCCTCGGGACCGCACCGTGAGTCGCACCATGAGTGCGGGCGACCGCGCCAGGGCGGCATTCCTCCACCTTCCCCCCTCCGTCCAGCGACGGGTCCTGCACCGGATGGGTCGTTACGCGCCATGGGAGCCGGAGTTCGACTTCACGCCCCCGGCACCACGCACCGGTGAGGTCACCGGCGCGCCCGACTTCGTCGGTATCGGGGTCCAGAAGGCCGGGACCACCTGGTGGTACGAACTACTCGCCTCGCATCCGGACGTCTCCTCGCCCGAGGGCCTGCACAAGGAGCGACACTTCTTCGACCGCTTCGGCGACAAGCCGTTCGGACCGCCGGACATCGAGCGCTACCACGCCTGGTTCCCCCGCAGGACCGGGTCGCTCACCGGCGAATGGACCCCGGACTATCTCTCCCTCCCCTGGGTGGCCCCCCTGCTGGCAGCAGCCGCACCGTCGGCCCGGCTGCTGGTGCTGCTGCGGGACCCGATCGACCGCTTCCGTTCCGGTCTCGACCACCAGGCCCGTATGGGACAGCCCGCCTCGTCACCGTCGGTGGCCGACGCCATGTCCCGCGGCTTCTACCACCAGGCCTTGACGCAGTGGCTCCGCTGGTTCCCCGCCGAGCAACTCATGATCCTCCAGTACGAGCGCTGCGTCGCCGACCCGGCCCGGCAGTACCGGGAAACGACCCGGTTCCTCGGGCTGGCGGACCACCGCCCGCCCGCCGTCGACGGTCCGCGACCACCGGCACGCGCCCGGGCCGAGTTGGACCCCGAGGTCACCGAACGCCTGCGCGACGCCTACGAGCCCGACGTCCGGGCACTGGCGAAGCTGGCTCCCCAGGTTGACCTGCACCTCTGGCCCCACTTCTCCTACCTCGCCGACGACGGTCCGAACTCCCCCACGCTCCGCCCGTAGCGAGGGTCCTCACCGGTCCGGGCCCGCAGCCCGTCCCACACACCGTCGACGATGGCGCGCCGCTCGGCACCGCCGCGGGCCGCCTGCAGGTGGCGGGCGGCATAGAGGACCTGCCACACGTACCACGACGGATGACCGTGCCGACGGATGAGCTGCAGTGAGTTGCGGGCGTGGTAGTAGGCACGCCACGCCTCGTCGGCATCGACCGGGCGCTCCGGGCCGATGGCGGCGTCGCGCCCCGACGAGGTCTGCTGGTCAGCCACCGCCCGCGCCGCCTCACCGTCGACGACCACCTCGAAACCCGCCTCGCGGACGCGACAGAAGAAGTCGAAGTCCTCGAGGCCGAAGAACCAGTCCGGGTCGGGGAGGATGCCGGCCTCCACCACCGCCCGCGACACCAGGGTCGCCCCCCAACAGGCCACGTCGACCGGGGCCAGGTCGCCGGGTTGCCCCGCCGGCGGCACCACGTTGACCGTGTGCGATCCCCTCCCGACGAACCGCCGTCCGTAGGACACCACCGCGCCGACCGGTCGGTCCGTGTCCCGACCGGCCGCCTCGAGCGCCTCGATCCGCCCGAGTACCGATGCCAGGCGGGGCACCGGCAGCGAGAACAGACCCACATCGTCCTCACACAGGTAGGCCCAACGCACGGCCGGATCGGCGAACGCCTCCACCAACCCGGCCCGGAACCCTCCGGCCGGGCCGGTGTTACGCGCCAGGCGCAGCATCCGGACCGACTCTTCGAGGCCGGAGTCGTCGAGACCTCCGGAACCGTTGACGACGACCACCACCCTCCCACCGGGGAGGCGCTCGCGCTCGAGGAGGGCCCGGGTGACATCACCGGCCAGTCGCGGCCGCATGAACGTCAGCACCACCGCCGTCACCCCGTCCACGAGCGAGCGGGGCGGGGCCCCACAGTCACCGGCGGGGCGGGTGCTTCTGCTCATGGATTGCCCACCCGGCTAGGCTAACAGCGCCCGAATCAACGCGATCGGACGTCGGTGCCACCGCGAATCGCGATCGAACGATGGCAGGACGCTCGAGGCCGAGAGGAACCGCAATGGGAAGGGAAACTGTGGATGGCGGTCCGCACCATGCCCCCGGCCGGTCGGGCACATGATCAGCGTCATCCTCCCCGTGCGAGACGGAATGCCCTGGCTGGAAGAGCAATTGCGGGCCCTGGAGGCCCAGAAGTGCGAGGAGCCGTGGGAGGTCGTGGTGGCCGACAACGGGTCCACCGACGGAAGCAGGGAGCTGGCGCTGTCCTGGTCGGAGAAGTGCGAGCGGTTCCGCTTCGTGGACGCATCAGTCGTGCAGGGAGCGCCGCTGGCCCGCAATGCCGGCGTCAAGGCGGCCAAGGGTGACCTCCTGGCCTTCTGTGACGCCGACGACTGCGTGCACGCCGGATGGCTGGCCTCGTGCGTCGAGGGACTGCAGGATGCCGACGTGGTGGCCGGTGCGTTCGACTTCTGGTCACTGAACGGGATCGCACCCTCACGGTCGGTGCCGGCAGCGTTCCGGCAGCTGGGTTTCCTGCCGGCCGGGTTGGGCGCCAATCTCGCCGTCCGGCGCCGGGCGTTCGAGAGCGTGGGCGGCTTCGCCGAGGAGCGGCTCCCGGGGGAGGACATCGACCTGTGCTGGCGGCTGCAGCTCCAGGGGTTCCGCTTCGCCATCGCCCCGGACGCCGTGGTGGCCAAGCGGGCACGCGCCCGGTTCGGTGAGGTCTTCCGCCAGGCATTCGACTACGGCCGCAGCGGTCCCATGCTGCACGCCCGTTACCGAAGGGACGGTGCCCGCCGGGATCTGTCCGGTGCCTTCAAGTCGTGGGTGTGGCTGGTGGTGTCGCTTCCCCTGCTCCTGCAGGCCCAGCGACGCATCGAGTGGGCCCGCACGGCGGGGACCCGCCTGGGACGCCTCGTCGGCTCCGCCTCCGAAGGCGTGTTCTTCCCCTGAGGCTCAGACGATCTGCCATTTGGCGCCGACGTAGATCGGCGACAGGGCCATCACTCCCTCGGGGGGCTCGAAGCGGTCCGGCCCGAAGGCGTCGAACGAGATGACCGGCTGCCAGGGCAGGTAGGGATCGCGCCGGCCGCGCGGGTAGCCGGTGATCGCCGTCCACAGCGAGTAGTGGCCCTTGGGCAGCGGCAGGTAGCCGAGTTGGCACCGGACCTCGAAGTCCCCCGCCGGCATGGTGCCGGTGAAGTCGATCACGAACATCGGGAAGGCGGTGCCCTGCGAGATGCCGATGAAGAAGCTGGCATCGGCCCGCTCGGGAGCGTTGAGGGTCAAGCACACCTCGACTTCGCACTCCGACCGGAGCTGGCCGCCGTCCGACGCCGCGATCTCCGCCTTCAGCACCCGGACCACGCCGTCCTTGGTGGTGAGCACGGTGGCGTTGCGCTCGACGGCGGTGCGGTACTTGGTCACCACGTCCTTGGTCGGCCCCGACGCCATGACGACGGCGTCCGACAGCCACACCGCCCGCTCGCAGGACGCCTCGACCGACGCCAGGTCGTGGGACACGTAGAGCAGCGTGGTCCCCGACCGGACGATCTCGCCGATGCGGTTCAGGCACTTCTGCTGGAAGTTGGCGTCACCCACTGACAGCACCTCGTCGACGAGCAGCACGTCGGGCTCGAGGTAGGCGGCGATCGAGAAGCCCAGCCGCATCTGCATGCCCATGGAGAAGAACTTCACCTGGCGGTCGATCGCCTCTTCGAGGCCGGCGAACTCGACGATGTCGTCGAAGCGCTTGCGGATGTTCTCCCGTCCCATGCCGAGGACGGCGCCGTAGAGGTAGACGTTCTCCCGTCCCGTCAGGTCCGGGTGGAGCCCGGCGGTCACGCTGAGCAGGGCGCCGATCCGGCCCCGGACCTCGCAGATCCCCGCCGTCTGGTACGTCACCTGGCTCAGGATCTTCAACAGCGTCGTCTTGCCCGAGCCGTTGATGCCGATCAGCGCCAGCGTGCCGCCCGGCTCGACCTCCAGGTTGACGTCCTTCAGCACCCATCGGTACTGGTGGTTCCGCTGGAAGGCGGACCGCCCCAGCCGACGCATCTGGTCGTAGAACAGGGGCACCGAACGGTCGGCCCGGAACTTCTTCCAGACGTGCTCGACGCGGATGCTGCCATCAGGCAATGTCGGCAAAGTTCACCTCGAACCGCTTGAAGATCCTGTAGCCCAGGGCCAGGTAGACGAACGCCCCGACGAAGGCGGCGATCAACGGGATCCAGCTGGGATTGTGGCCGAGCAGCATGGTCGTGCGCACGCTGGAGATGACCGGTCCCAACGGGTTGAAGAAGCCGTAGACCGCCTGGAGGTTGACGTAGATCCCACCGATCCAGTGGGCGTGGACGAGGTTGCCCGCCACCACGTGCGCCTTGACGTAGTGGCCGCCGGCCAGGTGGTAGTGGACCGGGATGTAGTAGAAGGGCCAGATCACCGGGGTGACGAAGATGCCCAGCGAGATGATGATGGGCAGCACCTGGACCAGGTCGCGCATCTGGATGATCAGACTGGCCACGGCCAGGGTGATGCCGGCGGCGAACACCACCTCGATGAGCATGAAGAGCGGCACCCACAGGGTGGCGACCGCCGGCGCCCGGCCGAACATGACGAACAAGATGACCAGGGGCACCCAGGAGAGCACCGTGTTGAGCGCGGTGACCAGCATCGTCTCGAGAGGGAAGCACTCCCGTGGGAACTGCGTCTTGGCCATCAGCGCCTTGTTGGCCAGGAGTGAGTTCCCGCCGCTCCCCAGCGAGGAGGCGAAGAAGCTCCAGCACAGAATGCCGACGAAGGCGTAGAGGGCATACGGCACACCCTGGGTGGGGAACGCCTTGACCCGCTGGAACACCACCACCAGGATGGCCAACGTCGCCAGCGGGCTGAGCACGGCCCACAGGATCCCCAACGTGGCCTGTTTGTACTGGGCCCGGAAATCGCGCTCGGCCAGGGTGTACATGATCTCGCGGTGGGCCCACAGCCCGCGCGCCGAGTCGATCACCCTCACCTTGTGGTGGTAGATGATGTCGTCGGCAGGCTCGTCCGGGATGGACGAGAGATCCGTCACCTGCAGCAGATCGCGGCTCAAAGGCTCCATCGGGCCTGGCTCAACAATCAACGACGCAACCCCCCTCGGCCCGGAACCAGGGGCCGTCCACGACACAAAACCGGCGAAGGTGCATGGTACCCCAGGTTGGCGGAGTGGCGGCAAAATTGCGACGGAGCGTGCTGGTCGAAAGGTACCATCGGCGGGTGAGTACGGGGGGGAGGGCCATCAATTCCGGCGAACGTGCGGGCCCTGACGACGGCCGTCGCATCCGAGTGCTCCTGGTCATCAAGTGCCTGGGCTACGGCGGCGCCGAGCGCCTGCTGGTGGACATGGTGGCCAGCCGCGACCGCCGGGCCTTCGAGTACGAGGTGGCCTACGTGCTGGAGGCCGAGGACGGGCTGGTGCCGAACGTCGCCGCCACCGGGACCCCCGTGCACTCACTCGGCGCGCCGGGGAACTGGGACCTCCGGTGGATGGCCCGGCTGCGCACCTTGATCCGCGACGGATCCTTCGACGTGGTCCACTTCCACCTTCCCTACACCGCCGCGCTGGGTCGGCTGGTGGTGGCGACCATCCCCAAAGATGCGCGCCCGGCCATCGTCTACACCGAACACAGCGTGTGGGACAGGATGGCCGTGCTGATCAAGGTGCTCAACCGGTCGACCATCGGACTCGACCAGTCGCTCATCGTCGTCTCACAGGCGGCGCACGACGCGCTCCCCGCCGGGTTGAAGTCGCGGGCGCGGGTGATCGTGCACGGGGTTGACCTCTCCGGAGCCGAGGCCCTGATGGCCCGACGCGACGATGTCCGTCGCCAGGTCCGGTCCGAGCTCTCGGTGCCCGACGGTCACCTGCTGGCCCTGACCGTCTCCAACCTGCGGCCGGAGAAGGGCTACGACGTGCTGTTGGACGCGGCCCGGCTGGTGGCCGATCGGGGACTCCCCATCTCCTTCGCCGCCGCCGGGAGAGGGCCCCTCGACGACGAGCTCCGGGCCCGGCTCCACCAACTCGACCTGGACGACCGGTTCACGTTCCTCGGCCACCGCGAGGACGTCCTCCGGCTCCTGTGCGGCTCCGACATCTTCGTCCTCCCCTCCCACCAGGAGGGCATGCCCGTCGTCCTGATGGAGGCGACCAGCGTGGGAGCGGTGGTCATCGCCACCGCCGTCGGTGGGGTGCCCCAGGTCATCACCGACGGAACCGATGGCATCGTGATCGCCCCGGGGAGCGCCTCGGAGTTGGCACGGGCCCTCGAGCGACTGTGCTCGGATCCGGAGTTGAGGGTGCACCTGGGCGAGCAGGCACTGCAGCGCAGCGCCATGTTCGACGTGTCGGTGGCCAGTCGTGAGGTCGAGGGCATCTACCGCCGGCTGGCCGGCTGCTGAGCGCTCGTCGCCACCCGCTCGGCCAGAGCGGCGATCCTGGCCTCGACGACGTCGCTCTGGAACTGCTCGAGGAACAGGCGGTGGGCACTGTCGGTCAGCCGCTCACCCAGCTCGGGGTCGGACAGCAGCCGGGCACAAGCCGCCGCCATGGCAGCCGGCTCGTCCTCGATCAGTAGGTGGACGCCGTCCAGGGCACCGAGGCCTTCGGCGCCGAGCGTGGTCGAGACGACGGGGATCCGGTGAGCGAAGGCCTCCAGCACCTTGAGCCGGGTGCCGCTCCCGAATCTGATGGGTACCACGACGAGGTCCGCACGGGTCAGCTCGACGTCGATGTCAGGGACCTGCCCGACCATGGTGACTGCCGGCGGCGAGTCGAGCATCGAGAGCCCCGGGGTGCTGAGCCCGACCAACCGGATCTCGACGCCGGACACCAGCGTGCGCAGGACCGGTCCGACCTGCTCGACCAGGAACCGGGCGGCATCGGCGTTGGGCGGGTACCGCAGGGTGCCCTGGAACAGGACCGTCGGCGATTGGTGGACCGGCCTCCGCCCCGGATGGCCATCGGGCTCGACGACCCGTCGGTATCCGTTGGGGATCACCTCGGCCCTCGGGATCCCGTGCTGCGTCGCCCGACGGGCGTCGAGGTCGCTGCACACCACCGTGGCCGCCGACTGGGAGCCGGCCACCCGGTAGAGCCGGCGCCACCGCCGCATCTCCTCTTCGGAGAAGAGGCGGGCGGCTGATCGCCGGAGTCCGGTGAGGCGGGTGCGCGCCGGCGAGCGGGGAATGGCGAGCCGAGCGGCGATCTTCTGGTCCTCGAGATCGTCGACGTCGAGTACCGTCGGCGACGACTCCAGGCCCCCGACCAAGGCCCAGGGCCGGATCCCGAAGTACCAGATCAGGTCGTAGTGGCCGTGCATGAAGCGGGCCAGCGCCTGCGACGCCGACGCGCTGTCCCGCACCGGCAGCGCCAGCGGGGTGTCGATCCGTGCCGCCGACCGGATCGCACCGGGACCCGAAGCGGGACGGTCGTCGACTCCGACCCGCCCGGCCCTGGACAACCCCAGCTGGGGATCGGGATCACCGAACTCCGTCCGCACGTTCGGGACGACCGAGAAGAGCTCTGTGGGCCCACACCGACGAAGCCCGCGCAGGGTGGTCGCCAATCGCATGCGCGAGCCGCTGTTCTCCGGCCAGGGATACTCTCCGGCGATCACCAGGGTCCTCATGCACGCCCCACGGTCCGGGACCGTGGCGGACGCCCCGGTCGCACTCCCACGGGCTGATGCACGCCGAGGGGTCAGCCGATGGTAGTGGAGCGGTGTGGTGGGGCGGCGGCCGACCGGTGCGGCGGAACCTCGGCCGACTGTTCTCTGTTCAGCATACCTAAAGTAGGTAAGCAGAAGGAGGGCCAGCGGAGCGGGGCCACTGGTACGCTCCCTCCGCCGGATCGGCCGGCAACCGGTAGGGGGCCCCGGGAATGACGGCGAACGAACGCTCGAAGGTGACGACCCCCGGCGTGACCGCGCTGTCGCCGCGGTCGGCGGAGCCGTTGATCTTGCATGTCATCCCCACCCCGGCAGGTCGGGGAGCACAGCGCGAGGCCCGTGCGTTGGCCGACCAGCTCGACGAGCCCGGCATCCGAGCCCATCGTGTTCTGGCGCTGTTCGAAGGGCCGCACGAGGTCACCCCGGATCTCTCGCTCGGGTTCGACGGCGGTGAGGCACCGGCGGTCGGATTTCAACCCCGGCTCGTCCCGAAGCTCCGGTCGGCACTCCGGCGGCTCGACCCTGCGGTCGTCGTCGCCCACGGTGGAGACCCGCTCAAGTACCTCGTACCGGCAATGGCGGGCCGGCACCGGCCCCTCGTCTACTACGCCATCGGCACCTATGCGGGGCCCCGTGACCGGCGGGCCGGGCTGACCCTGTGGCGCACCCTGCTGAAGAGGGTCGACCTGGTGGGGGCGGAGGGGCCCGAAGTCCGAAGGGAGTGCATCGACCTGTTCGGGGTGGGTTCCGAGCGGGTGTTCCTGGCGCCCAACGGTCGGGATCCCGATGTCTTCCGTCCTCGCCAGGACGGTGGGTCGGACGGCGCGCCGGTGCTCACGTTCATCGGTGCCCTGACGGACGGCAAACGACCCGGGCAGTTCGTCGAGGTCGTCACCGAGCTGCGCCGAAGCGGTTTCGACGTCCGGGCCCAGATCGTCGGGGACGGACCTCTCCGCACCGCACTCGCCGAGCCGGCTCGGCGAGCCGATGTCGAACTACTCGGATGGCGCCCGGACATCCCCCAGATCCTGCGGCGGTCCGACATCATGGTCTTTCCCAGCCGTGCCGTCGGCGAAGGAATGCCCGGCGTGCTGATCGAGGCCGGTTTGTCCGGTGTCCCGGTCGTCGCCACCGACGTCCCCGGAGTGCGCACCATCGTCGAGCACGACGTCACCGGGCTGGTGGTGCCGGTTGACGACCTCTCCACGATGATCACCGCCGTGGAGGCGTTGGTGCAAGACCCCCCTCGGCGTGCCGCTCTGGGGGACGCCGCCCGGATGCGATGCACCCGCGAGTTCAGCCTCCGGGCGGTCGCTGCGACGTGGCTGGATGCGATGGCCCACCTGCTGCCAGAGCCAGGGGACCGTCGCTACTGAGCAGGCGGCGTCCCTTCAGGATCGGGGGTCTGTACCGATGGGTCGGGTGCGGCCGTCGCCGCGGACGATCGGCGGGCGGCGGCACCGGCGGGAGGGCGTCGGGGGGCACCGGGGGGCGGCGTCCTCGGAGCAGAGCCCGGACGACGGCCGGCAGCCGCCGCTCTGGCCCGCATGATCTGACGTTGGCGTCGGCCGACCTCCCAGTCGTAGCGGGGCCGCTCCCCCTTGGGGGTCCGGGGGACGGACATCAAGACGAACAGGAAGGGGAACAGCAAGGCGCGCTCCCGAGTGATCAACCCGAGGTTGCCCAGCGCGGCGAAGGTGTACATGAACGTCAGGGAGAAGACGAGGCACATCATGACGTAGGCCCGGGTGACGGCGGCGCGCGGCACCATCTTGAGGTTGCGCCACGAGGCGATGATCAGCCCCACCACCAAGAGGTTCTCCATTGCGGTCAGGTACTGGCCGGTACCGTGGGCGTTGATCGGCAGGGGGTCGAACAGGACCACGTAGATGTCCCTCGGGTACGCGGCCGGGCTGCTCGAGTACGTCGACCCCCCCACTGTTCCCGCTACCGGCGTTGTTCTGCTGCACGTTCTGCAGCGACAGGGTGCTGTTGGCCGAGTGGAGGTAGTGGAACGTCAAGAAGATCGACAGTGCCAGGATCCCGCCGAAGAAGATGATGGACAGCAGGCGCCTCGCTGCCCCCTGGTGCCCTCCCGAACCCGAGACGAGCATGGCCACGGTGAAACCGGCCACCATGAGGAACAGCTCGTTGGGACGGATGTAGGCGCTGATGAACACCCCCACGACCGCCAAGGAGACGCCGCCCCGCCTCCGGGCCAGGAGCTTGGCCGCCCCGTACGAGACGAGGCCCATGGCCAGCATCATGATGGCTTCCTTGCTGACGTCGGCGGTCCAGAAGATCGTCGACGGGAACAGGAAGATCAGGTAGCCGTACCGGCGGGTGTTGGCCCCGGCGAAGGTGAGGGAGAAGGCGCGGAAGAACAGCATGGTCCCGAGGAAGGACAGCCAGCTGAAGACGAGGAACACCCCGAGCACGTTCGTCCCGACGAAGGTGAACACGATGCCCGCGGCGATGCTCACCGATCCGTCGTTGACGATGCCCCGCAGGTTGCCCGGGGCCAGCGAGAAGTTGAAGTGGCGGAACCCCGGGGCCAGGGCCGACCCCTGGTTGTCGTACCGGATCCAGTCGGCGATCCCCTGGTAGAAGTGGTCGACGACGAAGATCTGGCCCGGTGCCGCCAGCAGGTGGAGCACCAGGCTGATGGTCATGAGCTTGACCAGCCACTCTTTGCCTTCGGCCTCGGCCACCCGCTTGATGATCGGGCGGGAGATGAGGATCAGGATCACCGCGACGAGCAGCGCCCCGAAGGGATTGGAGGGGAGCTGGTTGGCGGCGACGATCACAGGAGATACCTGCGCCAGGATTTCGTTAGACCGTGGTCACTTCATGCACCGGTTCCACGGCGGCATCAAGCCTGGGCGCCTGGGTGGTGCCCGCCGACCCCGGACGGTCGGTCTGCCGGATGTCGTGGCGGGAGAGGCGGACCTTGGTCAGCACCAGTCCGAGGACCGGAGCTCCCAAGCGCCGGAGCACCTCGCTGGCCCGTCTTCCCTCGTCGACCGTGGTCTCACCGGTCTCCACCACGACCACCACGACGTCCACGGCGTGCATCAACGCCTCGGCATGGTGGACGAGCAGCAGCGGGGGCGTCTCCACGATGACCACGTCGGCCAGTTCGCGGGCGGCGTCGAGGAGGCCGGGACCGAGCGTGACCAGCTGACCACTGTTTGAGACGAAGTGGTGCAGCGACAGCAGCGACACGTTGGGAAGGCTCGACGGCTCCAGCCGGGCGGCCAGGTCCGAGGGACCGAAGGGACCGGTGCGGGCCGGCAGCGCGTCGGACACGTAGCCGGAGGTGATGTTGCCGGTGCTGATGACGATCGCCCGCTGCCCGGCCTCGGCGTAGGTGGCACCGAGGTTGGCAGCCACTTCCGGGCGGGTGACCTCGTTGCCGGCCGACAGCACCATGATGACCTGGCGCGTGCCGGGCTCGGGGGGCTCGTAGGGCTCGGCGCCGGCCGACTGCCAGGTCGGAAGGGTGTCGGCGTACTCGTCCAGGGGCGGCGGCCCGGCGGCCAGGGGTTCGAAGAGGACCGACATCCGCAGCATGCGGTAGGCCTCCGCGGCCGGCGAGTCCGGGTCGCCGACCACGTCCACGACGTACACCGGCTGCAAGCCCTTGACCAAGGGGCGCCCGGGGATCTCCGCCACCACCGGATACCGGAAGGTGCGCTCGGCGCGGCCGGCGGAGCGGACGGTCTTGTCCAGCAGTTCGATCAGGATCAGGATGGCCGCGCCCAGGATGAGGCCGACCAGGAAGCCGCCCACCAGGCGCACCTTGTGGCTCGAGCTGATGCTGGTCTTGACCCCGCCGGCCTTGGTCGCCCCTCCGGCAAAGGCCGGCGACTCGATCGAGTAGCCGCTCCTCAGCGACGGGTCGTTCACACCGCTCTCGGCGAGATGGGCCTGGAACGCCTTCTGCACGGCCTGTCCCACCACCGTCACGTAGCCGTTCGCCAGCTTTGCTGCCTGCTGGGGAGTGCTTCCCGAGGCTTTCAGCGTGATCACCGGAGCGGCGGCGGCCCGGGCCGCCCTGACCGGCTTCGTCGTCGCCGTGCTCGGGCCCGCCCCCAGTGCCGTGGCCGTGGCGGAGAGGCTCCCGACCACCTCGTCGAGGATGTCCAACTGCCCGGCCACCACCACGGCCGACTGCTTCACGAAGAAATTGTTGGCGTAGTAGAGGATCTCTTGGACCGACGTGTTGACGTTTCCGATCGGGGCCGTCGGCGGCGCTCCCACGATGGCCGTGTCCGTCCATCGGAGCTTCTTGTTCACCGTGGACTTGGCGTGGGAGACCGGTAGCACCACAGCGACCACGGCAAAGACCACAGCCAGCAGCAGCAGCAATCGCCAACCACGGCGCAAAGCGCCCACGATATTCAGTGGTTCAATCATCCCCTGCCCCGTCTCGTCTTACCCCGATCGAACCTTACTCGACATTCGGAATTACTGGACAACATCATCCCCGGTTCCGGAGTTGTGGCCGCCAGGCCTCGAAAAGGCGACCCGGTCGCGGCCCGGCTCCCCCTGTGCCATCAGCTGGTCCCCACTGTCCATCAGCTGGTCCCCACTCTCGCTGTGCGGTGCACGCTGCGCTGTCGGGCCCCGGACTGCAACGGTTTCGGACCTCGACGATCACCCTGCGAGGCAGCCATTGTACCGGAACGCCGTCGGCCAATACCAGGATAGGGGTGATCGGATCCGGAGTGGGGGCGCCACTCTCCGAGGTTGGAGTGCGTGTTTCCTGGTGGCGGCCGGGCAATCCTCAATCCTGGGGATGCTCGCTCCGGCCAAGCACGGTAGGGTTTGGCAAGCTACTGGGGGAAACTGGGGAGAAGGGAGGAGCTCTCCGGCAAGATCGGAGTTCCGCGTACCCGTGAGACGGGTAGGGCCTGGATGGCCGTACCGCACCTCATGGATGACGGTGTTCGCCCCGGAAGTTGTTCGAATGCACCTGAGGGGGAAGGGTTCAAATGCACCATAGGGAGATCTCGTGTCGGAACGAGTGACCGGCGAGCCCGGTTCCACGGGCACCGACATGACCCAGCTGGCCATCATCGCCAGCCGCGTCCGCGCCGGCCTGGTGTTCGTGCTGCTGGACATCCTGTGCGTCATGGCCGGCTACGGGCTGGCCGAGGTGGCCTATTTCCGCGATCGGGCGCCCGCCCACTACTGGCAGCACTTCGGAGAGTTCCTCCTGGTGGCGATCGTGATCACGCTGTTGTCGAACCGCGTGTTCGGCCTCTACGGGCGCATGTGGCGCCATGCCGGGGTCGACGAGGCCCGCCACCTCATGTTGTCGGCGGCGGTGACACTGTGCGTTCTGGTGGCGTTCTGGCCCGCCGGACGGAGGCTGAGGATCGAGATCGTCCCTCCGATGGTGGTGGTGGTGGGCTGCATGTTCGCCTCAGCCGGGATGGGGGTCCTGCGGTTCCATTCGCGGCTCTTCGCCTGGCAACGCGGCACCAAACGGCTCGGACTGAGGGTCGCCGTCATCGGGAGTCGGGACACGGGCGCGGCCGCCATCCGCGAGATGCAGCGGAGTCCGGGCGCAGGACTGGTGCCGGTGGCCGTCTTCGACGACGATCCGAGGGCGCACGGCCTCTCCCTGCTGGGAGTGCCCGTGGTGGGGTCGGTGGCCGACATCCCCGCCGCGGCCAGCCGGTACACCATCCAACAGGTGCTCCTGGCCATACCCTCTCCCCCGCCGGAGCTCGTCGAACGGGCGTTGCGGGCATCCGAGGACGCCGGGGTGGCCATCAAGATCCTGCCCGGCGTCCAGGACATGATCAACGAGCCCGCCCATGTGGCCGCGTTGCGGCAGGCCCGTGAACCCCGTATCGAGGACCTGCTGGGCCGTACCCCGGTTCCGACCGACTTCGAGTCGGTTCGCCGGACCATCGCCGGGAGGCGGGTGCTGGTCACCGGGGCCGGCGGGTCGATCGGCACGGAGATCTGCCGGCAGGTCGCCGCGCTGGGGCCGTCGGAGCTGGTGTTGTTGGACCACGACGAGACCCACCTCCACGACACGGCCGCCCTGGTGACGGGCTCCTGTTCCCAGGTGCTCGTCGACGTCGCCGACCGAGGTGCGGTGTTCGAGGCATTCGACCACTTCCGCCCCGAGGTGGTCTTCCACGCCGCCGCCCACAAGCACGTGCCGGTCCTGGAGCACCATCCACTGGAGGCGGCCAAGACGAACGTGCTCGGAACGCTCAACGTGGTCGACGCGGCGGCCGCATTCGACACCAGCCGGTTCGTCCTGATCTCGACCGACAAAGCGGTACGTCCGACGAGCGTGATGGGCGCGTCGAAGCGCGTGGCCGAACAGACGGTGCTGGCCCACGCCCCCGCGGGTGCGGCGTTCTGCGCCGTGCGGTTCGGCAACGTCCTCGGAAGCCGCGGCAGTGTCATCCCGACGTTCGCCCGGCAGATCGCGCAGGGTGGGCCGGTGACGGTGACCGACACCAGGATGACCAGGTTCTTCATGAGCGTCGAGGAGTCGGTACAGCTCGTGCTCCAGGCTTCGGTCCTGTCCCGGGGCGGGGAGATCTTCATGCTGGACATGGGCGTGCCGGTGCGCATCCTCGATTTGGCCGAGCGGATGATCCGTCTGTCCGGGCTGCAGGTGGGCAACGACATCCCCATCGAGATCACCGGTATGCGGCCCGGAGAGAAGCTCAGCGAGTCGTTGAGCACCCCCGGCGAGAAGGTGGTGGGCACGGCCCACCCGTACATCAACCGGCTGATCCCGATCAGGGCCCCCAACGATCAGTTCGCCGCTGACCTCGAGCGGATCGGCGAGGCCACGAGGAGCCGGGACAAGGACGCGGTGACCGCGCTGCTCTTCACGACCGGACAGAGCGGGACCGGGGACGACGAGGCGGCGGCGGACCGGGACGATGCCGTCGCGGTCATGGATGATCGGTTCGGGGGGTTCGACCTCGATGGCGAACGCTCGGAGCAGGACTCCCGACAAGCGGTGCAGACCCGCCTCGGTCCGCCCGAGAGCAACGCCAGTCAGGTGCCGGCATGAGCGGACCTGACCGCCCTTGACCAGCTCGGACACGGGGACGGACAGACTCGTCGTCGTCGGACAGGGGTACGTCGGTCTACCGCTGGCCGTCCGCGCCGTCGAGCAGGGATTCGACGTCGTCGGGTACGACCTCGACGGCGACCGCATCAAGCGGCTGGCCGCCGGAACCTCCTACGTCGAGGACATCCCCGACCGTCGCCTGGCCGATGCCCTGGCCACCGGTCGGTTCCGGCCCACCGACGACGCCGAGCACATGGCCGGGTTCGACGTCGCAGTCATCGATGTTCCGACTCCGCTGGAGGAGGGGGTGCCCAATCTCTCCCACGTGGAGGGGGCGACCGCCACGGTGGCCGGGCACCTGCGGCCCGGCGCCACCGTCATTCTCGAGTCCACCAGCTACCCCGGGACCACCGAAGAGCTGATCGTGCCGCTGCTGGAAGACGGCTCCGGGCTGTCGGCCGGAACGGACTTCCATGTCGGGTACAGCCCCGAGCGGATCGACCCGGGCAACGCCACCTGGCGGCTCGAGAACACGCCCAAGGTGGTGTCGGGCATCGACGAGGCGTCGCTGGCGGCCGTCGAGCGCTTCTACGGCCGACTGGTGGAGCGCACCGTCTCCGTGTCGGGTACCCGCGAGGCCGAGTTGACCAAGCTGCTCGAGAACACGTTCCGGCACGTCAACATCGCGCTCGTGAACGAGCTGGCCATGTTCGCCGCCGACCTCGACATCGACGTCTGGGAGGCGATCGACGCCGCGTCCACCAAACCTTTCGGCTACCTGCGGTTCACGCCGGGCCCCGGCGTCGGGGGGCACTGTCTCCCGATCGACCCGAGCTACCTGTCCTGGAAGGTGCGACGCAGCCTGGGCCAGCCGTTCCGGTTCGTCGAGCTGGCCAACGACGTCAACGAACACATGCCCGACTACGTGGTCCGGCGCCTGATGCTGGCCTTCAACCAGATGGGTCGCACCCTCAACGGCTCCCGGATCCTCATCCTCGGCATGGCCTACAAGCGCAACACCGGCGACGCCCGCGAGGCGCCCGGCACGGTCATCGCCCAACTGCTGGCCACGCTGGGAGGGGACGTGCGGGTGTGCGATCCCCACCTCGCCGGCAGCCCGCTGGCGTACCCGCTCGTCGACCTGACCGCCGAGGAGCTGCGCGCCGCCGACGCGGTGATCCTGGTCACCGATCACGACTCGTTCGACTACGAGCTGGTCAAGAACGAGGCCCGCTACGTCCTCGACACCCGCAACCGCCTCGACGGGCCCGCCGTCGAGCGGCTCTAGGACCGGCAGCCCGGCATTGGGTAACGGACCGTCGGTGATCGGTCGGCCGCGCACCCCCGATCGTTGGCGGCGCCAACCCCCGGCCCTACTCCCGTGAGGGTCGTCGTGACCGGGGGGGCCGGATTCATCGGCGCCAACCTCTGCCGCGCCCTGACCGGAGCGACCGGTGTCGACGAGGTCGTCGCCCTCGACGATCTCTCCACCGGGTCCCGGAGCAACCTCGCCGGCTTGGACGGCGTCAGGCTGGTGGAGGGCTCCATCCTCGACCCGGCCGCGCTCGATGACGTGGTCGCCGGCGCCGGCGCCATCGTCCATCTGGCCGCACGTCCGTCGGTGCCCCGATCGCTGGAAGATCCCATGGCCAGCCACGAGGCCAACGCCACCGGGACGGTGCAGGTCCTGGAAGCGGCCCGGCGTCACGACGGCCCGCACGTGGTGGTGGCCTCCTCCTCGTCGGTCTACGGGGCCAATCCGGCGCTGCCCAAGCGCGAGGACCAGGTTCCGATGCCGGTGAGCCCGTATGCGGCCAGCAAACTGGCCACCGAGTCGTATGCCCTGGCCTATGCGAGCTCGTTCGGCCTGCCGGTCCTGGCCTTCCGGTTCTTCAACGTGTTCGGTCCGCTCCAGGCACCCGACCACGCCTACGCCGCCGTGGTCCCCGCGTTCCTCGCCGCCGCCCTCCGGGCCGAGGCGCTCCCGGTGCACGGCGACGGCCACCAGACGCGCGACTTCACCTTCGTCGGAACGGTGGCAGCGGTGGTGACCGACGCCATCAACCGGCGTGTGACCGATCCACGGCCGGTGAACCTCGCCTTCGGCACACGGGTGTCGCTGCTCGAGCTCATCCACGCGATGGAGCAGGTGCTCGACAGACCGCTCGAGCGCTCCCACCTCGGTCCCCGCCCCGGGGACGTCCGCGACTCGCAGGCCGACCAGGCCAAGCTGCGGGCCCTGTTCCCCGATGTCCAGCCCATGGCGCTGGAAGACGGCCTCCGAGCCACGGTGGCGTGGTTCGCCGAGCGCTCCTGAGCCCCCCGGGCGTTCCGACCCGGCGCCACCGACCCTGTTGCGCTGCCCCCATCGCAGCTAGAGTGTTGTACGAAGGGGTCTGGTTCTCCGGGGCCAGGCAGCGCTAATCAGCAACGGCGCACGGGGGGGCACCATGTTGAGCGGGTTGAACGGGACGACGTCACTCACCGTCGAGGCCGAGGTCAACGACGGCCAGTCACCGCCGGGGAGCGGTGCATCCGACTCCGGTCCCCCGACCAGGACGGTGGCCTGCGTAGATGTCCGGGTGGCTGGTCTCCGGCCCGCTTCACGGGGGAAGCACCCGAAGCCGGTGGTGCTCAGCTTCGCGCTGGAGCAGATCCAGAAGGTGGTGCGTTCGGGTGACCGGATCTGCCCCATGGCCATGTCCCGCATCGCCGTCGAGTTCGCACCGGTGGCCAGCGGCGTGCCACCGCAGGTGCTCGGCAGTCGACTGGCCGACGCCATCGGGAGGAGCATGCCCTTGGACGGGCGTTCCACGGCCTTGGAAGTGTCGGTGGGGATGGCCGCTCCCGAACAACGGGTCCCGGGATCGGATCTCACCCGGCGAGCGCTCTCGGCGGCCGCGTCCGGGGCGTCACGGCTGGGGCGGGCGACGTCGGGAGGAGCCGCCTCGACGATCGTGACGGTCGACCTCCCCTTGACCCCGAGGACGGCGGCATCGGGCGGGGCGTGCCTGTTCCAGCCCATCCACCGTCGCAGCGTCTACCGGTATGACGTCGGGGTCGTGGGGGTCGCACAGGCCCTCCGATCGGACCAGCCGCGGACGTCGAACGGGAACCAGTGGGCAGGGTGGCGTCCACTGGCCACGCCGCTCACGGTACTGATCGCCGATCCCATGGGCTCCCAGGTGGGCTACCCGGGGCTCGCCGCCACCACCGCCGCCTCGATCGCCGAGAGCCTCGGATGCCGCACGGCATCGGTGGCGGTCTCGCCGGACAGCAGCCTGGCGGTGGCCGTGGACGGTGTCGCCCTCGACCTCGTGGTCCTGGTCCTCGACGGCGGTTGGATGAGCCACTCCCCCCGTTGGTCGTCGAGCCCATGGGGAATCCTGGCCCGCTTGACCACCTCCTACATCGCCGCCGGTGTCCCGGTCGTCGTCGTCGGGGCCGGAGCCGGTGCTGGGGCCCTGGCCAGCTGTGTGGCTCAGGGCGCCGTCGCCCTCCCCGGGCTCGAGCAGCTGCCCGACGCGCTCCACGCCATGGGGAGCAGCCAAGACGACCAGGGCCTCCAACTGGCCGAAGTACGCCTGCCCCCTCGGTTCCTGGCGTTGGTCGGTCTCACCCACTCCGAACGCCGGGTGCTGTACTACCTCACCGAGGGCTGGGCGGCCCAGGAGGTCGCCGACGAGCTCGTCGTCTCGCTGACCACCGTCCGGTCCCACATCCGTTCACTGCTCCGCAAGCTCGGCGTGCGCTCCCAGCTGGCCGCGGTGGCCATCGCCAACAGTCGCGACCTCGGGCACCACGAGACCGGCGACGTCGCGTAGGTGGACGACGAGGCCTCCAGCGACGACCGGGGGAGCACGGGGCCGGTCGTCCTCCTGGCCGGGCCGGGCGACACCACCGACATCGTGGCCAACTACCTCGCCGCTCGGGTTCCCCGCCTCGAGGTCATCGTGGAGGGGGCACCGTCCCGGACGACCCTGGCCCGCCGGCGTGCCGCCCGCATCGGCTGGACGGCCGTCGTCGGTCAGGTGCTCTTCGTCGTGGTCGCCCTCCCACTGCTCAGACGGCGGGGACAGCGTCGCATCCAGGCCGTGACCATCGAACGAGGAATGGACGCGACACCCCGTCCGGTCACGGCACGGGTCGACTCGGTCAACGGGGCAGACGCGGTGGCGCTGCTGACCGCGCTCCGGCCGTCGTTGGTCGTGCTCAACGGGACCCGCATCGTCTCGGGCGACGTCCTCGAGGCCCTGGGATGCCCCTGCATCAACACCCACGCCGGCATCACCCCCCGCTACCGGGGCGTCCACGGCGGCTACTGGGCCCTCGCCGAAGGACACCCTGAATTGGTCGGGACCACGGTGCATCTGGTGGACCGGGGCATCGACACCGGTGCCGTCCTCGGCCGAGCGTTCTTTGACGTCGGCCCTGACGACACCATCGCCACCTATCCGTACCTGCACCTGGCGGCCGGCCTTCCGGTCCTGGCCGACCAGGTTCGGCGGGCACTGGACGGAGAGGGCCTGACACCGACCGGCGAGGTCGGACCGCCGGGGGGCAGCCACCTCTACCTGCATCCGACCATCTGGGCCTATCTGTTCCGCCGGCTGGTCGCCGGAGTCCGGTGAACCGGCAGCGCGCTGTCCCCGGCCCGCATCGTCGGCGTCGGGGGCCGGCCGTCCCTATGATGCGTGCATCGGCTGCCGGCACCGGACCGGCGCGACAGGCACCCAGTCCCGTGGATGGAGCACCGTGGCGCTAGCACCACCGAGCCAGCCTGGAGCCCTCGTGATCTCCCTCGACTTCGAGCTCCACTGGGGGATGCGCGACCACACCGGCCCCGGAAGCGCCGCCTACGCCGAACTGGCCGGATCCCGTCGTGCCGTCGTCGAGCTGGCCGACCTGTTCGCCGAGCGGGGCATCCGGGCCACCTGGGCCACGGTGGGCTTCCTGTTCGCCTCGACGGGGGCCGAGCTCACCGCCGCCCGGCCCGCAGTGCGGCCGGCCTACCGTCGTCCCGAGTTCGACCCCTACGTCGAGGTGGTGGGCGAAGACGAGGCAGCGGACCCCGAGCACCTGGCCGGGTCGCTGGTCCACCGCCTGGCCTCCACTGCCGGCCAGGAGGTCGCCTCGCACACCTTCTCCCACTACTACTGCCTGGAGGATGGGCAGGACGAGGCGGCCTTCCGGGCCGACCTGGCCGCGGCCCAATCCATCGCCCTCCACCACGACCTCGCGCTCTCCAGCCTGGTCCTGCCGCGCAATCAGTGGAACCCGCGCTATGCCCGGGCGGTACTGGACAGCGGCTTTACCTGCATACGGGGCCCCCAGCCCTCGTGGGGCCACCAGGCCCGGCCCAGCGGTGCGCACGGCTCCCTCAGCCGGATGATGCGACTGGCGGACACCTACGTCGGCGTGTCGGCGGTGCCGACGTTCGCATGGGACTCCATCCGCCGCCATGACGGGCTGTGCGACGTGCCGGCCAGCGCATTCCTCCGGCCCTTCTCGCCCAGCCGCCGGAGACTCGAGCCGTTGCGGATGCGCCGCCTGGTCTCGGGACTACGGGCGGCTGCCACCGGCGGCCGGATCGTCCACCTCTGGTGGCATCCCCACAACTTCGCCCGGCACCCCGAGGAGAGCTTCGCCTTCCTCAACCGGCTGCTCGACGAGTTCGACCGGTTGGCCGACCGAGACGGAATGCGCTCGATGGCCATGCGGGACGTGGTGGAGTCGATCGATCAGCCCGTGGGGCCCGGAGTGGCAGACGGCCCCGACGAGGCGATGATCAAGGGCCAGATCCTCGGTGACAGCCAGTTGTAGAACGCATCGGCCGTGGCGGCGCTGGCGTTGCTCACGAATTCGTTTCCCGGCTGGTACGCCGGGGTGTGGATGCCGTCGGGTGTCCGGATCTGGACCCCGTCCAGGTCCTCGGTGAAGACGCCCCTCGGCGTGAGGATCCTTCCGTAGTCGATCACGCTCACCGTTCCGGGATGTTCGGCCGCCACCCTCTCGACCAAACGGTTGTAGATCCTGCGACGGGCCGACCCGTCCGGATCGTGCTCGCTTGCGGCCACGGCCGCCATGGTCGTGAAGTCGAGATGGGCTCCGGTGGCGGTACCGACCGTGACCGCCTTTTGCATCTGGGCCGCCACGTAGCGCTGGAACGAGGGGCGGAGCAGGTTGGTCCATTGTCCGTCCACCAGAAGGTCCTGTGTCTCCCAGGTACCTGCCACGAACAGCACGACGTCGCCCCGGCCGGGTGCGGTGGCGGCCACGCGGATCGAGTCCAGGGCCGGCCACTGCTGACTGATCGGTGTCGCCTCGTTGCACGGTGGAGCGATGGCCAACTGCGGGGTGGGCGGGTCGCTCGACGAGTAGCGGGACACCGCCAGGCCGCACCCGAACAGGGCACCCGTCACCACCCTGGTTCCTGCCGGGGCGGTGGCGGCAAGAGCCGCCTCCAGCGTCCCGGCAGTGCTGTCCCCCAGCACCAGCACGATGTGCGGCGGGTGCCCGGCCGTCCGGCCCGCCGTCGGGGTCGGGACGTAGCGGTCGACCCGGACCGACGCCTGGGCCACCCCCACCGTCCCCACCAGCACCACCGCCACCGTGGCGCCCATCAGTGCGGTGGCCGGGGCGATGGCCTTGACCGACCGCCAGAACCGTCCTTCCATGACCGGGCGCTCCACCAGGTAGAAGCTGGCCGCGGCCAGGGCGAAGGTGACGGCGAAGCGGACGGCCAGCAGCCCGATGCCGGTCAGCCCGGTGCGGTCGTAGTCCAAGTAGACGAAGACCGGGTAGTGCCACAGGTAGGCCCCGTAGGAGACGGTCCCGATCCACACCAGCACCCGGAGGGACAGCACCCGGGCCAGGGGGCCGGTGGGCACGCACACCGCCCCGATGATGATGGCCGCCGCCGACAGGGCCGACAGGGTGAACCCGCCCTGGTAGTCGAAGGGGTCGAGGCCCTGGAGGGAGTAGGTGAGGGTGAGGGTGCCGGCCAGGCCGGCCAGGCCCAGGGCCACCAGGGCCCACCGGGCCGCCTTGGTGGTGGCGACCGGGGCCATCCCCTGGTTCCCCCGGTGCTGTTGGACCATGGTCAGCACACAGGCCAGGGTGGCCCCGATGAGGATGGACTGGGCGTGGGTGTCGGTCCCGAAGTAGAGCCGGGTGGTGTTGGCGGTCGGGCTGTAGGACAGGGCCATCTCGAGGGCGGAGGCGATGGCCCCGGCCACCGACACCACCAACAGGGCCCGCACCCCCCGGGCGATGGTGCGGGACAGGTGGAGCACGGCCAGGGTGACCAGGGGCCAGACCAGGTAGAACTGCTCCTCGACGGCCAGGGACCAGGTGTGGGTGAGGGGGGACACCGCCCCGGTGGCCACGAAGTAGTTGGAGCTGGCGGCGATCTGCCACCAGTTGGAGAAGTAGAACAGGGCCGACAGGGCGCTCATCCGGAAGTCGGGGTAGAGGCCGGCCGGCTCGGCGAAGCGCACCATGACGGTGACGGCCACCAGCACGATGAGCAGGGCCGGGAGCAGGCGGCGGGCCCGGCGCAGCCAGAACGCCGACAGCACGATGCGGCCCTTCCTGGCGTACTCGCTGAGCAACAGGCCGGTGATCAGGTAGCCCGACAGCACATAGAAGATGTCCAGGCTGAAAAAGCCCCCCTGGAGCCACCCCACCCCGAAGTGGTAGCCCATGATGATGAGCAGGGCGAAGGCCCGCAGGCCGTCGAGGGCGGAGATCCGCGCCTTGCCGGTGGCCGAGGGGCGGTCGGTCAGGCCGGGCCCGTGGGCGTGGTCTTCGGTCATGGTTCGTTGCTCACTGTGCCCCCCTCACCGCGCTCCCCTCACCGTGCCCGGGTGCACTCCGGTGCCGGCCGTCAGCCGGTCGCCGTCACCCAGCCGACGGGACGATGGACCGAGCGATCCCTCGGGGAACGCTACTTCGACCGAGGCGGGCGACCTCCGACGGGCTGCTCGGAGACGACCGGACATCGTGCGGGCACTACTGTACTGGGCACCATCGACCGCAACCGGCCGGTCTGCGATCGATCGAACGGGAGCGTCGGCCTGCACCTTCGTCGGATCGGCCGTGGCCATCCGGCGAGCACCTGAAGAAAGGCGTCCCCATGACTGGTCCGGTCTGGCCGGCAGTGGCTCGGAGCGGTGACGGTCCGTGGCCCTGCCCGTCCTCGGCTGCCGTGGCCGCCGGTGCGCCCCCGGCTGGCTGACGATGCTCAACATCGTGACGGTGCACTGGAAGTCAGCCAAGTGGGTCGATCCCCAGCTCCGCTACCTGGAAGAGAACCTGGACACCCCGTTCCGGGTCTTCGCCGCCCTCAACGGCATCGAGGATCCGGCGATCTGGAAGCGGTTCCATCTGGCCGAGGACCTCGAGGGCACCCACGCCGAGAAGCTCAATACCCTCGGCCGGATCGCCGTCGCACAGTCCGACCCGTCGGACCGGTTGCTGTTCCTCGACGGAGACGCCTTCCCCGTCCGGCCCATCGGCGAATGGACGGCCCGGCTCCTGGAGCCGGTGCCCCTGGCCGCCGTGCGGCGGGACGAGAACCTCGGCGACTGTCAGCCCCATCCATGCTTCTGCATCACGACCTGCGGTTTCTGGGCCGCCATCGACGGGGACTGGCGGGAGGGAGGGTCCTGGACCAACTCCGTGGGCGAGGAGACGACGGACGTCGGCGGGACGCTCTTGCACCAGCTCTCGGATCGCGGTGTCGAGTGGCAACCCCTCCTGCGGACCAACACCAGCAATCCCAACCCACTCTGGTTCGGCGTCTACGAGCACCGCGTCTACCACCACGGCGCCGGCTTCCGCCCGAGGATCTCACGGGTCGAGTACCACGCCGAGACGGAGGCTCGGCAAAAGGCGGCATCGGCACAGAAAGGACCGAGCATCGAAGGGCTGGCGGTCCAGGCGCTACGGCGTCCGTCCCTCCTGGCATCGGTGCGCCCGAGGCACGTGGCCAACCTGGGCCCGGCCGTCGCCGCCAGCGCGGCCAGGCGGAAGCGCCTGCACGTCGAGCGGCGCCAGTTCAAGAAGCTCCAGCGGGCCGAGGAGTTCGAGCGAGGCGTCTTCGACCGCCTGCGGGTCGACCCGCAGTTCTATCGGCAGTTCGACGACGCACCGGAACCGGACCGATGACGGCGGGTCCACGGTGCACTCAGCACGACCGGTGGACCACGAGCGCCTTGACCAAGGCCGCCCACTCATAGGCCACGTCGAGGAAGAGCCGGGACGGGGGGTCGCTGACCGGCACGATGACCAGACCCGCCCCGGTGCACCGCTCGAACAGCAGCCGGGCCCGGGTGGACTGGCTTCGCTCGGGCACGACGATGATCCGGTCCCAGTGACGCCGAGCCGCCAATCGGGCCACGTACTCGGCCTCCCCGCGCGTGTCGAGGGGGTCGGCCCGGAAGCACAACACGTCGACGCCGGCCGGTGCCGTCGGACAGGGGGCCGCCCGGACACCACCGAGTGAGACCACCGCCAACGGCGCATACCCGGCCTGGACGAGCTGGATGGCCTTGTGGGCCCGGGCCTGTCCAGGATCACCCCCGAGGGCCACGACCGCATCCACGCGGGTGGGCGCGTCGACGGGCGGCCACACGAACAGACGGGCCGTGGCGGCGAGGAAGACGAGGACGACCACGAGCACCCCGGCGGCCACCCGGCGCCGTCGCCTCGACGCCAGGATCCGCATGCCGGCAGACTACCGGCGCCCTCGACCGGTAGGCTTGGTGGGAGGAGCTCTGATGGACAGAACGCGAAGAGTGGTCATCAGCCTGGCCCTCAACGCCGCGCTCGTGGTCGTGCAGGTGGGCTTCGGGATCGTCGCCCACTCCAGCGGGCTGCTGGCCGATGCCGGCCACAACCTTGCCGACGTGGGGTCACTGGTGTTGTCACTGGTGGCCATCCGGCTGGTGCTGCGGCCGCCGAGCGCAGAGCGGTCGTTCGGCAATCACCGGGCCACGATCCTGGCGGCGCTGGCCAACGCCTCCCTCATCGCCGTGGTGACCGTGCTCATCGTCATCGAGAGCGTGCACCGTCTCGGACATCCAGAGCCGGTTCGGGCCGGGATCGTCGTCGTCGTGGCGTCCTTCGGGCTCGTGGTCAACGGCGTCGCCGCCCTGGTGCTGCGGGACGGATCCAACGACTTGAACATGCGCTCTGCCGTGGTGCACATGGCCGGGGACGCGCTGGCGTCGCTGGCCGTGGTGGTGGCGGCCGCAGTGCTGCTGGTGGTTCCGGGCGCCACCTGGCTCGACCCGGCGTCGGCCCTGGTGGTGGCGGCCATCATCGTCTACGAGGCGTCGATCGTCTTCCGGGGGAGCATCGCCGTTCTGTTGGAGTCGACACCGTCGGACGTCGACCTCAGCGAACTGACCGAGACCATGGCGGGAGTGCCCGGCGTCGGAGAGGTCCACGACCTCCATGTGTGGAGCCTGTCGAGCGAGATGCGCGTCCTTTCGGCCCACATGGTCTTGACCGGCCATCCCACCCTCGAAGAGGCCCAAGCCGTGGGAGAGCGGGTCAAGCGAACCATCGCCGGGCCCTTCGCCATCTCCCACAGCACCCTCGAGCTCGAGTGCGAACGGTGCAACGACGAGCCCGATCCATGCGCCATGGAGGTCGGCACCACCTCCGCCCACGTCGAGACACACCGCCACTGAGCTGGTAGCGCCGGGCGGTACGACCGGCCCCTGTGGCCGCGGATGCCCGTGTCCCGGGGCTAGTCTCTGAGCTGCGTCCGGTCGGGACCGATCCGAAAAGATCGCATGGGGGAAAGCCGGTGGATCTCAGCGAGCTCGAGGGCGTCAACCCCCGACGGCATCCTTGGGAGCTCGCCAGGAGCCACTTCTTCTTGCGGGTCCTCCGGCAACAAGATGCGGTGGCGGCGTCCACCAGGATCCTCGACGTCGGAGCCGGAGATGCGTGGTTCGCGGAGCAACTCCGACATGATCACCCCGGGGGCGCACCCATCGTCTGCTGGGACATCAACTATGACGCCGACGGGGTGCGGGTCGAAGGGCAAGACGGGGTCCTCATGACGGCCGAGCGGCCGTCGGGCAGATTTGACGGCCTCTTGATGCTGGACGTCATCGAGCACGTCGACGACGACATTGGTTTCGTCCGCGAGGTGGCACGGGATCTGATGGACGAGAACGGTTGGGCGCTCGTCAGCGTGCCCGCATACCAGCGCCTCTTCACCTCGCACGACACCGCGCTTCACCACTACCGCCGCTACTCACCCCTCGAGTGCCGCCGGCTCTTGGAGACGGCCGGCCTGACCCCGGTCCTTCAGGGAGGTCTGTTCCAGTCGTTGCTCTTCGTCCGAGGACTCCAGGCTCTTCGCGAACTAGTGTCGCGGCCGCCGGAATCACATGGAATCGGGGCATGGAGGGGTGGGGAGTTGCTGACCAGGGGGGTGACGCAGTGGCTGGACCTCGAGGGTCGGCTATCCATCGAAACGGCGACGCGGACCGGGTTCGTCCTGCCCGGGCTCTCCTATTGGGCATTCTGCGTTCGCTCCCGGGGATGACCGGTGGCGGCCCCCACTGGACGCACGACCAGCATCGTCGTGCCTTGCTTCAACGAAGCCCACCGGTTCGACGAGACGCCCTTCGTCCGGCTCGTCCAACGACCGGACCTGAGGCTCCTCATGGTGAACGACGGGTCCTCGGATCGGACGGGTGACCTCCTCGTGCAGCTGGCCGACAAATCTGAATCGATTACGGTCCTCGACCTCCCCGAAAACGGAGGGAAGGGAGAGGCGGTGCGTCGCGGTCTTCTCCAGACCATGGACGAGGGTGCGTCTATTGTCGGCTACTACGACTCGGACGGCGCAACTCCCCCGGTCCAACTGCTTCGGCTCGTCGACACGCTCCTCGACGACCCACGTTTGAGCGCGGCGTTCGGCTCCCGGGTCTCTCTGCTGGGCAGCGACATCCGGCGCTCGGCCGTTCGGCACTACGCAGGCCGCGCCTATGCGACGCTCGCGTCCTTGGCGCTGGGGATGGACGTGTACGACACACAGTGCGGCGCCAAGGTGTTCTGCAGTGGTCCTGCGTTGGCGAAGGCTCTGGAGAAGCCCTTTCCCTCGAGATGGGCCTTCGACGTGTGGCTCATCGACCGGCTGGTCTCGGGATCCGACGGCGTACCTCCGCTGTCGAAGGAGTCCTTCGTCGAGGTGCCGCTCTCTTCCTGGCGGGACGTCGGAGGATCGAAGATGCGCCCGATCGAGGGACTGACGGCGGTCGCCGAGATCTCACGGCTTCTGACTCGCCGCCTGGCCAAGAGGCATCGTGGCCTCTGATTCGATGGTCGCCCCGACGGCTCCGTCGGCGAATGACGAAGCGCGCGCCCAGCCGTCCGAGGTCCACGGGGCACCCACAGCACTGGGGACGGCGGTGCGGGTGCTCAGTCACCTGGTCATCTGGACGGCCGTCCTGGTGCCCGTGCTGGTCCGGATGGCGAGGGGTTGGCGGGCCGTCTGGGACGACGCGTACCTCTCGCTGCACGCCCTCCAGGTGTTCTCGCTCAACTCTCCGCTGGTGGGCGTGTGGACTTCGTCCTCAGAAGGAGCCGCCCACTCCTTTCACGACCTCGGACCGCTGCCGTTCTGGCTGCTCGCCGTACCCGTTCGCATCGATCCGGCCCAGGGGGCGCTGTGGGGTGCCGCGCTCTGGTGCGCGGTGATCCTCTCGGTATCGGCGGAGGCGGCCTGGTCGGTCAAGGGCTGGCCCGCATGCAGCGCCGTCGCCGGCTCGGTCGCCATCATCCTGTGGGTCGATCCCTCCGTCTTCGCCCGAACCGTGTGGAACCCGAACATGGGTTTCGTGTTTCTGATGGCCTCGCTGGTCCTGGCGTGGTGCGTCGCCTCTGGCGCCGTCGGCTGGTGGCCGGTCCTGGTGTTCACCGGATCCGTGGCGGCTCAGTCCCACCTGATCTTTGCCGCCAATGCGCTGGGTCTGATCATCATCCCGCCGATCGTCGGCATGTTGAACGGAGGATCACGGTCGAGACGGCGATGGATGGTCGTCGGACTCATCACGGGGCTGGCCTGTTGGATCGCTCCGCTCATCCAGCAGTTGACGGGGAACCCGGGCAATCTGTGGTTGCTGGTCCACTCCAACCACCACCGCCCGGTGCTGGGGACCGGGTTCGGGTTCCAGGTCCTGGGCGATGCAGGTTCGGTTCCCCCGATTTGGCTCTCGCATTTTCCGGTCCCCGTCGACCTCGCCGCCCTGGAGGAATTCCACGCGTTCGCCTACGCCCATTCGGCGCTCTACGGAGCACTTGTCCTGGTGGGCGCCGTCGGTGTCACGGCCTGGGCTTGGAGGTCCGACCGTCGTGCATTGGCCAGCTTGGGAATTGTCGCCTGCGTATCCTCGATCAGCGTTGTCGTGAGCTTCGCGGCCGTGCCCACAGCGACGTTCCTCGTACTCGGATACCTGCTGGTCTATATCTGGATCGTCGGAATCGCCCTGTGGTGCCTCCTTCTCTGGGCCGCATACGAAGGGTGCCGGTATTGGATCCGGCGCCTCGCTCCCGGCCATGGAGTCCGGAGGTTCGGTGCCATCGGATCGTATGGACCGGTACTGGGGGCGCTGGCGCTGCTGACGATCGCTGCCATCGCAGCCGGGGCCACGCTGCGAACGAGCCCGGCCCTGGACGTCGCCTCCACTTCGTACCAGCAGGTGCAGCGCCTCACCGCCGCCGTAGAACACGACGTCCCACGGGGTCCGGTCCGCTTCGAGCTCCTGCCACGGACCTTGTCGATGAACACCTACGGATCCGACGAGACCGGCATGGACTGGCAACTGACGGTCGACGGCTGGCAGACCGGGCTACCGACGGCACTCCACCAAGACGACGGATACACCCCACCGGAGGTCACCTGGCCCACCGTGGTCGTCACGTTGCACGGCGATGGTCGGGTCACCGCGGTGCGCATTCGCTGATCACCAGAGCGCCCGACTCGATCAGCTTCGGGCGATTCCGCCGGTTCTCTATAGTTGTCGGATGGCCGCAGGGGGCAGGCGCACGATCGGCGAGTCCTTCGACCCCAGGCACAACAGCTTGAACTTCCTCCGGCTGGCACTGGCCTTCACGGTCCTGGTGGCACACGGGCTCCAGGTGGGGGACTTCAGTGGTCAATCGTTCTTCAACGGCACCTCGACGGGAGCAATCGCCGTCTACGGGTTCTTCGGGATCAGTGGATACCTGATCGCCGGTAGCGCAACCCACAACGGCCCGGGCCGGTACCTCTGGCAGCGGTTCCTCCGGATCTTCCCGGCATTCTGGGTCTGCCTGGTGATGACGGCCTTCTTCTTCGGGAGCATCCTTTGGTTGAAGGCCAGCCCCCCCACTGCGATCTCTCCTGCTATCTCGACCCGACCAGACCTGGGCCCTTCAGCTACGTCTACGAGAACTCGTATCTGGTCATCAATCAGCTTCTCGTATCACCGAGGATCCCCGTATTCTTCTTCGGGGACTATCCCCTCTGGACACTGTTCTACGAGTTTGTCTGCTATCTGTTCCTCTTGGCACTGGCCATGGTCGGCTTCCTGCGAAATCGCAAGTGGGCGGTCGTGGTCACCGCCGGCCTGTGGGCGACCGTCGTCGTGATCACGCTGGCGCCCGGGCTCCCGAAGGCCACTGCCGCGTACCACTACGGTGTCTTGAATTTCCTCAAGCTGGCGCCGATCTTCATGGTCGGGGCGCTCATCTTCGTCTTCCGGGAGCGGGTACCAGACTCGGGTTGGATCGCCCTGGTGTGTGCTTCCGTATTCGTGGGCTCCCTGTGGCTGCCAGCCGGAGTGGCCCGCATCGCCGCACCACAGTTCTACTTCGGCGCTTCCAGCCTGCTGACCCCCCTTGTCGCCTATCCCCTGCTGTGGCTGGGAATCCATCTGCCGTTCGAAAAGATCGGAAGCCGAAACGACTATTCGTACGGCGTGTACATCTATTCGTGGCCGGTCACACAGGTCCTGATCGCCTGGCAGGCCCAACGGCTCGGGTACGGCACATTCTTGTTGCTGATCGTCCTCGGGACGGCACCTTTTGCCGTGGCGAGCTGGTGGATCATCGAAAGACGGGCGCTCCGCCTGAAGAAGGCGAAGCTCCGGCCCGAGGTCTTCTCCCTCCTCCATGGGCGGCAGTAGCCCGTCGTCCCTCCTCCATGGGCGGCAGTAGCCCGTCGTCGGTTCGGCCCTGCGGTTGGGCGACGGCCTAGCCCACGTAGCGCCGACCACGACGGTGCTCGGAACCGCGCACGGTGACTATGCATCGTCCAGGGCCGATTCGGACTCCGGGCTGTTCCGCTCACGTACCAACGACACGATGACGGCGACGGCACCGATCAGCGGGACCGGGCCCAAGTCGTATCTGAACCGTTGATTCTCACCGATGTCGACCGCACTGGTGAGGATGAAGACGTAGACGGTCGAGATCCAAATGGATGTGAGCGGCACCCACAACGTCCGGTCACGTCGACGTCGCCAGATGATGACCGGGCCCAGGACCGCCACGATCCCGAACGTGAGCAGCGTGCTGATCGAGAGCTGTCCGAGCGAGACGTCGACTCCTGCGAACGGGTTGGTGGCGGAATCGGTCGGTCGGAGCTGCCAGTCGATCACGAGGTCGAAAGCCCTCACGTAGGAGGAGATACGACCCGCATTCCGTCCCAGGAGGTAGTACTGCTCGGATGGGACGAAGAAGAAGACCATGGCTCGGCCCACGTTGCTCGCGTAGGCACCCGGGCGGGCCTCGATGTAGGCAATGTCGTTGTGGAGGTATCGACTCGAGATCTCTATGTAGTTGATGTTGTTGAAGTTCGGAGATCCGTTGGCCTTGTCTCGTCGGTCGAGTACGAGAACCCCCGTCGGAGGATGAGAGGTCAAGGATCGGCCGTACGCGGAAAGCGGGCTGAACGTGTCGATACCCACCAGCGGGGTCAGCTTCTTGTCGGCGATGAGACGGGCCAGTTGATCCCGCGGAGCAAACTGCGTCGTTATCTTGGCAAGGTTCATCCCCAGCCAGCTACTGGTGGTATCAGTGTGGAACACCACTGCGTTCTTGACGTACCAGACCGACACCAACAGGACCGGAACCGCTGCCACGACCAGGACACTCCGCCAGTGCTGCCGAGAGGCAATGACCAACGGGGCCGCCACGGCGGCCAACCAGAACCATTGGAACGTGCTGTTCAACAGCACGACACTGCTCAAGGCAGCGAAGAAGGAAAGGCCCCACAGCCACGAGTGCGTGCGAACATACCGCGCCAGGCTCAGTACCCCGAAGGTCATCACGACCGCGGTCGGGAACGAGTAGAAGTACCAACTCCCATAGAGGAGGTTTGCCGGGTCGAGCACGACGACCGCCGCCATTGCGAATGCCAACTTCTGCGGGACGCGCAGTTCGAGACTCAAGAAGTAGCTGCTCAAGACCAGACAGAGTCCAAGGGTGAGCGACACCAGGGTCGTCGTCGGTTGCACCAGCCCTGGCGGCAACTTCAAGAGCAATCCCGAGGCCAGGTTGAAATAGGGCGGTTGGCTCTGCAGATACCAGATGCTCTGCGCCAGGTGGTGGTGCAAGGCAGTCAGATCGAGCATTTGGATGTATGTGGCCCGTCCCGTCAGTGCGGAGTCGTCGACCCGGACTCCGATGAGGTAGAACGCCAGGCGCGAGGCCACGAACAGGCCGGTGAGTAGCAACGGGGCCCGGTGGGTGGGGCGTATGCGCACGAACCTTCGCCTCACGATCGCACCACGAACCTCTTCCGCTGCAACTGGGCATCCAGACCGCCGACCCGTCTCCTGGCCATGGCCGCCCAACCGGACTGCCCCCGGTCACCCCGTCATCCGACCTGGTCTCCCTGCGCTCGAGCGCCAGCCGGGTCGAGCCGGGATCCGACGGACGGCCCCGGGGAGCCGGCTGGGTTGCACGGTGCGTCCTGTTGGTTGTTCGGTCTGGTGATGTTGTAGTCGATTCTCCGGACCTCGAAGAGGACACTCCCCCGAACAGGCACGACGCGCTGTTGTTTTCGAGTCCACCCATGAGCCGTCCATCGATCGGATCCGTCGGATCGCCGGCTCACACGGCCGGCAGGCACCGCCCGAGGTGGCAGGAGACGCGGCCGGCCCACCCCGAATACGGAGGTCGGTCCACCGGGACCACGCGAGCCCGGACGCGACGCGGCCCCGAGTAACCGAACGGCCGAAACCGCCCGAGCTCCTCGGGGCCACGCTCACAGCGACCCGGTCTCTCCCGATCGAAGCCGTGTCGGACGACTCCTCTGCGGGCACCGGACCGGCATGCCCTTGCGAGCACCCGCTCCGTCACCGGACCACCACGTCGGTAACCTACGGTCCCATCGGTCCTGCGAGTCGAGCTGCGGACCGGCCTTGCGGCCTTTCTGCGCTCGCCCCCGGGCTCCTTTGGGGCTTCGGTTTCCCGAACAATTGACACTGTGATCGACCACGCGAACTGGGTCAATAGGGTGGCGCGAAATCCCTACGTTATCCTCCGGATTTCTTCGTACATCCCCAGGTTCTGGCGAGATTTCCACCATTCATCCCCAAGCCGTCGGCGGACCAACTAGCGTTAGGGAACAATGCCGAGGGTTAGGGGGAGGCCGCAGGTCCAGAGTGCAGTCGAGCTACTCGGGCTCGCGGCCGGGCCCGGTGCGGCCCCTGCTCCTCCTGCGCCACCAGACACCCCAGCAAAAACCGGCACGGACGACGCACCCGACGGGCCGGCTGCGTCGCAACCATCCCCTCCGTCGGCCGGACACTCCGAGCCGGTTCCTGCCGACGAGGTCGCACCGGACCCGATCCGTGATGGTGTCGCCCGAGCAGCGGCCGACCGGCCAGATGCCTCGGTCAAGGACACCACTGCAGCGTCGACCGTCGACCCCAAGCAAGAGGCGGCCCCGACCGCGATCCGCCCGTCCCCGGCCCCGCAGCCGACGGCGCGGGAGGGCCGGCCTGTGGATGCGCCACCGGCCGGAGCGGGCAAGCAACCTGGCGATGAACCGACGGCCCAGAGCCAGAAGGGCCGCTGGTTCAGGCGCAGGGCGCCCGAAGTCGCCGGTGCCCCGGTGCCGCCCACGTCCGGATCCTCATCGAACCAGACTGATACTCCGGAACCCGAGGATGTGCACCCGGCCGCCGCAGATGCGGCGCTGATCGCCACCGCCGAAGGAATCGTCGTCCCGACCACGGTCTCGAGCGTCGAGCGGGCGACCGTCGAGAGCCAGGCCGGCCCTGCTCCAGAGGTCGCCGTTCCGAGCGGGAGCCCGCCCGAGCATGCTCCCGAACCGACTCCAACTGCCGCCCCCTCCACCGGTGGCTCGTCACCGGCCCCGATGGCGGCCGCGGCCCCTCCCGACTCCGTACAGGACGAGGCGGCGGCCCCGGCCGAGACCCCGAAGGCCCCTTGGTTCCGACGCAACAAGCCTGGGGCCGCCGTTGCACCTCCCTCATCCGGCCCGGGCGGCCAGGCGGCGGCCGACGACCTTCCGGCCGCTTCCGGTCCCACGGAAGGCCCGACGGAGGATTCGACAGAGGGCCCAGCGGACGACAGGGTGACCATGGGGGTGGGCGGAACGGCGTACGCTCCCATTCTCAATGACCCTGTCCGCGACACGCCCACCTTCGACACGCTCGAGGCTGACTCCGAATTGACCGACACACCGGTCATCGACTCACGGGACACGCGTGCGGGCTGGGCTGACCGTGGCGGCGCCCGTCCATGACGCGCCGAGCAGTGATGCAGCCGGCACCGAAGCCGCCCGGGCCGATGCCGCGATCGCCGATGCGACGGATGGCGGAACCCCTCCAGAGTCCGCATTTCCGGCGTATCCGGCGACAGAGACCTTCGTCCCCGCTGGTGGGCCGTTGGTCCAAGCTGCCGGGCGTCCTGGGAGCTCGAGCCAGAAGCGGCCGGCCAAAGCGCAGCGGATCAGCCGGGCGGAGCGGAATGCCACCGTGACCGCCATCGTGACCGCCATCGCCCCCCCGGAGGCGGAAGACCGCGCCGAACCCGAGACTGCTGCCCCTCCACCCGGTGACGACGAGGGGGGTCGGCCCACGCCGTTGGTCGAGGACGCCGTCGAGGCCCACGCCGGCGAGGCCCAGCCCGTCGAGGCCCAGCCCGTCGAGGCCACCGACCCCCCGGACCCTCCTCCCCTGTCCGGTGGGCACGCGCCCACCCCGGCTCAGGCCCACGACACCGCCACGAAGCCGGCGGACTCCCTGGGCCTGCTGGCCCTGCCCAGGGATCCGGACGAAGGCGATGCAGAGACGCCGGCCCGAGTACATACGGGGAGGGCCAAGCGATTCACTGTCATCGGCATCGTGGTGATGCTCCTGGCGCTGGTGTTGGCCGCCCTCGTCCGCCCGTCGACCAGTGCGCAGGCCTCGAAGATCGCCCCCCTGCACCACACGTCGGCGGTGGTGGCGTCCTCGCTCACCACCACCGTGCAGCCCCCACCCACGCCCGATCCATCGGCGCCTGGGCTGACCGTCAACTCGGGCGAAGACCAGTCGGACCCCGTCTTGTTCCGCAATGGCGGACAGTACTTCCTCTACACCAGCGGCATCCCCCAGACCGAGCCGACGGTCACGGTCGTGAACGTCCCGGTGTCCTCCTCCACCGACTTCGTCAACTGGACACCGGTCGTCGACGCCCTTCCCACGCTTCCCCGGTGGGCGGACCGCGGGTTCACCTGGGCCCCGGATGTCCACAAGTTCGGATCGACCTATGTGCTGTACTTCACCGCTGACGTCAAAGGGACAGGAATGCAGTGCATCGGTGTCGCCGTCGCCTCATCCCCCATCGGGCCCTTCGCTCCGAATGCCTCGCCCTTCATCTGCCAGCGGAACCTGGGAGGGACCATCGACCCGCGGGTGTTCACCGCCACCGATGGGACCCCCTGGATGCTGTTCAAGTCCGACCAGAACATCGGAGGGCGCTCCACCCCCACCACGCTGTGGTCCCAGCGTCTCTCCCCCGACGGGCTCCACCTGGTCGGCCCGAGGAACGATCTCATGAGCCCGGACGAGCGCTGGCAGGGCACCATCGTCGAAGCCCCGGACATGATCGAGGTCGATGGCACCTACTGGATCTTCTACTCGGCGAACTGGTTCAACCAGCCCGCCTACGGCATCGGTGCCGCCCGCTGCAAGGGTCCGGCGGGACCCTGCGCCGACATCACCGACACGCCACTGTTGTCCTCCAACAGCCAAGGGCTCGGACCCGGTGAGGCATCGGTCTTCACCGACGGGACCGGGGCCTGGATGCTCTACTCGCCGGTGCGGGCCGTCGGCGGGCAGCCCTCCCCGGCCGGTGGACATCACCCGGATCGGCTTCGGACCGAAGGGGCCCTTCCTGGCCGCCGGCGGACCTCCACCCAGCCTCGACGTGGCCCTGTCGGGCGCCTCAGCCCCGTAGGCGACGGAGCTCGGCCCCCACCGCATTGCCATCGGCCTGACCATTGGTGGCCTTCATCACCATGCCGGTGAATGCGCCCATGAAGCTTGTCCTCCCCGGCGCAGTACCTGGCCCACTCGTCGGGATGCGCGGCGACCACCTCGGCCACCGTGGCGGCGAGCGAGTCCTCCGACATCGCCTCGAACCCCTTGGCGCTGGCGATGGCAGCAGGATCACCGCCGCCGGCCGCCAGCAGTTCGGACAGCACCGTTTTGGACTGGGTGGCGGTGAGTGCTCCCGAGCCCTCCATGGTCAACAGGGCGACATAGGACTCAGGGTCGAGCCGGCGGGCCGACTCGGCATCGTTGGCCGCCTCGTTGGCCGTCCGGGCCAAGGCCAGCCCCGACCCGACCCCGGACGCCACCGCCGCCGTCACCAGTGGATCGAGGCCCAGGTCGACGACGGTCGCCACCTGGTCGACCTGGGAGTCGGTCACCATCCCGGGCCCGCCGAGGAGCTCGACCAGCTGGGAGCGCCGGGCGGCCGGCATCGGGCCCATGGTGTCGGCCACGGCCAGAATCCACTCGGCGTCGGGCACCAGCGGCACCAGATCGGGTTCGAGGAAGTACCGGTAGTCGTAGGCCTCCTCCTTCGAGCGCAGGGTCGACCGTCCGGCCGGCATCCTCGTCCCAGTGACGGGTCTGCTGGACCACCTGCTCACCGGAGTCGATCAGGGTGATCTGCCGCTCTGCCTCGTAGTCGATCGCCCGCCCCAGCGATCGCACCGAGTTGAGGTTCTTGATCTCGCACCGGGTCCCGAAGGGGTCGTCCGCCGACCGCCGGACCGAGACGTTGGCGTCCACCCTCATCGACCCCTCCTCCATCTTCCCGTCCGACGCGCCCTGATGCCACCAACACGGCGCGGAGCTCGGTGGCATAGGCGCGGGCCTGGGCCGATGAGCGCATGTCGGGGGCGCTCACGATCTCGACCAGCGGCACCCCGGAACGGTTGTAGTCGACGAGGGAGTAGTCCGAGCCGTGGATGCGCCCGGAAGCCCCCGCATGGGTCGTCTTTCCGGTGTCCTCTTCCATGTGGGCCCGCTCGATACCGACCCGGGAGCCGTCGGGCAGGTCGAGGTGACCGTTGACGTTGATCGGTTCGTCGTACTGGCTGATCTGGTAGTCCTTGGCCTGGTCCGGGTAGAAGTAGTTCTTCCTGTGGAAGGTCGACGGGCGGATCTCGCAGTTGAGTGCGGTGCCGATGGCCATGGCCAGCTCCACGGCCCGCTGGTTGATCACCGGCAGGGACCCGGGCAGGCCCAGGCAGACCGGGCACACGTTGGTGTTCGGCTCGTCGCCGAACATGTTGGGACAACCGCAGAACAGCTTGGTGGCCGTCTTCAGCTCGCAGTGGACCTCGAGGCCGATGACCATCTCCCAGCCCGGCCTCACGACATCGCCCCGATGGTCGGCACCGGAATGGACGGGGCCGCCGCCTCGACCACGGCCGCCGCCTTCATGATGGTTCCCTCCGACAGGGCCGGGCCGAGCAGTTGGGCACCGATGGGCAAACCGTCGTCACCGGTGCCGAAGGGCACGCTGATGGCCGGATGGCCGGCCAGGTTGGTGGGGATGGTGCACACGTCCGACAGGTACATCGCCAGCGGGTCACCGGTCTTCTCCCCCAGCGGGAAGGCGGTGGTCGGTGCGGTCGGCCCGAGGAGAACGTCGCAGCGTGCATAGGCGGTGGAGAACCCCTCGATGATCCGGGTCCGGACCCGGAGGGCCTGGTTGTAATAGGCGTCCATGTAGCCGGCCGACAGGACGTAGGTGCCCAGCATGATCCGCCGCTTGACCTCGGCTCCGAAGCCGGCCGACCGGGTGGCGGTGTTCATGGCCAGGGTGTCTTCGCCATCCACCCGGAGCCCGTAGCGGACTCCGTCGTAGCGGGCCAGGTTGGAGGAGGCCTCACCCGGTGCGATCAGGTAGTAGGCCGACAGTCCCAGCGCCACCTCGGGGACCGACACCTCCTCGACCCGGGCACCGGCGGCGGCCAGCGCCTCGGCCGCCTGACGGACGCGGGCCACCACATCGGGGGCGGCGCCGTCGAGGAACTCGGCGATGACCCCGACGGTCAGCCCCGCCACCCCGTCGTCGAGGACCGACAGGACCCGGGGGGTCGGCCGGTTCAGCGAAGTGGAATCACAGGGGTCGTGCCCTCCGATCACATCGAACAGGAGGGCGGCGTCGGCCACCGACCGGGCAAAGGGCCCGATCTGGTCGAGGGAGCTGGCGAAGGCCACCAGGCCGTACCGGGACACCGTCCCGTAGGTCGGCTTCAGACCCACCACCCCGCACAGGGCGGCCGGCTGGCGGATGGATCCGCCGGTGTCGGACCCGAGGGCGAGGGGGGCGAATCCCGCCGCCACCGCCGCCGCCGATCCGCCCGACGAACCGCCGGGGACCCGGGTGGTGTCGTGGGGATTCCGGGTCGGTCCGGTGGCCGACGTCTCGGTGGACGAGCCCATGGCGAACTCGTCCATGTTGGTCTTCCCCACCACCACCGCCCCGGCGGCCCGCAGTCGCTCGACCACCGTGGCGTCATAGGGCGGGCGCCAGTGCGCCAGGATGCGCGAGGAGCAGGTGGTCGGCACGCCCCTGGTGCAGAGGTTGTCCTTCAGGGCCACGGGTACCCCGGCCAGGGGCCCTGGGTCCTCGCCGTCGGCCACCGCCCGGTCCACGGCCAGCGCCTGGCTACGGGCCAGCTCGGCGGTGACCAGGTTGAAGGCGTGGACCTCTCCGTCGCCCGGCTTCGATGGCGGCCAGGTGCTCCTCGGCCACCTCCAACGCGGACCGTGCACCGGAGCGGACGGCGTTGGCCAGGTTGTAGGCGTGGCGCGGGGAGGTCACGGGGCCTCCCCGAGGATGCGGGGGACCCGGAACCGGTGGTCCTCCACCGCCGGCGCCTGGGACAGCACCTCGTCACGGTCCAGGACCGGTCGCGGCTCGTCAGGCCGGAGCACATTGGTGACCGCCAGGGCATGGGCGGTCATCGACACCCCGTCGAGGTCGAGGGCGGCCACGTCGGCGGCGTGATCGAGCACTGCGGCCAGCTGCCCGGTGAACAGGTCGAGCTCCTCTTCGGTGAGCTCGAGGCGGGCCAGCGCGGCCACATGGGCCACGTCGGCACGCGACAGGCGCTCGGGCTCGGTCATCTCCGGTGCTCCGCCGTCACCGGGTCACGGTGCGCCACCGTCACCGGGACACGGTGCCCGGTCCGCCCAGAAGGTCCGTGGCGAAGCTGACGATCTTCTCCTCGATCAGCGGTGCGTCCCCGTCCAGGGTGGCGACGTGATAGCTGTTCTCCAGGATGATCCGCTCGACGGGGCCGCTCACCGAGCGCTCCAGCACGTCGCCGGAGACGGGCGCCACCACGTGGTCCTCCCGGCTGTTGAGCAGCAGGGTCGGGCAGTGGATGTCGGCGAGGTGGGTGTGGACACCGTCGTTCCCCTCGAACAGGGACAAGAGGGAGCGCACCGGGGTGGCATCGTAGGCCGACTCGGTGATGCCTTCCTGCTTGATGTCCGACCCGATGGCGTCGAAGGTCTCGATCCCGCTGTCAACCAGTGCCTGGAGCCCGGCTCGCAGCTCGGCGTCGGGCGGGTCGATCTGGGGGTTGACCAGGGCGATCCCGGCGATCTCGGGGTGACGCTCGGCGAGCCAGCAGGTGAGGGTGCCGCCCATGGACAGGCCGGTCACGACGATCCCGTCACAGCGGCCGGCCAGGGCCTGGTAGGCCACCTCGCAGGCAGCCGACCAGTCCTCCCATCGGGTGGGGATCATGTCGTCGACGGCGGTGCCGTGGCCGGGGAGCAGCGGTAGGTCGACGGTGAAACCGGCCTTGCCGAGGGCTTCGGCCAGCGGTCGCATCGACTGGGGGTTGCCGGTGAACCCGTGGAGGACCAGCACGCCGTGGGATCCACCTTCGGACGACCACGGCTCGGCGCCTGGAATGATCGGAGCGGTCACGCCCGGGATGCTAATGCCCATTGCCGGAGCGACGGCGCCGGAGCAGGTAGCGTGCTCCCTTGCCGAGAGCCGTCGACTGGGGTGGGGCATGGGGGATCAGGAAGAGCACGCCATACCGGACGCCATCGTCGAGCGCCTGCGTTGCCCCCGGTGCGGCGAGGGTCTGTCCGAGCAACGGTCCGGTGGCGGCGACGGGGTGACCTGTCCCAACGGGCACCGGTACCCGTCCCGGCACGGCGTGCTCGACTTTTCGGGGACGGTGGCGGCCAACGGCTCGACCGGGCGCACCTTCGCCAGCTTCGGCTACGAGTGGAACGCCTTCGACGGGATCCGCGCCGAGGACGACGACTTCGCCGAGATCTACTTCCGGGACCTCGACCTGCCCGGCCTGGCCGGCAAGGTGGGCCTGGATGCCGGCTGCGGCAAGGGTCGGTTCACCCGGATCCTGGCCCGCCACCTCCACGCCGAAGTGGCCCTGGACGGATCGTCCGCTGTCGAGGCGGCGGCACGGAGCCTGCACGACATGGACAACGTGGCCGTGGTGCAGGCCGACCTCCGCGACGCTCCGTTCGCCCCGGAGAGCTTCGACTTCATCTCCAGCCTCGGGGTGCTCCACCACCTCGACGACCCCTTCGACGGATTCAAACGGCTGCTCACGTACCTGGCTCCCGGTGGTCAGCTCCTGCTCTACCTCTACAGCCGCCCGGCCGAGACGAATGCCCGCTCGGTGGCGCTGTCGGCGGCCAGGGCCATCCGGACCGTGACCGTGCAGCTCCCCCACCCGGTGGTCAAGGCCCTGTCGACCCCGATGGCCGGCCTGCTCTACGCCGGCGTGGTGGCCCCGGGACGTTGGGGGGCGGCCCACGGGGTTTCCGGCCTGGCCGGACTTCCCATGTACACCTACCGGGACAAGCCGTTCCGGAGCCTGGTCCTCGACACGTTCGACCGCCTCACCGCCCCGGTCGAGCACCGTTACCTCTGGAGCGAGCTCCAGCCCTGGTTCGACGAGACCGGGCTGGTGGTCGACGCCGCCCGCGAGGAGACCGGCTGGTTCATCGTCGCCCACCGGCCCTGAGCTCCCGGCCCGGCCGCCACCGGGCACCATCGGGCGCCCCGACGCTCAGGAGGCGGGGGGCGTCCCTGGCGCCGGGGTGCGGCGGGCGAAGTGGACGACGAACCCGGCCCGGCCCAGGGGGACCTGTTCGGCCACATCGAGGCCGGCCCGTTGGCCCAGGCGCTCGAAGCCGTCGCCGGGGTAGCCGTGCACTCCCACCCCGCGGGCGCCGTAGCGGATCTTGCGGAGGTCGGTCCTGAGGCCGGGCGACGGGAACGAGGCGATGACATGACCGGCGGCCGCACCCATGCGTCCCAGCAGGTCGGCCGGCTCGCCGACATAGTCGAACACCCCGAGGGCGACGGCCACGTCGTAGGCATCGACCTCGTCGAGCTGCTCCCACCCGAGCCGCCTCACCTCCACCAGCCCCGGGAAGCGCGCCGCCTCGGTCGTGGCCAGGGCCACCATGTTCTCCGCCGGATCGATCCCGGTGACGTGGATCCCCGAGCCGGCCAGGGGGGCGAAGAGCGGGCCGCTCCCGCACCCGACGTCGAGGACCCGGCGGGCCGACAGCGCGGTGCTCATCTCGACGGCCAGGCGGAGCCGGTCGAACAGCGGGCCCCGCCCGAGCACCCTGGCCACCGGCTCGCTGGCGTAGAAGGCGGAGAAGCGGGACGCCCGGCGGTGGAAGTAGGTCTGGAACTCACCACTCGACATGGGCACACGCCTCGCTTCCGTAGCGGTTGAGGATGGTCGAGAACACCTGCGGCACCCGGCCCCGCCCGACCAGCTGCTTGGCCACGGCCACCGACCGGATGGCGCCGAGGCCGGGGAGCGTGGCCCCGAAGTCGTAGGAGTGGTAGTAGAGCACCGCCGGCCCCTCGGCCGAGCCCGCGGCACCGACCGCTCCCGAGACGACCGCCGAGGGGAGCAAGCGCTGATAGCTCCCCCCACCCATGGCGAAGCCGTGGGTGGACAGGACAGGCAGCTCCCGCACCGGTGACGCCGGGCCCATCCGGTGGGTGTCCGACGTGTACTCGAATCCGGCCTCCGCGGTCAGCTGGCGGTAGCGGCCCAGGCTCATGGTGGCCGGACGGTCGAATCGGGGGGACCGGAACCCCCGGACGGGTACCTGCACCAGGGCCTCGAGCATCTCCCGCCCGGAGCGCAACCACCCGGCCAGCGCCTTGGGGTCCTCGGGCAGCCGCCCATGGTCCGGTCCGTGGCTGGCCACCTCGTGCCCGCGGGCGACCAGTTCGGCCAGCTCGTCGGCCACTGACGCCGCGTAGTTGCCCACCACGAACAACGTCACGTGCGGGGATCCCTCAGCGCCGTCGAGCAGGGCGGTCAGGCCCGAGAGCCCGCTCGCGGCACCGGCCGGCTTCGGGAAGGGCTCCCCGAGGACGGCCATCCCGTCGTACCAGTCCTCCACGTCCACGGTCAGGCAGACATCGGTGCTCACGCCGCCCCCCGGACCGGGGTCGGCCTGGTGGACCTGGTCCATCCCGGCGTAGAAGGCGCGCAGTCGCTCGATGACCCGGTCCTCGGAGAACCGCTCGGTCACCCACTGGCGGCAGCGTCGGCCGAGCTCGGCGCATCGGTCGGGGTCGTCCACCAGCCCGGCCACGATGACGGTGAGGGCGTCGAGATCGCCGCGTGGCGCCAGGAGCCCGAGCCCGGGGTCGATCACCTCGTGCACGCCCCTGATGTCGTAGGCGACCACCGGTCGGCCCATGGCGGCCGCCTCCATCGCCACCCGGGGGATCCCCTCCCGGTAGGACGGGAGGACGACGACGGTGGCCGAGGCCAGGTACGGACGCACATCCTCGACGCCACCCACGAATCGCACCGTGCCGGCGGCGGTCGCCGCGGCCACGTCCTCCTCGGACAGGGCGTCGCTCTGGTCGTGCTCGGAGGGGCCCACATGCACGAAGTCGGCCCGGCCGGCCAGGCGGACGGCCAGGTCGAGGAAGTCGGCGCACCCCTTCTCCCTCACCAGTCGGCCCACCATGACGACGATCGGGCGCTCCGCCCGGAACGCCGGCTCGACCGGGGCCAGGAATCGCTCCATCACGATGCCGTTCCCGGAGTAACGCAGCTTCCGACGGGGGCAGATGTGCACCCTCGGCAGCTCGGTCTCGTCCTCGCGGCTCTGGACCAGCACCGAGGTGGCCCAGGTGCAGCACCATCGCTCGAAGCACCATCCCAGCACGTTGGCCCTCCGGCCGTTGTCGGCGAAGTAGAGGGCGCCGTGGATGGTGTAGACGGCCGGGCTGCCCGCCAGCCTGGCCGCCGGCAGCCCGAGGAACGACGCCTTCGGGGTGTGGGTCTGGACGACGTCGAAGCGCTGGCGGCGGAGGTACCGCACCAGGCGGGCGAAGGACCCGAAGTCGGAGAGGGCGAACTCCCGCCGGATGGGGATGACCTCGACCTCGACACCCTCGACCGGATCCTCGTAGGCGTCGCCCGACACCACGGTCCAGTCCAGCTCGGGGAGGGATCGAAGCTGGTTGGCCAGGAGCACCCGCGCGGTGAGCGACGTGGTCACGATGCGGCACCCCCGTCGGCGTCGGTGGGCCGGCTCCGCGTGCAGATCGATGCCCGACACCATCGCTGCATCCCCCCTGCCTGTCTGCCTCATGCTCGCCGATCTTGCGTCAGCGGGCGCCGTGGCACCTGCCACCAGCCTGGACAGGATACACGTGGCCCGAGGCGCCGGCATGGCCGTCGTTCCGGCCGGTCCCCGGTCACAGGCCCGGCATCCACCGCTCGACCCAGGCCTGCAGGGCGAGCACGGCCCACAGCTCGTAGCCGAGGTCACGCCGGCCGCGGAGGTGCTGGTCCCAGGCTCGCCGGATCGGCTCGGGCCGGAGCAGCCCCTGGCGGCGGATACGGCGCTCGTCGAGGAGCTCCTCGGCCCACGGGCGCATGGAGCCCCTGAGCATGGCGCCGACGGGGAAGCCGAACCCCATCTTGGGTCGTTCGACCAGTTCGGCGGGGACGTGACGGTAGAGCACCTGGCGCAGGAGCCACTTGGTCGTGCCGTCGTGCAGCTTCGCCGACAGCGGCAGCCGCCACGCCAGGTCGAGCACGCTCCGGTCGAGGAAGGGCACCCTCGTCTCCAGCGACGTGGCCATCGCCGCCCGGTCCAGCTTGGTGAGGATGTCGTCGGGGAGGTAGCCCACCAGGTCCAACCAGAGCATCTGCTCGGTGATGCCGTCGAGGGCCGGCCACTCCGACGGGCGGGACGCCACCGACGCGCTGGGCCCGGCGCCGATGACCATGGACTCGGCGTCATCCCAGTAGGAGACGAGGGCCAGGTAGGCGTCCTCGGGGTCCGGACGCCGCCAGCACCTTGGCCACCTTGGCCACCTTCGAGGACGGGTTCCGGATCTGGTGACGGTCCGGCATCACCTCGGTCATGCGGGCCAGCCCGTCGATCACGCCCGGTGGCACCGCCGACAGTGCCGATCCGGCGAACCTCCGCATCCCGGGGGGCATCGGACCGGCGCGTTCCCACAGCCGTTGCAGCCAGGCGTGACGGTTGTAGCCGGCGAACAGCTCGTCCCCACCGTCACCGGACAGGGACACGGTCACCTGGGTCCGGGCCAACCTGCTGACCAGGTGCATGGGGATCTCGGAGACATCACCGAACGGTTCGTCCCAGATGTCGGGGAGCCGGGGGATGACCTCGGCGGCGTCGGCGTCGCTGAGCTGCAACGGGGTGTGGTCGGTCCCGAGGTGGGCGGCCACGGCGGCGGCGTCGGCCGACTCGTCGAACGACCGGTCGGTGAACCCCACGGTGAACGTCCGCACCTGGCGGCTGCTGCGCTGCTGCATGAGGGCCACGACCGTGCTGGAGTCGATCCCGCCGGACAGGAACGCCCCGACGGGGACGTCGGCCACCATGCGGGCGGCGACCGAGTCCGAGAGCACGGCTTCGAGCTCATCGGCCAGGGCCTCCGTCGAGCCGACCAGGGGCTGCTGGCGGGCCGCTCCGATGGCGTCCCGTGCCGACCAGTAGGTCAGGGGCACCGGAAGCGTGCCGGGCCGGGCGTCCATGCCCAGGCACACCCGCTGCCCGGGGGAGAGCTTGGCCACACCGCGGTAGATGGTCCGAGGGGCCGGGACGCAGTTGTGGCGCAGGTACAGGGCGACGGCGTCACGGTCCACCTCGGGAGCGAAGCCCGGCACGCTGCACAGTGCCTTCAGCTCCGAACCGAATGCCAGCCGACGGCCGATCCACCCGTAGTACAGGGGTTTCTCGCCGAACCGGTCCCGCACCAGGTGGAGCCGGTGCTCGCTCCGGTCCCACAGGGCGAGTGCGAACATGCCCTCGGCCGCCTCGAGGGCGGCGGTGAGCCCCCAACGTCCGACCGCGGCCACCAGCGTCTCGGTGTCCGACCCGCCCCGGAAGGCCACTCCCTCGCTGACCAGGCGCTGCCGCAGCTGGCGATGGTTGTAGATCTCGCCGTTGTAGGCCGCCACCCATCTCCCGCCGTGGGAGACCATCGGTTGGGCACCCTCGGGCCCCAGCCCGACGACCGCCAGTCGTCGGAACCCGAGCGGCGATCCCGAAGTGGGGGTCGGACCAGCTGCCCTCGTCGTCCGGACCACGGTGCACCAGCGTGGCCGCCATGGCGCCGACCTGGAGACCCAGGTCCGCCGGATCGGTGGTCAGCCCGGGGTCGAAGATGCCGGCGATGCCACACACCGGGTCAGGCCCCCGGCCCGTCGCCCGTCGGACCCGCCGGACCCGCCGGACCCGGGGCACCGTCGACGGTGGGGGCCGCGGCGAGACCGACGATACCGATGGACAGTCCCACGGGTGCTTCCTCCGATCTCGTGGCGGGCAGGGCCGGCGGTGTGGCCGACAGACGAGCGTAGGTGATCGCTGCCCCACAAGGCACCATGACCAGCGTTTCTGTTACTCTCCGGCGTGATGAACGAGGGACAGCGCCGGTGAGTCCCGCGCCCATCGACGAGGAATCGGAGCTCCTGCCCGATCCGACCGGGACCCCTGACTGGGCCCGTCTCTTCGTCTCCTCCGCCTGGAGCGCCTGGCGGGGCCCCGGATTCCCCGACGTGGAACGGTTCTGCTTCTTCATCGGCTACTCCCGTAGCGGCCACTCGCTGGTCGGGTCCCTGCTCAACGCCCACCCCAACGTCCTCATCTCCCACGAGCTGGACGCCCTCCGCTTCGTGAAGGCGGGATTCCGCAGAGCCCAGCTCTACTCCCTGATCCGCCGCCGCGACGAGGCGTTCGAGTCCCTTGGGCGGGCCTGGACCGGCTACGACTACTCCGTCCCCGGCGGCCACCAGGGTGAGTACGGGTCGATCACGGTGATCGGGGACAAACGGGGCCGGAAGTCGGCCCTGGAGATCGCCGAGCGTCCCGAGCTGCTCGAGCGGCTGCGCCGCACCGTCGGCGTACCCATCCGGGTGATCCATATCACCCGGAACCCCTTCGACAACATCGTGACCGAGGCCAACCGCCGCCTCTTGACGCTCGATCGGGCCACCAGCTGGTATCAGCGGACCTGCGCGTCGGTTGCGGTCACCAGGACGCTCCTCGACGAGTCCGAGCTCCTCGACCTCAAGTACGAGTCGTTCGCGTCCGACCCCCGTGGCGTCCTGGCCGACCTGTGCCGGTTCCTCGGCGTCGATGCCCCGGACTCCTTCCTCGACGCCTGCGCCGCCGTGGTGTGGCCCAGCACCAAGCGCCGACGGGACACCGTCGACTGGTCACCCGAGGACCTGGCCCGGGTGGAGGCGCTGATCCAGCAGTACGACTTCCTCAGCCACTACACCTTCGAGTGAGCCCATCGGGCCGACCCGCCTGTCCCCGACCCGCCTGCCGACACCCCGTCCGCACTGAGTAGCCTGGGGGCCGGACAACGGCACCCACGGGCAAGGAGCACCACCACGATGGCCACCTATCTGTTCTTGAGCGACGAGTGGCTCGAGGAGGCCCGGGCCATCCGGGCCGAGTTCGACGGCCAGGGCGCGCCCATCGACCACTCGATCCGCATGAACCTGATCATCGCCGAGGTGCCGTTCGGCGAAGGCGTCGTCCACGCCCACGTGGACACCTCCACGGGTGAGCTGGTGCTCGACACCGGCCACATCGACCCGGTCGACCTCAAGGTGTCGCTGGACTACGACGTGGCCCGGGCCATCCTGATCGAGGGGAACCCCCAGGCCGGGATCCAGGCGTTCATGTCCGGCAAGATCAAGGTGGAGGGCGACATCGCCAAGCTGATGGCGCTCCAGACGATGAGCCCGGACCCGACCGCGGCGGAGATCGCCGGCCGGATCCTGGCCATCACCGAGTAACTCGTACGGAGGCCGGTCCGGGCAGGGCCTCGGGGTGGGAGTCGGCCGGTATTGTTTTCCTGATTTACCTACGCACCGTTTGCTAAATCGGAAATTGTTACCGGGACGCTCCTCCCAGACCCCCCTCCCCCCAGACCCCGCTCCCCCCTAGACCCCGCTCCCCCCCACCCCACACCCGGTCAGGCGATCGGCACCTCGGCCGATGCCGGACCGGTCCGGGACCGGGGCGTGTCGCGCATGAAGAACCCCGAAATGCCGGCGAGTACCGCCACCACCGCCCCGACCGCGTAGGCGCGATGGAACGAGGTGAGGGAGCCCACCCCTCCGTGGCCGGACGCCTGCACGGTGACCATGACCTGGATACCGGCCACGATGCCAATCTGGGTGATGAGCTGCTGCGCCGCGCTCATCACCCCCAACTCGTCGGGGGCCACCTCGTTGGACGAGGAGGACACCGTGGTCGGGGTGGCCAGACCGATACCCACACCCGAGAGGGCCAGGGCGGCCAGGATCACCACCTGGGACGGGTTGGACCCGAGCTGGGTGAACACCACCATGGACGTGGTGAGGACGAGGGCCCCCACCACCACCAACAGCCGCTCCCCCACTTTGACGGCTGCATACCCGGCCACCGGTGCCATCAGGGAGAACATCAGCGGTCGGGCGGTCGACTCCAGTCCGGCCCTGGTCTCGCTGTAGTGGTAGATCCGCTCCATCAGGATGGGGAAGAGGAAGAACCCGCCCATGTAGGAGAAGTTGGTCAGGGCCCGGGCCCCGAGAGGGAACACGAAATTCCGTCTCCCGAAGTACCGGAGCGGGATCAGGGGCCGGGGCGTCCGCTGCTCATGGACCACGAACACGATCCCGGCGACCACGCTGACACCGGCCACCGCCAGGGTGGCCGGGGCGGTGAAGCCCCACGACGGCGCTTCGTTGAGGGCGAGCAGGCCGGCGGTGACGCACGCGGCGAGCGTCCACGACCCCATCCAGTCGAGTTGGCGCCAGGGGCTCGGCCCGGCGTCTTCGGGTGGCCCCGACTCGGCCGGCGGCCTCGACGAGGCCGGGCGGGCGGGCAGCACGACGACTGCCAGCACGGCGGCGACGGCCATCAAGGGGAGCTCGCCCCAGAACAGCGCCCGCCATCCGAAGTACTGGATGATCGGCGCCCCGACGGTGACCCCGAGCACCGGTCCCCCCGCCCCGACCAGTGCCCACCAGCCCAGGGCCTTGACCCGGTCCTCGTGCGAGAACGCCTCGAGCACCAGGGCCATCGACGCCGCCCCGAGGGCCGCCCCCTGGATGCCGTCGAACAGCCGGGCGGCGATGAGGACCCCGGCTGTCGGTGCCGAGGCCGTGAGGACCACGCTGACGGCGGCCCCGGACAGGCCCCACAAGAACAGCTTCCGGTACCCCCGCAGGTCCCCGAGCTTGCCCAGCACCGGCGCCGCCACGCCGAAGGCGAGGAGGGGCGCCGTCGACGTCCAGGTCAGGGTCGACACGGAGGTGTGGAGCTGCTCGGCGACCTGGGGCAGCGCCACGACGAACACGGTGAAGGTGATGTTCACCGACAACAGGCCGGCCAGCACCGTCCACAGGACCCACCACTGATAGCGCTCGGAACGGGCCACCCGGCGGTGGACCCGGTGGCGGAAGAGCACGGCCCACGGGACGACGATGCCCCCCTTCGGCGCCGGCGCCGGCCCCGCTGAGCAGGGCTTCGGCCTCGATCACCTCGTCGGCGTCGAACGCCTGGCTGCCACCCGCCGGTTGGCCGTGCCCCCGGGACGGGGACATCGCTCAGCCTCCGAGCCGGTGCATCTCCGCCTGCAGCTCCTCCACGGTCCAGCGGTCGTCCTTGTCGATGGAGTCGGTCATGGTCCAGGGCTGGAACAGGCGCACCTGTCCGCCCTGCACGAAGTAGACCCGACCGGTGGCCGGACAGCCCTCGGTGGCGAGGTAGGCGACCAGTGGGGAGACGTTGGCCGGGGCCCAGCTGTCGAACACGGAGGCGTCGGCGGGGGCCTGCACGATCTCGGACAGACCGGGTGTCTGCTCGGTCATCCGGGTGCGGGCGGCCGGAGCGATGGCGTTCACCCGCACGCCGTAGCGCACCAGCTCGTCGGCGGCGATCGTCGTGAAGGCGGCGATCCCGGCCTTGGCGGCGCCGTAGTTGGACTGGCCCGGGTTGCCGAGCAGGCCCGAGGTCGACGACGTGTTGACCACCGAGGCCTTGACCTCCTTGCCCGCCTTGGTCTGCTCACGCCAGTAGGCGGCGGCATGCCGGGTGGGGACGAAGTGGCCCTTCAGGTGCACGTGGATCACCGAGTCCCACTCGGCTTCGGACATGTTGACGAGGACCCGATCGCGCAGGATGCCGGCATTGTTCACCAGCACGTGGAGGTCGCCGAAGGCCTCGATGGCGGTGTCGATGAGCCGCTTGCCGCCGTCCCAGTCGGTGATGTCGTCGGCGTTGGCGACCGCCTCGCCGCCGGACGCGGTGATCTCGTCGACCACCTGTTGGGCGGGTGACCGGTCGTCGCCGGAGCCGTCCACTGCACCGCCCAGGTCGTTCACCACCAGCTTGGCCCCCTCGGACGCGAAGAGCAGGGCGTGCTCCCGCCCGATTCCCCGACCCGCCCCCGTGATGATGGCGATCCGTCCGTCCAGTGCTCCCATGTCGTTACTCCCCCATATGAGCGGCGATCGACACCGCGGTTCGGCGACGGTCCCACACCGGGTGGGTGTGCGCACCGTGCCCGCCTACGTTGGCAGGAGCCCCACTGCCCGGTCAAACCGGAATTGCACCCGGGCGCGTGCCCGATGGGTTCGGGACCGGGCGGTCGACGGCCGTGCCGAGGCCGGCGTCACTCGCCGCCCGGGCCATCCGGCGGACCCGGGCGCGGTCGCCGGCCACCAGGACGTACTCGGTGTTGCGGACGTGGGAGACGGTGCCCACCTTGCGCCCGGACGGGTCGTGGATGCCGATCCTGGCTCCGACGTATCGGGCCGAGTCGAAGGCCAGCACCTCGACATGGCCACGGGCACCGCACAGCGCACGGAGCTCGTCGAAGCTCAGCCAGGACTCGTTGTTGTACGAGAGGATCAGCACTTCGGCCCCGACGTCGGCGATGACCTGACGCATCGCCTCGGGCATGGTGCGCCGTCCGTTGAAGGCACTGCGCGACGCCGGGTCCCGCAGGTCCTGGCGCTTGGCCGCCACGCCGTAGTGGGCCGGCGCATCCCAGGCCACGATGGTCTCCCACACGTGGTAGTTGGAGTCGTAGCGGTGCTGGTTGTAGGGAGGGTCGAGGTAGGCCAGGTCGACGTCACCCACCTCGGCTGATCCGGCCAGGTCACAGGCATCGCCTCGGAGGGCGGTCCCCGGTCCGGCCAACAGCTCTGGCACCCGGAGGGTGAGCGGCCGGTGGGAACGGGGCGCCCACTGCTTGAGATAGGCCATCTGGAGCCCGGTGGTCGAGTCGACCCGGTCGGCCGCTTCGAGGAGGCTGGTGATCAGCAGCGGCCACAGGTCCGATCCGGCGTGCTCCCGGTCGATGGCGTCACGGATGGCATCGATGCGGGCCCCGTTGTGAGGCTGGAAGTAGCGCGCCCGCTCGCAGAAGGTCTCCGTCACGTAGCCCGGCTCACCGGGCAGGGCATCGAGCCGTTCGACGGCGGCGACCAGCCGTTCGAGCAGGTCGGGCGGCTGCTGCGGATCGGTGGCCACGTAGCAGCGGGCCAGGACGTGGGCGAACCGGGCGCTGTCCACCGCCGTCATGGTGATGCCCGTCCGCTTCCAGGCCTGGGCCACCCGGGTGGTCCCACAGAAGAGGTCGAGGCCGGTCCGGGCACCCGACGCCTCGGCCAGGACCGTGAGGGCGGGGATCAGGCGTCGCTTGGACCCCAGGTACTTGATCATCGGTCCCGATCACCGACTCACGTGCGGTTGAAGCGCCGGAACCACCAGTTGGGGTCCCGGGCGTGGGCATGGAAGTGATCGGGGATCTGGCGCATCACCCGGTCGTAGGACCAGCCACCGGTCCCGAACCGGGTGTCGGCCACCGCCCCAAGCCGGGCCAGCATGTGGTCGACCTCGGTCTCGGGTGGCTCGCTCCCGTGCTGCTTCCACACCACCATGGGGACGTCGCACACCTCGCAGGCCGCCACCCAGCAGACATCGTCCTCGTGGAACCACTCGGTGATCCGGGCCGCCTCGCACAGCTCACAGTCGGTGGCTGATCCCGAACCCGGTCCCGTCACAACGTGTACATGTTGACGGTCGTCCCGGGCTGCACCGACGTGCCGGGTACCGGGTCGAGCGAGAGGACCGTCGTGGAGCCGGCGGGGCCGTAGGGACCGGCCACCTTGAGGCCCAGCGCCTGCAGCGCGGCGGTGGCGGCGGCCACCGAGTGCCCGACCAGGTCGGTCGGGATGACCACCGGTTGGGGGCCGATGGACACGTTGACCACGACCTTCGAGCCGTAGGGCTCGACCGAGCCGGCGGGCGGGGTGGTGCTGATGACCTGGCCGGTGGGCACCGTCGGGCTGTAGGCGTTGTTCTGGGCGGGCACGAAGGCCTGCGCGGTCAGGGCGGCGGCGGCGGTGGCATAGGTCGACGCGCTCCCGACGACCGTGGGGACCGGCACGGGGGCGTGGCCCTTCGACAGGGAGATGTTCACCGTCGATCCGTACGGGGCGGTGCCGGCCGGCGTGGCGGACACCACAGCCCCGGCCACGACCGTCGAGCTGTACACGGCGGCAGCCGGTGGGCAGGCACCGACCAGGTGGACGGACTGCAGCGCCTGGATGGCCTGGGCACAGTTCGAGAAGGTGGTGAGGTTGGGAATGGCCACCGGCGGCGGACCCGAGGAGAGCACCACGCCGATGGTCGACCCCTGCTTGAGCGTCACCGGCTTCCCACCGGCGACCGGTGGCGGCGCCTGCTTCACGATCAGGCCGGTGCCCATGGTGATGCTGTAGGCGTGCCCGGTGGCCCGCACGGTGAAGTGGTCGTGGTGCACGGCCTGGCTGGCCTGGGCCAGTGTCTTGCCGGTCAGCGAAGGCACCGGGTGGGTCGGGGTGAACAGCTTGTCCTTGCCGGCCAGCACCACACCGGCTGCCACCAGGGCGGCCACCGCGGCCACCGCACCGGCGATCCACGGCCACCGACGACGACGCCGCCTGGTGGCGACGGACGGCCTGGGCCCGCTCTTCGGCCGTTTGCGGCCGTCCCCCGTCGAGACCCCGTTCGTGCCTGGTACCCCCAGTTCGGTGAGGTCGGGACCCCGGGTACCGGAGTCGGGTCGCCGGGACGGGCGCACCATCACCTTGTCCAGGTCCTCGAACTCGCCGGCGGGAACGGCGTCGACGATGGGGACGGGGGCGGCGTGGGGCAGGTCCACGGCCAGCGCCCGGAGCTGGCGCCCGAGCTCGGAGGCGTCCAGGCGCTCGGCGGGGTCGGGGGCGGCCGCCCACACCAGTACCTCGTTGAGGGGGCCCAGCGCCTCGTGCTCGGGCAGGAGGGAGCCCACCCTGGCCATGAGGGTGGCGATGGTGGTGTCGCCGATGAAGGCGGCCTCGCCCGTGACCCCCTCGTAGAGCACCAGGGCCAGGGCGTAGACGTCGGCCTTGCCGTCGAGGACCCAGCCCTCGACCTGTTCGGGTGCGGCGTAGCGGGCGGTGCCCAAGATGGCCCCGTCGGGTTCGGTCCAGGCCGCCTCGGCCAGCGCCCGGGCCAGCCCGAAGTCGGCGATCCGGAGGCGCCCGTCGGCGTCGAAGAGCAGGTTGGCCGGCTTGATGTCCCGGTGGACGAGCCCGCGCCGGTGGGCGTAGTCGAGGCCGGCGGCGGCCTCGATCCCGATCTGGACGGCCTGCTCCGGGGTCAGCAGGACACCGGTGTCGTAGACCTGGCGCAGGCTCCCACCGGCCAGGTACTCGAGGACCAGGAACGGCTCGTCGTTCTCCTCACCCCAGTCGTAGACCTGGAGGATGTTGGGATGGTTGAGGGCGGCCACCGACTGGGCCTCGGCCCGGAAGCGCTTGAGGAAGGCGGAGTCGCCCGCCAGCGCCGGGTGGAGGACCTTGATGGCCACCCGGCGGTGCAGCGAGACGTCGTCGGCGAGGTAGACGTGCGCGGACGCACCGGTACCCAGTGGGGTGACGAGTCGGTAGCGGCCGCCGAGGACACGCCCGATGGAGTCGGTGATGCTCGGCATAATTGTGTGTTCAGCGTACTGAGCGGGTGGTGCAAAGGGGTGGAGGGTGCATGGACGCGACGAGGACGGGGCGCAAGCCCCGTCCTCGTCGGTGTGCAGCCGCCCGATGACTCAGGCGACCGTCACGGCGTTACTGGATTGCCGGTTCAGCCTCCGGCGATCTTGATGGTGCTCGTCGAGGGATCGATCTGCGCCGACGTGACGTTCCCGGGACCGTCAAAGTTGGCCACGAAGTTCGAGGTCGAGGTGATCCCCGGGCCTGTGCTGGCCCCCAAGCAGGCCAACAGGACCACAGACTGGCCCTTGTCCTGCTTGGGCGCACTGATGGCCCCGGTGAGCTGGAATCCGGCTTCGCTTCCGCAGGCACCTCCGGCGACGGTCGCTGCGCTGGCCGTCTTACTGGAATAGGCGATGCCGTTGATCGTGAACGAGAGGTGCTTCAACGCCTTCTGGATGGAGGCGGTGCCCGAGTTCTCGAAGTTCGCCCACGATCCGTAGCCGTACTCACCCGGGACACAAGCGGAGTTGCTGGAGGGCTGCGGGCCCTTCTTGGCGCACTTCACGCTCTTGGACACGATGGTGTTGCCGGCCGCCGTACCGGTGCACGCATGTCCACCGGAGACCTTACCGAAGCTCTCGCTCGTGGTGGTCGTGGTGGACGTCTTCGACGCGCTGACCGACCCCGGAGTCGAAATGCCGGGGGCAGCGAAGTTCACGGTGGCGTTGACCGAGCAAGTGATGGCCGGATCCGGCGGGACAACCACTTTTGCTCCGGCAGTGGCGCCGGTGACGGCAACCACACTCACCGGCATGGCGATCGCCGCAGCGACCACGAGTAGCTTTCGAATCATTTGTGCTCCTTCGTTTCCCCCGCATCAGTGCGGGAATTGAAGTCGGGAGACAGGTTCCCCCCAACATGATTTGAACGAGACGACGAGGCGCGCCCACCCAAAGGGTCTACGTACGGATCCCCCTGAGCGCTCGCGACTCCTCACCTCGGTTTTTCATCGCCGACCGGTACGACCTACACGAACAACCCGGAACTCAGAGTCCCCCCCGTGCACCACCGCTCGATCGGTACTGGCACCATAACGGGGCGACGCCCGCATTTCAATCATGCCCGATGGAATTCGGACGCTGGGAGGAAGATCCCCAAAATTGGGGGTACTCGGCCAATCCTCGGCCGGAACAGGACCGGCCGGCTACGTGGGCAGCTGGCCCGTCTCCAGCAGGGACTCGAAGGCTGATCCGTCGACGATCGGCACCCCCACCTGCTCGGCCGTGGTCACCTTGGACGCACCGGGTGACTCCCCCACCACGAGAGCGAAGGTCTTCTTCGAGACGCTTCCCGGCGATTTGCCGCCCCGGGCCAGGACCGCCTCTTCGGCCTCTTCACGGGTGAACCCGTCCAGGGAACCCGAGACCACGACCGACTTTCCGGCCAGGGTCTGGGGGACCGCGGGCTCACCCCCGGCCGCCGACCCGCCGACAGCGCCTCCTGGTTCCGACAGGTTCACGCCTGCCGACCGGAGCCGATCGATGACCGAGCGGTTCACCTCCGACGCGAACCACCGCACCACACTGGCGGCGATGATCGGTCCCACCCCGTCCACCGCGGCCAGGGTCTGTTCATCGGCCCCGATGACGGCATCGACCTCCCCGAAGGCCCGCGCCAGTGCGATGGAGCCGACCTGGCCCAGGTGTCGGATGCCGAGGCCGATCAACACCCGGCTGAGCGGCCGGGAGCGCGAGGCGTCGATGGCCCCCAGGAGGTTCCCGATCGACACCGGCCCGAATCCCTCGAGGCCGGTGAAGGTGCCGGCGTCGAACGAGTACAGGTCGGCCACGTCGCTGAGCAGCCCATTGGCGACGAACAGGCGGACCCGCTCCTCACCCAGCCCCTCGATGTCCATGGCCGAACGGGACGCGAAGTGGGCGATCCGCTGCACGCGCTGACCGGGACAGTCGAGGTTGGTGCAGAACGTGTCGCTCTCGCCGGGCAGGCGCACCAGGGGGCTGCCACAGCTGGGGCATGCGGTCGGGAAGGTCCACCTCCGACGGCGGCGGCGCGTCCCCGGTCCGCCGAGGACCGGACCGACCACCTCGGGGATCACGTCACCGGCCTTGCGCACCACCACCGTGTCGCCGGGGCGGACGTCCTTGGCCTTGACCTGGTCCTCGTTGTGGAGCGTGGCCATCGACACGGTCGAACCACCCACGAAGACCGGTTCGAGGACGGCGAACGGCGTGGCCTTGCCCGTCCGGCCGATGGAGACGGCGATGTCCACCAGGGTGGTGGTGCGCTCCTCGGGGGGGAACTTGTAGGCGATGGCCCACCGTGGGGCCCTCGAGGTGAACCCGAGCTGGCGCTGCAGGGAGAGGTCGTCGACCTTGACCACCACCCCGTCGATCTCGTAGTCGAGCTCGTGGCGGTCCTCCTCCCACCGGCGGCAGAACTCGAGGACCTCGTCGAGCCCGTGGACGACCTTGCGCTCCGGATTCACCGGGAAGCCGGCCCGGTCCAGCCATTCCAACGTGGCCTCGTGCGTGGCCGCCAGTCGACCGGGAGAGCCGTCACCCGGCGGGGACCCGGTCGCCGGTTCGAGGTCCCCCACCTGATAGGCCCAGAACGAAAGATCCCGGGCCGCCGTGATGGCGGAGTCCTTCTGCCGCAGGGAACCGGCCGCCGAGTTCCGGGGGTTGACGAAGAGCCTGTCGCCGGCGTCGGCCTGGCGCCGGTTGAGCTCGGCGAAGGCGGAGACGGGCATGTAGACCTCGCCGCGCACTTCGATCACCTCGGGTGGCGGATCGACCGCCTCCGCCAACCGTTCGGGGATGTCCGCGATGGTGGCCACGTTGGCCGTGACATCCTCACCGGTGCGCCCGTCGCCCCGTGTGGCCGCCTGCACGTACCGGCCCTGTCGGTAGGTGAGCGAGATGGCCAGGCCGTCGATCTTCAGCTCGCACACGAACGCCGTGTCGGCGGGGATCTGGCGGGCCAACCGGTCGGCCCACGCCTTCATCTCTTCGGCACCGAAGGCGTTGTCGAGGCTCATCATCGGCACCCGATGGGTGACCGGGGTGAACAGGGTCGACGGTGCCGCCCCCACCGTGGCCGTCGGCGAGTCCGGGACCACCAGGTCGGGATGGTCCGCTTCGATGTCCCGCAGCTCGCGTACCAGGGCGTCGAACTCGCTGTCGGCGATCTCCGGGTCGTCGAGCCGGTTGTAGCGGTCGTTGTGATAGGCGATGAGCGCCCGGAGCTCCTCGGCCCGGGCCACCGGGTCCCGGTCCGCGGGGGGGCCGTCCCCGGGGGATCGGCGTTCGGGGTGGCGGGTGGTCATGAGGCGATGCCCGAGCCCACCACCGCATCCGTGTGGACCGGGTCGTACAGGGCCACCGTCTGGCCCGGGGCGATCCGGCGCTGCGGTGAGCCGAAGGTCACCGACAGTCCGCCCGGCGCCCGGCGCACCGTGCAGGCCACCGGCCGGCCGTGGGCGCTGCACTGGGCCATGGCCGGCGTGCCGGTCAGGCCCTCCTCGGACTCTCCGTCCGTCAGGTCTCTGTCCGTCAGGTCTCTCTCCGTCAGGTCTCTGTCCGTCAAGTCACCGTCGACCCAGGTCACCGTGTGCAGCTGTACCTGGCCGGCGTGGGCGGCTTCGGGACTCCCCACCATGACCCGGCGCCTCGGCACGTCGACGGCGGTCACGAACCGGCGCCGGCCGTCGTTGCCGTGGCCCATGCCCCTCCGCTGACCGACGGTGATCGTCTCGACCGCCTCGATCGGGCCGAGGTCCTCACCGGTCCGGTGATCGACGAGCCGGCCGGGATGGAGGGCCAACCGGTCGCCCAGGAACCCCTTGCGGCCTTCGTCGGAGCGGATGAAGCAGACGTCCTGGCTGTCCGGCTTGGCCGCCGTGCGGAGACCCAGCCGACCGGCCTCGTCGCGGACCTGGGCCTTGGTCATCTCCCCCACCGGGAACAGGGATCGGGCCAGTTGGTCCTGGCCCAGCATGGCCAGCACGTAGGACTGGTCCTTCAACGGGTCCGCTCCGCGACACAGCCGGTACCGGCCGGCGTCGGTCCTCACGCTCCGGGCATGGTGCCCGGTGGCGACGGCATCGAAGCCGAGGGCCCGGGCCCGCTCGAAGAGCCGGTCGAACTTGAGGTGCCGATTGCATTCGATGCAGGGATTGGGGGTCCTCCCCTCGGCGTGGCCGTTCACGTACGGCCCGACCACTCGCTCCTCGAACTCGGCAACGAAATTGAACACGTGATGGACCAGTCCCAACTGGTCGGCCACCCGTCTGGCGTCCTCCACGTCGGCCACCGAACAACACCCGGAGTCCGACGAGCCGCCCCACAGTTTGAGGGTGGCGCCGACGACCCGGTCCCGCCCGAACCGCTCGGCGCAGAGCGCGGCGGCCACCGAGGAGTCCACACCACCCGACATTGCCACCAGCACGCGGCATTCCTTCAGTCTCGCAGTCTGGCGACCACTCGAGGGACGACGGCCAGGGCGTGGTCGATGTCCCCCTCCGTGGTCGTGGCCCCGAGCGAGAACCGGATGCCGCCCGCCGACTCGTCGGGACCCAGGCCCATGGCGGCCAGGACGTGGCTCGACTCGACGGCACCGCTCGAGCAGGCGGCGCCGGCCGACACCGCCACACCGGCCTCGTCGAGCAGGACCACCAACGCCTCGCGCTCGACCCCGGCGAACCGCAGGTGGAGGTGCCCGGCGACCTTGTCGCTCCGCTCCCCGGTCTCCACCGAGCCCGCCACCGTGGCGAGCAGTCCGTCACCCAGCCGATCACGGAGGGCCGAGACCCTGGCCACCGTCGCTTCCCGGTGGGTGTCAGACGATGCCAACGCCGCCGCCATGCCGACGATGCCGGCGACGTTCGGGGTGCCGCTCCTCCGGTCCCGCTCCTGGCCGCCGCCGTGGACCATGGCGGCGAGCTCGACTCCGCCCCGGACAACCAGGACGCCGATCCCCTTCGGGCCACCGAATTTGTGTGCGCTGACCGACACCAGGTCGGCCGGAGCTGTCAGGGTGGCGACATCGAGCCACGCCACGGCCTGGACGGCGTCGGTGTGCACCACGGACGCCGGAGACCGCTCGCGGACGAGCGATGCCACCCGGGCGATCGGCTGCACGGTTCCGATCTCGTTGTTGACGGCCATGACCGACACCAGGCGCACCCGTTGCGTGCAGGCGGCGGCCAGCCCGTCGAGGTCGATGATGCCGTCCTTGCCCGAGGCCACCTCGCGGAGCTCGGCTGCCCCGCGTCCGGACAGGGCGCGGCAACTGTTCAGCACGGCGTGGTGCTCCATCGCCGAGCACACCAGAACAGCCGGAGCGTCCCCCTGGGCGCGGCGACGGTCCGTCTGGAAGGGGCCGGCGATGGCCAGGTTGTCGGCCTCGGTCCCCCCCGAGGTGAACACGATCTCCCCCATGTCGGCACCCAGCAGGAAGGCGATCTGCTCCCGGGCGTCGTCGACGGCGAGACGTGCCCGTCGTGACTCGTCGTGACCTCCCGACGGGTTGCCGAACACGCCACCGAGGTAGGGCAGCATCGCCTCCAGGGCGGCAGGGTCCATCGGCGTGGTGGCCGCGTGGTCGAGGTAGGCGCGCGTCATTGGTCCGACAGCGCAGTCACAGCATCGGTGGTCATGCGATCCACACCGACTTCACGTTGCAGAACTCGTGCAGTCCGAACCTCGACAGCTCGCGGCCGATCCCCGAGCTCTTGATGCCCCCGAAGGGAAGCTCGGGCTTGGACACCACCATGGCGTTGACGAACACCTGGCCCGCCTGGAGTTCGTTGACGAACCGCTGCTGCTCGTCGGCGTCCTGGGTCCACACGCTGGCCCCCAGGCCGAACTCGGAGTCGTTGGCCAGTGCGATGGCCTCGTCGGCGTCGGCCACGGTGAAGAGCAACGCCACCGGTCCGAACACCTCCTCGGTGGCCACACGCATGGCGGGGGTGATGTCGGTGATCACCGTCGGCCGGTAGAAGAACCCCGGGTGCTCGGGGCCACCGGGGCCGACGACACGATCCCCGCCACACAGAATGGTGGCGCCATGGGTCCGTGCGTCTTCCACCTGGGCGGCGACGGCGTCGCGCGCCTGGGCCGTGACCAGGGGTCCCACCTCGGTGGCCGGGTCGAAGGGGTCACCCACCGAGAGCGCCTCCATCCCGGCGACGAAGCCCTGTCGGAACTGGTCGGCCACGTCGCGGTGGACGATGAAGCGTTTGGCGGCGATGCACGACTGCCCGGCGTTTTGGACCCGCGCCTGCACGCCGACGTCGACGGCGTGGTCGATGTCGGCCGACGGCAGCACGATGAAGGGGTCGCTCCCGCCCAGCTCGAGGACGATCTTCTTGCCCACCGCGCCGGCCTGGGCCGCCACCGCCCGGCCGGCTCCGACACTGCCCGTCAAGGTGACGGCCGCCACCCTCCGGTCGGCGATGACGGCGGGAACCTGGTCGGTGCCGATCAGCAGCGTCTGGAACACCCCGTCGGGTGCGCCGGCCCGCCGGAACAGGTCCTCGAGCAGGAGCGCCGTCCGGGGCACGCTGGGGGCGTGCTTGAGCAGGCCGACGTTGCCGGCCATGATGGCCGGCGCGATGAACCGGACCACCTGCCAGAGGGGGAAGTTCCACGGCATGACGGCGAGGATGGGACCGAGAGGCTGGTAGGTGACCAGAGCGAGGGATGCCTCGGCCAGCACCTCTTCGTCGGTGAGCATGGCGGGGGCGTTCTCCGCGAACCACCGGAAACCGCTGGCACACTTGGCCACCTCACCCTTGGCCTGGGCGAACGGCTTTCCCATCTCGGTCGTGATCACGTGGGCGATATCGGGGAGCTCCCCCTCGAGCAGCTCGGCCACGGTGACGGCCAGGCGCGCCCGTTCCTCGAAGGTGGTCCTGGCCCATTCCCTCGCCGCCGCGGCAGCCAGGGCCAGCCGGGACTCGACGCCGGCCGCGTCGTAGGGCTCGAAGGACTGCAGCAACTCCCCGGTCACCGGATTGACGGTGGCGATGGGAGGGCCGGCTTCGACGGGGCTCATCGGCCCAGTATTCCTCACCGCAGGGACTCGACCTGCGGCGCCTGGGCACGTGGAGCGGGTCGGGGGTGTCCGGAGTGTCGGGCAGCGCCGGGTGATCGCCGGGTGATTGCCGGGTGAGCACCGGGTGATTGCCGGTGAGCGTCGGGCGATTGTTTTTCGAAATTACAATACGACGGTATGCAATTCAGAGAACCGATCGGCCGGCGTGCACCGCCACGGGTCGGCCATCCGGGCGGCACTCACGGCGGGATCAGTCCGGGGATCAGCCGGCGCTGGACCTTTCCGGTGGCCGTCCGGGGGAGTTCGGCCAACACCGCCCACTGCTTGGGTCGCTTGTAGGCAGCCAGGCGGGTGGCCGCATGCGAGGTCAGGGACGCGATGAGTTCCTCGGCCCCGGGGCCCGACGGGCAGGCCGACGCCGGCCGGGCCGGGACGACGGCGGCGCACACCCGCTGACCCCACTGCTCGTCGGGAAGGCCGAACACCGCCACCTCGGCCACACCCGGCACGTCGGTCAGCGCCGACTCCACCTCGGCGGGATAGACGTTGACGCCCCCGGTGATGATCATGTCGTCGCGCCGACCGTCGATGAAGAGGTAGCCGTCGTCGTCCAGCCGACCGAGGTCGCCCACAGAGAAGGCACCGTCCCTCCACGCCGATTCCGTCTTGGCCTCGTCCCCCCAGTAGCGGAAACGACCGAACGGGGGCGGTCGGCACCAGATCACTCCGTCGTCGTCGATCGACAAGGTCCTCCCCGGCCGAGCCCTGCCGACGGTGCCCGGGCGAGACACCCATTCGGACGGGGCACATACGGTGAACTGGCCCTCGGTCGAACCGTAGAACTCCCACAGCACGTCCGGGCCGACCCGTTCCAGCACCTCACGCTTGAGGGGCAGCGGGCAGGGCGAGCCGGCGTGCACCAGGAGCCGGAGCGGATCGAAGACACGCCGGTCCCGGTCGCCCTCCCGCTGAAGGGCCACCAGCCGGGCCAGGGCTGACGGCGCCATGAACGTCGTATTGGGGGTCGGGCCACGACCACCACGCAGCACCTCGTCGGCCGCGAGCGCATCGAAGCGGCTGAGGATGACACAGGTGCCGCCGCGGAGCAGGGTCCCACCCGCGAACCGGACCGAGACCGAGTGGTACATGGGAGAACACACCAGGTGCACGTCGTCGGGGCCGAACGCCCAGAGGTCCGCCTCGTCGGCGAACGCCCTCCGGGCGGTGTCCGCGTCCCAGATGCCCGCCCACACCCCCTTGGCGTGACCGGTGGTCCCCGACGTGTAGTGCATCGGTCGGGACAGGGGGTACGGGGCGAGATCGACCGGCGGACCTGCTGCCAGGGCTTCGAGCTGACCGGTGTCGGTGACGACCAGTCCGGGGGCGGCGTCCTCCAACAGGTCGTCCCGTTCTGACTCCAACAACGTGGCGTTCAACAGGACCGGCACCACACCGACGCGCAACGCGCCGAGCACCGCACACAGCAACGCGGCCGAGGAGGGCATGCAAAAGGCCACCCGGTCGCCGGTGGTCAATCCCGCTCGTCGGATCGCCCCGGCGCACCGGCGCTGGGCAACTTCGGCGGCAGCCGAGGTGAGTACCTCGACATGAGCGGGCCGGGAGGCAGGTCCGTTCACAGCGACCTCTCGACAGCGGGCCCGATGACAGGTGGCACCACCTCGCCGGGCGGCGGCACCACTTCGCCCACCGGCGGCACGACTTCGCCGGCCGGTGGCACCACGTCGCCCACCGGCGGCACCGCTTCGCCCGCGACGGGATCGCCCATGGCGGCGAAGAGCCGAGGCCGGACCAACTGGACCCCGATGACGAAGCCAGCCAGGGCCAGCGCGCCCACCACGGTGACCGCCCGCACGCCCACGTGGTCGGCGAACCACCCCTGCAGGACCGCTCCGATGGGGTACACGATGCCCAACCCCATCATGTAGATGCTGAGGACACGACCACGAGCCTCGGCCGGGGCCCGCAACTGGACCACGGTGTTGAGTCCGGACAGGAGGGTGATGTAGACGGCACCCACCCCGAGGAATGCCAGTGCCGACCACCACAGGGATGGCGCCAGTCCGTAGGCCACCAGCAACGGAGGCAGCAGCACGAGCGCCGACTGCAGCATGACCCTCCGACCGAACCGCTCGGCCAACGCCGGCAGGGCCAGTGCCCCGACCACGGCACCCACCCCTTGCACGGTCACCAGGATGGCGGTGGCGACACCGGTGCCCACCTCCCGGTGATGGAGCGCACCGGCCATGGCCGGAACCAGCGCGATGAACGGCGAGGCCAACAACGCCACCACTGCGATGAAGCCGATGGCCGAACGGCATCCGGGCTCACGCATGGCCGTGCGGACGCCATCGGCGATGCGGGCGCCGATCCCCAGTGCACCGGTCACAGCCGCCGGCCTCGGCAGGGCCACCATCACCAGCGCCACCACCACGGCGCCGAAGGAGGCGGCGTTGATCCCGAACACCAGGCCGTAGTTGTGGGTCAGGAGGGCCAGCCCGGCCAGGGCCGGACCGATGACCCGGCCCAGGTTGAACTGGGCGGACGACAGCGAGACGGCACCGAGAAGATCCTCTTTGGGGACGAGGTCGGGGACCATGGCCTGGTAGGCCGGAAACCCGATGGCGCCGGCCGCCCCGCCGAGGAACGCCAGCCCCACCAGGACACCGGGAGGGTCGTGGCCGGTGCCGGCGAGCACGGCCAGGACGGCGGCGAACGCCATCTCGGCGAGGGTGGTGACGATCAACCAGCGCCGACGGTCCAACCGATCGGCGAGCACGCCCCCCAGAGGAGCCAGCAGGCCGATCGGGAGGAATCCCGCCGCCGCCACCAGGCCGGTCCATCCCGGCCGGTCGGTGCGGGCGAACACCAGCACGCCCAACGCCACCGTCTGCATCCACGAACCGACATTGGAGACCAGGGCCGCCGACCAGATGAGGGCGAAGTTGCGTGACCGGAGGGGGCGGAACGATGCCAGGGCCACCCGCGGAGGCTACCGGCTACCGGCCGGCGGCCCGGTGGTGGCCCGGCCGGCGGCCCGGCCGGCGGCCCGGTGGTGGCGGCCCGGTTCAGGCCGGCACGGGATTACCCGTTTTTGGACCTGTCCTTACGACGGGGCCTGAGGGCGAACCACCAGATGCTCGCCATGGTGGCCAGGACTCCGAACGCGGCCGCAGGCTTGGCGATCTTCCGGGTGCGTCCTGACATGCCCAGACCATACCCTTCACGGACCGTGGCGGGAACCGACCCGGCCCGGCGGCCCCGGTACCCGAAGGTGGGGCGGCCGGGCGGCGGACGGCCGGGCGGCCGGCGGGCAGAGCGGCGCTCAACCCTCGGTGGAGACGAAGACGTTCTTGACGTCGGAGTACGACTCGAGGGCCTCGAGTCCGAGCTCGCGTCCGAACCCGGACTGCTTCATCCCGCCGAAGCTGGTCTGCACGCGCACCGAACTGTTCGAATTGACCGAGAGGTTGCCGGCCTGGACGGCCCGGGCCATGCGTAGGGCGCGGGCGCCGTCCCGGGTCCAGATCGAGCCGGACAGGCCGTAGGGGGTGTCGTTGGCCAGCCGGATGGCGTCCTCCTCGTCCTCGAACGGGATGACCGCGACGACCGGCCCGAAGATCTCCTCCCGGGCCAGGCGCCATTCGGCCCGGGCCGGCGCCACCACCGTCGGGGGGAACCAGAAGCCGGGGCCCTCGGGGACGGCACCGACGATCGATCCATGGACCGGCCCCGAATCGGGGTCACCCATGCCGGCCCCGAGGAAGGACGCCACCCTCGCCCGGTGGGCCGCGGTGACCAGGGGGCCCATGTCGTTGGCCGGATCGGTGGGATCGCCCACCCTCCAGGCGGCAACCGCATCCTCCAGGAGCGAGAGGTAGGCGTCGAAGACCGACCGCTGCACCAGGATCCGACTGCGGGCGCAACAGTCCTGACCGGAATTGGCGAACACCCCACCGGGGGCGGACGACGCCGCCGACTCCAGGTCAGCGTCGGCGAACACCACCGAAGCCGACTTTCCCCCGAGTTCCAAGGTGACCCGCTTGATCGTGCCGGCGGCCCTCGCCATGACCTCCCGGCCCACCGCGGTGGAGCCGGTGAACGCCACCTTGGCCACATCGGCGTGCTCCACGAGCCGCGCCCCCACCGTGGGTCCGGCGCCGACGACGACCTGGAGCACGCCGTCGGGGATTCCGGCCTCGAGGGCCAACTCGGCCAGGCGCAGCGCCGTCAGCGGTGTCGTCTCCGCCGGCTTGACCACGATGGTGTTGCCGGTGGCCAGCGCCGGCCCCACCTTCCAGGAGGTGATGGCGGCGGGGAAGTTCCACGGGACGATGGCCGCCACGACACCGAGGGGCTCGTGGAAGGTCATGTCGACGCCCCCCGACACCGGGACGGTCGCCCCTCGGTGCTTGTCCACGGCACCGGCATAGAAGTACAGGACCTCGGCGACCATTCCCACCTCGCCACGGCTGTCGGCGATGGGCTTTCCCACGTTGCGGGTCTCGAGCTGGGCCAGCTCCTCACCGTGGGCCTCCACCTGGGCGGCGAACCGGCGCAACAGGCGTGACCGGTCAGTAGGGGCGATCGCCCGCCAGGCCGGACCGGCCTCGACGGCCCGCGCCACCGTCTCGTCGGTCTCCTCCACCCCCTGGAGGGGCACGTCGGCGATCGGCTGCTCGGTCGCCGGGTCGACGATGGTGACCACGTCGGTCATCTCCGTCCCCCGGCCACCGGAGGGGCCGCCGCCCCGTGGACCGCATCCGTCGGGGAGCCCGGGTGCTGCCGGGTCCCGGCCGCCTCGGTCAGCGCCTCGAAGAGCCGCACGTCGCGGCTCTCTTCGGGATGCCACTGCACCCCCACCACGAACCGGTGGTCCGGGAGCTCGACCGCCTCCACGACCCCGTCCCCGCTGGTGGCCGACACCACGAGCCCGCCACCCAACCGGTCGACGGCCTGATGGTGGGAGCACAGCACGTCGAAGCGCTCGCCGTAGAGGTGGCGCACGGTGGTGCCCTCCTCGGCCACCACCGTCACCGAACCGAAGGCGCCCTGCCGCGGCTGATGGGCCCGCGAGCCGATCACGTCCGGGAGCTGTTGGACCAGGTCGCCCCCCAGAGCCACGTTGAGCACCTGCAGACCCCGGCACACCGCCAGCAGGGGAAGGTCGCGGTCCAGGGCGGCGGCCACCAGACCGAGCTCCAAGCTGTCCCGCTCCCCGTTGACACCGCCGTTGCGGGGGTCGGCCCTGCGGCCGTACCGGCCGGCGTCGATGTCCCCTCCTCCGATCAGCACCAACGCGTCGAGGACCCCGACCAGCGCCTCGACGGCGGCCTTCGAGGTCGACGAGCCGGGAGCCGGTGGGGGGATGAGGACGGGCTGACCACCGGCGTCCTGCACCATGTCGAGGTACCGCCCGGGGACGAGGGCGGCATCGCGCTCCCACGACCACCACGTGGTGGTCTGGCGGTACATCGACACCCCGATGAGCGGCGGTGCTCCAGGTGGCGGCATGGTCGTCAGTATTTCACCCGGTCCGGGTCGCACCGCACCGGGTCGCACCGCACCGGGTCGTGCATTTCACCGGGCGCACAGCGCGCCGGTAAGGTGCCCCACCACCGGGGTCACCCCGATCCTGGCCCACCGGAGGCAGCGTTGGCACGACTCGACGGCAAGGTGGCGGTGGTCACCGGCGGAGGCAGCGGCATCGGAAGGGCCGCCTCGCTCCTGTTCGCGGCCGAGGGGGCCCAGGTGGTGGTGGCCGACGTCGTCGCCGGACAGGCCACCTCGGCGGTGGACGAGATCGTCGCCGCGGGCGGCGATGCCACGGCCCTCGCCGTCGACGTGACCGACGAGACCAGTGCGGCGGCCATGGCAGCCACGGCCGTGTCGACCTACGGCGGCCTCCACGTGCTGTTCAACAGTGCGGGGATCTTCCCCGACGACGACGGCGGCCTCCTCGACACCCCGCCCGACACATGGCACCGGGTGCTGGACGTCAACCTGAAGGGCGTCTGGCTGAGCTGCCGGGCGGCCGTCCCGGCCATGCTCGGGTCGGGGGGCGGCTCGATCGTGAACGTGGCCTCGTTCGTGGCCCTGATGGGTGCGGCCACCGCCCAGACCGCCTACACCGCCTCGAAGGGTGCCGTGCTGGCGATGACACGGGAGCTGGCGGTGGAGTACGCCCGCCAGGGGATCCGGGCCAACTCCATCTGCCCGGGCCCCATCGAGACCCCGCTGCTGGCCGAGCTCCTCTCGGACCCGGCACGCCGCCAACGGCGCCTGGTGCACATCCCCATCGGTCGGTTCGGCCGCCCCGAGGAGATCGCCCGGGCGGCCCTGTTCCTGGCATCGGACGATGCCTCCTTCGTCACCGGGTCGGCGTTGGTGGTCGACGGAGGGATCACCTCGGCGTACGTCACCCCCGAGTAGGGCTGGACGATCCCGCCCGGCTGGGTCAGAGTGCTCACATGCTCTCGCTCCAGACCCTGCCCCACCAGATCCAATCGGGTGTGATCGACACGGTGATCGTGGCCTTTCCCGACCTGCAGGGGCGCCCGGTGGGCAAGCGGGTCACCGGACCGTTCTTCCTCGAGCACGTGGCCCAGCACGGGATCGAGGTGTGCGACTACCTGCTGGCCTGTGACGTGGACATGGAGCCGCTGCCGGGCTACCACTTCGCCAACTGGGACTCGGGCTACGGGGACCTCAACGCCGTGGTCGACCCGGACACGGTGCGGATCCTGCCCTGGCTGCCCGGCAGCGTGCTCGTGCTGTGCGATCTGCTGACCATGGAGGGCGAGCCGGTCGAGGTGTCACCCCGCCGGATCCTCCGCCGTCAGCTCGAGCGGGCCGCCGCCCGCGGGATCGAGGTCAAGTGCGCCACCGAGCTCGAGTTCTATCTGTTCCGCGACTCGTTCGCCGAAGCCGCCGACAAGCGCTGGCGGGGAATCGTCCCCCATGCCGACACCATCGAGGACTACCAGCTCCTGCAGACCTCGCGGGAGGAGTACGTCATCGGTCGCATCCGCAACCAGATGATCGAGGCGGGGATCCCCATCGAGTTCTCCAAGGGCGAGGCCGGCGTCGGCCAGCACGAGATCAACATCACCTACGGAGGAGCGCTCGAGGTGGCCGACCGCCACCTGGTGTTCAAGACCGGCGTCAAGGAGATCGCATCGGGGTTCGGCCGGTCCGCCACCTTCATGGCCAAGTGGTCGATGGACACCGCCGGCTCGTCGTGCCACATCCACACCAGCCTGTGGGATGCGACGACATCGGCCCCGCTGATGCCGGCGCCCGACGGTGATGCGGACCCCTCGGGCCTCTCCACCCTCGGCCGGCAGTTCCTGGCGGGACAGCTCTTCGCCGCCCGTCAGCTGGCCTGGTGCTTCGCCCCCTATGTGAACTCGTACCGGCGCTATGTGCCCGACTCGTGGGCCCCCACCGCCGTGGTGTGGGGGGAGGACAACCGGACCTGCGGGTTCCGGGTGGTGGGACGGGGTGCGGGCCGGAGGGTCGAGAGCCGCATCCCCGGGGCGGACGTCAACCCGTACCTGGCGCTGGCCGCCGCCATCGCCGGCGGACTGTGGGGGATCGAGCACGAGCTCGAGTTGGAGCCGGCGTTCACCGGCAACGCCTACCGGGCACCCGACGTCCCCCGCATCCCCTCCGACCTGGCCGAGGCCATCGACGCCTTCTCCTCCAGCGAGGTGGCAGCCGAGGCCTTCGGCCCCGAGGTCCACCACCATCTGCTCAACACGGCGCGCCAGGAGTGGTCGGCCTCCAACCGCGCCGTCACCGACTGGGAGCTGGCCCGCAACTTCGAGCGCATCTGACCGCCGGGCCCGGGCCGGCCGGGCGGCTGTGCCGCGACGCCGATCGGAGGCCGGCGTCTATAGTCCCTGCTGCCCAGCGCACGGACAGGATCGCGAGATGCTCGCCAGACGAGAACTACCCAAGGAGTACCGACGGTGGAACCGCTCCTGGGGCGTGCCCGACGGTAAGCACCTGACCATGGTGGGCACCGTGGAGCGGCTGCCCCCGGCCGCCGAGAGGGCGGTGCTCCTCAACGCCTCGGTCAAGCGTCAGCGGGGCCCGTTCGCCTTCCAGAAGAACACCTCGACGCGCGCGCTGTCGAGTACCCGTGGGCCTACCACCAGTTGAGCGGCCTCGGTCCGTCCCGGATCCTCGAGATCGGGGGGGCCCTGTCCGGACTCCAGTTCGTGCTGGCCAAGGACGGTCACGAGGTCCACAACGTCGACCCGTTCTTCGACTACGGCAAGGGCGACTACGACATCGATCCCATCGCCGAGCACGCCAACTTGAACCGGGTCTTCGACACCGACGTCGTGCTCCACCGGGCCACGCTGCCCGAGGCCGACGTCACCGGAACGTTCGCCGCCGCCCTGTGCATCTCCACGATCGAGCACCTGTCGCCGGCCGACGTGGAGGCCACGCTCGCGGAGGTGAAGCGGCTCCTCGTCCCCGGCGGCCTGTTGATCCTGACCATCGACCTGTTCTTGAACCTGACCCCGTTCTGCAGTCGGACGGCCAACGTATGGGGCACCAACATGTCGGTGGCATGGATCGACGAGCTCCTCGGCTATCCGATGGTGGCGGGCGACCGCAGGGAGCTCAACGGCTACCCCGAGTTCTCGACCGACGACATCCTGGGCCGGCTGGAGGAGTTCGCCATCAGCACCCACTACCCGCAGATGGCCCAGCTGGTGGCGTTCCGGGTCCCCGGCGGTTGAGGGCCGTGCCGGAAGCCCCGGCGTCCGCTCCCCTCCGGTGACGGGCGACGAGGTGGCGCCGTTCATCCGGAGGGGGACCCGGGTGCCGGAGTCTCCCCTGGTGTCCGTGTGCATCCTGGTGCTCTCCGACCCCGGGCTGGCCCTCGCCTGCCTCGACTCGCTGGCGGCGGCCGCCGCCACCCGGGCGTACGGCGTCGAGACGGTGGTGGTGGCCAACGGCGCCCCTGACTGGGCAGGGTCGGTCCTGGAGGAGCGCGACGACATCGTGTCGGTGCGCAGCACCACCAACCTCGGCTTCGGCGGTGGGAACAACCTCGCCGCCGAGGTTGCCTCCGGTCGGTTCCTCCTGTTCCTCAACGACGACAGCACGGTCGGGGCCCGGACCATCGACCACCTGCTGGCGACGGCCGGGACGGATGCGACCATCGGCGCGGTGGCCGGTCGCATCCTTTCCGCGGACGGCTCCGTCCAGGAGGCGGGGTCGGTACTGTGGGACGACGGGTGGGCCGCCCACGTCGGGCTCGGCGCCCCGCCGGGGTCGACGGCGTTCTCCTATGTGCGCGCCGTGGACTACGCGTCGGCCAACGGCCTGTTGGTGCGGCGCGAAGCATGGGATGCCGTCGGCGGCTTCGACGACCGGTACCACCCCGCGTACTACGAGGACGTCGACCTGTGCCTCGCCCTCCACCGCCACGGGTACACGGTGCTGTACGAGCCGAGGGCCGAGCTGTCCCACCTCGAGAGCCAGAGCTCGTCGTACCGGTACCGGTACTTCCTCCTCATCCGCAACCGGGCCCGCCTGGTGGCCAAATGGTCCGCCGAGCTGGAGCGGTTCGGGCCCAGGCCGGAGGTCGTCGATGACGCCGCCATCGAGCGCGCCGTCCATCTGGCCCGGGGTGCCCCTCCCCGCCTGCTGTGGGTCCTCGGTGGTCCCGACGGGGTCGGGACGACGGTCGAGTGGGACGCCATCGAATCTCGGGCCGGTGCAGGCTGGGGCGTCACCGTCCTGGTGGGCCCTCCGGGCCGGGCCGAGGGCCGGAATCCGGGCCGGGCCGAGGGCCGGCCCTCGTTCGTCCCCGACCGCATGTCGCGGGCCGACCGACTTGCCGACCTGGGGGTCGACGTCCGGGACGAGGACCTCCCCACCCTGGTAGCCCTCACCGGAACCGACATCGGCGCGGTGGTGGTCGGGGCGCCGTCCGCCGTTCCGGCGGAGCCGGTGGTCCGGCCGGACGGGTCCCCGGTCCCCGTCCTGGCCTTCGGCTCCGACCCTTCGGCATTCATCCTGGCGGTCGACGCCACCGTCGAGGCAGGCGCCCTGCGGCCCCGGGGCCGTATCCGGGACAGCCGGTACGATCCCCCCATGGCTGACACCCCCGACGGCCGGTCCGGCCCTCCCGCCGAGGGACCGGCCGGGCAGGCCCTCCGGGAGTTGCGGGCGGCCTCCCTCGAGATCGAGGCCAAGGACGAGTACATCGCCGACCTCCAGGCGGAGATCGCCGACCTCAAGGCCAGCCTCGACGAGGCGGTCACGTTCCTGAACGCCAAGACCGCCTACATCGAGTCGAGGCCCTCGGTGCGGGCCAAGGCGTGGGTCGACGGTCTGTTCGGCGCGGCGAAGCGGTGACCGTGCTCAGGCCGGACCGATGAAGATCCTGCTGGCTGCCGAGGACTTCCCCTGGCCGTCGACCGGCGGGGGCCTCATCCGGCTGGCCAAGGTCATCGAAGCCGTCTCGGAGCTCGGGGAGATGGACCTGTTCACGCTGTACGACCCGACTCGGACCGACCCCGTCCTCCCACCCGACCTGCCCGTGTCCCGCCTCCTCACCGTCAAGTACCCCGCGTCGTCGCGCCAGCGCCGGTGGCGGACCGACTGGCTCACCCAGCGGGGCCTGCCCATGGAGGTGGTCATGCGCGGTGCCGACCACTCCCCACGGGACGCCTTCGAGTCGTGGGCGTCGGACCGCTACGACCTGGCCTGGTTCAGCACCGCTGCCGTCTTCGAGTGGATGGGCCGCCCGAGGCTGGGTCCCACCATCATCGACCTGATGGACCTGGAGGACGTGAAGGCCCGGCAGCGGTCGACACTGCTCCGGGCCGCACCGACGGCGCCGGGCGTGTCGTCCCGGGTGCGTCAGATGGCGGCGTCGTTGCAGGCGAGGAAGAACGCCGGCGACTGGACCGGCTTTCAGCGGTCGGTGGCCGGCGACGTGGACCGGGTGGTCCTCTGCAGCGACACCGACGTCGGGCGGTCGAGGATCCCCAACGCGGTGGCCGTCCCCAATGCCTACCCGAAGCCGGCCCGCAGCGTCGGCCACCTCCAGCCGCTCGACCCGCCCACCATCCTCCTGCAGGGCAGCCTCAACTACCCGCCCAACATGGACGCCGTCGACTGGCTGATCGACGAAGTGGAGCCGTTGCTCCGGGCCAAGATCCCCGAGGCCCGCATCCGACTGGTCGGCAAGCCCACCCCCGGTGTCGAGCGGCGGGACCGGCCGCCGGATGTCACGGTGGTGGGGAGGGTGCCGGCGATGGAACCGGAGCTGGCCCGGGCCGACATCGCCGTGGTCCCGCTCCGCATCGGGAGCGGCACCCGCCTCAAGATCCTGGAATCGTTCGCCCACCGGCTGCCGGTGGTGTCCACCACGCTGGGGGCTGACGGGCTCGACGTGGAGGACGGGGTGCACCTGCTCATCGCCGACGGGGCCGCCGACTTCGCCGAGGCCTGCCAACGCCTGCTCACCGACGTGGACCTCCGTTCCCGCCTGGTCGACGCGGCCGAGGAGCTGTACCTGGGCCGGTACGAGTGGGCGGCGGCCAAGCTCCGTGTCCAGCAGTTGGCCGGGGAGGTCGCCGGCACCCCGGAGGCCATCGGGCCGGGCCGCTGAGGGCGGCGGGAACCTTGGCGATCCACTGCTCGATTTAACGTACGTCTGGTAGGTTACGTCGGGAATCCAAGGCGGCTTGCGGCGGGTCCGACGTCCCCGGCGCCCCGACCCCGGACGTCGGACCTTGACGACGGGCAAGCGTCCTGACACCATGGATAGCACTATGCGCATTCGAATCTTCTCGGAACTCCTCCTTCGCTGACGGCGACCGCCACATCGCGTTCGCCCGCAACCTCCTGAGCCGAAACGGCCAGGAGGTTTTTTGTTGGCCGAATGTCGAGGCAGCGACCGCAGCCGGGCGGGAGCACCGGAAGGATCGATCCAGGCACCAAGGGAGCACCACGATGAGCAGCAATCCCGGCATCACGAGTGAGACGGACGGCACCGCGGCCGAGTCACCGCGACGACTGGCCATGCCGTGCGACATGTCGCCCATGCCGTTCCACCTCTACCGGCCCTACGTGCCGCTGGTCCTCTCCGACCGGACGTGGCCGGACCGGCAGTTCACCAGAGCCCCGAGATGGGCCAGCGTCGACCTCCGTGACGGCAACCAGGCGCTCGTCGACCCCATGGACCCCGAACGCAAGCTGAAGCTCTTCCAGACCCTCGTCGCCATCGGGTTCAAGGAGATCGAGGTCGGGTTCCCCTCCGCCTCGCAGACCGACTACGACTTCCAGCGTCAGATCATCGAAGAGGGGCTCATCCCCGAGGACGTGACCATCCAGGTCCTGGTCCAGTGCCGCGACGAGCTGATCGAGCGCACGTTCGAGTCCCTGGTCGGCGTGCCCCGGGCCATCGTCCACTTCTACAACTCCACCTCCGAGCTGCAGCGGCGGGTGGTGTTCGGGCTCGACAAGGCGGGCATCACCGAGATCGCCGTACGGGCGGCCCGCCTGTGCAAGAAGTTCGAGTCGACACTGCCGGGCACCGACATCCGCTACGAGTACTCACCCGAGAGCTTCACCGGGACCGAGCCGGAGTTCGCGGTCGAGATCTGTGAGGCGGTGATGGGGGTGATCCAGCCCACCCCCGAACGGCCGATCATCATCAACCTTCCCAACACCGTCGAGATGTACGGGCCCAATGTGTACGCCGATGTCATCGAGTGGTTCGGCCGCACCATCAAGAACCGTGAGTCCATCATCCTCAGCCTGCACCCCCACAACGACCGGGGTACGGCGGTGGCCGCCGCCGAGCTGGCCGTGCTGGCGGGTGCCGACCGGGTGGAGGGCACCCTGTTCGGGAACGGCGAGCGCACCGGGAACGTCGACGTGGTCACCCTGGCCATGAACCTCTTCTCCCAGGGGATCGACCCGGCCCTCGACTTCGGCGACATCGACAAGGTCCGCCGGGTGGCCGAGTACGCCACCCGGATGCCGGTGCACCCTCGCCATCCCTACGCCGGCGACCTCGTGTACACGGCCTTCTCCGGGTCCCACCAGGACGCCATCAAGAAGGGCTTCTCCGCCATCGGCCACGACTACGACCACTGGGAGGTCCCCTACCTGCCCATCGACCCGAGCCACACGGGACGAACCTACGAGGCCATCATCCAGGTGAACAGCCAATCGGGCAAGGGCGGCGTGGCCTATCTCATGGACGCGGAGCACGGCCTCGACCTCCCCCGGAGGCTGCAGATCGAGTTCTCCAAGGAGGTCCAATCCGTCACGGAACGCAGTGGGACGGTGATCCGGCCCGGTGAGATGTGGGACGTGTTCTCGCGTACCTACCTCCCGGACGATGCCGGGGTCCGGCTGATCGGCAGCGAAGTGAGCACCGGCGGGAACCGGACCACCGTCACCGCCCAGCTGCTCATCAACGGTGAGCCGCGCACCGTGATGGGAGATGGGAACGGGCCCATCGACGCGCTCGTCGGAGCACTCCGCCAGGAGCTCGGCGTCGACTTCGAGGTCATGGACTACAGCCAGCACGCGCTGACCTCGGGCCGTGAGGCATCGGCAGTCGCCTACATCGAGGCCGAGGGACCTGACGGCTCGACGTGGTGGGGGGTCGGCATCGACTCCAGCATCCTCGATGCCTCGCTCCACGCCGTGGTCAGCGCGGCGAACCGGGCCCTCGCCGCCGGTGGGTGACGGTGACGGTGCCGGTGCCGGTGCCGGTGGCTGAAGCGGACCGCTGACGGCTGAAGCGGACGGCTGACGGCTGACGGCTGACGGCGCCTACGGGGAGGCGACACCGTCCGAGGCGGCCGACGGGCCGCTGGCGCCGAGGGCGTTGGTGGCCATCACACTGAAGCTGTAGGTGTCGCCGCTCGTCAGTCCGGTCACGGTGACCGGGCTGTCCGAGCCTTCCACGGTCAGGCCGTTGTTCGGGTCGGCCGGGTTGGTGAGATCGGTGATGGTCACCGTGTAGCCGAGGACGGGCGAGCCCTCGTCGAAGCCGGGATAGAAGTACACCAGCAGGGTGCCCGGGTCGTTGTCGGAGTCGGGGGCGGCCAACACCTCGGAGGGGGCGTCGGGAGCGGTCGCCAGCAGGACCGGGCTCGACGCCGCCGACGCCGCCCCGGTGCCGAGGGCGTTGGTGGCCGTCACCGTGAACGTGTAGCTGTCCCCGTTGGTCAGGCCGGTCACCGTCACCGGACCGGTCGACGCGCTGACCGTCTGTCCCCCGTTGGAGGGCGTGGTCGTGTCGGTGGCGGTCACCGTGTAGCCGGTGATCGGACTGCCGTTGGCCGAAGGCGTGGTCCAGGCGACCTGGGCCGACCCGTTCCCCGGGGTGGCCGTCACCGACGTCGGCGGATCAGGCACGGTGGTCGGGACGGTGAGGCTCGACGCCGCCGACGCCGCCCCGGTGCCGAGGGCGTTGGTGGCCGTCACCGTGAACGTGTAGCTGTCCCCGTTGGTCAGGCCGGTCACCGTCACCGGACCGGTCGAGCGCTGACCGTCTGCCCCCCGTTGGAGGGCGTGGTCGTGTCGGTGGCGGTCACCGTGTAGCCGGTGATCGGACTGCCGTTGGCCGAAGGCGTGGTCCAGGCTGACCTGGGCCGACCCGTTCCCCGGGGTGGCCGTCACCGACGTCGGCGCATCGGGCACGGTGGTCGGGACCACCGGGGTCCAGTCGGCCGCAGCCGGCCCCGTGCCCTTGCGATTCGTGGCGGTCATGGCGAACAGGTAGGTGTCGCCGTTGGTCAGGCCGGTCACCGTCACCGGACTGGACGTGGCTGCGAACACCGTGTCGTTCGAGGGCCTGGTCATGTCGAAGGCGGCCACGGTGTAGCCGGTGATGGCACTGCCGTTCGAGGCCGGGACGGCCCAGCTGACCTGGGCCGATCCATTGCCCGCCGTCGCCGAGATCGACAAGGGGGCCGACGGCACCGTGGCGGGGATCGACTGGGTGATGACCGACGTGATGAGCTGGTCGCCCGCCACGTCGAGGTGCCCGAGGTCCGGCGCCCTCAACGAGAAGTTCTCGGTGGCACCACCGAACGCCGTCCACGCATCGATGGTGTAGACGTTCGGGGTGGTGGCAGCGATGGCCAGGTAGTCGCTGTTGTCGATCGGGACCTGGGCGTTCCAGGTCGGCTGCGACGTGTAGGGGCCGAGGACCCAGTACAACGAGGCCCCCTTGGAGGTCAGGATGCTCGTGTCGTTGATCGCTGCCGCATCCCAGTCCGCGTAGAAGGCCGCGGAGGTGCCGACGACGGAGGGGTCACACCGCGGGAAGTAGCCGTAGTTGCCCAGGTTGTCGAAGACCACCACGTCGGGATCCTGCGTCGCAACGGTGCTGGTGGCCCGCTGGCCGTGGCACTCGTCGGCATCGAGAATCCCCGATCCCGGGGATGCCGTCGTCGAAGACGGCGTAACCCTCCGCCTCCAGCACCGGTTTGACGAAGTCCGTGTAGTTGGACGTGATGGAGTCGCCCAGGAGGGACACCCGGGGAGGCCCCGGGACCCGACCGGCTCGGGTCGAGCTGATGGAGTCCCCCCGGACCTCGAGTGTGCCGACGGCGCGGTTGACCGTGCCGGTCGAGCTCGACAGGGAGACGCTGATGGTGGCCGAGGACTTGTTGGCGGCGTTGGCGAGCACGGTGACCGGAACCAGTGCCGAGGTCGCCTTGGCCGGCACCGACACTGTCTCCTTGGTGGCGGCGAAATTGGGAGAGGCGGCGGACGTGGTGGCGGCGGTCAGCGTGAACTTCTTGGCCGCGGGCTCGGAGAAGCTGACGGTCATGTCGGCCGTCCTGGTCCCCGAGGCGGGCTCGCGGATCGAGGTATCGCCGATGCCGACGCTGAAGCCGGGGGTGGCACTCCGGGGCAGGACGGTGCCGGTCCCGTCGGCATCCTCCAGCGTCGCCCCCGTCGGGCTCGAGAGGAACACCGTGAAGTGTTGGGCGTACTGGGTCGGGACGTTCGGAAGGGTCGTGACGGTGATCGATTCCTGGGTCTTGTCCTTCGGGATCGTCAACACCGTCGAGGGTACGAGCACGAACTGGCCGGCCCCCGCCGCGGTGGCGGCACCCAGGGCGAAGCCCGGGACCCCCGTCGCCTGCCAGTCCCCGGTGGCGTCGTAGTGGACCGTGACGGGGACGGTCGTGGCCTGTGACAGCGTCACATTGAAGGTGAGGTCGGGGTCACCGCTGAGGACTGCACCAACGCGGCGTCGGAGATCGAGATCTGTGGCACCACCGTTGCCGCCTTGGTCACCGCCACCGCGGCGGTGACGGTCCCGACGCCCACGCAGGCGACGATGACGGTGACGACCAGGAATCTGTGCAGCTCCAGGTAGGACCGGCCGCCGTGCCGCCGGCGTTCCGACGCTGCAATTCTTCGGGGCGCCGTCTTCGACGACAGGGTGCCACTCCGCCAGCTTGCTCCCGCCATGCCCGCCTTCCGCCGATGTCCCCCTGGAGGCCCCGCACCTCCTCCGCGGCCGAAAGTATGCCATGTCCGACGCCGCCGGGGTGGGACAGACGAGATGGGTGACGGACTGCTTACCGAGGGTGGCGGGCTGCCGGTGCCGTCCGTGACGATCAGAACCGGTTGAGCCGACGGTGGATTCCCTTGGTCTGCCGGTACAACGTCACGAACTGCTCGAACAGACAGGTCGTACTCGGCGGTGGTGGATCGGTCGGGCACGTAGGTCCGTTTCACCTCGACCATGGCGGGGATCTGATCCACGGTGATCCGGTCCAGTGCCATCAGCGTGATGAGGGCGGCCCCCCGGACGTTGGCCAACACCGGGTCCGCCACCTGGCGGATCTCCCGGTCGAGCACGTCGGCGTGGATCTGGGCCCACTGGTCGGAATTGGCGCCACCCCCGATGAACGCCAGCGACTCGAGTCGGCGGCCGGCGAACCGCTCCACCGCGTCGAGCAACCACCGCGAGTTGAGGGCCACCCCCTCGTAGACCGCTCTGACCATCTGGGCCCTCGAGGTGGACAGCGACAGGTTGTGGAACCCACCCCGGATGGTGTGATCGTCGACCGGGGACCGCTCACCGTTCAGCCACGGCGTGAACATCACCCTCCCGCTCCCCGGCCCGACCGTGTCGACCATGGCGTCGAGGGCATCGAAGTCCTTACCGAACCCGAGGTTGTCACGCAGGAAGGTGAGGCAGGCACCCGCCGTCTCGTGCTCGTCGACGATGAGGTACTTCCCGGCCAGGGCGGCCGGGAGGGAGGCGACGTTGCTGGTCGGGGCGGTCTTCTTGAAGGGCACATGGGCGGAGATCCACGAGGAGGTGCCGATGTAGAGGTGGGCGGCGAAGTCGGCGACGGCGCCGGATCCGAACACCGCCGAATGCACGTCACCCGATCCCACCGCCACCGGCAGGCCGGACGGCACCCCGAGGTCGGCGGCGGCCTCCGTCGTCAGTGCGCCCATGATGGTGCCCGGGTGCACGAGGTCGGGGAGCATGGACCTGTCCAGGCCGGTGAGGTCGAGCAGGCGCTGGTCGTAGGTGACCCGATCGATGGTCCGGTTGTCGGTCACCCAGTGGGCGGCGATGGAGTCGAACGACGCCGACCGGCGGCCGGTCATCTTGAGGTTCAGGTAGTCGACCGGTTCGAGAAACGTGGCCGTGCGGGCGTACACGTCGGGGAATTCGGTCCCGGATGAACAGGATGTGGGAGACCGGGTCCTTCCCCGACAGTCCGGGTGCCCCGCCGGTCACCTGTACCCAGCGGAGGATCTTGCGGGGGTCGTACCCGAGCACGTTGCACGGTCCCACCCGCCACCCGGCGGATGGCCTTGTTGCCCCTGGAGTCCATCCAGATGATCGCCGGCATCAGCGGCGCGCCATCCGCCCCCACGGCCACCGTCCCCGACCATTGGGAGGTGCAGCCGACCCCGATCAGGCCACCGGGCCCGATGGCGGCCTGATCGAGCGCCCGGCGGGCGGCCCTGCAGATGGCAGACCACCACTCGCCGGGGTCCTGCTCGGCACCGCCCCCGTCGAGCAGACGGAGGGCCACTGGCTCGGCCGCATGGGCGACGATGCGCCCGGCCGTGGACACCACCGCCACCTTGGGACCACCGGTCCCGAGGTCGATGGCCAGGACATGCCCCTCGTCACCCTCTCCCCCCGGGTCCGGTCGCCCGGCACCGGCGGGGGTCACGCCTTGGTCACCCACGCCCGGGCGGTCCGGACCGTGTCCCCGTCGTCGAGCTCGAACGGAACTCCCCCGTCGGAACCGGCCGGAGGCCCGGCGGCCACCGACCGGGCCAGCACCTCGCGCCCGATCAGGTCGAACAGCGGCCCGAGATCGTCCAGCCCCTCGACGTGCAGGTGGATCCAGTCCGAGACCTCGAGACCCATCGCCTTGCGTCGCTCCTGCACGTTGCGGATGACCTCGCGGGCCAATCCGCGGCGGCGGAGGTCGTCGTCGAGGGTCAGGTCGAGTGCCACGACCTCGGCCCCATCGCGCGAGACGGCGAACCCGGCCTGGGCGCGCACCCGGAGCTCGACCTCATCCGGACCGAGCTCCACCGCGCCGCCCTCCAGTTCGACCACCACCGGGCGGCCGGCGGCCAGGGCCTCGGCGGCGGCCACGCCGTCGACCGAGCTCATCGCCGCCCGCAGCAGTTGGACCCGGTCTTTGAGACGCGGCCCGAGCAACTTGAAGTTCGGGACGAGCTCGTAGGCCAGCACGTCCCCGAGCTCGCCGGTCGACTCGACCACGTCCACGTTCAGCTCGTCCTCCACCACGCCGGGGGGCGGGGTGGCGCTGCCGGGCGGGAGGTAGACCAGGGCACGGGCCAACGGCTGGCGGACCTTGACGCCCGCCTCGGCCCGGGCCGCCCGCCCGAGGGACGAGAGCCGTCGGGCCACGGCCATTCCGTCCTCGAGGCCGGCGTCGCGCCACTCGGGGCGGGTCGACGGCCAGTCGGCCAGGTGGACCGAGTCGTCGTCGGCGGCACCGGTGAGGTCTCGCCACACGCGATCGGCCACGAACGGGGTCATCGGTGCCAACAGCCGCGCCACCGTGACCAGTACCTCGTACAAGGTGGCCTGGGCACCGAGGGAGTCGGCGGGGTCGGCGCCGGGGTCGGTCCGCCAGAACCGCCGGCGACTGCGCCGGACGTACCAGTTGGAGGTGTCGTCGATCAGTTCGGCGATGGCCGTGGCCGCCGGGAACGGCTCGTAGCCGTCCAGCGACGCGGTGGCGGACTCCACGGTGGAGGCCAGTCGGGACAGCAGCCACCGGTCGAGGTCGGACCGCCCGGCGGGAGGAGGGATGGCCGGGTCGGCCGGGTCGAAGCCGTTCAGTGAGGCGTAGGTGGTGAAGAACGACCACGTGTTCCACAGCGTCAACAAGGTGTCCCGCATGGCTGAGTCGATGACGTCGAAGCTGACCCGGGTGGGGGTCCACGGGGACCCCTGCGAGAACATCCACCACCGCAGCGGGTCGGCGCCGCGGCTGTCCAGGATCTCCCACGGGTCGATCACGTTCCCGATGCTCTTGGACATCTTGCGGCCGTCGGCGTCGACGATGTGGCCGAGGCAGAGCACATTGCGGTAGGGGGTGGCCCCCCGCACCAGGGTGTTGACGGCGAGCAGCGAGTAGAACCACCCGCGGGTCTGATCGATGGCCTCGCAGATGAAGTCGGCCGGATACACGAAGTCGTCCGCCGAGCCCTCGGCCACCGGGTACCCCCACTGGGCAGACGGCATCGAGCCCGAATCGAACCAGGCGTCGATGACCGGCTCGACCCGGGTCATGACGGCCGACCCGGGCCCGCACTCCTCGCAGGGCACGGTGACCTCGTCGATGGCCGGTCGGTGCGGGTCGACGGTGGAGACGTCCCGGCCGGCCAGCTCGGACAGCTCGGCCAGCGAGCCCACGCAGCGGAGATGCCCTTCGTCGCACCGCCAGATGGGCAGGGGCGTGCCCCAGAACCGGTCGCGGGACAGGGCCCAGTCGACGTTGTTGGACAGCCACTCCCCCATCCGCCCGTCACGGATGTGCTCGGGATGCCATCCGATGGACTGGTTCTCCGCCATCAGCTCGGCCTTGCGGGCCGACGTCTTGATGTACCAGCTGGGCTTGCCCCAGTAGAGGAGCGCGGTCCCGCACCGCCAGCAGTGGGGGTACGGGTGCGAGTACGGATACCGCCGGAGCAGCAGACCGGCGGCGTCGAGGCGGTCGTTGATCTCGGCGTTGGTGTCCCGCACGCTGCGTCCCTCGAGCCACGACACCGCCGGCGTGAACCGGCCGTCGGGTCCCACCGGGTTGAGCGTGGGTAGGCCGTGGCGCCGGCCTGCCTCCCGGTCGACCTCGCCGAAGGCGGGGGCCAGGTGGACGATGCCGGTCCCCTCGTCGGCCTCGACGAAATCGCCGTCCACCACCCGCCAGCCGACCAGGCCGGCGTCGGCCGGGCCGACGTCCACGTCGTCGAAGGGCCGGCGGTAGCCGAGGCCCACCAGCTGGCGGCCGACGACGGTCTGGTCGACGGTGGTCCCGTCACCGAACACGCTCTCCACCAGGTCTTTCGCCACCACCTTGTCCCCCACGACGGCGTACTCCAGCTCGGCGCCGACGGCGGCACCGGTATTGGACAAGAGGGTCCAGGGGGTGGTCGTCCAGGCGACGAGGAACAGTCCGTCGAGGGTGGTTCGACCGAGTGCAGCCCGCAGACCTTCGGCGGTATCGCCGTCGTCGAGCAGGGGGAACAGCACGAACGCCGATTCGTCGACCACGTCGCGGTAGACGTCGGGCTGGCCCAGCTCGTGGCTGGACAGGGCGGTGCCGCACCGCGGGCAGTAGGGCACCACCTTGATGTCCTCGTAGAGGAGCTCCTGGTCCCAGAGGTTCTTGAGGTTCCACCACACCGCCTGCACGTACTCGGGGGAGAACGTCCAGTAGGCGTCGTCGATGTCGATCCAGTACCCGATCCGCTCGGTCAGGCCCTTCCACTCGTCCACATAGTTCCGCACCGACGCGGCGCACAGCCGGGTGAATTCCCCGATCCCCACCCGTTCTTCGATCTGGCTCTTGGCGGTGATTCCCAGCTGCTTTTCGACCTCGACCTCGACCGGCAGTCCGTGGGTGTCCCATCCGGCCTTGCGGGGAACGGCATAGCCACGCATGGTCCGGTACCGGCAGAACAGGTCCTTGTAGACCCGCGCCCACACGTGGTGCAGGCCCGGCCGGCCGTTGGCGGTGGGCGGCCCCTCGTAGAACACCCACGGCTCGGCGCCGGCCCGCAGCTCGACCGAACGTTCGAAGACGCGGTGCTCGGCCCATCTGGCCAGTTCCTCGGCCTCGAGGGCGGTGAAATCGGCATCGGTCGGTACGGGGCGGAACAACAGGTGCTTCCTTCAGGATCGGGGGCGGCGGATCGGAACGCCCGATACTACGGGGCTGGGGTACACAATTGACCCGTGCCCGAACTTCCCGAGGTCCAGGCCCTGGTCGCCGGTCTCTCCGAGCGACTGCGCGGCCTGCGCACGGTGCGGATCGAGTTGGCGTCCTTCTCCGCCCTGAAGACCGTCGAGCCCGGCGTCCAGGCCCTCGAAGGTGCGGTGGTCGGCGGTGCCGAGCGGAGGGGGAAGTTCATCTGCATCGCCATCGGCGACCTGTGGCTCGTCACCCACCTGGCCCGAGGCGGATGGATCACATGGTACGAGACGGTCCCGACCGCCACCGCCCGCCCCAGCAAGTCCAAGATCGCCATGCGGGTCAGGATGGAGGACGCCAGCGGCTTCGACATCACCGAGATGGGCACCGAGAAGCGCCTGGCCCTGTGGGTGGTCCACTCGCCTCTCGACGTCGAGCCCGTCCGGTCCCTGGGCATCGACCCGCTCGACGCGGCGTTCACCGCCGACCGGCTGGGCGAGCTGCTGCACGGGCTGCCGGCCACGCTCAAGACGGCGCTCACCACCCAATCGCTGATCGCGGGAGTGGGCAACGCCTACTCCGACGAGGCCCTGCACCGGGCCAAGCTGTCCCCGTTCAAGAAGGCCTCCACCCTCGACGCGGACGGGGTGGCCCGACTCCACTCGGCCCTCGTCGGGGTCCTGGGCGAGGCGGTCGGGCGGTCCTCGGGACTCGGGCTGGGGGATCTCAAGCGGGACAAGAAGAGCGCGATGGAGGTGCACGGACGCACCGGCGAGCCCTGTCCCGTGTGCGGTGACACCGTCCGCCAGGTGTCGTACGCCTCAAAGTCGATGCAGTACTGCCCCACCTGCCAGACCGGCGGAAAGATCCTGGCCGACCGCCGACTGTCGCGGCTGCTCAAGTAGCCTCGCCCTCTGAGACACTGGGGCATGCCCGAACTCCTCTCGCTACGCGGCAGTTCCGTCCATCTGCTGCCGATGGGATCCGAACACGTGGAGGCGCTGGTCGAGGCGGCGGCCCGAGACCGGTCCACGTTCGAGTTCACGCCGGTCCCGTGGGACCGGGCCACCATGGCCGACTACGTGGGCAGGGCGATCGCCAAGCGGGAGACGGGCGAACACCTCCCGTTCGTCACCTACAGCGTGGCCCTCGACAGGATCGTCGGGTCGACCCGCTTCTACGACCTGGACAGGTGGGACTGGACATCCCAGCGACCGGGAGCCGAATCGTTGCAGCGCGTCGACCGCCCGGACGTGGCCTCCATCGGATACACCTGGCTCGATCCGGCTGCCCAACGGACTCCCGTCAACACCGAGGCCAAGGTGATGATGATGGACCACGCCTTCTCGCAGTGGGAGGTCTGGCGGGTGAGCATCAAGACGGACGAGCGCAATGCACGGTCCCGTCGGGCCATCGAGCGCCTGGGCCTTGACCTCGACGGGATCCTCCGGGCCGACATGCCGGGAGCGGACGGCACCGTCCGTCACTCAGCCGTCTACTCGATGCTGGCGGCGGACTGGCCCGCACACCGACAATGCTCACGGCCCGCTCGGCCCGCTCGGCCCGCTCGGCGGGCGCTGCGGGCTCGGCGGGGTCGGCGGGGTCGGACGGCTGAAAACGCTGGCCGGAGCCCATGTAGGGCACCCGGGAGTCCTCTCTGGCACGTCGGCGGGGGCAACCTCTGACAGAATCACTGACGTGTACATCTCCGCCAAGGTCGACTACGCCGTTCGAGCGCTGTGCACCCTGGCGGCCGCCGATGCCCGACCGGTGACCGCCGAGTCGCTGGCGACGTCCCAGGGGCTGCCGGCCAAGTTCCTCGAAAGCATCCTCAACGACATGCGGCGCGCCGGGCTGCTGCTCAGCCAACGTGGCGCCGACGGCGGCTACCGGCTGTCCCGGTCGGCGGACTCGATCACTGTTGCCGATGTGATCAGGCCGCTGGACGGCCCGCTCGCCGAGGTCAGGGGCCTTCGACCCGAAGCCACGGCCTACACCGGTGCTGCGGAACACCTCCAGACCGTGTGGGTGGCGGTGCGTTCCAGCCTCCGACAGGTGCTCGAGCAGGTCACCATCGCCGACATCGTGGCCGGAAAGCTGCCGGCCACCGTCCAGAAGCTCACCACCGACCCCGAAGCTTGGGTGTCCCACTAACCGTTCCCATCCCCCGAGAGGTGCGGGCGGGGCTGATGGTGACGAACCTCGGCCATTCACTTTTCCATTTAACCAACTGTCGGTAGGTTAAAGGTGGGGAGCAAGGGGGCAGAGGTCAAGCTGTTCCGCAGCCCATGCGCAGCCCATGCGCAGCCCATGCGCAGCCCGTGGCCGGTGCACCGCCAGGTGGGGGTCAGGCGCCGACCGGCGACGGTGGCCCCGACCCCCCGGTCCGGCGCACCCGGCGCAACGACCGGGGCCATGCATGGCGGACCAGGACCACGTTGAACTCGGCGGCGAGGACGGTGATCATGGCGCCGAGGGCGAGCCACCAGATCAATCCCAGGATGGTGGCGAACGTGCCGTACAGATTGGACAGGTGTCGTAACTGGTGGCTGACCAGCTGGGCGCCGGCGAACTGCAACAGCGTCCACCCCACGCCGGCGATGACCGCGCCGGGCCATACCGACCGTTCGCCTGGTGGCAGCCGGATCAGGACGGCGAACCCACCCCAGAACATGGCGACGTTGATCGCCAACGACGCCACCAGGCCGACCACGGCCGACGCTCCCCCCAGCCGGCCGAACGCGCCCAGCCCGGCCAGTGCTCCCCCAGCCAGGAACCCCACCCCCAGCACGGCCAGGAACGACCAGCGCCCGTGGGATCCAGTGCCAGAAGTCGGGCAGGTCGTCACGGTCGACCCCCCAGACCACCGCCATCATGACCTGGGCGTTTCGGCTCAGCTTCATACTCCCGTAGGTCAGCCACACCAATCCCGACGATCAACGCCACCGTGTTGGCCGTCGACAGCTGGTGGATGTTGTCACGGAGGTCGGGCCCGAGGACCGGGAACTGGCGGAGCGCCGAGTTCACGATGTCGTCCTGGAGACGACCGGTGGCCGTGCAGAACCACGCCCACCAGCGTCAACAGCACCAACAGCATGGGGAAGACGGCCAGGAACGCCGCGTGGGAGATCTGGCCGGTCAGGCGCCCCCCCTGGTCGTCGGAGTACTTGCGGACCACCGCACACGGCACGGCCGTCACCGGGTACCGCTGCTGACGACGGTCGAGGCGTTCGAACGCCCGGGTGAACCAGCTACCCACCGATCAGGCCGTCCCGCCCGTGTCTCCCGGAACTCGGCGCGTGAGGTCCCGGCGGTCGGCCCCGGACACCTCGACGAACACCAGTCCCGGCCGTCCGGCCTGGCGGCGGAACACGCGGTCGGTCCCCCGCCACCAGCCCTCGAACCGCAGCGGGTCCTTGGTGACCTTCCCACTGGCCGTCTGGGGCAGGGCGGCGGCGACGCGGACGAAGGCCGGGCCCACTTGGTCCCGAGGTCGGGCTGGGCATCCCAGAAAGGACGAGAACGCCCCGGGGTCGAACCGGCGGCCGGGCAGGAGCTCCAGCGGCCGCCATGACCTGGTCCCCCGACCGGGCGTCGGGCACCGAGTACACGGCCACGGCGGCCACGGCGGGATCACGAACCAGCACCCGTTCGATGGGACCGGCGGTGAGGTTCTCCGAGTCCACCCGCATCCAGTCGCCCCGGCGCCCGGCGAAGTAGAAGAATCCCTCGTCGTCCCGGTAGGCCAGGTCGCCGGTCCAGTACCAGCCGTTGCGGACCCGGTCGGCGGTGGCCGCCTCGTCCCCGTAGTAGCCCTCGAAGCGCCCCGGGCCCGACCGGTTGACGATCTCCCCGACGGCCCGGTCCCCGTTGAGGAGCCGGCCCTCCCTGTCGAAGGAGGCCGGTGGGCACTCCTCCAGGGTGCCGGGATCGACGATGGCCACGTCGTCGATCGGGCGGCCCAACGACCCCGCCGGCGTGTCGGGTGACCGGCTGATCGCCACCCCACCCTCGCTCGATCCGTACCCCTCGGTGAGCACGCATCCGAAGCGTCGCTCGAACTCGGCGAGGTCGGCGACTGACGCCTCGGTGCCGAACCCCCGACGCAGCGTGGTTGTGGCGTCGTCGGCCCGGTGTGGGGTGGCCAGCACGTACGCCAGCGCCTTACCCACGTAGGTGAACGTCGTCGCCCCGAAGCGGCGGACGTCGGTCCCGAAGCCCGAGGCGCTGAACCGGCGGGCCAGGGCCACCGTGGCCCCCACCACCAGCGACGGGCCCCACAGTGCCATCAGGGCGTTGCCGTGGAACAGCGGCATGGTGCAGTAGGCCACGTCGTCGCGGTTGTAGCCGTACGCCGGCGCCGACCGGAGAGCGATGGACGCCAGCCGGCCCTGCGTGCACCGGACAGCCTTGGGGGTGCCCGTGGTACCCGAGGTGAACAACAGCAGGTACAAGGAGCCGGGCCCCGGTTCGGCCTCGGCGGACACCGCCCGCGGGTCGGTATCGGCGTGGGGCAAGAGGCGAGAGGCGTACGCCTCGCCGTCCACGAGGAGGACGCGGTCCTCGGGGACGCCGATGGACAGTCCATCGAGCAGGCGCGCCCCTTCGGCATCGGTGATCAGGGCGGTGCAGTCGGTGCGGCGGATGTCGCCGGCCAACGCCTCGCCCCGCCGGGTGGGGTTGATGCCGACCACCACGGCGCCGGCCAGCGCCGCCGCACCCAGCCAGAACAGGTACTCGGGCACATTGCCGAGCAGGATCCCGACGTGGACGGGCTCCGACCCGGTCCACGCACGGAGGAGCGATGCCCGGTCGGCACTGGAGGCCACCACCTGGCGCCAGCTCCAGACCTGGTCCTCGAAGAGCAGGCCGGGATGATCGTCTTCCGCCCGTGCCACCAGCAGCCCGGCGACGTCAAGGCCCCCCTCGGTCGGATCGGTCATGCCGTCGACGCTACGGGTCGGCACCCGATCGTGCCAAGGCCGGCGGTTGGCGCCTACCATCGGGTCGACATCAGGCCACGTCCGACCGAACCGGCACGGGACGGGGCCGCGGACCACGAGGAGAGCAATGGGAAAAGGCACGGCAGAGATCGACATCGACGGCTCGGCTGACGACGTGTGGGCGCTGGTCGGCGACTTCGGCGGCATCGCCACGTGGATGCCGGGCATGGAGTCGTGCCGGGTGGAGGGGGAGGACCGGATCCTCGAGACCATGGGGATGACCATCACCGAGCACCTGGTGGCCAAGGACGACGACGCCCGCGCCCTCACCTACTCGATCGTCGGCGGCGTTCCCATCGAATCCCATCAGGCGGTGATCACGGTCACCCCGACCGGCGACAGCGCGCATGTGACCTGGGCCGTGGATGCCACCCCCGACGAGATGGCCGACCTCATGACCGGTGTGTACCAGGGTGCGCTGGACGAACTGAAGAAGCGCATCGAGGGATGACGCCCGACCCGGGCCCTGGCCCGGCGACCGACCAGGCGCCACGGGGACGGTACTCCTACGCCGTGCAGGCCCGGTCGGTGGCGCCGGTGGATGCCGTGTGGCCCCTCGTCGGCGAGGCCCGGCGCTGGAAGGATTGGTCCTTCCTCGACCGGACCGACCTCGTACAGGAGGGCACGCCACCCCCGGACGGGGTGGGCGCGGTCCGACGGTTCACCAGTCATGGCATCGGATCCCGGGAGGAGGTGGTGGCGTGGGACCCACCCCGTCACCTGGGCTACGCCATCCTGTCGGGCTTCCCGGTCCGCCATTACCGGTCCGATGTGCGCCTCACACCGGACGGGCCTCAGGGGTCCGGCACCCTGATCGCATGGTCAGGGACGTTCGACGAACGGCTCCCGGGCACCGGCCGCCTCCTCGAGGCGGTGCTGTCCCGGCTCATGACCAAGTTCGCCACCTCGCTCGCCGGCTACGCCGACCGCCAGCACGCAGACTGAGCCGTCTGACCGGCCCGCGGGCGGGGCCGGCCGGGGCGGGGCGGGGGCGGGACACGGCCTGGGCGGCGGGGGCGGGAGCGGCCCTCACCCGGATGAGGTGGCGTTGCCGCCCGACTCCTCGGCCTCGATGACTGCCAGCTCCTCGATGCGGGCCACATGGCGACCGCCCTCGAACGCGGTCTCCAGAAAAACATCGATGATGTCGAAGGCCAGGTCGGTGGCGACCATCCGGGCGCCAAGCGACAACAGATTGGCGTCGTTGTGCTGGCGGGCCAGGCGTGCCGTGTACTCGTCGTGGCACAGCGCCGCCCTGGCCCCGTGGACCTTGTTGGCGGCGATCTGCTCCCCCTGCCCACTGCCGCCGATCACGATGCCGAGGTCGCCGTGGCCGCGCACCACCCGACGGGCCACCTCGGCACAGATGGGGGGGTAGTCGACCGGGTCCTCGGAGAAGGTGCCGATGTCGTCCACGTCGTGGCCGTCCTCGAGAAGGTGCCTCTTCACCGCCCCCTTGAGCACGAATCCGGCATGGTCTGAGCCGATCACCAGTCGCATGGGAATGCCCAAGCTATCCCACCGCACCCGCCCCCGCTTCGTCCCACGGGCCGTCGGTGGGCCCGGGCCGCGCCGTCAGTGGGCCCAGACGAAACGGGCGGCCCGCTGGGGTTTGACGTACCCCTCATCGACGAACCACCTGGCCGCCCGGGCCAGGGCTTCCGACGCCGGCCGCGAGGTGTACCCCAGCTCCGTGCGGGCCCTGCGGTCGGAAAAGGACATGTGGGTGGTGGACATCTTGGCCGCCTCCAACGGGATGGTCGGCTCCCGTCCGAGCAGACGCCCCTCCACGAGCTCGGACACACCAGCGGCCATCAGTGCCATCACGCCCGGGAACTGTCGGGTCGGTGCAGGCAGGCCGGTCGCCTCGGCCAGCAAGGACAGGACCTGCTTCAGCGACAGGTTCTCGCCGCCGAGGATGTAGCTCCGACCGATCCGTCCCTGCTCGAGGGCCAGGACGTGCCCGTGGGCGACGTCCTCCACGTCGACGATGTTCAAGGTGGTGTCCACGAAGCCCGGGAACCGGCCGTTCAAGAACTCCAGCACGGTCCTGCCGGTGGGCGTCGGCGCACGGTCGCGGGGGCCCACCGGGGTGGTCGGCTGGACCACGACCACCGGCAGTCCCTCCGCACCGGCCCGGAGGACCTCGTGCTCGGCCACGTACTTCGACTGCTTGTAGCCGCCGAACAGGTGGTCGACACGGGCGGACGCCGTCTCGTCCACCGGGTCGGCGGCCGACGCGCCGTTCAGGCCGAGCGTGCCGACGGTGGAGGTGTAGACCAGCCGCTCGCACTCATGGCGCCGCACCGCTTCCAGCACATGTCGGGTACCGGCGACATTGACGGCGTAGAAGTCGTCCGGATCCGGTGCCCAGAACCGGTAGAGGGCAGCGACGTGGAACACCAGGCGGCACCCGTCGACCGCCTTGTCCACCGCCTCGGCGTCACGGAGGTCGCCCCGCATCGTCTCGACGGCGACGCCGTCCAGGTTGGCCGTACTGCCACCCGGCTCTACCAGCGCCACCACATGGGCGTCCCGGCCGGCCAGCTCCCGGGCCACCGACGAGCCGATGAACCCGGCCGCCCCGGTGACCAGCACACGGTCCCCCGGCGCCACCACCGGCCCGGGACCGACCCGCGGGCGGGGGTCGCTCACGAGGGGCGAGAGGAGTGTCCGCCAGCGGTCGGGGAAGGCGTCCGGGCATGCCGGCGCCGCATCGTGTTACGCACCATCGTGGTCCCCACCTCGACCAACAGGCCCGAGCTCCGCGTGGCGTCTGCCAGCACGTCGTCGAGGCCGGCCACGAATGCGTCGATCTCCTCGTCGCCGATGATCAGGGGCGGGAGGAGCTTGATGATGTTCACGTTGTCCGCCGCCACCTGGGTCAGGATCCGGTGCCGCTGGAACAGCGGGACCACCACCAGTTGGGAGAAGAGCCCTTTGCGGGCCAGCTCCAGCAGCCGGAACCTCGTTCGCGCCCCCGTGGCCTCCGGGAGCCCGAACGACAGGCCGATCATCAGTCCCTTGCCGCGCACCTCGTGCAGGAGCTCGTACTTGTCGACCAGGGGCTGCAGGGCCTCGACGAACCGGTCGCCGTTCTTCGCCGCCCGCTCGACGATGCCCTCGTCGTCGATCACCTTCAGCGTGGCCAGGCCGGCCACCATGGCCAGCTGGTTCTTCGAGAAGGTCGACGAGTGGACCACGGCCCGGTCCATCGAGCTGTAGACGGCGTCGAACACGGCCGGCGTGGTCAGCACGGCGCCCACCGGTACGTACCCTCCGGACAGGGCCTTGGACAGCGTGATGATGTCGGGCTCGAGACCCCAGTGTTCGTGGCAGAAGAAGCGACCCGTCCTCCCCATGCCGGTCTGCACCTCGTCGACGACCAGGAGGGTGCCGTGGGCGCGGCAGAGGGCCTGCACCGCCTCCCAGTAGCCGTCGGAGGCCATGTAGACGCCCTTTCCCTGGATCGGCTCCACCACGAACGCCGCCACGTCGTCGCGCCGCAGGTGGTGGGCGAGCGCATCGATGTCCCCGAAGGGGACGCGGTCGCAGTCGGGCAGCAGCGGGCCGAAGCCCTTCTTGAACTCCTTGCCGCCGTTGAGGGACAGGGCCCCGTTGGTCAGGCCGTGGAATGCGTGGTCGCAGTAGAGGATGTGCTTGCGCTTGGTGGCACACCGGGCGAACTTGATGGCCGTCTCCACCGTCTCGGCCCCGGAGTTGGCGAAGAACACCCGCCCGATCCCCGACGGTGCCCGCTCGACCAGGGCCTTGGCCAGCAGCCCGGGCAACAGCGCGCAGTCCAGCTGGACCAGGTTGGGCAGGTCGGCGTCGATGGCCTGGTGCAGGGCGTCCTTGATCACCGGATGGCTGCGTCCCAGTGCGTACACCCCGAAGCCCGAGAGGAAGTCGAGGTACCGGTGACCCCGGTCGTCGATGAGGTACGACCCCTCGGCCCCGACGTAGTGGCGGTCGAACCCCAGGGTCGTCAGCACCTTGACCAGCTGGGGGTTCATGAATTGCGAGTGGAGGTCGAAGTTCTCGCCGTGGTGTTCTTCCAGCAGGGCGGCAAGGTCGAACGCCACGGTCACTCTCCGGTCGGGTAGCTCAGGTTGTCGACAGGATAGTGGGCGTGCCTAAAACCAGGACAATCGCCGGAGCCCGGTCCGACCTGGCCCGCCCCTGTCCGACCGGGACGACGGGGCTCGGTGTCGGGCCGGCCCCAATGCGTCGGGGATGGGCGCGGCCTGCCCGAGGTCAGCCCGGGGTCAGCCGAAGGGGACCTCAGGCGGGGTTCAGCCGAATGCGACCACACCGCGGATGTTGGATCCGGCGGCCAGATCGTCGTAGCCGTTCTGCACCTCGTCCAGCGTGTACTCCTGGGTCACCAGTCCGTCGATCTCGAGCAACCCGGCGTCGTAGAGACGGAGCAGGTTGGGAATCTGCACCCGGGGGCTGCACGAGCCGAACACCGTGCCCAGCAGGGCCTGGTTGAACATGGACAGATTGAACAGGTTGAGGCTCACCTGGTCCTGGTTGAACGGGGCGATGGCGGTCGCCACCACCCGACCGTCCTTGGAGGCCAGGTTCATCGCCGGCCCGAGGAGGTCGCCCGTGAGGACCCCGGGGGTCAGGATGACCACGTCCGCCATGCGGCCCTCGGTCAGCTCCGGAAGCAGCAGGTTGGCCTCGAGGATGCTGGCCGCACCATGGGTGGCACCGATCTGCTTGGCCTTTTCCACCTTGAATGGAAGGGGATCGACGGCGATGATCTGACGGGCACCGGCCAGCCTCGCCCCCTGGATGGCCCCGGAGCCCACACCGCCGCAGCCGACCACCACCACGGTCTCACCCGGCTTGACCTTGGCCCGGTCGACGGCGGAGCCGTAGCCGGTCGAGATCCCGCAGCTGATCAGGGCGGCGGCCTTCAGGGACACCGACGGGTCGACCTTCACCAACGAGGCCTCGTTGGCCAGGACGTGGTCGGAGAAGGTCCCGAGCTGGGTCATCCGGTTGACCTTCTGCCCGTCGAGGTGGTAGCGCCACTGACCGTCGCTCATCATCGGCCCGGCCAGGATGGTCATGCCCAGGTCGCACAGGTACTGACGACCCGACGCGCACCAGAAGCACCGCCCACAGGCGGGGATGAACGAGGCGGCAACGTGGTCGCCCACCGCCAGCGACTCGACGCCGGGACCGGCCTCGACGACGACCCCGGCACCCTCGTGGCCCCCGATCATCGGGAACATGGAGTCCACCCCGAACACCTCGAGGACCTCGGGCGCCGCGCTCATGTCACCCGTGCGGAGGTGCTCGTCGGAGTGGCACATCCCGGCATAGGCCATCTGGACGACGACCTCATGGGGACCCGGGGGGTCGATCTCCACCTCTTCGACCTTCCACGGCTCATTGAGCCCAGAGCAAACGGCGGCACGAATCTTCATCCGGGTGGTCCTCCCCTTGTCGCGGCACCCGACGGGTGGCGCATCGATCTTCCTTCAGCATCGCGCCAACGCCCCGGCCGCGTCGAGCCACCACCCCATTGTGGCATCGGGTGCCTCCGGACCGTGCCCATTTGCGCAGCGGCTACGGTCGGTGCCAGCGTCGGGCCATCGAACCGGAACCACCGGGCCCATCGGGCCCGGTGGTTCAGTGAGCCCAGGAGAACAGGAGGCCCCCATGACCGTCACCGCATCCGAGTCAGTCCCCGCCCTTGCCGATGACCTTCTCGCCGGCGGCAACGTGGAGCCGGCCCACGCGACGGGCGGAACCGCCGGGCTGGTCGACGAAGAGCTGGTCGAAGAAGAGCTGCTCGTCGAGGACGTCTCCATCGACGGCATGTGCGGCGTCTACTAGGCGAGCTGCCGACGTGTCGACCACCGAGCACCGGCCGGCCGAGCCGTTCCCGCCGCCCGGGGCGGCACCGCCATACGACGGCTCCCGTCCCTGGACGCTCCACCCCCAGGTGTCGCTCCGGCCCGAGTCGTTCGGGGCCCTCGCCTACCACTTCGGGACCCGGCGGCTCACCTTCTTGAAGAGCCGCCTGCTGCTGTCGGTGGTGGAGTCGCTGGCCCAACAGGAGTCGGGCGACGTGGCCTGCATGGCGGCGGGAGTCGCCCGGGACGAGCTCGGCACCTACCGGCGGGCCCTGGCCACACTGGCCCGATCGGGCATGATCTGCGAGCGGGAGGCGTCGTGACACTCGTCGGCGAGCGTCCCGGTGGCAGTGCCGGTGGCGGTGCCTCCGTCGGACGCCTGGTCGACCGCTTCGAGCAGGGCCTGGACGCCCCGATCTGCCTGACGTGGGAGCTGACCTACGCCTGCAATCTGGCCTGCGTGCACTGCCTCTCCAGTTCGGGCCGCCGCGACCCCCGGGAGCTGAGCACCGAGGAGTGCAAGACGGTCATCGACGAGTTCGAGCGGATGCAGATCTTCTATGTGAACATCGGGGGAGGTGAGCCCACCGTCCGGTCCGACTTCTGGGAGCTGGTGGACTACGCCACCGCCCACCACGTCGGCGTGAAGTTCTCCACCAACGGCTCCCGCATCACCGGGGACGTGGCCCAGCGGCTGGCCGCCAGCGACTACGTGGACGTGCAGATCTCACTGGACGGAGCCACCGCCTCCGTCAACGACGCCGTGCGGGGCGAGGGATCGTACGCCACCGCCACCACCGCCATGGGGCGGCTGGCCGAGGCCGGTTTCACCGGCTTCAAGCTGTCGGTCGTGGTGACCCGCCAGAACGTCGGACAGCTGGACGCCTTCAAGGAGTTGGCCGACCGGTTCGGCGCCCAACTCCGGCTGACCCGGCTCCGTCCGTCGGGCCGGGGCGCCGACGTGTGGGACGAGCTCCACCCGACGGCCGACCAGCAGAGGACGCTCTACGACTGGTTGGTGGCGCGGGGCGAGGACGTCCTCACCGGTGACTCGTTCTTCCACCTGGCCGGCTACGGCGAGTCACTGCCGGGCCTCAACCTGTGCGGGGCGGGTCGGGTGGTGTGCCTCGTCGACCCGGTGGGTGACGTCTATGCCTGCCCCTTCGCCATCCACGACGAGTTCCTGGCCGGCAACGTCCGGGCGCCGGGGGGATTCGCGGAGGTCTGGCGTCACTCGGACCTGTTCGCAGAGCTGCGTCGGCCCCAGAGCGCGGGCGCCTGCGCATCGTGCGGGCAGTACGACGCCTGCCGGGGTGGGTGCATGGCGGCGAAGTTCTTCACCGGGCTCCCACTGGACGGGCCCGATCCGGAGTGCGTACTGGGTCATGCCGAGCACTCGTTGGCGACCCGGGGGACGGCACCACCACCCAAGCCCTCTCCCGACCACTCGCTCGCACCCCGCCGGGCCAAGGACCCCGCCCCCGCCGGGCGGGTGGCCGTGGCCCTGATCCCCCGCCCCCGTCGTCCCGACCGTGCCTGCGACGAGAGTCCCCTGGCCTCCTTCGAAGCCGACCGGACGGATCACTGAGGCCGTGGAGGGGTCGACACGGTCGTGAACGCGCTCGGCAGTGCCGCCTGGCCCGAGGTGTCCCGCCGGGCCGAAGAGCGGGCGGTGCTGCTCGTCCCGTTGGGGTCGACGGAACAGCACGGACCCCATCTGCCGGTGACCACCGACACCGACATCGCCGTGGCCATCGCCGACCGGGCCGCGGCCCGGCACGGTCGGCTCCTGGTGGCGCCGCCGATCCCGTACGGCTCGAGCGGTGAGCACCAGGAATTCGCCGGCACCCTCTCCATCGGCCGGGAGGCCACCGAGTTGCTGCTGGTGGAACTGCTCCGATCAGCTGCCCATCACTTCGCCCGGGTCATCGTGGTCTCCGCCCACGGCGGCAACGCCGTCCCGTTGGCACGGGCCATGGCCACGATGGCGTCGGAGGGTCGCCCGGCCTTCGCCTGGACACCGACGTGGAAGGGCGACCTCCATGCCGGCAGGACCGAGACGTCACTGATGCTGGCCATCGCTCCCGACCGGGTGGCGCTCGACCGGGCCGAGGCCGGGGACGGGCGACCGATCGCCACGTTGCTACCCATCCTGGAGGAGCGCGGCGTGCGGTCGGTGAGCGGGAACGGCGTGCTCGGTGATCCGGCCGGCGCCTCCGCCGAGGAGGGACTCCGACTGCTCGAGGATGCCGTCGGCGACCTGGTCGGCGCGGTTCGCCGGGTGGCGGACCGGCCGACCTGCGGGGTGTCGGGATGAGCGGGGTGTCGGGATGATCGGGGTGACGGGATGAGCCGCGTGGCGGTGGTGACCGGGGCGGCCCGGGGCATCGGCGCCGCCACCGTGCACGGCTTGGCCGCGGCGGGCTGGTCGGTGGTGGCTGTCGACCGGGCGTCGGACGACTCCCGGCTGCCCTATGCGATGGGCACCGAGGAGGAGCTGCACGACGTCGTCGCCTCGGCGTCCGCCGTATCCGCCGGGGTGGGGGGTCCGGGCCGCGTCGTCGCCCATGTGGCCGACACCACCGATGGGAAGGCCCTGGCCGCCTCGGTGGCCGTGGCCGAGGAGCGATTCGGCGGGCTGGACGCCATGGTGGCGGTGGCCGGCGTGATCGCCGGAGGAGTGCCACTCTGGGAGATGCCCGCCGAACAGCTGGGTGCGGTCCTGGGCGTCGACCTCGGTGGGCCGATCACCGCCGCCCGCGTCGGGATCCCCGCCCTCCTACGCCGCCCCACCCCCCGTCAGGGCCGGTTCCTCGCCGTGGCGTCGGCGGCGGCGACACGCGGGCTCCCCATGCTGGCCGCCTACGGTGCGGCGAAGGCGGGCGTGGCCGGCCTGGTGCGGGGGCTCGCCGTGGAATTGGCTGACACCGGGGTGACCGCCAACGCCATCAGTCCCGGCTCGACCGCCACGGCGATCCTGGACGAGAGCGCCCGGCTCTACGGCCTCGAGACCACACGCTCGTTCGCCGACCAGCAGCCGTTCAAGCGGCTGCTCACCGCCGGGGAGGTCGCGGCGGCGCTGGTATGGCTGGCCGGTCCCGACAGCAGCGCACTGACCGGCGCGGTGATCCCCGTGGATGGCGGCCTCTCGTTGTGACGCTCCTGCCGGAAGGGTTCGGCATCGAGCTGGACCGCTCGGTACGGACCTTCGCCCGGGGGACCGTGCTCGTGGGCGGGCACCCGGGACGGTTGATCACCCTCACCCAGGAGGGTGCCGGTGCCCTCGACCGTTTCCTCGCCGGCGGCACGGCATCGGTCGGCCAACGGCAGCTGGCGGGACGTCTCGTCCGGGCCGGCATGGCTCATCCCCGCCGCCTGTCGGGCCATCCCCGGTCCGCAGCCGACTGGGGGATCACCGTGGTGGTACCGGCCCGGGACCGGGTGGCCGATCTCGACCGGTGTCTCGCCTCGCTGGCATCCGGTCCTCCGGTGGTGGTGGTGGACGACGGGTCGGATCACCCGACCGCAGTCGCCGACGTGTGCCGACACCACCGGGCCCAGGTGATCCACCGCACCGTCAACGGGGGCCCGGGCGCGGCGCGCAACGACGCGCTCGAGGTCGTCCACACCGACCTCGTGGCCTTCGTCGACAGCGACTGCTCGGTCACCCCGGGCTGGCTGCTTCCCCTGATCGATCTCTTCGAGGACCCCGCCATCGGTGCCGTGGCACCGCGTGTCCGGCCGAAGCCGGGCGACCCGGATCGGGCATCGACCATCGACCGGTATTCGACCGATCGATCGGCGTTGGACCTCGGCCCGGAGCCGAGCGAGGTGGGACCCGACCGATTGGTCCGTTATGTGCCCAGCGCGGCCCTGGTGGTTCGACGGACGGCACTCGACGACGGTTTCGACCCGGACCTCCGGGTCGGGGAGGACGTCGACCTGGTGTGGCGGTTGCTGGGCGCCGGGTGGCGGGTGCGGTACGAGCCCTCGGTCACGGTGCACCACCGGGAGCCGAGCACATGGGGTGCGCTGCTCGGTCGGAGGGTCCGCTACGGCACGTCCGCCGGTCCCCTCTCCCGACGCCACCAGGGCCAGCTGGCGCCCGTCGAACTCCGGCCCTGGCCGACCGGAGTGGCGGTGGCGCTCCTGGCCGGACGGCCCAGGACGGCGTTGGTCACGTTGTTGTCCTCAGCCGTCGCCATGGACGACAAGCTCGGCCGCCGAGGCATCCCCATGGTGCAGAGCCTTCGGTGGTGCGCCAGCGGGGCCGGCTGGACCCTCATCGGGCTCGGTCGGGCCGCCACCATGTTGGCCGCGCCCCTTCTGCTCGGCGCCAGTATCCGCGGCCGGCGGGCCCGCCTGGTGTCGGTCCTGGCGCTGGTGGCCCCGCCGGCGGTGGAGTGGTGCCGTCGGAGGCCGGGCCTCGACCCCGTCCGGTGGGTGGTGGCGTCGGTCGTCGACGACATCGCCTACGGATGCGGTGTCTGGATCGGGTGCGTGCGCGCCCGGGCGTGGGCGCCGTTGCTCCCGAGGATCCGTTCAGGCGCACCGGCGGACGCCTGATGGGTCGGGTCGACCCGGCCATCGCCCACCGCCACGGGCAGCCCGAGGGACCAACCGCTAACCTCGTCACGTGGAGTTGTGGCGGCACTACCTCACGAATGAAGGACGCACGATTCACAAGTGGCACCACTACTTTTCCGCGTACGACATCCATTTTCCCCGCTTCCAGAACCGTCCGTGCCTGTTCTGGGAGATCGGCGTGGGGCAGGGCGGCTCGCTGCAGATGCTGAAGACCTACCTGGGTCCGCACGCCCATCTGGTCGGCATCGACATCGCCCCGAAGAAGAAGGCATTCGAAGAGGAGCAGGTCGCCATCCGGATCGGGAACCAGTCCGACGAGCAATTCCTCGCCGGGCTCATCGACGAGTTCGGCGCTCCTGACGTCATCGTCGACGATGGAAGCCATCAGGTAGACGACGTCCGGAACTCGTTCCGGTACCTCTACCCCCGGATGTCGAAGACGGGTGTGTACTTCATCGAGGACGTGTACACCGCCTACTGGCCGAACTGTGGTGGCAGTCTCCACTGCGAGGGCTCGATCATCGAGGTGGCCAAGAACTTGATCGACGAGCTCAATGCCGACCTGTCCAGGGGCGCCGTCGCGCCCACGGAGTTCACGTCGAGCACGATGTCGATGCACTTCTACCCCGGCCTCATCGTCTTCGAACGGGGGCCCTCCGACCCGAAGGTCTCCCAGAGGATCCCGGACGACACACCGACCGGGATCAGCGGCGGCGTCCGTCGCCTGCGAGGTCGTGTGTACAAGATCCGCCACTACTCGGACCTGCGCCCGGCCGGTGGGTCGGGACTCGGTACGCTTCGGGTCGAGGCCGACGGCACCTCGCCGGTACGGCGGCTTCAACCGGTCTGCGCAATAACCTCAGCGAGCTTCTCTGATGGTTTCAGAAATCCGAGGGTCTCGCGGGGACGGTCGTTGAGGCTCCAGGCGATGGCGGCCAGGTCCTCGGGGGTGTGGACCGACAGGTTGGTTCCCTTGGGCATGTATTGGCGCAACAGCCCGTTGGTGTTCTCGTTGGATCCCCGCTGCCAGGGACTGTGGGGGTCACAGAAGTAGACGGGCACGCCGGTCTCGACGGTGAACTCGAGGTGGCGGGCCATCTCGGCACCCTGGTCCCAGGTGATGGTCTTGACCAGCTTCTCGGGCAGCGTGGTGATGGCCTGTTGCATGGCCTCTTTGACCGACCAGGCGTCCTTGCCCGCTCCCAGGTGCAACAGCAGGACGAAGCGGGTGGACCGCTCGACCAGGGTCCCGACCGCCGAGCGGTTGTTCCTGCCCATGATCAAGTCGCCCTCCCAGTGGCCGGGGACGGCCCGGTCCGCAACCTCGGCCGGTCGCTCGGAGATCATCACCATGTCCTTGATCTTCCCCCGGGTCTCGTCTCGGCCCTGGGGCCGGCGTTTGGCCCTGCCGCTGCGCAGGCACCGGGCCAGCTCCCGGCGGAGCTCCCCGCGGCCCTGGACGTAGAGGGACTGGTAGATGGTCTCGTGGCTCACCTGCATCATCGGATCGTCTGGGTGATCCAGGCGCAAGCGACGGGAGATCTCCCAGGGAGACCAGAACTTCTCCAACGCCTGGACGACCTCGGCCAACAGCTCGGGGCTCGAGCCCAGCTTGGTGGGCTTGGGCCGACGGGACTGGGCATAGGCCCGCAGGTAGCCGCCCCAGGCCCGGTAGCGGTTGGCGCCCCCGTTGGCCGCCACCTCCCGGCTGATGGTCGACGGGGCTCGATGGAGCCTGCGGGCGATGGTGGCCAGGGTCTCCCCCCGGGCCAGCCCGATCACGATCTCCTCCCGGTCGCCGAAGGTCAACCGCCCCGCAGCCGGGGTCCACGCTGGCGAGCCGAATCCACGATCGATCCGAACCTGGTCATCGGGTGCCAGATGGCCTACGTAGCGAATCGAGTCGACCGAGCACCCACACGCTCGGGCGATGTCCTTCCAGTCCAGGCCCTCGGCTCGAAGACGGGCGGCCATCCGTCTCTGCTCCCGGGTCAACATCGGTGTCATCTCCAACCTCCTTGGCTCGTCCCGACCAGTGTCGGTAACTCACCAAGTTGGTGCGCGGACCCCTTGAAGCCGCCTACTGTTCCTCTAAATAACCTACTATTCGTATGCTGTTGGGAACATCGGGGCGGGGCGCAACCCCGGTTCCAACGTCCGATCGGTACGTTATCGCCATAACAACCGCCCGCTACCTGCGGTGATTCGGTGCAATAAGCGACCTCGTTCTTTCCGATCTTTTATAGAGATAGTTACTATCACCTGCGCCGAATATCAGATCTATACTTCCTGTTCAGGATGGTTTCCCCCCTCGCAGACCAGCGGGTAACCGAAAGACGTTATACTCCCCAAAAGCTCACCACCGCTTGAACGCCACTCGTGAGAGTCCGGCGACCAGGCATTGATCAGGCCGACGGAGCCGACGATGACCCGTCAGGAACCTGATCCCTCTGGGCGAGCACCTCGTGGCGATGAAGGCCACTGCCATCCAGCCACCGTCCGCGATCGAAGAAACCAACAGAATCGAGTGATGTACCCACGACGCAATCCTGGGCCCAACGAACACCGGCCGCACACCCTTTGGCGTCACGCCAGGACGGACGAAGCCTTTCCGCTCGCCGTCCGGGGACCGCATGCACAGGCCGGAGCCCGCCAACACCGAGCAGAGGAAGGCGCCCTGGCGCCCTACGAAGGGAGGTGCCATGCGGACCCGCATTGCACTCGTGGCGATCACCCCGATCGCCGTCATCACCATCAGTACCCTGGTGCAGGCTGCCACCGAGCAGTCCACCGGAGCAGAACCAGCCCCGATATCGGCACTATCCGCCGCACCGGGCAACCCGATCCTCCCCGATCAGCTGATCGCCTATCGCGGACTGGGCACAAGCCGTCCCGCCCTGGCCGAAACGGGGCTTCTCAGCGACGTCAGTGGGGCCCTGTTGCTCCACCCGCCGTCCACCACCGTGGCCGGCGCGCCGCCCAAATCATCGGCTCCGGTTCCGGCGGCGTCGAGCCCGGCAACGGCAGCCTCGTCCACCGTCACTGCATCCACGGACACCGTGACCCCGGACCAGCGGGCGGCGTGGGAGCGGGTCGCCATGTGCGAGGAGGGCGGCACCTGGACCGTCGACGGAGGTCGGTTCAGCGGTGGACTGGGAATCACCCGCTCCAACTGGGACGCCTACGGCGGAACGGAGTACGCCGCCGACGGTGCCGAGGCCACCGAGGACCAACAGATCATGGTGGCCGAGCGGATTCAATCCTCGCCTCCGGACCAGTACGGCTGCGGGGGCTGGTAGCGGGCACTCCTCGGGTGGTCGGTAGGGCGCGCCAAGAGCAGGGCATGGCCTGGGGCTCCTGCGATGAGGAGCGGTGACTGCCGCCGCAATCAGCATCGGCCTCCGCGAGGAGGCCGGAACGTCAATCCCGTGCGGGATGCCGACCCGGCGTGCCCGGACGGCCAGTGCCGAAGGGACACTCGGGTCGACACCCGGCAGAGGGCGAGTCAGATCTTGCGGACCTGGCTGGCCTGCAGGCCCTTTTGACCCTGCTTGGTCTCGAACTCCACACGCTGGCCCTCCGCGAGGTCGCGGAAGCCCTCCATCTGGATCTCCGACTGATGAACGAAGAGATCATCCCCGCCGCCGTCAGGCGTGATAAATCCGAAGCCCTTTTCGGCGTTGAACCACTTCACTGCACCTACACCCATAACTGTTGTCTCCTTGAAATTCACGCACGGTAACGCGGGGATCCATTGTGAAGCCCTACATGCACCGGCCCGCGTGATTGGGTCGATGACCCCACAACCCTAGGCGCAACTGGGGGCCACTGCTGCATTGCGCCCATATCCGTGCCTGCGACAAGCCCCAAGTGCCACCGCCGGCGGGCTCGCAGCTCAGGGACACGCCTCCCGGGCCATGACCCCTTCGGCCCACGACGACCGTGCTTCGGGCGAGTGCGACGCGTCGCGGTCGTGCCCGAGCGGCTCGAAGACCTCGGCCAGCACCATGACGGAGAAGACGATGAAGAAGATGGGCTCGACCATCGTGCCCAGCCGATCGCTGATGTACACGGCGCCGAGGAGCGGGTAGCCGATGATCAGTGCCTTCACCAGCCCCGCGTAGAGCGGTGCGATGGCAGCTCCGCTCGCCCTCGTCCGGCGCATGGCGATCACGGCGGCGACGGTCAAGGTGGCGAACTCGGCGATGCCCGACACCACATGGATGTAGTGGTGCACGGGCAGCTGCAGGTGCCACTCCATCTGGCGGCAGGTGGCACTGAGACCTTCGGAGCAGGCGTAGGGGAACCGTCCCCCGACGGCGCCGGCGGCCGCGAAGGCCACCATCCACGTCCACTCCCGTCGGGGACCGCCCTGGGCACGAGATCCCCGCATCAGCAGCGCCGACACCAGCAGCACACCGGCCACGATGTCGGCGTCCGACATCCACGACGAGTAGGGCCGTCCCGTGGCCTCGAGATCGGAGAAGAACCCGTTCACCGAGGGCATCAGCCCCGGGACGAACGGCACCACCACCCACCAGTTGTAGGCGATCACGCCGGCGACGGCGATGGTCCTGGCGGCGACGACCCGCACCGCCGTCTCGTTGGCCCGGAGCCTGGTCACGGGCAGGGTCACCAACTGCATAGTCCTTGCAACCGTGCTGGGACGGCAAAGATTCCCGCTGCGAGGACCGGCGCCCGATCTCGTGATTTCGCCCCTGGTGAACAGGGCTCTTGGCCCACTGGGGGGGTACACCGGGCCGCGGCCGGCAGGTCAGCCGGGGACCCCCGACCACCCGGACCCCCTGGTACCTTCGCCCCCATGGCGAACGGCACCTCGACCCCAGCGAGCGCCACGCGCCAGCGGACCGGCCGGGGTGGGCTGAAGGGCCGGGGCTCCTCCCTCGGCTCGGCGCTCGGCGTCGTCTGTGCCGTCGTCGTGGTGGCGGTCGTGTCGGCAGCCGGGTCCGTCATCGACGTCACCGGCGGCACCGCCGTCGCCGCGACCGCGGCCCCGCCCCCCATCCGATGGACCACGTGCGCAGCGGGATCACCCCTCCAGTGCGGAACCGTGACCGTGCCGGTGGACTACGGGCATCCGGGACGAGGCCAGCTGTCCCTGGCGGTGACCCGGTACCCGGCCCTCGATCCGTCGGCCCGAACAGGCACACTCGTGTTCAACCCGGGTGGGCCCGGCGAGAGCGGCAACGAGATCCTCCCGGTGGTCATCGGCCTCTTCCCTCCGTCGGTGCGCCGGCAGTTCGACATCGTCTCTTTCGACCCGCGCGGCACGGGGGCCAGCGATCCGCTGCAGTGCGGGACCTCACCCTCGGCCCTGTCCAGCGCCGTGCCGGTCCCGGCCAGGAGCGGCGCACCGCTTCCCGGCACGCCGGTGTTCACCGCCATGGCCCACGCCTGTGAGGCAAAGGCCGCCGCGCTCGTGCCCTTCATCAACACCGTCAGCACGGCACGGGACATCGACCGGATCCGCCAGGCCCTCGGGGTGGCGACCATCAGTTACTACGGACTGTCGTACGGGACGGCGCTGGGCGCCGTCTACGCCGCCCTCTTTCCGGAGCACGTGTCCACCATGGTCCTCGACGGTGCCTTCGACGTCGACGCCACCCTCCCCGTGCAGGCCGGCGAGCAGGCGCCGGCCGCCGAGCGGTCACTCCTGCACCTGTTCGCCACGTGCTCGGGCCATCCGCCCTGCGCACTCGGGACCCACCCCGAGGCCACCTTCGAGGCCCTGGCGACGTCGCTCACCCGACGGCCGCTTCCGGCACCGGGGGGCGGGGACGACTATCCGGTCACGGTGGGCGACCTCGACACCGCCACCCTGCTCGCCCTCAGTGTCCCCGAGTTCACCGCCCCCTTCGAGTCGGCGGTGGCGGCCGCCCGGACCGGCAACGGCGCGCCGCTGCGGGCCCTGGCCCTCGAGTTCGAGACCGACATCAACGGTGCGCCACTGGGTGATCCCCTGTGGGCCATCACCTGCAACGATGCCGCCGTGCACCCGGGGCCGGTCGCCGCCGGGAGGCTGGCGTCGTCCCTCGCCCAGCGCGAGCCGTTGCTCGGGGCCTATGCAGCGACCTACACCGAGGGCGGGTGCGTGGCGTGGCCGAAGGGAAGACAGCCGGTGGTCGGACTCCACCCCCGGCGGGCCCCGCCGGTCCTCGTCATCGGCACGACGGGCGACCCCAACACCCCCTACGTGGGCGCGGTGCACCTGCGTGCGATCTTCCCGAGGGCGTCGTTGTTGACCTGGTCGGGCTGGGGCCATACCTGGCTGCTGAACGGATCGGACGACGCCTGCATGCAGCGGTCGGTCGCCACCTACCTGACCGGGGGCGGTCTCCCCCGCCGCGGCACCGTCTGCCACTGAACACCCGCAGCCGGACACCCGCCGGTCACCTCCGGGCTCGCCGATCTCGCCGGTACCCAGGGACCCGGGTATTCGGTACCCGTCCCACGTCCTAGCGGGTCAGCGTCACCTCTTCGAGCATGACCGCCCGACGGGGGCAGTCGGCGGCGGCGCGGGTGGCCATCTCCACCAGCTCGGCCGGGACCGGTGCCCCGTCGACGATGGGATAGCCCCACTCGTCGAGCGTGACACGCTCGGGGAGGATCTCGGCGCAGTAGCCGTAGGCGTCACAGGCCACCGGGTCGACCCGCACCCGGATGGCCACTCGCTGCCGGGTGGCGCGGGTGGGGTTCACGACGGCCGACCTCCGGGCATCGGGCGGGGGAAGGTCAGCGCCGTCGGCGAGGCGTGGCCGGCGCACGGCCGTCCCTCGGCGTGGGCACGGGCATCGGCGGCGAACACCGTCAGGGCGGTCCGCACCAGGCGCACCACGCCGTCAGGGTGCCGGCAGGCGCCCCGGCCGTCTACCTCGGCCAACCGTCTGGTGAGACGGCGGGACAGGCCGGCGTCGGCCCGTCCCGCCCACAGCAGGTCGAGGTCGTCGGCGATGGCCGGGAGCCCGAACACGCAGGGTCCGCACTGGCCTGCACTCTGGGTCGCCATGTAGCGGGCGATCCTGGCCGTCTCGGCGATGCCGCACGACGAGGTCGGGAGCGCCACGAGGATCCCGACCCCGTGGGTCCCACCGGCGGCGGCCAGCGGCCCGGGCGCGTAGGGGGTGGCCAGCCGGGAGGCATCGATCCACGCACCCCCGTACCCGCCCACCAGCACGGCGGACAGCTCGGCCTCGACCCCGGAGCGCACCAGGATCTCGCCGATGGGCGTGCCCAGCTCGACCTCGACGACCCCGGGGGTGCGGACAGCGCCGGTCACCGTCACCAAGGTGGTGCCGGGAGCATCGCCGGTTCCCACACTCTTGAACCAGTCCGGTCCGTGGCGGGCGATGAGCGCCACCTGGGACACGGTTTCGGCGTTGTGGACCAGCGTGGGCCGTCGCCCCACGGACAGCGGCACCGACTTGTCGGTCCGCAGGAACGGGAGCGGGCTCCTGGTCGCCAACCAATTGACCAGAGCCGACTCCTCGCCGGAGACGTAGCGTCCCGGTGGGCGTTCGACGGAGATGCGTCGGCGGGGCCTACCCGACCGTGACCGCTCGTCGATCGCCGACACCACCGAATCGGCGGCCGGACCGCTGTCGTCGGCGATGCAGACGACGATCTCGGACGCACCGATGGCCGCCGCCACCACCTCGGCGCCGTCGAGCACCAGATGGGGCGAGTAGGACAGCAGCACGCGGTCCTTGGCGCTAGCCGGCTCGCCCTCCATGGCGTTGACGACGAGCAGGGGACGACGCCCGGCCCTCTGGACGGCGTCCCACTTGACGGCGGCGGGGAAGCCGGCGCCCCCGCGACCGAGGAGCCCGGATTCGGCCACGGCGCGGAGCATGCCGCTCCTCCAGGTCCGGTCGTCACCCTTGGGGATGCTCAACGCCCCGTGGACGGCCACGTGGTCGGCCAGGTTCATCGGCACGTTCGGGCCGGACGGCCGCCGTAGGAGGCGGTCGCTGGTTTCGAGGGCGATGGCGGTCATGGTCGATCTCTTTCGAGCAGGTGGGTGGCGCTGCCGGCTCGCCCGGGGCGGGCGGCGGTGCCGGTGGGCGCCGGAGGTGCGGATGCCGGCACGCCGGACCGCGACGGCAGGGACGATCGGGGGGACGGTGACGGGGTGGTGACGGCGGCCCGGGTGGTGGCCCCCACCCGGAGGGCGTGCTCCTTGGCCCGCCTGGCATCGGTGATCCGCCAGGCCAGGGCACCCGCCACCGCCAGTGCACAGACAGCGGCCAGCGCGTCCATCCACAGCTTGGCGGTATCGGTGCCCTCGCCCAGCGAGTGGGCCATGGCCACCGGCCAGCTGCCGTAGGCCAGCCAGTGGATGCTGCGCCACATGCGGGCACTGATCCGCTGGCGCAGGGCGCTCGACACGGCGACGGCGATCATCAGGTCCACGCCCACGGTCCCGAGCCCGGTCCACAGCGGTCGATAGGGGGAGGCGAACGGCACCAGGACCGATGCCAACCCGAGGTGGACGTAGGTGTCGAGGACGGCGGTGAGCACATGGATGGCGAGGAACACCATGGCCAGGATGGACACCCGCTTGTGGAGGTCGGCCTGGGCGAACGCCGGCCACGATCGGCTCTTGACCCGGCCCGCCGTGAGAATGCCGAGGACCATGGTGCCGGTCAGGAGGACCAGGGCCACGATGCCCGTGGCGCGCGTGGTGTACCAGAACGCCGTCGAAGAGCTGGCCAGCATCACTGCACCGTCCCTTCGCGGTGGGTGACCCCGAGCTCCGGGGGGTCGGTTCGGTCGTCAACGGGGAGGGCGCCCACCGGAAGGGCGGCCACGGCGTCGGCCGGCCATCCACCGACGCGGATCACCTCGCCGTCGACCCGCACCAGGCGGGCGCACACCCCGAGGGCGGCCAGGTTTCCCACTGCGTCCTCGCCCCACACCACCGAGGCCGTGCTCCACGCATTGGCCTCCACGCAGTTGGGAGCCGTGGTCGACACCAGGGACCACACCGCCGGTGCCGCCTCGCCCGTCCAGGGATCGATGATGTGGTGGACCCTCTTGCCGTTGCGGAGCCAGGTCCGCGCCGTGGTCCCGGAGCTGGCCAGTCCGCCCGAGGAGATGGCGACGACCTGGTCGACGGCGTCCGGTGACGAGTCGCACTCGGCGGCGATGCCGATGGCCCAGCCACCCACCGGCGCGGGCCCGGCCACGGCGATGTCCCCACCGAGGTTCACCAGCACCCCGCACCCGAGCGCCGAGGCCACCCGGCGGGCGGCCCGATCGGCGGCGAAGGCCTTGGCCGAGGAGCCGAGGTCGAGATGGACCCCGAACGGGACGGCGACGGTCTGGAGCACCGGGTCGAGCTCGATCCGCCACCACCCCGGGGCCGGCCGGGGCACCAGATCGGAGTCGGCGGCGCCGGGGACGAGCTCGTCGAAGTCACGGTCGTAGCCGAGGGCCACCAGTGCCGAGCCGATGGTGGGATCGACGATGCCGGCGGTGCGGGCGGCCACGGTGCACGCCACCTCGAGCGCCTCGAACAGCAGGGGACTCACCGCCACCGGCCGGCCGCCCCCGTCCTGCTCCAGTCGGCTGAGCTCCGAGTCGGGACGGAACCGGCTGCAGGCGGAGTCGATGGCGTCGAGCTCCCCGGCCAGGAGGGCGAGGGCCCGGTCGGCCCGGTCGGCCCGGGTGACCGCCACCATGGCGGTGGTGCCGATGGCCGACATCGAACGTGTGGCGATGGGAGCGTCCGGGCCGCCGGTGGCCGGATCACGATGGCGCAGGGTGTCGGTCATGACTGTCCCGACACCGTGACCGGCGTCGTGGTGGTGGTGGTCGACGGCGCGCTGGTCGTCGGCGTGGTGGCGGAGGAGCCCGACGTGGCCGTCGTGGCCGACGACGCACCCGACACGGTGGTCGGCGTGGTGGTGGCGGTCGAGCCGGCCGTGGTGGTCGTCGAGCCGTTCGACACCGGCGCCGAGTGGGCGATGGTGTCCGAGGCGACCAGCACGCCGAGGCCGATGGCCCCGGCCGAGGCGCCGATCCCGATCGCCACCGTGGCCCGTCGGACCCGGGCCATGGCCCGGTCCCGGGCCAGTGCTGCGGACCGCTGGCTGCGTCGGTGGTTGCTCTCGTGCACCTGGTTGTTCTTCTGCACCATGGTGTGCCTTTCGCTGCTCGGTCGGACCGGGTCCGCTTCGTTCGGTCGAGCGTGGAGGTGGCCCCGCTCCGATGAATCCAGTTCACTGGTTGCGACCCAGAGCCACCTTCGTGCCGCCTGTGGATCACCTGTGAATGTGGTCGACCACCCCGACCCTCCCTCACAGCTGGTTCACAGCCAGATCACACCTCGGGCCCAACCCGTAGTGGGATGCTGGACGGACCGAGTCCTCTGCACCGTTCCGTTACACCTGCTCATCCAGTAGAGCGGCACGAGCTAAGAACGGCGTAAGAGCACGCTAAGAAGGAGCACCCACGTGGAGCCGAGCCGCAGTCAGCGCATCCTGGTCGTCGATGACGAACCGTCGATCGTCGACGCCGTGGCCACCTCACTCCGCTACGAGGGGTTCGGTGTCGACGAGGCCGTCAACGGCCGGCTGGCCCTGGCCGCCGCCCAGGAGAGCCCCCCCGACCTGATCGTGCTCGATGTGATGCTCCCCGATCTCGACGGGCTGGAGGTGACCCGCAGGCTCCGGGCCGACGGCATCCGGGTGCCCATCTTGTTCCTGACCGCCCGCGACGCCATCGAGGACAAGGTGGCCGGACTCACCGTCGGTGGCGACGACTACGTGACCAAACCCTTCGCCCTGGCCGAAATCGTGGCCCGGGTCCACGCCATCCTCCGGCGCATCGGCAGCGAGCCCGAGGACGAGGGCATCCTCCGGTTCGCCGACATCGAGATGGACGAGAGCGCCCACGAGGTGACCAGGGCCGGGCAACCCGTCTCGTTGACCGCAACCGAGTTCAACCTCCTGCGCTTCTTCCTCCTCAATCCCCGACACGTACTGTCGAAGGCGCAGATCCTCGACCACGTATGGCACTACGACTTCGGTGGCGACGGCAACGTCGTCGAGACCTACGTCAGCTACCTCCGCAAGAAGCTCGAGGCGGTCGGCCCACCGGTGATCCACACCGTCCGATTGGTGGGCTATGCGCTCCGCGAGCCCACCGGCGAGTAGCGCCATGGGCACGGGCGAGCGGACGGGCGGCACCGATGTCGCTCCGTAGCCGGCTGCTGATCGCCATCGGGGTGGTCGCGCTGGTGGCCCTGGCCGTGGCCAACGTGGTCTCGTACAAGTCGCTCGAGTCGTTCCTCTACCAGCGGGTCGACCAGCAGCTCGACCAGAACTCGACCCTCACCCATGCGCTGAACAAGGGCGGCACGCTCCCCCCGGGCTACTGCGCCGGTCCCGGGCCGTTCGCACCGGTTGCCGGCGCCGCTCCCGGCGTCGGCGGTGGTGCTGGCGGTGGCGGCGATGGAATCGACGGGGACGGTGACGGACCGGGTGCAGGCCAGCGGTCCAATGCCATCCAGACCCAGGCCGTCCAGGTGCTCACCAGCTCCGGGGCCGTCGTGAAGGGGCAGAGCTGCTCGGCCTACGTCGAGGGCACCGCCTACACGCCGCAGATACCGGCCACGCTCTCGGGGCTCACCACCGACGACGGCTCGCAGGTGGCGTACTTCAACGCCCCCTCCCACCAGGCGGGCGGTCCCATCTTCCGGGTGCAGGCCACCATCCTCGACAACGGGGACCGACTCATCGTGGCCCAGCCCCTCGGCGACATCGAGAGCACCCTCCACCATCTCCTCTTCGTCGAACTGGCGGTCAGCGGGGCCGCCGTCATCATCGCCCTCATCGGCGGATTCTGGCTCGTCCGCGTCGGTCTGCGCCCGCTGCGGGACATGGAGAGCACCGCCGAGTCCATCGCCGCCGGCAACCTCACCGAACGGGTCCCGGGCGAGAACCAGAAGACCGAGGTGGGGCGCCTCGCCCGCACGCTCAACGTCATGCTGACCCGGATCGAGGCCGCGTTCAGCGCCCGGCTGGCCTCCGAGCGACGCCTGCGGGCCTCCGAGGCCAGGCTGCGTCGCTTCGTCGCCGACGCCTCGCACGAACTGCGCACGCCGATCGCCGCCATCTCGGCCTACGCCGAGCTGTTCGGACGGGGTGCCTCCGAGCAGAAAGAGGACCTCGAACGGCTGATGGGTGGGATCCGGACCGAGACGACCCGGATGGAGCACCTGGTCGCCGACCTGCTGCTGCTGGCACGCCTGGACGAGGGGCGGCCCATGGAAGTGCGCTCGGTCGACCTCGTGGCGCTCTGCGCCGAAGCCGTCCACACCGCAGCCACCGTCGGGCCCGACTGGCCGGTTACCTTCCGCGCCTCGACGCCGATCGAGGTGATGGGAGATGCGACCAGCCTTCGCCAGGTCGTCGACAACCTGCTCGGGAACGTACGGGCCCACACGCCGCCCGGCACCGAGGCACAGGTGACGGTGGAGCCCGAGGGCGACGGTGCCGTGGTGACGGTGGCGGACAACGGCCCGGGGATGGAGCCCGAGGAGGCCGCCCACATCTTCGAGCGCTTCTACCGCTCCGATCCGTCTCGGTCCCGTGCCCATGGAGGCGCCGGCCTCGGCCTGTCGATCGTGAGCGCCATCGTGGCCAACCACGGTGGCACGGTGTCGGCGCAGGGAGTCGTCGGCGCGGGGACCACGTTCAACGTGCACCTCCCCCCTGCGCCGCCGAGCTCCGAGCCGGAACCCGACCCGGCCCCGACCCTCGAGCCGGCGACCGAGCCCGCCGCCGGATGACCGGCCCGCGGGAGGGCGCAGGGCTGCTGACCGCCACACGGCCGCTGACCGCCACACGGCCGCTGACCGCCACTCGGCTCCGGGTGGGCATACGCTCTCAAGAATCACACAGGTGGCTCCAATCGAAGCACGAACTCCCCGGTCCACAGTGGTCCCCATGAGCGTGCTCCAGCTTGCCCGGGCGCAGGACGACGGCGCCCCGGCCACCGCCGACGTCGACATCGTCATCCCCGTCTACAACGAGGCCGACCAGCTGGCCGAGAGTGTGACCCGGCTCCGCACCTACCTCGACACCGCGTTCCCCTTCGACGCCACCGTGACCATCGCCGACAACGCCAGCACGGACGACACGTGGCAGATCGCCACCGGGCTGGCCGGCACGCTCCCCGGCGTGGACGCCATCCGGCTCACCCAGAAAGGGCGGGGCCGGGCCCTGCGCACGGCGTGGTCCCAGAGCACTGCGGCGGTGGTCGCCTACATGGACGTGGACCTGGCCACAGACCTCGATGCCCTCTCGCCCCTGGTCGCTCCCCTGCTGTCCGGCCACAGCGACCTCGCCATCGGGTCGCGTCTGGCCACCGGCGCCCATGTGGTCCGGGGCACCCAGCGCGAGTTCATCTCACGTGGGTACAACCTGTTGCTGCGCACCGCCCTGCGCAGTGTCAGCAGCGACGCCCAGTGCGGGTTCAAGGCCATGCGTCGCACGGCCGCCATCGAGTTGCTCCCACTCGTCGAGGACAACGAGTGGTTCTTCGACACCGAGCTCCTCGTGACGGCCCAGCGCATCGGGCTGCGCATCCACGAGGTGCCCGTGGACTGGGTCGACGACACCGACTCCCGGGTCGACGTCCCCCGGACCGTGGTGGAGGACCTGCGGGGCGTGGTGAGGATGATGGGCCCGTCGTCTCGCCGGCGTGCCGTGCTCCGTCCCGCCCGACCCCTCCCACAAGGGGAGGCCGGGACCATTGGCGCCGGTGGTCCCGTCGGCGCCGGTGGTCCCGTCGGCGCCGGTGGTCCCGTCGGCGCCGGTGGTCCCGTCGGCCAGGCGCCGGGGTCGACGACACCCATCGTGTCCGAGGCCACGATCTCCCCGGTTGCCGCCTCGGGCGGAGTCCCCCACCGCCAGGTCTTCACCGACGAGCTCCTCCGGTTCGCCGGGGTGGGCGCGGTGAGCACCGTGGCCTACGCCGGCCTGTTCGCAGCCCTCGAACCCGCCATGGGCAGCTACCTGGCCAACGCGCTGGCCATCGGCATGTGCAGCCTCGGGAACACCGCCGCCCACCGGGGGATGGCCGACACGGCCCACCTCGGCCTCGACCGGCGGCACCGCCTGCTCACCGCCGGGGCCCTCCTCGGCGTGAGCCTCTCCGTCTCCACCACGGCGCTGGCCGCCACCAGGGCCGTCGGGCTCACCTCGCTGGTCCCCGAGCTCTGTGCGGTGACGGCGGCCAACATGGGCGCCGCCGTCATCCGGTTCGCCATCCTCCGGTCCCTCGTCTTCCGGCCCGAGTTCGGGACCCACCTGTCGAGTGGTCGTCCCGCCGTCGAGGTCGGCCCGGCCGGGCGCCCGACCACCGACCCGGCAAGGATGCCCTCGTGACCGAGCTCGACACGGATACCACGGCACCCCCGCCGGCGGCGCCGCCACTGCCCTTTCCGGACGATTGGACCCCCGGGGACCCGGCCCCGGCGACCACCGCCTTCCCCGACGATTCCGAAGTGCCGCCGGTGCCGCCGGCAACGCCGGCCCCGCCCGCTGCCCCCGGTGGTCGCCTGCGCCGGCTGGTCCGGGGAAGGCCGGAGGATCCGGTCTGGGTCCGTCCCTCGTTGTTCGCCCTGCTGATCGGGACCGGCGTTCTGTACCTGTGGGGGCTGGACCGCTCGGGGTGGGGCAACAGCTTCTACGCCGCCGCCGTCCAGGCCGGCACCAAGAGCTGGAAGGCGTTCTTCTTCGGCTCGTCCGACGCCTCCAACTTCATCACCGTGGACAAGCCGCCGGCGGCCCTGTGGGTGATGGAGATCTCGGCCCGGATATTCGGGGTCAACTCGTGGAGCGTCCTGGCCCCCCAGGCCCTCGAGGGCGTGGCCACCGTGGGGGTCCTCTATGCGACCGTTCGACGCGTGTGCAGGCCCGGGGCGGCGCTGTTGGCCGGCGCCGTGCTGGCCCTCACACCCGTGGCCACCTTGATGTTCCGGTTCAACAACCCCGACGCCCTCTTGACGCTGGTGCTGACGGGGGCGGCGTACGCCACGGTCCGCGCCGTCGAGAGCGGGCGCACCAAGTGGATGGTGCTGGCCGGCGCGCTGGTCGGCTTCGGGTTCATCACCAAGATGATGCAGGCCTTCATCCTCCTGCCCGTGCTGGCCCTCGTCTATCTGCTGGCCGGACCCCCCAAGCTCGGTCGCCGCATCCTGCAGCTGATCTACACCGGCATCGCACTGGTGGTGTCGGCAGGATGGTGGGTGGCCGCCGTCCAGCTGACACCGGCCGCCGACCGGCCCTATGTGGGCGGATCCACCGACAACTCCGAGCTGAACCTGATCTTCGGCTACAACGGCTTCGGGCGGCTGAGCGGGAACGAGACGGGCAGCGTCGGCGGCGGCTTCGGCGCCGGCCGGGGCGGCGGGAGCCTGTGGGGACCGGTGGGTTGGAACCGCCTGTTCATGAAGGAGATGGGCGGCCAGATCTCGTGGCTCATCCCCGGCGCCCTCATCGGACTGCTGGCCGTGCTGTGGATCACCCGACGCGCCCCCCGGACCGACCGCGTCCGGGCCGCTTTCTTGATCTTCGGGGGGTGGCTCCTGCTGACCGGGGCCGTCCTCAGCTTCGCCCAGGGGATCATCCACCCCTACTACACGGTGGTCCTGGCCCCGGCCGTCGGCGCCCTGGTCGGCATGGGTGCGTCCACCCTGTGGGCCCGCCGCGCACAGGTCTTCCCCCGCCTGGCACTGGCGGCGGCCATCGTGGCCACCATCGCCTGGGCGTTCGTCGTCCTCGGCTGGAGCCCCACCTGGAACCCGGCGTTGCGGTGGGTGATCCTCGGAGTGGGCGTCGTGGCCGCACTGGCCATCGCGCTGGCACCCCGGGCCCGCGGCGTCCTGGCCGCCGGCATCGCCGGCTTCGGGGTGGCCTCGATCATCGCCGCCCCGGCGGCGTACTCCCTCACCACCGCCAACACCCCGCACCAGGGCGCCATCCCCTCAGCCGGGCCGACCGTCCAAGGGGCGGGCGGGATCCCCGGGTTCGGGGGGGCGGGCGGTCCCGGCGGTGCCGGCGGCCTGGCCCGCAACGGCATCACCCTCCCGCCCGGGTTCACCCTGCCCAACGGCACCAGGATCGCCCGTGGATTCCATGTGCCCGGCAGCTTCTTCCGACCCGGCTCGCCCGGCGCCGGCCTGTTCGGCGGCGGTGGCGGGCCCCGGCGCGCCGGGGGGCTTCGCCGGTGGCCGGAGGCGAGGTGGCTTCGGAGGCGCCGGCGGGCCCGGCGGCGGAGGTGGCGGTGCCGGCGGGCTCCTCAACGGATCCACCCCGGGCAAGCAGCTCGCCGCCCTGCTGGCGGCCGACGCATCCCGGTACTCGTGGGTGGCGGCCACCACCGGCTCCAACTCGGCGTCGGGCTACCAGCTCACCACGGGCGACCCGGTGATGGCCATCGGCGGCTTCAACGGGACCGACCCGGCGCCGACCCTGGCCCAGTTCGAGAAGTACGTGTCCGAGGGCCGGATCCACTACTACATCGGCGGCGGTGGGTTCGGCGGGGGCCTCGGGTCCAAGGGCGCCTCGGTCGCCTCCCAGATCTCGTCGTGGGTGAGCTCCCACTACACCGCCCAGACGGTCGACGGGGTCACCGTCTACAACCTGACCACACCGACCTGAACCACACCGGCCTAGACACACCGTCCGACCACACCGTCGGAGCGGCGACCGGGGTAGGTAGCCCGCCGGCCCGGCGGGCTACCGGAAGCCCGGAGGCCCACCGGCGCGGCACCTGGGCCATGATGGGAAGGAGGGTGGTGCCATCGACGCACGGCCCGCCCGCATCCCGAACACCCCGACCAAGGAGACCGCCGTGGCGATCAACGTGACGCCGATTCCCGGCCTGGACCCGGCCATCAACGACATCCGCCGTCGCACCGCCGAGTTCATCAACGCCGAGATCCTCCCCAACGAGGAGATCCTCTGGAGCACGAGGAGGGGCGCCGAACTGGCCGAGGACGAGCGGGAGACGGCCCGGCGACGGAGCATCGAGCTGCGCGAGAAGGTGAAGGCCAAGGTGAACGAGGCCGGGCTGTGGGCCCCTCATCTCCCGAGCGAGTACGGCGGGATGGGACTCGACTTCCTCTCGCTCGCCTACATGTACGAGATCCTCGCCTACGCCGTCGGGGCCGCCACCCTGTTCGGGATCGCCGCCCCCAACTCCGGCAACGCCAGCATCCTGGTCAAGTACGGCACCGAGGAACAGAAGCGCAAGTGGCTCCTCCCGCTGATCGACGGGACCATGGAGTCGGGCTTCTCCATGACCGAGCCCGACCATGCCGGCTCGGATCCCCGGTCGATCGAGACCGAGGCGGTCCGGGACGGCGACCACTGGGTCATCAACGGCCACAAGTGGTTCACCTCCAACGGCATCGACGCCAACTTCTTCATCGTCATGTGCCGGGCCAACGATCCCACCGGCGAGCTGGGGGCACCGGGCCGCATGACCCAGATCATCGTGCCCACCGACACCGCCGGCGTGAACATCGTCCGGGGCATCGGCATCTTCGGTCACTCCACGTCCGACCACTGCGAGATCCGGTACGAGAACGTCCGGGTCCCGATCGAGAACACCCTCGGCCTCGTGGGCCAGGGCCACCAGGCCGCCCAGGACCGGCTCGGAGCCGGACGGGTCTACCACTGCATGAACTCGGTCGGCCAGATGTGGCGGGCCTTCGACCTGATGGTGGAGCGGACCCTCGTCCGCCAGGTGCACGGCGGGCTCCTGAAGGACAAGCAGTTCATCCAGGGGTTCATCGCCGAGAGCTACATGGACGTGCAGTCGGCCCGGCTCATGACCATCAACGCGGCCGAGAAGGTGGCCAACGGTGACCCGGACGCGCGGACGGCCATCTCGGCGATCAAGGTGTTCGTCCCGGCGGCGTACCACCGCGTGGTCGATCGGGCCATCCAGGTCTGGGGTGGCGCCGGGGTGAGCAACGACCTGCCGCTGGGCCAGATGTACCTCACCGCCCGCGTGCTGCGCCTGGCCGACGGGCCCGACGAGGTCCACAAGATCCTCATGGCCAAGAACATCCTCCACCGCTACGAGGGCGGCGACAGCTGGAACTTCGGGAACTGACCCGCCCGGGGCTCCCACGCCCGGCCCTTCGACCCTCTTCCCGCCTTACGGCGCGGTCACTTGGAAATGAATTGACTCCGGGAGATCGACCCTTCACCGTGTGATCACAAGGGCCGCGGCCGATGCCACGCCCGGCCCAGGGGAGGAATCGAAGTGAGCGAGCAGTCATCGGCGCGGGCGGACTGTCCCGGAGGTCGTTCCTGCAGGCGGCGGCGCCGTCGAACCCGGTGGCGCCCCGGTCCTCGGGGGCGGCCAGGAATCCCATCGCTTCGAGCGATTCGACCAGGCCGGCCTCGACGCCGACCTCCTCGACCAGCTGCCGGCGATCACGGGGACGCCGGTCGGATCCGAGCACCCGGTCCAGTTTGACGAACAGCCCGTCGTCCAGCATCCGCTTGATGGCGGTCAGGGTGAAGCTCGCCGACTTCAGCTGCTGGATGCGGACGAGCCGGTCGAGGTGGGAGGCGCCGTAGGTCATCGACCGACCGACGCGGCGACCGGGCGGCACCAGGCCGTCACGTTGATAGAGACGCACCGTCCCCACCGGGATGCCGGCACGATGGGCCAGTTCGTCGATCCGCCAGGCGGGAGCACCTCTCCGGTGTCCGTCACGGGGCGTGATCCTAGAGGACGGCGCCGTGCCCGTCCCGGGTCGCGAGGGCGGTGCGCGTCGCCCCGCGCCCGGCGCCCGCTCCGTGGCAGGCTGGTGGGGAGATCGCCCCGGGGCGGGTGATCACGAGCGGCCCTGGGGGCCCACCTCCCGGGACGCCATGCCCGACACGCGACCGAAGGAGATCTCCACCATGCCAGCCGTCTCGTCCTACTCCCCCGGCACGCCCTCGTGGGTGGACCTCGCCACTGCCGACCTGCCCGCATCGGTCTCCTTCTATTCGAGCCTGTTCGGGTGGAAGGCGGTGGACCGTGGTGCCGAGGCCGGGCACTACCACACGTTCGAGCTCGACGGCGTGCCGGTGGCCGGGGCCGGCCCGATCATGATGGAGGGCCAGCCACCCGCGTGGACCAGCTACATCTCGGTGGACGACGCCGACGAGAGCATCGGCAAGGTCAAGGCGGCCGGCGGCGTCGTCTTCGTCGAGCCGATGGACGTACTCGACGTGGGACGGATGGCCGTGTTCGCCGATCCCACCGGTGCCGCCGCCGCCGTCTGGCAGCCCCGCTTGCACACCGGGGCCGGGCTGGTCAACGAGGCCTGCGCCCTCACCTGGAACGAGCTGAACACCCGCGACGTCGACACCGCCAAGGCGTTCTACGGTGCCGTGTTCGGATGGGGCGGCGAGACCGTCGACATGGGTCCGATGCAGTACACGGAGTGGAAGCTGGGCGGCACGACCATCGGCGGGATGCTGACCATCCCCGACGAGGTTCCGGCCGCCGTACCGGCCCACTGGCTCGCCTACTTCGGCAGCGACGACACCGACGCCACCATCGCCGCCGCCACCGGACTCGGGGCCACGCTGTTCGTGGGGCCGGTCGACATCCCGGCCGGACGGTTCGCGGTGATGGCCGACCCGGCCGGCGCCATGTTCGGGGTCATCGCCCTGGCCGCCACGTAGTCGGACCCGTCCCCATCGCTCAGTCCGGCGGTGGGTGCGTCCGGTACTCTGAGGCCGTGGAGCCCTCCGTCATCAAGCAGCAGCGCACCCTGGTCACCGAGCTTCCCGGACCGGAGTCGCGAGCCCTCGAGGAGCGTCGGGCGGCGGCGGTGGCGCCGGGAGTCACCTCGGTGCTCCCGCTGTACGTCGCCGAGGCGGACGGGGCCATCCTGGTCGACGTGGACGGCAATTCGCTGATCGACCTCGGCAGTGGGATCGCCGTGGTCAGTGTGGGCCACGCCTCCCCGGCACTGGTCGACGCCGTCCGGGAGCAGGTGGGCCGGTTCTCGCACACGTGCTTCATGGTCAACCCCTACGAGTCCTACGTGGCGGTATGCGAAGCCCTCAACCAACTGGCCCCCGGTGAGGCACCGAAGCGGTCGGCCCTGTTCAACTCAGGCGCCGAGGCGGTGGAGAACGCCGTCAAGGTCGCCCGCAACGTCACCGGGCGCCAGGCGGTGGTGGTCTTCGACCACGCCTACCACGGGCGCACCAACCTGACCATGGCGCTGACGGCCAAGAACATGCCGTACCGCGACGGCTTCGGGCCGTTCGCACCCGAGGTGTACCGGGTGCCGATGTCGTACCCGTTCCGTGACCCCGACGGCATGACGGGCGAGGGCGCCGCCGCCCGCGCCGTCGAGCAGGTGGAGCGCCTGGTGGGCGCCGACAACGTGGCATGCGTGCTCATCGAGCCCATCCAGGGCGAAGGTGGGTTCGTGGTCCCGGCCCCGGGCTTCCTGCCCGCCGTCGCCGCCTGGTGCCGCGACCGGGGGGTGCTGCTGGTCGCCGACGAGATCCAGACCGGGTTCTGCCGCACCGGGGACTGGTTCGCCTGCGACCACGAGGGAGTCGTCCCCGATCTGATGACCACGGCCAAGGCGCTGGCCGGCGGCATGCCGCTGGCCGCCGTCACCGGGCGGGCCGACCTGATGGATGGGGTGCATCCCGGCGGGTTGGGCGGCACCTACGGCGGCAACCCGGTGGCATGCGCCAGCGCCCTGGCCGCCATCGACACGCTGCGCCGCGACGATCTGGCCGGCGCTGCACGGGCCATCGGCGAGACGGTCACGAACCGGCTCTTGGGACTGCAGGCCGATCATCCTGGGATCGGTGACGTCCGGGGACGCGGGGCCATGGTGGCCATGGAGCTGGTGCGGCCCGGGACTCGGGAGCCCGACGCCGAGGCGACCCGTCGGATCGCCCAGGCCTGTCACCGGTCCGGCGTGGTCGTCTTGACGTGCGGCAGCTTCGGCAACGTGATCCGCCTGCTTCCCCCCCTCATCATCGACGAGGACCTCCTGGCTGACGGGCTCGATGTCCTGGCAGGAGCGGTGGAGGACGTCCTGTCGGCCTGAACGTGGGTGACGGACCCCGCGAGGCGGACAGGTCTCGAGGTCTCGAGGTCTCGAGGTCTCGAGGGGGCGGTACAAGGTGGGAACCTCGGCCAACTACTTTTCCATTTAACATAACTTTCGTTTGTAAAGTGGAGAAGCAGTACCGGCGAGCTCTCCGGGGGCCGCAGGGCTCGGCGGGCTCGGCGGGCTCGGCGGGCTCGGCGGGGTCCAGCTGGGTTCAGTGGCGGGGATTGGGTAGCACGGCGCGGGCCGAGTCCAGGCCGGCATGGAGCAGGGTGATCTCCTCGTCGGCGTCGTGCACGAGGCCGGCGACCCGTTGACCGGTGGCATCGCCAGCCGAGGCCACTGCTGCCTGCTGGAGGTCGGCGGCCGCCCGGACCACCTCGACGGCCTGTCGGGCCAACTCGGCGGGGACGATGGCAGCCGGATCGACACGGAGGACCTGATCGAGCCCGACGGCCACCTCGCGCAAGCGCCGACAGAGCGAGGGCAGCGACGCCGTAGGCGCCCCCACGTCACCGGCGACCCGGACAGCGGCATCGGCCTGGTCCACGGCACGCCACATCTCCCTGCGGACCGTCCTGGCCGGCCACTGGCCGGCTGAGTCCGCCGACATCGGGGCGCGGGATCCGAACCGACCCGACGCGGTGGCCCCCCACAGGCCCGTCGCCGCCACCACCGCGGCGTGCGAACGTAGTGCCCGCCACTTGCGCCGGCCGAACCGCCACAGCAGGTAAGCCACGGCGGCGGCTCCGACCGCCAACAGGCCCATCAGGACGAGTACGCCGGCGATGATCGGCATCCAGATCGAAGCGGTCACAAACCCCAGTGTAGGACCCCGGGCGACACGGGAGCCCGCGTGGGCCAGGAGTCAGCCGGGGCCCTCGAGCAGCAGATCCTCGATCCGGTCGAGCGCCTCGGCGGGGACTCCGGCCCCGGTGGCCCACTCCCGGGCACCGCCGAAGCGCTGGCGCAGCCCGTCGAGGAACCGCCGCATCGACTCGGCCTCCACACTGAAGCGCGACGCCGGAACGCTGGCCATCCGCTCGGCGAAGGCGGGATCCGTGCGGTAACGGTCGAGGATCATCGGCATCCGGTCGGCGGTGATGAGGTAGTCGGCCACGATCACGTCCTCGTCCACCCCCAGGATGTCCAGGACCAGCGCCGCCAGGACCCCGGTCCGGTCCTTGCCCGCGGCACAGTGGAAGACCGCCGGATAGGCGGAGGGCTCGGCGAGCAAGGTGAGCGCCTCGGCGAGAGACCTCTCCCCGACCTCGAGGTACCAGAGGTACCGCTCGCTCAACTCCTCGCCCGCCGGCGCCGGCGCCGCCATGGCCTCGCCACCTCCGTCCTGGATCAGGGACAGGTGGTGGAACCCGATCGGACGGTCCCCCAACGGTCCCCGACCGGTGCGGTCGAGCTCCCGGGCCGTGCGCAGGTCGATGATGGTGGCCAGACCCATCGTCGCCAGCAACCCGACGTCCGCCCCGCTCAGCTCGTGGATGGTGTCGCTTCGGAAGAGCACGCCCCACCTGGACGTCCGGCCGTCCCGGCCCGGGTACCCACCGAGGTCACGGAAGTTGAACGCTCCCTCGAGCGGGATCAGCCGGGTCGGGTTCGGACGGGCCGGGTTCGTCACCTCACGATCATGGCCGAAAGCCCGACCGCACCGTGACCGCCTCGACCGAGCCGGGGGACCGCACTGCCACCCGTGGTGATGTCAGGGCGACACGCTCGCTGTGGGATGATCGGGGTGGCCTCAATCGCACCCAACGGGTGGGATTGCCCCTCGGCCGGCCCGGCACGACCGCCCCAGCGAGTCGGAGAATCGTTCCCCCGAACCCATCGATCGACCAGACTATGACCACTGCCCCCGCGGACACCCAGCCTTTCCCTCGCTCGGAACCAGGCCACCTGTCCGCCGATTCCGAATAGTGAGGAGTCCCCGTCCATGAAGGTGCTTGCCTCCTGGTGTGTCCGCCATCGAGTCGTCGTCGTCCTGCTGTGGCTGCTCGCCCTCGTCGGGATGAGCGTCATCTCCCAGTCGGTCGGCACCGCCTTCTCCAACACCTTCTCGCTGCCGAACACCGAGTCGACCACCGCGCTCAACCTCCTCCAGAAGGCCGCCCCGAGCGTCGCCGGTGACCGCGAGCAGATCGTCGTCCACACCACCAACGGGTCCAAGGTCACCGATCCCAAGGTGGAGGCGGCAGTCACCGCCATGCTGGACAAGGTCAAGTCCGTGCCCCATGTGTCAGAGGTGGCCAGCCCCTTCGACCCGCTCGGCGCCGCCCAGATCAGCAAGGACGGCACGACGGCATTCGCCACCGTCACGTTCGACAAACAAGCGCAGTACCTGTCGACCCCTCTGGCCAAGCAGTTCGTGGCCACGGCTCAGACTGCCATCGGACCCGATCTGCAAGTGGCGGTGGCGGGCCAGGTGGCCGAGAACGCCGACCGGGTGTCCTTCGGCGGCACCCTGCTCGGGGTGATCCTGGCCGCCATCGTGCTCTACCTGGTCTTCCGCTCGGGGTTCGCCACTGTGCTGCCACTGGCGTCGGCCCTGGCCTCCCTCGGGACCGCCATCGGGCTCATCGGCCTGCTCAGCCACGTCCTGAAGATGCCCCAGTTCTCCACCGAGCTGGTCCTGTTGATCGGGCTGGGAGTAGGGGTGGACTATGCCCTGTTCATCGTCACCCGACACCGACAGGGCCTGGTGGCGGGCGAGGACGTGCCCGACTCCATCGCCAACGCCGTCAACACCTCGGGCCGGGCCGTGCTGTTCGCGGGGATCATCGTCTGCATCGCCCTGCTCGGCATGTTCGCCCTCGGGGTGTCGTTCCTCTACGGACTGGCCATCGCCGCCGCCATCGGCGTGTCGTTCACCATGATCGCCGCGCTCACTCTGCTGCCGGCACTCCTCGGGTTCATCGGACCCCGGGTGATGAGCAAGAGCCAACGAAGGGGTCTGGCCGAATCCGGACCCCGGGTCATCGGCGAAGGGACCAAGGGCTTCTGGCCCAAGTGGGCGATGTTCATCCAGAAGCGACCGGTCCTGCCGGCGTTGGTGGCACTGATCATTGTGGTCCTGGTGGCCCTGCCCTTCTTCTCGCTGCGGCTCGGCTCCTCCGACCAGGGCAACGACCCCGTCGGCACCACGACCCGTGAGGCCTACGACCTCCTGGCCAACGGGTTCGGGCCCGGGTTCAACGGGCCCCTCCTCCTGGTGAGCCAGCGCTCGGGCCAGGCCGACACCCAGGCGCTCGACTCGCTGGCCACCGCCGTGCGGGCCCAGCCCGGCGTGGCCAGGGTCAGCCCTCCCGTGTTGCTCCCGGCCAAGGACGGCAAGCAGGTGGCGCTGACCACCGTGTATCCGACCACGTCACCGGAAGCCTCGGCCACCACGGACCTCATCGACCACCTGCGGCAGGTGACCATCCCGGCCGCCGTGGCCGGTACCGGGGAGTCGGTCTACGTGGGCGGCAACACGGCCATCTTCGTCGACTTCGCCCGGGTGCTCAGTTCGAAGCTCCCGCTGTTCATCGGCCTGGTGGTGGTGCTGTCGTTCCTGTTGCTGGCCATGGTCTTCCGGAGCATCATCATCCCGCTGACCGCCGCGGCCATGAACCTGCTGTCGATCGGGGCGGCATTCGGGGTGCTGGTGGCCGTGTTCCAGTGGGGCTGGCTGGGATCGGTGTTCCAGGCCGGTGGGCCCGGACCGGTCGAGGCCTTCCTGCCCGTGATGCTGTTCGCCATCCTTTTCGGGCTGTCGATGGACTACGAGGTCTTCCTCATCTCCCGCATCCAAGAGGAGTGGCTGAAGTCGGGCGACAATGCCGTGGCCGTGCGCAAGGGACTCGCCGCCACCGGCAAGACCATCACCGCCGCCGCACTGATCATGATCCTGGTGTTCGGCTCGTTCATCCTGGGCGGCGAGCGGGTCATCAAGGAGTTCGGCCTGGGGCTGGCCGCCGGCATCCTGATGGACGCCCTGCTCATCCGGATGGCCATCGTGCCGGCACTCATGTTCATGGTCGGGAAGACCAACTGGTGGTTCCCGAAGTGGCTGGACCGGATCCTCCCCCACGTGGCGGTGGACCCCGAGCTCCCGACCAGCTCGGGTGAGAGCGGTGGTCCGACCACTCCCGTCGAGCCCGAGCCGGTGCCGGTCTGAACGCCCTTTGAACCGGTCCCCGGCGGGGATAGGGTGGTCCAAGGACCGGCATCACCCGGACGCCGGGGATCGAATCAGGGGGACAAGATGTCCGACTTCGTCATGACCATCGCGGGAGACACGGTACCGGCGGCGGACTCGTTCGGGGTGGTGAACCCGGCCAACGGCGAGGTATTCGCCCATGCCCCCGAGTGCAGCCCCCAACAACTCGACGCCGCCTTCGACGCCGCGGCCAAGGCCCAGCGGGACTGGAAGACCGACGAAGGGGCCCGCCGGGCCACGCTGCTGAAGATGGCCGACGTGCTGCTGGCCTCGGCCGGCGAGCTGGCGCCGGTGCTCACCGCCGAACAGGGCAAGCCGCTCGGTGACGCCAACATCGAGGTCTTCGCGGCGGCGATCTGGTGCCAGTACTTCGCCAATCTGGAGACGCCGCCGCAGGTGATCCAGGACGACGCCGAGGCCCGGGTCGAGATCGCCCGGCGCCCGGTCGGCGTGGTGGCTGCCATCACACCGTGGAACTTCCCCCTCACGTTGGCGTTCTGGAAGATCGCACCCGCCCTGCTGGCCGGGAACACCCTGGTGCTCAAGCCATCGCCCTTCACCCCCCTGACCACCCTCAAGGTGGCCGAGATCCTGCGTGGCGTCGTGCCGCCGGGCGTCATCAACGTGGTCAGCGGCGGCGACGAGCTCGGCGCCTGGATGACCACCCACCCGGTGCCCCGGAAGGTCAGCTTCACGGGCTCCATCGAGACGGGCAAGAAGGTGGCCCTGTCGGCGGCTCCCGACCTCAAGCGGGTCACCCTGGAGCTCGGCGGCAACGATCCCGCCATCGTGCTCGACGACGCCGACCCCGCCGTGGTCAGCAAGGCCATCTTCGCCGGCGCCTTCAACAACAACGGCCAGGTGTGCTCGGCCATCAAGCGCGTCTACGTACCCGAGTCGCTCTACGACCAGGTGGTCGAGGGTCTTTCCGCCCAGGCCTCCGCCATCAAGGTGGGCGACGGCACCCAGGCCGAGTCCAAGCTCGGCCCCATCAACAACGCCCCCCAGTACGAGCGGGTCAAGGAGCTGGTGGCCGACGCCCTGTCGCACGGCGCCACGGCCGCCACCGGCGGTCATGCCATGGACGGCCCGGGCTACTTCTTCGAGCCGACCATCCTGGCCGACGTCACCGACGGCACCCGGATCGTGGACGAGGAGCAGTTCGGCCCGGCACTGCCGGTCATCGCCTACCGCGACGTGGACGACGTCGTCGAGCGGGCCAACGCCACCCACTTCGGACTGTCCGGCTCGGTGTGGGGCACCGACACCGATCGGGCCGCCGACATCGCCGGCCGACTGGAGTGCGGCACGGCCTGGGTCAACACCCACCTCGCCCTCGCTCCCCAACAGCCCTTCGGTGGGTTCAAGTGGAGCGGGATCGGCGTGGAGAACGGCCCGTGGGGACTGGCCGAGTTCAGCGAGATCCAGGTGGTCCACCGCTCCAAGAGCACTGACGGCCTGAACCTCAACACCGGCGGTCTGGTCTCCTGACCCCACCGGCGCCAGGCGCCGGTTTTCCGCACGACCGTTGTCCCCTTCATCCATGCGGCGCCTGAGGGGGGACGCGGTGGCCCCGGCGGCTGCGCCGGCGGCTGCCGTTGCGGCCGCCGCGTCGGTGGTGGCGCTGGTGGTGGCGCTGGTGGTGGCGCTGGTGGTGGTGGTGGTCGCGGTGGTGGCGCCCACCGCCGGGGCCGCTCCTGCACCGGCCACATCAGGCCCCATCGTCCCCACCCCCAGGTCGGGGTGCGGGCGGGTGCCGCAGCCGGGCCCCACCGTCGGGACCGCCCGGGCCGGTGCCGGTGCCTCCGGCGACGTCGTCCAGACCCTCGTCGTCGGAGGGCTGACCCGCAGCTACCGGCTGGCGGTCCCGACCCACTACCGGCGGTCCGAGGCCACCCCCTTGATCCTGCTGTTCCACGGGAGCGGCTCCAATGCCATCCAGACGTCGCTCTACACCCAGCTGCCCCGCCGGGCCGCGGCGGCGGGTTACCTGGTGGCGACCCCTGATGCCGTCGGCGGCCAGTGGGACCTGTCGGCGCCGGACGCCCACACCCCCGACCTCGAGTACGTGCAGGCACTCATCGGGACGCTGTCGGCCCGGTACTGCCTGGATCGGCGGCGTGTCTACACGGCCGGCATCTCGCTCGGGTCGGAGTTCGCCGCCATCGTCGGCTGCACAAGTGCCGACCCGATCGCCGGCATCGGCTTGGTGGCGGCGGAGTTCCCGCTCCACCCGTGCCGCAGCCCGCTGCCGGTCATCGCCTTCCACGGGACCGCCGATCCCATCGTCCCCTACCGGTCCGGCGGCACCGGCCTGTTCCTGCCCGGCGTCCGCTCGCCCGGGGCGCTCCAGAACCTCGACGCCTGGGCCCGGCTCGACCGGTGCGCCCCGGCGCCCCACGTGCGGCCCCTGTCCACCATGGTCGTGCGCCGCACCTGGGTCGGCTGCAGCCACGGGAGTTCGGTGGTGCTCTACACCGTGCTTGGCGGCGGGCACACCTGGCCCGGCTCCCCGGTCTCCCTGTCGGCGGGCACCTTCGGCCCGACCACCCGTCAGATCGACGCCACCGGATCCATGCTGGCCTTCTTCGGCCACCATCGGCGGGGCCGCTGACCGCGTCCGGACCCCTCTTGTCGTTCGATAGTCTAACTATGTGACCTTCGAAGCAACTACGCCGACTCCTCCCCGGACGCGCCCCGATGCCGCCCGGGAGCGGCGCACCCTGGGACGCTCGGCCGCCTGGCTGGCCAAGCAGGTGGAGATCGGGCTGGCCTCGGCCGACCTCTCCCTGCCCCAGTACCGGGTACTCGGGCTATTGGACGAGAGCCCGGCCGTCGGCGCCGACCTGGCCGAGCGCCTGGCTGTGCGGCCACCCAGTGTGACCGCCATCATGGATGGCCTGGTGGCCAAGGGCCTGGTGGAGCGTCGCCCGGTGGTGGCCGACCGACGCCTGGTCGACCACGTCCTCACCGAAGACGGGCACCGTGCCCTCGAGGTGGCCGACTCGGCGGTGACGGACCGCCTGAGCGAGATCGCCAACTGCCTGGGCGACGAAGTCGACAAGAAGCGGGCCTTCGACGGCTTGGTGGTGTGGCGGCGGGCGTTCATCGCCTACCGGCGGTCCCGGAGCACGGCCCGATGAGGATGCCCCGCCTGCGTCCCCGGCCGACCACTTCCCCCGAGGCGTCCACCCGGTTCGTGCCCATCGCGGAGGTGGCACGCAACGAGGCCCCACGCGCCACCATCGATCCGGACAAGTCGCTCACCTGGCTCCGTCGGGTCATGCCCATCATGGGCGCCCACAAGGGGATCTTCATCACCTCGTTGGTGGCCTCGTTCGTGGGGCTGGTCCTGCAGGTCCTGGTGCCCAACCTGTTGAACCATGCCATCTCCAACTCGATCCAACACCACACGGTGCCCCTCAGCCACTACGTCTGGCTGATCGTCGGGATCGGCCTGGTGGGCGGGGTGGCCGGCTACATCTCCCGCCTGTTCCTGTTCGAGACGGCTTACGACATCGAATACGACCTGCGGAACATCATCTACGAGCACCTGACCAAGATGTCCTTCTCGTTCTACGACCGCGTCCAGTCGGGTCAGCTCATCTCGCGGGCCAACTCGGACATCCGCTCGGTCCAGATGTACATGACCTTCGCCCCGTCCATCCTGGTCCAGTGCTCCATCGCCATCGTGGCCTTCGGCTTCATGCTCTCGATCAACGTGCCGCTGGCTTTCATCGCCATGGTCACCATGCCCTTCGTGTATCTGGCCGGCATCAAGATGCGCAAGTCGATGTTCCCGGTTTCGTGGATCATCCAGTCCCGGCTGGCCGACGTGGCCACCATCGTGGACGAGAACGTCAACGGCGTCCGAGTGGTCAAGTCGTTCGCCGCCGAACAGCAGCAGCTCCGGAACTTGTCCGGTGCCGCCGACAGGCTCCGGTGGAGCTACATCAAAGATGCCGACCTCCGGGCCCGCTTCTCCCCCCTCGTCCAGAACCTCCCTCAGGTGGGCCTGGCCCTGGTCCTGCTGTTCGGCGGCTACATGGTCATCCATGGCGGGTTCAGCGTCGGGGACATCTTCGCCTTCAACGCCTACCTGTTGATGCTCCAGGCTCCGTTCATGATGCTGGGCATGCTGATCATGATGGGGCAGCGGGCGGCGGCCTCGGCCGACCGCATCTACGAGATCATCGACGAGCAACCGACGGTCACCGACAAGCCCGACGCCGTCGATCTGGTCGATTCGAAAGGCGACGTCCGGTTCAAGCACGTCGACTTCGCCTACGCAGCCGACGCCGAGCAACTGGTGCTGGCCGACTTCGACCTGCACATCAGACCGGGCGAGACGGTGGCCCTGGTCGGTCGGACCGGGGCCGGCAAGTCGACGGTGGCCAGGCTGCTGACCCGTTTCTACGACGTGAAGCACGGCTCGATCGAGATCGACGGGCACGACATCCGAGACGTGACCCAGGACAGCCTGCGGGCCAACGTGGGGGTGGTCCTCGACGAGCCCTTCCTGTTTTCGGTGTCCATCCGCGACAACATCGCCTACGGGAAACCGTCCGCCGACCTGGACGAGATCATCGCCGCAGCCAAGGCGGCCGGGGCCCACGAGTTCATCAGCCACCTGCCCGATGGCTACGACGCCGTGGTGGGCGAGCGGGGCTACACCCTGTCCGGAGGGCAACGGCAGCGGATCGCCATCGCCCGGACGCTGTTGGTCAACCCGCCGATCATGGTGCTCGACGATGCCACCAGCGCCATTGACGTCCAGGTGGAGCAGCGGATCCACGCCGGGCTGCGGGTCCAGATGGAGGGACGCACCACCTTGATCATCGCCCACCGGCTGTCCACCATCTCCCTGGCCGACCGGGTGGTGCTGTTGGATCAGCACAAGATCGTGGCCGACGGGACCCACGGCGAGCTGCTCGAGACCACACCGCTCTACGCCGAGGTGCTGGCCCAGGCCGGCGAGTTCGAACGGGAGGCCGACGCCGACGCGGCCGGGCTGGAGGCGGGCCCGGACGGCGACGAGGCGCCGGGCGAACCCGACGGCCAGCCGCTGCGGGATCTGCTCGATTCGGTACGCGGCGGGGGCCGGTCATGATGTTCGGTGGAGGCGGCGGCGGAGGCTTCGGCGGCCCCGGCGGCGCGGCGGCCTCGGCCGCCTCCGGTCTCCCGTTCGCCGGCATCCCCCACGAGCTCCAGGACGGGGTGGACAAGCTCCTGGCCACCGAGCCGGAGTATGCCGATCCGGACATCGTGTTCACCCAGAACAGCTCCGAATCCGAGCTCAAACGGCTCAGCCTGTGGCGGCTGTTGACCAAGTACCCGGGCATGCTGGCCCTGGCCGGGGTCCTGGTGGTGGTGGTCGCGGTGGCCTCCCAGGTCGGGCCCACGCTCACCGAGTACGCCATCAACAACGGGATGGGGGGGATCCCGGGCCACTTCAGCTTCGCCGTGGTGGTAGGGGCATCCGTCGCCTACCTGGCCTTCGTCGTCATCACCGCGTTGGCCCAGCGCTTTCAGGTCCAGGTGACCGGCCGCCTGGCCGCCTGGGTCATGAACGACCTCCGGGTCAAGGTCTTCGCCCACCTCCAGCGCCTCTCCCTCGGCTTCTTCACCGAGGAGAAGGCCGGCGTGGTCATGAGCAGGATGACCAGCGACATCGAGAACCTCCAACAGCTGCTGCAGGACGGCCTGTCCCAGCTGGCCATCCAGGGGCTGACCATGGTGGTCATCACCGGGATCCTGTTCGCCACCAACGTCCGGCTGGCCTTCATCACGGTCGTGCTGATCCTCCCAGCCCTGTTCGGCGCCTCCGTGTGGTTCAAGCGGGCGTCGGAGCGCGGCTACGACCGGGTGCGCGACGGCATCGCCAACGTGCTGGCCGACCTGTCCGAGAGCCTGCACGGCGTGCGGATCGTGACGGCCCACAACCGGCAGCGGCACAACGTGATCCACCATCGCAACGTGGTCGGCGACTATCGGGACGCCAACAACTACACCGCCAGGGTCAACGCCATCTACGGCCCCGGCACCCAGCTGCTGGGCGTCATCGGCCAGGCCGTCCTGCTGGCCATCGGCGGCTCGATGGTGGTCAACCACACCCTGACCCTCGGTGGGCTGGTGGCGTTCTTCCTCTACCTCAACCGGCTCTTCCAGCCCATCCAGCTGCTGGTCCAGCAGTACAACACCTACCAGCAGGGTCAGGCCTCGGTGAACAAGCTGCGCACCCTGGTCGACACCGAGCCGGAGGTCAACGAGGCCCCCGGTGCCGTCGACCTCCCCCCCATCGAGGGCGAGATCACCTTCGAGAGCCTGTCCTTCGGCTACGACCCCGACCGCCTGGTCATCGAGGATGTGAATCTGACGGTGGCGCCCGGCGAGACAGTGGCCTTCGTCGGCCCCACCGGGGCGGGCAAGTCGACCTTGGCCAAGTTGGTGACCCGCTTCTACGACCCCACCGTCGGGCGGGTGCTCATCGACGGCCACGACCTGCGGGACGTGACCATGCACTCGCTGCGCAGCCAACTCGGCGTGGTGCCCCAGGAGCCCTTCCTCTTCGCCGGGACCATCGGGGACAACATCGCCTTCGCCCGGCCCGACGCCGCCGATGCGGAGATCCACGAGGCCGTCGACCGGGTCGGCCTCACCGACGTGGTCGGCCGGATGCCGGACGGTCTCGACACCGTGGTCCATGAGCGGGGCCAGACCCTCTCGTCCGGCGAGCGCCAGCTGATCGCGCTGGCCCGGGCCTTCCTGGCCCATCCCCGGGTGCTGGTCCTCGACGAGGCGACCTCCAACCTCGACCTCCAGTCGGAGACGAAGATCGAGCGGGCCCTCGACGTCCTGCTCGAGAACCGGACTGCCATCCTCATCGCCCACCGCCTGTCGACGGCCATGCGGGCTGACCGCATCGTGGTGGTCGACGAGGGGCGGGTCATCGAGGTCGGGACGCACGACGAGCTGGTGGCACAGGGCGGCCGTTACGCCGAGATGTACGCCACCTGGGTTCGCCAGTCCGACTTAGCCGAACACGACACGAGCACCACCGCCCGGGCCTGACCGCCTCCCGGAAGGGTGGCGACGGGCCGCCTGCGGGCCGGCCGAGCGGGGGTCGGCTGGGCGGGGGTCAGCGGGGCGTGGGGCGGGGTCGGCAGGGCCTCTCCCCTCCCCCCGGCAGCGTCCGACAACGTTTGTTCTGCAAATCGGCCCCGATGGTGCTAAACACCATCTGGCAATCCGAGGGCGGGGTCACCGGACTCTGCCCCACTCATCCATTAGGGGGAACCAATATGCGTCGTTTTCTACCTGTGCGGCTACTCGCCGTCGCCGCCCTTGCCGCTCCGGCATCGTTGGCCGTCCTGGCTCTGCCCGGCACCGCCTACGCCGGCACCGACTCGGTCGTCTGCAGCCACGCCAGCGGCACGGAGACCGGCGCCATCAATCTCAGTGGCTGCACCGATCCTTCCCTCACCGGCGGCACGGGCGCCAACGGAACCGGGCTCGGGACCTCGAACATCAGCGCCTCGACCAGCTCCACCACCTGGGGTGGCTCCGGCCATCTCACCAGCCTGGGCACCTTCAAGTACAAGCTCTACGCCTCGGGCAGCAAGAAGGACAAGTGCCCCACCGGTCAGGGCGAGATCGTCGAGAAGTCCAAGGTCGGCAAGAAGACGATTGCCAACGGTGGCACCGCCGAGACGCTGTGGGGCCAGAAGGGCGTGGCGGACCTGTGCCTGAACACCACCGCCCAGACCCTCACACTCCTTGCCGGGACGACCTACAGCATCTAGGACCCAGCAGCTGACGCAGTCGACACCGCATGCCCACAGGGCGTCGGTGGGCAGGAGCCCCGGTCGATGGCCGGGGCTCCTCCGCGTCCACCCTGGAGGCGTACCGATTGACTCCTCGGGCCCGGTCCCCCAGACTGGAATCCGGGGGGCGGCGGACCAGGGAGGGACCACCGATGGCGACGAAGATCTACCAACTGCCGGTCGACAAGACGGGGTGGCAGACGGCGGACCGGACTGGGACGGCCCGGTTCACCTGGGAGTACGACGACGGTCGCCAGAAGCTGATCAACCTCTACGACAAGGGGAAGAAGAAGCAGTGGGACACCAATGAGCGCATCGACTGGTCCCACGATCCCGACCTCGACAACCCTCTTCTGATGCCCGACGAGTTGGTTCCCATCTTCGGCTCACCGATGTGGGACAAGCTCACCGAGGCCGAGCGCGGCGAGGTGCGGCGCAACATGGTGGCGTGGCAGTTCAGCCAGTTCCTCCACGGGGAGCAGGGGGCGTTGATCTGCACGGCCAAGATCGTGCAGACCGTCCCCTCCATCGACTCCAAATACTACGCCGCCACCCAGGTCATGGACGAGGCCCGCCACGTCGAGACCTACTCGCGCTACCTCGACAAGATCGGGATCGCCTATCCCATCAACGAGAACCTCAAGTCACTCCTCGACGACGTGCTGAGCGACTCGCGCTGGGACATGACCTACCTCGGCATGCAGGTGCTGATCGAGGGGCTGGCGCTGGCCGCGTTCGGCCTCATCCGCAACACGGCCGGGGACCCACTGGGAAAGGCGGTCAACGCCTACGTGATGCAGGACGAGGCCCGTCACGTGATGTTCGGCCGACTGGCGCTGCGTGACTACTACCCCCAGCTCACCGAAGCCGAGCGCAACGAGCGCGAGGAGTTCTGTGCCGACGCCTGCTACCGGATGCGCGACCGCTTCCTGGCCGACGAGCTGTGGGAGCGGCTGGGCTACGACGCCCAGTCCTGCATCGCCTTCGTCCACGAGAGCGAGAGTCAGCAGATCTTCCGCAGCCTGCTGTTCACCCGGATCGTCCCGACGCTGAAGGACGTTGGCCTCTGGGGGCCGAAGATGCGCGAGACCTTCGCCGACATGGGCGTCATCGGCTACGAGGCGACGGACCTTGACGGGGTGATGGCCGAGGACGAGCTGGTAGCCGAACAACTGGATGCCGACCGGCGCGCCATCGACGAGGCCATCGCCGTCGGGCTGTCCGTCGAGGCCTGACCCGACGCGAGCGGCTGCGGCTGCGACCGACAACCTGCGACCGACGACCGACGACCGACGACCGGCGACCGACGACCGGCGACCGGCGACCTATGCCGGTCCACCGGTGACCGTGGTCAGCGACGGGTGACGAGCCGTGACGCTGACAGTGGCCGTCCGTGGTGAGAGCCGGGCCCGGAGTACGGGAGGCGGATCCCACACTCGACGGGCCCGGCGACCGGCACTGTAGCGAGCAGGACTGTGAGGACCCTGTGAACGAAGCCTCCGGATCGGACGGGCTCCGGACAACCGGCGGTCAGACCAGGAACGGGTACCGGCCGGCCCACGGATCGGACTGCTCCAACTGGGAGGCCACCTGGAGCAGCCGGTCCTCCCGCCAGGGGCCGGCCACCAGCTGGACCCCGACCGGCAGCCCCGAGTCGGCCACGGACAGGGGCAGGCTGACTGCCGGCTGACCGGTGATGTTGAAGACGGCGGTGAATGCGGCCATGGCCACGATCTCCATCGGGGGCATCCCCGAGCCGGCGGTGGCATGGACTGACTCCAGCAGGCCCGTCCGGGGCGGCTCGATGCTCATGGTCGGCGTGACCAGGATGTCGATCTCGTCATCGAACCGGGTCACCACCGACCGGGTCAGGTGATGGAGCTCGGCGAGGGACCGGACGAAGGTGAGACTGTCCACGGCGGCGGCGGCCTCGTAGGAGGCCCGGTTGTGAGGCTCGACCCTGTCCCAGTCGATGCCCGACACCTCCGCCAACCCGGCATCGATCATATGGAGGAACGGACCCAGTGCCGCTGGGTCGAACACGTCGGCATCGAGCACGGTGACCTTGTGGCCGGCGGACTCGAGCAGCCGGGCTGCATGCGCCACCGCGGCCAGCGGGGCATCACCGACCGGTAGCCCGAGGGCCGACACCGTGCACACGGCCACCCGGAGCGGGCCCGGATCGGCGCCCACCTCGTCGGCGAACGGCCGTTGCGGAGCGGGGGCGTTCCACCACCCGTGAGGATCAGGCGCACTGATCACGTCGAGCACGGCCGCGGTGTCGGCCACCGTCCGGCTCAGCACCCCCTCGGTGGTCATCCCCTGCCAGCCCGGGATGATGGAGGCGACCCGGCCCCGGCTGGGCTTCAACCCCACCAGCCCGCAGCACGAGGCCGGGATGCGGATCGATCCACCCCCGTCGCCCGCATGGGCCACAGGGAACATGCCCGAGGCCACGGTGGCACCTGCACCCCCACTGGATCCACCCGGGGTGTGCCCGGGGTCCCACGGGTTGCGGGTCACCCCGTAGCGGCTGTTCTCGGTGACGGTGATCGAACCGAACTCCGGTGCATTGGTCCGACCGGTCAAGACAAAACCGGCCCGGGCGAAGGCGTCAGCAACCAGCTCACCGGTCCCACTGGGCCCCTCTGGCGCTCCCCACGAGCCGAACGTGACCGGTTGACCGGCTACCGGCAGCAGGTCCTTGATGGGGAGGGGGACGCCGGCGAACGGCGCCAGGTCGTCGGTGCCGCCGCCGGCGATCCGCTCGCCCGAGCAACACCGCCTCGGCCCGGGCCTCGGTGTCGTTGCGCCAGATGACGGCATTGAGGCCGGGGTTGAGGGCATCGACCCGCTCGAGGCAGGCGTCCAGCACCTCCAGCGGGCTGACGTCCTTGGCCCTGATGGCTGCAGCCACGTCGAGTGCCGATGCGTACTCATCCATCTGCTCAGACTAAACAGGTCCGGCGGGTCGGTGCCGGGTGTCCTCAGTCGGGCCAGAGGCGCTCGTGGAGGCCCGAGGCCCGGGTCAGCGGTCGGTCGATCGCCGCACGCACTGCAGCCTCGGTCCCGATCACGGTCAGTCGGTCCCGCGCCCGGGTCACGGCGGTGTAGAGGAGCTCACGGCTGAGGATGGGTGACCGCGGGTCCGGCAGGCACACGATCGCGTGGCCGAACTCGGAGCCCTGGCTCTTGTGGATGGTCATGGCCCACCACGTCTCGACGCCATCGAGCCGGGATGGCGCCAGATATCGGACCTCGTCGCCCGTCGCCAGAGCGACCTCCAAGACGCCCTCCCGGTCGATGACGACGCCGACATCCCCGTTGAAGACTCCGTTCTCCCGGTCGTTCACCGTCACCAGGACCGGCCGCCCCACGTACCAGCGGCGACCAGGTCGGAACCCGGCAACCCGCTCGGCAACCGAGGCTTCGATCCGCCCGATCCACTCGTCGAGGCCCGACGGCCCCCGACGGGTGGCGGTCAGCACCTTGACCGCGGTCGCCGGCGGCCAGGGCTCCGGACGCGTCGCCATCCAGGGCGGCGACGACCATCCCGGCGCCGGCGGTGGCCACCTCGTCCAGGATCCGGTCGACCTGGGTGGCATCGTCGGGCTCGACCCACCCGACGTCGGCCCGCTGCCCGGCGAGCAGGGACACGGCGCTGTCGGTGTCCCCTCGGCGAATGGCATCGGCCAGCGCGGCGATGGCGGAGTCCTCACCGAACCGCCGCATCCTCTTGAGCACGGTGACCCGTCCGGCCAGCGCCGCACGGTCGGGACGGACGGGCCGGTCCTCGAGGGTGACCACCCGGGCGGTCTCCTCGGCCGGTCCCACGACATCCCTCATCACGGTGCCGGCCTCGATACTGGCCAGCTGGAACGGGTCGCCCACCAGCACCAGGCGGGCGTCAGGCCGGACCGCGTCCAACAGTTTGGCCATGAGCGGGAGGGAGACCATGGACGTCTCGTCGATGATGACGAGATCGTGCCGGAGCGGATCGTCCCGACCGTGTCGGAAGTGGGTCCGGTCGCGCCAGCCCAGCAACGAGTGCACGGTGGTCGGCACCGTTGCCACCAGCCGGGCCGACAGAGAATGGTCGACGGCACCACCGGCCTCGAGGGCCTGGACCGCCGCGTTCACGGCGTCGCCCATGCGAGCGGCGGCCTTTCCCGTGGGGGCGGCCAGGGCCACCTTCAGCTCGTTCCCGGTCTGCTCCGCCACGCGGTGGGCGGCGGCGAGCAGGCGGGCCACGGTGTAGGTCTTGCCGGTGCCGGGCCCTCCGGCGATGATCGACACGCCCGGGTGCATGCCCCGTCGCGCGGCCAGGCGCTGGAGATCGGGTCCGTCGGTGCCGGAAGGGCCGAACATCACGTCGAGGGCTTCGTCGGCGGCCGCGCCGCTCCACTCGGCAGTCGTCCCGGCCTCGTCGCCGGATCGGTCGGCGCTGGCGTGGGCACGACCGAGGAGGTCACCGGCCACCGCCAGTTCGTAGCGCCAGTAACGCTGCAGGTACAACCGGCCCGCGTCCAGGACGAGCGGACGGAGAGGTTCGGCGGTTGCGTGCCCGGGGCCGGCGACGACCTCCGAGGAACCGAGGGCGGCCGCCCACTCGTCCCCTGCCGGCCATCCCAGTGCATCGAACACCTCGCCGTCGAGGCCCGCCATCTGACCGGACATGTCGGACAACCGCCAGCACACGTGACCGAACCGGGGCGCCCGTGCGGCGACGGCGAGCGCCAGGAGGACCACGTCGGACAGACCGGGCTGCAGTCGCGACACGGTGGCGGCGAACTGGACCTCGTAGGCGCTGAAGACGCCGGCATCGACGAAGGGCTCGAGGACCGCCAGACCGCTGGGGACGGAGGCCCGGAAGTCGGAGGTGGTGCGACGGGTCACGATGGCACCCGGGCAGAACGCCCATCGAGCAGCTCGCTCAGCTCGACGACCAATCCGGCGGGGAGCGCCCAGTCGAAGACACCCGATGGGCCGGGCCCGCCCCCACCCGCCATCCCCCCGCCACCACACATGCCGCGGAGGAACAGGTAGGCCACGCCTCCGAGGTGGCGGTCGGGTCGATAGTCGGGCAGGCGCCACCGTAGATAGCGGTGGAGCGCCACCGAATACAGCAGGGCCTGCAGCGGGTAGTCGTGCTCGGCCATCGCCTCGGCCAGACGGAGACGGCCGTAGTCATCGGGCCGGCCCGGGACGCCCCGACGGTTGAGCGCGTTGGTCTTGTAGTCGGCCACGACGAAGCGGGGTGGACCCGACGGGGCTCCGACCCGCATCACGAGGTCGATCGACCCGGTCAGGTGTCCGGCCAACGGAACGTCGATGGCACCGGAAGCCAGATCGAGGGCCCACCCCCGCAGGGGATCGGTGGGATCCAGGTACGACAGGATCAACTCACCCATCCGGCGGAGGTCGGCCACCGGACCTCCGGTGGCCAGACGGAGGTCGAACGAGACCTCGTCGAGACGGTCACCGGCGGGGATGTCGGCGAGTCGTGCACCGCCGCACAGCGGCCCGAGGGGTGACTCGATGGCAGCCTGCAGGCCTTCCACGAGTAGGCGGCGGCCCTCGTCCGGCGCCGGTGCCAGTCGCGCCCAACGGCGTGAGGTCCATCGACCGCCACTCCAGCTGGCGACCCACCGCCGCGTCGAGCTGGGCGACCAGATCGGCGGCGGCGAAGTCGACCTCCTCCAGCACGGAGTGGACGAGGGTCCCGAACGCCGTTCCGGCGGGAAGGTCCGACAGCGGGCTGACCGGTAGCGGCCGGTCGGAGCGCGCGCGGCATCCGAATCGTCGATGGGCTCAGCGATCGGGCTCATCGTGCCGGAGTCTGCGTCGGGATCCCAATCCGCCTGCTCGTCGCCGGCGCCGCCGTCCAACACCGACGGGTCGGCCGGATCGAGGTACTCGGCCGCGGAGGCACGGTCGACGATGGCCGAAAAGGACCACCGACGCTTCGACCGGTCCGGGACGGGGCCGAGCGGTGCCAGCTCCAGTGCCGGTCCCGCTCCTGCGGCCGCCGGTCGACTCCACCGATCACCGGTGTCCGCAGCGGCGTCGATCGCCACGACCTCCAGCGTTCCCGCTGCCCGGGCGACGAGCGGTTCGAATCCGGCCACGATCCGCCGGTCGTCGGGGATCGGAACGTCGTGGGCCCCGAAGGGCTCCGGGTCGATCACCGCTCCCGACCGGGCGAACAAGAACCGGGCCAGACGCGGTGAGCGAGCTCCTGTCCGCCCGCGCCCACCACACCATCGTCTGGTGCTGGGCGCGGGTCAGCGCCACGTAGAGGAGCCGGAGCCTCTCTCCCGTCGCCTCACGGAAGGCCAGCTCGGCGCGCTCGGCGCCGGCAGCCGGGTCGGGCCAGTCCTTCCCACGGGCCAGGTCCAGTGTCCGCCTGCCCGTCACCGGATCGACGTAGGCGACGGCCTCGGATCTGAACGGTGGGCGCCACAGGGTGGGAAGGCACACCACCGGGAACTCGAGGCCCTTGGCGGCCCACACCGTCATGATCTGGACGGCATCGGCCTCCGACGCGATCCGCCGGGCGGCCACGTCGCCGTCCATCTCGGTGTCACCGTCGTCCTCGGGCTCGGTGTCGAGGATGGCCAACAGGCCGGCCGGTCCGCTCCGCCCGGTCGGACCGGCCCCGTGCAGCAGTTCCACCAGGTGGTCGAGATCGGTGATGTTGCGGTCGCCGTCGGTCGCGGCCAGGACCCGTTCGAGGACGCCGGTCTCCGTCCAGATCCGGGCGAACACGTCGGCCACACTGTGCGAGGCCAGCAGTTCGGACCAACCACGCAACTGCTCCTGCAGGGCGACGAGTTCGGTGTCGGCGATCGAAGCCAGTTCGTCGGCACGTCGACCGACGAACCATGACAGGGCGACCATCCGGGCACGGCGCGGGTCGGACGGGCGAGCGAGCGCTTCGACCAGCCAACGCATCTGCTCGGCGGCCGGCGACTGAAGCACGCTGCCGGCCCGCGCCACGACGGCGGGGATGCCCCCCGATTGGAGCGCGGCTTGAATGTCCGCTGCTTCGACGTGGCGCGCCACCAGCACCGCAATGTCCGATGGCCGGACCGCCCGCCCGCCCGGATCCTCGGTCTCCTCGGGATCGGGGATGCGGTTGTCGTCGAGCATCGATCGGACCTGGCCGACGAGGTCTGCATAGATGGCCGCGTTCGGCGGATCCCGTCTTGACCAGATCGTTGTTGTTCTTGTGACGGGTGATCCCCTCACCGACGGCCAGGCGGAGGGAGAGCGCGGGCAGAGGCGATCCACCGGCGCCGGTGATCCGTCGCTCACGGTTGGCGGGGGCCGGCTCGACGGGGACGAACGGAATGCCGGGATCACCGAAGGTGGCCCCGGAGAACAGCGCGCCCAACGAGTCCAGCACCGCACCGTCGGACCTCCAGTTGGTGGTCAGTGACCTCCGGTCGGTGGCCGAGCCGCCACCGACCGCTCGCAGATAGGTATGGATGTCGGCGCCGCGGAAGGCATAGATGGCCTGTTTGGGGTCGCCGACCAGGACCAGGGTGGTGCCGGTGCCGGGCTGGTCGAACAGCGTCGCGAAGATGTCCCACTGGACCGGGTCGGTGTCCTGGAATTCGTCGATCAACACCACTTTGAAACGGCTCCGGAGGCTCTCCAGCGCACCTGCCGCGCCCGGGCCGGGTCCGTACAGCGCTTCCCTCAATTGGGTGAGCACGTCGTTGAAGCTCAGGGTCCCCTTTCGCAACCGCCGCTCGGACACGGCGTGCACGGAGCGCTCTACCAACTGGCGCAGGACATGCTGGGCCGGGGTGGCCCCCGGTTGCCCCTTGGCCGGGACCAGATCGAGATCGGGTCGGCCGTCGGCCAGTGTGGTGGCGTCGCGGAGATCGTCGAGGCTGGGCAGATCGCCCACCGGAACTCCCTCGATCGATGCGCTCACCAGGATGTCGGCGCACGCCTCCTCGATGAGCCCCGTCGAATCGACGTCGAGCCGGGCATCGAGGTCGGTCCCGGCGGACACGCCGAGGGCGCCGAGCACCTGGGCGGCGAAGCCGTGGATGGTCGTCACCGTGGCCGCATCGAATTCGGTGATGGCCCGCTGCAGCCGCTCCAGCCGGGCCGGCGACCGGTGGTCGGCCAGGTGCGCCAGCAGCTCGTCATCGGTGGACTCGTCCCATCGGTTGGTCAGGTGATCGGCCGCGGTCACCAGGCGGTCACGCACCTTGGCCCGCAACTCGTCGGTCGCGGCCCGGGTGAAGGTGACGATCAACAGCTCCGAAGCCGAGACGTCCGCCTCGACGATGAACCGGGTGGCCAGTGCCGCAAGCGCGAACGTCTTTCCGGTGCCGGCACTGGCCTGGATGGCGATCTTGCCCCTCGGGAGCGGCCCGACCAGGTCGAAGGGTCGGTCGGCGGAGGGCGTCATCGCCGAGTCCGCGATGGCGCGGGCCCAGCGCCGGTCGGTGGCGCCGGGACGGATGTGGTGGACCGGTCGATGGTGCGGTGGAGGTAGGTGGCGAACCTCCAAACCCGTCCTTTCGGCCCCGGTGGATCCGACGAGCGCGGCTCCATCCGCATGACGGCTTCGTAGTCGATGTCGCCGAAGGCGAGCCTCACCGCCGGACGGTCTCCGTCCCCCGGCACGACTCGCTTCTGGCCCGGCATCGGGTAGCTCCGCCAGCTACCCTCTGCGTTCTTGGCACGGTACAGCTGATACGAAAAGGTGGGAAACAGGGGGATCGGCTCGGTCATGCCCCTGCGGAAGCAGTCGACGGCGACCGCCAGCACCTCAGCTGCGGTCTGGCTTCCGTCCCTGATGTGGGCCGACGCCGACCAGGTCGGTCACCATTAGTGCGCTCTTGCCGGACTCCGGTCGGCTGACTGCCACCGAACGCCACGGGGTGGCCGGGTCGGTGGCGAGCAGGGCCATGAGATCGAGCCACGCCGCCACCCGGTGACCGGCCTTGGCGCGCGAGTAGTAGAGCCGGACCGGTCCCGGCGATGCCGGGTCGAGGCGAAGGTGGACCGAGCCGACGACCCGGATGCCGTCGGGGAGCACGGCGTCTACGGCCATCGGTTCACCTGGACCGGGCTCCATGCCCCGCCGACGGGCCTCGTCGACCAGTCCGTCCACGGCGATCTCGAGTTCATGCACCGATCCGTCGCCCAGGGGGCCCGGGGGCAGGGTTCCGAGTGCCCGTTCATGACGCAGCCATTCGTCGAACGAGTGGCCCGAGACCCGCGCCTCCAACAGCCGGTTTCCGATCCTCCACCCCTCCAACCCGCCGATGCCCAACGGCAGGACGGTGGGGATCTCGTCCTCCACGCGGGGAAGCCGCAACTGGAGGCGCTGGGAGAGGAAGGCCCCGCTCGGATCGTTGAAGAAACGGTGGAGGTCGGCCAGATCGATCACCTCGGCAGCGACCGGCGGCAAGGGGGCGGTGAGGAAGGGCGGGCGCCGGTCGGCCTGATGGCGCCGGGCCACCGCTCCGGCCAGCTCGCCGGGGTCGAATCCCCATGCCGTGCCGTCGACGAGCCGGCCTGCCTCGAAGCACCGCTCGTCGAACCCGTGCCGGGGGTGGTCGATCTCCAGCCGGTCGGCGACGGCGCGGCGGGCCCCGGGCTCGACCGACGCCAGGACGGACTCGAAGAGCTCGGAGGTGACCACCGCCCTCGGAGTCACCTGGTTGGTCTTCACGTCCCGACCATCCCGGATCACGATGAGTTGGTCCTGGGCAGCGAGGACGGCCTCGAGGAGCGTCTGGCGCATCTCCCCACGGCGGTCGCCGTCGCCGACGAAGGGGGGGATCGACGTCAGGTCGTCACCGGGCGACCCCTCCGACCCGAATGCCGTCTGGTCCATGCCGAGCAGGCATACGACCCGGAAGGGCACCCAGCGAAGCGGCGTCATGGACGTGACGGTGATGCCGCCCCGGAAGAAGTCCGCTCGACCGACCCTGTCGTCGAGACGCTCTTCCAACACCTTGCGGACCTCCGCAAAGCGGAGATCCACGGCGCAGGGAGCACCACCGCGGTCGGCCGAATCCGCCAATTCGAAGAGGATCCGCTCCATCGCCTCCGTCTGCCAGGCCGCCTCGCGAGGGGCGGCAAAGAGCGCGGAGCAAGTTCGGTGCAACTGCTGGAGCCAGGAACCGATGGGCTGTGCCGTCGAGGTCTCGCCGGCCAGTGCCGCCAGTTGCCCGATCGCCTCGGCCAGACGCCCGGCCGTCTCGACGTCGCTTCCTTCCACCCCGTGGGGCGCGATCCCACCAATCGCCAGTTCCAGCCCCTCGTCGCGGACGGCGGAGCCGACCAGCAACCGGTCGAGCGCGGCCTGCCAGGTGTTGGACACGACGGTGCTCGGCATGCCGAACTCCGAGCGCTGACCCGCATCGAGTCCCCACCGGACGTTGGTCGCCTCCATCCACCCGGCGATCACACCCAGGCTGTCGTCATCGAAGCCGAACCGCTCTCGTACCGGCGCCAAGGAGAGGAACTCGAGGACCGACGTCACGTCGAACCGGCCGGCCACCAACTCGAGGAGGGCCGATACGGCGGCGAGGACCGGATTCCGCGTGCGGACCGATCGGTCGGCCACCCGGTACCGAAGCATGGGGGCCGCCGGACGACCCCCGCTGGCGAACCATCCGCCCGTGCCCACCGACGACGCCTCGGCGGACCGGCCGAAGACCGCCTCGATCAACGGAGCGAAGCGGTCGAGGGCCGGGCAGAGGACCACGATGTCATCCTCGGTCAGATCTGATCCGGGCGTCGCCATCAGGTGGAGCAGCGCGTCGCGGAGGACCTCGACCTGTCGGACCTCCCCGAAGCAGGCGTGGAACTGCACCGACCGGTCCGAGGGGTCGTCGGTCAATGTGGCCACCGGCACCGCGTTGGAGCAGATGTCGTGCTGCACGCGCCCGAGGAGTGTTGACGGTGGGTGCGGGGACCGGTCCCCGACCCGTTCGATCGCGACACCGTCGGCCTGGGCGTCTGCCAGCAGCAGGGCTGTCTCCCGGTGGAGCCGCCCCCAGCTCCGGAGGAGGGGGTGGTGAGCCAGTGAGGCGGTGGACTCGTTGACTCGAACCCTGGCACCCACGGCCACGGGCGGAGGGCTGGATCGCCGCAGCGCTGCTGCGTCGAAACGAGTCGGTTCCAGCAAGAACACATGGACCTCGCGGTGGACGGCCACGGCGCGGGTCACCTCGAGGAAGTCACCGGCTGGAAGCAACGTGAACCCGAAGAACAGGAGCCGGGGGGGAAGGTCGAGGAGCGGCTCACCGTCCCGCAACCGCTCGAGCACGCCAGGGAGACGCTCTGGAGGGCTGGGCTCCCCCACCCGCTCGCGGACCTGACGCCACAGCCCTGCCTGCCACCGGGCATGGTCGCTGAGCGGCTTTCCCGTGGCGTCGACGTCGTGACCCTGCTGCCACCGGCGGACCATCTCCGGTCGGTGGAGGTGGTAGCGGTCGAACAGGTCGGCGATCCGACGTGCGGTGGCGTAGACCACCGGCCCGCCAGCAGGTGTGGGAGCCGCCCACAGGTCGGGCTGGTACGTATCCTCGACCAGGACCTCGAGCACCGACCACACCAGTCGATCGATTCGCCAGGGATCGGTCTCCCCTCTGGCACGGCCGACGGCCAGCACCGCCTTGCGGAGGTCGCCGGGCAGTGCCCGTGCGATGTTGGCGGCCACCCCGTCTGAACAGTCGGGGCCCGAACTGCCCAAGTGCCGGGCCAGCTCGAGCGTCAGCCACCGGCGCATCCCGTCCGAGGGGACCGCCAGCCACTCGGGCGTCATCGGGTCGCCGGGCACCTCGGAAAGAACTCCGGCCAGTCGTTCGCTCAACGGCCCTGCCGACTCGGCCGAATACAGGTGGATCATCACGACCGACCCTACTCACCGGGTGTGACACCGCCGGACCCGGCGCACGACCTCCGCGGCTCCTCCATCGTCCCTGGTCACGGTCATGAACGCGCGTGAGGATCGGTGTCGACCGCCATCGCCACCTGACAGATGAGGAAGTGCTAACAAATGGGCAGGATCTGCTCGATCTCGGGCACAGAGGCCAAGAGGGAGATCATGGGACAACTGCTGGCCACGACCTACACCACCTCGCATTCAGGAGCTGGGTTCGCCGTACTGATCGTGATCGGGATCGCCTTCTACATCCTGACCGCGCTCGGGCTCTACGGCACGTTCGTGAAGGCAGGTCAGCCCGGGTGGGCCGCCTTCGTCCCCTTCTACAACTTCATCATCTTGTTGAAGGTGGCCGGGCGGCCGACCTCGTGGGGGTGGTTCATGCTCTTGCTGATCGTCCCCTACCTCGGCCAACTGGCCTTCTACGTGATCTACATCATCGTCGCCAACGACGTGTCGAAGAGTTTCGGGCACGGTACCGGGTTCACGGTTGGCCTGGTGATCCCCTACGTGTCCATCGTGTTCTGGTACATCCTGTGGCTCGGGCCGAGCCAGTACCGTGGGCCGGCCGCCATGGCCGGGAACTTCGGTGGTTACGGCAACTATCCACCGGTGGGGGGCTATCCACCGCAGCCCGGGTATCCACCGCAGCAGCCCGGCTACCCGCCACCGGCGCAGCAGCCCGGCTATCCACCACCGGCGCAGCAGCCCGGCTATCCACCGCAGCAGCCCGGCTATCCGCCACCGGCGCAGCAGCCCGGGTACCCGCCACCGCCGCAGCAGCCCGGCTATCCGCCGCAGCAGCCTGGCTATCCGCCACCGGCGCAGCCTGGATACCCACAACCGGGTCAGGCGCCACCACCGCCACCGGCGCCGCCGGCCCCCCCGGCCTATCCTCCCCAGAGCCCGGGAACCGGTGGGACTCCTCCAGCTCAAGCTCCTCCGGGGGACATGCCTCCGCCTCAGTAGGTGGAGGGGGCCTCCAGCGGCACGCTGACAACCGGAGCGCTCGGGTGGCCCTGGTCCGTCGGGTCAGCGTTGCTCGGAGCCGGTATCGTCCGACGTCGCACCGAGCAGTCCGGGCGGCGCCGTATCCAACGCCTCGAGGATGGCCGCCGCCAGGGACCGTGCCGCAGACGGATCCAGTTCGAGGGCCACTCGCGCCCCTGCGCCCCGCGACGGGTTGATCAGGTCGATGTTCAATGTGTGTTCGGCACTCGCATGCACCGGGTGGTCGAAATAGACGGTGGCGTCGGTCAGGGGGAACCACCCTTCGGCGCCCTTGCCGCTGCCTACCACCGGGAGCCTCGTCGTCTGATACGTGCACATTTCGATCAGCCGTTCACGAGGTTGCGACCGAAGAACTCCCAGATGCGTTGCCATCCCTCATTGGCGGCCTCGGGGCGGTAGCTGGGTCGGTTGGTGGCAAAGAACGCGTGACCCGCACCGGCGTAGGAGTGGAACTCGAACTCCTTTCCGGCCTCGGTCAGCGCCCGTTCGAGCTCGTCGACATCTTCCGGCGACGGGTACTGGTCATCGGCGCCGAACAGCCCCAACAGCGGGCAGGAGAGGTTCTTGGCCAGGTGGACGATGGGGCCCACCTTGAGCGGCGCTCCTTCGGGCGGTGTCCCGACCACGAACGCGCCGTAGCAGTCGACGGCGGCCTGCAGCTCCAAGCTGCACGCGGCGAGGAACGACTGACGGCCCCCGGAGCAGTAGCCGATGGTGGCCACCTTGCCGTTTGACAGTCCCTGGGACCGGAGGAAGGCCGCCGCCCCGGCCACGTCGCCGACCAGGCGCTCGTCGGGCACCCCGCCCTGGGCCCGGGCCGTGGCGGCGGCGTCGTCGGGACTGGCCCCGGGAGCCTCGCGGGAGTACAGGTTCGGACAGAGGGCCAGATAGCCGTGGGCGGCGAATTTCCTGGTGATCTCCTTGGTCGCCTCGTCGTATCCGGGCAGATGGTGGATCACCACCACGCCACCGGTCGGCCCACCTTCGAGCGGTTGGGCGAGGTACGCCTCGATCCGGTCGCCGTCGTGGCCATCGATCGTCACGGTCTCTGCTCGCATCGCGTCTGCGGTCACTGCGCTCCTCCTGTAGTTGCTCGGTGATTGCCTGCCGGTCGGGGTGGGCGGATGATGCCACGCGTCCCGTGGGTCGGTGTCACGGGGCGAGGTCGTCGCGTATCTCTCGTAGTCGGACCGATTTGGCGGCGCGCTCGTCACGGAACGCACCGATCCGGGCCAGGGTGTTGTCCAGTCGGTCCAGCAATTTCTCATTGGCCTCGATGGCATCGTCGAGCAGGTCCCTCCGCTGTGCCGCTGAGCCGTCCCCCCAACGGAACTCCGAACGGAGGCGGTCAAGCGTGTCGACGTCCTCGGTGTCGAGCACCACCCTCACCTCGGCGAGCGAGAATCCCAGCAGCTCTTGAAGGTCCTTGATCCGGGTGACACGGGCCATGTCGGTGGACGAATACAGCCGCTCCCCCCTTCCCCGGTAGCCACTCGGGCTGATCAGCCCCAACTCCTCCCAGTAGCGCAGCGTGCGGGTCGTCAACCCGGTCAGCTTGGCAACCTCCCCGATCCGCAGCACCAGCGGGGCGGGTTGTGTGGTGGCGTTGCGGGTGGCGGTCACGGTGTCATACCTCCGGGCGGGTCGAGGCGGCTGGCGTCCGCCATGACGACGGTCACGGGTGCTCGGGGAGGCGTCGGCGAGCGGCCATCGTCGCCGGTTCCGGTCACCGGGAGCGGCGGGTCGGTCGAAGCGTCAGGCTCGGTGCCGGTCGAGGCGTCAGACACCGGCTCGGACTCGGGCTCGGGCTCGGGCTCGGGCTCGGTGTCGGACTCGGGCTCGGTGTAGACGTACCGGCCTCCCCGCAGCCACGAAGCCCCGGCGGCCAGGAGGCTGGCCACGATGGCGAAGTCGAGGGCGGCATGGAGGCCGGCCCGGAACGGTGCGCTGATGAGTCCGGGGAAGAAGCTGCGCCCGGTCAGCTCGTGCTGCTGGGCCAACGGGAGCTGACTCAACGTGTGGGCGCCGATCAGGTGTTGCACCGGGTCATAGCCCAAGAAGGCGGCGAACAGCGTCGACACCGGAGACAGGTGGGCGGCCTGGTTGGCCACCTGAGCTGGGACGCCGTGCGCGGTGAGGCCGTGCAACAGGTTCTGAGGGAGCAACGACGTCAACCCGACGATCATCAGCGTGAAGAAGATGCCGATGGAGAGCACCTGGGCGGAGTTCTGGAAGGTCGTGTTCATCCCCGAACCGGCACCTCGATGCTGTGCCGGAAGACTGTTCATCACGCCGGCCCGGTTGGGTGAACCGAATGCGGCCATGGTCAGCCCGGTGAAGAACAGCACGAGGGCGAACACCCAGTAGGGGAAGTCGACCGGCAACAGCTCGAGCAGCGCCAAGCCCACAGCCGAGCCCAGCATGCCGCCGGTGGCGAAGGGACGGGCGCCGTAGCGGTCGGAGAGGATCCCCGACAGGGGCCCGGCGATGAGGAATCCCATGGTGAGCGGGAGCATGGCGATGCCCGCCCACAGTGGGGTGACGCTGAAGGTGTAGCCGTGGAGCGGGAGCCAGATCCCCTGCAGCCAGATGATCAGCATGAACATCAGCCCGCCTCTGCTCAGCGCAGCCAGGAAGCTGGCCAGCACACCGCTCGTGAACGCCCGGATCTTGAACAGCTGCAGCCGGAACATCGGTTGGGCAACCCTGGTCTCGATGACGCAGAAGGCGGCCAGGAGGGCCACCCCGACCACGAGGGCACCGATGACGACCGGGCTCGTCCAGCCCATGACGTGATGCCCGTAGGGCTCGATGCCGTAGGTGATGCCGATCATGACCAGGATCAGACCGATGGCGAAGGTGATGTTTCCGGCCCAGTCGATGCGGGCCGGACGTTTGGGACTGGTCTCGTGGAGCTTCAGGTAGCCGAGGACCGTGGCGAACAATCCGATCGGCACCGAGACCAGGAAGATGAGCCGCCAGTTGATCGGAGCCAACACCCCTCCGAGGACCAGGCCGATGAAGGTCCCGCTGAACGCGGCGGCCTGATTGACGCCGAGGGCCATTCCGCGTTGGTTGTCCGGGAACACGTCGGTGAGGATGGCCGACGAGTTGGCCATGAGCATGGCGGCACCGACCCCTTGGAACACCCGCATGGTGATGAGCCAGATGCCGGCGGCGTGACCGGTCATCCAGGTCACACTCAGCATCAGCGAGAAGAAGGTGAACACCGCGAACCCGAGGTTGTACGTCTTGACCCGGCCGTAGATGTCGCCCATGCGACCGAGGCTGACCACCAGCACGCTGGTGATCACCAGGAAACCGAGGATCATCCACAGGAGGTAGAAGGTGTTGCCGGGCTGGAGCGGATCGAGCCCGATGCCCCGGAAGATGTCCGGAAGGGCGATCAACACGATGGAACCGTCGATGGTCGCCATCAGCATCCCCAGGGTCGAGATGAAAAGCGCCATCCATTTGTAGTTGGGGGGCAGTCCGGCCAAGCCCCCGTCGAGGTTCCTCGTGCGGGCCGCCCTCCCCTCTTTGATGCCCTGCAGTACAACCATCGTCACCCGGCCTCTGAATTGCTTCGAACGTCAACTTATCTTAACGCACACGTCAACGTCGCTCCCCACTCGAACCCCGGTTGCTCGCGACACCGAATGTCCCTAAACTGAGTTCTATGTCACAACTTACTAACACCGTTCCCGGGGCTCCGACGTCCAGGGCCGGGTCACTGGAGCAGCCGGGCGAGTTCGTCGCCAGCGCCGGGCTCACACTGGACAGTGTCACCGGGTCGCATGTGCGTGGTCATATCGACCTCGACCAGCGTCACCACACGCCCTGGGGAATCGTCCACGGGGGCGTCTACACGACCGCCATCGAGAGCGCAGCCAGTATCGGTGCCTGCGCGGCGGTGGAGGAACGGGGGCAGGTCGCCGTCGGGCTGACCAATACGACTCACTTCTTGCGTTCGCTGACGTCCGGCCGGGTACTCGTCGAGGGTGCGGCGCTCAATCAGGGTCGGACCCAGCAACTGTGGAAGGTCGACGTGACCGACGGCTCGGGCAAGCTGATCGCCCATGGCGAGGTACGCCTCCAGAACATCGCAGCCTCCTCGTGAGGGTGGGACCCCGATCCGTCGCATGCATGCGGGTATCGCCCGGATCCTGAACGTTCGGCGTCACCCATCGAGAAGGTCGATGAGCCATCGGGGACCCACAGCCCGTGCTCCTAGAGCCTCGGCTCGCTGTCGCAACGCGCGATCGGCGGACACCAGCGTCACCTGATCGGCGGCGTCGTTCGCGACCGCGATGAGCGTGTCGTCACCGCTGCCAGACGCATGGCGGACTCGGACGCCGTCGACGATGCCCTCTGCGGCACCGGCACGACCAGCACCTTCGAGCACCACGACCACGGGCTCGTCGAACCTGTTCGCCACCGCTGCTGCACGAACCTGTGCCACGAAGGCTCGGGCTGCTCCCGGTCGATCCCGCCACCACCCGGTCGGCCGAGACCCGATCACGTTGGCGGCGTCGATGAGAAGCACACCCCTAGTCTCACCGACCCGGCCGGCCAGGGTGGGCGTGACACGATGCGCACCTGGCCGGCGTGGGGCTTCACGGGCGGCGTCGACGGATTCGGCAGCGCCGGGACCGGCCGCACCCCCCGCCCCCGCCTGTCACAATGTGGTGGCGAGTGGAGTCAGATCGGTATGGAACCTGATTGGGATGTGATCGTCGTCGGGGCCGGGCTCGCCGGTCTGGCTGCGGCCACCACCGCAGCCCGGGAGGGTGCCCGGGTGGTCGTCCTCGAGGCGCACCAGCCCGGTGGCCGGGCCCGCACCGTCGAGCGGGAGGGATTCACCCTCAACATGGGAGCGCATGCGCTCTACGTCGGTGGGGTCGGCATGGCGGTGCTCCGTTCGCTGGGCATCGAACCGGCCGGTGCGCCCCCTCCCCTGGCCAGGTACCAGGCGCTGAGGGCGGGCGCCACGCATCTGCTGCCCACCAGCCCGGCGACGCTGATCCGCACCGATCTCATCGGCGCCCGGAGCAAAGCGCAGTTGGTCGGTGTCCTCGGGCGCCTGCCCCGGGTCAAGACCGACCTCCTGGTCGGCACCTCGATGGCGGAATGGGTGTCGGGCCTTCGGCTCCGTCCCGATGCCGAAGCGGTGGTGCGCGCCCTCATCAGGATCGGCACCTACACCGATGACGTGGAGGGCTTGAGCGCCGACGCCGGCGTCGCCCAGCTTCAGCTGGCGGCCAAGGGAGGGGTGCGCTACCTCCATGGGGGGTGGTCCCAGCTCGTCGACTCGCTACGGACGGGGCTCGACGTCCGAACGGCCTCCCCGGTCACCGCGGTCGAGCCGGTCGGTCGCATCGTCGATGTCCGGACAGGGGAAGGCACCCTGTCCGCCTCCAGCGTCGTGCTGGCCACGGGCGGCCCCGCCGCCGTCCGTCGGCTGCTACCGGTCGATCCGGGCTGGGGCGACCTCGGCCCACCCGTGACTGCCGCCTGCCTCGACCTCGGCGTGAGCAGGGTGCCGACTCCGGGGTACATCCTTTCCCTCGACGATCCCGTCTACGTGAACGTGCAGTCGCCCCCCGCCCGCCAATCGCCCGGGGGACAGGCCGTGGTGGCCGCCATCCGCTACGGGGCCCGGGACGCGGTGACCGACCGTGCCCAGCTCGAGGATCTGGTGGCCGCGGCCGGCGTGCGCGCCGACGAGGTGGTGACGCGGCGCTTCCTCGCCGACATGTCCGTCTCGGGAAGCCTGCCCCGAGTCCGCAACGGCGGCCTGGCGGGCAGGCCCGATGTCACCGACACCGGCACCGCCGGAGTCGTCATGGCCGGTGACTGGGTCGGACAGCCGCGGGCTCCTCGCCGACGCCTCGCTGGCCAGCGGCCGGCGTGCCGGTCGCCACGCCGGGCGTCTGCGTTCCGACGCCGCCAGGATGGTGCGGTGACCATCCAGCCACCACCAGATCCGGTCGACCTGTTCGAGCGGGAGCGGCCACGACTGGTCGGCCTGGCGTACCGCATGCTCGGCACCGTCTCGGACGCCGAGGATGTGGTCCAGACGGTCTGGTTCCGTTGGGACAAGCTGGTTCCCGGTGAGATCGAGCGGCCCGGAGCGTGGCTGACGACGGTGACGACCCGGATCGCCCTCGACCACCTTCGGGCTGCCCGGAGGCGCCGTGAGTCCTACGTCGGCCCGTGGCTGCCCGAACCCCTGGTCGGCGACCCCCTGGCCGGCGGCTCGGACCGGGTCGGGACAACGGGCCGGCGGAATCGGCTGAGCTCTCGGAGTCGCTCCGCCTCGGGTTCTTGACCCTGCTCGACCAGCTCCAGCCGCTGGAGCGGGCGGTGTTCCTGCTGGCGGACGTCTTTGGCGAGCCCTTCAGCGAGATCGCCCCCGTCGTCGGCAGGTCGGAGGTCGCCTGCCGCCAGATCGCCAGCCGGGCCCGGGTCCGGGTCCGGCGGCCCACCGTCCGCACGGACGCCGGATCCGACCGGGCCGTGGTCGAGGCGCTGCTCGTGGCGCTGGCCGCCGGTGACATCGATGGCGTCATGGCCAACCTGGCGCCCGACGTGGTGTGCGTCTCGGACGGTGGGGCGGCCCGTCGGGCCGCCCGCCGGCCGGTGATCGGGGCCGACCGGGTGGCACGGCTCCTGGTCAACCTGACCCGCCGCTACCGAGGCTCGATCGGCGTGCGGACGGCGATGGTCAACGGTGATGTCGGCACCATCGTCTCCCTCGACGGGGAGGTCGACCTCGTCAACGTGTTCGAGGTGGAGGGCGACAGGGTCGTCACGGTGCTGGCTGTCCGCAATCCCGACAAGCTGGCCAACGTGGACCGGGCCGTGGCCCTGCGCTAGGCCCGGGCGCGCCCCACCCGAAAGCGCACCAGCAGACAGCGCACCAGCAGACAGCGCACCAGCAGACAGCGCACCAGCAGACAGCGCTCCACAGATCCCGACATCGCACCACAGACGGAGGGTGGTGGCTTAACGTCTGGGGCAGTGACGAACAGGAACGCCGGACCAGCACCGCACCGTCGGCCAGGCTGCCTGCGGCGACCTGGGGCGTTGGCCGCCGGGGTGCTGGCCGTTGCCATGGGTGCCGGGGTCATGCTGTCCGGGTGTGGCACGTCGCTGGACTCGTCAGCGGCCTCGACCGTATCGACCACGACCAGTCGGCCGGCCCAGACCACCTCCACGACCGCACCCCTGGGCGGCGAGGTGGCGGTGGCCTTCCCCGTGGTGGAGTGCGTCACGACCACAGGTGCTTCGCTCGGGAGCCAGGGGTGGAAGCCGAGCATCCTGTTGGCGCCGATCCCGACGGCGCTGGTCGGCAAGGTCGAGTTCTACTCCGACGACGTGCACACCGTCCTCGGACCCACCGGATGGACCTGCACCCAGACCCAGGCGGCCGACGGCGCCACCGGCCTCGCCGTCTACCCGCCCGACAACCCCGATCCACCGGTCGACGGTGCCCCCGCACCCGGCACCGAGGGGGTGTTCGCCACCTTCGACACGACGGGACGGGTGCCGGGGATCGCCATGGTGTGCCCGTTCTTCACCATTCCGTCCTGGCAGCGCCAAGAGGCCACGTGCACGGGGTCCCCACCCACCGGAGAGCAGACGTCGATGCCCACCCCCGACGTGGCGTCCATCACCGATCCGGCCGGCGTGGTGGGCTCGCTCCAGGCCTCGGGGGGGCCCAGCCCGGTGACGGGGGCGGTGATCTTCCCGCAGGACGAACCGGCGGTGACCGACGGGTCCAGCGTCACCGTGGCAGAGGAGTCGTGTTCGCTCCTCTCGACGGCGTTGTGCGCCACGGTGACCTCGGATTTCGAGGTACGCGAGTTCCCCGTGCCGGCGTCGTCGGCCCCTGGGTACCGGTCGACCTACACCCCCACCACGTCCGGGGCGCGCCCACGACCGTCCCGGACCGTGCTCCGGTCCCGACCCGCACCACCGTCGCTCCGACCGCCACCACGGCTCCGACCGCCACCACGGCACCGGCAAAGACCACCCGGCCGCCATCCGGGTGATTCCACCTGGTTTTGCCGTTCGCCAGGGGTGACTTCTCACTCCCGGGAGGGGCATCGACACGCTCAGCGCACGCCGCCGCGCCGTCGCTCCACCAACGTATAGGTTCGGCAACGGTCACCACGTGGGTAGAAGGTAGGTGGTGATCGCGACCGGTCGAGGGGGCACTCGGCCGGAGCCAGAGCTTTCGCCCGAGTCCTATCCAGACCAGGCTGTCGCGAGGCAGTCCGGTCGCCAGCCGGAGGCAGGCCATGGTGAGCGCAGACGGACCGGAGAGCGGCACGGAGATGGCGACCGAGGGGGGCACCGAACGTCCGCACCGGGGCGTGCGGGCCGCACGCCGGCGGCAGCGGAGCGCCCCCGCCGGCGTCGCATCCCTCGATGCGCTGGGCAACGCCGGGGTGGCCCACATCGCCACCACCGACGTGGGCGCCCACCGCGAACGGGCACGGAGCAGCCGCCTCCAACGCGTGGCCATGGTGCTCGCCCCCGTCGCGGTGCTGCTGGTCCTCCGGGACCTGTTCGATCCCGGGGCGAGCCTGCCGACCCCCCACTTCCCGCCGTCGCTCCAGCCCCTCCTGCCGGCCATGGCCCTGATCACCGTCCTTGCCCTGGTCATGGTGGTCCCGCTGCTGGCCGCCGGGCGCTCGCCGCACATCTTGTACCGCCCCGACGAGCTGACGACGTCCTTCGACGACGTTCGGGGATCCGAAGGACTGGTCGAAGAGGTGACCAAGACCCTCAACCTCTTCCTGGCCCACCGGACCTTCGCCGAGCAGATGGGGGGCTCGCCGCGGAAGGCGATCCTGTTCGAGGGCCCTCCGGGAACGGGCAAGACCTACATGGCCAAGGCGATGGCGGCCGAAGCCGGCGTGCCGTTCCTGTTCGTCTCGTCGTCGGCCTTCCAGTCGATGTTCTACGGCCAGACCAACCGCAAGATCCGGGCCTACTTCAAGGCGCTGCGCAAGCACGCCCGCCGAGAGGGCGGCGCCATCGGCTTCATCGAGGAGCTCGACGCCATCGGTGGGGCCCGGGGCAACGGTCAGCGGCAGGGCGAAGGTATCCCCGGGGTCGTCAACGAGCTGTTGATCCAGCTCCAGTCGTTCGAGCAGACCCCGTTCTCGCTGCGGCTGAAGGGGCTGGCCATCGATGCGGTCAACACGTGGCTCCCGGCCCACCGACGACTCGACAAGCCCAAGCACGTCCCGGCCAACATCTTGGTCATCGGCGCCACCAACCGGGCCTCCGACCTCGACCCGGCGCTGCTGCGCCCGGGCCGCTTCGACCGGAACATCTACTTCGGGCTCCCCGGGCGCGCCGGCCGCCGCGACATCATCGACTACTACATGGGCAAGAAGGCCCACGACCCGGCACTGGACGACCCGGTCCGGCGCGAGACCCTGGCCGCCCTGACGGCGGGCTACTCCCCGGTGATGATCGAACACCTGTTGGACGAGTCGCTGGTGTGGGCCCTGCGACGCGGCGCCAGCCGGTTCTCGTGGGAGGACCTCCAACACGCCAAGATGACCGAGGAGATCGGGCTGGCCCAACCGGTCGAGTACACCGAGGCCGAACGGCGCACCATCGCCACCCACGAGGCCGGCCACGCCACCGTGGCGTGGTTGGTGGGCAAGGGCCGCAAGCTCGAGGTCCTCACCATCATCAAGCGTCGGGACGCGCTCGGGCTCTTGTCCCACTCGGACGAAGAGGAGCGGTTCACCAAGACCAAGTCCGAGGTCCGGGCGCTGATCGACATCGCATTCGGCGGCATGGTGGCCGAGGAGCTCTTCTTCGGGGAGGCCTCGACCGGTGTGGCCGGCGACCTCCAGGCCGCCACCGCCAGCGCCTGTCAGATGATCGGGCAGCTGGGCATGGGCCGGAGCCTGATATCGGCGTCGGCCATGGAGTACCCCGCCGGTGGGATCGTCTCCAAGGTGCTGTCGAACGACAACGGTCGAGAAGAGGTCGAGGAGCTCTTGTCGGCATCCAAGGCGTCGGTGACCCAGATGCTGGACGAACACCGCTCCGTGGTGGAGACGCTCCGGGACGCGCTCCTCGAACGCGAGGAGCTCATCGGGGACGACATCCTGGCCGTCATCCGGGGGGCGGGCGCCAACGCGGGGCTGGCCGCCACCCGTCCGGGTGCGACCCTGGTGGCCGACAGCCCGATCGCCGGGTCGGGAACGCCGGCCGGCGCCTGAGGGCCCGCTCGCCGCGGTACCCCTGCCGGCGGGTCGGCCCGCCGATCAGGAGTGCTCGGCGCAGCTGCTGCAGCGACCCCGGAACACCACCTCGACCGTGTCGACGGTCATGCCGTACCGCTGGGCCCGCGGAAGCGAGAGGCCGTCGGTGCCTCTGGGCTCGACATCGAAGGTCAGGCCGCACCCCTCGCACACGAGGTGATGGTGGCCGGGCCCGATCTTCGGGTCGAACCGGGTCGTGCCGTCGGACAGCCTGATCTCGCTGATCTCGCCCATCCCGGTGAGCTCGTTGAGGGTGTTGTAGACCGTGGCCAGGCTGACCTCGGGGACGATCCGGCGCGCTCCGGCGTGCACCTGCTCGGCGCTGAGATGCACGTGCTCCCCGCCCAGTGCCTCCACCACCGCCCGGCGCTGGGGCGTGATGCGCCAGTGCCGGGCCTCCAGCCGCTCGGTCAGCGATGCCGGCACGTCAGCGCCCGCGCTCCTTGACGCCCTGGGCGACGCGCTCACCGAACTCGGGGTCGGCGGCACGGAAGTGGGCCACGCTGCGGTCGATGATGCCGTCACCGATGGCGCCGGGAGACACCGCCGCCAACCCGCCGGCGATATTGTCGACCAGCCTCATCTGGGCGTCCGGCGGTTGCAGCCGGTAGAGGTCTCCGGCCTGTGTGAACTCGTCGGTCTCCCTGTCGTCCCACGCATAGGTCCCGGTGGCGCCGTGCACCTCGAGGGGGGCGGCATAGGGCTCCCCGGTTTCGACCGGGCCGTCGAAGCTGTTGGGCTCGTAGTTCTTGTCCCGCCCGCCGTTGCCGTGCCCGGCCATGAGACCGTCACGGCCGTAGTTGCGGACCTCGGCGGCGTGGGGTGCGTTGACCGCCAGCTGGGTGTGGTTGGTCCCCAGACGGTAACGGTGGGCGTCGCCGTAGGCGAACAGGCGCCCCTGGAGCATCTTGTCCGGGGACGGCCCGATGCCCGGGACGAAGTTGCCCGGGTCGAACCCGGCCTGCTCGACGTCACCGAAGTAGTTGTCGGCGTTGCGGTCGAGGGTCAGGCGGCCCACCTCGTGCCTCGGGAACTGCTTCTGCGACCACACCTTGGTCAGGTCGAAGGGGTTCACCGCCAGCGCGTCGGCCTCCTCGGGTGTCATGACCTGGACGCTCAGCGTCCACGATGGGTGGTCACCCCGCTCGATGGCCTCGATGAGGTCGAGCTGGTGGCTGTCGGGATTGAGGCCGGCCAGCTCGGCCGCCTCCGACGAATCGAGGGTGCGGATGCCCTGATCGGTCTTGAAGTGGTACTTGACCCAGACCGCTCGGCCCTCGGCGTTCACCCACTGATAGGTATGGGAGCCGAACCCGTCCATGTGGCGGTAGCTGGCGGGGATGCCACGATCGCCGAACAGCCACGTGAACATGTGGGTGGCCTCGGGCGAGTGGGAGAAGAAGTCCCACACGTTGTCCGGTTCCTGATGGTTGGTGAACGGGTCGGGCTTCTGTGAATGGATGAAGTCGGGGAACTTGAGCGGGTCCCGGATGAAGAAGATCGGAGTGTTGTTCCCGACCAGGTCGTAGTTACCGTCCTCGGTGTAGAACTTGACCGCGAACCCCCGTGGGTCACGTACCGCGTCCGCCGATCCCCTTCCGCCGGCCACCGTCGAGAACCGGAGGAACGCCTCGGTGCGCCGACCTACCTCGCCGAGGAACCGGGCCCGGGTCCAGGCGCTCACATCGGCGGTCACCTCGAACGTTCCGTAGGCCGCCGATCCGTTGGCGTGCACCACCCGTTCGGGGATGCGCTCCCGGTTGAACCGGGCCAGCTTCTCGAGCAGGTGTTGGTCCTGGAGCAGCACCGGGCCGGTGGGGCCGGCGGTCTGGCTGCGCTGGTTGTCGACGACCGGGGCCCCGGACTCGGTGGTCAGGGTGGGCGTGGCCTTGGGCGTGGGCTCGGACTCGGGCATGGGCACCTCCGTGGGTGGTGGGCTTCGATCGATGGCGGAACACTTCTATGGTTAGAACGATTCTAAACACTAGTCCGTGCGCCGGCCCGATCGAACGGCTGGGATGTGGACGATGCCCGGTGACCGATTCCGTGAAACGTGAACCCTGGGACGGGATCCCTCGGGGGACGGTCCGAAGTGGGCCAGAAGAGGGCCTGGGGCCGGGCCGGGACCACGGAGACCACCCAGGCAAGAAAGAAAGTCAGCCGGTGCGTGCCGGGGGGAGCAGCGCCTCGGCCGGTCGCCGGGCGCCACCGGGGCCGGGTCGAGCCCGGACCCCCCGGGCGTCGAGCTGCGCCCCACAGGACGAGCACGTGGGCACGACCGTGGTCTCGTGCCCGCAGGCCCGGTGCTCGATGAGCACGGGGGCACCGTCGGCCGCCTCCCAGCGGTCACCCCACTGGCGCATGGCCGTGAGCACCAGCCACAGGTCCCGCCCCTTGTCGGTCAGGCGGTAGTCGTAGCGGACCGGGCGATCCTGGTAGGGGACCCGGGCCAGCACGCCCCTGGCCACCAGATGCTCGAGCCGATCGGTCAGGATGTTCCGGGAGATCCCCAGGCGGTCCTGGAAGTCGTCGAATTTGGTGATCCCGAGGAAGCAGTCCCTGATGATCAGCATGCTCCACCACTCGCCCACCACCTCGAGGGTCTGGGCCACGGAGCAGTTCATCTCCTCGAAGCTCTTCCGGCGCATGCCCACCACTGTAGAGGGTTGCATGGTGCAATGCACTGGCACGACCGTCTACCAGAGTGAATTCCAGTCGTCGGGGGCGAGCCAGCCGACCGGGGACCGGACGACGTCGCGCTCCACCGCCAGCGTCTCGATGTCGATCCAGGTGGGCTGGTCGAAGCCGGACCGCCGCCAGTGCCGGACCGGGACCGACTTCCAGTCGCGGCTCTTGACCCCGCCGTCGGAGTAGCCCGGCCGGACGAGCAGGTGGGTCGGGGAGCCGGCGACCACCACGCACGGGCGCACCTTGCCGTCGCCGTCCCGAATCGACGGGTCGGTGGCGCCGAAGGGAACCCAGGCGAAGACCACTCCGGCCGTCCACGGGTCGTCCCGGTCGTACGCCTCCTCCTGTACCGGCGTGAGAACGGCCCGCCGGGTGAGCCGGGGTGCGGTGCCGGAGCCGGGAGGGACCTCCGGTGTGCGTCCGGTGCCGTCCGCTCCCTCCGAGCGCTCCTTCTTGCGGGCCCGGCGGACCCGTTCCCCCGCCACCCGGGCCGCCTCCTGGCGGCGACGGCGCTCGTCGGCGTCCCTCTGCTTCTTCAGCCGCCGCTCCTCCCGTTGTTCCGGCGTAAGGCCGCCGGACCTGGGGCTCTTCGCCGTCGGTACCGGAGGTGGGGCGGCCTCCGACCAGGTGGTCAGGCCGAATCGTTCCTCGGTGGCCAGAAGCTCGAAACAGAGGTCGGACGAGGGCATGCCGGCGTCGGCAACCGAAGCCAGCATGACGGCGACGGTGGTCGTCGGGAACTCGCTCGCCACCTCGGCCAGCGCCGCATCGAGCTGCTCTCTCGTCGGGTCGTCCGAGTGCTCGCCCAGGACCTCGATGGTCCGGTCCAGGCACGGTTCGGCGATGGCGGCGGCGACATAGGGGAGGGCGGCCCGGTACGGGGTCGATCCCACGACCGCGGTCGGGTCGCGGTGCTTGCGGAGGGCGTTGATGGCGTTGCCGACGGCTTTGGGCACCTGGACGTGGGAGAACGAGCCGCTCTCCAGCGCCCCCTTCAGCTCCCCGCGGCTCCACCTTGGCCACGGCGGCCCGGAGCATGCTCGATCGTGCGGTGTCGGTGATGCCGCCTTCCATGGTTACTCCCTTTCGGAGTGGAGATGTCGTGGGACCCCGCGACCCGGGTACCGGGGTCGTCGAGCCAGCGATGTCGGTGGGGTCATCTTGGCCCAGGAACGGGGACGACCCGGCCTGTTCCGGCCTGTTCCGGCCTGTTCCGGCCTGTTCCGGGCAGTTCCGGGCGGTTCCGGGCTGTTACGGCCTGTTACGGCCTGTTACGGCCGAATGAACTCTTCGGTCGGCGCGGAAGAGATCCCACCAGTTCCGTGTTGAATAGGCCGATACTAGTGAGCGACAGGTGAGCGACAGGCCAGAGATCATGAGCGACACAGGCACGAACGACATCGACAAGGACAAGGAGCACGACATGGCAGAAGAGCGGACGTTGACCCCCGGAGACCAGCTTCGTGCCCTTCCCACCGAGGCGCACCAGCGTGGGACGCGCTTCGTGTCGGCACAGGCCATGCAGGCCCGGTTGTTCTCGGTCTACGACGCCGCCGCCGCCGCCGAGGACGCGCTGGCGCTGGTGCAGCAGCAGCTCACCCTGACCCTGAATCGGAGCTACTACGAGGCCGACGAGATCGAGAGCATGGCGACCGAGTTGGACTCCCTGCTGGCACTGGACACGCTCGACTTCTCCGACGAGGACCTGCAGCTCGAGGACGAGCTGGTCTCCGAGGAGTAGACGGCGGACGGGCCGACCAGGTGCTTCGACGGTGAAGCAGACTACGGTTACCGGCCATGACCGGGATCCGCGTGGTGCTCGCCGAGGACAACGCGCTCCTTCGGCAGGGCGTGGAGAGGCTCATCACCCATCAGGACGGGCTCGAGCTGGTCGGGACGGCCAACGATCTCCCCGATCTCTTGGCCCTGGTGGACGAGGTGCTGCCCGACGTGGTGGTCACCGATATCCGGATGCCGCCCACGGGGACAGACGAGGGCATCAAGGCTGCCGCCCATCTGCGTGAGCACAGACCAGACGTCGGCGTCGTCGTGCTGAGCCAGTATGCCAACCCCGAGTACGCGCTCGCCCTCCTGGCGGACGGGTCCTCGCGACGGGCCTACCTGCTGAAGGAGACCATCGCCGGGGTGGACGAGCTGGTCCGGGCCATCGAGACGGTGGCCGAAGGGGGCTCGGTGATCGACCCGGCCGTGGTCGAGTCCCTGGTGGAGGCATCGGCGCCCCGCCGTCCCTCGGACCTCGACCGGCTCACCGCCCGGGAGATGGAGACGCTGGCCGTCATGGCCCAGGGCAAGAACAACGCCGCCATCGCCACCACGTTGTTCCTGTCCGAGCGGGCTGTCGAGAAGCACACCAACGCCATCTTCTCCAAGCTGGGGCTCACCGAAGAGGAGGACGTGAACCGCCGGGTCAAGGCCGTGCTCATCTACCTGGGCGGAACGGCCACCGGGTAGCCACACCTCTGGACGAGTGCTAGCTCCCTGTCGGAAGGGTGCCGGTCGTGGAACAATTGGCGGTATGGAGACCCCGTTGCCCGTCTTGGTCGTGGACGACCAGGCCCCGTTCCGTTCCGCGGCCAAGGCCGTCGTGGGCCGGATGGACGGTTTCGACGTCGTGGGCGAGGCCACCAACGGCGAGGAGGCCGTCGCCATGGCGGCGGAGTTCCGACCGGCCCTGGTGCTGATGGACATCAACATGCCCGGGATGAACGGCGTGGAGGCCACCCGGCGGATCCTGGCCGCCGAACCCGAGGTGGTGGTCATCTTGTGCTCCACCTACAACCCCCAGGACCTGCCGCCGGACGCCTCGACCAGCGGTGCGCGCGCCTACGTCAACAAAGAGGAGTTCGGCGCGGCCGAGCTGCAACGGATCTGGGCCGAACGGGAGACCACCGGGTTCATCCCCGGCTGACCCGGGTCCCCGTACCACCCCGTAGCGCATGGGTGCACCTGGGTTACGAGCTCACGTGAGCGGTATCGACCCCCGCACCGTCGATCCCGCCCCGGGCGTCGAGTCCCAGCGCACCGAGCCGCCGATCGCCCCCAGCCGGTCGCTCATGTTCATGAACCCGTGACCGCCGCTGGCGCGGGCCGGGTCGAACCCGGGACCGTCGTCACCGACCGTGAACAACAGGCCCCCCTGGTCCTCCCACACCTTGATGTGCACATGGGCCTCGGGCGCATGCTTGGCCGCGTTCTGCAACGCCTCGAGACAACAGAAGTACACGGCCGCCTCGATGTCGGGGGTGAACCGGCCGATTCCGTCCACCGAGGCCTCGACATCGAGCGGACTCCTCGTGGCCACCGCCCGCAGCGCTTCGGGGAGCCCGTTGTCCATCAGCAGCGGCGGATAGATCCCATGGGCCAGGTCCCGCAACTCCTGCACGGTCGCCTTGACCTCGGCGGCGATCTCGTCGAGCGCCCCGGCGGCGGCGTCGGGGTCCTCCCGCACCAGGTCGCGGACGAGCCGGACGTTGACCGCCAGGGCCACCAGATGCTGCTGGGCGCCGTCGTGGAGGTCCCGTTCCACCCGGCGACGCTCGGCGTCGGCGGCGGCCACGATCCTCGACCGGGAGGCCCGCAGCTCGGCGGCCTGGCGCCGGACCTCGTCCAACGTCGACTGCAGCGCCGAGTCGAGGCGCACGTTGTGCAGCGCCAGGCCGACCTGGCGCGACAGCTCGGTGAGAACCAGGTCCTCCTTTTCGGTGAATGGGGGCTCGGTGGTGGGCCGCTCCACCACCACCAGGCCCAACAGGTCGCCGCCGTAGCTGATCGGGCACACCCGGAGCTGGGCGTGGTCGCGCCCGGCGATGACCGCCGGCAGCCATACCGCGGTCCAGGCGTTGCCCGACACCCCGGCCCGGGCCACCACGGGTTGTTCCTGGGGACCGATGTGGAGCGTTCCCGGGCCCCGGTCGGGAATGGAGGCGCTGCGCTCCAGCACCTCGCTGCTCCCGGTGTAGACCTCGGCACTGGTCAGCGCCATCGACTTGTGGAGCGATTCGATCAGCTGGAGCAGCAACTCGTCCATGGCCACGGCGCGCGTCAACCGGGTGCTGAACGTCTTCACCACGTCGTCGGGGACCGCCTGGGTTCCGTACACCAGGTGCTGGGCGAACTCGAGCGCCCGTTGGTGGAAGACCGACGCGCCGAGCGCCACGATGGCGGCGGCCAGGATCGAGAGGCCGAGCACCTCACGGTCCGCCGCGCCGGGCTCGTGGCCGAATCCCAGGATGACCAACAGGTAGACGGCCAGCACCACCGCCGACAGGCCGGTCAGGGTGATCAGCCACACCAGCACCTGATCGGACTTGCCGAGCAGGCGTGTGAAGGTGGAGGCGCACACGCCTGCCGGCACCAGCACGGAGCCGGCGGCGACCAACACCCACGGGTGGGCCGGCCACTGGACGAGAACGGACAGTCCCAGCACCACCACGGCGAACTCGAGGGTGGAGACCGCGCCGGCGGCCAGGATCTGCAGTCGCTGCCGGTCGACACCCGGCGCCGTGCGATAGCGGCGCCCGGCAGCCACGAGGCCGGCGGCCACGGCGGCCGACCACCCGACGACGGCGGCGGTGTCGGTCATCCGGCCCGGCCCGAACCAAGCCCACAGCCCGAAGGCGACGCCGGCCCCGTACCCGATCACCACGGCCACCCGACGTGACCGGGTGAGCAGCCTTCCGTGCGGCAACGACAGCAGGAACTGGAAGCCCACCGCCATCAGCACGGCCGGGAGCAACGTGGCGATGAACCGCTCGGCGTGGGCCGTCTCGCCGGTGGCGGTCCGTCCGAGCACCGCGGCCGTGAAACTGGCTGCCCCGAGGCAGGCGGCCAGCGACACCAGGTAGCCCAACCAGCGGAGCTCCGTTCGCACGAGCAGACAGATCCCGGCCACCACCCACCCCAGGGCCAGCTCGACCCGGATGGCGTCGTCGGTGGTGACCCCGTGTTGGACCGCCCGCGCCAACCCGACCCCCACGAGGGCCAGCGCCGGCACCGCCAGGAGCACGGCCGGCGACATGACGGCCCGGTCCCTGGCCACCTCGTCGACGACGGTCCGGCGCTCGGGGTGGCCGGCTCCGGTCGCCGGACCGAGCGCCACCTCCGGTGCCGTCCCGGTGCTGGTCGCGCGTGGTCGTCACCGGACCTCGGTCACGGCTCCCACCGGTCTGCGGTCCACCGCTTCGACCATCTGGCCGTCACGCATGGTGATCACGTGTTCAGCCGCCTTGGCCACGTCGTTGTCGTGCGTGACGAGGACGATGGTCTGACCGCCGCGGTGGAGCCGGGAGAGCAGCTCGACGATCTCGTGGCCGCTGTCCGAGTCGAGGGCACCGGTGGGCTCGTCCGCCAGCAACAGGGTGGGCTCGTTGGCCAGGGCGCGGGCGATGGCCAGCCGTTGCCGTTGGCCGCCGGAGAGGGATCCGGGCACGGCCTTGGCCTTGTCCCCCACCCCGAGCAGGTCGAGCAGGTCCCTGGCCCTCGTTTCGGCGGGCCGGCGCTTGGTGCCGGCGATGATGGCCGGAAGCGCGACGTTCTCCAGTGCCGTCATGCTCTCCAAGAGGTTGAAGAACTGGAACACGATCCCGATGTGGCGTCGCCGGATGAGGGACAGCTCGTCCTCGGTGCGGCCGGTGACCAGCTCGCCCCCGACCCGGATGACGCCCTCGTCGGCGACGTCGAGCCCGGCCACGAGGTTGAGGAGCGTCGACTTCCCGCAGCCCGACGGCCCCATCAGGGCCACGAAGTCACCGGCCGGCACCGTGAGGTTGGCGCCGCGCAGCGCCCGGACCGGTGCGTTTTCGGCTTCGAAGGTCTTCCGCACCCCCTCCACCACCAGTACGTCGGGAGCATCCGTCGCCTCGCCCCGGACCACACCGCTGCCATCGCCATCGGGATTCATCTCACTCCTCCGCTCGTCGAGGGGCTGCTGTCCGCCCCGCCATCGGCCACCACCGCTGCGGCGGCGGCAACCCGCCACGCCCGGACCGGGGTGTCCCTTCCTTTCACCAGCTGCTCGGGCAAGAGCTCCGCCTCCACCGGTTCGGTCAGTGCGTCCATGGTGGCCTGACTCAGCACAGTCTCCCCCGAATCCGCCAGTTGCTGCAGGCGTTGTGACAGGTTCACGGTGTCGCCGACCAATGTGTACTCGAGCCGCTCCTCCGAACCGAGCAGCGCGGCGGCGGCCTCGCCGGTGGAGAGCCCGATTCCGAGCCCGAACGGTGGCCGTCCCTCCTGCACCCACCCCACGTTGACCTCCCCTTGGAGGCGATGGGCCTCGGCTGCCGCCACCAGGGACCGGTGGGCGTGGTCCGGCTGAGAGAACGGGGCGCCGAAGACGGCCATGACGGCATCCCCCACGAACTGCATGATGGTGCCACCCTGGCTCAGAATGGCCTCGTTCATGGCCGCGCGGTGGGTGTTCAACTGACCGGCCAGCTGGCTCGGGTCGGCGTGCTCGGCGATGGTCGAGTACGAGCGGATGTCGCTCATGAGGACGGTCACCTCGACCACCTCGGTCCGCCCGATCTCGCGGCCATCCAGCCGCAGCTTCTCCGCCAGGCCGCCGGGGAGGAGGCCGCGACAACGACTCGCCCTGCTCCTCCCGATCGACGATGCACTGGTGGAGAAGCCGCAGCCTGCGGATGGCTCCCTCGGTTCCCGCCGAGACTCCCTGGGCCAGTTTGAAGAAGAGCGCCTCCACCTGCGCGTCGACGGCCTCTGGCGTGGTGCGCTGGGCCGCGGCGATGGCCTTGATGGGCTTGCCCTCCGCCACCATTCCCAACAGTGACTCCTCGGCCGGGGTCAGGCCCCCGTGGGTGGCCACCGGACGGATCAGGGCATCGACGATCGAAGGGTCGAGCGCGGTCCCGCCGGTGGCCACCGCCCGCACGGCGTCGACCAGCTGGTTCCCTTCGGCGATGTGGTCCTTGAGGAGGTAGCCGTAGCCGGCCGACCCCTCCGCCACGAGGGACACGGCGTACTCGGGGTCGTCGTACTGGGACAGGATCACCACCCCGGTGCCGGGACGCCGCTGCCGCACTTCGCGGGCCGCCTCGATGCCCTCCCGCTGGAAGCTCGGCGGCATCCTGATATCGGTGACCACCACCTGGGGCTCGGTGGCCATGGCCCCGGCGACGAGCGTGTCGTAGTCCTCGGCCACACCGACCACACACAGGTCTTCTTGGCGCTCGAGGAGCGTGCGGACGCCCTCCCGCACGATGACGTTGTCATCGGCCAGGAATACCGTGATGACGGCGCCGGCGCTCTCTTCGCTCCCCATGATCTCTCCGTTGTCCCACATCCGGGGCTCCATGCCCAGTGCGGAGGCACCCGACCCGGGGTGGTGCCAGCCCCACCCCCGATGGGGAGTGAGCACAATCGAAATCGCCCGGGTGCGGGTCCACCATGGACGAATGCGAATCGAGAGCTCCGTCACCAGCCTCTCGTGGATCCCATCGGAAGCGGTACGCGGGGGGACCCGCGTGGCATTCGACGCCGGGTTCACCCACTACGACGACCCGCCGCCCGACGTCATCGAGGACCTCGAGGCACTGCGGGCGGCCGACCGGTTCCGGTTCGCCAACGTGCTGTCGGCGTGGGTGCAGACCGACAGGAGCGGCGAGGTGACCGGCTACGGATACTCGGGGGGCGGTCTGCTGGGGTCGACCACCGTGGGTGTGGGCGGCCTCCACCATGAGTTCGAGGCCGTGGCGTTGCCGGACCTGCAGGCGCCGCCCGAGGTGGGCGACGGCTGGGTGCGCTTCACCCAGACGGCCGGCGGACGGACCGGCCTGCCCGCACCGCGTCGGGTCCGGCGCCGTCCCTACGTCCAGTGGCAGGCCCCCCTGGTGTGGTCGACCCTCAGCCTGACCCTGCCGGTCCACGGCGAGCCCCGCTTCGAGGTGCGGGGGGCCAGCCGCTTCCCCCGGCACTGGATCTACGACGGCACCGGCCGGTTGGCCGCCAAGTCCGGCCTCACCGACTTCCGCGACTGGTACCGCAAGTCGTTCGGAAGGCACACCCCTTGGGGTGATCAGGACTCCCCCGCCCTGATCACCGCCGTCGAGACGGCCCTCGAGCGCTCGCTGTCGGCCCAGATGATGGGCGGCGGCAAGCCGAAGTTGCGGAAGGTGAAGGGCGGCGAGACGCTGGTCACCGAGGGCGATGCCGGGACCGACGTCTTCTTGATCCTGGACGGCGTGCTGAGGGTGGACAAGGGCGGGGAGCGCCTGGCCGAGTACGGCCCGGGTGCGGTGCTGGGCGAGCGCTCGGGCGTCGAGGGCGCCGGTCGTACCTCCACCGTGGTGGCGGTGACCGACTGCCGGGTCGCCGTCGTGCCCCACGAACGCATGGATCCCACCCAACTCCGCCAGCTGACCGAGGGCCACCGGCACGAAGACGCGCCGGCGGTAGGCGTGCGGGTCCGCCTGCTCGGGGTCCGCGGCTCCATTCCCACCCCCGGGCCCGACTTCGTGCGGTACGGGGGGAACACCTCGTGCGTGGCCGTCGCCCACGACCACCACCCGACCAGCCTCGTCCTCGACGCCGGCACCGGCATCCGCTGCCTCGGCCGCCGTCCTCGGCGGCGATCCCTTCGACGGCACGATCCTGCTCTCCCACCTCCACTGGGACCACGTCGAGGGCCTGCCGTTCTGTACGTCCGCCGACCGGGACGACGCCCGCACGGATCTCTACCTCCCGGCCCAGCCGGACGGCAAGAGCGCCGAGCAGACGCTGGGACGGATGATGTCGCCACCGAACTTCCCCATCGGGCCCAGCGGGCTCCGGGGCCGGTGGACCTTTTCGTCGCTCGAGGCCGGCACCCACAAGTTCGAGCGGTTCGCGGTGACCGCCACCGAGGTGGCCCACAAGGGCGGGGTGACCTACGGCTACCGGGTCTCGGACGGCGACTCGACCCTGGCCTACCTCCCCGACCACTGCCCCACCCGCTACGGTCCGGGGCCTTCGGGCCTGGGGGACTTCCCGCGCCCCATCGTGGAACTGGCGGAGGGCGCCGACATCCTGATCCACGACGCCCAGCTCACCGCGGCCGAGCTCCCCGAAGGAGCCGCCTACGGCCACGCCGCCATGGAGTACGCCCTGGAGCTCGGATCGGTGGCCGGGGTCGGGACCGTGGTGCTGTTCCACCACAGCCCCGCCCGCACCGACGAGATGCTGGACGCGGTGGCCGGACGGTTGGCCGGCGGCGGCGGCGGCGGGGGCGGATGCCGGGTGGTCCTCGGTGTCGAGGGAATGACGATCGACGTCTGAGGTCGGCCCGGGTCGGACATCCGAGGGCCCCGGGTGGAAGATGGGCTCCGTTCAGCCGGCCAACTTCTTGACGGTGGCGATGAGATCGACCGGCCGCTGATCGCCGACCGGGACCGGCGTCACCTGCAGGTGGGTGATGCCCGGCCTCGCGGTAGGCAGCGATCCGCTCGGCCACGTAGCCCTCGGGACCGCACAGGGACGTCGCCTCCAGCAACTCGTCGGGGACCAGCGCCTCGGCCTCGGCCTTCTTCCCGCTCAGGTAGAGCTCCTGGATGGCCTCGGCCTCGGCCTCGAAGCCGTACCGCCTGACCACGTCGTTGTAGAAGTTCTTCCCCTTGGCCCCCATCCCACCGACATAGAGCGCAGCCATCGACCGACCCAGTTGGCGGAGCCCGGTGACCTCGTCGCCCTCGCCGATGGCCAGGATGCCCCCGGTGGTGATCTGCAGCGGCTCCGAGCGACGGATCCCGTTTGGCCAGCCCGGCGTCGAGTGATGCGCCCCAGACATCGCGTGCCTTCTCGGGGATGAAGAGCATGGGGATCCACCCGTCGGCCACCTCGGCGGTCATGGCCACGTTCTTCTCGCCCAGGGCCGCCACCCAGACCGGGATCTTCGAACGCACCGGGTGGGCGATGATCTTGAGCGCTTTGCCCAGCCCCGTACCCTGCCCGGCCGGCAGGGGCATGTGGTAGTAGGTCCCGTCGTGGACGAGCGGTGCCTCTCGGGCCCACACCTGGCGGCACACGTCGATGATCTCGCGGGTCCGTCCGATCGGGGCGTCGAAGGGGACCCCGTGCCATCCCTCGATCACCTGTGGTCCCGACGAGCCGAGGCCGAGATGGAAGCGGCCGTCGGACAGGGTGTCGATGCCGGCGGCCGTCATGGCGATCAGTGCCGGGGTCCGGGTGTAGATGGGGAGGATCGCCGACCCGATCTCCACCCGCTCTGTCAGCGCGGCGATGTACCCCATGAGGCTGGGCCCGTCCAGGCCGTAGGCCTCGGCCACCCACACCATGTCGAGACCGGCACGTTCGAACTCGGCCACCTCGGCGGCGGCGTTCCGGAAGCCTCCGGCGTAGCTGAGAAAGGTGCTGATCTTCATCGGGGCTCCTCGTCGTTCCTCATGTCGTACCCTCGTCTCGCTCCTACGCCGGCGCCTTCCACGGCACCGTGGCAGCGCCAGGCGTGGCGGTCAACGACACTAACGGGAATCGCTCCGGTTCCTCTGATCCCGTCCGGGACAGGCAGAGGAGCCGCATCGGAGGAGGGGGGCGAGGGCGGGCGGCAACCTTCCGCAATTGTTCTGGAAATTACCTACTGTCGGTAGGTCTCACATACCAACTGAATGCTATTTACAGAAGTGATCGGCCGACGCTCCCCGGCCAGCCGGACCGGAGCCGGAGCGGAGCCGGACCGGACCGGAGCCGGACCGGAGCTGGGCGGAGCCGGACCAGGGCTGGGCGGAGCCGGACCAGGGCGGAGCCGATTCAATCCCAGAGCCTGACGCTCATCGACTGGCTGGCGGTGGCCAAGAGCGCCCCGCTCTCCGACCACAGGTAGGCGATGCCCTGCCCGAAGCCGCCGACCAGCGCCTGGATCCGGATGTCGCACAGCACCCACTCGGTGGGCTCGAGGTGGACGACACGGACGGTGTTGTCGAGGCTGCGGGACATGACCCGGCGGCCCAGCGGTTGGGACACGCCGCCGGTCACGTAGTCCCCGATGATGGCGAGCGTCGCCGCCGACGGCTCCAGATGACCCGGGACCCGGGCCCACAACGCGCTGTCGGGGTCCCCCGGGACCCCGGTTCCCGCGCTGATCTCCTCGAACGACCGCCCCTTGGCCAACCGGACGTCGATACGGTCGAAGATCGAGGTGGTGGAAAAGTCGGGGAGGCGCCGGGGCGGGCACTCGTCAGGCGGAGGGACATCCGGCGGGACCGCCCACACGCCACCACCGGCCAGGGTGCCGGGCTCCCCGAGGGCGGCATTGACGGTGAGGATCTCCGTGGCGCCGACGTAGCCCACGGCCCGCCCCTGGGTGATGCGCTTCCCCTCGGCCGCCAGGGTCACGGTGAGGTCGAGCTCGGAGTGCGTCGGAGCGAACGAGAGATACTGGGCCGTCGACCACACCGTGGGCCGTCCGGCGGCCGCCTCCAACCCCACCAACGCCGCAGCCAAGCCGCAGCCGCCGAAGAGGAAGTTCCCCGGGGTGGTCAGCTCCGGAACCACCCGGAGCCTCCAGTGCAGATCGTCACCGCTCGGCTCGATGCCGAGGAACTGGCGGGCATCGGTCACGACTCAGGACCGGGTGGGCGGAGCCGGCGACATGACGCCAGGGTGGCCGGCGGGCGCCGGGTGGAAGCTCAACTGCGAGGCACCTTGGACCACGGGAGCTCCTTGTCGACCCGGACGTCGCCGGGAAGTCCGAGGATCCGCTCCCCCAGGATGTTCCGCTGGATCTCCGACGTGCCCCCCTCGATCGAGTTGGCCCGCGACCGGATGAACAGCTTGCGCGCTGATCCCGAAGGTCCCACCAGGCCCAGAGTCTCGGCCCGGCGCATGGTGTAGTCGTAGTCGATCAGCCCGTCAGGACCGAGGAGGTCGATGCAGAGGTCGTAGATCCGCTTGTTGACCTCGGCGAACATCAGCTTGGCGATCGAGCCCTCCGGACCGGGGTTTCCGGCCTTGCGGTTCTGGCTGGCCCGCATGTTGGTCAGCCGCAGCGCCTCGGACTCGATCCACAGCTGCATCAGCCGGTCCCGGTCGACGGGATTCCGGCGCGACCCCTCGCTCTGCCAGATCCGAATGGCTTCGGCAATCGACCCCGATCCGCGGCCGGGAGTCCCGGTACCCCCGCCGATGGTGGTGCGTTCGTTGGACAGGGTGGTCATGGCCACCCGCCATCCCTCCCCCACGTCGCCGATGCGATCGGCGTCGGGCACTCGCACCTCGGTCAGGTAGACCTCGTTGAACTCCGCCTCGCCGGTCATCTGGCGCAGCGGGCGGACCTCCACGCCGGGCGCGTGCATGTCCAGGGCGAAGTAGGTGAGCCCCTTGTGCTTGGGCAGATCGGGGTCGGTGCGGGCCACCAACATCCCGCGGTCGGCGATGTGGGCAAGGGTGTTCCACACCTTCTGTCCGGTGATCACCCACTCGTCGCCGTCCCTGGTGGCACGCGTGGCCAGGCCGGCCAGGTCCGAACCCGAACCCGGCTCGCTGAACAGCTGGCACCACGCCTCCTCGCCGGTGAACATCCGGCGGAGGAGACGGTCGCGCAGCTCGTCCGAACCATGCGTCACGACGGTGGGGCCGGCCATGGTCAGGCCGAAGAACTCCCGTGCCCCCGGTGGCGTGGCGCCGGCCTCACCCAGACGTCCGTCGACCTCCCGCTGGAGGTTGGGCGGCAGGTTGAGACCGCCGTACCCCTCGGGGAACGAGACCCACGCCAGGCCCAGGTCGAACTGGCGGGACCGGAACTTCTCCACCGGTGCCGTGCGCGGGTCCATCTCCTCCAGGAGCTGGCTGGTCCGGTCGTGTACCAGGGTCGCGTCGTCTGCCATGGGAAGAACATACTGCGCCCGGCACCGCCGGTCCCGGGGTGGTGTCCGGGCGCCCGGGCCGCCTCGTGCGCACTGATCGGGGCGGCCGATGCACTAGAACGGGAGCATGGTCATGACGCTGGTGCTGGTCGTCATCCTCTTCGTCCCACTGGTGGCCTGGCTGATCGTCCGGTGGTTGCCGGCGCAGCGGGAGCGTGACGACGAGAAAGCCAACGCGTCAGGGGTCAAGCACCGTTGGTGGCAGCCCTGACCCGCTCCCCCGCTTCGGCCAGCCGAGTCCCCCGGCGAGGTCAGCCGAGCGCCTCGTTGTCCTCGTGACCGCTGAACCGGAGGATCAAGAGCCCCAGCAGCAGGAAGACCACCACACCGACCCCGACGCCCAGCGAGATGAGCGTGTCATAGAAGTCGTGCTGGGACAGCGGGCTGCTCAAGGTGAGATGGGCCGAGGCACTGAGGATGTCCCGGACCCCGGCCAGGATGCCGATCACCAGGAACGGTCGCACCGGAAACACCGACGATCGCAGGTGGCCGAACACGGTGTGGGCGATGTCCAGCACGATGATCACCACCAGGATCCCGTCGATGGCTGCCACCACCGCCGCCGGAAACGTCGACCCGTACCGGAGAAAGCTGATCACCGTGCGCACCAGGACGATGGACGCAACCATCAGCAGGCTCGCCACGATGGCGTACTCGATGGCGATGATGAGCCACCGGACGACGATGTCCGCCCGCTGGCTGCCTTTGGCCGGGGTGTCCGCCACGGACGTGAAGGATAGTTCCCGTCGCCCGTGCTAGCGCTTGGGCCGCTTGCCCAGGAGTCTCAGGAGGAACGAGCCGGCCCGACCGGGTTGGTCGGGGTGATGATGGTCCGAGCTGTGGCCCGACCGACCGAATCCCGAACCCCGGCCCGCACCCTCGAGCCGGTTGGGCTCCTCGTACTTGGGCACCTTGGCCAGCGGGCGCTTCGGCTTGCGGGGCTTGCTCCCGTCGGATCCCATGACCGCATGGTAGGTCCAATCGGCCGGGCCGGTCGCCGACACCGGACACCGGACACCGGACACCGGACACCGGACACCGGACACCGGACACCGGACACCGGACACCGGACACCGGACACCGGACACCGGACACGGGACACGGGACACGGGACACGGGACACGGGACACCGGACACCGGACACCCGGCGCCCGACACCGGACACCCGACACCGGACACCCGGCGCCCGATCCGTGGACCGCCTACATTCTCTGCATGCGGGTACTGGTCCTCGGAGCGGGGTTCGGCGGTCTCGAACTGGCCACGACCCTGGCGGAGACGTTCGGCGGCGAGGTCGAGGTCGTCCTCATCGACAAGTCCGAGGGATTCGTCTTCGGGTTCTCCAAGCTCGACGTCATGTTCGGCCGACGGCCGGCCGCCGAGGTGGTCCACCCCTACCGGGACCTCGAGCAGCCGGGGTTGCGATTCGTGCAGTCCACCATCCGCTCGATCGATCCGGTGGCCAAGCACGTCGAGACCGACGCCGGTGGGTTCGACGGCGACATCATGGTGGTGGCGCTGGGCGCCGACCTGGATCCGTCGGCGACCCCGGGTCTGGTCGAGGGGGGCCACGAGTTCTACACCGTGCCGGGCGCCTTCGCCCTGCGCGACGTGCTGGCGGGCTTCGAGGGCGGCGACGTCGTCGTGGGTGTGGTGTCGACTCCGTTCAAGTGCCCGCCGGCCCCCAGCGAGACGGCACTGCTGCTGCACGATTTCCTGACCGAGCGGGGCTGTCGCCCTTCCTCCACCATCACGCTCGTCATGCCGTTGGGCGTGCCCATCCCGCCGTCGCCGTCCGCATCGGAGGCACTGCTCGTCGCCTTCGCCGAACGGGGGATCAACTGGCAGCCGGGGCGCACGGTGACCCACCTCGACCCGGGGCGCAACGTGGCGGTGTGCAGTGACGGCACCCAGCTCCACTACGACCTGTTCCTCGGGGTGCCGGTCCACCGGGCGCCGGCCGTGGTGGAGGAGTCGGGCCTGACGGTCGACGGTTGGGTCCCCGTCGACCCCTTGACGCTGGAGACCCGATTCCCCGACGTCTTCGCGGTGGGTGACGTGACGAGCGTGGGCACCCCGAAGGCAGGCGTCTTCGCCGAGGGCCAGGCCTCCGTGGTGGCCGACCAGATCGCGGCCCGGGTGCGGGGGGGCTCCTCGGCCACCACCTACGACGGTCAGGGGACCTGCTACCTCGAGTTCGGCAACGACCTGGTGGCGCGGGTCAGTGTGACCTTCCTCAGCGGTGAGGCCCCGGTGGGATCGCTCGAGGGCCCCTCCGATGCCATTGCCGCCGACAAGGGCATCTTCGGCACCAGCCGAATCCGGCGGTGGTTCGGTCGGACGTGGCCGACGGTCGGGACGCCGTCCGCCTGAGCCGGGTCAGGGCTGGAGGCGCTGGACCGTCCACCCTCCGGGTCCGGGCAGGTACACCAAGCGGTCGTGGAGCCGGTTGTCGCGGTGCTGCCAGAACTCGAAGCGGCCGGGCGTCAGCCGCAGGCCCCCCCACCATGGGGGCCGGGGAACCGTCCGTCCCTCGTACTCGGCCGTGACCGCGTCGACCCGCCGGTCCAGTGCGGAGCGGTCGGCGACGGGCTGGCTCTGATGGGACGCCCACGCGCCGATCTGACTGCCGCGGTGGCGCGTGGCGAAGTACTCGTCGGACTCGGCGGCATCCGTGCGCACGACCGGACCCTCGATCCGCACCTGGCGCGCCGTGGATTCCCAGTGGAACAGCAAGGAGGCATCGGGGTCGGCCTCGAGCTCGCGACCTTTGCGGCTGTCGTAGTTGGTGAAGAACACGAAGCCGTCGCCGCCCCACCCCTTCAACAGGACCATCCGGACCGCCGGCCGGCCCTCCGGTCCCACGGTGGCGACGGCCATGGCCTCGGGCGCCTCCATGACGGCGGCGGCCTCGTCGAACCATCGGCCGAACTGGATCACCGGGTCGGGATCGACGGTGTCCTCGAGCAGTGGGACATCCGGTTCGATCATCCCCTGACCCTAGTGATGCCGCCGTCTCGGCGGGACCGGGGCCGGACGGCGTAGATTCGACGGCTGTGAGCGGTGCCATCGACATCGACGCCGAGCGGGCCGCCACGCCGGGATGTGCCACCGTCGCCCATCTGAACAATGCCGGTGCCTCACTGCCGACCGCCACCGTCTTGGAGGCGATGATCGGCCATCTCCGGCTGGAGTCGGAGCGGGGTGGCTACGAAGCCGCCGGACTGGCGGCCGTCCGGCTGGCTGCCGTCCGAGAGTCGGCGGCCCGCCTTCTCGGCGCCGCTCCCTCCGAGGTGGTGGTCACGGGGTCGGACACCCAGTCCTGGGCCAAGGCGCTGTGGGGCTACACGCTGGGTGGAGGGATCGCGGCCGGCCAACGCATCGTGGCCGACCGGATCGCCTACGACAGCCACTACCTCGGCCTGCTGCAGGTGTGCGAGCTGACCGGTGCCACCATCGAGGTGGTGCCCAGCCTGGCGGACGGCACCGTCGACCTCGTCGCCCTCGGCCGCGCCCTCGACCAGGGCCCGGTGGCGCTCGTCTCGCTGACCCATGTCGGAACCCACCGGGGCCTGGTCAACCCCGTCGAGGAAGCCGGGACCGTGTGCCAGCGTGCCGGGGTCCCCTTCTTCCTCGACGCCTGCCAGAGCCTCGGACAACTCCCCGTCGACGTGGGCCGGATCGGCTGTGACGTCGCCACCGGGACCGGCCGCAAGTGGCTCCGCGGGCCGCGGGGTACCGGGCTGCTCTTCGTCAGGACCGAGTTCGCCGAACGACTGCGGCCGCCGGGTATCGGCGGGGGCTCGGCGGTATGGGAGGACGCCGGGCACTATCGCCTGCTGCCCGGGGCCGACCGGTGCTCCGACTTCGAGGTCCCCATCGCCGCCCACCTGGGCCTGGGGGTGGCCATCGACCATGTCCTCGACCTCGGCCCCCAGGTCATCGCCGACCGGGTCGACCTGCTGGCCGAGCAGCTTCGCCGCCAGCTGGCCACGGTCGAGGGGGTGGCCGTGCACGACGGGGGCGCGCATCGGTCGGGCATCGTGACCTTCACGGCCGACACCGCCTCCCCCGCCGAGATTGCCTCCGCCGCCGCGGCCGCCGGCATCAACCTGTCCGTCAGCAACGCACCGTCGGCCCGGCTGGACATGGCCTCGCCCAACCCGAGCTCGGTGGTCCGGGCGTCTCCGCACTACTACAACACCGAGGACGAGCTGGACCGGTTGGTGACCTGCGTGCGGTCGACGACGACCGGTCAGTCGGCCCCGTAGAACGGTGCACCGAAGCTGTAGACGGCGCCGCCCCGGCCGACCAACCAGTAGCCGCCGGTAGCGGAGTCGCCGGCCATCCCGACGATGGGAGCCGGAATGGCGTGGCCACCACCGGACCCGTGGAACGGGGCCCCGAAGGCGAAGACGCCGCCGTCGGACGCCACGAACCAGTACCCCGAACCCGATGCCGTGGCCGCCATCGACACGATGGGCTGGTTGAGATGGAGGGAGCCGGTCGACCCGAAGAACGGGGCGTGGAAGGCGAAGATGCCGCCGTCGGTGGCTGCTTCCCAGTAGCCGCCGCTCTGGGCATCGGCGATGATGGACACCACCGGCTTGTTCAGCGGACGGCCGCCCATCGAGCCGAAGAAGCGGGCGTCACCGAAGGCGAAGATGCCGCCGTCGGACGCCACCAGCCAGTAGCCCCCGTCGTCGGCCGTCGGTGCCATGTCGACCACCGGTGCGTTCAGATGGCGTCCGCCCATCGAGCCGAAGAAGGGGGCGTCACCGAAGGCGAACGTTCCGCCGTCCCCGGCGACGAGCCAGTACCCCAGACCGTCGCTGGTGGACACGATGTGGGAGATGGGCGAGTTGAGCCGCACGCCGACCAACGAGCCGTACAGCTTCGCCCCGCCGTGGGCGCTCACGGCACCGGCGGCGTCGGCCAGCCAGTACCCGTCGCCCGACGGGGTCGACGCCATGCCGACGACCGGCGCCGCCAGTGGCCTGGGGGTGGTCGCCGGAGCAGGAGCCGGGACCGGCGCCGGCGCCGGGACGGCGGTGGCCGGGACCGACCTCGACACCGCGAAGGCCGAGTCGGCCACCAGGGCGGTCGGGGTGGCCTCGGGGGATCCGTTTCCCGAGACGGTGGTGATCACGGCCGGCGAGAGCTCGCCGATGGCCGTCCCGTTCGCCGTGCAGCTCGAGAAGGCGACCGAGCCGTAGTCGGAGTAGGGAACCGGCGTCGTCCCGGGATCCTCGGCGATGCACTCGGCCGAGGCGTTGGTAGCGCTCGTCAGGGTCTGGGTCACCGATCCGCTGGTGCCGTTGGTGGTGTCGACCAGCTTCAACTTGTAGAGGTGGTTGCCCTGGTAGGTCACGGTGGCCTGGATGGAGTCGTCGGCGCTCACCGACATGTGGGGATAGAGGACCGGCATCTGCGGGTAGATCTCGTACCAGGCGAAGTACGAGATGCTGCCGTTGGTACACGTGGCATCGACGCCGTCCTGTTCGACCGTCGACGAGGCCAGCCCGTCGATTCCGGCCCAGAACGAGCTCGAGGAGGACTCGTCGGCGCCGCACACCTGCAGTGCCGGCACCACGAACGACGCCGCCACCGACGTGTACGCACCGCTCTTCCCGGACACGCCGTAGCCGCCCCAGTTGAGCGAGTTGACCGTGGAGCTCACACCGTGGCTGTTGTGGGGAACCGAGGCCACGCGGATCATCGGGGGCGACGCCGGCACCCCGCCGGCGGGGGTCTTGTGCACCTTGGTGGGCACCGGGGCGGCCCCGGATGCGACGGAGGTCGTGAGCGGTACGGCCACCATCACCGCCGCCGCCACCGCCGCCAGCGCCGCCGCCGCCGCGGCCGTTTTGCGGATGCTCCGCCCACCACCGCCCCCATGGGTGCCGGTTCCCTGTCTGATCGTCTTGCCCATCCGCGTGCCCATCTGTCGAGGCCTTCCGATGGCAAACCGATCCCCCGGAACGCTTCCGTAGACGGATCGCCCTGCCTGCCCCTGCTATCGACCGGCGGCGGTCATACCTTTAGGCCTCCGGCGGGTCGTCACGGCCATGACCAGGACCTTTCCCCTCCCGAGACCTGGATTGCCGCGCCGCGGCGGCCCGGAGGCCCGGGGCCACCGGCGGTGGGCGCGGCACCGGGCCCGCCATGGGCTTCACCCCGGTCCGGACCGGGCGGGTCCGGACCGGACCGGCCGGGCCGTGCGGCCTACCGGCCCCGCCCGCTCCGAAGGTCCGACTTCCGGAAGCAGCCCACCAGATGGTCGTCGATGACTCCGACCGACTGCAGGAACGAATAGACGATGGTCGAGCCCACGAAGGTGAAGCCCCTTCGCTTGAGCTCCTTGCCCAGGCCATCGGAGAGCTCGGTGCGGGCAGGAAGATCGCCGGAGGTCACCGGCATGTTCACGATGGGGGCTCCCTCGACCGACATCCAAAGGTAGGAGGAGAACGATCCGAACTCGTCGGCGACGGCCAGGAACGCCTGGGCGTTGGTCACCGTCCCCCGCACCTTGAGCCGGTTGCGGATGATTCCGGGATCGGCCAGCAGCTCGGCGATCTTGCCCTCGCCGTAGGCGGCGACGGCGGAGGCATCGAATCCGTCGAACACCTCCCGGTACCGCTCGCGCTTGTTCAAGACGGTCGACCACGAGAGGCCGGCCTGGGCGCCCTCCAGGACGAACATCTCGAAGAGGTGGGTGTCGTCGTGGGAGGGCACTCCCCACTCCTCGTCGTGGTACGCACGCATGATGTCGGTCCCCCCGGCCCAGTCGCACCGCACCAGTGCATCCGCGTCGACGGGGGTCCTGGTCCTGGCCACCGGTCGAAGCTACACCGCGCCGCCGCCGCCGGCGCCCGCCCGGGCGGAGTGCTGCGGCGCTCCCGACCGGTGGCCACCGGCCACAGATCCGGCCACAGGTCGAGCGACAGAGAGAAAGGACACATAGAAAGGACACATCGAAAGGGCTCTCCAAGGGAATTCACAGTGTTTCTTCAGGGACGGTGGGCAGACTCGAAGCATGATCGTGAGAGCGCCGAGCCAACGGGTGCTGTGGCTGGTGCGCCACGGCGAGACCAACTGGAACCGCATGGGATGGGTGCAGGGCCACCTCGATGACCCGAAGCTGACCCGCCGAGGACGGGCCCAGGCACGACGGGTCGCCGACCTGCTCGCCACCAAGGACGTGACCGCCGTCTACTCGAGCGACCTCCGCCGTGCGCGGTGGACCGCCGAGATCATCGCCGATCGGGTGGGTTGCACGGTGCGGACCGACGACCGGCTCCGGGAGCGCAGCTTCGGCATGCTCGAGGGGTCGCCATCGGGCACGTTGGAGTCCGAGGCCACCGGCATCGCCGGCGGCCGGGTGGTCGATACCGGGGCCCGTCCCGACGGCGGGGAGTCACTCGACGACGTCGCCGACCGCTGCACGTCGTTCTGCCACGACCTGGTGGCCCGACAGCCAGCCGGCGACGTGGTGATCGTGGCCCACGGCGGCAGCATCCGCCTGATGAAGGCCCTGCTGGCCGGGACCGAACCGGCCGGAATGACGTGGGGGGCGGTGGCCAACGCCAGCGTGCACCGAGTGGTGCTGGCGTCGCCGCCGCCCACCCGGCCACGTGGTCAAGCCGGAGGCCGACCCCGCACGGCCAGCCAGCTCGTGCCGGGCTGCGTCGAGACCAGGACATGGGGCACCCCCTCGGTCAGCATCACCCACTCCCCCGCCGACAGCGTGACCTGTTCGCCGTCGACCTCGAGGACCGCGCCGCCGGCCAGGACCACCACCCACTCGTCATGATCCTGCTCGTAGCGGACGGGCTCGCTCAGATGGCCGCTCAGGATCTGCTCCACCAAGAACCCCGGTGCCGAGGACAGCGGCTCCACGATCTCCCCCCGGTCCGGCCCGTCGCCCGGCGGACGCAGGCGACCCCGGCGGTGGATGTCGGTCATGGGCAGCGGACGGCGCCTACCGGCCGAGTCCGTCGGCCAGTCGCGTGGGATCGCCGTCGAACGACCGGTGTTGGGTCATGGAGGACCACCAGCGCTCACCATCATCGTCCCGGACGATGGTGAACCGGCTGATGGTCCACTGCCCTCCGTCGTGGTCGCGGTAGAGCAGATCGACACCGAGCTCCCCTGCCCCGATGGCGTCGGTGATCACCCGGCGGAGGTCTTGGTCGGGATCCCGCAGCGCCCCCTGCCAGAAGCCCACGTCCCCGGGTGGGATCCACAGGGAACGCGTCTGGGCCCGGAAGGACCCGGGCTCGATCGTCACGTCCTCGAAGGACCGCAGGCCGGCGAAGGGCTGCCACGCCTCGATCACGCCGATACCGTTGCCCACGTTGCGGACCTGCATGGCCAGGTAGACCACCCCGTCGATCACCTGGACGCTGACCTGGCCCCCGGGGACCACCACCCAGAGACGGTCGCCGAACATGATGCGCTCCTCGGGGTCCTCGAGGCGGCTGGGCGCCAGGACCGGCCGCAGCGAGAACTGGAACGACCGCTCGGCCACCCGCGCCGCGTGATTGGCCGACCGCACCGAGGCGAAGGTGGCCACCGCCAGGATCATCGTCCCCGCCGCGGTGGCCAGCGAGGAGATGGTGACCCACTCGTCCGTCGAGAGCATCGCCGACACCCTATCGTCGCAGTCGCCGGCCGCCGCGGGGCGAATGCGGCGCGATCATGGAGGCATGGACTCGACCGTGCTGACCATCGACACCCGGGGCCGGACCGTCGTCGACCTGACATCCGAAGTCGAGCGCTTCTGTGCCGCGCACGGGGACGGCCTGGTGAACGTGTTCGCTCCCCACGCAACCGCCGGGTTGGCGCTCATGGAGGTCGGATCGGGCTCGGAACGGGACCTCGACGAGACACTGCGGCGCCTGCTGCCACGCGACGACCGCTACCTGCACCGGCACGGCGCCGAAGGCCACGGGGCCGACCACGTGCTGCCGGCCTTGGTGAGCCCGTCGCTGTCGATCCCGGTGGTGGATGGGACCGCACAGCTCGGGACCTGGCAGAGCGTGGTCCTCGTCGACACCAACGGGGACAACCCCCGCCGCCAGATCCGGCTCAGCTTCCTCGACGGCTGATGGCGTCGGCCAACGATCGTGCCTCGTCCAACGCCGACCCGAGTGTCGCGGCGATCCCGTCCCCGGGGAGACCGTCGACGAAATCGGCCCCGGTGGCGTAGACGACCGTCGGCACCGTCCATCCCCCCAGGCTGGCAACGACGGACCGACCACCGGTATCGAGGGACAAGAAGTGAGCCGGGGAGGCGGCCGTGGCCACGAGCACCACCGCCGTCCGCCTCAGCGCATCGGTCGGGAACCGGTCCAAGAAGGCTTTGAGCGTCCCGTTGAACGTCGCACGGTAGACGGGGGTGGCCAGCACCAGCACCGTGGCCTCCGCGGCCGCCCCGACGGCCTCCTCCACGGCGGCGTCGGGCCGGCGGCCCAGGAGCGCATCCGCCGGGAGGTCGATCAGGTCGATCAGCCGCCCCCCGTCCCAGTGGTCGAGCGCGGCGGCCGCCAGTGCCCGCGTCTTGGACGTGGCCGAGTCGCCGCTGCTCACCACCACCAGTGCCATCGTCGACCGAGCGTACTCAGGACGGGGCGTCGACGAGGGCGCCATCGCCCTGCGGCGCGAGTCCGTCGACGCCGAGCAGACCGTCCCGCTTCAGCAATGGGAGGACGCCCTCGGCGAACCAGTACGCCTCTTCGAGGTGCGGCTGTCCGGACAGGATGAAGTGGTCGATCCCCAGTCGGTGGTACTCGGCGATCCGTTCGGCGACCTCTTCGTGGCTCCCCACCAACGCGGTCCCGGCCCCCGACCGGACCAGCCCGTACCCGGCCCACAGGTTCGGGGCGATCACCAGGTTGTCGCGGCTGCCCCCGTGCAGCGCCGACATGCGCTGCTGGCCGACCGATTCGGCCCGGGTGAACTGCCTCTGGGCCAGGGCGATCACGTCGTCCGACATTGCCTCGAGCATCCGCTCGGTCACATCCCACGCATCCGAGGACCGGTCGCGGCTGATGACGTGGAGACGGATGCCGAACCGGAGGGTGCGTCCGGCGTCGGCGGCCAGGCCCCGCATGACCTCGATGCGCTCGGCCACCTGGCCCGGCGTCTCGCCCCACGTCAGGTACACGTCGGCGTGGCGGGCGGCCACCCGCTGGGCGGCCGGGGACGCGCCGCCGAAGAAGATCTCCGGGATGGGATCGGGTGGTCGCACGGTGGTGGCCCCGGCGATCTCGTAGTGCTCGCCGTGGAAGTCGAACGGCTCCCCCGACCACGCGCCCCGCAGCACGGTGATGAATTCGGCGGTGCGGTCGTAACGGCGGTCGTGATCGAGCCAGTCGCCGAACCGCCGCTGCTCGTCGGCATCGCCGCCGGTGACGATGTTCAACAAGAGGCGCCCGTTGCTGATCCGCTGGAAGGTGGACGCCTGCTGGGCGGCCAACGTCGGTGACACCAGCCCGGGCCGGAAGGCCACCAGGAATTTGAGGTTTCTGGTGTCGCGGCTGAGGGCGGCCGTGGTCAGCCAGGCGTCCTCGCACCACGTCCCCGTCGGGGTGAGGACGGCCTCGTAGCCCAACTGGTCGGCGGCCCGCGCCACCTGGGCCAGATAGTCGATGTCCGGTGCCCGGCGGCCGACGGTCGGGCCGAACCCGACGACCTCCCGGCTGTCTCCGGTGGTCGGCAGGAACCAATGGACGTGGATGCTCACAGCTCGGACCCCTTATCGCTTTGTTCGCCCGCCGGCCTGCGTTCCCACCCTAAGCCTATAAACCTGATGTATCCAGTCGGCTTTTCGTGGCCGGCCGACGGCGGCATCCTCGTCGGGCTGATTCGGGATCCCGGATGGGTAGGGTCGGATCCGGACGGGAGGTGACGATCGGCCGGGTGGACGCCGCCACCTCCCGTCCCGATCCGTCGCCACCCCGCCCCCCACGCCCGCCCCCGACCCCCGCCGTCACGCCCGCCCCCGACCCCCGCCGTCACGCCCCGCTTACGGAGTCCGCCGCATGCCCCGCGTCCACATCAATCCGAAGATCAGCGTCAGTGTCGTCTTCGTGGCGGCGATGTTCATGAACATCATGGACATCACCATCGTCAACGTGGCGCTGCCCTCGATCGGCCGCCAGTTCGGCGTGTCGGAGGCAGCCCTCGGTTCGGTGGCCGTGGGGTACCTGGTGAGCCTGGCCATCGTCATCCCGGCGGCGGGCTGGCTGGGTGACCGGTTCGGCTCCAAACGGATCCTGCTCTTGGCCATCGCCGTGTTCACCGGTGCCTCGGTCCTGTGCGGTCTGGCCGACAGCCTCCCCGAACTGGTGCTCTTCCGGGTGATCCAGGGGGTGGGCGGCGGAATGCTGACCCCGGTGGGCATGGCCTTGCTGTTCCGCACCTTTCCGCCCGAGGAGCGTGTGCGGGCGTCCTCCATCCTCACCGTCCCCACGGCGGTGGCACCCGCCCTGGGACCGGTCCTCGGGGGCCTGTTGGTGACCGAGCTGTCGTGGAGATGGGTCTTCTTCGTCAACCTGCCCATCGGGGTGGCCGCCTTCGCCTTCGGCCTGATCTTCCTCGACGAGCACCGCCAGACCCACCCGGGCCGTTTCGACCTTCCCGGCTTCCTCCTGTCGGGCATCGGCTTCGCCCTCGTGATGTTCGGGATCAGCGAGGGTCCCGACCGGGGCTGGGGGAGCACCGAGATCCTGGCCAGCATCGCCGTCGGCGTCGTGCTCCTCACGGTCCTGGTCGGCGTCGAACTCCGGGCGACCAAGCCGCTGTTGAAGCTACGGCTCTTCGGCAACCGGCTGTTCCGGTCCACCACCGGGGTGGTGATGATCGCCATGGCCGCCTTCCTCGGGGTGCTCTTCGTGGTGCCCCTGTTCTTCCAGCTCGCCCTGGGCCTTTCCGCCCTGCAGAGTGGCCTCAACACCTTCCCCGAGGCCATCGGTGTGATGGTGGGCGCCCAGTTGGCCAGCCGTCTCATCTACCCCCGCGTGGGGCCGAGACGCCTGGTCGCCGGCGGCCTGGTGGGCGTGGCCGCGTCGGTGTCACTGATGACGCTGGTCGGTTTCGGGACGGACCTGTGGTGGATGCGGCTCTTGATGTTCTCCCTCGGGCTGTGCATGGCCCAGGTCATCGTTCCCAGCCAGGCGGCCTCGTTCGCCACCGTGTCGCACGCCGACACCGGTTCGGCCTCGTCGCTGTTCAACAGCGGGCGCCAACTCGGGAGCGCACTCGGTGTGGCCGTCCTCACGACGGTGTTGGCGGCCGTGGGAACCACCCACGTGGTCGCCGGCCGCTCGGTGGCCGACCTGGCCGCGTACCACGCCGCCTTCCTGACCTCGGCGGCGATCGCCCTGTTGGGGGCGGCGGTGGCCCTGACCATCAGTGATGCCGACGCAGCCGCCACCATGGTCCGTCGCGGGGCGCGACGGAACCGCCCGGCGGCTGAGCGTCCCGCGTCTCGGCCTGCGGTCACTCCCGATCCGGCGTCCTGAACCGGCCCCCACCACCCGGTCATCGGCGGCTTCGGCGGCTCCGGCGGCTTCGGCGGCTTCGGCGGCCTCGGCGGCTTCGGAACGAGCGCAGTCCCGCGCTACAGTCATCCATGGCTACGCCGGTCCTGCTCGACATCGACGGGGTGTTGACTGTTTCGTGGCGATCGCTGCCCGGTGCCGTCGACACCGTGCAATGGCTGAGACACGAGGGGACCGCCTTCCGGCTGCTCACCAACACGTCGTCGAAATCGCGTCGCCAGATCGCCGACCTGCTGACGGGCGAGGGCTTCGACATCGGGCTCGACCAGATCCAGACCGCGGTGACCGCCGCCGGCCACTACCTGGTCGACACCTATCCGGGTGCCGGGTGCCTGTTCCTCAACGAAGGCGACGTCGCCGCTGATCTCGACGGCGTCAACCTCGTCGACGCCGCCGACGCCGACGTCATCCTTCTCGGCGGTGCCGGGCCCAGCATCGGGTACGCCGAGCTCGACGCCGCCTTCAAGCGCGCCGCGGAGGGCGTACCGGTCGTCGCCCTGCACAGAAATGCCCGGTTCCAGACCGACCGGGGACCGGCCCTCGACATGGGCGCGTTCATCGTCGGTCTCGAAGCAGCCGCGTCCATCGAGGTCGCCATGGTCGGTAAGCCTGCCGCCGCCTTCTTCGAATCGGCGCTGGGCGACCTGGGGGCCGACGCCGCCGCCACCGTCATGGTCGGGGACGACCTCGGATCCGATGTCCTGGGTGCCCAGGCGGTCGGCATCACCGGCGTGCTCGTCAAGACGGGCAAATTCCGTCCCTCCGACCTCGACCAGGCCCCCGACACTCCCGACCACGTGCTCGACGACATCGGCGGGCTGCCCGACCTGCTCCGACAGCTGTCGTCGTGAGCGATCTCGGGGCGGGGTCGGGGCGGGGTCGGGGTCGGGGTCGGGGGTGGGGCCGCTGCCGGGGGCGGGGTCGGGGTCGGGCGGGGTCGGGCGGGGCGGGGCGGGGCGGGGCGGGGACGGATCCTCCGACAATTGTTTTGGATTTAACCGACTACCAGTATGTACTTTCTGGAGGCTGACGGCGGCACGAGGTTCTCCGATCCGACCCGACACGGATCACCGCCGATGGGGTCGCCATAACATCACGACCATGTCCGCGAATGACGTAGTCGACACCACTCGAGCCCGGTTGGGTCCGGTGGGAGTGTGGTTGGGTGCCCTGCTGGGTGCGACGGTCGACGAGGAACGATCGGCCGCCCGACGCATCGAGAGCCTGGGGTACGGCTCGCTGTTCGTGGGTGAACGGATCGGTGGCAAGGAGGCCATGGCGCACCAATCGCTGCTGTTGGCGGCGACCGATCACATCGTGACCGGCACCGGAATCGCCAACGTGTGGGCCCGCCACCCGGCCGCGCTCGAAGGTGGCTCGGCCCTCATCGGCGAGGCGTATCCGGGCCGATTCGTCCTGGGCCTGGGGATCAGCCACGCCCCGCTCGTCGAGATGAGCGGCCAGCGCTATCAGAAACCCATGGCGGTCATGACCGAGTACCTCGAGGGCATGGCGGCGGCGGCCGTCCCGCCACCCACCGACCGGTCGGCGGTCCCCCACGTGCTGGCGGCCCTGCGCCCACGGATGCTGGACCTGGCCCGCCAGCGCACCGACGGGGCCCACCCGTACTTCGTTCCGGCATCCCACTCTCCGCTGGCTCGGGCGGCGCTAGGCCCCGACAAGCTGCTGATCCCCGAGCAGGCGGTCGTGCTGGCCTCCGATCCCGACGAGGCCCGGCGGATCGCCCGGGGGCACATGTCCGTGTATCTCGGGTTGCCCAACTACGTGAACAACTTGATCCACCTGGGCTACACGGATGAGGACGTCTCGAACGGGGGTAGTGACCGCCTGGTCGACGCCATCGTGGCCTGGGGCGACGAGAATGACATCCTCAGGCGGGTCCGCGAGCATCTCGACGGCGGCGCCGACCACGTGCTCATCCAGCCGTTGGGCCATCTGGGCACCGCCCTCGAGCAGCTCGACACCCTGGCACCCGTCCTGTTGGGCACCTGAACACCGGGACTCCCGGGGCCGGACCGTCGGTCCGTCCCTACCGATGGTGCCGTCGGCGGAGGCGGGCGTCGCCGAGTGCACGGGGCTGCCACCCGGCGTCCTCCGGATTCACGTTGGTGCCGGGCGGCACGATCTCGTCGATTCGATCGAGGACCTCCCGCTCCAGCCGGACATCGGGGGCCGACAGCTGGGACTCGAGCTGGTCCATGGTCCGTGGGCCGATGATGGCGGCACTGACGGCCGGGTGCTCGAGGACGAAGGCGAGCGCCAGCTCCACCATGCTGAGGCCGGCCTCGTCCGCCACCTTGGACAGCTCGGTGACGATCTCGAGCTTCCGCCGGTTGGCCGGGAGGCTCAGGTCGTAGCGGCCGGGCACGCGCTCCGCCCGGCGGCTGGTGTTGTCCCGGCCTTCGCCGAACCGGCCGGACAGCCACCCGCCGGCCAGCGGGCTCCACGGGATCACACCCATGCCGTAGGTCTGGGCCACCGGCAGCACATCGCCCTCGATACCCCGCACGAGGATGGAATAGGGGGGCTGCTCGGTCCGGAACCGTTCCCGGCCCCGGCGCTCGGCCACCCATTGGGCCTCGACGATCTGCTCGGCAGGGAAGGTGGAGCTGCCGAAGGAGCGGATCTTGCCGGCGTGGACCAGGTCGCTCAGGGCGCCCAGCGTCTCGTCGACATCCACCGTCTCGTCCGGGCGGTGGATCTGGTACAGGTCGATGTAGTCGGTCCCCAGCCGGGTCAGGCTGTTGTCGCACTCGGCGATGATCCACCGCCTCGAATTCCCCTGTGCGTTGGGGTCCTCGCCCATCGGCGCGTGCACCTTGGTGGCGAGGACCACCCGCGACCGGTCCACCGTGGCCAGCGCCTCGCCCACGATGACCTCGGACTCGCCGGCCGAGTACACGTCAGCCGTGTCGATGAAGTTGATGCCGGCATCCAACGCGCGGTGGATGATTCGGACGGAGTCGTCGTGGTCCGGATTTCCCCACTCCCCCAACATCATGGCTCCGAGGCAGAGTGGGCTGACTTTGATCCCGGTGCGACCGAGCGGACGGTAGTTCATGGCCCCACCTTATGGCGATCTGTCTCGGTGACCGGATCCGTCTTGAGCATCCCCGATACGCTCCCGTGCCATGGTCGAGCCCTCAAGGTGGTGCCGAAAGGACAGGGGTCGATCCCGGCGGACGGTGGCATTCTTACCGGCGGCGATCGCGGCGGCGATCCTGGCCATCCTGGCCGCTGCCTGTGGCTCGGCCCCCACGGCCGGCGCCCCCACGACCAGGCCGCCGGTGACCACTGCGCCGCCGGCCACCACGACCACCGTGGCACCCACGACCACCACGACGACCGACCCCGGCCTCCTGCCCCAGACCTCCACCGAGCCGCCAGTGGACGCCTCGCTGCAGTCCACGCTGAGCCCGTTGTGGACCGCCATCGTGTCCGGCTCGGCGGCCACGGGCCGCTCCGTGTTCTTTCCCCAGACCGCCTATCTCCAGATGAAGACCGGGGTCCTGCCCGACCCGACCTCTGACTACGCCGAGCGACTGATCGCCTTCTACAACCTGGACCTGGCTGCGTACCACACCGCGCTGGGAGCGGGCGCGCCCGGCGCCACCCTGATCGGCGTCGATGCCGACGCCGCCGACGCGGCGTGGATCGCGCCGGGTTCCTGTGAGAACCGGATCGGCTACTGGCACCTTCCCGGTGTCCGCCTGGTGTACCGAGAGGCCGGGTCGGTCCAGTCGTTCGGGGTGGCCTCACTGATCTCGTGGCGGGGTGTCTGGTACGTCGTCCATCTCGGGCCCAATCCCCGCCCCGTCGACATCGGGACGGTGGACCAGCCGTCGGCGGGGCCGGGCACCCCGGGCCCGGCCGGCGGCTGCTGACCGGCGGCTGCTGACCGGCGGCTGCTGACCGGCGGCTGCAGACGGGAGCCGGTCGGGCGGTCAGCCGGACGTGGTCGGGAGTGCGAGCTGGCCGCTGGGGAGGATGGTGGCGGCGGCGGGACCGAAGTCCTCGGTGGACAGCTGGTTGACGAACGAGGCGGCGGCATCCGACGAGTCGATGGCAGGCTCGCCCACGCCGGAGAGGCGGAGCGAGGTGAAGTGGCCGGCGGTGAGGGTGCCCTGAGCGGTGAGGGTCACGGTGAGGATGCCGGACAGGTCCAGGGTCCCCTCGGTGGAGAAGTTCTGGTAGCCGGCGAAGTTCCCCAGGCTGTAGGCGATGAGGTGCCCGTCGTAGTACTCCATGCCCCGGAGGACATGGGGTCCGCTGGCGATGACCAGGCTGGCACCGTCGTCGATGGCGGCGTGGGCGAAGACCTTGGGATTGCCCCGGTCCTCACCGACATAGGTCTCCTCCTGCCCCGTCACGTGGTCGGCATCGGATCCTTCGGCGCCCGCGTGCATGTACACGACCACCACCGATGCCTCGCTCCGGGCCTGTTGGATCAGGGTCTTGGCCGTGGCCAGGTCGAGCAGGTTGTTGGTGGTCGGGTACGGGGCGAAGTCGACGAACGCCACCTTGGTCCCGTCGTCCTCCACCAGGCCGATCTGTCCCGGTAGCCCCGCCTGGGTGATGCCGACCCCTTGGAGGGCGGCCGTCGTGTCGGCCACACCCTGGGCCCCGAAGTCGTGGGAGTGGTTGTTGGCGCTGTTGATCACCGTGAAGCCGTCGGACCGGAGGATCTGGGCATAGGCGGGAGGGTTCCGGAAGGCGAAGCACTCGGTGGAGGACGCCCCGCACTTCGAGTCGGTCCCGTTGGTCAGGGTGCCCTCCAGGTTGCCGAACACGATCGGCGCCCGCAGTGCCGCCTCGACCGGCTGCAGGTAGGTTGACGGGTCGGGGGGAAGGGTGGGGGTGTTGCCGAGGTCGGTGTCACCGACGGCCGAGATGGTCACCGGGGTGCCCGGTCTCGTGGTGGTCGTCGGCGCCGCCTTGGTCGTGTCGGAGCCGCCCCCCTGGGAGGTCGTCGTGGCTCCGCCCGATCCTGTGTGCGACGACCCGGCCAGTGAGGCCACCGCCCACGCCAGGCCGCCCACCACGACCACCACGACCGCGATGGCCCCGGCTCGACGCCACCAGTAGGTCCGACTGCTCGCCCGGCGGTGCCGGTGCCTGGGCGAAGTCGGCGGCGGCGGCGAAGGCGGCACGGGCGGCGGAACAGATGCCATTAGATCCTCACTCCCGCTACCACGGCTGCGACGCCGGACCGGGTGCCCGCTGGAACACGGCGAAGAAGTCCTTGGTACTGGAGAACAGGAACCGGTCGGCCGTCTGGTTGGGGTTCGGCACGATCAGCGTGGGCGCGGCGGCACCGGGGCCCCCGTACGTGACGAAGATGGGCCACTCGGGATTGATGTCGAGCTGCATGCCACGGACCGCCCCGACCTGGACGAGGATCCGGGACAGGCTGGCCGCGGTCTGTGCCGGCGCTGCCACGTAGATCAGGTTTCCTTCGGCGTCGATTCCGAGCCCGGTCCGCCACACCGCGGGGACGCCCCCGAGGGTCACCCCCCACGTGCTCGGCGTGTTGGAGGCTGCGGTGGGGGTGCCGGCGTCGACCAGGAGCGGCAGGTTCTGCCGGGCCATCTCGACATCGGTTCCCGGTGTCGGACCACCGCTCCAGTCGACGATGTCGACGGTGCCGTTCGTGTACTGCACGACCGTGGCCAACCCGTCGACCATGGGGAAGAACAGGGTGCCGTGGGCGTAGAAGCCGGCCGCCGAGTCAGCCTCGTAGAAGCCCGAGTTGAAGGTGGCCAGCAGGTTGGATCGTGCGGCAGCCGGGACCATCTCTGGACCCCGGTCGACGGAAGCGGCGGTCGGGCCGGGGCCCTTGTAGCCGGGATAGAGGGCGAGCAGGGTCGTCGACGACCGCATCCACGAGGCGTAGGCGACGACGGAAGGCTGGGCCGGGTCGGGCCTGAAGTTCGTGGTCATGACGGCCGGCGGTCCCGGGCTCCAGACGTCGTGGGCCACCCACTGCCCTTCACCGGCCAGGGCGGGCGAGATGGTCGGTGTGACCGGCGGAGGGGTGTAGGCCGGTTTGGTCGTCGAGGTGGTGGTCGATCCGCCGGGCCTGCCCGTCCCGGCCGTCGAGGAAGAACCGACCGTCGAGGAGGACGAGGCCGCCGGCCGTCCCGACCCTCCGCTGGTCAGCACGACCACCAGGACCACCAGGACGACCACCGCTCCGAGCAGTGGGAGCAGGCGGTTGCGGCGGCGGCGGCGCAGCTCCAGGGCCCGCTGTTCGCGGTACCGCCCGCTGGTCGGCACGCGAGCCGACCGGTTCGGACCCGTCCCCTGGGCCCCCGGCCGTCATGGCCCCGATGGTAAGGAAGCAGGGGCCAGAACTCAAGCCGGCCCGACGCGGGCACGGACCACAGGGTGTCCGGGTGGCTCAGCTGCCCGAGCTGTCCGATCCGGAGCGGTTGGCCGGGATCTCGAAGCGTTGGAAGAACTGCCACATGGCCTCGTCGGCGTCGACCAGGACGATGCCGCGTCCGACCCCGGCCAGGATCCACGTGTCGGGGGGTCCTGTATTCAGGATGCTGCCCGGCCAGACGTGCCCCGACCCGGTGAACCGCCACAGGTCGACCTCGGAACCGGAGCTGCAGTGGTCGTAGGTGACCAGGGTGGCAGTCTCCCCTGCCGAGATACTCCCCGGGGCACCGACGATGGTTCTGGCGTCATGGGGCCGGGGGCTACACCCGTCGGCCCACACCCACTGGTGGATCCCCTGCATCACCGAGAGCCGCAAGAGCGGGTTCTTGTTGGGTACCCCCCGCCATTTGGCGATGGGATCGTCGAGGCTGTGGAACTCCATGGTGGGGACCGGTCGGGTGGGACGGATCATCGGGAGCTCGACCTGACCCGAGACCGAAGAGACGGCGGCCACGGAGTCGGAGGCCTCGGATGCCAGCGCGTAGGCCATCATCCCGCCGTTGGAGATGCCGGTGGCGTAGACCCGTCGCAGGTCGACCGGCGTGCGCGCCGCCACATCCTTGATCACGTCGAGCAGGAAGCCCACGTCGTCGATGTGCCTGGTGACCGGCAGTCCGCAGCACTGCCCGGCGTTCCAGCCGTACTGGGCCTGCTTGGCCACCGGATCTGGGGTGAGGACCCGGGAGATGCGGGTGCCATCGGGATAGACGACCAGGTAACCGTTCTGGTCGGCCGAGGCGTCCATGCCGGAGGTGATCTCCTCGAGCTGGGCGTTCTGGGTGGCGCCGTGAAGGTTCAGGACGAGTGGGAGCGGGCGGCCCGACGCCGCCGCCGGTGGCACGTGGATCCGGTAGTCCCGTTTGAGCCCGTCGAAGGTGAGCTTGATGAGGGTGGAGCCACCCATCGGGGCGAGGGGTGACTCCGTCGGCGGGGTGGCGGTCGCCGGGTTGGCCCGGGCTGCGGCGGCCCGGGCTGCGGCGGCCCGGGCTGCGGTGGCCTGGGCTGCGGTGGCCTGGGCCGGCAGGGCGCCGGCCGAGGGGGCGCCGGCCGAGGGGGCGCCGGCGCAGCCGAGGAGGAGCGCCACCGCCACTACGAAGGTCGTAGCCGCCCGTCGGTGCACACGTCCGATGCCCATGATCGTCGCTCCGTTTCCGGCCCCGTGACCCGTCAGCCCTCGGCCCGGGCCCGCGCCTTCCATTCGGCCGCCAGCACCTTGGCGCGGTCGGCGTTGCGCTGTGCGGCTTCGCGCGGCCGGAGCCCGGCTTGGTAGACGTCGCGGATGTACTCCTTGACGTCGGTGGCCTGGGTGGCCATGCTCAACAGGTCGTTCGAGTTCTGCAGGTGGGTGCGGAGTCCCATCATGTCCCACGCCCTCTTGATGTTGGCCTTGGCCGCCATCAGTGTCGTCAGAGGCGCCTGCGCCACGTGGAAGGCGAGCTCGTTGACCTCGTCGTCGAGCCGGTCCCGAGCGACGACCCGGTTGATCAGGCCCATCTCCTTGGCCTCGTGGGCGCTCAGCTCCTGGCCGGTGTACATGTACTCGGACGCCCGCTTCCAGTTCATGAACAGCCACGGCTCGATGCCGGTCTCCATGGTGGGCATGGCCATCCCCTGGAGCACGGGGAACTGGAAGTAGGCATCCTCCGAGGCCACCGACATGTCAGTGAGCAGGCCCCACACCGTGCCTCCCCCGAGGCAGTAGCCGTGCACCTGGGCGATGGTCACCTTCGGGAAGTCCCACAGTTTGAGGACCGGCGTCCCGTAGATGTCCCACTGGCCCTTCCACGGACTCCCGAGCCTGGCGGTGCTCTCGTCGATCTCCCTCATCTCGGTGCCCGGCGTACCGGTCACCACGTGCCCGGCGCTGAAGCCGGGCCCGTTGGCCTTCAGGATCACCACCTTGATGTCGTAGTCCCGATCCGCGTCGTCGAGGCACGAATCCACGTCGAACACCAGATCCGACGTCTGGATGTTGGCCTTCTGCGCGTAGTCCAAGGTGATCCAGGCGACCGGTCCGTCCTTTTCGTAGACGACCGTGTTGAGTTGGCGGATCTCCATCGTGTCTCCCCCTCGAGAACAGTGTGCGGGCCCCCCAAGCCAGCTGCCCACGGAAGCTACTAGACCATCGGTCCGGAAGTACTGGGCGCCCAGGCCCTATCGGCTCTCGTGCGCTCGAGCTCGCTTCGGACTGGACGAGACCGTGTCTACCAACGACACCAGATCCGACACACGCCGGGATCACTCCGGCCGACCTCACGCTCGGGACCGACCCCACCAACGCAGTGTGAGGTCGCCGCCGCGGCCGTCCGGCCCTCGGGTCACTCCTCGAGGGTGAACAGCCTGGTCTCGCCGGGGTCAGGGGCAGGGTCGGGATCGTCCGGATCGGGTGGCCGACCCCGGGCCGGCGGTGTCCACCGCCATTTGCCCGGTCCCCCGGTGAGGGTGAACCCCTGATGGGTGCGCAGGTAGTGGTGGTGGCCGCAGAGCCGGGCGGTGTTCTCGAGGCTGGCCGGTCCCTCCTCGGCGAAGGCGACGCCCCAGTGGTCGATCTCGAGGCCCTGGGTGACGTCACAGCCGGGGATCACACAGCTCCGGTCCCGCTCCACCAGGGCGGTCCGCAGGGCACTGGGGATGGAGCGTCCCAGATGGCACACGGTCGTCACGTCCACCCCGTTGGTGATGACCAACCGGGTGACGGCGTCCCCCATCAGCTCCCGGGCCGACTCGACGGAGACCGGGCCCACCCCGGGGATCTCGCACACCCCACCGGGTCCGACCGATCCCCGGCGCAGGGCGTCGAGGTCGACCCGGAGGAGGACCTGGGCCCTCGGTCCGGGGTCCCTGTCCCCGGTGTGGCTGCCTCCGGGGTCGTCCCTGTCCCCGGTGTGGCTGTCCCCGGTGAGTGCGGCGAGGTCGGTGAGGTCGGGGTCCCCGGGCTGGCCGGTGCCCGGGCCCGGGGCCCTCGGCGGGGTGGCCCCGGTCCGGACCGGTGATCCGCCCCGCCGGCCGGTGACCAGGCCCACCAGGGCGTCGGCCCGGTAGGCGTCGGAGGGCTCGTGGCGCCCCTCGCGCCGGGCCTCCTCGAACAACGCGTCGGTCCGGGCGTTGAGGGAGGCCAGCAGGGAGGCACCGGCATCGGGGGTGAGCCGGGCATCGAGGCAGAAGGCCCCGTCCTGGTCGGTCCAGGTCCGACAGTGGCGCTGGTCGTGGAGGCGCCGGCGGTGGGCGGCGGCATCCTCGGCCGACCGGCCCTGGGCCTTGGCCCGCAGGCAGCGGTCCCGGAGCTGGTGGAAGGTCTCGTGGGTGGCCGCCTCCACCAGCTCGTCCTCACTGCCCGGGTTGACCCGGGCGGCATCGGCCACCAGCCGGGCCGCCTTGCCGGACAGCTTGCCCTTGCGGGCCGCCTCGTCGATGGCGGGGTGGTCGGCCAACGACTCCCCGAGCTTCAGGACCCCGGTCGAGTCCCCCAAGGAGTCACCGGTCATGTCCGACAGCCAGTGGGCCGGGGTGGGATGGCCGCCGGCCTCGGGCTGGCGGCACTCGGTGGCCCGGACCCCGGCCAGGGACTTGCCGATGACAGCCACCCGCTCGATCCGGGTGAATGAAGACACCAGGGCGGTGGCGTCAACACCGTCATAGCGGGCGGGGTCGAATTCGGACACGAACTGCAGGACGGTGGCGGCGGCGGACAGGAACCTGGCCACGCTGACTCCGCCGTCGCCCTCGGGACGGGCAACACCGGCACCGGCCATGCCAGCTCCCGCCGGGTCCGCCACTGGCTTCGCATCGACCGTCGATGTCATGGACCAGAGTTCAGCAGGGGGGTGTGACGGTCGGCGTCCCTAACGGAGAAGGTCCAGCTGATCCTGGTGCACACCGTTCGTGTCCGGCGCAGCCAGGTCGATCTCCTCGATCAGCTCGGGTCGGTCGTTCCGCACGTTTCCGACCTCCCGACCGACCGGATAGTGAACGAGAGTGCCGGCCGCCGTGGGGACCAGTAGGGACTCGAGCCCCTCGCGGTCCGACGACTCGGGGTCGAGCCACCGATCCCACGCGCCGGGATCGAGCACGACCGGCTGCCGGTCGTGGATGGGCATGTCGGGCCCGGCCGCCGTGGTGATGACGGTGGCGCTCGCCAGTTCGTTGCCGTCCGGACCCCTCCAGTAGTCGCGGAGCCCGGCGAGCACGACGGGCTGACCGTCGGCGCGGCGGAAGGCGAAGGGCTGTTTCGGCGTGCCGGCCTTCCACTCGTAGAAGGCGTCCACCGGGACCAGGATGCGTCCGCGCCGGAATGCCGAGCGGAATATCGGTTTGGTGGCCACCGTCTCGGCCCGGGCATTGAACGTGTTCCGAACCACCGTCGGGTCCTTGGCCGACCACGGGACCAGGCCCCACCGGTAGACAGCCATGGTGCGGCCTCCCCCGCCATCCCCGGACACGCCGAGGATCTGTGCGGTCGGGGCGACGTTCCAGCTCGGTCGCAACCCGGCGACCAGCTCGGGATCGAGCCCGGCGTGAAGCAGGTGGGCGAGGTGGGGGGTGTCCGTATAGAGGGCGACGCGACCGCACATGGGATGGAGCCTATGGCGGGAGCCACCGAGTCCGGCAGGTCGGTGGGCGGCGCGGGGTGACCCGGCACCCGACAACGTTTGGGCTCGTCGGCTTGTCGGTAGCATTGGGTCCCATGGAGTCCGCCACGCCCATCGGCCACAGGTAGCGGACCTCTCGTGCCCGGGCCTGCGGTCGACATCCTGGTCGTGGTGGGCGCCGGCACCCCGCCCCGCCAACTCGAGGCCAGGGCCGGCTGGGTCTTCCGGTTGGCATCGGCGGCCGAGCTCGCCCCGTTGATTGCCGAGCTCCGGGGCCACATCCCCCGCCTGGTCGGCATCGTCGGCGACGACAGTTCCACCGGCTCAGTCGTGCGCCAGGTCCACGATGCCGGCATCCCCACGGTCCTGTTCACCGACGGGACCGTCGAGGTCCCGGCCGGGGTGGACACCTGGCCGATCGAGGACCCTGCACCCGCCATGGACGTCGCCGACAACGTCATCGACCTCATCGGGGACACCCCGATGGTCCGCATGGACCGGATCGGGCGGCACCTGCGCTGCCACCTGGTGGCCAAGCTCGAATACCTGAACCCCGGCGGAAGCGTGAAGGACCGACCCGCCCTGTCCATGATCGAATCGGCCGAGCAGGCCGGCCTGCTCTCGCGGGGCAGCACCATCGTCGAGCCGACATCGGGAAACACCGGCGTGGGCCTGGCCATGATCGCCGCCCAGCGGGGCTACCACTGCATCTTCACCATGCCCGACAAGATCGCCGAGGAGAAGCGCCAGCTCCTCCGGGCCTTCGGCGCCAAGGTCATCGTCTGCCCTACCGCCGTCGACCCGGACCACCCCGAGTCCTACTACTCGGTGGCCAACCGGATCACGGCGGAGACCCCGGGCGCCTTCCAGCCCAACCAGTACCGGAACCAGGCCAACCCCACTGCCCACGAGCAGTCGACCGGCCCGGAGATCTGGCGGCAGACCAACGGCCGGGTCACCCACTTCGTGGCCGGGGTGGGGACCGGCGGGACCGTCAGCGGCGTCGGCCGCTACCTGAAGTCCATGAACCCGGCCATCCGGGTGATCGCCGCCGATCCCGAGGGTTCGATCTACTCGGGCGGCGGCGGCCGCCCGTACCTGGTGGAAGGGATCGGCGAGGATTTCTGGCCCACCACCTACGACCCCTCCGTCGTGGACGAGGTGGTGGCGGTGTCGGACAGCGACTCGTTCCTCACCGCCCGGAGCGTAACCACCGAGGAGGGCATCATCGTCGGCGGGTCGTGCGGCACGGCGGTCTGGGCCGCCCTGCACATCGGTGAGCGCCTGGGGCCCGACGACGTCGTCGTCGTGCTGGTGCCCGACTCGGGCCGGGGCTACCTGTCCAAGCTCTACGACGACCGCTGGATGGCCGACCACGGGTTCGCCCGGGCCCAGGGCGCCACGGCCCAGGCCGTCCTGGACACCAAGGGCGACCACCTCCCCCCGCTGGTCCACGTCCACCCCGAAGAGACCGTGCGCGCCACCATCGCGCTGCTCGAGGAGTACGGCGTTTCCCAGGTACCCGTGGTCAAAGCCGAGCCCCCCCTGGCCCTGGCCGAGGTGGTGGGCTCCGTCTCCGACCGCCAGCTGCTCGAGCACGCCCTGCACGACCCTGACAGTTTCGGCCGGCCCGTCGGGTCGATGATGGGGCCCCCGATGCCCACCGTCGGCCACAGCGAGTCGGTGGACGGAGTCGCCGCCCGACTCGAGTCCGAGCAGCGCCCTCCTCGTCCTCGACGGCGGCCACCCGGTCGGCATCCTGACCAGGTCCGACCTGCTGGCCTTCCTGGGTCGGCACTGACGGTGACGTCCGAGACCGGGCCGGAGGGTGGCGACCGGGCACCGGGCGGCCTGGGATTCGAGACCCGCGCCATCCATGCCGGGCAGCCGCCCGACCCCTCGACGGGAGCGGTGGCCACGCCGATCTTCCAGACCTCCACGTTCGCCCAGTCCGGGAACGGGACCGGCGCCGCGCTACGAGTACAGCCGGTCCGCCAATCCGACCCGATCGGCGCTTGAGGCGTGCCTGGCCGACCTGGAGGGCATGGCGCACGGCTCCTCCTTCGCCAGCGGCCTGGCCGCCGAGGACGCTGTGCTGCGGTGCCTGCGCCCGGGTGACCACGTCATCATCGGCAACGAGCTCTACGGAGGCACCTACCGGCTCTTCGACCGGGTGCACGCCCCGGCGGGACTGGCGTTCACGCCCGTCGCCCTCGATGATCCCGCCGCCATCGAAGCGGCGCTGGCGACCCACCACCCGCATGGTGTTCATGGAGACCCCGACCAATCCACTCCTGCGGGTGGTCGACATCGCCGCGATGGCCCGGATCGCCCACGGGCACGATGCCCTGCTGGTGGTCGACAACACCTTCGCCACCCCCTACCTCCAGCAGCCCGGCCGCCCTCGGTGCCGACGTGGTGGTCCACTCGACCACCAAGTACCTGAGCGGTCACAGCGACGTGGTCGGCGGCATGGTCACCACCTCCGACCCCGCAGCTGGCCGAGCAGGTCGCATTCCTCCAGAACGCCACCGGCGCCATCCCCGGGCCGTTCGACTGCTTCCTCGTCCTGCGCGGCATCAAGACGCTGGCCGTGCGGATGGATCGGCACTGCAGCAACGCAGCCGCCGTCGCCGACGCTCTCGTCGGACCACCCCGGCGTCGACCACCTCTACTACCCGGGCCTCGCCACCCACCCCGGGCACGCTGCCGCCTCGTCGCAGATGCGGGCGTTCGGCGGAATGGTCTCGTTCACCGTCCGCGGCGGTGCCGAGGCGGCCCTGGCCGTCGCCCGGTCGACACGCCTCTTCACGCTGGCCGAGTCGCTGGGTGCGGTCGAGTCGCTCATCGGGCACCCCGCGTCCGATGACCCACGCCTCAGTGGCCGACTCGCCGTTGGCGGTGGACCCGGCCCTGATCCGCCTGTCCGTCGGGATCGAGGATCCCGACGACCTGGTCGACGACCTGGACCGGGCGCTGGGGTCGGTCCTCGGGCTGAGCCGCTGAGCCGGCGGACGGCTCAGCGAACCGGGGCGCCGAGCGCGACCACCACCGCGCCCACCACTCCCATCGTCAGCAGGCAGAGCACCAGCCTCTTCCGCAAGGCCAGCAGCCAGACGCCGGCGACAACCAGCACCACCACCTGCCACCACTGCTGGAGCTCCATCCCCAGCGGGATGGCCGAACCGGCGATGGCACCGATGGCGGTGGCCCCGGCCCCGGTCAGGAATGCCTGGACCCGCCGGTTCGACCGCAGCCGGTCGAAGTGAGGGCCGAACACCAGCACGAACACGAACGACGGGGCGAACGCCACGGCCGCAGCCAGCAGGGCACCGCCAACGCCCCCCGCCGCGTAGCCGACTACGGCCACGGTCTGGACCACGGGTCCGGGAGTCACCTGACCGAGGGCGACGGCATCGAGGAACTGGGGACCGGTCAGCCAGTGGTAGGTGTCGACGGCGCTGTGCTGCATCAACGGGACGATCACGAAGCCGCCGCCGTACGACAGCGCACCGACTTTGAACGCCACCCACGCCAATGCGCCCAATCCACCGACGGCGATGAGCGGAGCCTTGGCGGCGATCAGGGCCGGGGCACCCCTTTCCCGCCTGGGCGGTCGGTCGGCGCGGCCGGGCCGTCGCACGAGGACCTCGATCAGACCGCAGAGGGCAATGACGACGACCAGGTACGGCCCGATCAGGGCGGCGGCGGCCCCTCCGACCACCAGGTAGGCGATCCACCTGCCCCGGGCGGCTCGCTCGGCACCGGCCCGAGCCCAACTGTTGGGGGCCAGCCCGGCAGCGGCCGCCAGTGCCACCATCGGGACCGCCGCCCCCGCCCCGGCCGCGGCACCCAGCACCACCGTCGGCGGCTGACTGGCCAGGAAGACGGAGGCGAGGGCCACGATCACCACGAGGCCGGGGCAGATGAAGGCCAGGCCGCCCACAACCGCTCCGGGGATGCCGGCGATCCGCCACGCGCAGAAGATGGCCAACTGGGTGGAGGCCGGGCCAGGGAGCAGGTTCGTCGCCGCGATCCCGTCCTCGAACTCGTGGGCGGTGATCCAGCCCTCCCGGTCGACGCACAGCTGGCGGAGCAGGTTGATGTGCGCCGGCGGCCCACCGAACCCGATCACCCCGATGCGACCCCACTCCCGGAGCACGGTCCACAGGTCGGCCGGTCGGCCGGAGGCTCTGCTCGGCGACCCGCTACGGCCGGTCCGCACCGGGCCCTACCGGCACGGATCCCTGGTGCCGGTCAGGCCGAGGTTGAATCTGGCTCCGTTGAGCCCGAACGCATTGTCGACGGCGCAGAACGAGGACGTCTTGGCGCTGTACTCGGCGTTGAAGATGGCCTTGTGCCCGACGTACGGTGCCAGGAGGTCGCAGGTGCCGTACTGGTTGCACTGCTCGGTGAGGACTGCGTCGGCCAGCGGGTACATGTCGGCGGCATAGCTGTCACCGGTGTCGTCGGGGTTCTTGATCCACCAGGCCAGGCCGAGACCGTGCATGAAATTGGCGAGGAGCGTCATATACGCCTCTTCGGAGGCCTTGGTCAGAGGGAAGCCGGTGGCGTTCGTGTACTCCTCGTCGATGTCGGTCTCGACGGCATCGAAGCCTTTGGCCGCACACTGGGTGGCGATCATCGAGGCGACGATGTAGAGGGTGGACGCCGACCGGATGTTCAGGTAGTACTCGGGATAGCCGGCCTCACGCTTGCCCAGCACGCCGGCCGCCTTCAACTGGGCGAAGTAGGTGACGGGGATGCCCTCCTCGGCAGCCGAGTAGTAATCGCCCGCCGCGCCGACCTCGACGTAGCAGACCACACGCTTCCCCATGGCGTGCAGCGCGGACACCGTCGAGGACGGGTTGATGATCCCGTCGATGTCGTAGATCACCGGAGCGGGAGCCGGCTCGCCATTCGGCAGCGTGTCCGTCGTGCCCATGTCCCGGGCACTGTGCAGGTTCAGGGGGTGGCTCAGCTCCCACTGCCACGGTTGGTTTCCGAGGGGCGGGATCCACCACGTTGCCGCACCCGCCCTGGTGGCCGATGACACGCCGACCAGGGTCGCCACCACTGCGACGCACATGGCCAAAGCGGCCAGGCGTCGCCCCGGGCGCCGGATGACGGACGGCCGAGGTGGAGATCGCATGGTCGTTCATCGTACAGACGGAGGTCCTCGCCGTCGTGGGGCCGGTCGCTGTGCGTCACCGTTCGGTCACTGTTCCGGCCCCGGGGTGTCGGCTCGTGGCACCCCGTGGCCGGGGCGGCGGTGGGCCGGCTGCGGGGCCGCTCGCGGCCGTGGGCCGGCTGGCAATTGTTCTCCATCGGACCGACCCGAGGATGCGGGAGCGGGGCCACCAACGAGCCCGGTCGATCTGCCCAGCCCGGCCGGGCTCGGGTGAGCACGATTCGGGTGCGCACAGGATCACCTCCCTCCTGTGACGACGATGGTCCCGTGCCACGAGGCGGCCGGACGCCCTGGATAGGGGACCGAGAACGAGGCCCTCCCCGGCCGGTTCGTCCTGACGACGATCCGGACCGTTCCTCCGGCCCAGGACTGGGACACGAGCGACACCACGGTGGTCGAGCCTCTGGCGATCTCCGTCCGACCGAACCCTCCTGTGGGATCGGCCAGGATGATCAGGACATCGCGGTCTACGCCGGTGGTGGCGACGAATCCGCTGGGCCGCTCGTCGATGGTGACCGAGTCCGTCGAGCCCGACGGGGCGAAGTCCGGGGTTCCGTTGACGGCGCCTGTTGCCTGGTTGCTCGCCACCGGAGCCGGAAGCGCGGCGGTCGGTCGTGATGCCGCTCGAGGCAATCCGGCCCCGGCGTGGGTCGCCGCCGAGGAGCCCGTAGCGGTCCGGAGCGGCGCCGGTTGGTCGACGGTCCCCACCGAGACGGCCACCACCACCACCGCCACGGCAGCGGCCAACGCACCTGCCGTCCTCCGACGGCGGCGGAGCCCCAGATCCCTGGCCCGTCGCTCGACCTCGGCCCGGTAGTGGTCCAGCGTCGAGGACGGGGGCGGGATGTCGACCTCAGGCACTGGTGAGGTCTCCGAGTGAGGGGTCCTTCAGCTCACGGCGCAACGCGGCGAGCCCGCGGCTGGCGTGCTGTTTCACCGTTCCGGTCGAACAGCCGAGGGTGGAGGCGATGTCCTGTTCCGACATGTCCAGGAAGTACCGCATGGCAACCACCTCCCGCTGGCGTTTCGGCAGTCTTGCGAGTGCCTGCCGGATCACCATCCCGTCCTCGGTCTGATGGTCGGAGGACCCGAGACGCCCGAGGAGGTCCTGGTTCCGGCGCCTGCGAGCCCTGCGCCACCGATCGATCGACAGGTTGGTCGCCACCTTGGCCACCCAAGGGTCCGGCGTGGGTCCCAGGCGGTCCCAGTGGCGGAGCACTCGTGCCATGGTGTCCATTGCCACGTCCTCGGCATCCTCTCGGCTCCTCACGATCTGGAAACTGACCCGGTAGGCGCGCATCAACAGACGCTCGAAGGCATCCTCGTAGGTCTCGGTCTCACACTGCTCGGACTCCGGTATCTCAGGGGTCACGGATCATCGCCCCTACTACGAACGGCTGCCCGGTCACGTTGACATCCCCCGAGGTAATTCCCACCGGCGCCCGTCCGGCGCTCATCCGGCACCACTGCCGACGGCACCGGGGCAGGACGGCCCGCCCGACCGTTCCGTCCGGTCCGACCCGGTCGGCGTCAGCCCAGATAGAGCCGGGCCACTGCGGCGACATCCTGGCTGCCGAGGCCCTGCTCGGACGCAGCGTCGTACCGGCTCTTGGCCGCCGAGATGAGTGGGAGCTCGTGGGTCTGCGTCCCGATCTCCAGTGCCAGCCGGGTGTCCTTCGAGCCGAGGTCAACGGTCCACAAGGTAGGCCCGTTCCCGGTGAGAATGGCCTCGAACCGGGCCCTCACGCCCGGTGCCACGGTGGGACTGTCGACGAGCAACCGGCGTAGCTCGATCTCACTCAACCCACCCGCCTGCCCCACGACCAGTCCCTCCGCCAGGGACACGATCCCGGCGAGCAGCACCGCGTTGACGGTCAGCTTGGCCACCGCGGCCAGGCGCGACTCGGGATATCGGTGGCGGGTCGGAGACAGATCGGCGAGCACCGGCTCCAACATCTCGACCGACTGGTCGGGACCACCCACCAGGTACACGGCCTGGCCGGCGCGCACCGCCTCGGGGCTGCCGGAGATAGGCATGGACACGAACCGCGGGTAGCGCCGGGCGATCTCGTCGCTCAGCCCGGGCGAGATGGTGGACGCGTCGGCGTAGAGCGCCTCGGTCTCGGCGGCGACGATCCCGCCGTCGCCCAGCGCGAGGGATCGGACGGCGTCGTCGTTGGACAGGCTGGTGATGACCAACTCCACCTGACCCACCGCATCGGCCAGGTCGTCCACGGGAAGGGCCCCGTGCTCGGCCATCTGGCGGGCCTTGTCCGGCGTCCGGTTCCACGCCACGACGGTGTGGCCCTGCTCGAGGAGACGGGCGGCGATCGCCTGGCCCATGTGTCCCATCCCGAGCACGGCGATCCGCATGCCCCCAAGCTACCCCCGTCGGGCACCGGGAGACAGGGTCGGAACGCGGGGCGGGGAACCCTCCGGTGAGGAAGGACGGCCTGACCCGTCGGCCTCGGTGCGCACCTGCCCGTTGATGCCGAATCCGCCCGTCAGGGCGCCGAACCTGTCGCCCCATGCACGGCCGTGCCCCCGGTGGATGCCGACCCTCCCAGGCCGGTCACGCCAGGGCCCGGGCTCGGCCGCGGGCGGCCAACCGTTCGGCGGGCTTCTGCAGCAGGAGGATGAGCAGGCACCACATGCCCAGTGCCGGCAAGACGATCGTCCCCGTGAAGGCCAACGCCATCAGGATGGTGGACACCAGTGCGCCGTCGATGGTGGCGGTGCCGCGGTGGTCCTCGGTCTGGAGCTCGGGCCACCGGACGACGGCCCACTGCGCCACGAAGCTCGCCACCGTGGCCAGCAGCATGGTCCCGACGTAGAGGGCGTGGGTGGGGACATTGGATTTGCCCGAACCGAGGAGCTCGGTGGGGAACGGGAGGAAGACGATGCTGAACAGCCACACGAAGATGGCCAGGACGAACACGGTGTTGTAGCCCTTCACCCGCTCGAATGCCTGGTGCTGGCCCCACCAGAAGCTGCCGATGACGACGAAACTGAGGGTGAAGGCGAACAATCTGAACCTGTTCTCGTTGAAGAAGGTCAGCACATCGCCGCCGTTGATGTTGCTGGCCCGGTCGACGAGCGGGAGGATCAGCAAGGTGATGGCGATCGCCACCACCGCGTCGCTGAATGCCACCAACCGATGGAATCCCCTCTCGCTCCGCATGACTCATTGTTTCAGGAGTTGTCGTCGGGGCGGTCGTGCCGCACCGGACGACCCCTCTGACCAGCACTTTCATGCTGGGGGCGGACGGAGTAGCGGGATCATTAGCCGATCGGTACAGTCATAGTCCCATGTCGTTGGAGCCCGCCGGATCAGCCACGATTCGCGTGACCGAACGTTCGGCCGCGGCTGCCTACGACCTGCGCTGGTACCGCTCGAGCGACTTCATCGTCCCGGTGTGGTGGATCGGGATCATGGACCCCGACACCGGGCAACTCGATCGGACCGAGGTATTCCGGGGCACCGACGACGTCGGGCCCACCGAGCTCTTCCACTGGCTCACCTCGGTGGTGGGTGGGGACATGGCCACGCGACTTGCCGCCTCGGCGGTCCACGCCGTCAACTCCTTGTCCCGCACGCCCTAGCTGGCCCGCTGGCCCGGCCACCGGTGCCGCCAGCGCCGCGCCGCCGACTCGATTCGACCCGCTGCGCTCGATCCCGTCGCTCCCGAGCGCGCCGCGGCCCCTGAGTTCCGTGCGGCGTTGGCTCCGTCCATCGCCGTCACGCCGTCCTGCCCGGTCGGGAGGTCCGCGGCGGCGGCCTGCACCAGGGCCAGGCGAATCTAGGGCGATCGGGCGGCGTCCGCGGTCATCGCCTTCCCCGCCCGGTCCAGCGACACATTCGGTGCCGGTGGCGGCGGCTGCCGATGCTGCCGATGCTGCCGATGCCGCCGATGAAATTCATCCGGATCGTCGACAGCCCCGTAGAGCACAAGGAGTACCTCGCCTGCCCAGGAGGTCGTCATGAGCAAATTCAGCCGGCGGTTGTTCTTGAAGAGTGGCTCGGCGGCGGCGGTCGCCGCCGGTGCCATTGCCGCACTGCCCGGCGCACCGGCCCTCCTGGGGGCGGTCGACAGCCAGGCACCGGCAGACGCCGGCGCCGCCGAGGCGGCGGTCACCGACCTCGAAGGATCGACGTCGATGAGCGAGCCGCTCATCGCCCACGTCAAGGACCTCGCCACCGGGGAGATCAGCCTCCTGTCCGGCACCCGCGAGATCACCGTGCTCGACCCCCGACTGGCGGCCTCGCTTGATCAGAGCGCTGCGCTGACAACGGCGAACGACGCCCACCCACCGCCCACCCACCGTCCATCCACCATCTGCCCTGTCCCCTGCCCAACCAGAAGAAACCGAGGTAATGCAATGTCATCCCACCGCGAAGCGCCGGAGATCTCCAAGGATCCCGTTGCCGACTCGACCGATCTGTACGCGTTCGTCAGTCCCGACCGGCCGGACCGAGTCACCATCATCGCCAACTACGTGCCACTGCAGGCCCCTGACGGAGGTCCCAACTTCTACGAGTTCGGCGACGACGTCCTCTACGCCATCAACATCGACAACGACCACGATGGCGACATCGACATCAGCTACCAGTTCCAGTTCACCAGCGAGATCACCAACCCCAACACCTTCTTGTACAACACCGGTCCGATCACGACCCTGACCAGCCCCAGCTGGAACCGGAGGCAGACCTACTCGATCACGAGGGTCGACCACCAGGGGAGCCATCTGCTCGGTTCGGGGATCCCCTGCCCGCCCTGCAACATCGGTCCCCTGTCCACGCCCGACTACGTCAGCCTGGCCGACCAGGCGATCACCACCGTCGCCCCCGGTACGGCGGTGTTCGCCGGCCAGCGGGCCGAAGGCTTCTACGTTGACCTCGGCGCCATCTTCGACCTCGGGGACCTCCGGCCCTTCGAGCAGGACCACGCCACCTTCGGCCTGGCCGCCACCGGCCTGGGCCAGATGGCCAAGGGAGTGAACTCCACGGCCGGGGTCAATGTGCACAGCATCGCCATCCAGGTGCCGATCGACGACCTGACGGCGAACGGGACGCACCCGAACAAGGTCACCGATCCGGCCGCGGTGCTCAGCGTGTGGACCACGGCGAGTCGCCAGAAGGCCCGGATCTACGAGAGCACCCCGGGCGACGACGTCACCTCGGGGCCCTTCGTGCAGGTGTCACGGCTCGGAAACCCACTGTTCAACGAGGTGCTCATCCCCTTGGGGACGAAGGACTACTGGAACGCGCAGCCGCCGTCGGCCGACAGCCAGTTTGCCGCCCATGTGGCCCACCCCGAACTGGCCGGACTCCTCCCCGTGCTCTATCCCGGGGTGTTCCCCAACCTGGCGGCGTTCAACCAGGCCGGTGCGCCGCGGACCGATCTCGAGGCCATCCTCCTGACCGGGATCCCCGCCGGGGTGGTCCCCGGGTTCCAGAACTACACCGGGCCCCGCCAGGCTGACGTCCTGCGGCTCAACGTGGCGGTCAAGCCGACCACGACGGGGGCATCCAACTTGGGCCTGGTGGGCGGGGACCCGGCCGGGTACCCCAACGGTCGGCGGGTCTTCGATGATGTGACCACCATCGAGCTCCGCGCCATCGCCGGGGCCACCCTCCCGCTGGTCGATCCGGCGTACAAGCCGGATGCGGCGGCGGGGGCCATCTCCATGGGTCTCACGTCGGGGCCCACCGATCTGACCGCCATGGGCACGGAGAACTACCTGCCGTCCTTCCCCTACCTCGGGCTGCCCACCTCCGGCTTCGCCGTCGGGGCCTAGGGCCGGCGACGGATGGATCCGCACACCCCCGAACCGCGGCCGGGCCCGAGCGGCGAGGCCACTGTCGTCCTCGACATCGGCGGTGACCGGGGGGCCCTCGTCATCACCACCGGCGAGTCGCTGGTGGGCCTCGAGATCGAGGTCCACCAGCGACATCTCCCCTGGGACGGCACCCATACCGCCGTCCGGCGACGGGAGGTCCGGCCCGCCACCCAGTTCGCCGGAGTGTTCGGCTCGCTCCCGGCCGGCGAGTACGAGGCCCGCCTGAAGGGCATCGATCGTGGGCCGGTGGTGGGCGCGGTGGTGGTCGGAGGGAAGGTCACCCAGGTGGCGTGGCCGGAGGAGACCCCACCCAACGCCGAGGCCCTGCTCCTGAACCGGTGGGGGTCTCGCGAAGCCACCCATCCGGCATCGGCGTCCAGGTGACCGCCGACACCCCGGCGTCGATGACGTGTGGCGGTGTGGCACGGTGTGGCACGGTGTGTGCCGGAAAGAGGGTGCGGCACGGTCCGATGACGCGACGAGTCGAAGGGGGAGGTCTGAGTGGAAGTGGATCACTCCTCACCGGGCCTCGGCAGCGCTCCGGAGGACAGCCCAACTGAGCCCCTCGGGGACACGCCGACCGCCCATCGCCGCCACGGGCCCACGCTCATCGTCCTGGCGGTGGGGCTGCTCATCACGGCGGCGCTGGTGCTCACCTCGTGGTCGCTCAACAACCACAACGAGTCCCGCCTCCTCGACCTCCAGGCCAAGCAGGTCGGGGCCGTCCTGACCGCGGCGATCCCGAACACCCAGACCCCACTGGCGCTGGCGGCCGAGGTAGCCGAGGCGACCGGTGGCAACGTCGCCAAATTCGACCAGTTCATGGCCGGCCAGGTCGGACCAGGGCGCCAGTTCGCCTCGGCGTCGCTGTGGAGCCGGGCGGATGGCGCCGTCACTCCCATCGCCGCGGTCGGGTCGGTGCCCCAACTCGGTCCGACCGCGCCGGCCACCCAGGCCTTCGTGTCGAGGGCTTTCGGCTCGTCCAGTTTCGTGGTGACCCAGCTCCAGGGAGGGGCGCGGCACTACCTCGGCTATGCCCTGGCACTCCCGGGTTCGAGCCCGCGCTACGCCGTCTATGCAGAACGACCGCTGCCGGCCGACCGGCGGGCCAGCGTGGCGACGAACTCGGCATTCTCCGACCTCAACTACGCCATCTTCCTCGGCCCGACCACGCAGCAGTCACAACTGCTCACCACCGACATCACCGCGTTTCCGGTGAGTGGCCGCCACACGACGGTTCATGTGCCGTTCGGCAACGACCAGCTCACCGTGGTGGTGTCTACGAAGGGCCCGTTGGCCGGAACACTCACCGGTTGGCTCCCGTGGATCTTCGCCATCACCGGCGTGGTCCTGAGCGTCGCCGCGGCCTGGATCACCGAGCGTCTGGTGCGGCGTCGGCTGGCGGCGGAACGGGCCGAGACCGAGGTTCGCCAGCTCTACGGCGAGCTCGGTGCCCTCTACGGGCAGCAGCGGACGATCGCCGAGACCTTGCAGCGGGCCCTGCTCCCCCGAACATCGCCGGACATCCCGGGCCTGGACGTGGCGTTCCGGTATCTACCCGGGGCACGGGGCGTCAACATCGGGGGTGACTGGTACAGCATCATCGGGTTGGACGAGGACCGGTTCGTCATCGTGATCGGGGACGTGTCGGGGCGGGGACTCAGCGCCGCGTCGGCCATGGCGGCGATGCGGTTCACCATCCGGGCCTATGCGCTGGACGGAGACTCCCCGTCGGCCATCCTCCAGAAATGTGCCGAGCAGTTGGACATCGACGTCGACGGTCACTTCGCCACGGTGCTCGTCGGGGTGGGTGACGTGAAACGGCACGAGCTCACGCTGGCCAACGCCGGCCATCTCAGCCCGTACCTCGTCGCCGGGGCCAGGACCGGGTTCGTCCCGACGAAGGTGGGGGTGCCGATCGGCATCGGGGAGGGCACCTATGAGCCGGTGACCATCACCGTGCCTCCCAACGCCACCCTGATCGCCTTCACCGACGGACTCGTCGAGCGACGCAACGAGACCCTCGACGTGGGCCTGAACCGCCTGGCGGACGCTGTCGGGGCCGGGTCGGCACCGTTGGACGATCTCGTCGAGAAGGTCGTGGGCGACCTCACCGACGAGGACTCGGACGACGACATTGCCATTCTGGCGGTGCGATGGAAGAACTGATCCCAACCCCGTCGCGGCACGGCACGGTTATCCTGAGACCGACATGACGACCTCGCGCGACAGTCCCACGGCTCGGGCAGAAGGAGTGCTCGACGACACCGGCACCCTCACCATGTCCATCATCGGTGAGCTGGACATCGCCAGTGTCGACGACGTGCGCAAGGAGATGCAGCCGTTCTTCGACAAACCGGCTGATCGGGTGGTCTTCGAACTGGGCAGGCTCAGGTTCATGGACAGTTCGGGGATCGCCCTACTGATCCAGACGGCCAACCGATTCGGCACGGTGGAGGTGCGCAACCCCACGCCCATCGTGCGAAAGGCCATCGAGGTCACCGGACTGACAGGTGTGTTCGGACTCTGACATGACGATCCGACGCCTCTTCGCCGCCGCTCCCGAGTCCGTGGGTCAGAGCCGGCGGTTCGTCGCCGACGCGTTGGCCGGATTGCCCGAGGACGTCCGGGGCACGGTGGTCTTGATGGTGTCCGAGCTCGCCACCAATGCGCTGGTACATGCCACCAGCGATTTCGAACTGGCGATCGATCAGACCCCGGCGTTCATCCGGGTGGAGGTGAGCGACGCCAGCGGCGAGTCCCCCGAGCTGCGGTCACCCACGTCCAGGGAGCCACACGGCCGGGGACTCCGCATCGTCGACGAGTTGTCCGACGAATGGGGTACCACCGACGCGTCGGACCGGCCGGGAAAGTCCATCTGGTTCAAGGTCGCCCTCCGGGGGGCTGCGGCCAGCCGGGGCACCGATCAACGTTTCGACAGGCCTGTGGCCGATCCTCCGGTGGGGGCACACCCGGAGCCCAGCCTCCACAACGAACCGTTGGCCCTTCGCCGGCCCGCGTCCCGGAGGCCGCTCCGGGCCGAGCAGTGGAGGACCCGGTCCGAGCGGCTGTGGTCACTGGTGAGGGACCGGCTCGCCGTGGGGACCGTCATTCCGGCGTAGCTCCGACTCCGGCTCCGGCTCCGGCTCCGTTTCCGGCTCCGGCTCCGGCTCCGGCTCCGGCTCAGACCCGACGGTGGCCCCGGCCGGCTCGGTCCCATCCCCTTCGGCGGGGATTGTGCGACAGGCCTTGGACGCTGCCCCCGGACGGCGGCCCGGCCGTCTTACGATGCCAGCCATGGAACGTGGAATCCGGGGCCTGAGCAAGGTCCCCGAAATAACGGCACTGTTCTGGATCACCAAGCTCCTGACGACCGCCATGGGAGAGTCGACCTCGGACTTCCTGGTCAAAGAGATCAATCCCGTCGTCGCCGTCCTGCTGAGCGGCATGGTGCTGGTGGTGGCACTGGTGCTCCAGTTCCGGGCCGACCGGTATGTGCCCTGGACCTACTGGTTCGCCGTGGTCATGGTGGCAGTCACCGGCACCATGGCCGCCGACGTCCTGCACATCCAGTTCGGCGTCCCCTACGGCATCTCCACCCCATTCTTCGCCGTCGTACTGGCTGCCGTGTTCATCGTCTGGCAACGCGTCGAGGGAACCCTGTCCATCCACAGCATCACGACGGCGCGTCGCGAGGCGTTCTACTGGGCCGCGGTCATGGCCACGTTCGCCATGGGTACCGCGCTGGGCGACCTGACCGCCACGACGTTCCATATCGGATACCTGAAATCCGCCCTCCTGTTCGCCGTGCTCATCGCCGTCCCGGCCATCGGGTACTTCCGGTTCCACATGAACGAGATCGCGGCGTTCTGGATCGCCTATGTGCTGACCCGGCCGCTCGGGGCGTCGATCGCCGACTGGCTGGGCAAGGGGCACGCCGTGGGCGGTCTGGCCCTGGGCGACGCTCCGGTGGCACTCGTACTCTCCGCGCTCATCGTGGTCTGCGTCGCCGTGATGTCGGTGCCCGGCCGATCTGGAAAGGCCGCCCCACCACTCCACCGCTGACCGGCCCTCGTCGCTTCTGAGGAGCGCAACCACGATTGCGGCGGGCTCCCATGGGAGGATCTTGGCAAGGAAAGAGAGGTGGTCATGGCCGGCTACATCCACGTGCCTCATCCCCACACGATCGAGCGTCTCGAGCACCGCGACGGTCCGGTCAAGACGGCGGACATCGTCAGAGCCAACATGAGTGTCCGGTTCAACTCGTGGCTGGCGGTCAAGATCACCGACGGCGTCGGGACCATGTGGTGCGCCTACGCGTTTGCGGCGCTGGCCCTGGTCGGCCTGCCCGCCGCGCTGAAGCCGGGCGGCGAGGGCATCATCGCCTGGATCGCGCAGACCTTCCTGCAGCTGGTGCTGTTGTCGATCATCATCGTCGGGCAGAACATCGCCGCGTCGGCATCCGACGCCCGCTCGGAGAACACCTACAAGGACGCCGAGGCGATCCTGAGCGAAGCGATGGAGATCCAAAAGCACCTCAAGGCCCAGGACGACCAGCTGATCGCCGCCCTCCAGGACGCGCTGTCGCGGTTGCCGAAGGACGACCGGCCGACCGGCCCGGCCACGCCGGCGTGAACCAGCCCCTCGGCTACACGGGGTGATCTAGCCACCACGTAGCGCGACGCTTTCCGTCAATTCGGGCCATTTCCGAGGGGGGGTCATTGCCAAGCCACCGGCGCCGTGGATACGTTGCCCAACGAAGGTTGTTTTGCGAAGGGCAGGGGGCAGGGGCGCGATGCTGAAGGGGCAAGACACGAGGCGGCAAACCGTTGTCATGCACTCCCCGTCGGCGGCGCGTCCACTCCTTTCGACCGGCTCGTCCACCACCGACGGCCCACACCCGATGATCCCCATCGGGTCACGTCCTCGGTGGCCGACGGACGGCCTGCGTCCCGTGCACCGGCAACCTGGTGACGGCTTCGGCCAGCTCGACCAGTAGGCACATTGGCAGGGGTGTCCTCCGTGGATACTCGGTTCGAACAGGAGTTTCCATGCGCAACATACGAGCAATCGGCGCCGCGCTCGGCGCCGCCGCAATCATCGTGGGCACCGTGGCGGGAGCGGCACCGGCCGCCTTCGCCGGGACCGGATCGGTCGGGCCAGTGTCCGTGACGCTCTCCACCATCGCAGCGTCGGCCACCGCGACCTACACGGTGACCTTCAGGTCCACCGACCTGTTGCCCAGTGGCGGCACCATCACCATCACCGCCTCTGGCGGCACCCTTCCCTCATTGGCCAGCGACTACGCCGCCACTGCCCAGGGCCACTCGCTGGTCCCGGTGGCGAGCGGCGGCGGCGCCAGTGTGACCATCACCACAGGGGTGGCGACCACTGCGGTGAACGCGCCGGTGACCGTGACCATCGCCGGGGTCATCAACCCGACGGCCGGCAACAACACGTTGAGCGTCGCCACGTCGGCGGACTCGACGGCGGTGACGAGTTCGACCTACTCGATCGGCACCCCGACCACGGCCATCCTGACGGGATCGACCAACAACCAGACCACTCCGGTGAACAGCACCTTCACCAACCACCTGAGCACGCTGGTCCAGGACTCGGCCGTGCCCGCCAACCTGTTCTACGGGGCCCCGACCACGTTCACTGTGGTCCCCGGTCTCAGCGGCGCGTCGGCCACCTTCGCCAACGGCACCGGTACCACCACGGTCAACACCGATTCGGTGGGTCGGGCCACGGCCACGGCAATGACGGCCAACGGCGTCGCCGGTGCGTTCACGGTGACCGTGTCGGTCCAGGGGACGGCGTTGACCGGCACCTTCAATGAGAACGTCGGCGCCGCCACGGTGCCCGGTGCCCCGACCGGCGTCGCCGCCGCGGCCGGTAACGGCAGCGCCAACGTGGCCTGGACGGCGCCGGTGTCGACCGGCGGCTCGGCCATCACCGGCTACGTCATCACGCCGTCGACCGGTACACCGGTCACCGTGGGCAACGTGACCGGCTCCACGGTCACCGGACTCGCCAACGGCACCCCGGTCAGCTTCACGGTGGCGGCCGTCAACGGTGTCGGCACCGGTGCCGCGTCGGCGCCGTCCAACCTGGTGACACCGGCCGCGCCCCCGGCTCCCAACCCGACGCCGAACCCGGTGTCGAGCCCCGGTCCGAGTCCGGTTCCCAACGGATCGCTGGCGAGCCCCGTGGTCGGGATGGCCTCGGTGCCGAACGGCACCGGCTACTGGCTGACCAACTCCACCGGTGACATCTCCCCCCACGGCAGCGCGGTGAGCTACGGCTCGCTGGCCGGCAAGCAGCTGAACGCCCCCATCGACCACATCGTGGCCACGCCGGACGGCAAGGGCTACTGGCTGGTGGCCTCCGACGGTGGGACCTTCACCTTCGGCGACGCCGGCTTCTTCGGCTCGATGGGTGGCAAGCCTCTCAACAAGCCGGTGGTGGACATCGCTCCCACCAAGGACGGCAAGGGCTACTGGCTGGTGGCCTCCGACGGTGGCATCTTCGCCTTCGGTGACGCCGCCTTCCACGGCTCAGAGGGCGGGAAGCACCTCAACAAGCCGGTGGTCGGCATCACGCCGGACTTCGCCACCGGTGGCTACTGGGAGGTGGCCTCCGACGGTGGCATCTTCGCCTTCGGTGCTCCGTTCTACGGCTCGACCGGCGACAAGGTCCTCAACCGGCCCGTCAACGGCATGACGGCCACCGCCAACGGGGCCGGCTACTGGTTCGTCGCCTCCGACGGTGGCATCTTCGCCTTCGGCAATGCCGCCTTCCACGGCTCCACCGGGGGTGAGACCCTGGTGGCACCCATCGTGGGCATGGCCACCGACAATGCCACCGGCGGCTACTGGCTGGTGGCCGGCGACGGCGGTGTGTTCGCCTTCGGGGCACCGTTCTACGGGTCGCACTAGCAGTACCCGGCGGGGTACGGGGTCAGTCCGACCCGACCTCCGCCACGCCATGTGACCACCGCCCCGGTCCTCCGTGCCCCACCCGCTACGGAGGACCGGGGCGGGGCGCGTCAGCGGTACGGAACCGGTGATGTGGGCTGCACGGAAGGAGCGGTAGGTTCCACTCCCATTGGTCGAGCGGTCCGGTTGCGGGCAACCGGACCCGATCAGCCGGTCAGCCGGCCCCGGTCAGCCGGTCCTGCTCAGTCGGTGGTGCTCCGGCGCCCGAGCATCAGGTAGAGGCCCAGGAGCACCAACCCCATCCCGATGAACAGGAGCGGCTCGACATCCAGCCCGGTGAAGGGCAGTTGGGTCGCCACCGGGGCGACGTGGGCAGGAGTTGCCGGAGGGGCGGTGGCCGTGGTCACCGGCTGGGCGCTGGTGGCGGCGACGACGGGCGCTGCGGAGGGGGTCACCGTCGCCGCATCGGCGGGAGGACTGGCCGGCGGCGGCGTGGTCGCCGCCGGGACAATCGGGGCCGGGGTGACCGGGGTGTTGGACGGAGGACTCGGCGGTGTCACGGGCGTGGAGGTGCAGTCGCTGATGGTGTGCTGGAACCCACGCTGCGGCACCCATGGCGGCCCCCCGATGTAGGCGTCGGCCTGGATGACCCCGCAGAAGGCGTCCGGATACGGAATGGTCAGCGTTCCCGACGCCCCCGGCTCCGAGTACACCGTGGTCACGTCGACCGACAGCTTCGGCTCGTTGAGGAAGAACTTCCAGATGCACTCCGGCATGGCGGCCGGGCACGGCGTCGTCGGAATGGTGAGTGTCACCTGGTGGGCGACATCATCGAAGGTGATGACGGGGTGCAGGACCACGCCCGGGCCGGCGGGTGCCGCCGAGGCGGCCGACGCTGTCGTGGTCACGGCCGCTCCGGCGGCGGCGAGGACAATGGCTGCGGCGATGACTATTCGTTTCACGGCGTTCCTCGTCTACTGCGATCGGCACTGGGGGGCATACCACAACATCATCCCATTCGGGGGCTGCCCTACTGTTGGATACCCGTCGCACCCGGCGAGAAACCGTCGGGCGCTCGACGCCGAGGCCCGCTGCCGCTCTCTGTCGAACCGGCATACGGCCTGGTGACTGTGGAACCCAGCCATCGAACCGCCTGCCGGCAACTTTACTCCTCCGGCACGGTCTGTCGAATCTGGACCTGGATCTCCTCGGAGTCCAGGTGGAGGGGGCTCCACCTCCGTTCGTCCCGGCCGGCCCGGAAGAGGGCCCGGGTCGGGATCAGTTGGCGGAAACCGGTCAACCGACCCGGGCGGCGGCACCGTACCCACTCCCCGGCGCCCACCGCCAGTCACCCAGGTCAGGCCACGGGAACCTCCGGTCCTCCCGCCCGGAAGGCTGACCGGTGGCAGACTGATGGTATGGACCCGGCGGGAAGGACGAGCCTGGCCCGCAGGCTGCTCAGGTTCCCGGGCAGGATCCGCTCCGGCAACGCACCGCGTCCGACCGCGACTCCCGAGGCGGAACTCCTCGAGGCCATCGGGCGCATCGCCGTGAACTGGTCGTCGGTCGAGATCGCCTCGGGTCTGGTGCTGATGGAGCTGGTCGGCAGTCACGACGAGACCCTGGCCCAGGCCGTGGTGGCCGGTCAGCGGGTGGAGAACGTGTGGGAGACGATCGAAGCCCTGCTCGCCGCGCACGACGACACCGACGATCTGCTCGACACCTTCGTGCGCTGGCGGCAGCGCGCCAACGTCCAGCGGAGGCGTCGCAACGAGGTGATCCACAGCGGGTGGTCGCTGTCGGAGTCGGACGACACCCTGGCGGCGACAGACATGATGAGCAGGCGGGCCAAGCGAGGTGCCCGTTCGGACTTGTTCCCCGAAGGGGTTCCCCAGCTCGAGCAGCTGGCCAGGAACATCGCCGGCCTCGAGGACAGCCTCATCGAGCTGCACGCCGCCTTCAGCTCGAGGATGCGGCCGCCACCTGGGACGAACTCACACAATCCTCACACTTCCACCATCAATCCGTAAGGTTCGACCGACATCGTGTCCAGGAGTGAGGAACATCCTCAGTCCAGTTCATCGATAAGGAGCACACCGTGTTGAAGAAGTTCATTGCGCCCATCGCCATCGGCGGAGCCCTCCTGGTCGGCGGTATCGCCTCCACCGGCACCGCCTTCGCCAGCACCCCCGCCGCCGCCACCGCCACGGCGTCGACCGCCAAGCACCCGGCACGTGCCTGGCTGCGTGCCCACAAGAGGGAGATCCGGAGGGACGGGGTCGCCATCAGCGCCAAGACCATCGGTGTCACGCCGAAGGCGCTCGTGACCGAGCTGCGCACGGGCAAGTCCATCGCCGACGTCGCCACTGAGCACGGCGTGAGCCCCCAGACCGTGGTCAACGCCCTCGTGACCGCAGCCGATGCCAAGGTCACCACCGCTGTCAACGACCACAAGCTCACCGCCGCCCAGGGCACCAAGATCGATGCCGCGCTGCCCACGTACGTGGCCAAGGCCGTGAACCACACCTTCAAGTAGGGCGAAGCACTCCGGTCCCCCCCATCCGTCGCCATGTCTGGAAGCGGATGGGGGGGACGCCCTCCACCGACGGGGAGGGCTCGTCGCTGACCAGCTCGAACGCATCCTCGAACACGGGGAAGAATTTCGTGCATTTGTAGTCCCCGGCCACACGGGTCAGCCACAGCTCGTCGGTCAGCGACAAGGTCGAGGCATAGAGCCCGGCGCCGCCGATGACCCACAGGTCGCCGGGGTGGTCGCCGGTGAGGAACCCCGTGACGTCGCCGACCGGCCGGAATCCGTCCCGCAGGGTGCGGCCGCTGGCCGTGGCGACGTAGTTCACGCGGTCGGGCATCGGCCGATCGAACTCGGAGTAGGTGGCAAACCCCATCAACACGTCGGCGCCGGCCGTGGCTGCACGAAAGTGGACGACGTCTGCCGGGACGGTCCAGGGGATGCCGGCGTCGGTCCCCAACCCCAACCGGTCGTCGATGGCGGCGATGGCCCGGATCACCGGCCGGTCCCGATGTCCCGGCCCCGGGACCCTTCACCGCCGGCTCCCCGAGGGTTACGGGGCGACATCAGCCATGAGCACCCCACCGATCACCCCGCGGGCCACATCGGTGAGGTGCCGGTCATGACTGCGAGCGTACTCACGCATCAACAGGAACGCTTCCTCCGAATCGACCCCGACCCGTTGGCAGAGCACGCCTTTGGCCTGCTCGACAAGGATCCGGGTGTTGAGCGCCAGGGCGAGCTGCCTGTCCACCAGTGGGACCTCACGTCCAGCCCGGTACTGCAACACGGCGATGGTGGCCACGTCCGCCAGGGCCTGGGCCGCCAGGACGTCATCGGGGGCGAGGCCGATCGGATCGACACGGAAGAGGTTCGAGCGCGCCGATGACGTCGCCACGGAGACGCAGCGGGACTGCCGAGGCCGATGCGAAACCGGCCTCGATGACCGGCGGGGTGAAGCGGGGCCACGTCGCCCGCATCGAGTCGATACCGGCCGCACCGACGGGCTCCCCGGTGCGACAGCAGTCCCAGCACGGGCCTTCGGCCCGCTGCAGCTCGAAGAGCTCCACCACCCGCAGGGCCTCGCTGGACGAGGCGATCACCCGGAGGTCGCCCCCGGCCGAGGCCAGGAGCAGGCCGGCGGCGGAGACATCGAGCGCCTCGACGCAGCGGTCGGTCAGGATCGTCAACAGATCGACCACGTCGAAGTCCTCGACCAGGGTGTCGGCCAGTTCGACCAGGGTCCTCATGATGATGTCGTGCTCCATCAGCGCTCCACGCCCTGCGGCGTGCCCTCCTCGGGGTCACCCTCGGGGTCGTCGAATCGCAGTCGACGGCTCACCACGTCCCTCGCCACCTCCTCGATGGGGAGATCGTGGCCGAAGGCGTACCCACGCAGGCGGACGAGCGCCTCGGCAATCGACCGTCCTATCTGCACCGACACCATCCCCGACGCCTGATGGACCACCAGTCGGAGGTTGGCGCCGGACTCCCACTGGGTGGCCGGTGCCCCCTGCGCCCCGTGCACGCCCAGTACCGGTTCGGCCTGCATCGCCAAGATGGTGCGGGCGATCAACCCGGCGACGACCAGCGAGTCGGCGTGCTGTTCACCGCTCAAGGGGCCCGGGCCTGTCCGGTAGAGGTCGAGCGCCCCCAGCCGGATGGCCCCGACGGTCAGGGGAAAGCCGAAGATGGCCCGTGCGCCGGCTTCGACCGCCTGGGGCGTGAACGTCACCCAGCGGACCGACTCGGGATCGGACAGATCTGGCTCCAACACCGGCCGGCCCTGGTTGTGGGCATCGATGCAGGGTCCCTCGCCCAACGTGAACTGCAGCTCCTCGATCCGGGCACTCACCGGGTCACTCGAGAAGAGCGTGCCGCTGGCCTCGTTGCCGACGTTGAGCATGATGCCGGCACCGCTGGTCCCCGACACGTCGGCCGCCACCGCACAGAGCGACGCCGACGACGGGAAGGTGCTGCCCTTTTCCGCCAACCGGGCCAGGATGTCGAGCAGCCGGTCGGCGCTCATCGCACCACACCGCTGCGGGCAGGTGGGCCGAGGCCCATCCCGTCCCATTGGCACCAAGGGGGTTCCATGATCGCCTCCGGCACGCTCGAGAACCGTGAGCCCTACCGGGGTCTGGAGTAGGAGGCCGTCGCACCGCCCGGGGGCGTGGAGCCGACCTGCCGCGACCCTAACCGATGCCGTGCCGTCGGGCATCCACCGCCCACACGGGGAAATTGGATTCCCGCCCTCCGGCTACCGGACGGGCCCCGATCCGGCGGGCAGCGACCGAAGGAACGACTCGTCACCGGCATAGCGGGCCAACAGCCTGCGATTGACCCAGCCGGGTATGGCGGCGACCGCACGGTCGCGGACGGCACAGGCGAGCGGAGACGTCACCGTGGCGAGCGCACCGATGCGGCGCGAGTCGCGCACGATCGTCCGCACCCGGTCGAGCCGGACCGCCTCGTAGTCGGTCAGTGCGGTGGCCGGACCCACGTCACGGGCCAGGCATGCGGCGACGACGACCCCGTCCTCGATCCCCTGGCACGCGCCCTGCCCGAGGTCGGGCGTCATCGGGTGGGCGGCGTCACCGAGCAGGGCCACCCGCCCGACGTGCAGGCGGGTCGGGACCGAGTCGTAGAAGTCGGCGGTCACGAGTCGGTCCTCGTCCGTCCGGCTGATCAGCTCGGTGATCGGATGGTGCCAGCCGGCGAAGGCCTCCAGCAGGAACCGCCGCTTGTCCACCATCCGGTCGTTCTCCCCCTCGGCCAGTCCGACATCGGCGGCCCAGAACGTGCCCCCGTCCCGAAGCCGGCCCACGATGAACTGCTTCCCCTGACCGACGGTCAGGCAGGTCTCCACCCCCAGGTCGGAAGCGTCGGTGAGCACCGCCCGCCACGATGTACGGCGCCGGTACGCCAGCGGGGGGTTGCCGGCGATGGCCCGGGCCACCGAGTGGATCCCGTCGCAAGCCAGGACCACCGGCGCCGACAGTGACTCGCCACTCGAGAGCTGCACCGTCGCCACGCCGCCCTCGGTCCTCACACCCACCGCCGACGTGCGCATGAGGATGGGAAGGTGGGAGGCGGCGTCGAGGAGCACTCGCTGCAACTCGGCGCGGTGGACGATGAGCGTCGGCACACCGCCCCGCCTGCGGTGCAGGCGGCGCTGGTCGAGTTCCAGGATCGGGCGGCCGGCCGGCGTCCTGGTCATCCCGGACGGCTCCTCCATCCCGATGTCGGCGATGGCCGTCCCCAGCCCGATGCGGTCCAGGGCAGCCAGCGCATTGGGCCACAGGGAGAGGGCCGTGCCGGCCTGGGTCAGCGCAGTGGCCCGCTCGACCACCCGGACACCGATCCCGGCCCGGTCCAGCGCGACCGCCGCCGTCAGCCCGGCGATCCCCGCCCCCACGATGACGACCTCATCCGTGCGGGTAGAGGCGTTCTGACCTGGGTTCGCTGCCCACCGGTGGGACGTTAGCCGTGCCGGCTGGCTCGGCGGCGACCGGCGGTCCCGTCCGGCCCGCCACAAGGCCATAAGCCATAAGGTGGCCCTGTGCCCTCCGACCGCACGGATGACCCTGCCCTCTCCGGGCTCTACCGCCGCACCCGGGAGCGGATCATGACACTGGTGTCCGGACTCGACCGTCGGGAGCAGGACCTGGCGGTGCCGGCGTGCCCGGGCTGGTCGGTGCGCGACATCGTGGCGCACCTGACGGCGGCGACCGAGGACGTCTTGGCCGGACGGCTCACCGGGCCACCGCCCGACGAATTCACGGCCGAGCAGGTCGAGCGGTTCCGCCAGGTCGAGCTGTCCGCCACCATGTCGCGGTGGGACGAGCTGGCACCCGAGTTCGAGACGCTGATCGACCGGTTCGAGGTGTGGCCGGCCGTGCTCGACGCCGCCACCCACGAACAGGACATCCGGGGAGCGGTGGGCCGGCCCGGGGGGCGCCACTCGGACGTGGTGAGGCTCGGTGCCGAACGGCTCATCACGTGGCTCGATCCCCCGGTCGCCCTCCGGGTGGTGGTGGAGGACGTCGAGTTCCGGGTGGGACCCGACGCTGGAGACGAACTGGTGCTGACCACCGGTTGGTTCGATGCCCTCCGGTGGCGGATGGGGCGCCGCAGCCGGGCCCAGCTCCTGGCCATGGAGTGGTCGGCGGACCCGTCACCGGTGGTCGATTCGCTGGTCGTGTTCGGTCCCTCTCCCGTCGACATCCACGAGTGAACGGCCCGACGGCCGCTCACATCGGCCGGGTTCCGACCAGGGCCTTCAGCCCCCGCGGCAGATGCTCGGATCCGAAGGCCGACCGCACGGCGACGTCCACCCCGTGCGCCGCCAACAGGGCGGGGAGCCGGCCCGTATCGACCAGCACGTTCTCGTGGTGCTCGACATCGCGCCGCCATGCGCCGTGCGGGTCGAGCACGAACGTCGTCATGTCGCGGTCGTAGCGGTCGGGGGACGGCTGCGAGAACTCGGTGATGATGGCCCAGTCGGGGCCGGTCCGTCCGAGGTTGGGCTCCCCCCGGCGGGCCTCGCCCCACTCGAGGTCGCAGATGTCGATGGCCAGCACCCCGCCGGGCCGGAGGGCCCGGGCCATGGCAGCCAGGGCACGGTCGACCGACTCCCCGTCGTCGAGGTAGCTGATGGCGTGGCCCACCGAAACGATGGCGTCGACCTCGGGCACCGGGTCGTCGGGAAGGGTGAGTCGGCGAAGGTCGGCCCCGTCACCCAGGACCTCCCGGGCCAGGTCGAGCATGGCCGGGGAGGCATCAGTGGCGACGACACGGTGCCCAGCGCCGATCAACTCCCTCGTCAGCAGGCCCGAGCCGCACCCGACCTCCAGCACCGTTCCGCCGGTGTCGGCCACCGGACGGAGCAGGTCGAGGATGCCCGGCGCGCAGGTGACGGCGTGGGAGCCGAACCCCAGATGGTGGATCAGGGCCAGGTCGGCCCGGTAGTACGGGTCAGGCACCGTCGTGTCCGTAGGGGGCCGATGCCGAGGCTGCCGTCGGTGCGGGTCGCCTGGGCCAAGGGGTTGGGCGTCGGGGCCGCCACCCGGACCAGGGTGTTGCGGTCGATGTGGGAGAACGGCTCGTCGCGATCGGGGATCTCGAGGACGCCCTCTTCTTCGTAGGACCACGTTCCGTCGGGGTTGGTGACGATGGACATCCGGTAGCTGATGGTCCGGAACGCCTGGTCGAGAAAGGGGTTGGCGAGGATCCCGTAGACCTCGGAGCCGATGGCGGCCCGCACCTCGAAGGCGCGGGCATCGGGCTCGGCGGTGCCGCCGGCCAGCAGAACCTGGCCCCGCGGGATCCCCAGGGTCAGCATGACGGCGTGGGTGGCCGGCTCCCACAACCAGTAGCCGACCTGATCGTGGAACGTCTCCACCTCACCGGGCTTCACGATGTGGGTGTGGTACCGCAGCCCGTACAGCAGCTGGGGCCCGTTGGTCTGACGGTCGATGGGCTGCAGCTCGAACCGCTCGTCGAAGGCGTTCCGCTCGATGCCGTCCTCGGCCAGCGCCACCGGGTGCTCGTCGGCTCCGGACGCGCCCTCCCAGACGCCGGCGAGCGGAGCGAGCGGGCCGAGGTTGGCCAGCGTGTCGGGGTCACCGTCGGGCTCGGTGTAGATGTCGTCGCCGTAGGGCGCGCCGCCGACCACGCTCACCGACACCTCGTCTTCCACTGTCGTGGGCCCACCGTGTCCTCCTTCGTCCACCGGGGGCCTCGCATCCCCAGGGGTCCCGCACGTGCCCCACCGTGCTCGAGGCCAACCGTACCCGGTCGACCGGCACCGGCCCCACCGGTTCGTTAGTCTCGGGTCGTGCCGGGTCCCGACGAGCGCAATCTCGACCTACCCCTCTCCCACCTGCCGGCCGAAGTCAAGGCGCAACGGTCGGGGACCTTCGGTGCGGTGGCCGCCCACTACGAGCGCTACCGCCCCGGGCCGCCGGTCGACGCGGTCGACTGGATGCTCCCCTCGAGGGTGGCCCGGGTCGTCGACCTCGGGGCCGGCACCGGGGCGCTGACCCGCCTGCTGATCGGAAGGGCCGACGAGGTCGTCGCCGTGGAGCCGGACGAGCGCATGCGCACCGTCCTGGTCGACGAGGTGGGCGGCGTCGTGGCGGTGGACGGGCGAGGAGAGGCCATCCCCGTCCCCGACCGCAGCGCCGACGCCGTGGTGGCCTCATCGTCGTGGCACTGGATGGACCCGGTCGCCACCTTGTCGGAAGTTGCACGCGTCCTGGTGCCCGGCGGTGTGCTCGGCGTGCTGTGGACCGGGCCCGATCCGGACGGCCCGTTCATGAGCCAGGCGATGGCGCTGGCCGGTGGGCGGCTGGATCCGGGCCGGCAGGCCGCGCCGGGCGGTCCCGATGCCCGGGTGTCGACCGAGTTCACCGACCTGATCCTCGGTGACGCGCTCCGGCCCACCTCCCGCCTGGAGATCCCCGACGGGTCTCCCTTCGACGAGCCCGAGTACCGGGCATTCACGTGGGACATCGCATTGGATGCAGACGACCTGATCGGGCTGCTCGGCACCCTGAGCTGGATCATCACCATGCCCGACGAGACCAGGTCGGCGCTGTTCGACGAGGCTCGTCGACTCCTCAAGGACCTCTTGGGGATCGAGGGGGACGTGACCGCCGATGTGGCGTTCCGCTCAGAGGTGTGGCGGTCGCGTTCCCGGGCCGGTCACTGAGGCGGGGTCGCTGCACCGTTCCTGACTTCGTGGCCCCCGGCGATCTGGCTTACAGTGTCCCGACCACCGTCCCCGTCTCTCCGGCCATGTAAGGAGTAGTGACGTGCGCCCGGCCCACAGGCTTCTACTTGTCAGCTGCGCGGCAGTGGTGCTCGCCGGCTGTGGGAAGACGACAGACACGGTGACCACGACCACCGCGACCACCGCGGCGCCATCCTCTTCGTCGACTGCGCCCACCACTACCGCAGCTCCGGCATCGGGGCCCCTGCACTTCTCCGCACCGCAGCCGCTGGCCCACGGAACCGGCGTGGCCTCGGTTTCGTGCGGGAGCACCGGTTCCTGCATCGCCCTGGACGGGACCGGTCGTGGCTATCACTTCGACGGGACCAACTGGTCGGCGCCGGTGCCGGCCACCGGTCAGCAGATCGGTCCCGGTTCCGTGTCGGTGTCGTGCGCGAGCCCCGCCCTGTGCATCGCCATCCCGAACGCCGGCAGCGACGTGGTCAGCTGGAACGGTCAGGGCTGGTCGGCGCTGACCCCGCTGAGCGGCGCCAACGGCCTCGAAGCGGTCGGGTGCGCACCGACCGGCTACTGCGCGGCCGTCGACGCCGAGGGGAACGCCTTCGCCTTCGAAGGGCAGTCGTGGCAGGGAACGAGCGGCGACTGGGGATCGGTGTCGTCCATCTCGTGCGTCTCTTCGTCGCTGTGCATGTCGGTGTCGGGCGGGATCTCGCAGTGGAACGGCCAGTCGTGGACCCAGCCCAACCAGTTCGGCACCACCGCGTCGCTGAACGGAGTGTCGTGTCCGACGGCCTCGTTCTGCATGACCGTCGATCAGACCGGACAGGCGCTCCGCTGGAACGGTCAGACGTGGTCCACTCCGGTACAGGCCACCACGGCCGGCACTGCACTCACCGGGGTGTCGTGCGCATCGCCCACGTTCTGCGCCGCCGTCGACGCCGACGGAGGGGTGCTCCAGTGGACCGGCGGTTCGTGGACGAGAACGGTCGCCGATGCCGGGCGCCGACTGACGACCATCGCGTGCCCGTCGACGTCGCTCTGCGTGGCCGGCGACCAGTCGGGCAACATCATCCTGGGCCGGCCCTAGGGTTCGGCTCAGGTCGCCGGATCCGACCGTCCGAGCTGACGGAGGGCCACCACATCACCGGCGGCGAACACCAGCGCCGCGGCGGCAGCACCCACGGCTTCGGCCGACCCGATCGAGCGCCGGGTCGCCAGGCTGGCCAGCACGTCCAACGAATCGCTACCCAGGCCCACCGACGTCCAGTGCCGCAGCTCGCCGCCGCCGCCGCTCCGGGCCGCCGTCACCGTCCCGATCCCGAGGACCAGGTCCCTGATCCCGATGGTGCGCATCAACAGAACCGACACGGGGGTCGGTGCCTCACGTCCCGACAGCCGCAGGAACCACCCCGGCGCCAGGACCAGGACCGCCCCCACGCCGGCCCTGGCCCAACCCATGGACTGGCCGGGGAGGGTCGACATGCCGCCAACCTACTAAGCCAGGATCGAGGGCGCGCCGGGGCCGACGGTCAGACGAGCGCCCGGGCCTCCTTGGCGTATCGGGCGGCCAGCTGGCGCGAGAATCCGAACATCCGGCCCAGTTGGCCGATGGACATCCCCTGATCGAGCCCGGCCGCGAAGACCTGGACCCGCATCTGGTGACTGGCAGACTCCACCGCGGAGAACGCCTCGAGCATCTGCTTCCTCATCGTGGCCGGTTCGGCGATCACGATGGCGGTGGACAGATCCTCACCTTTTTGCACACCCCGCAGGGCACGGCGCAGTCTGGCCTCGGCCGTCCGGAGTGTCGCCCGGAGATCGATCATCGTCTTCAGCGTCTGCGCGACGCTCTCGATGGCCTTCTCGTTGTCTCCCATCGAGTCATCGTAGGCGACGTTCGGTGTCGGCGGCCGGGTGAGCCGGCGGGCATCGGCGGTCGACGGGCCGGCACACCTTTGCCATGATCTGGCCAACGGGAAGACCTGGGAGCAAGGAAGGAATCGTCATGGACTATGACAGACAATCCGTCGGGGTCATCACCAAGACGGGATCGACCTCGGTCGCCGACACGGTGGACACGCTCGTCGGGCTCGTCGTCCAGCGGGGGATGATCCACTTCGCCACCATCGACCACAGCGGCGAGGCGGAGCGCGTACGGGCTGGAGTTGCGCGACACGAAGCTGGTCATCTTCGGCAGTCCCGCGGGGGGTACGCCGGTCATGCAGGCGTCGCCGTTGGCCGCGCTCGACCTCCCGCTCAAGGTGCTCGTCTGGGACGACGGCGGACTGACGAGGATCAGCTACACCGACCCGGCCGCGCTGGCCGCCCGGCACGATCTGACCGACCAACTGGCCGACCGCCTCTCGGGGATCGGGCCGCTGACCGACGAGCTGGCCGGCTGACCGCTCCACCGGTCCGACCCGGGGGACCGGGCGGAGTCACCTGGTCCTCCCGTTCCACCCCCTTCCACCAGCGAGGATCTCCCCCGGCAGCATCCCCCACCGGGGTCGGCTCCGACACGCATATTCATGCATAACATTTCTGGAAATCTGACTTCGGTCCGGACCGGAAAGTGCCGATATAAGCGTGTGGAGCCTGCGATCGCCGTACCATCACTGCCGACGCATCGATTCGGCGACGACCCGACCGACGGTGGGGCCGGTGGGGCTGGTGCGCCGTACCGTCCCGATACGTTCTGGGCTTCGGAGGAGTCGAAGACCTCGGCGTCGAAGTGGGAGCACCGTCGGCACAAGAAGAACAAGGGCTCGTCGGTTCTCCGGCGCTTCCGTCGGATCTTCCCGCTCAGCATCCGGGTCTCACTCGTGATCGTCGTGTTGATCCCCCTGGCGATGGCGGTCGGCCTGGCGTCGACCCTGGTGCTCCACGAGTGGTCCTCCCGGCAACAGGCGGTGTCGGTCCAGCAGTCCTCCTTGGTCCTCGACTCCCTCGTGCGTGCCCGGGTGGACATCTACGCCGAGTACGTCCCCAGCGCCGCCACCATCGCCGCCCAGCAGTACCACCTCACCGAGGCCCAACTCGACGCCCTGCTCGGAGTCAACTTCCAGGCCACCCTGGCCGCCGCACGCCGACAGGTCGACCAGCAGGCGGTGTTCGGGCCGACCGGTCTGTTCGCCGCCGACTACGCCCAACTCGTCGCCATGCGGCGGGCCGTCGACAACAAGAGTGCGTCGTACAGCGAGGTGCAGACGTTCTTCGGTGCGCTCGGCGTCCACCATCGACGCCCAATGGCAACGGACGTTCGATCAGTTGGACGCCAGCGGCTCGGCGGACACGCCGGTCACCCGGAGCCGCCTGACCGCGGTGGGCCACACGTTCACCGCCCTCACGTCCGGCCTCGGGGAGGAGAGCCTCAAGGGCGGCGGATCCTTGGAGACGGCGTTCACCTCCGCCCTCACCCCCACCCAGGTCCAGAGCCTCATCGTCAGCCACCAGAGCTTCGTGGCGGCCACCAGTGGCTTTCCCGGCCGGGCTCGGGCCGGAGGCGACCGCTGCGTGGAGCTCGCTGACCCGACGATCGCCTCCCCGCGGTGTTCCCCGACTACGTCTCCATCGCCATCGCGGTCGGCCTCGCGCACGCGACACCTCCGTTCGCCACCAACACCACCGCCATCGCAGCACTGGGGAGATCGGAGGTGGCGTGGGCGAGCGTCGCTGACCAACCTGGTCCTGGCCAGCTCGTCCGATCTCCGGGTGGCGACCGCCAGCCAGGCGAACGCGGCCACGAAGACCCTCGCCCTGGTGTTCGGGCTCATGCTGTTGCTCATGCTGATCGCCCTCGGTGCGGCCCTCAACCTGAGTCGCCAGGTCCGGCGGCCCCTGGCCCGCATCGTGGCGGCGGCCAAGTCGGTCCGGGAGGGCGAGTTGGAGCTTCCCCCGCTCGACGAGTCCGGCCCCAGGGAGATCGCGCTGGCGGCCGGGGCCTTCAACGAGATGACCTCGACCCTCAGAGCCGTGCAGGCCCAGGCCATCGCCCTCTCGGCGGGAGACCTCGAGGCCCCGGTGCTCCAGCGATCGTTGCCGGGCAGGACCGGGGCGGCGCTCCAATCGACGATCAACAAGCTCCAGTTGTCCGTGCGGGCCAACGAGAGCCAGCGCGAGGCCCTTTCCGAGCGGGCCACCCGTGACTCGCTGACCGGTCTGTTGAACCGCGGCGCCGCGCTCGAAGCGCTGGAGCTCGGCCTGGCCGGCGCCCTACGCAGCATCGGGGAGCTCGACCTCACCGTCCTGTTCATCGATGTGGACGGACTGAAGGAGATCAACGACTCGCTGGGACACGATCGGGGGGATGCGGCCATCTGCGCCGTCGCCGATTCCCTCCGGGCGGTGACGCGGGCCTCTGACATCGTGTCGCGGTTCGGCGGGGACGAGTTCGTGGTGGGCTGGGTCGGGACCCGCGGTGGAGAGGAACCGAGGCTCCTGGTCGACCGGATCCACGAGCAGGTCGCCCTGTCGACGATCCGTGTCGACGATCACGATCTCCGCGTGGGGTGCAGCATCGGGGTGGCGGTATCCGAACCCCTCGAGACCGACGTCGAAGCGCTCATCGAGCGGGCCGACGACGCGCTCTACGCCGCCAAGCGGAACGGGCGGGGCCAGGTGTGCTGGTACGGACCGGACAACGTCGGCAGCAGCAGCCCTCCGGCCACCCCTGGTGGTGGCAGATCGGCCTTGCCCACATTCGGCGGCGGCATTCCCGTCACGATGGGAGCACCGACGGGGAGCCTGAAGGGCGGATCCGGCAGCGTCAGCGGCGAGGCGTGATCGAACGACAGCCCCGATCGAGTGGCCGGCGTGCTCACGGGGTCAGCACGATCTTGCCGTGGGTGTGGCCCGAGGCGAGGTCAACGAGGGCGGCGGCCGCCTGGCTCAGCGGGTAGGTCTTGGCCACGACGACCCGGAGCTCCCCGGCCTCGGCCCGATGGACCAGTTCCACGCGAGCGGCCGATCGGATGGCGGTGCCCGGGTCGGCCCCGGGGGCGCCTCCGAGCACATTGATGCCCAGCACGAACCCCCGTCGGAATCCGGCGATCGTGGCGATGCGGCTCCGGTCGGCAACCAACGCCACCGATACATCGAGCGCCTCGTCCGTACCCACCGTGTCGACGGCGGCGTCGACGCCGTCGGGGGCGAGCGCCCTGATGCGTTCGATCAGGCCGTCGCCGTAGACCACCGGCTCGGCACCGAACTGGCGCAGAAGGTCATGACCCGAGGGACTCGATGTGCCGATGACACGAGCCCCGGCCGCCACGGCCAGCTGGACGGCCGACTGGCCGACCCCGCCCGACGCACCGTGGATGACCACGGTATCGCCGGCCTTGACGGCCGTGGAGGCCAGGCAGTGCACCGCGGTGGTCCCCACCAGCATCAACCCACTCGCCTCCTCGAACGAGAGTGCCTTCGGCTTGGGAAGCACAGAGTCCTGGGGGACGATCACCTCGGAGGCGTAGGCCCCGACGACCCGGTAGGAGACGACCTCGTCACCGACGGCGATCGGGCCCATCGGGCCTTGTGCGCCCGCTCCGACCGAGGTCACCACCCCGGCGAGCTCGGAGCCGAGCGGCATCGGGAGCTGGGACCCGTCCCGGCCGAACTCACCGCTGAACATCTTGAAGTCGACCGGGTTGGTACCCGCCGCCCTGACGTCGACCACCACCTCGCCGGGCCCGGGCCCTCCCACCTCCACATCCACGATGGAGACCCCTTCGGGACCACCGAACGCCGTCGCCACTGCTCTGATCACCATGCACCGACCAACCCGCGCCTGGTCGGCGGTATTCCGTCCATCGACTCCACCGAGCCACCGGACCGGCCGCACGGCTGCCGGGTACGGTTGTTTTCGCCGGGCTCGACCGGACTAGGGTCGGTCCGACCGAGCGCCCGGGACGCGCTCCGACTCAGTACCGATTTTTCACCGTGGAGAGGAACCCAGATGAGCGAGATGCTCTTAGCAGAAGAACGAGAAGCGGTGGCCTGGGCCAGCCGCCACCTGGCCGAAGAGGGTCTCGTGATCGGCACGGCGGGGAACATCTCCGCCCGCCAGGGTGACCTGGTGGCCGTCACTCCCACCGGTGCCGACCTCGGCACGGTAACGGCGGAGATGGTCACGGTCATCGATCTCGACGGGGCGATCGTGGACGGGGACCTGGCACCCACCTCGGAGGTGCCGCTCCACACCGGTATCTACGCCGCCACACCGGCCCTCGCCATCACCCATGCCCACTCCATGGCGTCGACGGCGCTGTCGTGCTGCATGGACGAGCTCCCCCCCTCCACTACAGCTGCCTGAGCCTGGGGGGTGCCCCCCGGACGGCGGCGTATGCGACCTTCGGCTCGCAACAGCTGGCCGACAATGTCATCGAGGCGCTCAAAGGCCGGAATGCGGCCATGATGCAGAACCACGGCTCGGTCGCCTACGGCAACACGATGAAGGAGGCCGTCGAGCGGCTCGAGCTTCTGGAGTGGCTGGCCGAGCTGTACTGGCGCTCGTCTTCCATGGGGGTCCCGAAGGTGCTCACCGACAAGGACTTCGAGGACATCATCGTCCAGGCCATCTCGGGTGGCTACGGTGCCATCCGCAAGATCGACAAGGACGGCTGAGACGTTGGTCAGCGGCCGTTCGTCCGCCCGGTGACATCGGCGTGGCCGTGTTGGGGCTCGGCCTCGCCGCGCTCGGGCGTCCGGGCTACCTGACCGTCGACCACGGCCGGTCTCTCGGAGAGGACCGCTCCGTCGAGGCGATGCGGGAGCGTTGCGAAGACGTCTGCGACGCGGCGTGGGAGGGCGGCATCCGGTGGTTCGACGCCGCCCGCTCCTACGGTCGGTCCGAGGAGTTCCTGGCCGGCTGGCTGCACCATCGCCGGATCGAACCGGCACAGCTGACCGTGTCGTCGAAGTGGGGGTACACCTATACGGCCGACTGGCGGGTGGACGCCGAGGTTCACGAGGTCAAGGACCATTCGGTGGCCGCCTTGCGGCGCCAGTGGCCCGAGACCGAGGCACTGCTCGGACCGTGGTTGAGGCTCTACCAGGTCCATTCGGCCACCCTCGAGTCGGGCATCCTCGACGATGCCGCCGCCCATCGGGTGCTGTCCGGGCTCGGCGTGCCCATCGGCATCAGCCTGAGCGGACCGGACCAGTCCGAGGTACTGCGGCGGGCGCTCACCATCGAGGTCGATGGATCGCCGCTGTTCTCGGCTGTCCAGGCCACCTGGAACCTGCTGGAGCCGTCCGCCGGTGCGGCGCTGGCCGAGGCCCGGGCGGCCGGTTGGACGGTGATCGTCAAGGAGGCGTTGGCCAACGGCCGGCTCGTGGCTCCGGGGTCCCTGGGGCCGGGCGCTGCGTGGCTGGGCCATCGCCCTGATGTCACCTCGTTGGCGGCGGCACTGGCCCAGCCGTGGGCGGATGTCGTCCTGTCAGGTGCGGTGACGGTCGCCCAACTCCGCTCGAACCTCGAGGCCCTCGGGCCGTTGCCCCCGGTGGATCCCGCTCGGGCGTCGGGCCTCGCCCTCGACCCCCGGGTGTACTGGGGACAGCGGGCCGCCATGGCGTGGACGTAGTCAGACAAGAGGCCCGCGCCCTGCGTGCTGCCCGGGCGCGGGTCTCCTTGTTGGCCTGGTCGGTGATGTCCGGTGCGGTGACCTCCTAGAAGTAGTGCCTTCTCCCACCGATCTCCCGACCGGCGGCACCGAGCAGGAGGAGCACGAGACCGATCACCGCCACGACGATTCCGACCGACCACAAGATGGCGATCTTGGCGATGAAGCCGATCAGCATGAGGACGACGCCGAGGATGATCATTCAGGGACTCCTTCGCAGTTGATGGACGACCAGAGCCGTACCCGGGAGGTTCAGCCGCGAAACGTGCCGGGTGCAGACCGGGCCCTGGTGCCGGGCGCTGGAGATGGCGAGGTAGACGCCGGCGTGATGCTTCCGCCCAGCTGTAGCACATGTGCGACAACTGCCAAATGGACGATCCCCCGCAATCAGTGGGTCAACGGGACCATCCGGAGCGACCACCTGCAGGTTCTTCCAGCTGAGCCGTAGCACATGTGCGACAGCCGTCGAATTCAATCGACGGGGTGCTCCGGACCCGTCGGGATACCGGCTCTGTCGGGATACCGGCTCTGTCGGGGATACCGGCTCTGTCGGGATACCGGCTCTGTCGGGATACCGGCTCTGTCGGGATACCGGCTCTGTCGGGATACCGGCTCTGTCGGGATACCGGCTCTGTCGGAGCCGGCCCCGGTCAGGCCGGGCCTATTTCGGCTTGTTGTTCCCGTTCGAGAACGACGGGTGCAACGGGGTCACCGCCGTCACCGGCGCCGGATCCGAGGCGGCAGTCTCGCGGGCGAGGAATGCCCCGAGCTCGGCGATGGTCGTCATCAGGGGGGCCGGGAACACCACGGTGGTGTTCTTGTCCACGCCGATCTCGACCAAGCTCTGCAGGTTTCGGAGCTGGAGGGCGAGCGGGTGGGCCATCATCACGTCCGAGGCGTCTCCCAGTGCGGCAGCGGCCATCGACTCACCCTCGGCGTTGATGATCTTGGCCCGCTTCTCCCGTTCGGCCTCGGCCTGGCGGGCCATCGCCCGTTTCATGGTCTCGGGGAGTTGGATGTCCTTGAGCTCGACCAGGGTCACCTCGATCCCCCAGTCGGCAGTGGTCCGGTCGAGGATCTCGCGGATGTCGAGGTTGATGCGGTCCGTCTCGGACAGGGTCTCGTCCAGGGTGTGCTGGCCCACCACTTTCCGGAGGGTGGTCTGGGCGATCTGGTCGATGGCGGCGTCGACGTTCTCGATGGCGACCACCGACTTCACGGCGTCGACGACCCGGAAGTAGGCCACTGCCGATACGTCGACGCTGACGTTGTCGCGGGTGATGATGCCCTGGGACTGGATCGGCATGGTGACGATCCGGAGTGAGACGCGGTGCAGCTTGTCCACGAACGGGACGATCATCCGGAACCCGGGCTTCCGCGTGCCGAGCACCCGACCGAGGCGGAACAGGACACCTTCCTCGTACTGCTTGACGATCCTCGCCGCCGTGGCCATGCCCAGGACGACCAGCACCACGATGACGACAGCGACGACGATGATGATCTTCATGGCTGCAGTCCCGCTCAGCGGGTGAGCACCACTTTGACGGCACCCGTGTCGGCCGCCCGGGCGAACACGTCGAAGGCTTCCATCATGTCGTCGAGGCCGAAGTGGTGGGTGACGAAGCGGCTGGCGTTGATGTGGCGGCTGGTAAGGAGCTTGAGCAGCGTCGGGGTGGAGTAGGTGTCGACCAACCCGGTGGTGATGGTGACGTCACGGGTCCACAACGACTCGAGATGGAGCGTGGCCGGCTTTCCGTGGACGCCGATGTTGGCCACGTGCCCACCCGGGCGGACCAGCTCGGTGCATAGTTCGAAGGTCGACGGTATCCCGACCGCCTCGATGGCCACGTCGACGCCCAGCCCGTCGGTCATCTCGCGGATGATGGCCACCGGGTCCTGATGTCCGTTGTTGATGGCCAGGTCGGCTCCGAACTGCTTGGCCATATCGAGCCTGGAGTCGGCCAGATCGATGGCGACCACCTGGCCGGGCGAGAAGAGCTTGGCCCCGGTGATGGCCGACAGGCCGATCGGACCCGCCCCGACCACGGCGACGGAGTCGCCCGGCTGTACGTGCCCGTTGAGTACCCCCACCTCGTAGGCGGTGGGAAGGATGTCGGCGAGCATGAGGATCTCTTCGTCGTTCGCCCCGACCGGGACGGGATAGGTGGAGGTGTCGGCGAAGGGGACCCGCACGTACTCGGCCTGTGTGCCGTCGATCAGGTGGCCGAGGATCCATCCCCCGCCGCCGAGGCACTGACCGTAGCGGCCTTGTCGACAGTACTCACACGTACCACAGGCACTGATGCACGAGACGAGCACTCGGTCACCGACAGAAACGGTCTTCACGCCGGTGCCCACCGTCTCCACCGTGCCCACCGCTTCGTGACCCAGGATGCGTCCGTCGGTCACCTCCGGTGTGTCCCCCTTCAGGATGTGGAGGTCCGATCCGCAGATCGTCGTCGTATCCACCCGCACGATGATGTCGGTGTCAGCCTGCAGGGTCGGGTCCGGGACCTCTTCCCAAGCCTTGGTTCCGGGCCCGTGGTAGACGAGTGCCTTCATGTCGAGACTCCTTCAGTTGCGTTCGTCCAGCCTGCGCCACCCGGCGTCGCGCCGTAAGTGCCAAAGGTCCCCACTTGAAGGCATGCGCCGACCTGCGGTCGTCCACCACTGATCCTGCAAGTCATGACCTTTGGCACTTACCGCGGAACCGCGGTGGCCGTCACCATGGAGGAACGGCATCAGACCCGAGTCCCGGACCGAGGGAGGGATCATGCAGAACCCCCGCGCGCAGTGCCGAGTCGATGGGTTCCGCGTGGCGGTGGGCCCGGCCGGCCCAGCTGCGGGGAGCACCGCCTGCTGAGCCGTCATGACCATGTACACCCAACTCCTCGGTTCCGCTCTCGATGAGCGTGGCGATACCGACAGCGCGCCCGACATCGGGGAATTCATCTCCGACTTCGTCAGATGCCGGACCCGGCTCCACGCCGGCCTGACATCCACCGAGGAGTCACAGCCGGAGCTCCTGGCGGTGACGAACGAGCTGGCCTACGACGTCGCGCTCGTCCGGCTGGCCCGCCATCTCGGCATCGACTGCGAGGTCGACTGGTTCGAGAGGCCGCTGCGGCGCGCGGCAAACTGGAGCACGCACTGAACGCTCGGGGCGTCCCCTTGGAAGAACCGCGCCGGAAACGGTGATCATCCGGCGAATCGGCGAATCGGTGAACCGGTGCACCGGCGACTCGGCGGTCTCCGGGCGACACCGGTCCCAGGGTCACGTGCCGGTGGCGTCACCCCGGGATGCCTGACTCGACCGCTCGTCCAACCGGGCCGCATAGCTCGCCGCCTGGGTGCGACGCTCCATGCCGAGCTTGGCCAGGACGTTGGACACGTAGTTCTTGACGGTCTTTTCGGCCAGGAAGAGCTCTCCGGCGATCTGCCGGTTTGTCTCCCCCTCGGAGATCAGCTGGAGGACGCGACGCTCCTGTGCCGTGAGGCTGGCCAGGCGCGGGTCCTCCCGAGGGCCGGCCCGGAGCCGTTCGAGCACCCGCTCGGTCACCGCGGGGTCGAGCAGCGACTCGCCGGCCCCGGCACGCCGGATGTCACTGATCAGGTCGCCGACGCCGACCTGCTTCAGCACATACCCCGCCGCGCCAGCCAGGATGGCAGCGTAGAGCGCCTCGTCGTCGGCGTAGGACGTGAGCATGATGCAGACGATCTCGGGCGACTTCGACCGGATCTCCCGGCAGACCTCCACGCCGCTGCCATCGGGAAGGCGTACATCGAGGATGGCCACCTGCGGCTTGGCCAGGGGTATCTGGGTCAGTGCCTCGGCCGCGGTTCCGGCCTCGCCGACGACGACGAGATCGTCCGTCGCCTCCATCATCGCCCGGAGCCCGTTCCTCACAACCTCGTGGTCATCCAGGAGAAACACATCGAGGCTCACGCCCCCATCCTTCCAACTGGACCCGACGGGAGCAACCACCGTGGATCGGGCACCCGCCATGTCCACCCCGAGACAGGCGCTCCCAGGGAGGCAGCAGCCTCGGACAGGGCGACGCGCCGGTACGCTGAGGGACGATGCCCTTCCATGCCATCGAGGATCCCGTCAAGCTCAAACGGGTCCTCGAGGCGACGCTCCTGCTCGAGTCGGACCTGGAGCTACCGGTGCTGCTGTCCCATGTCGTCGACGAGGCACGCTTCCTGACCGGCGCCCGCTACGGCGCCCTCGGGATCCTGGACGGGGGGCGCACCGTCATCGTCGACTTCCTGGCCGTCGGCCTCACCGGTGCCGAGGAGGACGAGATCGCTCGTCGGCCGACGGGGCGCGGGGTGCTCGGACTGTTCATGGAGGACCCCCGATCCATCCGCCTGGCCCACCTGGGGTCACATCCCGACAGCGTCGGCTTTCCGGCCGGGCACCCTCCCATGGAGTCGTTCCTGGGCGTGCCGATCAAGGTGCGCAACGAGATCTACGGCAGCCTCTACCTGACCGACAAGGTCGGTGCGGCCGAGTTCACCGACGAAGATCAATCGCTGGTCGAGGCATTGGCGGTGGCGGCCGGAATGGCCATCGAGAACACCCGGCTCCATCAACGGGTGCAGGAGCTGGCCGTCAGCGACGACCGGGACCGCATGGCGCGGGACCTCCATGACACGGTGGTCCAACACCTCTACGCCGTCGGGCTCACGCTCGAGGCCATGGCCAAGGAGTCGGCAGCGGCCGGAATGGCGGACCGGCTCGGCGCACTGGTCACCGACATCGGCACCGCCATCCGACAGGTCCGATCCAGCATCTACGAGCTGGGACTGGAAAACGCCGATCGCGGTTTGCGGGCCGGGGTCCTCACGTTGGTCCGCTCGCTCGGACCCATGGTCGGCTTCGACATCCGGGTGTCCTTCGAGGGTCCGGTGGACTCGGTCGTGCCCGAGGTGGTGACCGAGCACCTCATCGCCACCATCCGCGAGGCGGTCACCAACATCGGACGTCATGCCGGGGCCAGTGCGGCGTCGGTCACCGTCATCGTCCACACCGGTGTGTGCCAACTTCAGATCGTCGACAACGGCCGGGGGTTCGATGCCGGCGGATCGGGCCACGGTGGGTTGGGCCTGGCCAACATGCGCCGTCGGGCGGAGAAGCTGCACGGGGCGATGGAGGTCGAGCGTCCAGCCGACGGCGGGACATCGCTCACGTGGCGGGTACCGATCACCCAATAGCCGGACGACGGGCATCGGCATCGGGTTGTTGGCGAGGACGCCGACGGTCGAGTTACCGGATGATGGCCACCGGGCAAGGGGCGTGCCGGGCACACTGATCGGCGACCGAGCCGAGCAGCAGATGGCGATGGGCGTTCTGACCGTCGGACCCGAGCACCAGAAGGCCGGCATCGTCGCACGAGGCCAGGAGTGCGGGGACGGTGGCGTCGAAGCGGGAACCGACCCTGAAGTCGACACCCGGTCGCCACAGGTTGGCGTGGAGGGAGGCGGCGTCGATGATGGGCCGCCCCACCGACTCGAAACCTCGAAGCGACGTATTGGTGAACCCGGTCATCGGCGCGATCAGGCAGGCGAACACCGCTTCGACGGGCGAATTGCGGAGGTGGCCCTCGTCGAGGGCCCAGCCCAATGCCCGGTCCGACCCCTCTGATCCGTCGACACCGACCACGATCTTCCCCCCGCTCCCGAGCCCACCGATCCCCTCGGACTCCGCCCGGACGACCACCACCGGGCAGTGGGCGCGCTGGAGGCACCGGTGGCTGACCGATCCGAGCAGGAGCTCCTTGAACCCGCCGCGCCCCCTGGCCCCGACCACCAGGAGATCGGCCGTGGCGCTGGCCTCGATGAGCGACTGGGCGGCCGGCTGTTCGGGTATCTCGGTCTCGAGGACGACCGAGGTGTGGCGGGTGGACACCAGGCCGAAGGCATCGTCGACGATGGCGCGACCGGTCGACATCCCGGCCGGAGCAGTCGAATACCAGGCCGGCGCCTCGGCGGACTCGCGGGTCCCGGCATAGACGATCCGGAGTACGTCACCGCGCACCTTGGCCTCGTCGGCCGCCCAGTTCACGGCCAGGCGCGACGCCTCGGACCCATCGACACCGACCACGATGGTCTGGTACGGAATTCCCGCCCGCTCGGCAGGACTCGGCTCTGCCACCGTCGACACGCCGTCTGGTCGTCTGTGCCCCGTGTGGACCATTCGGATCACGCTCCCGGATTGATCGGTCACCTCCATTGGATACTTCCGGAGGGCACAACAACAGGGCCGAACGTCACCCGTGGGCGGTGCCGACCCCCGGGATCGTCGGTGCAGACAGGAGACCGGCCGGATCGACCCGGCCAGGAACGGCGGCGCCCGGCTGTGGTGCCTCCTCGACGCGTCGATCCAGGACGGCCATTGACGAAAGTGCTATTCTAGACAATAAGTTCAAACGAGAGACCGCCCGGACCCTGCGGCCGAAGTGCCAGGGTGGAAGGCGGGTCCAGATGCCGAACGAGCGACAACTCTCCGACGTACTGAGCGAGTTCGCCCGCACCATGCTGACCGACTTCCCGATTCAGGGGATCCTCGACCACCTGGTCAAGCGCATCGTGGACGTCTTGTCGGTCACCTCGGCCGGGGTGACCCTCATCTCCTCGGACAGCGCTCCCCACTACGTCGCCGCCTCCGACGCCGACGCGCTGACCTACGAGAAGCTCCAGACCGCTATGGCCGACGGGCCGTGTGTGGCGGCCTACCAGACCGGTGAGCCGGTGTCCGTACCCGACCTCACTACCGAGCTGCGCTTTCCGCTGTTCACGTCAAAGGCACTCGATGCCGGACTGAAGGCGGTGTTCACCTTTCCACTGCGGCACGGCAAGGAGCGGCTCGGGGCCCTCGACCTGTACTGCGACGCGCCAGGCCCCCTCTCGGCGGCCAAGACGAGGGCGGCCCAGACACTGGCCGACGTCGCCTCTGCCTACCTCCTGAACGCCCAGGCCAGGGCGGAGTTGCGGGAGTCATCGGAGCGGGCCCATGAGACGTCGCTGCGTGATCCCCTCACCGGACTCCCCAACCGGAGGCTGCTGGTCGAGCGGCTCGACCACACCCTGCTGCGGGGAGGCAGGACGGGCAAGACGGCTGCAGTGCTGTTCGCCGACCTCGACCGCTTCAAACTGGTCAACGATCTCTACGGGCACGGCGTTGGGGATGAGTTGTTGATCGCCGTGGCCAAACGTCTCAGCGCCGCGCTGCGCCCCGGTGACACCTTGGCCCGGCTTTCCGGCGACGAATTCGTGATCATCTGCGAGGGACTCTCCGACCCTCCCGACATCAACCCCATCGCCGAACGCCTCCTCGAGGTATTCGACCGACCCTTCCCGCTCTCGGGCACCGAGGTGGAGATCACCGCGTCGGTGGGTGTGGCCTTCATCGGCCGGGGCCAGCAGTACTCCGAGGAGATCCTCGAGGAAGCCGATGCCGCCATGTACCAGGCCAAGCGGGACGGTGGCGCCCGACACCAGGTGATCGATCTCCGCGAGCAACAGCTCGCCGGGGAGCGCACCCGGCTGGAGCACGACCTGCACGGAGCCACCGACCGCGGCGAGCTGCGCACCCGCTATCAGCCCATCGTGAGCACCGACGACGGGCAGATGACCGGGGTCGAGGCGTTGCTCCGCTGGGCCCATCCGACGAATGGTCTCGTCCTCCCGACGGTGCTGATCCCCATTGCCGAACGATCCGGACTCATCTGCGAGATCGGCAACTGGGTGCTGCAGGAGGCCTGCACCGATCTGCGCCGGTGGCAGGACCGCGAACAGCGCCGTCATCACCATGTCGGTCAATGTCTCGGCCACCCAGATCATGTCCCCGGGGTTCGCCCGGTCGGTCGACGCCGTCCTGGAGGGCTCAGGAACCGAGCCGAATCTATTGACCCTCGAGGTGACGGAGTCGGTCTTCCTCCAGGACAGCGAGCGCGCCCTCGTGGTCCTCGCCGACCTCAAGCGGATCGGTGTCAATCTGGCCCTCGACGACTTCGGCACCGGCCACTCGTCTCTCAACTACCTCCGACGCTTCCCCATCGACAACGTCAAGATCGACCGGGGATTCGTGGCCGACCTCGACGGCGATACCGCCAGCGACGCCATCGTGTTCACCGTCGTGCAGTTGGCCCACCTGTTGGGCATGACCGTGACGGCCGAGGGAGTCGAGACCACCGAGCAGCATCAACTTCTTGCCGCCTTGGGCTGTGACTTCTGCCAGGGTTACTTCTTCACCAAGGCGGTGACGCCCACCGTGATCAACAAGCTCATCGAGGACGTGCTGGCCGGTGGAGCCGTGCACCTCCCGTCCCTGGCGGGGACGATCCCCTGAGCTGACGTTCCCGGTCGTCCCTCACACCCGCCGGAACCGATCGAGCGGCATCGAGCGGCGCGGCTCGATCGAGACGGCCGAGCGCCGGGTCGGTTCATTCGAGAGGGTTGGATCCGCGGGCGGCGAGGGATCGGCGGCGTCGCACGGCCATGTAGGAGACGGCTATCGCCGCCACCAGGGCCACCAGCCCGACCGCCACCAGCCCACTGTTGTTGGCGTCAGTCGCTCCTCCCTCACCGGTGTGGGGGAAGCCGGAGGGGACGACCCCGGTGCTCGACGAGCCCGAGCCGCCGGTGGTGCCGGCCGCGCCGACGGCCGTGGTTCCGGTCGAGCCCGCCGCGGCCCCGGTCCCGGTTCCGCCGGCGCCCGCCGGACCGGCTGCCGCTCCCGTCCGTCCAGGCCCGCCCGTGCTGCCCGTGCCGCCCGTCCCTCCCGACGACGTCGACGATGCGATCGGGGTCGTGGCCGAGGCCGGCCCGGCCGCACAAGCGGTCGGGATGGTGATGGTATTGGCATCCAAGGTCACCGCACCGTTGCGGGCCAGGATGCGACCGTGGACGGTGGCCCCGGTGTCCAACGTCGCCGACGTCAGTGCCATCAGCGTCCCGACGAACGTGGAAGCCGAGCTCAACGTGGCCGAGCTGTCCACTTCCCAGAAGACATTGCAGGCCTGGGCGCCGTTCACCAACTGGACGACACTGTTGGATGCCGTCACCAGGTCGGACGACGCCTGGAACACGAAGACGGAGTTGGCGTTCCCCTGGCCGTTGAGGGTGAGTGGGCTGGCCGCGGTGATGTTGGCCGAGGCGGCGTGGCCGAAGGCGTAGACGCCCGCCGTCAACGTCTTGCCACCGAGCTGGTTGTCACCGGTCGTGAACGTGGTCGTCGTCGGCTGGCCGGCGGCACTCACGAATGCGGTGGTGAGGTCATTCTTGGCCTGGGTGAGGAGCGCCGGGTCATTGCTGGATCCACCGGGGCCGGCAGCATCGGTCGAGTAGATGGTGCCTGTCACCTCGGCCTTGGTCAGGCCGGCATAGTCTCCGCCCGTGGCCGGGCTGAGCCCGACATCGCCGGTGATCGAAGAGGTCGGCACGTCGGTCACCTCCTGGCCGGCCAGGACGGCGAAGGGGGCGGCGGTGCCGAGGCCCACCGACGTCGCCGCCGAGGCGACCGGCGTCCATACGAACGTCACCAGGGCGAGGGCAGCGAAGATGGTGCCCAGGCCGACGAGCACCACACCCCATCCGCGGAGGATGGAGACCGGCACACTACGGTGCCGGCGGTGGTCCGGAGTCTCTCTACGTGGCCGGACCGGCTCGGCCTCGACCGGTCGTTGGCCAGCGTCCGCTTCGGTTCTTTCCTTCAAGTGAAGCGCGAACATGGTCGTCTCCTGACGGCGAACCCGGAGTAGCTAACCGTCGGCGACGGACGTCCGGGTAGTGCCCCTCATCCTACGTTAGATCTTTCTAACTAGCAATCTATTTCAGGAACATTATTTCATAAGAATGGGCGGGCAGAGGCCCCGGTATCAGTGTCGCCACGCAAGAGCACGGACGGCCGGGCCGTCGGGCAGGGTGATGCGCGCTCAGGCCACCCCGTCGAGGCCCAACGACCCGGCGAACGGCTCCCACCGGGACGGCGCCAGGAGCGACCGGTAGTTCGGGACGGTGGGCCGACCGGCCAGCGCATCGAGTTTGGTCACCGACATCGGGGGGGAGAAGTAGAAGCCCTGGTAGGCGTCACATCCCCGTCGGGCCAGCTCCTGGAGCTGCACCTCGGTCTCCACTCCCTCGGCGACGACCGTCATGCCGAGCCCGTGGGCGAGCTCGATGACCGAACCGACGATCGTGGCGCTGGCGGCATCCTCGCCCAGCCCGGCCACGAAGGCACGGTCGATCTTGATGACGTCCACCGGGAACCGGGCGATGTCACTGAGCGAGGAGTACCCGGTGCCGAAGTCGTCGAGGGCCAGCTTGATGCCGAGGCTCTTGAGGTCGGTCAGGATGCCGATGGCCGCGTCGCTGACCGATGTGCTCTCGGTGACCTCCAGGGTCAACAGGCGGGGATCGGTGTCGGCGGCGTGCAGCGCCTCGGCAACCGTCTGGGCGAAGCCGGGTGACCGCAGCTGGCACGCCGAGACGTTGACGGACATCTCGAGTCCTCCGGTCCGGCACAGGCCCTGCCACGACTTGGCTGCCGCCAGGGACTGCTCCAGGACCCACAGGCCGATCTCGACCATGAGCGACGAGTATTCGGCCAGCGGGATGAGTGTCGTCGGCGACACCAGTCCACGGGTGGGATGGAGCCACCGCAGGAGGGCCTCGACGCCCACGATGCCTCCCCTCGGACGCGGTGACGATCGGTTGGTAGTGGGCGTAGAGCTCCCCCCGGGAGGCGGCGCCGTGGAGATCGTGCTCCAGGCTGGCGAGTTTGTCGGCAAGGCGCTGCTCGCGCGACCTCGTCCGTGCGGGCCCGGCTCGTGGTCCGGCGTTCGACGTGGTGGAGGTCCCGGGCGGCGTGACGGGCCAGCAGTTCACCGACGCTGCTCTTCCCGTCGACGAACGCGATGCCGGCCACCGCAGAGATCATACACCTCGGTCCCAGACACGATGAACGGGCACTCCATGGCCGACTCGATCCGCGAGGCGAACGCGTCCGCGTGGGCGGGCTTCTCCAGCCCTTCGCAGACGATGACGAACTGGTCGTCCGCCAGTTGGGCGACGGTGTCACCGGGCCGCAACATTCCCGCCAGTCGCTTGGCCACGGCCACCAGCAGGTCGTCGGCCACCCGTCGACCCTGGGTGCCCGGTGATCGACCTGAAGGAGCTCAGCGTCACGAAGAAGACCGCCGACGCCTTGCCCGAGCGGGCACCTCGCTGGCACGCCTGCTCGAGGCGGTCCATCAAGAGCGGTCGGGTCGGCAGCCCGGTGACCCGATCACGGAGCGAGGAGTCCAGCATCGGGGCGACCAGCCTGTCCGTCCGGGCCTGGGCGTTCACAAGGTAGGCAGCGGCGACATCGGCCAAGGTCTGTGCCGCCGACATGGACTCGTCGCTCAACGGACCCGGGGTATCGCGGTAGAGGTCGAGCGCGCCCAACTGACCGCTTCCGCGGCGCAGAGGGAAGGTGAAGACCGCGGCCATTCCGGCGCTGAGCGCCTGTGGGGCTGAACACGGGAAAGCGATCGTCGACCCGGAGGTCGGGTACGACCACCGGGACGCCCGACTCCCATGCTGCCAGGCACGGGCCCTCGTTGAGAGTGGACTGGAGCTCCTCGTAGCGCAGGGCGCGATCGTCGGAGGCAGCCACCAGGAGAGGGTTGACCCCGGCAGCGATGAGCGTCATCCCGGCGCCACTGACCGGAACGATATCGACGGCCCGCTCGGCCAACTGGCCCAGCACGCGATCGACTGGAAAATCGGTGACGATGGTTTGAGCGAACTCGCCCAGGAGGGCCGCCAACTGCTTGTCACTTGCCATATTGAAGACCCCGCAAGATGGAATGTTCCGACATCCGCGAGGTCTAGGCAGGTGGCGCTGACCCAATACTAGCACGGCGTTTCCGGTATTTGCTAGAGGTCGGAAGCCCCGATCACTCGGTGGCCGGTCCCTTCGTCCATGGATTGGACGTGATCGACCGCATGCGTGAGACAGTCGGGAGCGGCCCGACGGTGCTCGTCGGCATGGTCCCCTCGGCGATCTCACGGGCCAGGTCGGTGAGCCTCAGGTTGTTGCTCCGGGCGTGGTTCCGAAGCCGCCGGAAGGCGTGTTCGACGTCGATCCCGGCCGACTCGCTGATCTTTCCCTTGGCCTGCTCGATGATGATCCGGCTGTTGAGCGCCTCGTTGAGCTGGCTGTTGAGCGTCTGCGCGTCGACCGCCGTCTGGTGCTGGATGATGGCGATGGTGGCCACGTCGGCCAGTGCCTGCGCCACCAGGACGTCCGCGTCCGCCAACGAACCTCGGTCGGTCCGGAACATGTTGAGGGCTCCGATGGTGTTCCCCTTCAGATGCATGGGGAGCGCATGGACCGAGTGGAACCCCTCTTCGAGGGCCCGTTCCGCGAACAGCGGCCACCGACCGGCGGCGGTCGACAGCTCGAGGTTGACGATCGGCTCACCGCTCCGGTAGCAGTCGACACAAGGTCCCTCGTCGGCCTGGAGCTCGAACAGCTCGAGGTCGCGCATGGCATCGCTGGAGGAGGCGACCACTTGGAGCTCACCGGTAGGCGCCGCCAACATCACGCCGGCAGACGAGACGTCGAGGGCCTCTACGCATCGATCCCCGAGGACGGTGAGGATGTCGATGACGTCGAAGTCGTCGACCAAACTGTCGGCCAACTCCACCAGGGTCTGGAGGAGCAACGATTCTCTGGACATCACAACATCAATCTGTTCGACTGCGAGCGCCGGTTGTGCAATGTCTGGGCATACCAACGTAGGGATGATACCCCTGTTGCGTGTGGCTTGCCGGGGTCGCTCATGGGGCCGGTTCTCCGGCTTCGGTGGGGTCGTCGAGGCGGAGCCGGCGCTCGACGATGTCCCTGGCCACGTCGGTAATCGCCCGGTCGGAGCCGAAGGCGAAGGCACGTAGTCTCACCAAGGCCTCTTCCACACTGACCCCGAGTTGGACCGAGACCATCCCGGCGGCCTGGTGGACCACGAAATGGAAGTTCGTCCCCACCTCGAGCTCGGCGGCGATCGTCCCGAGCACGGCATCGCCCTGCATGGCCAGGATCGAGCGCGCCGCCACATCGGACATGACCAGGGCATCGGCGTGCTGGTCGTCGGTCAGCGAACCAGCCCGGTCGCGGAACAGGTTGAGCGCGCCGAGGCGGATGGCCCCGATCCGCACCGGATAGCTGAACAGCGCCTTCGCACCGGCCTCCACGGCGGGCGCCGCGAAGGCCTGCCACCGGATGAAGTCGGGGTCGACCAGGTCGGGCTCGGTGATCACTCTGCCGCCCCGGTAGGCATCGATGGAGGGCCCCTCCCCCAGCGTGTACTGCAACTCCTCGAGTTGGGAGGAGACAGGGCCGGTGGCACAGAGGGAGCCCCGTGCCACGTCGTCCGAAAACAGCATGATCCCGGCTCCGGTCATGTCCGTGACATCGGCCGCCAACTCGCACAGGTGCTTGGTGCCGATGCTGTCCTCCGAGCGGGCAGCCAGCAGCGTGAGGATGCGATTGAGCCGTTCCGGCATCAGGGACGGGGCCCGTTCCGGCTCTTGGGTCCGGGATCGCTTCGCCAGGCGGATGCGAGGCGGGGGCGGGATGGGTGGCTGCCACAGTGTGCGAGGCAGCTGCCGGGTGGTGGAACCATTGGCCGTCTCCTTGTCGAAAGGTGAGACGCTCAACGGGGGCCCGGTTCAGCGTGTGATGGTGCGGACATGCACCGGTACCCCCGATGCTAGTCCTGTGCGGGCGCCTGTACGCGAAGACGCTCGTCAACGCCGGCGGCCCTGTTCGGGGTTCACGAGATGCCCATACCCACGATCGGCTGGTTGAGGTCCGTCGATCCGGTGGACCCGTGGAAGACGGCACTGCCGAAGGTGAAGATGCCACCGTCACTGGCCACGATGCTGTAGCCGTCGCCGTTGGCGGTGGAGGCCATGCCCACGATGGGCCTGTTGAGCGTCGTGGCACCGGTCGACCCGTGGAATTCGGCGCTGCCGAAGGCGAAGATGCCACCGTCGCTCGCCACCAGCCAGTAGCCCTGGCCGTCCGGAGCGCAGGCCATGCCGACGATCGGCTTGTTGAGGGTGGTACCGCCGGTCGAACCGTGGAACTTGGCACTGCCGAAGGAGAAGATGCCGCCGTCGGCCGCCACCAGCCAGTAGCCCTTGCCGTCCGGACCACAAGCCATGCCGACGATCGGCTGGTTGAGGGTGACGGCGCCGGTGGAACCGTAGAAGACGGCGTCGCCGAAGGAGAAGATGCCGCCGTCACTCGCCACCAGCCAGTAACCCTTGCCGTCCGGGGTCGTGGCCATGCCGACGATGGGCCTGTTGAGGTGCTTGGCCCCGGTGGAGCCATAGAAGCCGGCATCGCCGTAGGCGAAGATGCCCCCGTCACTGGCCACCAGCCAGTAGCCGGTCCCACCCGGCGTCGTGGCCATGCCGACGATGGGCTTGTTGAGCGGTGTGGCCCCGGCCGAACCGAGGAAGCCGGCCTTCCCGAAGGAGAAGATGCCTCCGTCACTGGCGACCAGCCGATAGCCCGATGCCTCGGGCGTGACCGAGCTCGATTCCTGTGAGGCGGCACCCAGGCCGGCGACGTTGTACGCCGCCACGGTGAAGGTGTAGCTGGTGGCGTTGGCCAGGCCCTTCACGGTGGCGTTGGTGACGTTCCCGACGAGGGTCGGGGCACCGGCCGAGGGCGTGATGAGGTAGGCAAGGATCGGTGCTCCGTTGTCATTGGTCGGTGCGGTCCAGGAGATCGTGGCGTTGCCGTCCCCTGCCGATGCCGTGCCGATGGTCGGCGCCGAGGGAGGAGTGGGGCCCGAGATGTTGGTGGTGAGGATGGACACCGTCGTCAGGGTGGGTGATGCGGCGGTCACCCGGTAGGAGCCGGTGCTGTTGTTGGCCTTGAACTGGGCGGCAGTGGCCACACCGGTGGTGATGCTGGTGGTGGCTGTCGTTGTGTTGGTCCCGGTGTCGGAGAAGGTTCCGCTGGCGCCACCACCCGGGGCGGTGAAGGTGATGACCGATCCGGGGTTCGTCGGCGCCGGGTTGCCGTACTGGTCTTCGATGGTGGCGCTGAGCGGGGTGGCGAACGTGCTGCCGGGGTTGGCCGACTGCGCCGCACCGGCGGTGACGGCCACCTGTACGGTGGGTCCTGGGTTGTTGGTCAGGGCGTACGAGGCCGAGGTGAGGCCGGACGACGACGCGGTAACGGCGTAGGCGCCAGAGGTGGTGTTGGCCGTGAATGTGGTGGCCGTAGCGATACCCGCGCCAGTCGTCTGCACTGTGGTTGTATCGGTGGTGTTCGCGAATGCTCCGGAAGCACCACTGCTCGGGGCGGTGAAGCTGACGTTGGTTCCCGCAGCGTCAATGGTGTTGCCAAAGGCATCTTCCACAGTGGCGCTCAATGCCGTGAACGGAGTTCCGACGGTGACATTTTGATTACCGGATGTGGGAGAAATTTGCGAGGCGGGTCCAGCCGTCAGGCTGTACGTTGCGTTCACAAAGACCCCTGCATCAACGGACGTGGTGATCGTGATTATTGAGGAACCCGAGACAGTCGCGTTCTGAGCGGTGTTGCCAACGCCGGCGGATATGGTGACCGCTGCCCCGGGTGCGATTGTGGCGGGAACAGTAATAGTGATGTCGTTGGCCGCTGCATGCGTAGTCGTTACGACTGGGGTTCCTCCGACCGTATAGTCGGCGGCAGCCAACGGAAACACCATGCTGGTTGGCCCACTCAATGTGACCGTGCTGGTGTTGGCAATCAACTGGGTGGTGTCTGTGAAACTTACCGCGTAGGTTGCTGCGGAGCCCACAACGGCTGGGGTCGGGGCCGCCGTCTGCGCATTGACAGTGGCGCCGGCCACGGAGCCGAGGACAACGTCTGAGCCCACGGCCGCCACCGAGGAAAGCAGCAGGGCAGCCACTCCGGCTACGGCGATCCGATACGTCATACGTCGTGCCATCTGTGAGCTCCTGTCGAGGACGTCGTCCCGTGTTAAGAGTCACATTAGTCTAGATAGATTTCACTAGCAATCTGTTTCCTTCTTTGTGCTGGCCGTCGGGCGTGAGTCGCCTCGGTGGTTCGGGGGCTGCATGCACACGAGTGCGCCGCCCGGTCCAGACGGCCAACGATCTAGGAGGCAATGGACACTCCCCCACACCTCCGTCCCGAATTGTTTTTTCCATTTGACCTACCCTGGTATGTCCACACTCGAGCCACCGAGCAATCGGTGTCTCACCAGGTGAAATGCGGGTCAGGGATCGAGGGTGGCGCTCGTGGCGAGTCCTCCAGCCTGTCGGCTCCGGCTGAAGACTCGTCCGTGGGCCCCACAGCACGGCCGGGAGAACTGAGCCGCCGCCCCACCGATCAACCGGCCGAGGGCGCCCCTTCGAGTGCCTTGGTCAGCAACCCCTGGAGTTCGCCCCGCTCCTGGATGGTGAGCGAGGCGAGCACGTCGTCTTCCACGCTCTCGATGCCGCGTTCGGCATTCTCGAAGGCGGCCAGCCCCTCATCGGTGAGCTCGACCAGGTGACGGCGCCGATCCGCCGGGTCGCGACGCCGGTAGGCGAATCCCCTCGACTCGAGCTCGTTGAGGAGGAGCACGAGGTTGTTGGCATCGATGCAGAGCATCTCGCCGAGATCTTGCTGGGGGATCGGATTGTGCTCGCGAAGGTGGGCCAGCATCACGAACTCCTTCATCCGCATCCCCAGGAGGTCCTCAGACGTGCGCCGGTAGACGACTCGGGAGAGCTGCGTCAGCAGCACCGTCACGCCAGGCGTCGTCGTCGTGGCCATGAAGCGGGATTATAGCTGATCGATCTACTGTCCCGCTGGCTTGACACTCACTAGATTAGTGACTATCAATAGCAAGGGAACCTGAATCCTGGCGCACCCAAGGAGCCCCCATCCCCTCTTCTCTCGCTTCATTCGTGCATGAACGACGTCGCTGGATCGCGCTGATCGTCGTCTGTTTCGCGATGTTGATGAACATCTTGGACCAGACGATCGTGAACGTGGCCCTGCCCACCATCCAGCGCGACCTGCACTTCTCGCAGGCCTCGCTGGCCTGGGTGATCGATGCCTACCTGATCACGTTCGCCGGGTCGCTCCTGCTGGCCGGCCGGCTCGGGGACCTCTTCGGCCGCAAGAAGGTCTTCCTGGTCGGTGTGGCCCTGTTCACGGTGGCCTCGATCGCCTGCGGTGCCGCCGACAGCCAGATCCTGCTCATCTCGGCCCGGTTCGTCCAAGGGCTGGGTGCCGCCCTCTCGTCTTCGGTCATCCTGGCCATCATCGTGGCCGACTTCCCCATCCCCCGCGAGCGGGCCAAGGCCATGAGCTCGTACATCATCGTCGCCGTGGGTGGCGGATCGCTCGGACTGCTGATCGGCGGGTACGTGACCCAGGCGCTCAGCTGGCACTGGATCTTCTTCATCAACATCCCCATCGGCGTCGCCACCTTCATCGCCGGGGCGGTGCTGATCGAGGAGAACACAGGGATCGGGTTCGGCGCCGGGTTGGACATCGCCGGCGCCGTCCTGAGCACGGCCGGGCTGATGCTGGCCGTCTACGCCATCGTCAGCTCCAGCCAGTACGGCTGGGGATCGACCCACACCTTGGGATTCGGTGCTGCTGCCATCGTCGTCCTGGTGGCCTTCTTCATCCTCGAAAGTCGGCTCACAACCCCGATGATGCCGATACCCGTGATGCGCTCTCCGGGACTGCTCGCCTCGAGTCTGGTGAGAGGGATGATGGTCGTCGGGATGTACAGCACCTTTTTCATCGGTGTCCTCTACTTCCAGCACATCCTCGGATACGACCCGATCCGGACCGGTTTGGCGTTCCTACCCCAGACGCTCTCGGTGGCGCTGATGTCGGCCGGACTGACCACCCGCATCATGGGCAGATTGCAGCCCAAGCTCACCGCCCTCATCGGTCTCGTCGTCCTGGGCGGGGGCCTCACCCTCTTCATCACCTCAGGACCACATACCGCCTACTTCCCGCATCTCTTCGCCGCCGTGCTGCTGGTCGGCCTGGGTGCGGCCACGGCGTTCACCCCTCTGCTGACCATGGCGTTGGCCCATGTCCCCGGCAAGGACGCCGGGATCGGCTCGGGAATCGTGAACGTCTCCCAACAGGTGGCGGCCGGGCTGTCGGTGGCGGTCCTCGGGGCGGTGTCCAGCAGTCGCAGCGCCACTCTGCTCGCCCACGGGAAGTCGGTCACCGACGCCCTCGACGGCGGGTACCGCTTGGCATTCACCATCGCCTTGGCCAGTGTGGTCGCCGGGATCGTGATCGGCTTCTTCATCCTCAAGAAGGACGCCACCCCGGACGAGGACCCGGATCCGGCCGACGGGTCCGAGGAGGCGGTCTCGGAGACACTGATCGCCGAGGTGCTGTGATCCGGACCGCCGGCTGAGCTCACGACAGCCCCATTCCCACGATGGGGAGGTTCAGATGGATGTCGTCGCCGGTCGAGCCGTAGTAGACCGCGTCCCCCCCGGCGAAGACCCCGCCGTCGGCGGCCGCCAACCAGTAGCCGCCCCCGTCGCCGGTGGCGTTGATGCCCACCACCGGCTGGTTGAGGTGGAGGCCGGCGGCGGACCCGAAGAACCCTGCGTCGCCGAAGGTGAAGACACCGCCGTCGGCGCCCACCAGCCAGTAGCCACCACCGTCCGGGGTGGGAGCCATTCCCACCACCGGCCGGTTGAGGTGGAGAGCCGCGGTCGACCCGAAGTAGCCGGCGTCACCGAAGGCGAACACACCGCCGTCCGCCGCCACCAGCCAGTAGCCCTTGCCGTCCGGGGTGGCCGCCATCCCCACCACCGGCTGGTTGAGGTGGAGGACGCTCATGGAGCCGAGGAATGCCGCATCACCGTAGGCCAGCACGCCACCGTCGGCGCCCACCAGCCAGTAGCCCTTGCCGTCCGGGGTGGGGGCGATGCCCACGATGGGCTGGCTCAGGTGGAGCGCGCCGGTCGACCCGAAGAAGCCGGCATCGCCGAATGCGAACACTCCCCCGTCCCGGCCCACCAGCCAGTAGCCCTTGCCGTCCGGGGTGGCCGCCGTGCCGATGATGGGAGCGCGGAGCCGCAGGGCGGCCGTCGATCCGAAGAAGCCGGCATCGCCGACGGCGAAGATGCTCCCGTCGGAGGCCACCAGCCAGTAGCCCAGGCCCGCCGCCGTGGCAGTGTCGCCCGGCGGAAGCGCGGCGAACCGGGGTGCCGAGTTGGTGCCCGTGGCCGCCTGGCCTCCGACCACCCGGGGCCCGACGGCCATCAGGGGGGAACCGGCGCCCGGAGCCACCGCGGAATGAATCCACGAGACGGACACAACTGCGCCCGCGGTTCCGGCGGGCGCCGCCAGCATGACCGGTGCGACCATCAGGCAGCCGACACCCAGGCCGGCCACCAGGCCCCGGGCTCTGACCCGCCTCCGGCTCAGCGGCCGACATCCGGTGCGTCTCATGTCACTCCCATTCCGACGATTGGCTTGGCGAGATGGACGGTCGATCCGGTGGACCCGAAGAAGGGGGCGTCACCGAAGGCGAAGATGCCGCCGTCGGAGGCCACCAGCCAGTAGCCCTCGCCGTCGGGGCTGGCCTGCATCCCCACGATCGGGGCGTGGAGCACCAGCGAACCGGTGGAGCCGTGGAAGGTGGCATTCCCGAAGCTGAAGATGCCGCCGTCGGCGGCCACCAGCCAGTAGCCGTTGCCATCGGGCGTGGAGGCCATCCCCACGATGGGCTCGTTGAGGTGGCGGGCCCCGGTGGAGCCGTGGAACCGGGCGTCCCCGAAGGCGAACACGCCGCCGTCGCTGGCCACCAGCCAGTAGCCGGCACCGTCCGCCGTGGCGGCCATGCCCACGATGGGCCGGTTCAGGTGGAGCGCACCGGTCGACCCGTGGAACTTGGCGTCGCCGAAGGCGAAGATGCCTCCGTCGCTGGCCACCAGCCAGTAGCCCCTGCCGTCGGGGGTGGCGGCGATGCCGACGATGGGCTGGTTCAGGTGGAGCGCACCGGTCGACCCGTAGAAGCCGGCGTTGCCGAAGGCGAAGATGCCGCCGTCGCTGGCCACCAGCCAGTAGCCGCGGCTGCTGGGAGTCGGGCTCATGCCCACGATGGGCGCGTTCAGATGCAGGGCGCCGGTGGATCCGTAGTAGGCGGTGTCCCCGAAGGCGAAGATGCCGCCGTCCGACGCCACCAGCCAGTAGCCTCCGCCGGCTCCGACGATTCCAGCCGCGGCTGCCGTGTAGGTGAAGAGGTCCGCCGGTGAGGTGGCGCTGGTGCCACCGGCGGTGACCACGGTCACGTCCACCGTGCCGCCGGCACCGGTGGGCTCGGTCACCGTCACCGTCGACGAACTGTTGGCGGTGATGGTGGCGGTGTTGCCGCCGAAGGTGACGGCGGTGGCGTTGGCCAGGTTGGTGCCGAGGACGGTGACCCGCTGCCCTCCGGTGGTCGGTCCCGAGCTCGAGATGACCGAGGTGACGGTGGGCGGGGTGACGGCCTGGGCCGGGGCCACGAACACGATCACCGCCGCGATGGTCATGGTGACCACCAGACCGGAGGCCACGCTGGCCAGGGCCGAACGGCGGCCGGCCCAGCCGGGACGGAACCAGCGATTGGATGGGCGACCCAATGGGCCCGGGGACGGCGTCGTTGCGTCCGGGTCGTCCGCACGCCCCTTCAACCGTCGCGCACCGAGGTGCATCATCCGCTGCCAGTCATTGCTCGGGTCCCTGCACCGGGTCGTCCGGGTCCGACGATCTACGTCGGGAGCGGGCTACGGGGAGAGGTCCTCGAGGTTGCGATAGTCGCATCGGCCTCGATCTGAGGTCTGGGACGGTGGGCCGAGGTCTCGGGCCTACTTCCCCGAGAACTACACTACCAGTATTATTCCGGAAACGTAAGACCAGCATTTTCCGACCGAAACGGTAGTGGTCACTCTCCGACCTGCGCCTCGCCGTCGGAGCGACGGTCGGGGGGTCGGGGTGGCGCCGACGGGGGTCGCCGTCGGGGTGGATCGCCGGCTATCCGCCGGTTCTCGCCGGTGCGAGCCGGGGCCGGTGGGGCGCTCGCTTGGCCCGGTCCGGCTGGGCCACCGGGGGGGCGGTGGCCCAGCGGACTCAGGTGGTGGGGGTGGTTGACTTCTTCGACGTGGTGGTGGTCGTCGACTTCTTGGCGGTGGTCGTGGTGGTGACGACGGACTTCACCGGCACGGTGGGGGTCGACCCGACGGTCACCTTCCACCCGCATGTCGTCTTGACGATGAACGTATAGGTGCCAGCCTTCGTGTACGGCTTGTGTCCCCCGCCGCCGAGCCCGGTCTGGCTGGTGATGATGGCGGTCGGTGTCCCCTTGCCCGTGGAGCCGAGGGAGAAGGTCCCGGTGGTGGCCGGGTTCTGGCAGTTGAACGTCCACGTCACCGTCCACTTGGACGGGAGGGCCACCGGGGTCAGCGACTTGTTGCCGGTGCCGGACTGGTCGAGGAACTTCTGGGCGGCGGCCGCCGGACTGAGGGTCGTCGAGGTCGTGGTGGTCGACGCCCCGGACGAACTGCAGGCGGCAGCGAGCACGGCCACGGCGGCCACGGCCATCCCCGCGACGAGCTTCCTCTTCGGACGGTGGCACGGCGGGGTGCCGTCCGGGGTGATGGCTGCGTCATCGTCTGCGATGTCGCCGGTGGTGCTGGATCCCAAGCCGAAGGCTGTCATGGATACCGCCTTTCTGGGCCGACACACTGTCGACACAAGCCGCTCGTCCACTTCGGTCCCACGTTGCCCGGGCTAAGCGGTTCGAACCCGGTACGGACCTTCGTCCATGCGGAACGTTTAGAGCAGTCATATTATTCTAGCATGAGTAAGTCGGTTTTTTGGTTTCCGGATACTGATGATGCCTCTGGATCCTCCGGTCGCCCCGTGGGATGGGGGTGGTTCCGGGCGTCGGCCAGGCCGGTGACCAGCAAGTACAGGTGCGGCCGGTTCGGGGGATACGGGTGGTTGGGCTCTGGGGCTGTGGGTCCGCTCCGGGGCCCGGCGGGGCCGAAGGAGCCCGGGACCGGCGTTGTCCCTCCCCTTGTCTCTCGTCTGCTCCACGCGCTCCCCTTGCCCTCCGCTCCCCTCCCCTTGCGTCTGCGGGCGTCTCCGGATCGGTGTTCTCGTCGGCCTGTGGCTGGCGTCCTGTCTCGCTGGCTGTCCCTGCTCCCTCTGCGCACGGACGTCCTCGATTCGGCGTCGCCGTGCCGTGACCGCGTCGTCACCACGCCTCGCGTTCAGGTAACCGCCCACCGCGCGACGTGGGTACGCTGGTCTACAGATCAGTCTGCTTCTGGTCGATGGCATGTTGTCAGGTGAGCGACGTGGAACCCACGCCCTCGATCCGGATCGCCTGCCGGGAAGGCGTTCCCATGTCCGAGCAGCAACCGATGGCGTTCGACGATCTCCTCGACCGGAGCAACCTCAAGCCCCAGTACCAACCGATCTTCGACCTCGCCACCGGCGAGATGGTCGGCGCCGAGGCACTGGCGCGCTGGCCCGGCCTCGGCATCTCGCCCGACCCCGCCTTCGTGTGGGCCAGCCGCGAGGGCCGGCTGGCCGAGCTCGACGAGGCCTGCCGCAACGCCGCCATCGACGACGCCGTGGCCCACGGGCTCCCCCGCCGCTTCACGCTGTTCGTGAACCTCGAGCCGTCTGTCCTCGGACCCGAGACCGCCGGCCGCCTGCTGGCCCGCACCGCCGGCAATGTCGACCTCGTGGTCGAGATCACCGAGCGCGCCCTCCTCCACCGCCCCGCCGAGCTCCTGGCCGCGTGCAACCAGCTGCGGACGGCCGGGTGTGCCATCGCCCTCGACGACGTCGGCGCCCTCCCCGACTCCCTCGCCCTCCTCCCCTTCGTCGCCCCCGACGTGATCAAGCTCGACGTCACCCTCGTCCAGGGCTGGCCCAACGTTTCGCGTGCGGCGATCTACACCACCGTGGCCGCCTACGCCGAGCGCACCGGCGCCACCGTGCTGGCCGAGGGCATCGAGACCCACGCCCATCTCGACCAGGCCCTGGCGCTGGGGGCGACCCTCGGGCAGGGCTACTACTTCCAGCGCCCGAGCCCGCTCGGCGTGCTGACCGCCCCGAGCCGGTCGCTGAGCCGCCGCCAACCGGTGCCGTCTGCGCCGACCTCTCCGTTCAGCCTGGCCAACTCGTCACTGGTCCGGATCGCCCCCAAGGGGATGCTCGAGGGCATCTCCGAGCACCTCGAGCACCAGGCCCTGTTTCTCGAGACGCCGCCGGTGGTGCTCGGAGCGTTCGAGGACGCCCGTTACTTCACCTCGGACCCCGCCTTGCGGTACGCCCGGCTGGCCACCCGCTGCCCGATCGTGGCCGCCTTCGGGGTGGGCCTGCCGTTGGCCCCCATCCGGGGGGTGCGCGGTGTCTCGTTGTCCGCCGACGACGCACTGCGCCGTGAGTGGATCGTGGCCGTGGTCGGGGCCCACTACGCCGGCGCCCTCATCGCCCAGGACCTCGGGGACGACGGGCCCGACCGGCTCCGCCGCTTCGCCTTCGTCCTCACCCACGACTACGACACGGTGTTGGCGGCGGCCCGGTCGTTACTGGCCCGGGTGACATATGCCAGCGGGTTTCCGGCTCTGACGCCGGCGGCCTCCCGTCGCGTGGCGCTGGAGGCGACCGTTCGTTGAGCGTGTTGATGGCGGTTTCCGGGGACCGTCCGGTCCCGCACCAGGGGCCACGGGGAGCCGGGGCCGGGGCAGGGGCAGGGGCAGGGGCAGGGGCAGGGGCAGGGGCAGGGGCAGGGGCACGAACCTTGGCGTATCGCTTCCGAAAATAACCTACCGAAGTGATGTTATCTACGAAAACATTTGACCGGCGCTCACGCTGCCCTGCCCCGCCCGTATCCCGCCCCGACTCAGATCTTGGCCAGCCGTGGCTTCCGTCGTTGCTCGGGGGTGGCCAAGAGCCGCAGCACCTCGCCGATCTCCTGCTCTCGGCCGGTGGTCTCGGGCAGGATCAGGTGGGTCTGGATCACGTAACGGTTCCGGCGCCCCTCGCGGATCTTGGCCAGGAAGCCGGCCCGGGTCAGGTCGGTGACGATCGTGTACGCACGCCGCTCGGTGATGGCCACCCGGCTGGCGATGTCCCGCAGGCGTACATCGGGGTCCTGGGCGATGCACAACAGCACCTTGCCGTGGCTGGTCAGGAAGCTCCAGTTGGGCATCCCATCAGGATATCATTTGTGGAAATCTATTACTAGTTTTTCCTGACTTGTCTTTTTCGCAAGGGACAGCGGGGGCGCGGTCCCCGGCCCTCTGCGGCCTGGCAGATCCCGGTCGACAATGGGACAGGGCGTACCGTATACTGAAATCGATTGCTAGTTTTTGATCACATGTATTAAAGGCAGCATGAGGCTGCGGGGCACGCCGGCGGTTCGGAGGCGGCCACGCTCGTCGGCTACAGCAAAAGGAGCGGCCATGAGGTCCGCCTGGTCACCACCACAGTCTCTCCCCCGCCGGCCCTCGACCAGCGCCCGCGGCGGCGTCCCTGTCGGCACCCGCACCCGCACCCGTGCCCGTGCCGGCGGTGGCCGGCGATGAGCCCCTACCGCTATGACTCCGAAGTGTCGTCGCACGACGCCGACGCGTCGCGCCGGACGCGGGGCGGGTGGTTGGGCCTGGCCGTCGGCGTCCTGGTGATCGGGATCCTCGGTTCACTGCTCGGCGCCCACATCGTCGCCAGCGAGGATGCCCGCAGCTCCCAACAGGCCTTCTCCACCGCCTCGGGCGATGTGGCGTCGCGCCTCCAGTTGGCCCTCCAACGCGAGCAGGACCTCGTGATCGCCGCCGGGGGCTTCGCCATCCGGAATCCCGAAGGGTCCCAGGCCAGCTTCGAGGCATGGACCGCTTCCGTCCTGGCCTTCCAGCGCTACCCCGAGGTCCAGGGCATCGCCGAGCTGACCCTGGTGCCGGCGTCACAGCTGGGTGCGTTCGCGGCCCGGATGGTGGCCGACCCGGCCGGCGCCCTCGGCCCCGGCGGCACCTTCGTCGTGACCCCGGCGGGAACTCGACCCTATTACTGCTTCCAGTCCGCCGCCCAGTCGCGGACGAAAGCCGGGTCGGTGCCGGCGGCCGGCTTCGACTACTGCGACACCGCGCTCGGACCGGCCCTGCTGAAGGCCCGTTCGAGCGGCCAGAGCGCCTACCTGCCCTACCCGCAGGGGGCGGTCAGCGTGCTGGTCCTGGGCACCGCCGTCTACCGGGGCGGCGTGACGCCGACAACGGAGCAAGGCCGGCTGGATGCCTTCATCGGCTGGACCGGCACCTCGATCGTGCCCAAGGTGCTGTTGACCACCGCCATCGCCGGTCACCCGGGTATGTCGGTCTCCTTCCGTCACGGGGCCGGCGCCTCGGCGGTCAGCTTCACGGCCGGCTCGTCGCCGAAGGGATCGCAGTCGGCGACGCTCAACCTGACCAACGGATGGCACGTCCAGACCCGGGGCCTCGTCAAGGGCGGCACCATCCTCGACAACTCGAACGCGCTGGCGGTGTTGGTGGCGGGATCGGTCATCGCGGTGCTGATGGCACTGTTGATCTACCTGCTGACCACGAGCCGGTCCCGGGCCATGGTCCTCGTGACCGAGCGCACCGATCAGCTGCACCACCAGGCCTTCCACGATTCGCTCACCGGGCTCCCCAACCGGGCCCTCATCCTCGACCGGATCTCCCAGATGATGGCCCGGTCCCGACGGGAGGGCACCCCGGTGGCCGCGCTGTTCCTGGACATCGACGACTTCAAGGAGGTGAACGACACCCTCGGTCACGATGCCGGCGACCAACTGCTGTTCGGCATGGCCGCCCGGCTGTCCAAGGCCCTCCGCGAGGGCGACACCGTCGGTCGCCTGGGCGGGGACGAGTTCGTCGTGCTCGCCGAAGGCGTCTCCCTGGCGGCGGGGCCGCTGGTGGTGGCGGACCGGATCCTCGACATCCTGGCCACCCCGTTCGAGATCGCCGCCAGCGACACACCGCTGACCGTGTCCAGCAGCATCGGCGTGGCCATCGGTGAGCGGGCCACGCCCGAGGAGCTCCTCCGCGACGCCGACGTCGCCCTCTACCGGGCCAAGACCAGCGGGAAGCGCCATGCCGTGGTCTTCTCCTCGTCGATGCAGGATGCGGTCACCTCGCACCGGAGCCTCGAGTTCGACCTGCGCCAGGGCATGGCCAACGGCCAGTTCTTCCTCCTCTACCAGCCCACCGTCGACCTGGCCACGGGGGTCTTCACCGGGGCCGAGGCCCTGCTGCGGTGGAACCGGCCCGGACAGGGGATCGTCCAGCCCGTCGACTTCATCCCCAGCCTCGAGTCGACCGGCCTGATCACCTCGGTCGGCGCCTGGGTCCTCCACGAGGCGTGCCGCCAGGGTGCCGCCTGGCAGCGCGAGGGGCGCCACCTGACGGTGTCGGTCAACATCTCGGCCCGCCAGCTCGAGGTCGACGGGATCGTCGGCGACCTGCAGGACGCCCTCACCGCCAGTGGGATCAACCCCGGCATGGTCATCCTCGAGCTGACCGAGACGACCCTCATGCACGACGTGAAGGAGACCATTCGCCGGTTGGAGGCGCTGAAGAGGACCGGCGTCCGGATCGCCATCGACGACTTCGGCACCGGCTACTCGTCGCTCGCCTACCTCCAGCAGTTCCCCATCGACGTCCTGAAGATCGACCAGTCCTTCGTCTCGGAGATGAGCAAGACCGCCGAGTCGGCGGCCATCGTCCACGCCCTGGTCCAGTTGGGCAAGGTGCTCGGGCTCGAGACCATCGCCGAGGGCATCGAGACCGACGACCAACGGACCCTGCTGTGCGCCGAGGAGGTCGACAACGGCCAGGGGTTCCTGTTCGCCCGCCCGATCAGCGCCGAGGCGGTGGGGCTCCTGCTCGACGGCTCGGTGGCCCGGGTGTCGACGCCCTCGTCCTGACTCGGGGGCGCCCGGTCACCAGCTGGCGCCCTACGGGGTGGTGCGTGGGGCCGGCTTCTTCTTGGCCTTGGCACTGGCCTTGGCACTGGCCTTGGCACTGGCCTTGGCATTGGCCTTGGCATTGGTGCCGACCTTGGTGCCGGTGAGCACGTCCAGCACTTCGCCGATGGCCTGCTCCCGGTCAGTGATGTCGGGCAGGGGCAGATGGAGCTGGATGTGGTAGCGGTTCCTCCGTCCCTCCCGCTCCTTGACCACGTAGCCCACCTCGGTCAGGTCGTTGACGATGCCGTAGGCACGGCGCTCGGTGATGCCGAGCGTGGCGGCGATGTCCCGCAGCCGGACCTCGGGGTCGTGGGCGATGCACAACAGGGCGCGGCCGTGGTTGGTCAGGAAGGTCCAGGTGGGCACGGCTGCCAACGGTAGCAGAGCGTTCTGGAACCTGATTGCCGGTCACGACCTGCACCTATCCGTGTCGGCGGCTTCCTGTGGGCGGGGACTGCTCGCTCGCTCGGGGCGGAACCTCGGCCGATCACTTTTCTATTCAACCTACCGATGGGATCTCCCCAGCGATGGCCACCGGGGCCTGGAAGCCGACGGCACCGAGCACCTGCTGCACCGAGACGACGCCGGCCGGGGTGAGCCCGACCGAACCTCCCCTCCGACGCCCCGACGACAGTTCGACCGCGTCGATCCGCCGGACGATCCCCGCCCGTTCGAACGGGCCCATGATGTCCTCGACGTCGTGCGCGATCCTCGCGGCCACCGCATCCTCGTGCCACCGGAATTCGAAGGCGTCGGGCACGGGACGTCCGTGGTGTTCGGGCCAGGCGCGATCTGGGTCCCCTGCGTCGACCGGGGCGAAACAGCCCGCTGGTAGTTTCTCGTCGTGCCCACCTCCCGCGTCACCGCCCAGCAGTCTTCTGTCATCGCCCGTGCCGCATTCACGGTCGTGACGACGGACGGGAAGACCCCTCCCTCGCCGGCCGATCGTGCCGGCGTCACCAGCGCCATGTCGACGGTGTTCGGGGCCGAGGCGCCGAGTCTCGACGGCCTCGAGCCGGTCTCCTCGGGCGAGCTCGTCCGGGTCGTCGAGGACGACGACCTCCGTCTCGACCTCGTCCGGGTGCTCGCCGTCCTGGCCCTGCTGGACGGCACCGTCGAGAAGCCGAAGATCGAGCTCGTGCTGGACTTCGCCACCGCCCTGCACGTGCACGCCGAGTTCGTCGATGCCCTCCAGCAGCTCCAGATGGACCATGCCCGCTGGGTCGGGTACGACATGATCCGGGCCAACGTCTTCACCATCCCCGGGGTGCCGTGGCTGCCCGACGATCCCTACGCCCCGTTCCTCCCCTACACCGGCGACGCCACCGACCCGGTCCTCGCGGCCCGCTACGAGAGGCTGGGGGCACTCGACGCCGGTACCTTCGGCCGCGCCTTCTACGACCACTACAAAGGCAACGGGTACGCCTTCCCCGGCGACACCGAGGGCCTGGTCGAGTCGTGGGCCACACCCCACGACTGCCTCCACGTCCTGTCGGGCTACTCCACCTCGGCTCAGGGCGAGCTGCTGGTGGCGGCCTACACGGGGGGCCAGCTCGACCCGTCCATCGACTTCATGGAGAGCCACATCCTCCCCACCATCCTCATCTACCACCTCGGGATCGACATCAACAAGGGCCTCAACGCCGGCGACCGGGGCCGGATGGAGGCCGACCCGACGTGGGCGGACAACTACAACGGGAACGTGCACCTGGGGTTGGACGCGGAGAAGTTGTGGGTGGCATGGGAACGGGGCCGGGCCACCAACGAGAACGTCTACTCGGGCCACTGGGACTTCTGGGCCCACATCACCACCCCGCTCGACGAGCTGCGCAACCGCTGGGGCATCCCCCCGTTGCCGCCGGCCTACGCCGCCGTGGGTGACGACGAGGTCCGCCGCGATGCCTTCGAGCGGGCCGGCATCGACCCGCCACCGGCCGTGTCGTCGACACCCATCGCCGATCGGCCGCCGGCGCCGGCCGCCTGACCGCCGGGCACTTGGGCTCCCCCACCCCGGCCGTTGCCGAAAGGGAGCAGCTCATCGCTTCAGGTCGGCTGGTGCCGGCAACGACAGCGTTCGTGATGCCTGAGCGCGTGCCGCGGTTCGGGCCATCGACCACATGTGCCGTTCGGCCCTATCGGAGCGCCCACCATCGGCCCACGCTGGTGGCATGGTCGGCGCCGTCCCCGTTGGTGCGGGGCCAGGTCGGACCGGGCACCTCCGGTGGGTGGCGCTCGGCGTGCTCTGCATCGCCGTCCTCATCGTCAACCTCGACAACACCATCCTCAACGTGGCCCTGCCGACCCTGGTCGAGCGCCTCCGGGCCACCACCGACCAGCTCCAGTGGATCGTCGACGCCTACGCCATGGTGTTCGGCGGCGTCATGCTGGTCGGTGGCAGCCTGGCCGACCGCTTCGGGCGCCGGAGGTTGTTCATCATCGGCCTGGTGATCTTCGGGGTCGCCTCCCTCGGGGCGGCGTTCGCCGGTGGGGTCTCCATGTTGATCGCCTGGCGAGCGGTGATGGGCGCCGGCGCCGCCATGACCATCCCGGCGGGACTGTCGATCGTCAACGACCTCTTCCGCCAACCCGGCCAACGGGCCAAGGCCGTCGGCATCTGGTCGGGGACCATCGGGCTCGGGATCGCCATCGGGCCCGTCGCCGGCGGCCTCCTCCTCGTCCACTTCTGGTGGGGGTCGATCTTCCTGGTGAACCTCCCCGTCGTGGTGGTCGGCATCGTCGGGGCGCTCGTGTTCGTGCCCGAGTCACGCAACGAGTCCGCCCGCCGGCCCGACCCGGCCGGCGCGGTGCTGACCGTGGTCGGCCTGGGGCTCATCCTGTGGGCGATCATCGAGGGGCCGTCTCGGGGGTGGGGGTCTTGGTTGGTGGTGGTGCCCGGTGTGGTCGGTGCCGGGACACTGGCCCTGTTCGTGTGGTGGGAGCTGCGGAGCGACCACGCCATGTTGCCCATGGCATTCTTCCGCTCCCGTCGCTTCAGCATCGCCTTGCTGTCGGTCGGCATCGGCGTCTTCGCCCTCCTCGGTGGGCTGTTCGTCCAGACCCAGTTCCTGCAGTTCGGGCTGGGGTACTCCCCGCTGGTGGCCGGCCTGTGCATCCTGCCCATCGCCGTGGTCCTGGGCGCGGGCGCGGTGGTCTCGCCACTGGTGGTCCGGGCCATCGGGTCCAAGGTCACCGCGGCCGGCGGTCTGGCCCTGGTGACGGCCGGGCTGCTCGAGGTCGCCGGTGCGGCATCGGTGCGCGCCACGTATCCGCAGGTCCTGCCGGGGCTGCTGCTCATCGGTCTCGGGGCGGGCGCGTTGATGCCCACGGCCACCGACTCCGTGCTCGGGTCCATCACCCAAGGCGACGCCGGCGTCGGATCCGCCGCCAATTCCACCGCCATGCAGGTGGGGGGTGCCCTCGGCGTGGCCGTGGTCGGCAGCGTCCTGTCGACCCGGTACCAGGACGTGGTGGCGCCGGCCCTCCGGGGCCACGCCGTCCCGACGGCCGCCTCCCAGACCATCCTCGGTTCGTTGGGCGGGGCGCTGGCGGTGGCCCGAATCGTCGGCGGATCACTCGGCTCGGCGCTGGACCACGTGGCCCGGCTCGGGTTCGCCTCCGGGAGCCGGAGCGCGCTCGTGGTGGCGGCCCTCGTCACGTCGGCCGGGGTGGTGGCGGTGTCGCTGTGGCTGCCGGCCCGGCCGGGACAGGATCCGGGCGGGCCCCGGGGTGCGCCCGGAGCCGGTGCACCGCCGCGCCGGCCCGTCCAACCGGATCAGCCGACGCCAGCAGCCGTCGGGACTGACGGGGCCGGACTCACTCGTTCACCACGGCGGGGCGGTCAGGGCTCCACGTCCCTCTCCAGTTCCACGCTCCCGATGACGACGGGAGCACGGTCCCCCGATACCGGCCCACCAGCTGATGGGGTGAGGCGTAGACCTCGCACGTGAACGTCCGGCCGGCTGTCCACGAGGCGGGCTGATGACACGACACGCCGGTGATGTGGCTGACGCCGAGCCCGTTGACCCCGCCCAGCGACTGCTGCACCCGGGTCGTGAGCTCCGATACCGGCGGCCCCTGGTTGGGGGTGGGCGTCGACGGTCCGCCCGCCCCCGCCCACACGCCGACCGAAGTGGCCCCGATGACCGCGAGCACGAGGACCACCACCGCCACCCGCCGCAGCGGATGACTCCGGTCGGGAGTGTCGTCGCCGAAGCGCTCGTCGGGCGGGTGCCAGTAGCCGTCCGATCCCACCCACCAGCCCGGTCCGAACGGATCGTCGTCCGGCTCGACGGAGTCCGGCTCGACGGGGTCAGGGTCGGGGGTCTCGGTCGGGTCATCCATGTGATGTCACCGCTGCCGACAGTAGCGGTGGGGGCGGCCGACGGACCCTGGATGGCGGGCCGGCTCGGGAACCTGGCGCATCACCTTCGTCGGTCACAGACCTTGCGGTCCACCACCCGAACCACCCAGATGAGACGGGCGGGCGTCAACCGGCGGTCATGGCGACCACCGGACGGGTCAGGGCGACGGCACCCATGGAGCCCGAGAAGGCGGCGTCGCCGAAGGTGAAGATGCCGCCGTCGGAGGCCACCTCCCAGTAACCCTTGCCGTCGGCGGTCGCGGCCATGGCGACCACGGGCTCGTGGAGCACGTGACCGCCCATCGAGCCGTAGAAGCCGGCGTCGCCGAAGGCGAACACACCACCGTCGGAGGCCACCTCCCAGTAGCCCTTGCCGTCGGGGGTCGCGGCGGCACCCACCACCGGTGCGCTCAACGCCCGGCCGCCCATCGAGCCGTAGAAGGACGCGTCGCCGAAGGCGAACACGCCGCCGTCGGAGGCCACCTCCCAGTAGCCGCGTCCGCTCGGGGTCGGGGCGATGGCCACCACCGGTCTGTCGAGTGGGTGGCCGCCCATCGAGCCGAAGAAGCCGGCGTCGCCGAAGGTGAAGATCCCGCCGTCGGAGGCCACCTCCCGGTAGCCGTCGCCGCTGGGGGTGGACGCCATCCCCACCACCGGCTCGTTCAACGGGTGACCGCCCATCGAGCCGAAGAAGCCGGCGTCGCCGAAGGTGAAGATCCCGCCGTCGGAGGCAGCCTCCCAGTAGCCGTCGCCGCTCGGGGTGGTCGCCATGCCCACCACCGGCTCGTTCAATTGTCTCCCGCCCATCGATCCGAAGAAGCCCGACGTGCCGAATGTGAAGATGCCGCCGTCGGAGGCCACCTCGTCGTAGTTCGACACCCCCTCGGACGCCTGGTCCAGGCCCGGGATGAGCACCGATCCCACCGGCGTGCCCAGTCCGCTCGCCATGTCGTAGCCGATGGTGGCGTGGTAGCAGCTCTGACCGCCCACCCCTCCGTAGGTGCACGTGTAGTTGTCCGGCGTCCCACCCTGGGTGAGGTAGTTGTCCTGCCCCACGGTGACGTCGGTGAAGGCCCCCGGATCGGAGCGATCGAGTCGGTACAGGTCGGGCGAGATCAGCCCGAGCCGGAAGTTCGGGGCCCCCTCGTCGGCCAGGGCGGTCATCGACGCCCACATCGGCGAGGCGGCGCTGGTACCGCCCCCGCCCCCGTCGTAGCCGGCCCACGTGGTTCCCGTCGGATCCGTGATGGCGTAGCCCGGCGGACCGGCCAGCGCCGACACGTCGGGGACCTCGCGGCAGTCGGCGCCGGCCGTCGCCGCGCACGGGGTCCCGCTGGCGTTGCCGCTGGTGTCGAAGCCGGCCTGCCATGCCGGCTGCGCCCAGTGCTCGGAGATGCCGCCGGTGCTGACGTAGTTGCCCGGGTACTGGTCGGGCTCGGGTGGTGTCCCGTCGAAGGGGGCGAGGAAGCCGCTGCCGTCACCGTTCGGCCCGGTGTTGTTCCACACCTGCTGGTCCGCCGGCGCGCCCGACGTGTGGTCGGGGATCTCGGTGCCCCCGACACCGGTGACGAACGGCTGCGAGGCCGGATCGTCGACATGCAGCTTGTAGACGTAATCGGGATACGGCGGCGTGGGCTGTGCGTCGGAGTCACAGTCCTCGGACCCCTCGTCGCCGGCGGCGGCGAACATCGACTGCCCCTGCAGGTCCATCTCCTCGAAGTACGACGCCTCGGCATCCCTCACCGTATCGGTGAGGTCGGGCTCGCAGCTCCCCCACGAGGAGCTCACCACCTGGGCGCGGTCCTGCTGGGCGATGGTGGCGTAGAGGGCGAGTGAGTCCACCGGGTTGTTCGGAGCCTCGTAGACCAGGATGTCCGCCTTGGGGGCCACGCCGGCGGCGACCTCGATGTCGAGCGTGGTCTCGCCGGAGAGCCCGTGGGCACCGCCGTCGACCGGCACGGTCGTCACCGAGGTGGAGGTCCCGTAGCACTGCTCGTAGGCGCTGACGGCGGCGGTGGAGTACCCGCCGAGCTCGTAGAGACCGATGGTCACGCCCTGGCCCAGCCGACCCTGCTCGTACGTCTGGTCGAGACCGTCGAGGTGGGCGATCTGGTTGGCCGTGGCGCCCCCCGAGTGGGAGGCGGCGGCGCACGGCTGGGGACCGCCGGTGGCCTGGCCCGGACCCTGCACCGTCCCCTCCCCCGGGTGCCCGCCCCCGGAGGGCAGCGCGGGCGTACTGGGACCGGCGGGCGTGCCGGGGTCGGCGGGAGTGCTCTGGGTCAGGTCGTCGAGCCCGACCACGCCGGCCACCTCCCCGGCCAGGGGATCCGGGATCCTGGGCACCGTCCCGTTGGCGTAGGCGATGCGGCCACCGGGCAGCCGGTACTGCACCAGTGGCGTGGCGAACGCCGCCTCGACGGCGGCGGCGGGACCGGAAGCGGGCAGGAGCAGGCCGTCACCGGTGGCGGACCCGACGGTCAGGCCGGACGCCTGCAGCCACGCGGTCACCGCCCCGACCGCACCGGCCGGGGCGCCGAACCGGTCCCGCACCTGGGCCGGGGTCAAGAAGTGCCGGAAGGACGGCGAGCCCGGGGTCGCCACTGCGGTGGCCAGGGCCTGCAGGCCCGAGGGATCCCGGGAGTCCAGCGACACCGCCACCTGCAGCGGGGAGGACGGAGACACCTGTCCGACGGCATGAGCAGTGACCGGCAGGGTGGGTACCGGTCCGGTGGCCGTTGTCGCCGTCGCTGCGACGGGTGGGGTGGCGGCTGCGGCCGGGCCGGTGCGGGCGGTGAGGCCGACGGCAGCCAGCGCCACGATGCTTACCGCCGTGCTCGACACCCGCGTGCGCTTGTTCATGCGGCCGCAGGCTAGACAAGTCGCCGTCCGCTGCGGTGAACCCTCGGAACAATGGGGTCCACTCCCCCCGATGGCGTGTTCCAATGAGATGTCGGCCCGTCGGGTCGACAGGAAGTGGAGGCGGTCATGACCCGCTCGACGTTGTCCCGACTGTTGCTCGCCCTCGGCCTGGTCCTCGGGGTCGGAGTCGGGACGACCACCGCCGTGGCCCCGGCGAGCCGGGCGGGTGCCTCGACGTCCGCCCGTTCGGACCACGCCGTCCCCGTCGACTGCACGGCTGACGGCGCAGACCAACGCACCACCGTGGACTCGTCGGTCCAACCCGGGGTCATCGTGGCGGACTCGACCCTGGTGCCCTACGGGCCGATCACCTACACGCCCTACACCATCGACGACACCGGCCATCCCCAGGTGATCGGACCGTTCTCGACCATCGACACGGCCGACCACCTGGTCAGCGTGTGGGAGAACAGCACCGACTGCTTCGGGAACGCCGACTCACGGAACGCCTGGGTGCTCGACGCCAGCGGCGCCGTCTTCGGCGAGAACGACCTGAGCGGTCCACCGGCAGCAAACATGGGCGGGATGGCCGGTCACCGACTCAACCAACCCATGGTGGGCATGAGCCCGACCTCCGATGGTGCCGGCTACTGGCTCGTGGCCGCGGACGGAGGGATCTTCACCTTCGGCGACGCCCACTTCCTCGGATCGACCGGTGGCACCCGATTGAACGAGCCGATCGTCGGGATGTCGGTGACCGGTGACAGTGACGGCTACTGGCTGGTCGCCACCGACGGTGGCATCTTCACCTTCGGCGATGCGCCGTTCTTCGGATCGCTCGGCAGCCTGAAGCTGAACAGGCCGATCGAGGGCATGACCGCCACTCCGGACGGGAGGGGCTACTGGCTGGTGGCATCCGACGGGGGGATCTTCTGCTTCGGGGACGCACAGTTCCACGGATCGCTCGGCGGCCGCGCGCTCTCCGCGCCTATCTCGGGGATGATCCCGAACGGCAGCGGGTACACACTCATCGGGCAGGACGGGCAGACCTACCCGTTCTGAGCCTGTCGCCCCCGAACCCAGTCGGCCGCCGACCGTCACGGCAGGGACGGTGCCGGAACGGACGCATCGATCCGCCAGGACGCCGATCGGTGGTCGTACACCAGCTCGGGAACAGGGACCGGGCCGTCGGCCACGCGCTCCTCCACGAGCCTGTCGAGGTCGTCGAGTATGTGGGTCCGGAACAGCCGGTTGAAGGCCAGGTACTTCAACACCGAGAAGACCCCGAACGAGACCAGGTTGGCGACGAGGACGATCGCCGTCTGCTGGCGGTGGCTCAGGTCGTGTTGGATGCCGATGTGCCGCGCCACCGCCGCGCCACCGAGGGAGACGACGATGCCGAGGGCGCTCATCGCCCAGAACGGCACGATCTCCTTCATCAGATGTGACCGGCCGCTCTTGCCCCACACCCATCTGCGGTTGAGGTAGTACGCCGGAACGGTGGCCACCGTGTTGGCGACGAACGTGCTGGCCACCTCACCCCAGAGGTGGAGCGCACCGAAGACGACACCCAGGATGGCGAACGAGACGGCCGTCGAGACCACCGAGACCATGGCGTAGCGGAACACCCTCCTCGCCTCGGGGGTGTCCCGCCTCTGCCACAGGTGCCCGACGCGGACCGCCAACATCACGGCCCCGGCCGGCGAGTCGGAGCCGCCGGGGTTCCCCGCACGTGACATCCGGGAGTCGTGGTTGCCTCGATCACGGGTCGCCTTCGATCGGTCGTCTTGTGGTCGGTACGAGTCGTGCCGCCGGCCCTTCGGGGCCTGGCTCGGACCCCGGCGCTGCCGGACCGGACACCCGGCATCCGCCCGTTGTAACACCGCCCAGGTGACGCCTACGTCATCGAACGATGGCCTCCGGGTGAACGTTTCGCGCCAGTTCGCCCACGGGGTTCTGCGGCCCGGCCGGGCGGTGGGAGTGGGGCCGGAGCGCCCGTCCGGCTCCGGACCACCCCCGATGGCGGGGCACCGGATTGGCGAGGCGCCGCATTAGTTAGGCACTGGGCTAACTATTATGCTACACTTAGGTCGATGCCTAACCATCCCGACCAGCTCGAACGGGTCTTCCGGGCACTCTCGGATCCGTCCCGTCGGACCCTGGTCGAGCGGCTGACCAGGGGGCCGGCATCGGTCAGCGAGCTGGCCGCGCTCCTCCCGATGGCGCTGCCCTCGGTGATCCAGCATCTGGGCGTGCTCGAGGAGGCCGGGCTACTCGCCTCCGAAAAGGTGGGGCGGGTCCGCACCTGCCACATCGAGCCCGCCGCCCTCCGGAAGGTCGAGGACTGGATCGCCGATCGACGCGCCGAATGGGATCGCCGGCTCGATCGCTTGGGCGACGAGCTGGCCCTGTCCGATCCACCCGCCGGCGACCACCGGCACAACCAGAGGAGGAACCCATGACCGACCACGAAACCACCGCCGGGCCCGGCGGTACCACCGGGCCCGGCGATACCAAGGAGCACAGCATCACCCACGCCACCTTCACCCTCGAGCGGCACTACGACCACGCACCGGCGCAGGTGTTCGCGGCGTGGGCCGATCCGGTCGTCAAGCGGCGTTGGTTCGCGGGCGGCGCGGCCGGCTACGAGCTGGACTTCCGCGTCGGCGGACTCGAGCACAACCAGGGCGACCACGACGGCATGGTCATCAAGTGGGAGTCCCTCTACCGGGACATCGTCCCTGGGACTCGCATCGTCTACACCTCGACGCTGTCGATGGGCGACGTCGTGGCCACGGTGTCGCAAGCCACCGTCGAACTGGTGGCCACCGACAGCGGCACGCGGCTGACCCTGACGGAACAGGGCGCCTACCTCGACGGTCACGAGCGTCCGGAGTGGCGCGAGGAGGGAACCGGCCAGCAGCTCATCGCCCTCGCCACCGAGCTGGAGCAGCCCGGGAGCACATCTGGTGATTAGGCCGTCGGTGGCCGGAAGCGCTCCATCCCGGTGGAGGGCACGGGCTGGATGATGCCTCCGAACCGGGGGTCGAACGGGGGCCCCCGCCGGAGTGAGCGATCGCTTCGAGGCTTGTTAGCCTGACGTTGCCGTCCGTCCCAGATGGAGGGACGACCGCCATGCGTGCCCGGCCTCCATCCCTCGTGACCGGCGGATGTGGCCATCGACCGACTCGGATCGCAGGAGCCGATGACCCACGACACCCACCACACCAGTCGGGTCCTCGAGCGCCTGGCCGTACCCATCGTCCTGGCCCCGATGGCCGGCGGTCCCTCCACGCCGGCCCTCGCCGTGGCGGTGGCTCGAGCCGGTGGGCTCGGCTTCCTCGCCGCTGGCTATCTCACCGCCGGGCGGATGCGACAAGACATCACCGCCACCCGTACGCAGATCGACGACTTCGGAGTCAACGTCTTCGTCGGGGGTGGGGAACCCGCCGATCCCGCCCGGGTGGATGCGTACGCGGCGAGACTCCAGGTCGAGGCCGAGCGGGCCGGGGTCGAGCTCGGATCGCCCCGCTTCGATGACGACGCCTTCGACGAGAAGATCGACACCTTGTGCCAGGAGCCGGTGGCGGTGGTCTCCTTCACGTTCGGGATACCTCCGGCCAGGAGCATCGAACAGCTGCGATCGGTCGGATCGGAGGTGTGGATGACCGTCACCTCCCCGGAGGAGGCGACCCTCGCCGTCTCGGCCGGCGCCGACGTACTGATCGTCCAGGGTGTCGAGGCCGGTGGCCATCGGGGCGTCTTCGTCGACGACGACTCGCAGTCGACCTTGACGTTGCTGGCGGCCCTCCAACTGGTGCGGAACGAAGTGGGCCTGCCGTTGGTGGCGGCCGGCTCGATCATGACCGGCGCGGCGGTGGCAGCGGTGCTCGTCGCCGGTGCCCGTGCGGCTCAGGTCGGCACCGCCTACCTGCGGTCTCCGGAGGCCGGTACCTCCGAGGCGCAGCGGGTGGCCACCCCGTCGACCACGCCGACGGTGCTCACCCGGGCGTTCAGCGGCCGGCTGGCGCGGGGGATCTCCAACCGTCTCCATGCCGAGCACGGAGCGGAGGCACCGAGCGCCTACCCCGAGATCCATCACCTCACCTCGCCGCTGCGTGCACACGGTCGCGAGGTCGGCGACCCCGACCTCATCAACCTGTGGGCGGGACAGGCGCACCACCTCGTCGAGGCGCTGCCAGCCGGCGAGATCACCCTCCGGCTGGCGCAAGGGGCCCGCGACGCCATCGCCGTCTGGGCCGGGCGCTTCGGTGACCGACCGCAAGGCGGGGTGGACCCGCCACCGCGGTGACGGGCCGGGTCAACCCGGCCGTGACGCCGCGGACACCCCCGGCCGCGGTTTGACAGGCATCGATCTCCGACGGCTATCGTGGCGTAGAAACCTGATTAACACTATCGGGTTACAAGGAAAGCCCACTGCCATGGCCCCCCGTAGGAACGGTCTCGATGACGGTCGATAGCACCGATGGCACGGTCGGAGGCCTCCATCTGGCGGTGGCATTGGACGGTGCCGGCTGGCACCCGGCGGCCTGGCGGGCACCGGGTGCCCGGCCCGGCGAGCTCCTGTCCCCCGGCTATTGGAGTGGTCTCGTCCGCGAGGCGGAGCGCGGACTCGTCGACTTCGTGACCATCGAGGACTCCCTGGCCATCCAGTCCTCGCGCCGAGGGGTCCCCGACGACCGGACCGATCAGGTCCGTGGCCGCCTCGACGCCGTGCTCATCGCCGCTCGGGTCGCACCGACCACCGCGTCGATCGGGCTCATCCCGTCGGCCACGACCACCCACGTCGAGCCCTTCCACGTGTCGAAGGCCATCGCCACACTCGACTTCGTCAGTGGGGGACGGGGAGGGTTCCAACCGCGGGTGTCGGCCACCGGCCTGGAGAGCCGACAGTTCGGGCGGCGCAGCATCGTCGACACACCCGGTGGCGTCCGGGCCGACGGCGACCTCCCCGACTCGGTCGTCGAGCTGTTCGACGAGGCCGCCGACTTCATCGAGGTGGTCCGCCGGCTGTGGGACAGCTGGGAGGACGAGGCGGAAATTCGGGACGCGGCCACCGGCCGCTTCGTCGACCGGGACAAGTTGCACTACATCGACTTCGCGGGCCGGTGGTTCTCGGTCAAGGGCCCGTCGATCACGCCCCGGCCGCCGCAGGGCCAGCCCCCGGTGGCGGTCCTCGCCCACGTGCCGGTGGCGTTCGGCCTGGCCGCACTCGGCGCCGACCTGGTCTTCGTGACCCCCGACAGCACGCAGAACGCCCAGTCCCTGGTGGCCACGGTCCGGGTCCACGAGGAGCGGGCCCGGCGCGCCGGGGAACGCCTGCGGATCTTCGCCGACATCGTCGTCTTCCTCGACGGGGACGAGGCGGAGGCACGGAGGCGCAAGGCCGGGCTCGACGAGCTCGACGGACGCCCGTACCGGTCAGACGCCCACATCTTCGTGGGCACGCCGGACCGGCTGGTCGACCTGATCATCGAATGGCGGGCGGCCGGTATCGAAGGATTCCGGCTGCGGCCCGGGGCGATCCCCCACGACCTCGAGGCCATCGCCCGTGACGTGACGGCCCGCCTGCGCGAGCGGGTCGGCTATCGCGAGGCCTACGCCGAGGTCGACCTCCGGCAACGCCTCGGCCTTCCCCACCCCGCCAACCGGTACCTGGTCGCATGACGGGCCGCCCCCGTCAGATCCACCTCGCCGCCCACTTCCCCGGGGTCAACCACACCACCGTGTGGAGCGACCCCGCCTCGGGGAGCCAGATCGAGTTCTCCTCGTTCACCCATCTGGCCCAGACCGCCGAACGGGCCAAGTTCGACTTCTTCTTCCTGGCCGAGGGCCTCCGGCTCCGTGAGCACCGCGGCAGGATCCACGACCTCGACGTGCTCGGTCGACCCGACACGTTCACCGTCCTCGCCGCCCTGGCGGCGGTGACCGACCGGATCGGTCTGTCGGGGACCATCAGCTCCACCTTCAACGAACCCTTCGAGGTCGCCCGTCAGCTGGCCACCCTGGACCACCTGTCCGAGGGCCGGGCGGCGTGGAACGTGGTCACCTCGTGGGATGCCTTCACCGGCGAGAACTTCCGCCGTGGCGGCTACCTCGCCCGTCAGGACCGCTACGAGCGGGCCAGCGAGTTCCTCGGGACGGTCAGGGAGCTGTGGGACTCCTGGGCCGACGACGCCATCGTGGCCGACGCCGACTCGGGGACCTACCTGTCGGACCCGGGCCAGGGCCGCTTCGAACACCACGGGCACCAGTTCGACATCGAGGGGGTCTTCGGCGTCCCGCGCCCGCCACAGGGTCACCCGGTCATCTTCCAGGCCGGCGACTCCGACGCCGGACGGGAGTTCGCCGCCGCCGATGCCGACTGCATCTTCTCGCGTCACGGCACGCTCCAGGCCGGCCAGCGGTTCTACCGCGACGTGAAGCGGCGCCTGGCCGCCTACGGGCGCCAGTGGGACGATCTCAAGATCCTGCCGGCGGCGACCTTCGTCCTGGGCGACACCGAGGCCGATGCCGTCGAGCGGGCGTCGGTCATCCGGCGCCAGCAGGTGAGCGGGCCGACCGCCATCCTCTTCCTCGAGCAGGTCTGGAACCGCGACCTGTCGGCGTACGATCCGGACGGGCCGCTCCCCGACATCGACCCGGACCTCTCCGAGGACAGCATCTCGAAGGGGAGGGTCAGCGTGACCGACGACCGCATGAAGGCGGCTGGCGAATGGCGGGAGCTGGCCGATGCCAAGCACCTGTCCATCCGTGCGCTCATGATCGAGGTCATGAGCCGACCGGCGTTCATCGGCACCGCCGAACAGGTGGCCACCCAGATCGACACCTCGGTGCAGGAGGAGGCGGCCGACGGGTTCATCCTCGTGCCCCACATCACGCCGGGCGGGCTCGACCGGTTCGCCGACCAGGTGGTGCCCATCCTCCAGGAGCGGGGCCGGTTCCGTACCGAGTACGAAGGGACGACGCTCCGCGACCACCTGGGCCTGGCGCCGGTACCCTCCCGGTCCGTCACACGGTCGGGGTCCGGCCGATGACCGGCGCGAGCCGGGTTCCGCTCGGCGTCCTCGACCTGGTGCCGATCACCTCGGGCCGCGACGGCGCGTCCGCCGTCCGCAACACCATCGATCTCGCCCGCACCGCCGAGCGACTCGGCTATGTCCGGTACTGGCTCGCCGAGCACCATCTCAATCCGGGGGTGGCGGGCACGTCGCCGGCCGTCCTGATCGCCATGCTGGCCGGTGAGACCTCGACCATCCGGCTCGGCTCGGGCGGCGTGCAGAGCGGCCATCGCACGGCGTTGTCCATCGTGGAGGAGTTCGGGCTGCTCGACGCCTTGCATCCCGGTCGGATCGACCTGGGCATCGGACGCTCGGGGGGCCGTGAGTTCCTGACCCGGATGCTGGCCGCCGCCGCCACGCGGAGCGCGGGTGGGCGGCCCGCAGACGGCCGTCCGTCGGGCGTGCGGCCCCCGGCCGGGCGGGCGGCCGACGAGGCGAGGTGGACCCCCAACGGCGTGCTGATCCCGGCCCGGCCGTCCCTGTCCGGCCTCGCCCGCTCCCCACGACTGGCGCTCACCGCCGACCTCCTCCAGCAGCCCAACGCCGAGACCCCCGAGTACGGAGCCCTGCTGGCTGACGTCGTCGCGCTCCTCCGTGGCGAGTACCGCTCGGCCGACGGGCTGGACCCGCACCCGGTCCCCGGCACCGGGGCCGGGGTCGACGTCTGGGTGCTCGGCAGCAGTGCCGGCGAGAGTGCGGCGGCGGCGGGAGCGCTCGGGCTCCGGTTCGCGGCCAACTACCACGTGAGTCCGTCCACCATCCTGGACGCCGTGGACGCCTACCGCGATGCCTTCGTCCCCTCCGTCGTGTTGGAGCGTCCCTATGTCACCGTGTCGGCTGACGTGGTGGTGGGACGGGACGACGCCCACGCCTCGGAGTTGGCCACCGGCTTTTCCCTCTGGGTCCACAGCATCCGCAGCGGGCAGGGGGCCATCCCGTTCCCCAGTCCGGCCGAGGCCCGCCGGCACCGCTGGACGGACGAGGAGCGGGCCCTGATCAAGGACCGGGTCGACACCCAGTTCGTCGGGTCGCCCGCGTCGGTGGCCGACCGCCTCGAGCGCCTGGCCGACGCCACGGGCGCCGACGAGCTCGTCATCACCACCATCACCCACGACCACGCCGACCGGGTCGAGTCGTACCGGCTACTGGCCGAGGAGTGGTGCCGGCGCCGGCTGCCGGCCGAAGGATCCGGCCACCGCGCCCTCTAGGCTGGACGGGTTCGCGCCGGACCGGGCCCGGCGTTCCGCGCCCGCCGGGCTGCGCCCGCCCATGGAGGAGAGTCGACCGATGACGTTGCTATTGAAACCCGGGACCTCCTGGTGGGAGACGTACAGCCGCTGCGTCCAGGCCGCGCCGGAGGCATTCGACTCGGACCGGTTGCGGAACCTGACCCGGGGCGAGTGGCGACGGATCGGAATCCCGGGGGACCACATCAACTCCGTGGACGGAACGCCCATCCCCGGGCCGCCGCTGGTCGACCTCGACGAGGCGGAGGCGGCGGTGGCGTTCGCCTGCGAGGAGCACGTCCTGTGGGGCAAGGTCGACCTCGACGAGCGCAGGGCGAAGGTGTCCGAGGCGGTCGACGCGCTGAGCGAGCACCACGAGCTGCTGGCCCTCCTGCTGGTCTGGGAGATCGGCAAGCCGTGGCGCCAGGCGTGTGCCGATGTCGACCGTTGCATCGACGGGGTCCGCTGGTACCTGGGGCAGATCGAGCGCCAGCTCCAGACCGCCGACGGTGGGCAGCGGCAACCGCTGCCCGGACCGGTGTCGAACATCGCCAGTTGGAACTACCCGATGAGCGTCCAGGTCCATGCCGAGCTGGTGCAGGTGCTGGCCGGGAACGCCGTGGTGGCGAAGACCCCCAGTCAGGGCGGGTTCCACGCACTGACCCTGGCCCACGCGCTGATGCGGCGGGCCGGGCTTCCGGTCACCCTCATCTCCGGAATGGGATCGCGTATGGGTGAGGTGCTGATCCGCTCGGAGGGCATCGGGGCCCTGGTGTTCGTCGGCGGTCGCGCCAACGGACGCCGCGCCGCCGTCTCCCTCGCCGACACCGGCCGGCGTCACATGCTCGAGCAGGAGGGCCTCAACGCCTGGGGGGTCTGGGACTTCTCCCAGTGGGACCTCCTGGCCCAGCACATGCGCAAGGGGTTCGAGTACGCCAAGCAGCGCTGCACCGCCTATCCCCGCTACGTGGTCCAGCGCCGTCTGTTCCCCGCCTTCCTCGAGACCTATCTCCCCGTCCTCCATGCAGTGCGCTTCGGCCATCCGCTGGCCGTCGAGCAGCCCGACGACCCGCTCCCCGAGCTCGACTTCGGGCCGGTGATCCATGCGAAGAAGGCGGCCGACCTGTCGGCCCAGTTCGACGAAGCGGTGCGCGGCGGCGGCATTCCCCTGTACCGGGGATCGGTCGGTGAGGGCCGGTTCCTCGACGTCCAGGACACCTCGGCCTACATCGCCCCGGCCTCGGTCCTCCAACCACCGGCATCCTGGTCGCTGCACCATGCCGAGCCGTTCGGCCCACTGGACTCGGTGGTGGTGGTGGACACCCAGGCCGAGCTCCTCGCCGCCATGAATGCCTCGAACGGGTCGCTGGTGGCCAGCATCGCCACCGATGACCCCGACGTCGGTGCCCAGGTGGCCGAGGAGCTCCTGGCGTTCAAGGTCGGGGTCAACAAGCCCCGGAGCCGTGGCGACCGGGACGAGGTGTTCGGCGGACTGGGCGCGTCGTGGAAGGGCGCCTTCGTCGGCGGGGACCTGCTCGTCCAGGCCCTCACCTACGGGCCCCGGGGTGCGGACGAAGAGCTGTACGGCAACTTCCCGAGCTCGTCGAGGCTGCCCCCTCGCTGAGGACGCCACCACCGGCCCCGCCGTCGGCGCACCGGACGGGGGCGGCGGCGGGCGGCGGGCCCCCGCTCACCGCGTCCCTGCCTCAAGAAGACGGCCGACTGTGCCGATGCTCTGCCGTGGGCAGTATGCGAAGGACGAGCGACGGGGAGCCTCGGAGCTGGTACTCGCCCCACCGGGCGATCGTGTTCCTCGGCGTCCTGCTCACCGTGGTCGCCGTGGCGGGCGGAGCGCTGGGGGTCGTCAACTCGTCCCGGGCCGAGGCCCTGAACAACCAGATCATCGACCAGTACCTCGTCCTCCTGCCCCCGGTGCGGGAGATCCGGACCTCGGTGGCCGACTTCCAGGCGCTGGAGGCCGAGGCGTTCGGCACCTCGACTCCGGTCACCACGTTCGTGCCCGCCGCCGTCGCCGACTCGAACGCCATCGACAAGGCCTACCTCAGTCTCCGACACCTGTTGGCGCTGCCGGACAATGCCGGCCTGGCCCCCGCCCTGCGCGCCCAGATGACCGCCTTCGTCTCCGCTCGCCTGGGCCTGGAGGCGGTGTTGGCCGGGGTGGCACAGACGCCCCAGTCCGTCCATCTGGCCGCGGTCGAGACATCGGCGGCGGCGCGGCTCGACACGACGCTCGCGGCGTTGCAGACAACCGTCACCAATCGTCTGGTGCAGACGGCCAACCAGGCGCGGGCGGCAGCCAATCGGGCCCGGATCGACCTCTTGATGTCCATCACGCTCGGGGTGCTGTTCGCCGGCATCGTGACGACCCTCCTCACCGTGCACGCCCTGCGGGTCGAACATGAGCAGTCCAGGCGCGAGGCGATCCAGTCCGACCTCACCCGGAGGATCGCCTTCGAGGCGCGACTGCAGCGGGCACTGGAGATGTCCAAGGCCGAAGGGTCCGTCTTCGATCTGGTGGCAGAGGCGCTGAGCCAAGCGGCTCCCGACATGCGGTCCGAGCTTCTGCTCGCCGATACCGGCCAGTCACGATTCCGACAGGTGCTCGTCAGTACCGCCCAGGCCGATGATGCCGGGTGCGGGGTGATGTCCCCCGCCGACTGCCCGGCGGCGTCGAGAGGCCAGAGCATGGTGTTCCCCTCCAGTACGGCGATCGATGCCTGCCCCAACCTGCGGGGCAGGGGTTGTTCCGCGCTGTGCGTACCGGTGAGCATCAGTGGGGACACCGTCGGCGTCTTCCACGTGACCACCGACGACGGCTCGCCACCCTCCGATGACGTGAGGGAGAACGTCGAGGTCGTCGCCCGACGGGCATCGGAGCGGTTGGCGATGCTCCGCGCCTTCGAGCTCTCGCAGGCCCAGGCCAACAGTGACTCGCTCACCGGGCTCCTGACCCGGAGGAGTCTGGAGACCAGTGTCCGGAAGCTGCAGGACACGGGCACGCCGTACTCGGTGGCCTACGGCGACCTCGACCATTTCAAGGACCTGAACGACATGTTCGGGCACGACGCCGGAGACCGCGCCCTCCGGATCTTCTCGCAGGTCCTCCGGGACTCCCTGCGGCCGGCCGACATCCCGTGCCGATACGGGGGCGAGGAGTTCGTGATCGTCCTGCCCGAGTGCCCCGTGGACGAAGCACGCCAGGTCCTCGACCGGGTGCGGCAACGGATCGCCGTCCGCATCGTCGTCGCCGAGGTCCCGACGTTCACGGTCAGTTTCGGCCTGGCGTCGTCCGACCAGGCCGACGACTTCCAGCAGGTGGTCTCGCTGGCCGACAGCGCCCTCCTCAGCGCCAAAGCCGGAGGCCGGGATCGGATCGTGGTGTCCCGGGGGCCCGACTCGGCATCGCCTGGGACGTCGGCATCGGTCGGGACGATCAGCGATCCGTGGGATCCGACGATGCTGCCCATCGACGACCGGCCCATCGACGACCTGACCGGCGACGACCTCCGGCTCCCGCAACATCACTGAGGTGCCTGCCGGAGGGCACGGTCGCCGGCCTCGGGTGTCCTCGCATCGGGCTCTTGGCGGTCTCACGGTGGCCACAGATCGGGCTCAGGCCCTCTCGCGGCGGCCACAGATCAGGCAGAACGGGCGAGATCCTGGCGGGAGGCACGTTCGCTGGTGGGTTTCAGGCCGGCGGCGATGGCGGACAGGAGCGCTGGTGCGTCGTCACGATGCAGGCGCAGCTCGATCATGGTGACCCCCGGCCCGGATGCGTCCGTCACCGACAGTGCCAGGCCGAGCTGACGGAGGTCTTCGACGACCATGGTGGTGCAGTGGTCCGGTTGGCCGAGGGCTTTCGGCAGTGACGTCCAGTCCCAGGGGGTGATGTCCTGGTAGGACGCGTCCGGGCTGCGTATCTGTCGTTCGATGGAGTAGCCACCGTTGTTGAGGACGAAGATGACCACGTCGAGTCGGCGATGGAGCACGGTGGCCAGCTCCTGGATGGTCAGCTGCGCGGCGCCGTCCCCGATGAAGAGCAGGGGGCGGCCTCCCGGTGCGGCCAGCTCGGTGCCGAGGAGCGCGGGCAGGGTGTACCCGATCGAGGACCAGTAGGGCTGACCCACGACTTCACAGCCCGGGGCCAGTCGCATGCCGGCGGCGCCGTAGTACGCCGTCCCGGCATCGGCCAGTACGCAGGTATCGGGTGGGATCCACCGCTCCAGTTCGGTCCACAGCTGCGCGTGCGTGAGCGGACCGGGGGCTGCATCCGCGGGCACCCCTGACCTGGCCCGGCCCGAGGCCACACGGTCCTGTGGCTCGATGGCGGACAGCCGGATGGCGGGCCGAGGCTCGACCACGACGGGGCGGGCTGTCGGCACGAGCAGTTCGACGATCACTTCGAGCGCATCACGGAGACGGACTCCCTCGAACGACTGGCCGGCGACCCGCGCCCGGTCCGGCTCGAGCTCGATCGCCCGAGCGGTGTCGATGCGTTGGCTGAACATCCCGGACGTGATGTCGCTGAACACCACTCCGGCGAGGACGAGGGTGTCGCACTCCTCGACCGCGGCGCGGACGGTGTCGTCGGGGGTGAGGCCACCGATGTAGACACCACCGGCCCCGGTGCTCCGACTGCCGAGGGTGAAGGCGACGGTGGCCGCGCCGGAGGCGGCGACCTCCTCCACGCGGCCGCGAAGCTGCTGGCGATCGGCAAGGTGCCCGGTCAGCAGCGTCACCCGGCCGGCGGTGCCGAGCCGACGGGCCGAAGCCGCCTTGAACGCATCGAGTGCATCGGGATCGCTCGGAGGGACATGGATCGGCCGGCGCAGGGCTGACGCCGGGACCACCTGCGAGACGAGGTCGGCCGGAACGCTGAGGTAGCCGGGTCTGGTGGCGGTCAGCACGGCGGTCAATACCCGGTCGATCTGGCCGGTCGGGTCGGCGGCGGTGAGCGACTCGGCACAGACGGTCACCTCGGCGTAGGCCCGTCGGAAATGGCCGAAGTCGCCGTCGATGAGGGTGTGGTGGGCCATCACCCCGCCATCGGCGAGACCGGTGGCCGGCGCCCCGGTGATCTGGAGTACGGGGACCGATTCGGCAAAGCTCCCGGCCACGCCGTTGATGGCACTGAGCTCGCCCACCCCGTAGGTGGTCACCAAGGCGCCGAAGCCCCGTCGGCGTGCGTAACCGTCGGCCGCATAGGCGGCGTTGAGCTCGTTGGTGGAGCCCACCCACTCGATGCCGGAGCCGGCCAGCATCTCGTCGATGAGGGCGAGGTTGAAGTCGCCGGGCAGGCCGAACAGGTGATCGACTCCCAGTTGGCGCAGACGAGTGGCCAGGAAGCACCCCACCGTCGTGTCCGGCGGCCGATGGTGCAACGGCTCGGGGGACGATGGGGCGTCCGGGGACGGTGGCATGGGTACCAGTCCACCCTGGTGAGGATGGATGATCAATGATTTGTCAAATCAGTGATCACATTGATCATCAGCATGTACTTTCCAGTACAATATGATTACGAGATGATCGACTTCGACAGCACCAATGCACAGATCGTCCTCGAGCTCGACGGCGACCCTCGGCGCCCGGTGGTGAACATCGCCGAAGCCCTCGGCCTGGCCAGGCGGACCGTGCAGACCCGACTGGCCCACCTCGAGGAATCCGGCCTCATGCGCGCCCACAGCACCCGGCTCCTCCCGGTCGAGCTCGGCTACTCGATCGATGCGGTCATCAGCGCCGATCTGGACCAGAGCCGCTTGGCGACGGTGGTCGAGACGCTCGACGGCATGGCCGAAGTGCTCGAGGTGGTGGCGACCAGCGGCGACCAGGACATCCTCGTCCGAGTCGTGGCCGTCGACACGGGCCACCTGTACCGACTCGGCCAGGACATCCTGGCCTGCCCGGGCGTGCGCAGGACGCGGACCGCGTTGGTACTGCGCCACCTCATCCCCTACCGGACCCGCCCGCTGGTGACGGCACGGTCGGGACAGGGGGCCCCGGCCGGCACCAGGTGACCTGCCGCCACCGCGCTGCCCCGGCAACCGCTCAGGATCCGACCGGATCCTGCCGATGGAAGAGCGGGGTTCGATCGACCGGGGAGGAATCGTGGACTTCAGAGTGGCCGTCGGCACGGAGGAGACCCACGACGTGCACCTGCATTTCAACCAGTGGTTCGGCCAGGTCCGGATCCACGTCGACGGAGAGAGCGCGGCGGGAGATTGGAGGGTGTTCACCTTCCACAAGACCCGACGCTATGAGTTTCCCGTCGGGCGGGAGGAGCGGCACGACGTCGTCGTCGAGAAGTCCCGGAAGGGCATCCTCGGCGGATTCAGGGATCAGACCTGTCGCGTCCTGGTCGACGGTGAGCAGGTCGCCACCTACGTGGGTTCGGTGAACGGCACGACGAGCCAGATCTGAGCCTGTCCGGAGCCACGATCGGCTCCGGATCCCGGGTCGGCGGCACCGTCGGATGGTTGGCCCGCCGGCCGGCCGCTGGGCCACCGCTGGGCGGCAAACCCGGAGCGCTGCGTCCACACCGGCGGGCCACCGACCTCAAGGTGGACGGGAAAGGGGCCGACAGTCATCCAATGGGTCAACTCAGCCTTACCCGGCGGCACGGTGAGAATGGGCGGGCATCAGACCGGCTGACCCGAACGGAGATCGGGGCCTGGGCCGGCCTGGCGCTCGCCGGCGTGATCGTCTTCGCCTACCTCATGTCGGTCGTCCTGCGGACCAACGAGTCCTACTGGACGTGGCTCGACGGCTGGGTCGTCTGCGGCGTGGAGCTGTTCGCCAGCGGAGTCTGCATGGCCAGGGCCCTGGTCCGCCGGCCGGGCCGACTCACCGCGTTGTTCCTCGGACTCGGCCTCTTCTCGTGGGCACTCGGCGACGTCGTGATCACCGTCCAGTCCATCGGAGGGGCCACTCCCCCGTCACTGTCTGCTGCGGACGTGTTCTACATCGCGTTCTACCCATTCGCCCTCCTCGCCGTGGTCTTCTTCATCCGGGGACAGGCCAGGCGGGTCACCGCCGACAACTGGCTGGACGGCGCCATCGCCGGGCTGGGTACCGCCGCCGTCTGCGCTGCGCTCATCCTTCACGGATCGGCCGGGCTCGACGGCACCGCCACCTTGGCCAATCTGGCCCTACCCATCGGGGACGCGCTCCTGTTCGGGCTCATCGTGGGCGGCTTCGCCATTCTGCCGGGCTGCAAGAAGTCGCCGTGGGTCCTCCTGGCCACCGGGACGGCGCTGAACATCTTCGGCGACTCGTCCAACTTCCTGCAGAGCTCGTTCGGGGCCACCCGGTTCGGGATGGACCTCAATGCCATCGCCTGGCCGGCGGCGATCGTGCTCATGGCCATGGTGGTGTGGGTACGCCTCAGACCTCCGAGCCCGGTCACCCTCGAGCAGTCCACCGGAATCGTGCTCCCCACGTCCGCCGCCGCCGGTGCCCTCATCCTCTTGTTCATGGGGACCTTCCTGTCCGTCAGCCGCTTCTCGTTGTCGCTGGCGACCGCCACCCTCCTCTTCGTCGGGATCCGCCTCGTCGTGTCCGTGCGAGGCCTGGAAAGCCTCAGTCAGGAGCGCCATCGACAAGCGGTCACCGACGAGCTCACCGGACTCCGCAATCGGCGCTATCTGTTCCGGGTACTCGATGAGTTCTTTGCCGGATATCACGAGGAGACGCACCCTGAAGGGCTCGCCTTCCTCTTCGTCGATCTCGATCGCTTCAAGGAGATCAACGACTCATTCGGGCACCCGGCCGGCGACGAGCTGCTGCGACAGCTGGGAACGCGCCTCGAGGGCTCCCTCCGCGATGACGATCTCCTGGTCCGGCTCGGGGGAGACGAGTTCGCAGTGGTCCTGGCCGGAGGCGACGTCGAGTACGCCACCTCCGTGGCCGAACGGCTCACGCAGGACCTCCGCGAGCCGTTCCTGCTCAACTCCGTCAATGCCAGCATCGGGGCGAGCATCGGGATCGCCGTTGCTCCGACCGACGCCACCGACAGCGCCAGGTTGATCTGGTGTGCGGACGTGGCCATGTACCGCGCCAAGCTGGGCCGGACCCCGTTCGCGCGATTCGTCGAGACGCTGGACGAGGGACAGGACCACATGCGGCTCGCCGAGGAGCTCAGCGAGGCCATCGATGCCGGCCAGTTGGTCCTGCACTACCAACCCCAGCTCGACCTGCGCACACGGGAGGTCCAAGCCGTCGAGGCGTTGATCCGCTGGATGCATCCCCGACTCGGTCTCGTGTTCCCCGACCAGTTCCTTCCCCTGGCCGAGGAGGCCGGGCTCATGCAGAAGATCACCGCATGGGTGCTCGACAAGGCCCTGGCCCAGTGCGCGGTGTGGAGGAGCTCGGGGAGCCCGTTCTCCGTGGCCGTCAACGTCGCACCCTCCAACCTCCTCGAAGCCGGGTTCGTGGACATGGTCCTCGAGCGACTCGATCATCATGGACTGCCCGCCGCCGCCCTCGTGATCGAGCTGACGGAGACGAATGTCATCGCCGACTTCGGGACGTGCCAGAAGGTGATCCAAGCGCTGCAGAACCTCGGCATCATCGTGTCCATCGACGACTTCGGCGCCGGCGTCACCTCGCTCGCCTACCTCCGCGACCTGGCGGTGACCGAGCTCAAGTTGGACCGTTCGTTCATCACCAGGGTGACCGACGACGGTGCGAACCGCGACCTGGACGTCGTGCGCTCGACCATCGAACTCGGACATGCATTGGGCCTACGCATCGTGGCCGAGGGGATCGAGGATGAAGAGACCCTCGAGCTGCTGACGGAGTACGGCTGCGACGTCGCCCAGGGCTACTGCATCAGCCGACCGCAACCGGCCGAAGATCTCGCCTTCCGATTCCGCGCTGCAGAGGATTCGACGGCGAACCCCTGAATCCGCTGCTCCACCACGGAACGGCCTTCGGAGCGGTCCCCCGGGGCTGGCACTGAAGCGAGCGATGCGCTCCGCTCCCTAGCAGCGGTAGACGCGCTCGGCGTTCCCGGCAAAGAGCTTGTCGCGGGCGTCACCGTCGAGGCCGGCGGTGACGGAGCCGAACACGGCGTAGAGCTCGTCGAAGGTGCCGTACATCGAGTCGACGGGGAAGTTGCTGGCGAACATGCAACGGTCGGCGCCGAACGCGCCGATGGCGTACTCGATCCACGGTGCGAAGGCGTCGACGCTGATGGATCCGAACGGCATCGCCAGGCCGGAGAGCTTGCACATCACATTGCCTCCGAGGCCGGCCAGGGCGTCGATACCGGTCCGCCAGAGGGAGTGCTCCTCGTCCGAGTTCGAGCGGGGCCACCCGGTGTGCTCGACCACCACGACCAGATCATCGAAGGCACTGAGCTGAGCCGCCGCCGAGCGAAGTTGATCGGGATGGGTCATCAGCTCGAACAAGAGGTTCCGCTCCGACAGGGCGTCGAGAACGCCGGCAGCGGGGAGCGGCCCCGCGGAGGCGCCCATCGGTCGGACCCCACGGAATCGTGGTGCGGCCATCTGGCGATCGAGGAGTTCGACGGACTCGGCCACGCTGTCCGTCGGCGGAAGGCCACCGACGATGGCGTCGGGACCGCCGCGAACACCGGCGAGGCTGTCGAGCTCGACGGTCTCCTCGACGGAATGACGACCGGTGGCGGCGGCGACGTTGACGAACTTCTCGACGTTCCACCGGGCCGATTCGGCCCGGTAGCTGTCGACATCGAAGCGGCGGGACATCCTCGACGCATCGCCGGGGGCGTCGGACGCGCCTTGGGCGCCGGCCAGGGGCCGCGAGAGGTACGGGTACCAATCGGTGCGGGCCGGGTCCCAGAGGTGGACGTGGGCATCGACGACACGGGTGGGCGGCTCGGTCATCACACCTCCATGCCCCGGGGGTGGCCGGCGGCGTCGACGATCTCCCGCAGGGTTCCGTCGAGCCAATCGGGGACGGAGGGACCACCGAAGGTGACGGCGCCGATCGGCCGGGGGTGGCTGCGGAGGCCGATCCAGCCGGGGCCGACCGCCAGCTCGGCGCCGGCGAGGACGGCCGCCTCGGGATGGCCGAGCAGGTGTGCGACCAGCTCGGCGGCCGGTGGGCCGGATGCGTCCTCCGACACCTCGATGCCGGCGGCGAAGGCGGTGACGCGACCTTCGGTGGCGCTCGATGCAACTCGGGCATGCTGCACCGCCGCCTGGGCCCGACTGCGGCCTCCGGTGGTGGTGGCGTCCGTGAGGGTGACCAGGCGGACCGGTCGTCCGGCGGCGGCGGCGTAGTCGGCGGTCGCCCGCGCCCACGCGGCGTCGGTGTGGATGTCCTCCACGATCCCGCGGTGGTCGTCCAACACCCGCTCCCAACCCTCCGACGAGGCGACCGGTGACCGTTGACCGCCAGGAGCGAGGACGACGGCGTCGACCGGGCCGGTGGCCTCCACGACGGCGTGCAGCGCGTCGGCGGCCTGGCGGAAGCCGTGCGCCACCTCCACGCGGTGACAGGTGACGGAACGGGCCTCGAGCGCAGCGGTGATCGAAGCCGCCAGGTGTGGTCGGTCGGTGACGACGACACACGAGGACGGAGGCACCGGTGCGTCCTCGGCGGCCGGTTCGTCGAAGATCGGACCGAATCGCGGGTTGCCGCCACCGGCGCTGGCCTGGTCGGCCTCGGCCTTGGCGAACGCACCGGGGATCACGGCCTCCAGCACCCGGGCGATGGAGACCACCCCGTCGCTCCGCACCACCTCGAGGAGGCGGGGTTCGTCCACCACCGCCACTTCCGGACCGCCGGCGAAGAGCACCCGACCGCTGCACCATCCGAACTCCTCACCGACCAGGTAGGCACCGAGCGGACCCAGGTCCTCGGGTCCCGCCACCGACAGGAAGGAGATTCCGCCACCGCCGGACAGGCCGGCCTTGCGAGCGCGCTCGAGGGCCGAGGCCATCATCCGGGTGGCCGCGATGGGCGACATGGCATTGACCGTCACGCCCGGGGGCGCCAGCCGGCCCAGTTGCCACGTGAGTGCGGCCACCGCCCGCTTGGCGCAGCTGTAGGCGCCGGCATCGGCGGCTCGCCACCCCGAGCCCGAGGTGACACCGAGGACGTGCCCGTGCCCGGCCGCGGCCATGAGCGGCAGCGCGGCGTCGAGCACGTTGAGGTAGCCCCCGAGGTGCACGGAGAGCACCGCCAGCCAGTCTTCTTCCGTGCCCCTTCCGAAATAGGTCTGCCGGGTGATGCCGGCCACGTTGATGACGGCGTCGAGCCCACCGTGCTCGTCGGCCAGTTCGCCGAACAGGTCGCTGACCGCCTCTGCGTCGGTCACCGACACCGATGAGGCGCGGGCCGAGCCGCCCTTGGCCACGATGCGACCGGCGGTGGTCTCCCCCTGATCGGGTAGCCGCTCGGCACCGTCGAGGGTCACGAGGGGGTCGACCGTGACGACGAACCACCCGCCAAGGCCCAGCTCCTCGGCGATGGCCCCTCCGATCCCACCTCCGCCGCCGGTCACGACGGCGACCCGCTGACGAGGGCTCACGACGTCGTCGACCGGGCCTTGAGCTCGAGGCCTTCCAGGGTGCCGGCCTCGAGCCACTGCTCCAGCAGCTCGCGGTAGGCGAACCAGTCGCCCAGCCCCCTGCCGTAGTTGCCGTTGCGGGGGTTCATCTCCTCGGGATGGCCCTCGTTGTTGAGGCGCGAGGGGGTGCAGGCCGACATGATGGAGCTGGCATCGACGAAGGAGGCGGTGATCTCCTTCGTCCATCCCTCCTCGGCCTCGGCGCTCACATCGAACACCTCTGCGCCCCGCTGCTCGATCTGGCCGACGGTGGTGCCGATGAACTGGGCTCCGAGTACGGCCAGCTGCGTGTAGTTGACCGTCACCACCGCCTGTTGTCCCGGGGCCGGCATGACGAACATGTTCGGGAAACCGCGGCTCATCATCCCGAACAGGCTGGCGGCACCGTCGCCCCACTTCTCGGCCAGGGTGACGCCGCCGCGACCGACGATCTCGTGGCCGGCCCGTCGGAAGAGTGGGGTCAGTTCGGCCTCGAAGCCGGTGCCGTAGATGATGCAGTCGACCTCGTACTGATTGCCGTCGACGACCGGGCCCAGCTTCGTGATCCGCTCGAACCCGGCCGGACAGTCGACCACCGTGACATTGGCGTTGTTGAGGGCGGGAAGGTACTCGTCGTGGAAGCACGGCCGTTTGCACAGGTACCGGTAGTACGGCTTGAGGATCTCGGCCGTGGCCGGATCGGCCACCAACTCCTCGACCCTGCGCCGGTGCGCCTCCATGACCTGGTAGTCGATCTCCTCGGCGCTGCGCAGGTACTCCTCCATGGTCATCCCCTCGTGGCGCGGGGCGTTGCGACTGGCGGCGTAGTCGTGCGTCCATCCGTCGTCCACCAGGTCGGCCTCGACGGGCCGGCCCATGATGATTCCCTGGAAGTTGTCCATTCGGGCCCTCTGCCACCCCGGCTCCAACCCGGCGGCGAAGTCGGGATCGGTGGACCGGTTGCCCCGCTCGCCGATGGCCGACGGCGTGCGCTGGAACACGTAGAGCTGCTTGGCCGACTCGGCCAGCGGTGGCACGCACTGGATCCCACTCGCCCCCGTACCGATGAGGGCGACGACCTTGTCCGCCAGGCCGGTGAGGGGCTCGCCCGGTCCGCCGCCGGTGTACTCGTAGTCCCACCGGCCCGTGTGGAACGACCGCCCGGCAAAGTCCTCCATGCCCGGGATGGTGGGCAGTTTCAAGAGATTCAGGATCCCGACGGCCAACACGTACCAGCGGCAGGTGACCTGGTCGCCACGGTCGGTTTCGATCAGCCACCGGGCGGCATCCTCCTGCCAGGTGGCACGCGTGACCCCGGTGTGGAACAGGGCATCGTCCACCAGGTCGAACCGGTCTGCGACCGCCACCAGGTGACGCCGGATCTCCTCACCGAACGCGTAGCGCTGAGACGGGATGTAGTCGAGCTCCTCGAGCATGGGGAGGTAGATGTGCGACTCGACGTCGCACATCACTCCCGGGTAGCGGTTCCAGTACCAGGTGCCCCCGATCCCACCCGCCTGGTCGACGATGCGGATGCGGTCGAGCCCGGCCTGGCGGAGGCGGGCACCGGCGAGGACCCCGGCGATCCCTCCGCCCACGATCACGACGTCGGCCTCGTCGGCGACCGGGTCCCGCTCGACGAGCGGCGTGAACGGGTCGTCGCGGTAGCGGGCGAAGTGCTCGTCGGTCCGCAAGTCCCGGATGTCGGCGCGGTTGGGCACCAGCCGCTTGTCGCGCTCGGCGAGGTACTTGGCGCGGACGGCCTCGGGGTCGTAGCTCGCCGGCGTATGCGTGGATCCGGACATGCGGGCAATACTAGGACAACTCTCGTTCTCCGCTTCGGAGTGACGCGGCGAAGAGATCCACCGGCTGACGGCCGACCCGCCAACCCGAAGTTCCCTGGTGGAGTACGTTCCTGTCGGTGAGTTCCGCCGCCTCGCCCGTCATGATCTCGGACTCCGACCGGTTGGAGACACTCTGCGACGAGTTGGGCGGGGAGGAGCTCTACGCCGTCGACACCGAGTTCCACACCGAGCGCACGTACTGGCCCAAATTGGCCCTCATCCAACTGGGGTGGGCGGACCAGGTGGTCCTGGTGGATCCCCTGGCTGTCGATCCCTCGCCCCTGGGCCGGCTCTTCGCCGGACCGGGCACCGCCGTCGCCCACGCCGCCGGCCAGGACGTCGACGTGCTCCGGGCCGCCTGTGGGGCGGCTCCGTCCACGGTGTTCGACACCCAGATCGCCGCCGGCTTCCTCGGAATGTCCACGCCGTCGCTGGCGCGGTTGGTCGAACAGGTCCTCGGGATCATCCTCCCCAAGACGGACCAGCTGTCCGACTGGCTGCACCGGCCCATTCCGTCGAGCCAGCTCGCCTACGCCGAGGGGGACGTCCGTTACCTGCTGGCGCTGCGTGCTTCCATGGTCGACCAGCTCGAGGAGCGGGGCCGGCTCGCCTGGGCCATCGAGGAGTGCGCCGAGGTGCTCGCCGGCCGACGGCGCCAGGTGGTGCCGGAGGAGGCATGGTGGAAGGCGGGGGACGTGCGCAAGCTCACCGGGCGCTCACGGGGGGTGGCCCAGGAGGTGGCGGCGTGGCGGGAGCAGCGGGCGGCCGGGGTCGACCGGCCCCGCCGGAGTGTGCTGTCGGATCTGGCGATCCTCACCATCGCCCAGCGGCCACCGCGCAACCGTGTGGAGCTCGAACGGCTCCGGGGCGTCGACACCCGGCACCTGGCCAAGGGAGCGGCCGCCGAGATCCTCGATGCCGTCGAACGTGGACGGAGTCTGTCCTCGGACCAGCTCAGGCTCCCACCCGACGTGGTGGACTCCAGAGCGTCCCAGGCGGCGGTGGCGGTATGCACCGGCCTGGTCCGCCAGATCGCCGACGAGCTGCAGTTCGACCACAGCCTGCTGGCCACCCGGATGGACATCACCCTGCTGGTGACCGGCGAGCCCAGCCGGCTCGACCGGGGCTGGCGCGGGTCCATCGCCGGCGATCCCCTTCGCCGGTTGCTCTCAGGGGACGCCGCCGCCGCCTTCGATCCCGACGGGCGATTGGTGCTCGAGGCGCGTTCTCGCATTCCTGACGGGACGGCGACGGAGCCCGGCGGCGTGACGTCGGCCTGACGCCCGCCTCGCACGCGGTCCTCGGGACCGTGCAGGATCGCTTGGCCGTTGGTACGGCGAGTAACTTGGGCCCGTGTCCGTCGATACCCACCAGGTGGGATGTTCTCCTCACTTGTCGCGTGTCCACGAGGCCTCCGCCGGCACTCGGGAAATTCTCCGGCCGCCCTGGTGCCCCCCGGCCCTCTGGTGTCCCTGATGGCAAAACCGGCGAAGCGGGCTTCGGCACCCAAGGAGTCCCGGAGGGGGGCGACCACCTCGAGCAGGGAGGACGAATCCGAGCTCCTCATCGCGGTGGCCCGGCAAATTCTGCTGAACAAGAACGGGTCCGGGTTCACCCTGAACGAGGTCCTGGAGGAGTCCGGACTGGGAACCAGGGCCTTCTACCGGCACTTCGCATCGAAGGACGAAGTGGCTCTGGCCGTGTTCGCCGAAGAAGCCGAGCGCGAAGCGAAACGGCTCAACAGTCGAATGAGGGATGCCTCCAATCCCATCGAGGGGGTCATGGCATGGATAGACGCTCGTCTCGAACTGGGCTTCGACCAACGCCTTGCCGCCAGCCTTCGACCCCTCACCGAAGAGGCCGTCCGAGCCAGTCGGCAGTTCCCCAGGCAGTTGGAGCCGGCCTTCAACCGCACACTGGAGCCGCTCATCGAACAGCTGGCCCGAGGGTTGACCACCGGGGTCTTCAAAGGGATCGAGCCGGTTGGCGACGCCAAGGCAATCCACCATGTCGTTTCCGGCGTCGTCGAGCAGCGCTGGATGGGGTTCCCGCTCCCCCGTCGGGAGACGAGGGGGCAGGTGATGCGATTCTGTCTGAGCGCGCTCGACGTCGACCCCTCCCAGGTGGCGGCGCTCCTCGTCGCACCCGCCCCCGCCGGCACCGAGCCTCCGGTGCAGGAGCCCGTCTGAGCTGCCCGAGCGCCCACAGGGGCGGCTCCAGCAGTCGCCGACCTACTTCCCGACGGCGATGGTCTTGGTCTCGAGGTACTGCTCGAATCCCTCGATACCGTTCTGGCGTCCGATGCCGCTGGCCTTGTAGCCACCGAAGGGCGACATGGGGCTGTAGTAGACGCCACCGTTGACCGAGACCGTGCCGGATCGGATCCGGGAGGCCACGGCCAGGGCCCGCTCCTCGGAGGCCGAGGTCACCCCGCCGGAGAGGCCGTAGACACTGTCGTTGGCGATCCGGACGGCGTCGTCGTCGTCCTTGAAGGGGATCAGCACCAGAACGGGGCCGAAGATCTCCTCTTGGGCGATGGTCATGGAGTTGTCCACGTCGGCGAAGAGGGTCGGCTCCACGAAGTAGCCCTTCGGGAGATGGGCCGGACGGTGGCCACCGGTGACCAGGCGGGCCCCCTCGGCCACGCCCTTGTCGATGTAGCCCATGACCCGATCCCGCTGTTTGGCGCTGACCTGGGGCCCCTGGATCACGCCGGGGTCGGTGGGGTCCCCATAGGTGACACCCTCCATCGACACCTTGGCCAGTTCCACCGCCTCGTCGTAGCGGGACTGGTGGATGAGGCTGCGGGTGAGCATGGCGCAGCCCTGCCCGGCGTGCATGCACATGAAGCCGAGGAAGGCCATCTTGGTGGCCACGTCCCCGTCCTCCAGGATGATGTCGGCCGACTTGCCCCCCAGCTCGAGGAAGAGCCGCTTGAGGGTGGGGGCGCCGGCGGCCATGATGCGACGGCCGGTGGCGGTGGACCCGGTGAACGAGATCATGTCCACCCGCGGGTCGGTCACCAGCTGCTCGCCGATCAGGTGGTCCGAGGACGGGACCACGTTGACGATCCCGGCCGGGATGTCGGTGTTCTCGGCGATCAGGCGACCGATCCGGGTGGCGCTCCACGGGGTGTCCGGGGCGGGCTTGATGACCATGGAATTGCCGGTGGCCAGGGCCTGTCCCAGTTTGGCGATGATGATCTCGAAGGGGTAGTTCCACGGGAGGATGGCCCCGACCACGCCCACGGGCTCTTTGACCACCTTCATCCAGCTCGGCTGGCCGAAGGCGTTGTTGTCGGGCAGGGGCCGCTCCCACTGGAAGCGGTCGATCTCCTCGGCCGGCCACAGGAGGCCGTCCTCGAGGGGCGCGTCGAGCTGGGCCATGGTGGTCACCATCACCGGCGTGCCCACCTCGGCCACCAGCTCCGAGCGGAACAGCTCCCGCTCGCCGACGATGGCGTCGTGCAGCTGGCGGAGACAGCGCTGGCGAAGGGCCCGGTCGGTGGCCCACCCGGTCTCGTCGAACGCGCGCCGGGCCGCGGCGATGGCCCGGTCCATGTCGGCGGCGCTGGCATCGGTGGTCTGGCCGATCACCTCTTCGGTGGCCGGGTTGATGTTGTCGAACCCGGCGCCGGAGGAGGACTCGACGAGCGCGCCGTCGATGAGCATCCGCGGCTCGCTCCCCAGTTCGGACTGGGTGGATGAAGATGATGTGGTGGTCATGACCCTCCTGGTGTGAATCGGCCCGGTGTGATCCGGCGTGGTGTGATCCGGCGTGGTGTGATCCGGCGTGGTGTGAACCGGCGTGTCGTTGGTCGGACCGGTCGATCCGACGGCCCGTTCCCCTTGCCGGGCTCCCTTAACCATGTCACGGCGGCGATCAGTCCGTCATCCGGGCAGCGGGACCGATTCAGGCTTCGAGGTCGAAGGCGGCGTAGTACGGGGCGAATCGCTCCCGGATCTGATCGGGCTCGAGACCGAAATCGGACAACTCGTAGGTGTGGGTGCCGTGCGCCCCCGGCTCGTGGGACCCGGCCCATCTCTCCACCGAGGCACGCGAGTGCTCGTCGAAGGGGAAGCCGATCCGGTCCAGTGCCCCGGCCAGCGCCTCCATCGGGTCGGTCTGGAGGGCACCGAACGAGACGTCGGCGAACCGGTCGTCACCCATCCGGGCCCGGAACTCCATGGCCCGCTCCACCGCCACCCACCAATGGCTCAGCTGCTCGGCCCCCAGTTCGACCGAGTCGTCCCGGTCGCTGCTCCAGCTGCGGGTGTAGTGGATCAGGCTGCACACCGATCCGATGACCTTGGTCGGGTCGCGGTGGCTCCACAGGAACCGGGCGTTCGGATACGCCTCCACCAACGCATCGAGCGCCAGCATGTGGACCGGCGTCTTGAGGTGCCACAGGCGGGGTGGGCAGTGCCACTGGAGCAGGCGGAGCACCCGACGGTGATAGCGGTAGGTCTCCTCCATGTCGGTGTTCACGACCCACGCCATGTAGGAGGGCACCCGGGCGAAGCCGTCGAAGTGGGCGGTCCGGAAGCTCATCCCCATGAGGTCCTGGCACTCCGTGGCCGTGGTGGCCTCGGTGTGGTGCATGGTCTGCATGAGCGGGAAGGCCTCGTCCATCATGGCGATGCCCTGCTCGGTGGCGGCGATCCGGGGGTCGGTGTGCTCGGTGGCCTTTTCCGGAGGGGGGACCGGCGCCGCCGACTCCCACGTCCGCAGCGACCGGAATTGGGGGTCGGCCGCCACCAACTGGCTGAGGGCCGTGGTGCCGGTGCGGGGCAGCCCGATGACGAAGACCGGTCCGTCGATGACCTCGTCGTCGATCTCGGGGTGCAGCCGGTAGGTCTCCTCGACCCCGAGCCGGGCGGCCAGGAGGGTGCTCAGCCGCATCTGCTGCATGACCTCGCCCATCTCGGTGAGGGTGCCCTCCTCGTTCATGGACGCCACCAGACGCTCGAGGCCCTCGCGGTAGTGGTCGCCACCGGTGTCGTCGAGACCCGTCCGGGTGCGGGCGTCCTCCTCGATGCGGTCGACGTCGAGGCTCATCGGGCGAGCCGGCCGTGGCGGTGGTGGCGATCGGTGCCGGTGGCCGGTGGCCGTTCGCCGGAGGTCCTTGGCGGTGGTGGTGTCGGCCGCTCAGCCCGACACCGTGCGTGGAACCCGAGCACTGAAGTCCTCCCCCGTTGCGTGCACCAGTCTGGACGAAAGTGATGCTTTCGACATGGTAGCGGACTGGCGTTGCGCTGGCTGGCGCAACCCGTTCCTCTCCCGTCGAATGCTCCCGGATGACGTCCTCCGTGGTCGGTACCCAGCTGAAAGCGTTGCTTTCGATGAGGGTCGTCTCCGGAGGCCCCGGTTGAGGGTCAGGACACCATTCCCATGCGGCGCAGTTGGTCGAGCAGGGATTCGGCGGCCTCCTCCGGTGTCGACGTTGCCGTGTCGATGCGCAGCTCGGGAGCCTCGGGCACTTCGTAGGGCGAGTCGATACCGGTGAAGTTGGCCAGCTCGCCCCGGCGGGCCTTGCGGTACAGCCCCTTGCGATCTCGGGCCTCGGCGTCCTCCAGGGACGTGTCGACGTGCACCTCACAGAATCGGCCCACCCCGGCCAGCTCCCGTGCCAGTCGCCGCTCGGCCCGGAACGGCGAGATGAACGAGACCAGCACCACGAGTCCGGCATCAGCCATCAGCCGGGCCACTTCGGCCACCCGTCTGATGTTCTCGATGCGGTCGAGCTCGGTGAAACCCAGATCGCGGTTGAGGCCGTGGCGCACGTTGTCGCCGTCCAGCAGGTAGGTGTGCACGCCGTGGGCGTGCAGGAGCTGCTCGGTGCGGTTGGCGATGGTCGACTTGCCGGCCCCGGAGATGCCGGTCAGCCAGACCACGCCGGATCCGTGGCCCATCATGGCGTTGCGTGCGTCCAGGTCGACCTCGACCGCCTGCCAGTGGACGTTCTGTGCGCGCCGGAGCGAGAAGTGGAGAAGGCCTGCCCCCACAGTGGAATTGGTCATCCGGTCGATGACGACGAAACCTCCCGTGTCGCGGTTCGACGCGTAGGGGTCGAACGGCACCATTCGGTCGGTGCTGACCGTGCACACTCCGATCTCGTTCAGCTCCAGCGTCCGCGCCGCCAGATGCTCCATGGTGTTGACGTTCACCTTGTACTTGGGCTGCGAGAAGGTGGCGCCGACCAGCGACGTGCCCAGCTTGATGAGATAGGGCCGTCCAGGCAGCATCTCATGGTCGTCCATCCAGACGAGGTGGGCCTCGAACTGGTCGGCGATCTCCGCCGGCTGGTCGTCCGAGCAGAGGACATCACCCCGGCTCACGTCGATCTCGTCGTCCAGCACCACGGTGACCGACTGGCCGGCGACGGCGGTGTCGAGGTCGCCGTCGAAGGTCGAGATGCGCGAGACGGTGGACGTGCGGCCGGAGGGCAGCGCCCGCACCCGGTCGCCGGGCCGCACCGATCCTCCCACGACCAGGCCGGAGAAGCCCCGGAAGTCCAGATCGGGTCGGTTGACCCACTGGACCGGCATCCGGAACGGGGTGTGCGCGGGCCGGTCCTCGACGTCGATGGCTTCGAGATGGGCCAACAGGGTCGGCCCCTCGTACCAGGGGGTGTCGGGACTCGGTTCGACGATGTTGACGCCCCGAAGTGCCGACATCGGGATGCAGGTGATGTCGGACAGCCCGATGCCGTCGGCGAAGGCCCGGTAGTCCCGCTCGACGTCATCGAACACCTGTTGGGAGTAGTCCATCAGATCGAGCTTGTTCACCGCCACCACGACATGTTCGATGCCGAGCAGGGATACCAGAAAGCTGTGGCGGCGCGTCTGGGCGAGTACGCCCTTCCGGGCGTCGATGAGGATGACGGCGGCATCGGCCGTCGACGCTCCGGTCACCATGTTCCGGGTGTACTGCTCATGGCCCGGTGTGTCGGCCACGATGAACTTCTTCTTTTCGGTGGCGAAGTATCGGTAGGCGACATCGATGGTGATTCCCTGCTCCCGCTCGGCGGCCAGGCCGTCGACCAGCAGTGCGAAATCGAGGTCGCCGCCCTGGGTACCCACCTGGCGTGAGTCCGTCTCCAGGGCGGCCAGATGGTCGTCGAACACCAGATGGGACTCGTAGAGCAGCCGCCCGATGAGCGTGCTCTTTCCGTCATCGACGCTCCCGCACGTGATGAATCGGAGCAATCGCTTGTGCTCGTGGACGTCCAGGTAGGCCTCGATGTCCGTGGCAATGAGCGACGCATTGGCCGTGGCCATCAGAAGTACCCCTCCTGCTTCTTCTTCTCCATCGAGCCGGCGGCGTCGAAGTCGATCACTCGACCCTCCCGCTCCGACGTGGTGGCGAGCAGCATCTCCTGGATGACACCGTTCAGCGTGGTGGCGGTGCTCTCCACGGCACCGGTGAGCGGGTAGCACCCCAGGGTCCGGAACCGCACGCTCCGAAGTTCGGGCGTCTGCCCGTCGAGCGGCATCCGATCGTCGTCCACCATGATGAGTACGCCATCCCGCTCGACGACCGGACGCACCGCGGCCAGATACAACGGGACGATGGGAATCTGCTCACGGGAGATGTACTGCCAGATGTCCAGCTCGGTCCAGTTGGACAGCGGGAACACCCTCATCGACTCGCCCTGGCTGCGGCGCACGTTGTAGGTGCGCCAGAGCTCGGGGCGCTGCCGTTTGGGATCCCACCGGTGCTGGGCCGACCGGATGCTGAAGATCCGCTCCTTGGCCCGGGACTTCTCCTCGTCGCGGCGAGCACCCCCGAAGGCGGCGTCGAATCCATGGTGGTCGAGGGCCTGCTTGAGCCCCTGGGTCTTCCACATGTCGGTATGCACGGCGGATCCATGGTCGAAGGCGTTGATCCCCAGCCGGACGCACTCGGGGTTCTGGTGGACCAACAGCTCCATACCGCTGTCGGCGGCCATCTTCTCCCGCATCTCGTACATGGCCCGGAACTTCCACGTGGTGTCGACGTGGAGCAGGGGGAAGGGCGGGACCGACGGGTGGAACGCCTTCCGGGCCAGGTGCAGCATCACCGCACTGTCCTTGCCGATGGAGTACAGCATCACCGGCCGCTCGGACTCGGCCACCGTCTCCCGCATGATGTGGATGCTCTCGGCCTCCAGCCGCTGCAGGTGGGTGAGCCCGGCCGTCACGCCGATCCCCGCCCGGGCATCATCCGACCGCACGGGTCAACGAGCGTCGGGGCAGCCCGGCAAACGTTCGCATCGAGGCCAGCAGCTCCTCGGTATCCGGGTGGGGCACCAGGTAGTGGGAGTAGGCCACCCGCAGGAACATCTCGGCCGCCTGCGCCCTGCTCATCGCCTTGCTGCGCACCGCGGGCACCTGGTCCAGTGACGGGCCGAGCAAACGGACCAGGGTCTCGACCTGGGCACCCAGCGAGTCGTTGAGCGAGCGCAGGGCGAAGGCCGGGTCGACCCCGATGGGATCGGTGCCCATCGACTCGTCCAGATACGAGAGCAGGTACCGGAGCGCGGCGTCCAACCGCCGGGTCGGGCTCCGGTGGGCACCGATCTCGGCCCGGAGGCCGTCGTCGAACTGGGCCCGCTCGTAGGCGGTGAGGGCGGCGAAGAGCTCGCCTTTGGTCGGGAACCACCGGTACAGGGTGGGGCGGGACACGCCGGCGGCGGCCGCCACCGCCGACAAGGTGAGCTTTCCGGGACCCTTGGCGGCGATGGCACGCCTGGTGGCGGCGAGGATGAGCTCGGCGCTCGTGGTCTGGCTCGTCACCGCCAAATCCTTACATGTGAGAGTCAATATGTAAAGGCGCCGGCGCCCCGAGGTCCCCGTCCGGTGCGGAGGCTCGTCACCGGATGTCGGTCCGGGTCTGACGCAACCCGTCGAGCAGGAGCTCGAGGCCGAAACGGAAGACCTCCTGGTCGTCGTCGAACATGATGGTGCCCGGATCGTCCGCCGCACCGGTCGTCGCCAGCTCGGAGGTCACGGCGCCGAACAGCAGGTAGGCCAGCAGTCGCTGGGCCCGGTTGCCGACGGTGCGGTCGAAGCCGGCGGTGGCGAGGATCTCATCGACGGCCCGGTACAGCCGCGTCTCGTTCGCCAGCCCCTCGGTGCGCCGCAGGAGGTGCTGGGCCACCCCGGGGTAGCTCAGCAAGACCTCGCGCCCGCGCTCGAACAAGAGGATGAGCCGTCGCTCCCAGGGAAGGTCGGCGGGTGGGAGGAGGACCTCGCCCAAGACGGCGTCGCCGACCAGGTCGAGGAGGTGGCTCTTGTCCCGCACGTAGTAGTAGACGTTCATGGACGGGCTGCCCAGCTCTGCCGCCAGCTTGCGCATGCTCAGATGGGCGAAGCCACTCCTCCGGGTGAGGCGGAGCCCCGCCTCGACCACATCGTCACGGGTCAGCTCGCCGTAGCGCCACGGGCGTGGGCCGCCCGACCCGGGGACGACGCCGGCGGTGGCGGGGCTACCCACGGGTACGCCCGGCACCGGGCACGATCACCGAACGGATGACTTCACCGCTGGCCATGGCATCGAACGCCTCGTTGACCTGATCGAGCGTGATGCGGCGGGTGACGGCACCGGCCAGATCGAGCTGACCCCGCTCGGCCAGGGCGACCAGGCGGGGGAAGTCCCGTCGGACCTGGCCCGACCCGTAGTAGCAACCCACCAGCCGTTTCTCGGTGGAGAACAGTTGGAAGGCGTCGAACTCGACCGTCGTCCCCGCCGGTGGCATTCCCACCGCCACGACGGTGCCGGCGTTCCGGCTCAGGTCATAGGCCTGGCGGAGCGTGGGACCGGACATGGCCACCTCGAAGGCGTAGTCGGCGCCACGACCGGCGGTCAGCGCCCGCACCGCCTCGACGGGATCGGTGTCCGCCGGGTCGATGACGTCAGTGGCCCCGTTGGCGAGTGCCTTGTCACGCTTGGTGGCGACGGGGTCGACGGCGATGATCTGTGCGGCGCCGGCGATCCGGGCCCCTTGGATGACGAACTGCCCCACACCGCCGCAACCCACCACCGCGACCACCGACCCGGGCTCGACGCGGGCGGTGTTGAGGGCGGCTCCCACTCCGGTCATGGCCGCACAGCCCACCAGGGCCAGTTGGTCGGCGGGTAGATCGGACTCCACGCCGACCACCGACATGCGATCGACGACGGCCTCCTCGGCGAAGGTGCCCAGACCACTCATCGACCACGTGCGCTGCCCACTGAGGTCGTCCGTCCAATGGGCCCGGGTGGCGACATCGATGATCTGGTCGCAGAAGTGCGTGCGACCCCGGACGCAGTGCCAACACGAGCCGCATGCAGGCTGAAATGCGCCGATGACACGACGTCCGGGCCCGAGGTCACGAACGTCCCCGCCGACCTCGAGGACCGTGCCGCACCCCTCGTGACCCAGGATGACCGGAGCCAACCCCCCCATGCCCTGGCGGCGGACGGTCTCGTCGGAGTGGCAGACGCCCGATGCATCGATCCGGAAGTGGACCTCGGTGGGCCGCAGCGGACGAGGGGACAGCTCCCGCAACTCGAGGGGCTGATCCGGTCCGGTCATCACTGCAGCTCGCATTGCCACTCCTGAGGCGCCCGGCTCATTCGGCGCCATGCTTGACGAAGAGTTGAACACTGTACGAAACTCACCGTCCTGCGGCAAGAACCACGCGTCGACCTGCCGATTTCCACAACCCGAGGAGTTTCCATGGCCGATGTGGCCGACCTTCGTCTCGACCTGACCCGACCCGGCTTCTTCCTCCGGCCCGACTACTTCGACGTCCTGGCCGACCTCCGGGACCAGGCCCCCGTCTACCGCACCGAGGAGGGCAGCTGGGCGGTGACCCGATACGACGACATCCGCTCGATCAGTCGGGACCCCGACCGTTTCGTGTCGGGTCGGGGCGTCCTGATCAACGACCCCATGCGCTCGGACGGGTCCGGGGGACTCAACACCTTCTCGATCCTCCATCTCGACCCGCCCGTCCACGCGCTCTACCGGAAGGTGGTCAACCGCCAGTTCACGCCGAAGGCGGTCGGCCGCCTCGACGGGACGATCCGACGGACGGTCATCGAGGTACTGGACAGCCTGGTTCCCGACGAGCGGCTGGACGGGGTGGATGCCCTGGCCTCCGTGGTGCCCATCGCGGTGATCGCTGAGCTGTTCGGGGTGGGTGACGCCGATCGAGACACCTTCCGGCGGTGGTCCGACGCCATCATCGCCGCCCCCGATCAGTCCGGCACTCCGGAGTCGGCGGTCGAGCTGGGCCAGATGGCCGAATACCTGATGGCCCACATCGCCTCCCCTGCCACCGAGGGCAACGATCTGCTCGAGGTCCTGAAGGCCACCCAGCTGGAAGGCCGGCCACTGAACCGGGTCGAGATCATGGGATTCTGCATGACGCTGCTGGTGGCGGGCAACGAAACCACCCGCACCCTCATCTCGGGTGGGATGGAGGTGCTGTACCAGCAACCGGATCAGCGGGCCGACCTCGCCGACGATCCCACGCTCCTGCCGGTGGCGGTCGAGGAGCTGCTCCGATGGGTCACGCCCATCCAGGCCTTCGGGCGCACGGCCGCGGTCGACGTCCAACTCGGAGGTGAGGACGTCGCCGCCGGCGACTTCGTGATCATGCTGTACGCGTCGGGAAACCGTGACGAGGCGGTCTTCGGACCCACCGCTGCCCGGCTCGACGTCCGCCGACCGGTCACCCCCACCCATGTCGCCTTCGGCTTCGGGGAACACCTCTGCCTGGGCGCGGCGCTGGCCCGCCTCGAGGCCCGGATCTTCTTCGAGGAGCTGCTGGCCCGCTTCCCGACGTACGAGCTGGCGGGCGAGGTGGAGTACGTCCGGTCCACGCTGGTGCGCGGCGCGACCCGGATGCCCCTCGTGCTGGCGCCCTGATGCGCCGGTCACCGCATAGCGTGTCCGTCGTTCAGGCCGGTGGACTCGGAGGGGGGACAGCATGCACAAAGACGTAGGCGCGACCTCGTCCACCGACCAGGTCGACGGCGGCCTGGCCGACGGCCTGGCCCGTTGGTTCGCCCGCCGTCGGGGTCTCGCCGACGCCCGGGTCGACACCCTCACGCGGCCCAGCGCCGGCTACTCCAGCGAGACGCTCTTCGTCGACGTCTCGTGGTCCGAGGACGGAGGGCGGCGCCGGGCCGCCCACGTGGTGCGCATGGCTCCCCCATCGGTCGGCACGTTCGCCGACTACGACCTGGTCTCGCAGTGGCAGGCCCAGATGGCCGCCTCCGCGGTCGGCGTCCCGGTCGCCGATCCGGAGGTCGAAGCGGACGACGACTGGGTGGGCGCACCGTTCATCGTGATGCCCCGGATCGACGGGCACATCGTGGGGGCCATGGCCCACCGCGACCCGTGGCTGCGGGCGTTGGACCGGGCCCAGCGGCGACGTGTCTACGACGGGTTCCTCACCACCGTGGCCGCCATCCACCGGGCCGACCCCGCATCGGCGCCCGGGGTGCCCCGCCGGGACAACGCCGCCGAGTTGGACTTCTGGCAGGGGTACCTCTCATGGTCGTGTCACGGCCGTCCGGTGCCGGCCCTGGTCGGGGCCCTCGAGTGGTGTCGTGAGCACCGTCCCGACGACGAGCCGTCCCCCGCCCTGCTGTGGGGGGATGTCCGCTTCGAGAACACGGTGCTCGACGACGACGGCCGGGTCCGGGCCGTACTCGACTGGGACATGACCTCGGTGGGGGCGCCCGAGCACGACCTGGCCTGGTTCACCAGCCTCGACCTCACCATGCACCGGCTGTTCGGGAAGCGGGCCGACGGGTTTCCCGACCGCGACGCCACCGTGGCGCGGCTTCGAGGAGCTGAGCGGCCGTCCAGTGGTGGACCTCGCCTGGTACGAGACCTTGGCCATGGTCCGGAGCACGGCCATCATGACCCGCATCAGCGTGCTGCGTCGCGACGCCGGGCAGCCCCTCATGCTGCCCATCGAGGACAACCCCATCCTCGACCTGCTGGCCGAGAGGCTGACGTGAGCGACCCGACCGACGGGTCCACCGGGGCTCCCCCGGCGGGTCCCGCCGACACCGCCGCCGAGCTGGTCCGGCTCCGGGCCGGGGACGACAGCACCGGGGTCCTGTTCGAGGGCCGTGCGTGGACCTGGCGCCAGGTGGTCGCCGAGGCCGAGCTCCGGGCCGAACTGCTCCTCTCGCTCCGCCAGGACGGCCCCTTCCATGTGGGGGTCCTGCTGGAGAACACCCCCGAGTACCTCTTCCTCCTGGCCGGAGCGGCCCTGGCCGGAGCGGTCGTCGTGGGGGTCAACCCCACCCGCCGGGGTGCCGAACTGGCCACCGACATCCGCCGGGCCGACTGCCAGCTGCTGGTCACCGACTCCACCCAGGTGGGTCTGGTGGACCAGCTCGATCTGGGCCTCGCCCCCGACCGGCTCCTGGTGGTGGACGACGACGAGTACACCCACCGGCTGGACGGTCTCCGGCCCACCGGGGACGAGGCCCGGCCGGCCCTTCCCGAGCCGACGTCGGACCAGCTCTTCCTGCTCATCTTCACCTCGGGCTCGACCGGGGGGCCGAAGGCCGTCCGCATGACCCAGGGGCGGGCGGCCCGGGCCGCGTCCAGGGTCGGCTTCAGCCCCGAGGACGTCCTGTACTCGGCCATGCCCCTCTTCCACGGGAACGCTCTTTCCGCCGCCGTGCTGCCCGCCCTGGCCAGCGGGGCCACGCTGGCCCTGCGGCGGAGGTTCTCGGCCTCCAGCTTCCTCCCCGACGTACGTGCGTGCGGGGCCACGTTCTTCAACAGCGTGGGGCGGGCCATCGCCCACATCGTGGCCACCCCGCCCACGGAGCACGACCGCCACCACCACCTGCGCTACGTGCTCGGGCCGGAGACCTCGGCCCGGGACAAGGCTGCCTTCACCGACCGGTTCGGCGTTCCCCTCATCGAGGGGTACGGCTCCAGCGAGAACGCCATCGTGTTGAAACCGGTACCCGATCCGAAGCCCGGGGCCCTGGGCCGGGCGAGCTCACGAGACGACGTGGCCGTCGTCGACCCGGACACCGGGGAGGAGCTCCCGCCGGCCGAACTCGACGGGCACGGCCGGCTGGTCAACGCCGAGGCCTGCATCGGCGAGCTGGTGGGACGCAAGGCCCTCTCCAATTTCGAGGGCTACTACAACAACCCCGAAGCCGATGCCGAGCGCACCCGTAACGGGTGGTACTGGTCCGGCGACCTGGCCTACCGCGATCCTGAGGGGATCTTCTACTTCGCCGGGCGCACCGGGGACTGGCTGCGGGTGGACAGCGAGAACTTCGCCGCCGCCCCGGTCGAGCGCATCCTGGCCCGGTTCGAGGGGGTCAGCGGGGTGGCCGTCTACCCGGTCCCCGATCCCAGCACCGGCGACCAGGTGATGGCCGCCCTCGAGCTCGAGCACGGGGTGGCCTTCGACCCCGACGCATTCACCGCCTTCCTGGCCGCCCAGGAGGACCTGGGTACCAAATGGGCGCCGCGTTTCGTGCGGCTGGTGTCGGCCCTGCCGGTCACCGCCACCGACAAGACGGACAAGAAGCCGCTCCGGGCCGAGCAGTGGAGGACCGGGGACCCGATCTGGCACCGGCAGGGCCGGAGCGACCGCTACGTGAGGCTGACCCCGGCCGACGTGGACCGGATGGTCGGGGAGTTCGCCGCCAACGGCCGGAGCTCCCTCATCGGCCGCTGAGCCCACGGGCGGGTCGATGCGCCCGACCGGTGCATGGGTCAGCCGGTGACCGCACTGGCTCTCCTCGGCAATGGCTGCGCTGACGCCCCTTTACAAACTATGCCTACTATGTAAACTCAACCGTCGAAGCCGTACAAGCAACCTGGGGGAGAGACCATGGATCTGGGCCTGTCGAATGCCGTCGTCATCGTGGCGGGAGGGACCACGGGAATGGGGAGGGCGGCCGCCGACTGCTTTGCCGCCGACGGGGCCCGTGTCGCAGTGCTGGCCCGCACGCAGCAGGAGCTGGACGAGACGGCGCAGGACCTCCGGGCCCTGGGCTCACCGGACGCCATCGGCCTCCAGACCGACCTTCTCGACCAGGGTTCGGTCGAGACGGCGATCGCCCAGGTGGGCGACCGCTGGGGACACTGCAACGCCCTCGTCAACGCAGCCGGTCCGTTTCCGGGCGGGATCAAGGCGTTCGAGGAGTACACGGACGCCGAGTGGCTCGAGGTGCTGAACGGGATCACCCTCAGCTCGGTGCGCACCATTCGGGCGGCACTCCCGCTCCTCAGGCGAGCCGAGTGGGCCCGGATCGTCAATGTCTCGGCCATGTCCACCAAGCGGCAGTCCGCGTCCCTGGTGGCCTACACCGCGGCCAAGAACGCACTCACGAGCCTGAGCAAGAACCTTTCGATGTCCCTGGCCGAAGACGGGATCCTGGTCAACACCGTCAGCCCGGGGACCTATGTGTCCGAGTCGTTCAAGAGCGCCCTGCGCCAACTGCCCGACGTCGACGAAGAGGACCTCTACGATGTCATGCGCTACATCACCCGGGATTTCGGACCTCCGGTCCATCTCAACCGGGCCGGCGACCCCAAGGAGATCGGGCCTGTGATCGCCTTCGCCGCGTCGGCCCGCAACACCTACATGACGGGCGCCAACATCAACGTCGACGGCGGGTCTGACTTCACGTAGTCGGTCCCCGGACCACCGGGCCGGCCCGCCGACTCCGCGGTCACTCGAGCAGTGAGAAGCCCCCCAGCCCGCTCGAGGCCATCTCGTAGCAGAGGGTGTCGTACGGCTCGATGATCCCGTAGGTCACCTCGCCCTCGCACTCGAACCTGGCGTGATGCTGGTCGAGGCCGCAGATGCGGGAACGCACGCCCGGGTCGTTGACGTCGTAGGTCTCTCCGCTGACCACACCGTCGCCCACGTCCATCCCGTGCCAGATGTCGCCGTCGGGTGTCCCCCCGTTGGGCCCCCCGTACATGCCGCAGCGGAGGAAGGCGATCTGGTTGCCCAACCGCTCGAACGTCATGGTCTTCTCGCTGCCGTCGGCGAAGACCAGGTCGACCTCCCCGGACAGGAGCAGGCGGGTCTCGTCCTCGAATCGGAGCCGGTGGCGCCGGCCCCGGAGGGTCTCGCTGCCCCGTCGGGGATCGCCGAGGTTGTAGAGGATGTGGTCCCCCCACACGCCGTACTGCTCGAACTCCACCCACTCCCCCGAGTGGGGGTGCTGGTTCCCGCTCCAGTAGGGGCGCCCACCCACGCCGTCCCGGGTGCCCCAGTGGTGGTCCCGGGTACCCCGGTGGACGGCGCGGTCCAACTCGAACCGCTCGCCGTGGGCGGTCACCCACCCGCTCTGGCGGCCGAACCCGTCGTAGCCGGCCACACCGGCGAAGGGCTTGGTCCCGATGAACATCCCTCCCCCCATCAGCCGGTACACCGGCCGTTTGGTGTCGAACCACGACACGTCGAAGGCGGTGCCGTACTCGTTCTCGTCGAGGGTGAGGTGCCACTGGCGGAACGGCTCGACCAGTTCGAAGTGAAGCGGCCCGACGGTCATGTCCATCCGGTTGAGCCCCAGTTTGCGGTGGGCCCGGACGGTGGTGTGCTGCCCCCGCACGTTGACGATGGCGAAGGCCTCGGCCGTGCCCAGGTTGGGGTAGATGCCCATCCCCGCCACCACCAGCAGGTCGCCGGTGGTGTCTTCGCAGGTGAACCACATCCGCTCGTAGGCCTGGGTGTCGGAGGTCCACATGATCCGCACCGGGTTGGGGTGGTTGTGGACCAGGAACTCGTCCAGGCCCGACATCGGGTAGTGCTCCTGGGCAGCGTCGTAGGGGGCACTCATGGGGCCAGCCCGTTGACCGCTTTGATCTCGACGTACTCGTCGAGGCCGTGGTCACCCCACTCGCGACCGATCCCCGACTCCTTGAAGCCCCCGAAGGGAGCCAGTGGGTCGGGGGCGTAGCCGTTGATCCCGAAGGTCCCGGTCCGCACCGCCCGGGCCACCGCCAGGCCCCGCCGGGGATCGGAGGTGAACACCGAGCCGGCCAGGCCGTACCGCGAGTCGTTGGCCAGGCGGACCGCGTCGGCATCGTCGTCGTAGGGGATGACGCTGAGCACGGGTCCGAAGATCTCCTCTTGCGCGATGCGCATCCTGTTGTCGACGTCCGCGAACACCGTGGGCTGGACGAACCACCCGGTCGGCAGGCCCGACGGCGCCTCCGGGCCTCCGGTGACCAGGCGGGCCCCTTCCGCGGTGCCGGTGTCGATGTAGCCCCGGACCCGGTCCCGCTGGCGTTCGCTGACCAGGGGCCCCACCTTGGTGTCGGGATCGTGCGGATCACCGACGGTCAGCGACGCGGCGAGGGCCCCGATGGCCTCGACGGCCTCGGTGTAGCGGGAGCGGGGGGCCAGGATCCGGGTCTGGGCGGCGCAGGCCTGGCCGTTGTTGACGAAGGAGGTGAACCGGAGGGCCCGGACGGAGGCGGCCAGGTCGGCATCGTCCAGGAGAATGGCCGCCGACTTGCCACCCAGTTCGAGGCTGCAGCGGCGGAGGTCGCCACCGCACCGGGCCCCGATGTCGCGCCCGGCGGCGGTCGATCCCGTGAAGGCGATCTTGTCCACTCCGGCATGTCCGACCAGGGCCCGGCCCGCATCCACGCCACCGGTGAGCACCGACACGGTGCCATGGGGAAGATCGGCGGCCTCGAGGATCTCGCCCAACAGCACGGCGTCCAGGGACGCTTCGGGTGCGGCCTTGACCACCACGGTGCAGCCGGCCAACAGGGCAGGGGCCAGCTTGACGGCGATCAGGACCTGGGGGACGTTCCAGGCCACGATGGCCCCGACGACGCCGACCGGCTCCCGTCGCAGCAGGTAGTCGAGGTAGCGACCAGGACGGCGCTCCTCCCACGGGGTAGCGGTGGCCACGTCGATACTCGACGCCATGATGTCGAGTGGTGCTCCGACCTGGCCCAGGCGGGAGAACTTGATGGGGGCACCGTTCTCCGAGCTGATGGTCTGGGCCATCTCCTCGGCCCGGCGGCCGAACTCCTCGATGAGCCGCCGCACCGCCGCCGCCCTGTCCTCCACGGGGAGGTGGGGCCAGTCCGACCGGTCGAAGGCGGCCCGGGCCGACGACACGGCAACATCGACATCGGCCGGGCCGGCGTCGGGGACCCTCCCGATCGGCTGCTCGGAATGGGCCTCCACCACGTCGATGGTCGCCGTGGACAGGGGTTCGACCCACCCGCCCCCGATGAACAGTCGCGACTGGCTCGGCCGCCGGTCCGTCACCGCCGTTCACCGGCGCCCACAGGAGTCGCCTTCAACGGACCGGCCGGAAGGTGACCGGAAGGCTGGTCGGCGAACGGAACGCCATGCCCCGGATGTGCGGGTCGCGGTCCCCCGGGACCAGCTCGATGGCCTCGAAACGGTCCATGAGGACTTGGAGCATGACCTCCGTCTCGATCCGGGCGAGGTGCATGCCCAAGCACATGTGGGGGCCGGCGGCGAACGCGATGTGCGGCTTCGGGGTCCGATGGATGTCGAAGGAATCGGGATCCTCCCAGCGCGTCTCGTCCCGATTGGCCGAGCCGATGACCGGCGAGACGGTGGCCCCCTCGTGGATCAGGTGCCCGCCCAGCTCGACATCGCGGGCGGCGAACCGGGCCACCGTCGTCAGCGGCGTCTCGTACCGGAGGCCCTCTTCGATGGCTCGTGCCACCAGCTGACGGTCGTGACGCACCTGTTCGAACTGGTCCTGGTGAGTGAGCAACAAGAACAAGAGGTTGCCCGAGGACCGGAAGGTGGTCTCGATGCCGGCCGGGAGGAGAAGGCGCAGGAACGAGGAGATGGCTTCGTCGGTCAGCCTCACCCCGTCGACCTCTGCGGCGACCAGATCGCTGATCACGTCGTCGGCCGGCGCCGACCGGCGTCGGTCGATCAGCCCCTGGAAGTAGTCACGGAGCTCCAACGAGGCGGCGAGGCCGGATTCCATCTCGCCGGCGATGCCGATCAGCCGGATCGACAGCGCCCGGAACATATCCAGATCCTCGACCGGCAGACCGAGGATCGAGGCGATCACCCTGGTGGGGAATTCGTATGTCAGCGCCTGCACGAGATCGGCGGAGCCCACGTCCGCCACATCGTCGAGCAGCTGGTGACAGACCGGGGCGATGACCTCGGGCTCCCATCGCCGCAGCGACCTCTCCTTGAAGGCGTTGGCCACCAGGCTCCGGTGGGCCCGGTGGTCCGGACCGTCCATGGACAGAATGGTCTCGCCGAAGATGAGGCCGATGGTGTTGTTGTGACCGGCCGAATTGAAGGACTTGGTCTCGCGGAACACCCGGGACACGTCCTCGTACCGGAAGACCGACCACTGCTCGTCCGGCAGGAACTCGGGCGGGAAGTGGGACAGGTCCATGAGCGTCCCCCGCATGACCGGCTCCTCGGCGCGCCGACGGGCGAACTCCGGGTACGGGTCCCGCGTGGTGCCGGCAACCGCCTCGAAGGCCGCAAAGGGGTCGTCGATCACCCCGCCTGTATCGCTCATGTTACAAACCCTAGCCACTCTGTAATGGTGATGTCAGCCGCCCAGGGTCCACGGCATTCGACCGTGGTGCGGTCGGTGGCGGCACTTCGGCCGGGCGATCGATGTCGGGAATACATCGACATCCTTATTTTCACCTGCTCGACAGGATGGCCCCTTACCTGGACTTTTCACCGACGTATGACTTATCAGCTCCGACAATCATGCTTTCGGCCGGCCTGACGTCCGACTATCGTCGCGGACAGTCGGAGAACGGCGCCGAGGAAACCGGGAGGCAGCGATGGACGAAGTTACGCAAAAGGTCGTGGACGGCACCGCCTGGCGCGAGTTCTGCGACCTCCTTTCCGCCGCCGGGGAGTCAGTTCTGGCCGAGGGAAATCCGGACGACCCACTGGATCGGGCCGAGGGGTTCCGAATGCTGACCCGGCTGTTGCGGGGGGCCCTGGAGAGTCATCTCGAGCACTACCAGGCTGCGTACCCCCAGCTCATCTGCACCTGCCACGAGACGATCAAGATCGTCGGCGAGAACCCTGACAACCACTATCTGGGCGCATCGCTCGACGGGCAGTTCGACTACCGCGTGTGGGGCACGAGGGGTGAGGCCAAGTGGATCAGTTTCAACCTCTTCTCGGGTGCGGGCTTCGGAGGCGGAGGACCGGGCACCGGTGCGACCCTGCACGAAGAAGAGATGCACATCGAGGACGACGGCACCTTCGAGGTGATCATCTCTCAGCACGAGCACCCCGGCAACTGGCTGCGTTCAGAGCCTGAAACGAGATCCCTGGCCCTCCGCCAGACCTTCCTCGACAAACGCCACCAGGAGCACGCCGATCTCCACATCGAACGCATCGGGTCCGAGGGGTCGGCTCCGGAGCCGCTAACGCCCGCCGACCTCTACCGGTCCCTCCAGATCGCCGGCCACTACGTGAAGGCGGTCTCGGCCATCGGCGCCCAATGGGCGGTTCGCCAGTCAAAGTGGCCCAACGAGTTCACCGACGAAGCCGAGGACGACCTCACCGACAAGTTCAAGGATCCCCAGATCAAGTGGCACCAGGCCTACTTCGACCTCCGGGACGACGAGGCACTCTTGATAGAGGTCACGCCCCCGGACTGCGACTACTGGATGTTCGCCCTCCACAATCACTGGATGGAGACGCTCGACTACGTCCACCACCAGTCCACGCTCAACTGCCACTCGACCCGGCTCGAACCAGATGGAAGCGTCCGCCTCGTCGTGGCCCATCGGGATCCCGGGGTGCCGAACTGGCTCGATACGGCCGGACACTCCCGGGGCACGGTGGGCGTGCGATGGGTGGGGCCGGGCGTTGTCGACGTCCTTCCGTCCACCAAGGTGGTCAAGTTCGACCAGGTGTCATGAGCGAAGCGGTCGATCCGGCATCAGGCCGTCCAGAACCGACACCGTCGGGATGGAAGATGCACGCGCCTCCGGGCCGCTGGTTGGGTCGCTCCGTGATCCCGCTCCGGCATGGGCGGTGACGCTCACCGGTCCGGCATGACGCCGACAGGGGTCGGCCTTCGTCTCGAAGCGGACGGCTACGCAGTGGGGCAGCGAAGTTGAATGACGTTCCCATCGGGATCGAGCACGTCGTGTCGGGTGAGCCCTCCGAGGCTGAACACACGACCGGTGACGACACCTCCCGCGGTCCGGACGATGCGCAGGGAGGATTCAAGTGAGCCGACATCAAAAACCGGCTTGATCGGTGTGCCGTCCCGGGGTGCCGGTGGAGCAGCGATTTCGATGCCGCCCGCCACGGCATCGGGTAGTGAATGGATCAGTACCTCTTCCCCATCGCCGAAGATCCGGATGTCGCCCGATGGTTCCACTACCGATCTCGCATCCAGCACGGCCGCATAGAAGCTCGCGAGACGGGTCACATCGACCGAGAAGATGACCAGTGCGCCCATCGTCAGACTGTAGTCAGCTGCTCGGCCCGAGACCGTACTCGGGTGCACCGGTGGTCGGGGGCGCCGTCCGCTTCGCCGGCAGCTCATGACCGACGCCTCCCTCTGCGAGGGCCGCTCGCGAGGGCGAGAGGCCGACCGGATGGGTCGACTCCAAGGCGGAGGCATCGGGACCCCGATCGTCAGGGGCCCTGACCGCGTCGACGACCGGCCCCGAGTAGGGCGCAGGCGCGGCTGGCCGGTGGAGCAGGTCACCTTGGCCGACCCTCGACGATCGGGGCACCCCCTCCGCCCAGGTACGTGTCCTGCCATACTTCCCTGAGGTCTGGCCACTGATTGGCGACGTGAGGTGGCCGACAGGGTGTGTCCGGCGCGTTGCCCAGCGGATCAACGATCATCGTCGCAATATCGTCAGCAGACCCCGTCCCCAACGGGGTGTGTGACCCAACCCAGTGGAGGTGCCAGATGGCCGAAGTCCCACCACCAGCAGAGGAACTTCTGCTGACCCACTTCATCGTCTCGGACGACGTCGAGCGCTCCCAGCACTTCTACACCGAAGTACTGGGGGGCACGGTGGCCTTCCACGGAGGCGACGCAGGACCGGTCAACGTCAAACTGTCCAACAGCTGGATCGTCATCAATGCGGGCGGGGGCCCGACCGACGACAAGCCCGCCGTCACCCTGGAGACGCCGCGCGACCCCGACCGGGTCAGTAGCTTCCTCAACATCCGGGTCAGAGACATCCAGGCCGTGTACGCCCGGTGGAGCGCCCGGGGTGCCCAATTCCTGACGCCGCCGAAGCAGCACCAGTACGAGATCCGTTGCTACATACGCGATCCCGACGGTCATCTGATCGAGGTGGGACAGACCACCGACCCGGAGGGAGACTGGTCACCCGCCCAGTGGCCGTCGACTTCGTCCGGCGAGGTGTCCGGGTGAAGGCTGAGATGGCCGGCAGGATCCGGCCCGATGGAAGTCCTTGATAGGTCCCGTCGTGGGAGCTGATTGCAGCAGCCATCTCTGAGGGGTCATCGCCCGATGATCGGCGCTTGCACACGTCCGGACGAGCCGGTTGGTAGTACGACGTAGCCGCTGTTGATCCGGCATCCAACGCAACCTGGTTGCAATTCCTATCCAAGGAAGGCGACGTCAGCGGCCGAGCTATTTCTGTAGGCCCTTCGCACCAGCACCGGCGAGCTCCGGCGGCAAGGTCTCTGCTCCGCCCGTAAGGTGAACCTCGATCCAGGGAGGGCGCAATTGGAGGTGAGGCTCGATGACGGAAGCGGAGGGGACGACACCGACCCGTGCGCTGGTGTTGGGTGGCGGCGGCGTGACGGGCATCGCTTGGGAGATCGGCGTTCTCGCTGGCTTGGCGGCGTCAGGCGTGGCGCTGGCCAAGGCACACGCGGTGATCGGCACGTCTGCCGGCTCATTCGTCGGAGCGGCCGTGGCAAGCGGGTACGACCTCGAGGCCTTGGCGGAAGCCCAGTCAGAACCATCCGTGGACGAGATCTCTGTTGCTCCTTCGGCGGAGACGATCGCTGCGTGGTTCGACGCCTTCGGAGCAGGTGACCCCACGAGTGTCGGCGCTGCCTTCGGCGAGATCGCCAAGGCGAACCCCGAACCGGTCCCACCCCAGGTCCGCCGGGCGATCGTCGAAGGTCGACTCGTCACGACGGATTGGCCAGAAACCTTGCGGGTCACGGCCGTAGACGCCGACACCGGGCTCCTCCACATCTTCGACCACAACTCAGGAGTCCCATTGGTCGATGCGGTGGCAGCGAGTGGAGCGGTTCCCGGCGTTTGGCCCCTCGTCCGAATCGACAGTCGATCATGGATCGACGGCGGAATGGTCTCATCGGCCAACGCGTGCCTGGCAGATGGCTTTCAGCGGGTCATTGTCCTCGCTCCGATGCCCAACGGCTTCGGCGCAATTCCCGGAGTGGAAGAAGACGTGGTCATGATGCAGGAAAGGGCGAGCGTGTGCCTCTTGTCACCGGACGAAGCAAGCATCCTGGCCATCGGACCGAATCCCTACGATCCCGATCGCAGGGGCCCGGCGACAAAGGCTGGCAAGCTTCAGGGCGTCCGGATAGCGCCCACGATTGACGCCATGTGGTGAGTCCTGGGTCTGAGACTCGGGCCGGCGTCATCCTTCACCGGGGTGGCTGGAAGTCCTCACGACATCGGGTGGCTCACTGCTTGGTTGCATGAGCGGGGTGTCTTCGGACCTCCCCTGGTAGTTCGGCCTCGCATGTGCTCAGATGAAGGGGCCGTCAACCTTGCGGAGGCATCCCCATGACATCCCCGAGCCAGGACTCCTTCGATCTGAGTAGTTTTGCTGGCAACTGGGAGCTCGATCGTGATCGGACATCGATCCAATTCCACACCAAGGCACTATGGGTGTTCCCGGCGAAGGGGACGTTCCGGGCACTCGAAGGAGCGGGAACCGTGGCCCCCGACGGTGGCATTAGCGGAACACTCGTGATTGACGCAGCTTCGATCGACACCAAGAACAAGAAGAGGGACGCCCACCTGCGGACCGCGGACTTCTTCGAGGTGGAAACGTTCCCCACCGTGACCTACGAGGCGACCAGCGGCCGGCTGGCCGGACCGGGGACACTGGACCTCGACGGCAACCTCACCGTTCACGGAGAGACCAGACCGCTGGCTGTGTCTGCCAATCTCAGCGTGGCTGCCGGCTCGGTAACTGTCTCTGCCGAGCTGGACATCGATCGGAGTGCATGGGGCCTCACGTTGAGGCCGTTTGGAGCCGGACTGAAGAACAGGGTCGTCATCAACGCCCAGTTCCACAAGATCTGAGGGCGGAGACGGTCCTGCCCTAACCGAGCCGGCCCTTTTGGGGTACAGCCAGTGACCGCCAAGATGCGATCGAAGTGTGCGGCGGGCCCCACAGGTCCGTCAGCCGGGCATCTGGGACGGATACAGCCACATGCGCAACGCGGGAACGCAGCGTGCGCTCTGGCAGGTCGAACGCATGGCCGGTGACCGTGGCGATGTCCCGGCCGTGGCACGACCGAACTCGGTCGGTGCGATCTTGCCCCACGTCGAGTGGAGAGGGTTCCTGGTCTCGCATCGATGCTTGTCGCACGTCCGGTGACACGCCCCCCTTGTCCGCCGACGAGCCATCGGGAGCAGGGTTCGTGCCGCCCCCTATAGTGCCGACCATGGCTCTTCTCCACAAGGCCACGGTCACCCCGTCGAAGGCCGAACTCATCGAGAAGTGGGTACCGAGCCAAACGTGGGGCCCGTCTGCCGCAGATCCAATCAGCGTGATCGGTTCCTACCGATTCGACGACCCCGACGGCCGAGCCGGCTTGGAGACGCACCTGGCGACCGCGGGTGGCACGCTGTTTCAGATTCCTCTGACGTACCGCGACGAGTCGCTCGACGGCTCCGAGGACGCGCTCATCACACAGATGGAGCACTCCGTACTCGGTACCCGCTGGGTGTACGACGGGCTGGGTGACCCACGCTTTGTCGTCATGCTGGCGGCGGTCGCGATGACAGGTCAGGGCGAGGCGCTCGGCATGGTCCACGTCGATGGCCGCTTGTACATCGCACCGAGCAACGTCCGCATCCACGGAGGCGGTTGGTCGAAGGATCGAGTACCCGTGGACGGCTTCGAACTCGTTTCCGACGGGGTGGCCACGTCGGTCTTGCGGAACGAACAGTTCGAGCTCACGGTGTTCCGGCGCCCAGTTGTCGGACCCCGTCCTCCGATCGGCCTCACGGCGAGTTGGGACGGTCTGGACGGAGAAGTGGTCTTGGCCGAGATCAAGGTGCGGTAGAGCTCGAAGCTGCCCAGTTGGAGCGGAGGGCCGCTTCGCCCTGGTGCCGAAACGGGTCGGGCACCTGCCGACCCGCTGTCTGGGGGCACCCTCGACCAGCGATACGCCTGAGCCGTGGAGCGGTGCCGTCGGCGAACGATAGCGGAGGCCTGAAGACCCACCCCCGGCTCATACGGCGGCTTGCCGGAGCGTGCAATGATGGCAGCTGTGGCTGAACGGTTAGAGGTCCAACGAGCTATTGCGGCAGACCCGTCGGCGATCTTCGGGGTGCTGACCGATCCACACGGGCATGTCACCATCGACAGTTCGGGCATGCTGATGGATGCCACCGGTGATCCGGTCGCCGCTGTCGGCGACTCCTTCGTGGTGCACATGGACCGCGAGGCACTCAATGATCATCCCCTAGGCCTGTACGACGTCACCGTCAGGATCGTGACACTTGAGCCAGACCGCGAGATCGCGTGGAAGATCGAAGGTCAGCTCAACCTCGGCCATGTCTACGGTTACAAGCTGGAGCCGATTGACGAGGGAACGCTTGTCACCTCGTACTACGACTGGTCGTCTGTCGACCAGAGCTGGAAAGATGCGGCTATTTTCCCGGTCATCCCCGAGGGTGCGCTCCGCGCCACACTCGGCATCCTTGCCCGTACCGTGGCGCCGGGCCGCGCTCGGCCCTTGGCCTGATCGGTCGGTAATCCGGGTCTGGGCCCTTCCGCGAGATACACCCTCCTGCCGTTGATGGGCAGGTCACAGGACTGCAGGTTGGAGAAGCCAAGTCCTCGGTTCGGATCACTCCACGGTGAGCCGAGTCAGCAAATCGAGCAAGGAGTTCTGGAGGGTCTCAAGTTCGCCTTCGCCGCAGAGGCGTGCCCATCGCTTCTCGACGGCAGCAGCGGCCTTGTGGGTGACCGGCGGAATGCGTCTCCCCTGCGCAGTCAGAAAGACCAACTGAGATCGTCGGTCGGTCGGATTCGGGCGGCGCTCGACGTAGCCAGAGTTTTCCAGCTGCTCCACTGTCTGGGCCATGGTCTGCTTGCGAACATGCGACAGGCTCGCAAGCTCAGAGACAGTTGCTCCTTCCGAAGTCACGAAGGTGAACACGTTGGCGGCCGCTGGATTGATGTCGTCAAAGCCAGCGGATCGCAGAGCACCTTGAACTTCTAAGGAATAGAGCTGGTAGAGCAGGCGCAGCACAAGGCCCATCGCCGGGCGGTCGAGGTAGTTGGGAGAGGCCATATAGACAGGTACCTGTCTTCCTGCTAACATAGACAGTAAGCTGTCCATCTTAGCAGGAAGAGGAGATGACCCATGGAAGCAATACCAGCTGCCTACGCGGAGTTCGGCCAGACCCTGGCCTTCACGGAAAGGACGATGTCGGCGGTGCTGCGCGACCATCTGGCCGAGCGGGGCGTGGAGCCCGCGACGTGGTACGCCCTAAAGCTCACTGCCCAAGGACGTCCGAAGCTCCACCGAAGTTCACTGGTCAGAGACCTCGAGGGATCACGCGGCCTGGATACCACCTCGATCGCCGAGCTACTCGACCGGCTTGCGACCGAAGGGTTGATTGCTGGGATCGACACCATCGAGCTGACCAAGGAGGGCGAGACCCTCTTCGAGTCGCTCAGGGCTCATGTCCTCGGAGCAACGGTGACTCTGCTCGACCACTTTGACCGAGGCGACGTCGAGACGACGGTGCGCACCCTGAAGGCCATCACGCAACTCAGCCAGGAAGCAACCGAGTCTCCAGCTTGAGGAGTGGCCTCCGGCGGCCATGAGAACCGTCACGCCCCCGGTCGGGGGCACCCCCATGTGATCCGAACGATCGTGACAGCAACGTGTTTGGATTCGCCATGGGACGAGTTTCCCGCCTCCTCGTCGGCCTCGGTGCACTCATCCCGAAGCGTCGTTATGCCGGCGATGGCGCTCTGGTCGCTGGTGCTGGTTGGCCGCACGCGGTTCGCCAAAGCTGCGGTGTGCTGTGGAGCGGATCTGTCGGGTCGAATGTTGGGTTTTCGGTGCCCGAGGGCTGACCTCGATGGGCACCGTTCGGAATCAAAATCTCATCCATCCAGGCGAGCGACGAGTCGGACTCGTGTGTCGCAAGCATTCAAGGTCGAGTCGTAAGCGCGGAGATCTGCCCATGGACGAAATCTACGATCTCGCCGTCGCTGAGGCTCGCCCCACGCCTCACAGCCGAGGCGAAGGCGGCCCCCCCAAGCTGGTTCCGGAGGTCATCCACCAGCAAACTGATCCGTTCGGCGTCGACTGCTCCAAAGGGAAGGGCGTAGGCCGCTCCAGCCGCGGTCAGCGCACCGTGAAGGGTCGCGGCACCGAGTTCCGCTCGCAGCTGGACGAGGATGCCGAACACGTGCCGAAGGGAAAGCCACTGATTGGCCCAGTCACCGCCGCGGTACCAGAGATCGATGACATCGGCATAGCGCCGGAGCGCCTCGCGGGGTCTTCCCTGGCTCGCTTCGATCCAGAGGACCTCGGTCAGGGCGAAAGCCTGGATCCACCGGTTACCGGCATCCCTGGCGACGTCAGCTGCCCACTGGAGTTGGTCCGCTGCCCCCACGGGGTCAGACGCGGTGAGGGCGACCCCGCCAGCGTAAAGAGCCTGGGCCAGGGCGGTTGGTGATCCAGAGCTGGCGGCTGCGTCACGTGACATCACGGCCAACCGGATCCCCCTCGTGGTGTCCCCCACGCTCGAACAGGCGACCGATCTCATGTAGTACGCGTGCGCGAGGCGGGCGGCTGAGCCCGTCTCGGCCGAATCGACCATGAGATCCATCCAATGCATGCCTCGCGAGGCCTCCCCCTGGTAGAACCAGGCATTGCCCAGGGCCCGTTCGGCCAAGCCGGAGGAGTCGACGTGTAGACGGTCGGCGGCCGCGACCGCGTGTTGGCCGAGGTCGATTGCCCCCTCGAGGTCACCTCGAACGAATCGGCCATAGGCCCCGACCGCCACGACAAGGGGATATCGCGGGTGCTCACCCGCATTTGGCAGTTCTCCAGCCGTGTCGGCCCAGCCACTGATTTCGGCATGCATACAGCGAAACGCGTACTCCCGTAGGGCAGCAACCAGACGGAGCGCCACATCGACTTCGGCGAATTCGATGGACCAGAGGTGGGCGGCGCGAAGGTTTTCGAACTCACGATCGAGCAATACGACGGCATTCGATTCGTCGGCGCCAGCCAGTCCCTTGGCACAGCGCTCGGCCAAATTCAGATACCAGCGGGCGTGTCGGCCCCGTAGCCCATCCCGCTCCCCGACGTCACCGATGCGGTCCCGCCCGTACTCCTGCAACGTCTCGAGCAGACGGTAACGAGGGGTCCCCGTGTCGGAGGCCTGGACCATTGACTTGTCGACGAGGTTCGCCAGCAGCATGGGGATCCTGCTCACGTCCAGATCCCGCCCCCCACAGATTCCTTCGACGGCATCGAGTTCGAATGCTCCGGCGAAAGCGCTCAGGCGGGCGAAGAGCACCTGCTCGTCCGGCTCCAAGAGGTCGTAGGACCATGCCACCAGATCATCAACCGTCCTGTGCCGGAATGCCACCGACGGTTGGGCACCGGACAGTAGCTGGAATCCGTTCTCCAGCCGCTCCGCCAGCGCCGAGACGCTCACGGCCCGAACTCGGGCTGCAGCAAGCTCGATGGTGAGCGGCATCCCGTCGAGGCGACGCACGATTCTCACCACATCGGCCACGTTGTCAGGCCCAAGGGCAAAACCTGGACGAGCCGCAATCGCCCGCTCGACGAAGAGTCGGGCGGCCGGCACTTCGGCGACGACAGAGGCGTCCGAGCCCTCGGTGGGGACTTCGAGCGGCCCGACCCGCCACACCTGCTCCCCGGGAAGCCCGATCACTTCTCGGCTCGTGGCCAGAAACGTCATGTTGGGACACGAATTGAGAAATCGCTCCGTCAGCGTCGCAACCGTGGCCCTCAGGTGCTCACAGTTGTCAAGAACCAACAGGGCGCGTCGACTCCGGAGATATTCGACGAGGGTCTCCTCGACGGAAAGATGCTGTCGCTGCTGGACATCGGTGGCGCTGGCGAGGGCGGCGACGATGGAAGCCGGATCGTGGACTGCGGCGAGCTCGATGACGAAGACCGCTCCGTCGAACTCATCCCACAATTCGTTCGCCAGGCGCTTGGCCAGCTTCGTCTTGCCCACCCCCCCTGGGCCGATGAGGGTCACCATTCGCTCGGAACCCACCAAGCCGGTCAACGCCGTGAGCTCTCTGTCGCGACCGACGAGGTGCGTCGTCTCCCCCGACCGCTGTTGCTGCGAGGGTCGTCGCGACTCGTGGAGCCCATGAGCCAGGGAGGGATCTTCATTGAGGACTCGCGCCTCGAGTTCCCGGAAGATCGGGGAGGGATCGAGCCCGGTCCCCTCTCGGAGGAGGACCCGGTAGGACTCGGCACGCCTCAGGGCTTCGGCAGTACGACCACATCGATAGAGGGCAACGATCAGCTGACACCAGAGTCGCTCCCGCAGGGGGTGCTCGACGACAGCTCTCTCGAGGTCTCCGACGAGCCTTGCGTCCACTCCCAACTGAAGGCGGGTCTCGAAGAGCTGCTCACTGGCGTCGGTGCGGAGCTCGTTGAGCCGGGCGGCCACCGGCACAGCCCATTCGTGATCGACGAACTCATCAAATGCGGGACCTCTCCACAGAGCGAGTGCACACTCGAGTAGTTCGGCGGCGGTCCGAGGGTCCGAGGCGCCATTCGCTCGCTCGCAAAGCAACTCGAAGCGTCCGGCGTCGACAGTGTCGCGAGAGACCTCCAAGATGTAGCCCGGCGGCCGGGCGACGATTCCCGCGTCCGGGCGAAGGAGCCTGCGCAGGCGGGAAAGGTGGCTTTGGAGCACGGCAGCAGGGTCGGCGGGCTGGTGGTCGCCCCACAGCTCGTCGCAGATCCGGTCGGTCGACACGACCGAACCGCGATGAGCGGCCAGGATGGCGAGGGCGAGACGGGGTTTGGAGCCGCCGACCGGCACCGGTACGCCGTTCCTCGCAAGTTCGATGCTACCGAGGACCCGTATATCGAGGTCAGGCTCCATGAATCCAGTATTGCAAGCCTCCTTGCAAAACACTTGCAAGCGAGAGCTCACCAGCACAGGGTTACGGCAGCCCGGCTGCAGGCCGCGTCCGGATACTGGGATTGTCGCCAACCCAGGCGCAAGAACAGGAGGGCAGCATGCCACTCGTGCAAGTGAAGGTCATCAAGGGCGTGTTCGACGCCGGTCAGAAGCAGGACATGATCAGCCAGCTCACCGAGACCATGGTCGGCATCGAGGGTGAAGCTCTGCGGGGCGTCACCTGGGTCACCATCGAGGAGGTGGAGAGCGGAGACTGGGGCATCGGCGGCAACGCCATCACCGCCGAGTACGTCCAGGGCCTCCAGAGGAGCCCGGTCGGCGCCCATTAGGGACGACGGCCGCGGTAGCCGCAGGGGTTCGGCAGCTACCGTGTTCACCGTCAGACGGCGGCTGACACGACATCAGCCCTTGCGTGCCCAAGGCGGTACCTCGGTCTCCCTCGGGAGACCGAGGTACCGCCGGTTCTGCCTCGGCCAACCTCGAGGACCGGTGCAACGCGCTGACTCGCCAGCAACATCCTGCGACGCTTCTGTCAGGTGGAATGTTGGGTTTTTCTGGTCACCGCACCGGGTGCCCTGGCTCTCGAACCTGTAGATACAAGCTCCACAGGTGGTCAACGACCCGAGAACCAAGCACTACATCGAGCGGCGATTGAAGGAAGGGCGGACCAGAAAGGAGGCGATCCGCTGCCTCAAGCGTGACGTGGCGCGGGACGTGTCTGCCGCGCCCCCATGATCACAGTTCGCTCTTGACAGTCCACAGGAGCACCGGTCTGGGACAGGGCACGGTGCGCATTCACTCAGAAGGAAAGCCACTTCTGAACCGCCTGCCGGGTCACCCCGAGCTCCCTAGCTACGTCGGCCTGGGAGTATCCACTGGCTATCAGACCATCGATGATTTCACGACGCTCAACTGCCAACCGGCGGGCGATCCTCGTGTGTTCGATCGCATCCGCTCGGACCTTCTTCAGATGGGCGAAGGCTGCTTGGTCGTCGGGGGACTTTCGGTTCGTCACGATTGGTCAAGCATGACAACCCATGGTTGTCGTGTCAACCCATGGTTGTCATAGCCACGATCCCGGCGGTCGGGGACATTCTCAGCTCACACGCTGCGCCTTGAGAGGGGCGGAACGGATCGTGGCAGCCCGCCTCAGCCAGTCCCAGGGGATGCCATTTCTGCAGGCCAAATCGGGCAACCTCGACGACCGGTGAGACGCCGTGGCCCCACGATGCGACACCGTGGAATTTTTTGGGTGGAATGTTGGGTTTCCTGGCGGCCGCACCGACTGCTCCGGCTCTGAATCCTGTATATACGAATATACCTTTGGTATATACTCGCGACATGACCAAGCGGCTCGTGGACATTGATGATGAAGCGCTTGATGCCGCCCGATCGCAGCTGGGCACGACCACGATCAAGGCCACGGTGAACGAGGCACTTCGGCTGATCGGTTCCGACCGGTCAGAAGTCGTCCGCAATTCGATGGACGTGCTTTCGGCCATGCCTCAATCTGATCGAGATGAAGCGTGGCGTTGACCCATCTTGTCGACACCAGCATCCTGACCCGCGTCGGCTCCCCATCCGTGCGATCGGCGCTTGAGCCCCTCGTTGAAGCAGGTTCGGCGGCCCGGGCAGGTATCTCCGACCTCGAAGTGGGATTCTCTGCCCGCAACGAGAAGGAGTGGGACCAGCTGATCGGTGCGCTCCAGCTACTGGAACTCATTGAGACGTCGGCGGCACATGTCGCTCGGGCCCGCCAGACTCAGAAGCTTCTGTCGGCGAGGCGCCAGCGGGGCCGCAAAGTACCGGACCTACTGATCGCGGCCGCTGCCGAGGAGCACGGGCTAACCCTCCTCCATTACGACACGGATTTCGATCTCATCGCAGAGGTCACCGGGCAGTCCTGCCAATGGATCGTCACCAAGGGATCTATCGATTGATACCGGCCGACAGTTCGAGACACTGCAGCGATGCACCAACAAGCAGTCCCAACGGGGTTCGAACCCGTGTCTCCACCTTGAGAGGGCGATCAGGACCGTTCAGCGTGTTCGGTTGATCTGCACCAGTCCTGTTCAGATTGGGTGCCTGTCAATCCAGCCCGCTTGAGTCAGCCGCAGTTTCGTGGAGTTCAGTAGCAATCCCAGTAGCAGGAAGACGACTCGCAACTCAGGTTGAGACGGCCCATTGGCAGGCCGCTCCGTTCCGAGCTCCCAGATCTGCACAAGTGGGCGTCCCCTATCCGCGCTGCCGGCCAGGCACAAAGAGTTTCGTAGTACACTTCCTCTGTGGAGATTCTCCATTCGGCCTATCGCCATGATGTCCAGGCCGACGATATGCAGCATGTTCTGAACAACGCATTGGTTATCGAAGAGGTTGCCGAAGATCCGATCCGGTATCTAGTGCTCGGACCTGACCGATTAGGGAATCTCCTCGAACTGGTGGTGATGGATCGGCCGCAGGGTCCGGCAGTTATCCATGCCATGCCGATGACCGAGCAGTACCGAAGACTCTTGCCAAAGGGCTGGTGATCAACATGAAGCGCAACGGGACGAAGGCGGATGGAACTCCGATTACTGACGAGATGATCGAAGAGATGGCCGATGAAGCCGAGCGGGGCTACGACGTCGAGAGCATCCGTCGCAGGCAGGGCGGTCGGCCATCGATGGGGTCCGCACCTTCATCAGTCGAATCGGTTCGCTTGGATCCCGAACTGAAGCGTGACCTGTTGCTGCGGGCTTCCGAGGACGGCGTCAGCGTTTCAGAAACCATCAGGGAGGCGCTCCGCCAATACGTGCAGGCGGGTTGATTCGATTCTGGCAGTCCCAACGGGGTTCGAACCCGTGTCTCCACCTTGAGAGGGCGGACCGGATCGGCGCATCGGAACTCATCCAGTTCCAGGGCGTGTCATTTCGGCAGGTCATGTTGGTCGATCTCGACGACTGGTGGAACGGGCTGAGTCGTGGTGCGACGCCATGGGACGGATTTGTTGGGTGAAATGTTGGGTTTTTCTGGATAGTAACGCTTGCCGTTAATAACGCCATCCGTTACCATCGTCGATGTGATCCGGTCGTTTCGAGACAAGGAGACCGAGCGGATCTGGAAGAGGCAACGAGTTCGCCAACTTGACGACGGCACCCAAAGGATCGCCCTCCGGAAACTGCTGATCCTCGACGCTGCCGAGGTTCTCGGCGATCTAAGGGTGCCTCCTGGCAATCGACTAGAGAAATTGAAGGGCAACCGAGCCGGCTCGTACAGCATCCGGGTCAACCAGCAGTGGCGAATCTGCTTCAACTGGTCCGGCTCTGGCGCAGAAGATGTCGAGTTGGTCGACTACCACTGAGAGGAGAGACCTGTGACCACTGCCGCGACCATTCCCCCGATCCATCCAGGCGAGGTGTTGATGGAGGAATACCTCGAGCCCCTGGGCGTAACGCAGCATCGCCTGGCCATCGCCATCGGAGTCCCACCACGGCGCATCAACGAAATCGTTCACGGTAAGCGCAGGATCACCGCCGACACCGCCCTACGCATGGCGCGCTACTTCGGCACCTCTGAGCGATTTTGGATGAATCTCCAGGGTCGCTACGACCTCGAGGTCGAGCGGGACCGACTGGTCGACACACTCGAAGAGATCACACCGCTTAAGAGCGCCTGATCGGCCCAGGGGCCGTTTGCAACTGGAGCAGTCCCAACGGGGTTCGAACCCGTGTCTCCACCTTGAGAGGGTGGTGTCCTAGGCCTCTAGACGATGGGACCCTGTTCAGCTCGTTCCTCCCGGAACTGGCTGATTCCGCCCCACGAGCGGAGCGGACCTGTCTTTCAACCCGAAAGTCGGACCGAGAGCGCTCGGGGGGGAGGGCTCGAACCTCCAACCTCATGAACCAGAATCATGCGCGCTGCCAGTTGCGCCACCCCCGAATGGGCGAACCGTCAATTTAGCCGACCCCGGGCGGTCGGGGGACGGAGCCAGCCGACAGGCCGATCCGGGCCCACGGTGGCCGTTCGGACCTCAGGTCCGGGCGACGGCCACCGTACCCAGCGAACTGTGCAGCTCGCTCAGGTGGTCGAACCCGATGATCCGGCCCAGGGCCACCCCCACTGTCTCCTTGGCGAAGAAGGGGACCGACGAGAGGCCGTGGATCGGTGAGGTCAGTGTCGGCGTCGGCCACGGCTTCAGCTGGAGCGACGAGGCGATGGCGAGGCTGCGCGCCTCGTGGAACGGATCGGTGACGACCAGGACCGTCGTGTCCCCTCGTGCCAACAAGGTGGGCGAGGCATCAGCCAGGTTCTCCCACGAGTCGTTGCCCCCGGCCTCGAGGATGTCGGTCGCGGGCACGCGGGCCACTGCGGTGAGGTAGCGCTCCGACGCCTGCGCCTCGGTGAAGCGATCGCCGGGCTCCTTCGATCCTGTCACCATGATGGTGGTGGCGTAGCCCTGGTGCCACAGCAGGCCCGCCTCGTCGAGCCGGGCCCGCAGGTCCGGGGACGGGACCCCGTCATACTGAGCCGCACCCATCACCACGATGGCTGACGCGTGATGCGGCTCGTATCGCCTGGAGGTGAGCCACACCTGGACGGCGGTCACGATCAGGTAGACGAGGATCACGATCACCACCAGTGCGACCAACCGCAGAACGAACCGGAGGAGCCGCCACCCGGTGATCGTGGCGATCAGCCCCACGCCGCTCCGGCCGACCCGGCCACTCCGGCTTGCCCGGCCACTCCGGCTTGCCCGGCCACTCCGGCTTGCCCGGCCACTCCGGCTTGCCCGGCCACTCCAGCCGGGCCGGTCCGTCGGCCCGGCCGTGCGCCCGTCACGGCGACTCCGACCGGGCTCGCTCGAGGGCCCGACGCAGCCGGTCCAGGGTCCGTTCCGGACCGAGCAGTTCCAGCGACTCGAACAGCGGTAGCCCCACCCGACGCCCGGTCACCGCCACCCGGATCGGCGCCTGAGCCTTGCCGAGTTTGCGACCCACCCCCTCCCCCACGGCCAACGTGGCCGCATGCAGGGCGTCCCGCTCCCAGTCGTCGACCAGGTCTTCGTAGGCCGTGACGGCGGCGTCCAGGATGGTGACAGCCAGGTCGTCGCCGGCCACCGCCTTGGCCCACGACTCCTCGTCGATGACCGGCTGGTCGAGGAAGGCGAAGTCGACCATACCGGGTACCTCGACCAACTTGGAGACCCGCTCCTGTGCGAGGGGGGCGAGCGTGTCGAAGACCGACTGGTCGAAGCGTGCATCCGGCCACGGCGCCCGATCGCCTGACAGCCATGGCCGGCACGCCTCGATGAAGGCCTCGAGCGGCATGGCGCGCAGGTACTCGCCATTCATATGGGTGAGCTTGACCACGTCGAAGAAGGCCGGCGAGTGGTTGACGTCCTCCAGGCGGAACCACTCCAGCATCTCGCCGGTTCCGAACACCTCCTCACCGCCCGGTGGGCTCCAGCCCAGCAGCCCGAGGTAGTTCACGAACGCCTCGGGCAGGTACCCCTGGTCGCGGTAGGACTCGACGGCCACCGGGTCGCGGCGCTTGGACAGCTTCTTGCGCTGCTCGTTGACCAGCATGGGCAGATGGGCGAACACCGGCAACCCGGGTGCGGCCCCCGGGGCCACGCCGGCGGATCCGTCGGTCGTCCAGCCCAGTCCCACCAATGCCTGCCACACCTGGACCCCCCTCGGCGTGGTGGGCAGCAGGTCCTCGCCCCGGATCACGTGGGAGATGGCCATGTCGATGTCGTCGACGACGTTGGCCAGGACGAACAGGGGGGCACCGGTGGCCTTCACGGCCACGAAGTCGTCCATGGCCTGGTTGGGGAATTCCACCGGGCCCCGGATCACGTCCTGGACGGTGGTCACCCCCTCGTCGGACGTGCGGAACCGGAGAGCGTTCCCCTCCCGGGGCAGGCTGCGGTTCCGGCAGTACCCGTCGTAGCCGGGCGTCTGGACGCCGGCCGCCTTGTTGCGGGCGTCGATCTCCTCGCGGGTGCAGTCGCAGGCGTAGAGGCGCCCGGCGTCCCACAGCGCGTCGATGGCCTGGTGGTAGCGGGCCGTGCGTTGGGACTGACGGAACGGCCCTTCGTCGGGGTCCATCGACAGCCAGTGCATGGCCGAGATGATCCCGTCCACCCACTCCTCCCGACCACGTTCGGCATCGGTGTCCTCGATGCGCAGGACGAACGTCCCGCCCGATTGGCGGGCCACCAACCAATTGAACAACGCGGTGCGGGCGCTCCCGACGTGGAAGTACCCGGTGGGCGACGGCGCGAAGCGGACCCTCGGGGCGTCCCCGGACACTCCTCGGTTACTCTTCGACGATGGTGATGGCGCCGGTGGGGCAGCCATTGGCCGCCTGGCGGACCTTCTCGCGCAGTTCCTCGCCCGGGTTCTCGTTCAGCACGTAGAGAAATCCGTCATCCCGGACCTCGAACACCTCGGGGGCGATGCCCATGCACACCGCATTGCTGGCGCACTCGTCGTAGTCGACAACGATCTTCACGTGATGCCTCCGTCAACTCGGGAACCCGGCCGAGTGTACCGGGCATTGGGAGGCGGCCCGGGGCACGCTCGGGGGAGCCGGGGTCGGGCCCGGGTCGGGCCCGGGTCGGCTGGCACAACCCCGGGCCGCCCATGGGCTAGAACTCTCCCCATGCCCAGCCTGGAGCCGCAACCGACCCCTGCCAGGCGGACCTGGACCCGGCGGTCGCCCCGGAGCCGGATGCCCCTGCCCATGGTGTTGGTGGTGGCCGTGGCCGTGCTGACGGCCGCCTGCTCGTCGGCCTCGTCGTCGTCCACGTCCACGTCCACGTCGTCGTCCCCCTCATCCACGACCACGACGGCCTCCGGCCCGTCGGCCGCCGGGCTGCCGCCCATCCACCATGTCTTCGTCATCGTGCTGGAGAACGAGGGCTACGACACCACCTTCGGATCCCCCGGCAGCGACCCCTACCTGGCCACCACCCTCCCGGCGTCCGGGGCGCTCCTGACGCAGTACTACGGGATCGGCCACCACTCCAACGACAACTACATCGCCATGATCTCCGGCCAGGCTCCCAATCCCTCCAACCAGGCGGACTGCCCACAGTTCGTCGACTTCCCGTCCTCGGCCACGGTGGCGGCCGATGGCCAGATCTCGGACTCGGGGTGCGTCTTCCCGACCACCGTGGACACCGTGGCCAACCAGCTGACCCAGGCCCATCTGACCTGGAAGGGCTACATGGAGGACATGGGCAACGTCCCGTCCCGCGAGGCGGCGGTCTGCGGACATCCCACCGTCGGGTCGGCCGACCACACCGAGTTGGCGGTGAACGGCGACGGCTACGCCACCCGTCACGACCCGTTCGTCTACTTCCACTCCATCATCGACGACTCGGCCGTGTGCGACACCCACGTGGTGCCCCTCGGGACCACCTCGGGCCAACTGCCCGCCCAGGTCCCGGCCGGCACCACCGGGCTGGCCACCGACCTCGAGTCCGTGGCCACCACCCCCAACCTCAGCTTCATCACCCCCAACCTGTGCAACGACGGGCACGACGCCCCCTGCACCAACCAGTCCGGCTCGTCCTCGGCGCTCACCAACATCGACCGCTTCCTCCAGAGCTGGGTGCCCCTCATCACCGGCTCGCCGGCCTTCAAGAAGGACGGCCTGCTCGAAGTCACCTTCGACGAGGCGGATACCGACGGGGGAACCGCCGACGCCTCGTCCTGCTGCAACGAGCAGCCCGGGCCGGCCGCTGCCCAGCCAGGTGGGTTCGGGCCCGGCGGGGGCCGAGTCGGCACCGTCCTCGTCTCCCCGTTCATCAAGGGCGGGACGGTGAGTTCGGTGCCGTACAACCACTACTCGACGTTGGCCACCGTCGAGGACCTGTTCGGCCTGGCCAAGCTGGGTCAGGCCCGGACGGTGAGCGCCGTGTTCGGCAGGGACGTCTTCACCAGACCGAACGGCTGACCCGGTCCGGCCTCCCCGCCGCGGGCCGGCGCACCCACCGGTCGGTCCATCCTCCTCAGGTCGGTTGGTCCCACGCCGGGGCGGAGCGGGACAGCCGCGCCGCCACCAACGTCACCGGAACCAACAGGACCACGACAACAAGGAGGTCGACCGGTCGGTTCCCGTGGATCACGGTGGCCGCCCCGACCAGGGCCCCGGCGAACATGGCCAAGGCCGCCAGGCCCCGGCGCCCGACCCTCGAGCCCGACCCGCCGCCCAGGCGGCTCTCGAACGCCGCACCGACGATGGTCTGCGTGAGTACCGTCGTGGTGAGGTCGGGCACGGCCAGTTTGCGGGCGGTGCCGTTCTGCATGCCGGCAGCACCTCCCAGTAAGACGATCAAGACGTACCTGACCGCGCCGGACCCCGGGTCGGTGGCCACCCACTCCACCACCAGGGCGCCCGTCACGAGCACCACTTCGAACGCGGCGGTGGCCGCCAGCATGCGGCCGCGGCGCTCGCCCAGGTGGGTGACGACGCGTCCGCTCGACGCCGCACCCACCCCGAAGGCCGCCAGTGCCGACAAGGAGGCTCCGACGGAGAAGCCCTTGGCCCCGACGAGGGCGAAGGCCAGGAACACCACGTTCCCCGTCATGTTGGCCACGAAGACGTGGCCGAGGACCAGGTAGCTGAACGCGTCGATCAACCCGGTGACCACGGTGAGGGTCAACAGCAGCGGTTGCAGCGGTCCGTGGCGGTCACCCGCCGGCGGGACCACGACATGCCAGGCGTCGGTGACGATGGCGAGCATCAGGGGGCCTCCTCAACTGTCCGGATCACTGATCCCTACCAAACCAGGTCCCGGCCGGCAACGGGGACTTCCTTCGGTGCGCGTCTGTCTGTCGGGCTCACTCCCGCCGATATCGGTCCGCCCGGCCACCTCGGCCGGCCCCCCCACCCGGTCGCCGGTAAGCTCCGCCGGGTGCCGCGCCAGTCCCACCGGAGGCGGACCATGAGGCGGCGGCGGGTGGTGGCGGGAGCGATCGTGGTCGCCGCACTGGGTGCGGTCGTGGCGCTCGTCGTGCAGTCGGCCAGCGGTGGGCACGGGCACTCACTCTCCCCCGCCACCTCGGCGACGACCGCCGAGGAGCCGTCCGTCCCGCCATCGTCCGCACCCCCGACCACCGTCACCACCTACGCCGTGGGCGCCACCTCGCTCGATATCACCGAGCCGGCCGTGCCCGGGCGCGCCGCCCGCGCACTGCCCACCTCCGTCCGCTTCCCGACCACCGCGACCGGGGGCCCCGACCGGGCCGCCGGACCGTTCCCCCTCGTGGTGTTCTCCGGTGGGTACGACATCGACCCCGAGGCCTTCGCCACCCTGCTCAACGCCTGGGCCGCCGCCGGCTTCGTCGTGGCCGACCCGGCGTACCCCTTCACCACGCCCACCAGCACCGGGGGGCTCGATGAGCGTGACATCCTCAACCACCCCGGTGACCTCACCGCCGTCATCACCGCACTGATCGATGCCGGGGAGCGACCGGCGACGGCCAGGGGCTCGACGCCCGCCACGGCGTCCGCCCCGGCACCGCTCGCCGGCATGGTCGACGCCGGCGAGATCGGCGTGATCGGGCACTCCGACGGCGCCGACGTGTCCTTGACGCTGGCCGCCGACACCTGCTGTGTCGATCACCGCATCGATGCCGCCGTCATCATGTCGGGGGCGGAGTCGACCGGGTTCGGTGGGAGCTACTTCACCGCCCCCTCGCCACCGATGCTGGTGGTCCAGGGCACGGCCGACGTCACCAACCCCCCTGCGTGCAGCGTCCAGATCTACACCCAGGCGTCAGCGCCCAAGTTCTACCTGTCCCTGTTGGGCCAGACCCACACCAGCGGCTACCTCGACCCGGGCGCCGCCCGCGACGCCGTGCAGCAGGTCACCATCGACTTCCTCGACGGGACGCTGAAGGGGTCGTCGGCCCACCTGGCATCCCTGCCCGCCGACGGGAACGTGACGGGCACCTCGGCGCTGTCCGTGGGTACCCCACCCGGGCAGCCGGCCGGGGCGTGCCCGGGCGCCCCCGGAAACTGACCCTGGAGCACGGGTCAGGGCTTGTCGCTGCCCACCACCCACATGGAGAAGAACTGGGATCCGCCGCCGTAGGCCTGGCCCAGGGCCACCTTGGCCCCGTCGATCTGATGCTCGCCGGCCTGGCCCCGCACCTGCATGGCCACCTCGAGGAAACGGAGCATGCCCGACGCCCCGATGGGGTTGGACGACAGCACGCCGCCCGACGTGTTCCACGGGATGTCGCCGTCGAAGGCGGTGGCGCCCGACTCGGTCAGCTTCCACCCGTCGCCCAGGTCGCAGAACCCGAGGTTCTCCAGCCACATCGGCTCGTACCAGCTGAAGGGCACGTACACCTCGGCCACGTCGATCTGCTCCCGTGGGTTGGTGATGCCGGCCTGGGCGTAGACGTCGGCCGAGCAGTCCCGGCCGGCCTGGGGGTTGACCTGGTCCCGGCCGGCGAACATGGTGGGCTCCGAGCGCATGGCCGTGCCGTGGATCCACGCCGGCGGGTACGAGCCCGACAGCGCGTCCTCGGCTGCCAGGACCATGGCGGCGGCGCCGTCCGACGACGGGCAGGCCTCGAGGTAGCGAAGCGGGTCCCACAACATCATCGAGTCCTCGACCATCTTCATGTCGATGTCGGCCAGGTGGAGGTGGGCATACGGGTTCCGCATGGCGTTCTGGCGGTCCTTGACCGCCACCATCCGGCCGATGTACTCGGGGGCGCCCGACCGGCGCATGTAGGCCCGGATGTGCGGGGCGAAGTACCCCCCGGCCCCGGCCAGCAGTGGGGCGGCGAACGGCTGGGGCACCGACAGGGCCCACATGGCGTCGGAGTCCGACTGCTTCTCGTACGCCACCGTCAGCACCCGCTTGTGGATCCCGGACTTGACCAGGTGGGCGGCGACCAGGGCGGTCGATCCGCCGACCGAGCCGGCGGTGTGGACCCGGATCATGGGCTTGCCCACCGCCCCGAGAGCAGGGGCCAGGTAGATCTCCGGCATCATGTTGCCCTCGAACATGTCGGGGGCCTTGCCGATGACCACGGCATCGATGTCCGACCACGTGAGGTCGGCGTCGGCCAGCGCCATCTTGGCCGCCTCCCGCACCAGGCCGGCGATGGACACGTCCTCCCGCTTGGCCTTGTGGTGGGTCTGGCCCACCCCGATCACCGCACAGCGCTCTGCCATCACTCACCCTCCAGGACGCAGACCAGGTTCTGTTGCAGGCACGGGCCCGAGGTGGCGTGGGCCACCGCCCGGTTGGCCTCCCCCGAGGCGATGCGGGCCGCCGCCTCGCCGATGCGGATGAGGCCGGCCGACATCAGTGGGTTGGCCGCCAACGGCCCACCCGACGGGTTCACCCGCACTCCGTCGCCCAACCCGAGGGCCTCGGCCACGATGATCTCCTGGTGGGCGTAGGGGGCGTGGATCTCCGCCACGTCCACCGGTCCGTCGGCCACGCCGGCCACCTCGGCCGCCTTGGCCGTCGACGGCGACGACGTCAGGTCGCGGGCCCCGAGCGCGTGGGTCTCCATGCGGTGGTCGAACCCGGTGATCCACACCGGGTGCTCGGACCACCGGGCCGCCTTGTCGCCGGCGGCCAGCACGATGGCGGCGGCACCGTCGGTGATGGGCGGCAGGGCGTGGCGGCGGAGCGGGGCGACCGCGTACTCGTCGGCCAGCAGGTCGTCGACGGCCAGGTCGACGGCCACCTGGGCGTTGGGATTGGACAGTGCGTCCCGGCGGCTGCGGGCGGCGATGGCGGCGAAGTCCGCCTCGGTGGCCTTGCCGGCGTCGATCAGGGCCTGGGCCTGCAGGGCGGCCAGGCTGACCGGGTCGGGCCACAGCGGGGCCAGGTAGTACGGATCGAGCTGGAGGGCCAGGATCTCCCTGAGGTCGCCCAGGGACGATCGGCCGAACGAGTACACCAGGGCGGCGTCGATCTCCCCCTCCTGGAGGAGGACCCAGGCCTCGTACAGCGCCCACGCCCCGTCCATCTCCACGTGGCTCTCCGACCGTGGCGGCCAAACCCCCACGGCGTCGAGGGCCATGACGAAGCTGAACGGTCCGCCGATCAGGTAGTCCGTCGACCCCGAGCAGATGAAGTCGACATCGTCCTTGGTGATGCCGATGTTGCCGAACACCTCGGCGATCACCGGCATCAGCATCTCCACCTCGTTGTGCTCCTCGTCGCGGCGCACGTTCTTGGCCTGGGCGAACGAGGCGATCGACACCGGCCGGGGGGTGCGGGTGCCCGCGCTCACCGTGACTCCCTGCTGACACGTACTCCGCTCACAGGTACTCCTTGAAGGTCTCGTAGTCGGCGTCGGGCTCCCCGTTGGGACGGAAGTACTTGACCGAGGACAGCGACTCGGTGAGCTCGTCGGGCCCGACCCAGACCGCCTCGACCCGCATGCCCATCCGGATCTGGTCGGTGGGGATCTCCTGGATGAGTCCCATGAACGAGAGGTTGGCCCCGTCCAGGAGGACCTGGGCACAGATGTAGGGGATCTCGATGGACTGACCGGCGAAGGGCACGTTGACGACGCAGTAGGTGGTGATGGTGCCGACGTTGGCCAGTTCGACATCCTCGGTGGTGGGGACGCCGTCGGTGGGGCACGATCCGCGGGACGGCACATAGACCTTGCCGCACACGTGGCAGCGCTGGCCCATGAACTTTCCCTCCTTCAGCCCCCGCAGGAAGCGGGACTGGGCCACCCCCGGCGTGAAGTCGAAGTCGAGGCCGATGGGCGTGGCCAGCATGGTGACCGGGCCCCGGTCGTCGGCGTCCCCGCCGCCGGTGCTCTCCCCGGCCATCACGAGCCTCCCTCGGGCACGAACGCCTCGATGTCGGCCATGGCCCCGATGCGGTCCGCAGCCGGCCTGAACCGGACCGTCACCCGGTCACCGGTGGCCAGCGCATCCGGGCCGGCGACGTCGACGGCGTGGAGCATCGCCGTGTCGGCGCCGTCCAGCCGGATCAGCGCCCAGGCGAACGGCGTCTGGAGCGGGTGCTTGCGCAGCGGTCGCCCCACCCACGCCCACGTCTCCACCACGCCGCCCGGACCCACCTCGACCATCTCGCCGGTGTCCTCGCCGGTGGTGGGGTCGTACTCGGTGGGGGGCACGATCACCGAGCCGCCGGCCCCACGGACCCCGAACAGCTTCCCGTCCCGCAGACCCGTGAAGAAGGCGCCGATCACCGGCCCCACCGAGCGCGAGTACGGGTACTCGAGGTGGTGTTCAGCGTGCAGCGTCTCGCTCTCGGGCATCCGAGCCTCCCCCTGGTGTCTCGTCGGTCTCTCGTCCAACCTGAATTTCGAAAAGTAGAACACATTTCAGTTTTGCCCGCCAACAGTCCTCGTCGGACCGCCGTTCCGCCGGTGGCGCTACCGTCCCCATGGGCCCGCCATCGGCCGGTGGCGCTACCGTGGCCATGGGCCCGCCACCCGCCGGTGGCGCTACCGTCCCCGTGGGCCCGCCACCCGCCGGTGGCGCTACCGTGGCCGACCATGGCCGAACCGTCGCGTCGCCCCAACATTCTGCTGATCGTTTCCGACCAGGAGCGCCAGCGGTCCTGGCTCCCCCCCGGGGTCTCCCTGCCCTGGCGGGACCGGCTCCGTGCCGAAGGACTCGAGTTCACCGACTACTTCACCCACTCATCCCCCTGCTCGCCCAGCCGGGGCAGCCTGTTCACCGGGCGGTACCTGCCGGGCCACGGTGTCCTCGACAACGTGATCATGCCCGAGCACGTCGAGCTCCCGACCACCACCCCTACCCTCGGGTCGCTGCTCGACGGCGCCGGCTACCGCTCGTCCTACATCGGGAAGTGGCACCTGTCCCACTCCCCCACCCCCGACATGGAGGCCTACGGCTTCGCCGACTGGGATGGGAACGACCGCCACTTCATGGGATGGGCCGGCACCGGGGTCCACTTCGACCCCATCATCGCCACCAATGCCGCCCACTGGCTGTCCGAGAACGCTCGGCCGGCCGGGCCCGGAACCGGGGCCGGAACCGGGGCCGGGGCCGGCTCGGATGCCCCCGACCCCTGGTTCCTCACCGTGGCGCTGGTGAACCCCCACGACGTCATGTGGTTTCCCGTCGACCAGCCCGGCTACCGGGAGCAGCACCCCGACGACGTGGCCGCCATCCGCTCGGTGCTCGAGTCCGCCGCCTGGAAGGACGACGACGCCCTCCCGGTCTTCACCGACCCCTACCCCGAGGTCGTCGACCAGCTGCCCCCCAACTTCGACGACGACCTCCACACCAAGCCCGAGGCCCACCGGCAGTGGCGCTGGGACCAGCAGCACGGGCTGTGGGGATACATCGACCCGGCCGACAAACGGGCCTGGCTCCGACATCTCGACTACTACGTGCACCTCCACCGGATGGCCGACCGCAACCTGGGCACGGTGCTGGCGGCACTCGAGGCCTCCGGCGCCTGGGACGACACCATCGTCATCTTCACCTCCGACCACGGGGACATGTGCGGCTCGCACGGGCTGCGGTCCAAGGGCCCGTTCGTCTACGACGAGATCATGCGGGTCCCCCTCTACGTCCGGGTCCCCGGGGTGACCACCCCCGGTTCGGTGACCTCGGCGCTCGGGTCGCACGTGGACCTGGCCGCCACCATCTGCTCGCTGGCCGGCGTGGACCCGGCCGCGGCGGGCGCCACCGTGCAGGGGGCCGACCTGTCTCCCGTGCTCACCGACCCGGCCGCCTCGGTGCGCGACCACATCCTGTTCGCCCAGGACTCGGCCCAGACCACCGCGCTGAACAACGTGCGCTACGCCCTGCGCGGCTTCTACGACGGACAGACCAAGTACGCCCGCTACTACGGCGTGGGTGGCGGCAAGCCGTCGACCGGGCTGTGGGGACGGTCGCCCGGGCACAAGCTGTTCGACGTCGACTGCAGCTTCGACGACAACGACCACGAGTGGTACGACCACGACTCGGACCCCCACGAGATGGTCAACCTGGCCAACGACCGGTCCCGGCGGTCCTCGCTCCGTGACACCTACGAGCGGATGCTGGCCTACGAGCGCGAGTCGTTCCTGACCTTCGCCTGAGGAGCCCGGGGAGTCACCGGCGTTCGAGCAACCGGCCGGGCAGATCGGCCACCAGGCCACGGCAGCCCGATTCCACCAGATCGAGACAGGCGTCGAACTCCCGCTGGTCGCCGTAGTAGGGGTCGGGGACGTCGACCGCCCCACCGGCCCGCGGATCGAACTGGCGCAGCATCACCAGGCGCCCGTCGTACCGGTCGTCGCCGGCCCGGCCCCGGCCGAGGCTCAGGAGGGTCTGCTGGTGGCCCCGGTCCAGGCAGACCACGAGGTCGGTGGTCTCGAACCATCCGGTGTCGAACTTCCGGGCCACGTGCCCGTGGTCGACGTAGCCCCGTTGCTCCAGCGCCTGGCGCGCACGCGGGTCCATCGGCTCGCCCTCGTGCCATCCGCCGGTTCCGGCGCTGGAGACCTCGAGGTGGTCGGCGAGGAGGGTGCCGTCGGGCATCGACGCTCCGTCAGCCAGCGACCGGAGCACGACGTCGGCCATGGGCGACCGGCAGATGTTGCCGGTGCAGACGAAGCAGATCCGGTACGGGGTAGGTGCCGGAGCCGGGTCCGAGGCGGTGCCAGAGGTGGGCTGACCGGAGGTGGGCACACCGACATTCTGCACCGGACCTGCCGCGGCGCCGGGCCCACCATGGTGCCAGGACCTGCCCGTGGTGCCGAACCTGCCCGTGGTGCCGGACCCGTCCGGGTGCCGGGCCTCGGCGGCGCCGATACGCTGCGACCATGAGCGACGAGCAGCCGGCACAGCAGATGGGTCACGGGGTCAAACAGCGCGACATCATCAAGATGACGCCTGAGGAGATCGACGCCTTCCTCCACGAGCGGCGCCCGATGACCATGTGCACCCTCAACCACGACGGCTCCGTCCACGCCGTGGCCATGTGGTACGGGTTCCTCGACGGCTCCATCGCCATCGAGACCAAGGCCAAGGCGCAAAAGGCGGTGAACCTGGGACGCGACCCGCGGCTCACCTGCATGTTCGAGGACGGCGACTACTACGAGGAGCTCCGGGGTGTGGAGCTGGTGGGCACGGCCGAGATCGTGGACGACCCCGACAAGATGTGGGAGCTCGGCGTCAACCTGTTCGAGCGGTACTACGGCGCCTACACCGAGGAGCTGCGGCCGTTCGTCGAGACCATGCTCAACAAGCGCATCGTGGCCAAGCTGATCGTCGAGCGCACGGTGTCGTGGGACCACCGCAAGCTCGGGCTCCCCTCCACCCGGCCGGCCTGAGCGGGCATCGGTCCGGTGCCCGCCCACCCCATGACCGACGGCGAGTTGTTGGCCTTCCTCGGCAGTGACCCGCCCCACACCGCCAAGCTGGCCACGGTCCGAGGCGACGGGAGACCCCACGTGGCACCGATCTGGTTCGCCCTCGACACCACCACCGCCTCGCCGGGCAACCCCATCGGGGACCTCGTGTTCAACACCGGCGCCGACACCCTGAAGGGCAAGGCCCTGGCCCGCGATCGACGCGTGGCCCTGTGCATCGACGACGAACGGCCGCCGTTCTCCTTCGTGACCATCGACGGGACGGCCACCCTCAGCGACGACCTCGAGGACGTGGCCCGGTGGGCCGCCGTCCTGGGTGGTCGCTACATGGGCGCCGACCGGGCCGAGGAGTTCGGGCGCCGCAACGGTGTCCCCGGCGAGCTGCTGGTTCGGGTGCGGCCGACCCACATCGTGGCCGTGGCCGACCTGTCCGACTGATCCCCGTGGCCCAGGCGGCGGGAGCCGGCCGGCCCACGGTCCGGGCGGGCGGCCTCCCGGCCGTGGCGCTACGGTGCCCGGGCTGCTAGCACTGTCGCCGAACGAAGGGGAGCTGCACCATGATTCTCGACCGCTTCAAGATGGACGGCACGGTGGCCATCGTCACGGGCGCCGGACGCGGCATCGGCGCCGCCAGCGCCATCGGCCTGGCCCAGGCCGGTGCCGACGTCGTGATCTCGGCCCGGACCACCGACCAGCTGACCCGGGTGGCCAAGGAGATCGAGGCCCTGGGGCGCCGGGCCGTGGTCGTGCCCGCCGACCTGAGCGACCTCGACGCCGTGGCCGGCCTGGTCGACCACGCCCGCGATGCCTTCGGCCGCCTCGACCTGGTGGTGAACAACGTGGGCGGGGCCATGCCACGACCGTTCATGGACACCTCCCCGGGACGCCTGGAGCAGGCGTTCCACTTCAATGTGTCCACCGCCCATGCGCTGCTCCGGCCGGCCGTTCCCCTGATGCTCGAGGGTGACGGCGGGTCGGTGGTCAACATCTCGTCGGCCATGGGCCGGATGGCCGGGCGCGGCTACCTGGCCTACGGCACCGCCAAGGGGGCCCTGGCCCACTACACCCGGCTGGCCGCCGCCGACCTCGCCCCCCGCATCCGGGTCAACGCCATCGCCGTGGGATCGGTGGCCACCTCCGCCCTCGACATCGTGATGGAGACCGACGAGCTGCGCGAGGCGCTGGAGGCCGGCACCCCGCTCAAGCGCATCGGCCAACCCGAGGAGATCGCCTCCGCCGTCGTGTACCTGGCGTCTGCGGCCGGCGCCTACATCACGGGCAAGATCCTCGAGGTCGACGGCGGCATCGAGTCCCCCAACCTGGACATGGGCCTCCCCGACGTCTGACCCGAGCCGCTCTCACTCCCGACCCACCGCGCCACCGACCAACCCTTCGCCCAGCCCACACAGGAGCACCCATGAGCACGCCGCCCTATCGAGTCGTCGCCTGGAGCACCGGCAACGTCGGCCGACACGCCCTCGCCGGCATCGACGCCCGACCCGACCTCGAGCTGGTCGGGCTGTGGGTGTCCAACCCGGACAAGGTGGGCAAGGACGCCGGCCAGCTGGCCGGGCTCGATCGCACCCTCGGCGTGGCCGCCACCGACGACGTGGACGCGCTGTTGGCGCTCAAGCCCGACGTGGTCGTGCACACCGCCATGGCCGACCACCGCCTCATGGAGGCGCTCGACGACCTGCAGCGCATCCTCCGGGCCGGCGTCAACGTCGTCTCCTCCGGACCGGTGTTCCTCCAGTACCCCTACGGGGTGGTCGACGAGTCCATGTTCAAGCCCGTCCACGACGCGGCCGTCGAGGGCGGTGTGTCCCTGTTCGTCAACGGCGTGGACCCCGGGTTCGCCAACGATGCGCTGCCGCTGGTGCTGAGCGGGGTCAGCGAGCGCATCGACCAGGTGCGCGTGGCCGAGATCCTCAACTACGCCACCTACAACCAGCCCATGGTCATCTTCGACATCATGGGCTTCGGACGGCCGATCGGGGACGTCCCCATGATCCTGCAACCCGGGGTGATGACCATGGCGTGGGGCAGCGTGGTGCGCCAGCTGGCCGCCGGCCTCGATGTCGAGCTGGACTCGGTCGAGGAGTGGTACGAGCGGCTGCCCGCCACCAGGACGTTCGAGGTGGACTCGGGCACCATCGAGGAGGGGACGGCGGCGGCCCTGCACTTCGAGCTACGCGGCATCCGCAACGGCAGGCCGGTCATCGTGCTCGAGCACGTCACCCGGCTCGACGACGAACTCGCCCCCGACTGGCCCCAGCCGGCCGGCCACGGCTGCTACCGGGTGACCATCACCGGCGAGCCGAACTACACGCTGGACCTCCAGCTGCTCGGGAGCGACGGCGACCACAACACCGCGGGCCTGAAGGCCACAGCCATGCGACTGGTCAACTCGATCCCCGCGGTGGTCAAGGGGGCACCGGGCCTGCTCACCGCCCTCGATCTGCCCCCGGTGAGCGGACGCGGCCTGGTCACCTGACGCCTGCGGCTCATGGCCGGGGACCCCCGGAGGGCGTCGGGGGAAGATCCCTGGAACGGTAGGGTCCGAGGCATGGAGCCCGGTAGCGGAGGAGGACGATCCGGAGCACGCCGGGGCTGTGCACGCCGGGGCTGTGCACGCCGGGGCTGTGCACGCCGGGGCTGTGTACGCCGGGGCTGTGCACGCCGGGGCTGTGTACGCCGGGGCTGTGCACGCCGGGGCTGTGTACGCCGGGCCGGAGCACGCCGGGCCGGAGCGTGGCCGGCGGCCCGAGCAGGTCGACCCGGGAGACGCCGATGACCATGGGCGGGCACGGGATGGGCGGCGGCCAGTTCGGCGGAGTGATGCGCTCCATGCGCCGGGACGACTCGGTGACCCAACAACGGGTGACCAAGGGCACCGCCAAGCGGATGATCCAGTTCGCCCGGCCCTACCGGACCATCCTGGCGTGGTTCCTGGTGCTGGTCGTGATCGATGCCGTCATCGGGGTGGTCAACCCGCTGCTGTTCCGCTCCATCATCGACAACGGCATCCCCGAGCACAACAAGACCCTGATCGTGGGTCTGGCGCTGGTGGCGGCGGCGCTGGCCATCGCCGACACCGCCCTCTCCATCGGAATCCGCTGGGTGTCGGCCAAGGTCGGCGAAGGGCTGATCTTCGACATGCGGTCCAAGGTGTTCGAGCACATCCAGAAGATGCCCATCGCCTTTTTCACCCGCACCCAGACCGGCGCGTTGATCAGCCGGCTCAACAACGACGTCATCGGTGCCCAGCAGGCGTTCACCGACACCCTGTCCTCGGTGGTCTCCAACCTGATCAGTGTGACGCTGGTGCTGATCGTGATGTTCCTGCTGTCCTGGCAGATCACGCTGATCAGCCTCGTCATCCTGCCGGTGTTCGTACTGCCGGCCAAGCGGGTCGGCCGGCGACTGTCGTCGATCACCCGCGAGTCGTACGGCCTCAACGCCCAGATGAACAACACCATGAACGAGCGCTTCAACGTCTCGGGCGCCCTGCTCGTCAAGCTGTTCGGCCGGCCCGCCGAGGAGCGGGACGCCTTCGAGTCCAAGGCGGGCCGGGTCCGTGACATCGGCGTCACCCAGGCCATGTACGCACGGTTCTTCATCGCCGCCCTGACGCTGACCGCCGCCCTGGCCACTGCCGTGGTGTACGGCTGGGGTGGGCTCCAGGTCGTGAACGGGAGCCTGAAGTTGGGGACGGTGGTGGCGCTGGCCGCCTACCTGACCCGGCTGTACGGACCTCTGACCCAACTCTCCAACGTGCAGATCGACGTCATGACGGCACTCGTCTCCTTCGACCGGGTCTTCGAGGTGCTCGACCTGCCCCCCATGATCGACGAAAAGCCGGGGGCCCGGGCCATCCCGGCCGGCCCGGCACGGATCGAGTTCGACCACGTCGACTTCCGGTACCCGAACGCGGAGGAGGTGTCACTGGCGTCGCTGGAGTCGGTGGCCGTGCTCGACCCGACAGAGTCGAGCCAGGTCCTGTTCGACGTGAGCTTTACCGCCGAACCGGGCCAGCTCATCGCCCTGGTCGGCCCGTCGGGTGCCGGCAAGACCACCATCAGCCAGCTGCTGCCCCGCCTCTACGACGTGCGTTCGGGCAGCATCTCGATCAACGGCCTCGATGTCCGCGATGCCACGCTGGAGTCCCTGACCGCCACCATCGGGGTGGTCACCCAGGACGCCCACCTCTTCCACGAGACCATCCGGGCCAACCTCGTCTACGCCAAGCCGGACGCCACCGACGGCGAGCTCGATGCCGCCCTGGCCGGTGCCCAGATCGCCACCATGGTCGACGGTCTGCCCGACGGCATCGACACGGTGGTCGGCGATCGGGGCTACCGGCTGTCGGGAGGCGAGAAGCAGCGACTCGCCATCGCCCGCATCCTGCTCAAGGCACCCGAGGTGGTCGTCCTCGACGAGGCCACCGCCCACCTCGACTCGGAATCGGAGGCGGCGGTGCAAAAGGCGCTGGCCACCGCCCTCACCGGTCGCACGTCGCTTGGTCATCGCCCACCGGCTGTCCACCGTCCGCGAAGCCGACATGATCCTCGTGCTCGACCACGGCCGCATCGTCGAGCGGGGAAGGCACGACGAGCTGCTGGCTGCCCGGGGACAGTACGCCGAGCTCTACCGGATCCAGTTCGAGCGCCAGGAGCCGCCGGACTGACACCCGGGTGGCGCACGCCTCAATCGCAGGCCGAGTACACGTTCACCGTGACGGTCCGGCCCGGGCGCACCACGACGCTCGACGGCGTGACGGCCGACTGGTCCGACGTCACGACGTACTGCCCCGGCGGGACGGCGAAGCGGTAGATGTGGCGCCCCGTGACGATCTGGCGGTCGATCGTTCGCGAGTTCTGCCGCAACGACACGAGGACCTGCCTGGCCGCACTCTGCGCCTGGAGAACCGGAGGGCCCTGGCACGGCGACGCCACGCCGGTGACGACCCCTCGACGCGGGGTGCTCGGCACCGCGGTCGGCGACCCGCCGCCGCCACACGACGCCAGGACGGCGACCGAGATCGAGATCGAGATCACGCCGACCGCCAACGTCGACCATCGACCGGTCGACTGGCGAGCGGTCGACTGGCGAGCGGTCGACTGGCGAGCGGTCGACTGGCGGGCGGTCGACTCACGAGCGGTCGACCATCGACCGGTCGTGACAGGCCGGACTCGGTTACGGGGGTGTCCCATTGCATGGGCTACGCCTGGCAGACGCAATCCGTTGACACCGATCACGGCGTTACCCTGGTTGGCGCCGCAGACCAGAGGAGGCGACGTGACCCGGTGCCCGTGACCATCCGCTACGCCGGGCCGGCCGATCTGGCGGAGCTCGAGGGCGTATTCGTGCGGGCGTCGCTGTCGAACAGGAACGACCGCCGCAACCTCCTGGAGCATCCCGAGTACCTCCAGCTTCCTCACGACTCGGTCCGAGAGGGCCGGACGCGGGTGGCGGTCGACGAGGCCGGGGTCGTGGTCGGATTCGGCGGCTACCTCATCTCGGAGGGGGTGGCGGAGCTCGAGGACCTGTTCGTCGATCCGCCGTCGATGCGCCTCGGAATCGCCCGCGCACTCGTCGTGGACATCGCTCACCTGGTCAACGAACTGGGATACCCGAGGCTGGAGGTGACGGCCAATCCTCACGCCATGGCCTTCTATGAGCACATGGGCTTCGTCGCCACCCACATCGTCGAGACGGAGTTCTACTCCGCCCCCCGGATGAGCCGGCCCACCGACTGAAGGATGGTGCCGGACTGGGTCGTGCCGGGCTTCTTTCTGTACTTTCTTCGTGCTCGCGGATGCGTCATATCGCATATTTGTGCGGGTCTCGGGCGGCGACGGTTCAGAAAATAGGACGTGGATGGCCACCGCCATTGAGAGCCGGGTCACCGGTGACATCGCCGTGTCGAGTGACTGCACCGGGTCGGCCCGTGCCACCACCGGCCCGAGACGACCGCCGGCGCCGAAGACGTCGGCGGTGAGCGCCACGGCGTGACGGCGAGGAGAGACTGATCCAACGATCGTTGGGATGGTCGACGGGACCGGGTCGGTGCCGGTCTCCCGACGATGCGTGCCCCCGCAATTTCGGCTCTCGGCAAACAAAAAAGCCGCTCCGTGAGAAGCGGCTTGCCGATCGGATCAGTCAGTGAGGCGGTCTGGTGCTATTCGGTCGACAGTGCCTTCCTGACTGCCTTGGCCGAGCTCACGAGGGCGTCCTTGCTGCAGGCAGTGGAGATACCGGCGATGGACACGGCCATGTCGGGCCCGTCGGACTTTTCGGACTTGGCTTCGGGCCCGTCGCCTGCCGCGTTCGACTTGTCCCGTTTTGTCGTGCCCACACTGCCCACTCGGCCAGTGTAGCGGCCTAAGTGGCGCGACTGGTGTCATCCCCTTATTCCGGCAAAGACGGCCCGAAATCCCCGATCCATGCCGATAGCGGGGCACCACTCGGACGAGGTGCCGGGCCGATCGGGCGGCGACCGGACAGTACCGTTGACGGGTGGCCCGGTTCGTCGTCGACATCGCCCCCCTGAGCCGCCATCGCCACTTCCGCCGACTGTGGGCCGGCCAGTTGGTCTCCGGGCTGGGTTCCCAGCTCACGCTGGTGGCGGTCTCCTTCCAGGCCTACGCCATCACCCACTCGACGCTGGTCGTCGGGCTGATCGGCCTGGTCCAACTGGTCCCGCTCCTGGCCGGGGCCCTGTGGGGCGGGACGCTGGCCGACGCCATGGACCGACGCAAGGTCCTGGTCCTCACCCAGGTGGCCATGGCCTCCGCCGTGGCCGGCCTGGTGGTCAACGCCTCGCTGGCCCACCCGGCGGTGTGGCCCCTGTTCGTGTGCACGGCGGCCGGCGCCGGGTTCCAGGGGGTGGACTGGCCGGCGAGGCGGGCGGCGTTGCCCATGCTGGTCGACGAGGCGGACGTGACGGCGGCCATCGCGCTGCAGACCAGCATCCAGCAGTTGGCCCTGGTGGCGGGCCCCGCCCTGGCCGGAGTACTGATCGCCACCATCGGTCTCAGCGCCGTGTACGGCATCGACGTCGCCACCTTCGGCGTGGCGCTGGTGGCGGCCCTCCTCCTGCCCGCGCTGGTGCCGAGTGGCGGAGGGACGCCCATGGGACTCCGGTCGATGGGCGAGGGATTCCGCCACCTCCGCGGCCAGAAGTTGCTGTCCGCCACCTACTGGATCGACCTCAACGCCATGATCTTCGGCATGCCCCGGGCCGTCTTCCCCGCCCTCGGCGTCGGGGTGTTCCACGGGGGCGCCGGTGTGGTCGGGCTGCTGTACGCCGCGCCGGGTGCCGGGGCCCTGACCGGCTCGCTTTTCACCGGGTGGTGCAGTCGGGTCCGGCACCAGGGTCGGGCCATCGCCGCCTGTGTCGTGGTGTGGGGAACCACCATCGCCGTGTTCGGCGTCGTCCCGGTGCTCTGGATCGGGTTGGTCCTGCTGGCAGTGGCCGGTGCGGCCGACGTCGTGTCGGCGGTGTTCCGCCAGGCCGTCCAGCAGCGCACCGTCCCCGAGCATCTCCAGGGCCGCCTGTCGGGTACCTTCTTCGCCGTCGTGGCGGGCGGGCCGCGGCTGGGCGACGCCGAGACGGGTGTCGCCGCCGCCATCGGTGGCCCCCAGTTCGCCGTGTGGTCGGGGGGACTGGCCTGCGTCGCCGGCGTCGGCATCCTGTTGTGGCGGGTGCCCGAGCTGTGGCGGGACAAGGGTGGCGGCCGACCGCTGTCGGCCGAACAACGTGCCGTGGCGGTGGCCGAGGTGACCACCGAGCTCGGTGAGGGGGAGCCGCTCTGACGCGCCGGGCCAACGCTTCTTAGGCGAAGGGCGTCCGGCCCATCGGCTGTCAGGGGACCATGGTCGAGCGGAAGGTCGCCCATGAGAACCGCTCCCGCCGTGGGTGCCGCCGGTCCGAGAGCCATCGCCGCCGGCCCTCCCACGGAGAAGGGACCATCTCGATCCGCTGGAAGCCGGCCCGCTCGATCAGCCCCCGGACGCATGCGGCGTTCGGCACCCACACCACGGACCGGTCCCGGACCGGCTGGTCCTTCGGTCCGCTCTCCACCCCGTCCGGGTAGAGCCTGGCCTGGGGCACGTTTCCCATGGCGACGGACTCGATGGACAGCGTCTGCAGCAGGAGCGTCCCGTCGGTGACCGAGGCGATGCGCTGGAGGGCGGTGGCCTGGTCGGTCAGGTGGTAGAGCACCCCGAAGAAGAACACCACGTCGAACGTGCCCCAGTCGTCCGGATGGAGGTCGTAGACGCTGGCCTCCCGCATGGTGATCTGCGACCCGAGCGCCCGGGCACAGAGTTCGAAGCGGGCACCGTTGTCGCCGGGGGACTGGCCCTTGTCCATGGCCACGACTTCCTCGGCGCCTCGTCGCTCGGCCTCGAACGAGAAGTAGCCCTCGGCACACCCGATATCGAGGACCCGCATCCCGGTCAGGTCGTCGGGCATCCCGAAATGCGGCAGCTTCTCTCGGAGGGGATCGGACCAGCCGGGCGTGACCACGCCGTTCCCGAGATCGATCTTGTGAAACCAGTAGGGGTGTTTGGCGATCTCCGCCCGCAACGTGTCGGTATCCATCGGCCCCGCCTTTCGCCGCCGGGACCAACCCTAGTCCTGGCCTCCACGACGCCGTTGTGGACAGGACCCGAGTCAGGGCCAGGGCCGGAGGCCTGCCTGGGACGCCAGGGCCCTCCCGGAACCGGTTGGGACTGCCCAGCTCGATTTGGACTGCCAGAAGTGGAGCAACGGCTCCGCTTGTGCTACCGTAACCGGAGCGGGCACTCCGGTCCCTGCGTCACGGCGTCACTCACTCACGGCAGCGGCACTCACTCACGGCAGGGAACCATGACCAGATCACTCGAGCGATCCAGCTACAAAGTCACCTTCGTCGTCCTGTTGCTGGGCGTCACCGCCTACGCACTCCTGCAGTCGCTGGTCACGCCGGTGCTCACCACCATCCAGCACGACCTCCACACCTCGCAGTCCACCGTGACCTGGGTGCTGACCGCCTACCTGCTGTCGGCATCGATCTCCACCCCCATCCTCGGACGGGTCGGCGACATGGTGGGCAAAGAGCGCATGCTGGTGGCAACGCTGGCCGCGCTGGCCCTGGGATCGGTCATGGCGGGCCTCGCCCACTCCATCGGCATCCTGATCCTGGCCCGGGCCATCCAGGGCATCGGCGGCGCCGTGCTGCCACTGGCGTTCGGGATCATCCGCGACGAGTTCCCGGCGGTCAAGGTGGCCGGTGGCGTCGGGATCGTGGCCGCCATGGCCGCCGTCGGTGGCGGGGCCGGTATCGTGCTCGCCGGCCCCATCGTCAACCACCTCAACTACCACTGGCTGTTCTGGATCCCGCTGATCATCACGGTGATCGCCGCGGTGGCGGCCCACTTCTTCGTGCCCGAGTCGCCCGTGCGCACGCCCGGCAAGATCAGCTGGCTGGCGGCCGTCCTGCTGTCGGCATGGTTGGTGGCGCTGCTGGTGGGCGTGAGCGAGGCTCCCACCTGGGGATGGGGGTCGCCCAAGGTCATCGGCCTCATCGCCGCCGCGGTGGTGATCGGGGTGGTGTGGGTGATGGTGGAACTGCGGTCCCGCGAGCCGCTCATCGACATGCGCATGATGCGGCTCCCCGCCGTGTGGACCAACAACCTGGTCGCCTTCCTCTTCGGGATCGGCATGTACTCGGTCATCGGCTTCCTGCCCCAGTTCCTCCAGACCCCGAAGTCCACCGGCTACGGGTTCGGCGCCAGCATCATCCAGTCGGGCCTCTACCTCTTGCCCCTCACCGTGACCATGTTCATCTTCGGGATGCTGTCGGGCCGTCTGGCCGCTGCCATCGGGTCGAAGGCGGCGGTGATCATCGGGTCGTGCTTCTCGGCGGTGTCGTACCTGATGCTGGCGTTCGCCCACACCCAGCCGTGGGAGATCTACCTGGCGAGCACGCTGTTGGGTGTCGGCCTGGGGCTGGCCTTCTCGGCCATGTCCAACCTCATCGTCCAGGCGGTGGTCCCGTCCCAGACCGGGGTGGCCAGCGGCATGAACGCCAACATCCGCACCATCGGCGGTGCGGTCGGCGCCGGCATCATGTCCAGCATCGTGACCTCCACCCTGCTGCACAGCGGGTACCCGTCGGCGTCGGGGTACACGCGAGGGTTCGCGTTCCTGGCCGCCATGACCGTGATCGCCATCATCGCCGCCATCTTCATCCCCACCGCCACCTCGACGGCGGCCGGAACGGACCACGAGCACCACCTGCAGAACGCCGAGCTGGCCATGGTGGCCGGTGGCACCATCGCCGAAGAATGAGTACCCGGCCGGCACCCCGACGCAGCGTGGCCGGTGGCACGGTCACAAGTGGTGCGGACTCTGTGGGCACCGAGATGGAAGGGGGCCTGTCGGCGCGGCCTCCTGCCCTCCGCCGGGACGCGGCCCGCAACCGGGACAAGATCCTGGCTGCCGCCCGAGCCGCCTTCGACGAGGAGGGCGTCGACGTCGGCGTCGAGGTGATCGCCCAGCGGGCCGGGGTCGGGGTCGGCACCCTCTACCGGAGGTTCCCGACCAAGGAACTCCTCATCGAGGCCGTCATCAACGAGGTGCTGGGCCGGGTACTGTCGGCGGCCCGGGCGGCCAACGAGCACGAGTCCCCGGCCGAGGGCTTCACCGACTACCTCCGGGCGGTGGGATGGCTCCAGTTCGAGCACTCCGGCTGCCTCACCCGGTTGTGGAACACCGCCACCGACGACCTCCGGGAGCAGATCGCCGAGGTCACCCGGGAGCTCCTGGCGCGGGCGCAGGCCACCGGTGCCGTCCGCCAGGACCTCGTCTACGAGGACGTGATCGTCCTGTTCTGGTCACTGCGGGGAGTCATCGAGACCACCTCGACGGTCTCGCCCGATGCCTGGCTGCGCCACCTCGACCTGCTGCTGGCCGGCCTGGCCCCCTCCCCTCAGCCCCTGCAGCACCCGCCGCTGACCGCCGAGCAGGTGGCACGGGTGAAGGCGGCCGACATCATGCGGAACGCCCGGCGGCCGGGGCCCGGCTGAGCGTCGGCGACCCGCTGGCGTCCGACCCGGCCGGTTCACCGCGACCGAGGTGCGGGGCTGCCCATTCGGGCCGGACAGCAGACGGGCGACCTGGTGCGAGCGGGCAGCGCTGCCGCGGCCGTCCGGCCCTCGGGTCACTCCTCGAGGGTGAACAGCCTGGTCTCGCCGGGGTCAGGGGCAGGGTCGGGATCGTCCGGATCGGGTGGCCGACCCCGGGCCGGCGGTGCCCACCGCCATTTGCCCGGTCCCCCGGTGAGGGTGAACCCCTGATGGGTGCGCAGGTAGTGGTGGTGGCCGCAGAGCCGGGCGGTGTTCTCGAGGCTCGCCGGTCCCCCCTCGGCGAAGGCGACGCCCCAGTGGTCGATCTCGAGGCCCTGGGTGACGTCACAGCCGGGGATCACACAGCTCCGGTCCCGCTCCACCAGGGCGGTCCGCAGGGCACTGGGGATGGAGCGTCCCAGATGGCACACGGTCGTCACGTCCACCCCGTTGGTGATGACCAACCGGGTGACGGCGTCCCCCATCAGCTCCCGGGCCGACTCGACGGAGACCGGGCCCACCCCGGGGATCTCGCACACCCCACCGGGTCCGACCGATCCCCGGCGCAGGGCGTCGAGGTCGACCCGGAGGAGGACCTGGGCCCTCGGTCCGGGGTCGTCCCTGTCCCCGGTGTGGCTGCCTCCGGGGTCGTCGCCGTCCCCGGTGAGTGCGGTGAGTGCGGTGAGGTCGGAGTCCCCGGGCTGGACGGTGCCCGGGCCCGGGGCCCTCGGCGGGGTGGCCCCGGTCCGGACCGGGGATCCGCCCCGCCGGCCGGTGACCAGGCCCACCAGGGCGTCGGCCCGGTAGGCGTCGGAGGGCTCGTGGCGCCCCTCGCGCCGGGCCTCCTCGAACAACGCGTCGGTCCGGGCGTTGAGGGAGGCCAGCAGGGAGGCACCGGCATCGGGGGTGAGCCGGGCATCGAGGCAGAAGGCCCCGTCCTGGTCGGTCCAGGTCCGACAGTGGCGCTGGTCGTGGAGGCGCCGGCGGTGGGCGGCGGCATCCTCGGCCGACCGGCCCTGGGCCTTGGCCCGCAGGCAGCGGTCCCGCAGCTGGTGGAAGGTCTCGTGGGTGGCCGCCTCCACCAGCTCGTCCTCACTGCCCGGGTTGACCCGGGCGGCGTCGGCCACCAGCCGGGCCGCCTTGCCGGACAGCTTGCCCTTCCGGGCCGCCTCGTCGATGGCGGGGTGGTCGGCCAACGACTCCCCGAGCTTCAGGACCCCGGTCGAGTCCCCCAAGGAGTCACCGGTCATGTCCGACAGCCAGTGGGCCGGGGTGGGATGGCCTCCGGCCTCGGGCTGGCGGCACTCGGTGGCCCGGACCCCGGCCAGGGACTTGCCGATGACAGCCACCCGCTCGATCCGGGTGAATGAAGACACCAGGGCGGTGGCGTCAACGCCGTCGTAGCGGGCGGGGTCGAATTCGGACACGAACTGCAGGACGGTGGCGGCGGCGGACAGGAACCTGGCCACGCTGACTCCGGCGTCCTCGCCCTCGGGACGGGCAACACCGGCACCGGCCATGCCGGCTCCCGCCGGGTCCACCACTGGCTTCGCATCGACCGTCGATGTCATGGACCAGAGTTCAGCAGGGGGGTGTGACACGCACCCGGACCAGAACCGGGAGGGCCGGGCGGAGCAGAGAGAAGGTGCGGAACCGAAACGAGGCGGGACCGGCGCTGGAAGAGAAGAGAAGGGTGAAGAGAAGAGAAGAGCCGGGCCGGCCGGAGCCCGATCGGGGTCAGATGTCGGCCAGGTGGCGGAGTTGCAGCGACAACGCGATCTCGAGGATGCCGTAGAGGATGAGCCAGATGCCCATGATGACGGCCAGGACACCGACGGTCAGGTGGGGGACGACCAGGGTCACCACGCCGGCGGCGAAGGCCAGCACCCCCATGGCGATGCGCCACACCCGGGCCGGTGACCCGTGGTCGCTGTAGGCGTTGAAGAACTCGATGATGCCTCCGACCACCCAGAACAGGCCGATCAGGAAGGCCAGCGTGGTCACCGTCTCCTCGGTGTGGCGCAGGAAGAGGAGCCCGATGATGACCGACAGCAGGCCGAGCACGGCCGTCAGCCACCGGGCGCCCCCCGGGTCGTCATGGTCGGCGATGGCCACCACGATACGGAACAGCCCGGCCACGAACAGCCAGATGCCCAGCAGGAAGGCGAAGGCGTAGATGCTGTCCTTCGGGCGGAACACGACCACCACCCCCAGGGCCAGTGTCACGATCCCGAAGAACAGGACCCATCCCCACGACTTCCCGATGATCCGCAGGACGTCACGCTGCTCCGGCGTGACGTCTACTCCCCCTGTGCTCGACATGGCCCACCTTCTCGTCGTTGAGCGGTCCACGTTGCCGACGGACCGCGGTCCGCCGAACACACTAGGCCCGTGGGCCCCACCGGACGCGGACCGGATCCCAGGTCAGCGGCCGTGCCGACTCAGGCGGAGCCGGTGGCCGACGCCGGGCCGGGCTCGTCGACAAGCTCCTCGCTGACCGACCAAAGCAGGGCCGCCGCGCTCTCGTCCCGAGCGGCAGCCGAGGGGACCCGGGCCTTGGACCGCACGAAGTACCTGCCGGTCACCCCCTCGACGTCTGGCGACGTAGCCACGTACACCTGGGTGCGGGCCCCCTGTTCGGGGGTGAGGATGAACGGCTTGATGAGCTTGATCCCGAAGGCCAGGAAACCCGACGCATCGTCGTCGCGGGCGAACCCGCTCGCCACCGTGCCCGGGTGCACGGCATTGGCCGTCACACCGGTGCCGGAAAGCCGCCGGGCCAGCTCCGTCGTGAACAGGATGTTGGCCAACTTGGAACGGCTGTAGGCCTGCATGCCCCGGTAGTGGTGGGTCGACTGGAGGTCCTCGAAGTCCAGGCCGTGGCGTGCCGTTCGGTGGGCGGTCGAGGACACGTTGACGATCCGGGCCGGTGCCGAGGCCACCAGTCGCTCGGTCAACAGCTCGGTCAGGAGGAAGGGGCCCAGGTGGTTGGTGGCGAAGGTGGCCTCGAATCCGTCCGTGGTCTGACGGCGGTCGGACAGGACCACGCCGGCGTTGTTCACCAGCACGTCGATCCGGTCGGCGGCGCCGAGCAGCTCCTTTGCCCCGGCCCGCACCGACGCCAGGTCGGCCAGGTCGAAGACGACCAGGTCGACCAGATCCGAACCGCTGGCCGCCCGGATGTCGGACAGCGCCTGGCGGCCCCGTGCCTCGTTGCGGGCGGTGATCAGGGTGCGGGCCCCGGCTTTCGCCACCGCCACGGCCGTCGCCTTGCCGACCCCCGAGTTGGCACCGGTGATGACCACCGTCTTCCCATCCATGGAGGGCACGGTGGTCGTTGATGACACGCTCATGGTGGTCCTTCGTTGGTCAGCCCACCGGGGCTGAAGTCGTGGGGCCGCCGGAGGGCGGTGCGGGGACGGGACCGCCGGAATGCGGCGCGGTGACGGGACCGCCGGAATGCGGCGCGGTGACGGACGGGGAAGGCGGGGCGGTGGATGGGGCCGGGGTCACGGTGGCGATGGGATGGCTCTGGACACCCTTCCGGCGGGCCCGGCGGCCCATGCGGATGAACAGGGTGACCGACACCGACACGTAGGTCACCCAGACGATGATCTGCAGGACGGTGGGTCGCTCGGCGTACCCCAGCAGGCTGTGGAACACGTCGCCGAGGGAGCTGTCCTCGGCAAGGAAGCCGCTGGTGTTCCAGACGGTGTGCTCGAGGAACGGCAGCCAGCCGAGCTGCTGCATGTTCTCCACCGCGTCGGCCAGCAGGCCGGCGGCGAACACCATCAGCACCACGCCGATGACCCGGAAGAAGAGCCCCAGGTTCAGCCGGCGGCCCAGCTTGAAGATGGCGTAGGCGATGGCCATGGCCACCACCAGCCCGAGCGCGGCCCCGAGGAGCAGGCCCGACCCGTGGGCGTGGGTGGCGGACTGGCTGGTCGACGCGAACACGATGGCCAGGGTGAACACCATGGTCTCGAGCCCTTCGCGCCCGACCGCCTGGAAGGCCAGCAGGCCCAGCCCGAACCGGGCCTTGCCGTTGAGGGCCTCCTCGGACCGGCGCTGCAGGTCGGCCGACATGGTCCGGCTGTGGGACTGCATCCAAAAGGTCATGTAGGTGAGCACCGTGGCGGCCAGCAGGAAGGTGACCGTCTCGAAGACCGTCTGGACCCTGGAGCCGTCGTACTGCCGGATGACCAGGTAGGCGGTGACGCCCCCGGCGATCACCAGGACCATGGCGGCGGCAACTCCCACGAAGACGTCCCGGAAGTGGCGGCGCTGGCCGATCTTGTCGAGGTACGCCAGCAGGATGGCCACGATCATGCTGGCCTCGATGCCCTCGCGCAGGAAGATCACGAAGGTGGGAATCACAGCGATACCACTGCTCGAGGTGCCGTTGAAAGGTCACGCATAGTCCAAACATTAGGTAAGCCTAAATAATGGCGGGTTGTCAACCGCCCGACCGCCACCCGACCAGGGGCGGGGACCCGTCACCCCTCCACGACCGCCACCGAACCCAGCGTGACCACCCGGTCGTCGGCGCCAACGTCGTGGATGCTGACCCGGACCAGCCGTCGCCCCGACCTCCCGGTGGCGGATCCGAGCACCTGGCAGCGAGCCTCGACCGGACCGACCTTGACCGGTCGCAGGTAGTGCAGCACGGTGTCGGCGGCCGCCAGGGGCCGGAGGTCGTCGGGCGGCACCACCGCCCCGACGGCACGGCAGGCGGCGACGTCGGCCAGCATGGCGACGGCCCCACCGTGGAGGATGCCCCACGGGTTGCGGAGGTGGTCGGCGAGGTCGAGCGTCGTCACGGAGTCGGAATCAGAGCCCGAGCCCGAGCCCGAGCCCGAGCCGGAGCCGGAGCCGGGACGGATACAGAAGAACTCCTCGGGCCCGGGTGCGTCGGGGGCGGCCGGGCCCATGGGCAACGAGAACGGGCGGGCGAACTCCAGGTCCATGCCGCCGGCATCGAGGATGGCACACGTCATGAGTATGCGGGCCACCTCGACCCCCCCTTCCCCCTCGTCGACCACGTCGATGGCGGTGACCACCGAACTGCGGCCCCGCCGGAGGATCCGCCCCTCCAGGGCCAGGGGTCCTCGATGGGCCACCCGGAACACGGTGGCCAACAGGTTGGTGGTGACGATCCACTGCGGGAGGACGGCGATGCCGGACATGAATCCGCCCAGGGAGTCGGCGGCGGTCAGCAGGCCTCCGGTCCGCATCCCTCCGGCGGGACCGCGCTGGTGGGCGTCCACCGGGGTGCGCCCACCGAAGGCCGACGGCCCGTCGGAGCCCGGAGGAGAGGGGATCTCCCACCGTTCCAGCCGGAAGTAGTTGCTCACATGGTGGCGCGGATCGGCGTCGACGGCTGACGACGGGGGGAGGGATGGCTCAGCCACGTGCACGCTCCACCGGCCCGTCCCCGACCGCGGCGTCGGCGACCGCCAACGTCCCCACGGACACCACCGTGGTCAGGCGACCGTCGGCACCGGTGTCCACCAGTTCGACCGTGGCGCTCCTAGGGGGATGGCCGCGGTCGCTGTCGAAGACCGTGGTGCGGGACTCGATTGGGCCCACGCGCCCGAGCGAAAGGTAGGCCACCTGCAGGTCGGTCACCACCACCGGCGCGCCGAGGTCGCTGTGGGCCTCGTGGTCGCTGTGGGCCGCGTGGTCGCTGTGGGCCGTGTGGGCGCTGTGGGCCGCACCCACCGCCTCGGCGCCGGCCACGTCGGCCAGCAGTGCCATCACCCCACCCTGCACGGCCCCGAACGAGTTGGCGGCGTACTCGAGGGCCGGCATCGACACGCGCCCGGCAGCGCCATCGAGGACGCTGATCGAAAGCGCATCCACCACCGGCACGGCCAAGGCCTCACCCTCGAATACCCATCGCACGGGCGGCTCGGCCGGCCTCGCCATCGTCGAGGCGCCACCCCGACCCGGGAGGATGGTGAAGGTCATGGTGGCCCACGCCACCGGTCCCGGGGCGCCGTCCACCACGGGCTCCCCCACCTCGGGCCCGTCCTCGGCCACGTTGAACACCAGGGCCTCCACCACCAGGGTGGTCCTTCCCCGACGCAGGATGGTGGCCCGGGCCTCGACGAAGGGGCCGTCCGCCAGCCCGACCATCTGCAGGGTGAGGTCGGCCGTCGCCATCCAGTCGGGCAGCACGGACCGGATGGCGACCGCACCCCCCACCACGTCCACCAAGATCGCCAGCACGCCGGCCCGGACACCTCCGGCGGCATCGAGCACGGCCGGGGTGGCCCGGATGCGGACGGCGGCGGTGGTCAGGGTGGTGACCTCGGCCTCGATGCCCAGGTCGCCGAGGATGTGCTTGGCCGGCGGGTAACCGGCGATCGTCACTCAGCGTTCCTGTTCGGTCGGTCTGATCAGGACCTCGTTGACGGCCACGCGGCGGGGGCGGGTGACGGTGAAGACGATGGACTCGGCGATGTCCTCGGCCTGCATGATCTCGATCGATCCGAAGGTGGAGCGGAAGCCCTCGATGATCTCGGGCCGGTTGTGGCCGGCCAGCTCGGTGGCGGTGGCGCCCGGCTCGATGAGCGAGACGCGCACGTGGCGACCCGTGACCTCCTGGCGGAGCGACTCGGAGAACGCGCCCACCCCGAACTTGGTGGCGTTGTAGACACCGCTCCCCTGTCGGGCCGCCCGACCGGCCACCGAGCTGATGTTGACCAGATCGGCGACCCTCCGGGGGTCGGACTCGGCCGCCTGCAGGAGATGGGGAAGGGCGGCATGGGTGGTGTAGAGCAGGCCGAGCAGGTTGAGTTCGACCATCCGCCGCCACTCCTCCACCGGCGCGTCGACGATGGGGCCGAGCAGCATGACGCCGGCGTTGTTGATGAGGATGTCGAGGCGTCCGAACTCGCGGACCGTGGCTTCGACCATCCCGCGGGCGGCGGCCTCGTCGGTGACGTCGGTCTCGACCACCAGTGTCTGGGTGTCGTTGCCGAGGCGCTCCTCGAGCAGCTCGAGACGGTCCCGCCGCCGCGCTGCCACTGCCAGCGTGGCGCCCTCGGCCGCCAGTGCCACCGCCGTCGCCTCGCCGATCCCGCTCGAGGCGCCGGTGACCAGGGCGACGGTTCCCTCCAGGCGTCCGGGCACGACTACGCCTCGCCGATGGCTGGGAGGACGGATGAAATTGCGTGGTCGGTCATCACTACACCTCGGGTTCGTCTGCGGTCGATCCGCAGTGTACCGAGGCGCCGGGAACGTCAACCAGGCCGAGCCCCCGTCACCGGTGGTGCGGGAGGTGCTTGAAGTGCGGGGGGTGCTTGAAGTGCGGGAGGTGCTTGAAGTGCGGGGGGTGCGGGGGGTGCGGGAGGTTCAGGCGGCGTTCTTGCGGTTGGACTTGGCGGCCGACTTGCCGCCGGCCTTCGTCTGTTCCGCCGGTGCGCTCTTCGTGGGTGCGCTCTGGGCCACCGTGCTCTGGGCCATCACCAGGTTGTCGGCTGACCCCTGGGGAACGCTGACCCGACGTCTCGAATTCCTGCGCCGACCGCGCGGCTGGCGGGTCGAGGTGTCGTAGGGACGCTGCGTGGAGGCCGGGCTCTCGTGGAGCGCGCACCACTCGGTGCTGTTGTACCGGGACAGTCGCACCGTGCAGTTCGCTTCGATGCACACCCGCCCCGTCCCGTAGACGACCGACGGGGTGTTCCCCACCAGTCCGTCGGCCAGAAACGACCCGTCTTCTACCGTGCGCCGGTCCACCATCCCAGACCCACCCTTTCTCCGTCTCGACTGTTCGTCCACGAGCAGAAGCCCGTCCACGAGGGAGTGTCGGCAGGAAAGGGCACAAACTGTAACGACGGCGCGGGGTTGCTATCGTCCCCGACGTGCCCGTCGTCGAGGTCAGCGAGCAGATCGGGGCCCGTCCCGACCTGGTGTGGGAGTTGGTCGGCGACCCGACGGCCATGGACGGGCTGACCGAGGAGTGCGTGGCCATGACATGGACCGGCGGATCGACGGGGCCGTCGGTCGGGGCCCGCTTCCGTGGTCGCAACCGGTCCGGATGGCGGCGGTGGTCGACGTCGTGCACCATCGTCCGCTACGAGCCCGGCTCGGAGATCACCTGGGACGTGGCGTCCGGACCCCTCCCCGTGGCCCGGTGGGGCTACCACCTCGAGCCCGGGGAGGACGAGGGGACCACCGTGGTCCACGAGACCTTCGAGGACCGCCGGGGTCCGATCCTCCGGGCCTTGTCGCCGGTCATCCGCGGGACGAGGGACGCCGAGGGCCTCAACCGGGCCAACATGGCGACCACCCTTTCCCGCCTCAAGGCGCGGGCCGAGTCCTGAGGGGTCCGGAGGGCGCCGACGCGCCCTGGTGGCAGCAGGCGGTCTTCTACCAGATCTACCCCCGCTCCTTCGCCGACTCCAACGGTGACGGCGTGGGCGACCTGGCCGGCATCCGCGCCCACCTGGACGACCTGGTGTGGCTCGGCGTCGACGCGCTGTGGCTCTCCCCGTTCTACCGGTCGCCGATGGCCGACTTCGGCTACGACATCAGCGACTACTGCGATGTCGACCCGCTGTTCGGGAGCCTCGAGGAGTTCGACGGGCTCATCGCCGACGCCCATGCCGCCGGCCTCAAGGTCATCGTCGACTGGGTCCCGAACCACACCTCGGACCAGCACCCGTGGTTCGTCGACGCCGCGTCGGGCCGGGACAGCCCGCGCCGCCACTGGTACGTGTGGCGGGACGGTGGCGCCGGGGGTGCTCCGCCCAACAACTGGGTGGCGGCGTTCGACCTGTCGGCGCCGGCGTGGACGTTCGACGAAGGCTCCGGCCAGTGGTACCTGCACCTGTTCGAGTCGGCCCAGCCCGACCTGGACTGGGACGCCGCCGGAGTCGTGGAGGCCATGCACGAGGTGCTGCGGTTCTGGCTCGACCGGGGGGTCGACGGGTTTCGGGCCGACGTCATCCACTGCATCGGCAAGGACCCGGCGCTGCCCGACGATCCGCCCGAGGTGGCGGGGATCCCCCACAGCGCCCTGAACGACGTGCCCGTCACCCACGGGCGGCTGCGGGACATCCGGCGCCTGGTGGACGGCTACCCGGGCCACCGGGTGGTGGTGGGCGAGGTCTACCTGCTGTCGACCGACGCCGTGGCCACCTACTACGGGGACGGGGACGAGCTGCACCTGGCGTTCAACTTTCCGCCCCTGTACGCCCGGTGGCAGGAGCAGGCCTGGGCCGAGTGCATCGACGACACCGTGCGCGCCCTCGACCCGCGTGGGGCCTGGCCCACCTGGGTCCTGTCCAACCACGACAACCCCCGCCACCGCACCCGCTACGACCGGGAGGCGGCGCGCCACGGCGAGGACGGAGAGACCAGGGAGCGAAGGAGCGAAGCCCGCGCCCGGGCCGCCGCCGTGCTGCTGGTCACCCTGCGGGGCACGCCGTTCCTCTACCAGGGAGAGGAGCTGGGCCTCCTCGACGCCGAGATCCCGGCCGACCGGGCGGTGGACCCAGGGGGCCGCGACGGCTGCAGGGCGCCCATCCCCTGGGACGGCACCGCCGATCACGGCTGGCCCGGAACCGTGGGTGTGGAGACGTGGTTGCCCTTCCCGCCCGAAGCCGACACCAGGAACCATGCCGCCCAACGGGCCGACCCCTCGTCGATCCTCCACCTCTACCGCCGGCTCCTGGCCCTCCGCCATGCCGAGCCGGCGCTGAGGCTCGGGCGGTTGGAGCGCCTGGAGCCGGCCGAGGGCGTGCTGGGCTACCGCCGCACCGGGGACGGCCCCAGCTTCGTGGTCTTGATCAACCTGACGGGCCGGGCCGTCGCGGTCGGCGGGCGACCAGGACCACCAGGACCACCAGGACCACCAGGACCATCGGCACTACCGGACGGCCTGGTCGTGCGCCTGTCCAGCGACGGCGTCGGCGAGGGGTCCGTGTTCGACGGCACCCTCGGTGCCGATCAGGCCCTCGTGCTCCGTTGACTCCGGGCGGTGCGACGCCCCTACAGCCAGGTCTCTCGCCAGTAGTCGGGAGCACCTTCGTCGCCAAGCGACATCGAGTGCCCGTCGTCGTGACCGCTCCGCCGGATGCAGCAGACGAGTGTTCCCAACCACGGACCGCGATCGATGCAGTGGACCGCACCGCACCGGTGCCACTGCGGCTCGGCCGGCAGCACCAGATCGTCCAGGTCGAAGTCGGCGTCCGACCATTCGCTGAACCTGCGTACGTGATACGGATCGATGGTCACTGTATTTCTTGCCCCTTTTGTTTCGGATCCCTCCCGTGTTTGATCGGAACCGGGGGGCGCCAGCTGTAGGGGCAATTGCCGATTCGGACCCATTCGACGGGCACCTGCGGAGGGGGTGTGGCTCCCGCATCCACCCGTCGACGGCGCCGTGCCGCCATCATGGGGAGCGGCGCCGCCATCCTCCGATCGGCGTCCCGACGGGGCCCCGAGGACACACCGGTCGGAGGCCGCTCACGCCACTGTTCACCATCTCGTCACTGCGGGTATGGCGGGCAGAGAGGATCGCCCATGTCGACGTGGAAAGGTCGCCTGACCACGCCCGGTGGGAATGTTCATCTTTCTAACAAGGAACTACGATGACGGCATGAATGGCGATCCGGTCAAGGGCATCGAGGACATCGTGCGCCGCAATGTGGCCGCGCTGCGCTCCAAGGCCAACCTGACCCAGCAGGGACTGGCGGACGAGATGTTGCTCCGCGGGATCACGTGGACGCGCGAGACGGTGGCCCAGGTGGAGACGACCAACCGCCGGCTCGGCTTCGCCGAGGCGATCGCAGTCGCCGCGTGCCTCGACGTCCCCATCGCCAGGTTGACGGCGACAGGGGCGGCAACGGTGGCCGTGGGCGAGAGCGAGTGGTCGGCGGCGTACCTCGGGGCGGCGCTGGCCGGCACCGCCGGTGACGTCTTCCCGCCCGAGAGCTACTCCTCGCTCCCGGGGAGACCGGTGCGCACCGAGCCCGAGCCCGTGACGCCGACCCCCACCCGACCGGCGGCCCCGTCGCCGATCGGTTCGGTCGGTTCGGTCGACGAGGCAGGCGAGCGCCGCCGGGGCCAGTCCGAGCGCCGGCTGGTCGACCCGGACGACCTCGAGCGGGTCGGCCGCCGTTCCGTCGATGCTGTCCCCGAGACCCAGGCGCCGAAGAAGGCGGCCGAGCGCATCGAGCGACGCATGCGGCTCCGGGTCACCGCCAGCGATGTGGACGCCACCGCCCAGCACCTGTGGTCGCGCAGCCTCGAGAGCGAGCGGGAGCGCCGTGTCACCGACCGGCACGCGTTGACCGGGGGTTCGCTCAAGACCATCCGCGGCCACGTGTCGCGGGACCTCGACCGTGAGATCGCCCACGAGATGGAACGCCAGCCCGAGACGGTGCCGCCCGGCGGTGAAGAGGGGGAGATGAGCCCGGAGGAGGCCACCTGGGAGGCGACCCGGCTCAACATCATCCTGGCCAACAAGGGGTACAGCGACAGCGACGTCACCCGGTGGTGGAACTTCACCCGGCACCGCGAGCTCGACGACCGGACCATCGCCGAGGCGTGGAGCGCCGGCGACTACGGGGACGTGAGCCGGCTGATCGAGTCCCTGCCCGACAAGCACGGCCCCGGCGGCGGCTACTTCAACGACGAATAGCTGACCCGGCACGGCGCGGCGGCGCAAGCGCCGGCGTGCCCCGTTCCGCCCCCCTACCCAACGCAATTAGGCTCTCCGCATCGGCCCGCCACGCGGCGTTGGCCGGAGACCAGGAGCCAGGCATGAGTGACGAGTGGGGTCCCATCGGGGCGTTGGCCGGAGAGTGGGAGGCCGCCGGTGGCCTCGACACCGCCTTCGCGCACGCCCAGAACAAAGTGATCGGCACGCCGTACCTGGAGAAGGTGACGTTCAAGCCGTTCGGGCCCGTCGACAACGGTGACCAGCACCTCTACGGCCTCGACTACAAGACGGCCATGTGGCGCAACGACGAGGACAACCCGTTCCACACCGAGGTCGGGTACTGGCTGTGGGATGCCGCCGCCGGGGAGGTGCTGCGGGGCTTCGTGGTGCCACGGGGCATCACCGTGCTGGCCGGCGGGACCGCCGACGCCGACGCCGCCGAGTTCACGCTCAAGGCGGACAAGGGGGCGGAGTTGTACGCCATCGGTGAGAACCGGTACCTGGCGAGCCATGCCAGCACGCTCAGCTACGAGGTCACCATCACCACCGGGGAGGACACGTGGTCCTACCACGAGACGACGATGCTACGGATGGCCGAGCTCGAGACTCCGCTGGCGCACACCGACCACAACACGCTCCACCGGGTGGGCTGAACCGACCCACGCCGGTCATGCCGGCGTGGGGAAACGGCGGGCTCAGGCCTCCGACGGGATGGCCACACCGCAGTCGTCGGAGGCGCCCCGCTTCCCTTCGAGGGCCCCGGTCAGGCGTCCTCGGGGATGGCGTCCCACCACTGGCACCACCATTCCGACCCGACCAGGATCCGCAGCTTCTGGTGCCAGCAGTAGGAGATGTCGTTGTACGGCTCGAGGTAGTACCGGCAGTTCTCGCACTTCTCGCTGCCGGAGGGCTTGCCCTTCAAGACGGCGTTGGAGGCCATATGTCGCAGCTCCATGGAGAGCGTCTCGTCGATCTCCTTGGGTTCGGGCTCGGGAATCACGTAGTCGGACATGGCGGTCAGGATACTGGGTGGCCAGCGCCCTCCAGCCAGTCGGAGCCCGGCTCGCCGGACCATGACCGGTGGCGGCCGCGACGTCGTGCCGGCGCCACCGGTGCCCGTGGGCGCCTCAGCAGTCGGCGAGTTCGCCGGCCAGGTACTGGGCCGTCGGGAGGCTGACATAGCCGGCCGTCGGCGTGACGAACGCGTACCCGATGTTGTCCCGGCTGGCGACCGAGCACGACGCCGCCGGCTGGTTGGCACCGGACGCGTCGTACGCCAGCACGGCGAATCGCTGCGATCCGTAGCCGGCCTCCCAGGAGGCGGGCGACCAGGCCGCCCCGGATCCGCCGTAGTCGACCAGGTCGGTGTAGGGATCCTCGAAGACCACGGCGATGTCGGCGTTCTGCGCCGTCGTGCTGCTGGCGAAGGGCCAGTCACTGCCGGGGTTGACACCGAAATTGAGGGCCACGGTCTGACCGGCGGCCTCGTCGTGGACATAGGCGGAGAGCGCCCGGTAGTAGGCGAGTGCCGAGCTGGAACCGGACAGACAGTCGGACGAAGCGCCGGGGACCGACGGATCGGACGCCTCGTCGAAGAAGATGCCACGGAGCCCGTCCGCCCGGTACCACCCGTACCAGCTGTCGATCTGGCCCTCGGCGGTGGCCAGCGGCACCTGGCAGTACCCGGTGTCGACATATCCCATGACGCCGACGCCGGAGGCGCCGCAGTCCCCGATATTGCCGGCCCAGGACGGGCTCTCCGCCGTGCCGGGCCCGCCCGGGTTGCCGATGTCGGCGATCACGAACGACGCGGTGCCGGCCAGGGTGGTGCACGCCCGCTGCCAGTCGGCACCGCTGGCGTCGTAGAGGGGCAGTAACACCGCCGACGCCGCCGGAGGTGGCGGCGTGGTGGTCGTGGGAGGGGGCGGCGTGGTCGTCGTGGTCGTGGGTGCCGCGGTGGTGGTCGTGGGTGCCGCCGGGGGTGTCGGAGTGACCGCATCGGACCGGCCCGACGTCGGACCGATGCCGACCCGGTTGATGGCGGCCACGGTGAACGTATACGAGCGTCCACTGTGCAGGCCGGTGACGACGGTGCCGGTCACGTCTCCGACCCGGACGCTGGATCCGCTCGACGGTGCGACGAGGTACCCGGTCACGGAAGCACCGCCGTTGTGGACAGGTGCCGTCCAGGAGATCGTGGCACTGGCGGGTCCGGCACCCGCGGTCACCTTGGTCGGTGCGCCCGGAACGGTGGCCTTCGCCGATGAGGCGGCCCGGGCCGAACCGTTCTGCCCGTTGGCGGGACCTGAGGCAGCTCCTGAGGTCTGCGTGCTCCCGATTGCGACGACGGCGCCGATGACCACGACGACGAGCGCTCCGACAGGTCCGCGAGCCCTCGACCGCCGACCCGCTCCCCCACTGGTCCGATCCCCCGACACCATCAGCCACCGCCCCTTCGCCCGGTCGCAGGACCGGGCACCGCAGGAAGGATATCCAACCCCGGCCGGCCCGTCCCGTGGGACTCAGGGCCGTGGGCGCACACGCTCGTCGGCGGCTGTCGCCTCGATATCCAAACGGCGCAGGATCCCAGGCACGATCCGCCGCTCTGCCATGCGTCCGATGCCCGGCACGGCGACGACCAGATCGCCGTCGAGATGCCGGGTGACACCGTCACCGTCCGTGGCGAACGTGAACTGGGCGTCACCGTGCAAGCGCCTCGGGTCCTTCTCGGCTTCGAAGTGGAGCGTCCCCGAAGCGGTGGACCGGTCGAGGCGCACCTCCTGGATCCACGCCAGTCGGCTGGATCCGAGGAGCCGTTGTGCGATCGGGTCCAGGCTCCCGGTGAATTCGTATCGGAGCCGAATGGCAGTGGTGGCGGCCGAGCGGTCGACCCCGAGGAGCTCGGGAGTGCTGAGGTCCGGGAGTGCCAGGCCGAGATAGAAGTCAGGGTCGGAGAGGAGCGCCACAACGGCCCCCTCCGACCCCCGGAATCTGTGCTCGGCGTGGAAGCGCATGGCGCCAGTCTGCCGGGTGCGACGGTCCGGCCGGTCCCGTCACGCCCCCGGCCAGATCGGTAACGTGGACGTTACGGTAACGCTTGGGTTACCCGTCCCGGAGGCCTCGCCGAGCGGTCGCCGCCGGGGACCCGGCACCGTGGGTCCGGTCGGCCAAATTTCTCGGAATTTTCCACGCTGGACGCTCAAGTCGAGCACGGACACGCCGATGGATCTAAATGGCTCTGCGACGGCACATGTCCTTCGACGAATGGGATCCCAGAGAACAGCTCCATCCGTACATGCGGCTCGTGGCCTACGAGTACGCCCTCCGGCGGGAGGCGGGGTTGGAGCCCAAAGAGGCGGTCAGGTGGTCGCTGAGGCGGGTGCTCCCCCCACCCGACGGCCTCCACCCTGCGCTCGCCATGATCGCCGGCTACAAGGTCGATGCCGATGTCTGGGACCGGGAGGCGGCCGGGCTCCTGCAGGCCCTGATCGTCGACGGCGACAAGACCTGGCACTCCCTCCAGCAGATCCACGACTGGCGCCCCGGCACCGTCGGCATGGGCTGGTGATCTGACCCACCGCGTCCCCCACCCCCGCCCGTAGCCGCGGCGCCGTCAGGGCGTTCCGCAAACCGCCGGCTCAGGCCCTCCGGACGAGCGGTGGGACCCCGATCAATGTCGTCGTCGTGGTGGTGGTGGTCGTCGTCGTGGTGGTCGTGGTCGTCGTCGTGGTCGTCGTCGGCGGCACGGTCGTGGTCGTCGTGGTGGTCGTGGTCGTCGGCGGGATCGTCGTGGGCGGCACGGTCGTGGTGACGACGGGTGGCTTCGTGACCGGCACTGTCACCACCACCACCGGCGGCTTGGCCGTGACCACCGGTGCCTTGACCGGTGCCTTGACTGGTGCCTTGACCGGTGCCTTCGTCACCACCACCGCCGTGACCGGGGGCAAGGTGAAGGGGAAGGCCACGAAGGGCAGCGTCGTCTTGGCCCCCGCCGTCGCCACCGTCGGGATGGTCGGCAGCGTGAGATGCAAAGCGGGTTTGGCCAGCTTCGGGGGCGATGCGGGGATCGGCTCTGTCGTCTGCGACGTCGAGTAGATGTTCGGTGGGTCCGTAGGCCGGGTCGCGCTCAGGTCCGTCGCACTCTTCTTCGACGACCCACCGAGCGTCACCGCCACGATGACGCCGACGATCGCCAGCGCCGCAACGATCATCGTCCAACGCCAGAACGACTCGTCGCCACTCGACTCAGCGCTCACCCATCCTCCTCCTGATCGGCATGAGCCGACCAGACTCGTCCCCACTCGTGCAGCGCCGCCCGGGCGCCGCCACCACGACCGGTTCTCTCCGCACGTCCAGTACGCACCCTGAACAAGCCAGCCGCCTCCACTCGCCTCGGCCCGCGAACCTGTGCAGGGTGTTGGCGATCGGGCACGATGCATCCCGTGTGAAGCTCAGCCGGACCTCCGTCTGGGCCTAGGTTGCCAGTGATGGGGTGGCCTTTCCATTCTCCGCACGGTGAGCGGGCAACCGGCTACGGACAGTCTTGTGAGCCGTTTCACATGGAGCGCAGCCACGCCCGCAGCTCCTGCAGGACCGAGCCGTCCGAGCCGTCCGAGCCGTCCGAGCCCTTCGAGGCGATCAACTCGTCGATCTTCTCCTCCACCGCCTCGGCGGTCCGCCTGGCACGAGCCAGCGTTCCCCGCAGTGTGACCTCCGTCGAGGCGCATCGCGCCAGGGTCGCCAACACCTGGAGGTCCCGTGGCGTCCACTCGTGGGGAGTGGAGTCCATGAGGCAGAACGTGCCGAGGACCACGCCGTCGGCGTCCTCGACCGGGTACCCGGCCCACGTGACGGCTGCGAATGCCGTGATGGCCGGGTCCCCCATCGTCCGGGGGTCGCGTTGGGCGTCGTCCACGATGAGGGGATGACCGGACGCAACGACGAACCGACAGAACGAGTGTTCGACGGGAGCGAAGAGGTCCACCCCTTCGGGAAAGCCGACCGCGCTCTTGGCCGTGGTTCGTTCGTCGTCGACGAGCGTGATGCACCCTCGCGGCACACCGGTGAGTTCGACGGCCAGCTCGATCAGACGGTCGAATGCATCCTCGGGCCCGGTGCCGACGAGCGACGACTCGGCGAGCGCCTCCAGCCGGGCGTGGTCGCGTACGGCGGCCTCCCACGCCATCATCGAGGTGCTCCGAGCCTTGCCGGTTCGCCGCCCCGGGCCCGATCGTCCTCCGGCTGTGACCGTCCGTGGGCGCGGACTTCGTCATTGGCGGCCAGGCGCTGCAGCGCGGCACGGATGCGGGATTTCACCGTGCCCTCCGGGACCGAGAGGTACTGGGCCACCGCCAGGTAGGTCATACCACCGAAGTAGGCCAGTCGAACGGCCTCCCGTTCCAGTGGGGGGAGCAGGGAGACGGCGGCGCGGACCTGGCCGGCGGCTTCGGACTCCAACACCGTCGACTCGACGTCGGACGCCACCCCCCCGATGCCGAGGGCGACCCCGAATGCATCCTGGTCCTCACGACGCCTCCGGGACACCTTGGCGCGGAGGACGTCGATACTGCGTCCCTTCGCCTTCATCCGGAGGTACCCGAGCAGCGAGCTGCGGGCCGGGTCGAACGCCTCGGGTCGGAGCCAGAACGAGACGAACACCTCGGCGACGACATCCTCGGTCTCTGGACCATTGCCGAGGATCATGCGAGCGGCGGCGCTGACAGAACGGGAGTGACGGCGGAGCAGCTCGGCGTAGGCCTCCCCGCCCCGGTCGACCACCACAGAGACGAGCACCGCATCCGTCATGTCGGCGTACCGCAGCAACGGGGTCACCGCCGTCCCACCGGTGGTCGCCGGCTCCGGGGCAGCCGCTCGTGTCCTCGTCGCCACTTCCATCGCAGGAGGGGTTCGGAGCCGACGGCTCCCCGGATCACCGCAGGGCCCGGCCTAGGAGTCATGCCCGTACCGTCTCCCGGTCTCCTGCACCCTTCGCCCGGAGCGGCCCCCGGCGGTTGGATCGGACAGGCTCCTCATCCGGGTGGGCATGGCCCACGGACCATTCCCTTTCGGTGGTGGGCTCAAACAACCTCTTCGGACCGAGCCACGCCGAGCACCTCCGCCCACCCCGCTGGTAGCTTCGGCCCCGGAGAGCGGGAGGGGGAACGTGGACAACTCGAACGCGGTGGGGCGCCCACCGAGGAGGCGCGCCACGGCCCGCCGCCTCGCCGTGGCGGTGGCAGGGATGGCACTGGTGACGTCCGTTGGGGCCGGCGCGGTCACATCCGGAGCCGGTGCGGCCACATCCGGGGCCGGTGCGGCCACATCCGGGGCCACGTCGTCCAGGACGCCGCCACCGATGTACGACGTGGCCATGGGCGACTCCCTGGCTGCCGGGACCGGTGCCAGCTCGACCAGCACCCGGTATGTGAACGTGCTCTACCAGCACGAGCGGGGCCGCTTCCCGACCTTGCAGCTGGAGAACATCGCCTGTGGTGGCGCCACCACCAACTCCGTGATCAACGGTCCCGGGTGCTCCTACGCCACCGGAACCCAGCTGGGGGACGCCGAGGCCTTCCTCCGGGCCCATCCGGGTCAGGTGCCGTTCCTGACCATCGACATCGGCGCCAACAATGTCGACGGGTGCCAGGTCGGGAACACCATCAGCAGCTCCTGTGTGATGAACGGCGAAGGCCTCATCACCTCGCAGCTACCCCAGATCCTGACGGGCCTGGAGGCGGCCTACCCGGGGCTGGCCATCTACGGGATGGACTACTACGACCCGTTCCTCGGCGAGTGGCTGACCGGAGCCGGCGGGCAGTCGGTGGCCCGGGCGTCGGTCCAGCTGGTGCTCCAGCTCAACAGCCTGTTGGGTGGGCTCTACGCCGCCGGCGGGGCCGCCACCGCCGACCCGACCTCACTGTTCGAGACCACCGACTTCGCCCCCACCGGCACCTACCTCGGGGTCACCCAGCCCCAGAACGTGGCGAACATCTGCAACTGGACGCTGTTCTGCAGCGGTGCGGGGAACATCCACGCCAACGACATCGGCCACTTCCTGGTGGCGGTGTCCTTCGCCCAGGTGGTCGACCATGTGACCATCGGCACGACCACCCTGCCGGCCGGGCCCGTCGGGGTGAGGTACTCCGCCGGCCTGGCCGCCACCGGGGGTCACCTGCCGTACCGCTGGTCCCTGGCGGAGGGCTCACGGCCCCTTCCTCCGGGCCTCAGGGTGACGGCGGCCGGCACCGTCACCGGAAGGCCCACGGCACCGGGAACGTACGTGTTCACCGTCCAGGTCGAGGACTCGAAGCTGGCGGTCACGTCACCGCCCGGCCGGATTACGGCGTCGGCCCCCGTGTCGATCACGGTGACGTGATCTCGTCGCAGTCTCCTGCCCGTCAGCCTTCGAGATCGTAGGCGGTGGCGTGGTTCGGCTGGTAGAGGCCGATCGCCCCTGCCCCAGGGATTCTCAGGTGGGTCATCCGGCCGAACCCCTGATTCTCGACGGGACCGGTGAACTCGACCCCCTTGGACTCGAGTTCGGCCACCGTCACCTCGATGTCGTCGCACATCAGGTACAGCTCGTGGTGCGCCGACGGCGCCCCTGGGGCAGGGCCGGCCCCGGTGCCGGCGGGGTGGATCCCCAGCTCTGCCGGGGGCAGCTTGAAGATGAGCCATCCGTCGTGGACATCGACGTAGGGGAGACCGAGCACATCCCGCAGGAACGATCTGGCCTGCTCGGCATCCTCGGCGTAGATGATTGCGTGGCTACCCGTGATCACGATCCATCCCCCTCCGGGCTCCGTCCCGGGCCGTCCGAACATCCCTCCGCACCAGGAACGATCGTAGGGCAACGGGTCGGTCGACGCCGGGGCCGAGGTCGGTCGCCGGCCCGCTCCGCGGCCGTGTTTCACAGCTGACTGTCAGGCAGGTCAACGGTCGGTGCCAGCCCGACGCCAATGGTCAGAGGTGAAAGGAGGTGGCAGGCTCACCAACCCGGCCTGCCAACGCACATGGCTGCGTTCATCATCACCATTCCCCTGATGGCACTGGGGGTAGCGGTTGCGGTGCTGCCGGTCCTGATCGGGTCGGTGCGGCACGATCAGGCCGTGCGATCCGGTGCCCTCCCCAGCCGCCGGACGGCGACCCAGGAGGCCGACTTCTGGCACCACATGCTGGGGCACCGCCGCATCGAGGACTTCGCTCCGACACCGGATCTCATCCAGGACACCGAGGTCATCCGGGTCGGAGTCCCCGCCGAGCGTCGGGTCAGCATCGAGCCGTCGGTCTGGAAGACCCCCGCATCCGCCGACCGATGAGGGAGCCGGATCGCTGATGACCGTCCCGGACCCACCGGCCCGCCGGTCGGTAGAGTCCGGGGCCGGCGACGCCGGCGTCAGCCGCGGTTTGGCTCTCCGAGCCACCGGGCTGACTGGCGATCGAATTCGGCGATGGCCTGGGCCAGCTCCGCCTCAGCCTGCTTGATTCCCGGGTTCTCCTCGCGGAGGAGGTCCGTGGTCGTCATCCCGTCACCGTTGAACAGTCGCACCTGTCGGTTCTTGAGCATCCCTGGAAGGTAGATCGGCAGCTCACGGGATGGGGGGATGCTTTCGTCCGAGCGCGCCCCCGGATGCCGGCAGGACGACCACTGCTTCCGCGATGCTCCGCTGAGTGACGGCCCGGGCACTCATGGCGGTGGTACTCGCAGGCTGACGGGCTGTCTGCGTACAGTGACGAGGCAAGTTCGGCGGTCATGGGTAGGGGCCCGACGATGGGTGGCATGTGGAGTCTTGGCACGACCGGTGCCGTTCACGCGACCACTCGCAGCCCCGCGTCCGGCCCGGACGTGCCTCGACCAGAGCACGGCCGGGGGACGGTCTGGTGCAACGGCCTGGCGAGCCTGGCCGAGTCGATCAGGGCGGAGACCGGGGTGGCGGATGCTCTCACCGGGTCGGATCCTCGAATGCCTCCCGGGCCGTCGGGCGGTCCGTGCGCCACGGGTGCGGCCAGTGTGCCCGAGCTCCGGGTCAACCCGGTGACGCCGAGGGGCCTGTCGGCCCCGGCCGTCGCACACGTGCGACGGTCCCTCCGCTCCGCCGGGACCGACCCCACCGAAGGGGCGCCGGCCGACGCGTTCGACGCCGCCAGCTGAGTCCGTCCCGTCCCGTCGCCACCAGGCCGGTGCGCCGACCGACCGAGACCGACCCGGCCGAGACCGACCGGGTCGGCACCGGACACGGTCACACGTCGGTGGTGAGCAGATCGGATGCCAGCAGCACCTGTCCGTCGAAGTCGGCGGCCGCCTGATCGAGCCAGGCCTGTTCGGTCCCCGGCGCCGGCGCCGGCACCAAGTGGGTGAGGATCAGCGTCGAGATCCCGTTCCGTCCAGCGGTCGCGGCCGCCTCGGGGACCGACGAGTGATAGTCGAGTACGTCGGTGAGCCGGGGCAGCCCGAACTGTTCGATGAGGTCGCGGCGCACGACGGTGTGCACCAGTACGTCTGCGCCCGCGCACAGCCGGTCGAGACCCTCGCACGGTCGGGTGTCGCCGGCGATGACCACCGATCGATCCCCGTCGTCGACTCGGTAGCCGACGGTCGGACGGACAGGGGCGTGGTCGGTGGGGGCGGCGGTGACTCGCACCGATCCCTGTTCGAGGACGACACCGGACTCGACTTCGGTCACCACCGCGGACGGTCGCCAGGTCAGGTCGTCGTGGTGGGTGAGGCGGTAGGTGATGTCCGGTTCGAGCATGGCTTCGGTGGCCCGCAGAAGATCGGCGGTTCCGCCCGGTCCGAACACCGTCAGCGGATTGGGTTCGAACGACGTGACCCATCTCATCGTGAACACATCGTTGAGGTCGGTGATGTGGTCACTGTGCAGATGGGTGAGGAACACCCCTTGGAGCGCACCGGCACCCGATCCTGCCGCCGCCGCCCGCATGAGGACTCCCCGCCCGCAGTCGAAGAGCAGGTCTCCCGTCGACGTGCGCACCAGTGTCGACGGTCCGGCCCGCTCGGGATCGGGGATCGGGCTCCCACTTCCCAGGACGATTACTTGCACGGTGACACCTCGGGTCGTTCGGATCGACGCGGCGTACACCGCGAGCGCGGCCGCAGCCTAGGTCGGCGTGGACCCGGTCGACGGGCGAGGACATGGCCGGGGCGAAAGGGCTGGTCCGGGTCCACTCGGGCCCGAGCTCACCAAGCGCAGTCCTCGCAGTGGCTGGGACCGACGTCGCTCAGGTCGGGTTGGGCACCGGCGCGGTCGGGGTCGCACCGGCCGGGCAGGAGCGCGGGTCCCAGGGCTGGAGCGTGGTGGAAGCAGGCGACGGGGCCTGGATATTCGACGCGCTCGGCGAGGTGGTCGTGGTCGTCGGCGCCGCAGCGGTTGTCGGCGAGGACGCCGCCGATGCGCCCGTCGACGCCGCCGGCGCGGCTGTCGGAGCGTTGACGGCGAACTGGGTACCGGTCACCACCGTCACCTGGGCACCGTCGGCAACCATGCTCGGGTCGTAGGCCATCGTCACCGCGCCGGTCAAGGAGCGGGCGACACTCTGGGCCGCCGCCTCGTCGGCCGGCGTCAGGGAGCCGTAGTAGACGACGGTCTCGGCCAGGTCCCCGACCGGGCTCTTGTCGCCGATGCCCGCCGTCTTGAACCCGAGCGCGGCCAGCGCACTGGCCGTATCGGTGGCCTGGTTGTAGGCCCCTGATCCGTTCATGACCGACACGGTGACGGACGACGTCGCCGGAAGCGGGGTCCCGGTCATGGAGTCGGTGGTGCCGCTGATCCCGAGGACCTGATCGACAGCCGCCTGGTCCTGGGACTGGGCCGGGAACTCCACGTCGCCGTAGCTCGATCCCAGATACTCATAGCTCCCGCTCGGCCCGTCAGGATCGGAGACGACCGAAACCGGCAGGGTGAGCTGGGGAACCGAGTCGATGTTCATGGAGTGGAAGGCGAGGACCAGGTTGGCCATGTCGCTGACCGACCAGGTCTGGTCGAAGGTGAGATCGCTCTTGACGGAGTTGATCAGGTTGATATCGCTGATCGGGTCCCCGAGCCCCTGCTTGGCCACGGCGGTGGCCAGCACCCGCAGGAATTCGTGATCGCGGCGGATCCGGGCCAGGTCACTCTGGCTCTCTTGTGGCCAGTCCTCGGCGTAGCGGCTGGTTGTCCCGCTGTCGTACTGGAGGTGGCGGGCCCGAACCACGGCCAGAGCCTGCGTACCGTTGAGGTGCACGCAGGTCGCCGCCTGCACGTTCAATCCCGATTCAGCGTCGTACACCGATATCGGGAACGACATGTTGATTCCGCCGAGCGCACCCACGATGTTGGCGAACTGATCGAAGTTGAGGGAGACGGCGTGCTGGATGGGGATCCCGAAGTCCTCTTCGATGGCGGCCACCAGCTGGCTCAGCCCTTGGAAGAGACCGGCGTCGACCTTGTTGGCACCCGTGCTGCGGGCGTTGGGTATGAACAGGTCGCGGGGGATCGAGAGGAGCGCCAGCCGATGGCGCGTGGGGTCGGCGTGGAGGATCATGATCACGTCGCTGTTCACCCCGTTGACGCCCTCGGAGCACAGCCCGTATGCGGCGTTCTGGACGGTGAGGGCGCAGCGGGAGGTGGAGCCCACCATCAAGATGTTCTCCGAACCGCCCTCCTGCCCGGTGGTGAGGGCGGTGCTCAGACCCTTGACGTCCTCACGGTGGAGACCGTGGGTCAGGTAGTAGGCGTAGCCGACGCCACCGGCGATGATCACCAGCAACACGACCAGACCGATGGTGACACCGCGGCGGATGCGACGGCTTCGGCGGCTACGGGTGGCGGACTTCTTGCGATGCGAACGTGTGGCCCCGGCGCGCTTCATCTCCTCGGCGAGGGAGATGAGGCCCGCCTCGTTCGCCACCGCGCCGGGCCGGTCCTGGCGCGCCCTCGTCCCCTCGGAGGTGGCCTGGCTATCGCCTTGGAGCTGGTCACCGAGCTGGCGAAGGCCGCTCTCGTTGGCCACCGAGCGACGCCGGTCCCTCCGTTTCGGAGGACCGGGGGTACGCCGATCCTGATCGTCCTCAGCCATTTGCGGCCCAGCGTAACAATTGGCGACCCGGTGGCCGGGTCACCTACGCCGGAGCCGCTTGTCCTCGATGGCGGGGTGGCTGGCGAAGTAGTTGTCCGCCGAGTTCAGCTCGGTGCCAGGACCGACGATCTCGTCGATCCGGTCCAAGATGTCGTCGCCCAACTCCACATCGGATCCGGCCAGCAGATCGTCGAGCTGCTCGGGCGTCCGGGGACCGATGATCACCGACGTCACCGCCGGATGGGACCGGACGAAGGCCGTCGCCAGCTGCGTGATGGCCAGATCGGCATCGGCGGCCAGGGCGGCGACCCGCCCGAGCGCGGTCAGCTTCGCCTGGTTCCCGGATACGGCCAGGTCGAAACTCCTGGCCCCCGCCCCCGCCGCCCGGTGGCCCTTCGTCGGGTCCTCACGGCCGGACAGCCAGCCGCTCGCGAGTGGGCCGTAGGTCAGCACCCCCATCCCGAAGCGCTGGGCAGTGGGGAGGACGGCGGCCTCGACGGTCCGGTTGAAGATGGAGTAGCGCGGCTGCTCGGTGCGGAAACGGTGGTGGCCCCGACGCTCGGCCACCCACTGGGCCTCCACGACCAACTCGGCCGGGAAGGTGGAGCAGCCGAAGGCCCGCACCTTGCCCGACCGGACCAGGTCGGACAACGCCGACAGCGTCTCGTCGAGATCCGTGTCCCGGTCCGGACGGTGCATCTGGTACAGGTCGATGTGGTCCGTCTCCAGCCGTCTCAGGCTGTCCTCGACCGCCGTGGCGATCCAACGACGCGACCCTCCCCTCCGGTTGCCGTCCGAACCGACCGGGAGGCCGAACTTCGTGGCCAGGACGACATCGTCCCGGCGCCCCTTCAGCGCCTTGCCGACGATCACCTCCGACTCCCCGAGTGAGTAGACATCGGCCGTATCGACGAAGTTGACGCCGGCGTCCAGCGCCGTATGGATCATTCGCACCGATTCGTCATGATCGGGATTCCCCATCGCCCCGAACATCATGGTGCCGAGCGCGAAGTCGCTGACCGAGATCCCGGTCCCTCCAAGAATTCTCTGTTGCACCGCTACCGTTCCTCTCCGGCCGGCCCCCGGGCGGCATGACCGCCCGGGCACACTCGATCGGCTGCACTCTACGGGCCCGGCGCCGACGGCGTCACCGGGCGCCGCCCCTCGGTCGGACCTTTCCGAAAAGAGCGCTAGACATGTAGGTACCGTCGGGTCAGAAGCAGCGTGGAGGGGACTGGCCCGGCGTGGGGCAGGGGTCCACCCGATCACTCCGCTGCGGCCGCGTGCGGCCTTCGATCAGCCGGAGCGCCTCATGGCGGCGACAGGCGGAACGGTCGGCTGAAGGTGTCAAACCTCGTGGTCACAGACGACACCCACCCGGTGTCCCCCGAGCCACCCTGGCGAGATTGTGACTTAGGACTCTGGGGCAGGCGACCCCTTCTGGTCAAGATGACCGTTGGGGGTACCCGGACCGGAACCAGGCCTGGTGTTTCAGGACAGATCGGATGGGAGGCGAATCGATGTTGATTCTGTTTGTCCTCGGGCTGTCGGCGTTTCTCTTCGTGGTCGGCCGGCTGGCATTCGAAACGACCGAACACGACCCGGAACCCGTTGCGCCCATGTGGACCGCCGCCGATCTGGATATTCCGGACACGGTTCCGGCGGGATGGGTCGATGCATACGGCAGGGGGAAGGACGAGTGAGGTCGGCGGCCGCTGGTCCGCCCAGCCGAGCGCGCCGCTGAGCCGGCGAACCGGCAACAGGACCTATGGCTCTTTTCAGGCACGCGCCGAACGCACATCCTGAGAGGATGGCCCCGACTCCGATCCGACACCGCAGCCCGAAGGCGCCACTGACGGTCTGCCTGGTCGAGGACCATGCCCGGTTGCGGGACCAGCTCTCAGAGATCCTCTCGGCCGAGGGGATGCAGGTGGTCGGGGCCGTCGGCACGCTGAGCGACGGCCGGACCATGATCGAACAGCGGCACCCTGACGTTGCCGTCATCGACAACCGGCTCCCGGACGGACGAGGCATCGACTTGTGCCGGGACATCTCCCATTCGCTGCCCGACACGGCGCTGATCCTCCACACGGGGGAGGTGACCAGCACCGTCGTGCTCGAAGGGCTCGAGGCGGGAGCCGTTGCGGTCATTCCCAAGTCGACCCGGTCCGGTGGACTGATCGACGCCATCAAAGGGTGTATTTCCGGTGCAGGTCGCCCACCGTCGGCGGAATCTGGCGACATCAACCCCGACATCACCGCGTGGCCAGGCACGACTGCGCCCCCCGACCTGCGCTGTTAGTGACGTTCGGCCCTACTGCACACCGCTAGGAAAGCGCATCCTTTCACTATCGGAGTCCATCTCGAAAAGGAGCAATAGTGCAACGCAAATTCTTTGACGTACTCGTCAGTGCCGGAGGTGCGGTCATCGTGGTCGCGCTGCTGGTTGCCGGTGGGTTGCTCATGTGGGGCTACAGCTTCGCCAACTCCAATGTGCACAACCAGCTGGCCCAACAGGCCATCGTGTTCCCGAGCACGGCGGCCTTCGCCCAGGCCAAGCCCGGAACCGAGATCACGCCGGGCATGAAGCCGTACCTGCTCCAATACGCCGGTCAGCCCTTGACGACCGGCGCCCAGGCCGAGGCCTACGCCGACCACTTCATCGCCGTCCATCTGAGTGAGATGCCCTACGGAGGTGTGTATTCCACGGTCAGCAACGCGTCCCGGGCCGACCCCACCAACGCCAAGCTGACGGCAGAAGTGCAGACCGTCTTCCAGGGGACGACGTTGCGGGGCCTCCTGCTCGAGGCCTACGCATTCTCGGAGTTCGCCATCATCGCCCTGTGGGCTGCGGTCGCATGCTTCGTGCTCGCAGCGATCATGGCGATCCTGGTCGGCCTCGGCTTCTGGCACGCACGTCGGACGCCCGAGAGCGTCGAACTCGCCGTGCACAGTCCGGCTCCGCGTGAACTGGTGGACGCCTGACAGATCCCCGTTCACATTGCTCCATCGGATCCGCCCGGTCACGAATCTGTGGCCGGGCGGTTCCGCGCCCGGGGTCCCGACCGGACACGCCGTCGGGCCGAACTGGATCACCTCAGCTGAGAATGTCCTTTCTGGCGAAGTAGATGCCGGCCCCAGCCAGAAAGACGGCGCCGTAGACGAGCTGCACCAATCCCAGATGTCGAAGCGCGGCCATGTCGGTCGGCTGGAAGAAGACCTCGGTCCACAGTCCCGTTCCCGTGTCGGTGGCCGGGAGCCAGGGTCCGAGGGCGTGCAGCCCCGGAATGTTGTCGAGCGCTCTCGACACGAATGTCAACAGCACACCTCCGGCGACGGCGGTGAACGGTCGATCGGTGAGCACCGAGCACAAGACGGTGAACGAGAACGTCGAGAGCATGGTCCCCGTCACGATCAGCGCCGCCAAGCCGGTCTTACCCAGCGCGGCGACCGGGGAGAAGTTCGTCACGCCCGAGGCGAACGGCGTCGCCCGCTGCAGATCGAGGACCGACAGTGGGTGCCACCCGAAGGCGACGATGCCAGAGATGAGTCCTACCGAGCCCACGACGAACACGGCCGCCACCGAGAGGACGGCAGCCACGGCGACCTTCGAGGCGAGCACACGTGCCCTCGAGACGGGATGCACGAGGACGTACCGGAGCGATCCCCATGAGGCATCGCCGGCCACCGACTCTCCGGCGAAGATGGCCACCGCCAAGGGGAGCAGGAACAAGAGCAGGGCGTTGAGGGCGATCGAAGCCATCGTGAACCCCGAGGAGTTCGGAACCACGGAGCCGTTGTCACCCAGCCGTTCGGGGGCAGAAGCACTGGTCGAGGCGATGATCACCGTGATGGCGACCGCAATCGCACCGAGGACGCCGAAGACGATCCACAGGCTCATGCGCCGGAGCTGCTTCGTCAACTCGATGGCGATCAATCCAGGATGTCCTTGCGAGTGAACCAGACCTGGGCGAGAAGCATGAAGGCGACGACGTAGACCAGCTGGAGGACGAGGAAGTGGGGCACCCCGGACAGATCGGCCGGGCGCGTCAACAGGTGCTGCCAGAGGTCGATGTCGTTGTTGGGCATGAATCGGTTCACGACCTGGATCCCCGGGAGATAGTCGGCGTTGAAAATGCGGGAGACGATGGTGAGGCCGACTCCGCCGGCAACGGCCACCAGTGGTCGGCGGGTCGTGGTCGACAAGAAGAAGGCGATGGCGAAGATGCTGGCCATACCGGCGGCCACGTAGAGCGCACTCACGCCCAGGTGGCCCACCATGGTCCCGAAGCCGATCACGATGTTGTGCGGATGGCCAGGTGTCGAAGCGCTGCCGTCGGTGACGCTGAGCGGGTGCCAACCGAACAGGAGGCCACCGATAATCCACGCCACGACCACGAGCACGAGAATGCTCGACGCGGAGAGCAATGCGGCGACGGCCGCCTTCGACCAGAGGACCCGGGTGCGAGAGAGCGGTCGGGCCAGCGCATATCGGAGGCTCCCCCAGCTGGCATCACCGGCCACCGATTCGGCAGCAAACAGGGAGACAGCCAAAGGCAGGAAGAATTTCATCGTGCTCGACAGGGCGATCACCGGAACCGACAGCCCGGATGATCGCGGCACCATCAGGAGCGGGACGTCACCGACGAACTCGACCTGACCCGAACCGGTGGCGGCCAGGGCCAGCGAGAGCACTACCGAGAACATCGCCGTGACCCCCAGCACTGCATAGGTGCGGGGCCTGCGTACCTGCTTGTACCACTCGACGACGATCATGCGGAGGTGTCAGCCAGCGGATCCCCGCCGTCGACCGACTCGAGCAGCGCGAGATACCTGTCCTCGAGATTGCTCGATCTCACCCCGTGGACAGCGACGGATGCTCGTTCCAGCCGCTCGATGACGTCGCCCATTCCGGCTGTGCCGGCGATGACGACGATGGATTGCGGAGCCACGATGGAGACCCGGGTGTCGATCAGGTCACTCAACGCAGCCGCCGCCCCATCGGTGTCGTCCACCTCGACGATCATCCCGGCCGCGGCATCCACCAGATCAGCGATCGGACCTGTGGCCAGCAGCCGTCCGGATCGGAGGATGGCGGCATGGGTGCAGAGCATTTCGATCTCCGACATGGAGTGGCTCGACAGGACGACCGTGACGCCGGCAGCCGCCGCGTGTTCGATGGCACGGTGGACCTCGTGCACCTGGGCCGGGTCCATTCCGGTCGTGGGCTCGTCGAGCACCAGCAGGTCGGGGGAGCCGAGCATGGCCTGGGCGATCGCCAGTCGATAGCGCATCCCGTGTGAGTAGCCCGAATAAGGGCGGTCGATGGCGTCGCCCAGCGCCGTCATCAGGACCGCGGCATCGAGGTCCGCCGATCGCCCGGAGCGGTGGACCAGCCTGACGGCGAGCTCGAGGTTGCGCCTTCCTGACAGATGGGGGACGAAGCCCGGACCGTCGACCAGGGCACCGACCCGACCGAGCACCGCAGCTCCGGGCCTCACCTCCTCCCCGAAGACCAGCACCCGACCCGATGTGGGGCGGACCAAGCCGAGGAGCATCCGCATGGAGATCGTCTTGCCGGAACCGTTGGGACCGAGCAGGGCAAAGACCGATCCCGTCGGCACTACGAGGTCGAGACCGTCGACGGCAACGACGCCGCGCCGTAGCCGCTTGGAGACTCCCTCGATCCGCACGGCGGCAACCTCTGATGTCATGCAGCCCTCCGCGCCGATTCAGGCTCCATCGGCGTCCCCCCCGTTGAGCGCCTCTCGCTCGCCCCCAGGGATCATCGATGCCAGGTCGACCACCTTGACCCTCGGGGGTTTGTCGGCATGCACCTGTGCACCGAACTGATGGAGCGACAGCGTCAGTGTCCCGATGCCGGCGCCGATCGGAAGTATCCGGGCCCCTACCAGGCGCCCCTTTCGATCGATCCAGACGCGGGCCTTGACCTTCGGAGCGGACTGGCCCGAGGCGGTGATCTCCGATGCCAGCGCCAGGGCGAAGACCGTCCCGTTGGCACCGGATGCGTGCGTCAGTGCGCGTTGGAGGTCCACGGTTACGACGTACGTGGTTGCGGGATGGCCCTGGAAGGTGACCGACCCTCCTCCCGAGGCGGCGGCTGCGCCCCACGCCACCTCGTAGAGGGCGAACGAGGGGTTGATGGTCTCCGTCTGGACGATGTACGGGGGGAAGTTGACCTTGTAGGTGGCGATGTCGGCGAAGTTGGCAAATACCCACGGCCTGCCGGGCTGCAGCGGTGGACTGGAGGATGGGGGTTTGAAGAAGACGGTGCCGGGCCGAAACACCATGCTTTCGGCTCCCCCCGAGCTCCGGGGGAGGTCGATCTTGATGGTTGCTGCCGGGGCACCGAAATCGACCGTGCCGCTGGCACTGAGGGGTAGCTGCGAGTCGCCCCGTGGCGCCCCGCGGAACACCATCTCGAAACTGCTGGTCAGGCCGAGGGTCCGGTCCGTCGCCTGGAGGACGGTGGAGAGCGTCGCCGGTGAGGCCGGCGCCGGCGCCGGCGCCGGGGCGAGGGCCGGGGCGAAGAGAACCCCCACAGCCAAGACGACGGCCAGCAGCCCGGTGGTCAGGACTCGGCGCATACCGGCCACCTGGGGCCGCTCGTTCGCCGTCGGCTCCTGGGGCTCCGGTAGGCGCAGTCCATGATCGGGACCACCGTAGCGGAGCGCCATCGGTGGGCCGGAATGTCGAACGAGCCGTGGGGCCGGCGGGTGGCGCGTGGTCCCCGGCCGTGCTGGCATCGTCGTACCGCTCCCCTCTGGCCTCGATCCCGGGAGATCGCCTCGGGGAACCCGGTCGGCGAAAACAGGTGACCCGCGTGGCCGAGAAGGCAAATGACACCTTCTCCTGGATGAGCCGAAACTTCAGATAGATGATGAGCCCGCCGATGCTTCCGAGATGGAATGCGGTTCGCGTCAGTGAGCGATTCTTGGCAGGGACTTGGTTGGTGGCAAGCCAGCGATGGCAAATGGTACCCACCTGCGACTGATCCGCCTGAGATCCCTTCGCCAGGACCTCCACCCTTCGCACCCCAGACACCTCCGGAACACCATCCGCCCATGCTTCGGCCACCGGAGACGCACCGGCCGGAGACACACCCACCGGGGAACGGGCCGCCAGTGGGAAATCTCTCTCCCCGGGACGTGCCAGAACTCAGCGGGCGTGGGACTCAGCCGGTGCATCGCCTCCGGCTGGTCGGTCCTACCGCTCTGGTCATCGGCGCGCTACTCCTGCTCGGAATCGGTGCCGGCTCCGCGGTCGGGATCAACTACGCCATGAAGGCCACGACGACGACAACCACCACCGGGCCGACCCCGACGGCACCTCCGGGATCCGCTCCCCTGTCTCCGTCGGCCTCGACCACTCCCTCGACCACTCCCTCGACCGTTGGAGCCCCCGGGGTCACACCGACGACTGCCACCGCGCCGACCGCTCCGGCGGCGACCCCGTCCCCTTCGACCGAGGTCGGCCATCCGGGCGCCTTGGTCACGCAAGCCGTCACCGCTGATGTGCTCGCGACGACCTGGGCCGGGTACGCCCACGCAATGATCTCTGACGACCGTGCCTCGCTCGGCGGCTACACGACGCCATCGGCACTGAACGACTCGATCGCCACCCTCGACTGCGGTTGCCTCGCCGGTCCGATGACCTACTCCACGTCGGCTGTCAGTGCCCCCTACCAGAGCAGCTACCCCCTCTCCTTTGTGGCCGGACTCAACGGGACGGGCTACAACCAGCTGAGCCTCACGTGGTGGGTCGTATTCTCGAAATCGAGCCCCGGTCAACCGTGGCTCGTTGCGTTCATCGCTGCGTATGCGGAGGGTGGGGGCCTCGAGGGTTTCTCGCCGTATTCGACCTCGGCTCCGATGACCGTGCACTACCCGTTGCAGGATGCACCCCAGCAGTACGTCGACTACTTCCAGAACCTCGACATGACAGGGAATGCCGGCCGTGGGGCACCACCTGGTTGGGCGACGGACAATATCCTCAGCTCCGAAGTCACCATCTCAAACGACATTCGTGCCCACAGACTGGCCGGTGGCCTGCATGAGACCTTCTCCCACTCGGTCGACGGAGTGAGCCCCATCTTTGCCCAGGTGATAAACGGATCGGTCTACGGCTCGATGGAGTGCTTCTCCATGACGGTGACCGACGACATCACCTCCGCCAACGGCTCCCCGATCGTGCAGCCGGCTGACCAAGGTGCATGGGGGAATCTGATTCCGCCTGGTTCCTACTCGAGCCTGAAGTTCACGCAGGAAGACGATGCTTGCGTCGGCGAGGACACCACCAGTGGCGTCTCGCTCGACGCCAGTTCTGGAGGCAACTACGCCATCGCGACGACACCGAGTGGCTGAGACCGTGATCGGCAGGGCCAGGTTGTGACGCCCCGTTCCTGGGCACGTTGCCCCGACCAAGGACTACCAGCGCTTGCCCTGGCAGGAACGCGCTGGTCTCCGATGTCTTGACCCACCGGTCTCCGATGTCTCGCGACATCACACAGTGCCCACGGCAGGATTCGAACCTGCGACACCTCATTTAGGAAACGAGTGCTCTATCCCCTGAGCTACGTGGGCCGGCCGGACACGGGATTCTACGCCTCCCTCGATCCGAGGCAATGGGGACTGGGTCGTGCATCGTCAGACAGATCGGTTCATCGGTGCCACCACACGCGCCACGGGACGGCCCACCGACAGCCTGACGAGTGCCCGGATCGTCCACGGTTCGGCTCCGGGCCAGGTCACCCTACGCTGATGTGTTGAGACCCGATCCTGACGGAGGCGCCATCATGAGCCCGAACGACGACTGGTCCCCTGACGAGCCATCCGGCTCCGATCCCTTCGAACAGGGCGACGAGGCACTCGACGACAAGACCGCCCTCGACCCCAACTTCCTCGAAGCGCTGGAGATCGATCCGTCGCTCGACCCCACCCTCCAGACCGACGACCGCGAGATCGAAGAGGCCGGAGCCGAGTTCGACGACCCCGATGCCCTGGTGACCCTCGACGGCGGCATCGACGACCCCGACGGTCTCGGGCAGCCCACCGATCGTGAGCGGGCCCGGTCCGCTGACGACGAGGGCTGGGATCTCGACGCCCCCGAGGTGCCCGGAAGCGCGGAGCCGGTCCCCGAGTCCGTACTGGACGAGGGCTGATCCGCAAGGCGCTACACGTGAGGCATCGCTCGTTCTGGCAGCCGGCCGGTCTTGTGGCAGATGAGCGCGCCCGTCACCACCTCGAGGGTCGGTGCCTCGGGCAGTTCCGACCGCTCCGTACCATCGGCGGAGAGCCCGTCCAGGATGATCCTCAGGTAGCGCCGCCACAGCTCCGGGGCCACCTGGCCGGTGTTGGTGGCCACCGCGTTGACCATCAGCTCGATGATCGGGATGTCCGCCGTGACCACGTCGGGGCGCAGGCGCCCGTCGCGCTGTGCCCGCTCGACCAGCTGGGTCACCGCCGGCACGATCCGCTCCCTGGCCTGGGTGATCCGCTCCCGCCCGTACATGCCGTGCATCACCACGTCTCGCAACCCCAGGTCCTCCGCCTGGCGCTGGCTGGCCTTCTCCACGAACCAAACCAGGGCGTCCCACGCGTCGGTGATGGTGGCGGCCTGGTAGGCGAGCTCGACCATCCCGTTCACCGACTGTTCGAACAGGGCCTCGACCAGGGCCTCCTTGTCGGGGAACCGCCGGTACACCGTGCCCACCCCCACCCCGGCGCATCGGGCCACGTCGTCCAGGGTGGCCTCGAGCCCCCGCTCGGCGAACACCGCCTTGGCCGCCTCGAGGATCCGCTCCCGATTGCGCACCGCGTCCGCCCGCAGCGGACGGCACCCACGGACCGGCTCGGCACTCATCTCCCGGCACCTCCAAGGGCCACAAGACCCCAATCATCAGAAATAAGCGGAGGACTATCCTCCATCTACTGTTATAGTAGTCGACCAAGCGGAGAATTGCGCTCCACTTGGGATCGACGGAGGCACCCATGACCGACACCACGACCGTGCAGTCCCCACCCGGAGCCGCATCATCGGACTCCATCGCCAACCAGGACCGACGCTGGTGGATCCTCGCCGTGCTGGGCGTGGCCCAGCTGATGGTCATCCTCGACAACACCATCGTCAACATCGCCCTGCCCACTGCGCAGCACGATCTCGGCTTCTCCAACGCCGACCGGCAGTGGATCGTCACCGCCTACTCGCTGGCCTTCGGCAGCCTCTTGCTCCTCGGCGGCCGGATCGGTGACATCTTCGGACGCAAGCGGACCCTCATCGTCGGACTGGTGGGCTTCGCCGGCGCCTCGGCCATCGGCGGATTCTCGGTGAACTTCACCATGCTGGTCATCGCCCGCACCGTCCAGGGCGCGTTCGGAGCACTGCTGGCCCCATCGGTCCTCGCCCTCTTGACCACCACGTTCCATGATCCCGGCGAGCGGGGAAAGGCCTTCGGCATCTACGGCGCCATCGCCGGAGCCGGAGGCGCGCTCGGCCTGCTCCTGGGCGGAATCCTCACCTCCTACGTCTCGTGGCGCTGGACCCTGTTCGTCAACCTGGCATTCGCCGCCATCGCCACCACCGGTGCGCTGCTGTGGCTGAAGAACGACAAGGCGACCGATCACGACCCCCTGGACTACCCGGGGCTGTTCGCCGTCACCGGCGGGCTGTTCTCGCTCGTCTACGGGTTCTCCCACGCCGAGACCACGGCGTGGTCCAACCCCTACACCATCGGGTTCCTGATCCTCGGCGTCGTGCTGCTGGCGGTGTTCGCCTTCATCGAATCACGCGTGCGCTTCCCGCTGCTCCCGCTCCGGGTCGTGCTCGACCGGACCCGCGGCGGCTCCATGCTGGCCATGCTGTTCGCCAGCATCGGGATCTTCGGCGTCTTCTTGTTCCTCACCTACTACCTGCAAGAGACGCTCGGCTACAGCCCGGTGAAGACCGGCGTGGCCTTCCTTCCCATGGTGGCGGGGCTGGCCACCATGGCCCAGGTCTCCAACCGGGTCCTGCTCCCCAAGATCGGGCCCAAGCTGATGGTGCCCGTCGGTCTCCTGATGGCGGCGGCGGCCCTCTACATGCTGCACGAACTCGGGCTCCACAGCTCCTACGCCGCCAACGTCCTGCCCTACCTCATCCTGTTGGGCTTCGGGTTCGGCCTCAGCCTGGCCCCGTCGTTCAGCACCGGGACGCTCGGACTCCCGCCCCATGACGCCGGCGTCGGGTCGGCGGCCCTCAACACCAGCCAACAGGTCGGCGGGTCGATCGGCACGGCCCTCCTCAACACCCTGGCCGCCAGTGCCGCCACTGCCTACCTGGTCGGGCGGGTGGTCACGCCGGCAACCATGAAGGCGGCCCAGCTGCACAGTTACACCACGGCCTTCTTGTACTCGTCCGGCATCTTCGTGGCCGGCGCCGTCGTGGCCGGGCTGGTGCTGAAGAAGGGGAACCTGAGGGAGCTGGCCGGCGGCGGCGCCGACACCGACACTCCCGACACTTCCGAGGCGTCGCAAACGTCCGGGCTACCGGTGGCGGCGCCGGCCTGACCCCACGGGCTCGGACCCCAGGGATTCCTGACTCACGAAGAACGACCCCCATGATCCGGCTGGCGGCTCAGTCGGGCGGTGTGGCAACCCCGGGGTCGGCCACCAGGACACACCGGGTCCCGCTGTAGATGGTGGGCATGCACTTGTTGCAGTGGATGCACATGCCTTCGTCGCGGTCACCCCTCTCCCACCGCCCGACGAGGTCGGGTTGACGCAGCAGGGCCCGGGCCATGGCCACGAATGAGAAGCCCTCGGCCAGGGCCCGCTCGACGGTGTCCAACCGGTTGATCCCGCCCAGCAGGATCACCGGCATGTCGAGTGCGTCGAGGAACTGCCGGGCGTAGGGGAGGAAGAAGGCCTCCTCGAAGGGGTACTCCTTCAAGAACCGTGACCCGACCACCCTGAATCCCATCCGCAACGGTGCCGGGAGGGTGGCGGCGAACTCCGTGCGCGGCGCCTCGCCCCGGAACAGGTACATGGGGTTGGAGAGCGAGCTCCCGCCGGTGAGCTCCAGTGCGTCGAGGGTCCCGTCGGACTCGAGCATCCGGGCGAACTCGACGCTCTCGTCCAACCACAGACCGCCGGGCACGCCGTCGGCCATGTTCAACTTGGCCGTCACCGCCACCCGGTCCCCGGCCGCCGCCCTGACGGCCTCGACGACCTGACGGGGGAAGCGCCCGCGGTCGGCCAGGCTCCCGCCCCACCCATCGGAGCGGTGATTGAGCTTCGGACTCAAGAATGCGCTCAGCAGATAGTTGTGGCCCAAATGGACCTCGATGCAGTCGAACCCCGCCTCGACCGCCACCGTGGCGGCGCGGGCGTACTCGCCGGTGATGCGGGCGATGTCGTCCTCGGTGGCGGCCCGGGTGACGGACCCGCTCGGGCCCATCCGCCGGGACGGCCCGAGCGACGGCGACCGGTTGGACCGGCCGTTGGCCACCGGGCCGGCGTGTCCGATCTGGGCCGACACGGCGGCGCCGGCGTCGTGGACGGCGACGGTCAGCCGGCGCAGGCCGGGGAGCGACGACTCGTCGAGGAGTATGCAGTGTCGGTCGGTGCGACCCTCCGGCGACACGGCCAGGTACGCCACCGTGGACATGGCGGCGCCTCCGGCTGCCACCCGGCGGTGGTACGCGATCAACTGGTCGGTCACCTCACCCCGGGGGCTCGCACCCTCGAAGGTGGCCGCCTTGATGATCCGGTTCTTCAGGGTGACCGGTCCGAGCCGCGCCGGTTCGAATACCCCCGGACCGCCACCTGCGGCGGGAGCCGGATCAGTGGGCATGCGGTGCTCGGGGGGCCCCGGTCAGGTCGGCCGCCCCCGAGTCGCGCAGCGCGGCCATCACCGTATCGGTGAAGTCTGGATGGCACACCACCAGGTCGGGCAGCCACGGGTCCGGCCGGGAGTACCGCAGTGGGGAACCGTCGAGCCGGCTGGCGTGGAACCCTCCGGCCAGGGCCACGGCCACCGGGGCGGCGGAGTCCCACTCGTACTGGCCACCGGCGTGGAGGTAGACCTCGGCCTCCCCACGGATGACGGCGGCGATCTTGGCGCCGGCCGAGCCCATGGGCACCGTGGTGGCACCCAGCCGATCGGCCACGAACGGGACGAAGTCGGGTGGCCGGGTGCGGCTGACCACCACCCTGGGCGGTGACGCCGGCTCACCGGGGCGGGGAGGCTCACCCGTCCGGAGCAGCGTCCCGATGGCGGGAAGGGCGATCGCACCCACCCGTGCCTCACCGTCGATGGCCAGGGCCACATGGACGGCCCAGTCCTCGCGTCCCTCGGAGAACTCGCGCGTGCCGTCCAGCGGGTCGATGATCCACACCCGGCCGGAGTCGTCGCCGAGCGCCAGGGCGTGGTCGGCCTCCTCGGAGCGGACCCGGTCGGAGGGGAACCGCTCGGCCAGGAGGCGCATGAGGAGCTCGTGCGAGCGCTCGTCGCCCTCGGCCCCCCGTTGCCGGCCCGGCTCCGTCCGGGCCCGGAGCTCCATCAGGAGGGAGCCGGCCTCATCGGCCAGCTCCGCCGCCGCTACATGTTCATCGCCCCACAGGTCGTCGTCCACTCACTCCCCCTGCACTCTCTTGACCCTGCACTCTCTTGACCCTGCACTCTCTCCCCTGCTGCACGGCTCCCCCACTGCACCGCTCCCCCACTGCACTGATCCCCGCTTCCGCGGGCGGCCCGAATCTAGCGGCATTCCCGCCCCGCCTCCGTTTCGGTCGGACCCGGTCGGGGCCCGTGGCCATCTACGCTCATGCGCCATGGCCGACCGACCCGTGCTGTCCGTCGAGGAACTCCAGGAGCTGCTGGACACCGCCTTCCCCGGCAGCCTGGTCCCCTACACCATCGAGGAGATCACCGACTCCTCCGTCCGCATGACGCTTCGAGGTCGGGGATATCCAACACCCGGCCCGGTGGCACCGTCTCGGGCCCGTCACTGATGGCGCTGGCCGACTGTGCGGCCTGGATGGTGATCATCGGTCAGATCGGTCCGGTCACCCTGTCGGTGACCACCAGCTTCCACATCGACTTCCTGCGCAAGCCGGAGATGGTGGACGTGACGGCCACCGCCACCCTCCTCAAGCTCGGATCCCGGCTGGCCGTGGCCGACGTGGCGCTGTACTCGGCGGGCAACCCCGACCTCGTGGCCAAGGCCCAGGTGACCTACTCGATCCCTCCTCGTTGACCCGTCCCCGTTTGGCTTCCTCCCCCGACCTTCGTTGCGCCGGGCACACGGGCGTGCCAGCATCGAGAGACCGATTCGAAGGGGGAACCGACCATGCATGACCTCGTGATCCGAGGTGGGACCGTCGTTGACGGCACCGGGGCTCCGTCCCGCACCGCCGACATCACCGTCGACAGGGGGCAGATCACCGGCGTCGGGTCGTTCGCCGGCGAGGCGGCGACCCGCACCGTCGACGCCGACGGGCTGCTGGTCACCCCGGGGTGGGTCGACATCCACACCCACTACGACGGCCAGGCCACCTGGGACGAGGTGCTCGCCCCCAGCAGCTCGCACGGGGTCACCACCATCGTCACCGGCAACTGCGGTGTCGGGTTCGCCCCGGCCCGCCCCGACCGCCACGACTGGCTCATCGGCCTGATGGAGGGCGTCGAGGACATCCCCGGGACGGCTCTGGCCGAGGGCCTCGAGTGGGGATGGGAGACCTTCCCCGAGTATCTCGACGCCCTCGAGCAGCGCAAGTGGACCATGGACGTGGGCACCCAGATCGCCCACGGGGCGGTGCGTTCCTACGTGATGGGCGACCGGGGCGCGCGCAACGAGGCGGCCACCCCCGAAGACATCGAGTCGATGAAGCAGTTGGTGAAAGAGGCCAGTCGCCGCCGGCGCCCTCGGGTTCTCCACCTCGCGGACCATCGCCCACATCGCCATCGACGGGGAGCCCGTCCCGGGCACCTTCGCCGCCGAGGACGAGCTGTTCGGCATCGGCGGCGCCCTCGGGGAGCTCGGCACCGGCGTATTCGAACTTGCGCCGGCCGGATCGGCCGGCGAGGACATCGTGGGACCGAGGAAAGAGGTGGACTGGATGCGTCGGCTGTCTGCCGCCATCCATCGCCCGGTGACCTTCGCCCTCCTCCAGGTCGACGCCGCACCGACGCTGTGGCGGGAGCTCATGGACGAGTCCCTGCGTGCCGTGTCCGAGGGCGCCGACCTGTGGCCCCAGGTGGCGGGGAGGGCCACCGGCCTGCTCTCGGGCCACTTCACCAGCTACAGCCTGTTCGACCTGATCCCCGCCTACCAGGCGCTGAAGGCCAAGGGGCTGTCGCCCGAGGAGTTCGCCGAGGCCCTCCGCACCCCCGAGGTCCGTCACTCCATCGAGTCGTGGGAGCCCGACGCCGAGTCCCGCGGGCGCATGGACCAGGCCTACCGCACGACCTTCGCTCTGGGCACGCCCCCCGAGTACGAGCCGGGGCCGGAGCGCTCGCTGGCCGGCATCGCCGCCACCACCGGCCGCACCCCGCTCGAGGTGGCCTACGACGCCATGCTGGAGGACGACGGTCGTGGGCTGCTCTACGTGCCCATCCTCAACTACTCCGACGGCGACCTCGACTCCGCCCGCGAGATGCTCCTCCACCCGCGTGCGGCGGCCGGCCTGGCCGACGGGGGGGCCCACTGCGGGGTCATCTGTGACGCCGGCCAGCCCACCTTCATGCTCACCCACTGGACGCGTGACCGTGTGCGCGGCGAGCGGCTCCCCCTGGAGTGGATCGTGAAGAAGCAGTCCCACGACACCGCCCGCCTCTACGGGCTGGGCGATCGGGGCACCATCGAGGTGGGGGCGGTGGCCGACATCAATGTCATCGACTACGAGCACCTGCAGCTGGGGAACCCCACGGTGGTGGCCGACCTCCCCGCTGGCGGCAAGCGGCTCGTGCAGGACGCCACCGGGTACGTGGAGACGATCAAGTCCGGCATCACCACCTTCGCCGACGGCAAGGAGACCGGGGCCCGCCCTGGGGCCCTGCTGCGCGGAGCACGCTGATCCGTCGGGCGCCATTCGGGTCGCACGGTCGGGAGGCGGTCCCAGGAGGTCCCCCGTGTCCGGACCAGCATGTCCGGATCAACTTGTCCGGACCAGCAGGTCCGGATCAGGCCCGGTCGACGGGTAGATCCTCGGAGGTGTCGCCGGAGGCGGCCAGCTCGGTGAGCCCACCCTCGGCATCGACGGTCCACTCGGCCTGCATCTGCCGGTAGACCCGATGCTCGACGATGAACGCCAGGAAGGGCACGAAACCGGAGAGCACCACGGCCACGATCCGGCCCAGACGCCAGTGGGCCCGCCGTGCCACGTCCGCCGCCGAAAAGAGATACACCAGATAGAGGTAGCCGTGGATGGTCCCCTCCACCTTGGCCACCAGGTCGACGTTTGCCCACACCTGGAGCGGCACTCCGACGAACACCAGCACGATGAGGGCGGAGCCCACGATGAAGGTCATCACCCGGTAGCGCACCAGGGCGCCGATCATGTCCCGCCGGAACAGACCCGACAGGGACGGCTTCCCGATCAGTCGACGTGCGGGCGCGTCGGTCACCGACGCGGGGCCTCGGCCTCGGCCTCGGCGGTGGCGTCGGGGGTGGCGTCGACCTCCGTCCCGGCGTCGGCGGCGGTGGCGTTGGCGGTGCCGGTGGCGGTGGCGGTGGCGGTGGCGGTGGCGGTGGCGGTGCCGGCGGCGGCATCGGCGGCCTCCAGCCTGGCCAGGTACCGGTTGTACCGGGCCAACGCGGCGGCCTCCTCCGGGGTCTGATCGGTGAAGCGCTCCCCCCGACCGCCGTGCTCGTCGATGGTGGTGGCGGCGGCGATGGCCACGTTCTTGCGGCGCCCTCCGGTCAGGGCCCACCCGGGCTCGAGGTGGTCGGGTCCTTCATCGTGTGTGGCGGCACCGGCCTCCGGTGGCGCCGGGCGGGACCGGCCGGTCGGCCCGTCGTGGATGAGTTGCCACCACATGTAGCAGGCATAGCCGGCGAACAGGGGCCATTCGAAGGTATAGGCCCAGCTGAGCGTGTTGCCGTCGAGGGCACGGCCCAACTGCCACCACGTCAACCAGGCGAACAGCGGCAGCACCACCAGCAGCGTCACGTGCAGCCCGATGCACCGGGGCGTGAGGTATCGATGCACCCTTCCATCGTACCGTCGGGCCCTCCGGCCACCCATTCGGGCCCGTCATCCCCCCGATTCGGGAGGTGCCGGGCCTACTATTTTCGACGTCCGCAAATGCCAGGAGTCGGATGCGGTGACCAGGGATCGGAATGCCCCCGGGCGCCGCCGATCGAAGGGACCAGCCATGGACAGTCGCATCAGGATCGGCATCGCCGAGGCGATCGGGACGATGATCCTCGTCGTCGGAGGGCCGGGCACCGCCATCCTGGCCACCGGCACCTTCTTCCCCACCGGAACGGTGGGGGTGCTCGGGGTGGCACTGGCCTTCGGGCTCAGCCTCCTCGTCGCCGCCTACGCCATCGGATCCATCTCCGGCTGCCACGTCAATCCGGCCGTCACCGTGGGGCTGTGGGTCATCGGCAAGACCAAGACCATCGAGCTCCCCTTCTACATCGTCGGCCAGATCGTCGGCGGCCTGGTCGGCGCCACCGTCATCTTCATCATCGCCAAGAGCAGCGCCGTCCACTTCAGCGCCACCACCAGCGGCTTCGCCTCCAACGGGTACGGCCTCCACTCGCCGGGCCACTTCAAGCTCGGGGCGGTGATGTTGGCCGAGGTGTTCTTCACCGGCGTCTTCGTGTTCATCATCGCCTCCACCAGCCGGCTGTCCATGCCCGTGGGCCTGACCGGGGTGACCGTGGGCCTGACCCTCACGGTCATCCACCTCATCTCGATCCCCATCGACAACACGTCGGTGAATCCGGCCCGCAGCCTGTCGACGGCGGTGTTCCAGGGGAGTTGGGCGCTCAACCAGCTGTGGGTGTTCATCGTGTTCCCGGTGGTCGGCGGCATCCTCGGCGGCGCGGCCTGGCGGACCCTGCGTCCGGCGTCGGACGAGCTGCCCGAAGAAGTCTCCGAGGCCGGGGCGCCCGCACCCTACGGCCGTCGCCCGCAGCCCGAATAGCCGGCGGCGGATCCGTCCGTCGCCCTCCGGCCCGCCCCATGTCGTCGGACCGGCTCCCGGCGGGGTAGAACCAGGGGGTGCATCACGTCGCGTCACCGCCCCAGCCCGGTCATGCCGTCACAGCCCGGTCGTAGGGTCGCCGCCATGACCATCAGCGCCCAACCCCCCACCCTGTTCCGTCCCGACGTGGAGGTCCGGGTCTCCAAACGACGGAAGAAGACGGCCGCGGCCCACTGGGAGGGCGACCGCATCGTGGTGGTGGTGCCCACCCACCTCCGCGGCCAGGAGCTGGACGCCATGGTCGACGAGCTGTCCCAGCGACTGCGGCGGCACCGCCCCCACCTGCACGCCTCGGACGACGAGCTCCAGACGAGGGCGGCCGCGCTCGGGCGCCGGTACCTCGACGGAGTCACCCCCTCTTCGATCCGTTGGGCCACCAACCAGAACAAACGATGGGGATCGTGCACGCTTTCCACCCGCGAGATCCGGATCTCCAACCGGCTGAGGGTGGCGCCCGAGTGGGTCCTCGACGCCGTCATCGTCCACGAACTGGCCCACCTCATCGAGCCCAACCACTCGCCCCGGTTCCGCCAGCTCGAGGAGCGGTACCCCCGCCGCAAGGAGGCCGACACCTATCTGGCCGGCTACGCCCTGGGCCTGCACATGCCCGCCGCCGGCCTCGACGGTGACGCCCCCGGCCACGGGTCGCCCGAGCGGCGCAGCCCGGACCCGATCGATGCCGACGACGCTCCTGGCGACGCCGCCGCGGTATCCGCCTACGACCGGTGAGCTTGCTCACGGCCGGTGGTCGAACGACCAGGTGACGTGCTATCTCTTCGTAATCATATAAACTTGACTTGATTAGTCGGCTTTATCGGAATAGAGTGACCTCGTGGCACTTGCCTACCCCGGTCCGGCAGCAGACGGCGACCCCGTCTCGTCCCCTTACCGCTCAGCCGTCCTGCCTGCCGGACCGGGGGCCGCTCTCCCACGGCGGAAGGTGGACCTCCTGGCCATCGCTGAGGGGTTCGCCGTGTCGGCCACCGGCATCGCCGAGCTGCAGGACCTGTCCGAGCGGTCGTGGATCCTCCTGGCCGTGACCGATCTGTTCGAGGCGTGGGCCATCGGGTGGCCCCCCGGAGGCACCATCGAGCTCCACGACCACGGACCCTCCAGCGGCGCGGTGGTCGTGGCGGCCGGGTCGCTCACCGAGACCACCGTGCGGCCCACCGAACGGGGGGTGGCGCTCATCGGCACCAATCACATCGAGGCCGGCGAGCACCGGACCTTCGGGCCCCACTACGTCCACGACCTGACCAACCACCATGACGACCAGGCGATCAGCGTGCACGTCTACGGTCCCCGCCTCGACACCATGACCTACTACCGGCTCGACCAGCGCGGTCGGCTGGGGGCCCACCGGACCCAGCACCTCGCCCCGGTGGGCCCGTTCGACACCACCGCCGCCCACGACCCTTCGTGAGCGGGCGGCCACGAGCCGCTCCATCGACGCCGAGGGGACGGCAGACTGCGACTGGCGCCATCAGCCCGTCACGGCGACACTGGGCACCGTGGGACTGAGACTCGTGAGACCGGCACCGTGAGTCCGTCACCCGACGATCTGGTCGACCAGGCCCGGCGAAACATCGGGCGGACCGATCCTGACGAGCTGGATTCGGTCGTCCGCGCCGGAGGGCTGGTGGTGGACATCCGACCGGCCGCCCAGCGCGCCTCGGAGGGCGAGATGCCCGGTGCCCTGGTGGTGGAGCGCAACGTGCTCGAGTGGCGGCTCGACCCCGACGGCGAACACCGGCTCCCCGATGCCACCGGGTTCGACCGTCCCGTGGTGGTGGTGTGCTCCGAGGGGTACGCCTCGTCCTTGGCCGCCGACTCGCTGCGCCAGCTGGGCTACCGGCACGCCGGCGACCTGGTCGGCGGCTACCGGGCCTGGGCCGAGTGGGTGCAGTCCGGCCGGGCCCCGTCCCGGGGCGGTTGATCGACGCCTGACCGGCGCCCGAGGACCCGGCGGCCGCCCCGCTGAGGTCGGCGGACCCCACCGGCGGGCGGGGCAGCCGAATTCCGAGTACAACGGGGGCCGTGGCCTACCTCCTGGCGGCATCCGCCGCCTTCGTCAATGCCCTGACCTCCGTCCTCCAGCGGATCGGCGTGGAGACCGCCCCCGAGTCGACCACCATGCGCTGGAGCCTGATGGCCCATGCCCTCAAGCGGGGCATCTGGTTGATCGGCTTCGCCCTGATGCTGGTGGTGTTCGCCCTCCAGGCCACCGCCCTCCGCTTCGGCGAGCTGAGTGTCGTCCAACCGGTGCTGACCACCGAACTGTTGTTCCTGCTCTTGATCCTCGGCGTCTGGTTCCGCTACCACCTGGGTCTGCAGGAGTGGCTGGGTTCGGCCACCATCGTCGTCGGCCTGGGTGCCTTCTTCCTGGTGGCGTCACCGACCGGCGGCCACGCCCAGCCCACCAACCGCCAGTTCCTGGTGGCATCGGCCATCCTGATCGCCACCATCGCCGGATTCATCATCGCCGCCCTGCGCGGGCCCCGGTGGTGGCGGGCGGCGGCATTCGGCGCCGCCACCGCGGTGACGGCCGCATTCAGTGCCGCCATCACCAAGTCCATCACCACCTACATCACCGAGGGCTGGGGCCACGTCTTCACCCACGCCCAGCCCTACCTCCTCGCCGTCACCGGCCTCGGCACGGTCTTCCTGCTGCAGAATGCCCTGCACGCCGGGCCCATCACCGCTTCGCGCACCACGCTGGTGACGATCAACCCTCTGGTCAGCATCGTCCTCGGTGTCACCCTGTTCGCCGACCGCCTCCGGACGGGTCCCCTGTGGATCACCCTCGAGGTGCTGTCGCTCGGTGTGCTGGTGGCCGGGGTGGTGGTGCTGGCCCGGTCGCCGTTGGTGGCCGGCACCCACGAGGCGGGGGATATGGACGAGATGCTGGGCGGTGCCCGGCGGCGAGCCACCACGACCGCCGACGCAGCTCCCGCCGTCGAGGTGGCGGTGGCCGTCGACGAGTCGGTCAACCCCTAGGGGTGGTGCCGCCGGACCGGTTGTTCAGGGCCGTCGGAGCGCACGCAGCACACGCGTGAACCACCGGGCCCGGCCGGGGCGGCGCCGTTCCCCACGTCCGACCCGCGCGTCCGACGCCCGGCGCACCCGCGTGGTCGGCGGCACCGGCGACGCCCCCGGCCATTCCGTGGTGCTGGCCGCCGACAGGCGGGCCGGGATGCCGAGTGCGTCGTCACCGAGCTGGGCTCGCATCGACCGGAACAACGCCGCCGTGACCCGGGCATCCCCCATCGCACTGTGGTGGTCGTCCCAGCTCAACCCGAAGTGGGTGCAGCAGTCGACCAGCCGGGCCTTGCCCTGGAGCTGAAGGAGGGACTGGGCCACGCACAGGGTGTCCACGGTGGCCACGTCGGCCGGGACCAGTGCCGCACCACCGGCCCGGACGCACTCCGCACGCAGGAAGGCGAGATCGAAGTTGTCGACGTTGTGCCCGACGAGGACCCTGCCGGACAGCGTCTCGGCCAGGAACGGCTGGATGGCGGCGAAGCTGGGCGCACCCACCAGCATCTCCGGGGTGATGCGATGGACGAACGTCGGCCCCGGGTCGCACCCCGGGTCGACGAGGGTCGAAAAAGAGCCGGTCTCCCGGCCGTCGGGCCCCAGCACCACGACGGCCACCTCGACGATCCGCTCGTCATCGGGCGAGATCCCGGTGGTCTCGAGATCGATGACGGCGAATCCCGAACGGAGGTCGCCTGGTGCATCCACGTCGCCCACCGTAGAGGGTGGGTGGGACATCCGACGGGACGCCCGGTCAGGCGGGGGCACCCACCAGTTCGCGCAGCTCCTTGGCCACGTCCTCTTCGTGCCTGTCCTCGTCCTCTTTCGCCCGTTTGGGGCTCCACCGGCCCCGGTTGAGCCAGATGGACGGGATGAACACCACCATGCCCGCCAGGCACACCCAGAACCAGTTCTGCCACTGCTTGGGCGCCTTGGCCACCCCGTTCTGCAGGTCGGTGAGCTTGGCCTGGTTGGCGGCGAGGTAGTTGAGCTGGGTCTCGTACGGGACGACCAGCGTGGTCAGCTGGCTCTGGTACTTGACCAGCTGGGCGAAGGTCTTCGGGCCGAGCACGAAGGTGGCCCTGGCGATGTTGGCGGCGCTCAGCTGCTTGGACAGGGCGGCGACGACGGGCCGGTTCTGGGGCTCGTTCAGGGTGGTCAGCAGCGCCTGGTGCGCTTGGGCGAAGGCCACCGACTGGGGATGGGCGGCCAGGAAGTCCTGGACGTTGGTGGGCGGCTGGACCCCGGGGATCGGGTTGCTGGCCAACGGCAGGTTGTTCACCACCGGGTTGACCGAGGTGATCACGACGGGCAGGAAGATGAACGAGACCCCGACCACCAGGCGCAGGATCCACCCCCACAGGGCGAGGCCGGTGCCCACCAGGGCCGGGTTCTTCTTCTCGACCATCTCGGTGTAGCCGGCCATCCACGGCGCGTAGGCGGTCGAGAGGAAGAAGGCCAGCAGCACCTCCATCCACACCAGGGTGTAGAAGCCGGTATGGGGGTGACTGGCCTGATGGGAGAAGATGAGCAGCATGACGATGGAGCCGGCGGCCCCGACCAACATGAAGGGCTTGCGCACCTTCAGCCAGTCGGACAGCAGGCCGACGACGATGAGGGCGACGGCGTCGGCACCCCAGAACCACTCGTTCAGGTGGTTGGACTGCGCAGTCGTGAAGTTGAGGCCGCTGGGGTTCAAGAACACCGTCGAGTAGTAGATGGTGAAGAAGCCGGCGGCGGCGAAGTACACCAGCAGGAACAGTGAGATGCCGAGGGACGAGCCGACCAGGTCCCACTTGGCGATCTGGCGCCAGGGGTGCTGGGTGGCGGAGATGACCTCCTCGGCGGAGATGCCCCGGGCCTTCGCCTCGACGAGCGCCTTGTCCTGGGCGGAGACCATCAGCTGGTCGCGCAGCCTCGACGACAGGTCCTTCATCAGCAGGAGGCAGATGACGAACACCACGATCGACGCGACCCCGGAGATCACGAACTGGCTCTTCCACCCGGACAGCGGCGCCCCGTGGAGGAAGTGGTTGAGCGTACTGGCGGCCACGATGCTGGTGAGGAGGCTGCCGGCCACGGGCCCCACCGTCCAGAATCCCATGGCTGAGGCCCGGCCCACCTGCGGGCTGAAGTCACGGACCATGGCCGGGGTGGCCACGAGGATCGCCCCTTCGACCAGCCCCATGACCGAGATCACGATGCCGAACGACCACTCGTTGGAGGTGAGCGGGACGCCGACGGCGATGAGCAGGCCGACGATGAGCAGTCCGTAGATGATCACGTTGGCCCGGCCCAGCCTGTCGGTGGCGCCGGCCAGTAGTGACGCGAACGCCCCGATGAGGTTGGAGATGATCACGATCCACACGTAGAAGCTGAACGTCATGTGGTAGTAGACCAAGATGTTGGGGGTCACCCCGGTCTGTGTGTAGTACGTGTAGTACAAGACGATGGTCGCCAGCACGGCCAGGGCCAGATAGCCGGTTCGCTTGCCGGGTCTCGGGTACTCCTCGATCTCGTGGACGAAGAGGAACCGGTACAGCGGTCCGTGCGCCCGAGACGGATCGCCGCCCGCGCCCGGAGTCAGAGCGTCGATGTGTCTGTTGCCATACCGATTCCCCCTGTTGCTCAGGCCGAGACCATCACGTGCTGCAGCTTCGACCGTAGCGCAATGGAGCGGCCGGCGGCGGGAATCGGGGTGCGTGCCGCCGATGACCGGACGGCGTGCCGTCCACAGGGGTGCGTGCCGCCGATGACGGGGCGGCCCGCCGATCGCCCGTCCGGCCCGCCGATCGCCCGTCCGACCTCGCGACGAGTGGGCGACCGGGCGGTGGTCGCAACGGCGCCGGCGGGGCGCCTCCGGGTGCTGTCCGGCGTCCGGGTCAGCCGTCGAGCACGGCCGCTGCCACCAGCTCCTCGAGGTAACGGGTGTCCCACCACGAGATCTGGAGCTGCTTGGCCCGGCGGAAGTACAGCTGGATGTCGAACTCGACGGTGAAACCGATGCCGCCGAAGATCTGCTGGGCGGTGGCCGTCACGTCACGGAAGGTGCGACAGGCGTACAGCTTGGCCATGGGTGCCAGCTTGGACACGTCCTTTCCCTCCGAACGGGCCCAGGCCGCCTCGTGCACCAGCACCTCGGCGCCGTCGACGGTGGTGACCGCATCGGCCAGGTAGTGGGCCAGCGCCTGGAACGCCCCCAGTGGCTTGTCGAACTGCTGGCGGTCCTTGGCGTACTGGACGGTGATCTCCATGGCGTACTGGGCACCGCCGACCGCCTGGGCGCCGGCCAGGATGATCCCGTCGTGCATGACCGTGTCCCACGTGGACCAGCCCGTCCCGGCCGCGCCGATGCGGTCGTCGGCGGTGACCCTGACCCGGTCGAGATCGACCCGGTACTGGGTGTCCGACCCGATGGTCATCTGCTGGGTCAGGGACACCCCGGGCGCGCGTCGGGTCGACCAGGAACAGGTCGACGTCCGTCGGGGCGTCGCCGGTGCGGGCCAGGACCACGAGGCGGGTGGCGGCCGACGCGAAGGCCACGTGCCGCTTGGTCCCGGTGATGACGAACCCGTCCCCGTCGGCGACGGCACGGACCTGGACCCCCGCCGGGCCGAAGCCGTTCTCCGGCTCCAGCCACGCCGGCGTGAGGATGGCCTCACCGGTGACGATCCGCGGCAGCCACTCCTGACGCTGGGCCTCGCTTCCCGCGCCTGGCCAGCGCCCCCCCGGACAGGATGGAGCTGACGAAGTGGGGCGACGGCGCCAGGGACCGGCCGAACTCCTCGTAGACGACCACGCTCTCGACGGCGGACATGGCCGACCCCCCGTACTCCTCGGGCAGCTGCAGCCCGATGAGGTCGAGGTGGGCGAGCTGCTTCCACAGCTCGGGCGAGTAGCCGAGCGGCGTCGTCCTCGAGCTCGCGGACCACGCTCAGCGGGGTGGTGGTGGCGCACACGCCCCGCACCGTCTCGCGCAGCATCTCCTGTTCGGCGCTGAATTTCAGGTCCAACATGCTCGGTTCTCCTGTTCGGGTGGTGCGATCGGTGGTGCGATCGATGCTGCGGCCGTGGTGGCACGGCGCGGCGTGGCGGCGCGGCGCGGTCCGGTGGCGCAGCGCGCTGCGGTGGCAGACCCGGTCATCTGGTGGGCCGTCGGTCGCTCGGCGTGCTCACGGCTGCCACCGGTCGCCCCTTGCGCTGCCAGGGGTTGTCGTCGGCGGCCACCGGGAGCGCCACGCGGGCCTTGCAGGTGGTCTTGGGATCGTCGTCGACCGACACCGAGATGTCGATGGCCACCCACCCACATCCCGTCTCGTCGATGCCGGTGTCGGTGACCTCGCCCCGGAACACCATGGTGTCGCCGGGGAAGATGGAGCCGAGCATCCGGAACGTCATCCGCTGCAGCCGCCCGTAGGGGCCGGTCCAGTCGGTGACGAACCGCTCGAACCAGGCCGCCTGGTTGGGCGTGTTGAGGAAGATGTCGCGGGTGCCGTTGCGGTTGACGGCGAAGTCCTTGTCGTGGTGCATGGGCCGCCAGTCGCGCGACGCCAGCGCGCCGAGCACGACGGTGGTGGCGGTCACCGGATAGGCCAGCTCGGGCAGCTGGTCCCCGACCGGACGTCCCCGTGGAGCAGGTGGGTGGTGGCGGTGGTCACGACCCGTCCCCCTTGCGGTAGCCGAATCCGGTGTAGCTCTCCACGGCCACCAGGTCGCCGCGTTGGTTGTGGTACTCGACGTCGATCACCCAGAAGCGACCGGTGCCGAGCTTGGTCGTCTTCTCGTCGCTGACCGACCGGAGGATCTGGCGGGTGACCAGCCGGTCGCCGGGGCGCACCGGCTCGTGGAAGACGATGGTGTTGTCGCTCATCACCGCCTCGGGCAGTCCCAGCCCCTCCTTCAGGTCGAAGTGGACCTGGAGGGGCAGGCCCTGGCTGGTGCGGCCGGGCGCCCAGTGGTGGGGCCGGAACCACACCGACACCATGGTGGGCGGGGCGATGGGCCCACCGGTGATCTCGTCGGCCACCTTGGCGTCCCAGAACAGCGGGTTGCCGTTCTCCACCGACGAGCAGGTCGTCCACACGTACCCCTGCTCGACGGGGAACTCCCCCTCCTCCTCGTACTGCTCCACCCCGATCAGGCGATCGATGTCGTCCACGCCGATGGCGCTCATGCCACCACCCCTCTCTCTCGCAGCCGGGCGATGTCGCTCCGGCGTCAGGCCGGCGTCCGGCCAGCAACCGGTCGGTGTCCGAGCGGGACGGGTCGCCCGCCTCGACCGGGACCGAGGGCGCCACCATGCCGGCCAGCACCGGCCCGACCTGGCGGAACCGTGTGGGCGCGCCGCCGCCGGCGGTCGGGAGACGGCTTCGACGATGGCGTGCCGGGCACGAACTGCTCGTCGTCGACCAGCTCGGCGACCGACAGCACCGGGGTGACGCAGGTGTCGGCCCCGGCCAGCTCGCGGACCCAGCTGGCCCGGTCCCTGGTGGCGAAGGCGGCGGCGAAGTCCTGGCGGATCTTGTCCTGCACGTCGTCGTCGAGCTGGTGGTCGATCCACTGTTCGCACCCGATCAGCCGGCACAGGTTGGCGTAGAACTTGGGCTCGATGGCCCCCACCGCCAGCCAGCCCCCGTCCGCCGCCTGGTAGGTGCCGTAGCAGGCGTACCGGCCGGTGATGATGTTGTCACCGTGGCCCACCGGCGCCCCGGTGGCCAGGTGCTCGTCGACGGCCAGCGAGGTCAGCCACAGCACCCCCTCGGCGATGGACACGTCCAGATGGACGGCGCCCCCGGCGGCGGCGGCGGCACGGCCGGCACCGGATCCCCGGCCGACCAGGGCCGCCATCACGGCCATGGCCGCCTGCATCCCGCCCCCGGCGGCGTCGGCGATGGTGGCACCCGGGACGGGCGGCCCGCCGTCCGCCCGAGGCTCGGTGGTGGCCAGGTAGCCCCCCACCGCCAGGTAGTTGATGTCGTGCCCGGCCCACGAGGAGCGCGGCCCGTCCTGGCCGTACCCGGTGGTCGAGCACAGGATGATCGACGGGTTGACGGCGGCCAGGGCGTCGAGGCCGATGCCCAGGCGGTCGATCACGCCGGGACGGAAGCTCTCCACCACGACGTCGGCCGTGCGCACCAGGGCCAGGAAGGCGTCGCGCCCGTCCGGCTCCTTCAGATCGATGGCCGTCGCGCTGCAGGTACCGCGAGCCGCTGTAGGCGTAGTACGGGGGAACGATGGGGTCGGCACCGCGGCCGGGCACGGGCCCGACCTTGACCACCGTGGCGCCGTAGTCGGCCAGGATGCGGGTGCACCGGGCCGCCGGGCCGACGCTGGCCAGATCGAGCACCACGATGCCGCGCAGCGGGCCCGGCGGCACGTCCGGCGGCACGTCTTGCGCGCCGGCAGTGGCGGTGTTCGTGGCGGTCACAGGGGGCGAGGGCGATGCTCAGAAGTTCTTCGGAAGGCCGAGCTTGCGCCGGGCGATGATGTTCTTCTGGATCTCCGAGGAGCCGCCGCCGATGGTGTCGATCACCGTGTAGCGGTAGGTCGACTCGGCGCGGCCCTTTCATCGGTGCGTCCTCGTCGCGCACCCGCAGCTGCCCGCCGGGTCCGGCGATGTCCATCGACGCGTCGGCCAGGCGCCTCGAGAACTCGGTGGTGAACAGCTTGTACTCCGAGGCCTGCGAGGTGGGCGGGGCACCGCCCTCGGCCGAGGCGAACACGAACTTGAGCCCGAGCACCCGGGCCACCTCGGCCTCGGTGTGGAGCTCGGCGATCCGTGACCGCACCACGGCGTCGTCCTTCAACGGCTCGCCGTCCCGGGTGGCGGTGGCGACGTACTCGGTCAAGCAGGTCGAGCCGCTGGGCGATGGGCGAGTAGGTGAACAGGGTGAACCGCTCGAGGTCGAGGGCCTCGGAGATGTACTGGAACCCCTTGTTGAGCTCGCCCACCACGTAGTCGTCGGACACCCAGACGTCGTCGAGGTACACCTCGTTGGTGCGCTCGTCCCCCATGGTCCAGATGGCCTTCACCGTGATGCCCGGATGGTCCATCGGGACCAGGAACAAGGTGATCCCGTGGTGCTTGGGCGCCTCGGGATCGGTCCGCGCCCCCACCCAGTACCAGTCGGCGAAGTGGGCCGAGGTGGTCCAGGTCTTCTGGCCGTTGAGTCTCCAGCCGTCGCCGTCGCGGGTGGCCTTCAGCTGCATGGAGGCGGCATCGGACCCGGCGTTGGGCTCGGAGTAGCCCGACGGCGAACTCGACCTCGTTGCGGAGGATCTTCGGGAGGAACTCCTGCTTCAGCTTGTCGCTGCCGTGGCTGATGATGGTCTTGCCGATGATGCCGACGCCCTTGCCGATCTGGGGGCCGCCCCGGGCGGCCAGCGCCTCGTTGAGGAGGTACTCGTAGATGCCCTCGCCGTCGCCGCCGCCGTACTCCTTGGGCCAGGTCATCCCGAGCCACCCCTGCTCGCCCACCTTGGCCATGAATTTGCGCCGCAGGGGGGTGTCGACGATCTGCGCCATGTTCTCGCGGGTGACGTCGAAGACCTCGGGGTCGTCGTTGGCGTCGAGGAACTCCTCGACCTCCTTGACGAAATCGAGCTGTTCAGGCGTGAACTCGAAATCCATGGGCCGGCCTCCATCGTGCGGTTGCGGCGGATACCGCGTTTCGTTTCCTGACTGACCGTCAGATACTGTGGACATCATAGGATGAGGAAGCCCGGGAGGCCAACGACACCCTCCGTTGCGCCGCCCGTGCGGCAGAACGTTCGGTGCCTGTGCCGCCGCCGGGGCGGTCCGAACGGCAGCCCGGCCCCGGCACCGGGTCCGGTTCCGCGCACGAGGCCGGGCCGGCACGAGGCCGGGCCGGCACGAGGAAGGAAGCCCAACCAGATGAGGAGCCTGCACCGATGAGGGGCATCGTCAGCATCGCCGGGTACGTGCCGTACCGCCGGCTCCAGCGGTCGGCGGTGTCCCAGCTGTTCGGCAGCGGCGGGGGCAAGGGGACCCGGTCGGTGGCCTCCCACGACGAGGACACCACCACCATGGGCGTGGAGGCGGCCCGGCTGGCCCTGCGGGCCTCGCCCGGGGCCGCCCCGGACACCATCTGGTTCGCCACCGCCTCCCCGGCCTACCTCGACAAGACCAACGCCACCACCGTCCACGCCGCGCTGCGCCAGCCCGCCCAGGTGGCCGCCTACGACTTCGGCGGCGCCCTCCGGTCGGGCACCGGTGCCCTGCGCTCCAGCCTGGTGGCGGCGGGCAGCGGCACCACCTTGGTGGTCCTGTCCGACATGCGCGACGGGCTCCCCACCTCGACCGACGAGTCGGCCGGAGGAGACGGGGCCGCCGGCGTGGTGGTCGGTGACGACGGGCCGGGCACCCCGGTCATCGCCGAGTACCTCGGTGGGGCATCGGTCAGCGACGAGTTCCTGGACCGGTGGCGCACCGTCGGGGACCGTCGTTCGCGGGTGTGGGAGGAGCGGTTCGGCGAGACCCGCTACGTCCCGCTCGGGGCCCAGGCGTGGGAGGCGGCGCTGAAGGACGTCGGAGTGGCGGCCGACCAGGTCGACCGGGTGGCGGTGACCGGCATGCACGGCCGCGCCGTCAAGGCGCTCGCCCGCAAACTCGGCCTCCGGGACGGCGCCCTGGTCGACGACCTCGGCGCCACCGTGGGTCAGACCGGCAGCGCCCATCCCGGGCTGGTGCTGGCCGCCATGGTGGAGGACTCCCGGCCCGGTGACGTCGTGGCCGTGGTGGCCCTGGCCGACGGCGCCGACGTCCTGGTGTTCCGGGTGACCGAGGCCCGGACGGCGTGGTCGCCGGTCCGGACGGTGGCCGATCAGGTCGCCGCCGCCAGCGACCTGCCCTACGGCAAGTTCTTGTCCTGGCGGGGCATGGTCACCACCGAGCCGCCCCGGCGGCCCGAGCCGCAGCGGGTGTCGTCGTCGGCGGCATGGCGCAACGAGGAGTGGAAGTTCGGCTTCGTCGGGTCCAAGGACCGGACGTCCGAGGCGGTGCACCTGCCCCCGTCCCGGATCTCGATGAAGGGAGGGGCGGTCGACGACATGGACCCCGTGGACCGGGCCGACTCCCGGGCCACCATCGCCACCTACACGATCGACCGGCTGGCCTACTCCCCGAGCCCTCCCATCGTCTTCGCCGTCCTCGACTTCGACGGTGGTGGACGGTTCCCGGTCGAGCTCACCGATGTCGATCCCGACACGGTGGACATCGGGGACCGGGTGGAGATGACCTTCCGCAAGCTGTTCACCGCCGACGGTATCCACGACTACTTCTGGAAGGCCAAGCCGGTGCGGTCGGCACCCGGACCGGGCGCGGCACCGGCATGAGAGTGGGCGTCGGCATGAGAAGAGGAGACAGATGAGCTCGCACGGAATCAAGGACAAGGTCGCCATCGTCGGGATGGGCTGCACCCGGTTCGCCGAGCACTGGGACAAGAGCCTCGACGACCTGATCGTCGAGGCGTCGGAGGACACCTTCGCGTCGGCCGGGGTGACCAAAGAGGACATCGACGCCTACTGGTTCGGCACCGCCCAGTCCGGCATGAGCGGGATCACGCTGGCCCGACCCCTCCAACTCCAGGGGAAGCCGATCACGCGGGTGGAGAACTACTGCACCACCGGGTCCGAGGCGCTGCGGGCCGCCGCCTACGCGGTGGCGTCGGGGGCCTACGACGTGGCCATGGCGGTGGGGGCGGAGAAGGTGAAGGACTCCGGGTACCAGGGCCTCAACGCCTTCCCCATCCCCAACGACGGGACCCAGCGCACGCTGACGGCGGCGGCCATGTTCTCGATGGTGGCGCCGGCCTACGGCAAGAAGTACGGCGTGGGCGAGGACGAGCTGACCGAGGTGCTGGCCCGGATCTCGTGGAAGAACCACCAGAACGGTGCGCTCAACCCGCGGGCCCAGTTCCGCAAGGCGGTCTCGACCGAGACCATCTGCGCGTCACCGCGGGTGGCCGGGCGTCTGGGGGTGTTCGACTGCGCCGGGGTGGCCGACGGTGCCGCCGCCGCCATCGTGGTCCGGGCCGAGGACGCGCTCCGCTACACCGACAAGCCCATCTACATCAAGGCACTGTCGTTCTCGGCCGGGAGCGGCTCGGGGCTCATCGACCCGGAGTACGACTACACGTGGTTCCCCGAGTGTGCGGGGGCCGCCGAGGACGCCTACCGCCAGGCCGGGATCACCGACCCGCGCCACCAGCTGGCCATGGCCGAGGTGCACGACTGCTTCACCCCGACCGAGCTCGTCTTGATGGAGGACCTCGGGTTCGCCGAACGGGGCACGGCGTGGAAGGAGGTGCTGGCCGGCACCTTCGACCGGACCGGCGAGCTCCCGGTCAACCCCGACGGGGGCCTCAAGAGCTTCGGCCACCCGGTGGGCGCCTCCGGGCTCCGCATGTTCTTCGAGACGTGGCTGCAGCTCCGGGGCGAGGCCACCCCGGAACGCCAGATCGACACCGACCGCACGCTCGCCCTCACCCACAACCTCGGTGGCTACCCCGGCGAGATGGTCTCGTTCGTGTCGGTGGTGGGGACCGAGCTGGGCTGACCCCCGGCGGTGCCTCCCGCCGGTGGGAGGTAGCTGGCCACCGCATGACCGCAGGCCCCGGTCGGGGGTCAGCCGGCGACTCCCGAGGATGGCCGGGCGGGTCGACCGACAGTAGGCTCCCCGGGGTGGACGACGTCCCCGCCGACCCCTTCGAGTCGTTTCTGGCCCTCCATCATCAAGACGGGCCACTGCTCCTCCCCAACGCCTTCGACCGTGGCTCGGCCCGGCTGCTGACGTCGTTGGGGATGCAGGCCATCGCCACCACCAGCAGCGGTGCCGCCGCCACCTTCGGGCGGCTCGACGGCTCACTGGACCGGGACGAGACCCTGGACAACGCGGCGGCCATCGTCTCGGTCACCGGCCTCCCGGTCTCCGCCGACCTCGGGAACGGGTTCGGCGACGGCACCGACGAGGTGGCCCTGGCGGTGCGCATGGCCGGGGCGGTCGGACTGGCCGGGGTGTCCATCGAGGACTACACCGGCGACCGGGCGGCTCCGATGTTCGAACTCGGTGCGGCCACCGCACGGGTGGAGGCAGCGGTGGAGGCCGCCCATGCCGGCGAACCGAGGCTCGTCCTGACGGCGAGAGCCGACAACTTCGTCCACGGGCTCCCCGACCTCGGCGACACCATCGAGCGCCTGCAGGCCTTCCAGTCCGCCGGCGCCGATGTGCTGTTCGCACCCGGGGTCACCAGCCGCTCGGACATCCGAGACATCGTCTCGGCCGTCGACCGCCCCGTCAGTGTCCTGGCCCTCGCCGGCACCCCCCCGGTCGGCGAACTGGCCGAGCTCGGCGTCAAGCGCATCTCGGTCGGCGGGGCGTTCGCCTTCGCCGCCTACGGCACCGTCGTCGAGGCCGCCCTCGAGCTGTCGGGCCTCGGAACCTTCGGCTACCTGGACCGGATGGCCGTGGGGCGCGACGCGGCCCGGACCGCATTCGGACCGTGAGCCCCGTTTGCCCCGTTTGCCGGGGGGACGGCGGGGACGGCGGGGACGACCAGCAGGATCAGCAGGTCACCGGCGCGGAGGCCTGAGCCTCCCGCTCGTCGAGGAACCGCCACCAGGCGTCGGCACCCTGACGGGCGGACTCGGCCACCTCGGACGCGTCGGCACCCAGCATCATCAGCGCCTCGATGGCCCACTCGCCGTGCTCCTCGTCCATCGCCGCGTGCACGTCCCAGAACTCGGTCCCCGAGTCGTCCATCCCGTACCAGCGCCGCAGTCCGTCGGCCTTGGTCGAGGCGATGGACGAGGCCTGGGTCTCGTAGGCGGCCAGTCCGGCCAGCGTGGCCACCGGTCCGTCGGCGGCGAGGTCGAGGTAGGTCTGCACCAGGGCCTCGGCAGCAGGCCCGGGCTCGGCGGAGGTCGCCTCTCCGACCAGGGAGCCGGCGAAGCGGTCGAACAGGGCCAGGTGGGGCTCCGGGCGCCCGAGCTCGTCGCTGAGGTTGCGCGTCACCATGGCCTCGGCCTCGACTTCGCCGTCGGTCCGCAACGTCGCCACCGCGGTCGTGAGCACCATCGGCAGCGCCGCCTCGAAGGCGCGGTAGTGGACGGCGTACTCGGCCAGCTCGTCCTGGGTCAGGAGGCCCGCCTCCCAGCGCCGGTAGAACGGATGTGACAGCAGAGTCCGCCCCTCGAGGGCATGGGCCACGGCGTCGGACAGGGTGGCATCGGAAAAGGCGTCGGCAGAGGTCATGTCGGCATCATATCCACGGCGGGAGCCGGGGTTCCGAGAGGGGTATCCCGGGGGAGCAGCGACCCCCACGTCGACCCGCCCGGCCCCTCCCGGACCGGGCCACCGGCGGGCTCAGTGGGCGGCGGCCGCCTGGTTGGACGGGTGGGCGTATCGGCCACTCATGTAGACGGGCACCCGGGAGGCGGCGGCCGGAGACGCTCCGGTGGCCGGCCTCAGGTAACGGAGCTTCTGGTCCCGCTCCTCGGCGGCCCGTCGGAGCTGCACCAGCACGGCGACGTACCCGGCCAGTCCCAACCCGGCGATCGCCGACACGATCCATGCCTCGCCGGCACCGGGGATGAAACCGATCATGAGGGTGGAGAAGAACACGAGGGCCAGGACGCCCAGGGCGTCGCGACGCCGGCGCCGGGTCACCCGGCGGGCATAGGCGTCGAGTTGGCGCGCCCGGTCGTCGGTGACCGCTGTGTCGGTGACCGCTTCGTCGTTGACCGCGCTGTCGTCGCCACCCGAAAGGTGGCGCGCCACGCCGGCGGAGGATCCGTCCCGGTATCCGGCGGCACCACCCGGGCCGGAGGACGGTGCGGGCCCCGACGATGCCGGGAGTGGATCGCCGAGGAAAGCCAGTGCCGGGCGCGGCAGCTGGTCGGCTCCGACCACGGTGAGCACCGGGACGGCCGACACGGCCGGGTAGCCACCGCCGGTCGTCGCCGACGACCCGCCCACCGACCGGAGCCGGTACGCCGGCGACACGATCGGCTCGGGTGCGGCGTGCTCCAGGGTGCGGAGGGCCCGGTGGAAGTGGGTGATGGAGCCGCCGCCCCCGGTGCGGGACCGACGCCGGGCGAGGCCGGGACCCAAGATGACGATCCACGCCACCACGATGATGATCACAAGGATCACGCGACATCAGCTCCTCGACCAACCTGCAACACAAAAACCCTAACCACAGCCAATTACCGAGTGGGGGATGGTCACGCCGGCCGGTGCCCGGCCCTCCTCCCGGTGACGGCCGGGCCAGGGTCTCGCGGGCCCAACCGGGTGCCCGCTAGGGTGCCGGCGTGATCGCCTTCTGGGCCCTGGTGGCGGTGGCGGCGGTGGCGGCAGGGGTCGACTGGACCGCCGTGGCCAGGGCGGACGCCCGGCTCGAGTACGTCGCCAAACCGGCCGTGCTCGCCGCCCTCACCGGCGCCGCCGCCCTCATCCCGGCCCAGCACATCGACCTGGTCGACCGCCGGTGGTGGTTCGTCGCCGCACTGGCCTGCTGCCTGGTGGGCGACGTGGCCCTGATGCTCCCCGGTGACCTGTTCGTCCCGGGGTTGGCTGCGTTCCTGGCCGGGCACGTGCTGTTCATCGTGGGCTTCCTCGAGCCACCCTCCCCGCCCGGTGCTCCCCCGTTCTCCTTCTCCCCCACCGGACTGGTGGTGGCGACGGCGGCGGTCGTGGCGGTCGAGGCCGTGCCGGCCACTGTGCTCCTGCGCTCGTTGTGGCGGACGGGCCGGCGATCCCTGATCGCCCCGGTGGCCCTCTACATGGGGGCCATCGTCGTCATGGTCGTGCTGGCCACCAACGTGGGCATCCTGCTGGCCGCGTTCGGAGCCGCCGCGTTCCTGGTCTCCGACACGCTGCTGGCCCTCGACCGCTTCGTCCGGCCGGTCCGCCACGGCGACGTGGTGGTGCACGTCACCTACCACGTGGCCCAGTTCCTACTGGTGCTGTCGCTGCTGCGCTGAGTGCTTCGGGCGACCGGCGGTTACAGGCACATCGGGTCCAGGCAGATCAGGTCCAGGCAGATCAGGTCCAGGCGGGGGCCGGGGTCCCAGCCGGGGCCGGGGTCAGGGCGCGGCAGGCGGAGCCGGCCGCAGGCCCCCGAGGATGGTCGAGCACATCAACTCGGCGCCGGCATCCTGGTCGTCGACGAAGCTGATGCCGCACAGCTCGAGCGACACCCAGCCGTGGATCCCGGCCCAGATCACCTGCGAGGTCACGGCCGGGTCGCCCCCGGCCAGCGCACCGGCCCGCATGGCCCGGTGCACCGCCGCCGCCAACCCGTCGAAGGCCTTGGCCGCCACGACGACGGCCGCATCGCTGGGCTCGAACCCCCGCACGGCCCGCAGGAACATCACCTGATAGGCCATCGGGTGGGCCAAGGCCAGCGCCCGGTAGCGACGACCCCCCTCGACCAGGGCCTCGAGCGGGTCGTCGATGTCGGCGAGGGTGACCATCGCCTCCCCCAACCGCTCGAACCCCGCCACGAACAGCGCCTCGACGATGCCGGCCTTCGAGTCGAAGTGGTTGTAGACGCCCATCGGCGCCACCCCGGCGGCGGCGGCGATCCTCCGGATGGACAGGGCGTCGGGACCCTCCTCCTCGAGGAGCTCGGAGGCGGCCTCGAGGAGCGCCGACTCCATGCCGACGCTGGGTGTCCTCATCCTGGGTGTCCTCATCCTGGGGGCGGTTGCGGCCATGGGGCTATCGTAGGTTAGAACGGTGTGCTATAACAATAGAACAGCGTTCTTCTCCGCTCCGAGAGTCGAACGGCCCGCAAAGGAGCCCTCGCCATGCCACCCACGACGCCTCCCGCCATCCGGTCCCACCCCCGTCGCTGGTGGATCCTCCCGGTGCTGTGCCTCTCGGTCTTCCTGGTGGTGGTGGACAACACCATCGTCAACGTGGCCCTCCCCAGTCTGAGCCGCGACCTCGGTGCCTCGACGACGTCCCTGCAGTGGATCGTCGACGCCTACAGCCTCGCCTTCGCCGGGCTGCTCCTGGCCGGCGGCGGTATCGGCGACCGCCTGGGCCGCAAAGGCGTGATGATGGTCGGCCTGGTCTTCTTCGGGATCTTCTCGGTGGCCGCGGCGGTCAGCCACTCCACCGGGACCCTGATCGCCAGCCGGGCCCTGATGGGCGTGGCCGCCGCCTTCATCTTCCCGGCCACCCTGGCCATCTTGACCACCGTGTTCACCGACCACGCCGAACGGCAGAAGGCGCTCGGCATCTGGGGCGCCACGTCGGGCATCGCCGTGGCCTTCGGGCCCATCACCGGCGGCGCCCTCCTCGAGCACTTCTGGTACGGGTCGATCTTCCTCGTCAACGTGCCCATCGTCGTGGTCACCCTGATCGGCAGCGCCGTGCTCATCCCGGTCCTGAAGCCCGAGGCGCGCAACCGCTTCGACACACCCGGTGTGGTCATCTCGACGGTGGGCGTGACCACGCTGGTGCTGGCCATCATCGAAGGTCCCCAGTGGGGATGGGGATCGGTCACCACGCTGGCCTGCTTCGCCGCCGCCGCCGTGCTGCTGGCCCTGTTCACCTTCGTCGAGCTGCGCACCGAGAAGCCGCTCCTCGACGTCCGGGTGTTCCTGGTCCGCCGCTTCACCGCCGGGGCGTTGGCCATCGCCGTGGCGTTCTTCTGCCTCTTCGGCTTCATCTTCCTGGTGACCCAGTACTTCCAGTTCGTGAAGGGCTACTCCACCTTGTCGGCCGGGGTCCACACCCTTCCCTTCGCCATCGTGGCCGCCATCTTCACCCCGCTGGCCGCCGTCGTGGCGCTGAAGGTCGGCTCGCGTCTGGTCGTCGGGGCCGGCCTCGTGCTGATGGGGGCGGGACTGGTCATGGCCGGGCTCACCTCCAAGCCCGACGCCGCCTTCTTCGGCCCCATCATCGTGGCCATGATCCTGCTGGCGCTCGGACTCTCCGCCATCACGGCGCCGGCGACAGAGGCGGTGATGGGCTCGCTGGCCGCCGACCAGGTCGGGGCGGGGGCCGCCGTCAACAACACCACCCGCGAGCTCGGCGGCACGCTCGGCGTGGCGGTGCTGGGCTCGGTGTTCGCCTCCGCCTACGGGCCCCGCATCGCCCGTGCCTTCGGGCCCTATCCCATCCCCGCCCCCGCCAAGCAGGCCGCCCACCAGTCGATGGCGGCGGCGTTGGCCGTCGTGGGCCACGCCCCGGCCGCCGCCCGGCCCGTCCTGCGGGCGGCCGCCTTCGATGCGTTCGGGGCCGGGCTCACCGTGGCCTGCATGGTGGGCGCCGGTGTCGCCGTCGTCGGGGCGGTGGTGGCGTTCAGGTGGCTCCCCGGACGGGGCGGCGTCGACGGGGTCGACGGGGTCGAGGGTGCCGCGGGTGCCGCGGGTGCCGCGGGTGCCGAGGGAGCGGGCGTGGTCACCGGGGATGCGTTGGTGACGGCCGGCGGGTCGGTCGGGTCGGTCGGGTCGGTCGGTTCCGTTACGGCCGACGGCTCGATCGGTACGGGCGCCGGCACCCGTGGGCCGGCGACACCGCTGCCGGTGCGGTGACCGCCCGGCTACCGTCCGGACGCGCCCGGAGCCTCGTCGGCACACCGTCGGGGGCGCCGTGGGAACCCGGTCGGGTCGGCCACCCGCTCCCGAGGCGGTGACGGATCAGTCGAAGATGGGCGGCACGTCGCGGCTGCGCTTGAGCTCGAAGAAGCCCGGGGTCCCGGCCACGGCCAGCACGCCGTCCCAGAGCACACCGGCCGCCTCACCCTTCGGCGCCGGAGTGACCACGGGGCCGAAGAAGGCGACCCCGGCCACACTGATCACCGGAGTACCCACCTCGTAGCCGACGCGGTCCATGCCGTCGTGATGGGACTTCTTCAGGGCGTCGTCGTACTCATCCGTTTCGGCGGCGTCGGCCAGCGACCGCGGCAGGCCCGCCTCGGCCAGCGCCTCTTCGATGGTGGCCCGGTCCTTCGGCTTCCCCTCGAGGTGGAACCGGTTGCCGAGGGCGGTGTAGAGCGGCAGCAGCACCTCCGGCCCGAACTCCTGCTCGGCGGCGATGCACACCCGCACCGGACCCCACGCCTCGGCCAGCAGCTTCTTGTACTCCTCGGACAGGTCTTCCTTGTCCGCATTGAGGTAGGCCAGGGACATCACGTGCCAGCGGACCTCGATCGGGCGCACCTCGGAGGCATTGAGGATCCACCGCGAGGCCAGCCACGCCCACGGACAGAGCGGGTCGAACCAGAAATCGACCGGGGACTTCTCGGTGGTGGGGTCGACGGCGGCGTCGGTGGTGGCGGGAGCGATGGTGGCGGCGTCGGGCATGGCACGTCCTTCGGTTGTCGGCACCAGGTCCAACGCCGGGAGGCCGCCTTCTCTTCCCGTCGGGGGTCCGGAGCTCGCGTTTTGGGGCACCGGAGCGACGAGGTCCCTCACAGTCCGCCGTGGGGTGACCTGCTCGGCTGGCCGGTGGCTGTCCACGCACGACCGGCGCCTGGCGCCGTCGGGGAGGTCCGGCGCCGTGCCGGTGCCAGCAGGAAGACTGTCGCCATGAGCCCTCCGAGCGCCGACGACGTCAGTCCGATTCCCGACTGGAACCGACTGCTCGAGGGGAGGGTGGCCGTCGTCACCGGCGCCGGCGTCGGGATCGGTGCAGCCGTCGCCACCCTGTTCGCCGAACATGGTGCCCTGGTGGAGATGGCCGAGGTCGACCCGGGCGCGGTGCCAGGACCCGGGACGCCATCGAGGGTGCCGGGGGCATCGTCCGCAGCCACGAGGTCGATGTCACCGTGCCGGCCGACGTGGACCGCCTGGCCTCCGCTGTGCTCGCCGAACACGGGCGCGTCGATGTGCTCGTCAACAACGTCGGCGACTACCGGCCGCTCGTCCGATTCGAGCACTCGAACGCGGAGTCGTGGGGTGCCATGTACGACATCAACCTCCTCCACGTCTTCGCCGTCACCCGGGCGTTCCTCGGCGCCATGACCGACCGGGGCTCGGGATCGATCGTCAACGTGCACTCGGTCGAGGGGTTGCGCGGCTACCCCGGCGACCCGGTCTACGCCGCCATGAAGGCTGCCGTCGCCCACTTCACCACCAGCCTGGCCGTCACCGTCGGCCGTCGAGGGGTCAGGGTCAACGGCATCGGGCCCGACCTCACCCAGACCCCACAGGTCGACTACGTGACCGGCTACGAAGACGTGCAGGGACTCTGGGCGTCCTGGGCACCGGTCGGCCGGCTGGGCTGGCCCGAGGACCAGGCCCGAGTGGCCCTCTTCCTGGCGTCCGACCTGTCGGGGTTCGTGACCGGCCACAACATTCCGGTCGACGGCGGCACCAAGGCCGGAGGCGGATGGTTCTACTCACCGGCCGCCGGACGGTTCGTCAATCGGCCGACCACCCTGTGACGCGGGGGTCGGTGGGCGGCGCCTCCGTCAGGTCGGCTCAGGCCTGGGTCGGCTGGGCCTGGGTCGGGTCAGGCCTGGGTCGGCTGGAGCTGGGTCGGCTGGGGCTGGGTCGGCTGGGGCTGGGTCGGCTGGGCCTGGGTCGGGTCAGGCCTGGGTCGGGTCAGGCCTGGGTCGGGTCAGTTGGCTCAGCCTGGGCCGACCAGCGGCCCCGCCGGTGCTCGACGGCCACCGACACTCCGAAGGCATCCGACACGGCGGGACCGGTGAGCACGTCGGACACCGGGCCGGCCGCCTGCATGCGGGCGCCACGCAGGAGGGCCGCATGGGTCACCCCGGGCGGGATCTCTTCGACGTGGTGGGTGACGAGCACCATGGGAGGGACGTCCGGATCACCGGCCAGCGCAGCCAGCCGGCCGAGCAGCCGCTCCCTGGCGCCGAGGTCGAGGCCGGCGGCGGGCTCGTCCATGAGCAGCAGCTCCGGGCGGGCCATCAGGGCCCGGGCCAGCAGGACCTGTTGCCGCTCCCCCTCGGACAGCAGTCCGAAAGGTCGGGCGGCGAAGCTGTCGCCGGCGAACCCCGCCAGGGCGAGGAGTTCCCTCGCCTCGTCACGATCGGCGTCGGTGTACTGGTGCCACCACGTCTCGAGGGCGGCGTGCCTTCCGGTCAGGACCACCTCCAGCGCCGGGAGACCGGGCCGGAGCGATCGGGTCACCGACGCGCTCGACCACGGCGATCCGGGTCCGCAGCTCCCGCATGTCCACATGGCCGAGGCGGGCACCGAGGATGTCCACCACTCCTCTGGTCGGCCACAGCGATGCGCCGGCGACCTTCAGGAGCGTCGTCTTCCCCGAGCCGTTGGGCCCGAGCAGGGCCCACCGCTCGCCCCTGCCGACCCGCCAGGTGATGTCGTCGAGCAGGGAGGTCCCGTCGCGCACCACCGAGACATGCTCCAACCGGACGACCGGTTGGTCGTCGGTACCGAGGACAGGACCGGCGGTCGGGGGTGTCGGGGGTGTCGGGGGCAAGGCCCGGAGCATACGGCCTCGCCCGAGCAGCACTCCTGTCCCCACCCCGCACCGGCTCAGGTCCGTGCTCGTGCGTGGGCCGTCTGCCGGGGCTCGGCTCCACCCCTACCGCTCCTCGACCACCACCCACTCCCGCGTGGACGCAGACCGGCGGATGGCATCCAGCACGGTCATCTGCCTCACGCCGTCGGCGAAGGTGGCCGCGGCGGGCCCATCCGGCGGAGGTCGACCCTCCATCCGGCATCGGAAGATCGTTGCCAGCCTCGCATAGGGCCCGAAGTCCATCCCATGGGAGATCATGCGCTCATAGGCCGTCTTCACCAAGCCGTGCGGCAACGCCGGGCCGCGTTCGTCGGGAAGGTCAGCTCCCACCGGGATGGTGCGCGTGCCGGTCCCGTCCGCCACCTGCACGGTCGAGCCCACGCCCTCGATCCAGGCCGTCCCCGATGAGCCGACGACACTGGTGATCACGATGGGTGGACCCCAGTCCCCCGCCGTGCTCTGCATGGTTCCGACCGCGCCCGATCGCATGCGGAAGTGGACGACGAAGGCATCCTCGGCTGACATCGTCTCCCGGGCCACGTGGGGCAGGGAGGCGCTCACGGACTCGAACTCGCCGAGAGTGACCCTGATCTGGTCGATGAGCTGTGACCCGTGGGCGCCCAGCCATCCCCCACCCTGGTCGGCGTCGGCCCACCATGCGGGGACCTGGGCCCCCTGGTCGGCGAGCAGCGGGACGTGGAGCAGGACCGTCGCCAACCGGGGCTCACCGATCTCTCCGCCGGCGACGGCACGTGCCAAGGTGGCCTGGCCGGCGTCCCAGCGGAACTCGCACCCGAGCAGGTGGACGATCCCGGCCCCTTCGGCAGCGGCCAGCACGGTGCGGGCCTCGTCGGCGTCGCGGGCGAAGGGCTTCTCACAGATGACGTGCTTGCCGGACGCGATGGCGGCCAGTGCGATCTCGGCGTGGGTGTGGGGCGGCGTGGCGATGGTGACGGCGTCCACCCCGTCGATCGCCAGCGCCTCATCGAGCGACGTGAGCGCCCGCGGGATCCCGAACAGCCGGGCACGCTCGGCGGTCTTGTCGGGGTCGCGACCGACCAGGGCGGCCACCTCGAATCCGGCCGCCCTCAGGGCGCGGACGTGGGTCACACAACCGAACCCGGTCCCCACCACGACCACGCCCCTCATCGGACCCCCTCCAGAATCGACATCATGGTTCCGCGCCGGCGGAAAGGGTCGCCTGGCTGACCGGCGACGCGTGGAACGCGTTCGAGGACACCTCGTCACGTCCCCGTAACGAGGTCCCGGCGAACTCCGCATTGGAGGACGCCACCGCCCGCTCGAATGGGGTGCCCCGACGCAGGCACCCGGGCACAGCACCGGGTCGTGCCGTCCCGATCGCATTCCCATCCCCCTTCACCACCGGCTCCCTCCCTCCCTGTCCTCCACCGCACCCTGTCCTCCACCGCACCCTGTCCTCCACCGCACCCTGTCCTCCACCGCCCAGCTCGAACTGCGTCGTTACCGGCACGGTTGACGACCAAGGGGCCCAAGGTAACTGCTTTGGCATGGACCCCTACCCCTTACCCATGGCCCGGCGACGCCGTGACCCGACTGGACGACCTCGCGGCCATCGACCTGCGTGCTTCCAGACCCTGGACCACGCCTGGGAGACCCCATATTTTCACTCTATGTAGTCAAACGAACGCTTGTGGTAGTCTCCGATCACAGCACTCTAGACAGCAGAGAACAGCGCCGAGCGTGGAGTTGAGGCGCAAATGATTCACCCCCGCAGGAGCCACCCCTTTTCGAGGACGGCCGCGGTGATCGCACTGATCGTCGTCGTCGCCTCGTTCACCTTCGCCTTCGCCACCGACTCGGGCTCGTCGCCGCTCGACCCGGCCGCCGTCTCTTCGGCCTCCTACACAGGTAGGGCCACCGGTGATGGGACCTACGTCTACTCGGGCAGCCCGACGTCGAACTACGACGGCGCCAGCCCCCTCGCCGCCAGCCACCTCAGCTACCGGACACTGCTGCAATTCGCCACCGGCGCCCCCGCCGGTTCGGTGATCGAATCGGCCGCCCTCACGGTGACGCCCGACATGAACGGGACCGGGGCGTTCGTGGTCCATCCGGAGACCTCCTTCGATCCCGCCACGGTGACCTGGGCGAACCAGCCGCCCTTCAGTGCGTCCGTCATCGGATCATCCGCTCCACCGGTCGCCGGAAAGGCCTTGGACATCACCCTGGCCGGCCTGGCCCAGACCGGGACCGTCGACCTGGCGGTGGGCTACACGGTGCCTGGCGTCATCGCCAAGCTCTACGGTGCGGCCGGACCGGCCCCGAGCCTCTCGGTGACCTATTCCTCGGGCACGCCACCGGCCTCGACCACCACGACCACCACCACCGAAGTCCCACCGACGACCACGACGACCACCACCACGACCACCACCACGGGAGCGGGGCCAGGCACCCTCCCGGGAGTCATGTTCGTGTCAGAAGAGGGACAGCCCGGCTACAGCTCCATCCAGAAGGCGCCGTGGACGTCCGCCAACATCGTCCCGGACTTCATCACCGCACCGCCCATCAGCACCTCGGCGAACGGGGGCAGAGGCACCGGCTTCTCGGGCCAGACCGGTGACAGCATGCCCAACTACCTCGCCGATGCGAGCGGGTCGACGTGGGGCTACACGTCGGACTCCACCGCCGGCGGACTCGGGAACGTCTTCAACAGCACCCCGAGCCTGTTCTCGCAGGCGGTGTCGAACGGCGTTCCCCTGATCGCCTTCGCCGAGAACGTGACGAGCGCCAACGTCACCACCGGAGCCACCTCGAACGGCTACTACTCGAGGCACAACGCGTACTCCTACTTCTCCCATCTGAGCCCGAGCGTCGTGGCACCGGCGATGAACGACGACATCACCGTGCCGGCCCCGACGAGTGCCATCACCCGTTCCGACACATCGGCGACCACCCCGGGCTCGATCCCGTTCTACGAGTCCTACCTGACCAACACCCCCGGCACGCTGGCGGCGCCGAAGACCCAGGCCTCTCCGTTCACCGCCGGCCCCGCCCTTCTCAACGATCCGGCCAACGAAGGCGCGTTCGTCTACTACGCCCCCAACGGGCTCGACGAAGCCCACGACACCAATGGAGAGGACCAGTTCCTGTCCAACTTCATTCCTGCCGTGCAATCGACGCTCTGGTATGAGCACGGCGGGATCATCGTCGTGTCATGGGACAACGAGGGCGGTACCAACTTCACCACCGCTCAGATCGGCAGGGGTGGCTCGAGCTTCGATCAGCCGGTGGGTGGGGAGTCCAACTTCTACCTCATCGCCAAGGGCCTCGACTCCAGGGTGGCGACCAATCCGGTCGACCCGGGAGGGACGGTGTCGAGCAACGGTGAGACGGTGACCGTCGCCCACGTGCTGACCCAGCCCCTGAGCCAGATCGGACTCCACCAGTCGATCGAGGACTACTACGGCTGGGGCTACAACCCGGCGGCCCCATCGCCCCACTCCGGGAACGCGTCCTCATCGACGGCCACCAACCCCCAGGGCCAGGCGGCCGATCCGCTCCCGGAGGGGTACGGGACCATCCTGCCGCTGCTGGAGCTGGCCAAGTCCAACGTCGGGGGCTGACCTCGACCGGCGCCGCCGGAATCCCGCTCGAGGCGGGGAACTTCGGTCCCACCCCCATTGATATTCGCAAGTGGCTGTGTTTGGATCGAATTGGGTCGGGGTGCGACCGCCCGGACGCGGCGGCGCCGTCAACGATCCAGGAGGAGGGCCGGGACTGATCCCACGGCCCACCGCGACTGTCGGCAGCGGGTGGGTGCGTGGCGTGACGCAGTGAGCGGATCGATGGCTGTCTCTTGGGGCTCGGGCCCGGCTCGAGCTGCGGCTCGAGGCTCGGGCCGCCGATGCCACCGGCGGCGTGCTGCATGCCCAAGACCTCCGACCGTTCGGCCCGTTGGTCCGGGGTCCCGGTTCGCCCTCCCATCGAACCAAAGGAGCAGTGCACACAAAAAAGGAGCCGTTCACACAATGAGCACGATCATCACGAAAGACGGTACCGAGCTGTACTACAAGGACTGGGGCGAAGGTCCAGTCGTCACGTTCTCCCACGGCTGGCCGTTGAGTGCGGACGCTTGGAACGGCCAGATGCTCTTCCTCGCCGATCACGGCTATCGGGTGGTTGCCCACGATCGACGCGGGCACGGCCGTTCGAGCCAACCGTCACGCGGCAACGACATGGACGGCTATGCCGACGACCTCGGCGCCGTCATCGAGGCCCTGGACCTGAGGGACGCCACCCTGGTGGGCCACTCCACCGGAGGAGGCGAGGTCGCCCGCTACATCGGCCGCCACGGCACGGCCAGGGTCGCCAAGGCGGTGCTCGTATCCGCCGTGCCGCCGATCATGGTGCAGAGTGCCTCCAACCCGGAGGGGCTTCCGATCAAAGTGTTCGATGATCTGCGGACGGGCCTGGTGAAGGATCCCTCGCAGTTCTACAAGGACCTGGCCACGCCGTTCTACGGGGCCAACCAGCCCGGCGCCGACGTGTCCCAGGGCCTGCTCGATCAGTTCTGGCTGTGGAGCATGCAGTCCGGGCTCAAGAACGCCTACGAGAGCATCAAGGCCTTCTCCGAGACCGACTTCACCGAGGACCTCAAGAAGTTCGATGTCCCGACACTGGTCCTGCACGGCGAGGGCGACCAGATCGTCCCGATCGAGGATTCGGCGCACAAGTCGGCCAGGCTGATCCCCGGTGCCAAAGAGACGTACTACCCGGGTGCCCCCCATGGTCTGACCGCCACCCACCAGGACCGGTTCAACGCCGACCTACTGGCCTTCTTGAGGAGCTGACGGGGCCGCCCGGGAGGCGGATCCATCGGTCGACCTCCGGGACAGGGCAAGCTGAGACCCATCACAACGCCTCGGGTCATCTCCGTCAATGTGGGCCTTGCCCGCACCGTCACCTGGGGAGGGCGGTCGGTGACCAGCGCCATCTGGAAAGAGCCCGTCGAGGGCCGGGTCTCCGTCGAGGGGGTCAACCTCCATGGAGACGATCAGGCCGACCGGCGCGTCCACGGCGGACCGGACAAGGCCGTCTACGCCTACGCCTCCGAGGACTACTCCTGGTGGGCGGCTCGGCTGGGTGCCGACCTGGATCCCGGGACCTTCGGCGAGAACCTGACCACCGAGGGGATCGACCTCTCCTCGTGCATCATCGGCCAGCAGTGGAGGGTCGGCTCAGTCGTGCTCGAGGTCGCCCAGCCCCGCGAGCCGTGCTTCAAGCTCGGGATGCGCATGGGGGACGCAGGATTCGTCGAGCGGTTCGGGGCGAGCGGGAGACCGGGCACCTACCTGCGCATCCGGTCCCCGGGAGCCGTGGGGGCCGGGGATCGGATCGTCACCGGGCCACCGCCGGACCACGGCCTGACGGTGGGCGACCTGGCCGCCGTGCGACCGGGGACGCACGCCGATCTGCTCGAGCGCGTGGCGTCGACGGTCGACGTTCCCGAAGGCTGGCGCGTCATGGCTCGACGGCGCCTCGACCGGTTGCAGGCCTGACCTCCCGACCGTGCACGGTCGGGAGGTCAGCCGTGCCGAGTCGTCAGGACACGTTGAAGCGGAACTCCACCACGTCGCCGTCCTGCATCACGTACTCCTTGCCTTCGATCCGGGCCTTTCCCGCCGCCCGCACCGCGGCGACGGAGCCCGCCGCCACCAGGTCGTCGTAGCTGACGATCTCCGCCTTGATGAACCCGCGCTCGAAGTCGGTGTGGATGGTGCCGGCGGCCTGAGGTGCGGTATCCCCGATGTGGATGGTCCAGGCCCGCGACTCCTTGGGACCGGCGGTGAGGAACGTCTGGAGCCCGAGGGTGCGGAAGCCCACATGCACCAGCTGGGCCAGTCCCGACTCCTGCTGGCCGTATCCGGCCAGCAGCTCGGCGGCGTCCTCGGGTTCGAGTGCCGCCACCTCAGCCTCGATCTGGGCGCACACCACCACCGATTCCGCCGGAGCCACCAGCGCACTGAGCTCGGCGGCCATCTGCTCATCGCCGAGCGCGCCCTCGTCGACGTTGAAGACGTAGATGAACGGTTTGGCACTGAGCAGATGGAGATCGGCCAGCAAGGCGGGCTCGACGTCTCCGGCAGCGACGGCGGCGGCGATGGTCCTGCCATCGTCGAGGATCGTGCGCGCCTGCTCGGCAGCCCGGAGAGCCGGCACCAGCTCGGGCTGCTTGCGTGACTCCTTGGCCAGCCGCGTCACCCCGTTGTCGACCGTCTGCAGATCGGCCAGGATCAACTCCGTGTTGATGGTCTCGATGTCGTCACCCGGCGAGATACGACCATCGACATGGATGACGTCGGGATCGGTGAACACCCGCACCACCTGGCAGATCGCATCACTCTCGCGGATGGCGGCCAGGAATTTGTTCCCCAGGCCCTCACCCTCGGACGCCCCTTTCACGATGCCGGCGATATCCACGAAGGTGACCATGGCCGGGACGATCTCCTTGCTCTCGAACAGCTCGGCCAACCGGTCGAGGCGCGGGTCGGGAACGGCCACCACGCCGACGTTGGGATCGATGGTGGCGAAGGGATAGTTGGCCGCCAGCACCTCATTCCGGGTCAGGGCGTTGAACAGGGTGGACTTCCCCACGTTGGGGAGGCCGACGATGCCGATGGACAGTCCCACGGGTGCTTCCTCCGAAGTCGTAGCGGCCCCGACCGGCGGTGGGACCGAGTACCGAGCGTAGGGGATGGCCACGGGCGGCGGTTCGGGCCGCCATCAGGGCTCCCGGTCGTGGTGCCGGAATCCGATGGCCAACTCGCCGAGGGCGGCATCGAGGAGCTCGACCAGATCGGCCCCCTCGTCGCGGAGCCACTGCTCATAGCCGGCCAGGGTGGCGCCGAGCGCCGAATACCCGACCACCTTGGGGAGCAGGTCGTCTTCCCGCACCCCGAGGCGGCGGGCGGCGAACGCCGCCACGACCTCCCGCCACTGGGCGAAGCGCAGGGTCGAGTTGGCCAACAGGGTCGGGACCCCGAGGATGAGCGACATCCGCCGGCGGTGCTGACGCACCTGATCGGCCGGGAGCCGGTTGAACTCGATCACCGCCTGGTGGATGGCCTCCATCATGGGGAGCTCGGGGGGAGCACCATCGAACCAGATCTGCATCCGGACCAGTTCGGCGCCGAAGTCGCCCCAGACCAGATCGGACTTCGACGGGTAGTAGCGGAAGAAGGTCCGCCGGGCGATCCCTGCCGCGGCGGCGATCTCGTCGATGCTCGTCTCGTCGAAGCCCTGCGACGTGAACAGCTCGATGGCGACCGCCTCGAGGTGGTGGTGGGTGGTGGACGGCTTGCGGCCGGTCCGGGGTCGGTCGGATTCGGATTGTCTCGTTGCTGGCATCGGCGACCGGTTCCGCTCGGCGACGTGGTTACCTCGTCACGGGATTCGTCCCCTTCACGCTACACAGGGTGTACAGCGGGGAGAACGGTGGGCGGCTTGGGCGGCTTGGCGGCCTGATCAAGGCAACGACTTGATCAGGTACTCGCTCATGGTCGAGCTGCGGAGCCGGGTGAGGTCGAGGCATGCGTCGACGCTGGCGATCATCCGCGAGACGTTGGCATCGAGCGCTTCAGGGGTGGCGGCATTGAAGAACAGCATCGGGTCGGCCACGTGTTCGGCCGATGGCCAGGCCTCCTCCACGATCCCGTCGATCTCGGGCGCTCCTTCCGACACGGGGCGCACGACCTCGTTCCGCACATAGCGCGTGCGCGGCTGAAGCTCCGCCGAGACGGGGGACTGCGTGCCGTGCCACCGGGTGATCCACTCGGCATACGGGAGACCTCGGGGCCGGTGGATGAGAGCCACCGTCAGCACACCGGGTGATCGCTCGCCGTCCGGCCAGGAGCGGGGCGCCGCATGCGGGGTGGTGCCGTAGTCGTCGTACAGCGACTCGACCACCAGGTACCCGGCGGTCCGGAGCCCCAGCTGCCCGAGGGCCGACTCGACTCCGCCCCGGTGCTCGTAGGTGTCGAGCCACACCGAGACCTCGGCCACATGGGGGTCCTCGCCCTCGGGGGCCGGCGCCGGCGACGGGGCGGCAGCGGCATCGCCGTCATGGACGTTGACGCCCAGACCGTTCACCCCTGCCGCCATCAGGAGTGGGGCCACCTCCCCCACCAACCGCTCGCGCAACGAATCGCCGGCCGCGGCCGAGCCGTCTCCCCACACCAGATAGATCAACTTCTCCACGGGACAGGCCGGATCCGCTCAGTGCGGGGCCGGTCCGGGGACCCTGCAGGCACCGTCGATGTCGAACACCTGATTGAAGCGACCGAGCGCCAGCCAGGATCCGACGCACAGGGCCAGGTCGACCAACTCCTCGTCGTCATAGGCGCCATGGAGCCGATCCCAGAACGGCCCGTCCATGCCCAGGTGGTCCGTGGAGTACCGCTCGGCGAACTCCGCGGCCAACTGCTCCCGCTCGGTGAGCCCCTCGCCCTGCCGGCGACCGCCCACCGCCTCGTAGAACGACTCGGGGACCTCGTTGGGGTCGGCGGCCCGCCCGGGGACGTCCCGAGCCGTCCGCCAGTCCATGCAGATCGCGCACTGGTTGATGCGGGCCATGGTGATCCGGGCCGCCTCGAACTCCCGCAGCGACAACGACGACTTCTCGTAGACGGCACTGCTGTAGGCGCCGGCGGCCGAGGTCAGCGGCGGAGCCAGCTCGGTCCACACATAGACCAACGGGTCCTTCCCGACCGGCACATCGATGTTCGGCATGTCTCCCCCTTCGGGTCTGGTTCCCATCCGTCTTGTTGGCTGCAGTCTTGATGCTTCCTGGCGGCGGCGCCTCCACCCCGTCCCGGATCGGTGCCGTGGCGCGCCCTGACGATCACGGCATCACCGGGCCAGCGTGCCGCCCTCGGCGCCGGTGGTGGGGAGTCGTCGAAGGATCCGGCCCGCCAGGCCTTCGACGAACTGGCTCCACTGCCGGTCTCCCATCAGCCACAGCCAGAGCTCACGCCGGTCGGCCAGGAGTTCGTCGTCGAACCGCTTCTGGCCCATCCCCTCCGCCTCGAGCACCGTCCCCCACCGCGCCCAGAGCCAGCGCCCGATGCACAGTTCGTCGGCCACTCCGCCGGGCCATTCCTGGCCCTCGAGTAGGGCGTCACGCAGTCCGTCGCGGAGGCCGGTCGGCTCGTCGGGGAGCTCCAGTCGGGCGCCGGCCTCATCCTCGAACACGATCACGTGGTCACCCTAGCCATCCGGCCGGGGCCCCAGACAGCCATCCGGCCTGGTCGCCAGACGCGGCTGGACCGTCGGCGGGCGGATCGTCGCCGGCCGGTCGGCTCCGCACTCAGCGGTCGGCGACGACCGGGGCCCGGTCACTGTCCCGGTAGTCGGCCACGTGGTCGGCGTAGTCGATGAACAGCGGCGCATCCGGATCGAACGTCCGGCGGAGGCTGTCGAAGGCGATGCGCTTGTCGAAGTTGTCCAGTCTGACCAGTGCCTCGGGACTGTCGAGCTCGCGGAAGTCGAGCCGGCCCCGCGCGTTGTCGAGCGCACGGCGGCCGCGCTCGGTGCGGACGAGCACGCTGCTCCACCCGTCCATCGCACCCACGCTCCCGACCGAAAGGTCGGCGCTCCTCCCGAGGAAGTCCGCGCACTCGTCGCACCCCTTGAGTGCCGCACCGTGGAAGTTCTTGATCGGCTCGTCCACGGCCAGCTCCCCGTCTCGGTACTCGACGATCATGCGGCCCCGGATCACGTCGACCTTGCTCACCCGTTCGAGATCGATGCCCCGGTCCTCGTTGAGCAGGCGCAACATCAGGCCCTGGTAGTCGAAGCTCTTGGTGCACAGCAGGGCGATGGTCAGCACCACCGAGTCGATCCGGTGGGCTCCGGTGGGCCAGCGGCGCGACTGCATGGCCCGGATCCCCTGGATCTCGCACGGGGTTCCGACCACGGCGATCCGGGGCTTGGGCGGCAGGTCGTACTTGGACAGGTCCAGCTCGGCCAGCGCCATGGTCTGGTTGTAGTAGCTGCCGGCTGCGTCGACGATCTCCTTGGCCGTCGTGGCCAGGTGGGCCACTCCCTTCCACGGCTCGTCGGGATCGTCGCTCGGGCGCGTCACCAGTGCGCCGTCGATGTCCCCGCCGGCCAGGGCGGCCACCAGCAGCGCGGTCACCACTCCGCCGTCCTGGGCGTCGTCGGCCCGGGCCCCGGCCCGCACGGAATAGGCGTCCATGACGGCGCCGAGCCCGTCACCGGGGGGACCACCGGTGATCTTCCAGTAGCTGTCCGACGAGTCGGCACGGACCACGGCGCCGGCGGTGATGCCGGTTTCCGGGTCGGCGGCAGCCGTGCCGGCGCCCGCCCGGCCCTGGGTCGTCCCACCGGACCCGGGCACACCCAGCTCGGTGGACGGAGGCCACAGTGCCTCGTAGCGGAGCCCGCCCCGGGGACAGAAGTCCCAGCACAGCGAGCAGCCCGTGCACATCTTGACCAGCTCGGGCAGGTCGGTGTCCTCGTCGATGCCGATCGAGTTGGACGGGCACGCGGCCACGCAGGTCCCGCACTGGATGCATCGGCCGGCGTCGATGACCCCGGCCTGCAGCTCCCAGAACCACGTCTTGCCCGGTGGTTCCTCGATGCCGTTCATCTCGTCGCGGATGCGGTAGGCCTTCATCGTGCGGCCTTGGTGGCGGCGGCCTTGGTGGCGGCGGCCGGCGGTGCCTTCTTCGGCGCCGGTGCCTTCTTGTTCGTGCCCTTGGTGGCGGGCGCCCGGTTGGCCACCAGCGTCACCGGGGTGCCGGTGCCGCCTCCTCGGCCAACGTCCGGCGAAGGTCGTCGTTGGGGACGCGCCGGGCCCAGTTGTAGAAGGGCTCGTCCTCCCGCCGCTCCGACTGGTACCGGCGGACCACCCGGAGCAGGGCGTCGGGCACGTCGTTGACCGGCCGGGCGTGCTCGACCCAGTCGATGAAGCCGGCGTCGGTCCCGAGGGAGCCCCCCATGCCGATGTCGACCGCCTCGGCCAGGTGGTTCCCCACGTGGGCGACCTCACCCCGGAACCCGATGTCGGCGATCTGAGGCTGTGCGCAGCTGGCCGAGCATCCCGAGAAGTGCATGCGGATCACTCCGGCGTCCTCGCCGGGACCGGACCGGGCCCCCGGAACGGGTGCCGCGCCCACCGGCTCGCCGGCGAGCTGCTCGTCGAGGAATCGGGCCCACTTGACCGCCCGCTCCTTGGTCTCGACGATGGCGTACCGGCAGAACTCCGAACCGGTGCAGGCCACCACGCCACGGGTGAACGGACCGGGATACGGCGAGTACTTCTGGAGCAGGTCCTCGGACAGCATCTCGTCGAGCCGATCCTCGGGCACGCCGGTGAAGGTGATGTTCTGGTCGGTGCCGATCCGGACGGTGCCGTCGCCGTATGTCTCGGCCAGGCGGGCCGCCTCGACCAGCTCCAGGCCCACCATCCGCCCGACGGGGACCGAGCAGCCCACATAGAAGAGCCCGGCCTCCTTCTGGGGATGGACGCCGACGTGGTCGCCTCGGTACCTGCGGGTCAGGCTCTCGCCCGCCGGTACCAGGTCGAAGCGCGCCCGGGCGGCCAGCTCGGCACGGAACCCCTCGGGGCCGAGCTCTTGGACCAGGTAGCGCATCCGGGCCAGCCCACGGTTCTCGCGGTTGCCGAGCTCGCCGAAGAGCTGGGCGATGGCCCGGGTGACCTCGACGGCCTGGTCGGTGCGCACGAACACGTCGATGTCCGAAGCCATGCGCTCGCCGTCGGACAGGCCTCCGCCGGCCAGGAGGTTGAAGCCCAGGGTCCCGTCGTCGGCCCGGGCCGGCCAGAGGCCGATGTCGTTGATCTCCGCCTGGGCGCAGTCCTCGACGCATCCGGTGACCGACATCTTGAACTTCCGGGGCAGGTTGGCGTACTCGCGGTTCCCGGTGAAGAAGTCCGAGACGGCCCGGGCCACCGGCAGTGCATCGAAGGCCTCGTGGGCGTCCACTCCGGACACCGGGCAGCTCAAGACGTTGCGGGCGGAGTCCCCGCACGCCTGCACCGTGGTTAGGCCGACGGCGGCGAACCGCCGCCAGATCCGGGGGATGTCCTCGATGCGCAACCAGTGGATCTGCACGGTCTGGCGGGTGGTGAGGTCGGCGAAGCGCGAGCCGAACACGCGGCTCTCGGTTCCGTCCGGCCCCTCCCCGAAGGCGTCGGCGGCCACCCCGATCTCACGGGCCTGGGGTGCGGTCAGGAACCCCCCGGGCACCTTGACCCTCATCATGAAGGCGTCGCCGCCCTGCTTTTGGGGGTAGATGCCGGCCCACTTCAGACGCTCCACCTCGCCGGGGACCTTGGCGATCCCGGCCGGGCCCTCCTTGGAGTAGGTGTCGATGATGGCGTCGGCGATCTCGAGCGGGTGCCGTTCGAGCTTCCACTGCTCGATCTCGTTCAGCTCACCCTTGGTGCGATAGGGGTTGACGAACGGCATCGGACGCTCGGTGCCGCGGATGTTGAGCCCATAGAGCTCGTCCCTGTCCTTGGGCATTTCAGGCGTGCAATCCGCACTCAACCTTGTCCGAGTCGGCCCACCGTCCGGCGCGCGGATCCTCACCGATGGTCACCGGACGCGTGGTCGGGGCGCAGCCGATGGAGAGATAGCCCTTGGCGACGAGCGGATGCTGGGGAAGGTCGTGGTCGGCGGCATAGCCGGCGACATCCTGCTCCGTCCAGGTGGCCAGCGGGTTCACCTTCACCATGCCCCAGTTCTCGTCGAACGCCACGATGGGGGCCTCGCGGCGGGTGGCGGCATCGACCCGCTTCACCCCGGTCATCCACGCGTCCTTGCCGGCCAGGGCCTGCTTGAGCGGTCGGACCTTGCGGAACTCGCAGCACTGGGCGCTGCCACAGGGCCACTGCTCGGCTCCGGCCGCCGGCTGGGTCACGGTCAGGTTGAGGTCGTAGCGCGAGCGGACGGTCTCGACGTACTCGAGCGTCTCGGGGAAGTGGGACCCGGTGTCGAGGAACACCACCTCGATGGTGGGGTCGACCGATGCCGCGATGTCGATCAACACCGCATCCTGGAAGGACGCCGAGATGGCCAGCTTCGAGCCGAATCGTTGGATGGCCCATGCGACGACCAGCCCGGCCGGGGCGGTCTCGAAGGCGGCCGACTGCTCGTCCATCTCCTCGCCCAGTTGCACCAATTCGGACTTACTGGCCACGATGCTCACCTTCACAACCCTCTCTGCCTCGAACTGCTGGACCTCGAACTGCTGGACCTCGAACTGCTGGACCTCGAACTGCTGGACCTCGAACTGCGATGCCTCGGACTGCGATCATCACCGACCCCCCGGCATTGGCGGCGACCTCGTGGCCCCCCTGCTGCCTCCGTACCCGATGCTTTGATGCGTACTCTTCGTGCGTGACACTCTCTCGTCGGACTCTTCGGATTCCGTGTTGCCGGATCCCGCACCCGCTCACTGGCCAACCACATGCTGACCGGTTCCATTCCCCAATCGGGATCGGGATTTCCGACAATCCGAGGACCGGCTCCGATGTCCGCTGATTATACATGACTAACCAGATCAGGATTTGAAACAATCCCCATCGGAGAGGTAGGAGAATGGGCAGGAGCGGGTGCCGGTGATGGGGTCCAGAATGCTCCGAACTGGGGCGATGTGCCCGGTCGGGACCAGCGGCGGTTGGAGGGGCGGAGGCCGTCGTCATGAGTAGCAGGCCGTCGTCATGAGTAGCGGAGTCCCGGAGGCAGGCGGCTATGTCGGCTACCCCGTCCTCCTCGACCTGGTCGGCCGGAACTGCCTCGTGGTCGGAGGCGGGCCCGTGGCCGCCCGCCGGGCCGACGGCCTGGTGGCGTCGGGTGGGCTGGTCACCATCGTGGCCCCGGCCACCGTGGCCGACATCGATGCCAATCCCTCCCTCACCGTGCACCGTCGCGCCTACCACCGGGGCGAGGTGTCCGGCTACCACCTGGTGATCACCGCCACCGGATCCCCCGACGTCGACCGGGCGGTGGTCGAGGACGCCGCCGCCGCCGGGGTGCTGGTGAGCTCGGCCGACCAGGCGACCCCGGGTTCGATGCAGCTCCCCGCCGTCCACCGGGAGGGGCCGGTCACCGTCGCCGTGTCGACCGGGGGCGCCAGCCCGGCCCTGTCCCGTTGGCTGCGGACCCGGATCGCCGCCGCCATCCCCGAGCAGATCGCCGTCGTGGTCGGGTTGGTGGACGAGGCGCGCCGGCGGATCCGGGACGCAGGGCGACCGACGGAGTCGGTGGACTGGGACGCCGTGCTCGACGAGCAGGTGGTGCCCCTCGTGGCGGAGGGTCGGGTCGAGGAGGCCAGGGCGGTGCTGGGCCGGCTCTGAGCAGGTCGTTGCTGGCACTCGGACCCGCTCGGTAAGGTGCAGCACATGATCCCCGACTCCGTGCTGAGCCTCGATGAGATCGACCTCTCCGACCTCGAGTTCTGGGACCGCCCCTGGAGTCAGCGCGAGGGCGCCTTCGGCCTCCTCCGCCGCGAACGGCCCCTGGCGTTCTTCGAGGAGCCCGACGCCACCGCCACCTCCCCGCTGGCCCCACCTCCGGGCCCCGGCTACCGGGCCGTGACCCGGCACGCAGACATCAGCGAGATCAGCCGGCATCCCGAGATCTACTGTTCGGGCCAGGGGGCGGTGAGCATCCTCGACCTCCCTCCCGAGATGGTGGAGTACTTCGCCGGCATGATCTCGACCGACAACCCCCGCCACGCCCGCCTCCGCCGCATCGTGTCGGCCGCCTTCAACCCCCGCCGGATCAAGAGCATCGAGCAGAACATCGAAGAGGTGGCCGACCGGGTCATCAAGCGGGCGGCGGGCCTGGGCGCCTGCGACTTCGTGACCGAGATCGCCGCCCCCTTCCCCCTCGAGATCATCTGCGACATGATGGGCGTGCCGCCCTCCGAGTACGCCACGGTGTTCCGGTGCTCGAACATCATCTTGAGCAACGGCGACCCGGAGTACATCCCCGAGGGGAGCGATCCGGTGCTGGCGTTCATCAATGCCGGCCAAGAGCTCACCGACCTGATGAACGAGCTGAGCGCCCATCGGGTCGACCACCCCACCGACGACCTCACCACCGCCCTCATCACCACCAACATCGACGGCGAGGCACTGACCTCGGGCGAGTTGGCGTCCTTCTTCATCCTCCTGCTCACCGCCGGCAACGAGACCACCCGCAACGCCATCACCCATGGCCTGCTGGCGCTCACCGAGCACCCAGCCGAACGGCAGCTGTGGCAAGCCGACCCCGCCGCCATCGGTGCCACCGGCGTGGACGAGATCGTCCGGTGGGCGTCCCCGGTCATCTGGATGCGCCGCACCGTCACCGAGGACACCGTCCTTTCGGGCGAGGAGCTGCATGCCGGGGACAAGGTCCTGTTGTTCTACAACTCGGCCAACCGCGACGAGTCGGTGTTCGTCGACCCCTACCGGTTCGACGTCCGGCGAGACCCCAACCCCCATTTCGGATTCGGCGCCGCCGGGCCCCACTTCTGCCTCGGTGCCCACCTGGCCCGACGCGAGATCGACGTGATGCTGCGCGAGTTGCTGAAGCGGCTCCCCGATATCGAGGCTGCCGGGGAGCCCGACCGCCTCCACTCCAACTTCATCAACGGCATCAAGCACCTCGACTGTCGGTACTCGCCGGCCTGACCGCAGCCGGCCTGACGAGATCTGCCGACCCGATGGTCCGGCGGCGGGATGCCATACCGGCAGGGTGCCATACCGGCGGGATCCTTCAGGGTTCGGCCCGCCTTCAGGGCTTGGCCACCATGACGGCCGAGGCCACCACCACCAGGACGAAGCCGAGCGCCGCCATGGCGGCGACGGCGTGGCACCGGGCGCGGACGTCGGCGGCGCCGGCCCCGTCGGCCACCGCCTCTTGCAGGTCCCGCTCGGCAGGCCACAGGGCCATCTCCGCCCCCACCGCCACGACCGCCCACAAGGCCAGCCCGATGGTGATCCATCCGTCGCCGAACGACCACGCACCGTGGCTCATCAGCACCAGCGACACGCCGAACACCGGGACCAGGAACAGCACCCGGCCCGCCCAGTTCACCCCGGGCCGGTAGTAGCGGCGGACCGACTCGGACCCGGCTCCCGAACGCCCGAGTACGAGGGCGAAGCCGCCCGCCACCACCACCGACCCCAACCCCACCAGGACGCTGAGTACATGGGCCAACAGCACCAGGTCGTAGGCCGCCCCGGTCGGTGGTTCGACGGTGAGGACCAGGGTGGGGGGCACGGGCATCGGGCGATTCTGGCACCCGGTGGGTCCCGGCCGGCACCCACCACCCTGGCGCCAGGCCATTGCTCCCTCATCTGGCCACGGAATTGCTACGTTAGAGAGTGGGATCTCGCCGCCCCGGTACTCCACCTCGGTGACGAGCGCGAAGACAGAACCGAACCGAGGTGGCGACCGACGTGCACGTGCAGAACCGGCGACAAGACAGGGGTGTTCCGCACTTCTGATGAACCAGCTCCGACTTGACCCTCTCACCGGCCGTTGGGTGGTCGTGAGCACCGACCGGGCCACACGACCTCAGGCCTTCCTCCCCCGCACTGCACCCATCCAGGCCGACACGTCCCGGCCGTGTCCCTTCTGCCCCGGCAACGAGGAGAACCTCTCCCCCACCCTCGAGACGACCGATGCCGAGGGCAACTGGCTGGTCCGGGTGGTGCCGAACCGTTACCCCGCCTTCGAGGGCAACGCGCCGTTCGTGGTGACCAACCGTGGCCCGGTCTTCACGCAGGCCTCGGCCGGCGGTATCCACGAAGTCGTCGTGCTCTCCCCCGACCACCAGAACTCGTGGTCCATGCTGAGTGACGAGCAGACCACGGCGGTGATGAACGCCATCCGCGATCGGATCGAAGAGCACTCCAAGATCCCGGGCCTGCGCTACAGCCAGGCCATCGTCAACTCCGGACGCGAGGCCGGCGCCTCCATCGAGCACCCCCACGGCCAGCTCCTCGGCATGTCCTTCGTCCCCCGCGAGCTGGTGGAGGAGCAGGCGGGCTTCGCCCGGTTCGCCGGGCGCTGCCTGTTGTGCACCACCATGGACGCCGAGGAGAACGTCAACCACCGGGTCGTCTACGCCGACGAGCGGGTGCTCGTGATCTGCCCCTTCTGGAGCGGCGTCCCCTACGAGATGCTGGTGATCCCCCGGGCGCACGGTCCCCACCTCCACCACAGCCCACCCTCCGACCTGGTGGCCGTGGGCAGGGCCCTCAAGGCCGTCCTCGGACGCCTCCGGGACGTGGTGGGCGACGTCGCCTACAACCTGGTCTTCCACTCCGCTCCCTACCGCGCCCCCGAGCCCTACCACTGGCACATCCACGTCATGCCGAAGCTCACCACCGTGGCCGGGTTCGAGCTCGGGACCGGGGTCCTCATCAACATCGTGAACCCCGAGGAGGCCGCCGAGGAGCTGGCCGTCCGGGTTCCCGCCGCCGGCACCGTCTGAGGATTCCCCGGATCGTCCCCGGGGCGGGCCGCGCCGTCGGGGTCGGGGTCGGGGTCGGGGTCGGGGGTCGGGGGAGCGTCGGGGGTCGGGGGAGCGTCGGCCTCGTTGTTGCCCATTTAACGTGCTAGTGGTTCGTTGAATTGAGAAGTAACGCCGACGGGGACCTCGACCCATCCCCGGCTGGACGGACCTGGACCGACCGCCCTGCGGGCCCGGCTCAGGCCAGCTCGAAGCACTGGGACCCGTAGGGCGCCAGTGTGACCGGGTACGGCCCCGAGCCGATGAGGGGGAACGCCACCCGACCCAGGAGCTCGATGGGCTGGCGCCCCACCCACCGCTCCACGTGGAGCTCGGCCGGTTGGGCCAGCCGGCTCAGGTTGTGGACGCAGAGCACCGGGTTGACCGGGCCTCGTTCGGGCCGGTCCTGGGCCAGGCGCACGAAGGCCAGCACCGACGGGTTGGCCGACGAGATCACCACCAGGTCGCCCGTCCCGAGCACCGGGAACTCCCTCCGGACGGCCAGGATCCGCCGCATCCAGTGCAGGAAGGAACTCGGATTGCGCTGCTGGGCCTCCACATTGACCGCCGAGTACCCGTACACCGGGTCCATCAGCGGCGGCAGGTAGAGCTGGGCGAAGTCGGCCCGGCTGAAGCCACCGTTGCGGTCCGGCGTCCACTGCATCGGCGTGCGCACCGAGTCACGGTCGCCCAGGTAGAGGTTGTCCCCCATCTGGATCTCGTCCCCGTAGTACAGGACCGGGCTCCCCGGCAGGGTGAACAAGAGGTAGAAGAGCAGCTCGGAGAGTCGCCGGTCGCGGTCGAGGAGGGGGGCGAGGCGGCGGCCGATCCCCATGTGCCGCTTCATACGCGGGTCCTTGGCGTACTCGGCGAACAGGTAGTCCCTCTCCTCCTCGGTGACCATCTCCAGGGTCAGCTCGTCGTGATTGCGGAGGAAGATGGCCCATTGGGAGCTGCCCGGGGCCTCGGGGGTCTGGGCCAGGATCTCCGTGATGGGGAAGCTCTGCTCCCGCCGGACCGCCATGAACAACCGGGGCATCAGCGGGAAGTTGAAGCACAGGTGGCACTCGTCGTCGTCGCCGAAGTAGTCGGCCACGTCGGCGGGCCAGCCGTTGGCCTCGGCCAACAGGATGCGGCCCGGGTAGTTGGCGTCGAGCTCGGCTCGGACCCGGCGGATGAAGGCGTGCGTCTCCGGGAGGTTCTCACCCGCCGTCCCGTCCTTTTGGAAGAGGAACGGGACGGCATCGAGGCGGAAGCCGTCGAGACCGAGATCGAGCCAGTACCGGACGACGTTGAGCATGGCATCGGCCACTTCGGGGTTGTCGTAGTTGAGGTCGGGCTGATGGGAGTAGAAGCGGTGCCAGTAGTACTGGTTGCGCACCGGGTCGTAGGCCCAGTTCGACCGCTCCACGTCGATGAAGACGACCCGGGCCTCGGGCCACCGCTGGTCGTCGTCGTTCCACACGTACCAGTCGGCCTTGGGGTTGTCGCGACTCTGCCGTGACTCGATGAACCAGGGGTTCTGATCGCTGGTGTGGTTGATGACCAGGTCGGCGATGACCCGGATGCCCCGAGCGTGCGCCTCCTCCAGCAGCCGCTTCAGATCGTCGACGGTGCCGCTCTCGGGGTGGACCGAGTAGTAGTCGCTGATGTCGTACCCGCCGTCACGCAGCGGTGACGGGTAGAAGGGCAGCAGCCAGAGGCAGTCGACCCCCAGCCACTGGAGATAATCGAGTTTGGCGATCAGGCCGGGGATGTCCCCCACGCCGTCGTTGTTCCCGTCGAAGAAGCCTCTGATCAGTACCTCGTAGAACACCGCCCGCTGGAACCACAGCGGGTCCTCCTCGGGCGGCGGGAGGGGATCGCGGTAGCTGCGCACGGCTCGGTTGAGCTCGCCGATGGACGCCACCGGCACCGGGCCGGTGTTGAACATCTGGTCGGCCTCCTGAGTCACGCCCGCACGCTACCCGAGCGCCCCGGGCACCGAGGGTGCGATTCAGCCGGCCGGGGCTGGATCGTCCCCGTCGGCCCGCAGCTGGGCCAGGAGGCGGTCGGCCGCCTCGTAGGGATCGAGGTCGCCCGCCAGCATGGCATCGAGGATGCCACCGGACCGCTCGGCGGCGATCGAGCACGGTGATCTGCTCGTCGACCCGGGCCACCAGGATCTGGTGGAACTCGCGCTCGAGCCGGCGGCGACGCTGGGCGACCAGCCTCCCCTCCGCCACCTGGTGGGCACGGTGCTCCCCGATGGCGGTCCACAGCGCCTCCACACCCTCGCCGGTGGAGGCCACCGTCTCCACGATGGGAGGCCTCCACTCGCCGAGGTCGGTGAGGTCGAGCATCAGCTCGAGGTCCCGACGCGTCTCGCGCGCCCCGGGCCGATCGGCCTTGTTGATCACGAACAGGTCGGCGATCTCGAGGAGCCCCGCCTTGTTGGCCTGGATGGCGTCGCCCCACCCCGGGTTGACCACCACCAGCGTGGTGTCGGTGGCGGCAGCCACCTCCACCTCCTGCTGCCCGACCCCGACGGTCTCGAGCAGCACCACGGGCATCCCGACGGCCGACAGCACCCGCACGGCGTCGGGGACCGCCACCGCCAGGCCACCGAGGTGCCCACGCGTGGCCATCGACCGGATGAACACCCCTTCGTCGAGCGCATGGCTGGGCATGCGCACCCGGTCGCCGAGGATGGCCCCGCCCGAGAACGGCGACGACGGGTCGACCGCCAGGACCGCCACCGGATGGCCCCCGCCGGAAGCGGCGGTGGGAGCCGGACCGTGCGCCGGGGCCGAGCCGGGGTCGGAACCGACCCCGAGGCCCCGGGTCCGGGCGATGGTGATGAGCCGGTCGGTGAGCGTCGACTTGCCGGCGCCCGGCGCCCCGGTGATCCCCACCGTGTACGCGTCGCCGGGGGACTTGTAGGCCAGGGCGGCAACGCTGCGGGAAGGCTCCCCTCCCCGCTCCACCAGCGAGAGCAGGCGGGCCAGGGCGGCCTGGTCCCCGTTCCGCGCCGACTCGAACAGCGAGGAGGGATCGATCATGGCGGCGACGGGCACGAGGAGGCCGAGGAGGCCGAGGAGGCCGAGGAGGCCGAGGAGGTGATAGCGGTCGTGGGGGCGGCGGTCACGGGGGCGGGCACAGGGGCGGCGGTCACGGGGGCGGGCATGAGGTGGAGAGCGTATACGTGCGGGGCCTGGACGTCAGTCCCGCGAAACGTGTGCGCCGAGCGAGGCCAGCTTGCCGTCGAGGTCCTCGTAGCCGCGGTCCACGTGATGGGCGTCGGTGATCACGGTCTCGCCATCGGCCACGAGGCCGGCCAGCACCAGGGCGGCGCCGGCCCTCACGTCGAACGCCCGTACCGGGGCCCCCGACAGCCGTTCCACCCCCCGCACCACGGCATGGTGTCCCTCGGTGCGGATGTCGGCGCCCATCCGCCGCAGTTCCTCCACGTAGCGGAACCGACCGAAGAAGAGGTTTTCGGTCACGATGCCCACGCCGGTGGCCACCGTGAGCAAGGTCACCAGCAGCGGTTTGTAGTCGGTGGCGAACCCCGGATAGGGCAGGGTGGCCACGTCCACGGCCCGCAGTCGCTGGGTCCCGTCCCGGGCCGCCCGCAGCCCCTCGGGCTCCTGGGTGATCTCGATGCCGGTGGCCGACAGCTTGCGGATCAGCATGTCCATATGGTCGGGGCGCCCGTCCTCGACCACCACCTCGCCGCCGGCCAGGCCCGCCGCCACCAGGAAGGTGGCCACCACCAGCCGGTCGGGGATCACCGCGTGGGTGGCGGGGTGCAGGCTCTCGACGCCCTCGACCTCGATCCGCGAGGTGCCCGCCCCGTTGATGCTGGCCCCCATGGCGTTGAGGTACTCGGCCAGGTCCCGCACCTCGGGCTCGCGGGCGGCGTTCTCGATGATCGTGGTCCCCTTGGCCAGCACCGCCGCCATCAGCACGTTGTCGGTACCGGTGTGGCTCGGGTACTCCAGCACCACCCGGGTGCCGACCAGCCGAGGCCGTCCTGCCACCGTCGAGTCGACACGGCACTCGACGTACCCGTGGGACGAGGTGAACGACGCACCCATCGACTCCAGGGCGTGCAGGTGCATGTCGATGGGTCGGGGACCGAAGTCGTCACCACCGGGCAGCGACACCTTGGCCTCCCCGCACCGTGCCAGCAGGGGCCCGAGTACCACCACCGAGGCCCGCATCTTCTCCACGAGCTCGTAGGGGGCCTCGGGGACGATGTCGGCCGGGGTGGTCACCACCAGCTCGTCGGGAGTCCGCCCCCGACGCACGTCCACCCCCATGGCTCCGAGCAGCTCACCCATGATGTCCACGTCGGTGATACGAGGCACGTTGGTCAGCACGTGGGTGCCCTCGGCCAGCAGGCAGGCCGCCATCAGCTTGAGGATGGAGTTCTTCGCCCCCCCGGCTCGGACCGTCCCCGACAGGGGACCGTTGGGCATGACGACGAAGCGGTCCACACCTCAAGTATGGCCCGGGCCGGCGGGGGGACCCGTCGATGGTGGCCGTGGGGGGACCCCCGGCCACGTGCGGGGTCCGTTCCGGTTGCCGGGCAGCGGGGCCCCGTCGTCCGGGTGGGGGGCAGCAGCTCCCGGTCACGGTCACCGCGATTCGACTCCCCGCCAGCCACTATCGTCGTGATCCGTGACCAACACACCACAGGCACCCGATCGCAACCTGGCCATGGAGCTCGTCCGGGTCACCGAGGCGGCCGCCATGGCCGCCTCACGCTGGATGGGACGGGGCGACAAGGAAGGTGCGGACGGGGCGGCCGTCACCGCCATGCGCCTGGTGCTCTCGAGCATCGCCATGGACGGGGTCGTCGTCATCGGCGAGGGCGAGAAGGACAACGCCCCCATGCTCTACAACGGCGAGCGCATCGGCGACGGCAGCCCCCCCAAGGCGGACATCGCCGTCGACCCCATCGACGGGACCACCCCGACCGCCCTCGGCCGGGGCGGTGCGCTGGCCGTCATCGCCGTGTCCGAGCAGGGGACCATGTTCGACCCCGGCCCCTGCGTCTACATGGAGAAGCTGGCGGTGGGACCTCGGGCCGTCGGGACCATCGACATCACCCGGCCCATCGAGGACAACCTCCAGGCGGTGGCCAAGGCCAAGGGGACCTCGGTGCGCGAGTTGGCCGTCGCCATCCTCGACCGGCCCCGGCACGCCGAGCTCATCGCCTCGGTCCGGGCCACCGGCGCACGGATCCGGCTGATCACCGACGGCGACGTCGCCGGGGCCATCGCCACGTCATGGCCGGACACCGGCGTGGACGTACTGGTGGGCATCGGCGGCACCCCCGAAGGGGTGATCGCCGCAGCCGCGCTCAAGTCGATGGGCGGGGAGATGCAGGGCAAGTTGTGGCCCCGCGACGCCGACGAGCGCCGGGCGGCCGTCGAGGCCGGGTACGACCTCGACGCCGTGCTCACCACCGACGACCTGGTACGCGGCGACAACTGCTTCTTCGCCGCCACCGGCATCACCGACGGGGAGCTGCTCCACGGGGTGCGCTACGACGAGTGGGGGGCTACCACCCAGTCGCTGGTGATGCGCTCGAAATCGGGCACGGTCCGCCTCATCGATGCCCGCCATCCCCTCCACAAGCTGGCCGAGTACAGCGCCATCGAGTTCGACGGCAGCTCGGCGGACTGAGCACCGGCCGGGCCATTGCATCGGCCGGCCGGGCACGGGTCGGGCCCGAGTGCCGGTGCGTGCGACGAACGCCCCTGAGGTCCTCGGAGTTCAGGCGGCGGGAGTCGAGGCGGTGGCGTCGGCCGCCTCCAGGCGCACCTCGGCACGGAGCACCGCGGCCTCGGCGTCCACCAGTTCGGGGTCGGGACGATCGTCGTCGCCGGAGCCGCCGCTCGATGACCCGCCCAGCTCGGACACCCGGGTCTGGGCCGCCTCCAGGGCGACCTGCGCCCGGCCGGTGTCGATCTCCTCGGCCAACTCGGCCACCCCCACCAGCAGGGTCACCCGGGTGCCGTCCTCGATGGACGCGTCGGACCCCTCGGCGGCATCCACGTGGTTCTCCACCTGGACGAAGCCCCCGTGGGCGGCCACACGGACCTCCGCCCCGTCGACGACCACCCGGATGACACCGGGCTCGATGGTTCCCACCAGTGGGGCGTGCCCGGCCAGGAACGTGGTGTCGCCCTCACCGGTCCGCAGGATCACCTCGGAGGCGACCCCGTCGAGAAGCACACGCTCGGGCGTCACCAGCTGCACAATGAACAGATCGTCGGCCATCGTCGCGCGGCGTCCGCTTCAGTTGTTCTCGAGGGAGTGGGCCTTGGCCAGCGCCGCCTCGGCGCCGCCGACGTTGAGGAAGGCCTGCTCGGGCACCTCGTCGAGGTCCCCGTTGACCAGTGCCTCGAAGGACTCGACCGTCTCCTCGACGGGGACGGTGACGCCCTTCAGGCCGGTGAACACCTCGCCCACGTTGAACGGCTGGGACAAGAAGCGCTGGATCTTCCGGGCCCGTGTCACCGTCACCCGGTCCTCCTCGGACAGCTCGTCGAGGCCGAGGATGGCGATGATGTCCTGGAGCTCCTTGTAGCGCTGCAGGACGCCCTGCACCCGACGGGCCACGTTGTAGTGCCGCTCACCAACGATCTCGGGGGCGAGGATGTTGGAGGTGGACGACAGCGGGTCGACCGCCGGGTAGATCCCCAGCGAGGCGATGTCACGGGACAGCTCGGTGGTGGCGTCGAGGTGGGTGAAGGTGGTGAAGGGCGCGGGGTCGGTGTAGTCGTCGGCCGGCACGTAGACCGCCTGCAGCGAGGTGATGGACCGGCCCCGGGTGGAGGTGATCCGCTCCTGCAGCTGGCCCATCTCGTCGGCCAGGGTGGGCTGGTACCCCACCGCCGAGGGCATCCGGCCCAGCAGGGTGGAGACCTCGGACCCGGCCTGGACGAACCGGAAGATGTTGTCCACGAACAAGAGCACGTCCTGGTTCTTCACGTCCCGGAAGTACTCGGCCATGGTCAGGGCGGCCAGCGCCACCCGCAGGCGGACGCCGGGGGGCTCGTCCATCTGTCCGTAGACGAGGGCGGCCTTCTCGATGACGCCCGACTCCTGCATCTCGATCCACAGGTCGGTCCCCTCACGGGTGCGCTCCCCCACCCCGGCGAACACCGACACACCTCCGTGGTTGGTGGCCACCCGGTTGATCATCTCCTGGATGAGCACGGTCTTGCCCACGCCGGCCCCACCGAACAGGCCGATCTTGCCACCCTGGACGTAGGGCTCGAGAAGGTCGATCACCTTGATGCCGGTCTCGAACATCACGGCCCGGGGCTCCAGGGTGTCGAAGTCCGGGGCGCTCCGGTGGATCTCCCAGTGGTCCTCGGCCTCACCGATCGAGTCGGTGTCGAGCGGCTCGCCCAGCACGTTGAAGACGTGCCCGAGCACGGCATCGCCCACCGGCACCTGCAGGCCGCGCCCGAGGTTGCGCACTTCGGCCCCCCTGGTCAGACCGTCGGTGGCCTTGAGGCAGATGCAGCGGACCCGTCCGTCGCCGATCTGCTGGGCCACCTCGGCCACGATGATGCTGGTGGTGCCCTCGAGCGTCACGTCGACCTCGACCGCCCCGTTGATCTCGGGGAGGGAGTGCGGCGGGAACTCGACGTCGATGACCGGTCCGGCGATGGCCACCACCCGTCCCGAGGGGAGGGTGTCGGTCGTGGTGGGCGGGGGTGCGGTGGTCGTCATGGTCGAGTCGGTTCCTTCGTTCGGTCACTGGGGGCGAGAGGGGTGGCCGGGGTGGCCGGATGGTCGTGGTGGCGGATCAGGCCGCCGGCGTGGGCGCCAGGCGGGGTCGAGCGGGTCGAAGGGGTCGAGCGGGTCGAAGGGGCGTCGCGCATCGCTCAGACCCTGGTCTCGATGATCAGACCGGCCCCGTCGTCGTCCGTGCCGGCCCGCAGCGCCTCGGCGCCGCCGACGATCTCCATGATCTCGGTGGTGATGGTGTCCTGGCGGGCCCGGTTCATGATCCTGGAGTACTTCTTGATCAGTTCGCCGGCGTTTTCGGTGGCGGCGGCCATGGCCCGCTGGCGGGCGGTCACCTCGGAGGCGGCCGCCTCGAGCAGGGCGCCGAAGATCTCCGTCTCCGCCGCCCGGGTGGCGAGCGTCTCCAACAGGATGGCGGCGTCGGGCTCGAACTCGGTATAGCCCTTGGGGCCCTCGGCGCCGTCCTGGGTGACTCCTGCTCCGGTGGCACCCGATGCGGCGGCGGGTCCGCCGGCGGCGGCGCCTTCGTCGGCACCGGTGTCCCCGGTGCCCCGGGGATCGATCAGCGGCAGGAGCTGGCGCACCTCGACCTTCTGCGAGCCGGCGGACACGAACCGGGTCGACACCACCACCACCTGGTCCACCTCACCGTCGACGAACGGGGTGAGGACGGCGGCGGCCACGTCGCGGGCGTTGGCGAAGTCGGGTCGCTCGCTCATACCGATGAACGACCGCTCCACCGGCTGGTCGCGGTAGCGGAAGTAGCTCTGGGCCTTCTTGCCCACCGTGAACAGCCGCCAGCCGGTGCCGGACGCGCCGTGCTGGGCCAACAGGCGCTCGGTGGCCCGGAACACCATGGTGTTGTAGCCACCGCAGAGCCCTCGGTCCGACACCACCGACAAGACGGCGACGTTGTTGACCTCCTCCGGCGTGCCGAGCAGCCGACCGGCGGCGTTCGGATCGCCCAGTGCCGTCTCCAGCACGATGCGGGCCATGCCGGCCTGGTAGGGCCGGGCCGCGGCGATCCGACCCTGGGCCCGCACGATCTGGGACGCGGCGATGAGCTCCATGGCCTTGGTGATCTTCTTGGTCGACTGGATGCTCTTGATCCGACGACGAAGGATTCGTTCTTGACCGCCTGCCATGGCTCAGACGACCTTGCCGGTGTCGAAGGAGTCGGTGAACGAGCGGAGCGCGGATTCGAGCTTGTCGCCCTCGGGGAGCTTGCCGGTATCGCGGATGCCGTCGAGGATGTCGGCGTGGTGGGCCCGGAAGTAGCTGCGGACCTCGCTCTCGTACCGCTGCACCTCGGACACCGGGACGGCGTCGACGTACCCTTCGGACCCGGCGAAGATCACCAGCACCTGCTCCTCGACCGGGACCGGGGCGTTGAGGCCCTGCTTGAGCAGCTCGGTGAGCCGGTAGCCGCGGTCCAGCTGGGCCTGGGACACCTTGTCGAGCTCGGAGCCGAAGGTGGCGAAGGCCTCGAGCTCACGGAACTGGGCCAGGTCCAGCTTGAGGGTCCCCGACACGGCCTTCATGGCCTTGACCTGGGCGGCACTCCCGACCCGGCTGACCGAGATGCCGACGTTGATGGCGGGACGGACGCCGGCGTAGAAGAGCTCGCTCTCCAAGAACACCTGGCCGTCGGTGATCGAGATCACGTTGGTCGGGATGTAGGCGGAGACGTCGCCGGCCTTGGTCTCGATGATGGGCAGGGCCGTCAGCGACCCGCCGCCCTCGGCGTCGGACAGCTTGGCCGCCCGCTCGAGCAGGCGGCTGTGGAGGTAGAAGACGTCGCCGGGGTAGGCCTCGCGCCCCGGTGGCCGGCGCAGCAGCAGCGACATCTGGCGGTATGCCTCGGCCTGCTTGGACAGGTCGTCGTAGACGATGAGTGCGTGCTCGCCGTTGTCCATCCAGTGCTGGCCCATGGCACACCCGGCGTAGGGGGCGAGGTACTTGAACGGGGCCGGGTCGGCCGCACCGGCCAGCACCACCACGGTGTACTCGAGCGCGCCGTAGCGCTCGAGGGTGGCCACGGTCTGGGCCACCGACGACTCCTTCTGGCCGATGGCCACGTAGATGCACTTCACCCCCAGCCCCTTCTGATTGAGGATGGTGTCCACGGCCACCGTGGTCTTGCCGGTCTTGCGGTCGCCGATGATGAGCTCGCGCTGGCCCCGGCCGATGGGGGTCATGGCATCGATGGCCTTGATGCCGGTCTGCAACGGCTCCGACACGGGCTGCCGGCGCACGATGCCGGGCGCCTGCACCTCGAGGCGGCGGGTGGCGTCCGTGGCGATCGGGCCCTTGCCGTCGACGGGCTCCCCGAGGGCGTTGACCACCCGGCCGAGGAGGGCGTCGCCCACCCGGACCGAGAGGATGCGGCCGGTCGCCTTGACCAGCTGCTCCTCCTCGAGGCCGGTGTCGTCGCCCAGGATGACGGTGCCGATGGTGTCCTCGTCGAGGTTGAGCGCCAGTCCCTCGGTACCGTCCTCGAACTCGAGGATCTCGTTGACCGCCGCCCCGGGCAGACCGGTCACCCGGGCGATGCCGTCGCCCACCTCGACGATGCGGCCGACCTGCTCCGTGCCGACCTCGGGGGTGTAGTCGTCCACATACTGCTTGAGGGCGGCGGTGATCTCGTCGGCGTTGATGGTCAACTCAGCCATCGGTTGGTTCCCTTCGTGTTGGACTGCCTGGAATTCGGTAGGCCTCCTCCGATGCGTGGAGGTGCTCTCTCAATTCGTCGATCCGGTGACGGGTGCTGCTGTCCACCCGCAGGTCACCCACCTGGACCACCACGCCCCCGATCAGCCGGGGGTCGAGGGTGACCTGGAGGTCGACCGGGTTGCCGGCCAGCCGGGTCAGGGCCTCCTCCAGCCTCCCACGCTGGGCGTCGTCGACCGCATCGGCGGCCCGCACCCGGGCCACCCGCCATCCCCGGGCCCGGGCGGCGTCCTCGACCAGGGCGTCGAGGGTGGCCACGATGTCACGGGCCCGACCCCCCCGGACGGCGTAGGCAGCCAGGCGGGCGGTGGCCGCCAGCACCTTGTCGCCGAGGAGCTGGGCGATGACGCTCTGACGGACCGCCACGGGCAGGTCACGGTCACCGAGGGCGTGGCGGAGCTGCCGGCTGGCCTCGACGGTGCGGGCGAACCGGAAGAGCTGGTCCTCGATCTCCTCGAGCTCGGGGACGGTCACCGTCTCGAACACGGCGGCGGCATAGCCGGACACCCGGTTGCGGGAGCCCATCCGCCCGAGGACCTCCTCGTCGAACGGCTCGGCGGCGGAGGCCGGGCCGCGGTCGGCGGCCAGCCTCATCTGCGACGCCAGCCAGTGGAACGAGGCGGTCAGCTCGGACGCCGGCACCACGGTGACGGCCTGGTGCACCAGGCTCCTGACCTCGGGGCGGACCTTGCCCTCGAGCAGGTGGTCGAGGACGGCGCGCCGTGAGGCCACCGGCACCGACCCGTCGTTGAGGGCCAACGTGAGCTCGTTGCTGCCGTCGACCAGGGCCGCCACCGAGGCCAACTCGGTGGCGGCGTCGCCCAGCGCGCCGTGGCCACCGTCCGCGGCCAGCGACTCCTCCATGGCCACCAAGTAGCCCTGAAGGGCTGGGTTCACCGACTACCCCCAGAGGAGGCACCGGCCGCGCCGGCGGTGGCGTCGGGCGTCTCGCCCCGCACGGCGGCGATGGCCTCGTCGATCAGGTCCTGGTGGTCGGCGGCCTGGATCTCACGACCGATGACCCGCTCGGCGGCGGCCAGGACGATCTCGCCGACCCGGGCGGTGACTTCTTCCACCGCCGCCCGCCGGGCCACGGCCACCTCGGCCTCGGCGTCGCGGATCATGCGGTCCCGGATGGCCTGGGCATCGGCCTCGGCCGCGAGCTCCTTCTGTGCCGCCGTCGACTCGGCCCGCGACACGATCTCGCGAGCCTGGGCCCGGGCCTCCTCCAGGGCGGCCCGCCGCTCGGTGTCGGCCTCTTCGGCATCGGCCTTGGCCTTGTCGGCGGCCTCGAGCTCACCGCGGATCTGGTCCTGGCGCTCGGCCAGCCGCTCGTTGAGAACGGGGAGGACCTTCTTGCCGATGACCCACACCACGACGAGGAAGGCCAGGAGTACGACGATGAAGGTCCCGTTGGGGACGAGGAAGTTACTGGTGGCAAACGTCACGTTGGTCATCCTTGTTCAGTCGGGTAGGGGTGCCGGCACCGCCGCGACGGCACCCGGTGGCGGGTGCGTCCTCCCGGGGTCGGCCGGCCGGCGCCACCGCGGTCCTACTTGCCCAGGGAGAAGACGAAGAGGGCGGCGAAGACCAGGTTGATGAAGTAGGCGGCCTCGCACAGGCCGACGGTGAGGAACATGATGGTGGTCAGGCGACCCTGGGCCTCGGGCTGCCGGGCGATGCCGGCGATGGTCTGGCTGCCGGCGAGTCCGTCACCGATGGAGGCGCCCACGGCGCCTCCGCCCAAGGCCAGTCCGGCGCCGATCATGGCACCGGCGATCTTGATCGCGCTGTCCAATGATGCGTCTGCTGCCATTATTCCTTCTCCTTAGTGTGGGGTTGTCGAGATCGTTGTCGCGGCGTTCGCCGCTGCATCGCATCAGGCATCGATGTAGTCACCGGTCTTGGCGTGCTCCTCGTCGGGGGCCATGGCGGTGTCGAAGTAGAGGATGGTCAAGAGGGCGAAGATGAAGGCCTGGATGGCGCCGATCAGCATGTCGAAGAGCTTCCACACCACGGTGAAGGGCACCGACAGGATGGCGCCGATGGGGGCGGGGCCGAGCTTCCAGATGACCAGGGACGCCAGCAGGGAGAGCATGAGGCCGCCGGCGAACAGGTTGCCGAACAGACGGAGGGTGAGCGTGATGGGCTTGACCAGCTCCTCCACCCCGTTCATGAACAGGTTGACGGGGAACAGCTTGGGCGAGAACGGACGGGTGAAGTAGTGCTTGAAGTACCCGCCTACCCCCCGGTTCTTGATGGCGGCCCGGTGGACCAGCACGATGACGGTGAGGGCCATGGCCAGCGGCAGGTTGATGTCGCTGGTCGGCGCGGGCAGCCAATCGAACTTGGATCCGATGCTGAGCACCTCGAACAGGTTGCAGGTGAATATGAAGACGAACAGCGTCAGGGCCAGCGGCACCACCTTGGCGCCTCTCGGGCCGATGGTGTCGTCCACCTGCTTTTGCACGGCCCCGACGATCAGCTCCCAGGCCAGCTGGAACTTGCCGGGGACACCGCTGGTGGCCTTGCTGCGGAGGACCAGGCCCATGGTGATGACGATGACGGCGGCGATGACGGTGGCCCAGATGATGTCGGAGTCGAAGGTGAGCCCGAAGAGCTTGAACTGAGGATGGACGCCCGGCGAGATGTCGATCCCCAGCAGCGGGGTGGTGAGGAGGTGGCTACCCAGTTCCATGACGCTCAGGCACCCCCCCGGGTGTCGTCGGTCGGTCCGAGGGCCGGGGGCGGCGGCCCGGCGGGCCGGATGTTGTCGTCGACCACGCTGGCGTTGATCACGTCGTCGATGGTGGGCATCGGACCCGATTTCGCCATGGAGCGGGCCACGTTGCCGATCAGGATGATCTGGAACACGGCCAGGCCGCCCAGGATCCCGAAGCCGAGCTGGTGGGAGAAGGTCATGAGCCCGAGGGTCACCACGGTGATGATGGCCAGGCGCCCGAGGGTATTGATGGCCAGCGGGCGGCGCTTGTTCTCCACGCCGCTGACACTGACCCGTTCCACCGAGCGCCCGATCATCCGGAAATTGAAGGTGCCGAGACCGAGCCCGATGCAGGCCCCGAGGCCCAGGAGCGGCTTGTCGAACGAGACGCAGGCCACCAGGGCGGCCACCCCGATCACCAGGACCGTGGCCACGGTCCGCTTGGCCACGTCGGGGACGTTGGGCAGTTCGAAGTGGGCGAACATGTCCGGGGCTATGCCCCAATCCGGGTCGGTGTACCCGCCGCGGAGGCTACGGGTACCGGGGCGGCCGACTTCACAGGAGGCGTCGCACGCGAGAGATGGTGATGAGCACGGCAGCCACGATGCCGAGCACCAGGCCGACCAGCGTGAACCAGGGACTGGTGCCGAGCCATCGGTCGGCCCCGTAGCCCACTGCGGCCATTCCTACCAGGGCCACCGCCACGGTGAGCCCCAGGGTCAAGAACTCGGCGGCGCCGGCCGTCACCGCCCGATCCGGCTGCTGCTGCTCCGGCCGGTCCGGGGGCGGCCCCGGATCGGCATCGGGTGGAGGGGTGGTGTGATCCACGGTCGGGCCGTGCCGCGTCAGGCTGTCTGGGAGTGTGGGGCTTCACGAGTCGTTCCTGAATTCACGCAGTGGTTCGGCTGTCGTAGCCAGTCGAGGGGTCGGCCCGCTCGATGCCCACGGAGGTGGCAACCGGCCTGCAATTCACGGGATGCATCATCGCACTTACTGACCCGGCTCAGCAAAACGTGGGAAACACTCCGTTCACAGTTCACCCGATGGCCGCCCATGGGCCGCCGGCACCGGCGGCGCCAGGGCCACCGACCCGTTCGGCCCCAGGGTCTGCTCCTCGGTGCCACCGTCGCCCCCCTCGTCCGGCTCGAGGGGCGCCTCCCCCTCGGGACCTGGACCGGAGTGCTTCCGGAGCGAGGGGTGGAACAGGGTGTAGAGGACCACCCCGAGGGCCAGCGCACCGAAGGGGATGATGGCGTTGACGCTCGAGATATACAGCGGGAACAGGATGAACCCCGACAGGAGCACCGTCCAGGCCCACAGGATGAGGACGCTGCGGCGGTGCCCGTGCCCCAGTCGGAGGAGCCGGTGGTGCAGGTGGTTCTTGTCCGGGGTGGCGAAACCGGTCCGGTTGGCCGTCCGGCGCACGAAGGCGAAGGCCATGTCCACGATGGGCACCCCGAGGATGAAGAACGGGATGAACAGCGGGGCGAAGAAGAAGTACGTGTCCCCGGTATGGGCGGCGACCCCGCTTCCGGCCCCGGTGGTGACGGCCCGGCCGCCGATGAGCATGGTGGAGGCCGCCATCAAGAGGCCGAGGAGCAGGGCGCCGGCGTCGCCCATGAAGATCTTGGCCGGGTAGAAGTTGTGGGGCAGGAAGCCCAGGCAGATCCCGCAGGTCACCGCGGCGATCAACGGGCCGATGTTGTCGGTGGGGAGGGTGCCCAGGTGCTGGAGGTGGAGCCCGTAGATGGCCAGTGCCCCCGAGGCGATGGCCACCACGCCGGCGGCCAGGCCGTCGAGCCCGTCGATCAGGTTCACCGCGTTGGTGATGGCGATGACCCACAGGGCGGTCAGCAGCGGCGTCCACTCGGGCGAGAGCTGGACCAGACCGGCCAGCGGGATCTTGAACTGGAACCAGGTCACGCCCATGAAGTAGAGGACCGTGGCGGCCAGGACCTCCCCGGCCACCTTGGCCGGCGCCGACATGTCCCGGAGGTCGTCGATGAGCCCCACCACGAAGATGACGGTGGCCCCGAGCACCAGGCCCAACGGCTCGGAGGACCCCTGGAACAGCGGCCCGAGGGCCGGGATCGATGCCGCCACCGCCCACGCCACCAGCAGCGCGAGGAACATGGCCACCCCGCCCGACTGGGGCGTCACCGACTGGTGCACCTTGCGCTCGTCGGGCTGGGCCACGTAGCCGATCTGCATGGCGATGCGGCGGACCGGGAAGGTCAGCACCCAGGCCGCGACGGCCGACACCACCAGCAGCACGCCGTACCAGTTGAGCGGTACGGCGGCACTCACCGGACGGCCCCGTGGCCCGGTCGCCCGACTGACCGGCGCCCCGGTGGGCGACCTGGCTGGCGCCCCGGCTGGCGACCTGGCTGGCGCACCGGTGGGCGACCTGGCTGGCGCACCGGTGGGCGACCTGGCTGGCGCCCCGGTCCGCCGTCGGGCCGGTTTCCTGCCGTCACGTACCGCTCAGCGTGGGATACGGCGGGAACCGCTCACACAGCGCCCGTACCTCGGCGCGGATCGCCAGGAGCGCCTGCTCGTCATCCCGGTGGCGCAGGGTGCGGCCGATGAGGGCGCCGACGGTCCCCATCTCCGCGGGGCCCATGCCGGTGGTGGTCTGGGCCGCCGACCCCAGGCGCAGGCCCGAGGTGATGAACGGCGTGCGGGGGTCGTCGGGGATGGTGTTGCGGTTGCAGGTGATGCCGGCCCGGTCCAGCGTCTCTTGGGCCACCTTGCCGGTCAGTTCGGCGTCGAAGGTGCGGAGGTCGACCAGCACCTGGTGGTTCTCGGTGCCGCCCGACACCAGGCGGAACCCCTCGTCGACGAGTGAGCCGGCCAGGGCGGCGGCGTTGGCCACCACCTGGGAGGCATACGTGCGGAACTCCGGACGGGCCGCCTCGGCGAAGGCCACCGCCTTGGCCGCGATGACATGTTCGAGCGGGCCGCCCTGGAGCCCGGGGAACACCGCGCTGTCGACGGCTTTGGCCAGCTCGGCCGAGGTGAGGATGGCGCCACCCCGTGGGCCACGCAGGGTCTTGTGGGTGGTGAACGTGACCACGTCGGCCACTCCCACCGGTGACGGATGGGCACCCCCGGCGATGAGCCCGGCGGGGTGGGCGGCGTCGAAGAGGAACCGGGCTCCCACCGAGTCGGCGATCTCGCGGAACGGGAGCGGGTCGATGATCCGGGCATAGGCGGTCGACCCGGCCACGATCAACTTGGGGCGCTCGCGGCGGGCGACATCGGCCACCTGGTCGAAGTCGATGATCTCGCCGGGCTTGTCGGCGTCGTCGGACGCGGCGGACACCCCGTAGGAGACGAACCGCCAGATCTTGGACGTGATGCTGGCCGGGGAGCCGTGGGTCAGGTGGCCCCCGTGGTCCAGTCGCATGGCCAGGATGGTGTCCCCCGGCTCGAGCAGCGCCTGGTAGACGGCCAGGTTGGCGTTGGCCCCGGCGTGGGGCTGCACGTTGGCGTGCTCCGCCCCGAACAGGGCCTTCAGGCGCTCGCGGGCCAGGTCCTCCACCTCGTCGATGACCTGGTTGCCGCCGTAGTACCGACGCCCCGGGTACCCCTCGGCGTACTTGTTGGTCAGCACCGAGCCGGTGGCGGCCAGCACGGCCGGTGAGGCGAAGTTCTCCGAGGCGATCAGTTGGAGTGTCGTCGACTGCCGCTCGGCCTCCTCACCGAGGAGGCGACCGACCTCGGGATCTTCGGCCAACCAGTGGTCGAACGGCGAGGCGGCGAAGGGAGTGGGCATGGTCTGGCTAGGGCCTTTCTGAGTCGGGGGTGGAGCGGAGGACGGTGTCCGGGCCGGAAGCGGTGGCGGCGGTGGTGGACGGGGCGGCGGTGGTGGACGGGGCGGCGGCGGTGGACGGGGCGGCGGCGGTGGACGGGGCGGCGGCGGTGGACGGGGCGGCGGCGGTGGACGGGGCGGCGGCGGTGGACGGGGCGGCGGTGGTGGACGGGGCGGCGGTGGTGGACGGGGCGGCGGCGGTGGACGGGGCGGCGGTGGTGGACGGGGCGGCGGTGGTGGACGGGGCGGCGGCGGTGGACGGGGCGGCGGTGGTGGACGGGGCGGCGGTGGTGGACGGGGCGGCGGCGGTGGACGGGGCGGCGGACCGGCCCGACTCGAAGTCGGTGATCTCCCCCACCCGGTGCGCGTGCCGCCCCCGCCTTCGAACTCGGTGGCGAAGAAGGTGTCGACGGCGTCGAGGGCCTCGAGCAGCCCGGTCGTCCTGCCCCCGAGGCAGATGATGTTGGCGTCGTTGTGGCGCCGGGCCAGCTCGGCGGTGGTGACATCGTGGACCAGGGCGGCCCGGACCCCGTCGACCTTGTTGGCGGCGATGCCGATGCCGATGCCGGTGCCACACACGCAGACACCCCGGTCGGCGCTCCCGTCGACCACGGCCAGGCCCACCGCCAGGCCGAACACGGGATAGTCGACCGAGACGTCCGGGGAGTCGGTCCCGAGGTCGACGACCTGATGGCCGGCATCGACCAGGTGCTTGGCCACTGCGGTCTTCAGATCGAACCCGGCGTGATCCGAACCGACGGCGATGCGCATCCCCCGAGTGTACCGACGGCGATTCGCCCCTGGTGGCGACAGGTACGCTCCTCTGCCTCATGAGGATCGACCCCGCCACACCGGTGCTCGTCGGGGCGGGCCAGGCCTCCAACCGGCCGCACACCGAGGGAGAGGGAAGCCTGTCGGACCGGCCCGAGCCCGTCGGGCTGATGATCGCCGCCCTGGAGTCGGCCATCGAGGACTGTGACGACGCCAGACCCGGTGGGCAGGCCCCCGCTGGGCGGTCCCTGGTTGCCCGGACCCAGTCCGTGCGGGTCGCCAACCCGCTGAGCTGGCACTATGTGAACCCCGGTGAAGCGGTGGCTGCGGCGATGGGCTTCCAGCCCGCCGAAATCCTGGTGACCACCACCGGGGGCAACAACCCCCAGAGCATGGTGAACGCCACCGCGCTGGCGATCGGACGGGGCGAGCTGGACGTGGCCATCCTGGTCGGGGCGGACTGCGTGTACACCCAGACCGCCGCCCGGAGGCATCCGGAGCGACCCGTGCTGCCATGGACGGTGCAGCTTCCGGACACGCCGGTGCCCACGCTCTTCGGCAACGACCGTCGAGGCACCACCGATGCCGAGGAGGAACGGGGTCTCGACCTGCCCATCCACGTCTTCCCCCTGTTCGAGAACGCCCTCCGGGACAAGGTCGGCCGCTCGCTCGGCCAGCACCGGCGTCACATCGGGGAGATCTGGTCGCGGTTCTCGGAGGTGGCGGCGTCCAACCCCTATGCCTGGCTGCGCAGCGCCCGCACCCGCGAGGAGCTGATCACCCCTGCCGAGGACAACCGGATGATCGCCTATCCCTACACCAAGCTGCTCACCGCCAACATGCAGGTGGACCAGGGAGCCGCCCTCATCATGTGCTCGGCGGCCGCGGCCGAGGCCGCCGGCATCCCCCGGGACCGGTGGGTGTTCCCCCTGTCCGGTGCCGACGCCGACGACCACTGGTTCTTGTCGCACCGGCTCGACTTCCACTCCTCGCCGGCCATCAGGTTGGCCGGCGCCTCCAGCCTGTCGCTGGCGGGACTGGCCATCGACGACATCGCCCACGTGGACCTCTACTCGTGCTTCCCGTCGGCGGTGGAGATCGCCGCAGCCGAGCTCGGACTGCCCGACGACGACCCGGCGAGGCCCCTGACGCTGACCGGTGGGCTCACCTTCGGCGGCGGCCCGGGAAACAACTACGGCACCCATGCCATCGCCTCCCTGGTCTCCGTCCTGAGGGACGACCCCGGCTCGTTCGGCCTCATCACCGGGCTGGGTTGGTACATGACCAAGCACAGTGTGGGGATCTACGGCACGGAGCCGGGATCGACGCCTGCCGTGGGCCCACCGGACACGGCCGGGGTGCCCGCAGGTCGTCCGTTCGTCCCCGAGGGCAGCACCCTCGAGGAGGCCGCCGGGTTCGCCTGGGCCGACCCGCAACGGGCCGTCATGGCCCTTCCCCAGTGCTCCCCCGATGCCGACGCCAAGGGCGAGGTGGCGGTGGAGACGTACTCGGTCTCCTACGGGCGGGACGGATCGCCGGAACGGGCCGTCGTGGCGTGCCGCACGCCGGAGGGGCGCCGGGCCTGGGCCAACGTCACCGATCCCGACCACCTGGAACTGCTGGTGACCGAGGAAGGCTGCGGCCGACTGGGCACGCTCCGGGGGGACGGCATCGTGGACCTGCGCTGAACGTACCGGCGCGCCTCATCGCCCGCGGCTGCACGCGGGCTCGGTGAGGGCGCGGTGCTCCAGCGGTCAGGCGGGCACGGGTTCAGAAGGGATCGTCCGGATCGGGTGGCCGACCCCGGGCCGGCGGTGCCCACCGCCACCTGCCCGGTCCCCCGGTGAGGGTGAACCCCTGATGGGTGCGCAGGTAGTGGTGGTGGCCGCAGAGCCGGGCGGTGTTCTCGAGGCTGGCCGGTCCCTCCTCGGCGAAGGCGACGCCCCAGTGGTCGATCTCGAGGCCCTGGGTGACGTCACAGCCGGGGATCACACAGCTCCGGTCCCGCTCCACCAGGGCGGTCCGCAGGGCACTGGGGATGGAGCGTCCCAGATGGCACACGGTCGTCACGTCCACCCCGTTGGTGATGACCAACCGGGTGACGGCGTCCCCCATCAGCTCCCGGGCCGACTCGACGGAGACCGGGCCCACCCCGGGGATCTCGCACACCCCACCGGGTCCGACCGATCCCCGGCGCAGGGCGTCGAGGTCGACCCGGAGGAGGACCTGGGCCCTCGGTCCGGGGTCGTCCCTGTCCCCGGTGTGGCTGTCGTCCCCGGTGAGTGCGGTGAGGTCGGTGAGTGCGGTGAGGTCGGGGTCCCCGGGCTGGCCGGTGCCCGGGCCCGGGGCCCTCGGCGGGGTGGCCCCGGTCCGGACCGCGGATCCGCCCCGCCGGCCGGTGACCAGGCCCACCAGGGCGTCGGCCCGGTAGGCGTCGGAGGACTCGTGGCGCCCCTCGCGCCGGGCCTCCTCGAACAACGCGTCGGTCCGGGCGTTGAGGGAGGCCAGCAGGGAGGCACCGGCATCGGGGGTGAGCCGGGCATCGAGGCAGAAGGCCCCGTCCTGGTCGGTCCAGGTCCGACAGTGGCGCTGGTCGTGGAGGCGCCGGCGGTGGGCGGCGGCATCCTCGGCCGACCGGCCCTGGGCCTTGGCCCGCAGGCAGCGGTCCCGCAGCTGGTGGAAGGTCTCGTGGGTGGCCGCCTCCACCAGCTCGTCCTCACTGCCCGGGTTGACCCGGGCGGCGTCGGCCACCAGCCGGGCCGCCTTGCCGGACAGCTTGCCCTTGCGGGCCGCCTCGTCGATGGCGGGGTGGTCGGCCAACGACTCCCCGAGCTTCAGGACCCCGGTCGAGTCCCCCAAGGAGTCACCGGTCATGTCCGACAGCCAGTGGGCCGGGGTGGGATGCCCTCCGGCCTCGGGCTGGCGGCACTCGGTGGCCCGGACCCCGGCCAGGGACTTGCCGATGGACGCCACCCGCTCGATCCGGGTGAATGAAGACACCAGGGCGGTGGCGTCAACGCCGTCGTAGCGGGCGGGGTCGAATTCGGACACGAACTGCAGGACGGTGGCGGCGGCGGACAGGAACCTGGCCACGCTGACTCCGGCGTCCTCGCCCTCGGGACGGGCAACACCGGCACCGGCCATGCCGGCTCCCGCCGGGTCCGCCACTGGCTTCGCATCGACCGTCGATGTCATGGACCAGAGTTCAGCAGGGGGGTGTGACACGCACCCGGACCAGAACCGGGAGGGCCGGGCGGAGCAGAGAGAAGGTGCGGAACCGAAACGAGGCGGGACCGGCGCAGGAAGAGAAGAGAAGAGAAGAGCAGAGAAGAAGGCAGCGGACCTCAGCCGGGAGAGGGCTCGGCAGCCAGCGGAGGGGGCAGGTTCGGGTCCCGGTAGCGGTGCTTGAAGGCCAGGTAGGCGAAGGGGCCGGACAGGAGGGGCATCCAGTAGGAGGCGAGGCGGTAGGCCAGGGTGGCCAACACGGCCTGGACGCCGTCGAGGCCGGCCAGTACCAGGAGGGCGCTGAGGCTGGCCTCGACGATGCCCAGGCCGCCGGGGGTGATGGGCACCAGGCCGATGATGCCGGCGACCGCGTAGGCCAGCAGGATCAGGGAGGCCCGTGGGTGGGCCCCCACCGCGAACACCGAGAACAACAGGCACAGGTAGTCGAACAGCAGCCGCCCGGCCGACAGCAACGTGGCCTGCCACCACTGCTGGCCCAGCACCGCACGGATGAGGTTCCGCTGCTCGACCAGCCGGTCGGGGAGTCCGGTCATGGGGGCACGCTTGCGAAGGAGCCGGTTGCGCACCGACTGGAAGGCCCGGCCGGCCCATGCCAGGGGGGCGTCGGTGGCCATCACCACGGCGCCGAGCCCCACGAAGAGCACGAAGCCGATGGCCCCGATGATGGCGGCCTCGGCCAGGCCCCGGCTGACCGGGGCGCCGAACAGGACGGCGGGGAGCACGAAGACGGGCAGCGCCAACAGGCCGCCGATCCCGAGGAACGAGAACGCGGTGAGGCCGCCCACCGCATCGGCGGCGTCCATGCCGCTGACGGCCAGCATCCGGAATTGGACGGCGGCGCCGGCGGCCGCCCCTCCGGGCACGATCAGGGAGATGGCGTTGCCGGCCAGCTGGGCGGTGACCACGGCGAACCACGCCTTGGTGCGCAGGGCGATGCGCTGGAGGGAGAACGTGCAGGCGAAGTGGATGCCCTCGGACACCAGTGCGGGGATGAACCACAAGAAATTGAGCTGGACCAGGTGGGGCCAGGAGTGGAAGACGGCGATGAGCTCGGGCAGCACGAGGTAGAGCGCCACCCCGGCCACCAACACCACGATGGACCGCTTGACGAGTGCCTTCCACGGGAAGGGGGTGTTCTGTTGCTCCTCGAACTGGGTCTCGAACGACCGGGACCGTTGATCCCCGCCCGGACGCGGCGGCTCGGTCACCCCCGGGGGCCCCTCTCCCCCGCCCGCATCCTGCCCGGCATCCTGTCCACCGACAGCGCCACCGGCACCACCGACAGCGCCAGCGCCAGCGCCACCGCCACCGCCAGCGGCAGAGCCACCGCCAGCGGCAGAGCCACCGCCACCCCCACCGCCACCGCCACCAGCGACACCGGCACAGCCCCGTCCGAAGTCCCCGACATGTCCCGGGTCAGGCCCCGGCCGATGAGGCGGCGACGGCCGCGGCCAGCGCGATCCCGGCGCCCCGGAAATCGCCCGTCAATCCGCTCTCCATGCGGTTCATGATGTAGCACACGGTGAGCTCGGCCTCGAGGTCCATGATGACCAGCGATCCGCCGTAGCCACCCCAGAAGCAGGAACGGGGCCCGATGGGCATCATCCCGGTGCTGAGGCCGTACCCCATCCCGAACCGGAACGGCACGCCGAGGACGAGGTCCCGTCCATTGGTCTGCTCGTCGAAGATCGGCTCGATCCCGGCTTCGGAGAGGAGGCGGACACCGCGTGCCTCCCCCCGGCCGGCGATGATCGACTGCACGGTGGCCACCGACCGGGCGTTGCCGTGGCCGTTGGCGGCGGGGATCTCGGCCCGGCGCCACCACTCGTGGGCCGGGTAGGTGGCGTCCAGCGGGGGGTTGGTCATGGCCCGGAGGGCGATCGCCGAGGGCTTCAGGAGTTCCAGGTCCACGTCGGGCGGGGGGATCACCAGCGACACCCGGGCGTCCTCGGCGGCGGGCAGGCCGATGAAGAAGTCGGCCCCGAGCGGTCGGGCCACCTGGTCGGCGAACCAGGTGCCGATGGTGGCCCCGGTGATGCGGCGCACCACCTCGCCGATCAGGTACCCCTGGGTGACGGCGTGGTACCCCGAGGCGGTGCCGGGCTGCCACCACGGCTCCTGGGCGGCGAGCAGCGACGTGCAGCGGTCCCAGTCGGCCAGCTCCTCGGGCTCGAGGTGCTCGTCCCACCCCGGCAGGCCGGCGGAGTGGCTCATCAGATGGCGCACCTCGACGCCCTCTTTGCCGCCGGCGGCGAATTCCGGCCAGTACTTGGCCACCGGTGCGTAGAAGTCGAGCTCGCCACGGTCGGCCAGCATCAGGGCACACAGGAAGGTCATGGTCTTGGTCGTCGACCACACATTGGTGATGGTGTCACGCTCCCACGGCGCCGAGTGGGCCTCGTCCACGAATCCCCCCCAGATGTCCACGACGGGCTCGCCGCGCCGGAAGACGGCCACCGACGCCCCCACGTCGGTCCCGGCGTCGAGGCTCGAGGCCAGGGTCGTGACCACCCCCTCGAATGCCGGTTCCCATGCTCCATGGATGTCAGCCATACCCCACCCTCCTCGGGACCGATGCAACGATCATTTCACGGGCATCGGTGAGTCGGCATGTCCGGGCCCGGGTCCGGGGCATGTCCGGGCCCGGCGGCGGGGCATGTCCGGGCCCGGCGCCGGGGCCATGTCGGAGACGGGACCGGCGCCGTTGACGGGACCGGAGACCGGAGACCGGTACGGCGCCGGGGGCACACCCGGGACCGGAGACCGCACCGACGGGGTCCGGCGGCTCAGGCGTTGGAGCGGCCGCGGCGGGCCAGTGCGTCGATGGTCACGGCGGCCAGCAGCACCAGGGCGGTGACCATGTACTGGTACGAGGCCGCCAGTCCGAGGAGGCCCATCCCGTTGTAGATGGTGGCGATGACCACGCCACCGAGGAGGGCGTAGACCATCTTGCCGCGTCCCCCGAACAGGCTCGCGCCCCCGATCACCGCGGCGGCCACGGCGTAGAGGACCAGGGTCCCGCCGTCGATGTTGTTGGAGATGGACCCGAGCCTGGACGCGTAGACGATCCCGCCGATACCGGCGGTGAACCCGGTGAGCGTGAAGGCCCACAGCTTGTTCCAACCCAGGCTCACCCCGCCCCGGCGGGCCGCCTCGGCGTTGCCACCGATGGCGTAGAGGTAGCGGCCGAACCTGAGCCGCCCGAGCATGAAGGAGAAGACCAGGAGGACCGCCGCCACGATCAGCACGACGTAGGGGACGCCCTCCAGGGTGATCAGCAGGCCGCGGTTGGTGTTGCACACCAGGACGAGCGCCACCACGGCCGCGGCCACCAGGACCGCCTTCAACAAGGTGATGGCCAGGGGCGGCGCCACCAGCCCGTGCCGGTGCCGGCGCAGATCACCCAGGATGGTGAGGCCGCTGAACAGCACGATGGTGATGACGGCCAGGATCCATCCGGCCGCCGGGCTGAGGTTGCCGTTGGTGATGTCGAGCAGGACGTTGCTGTTGATCCGGATGGTCCCGCTGGCCCCGTTGGTGCTCACCAGGTACAGCAGCACCCCCTCCAGGCCGAGCAGGCCGGCCAGGGTGACCACGAACGACGGGAGCCGGAGCATGACCACGATCACGCCCCACAGCGCACCGATGGCACTGCTGACCGCCAGGCCGATGGCGACCGCCAACCACCACGGCAGGTTGTGGGGCGGGCCGGCCAGGATGGCGGTGATCACCCCGCACACCCCGGCGTTGTAGCCGACGGACAGGTCGATCTCCCCGAGGATGAGCAGCCACACCTCGGCCATGCCCAGAAGCACGAACACCGAGCCCTGGACCAAGAGGTTGGTGAGGTTGCCGGCGGACAGGAACACCGAGTCCTGCACCTGGAAGATGACCACCAACAAGATCAGGCCGGCCACCACCGGCAGGACACCGCTCTCGCCGTAGCGGATCCGCTTGGCCCACTCCGTGACGTACTGGCCGAACGTGGAGTCGGGCACCCGCTCGGGCATCGGGATGCCGCCCAGTCGGCCCGGCTCGGCCAAGCCGCCCGGCGGCGCCTCGCCGGGCCTGTCGTCGACGGCCCCGGTGCCGGCGGCGGGGGCGGCGGTGGACGAGGGCTCGGGTGGCGACGGCACGGTCAGCGCTCCTGCTCGGCGTCGGCTGAAGCGTCGGCGGAAGCGGCGGCGGAACCGTCGGCGCCCGGCCCCGGTGCCGGCGGATCAGGTGCACGGTCGGCGGGAGCACCCACCGGCGCGGAGGACTTGCCGGTGGTGACGAGCTCCACGGCGCGTTGCGTGTCGTACTCGCCGATCGGCCCCTGGCTCACCAGGCGGCCGAGATAGAGCACGGCCAGGCGGTCGGCGACGGCGAAGACGTCGGTGAGGTTGTGGGAGATGACGAGCACGGCGATGCCGCGCTCGCCCAGTCGTTTGATGAGGTCGAGGACCTGGGCCGTCTGGGAGACGCCCAGCGCCGCGGTGGGCTCGTCCATGATCACCAGTTGGGCGTCGCGCATGACGGCCCGGGCCACCGCCACCGACTGGCGCTGGCCGCCCGACAGGGAGCCCACCAGCTGGCGGACCGAGGAGACGGTGGTGACGGCCAGGTCGGCGAGCGTCCGGTTGGCCACCTTCTCCATCTCGGTCTCGTCGAGCAGCCTGTGGCTGAGCAGCTCGTGGCCGAGGAACATGTTCTGGACGATGTCGAGGTTGTCGCAGAGCGCCAGGTCCTGGTACACGGTGGCGATCCCCAAGGAGTCGGCGTCCCTCGGGGTCTTGAGGGTGACGGTCTCGCCGTTCCACAGCATCTCGCCGGCGGTGGGCGACCAGATCCCCGAGATGGTCTTGATGGTCGTCGACTTGCCGGCGCCGTTGTCCCCGACCAGTGCGGTGATCTTCCCCGGCATGATGTCGAGGTCGACCCCGCTGAGAGCCTGCACGGCACCGAAACTCTTGGTGATGCCGCGCAGGCTCAACAGCGGTCGATCAGCGGTCCCCTCGGACCCGGACACGCCGACACCAGGGTCGGCGGTGATGCTCACGGGACCGAGGGTACCTGCTGATCAGTGATGCGCACCCGGGTTCAGCTGATCCCGTACTTCGTGCAGTCTGCGGCGTATGCGCTGGTGCAGATCTGTGAGGCCGGGACGGTGCCGTCCTTGACGACGGTGGACTCCACCAGGTTCGGCGTCACCCACTCCGGCGTCAGGAGCACGGACTTCACCGCCGTGTGGGTGGTGGTGTCGGTGGTCGAGCCGTTGACCAGGGCGGCGGGTGCCGCCTTGCCGGCCCGGAGGTAGAGCGCCAGGGCCGCGGCTGCCTGCGCCTCCAGGGCGATGGGCTTGTACACCGTGCCGCACTGGTAGCCGGAGATGATGTTCTGGATACCGATGAGGGTTGCGTCCTGACCGGTGATCGGGAACTTGTTGGCCGGCGTGCCCAGCGTCTTCAGGTAGGTGATGATCGGCGCGGCGTTCTCGTCATTGGGGACGACGGCGGCGTTGATGTTGGGATGGGCGGTCAGCGCCTGCTGGAACTCGGTCTCGGCCGTGGGCGGATCCCAGGTACCGGCGGGCGACACCACCTTCACGTACGCACCCGAGGAGAACAGCGGGGCGAGGACGGCGTCGTAGCCCTGGGCGAACAGCGTGGCGTTGTTGTCCGTGGGCGAGCCGACCATGACGGCCAGCTGCGGCTTGGCCACCTTCCAGCTGGCGACGCACGAGACCAGGCCCTTGCCGATCAGGGTGCCGACGTTGACGTTGTTGAAGCTGATGTAGTACTGCCGGGTCCCACCGAGGGTGAGCCGGTCGTAGTCGATGACCGGGACGCCGTGGGACTTGGCGTAGGACTCGATCTGCGCACCGACCCCGGAGTCGAGCGGGTCGACCACGAGGACGCTGGCACCGGCGGAGATGGCCGACTGGGCGTCGGTGAGCTGCGTGGTGTCACTGCCCTGTGCGTTCTGGACGGTGAACTGCGACGAGGTCAACCCTGCCGTCTGGAAGGCCTTGGTGAGGTACGGGCGCGTCGAATTCGGTGTAGCGGGCCGACGACACCGTGTCCGGGAGGATCACGGCGACGCTGCCCTTGCCGGACGACGCCAGGCTCTTCAGCTTGGTCATCTCCGAGAAGTCGGTCGTGAACGAGGTGGCCGACACCGACGGTGTGGTCGTGCTCGTTGCCGACGTCGTAGTGGTTGAGGATGAGCTGCTGCTTCCGCAGGCCGCCACCATCAGGCCGCCGACCACCAGCATGGTGGCCAACGCCCGCTTGCGAGTAAGTCTCACGTGCTTCCCCCTTCGTTCGACCTGCGCACCGCGCAGTCAGATCCGGTACGCCCGATCCGAAAGCGACGTTACAGCACAATGAACATTGCGTGACGCATTCATTTCGTGAAATTTGGGGATACAGCCGTTCCCCGCCCGGTTCTGCCCCGGTGGTCCCGGCCGGGCCCTCCGGGCCCGGTCCTCCCCCGCTCCGACAGCCGCCTCATCCGCAACCCGGGCGGTGCCCTCATGTGCACCCTGGCGGTCGCTCATCCGCACCCGGGCGGTCGCCGTAGGCTGGCACGGTGAGCACACCGGACGCCGACCGACCGGAGCACCACCGGGTGGTGATCGTCGGCGCCGGGTTCGGTGGCATCGCCCTCGCCCTGCGGCTCCGGCGGGAGGGCGTCGAGGACGTGGTGGTCATCGAGAAGGAAGAGGACCTCGGCGGCACCTGGCTCGTGAACACCTACCCGGGCTGCCAGTGCGACGTGCCGTCGCTCCTCTACTCGCTGTCCGACGCCCCCAACCCCTCCTGGACGAGGACCTTCGCCCCCCAACCCGAGATCGAGGAGTACCTCCGCGGCCTCGCCGACCGGTTCGACCTCAAGCGCCGGATCCGGTTCGGGACCGAGCTCCTCGGGGCCGACTGGGACCCCGACGGTCGCCGGTGGACGGTGGACACCTCGGCCGGCATGCTCTCCGCCGACGTGCTCATCCTGGCCGCCGGCTTCCTCAGCGAGCCGGCCCTGCCCGCCATCGAGGGACTCGACCGGTTCGAGGGGACGGTGTTCCATTCGGCGCGTTGGCGCCACGACCACGACCTGGCCGGCGAACGGGTCGCCGTCATCGGCACGGGCGCCTCGGCCATCCAGTTCGTGCCGGAGATCCAGCCGCGGGTCGCCCACCTGACCGTGTTCCAGCGCACGCCCCCGTGGGTGATGCCACGGCCCGATCGAGCCTTCAAGCCGTGGGAGCAGCGGCTGTTGGCCAGGTCCCGTCTGGCCACCCGGCTGGCCCGGGCCCGCATCTACTGGTCCCGTGAGCTGTTGGTGCTGATGCTCGCCCGCCACCCCGGACTCAGCCGGTTCGCCGCCCAAGGTGCCCGCAAGCACCTCGCCGACCAGGTCGAGGACCCCGGGCTGCGGGCCAGACTGACCCCGGACTACGCCCTCGGGTGCAAGCGGATACTGCTGTCCAACGAATACCTGCCGGCGCTGTGCCGGCCCAACACCGAGCTGGTCACCGAGCCCGTCGCCAGGGTGCTCCCGCATGCGGTGGTCACCGACGACGGGGTGGAGCATCCCGTCGACACCATCATCTTGGGCACCGGGTTCGAGGCCACCGAGCCCCCCATCGCCCGCCGGGTCCGGGCCGCCGACGGGAGGACGATGCGCCAGCACTGGGGCGGCAGCATGCGCTCCTACCTCGGGACGACGGTCCCCGAGTTCCCCAACCTGTTCCTCGTCATCGGCCCCAACACCGGCGTCGGCCACACGTCGATGATCTTCATGATCGAGTCCCAGGCCAACTACATCGTCGACGCGCTGAAGACCATGTCGGCCAGGAACATCACCTCGGTCAGTGTCGACCCGGCGGCGGTGGACGCATTCGACGACGAGATGCAGCGCAAGCTCGGCCGGACGGTGTGGAGCACCGGTTGCTCGAGCTGGTACCTCGACGCCTCGGGCCGCAACACCACCTTGTGGCCCGACTTCACGTGGCAGTACCGGCAGCGGACCCGTCGGTTCGACGCCGACCGCTACCTCCTCGACCGGTCGTGACGACCGGCGATTCCGACCCGTTAGCCTGGTGACCCGTGAGCGACACCAGCGACGCCCAACTGACCCGCGACACCTACGAGCGGCTCCAGGCCGAGCTCGAGGATCTGACCACCCGGGGGCGGGTGGAGATCGCCGCCGCCATCGAGTCGGCGCGTGCCCTCGGCGACCTGTCGGAGAACGGCGACTACCACGCGGCCAAGGACTCGCAGGGCAAGATGGAGTCGAGGATCCGCCAGCTGCAACGGCTGCTGAAGACGGCCACCGTGGTGGAGAACGACCGCTCCTCGGACGGCACGGTGGGGCCGGGGAGCATCGTCACCCTCCGCTACGACGGGGACGACGAGGACGAGACCACCGACTTCTTCGTCGGCTCCATCGAGGAGCGCCAGGGCGACCTGACCGTGGTGTCGCCCGGGTCCCCGCTCGGTCAGGCCCTACTGGGCCACGCGGTGGGGGACGCGGTGGAGTACGCCGCCCCCGGGGGTACCCTCAAGGTCGAAATCGTCTACGTAGGGACCTGACCTGCATGACCACCGACCCACCGACCCCGCACCCTGTCCGAAAAGGTCTGGGACCGCCACGTCGTCCACCGGGGCGACCACGACGAGCCGGACGTCTTGTTCATCGACCTCCACCTCATCCACGAGGTCACGTCGCCGCAGGCCTTCGACGGCATCCGCCTGGCCGGGCGCACCGTGCACCGCCCCGACCTGACCATCGCCACCGCCGACCACAACGTGCCGACCGTGGACATCGACAAGCCGGTGGCGGACCCCATCTCGGCCAAGCAGCTCGAGGTGCTGGCGGCCAACTGCTCCGAGTTCGGGATCACCTGCTACCCGATGGGTCACGCCAACCAGGGCATCGTGCACATCATCGGCCCGGAGCAGGGCCTGACCCAGCCGGGCATGACCATCGTGTGCGGCGACAGCCACACCTCCACCCACGGGGCGTTCGGGGCCCTGGCCTTCGGCATCGGCACCAGCGAGGTGGAGCACGTACTGGCCACCCAGACCCTCCCCCAGCGACGGCCGGACACCATGTCGGTGACCGTGGACGGGGCGCTTCCCCCCGGGGTGACGGCCAAGGACCTGGTGCTGGCGGTCATCGGGCAGATCGGCACCGGAGGCGGGGCCGGCCACATCATCGAGTACCGGGGCGACGCCGTCCGCTCCCTGTCGATGGAGGGACGGATGACCGTCTGCAACATGTCCATCGAGGCCGGGGCCCGAGCCGGGATGGTCGCCCCGGACGACGTGACCTTCGCCTACCTCGAGGGCCGTGACCATGCGCCCAAGGGTGCGGCATGGGAGGAGGCACTGGCGGTGTGGCGGGCGCTCCCGACCGACGAAGGCGCCACCTTCGACCGCCAGGTGAGGCTCGACGCCACTTCGCTGGCCCCGTTCGTCACCTGGGGGACCAACCCGGCCCAGGTCGTCCGCATCGACGGCTCGGTGCCCGACCCGGCCGCCATCGACGACGACGCCGACCAGGATGCTGCCGACCGCGCCATCGACTACATGGGCCTCGTCCCCGGCACCCCGATGCGCGACATCCCCGTGGACACCGTGTTCATCGGGTCGTGCACCAACGGACGCATCGAGGACCTCCGGGCCGCCGCCGCCGTGCTGGATGGGCGCACGGTCCATGCCGGCATGCGGGCCATGGTCGTGCCGGGATCGCACCGGGTCAAGGCCGAGGCCGAGGCCGAGGGCCTCGACACCGTGTTCACCGGGGCCGGATTCGAATGGCGGGAGCCCGGCTGCTCGATGTGCCTGGCCATGAACCCCGACAAGTTGGCACCCGGCGAGCGGGCGGCCAGCACCTCCAACCGGAACTTCGAGGGGCGCCAGGGGCGCGGCGGCCGCACCCATCTGGTGTCGCCCGCCGTGGCCGCGGCGACGGCGGTGGCGGGCCACTTCGCCGCCCCGACGGACCTGGACGCCTGAGGGCCGTGAACCCCTCATGAAGGCCCCATCATGAAGGCCCCATCATGAAGGCCCCATCATGAAGGCCATGCAGATCGTCAGCGGTCGGGCCGTTCCACTGGACCGCTCCGATGTCGACACCGACCAGATCATCCCGTCGGACTGGCTGAAGCGGGTCGAGCGCACCGGATTCGGCGCCGGCCTGTTCGCCGAGTGGCGGGACGACCGCGACTTCGTGCTCAACCGCGAGGAGTTCGCCGGGGCCAACATCCTGGTCGCCGGGCCCAACTTCGGGACCGGCTCGTCGAGGGAGCACGCCGTGTGGGCGCTCCAGGACTACGGGTTCGAGGCGGTGGTCTCCCCCAAGTTCGGCGACATCTTCCGCAACAACTGCACCAAGGCCGGCGTGGTGCCGGTGCAGGTCGACGCCCTCACCGGCCGGCTGCTCCTCGACGCCGTCCTGGCCGAGCCCACCATGCTGGTCACCATCGACATCGAGCGGGGTACCCTCGAGGCGCTGTCGGCCGGGATCGAGACGGGCTTCCCCCTCGACGAGTTCACCCGGGCCCGCCTGCTGAACGGATGGGACGACATCGGGCTGACGCTGCGGTACAAGGACGAGATCGACTCCTACGAGACCACCCGTGCCTCGTGGCTGCCGACCACCCGCTGAGGCCTGGTCCCGGGTGCCGGTCGAGGAAGGTGCGGGTCGAAGAGGGCGGCCCGCAGACGGCTCTTCAGTGAAGAGCCCGCCGGGTCCCCGGCGCCGACCACCACGAGGGGCAGGGGGGCAGCCAACGTCGGGGGACCCGGTGGATCATGAGTTGCGGGGCGCCCAACGCCACCTGCAACTTCGAACTTGACTCTCCCCAAGTAGCGAGGAGGCTGGCATTTTCCGTAACTCGCTCGGCCACCGAGGCAAACGGTACACGAACACGGTGCACGACACGCGTATCTCCACCACTCGAAACACGAAGAGTGGTTTTCATCCCCATATCCGTCCGGCCTTCGTCCGGACTCTGATTCACTCCCAATGAAGGCTCTCCCCGAGTGGCCCGCCGCTCTTCCACTGCACCGCCGGTCTTTATGACGGTTCACTGGTGTGCTGCGGTCATGGTAGGCCACCCCTCCGACCGGGTCAATGAATCTCGTCGCCGGCCGTCGGTCCAGGAGGAAGAGGCCCTCCCACCTGCCACTGTGCGTGGCAGACCACCAGGGGTGTCATCCTCGCGTCAGATCCGGGGGGCACACTCGGCCGGGAGGGAAGGTGCTCATCCGACCGACAGGTGCGGCGGTCGGCACCCCGCCGCCCGGACCGGTGGCCCGGCTGCCGGGGGCGACCGAGCCGGGGGTGGGCGGCGGCACCGGATCGGGCCGACGAGCGCCCCGACGAGCAATCGGGAGAGCAGCTGATGAGGGTGTTGGTGGCCGAGGACGACCCCGGGCTCCGCTCGGTGCTCGAGCGCGGACTGCGTGAGCACGGCTACGTCGTCGATGCCGTGGCGGACGGGGCGCTCGCCCTGGCCTACCTGCGCTCCTATACCTACGAGGTGGCCATCCTCGACTGGCGGATGCCGGCCCAGACCGGCATCGAGGTGGTGACGGCCATGCGGGCACGAGCCGACCGCACACCGGTGTTGATGCTGACGGCACGCGACGCCACCGAGGACCGGGTCGAAGGCCTGAACAAGGGGGCCGACGACTATCTCGTCAAGCCGTTCTCGTTCGCCGAGCTGATGGCCCGGCTGACGGCGCTGCAACGGCGTCCGGCGTTGACCGTCGACCCGGTGCTGACGTGCGGCGACCTGTCGTTCGACCCGGCGTCGCGGGGTGCCACCTGCGACGGCCGTCCGTTGACGCTGACCAGCATCGAGACCGGCCTGTTGGAGCTGCTCCTGCGGAGGTCGCCGGCGGTGGTGAGCCGGCGCACCATCGCCGTCCAGGTGTGGGACGACGAAGCGGACGCGGTGGGGTCGAACACCATCGACGTGCACGTGGGCCGGCTCCGGGCCAAGATCGGCGGTGCCACCGCCCGGATCGAGACGGTGCGGGGGGTCGGGTACCGGATGGTGGCGGGATGAGGCGCCGCGACGCCCAGTGGGTCCACGCCGCCAAGGTGGCGCTGGGAGCCACGGCCATCGTCGGCGCCGTGGCCGTGGTGGTGGTCCTGGCCGCCAACCTGGCCATCGTCAACCATCTGAACTACACCGTCGACGCCAGGCTGTCCCAGCAGCTGGACCAAGGCACCATCGCCGGCGCCACCGGTCCGCCGGCGGCGAGGACGACGCAGAGCGGCCACGGGGACGACCTCGACGACGCACCCTCCTTCCTCTGGGACGTCACGTCGGCCGGAAAGGTCACGGGGTCGTCGACCGGTGCCCCCGGACTCCCCGCCCACCAGTGGACGGCGGGCCAGACCACCATGTCGGTGGCCGGCAGCGCCTTCCGGCTCGATGCGGTGTCCCGGGGCAACGGCTGGCTGGTGGCCGGCGAGAGTGTGTCCAAGATCGCCCAGGACCGCGACGACCTCCTCATCGCCGAGGCCGTGCTGGGTACGCTGCTGCTGCTGGTCACCTTCGGAGGGTCGTTCATCATCGGGCTCCGGGCCTCGGCGCCCATCGAGCAGATCCGGCGGCGGCAGGCCGAGTTCACCGCCGACGCCTCCCACGAGCTCCGCACCCCGCTCAGCGTGATCGAGGCCGAAGTCGACCTGGCGCTCAGCCGGGAGCGCGACGCCGCCAGCTACCAGGACACCCTCCAACGCATCGGCGTGGAGAGCGGTCGGCTCCACACCATCGTCGAGGACCTCCTGTGGCTGGCCCGTGCCGATGGCGAGCCCCCCACCGACCGGTCCGGGGAGGTCGCCGACGTGGTCGCCGTCGGCACCGAGTGCGTCGACCGGTTCCGGGTCGTGGCCGACGCCTCGTCGATGACCCTCACCAATCGGAGCGACCCGGCGACCCGCGGTTTGGTCGAGTCCGATGCCGACTCGATCGACCGCCTGGTCAGCGTGCTGTTGGACAACGCCTGCAAGTACGCCGGCCCCGGAGGGACGGTCGAACTGGGGGTGTCGGTGGGCGGGGGGCAGGTGACGCTCGCGGTCGAGGACTCGGGACCCGGCATCCCGCACGCCCACCGGGCGATGGTCTTCGACCGCTTCCACCGCGCCGCCGACCTGCCGGGTGGCACCGGCCTGGGCCTGGCCATCGCCGACGTGGTGGTGCGCAACTCCGGAGGCACGTGGACCATCGGGACGTCTGGGTTGGGGGGGGCGCTGATGCAGGTGGTCTGGCCGACCGTCCCGGATCGGCCCGATGGCCAATCCATCCGCGCGGCATCGGGGTCGGCGGCAATTCAGGCCACCTGAGCTGGTACGTCGCCCTCCCAACGGCACGGTGGACCTTCATGGTGGCGTCAGGATCGCTCCGTAGTATCCAGAGGGTGGCCACGACACGCGGGACCGGACCGGCGTCGGCCGAGCGGCAATTCAGGCACCGGCGCGACGCCGGGCTCGAACGGGCCCGGTCGCTGACCAAGACCATCGGGGTGGCCTCGGTGGCGGCGGTGGCGGTGTTCGGCATCTACTTGAGCCGCGCCCTCCCCGGTCACCCGTCCACTCCCGCCGGTTCCTCGGTGACGTCCGGTGCCGCCGCCGGCGTCGGAAGCTCGACCGGGCAGTCGGCCACCAACCTGGCCCCACCCAACGCACCGCCGGCCCAGACCCAACAGCAGGCCCCCGTGGTCAGCGGATCGAGTTGAGGCCGGCCGCGACGGACTCGGGACCATCGACGGGCGTGAGGGCCGAGGCCGGGGTCGTCTACCGCACCTCGGTCTGGTCGACCAGGGTGGACCTGGTGGTGACCGAGCCGGCCTCCCTCGTGGCCGCCAGCCGGATCCTCCACCAGGTGCTGGACCAGGTCGACACGGCCGCCAGCCGGTTCCGACCGGACTCGGAGCTGACCGCCCTCCATGCCATCACCGACGCCGCCGACTCGAGGTACGACGTGGCGGTCTCGCCCGACCTGTTCGACGCCATCGCCGTGGCCCTGCGCGCCGCCGAACTGTCCGATGGGGCAGTGGACCCGACGGTGGGGTCGGCCATGGAACGACTCGGCTACGACCGCGACTTCCCGATGGTGGCGCCCGGGGTAGCCGGTTCGTGGCCGGATCCGGCGGCTGTCCCGGGGTGGCGGTCGGTGACGCTCGACACGCAACGCTCGACGGTGCGGATGGCACCGGGGACTCGCCTCGACCTCGGCTCCACCGCCAAGGCGTGGGCGGCGGACCGCGCCGCCGAGACGATCGCCGTACGGCTGGGATGCGGGGCGATGGTGTCATTGGGCGGGGACATCGCGGTGCAGGGCGCCCCTCCGGGTGGGTTCGCGGTGGGAATCGCCGACGTGTGCGGCGACCCGTCGGCGCCGGTGACCGTCACCATCGAATCCGGTGGCCTGGCCACGTCCGGCATCGGTCACCGCCACTGGACCCTGGGCGGCCGTCGGGTGCACCACCTGATCGATCCCACCACCGGGCACCCGGTGGACCCGGTATGGCGGACGGTGTCGGTGGCGGCCGGATCGTGCGTCGATGCCAACACCGCGTCCACCGCGGCGATGGTCAAGGGGAGGTCGGCCCCGGGCTGGCTGCGCGACCACCGCCTCCCGGCCCGCCTGGTCGGGCTCGACGGCGCGGTGACTACGGTGGCCGGCTGGCCCGGCGACCGGTGACCGCCGTGGCGACCACGCTGTCGGCCACCGCACCGGGAGGCAAGGCACTCTGGTACCTGACGCGCTCGACCGGGCTGGTGGCCTTCGTGCTCTTGACCCTCACCGTGGTCATCGGCGTGGTGGCGTCGGTCGGGTGGACCACGGAGCGGTGGCCCCGGTTCCTGTCCCAGGACATCCATCGCAATCTCTCACTGTTCTGTGTCGGGTTCGTGGCCATCCACGTGGTCACGACCGTGAGCGACGGGTACGTGCCCATCGGGTTCGCCGACGCCTTCATCCCCTTCCTGACCCCGTACCGGCCCCTGTGGGTCGGGCTCGGCGCGCTCACCTTCGACCTGATGGTGGCCGTGCTCCTCACCAGCGCCCTGCGGCGCCGGATCGGATTCGCCTCCTGGCGGTTCGTCCACTACCTGGCCTACCTGTGCTGGCCGATCGCCCTCGTCCACTCCCTCGGGAGCGGCACCGACGCCGCCCTGCCGCTCATCGTGCTCCTCGACGTGGTGTGCACGGCGTCGGTGGTGGGCGTGGTGGGCTGGCGGTTGGCCACCGGGCGCACCTTCACGCCGGTCCAAAAGGCGGTGGCGGCGGCCACGACCGCGCTGGTGGTGCTGGCCGTGATGGTGTTCGCCGCCCTCGGCCCCCTGCGCTCGGGATGGTCCCACCGGGCCGGCACGTCCGCCGCCCTCCTGGCCCAACTGGCCCGCAAGAACGCCGGGACCTCGGGCACGGCGGCGACCTCGTCGCCTCCGACGACAGCCCCCACGGGCGGCTCCGGCGCCGTCCCGTCCGCGCCGTTCACCTACGGCCTGACCGGCACCCAGACCACCACGGCCCCCGACGCCCAGGGCAACGTCCAGGTGACACTGGCGATGAAGGCCCAGGATGCCGCATCCACCCCCCTCACGGTGGTGCTGGTCGGACAGTCGGTGACCGGGGGCGGGGTGGCCATGTCCACGGGGACCGTCACCTTCGGTTCGGCCCACGGCAGCGTGACCGCCCTGCAGGGCGACACCATCTCGGCGACGGTGAACGCACCGAACCCCCTGGCCCTGACCATCTCGCTGAGCGTGGACCAGGCCACCGGCGCACTGTCGGGGACGGTGTCGGGGGCGACCGGCGGCGGCTCCGGCGACGACGGTGGATCGCGCTGATGCGGGTGACCGGATCGCGGGCCGGTGGCGGACCACGTAGATCCTCCATGCCGCGCTCATCGGTCAGCCCTCCCCCGGGCCCGCAGCGGCTACTGGCCGAGGTGAGCGCCGATGGATCGATGGTGACGATCGACGAGCACCTCGACCGGTGGGGAGCGCTCCCGGCCGCCCAGGGGGCGTCGGTCCTCGACGAGCTCGACCGCAGCGGGCTGCGGGGCCACGGCGGGGCCTGGTTCCCGGTGGCGACCAAATGGCGGGCGGTGGGCGGTGGCATGCTGCGCAGCCCGGTGGTCGTGGCCAACGGGGCCGAGGGCGAGCCGGCCAGCGCCAAGGACCGGCTGCTCCTCCACCAGCTCCCCCACCTGGTGCTGGACGGTGCCACCACCGCCGCCCTGGCCATCGGGGCCAAGCAGATTATCGTGCACGTCCCGGCTGAGGCCGTGTCGTCGGTGCGGACCGCCATCGCCACCAGGCGCGACCGGGGTGTCGACCCGGTGGCCGTCGACGTGGTGGTGGCACCCGACCGATTTCTGGCCGGACAGGAGTCCGCCGCCGTCAACACCATCACCGGGAGGTCGGCGGCCACCCCCTCGTTCGTGGGGCTCCGTTCGGTGCGGGACCAGGGTGTGGGCGGTCGCCCGACCCTGGTGCAGAACGTCGAGACCCTGGCCCATGTGGCGCTGATCGCCCGCTTCGGCGGCTCGTGGTTCCGACAGATCGGGACCCCCGACTCGACGGGGACGGCGCTCCTGACCGTCACCGGGCGGTGGCCCGATCCGCGGATCGTCGAGGCCGCCCTCGGGACGCCGATGGGCGACCTGCTGGGCGTCCGACCCGATCAGGCGGGAGCCGTCCAGGGCGTGCTCCTCGGCGGCTACGGGGGCGGATGGCTGACCACGGCCGAGGCCATGGCCATGCCGCTGACCGAGGAGGCGGCGCGTCAACGGGGCTCGTCACTGGGCGCCGGCGTGGTGGCGCTCCTGCCGAGCGGGGTGTGCCCCCTGTCCGAGGTCAGCCGGGTGGTCACCTACATGGAGGGTCAGGGTGCCGGGCAGTGCGGACCGTGCGTCAACGGTCTCGCCCACCTGGCACTGGCGTGCAGGCAGCTGGCGCACCAGCCCACACGGCTGCGGGGCGGCGTGTCGACCATCCCGGCCCTGTGCGAGCTGGTGGAGAGGCGCGGCGCCTGCCACCATCCCGACGGGGTGGCCCGGTTCGTGCGGAGTGCCCTGCGGGTGTTCGCCGACCACGCCGCCGCCCACATGCACCGCGGGCCGTGCCAGGCCGGCGAGGCGTTCCTGCCGGTGCCCTCCACCGGACCGAGGCCCAGGTCGGTGAAGCTCCGGTGAGCCGCCGCCGCCGATTCACCCTCATCGTCGACCCGGTGGCCTGCGACGGCCACGGGGTGTGCGCCGAGCTGCTCCCCGAGCTCATCCGGCTGGATCCGTGGGGCTACCCCATTCTCGAGCCCGGCGGGGTGCCACCCCCCCTCATCGACCATGCCCAGCGGGCCGCCCTCAGCTGCCCGCGGCTGGCTCTGCACCTGGTGGAGGAAGACGGGGCGTAGGGCACGGTCGGGGTAGGCGAAGAGTGGGGCCGCGACCACGAGGAGTGGCCCGGCGGGACCCCCGGCGCCGGACCCGGATGCCCGCCGGCCGGGGCCCGCCGGACGGTCGGCCGAGCCCGAAGAGCGCCCAGTTGTTCCCCAGGCCACGGGAGGGATACGGCCTGGTAACCCGAAGGTTATTTCTCCGCGTCATCGGCCCTTGACTATTGAACGCCCGGGGCAGGCATGGGAGAACTACAGAGACATGGGTGACACCGACCTTCTCCAACCGACCGCCACCCACCACGAATTGCTCGTGACCGACGAGCCGGGTCCGGCAGCATCGGGGCAGCCGTCCGAGCGAGTCCCTGAGCCTCCGGCTGTGGCCCTCGTCGAGATCGCCATCCCGGTCTACAACGAGGAGGAGATCCTCGAGTCGAGCGTCCGGCGGTTGCGCACCTATCTCGACGGGTCATTCCCCTTTTCGGCCGCCATCGTCATCGTCGACAACGCCAGCACGGACGGCACGTGGGAGATCGCCTCGCGCCTGTGCCGCCAGCTGGACGGCGTCGGGTCCATCCATCTGGACCAGAAGGGCAAGGGCCGGGCCATCCGGGCGGCATGGACGGCCAGTCGGTCGCCCGTTGTCGCCTACATGGACGTCGACCTGTCCACCGGCTTGGACGGCCTGTTGCCGCTGGTGGCCCCGCTGCTCTCCGGCCACAGCCAGATGGCCATCGGATCACGCATCGCACCGGGCTCACGGGTCCTCCGCGGGGGGAAGCGGGAGTTGATCTCCAGGAGCTACAACCTGTTGCTCCGTGGGGCGCTCGGATGCAACTTCTCCGATGCGCAGTGCGGGTTCAAGGCCATGCGGAGCGACGCGGCGGAGCCGCTCCTCGGCCTTGTCGAGGACGAGCACTGGTTCTTCGACACCGAGCTCCTCACCCAGGCGCAGCGCCATGGCTTCCGGATCCACGAGGTTCCGGTCGACTGGATCGACGACCCCGACTCGAGGGTCAACATCGGCGGTGCCATGAAGGACGATCTGCGTGGTGTGTGGAGGCTCGCCCATCAGCGTCACCGCATCGGCAGGAGAATCGCGACGGCGGACGAGGAGAGAAACGGCGCCTTCGCCAGCCACCGGGCTCTGGCCCGGTACGCCGGGGTGGGCATCATCAGCACGCTCGCCTATCTGGCCCTCTTCCTACTGCTCCGGGACCCGGTCGGCATCTTCGCCGCCAATGTGATCGCGGCGGCCGTGACCACATTCGGCAACACGCTGGCCCACATCGCGCTCACCTTCAGACCCGAGCGTCCCGAGGGGATCCGGTATGCGGTCGTCGTCGGCGCCTGTTCGTTCGCCATCGGCATCGGACTGACGAGTGCCACCCTCGGACTGGCCTACACGGCGGGGAGCACCTCGCCCACCGCCGAAGGTGTCGCCATACTGGCCGGCATCGTGGCTGCGTCGAGCGTGCGGTTCGTCCTCCTCCGCGAGTGGGCATTCCGGCGTCACACCCAGTCCGTCCGAGCCAGCTCGGACCGGATTGTCGAGGGTGGCAACGCCCCGGTCCAACCGTCCCAAGCAGCCTGAACCCCAACCCGGATAGGGCCGGATAGGGGCTGAACCGCCCGGGTCCTCAGGACGGCCTCATCACCACCAGGTCCCTTATCCCCACGGGCAACGAGAAGCGGTGCCTGAGGAACCAGTCGTCAGCGCCACAGGCCAGCCTGAACATCGCCGAGTCCTGGGTTCCGGTGTAGTCCTCGCGGACCTTGGCCTCCAGCTGATCACCTTCGAGGTGACCGAAGCGGAGACGATTGAGCTTCTTCACCGCCCAGAAGGCGGGGTAGACGGAGCTCCCGAAGTGGGTGTCCTCCTCGACCCGGAGTCCGACCGACGATGCCTTCGATGCCAATTCGCCCCGGCCGTACCGGCGCTCGTGATGCAAGAAGCGGTCGTAGTAGTCGTAGAGGCCCCGCCCGGCGGGGACCACGATCACCGCCACGCCGTCAGATCCGAGCACCCGTGACACCTCGCGCAGCGCGGCCTCGTCGTCGGGGATGTGCTCGAAGAGATTGGCGCTGAGGAGCGCGTCCACGCTCCCGTCGGGGAGGGGGATCCGGCAGGCGTCAGCCTGGACGACGGTGGCGCCGGGCACGACACGGTGTGCCTTGATCAATCCGGACAGGACCAGATCGATCCCGACCCACCGTCCCTTGGGCCACGCCCCGGATATGTCATCGAGGAGATAACCGGTCGAACAGCCGAGATCCACGACGGTGGGCGTCGACGGCAACCGGCCCACCCGGTCGATCATCAACCGCCTCGTCTGCACCTCGAGGACGTGGTCGCGGCTCGTCTCCTCGTGGAACTCCTCGAGCTCGTCGGACCAGTTGACGGTGGGAGGCGGGGCGATACCCAGTGGTGGCGGCGTCAGATCGGTTCCGTCGGCGTGCATCGCAGTCGACCTCTCTCGGCGTCGTGATCCATCGGATTCGTCAATCGCGGTCGCTGTCATCACGCCGCCTGGTTCGGATGCCCGGTCACCTGGAACAGCTTGAACTCGGCGCAGAGCCCGGCAGCTGGGAACGTGTGCACGACCTTGGCGAATCCTCCCCCGGACTTCCACAGGGTCGGAAAGGTCGTGTTGGGAGCCGTCAGTCCCCCGACACCGTTGGGGTCGACGTCGAGGATGTAGTGGGCATGAAAAGTCAGGGGGTCGTCCAAGATCCGCTGAAAGTCCCGGTCATTAGGAATCACGAAAATCTTCGGCTTCGGACTCATGATGATGACTTGTGGGATGCATCCGCTGAAGTTGTCCACTACCACCTGGCCGTCGCTCAGGTGACGGCTGGCCATGTATTCGGTGATTGTCAGCGTGGCTGCGTACTGCTCCTCGCGCATGCCTTGTCCGACTGCGACTGGTGCTTCTGGAAGATGAACCCGAGGAATTCGACCTCTTCCGTCCCGACCTTGGGATTCGACATCCCGCTGGACGGTAGTGACCGCCGCTGGGAGCAGAAGCGCCAATGACACCACTACCGCAACGCCTCCCGTGATCCACACCCGGGCCCTGCTCCTCGTGGCGACGGGGTCGGTCGCCCTTCTGACGCTTGCCGGCCGCGTAGCGAAGATGCATCCGACCAGGAGGATCTCCAATGGAACCGCGGTGATGAAGTAGCGGAAGAAGGGTTGAATCGTATTAGCGGCATAGCCGATCAGATCGAAGGCCAGTCCGCCACCGACCACCGTCAGGGGTGCGAGTATCCCGACGTCCCGCCTCCGTACCGCCAAAAACAGGGCGACAAGGAGCACGATCGGAAGTGTCGGTGCCAGGTAAGCGACGTCACGGACGTCGGTGACCAATCGAGCTTGCAGCTTGAGGTGGGTGAGAACCTTCTCCTGCGAAGCGTTGCCGTAGATCGAGGTGAACTGTTCGAATGGCGAGCCGGTGATGACGAAGGATGCCACCGCCCATGACACGAGACTGGCCACGATCGGGATCTCGAAGATCGTCAGATCGGTGAGCGCACTCCAGAGTCGAGCCGACAGTTGCGCGGGCTCGCCATCACTCTTCGTGGATCGCCGAGCAAAACTGACGCCGAGGACCACCGCACCGGCGAGGAACGCAGGCCCCACTGCCTCATTGCGGGTCAGATAGCAGAGCCCGAGTGCCACCGCCGCATAGACGAGTGATCGAAGATCGTCATCGCGCATCCATCGAAGCAGATAGCGACAGGTGGCGAGCAGGGTGACGAGATATATCCCTTCGCTCATGCCGTTGCCGCCGTAGTAGATGATCATCGCGTTAAGTGCGAACAAGGCGACGAGGATCAGGCGTGGAGCCCTCAACACACCCCACTCGAACAGGAGGGATCGGACTTGATATACCGCCCCTGCCATCGAAAGGGCGCTGACAATACTGGCTGCGAACATATGGGACGCCAAGGGCGTCCACAGATGGTAAAAGAGCAGGGGAACCATGTCCGCAATAGAGGTGCCCGGGTTCCAGACGAAGCCGATCGCCGCCAGGTGCGGGTCCCGCGAGTAGAGAACATAGAACCCGTTCGCCAGCCGTGAGGCCGCGTCCCCGTTGAATGTCAGGTATCGAAAGTCAAGGAGGACACCTACCACCAGGTACAGTGCGAGACTGAGACCGAAGATCAGCCCCCCCTCGGTCCATACTCTGCGCAACGGTGACGTTCGGTGCCTGGAGCTGCGCGGACGCGGCGCAGCGGACTGCGGCTTCAGGTCTATCCCGTCAGAGTTGTGGGCGGGCGCACCGAACCGGTCGGTCGTGACCGTCATGGCTGTGTCGAATCACGTTTGCACGGGAAGGGTGATCCAGGCGCACCTGCTGGAGAATCGTGGGATCCGGCGGTCTCGTTCGAAGCTCCGACCGGGATCCCACTGGCTGCCCAGTCGCTCGTCGGCATTGCGCACCGATGTCGATTCCTGTGTTCGTGGCGACTATCCTTCCTCACTTATGGAGCATATACACCAGGGGGCTCGGTCACCAATGACGCATCGCGGTTTTGGTGAATAAAATCGATCAAAAGTGAACGACAGGTTAACGGACGGTTTCCCGTATATGAGGCTTGGACCGTCCGGGGCCGTGCGGTAGGCGGGCCAATCCAGATTTTGCCGCCACCTACTCCAGGGCGTTCCACTAGACCGTCGAGATGCCCCGACGGAAGGGGCGCGGGAACATGCCGTTCGTGGCCGGGCGACGTGGCATCTGCACTGCGTAAGCCCCGTTGAGTGATGCGGAACCGAACCTTCTCCGGACGGAGCATCCCCCCATCAGGCCATTGTCGGGCATCCTGTTTTCAGAACGTTCACCCACCGTACGCAGGATGTTTTCGCACACATGAGTGAACGGAGTACAAGTGCGCCGGTAGACTTGCCAGCAGAGTTGGCACTATCGTGCTGGTCAGATCACCGTCGAGAAACGTACCCGGAAGGCGCCGTTGTTATGGGATTCGCATTCGAGGACGGCACCGGCCTGCCGGTGACTGTCGATCCGCAGCACCCCGGTGTTCAACAGGCGGTCGCTCCGTTGGCCCTGCATGATGCAGATGGGCACACCGCACAACCGGAGACCGCGGTGCGGGTTCTCCATGTTCAACCAGAACCGGTCCTGCAGCCAGCGCCGTCGCCGGAATCCGAGATCGGCGGCATCATGTTGCAGTTGCAGCGGTACGCAGACGAGACCACTGACGACGCCGAGCGGAAGGCCCAGGCCATCCTGGCCTCGGCGCACGCTCAGGCGACGGAGATAATCCGCCAGGCCGGCGAGACTGCTGGAAGCGCCAACGCCATCGTGCAGGCCGCTCACGCAGAGGCTCAGGCCATCGTCGATCAGGCCAGGCACCACGCCGCCGAGCTGGCGTCCCGGATCCGGCCACCGATCTCACCCGAGACGGTATACGCGCTGTCGACTGCCATCGAGGAGTTCGCCAACACCAACCGGACGCTGGTGGCCGAGTTGACCCAGCTCCGCCACGCGCTTGCGGAGTCGTACACCGCCGGCCTCGAGTACCAGGCGCCTCAGCCGCTCCAAATTGCCCCTCCGCATGGATACGCCCAGCCGGTCACCGGACCGCCGCAGGAGTACCTGAACGGTTCGGCCAGCTAGTACGGGGTCCACCCACTCCCTACATGGACGGCTCTCATCCCGACGTCCTTTTCGACCGACCAGGTGCCTCCCTTTTGATCAGACCGAGGCCGGCAGGAAGCTCGTCAACGTCCCGAAGAGCGCGTAGAGGATGCCGATCCAGATCGGCACGAGGATGAGGAAACGTCCTTCGCGTCCGTAGACCCGTGAGAGCCAGCGATAGGCCAGCCCCAAAGCGAAGATGGCGGCAAACTCGAGCACCACGAGGGGAACGAGTCCCATGTCCCAGCCGGTTCTCGCGGCGGGGCCGAGGTTGTAGGGAGTCCCCGTTCCCGTGGAGATCGGCATTGGATGTCTGGCTCCGGGTGGCAGGTACGCCGCCACGACGATGAGGCGTTGTCTCGCTGAGAACTCCGGATTGCAGGTGGTGAGCGTCAGGCGGTTGTCCCCGAAGTTGTTGAGCACGGTCACATCAGTCGGCGACACCGCTACCGGAACGGCGGACACGATATACGTCAACCTCTGACCGCTGGTCGTGGTGAGGTATATCGGATCACCGATTGCCAATTCGGCCAAGCGATTGAACGGAGCACCGTGTGTGGTGCGGTGGCCGGCGATCGCCACATTGCCGGCCTGACCGGGCATGGCCGTGCCGAAGTAGTGGCCAGGTCCTTTAGCCAAGTCACCTTCATTGGTGCCGGACACCACGTACTGGTCAAGGTTGATCTTGGGGATCTGGACCTGCGCCATCACGGTGCCCTCCGGAGGATCGGCGATCCGGGTCGTCGCAGGGATCAGCGCGAGGCCGGAAGGAGGCTTCAACGCCACATGGTGGACATCGGTGACGAACTGCTTCTTCAGAGCCGATTGATCGTGGCTCTGGGTGATGGCGGTTCCCCATAGTTGCCATGCGACGAACAGCAGGATGATCACCCCGGTGTGCAGTATCCACGACGCGAACGACAACCAACGCTCGCGGTGGACATCGTCGAGACCCCCCTGGCGTGCGTGGAGCCTCTTCGGATGCAGCAGATGTGTCCTCGGATTGAGCGACAACAACGCCGTCGGGATCCACCGCCACCCGGCAGGAGGTGACGGTCTCCGTCTTCGAGTCGGGGGTGCAACCGGCGGCGATGCCAACGGCTCGGTCTCGACATCGAGGGGCCAACCGGGGGTGACCGGATCGATAACCGCGGTCGAGGCCGACGGGACCATCGATGGCATCCGGCCCGGATCCAACCCCGAGACCGGGGGCTCCGCGGCAATGTCCGCTCGAGGTACCGTCGCCCCGACATTGCCTGTCGACACGAGCCGCTCCCGCAACCGGTATGCCTGCACGATCACACGGGAGATGGCTTCGGCATCGCTCTCGGCACCTTGCGCCGCCGACCACAGCTCGTCCCACTGCTCTTCGGTGAGCCCCGATGCCTGGTGGCCGTCTGCGACGAGATGTTCGACGAAACCCTGTAGGGCGGCCATGTGCCGGAGCCGGTGCCCCATCGAATCCGGCATGGCGGCAAGACCGCTCGGAAGGCCGGCCTCTTCAACAGCCGGCGGGTCCCACACGGTCGAAGCCATCGCCGGCTCTACACGTCCTGAGCGGTGCGACAGCCCATCATCGGTACCTCATCGAATGTGCGCATCGTCGTCACGGGGTTGCTCCTACCGTGGCGGGTTGCTGTTCATGATGGAGACCGTGAACCGTCTTCTCCCAGAACGTCGGTGCGCCGACCAGTTGGCTCACGGCCTTCACCGCTGCCATCGACATCATCACCCAGTACACCGGCACCAGAAGTGCGGGTACGAGGAGCTCACCCCTCTTGTCGACTCGGCAACTCAGCACCGTGACGTACACCAGGAGGAAGTTGCCGAAGGCCCACGACAACAAGCCCAGGTAGTAGACAGGCGCGGGAAAGATCTCTTGGATGAACGCCGGATGGGCGACGAACCAGAGGACCGTCATGAGCCAGAAGATCGGGTTGATGATGGCCAGTATCGGCGTCCCGCCCACGAACATGGTGAAGTGGATAAGACCCTTCCACCCGAGCTCGCGCTTCAGCTCCCTCGGTTGCCGAAGATGGACGGCAAAGGTCTGCAGGTACCCCTTCAACCAGCGGGACCGCTGCTTCATCCAGTTGACGAAGTCGCTGTTGGCCTCTTCGTACGTGTTCGACTCGAGAACGCGCACCGTGTAGCCCTCGCGGTACATCCGGATTCCGAGATCCGCATCTTCAGTGACGTTGAATGGATCCCAGGCTCCCATAGCTTGGAGCGCCACCCGGCGGAAGTGGTTCGAGGTGCCCCCCAGCGGAATCGGGGCTTCCATCGACGCCAGTCCGGGGAGGAAGAAGGAGAACCACAAGGCGTACTCAATGGTGAACCACTTCGTGATCAGGTTCTGCATCGGGTTGTGATACGTGAGCTTCGCCTGTACACACGCCACATCAGGGCCCAGACGGTGCATCGCCACCGCGGCGCGACGAAGCTGCAAAGGCTCAGGTTCGTCTTCGGCGTCGTAGATGGCCACCAACTCGCCTCGCGCCAACGTCAGCCCAAAATTGAGCGCCTTCGGTTTCGTGCGCGGTTCGGCTGCGGGTACCAGCACCAGCTCGAACTGATCGCCCGGCATGGCTTCCCGAATGGCAGCGATGGTGACATCGTCATCGGCCTCGATCAGAAGCTTCACGTCAAGTCTGTCGGGTGGGTACTCGAACTGGGAGACCCGCTGGATGAGCTCGTTGATGACCTCAGGCTCGCGGTATGCGGGGATCATCACGGTGTAGATGGGCAGGTCTTCGTCGGGAACCGACCGTGCCTCGGCGTCACTTACCAACTCGGTCGTGTCGGGGCGGCTGGACGCTCTGAACAGCATCAATCGGTAGATGATGGCCGCAACGTAGAAGACGGTAATGACGCTTACGAGCACCGTTACGGTGACGACCAGATCGAGAAGGCAACAGACGAGGATCAATCCGATAACGCCGATACCCAGCTTTCGCTGGGAGTTCGACAGGATCCGTTGCGCAGAGACCATCGGCTCCAGTTCCGCCAGTCCGCCGATACTGGCTTCCAACCGAAGGGCCGACGCCTCTTCACTCATCACCGAGGTCCTCACGGCCGAACAGTACCATCCACCGTTGCTGCTCAAACAGCACGATTCGGCCCTGAACAGGGAGTTCACCCAGAATTCAATGAAGGGTCATCTGGCTGGCACCGTGGTTCATTCGACGTTCATATAGGACTGGTTTACTGATACCTGCCACGGGTTGCCGACACCCGAGCGGCATCTCCGAACATGGACGCAATGACGACATTTCCCGAACAGCGGATTCTTGCCATCGCAGAACATATTCGAAGCTACTCCGCGGCAGAGGGTCGGCTGGCCGTCGAGGTGGCTCGGCCGTCGGAGAGATCGCAAGGGCCAACGCCCTGGACACCCACCCCTCCGTTGCCAGCTCCTCTGTCCGCATTCGAGGAGATGATCTCGGCAGTGGCCTTCCACAAAACGGCGCCCGCTCAGTTGCTGGCGCCGCCGTCTCGCTACATGGTGCGAGTCGCTCCAGTCGGGAAGCCTCACCGTGCCACCAAACGCAAGTACGACTACTTCGAGACACTCAACGCGTCACTCGCAGCTGAAGAACCGGACCGTGGTCCCACGGCCAGTTGAAGATTGAACGTCGTAGCCTTGAGGTCCGCCTACGGGTGGACGATCCGGCGTCAGCTGCTTGAGCCGGTCACCTTCACTGCCCATCGACATGCCGCCGTCGTCTGAACGATGACCTGCTGAGCACCTGTGCTGGTCAGAGGCGTGATGGCGTTGCCGGACGCCACCGACGAGGTGACCGCCGGCGTGGATCCGGGCGCGCCGCCGTTCTTTACGACGAAGATCTGGAAGGACGGCGTCGCCGTAGGTGCGGGGACGCACTGGAAGGCCCACCCGATGTTCCACGTGCCGCCGGCGATGGTGAACGCGGAACTGGTCCAATTGCCCGTCTGCTGGACCTCGGGAACCAACACCGTGGCCGGACCGACAGTGGCGGGGGCGGAAGTGGCCGTCGACCCGGAGGACCCACCGGCCACGGTGGTGCCCGTCGAACTACCGGCGGCCGTCGTGCTCGTACTTCCCGCAGCCGTCGTGCTCGTCGCCGATCCGGATCCTGCGTTCGTCCCAGACCCGGCACCTGTCGTTGCGGTGGTCCCGCTCGGTGGCGGGAGCGTGCCTCCCGCGCTCGGGCCACCACTGGCATCCGTGGCCGACCCCCCCGTGCTGCCGTTGATCCACATACCGAGGACAGCTGCCACGAGGACGGCGGATAGCAGCTGCCAGGTTCTCCAGGAGCGTCGCTCTTTGATCTTCAGTTCACCTTTTGCGGGATCATGCTCAACGCCTGGCGGCGCGCCGTTTTGAGAGCCTGGAGGGACTGCGTCAGCCCCATTCGCCGTGATCGGGAGTGGTTGGGGTTGACCGAATCCGTAGAGCAGGTCCGCATCAGGTGCTGGCGGGGTCGCTCCGGGCCTCACTGAGGTCCCATTGGCGTGCACGAGTACAGGGGTCGAGATCGGCAAAGGTTGAGGCCCGCTGGTGTACACCGGGCTCTGCGCACCGGGATCCGAATACGACCTCGGATCGACGGGCACCCACTGCTCAGCCGTCTCGTGTTGTGCATCTGTCTCCACGGCTGCGGAAGGTGCGAAGGTGCTGTGATCCCAGGGCGGTCTGGCGTCAACCGGCTGGTTGTCGGGCTGGGGAACCCACGTTCCAGGTTGGGGTGGCGGAGCCGGGTGAGGAGACCACGCGCCGGGTTGGGGGGGCGCCACCTGAGATGGCCACGCGCCGGGTTGGGCGGGTGCCGGACCCTGAGTCGGCCATGTCGCCGGTTGGGCTGGCACTGGCCCCTGAGGAACCTGCTGAGTTCCGGGTTGGGGCATTGGCCCGCCGACACCCTGGGGCAACCACGCCGGAGGAGGCTGCGGCTGGGCGGCTGGCGTGTTGCCATTCGGAACATGCTGGGGCCAACCATTGGTGGCCGGACTGGGCGCATATGTGCGGGGGTCGGAGTAGGTCTCGACCGGGGGCGGAACAGGAACGGCGGGAGATGCGGCCGCGTAGAACGACCCGGTACCGGGATCGACCAGTCGGTATGTCCCGGTTTCCGGATCCCACGCACTCGGGGGTGGTGCCGGCGGCGGACCAACCTGACGTGACGCCGAGTTCGGATCCCAATGCGATGTCACGTCCACAGCGTCCGATACCGGCGGGGGCTGGTCAAGCAAACTTCAAGTGAACACGCGGTGACCGATCGCCGTCGCATCAGGAAGTTACGGCATTCGAAGAGTTGCCCACCAATTTCAAGTGTGCAGCTCGACTGGACTGCGTATCGATCAGGGTCTTGGCGAACGCCACCAGGAAGGTCCGGTTGTTGATGAGTGCCCGATCGGAGCGGCTCGCAGGGTCGAGCGAGCCACCCAGGTTGTGGATGGCGTCGCCCGTGGTCAGTCCACGCACCACCGCGCCCTGGCCCGCATTCTGGACGTAGAGGACGACCCGTTCGTAATTGGTGGCGCCGGAAGGCATCTTCACGGGCACAATCCAGTAGACGATCGACCAGCTCCCGTACTGCTGGGAGGTATAGGACATCGCCTGGCCGGTGATGCCACCGGCCAATGAGACCTGCGCCACATCGGCGAGTACATACCCGTGGAACGTGTAGCAGTTCTCGACGCCGTAGGCAGAGAAGCTGGAAAGGTCCGGGGTGTTGATTACGTCTGCGACCACCGGCACTTGGGTGTTCAAAGGACCGGTTCCTTCCGAACGCATGATGTACCGATTCCAGATCGAGGTATCCCCGAACAACGGCTTCGCCCAGTTGTAGGTGGTCTCGTATTGGGGCAACCACCCCTGCGGAGCGACCGGTGCACTGATGTACGCGGCCAGTTTGGCCTGCCCGCTGACGTCGGCCACCAGGTTGTACGTGCGGAGCCCGACGTTGCTGATCCCGACGACAAGCGCAGCCAGCACCACGGCCACCACAGCCATGTACACCTTCGGAACCGCCAGGACGGCCCGGGCCCTCTGGGGTTGGTTGTCAGACTCGTACAGCGACGGGACGGGTATCGGGCCGCTGGGAGCAGCGGGTGGCTCCGGGCGATCCTCTCCGATTTTGATCTTCATGCCGAGCGGCTTGATCAACAGGATCATCACCAGCACACCCGCGCTGAACGTGACCAGTCCGATGAAGGGATGGAAGACGTTGATGGCGACACTCTCCCCCCACTCCTTGCCGGCGAAGAAGATGAAGGTGATGCGGCCCAGGTTGATCGCCCACAGGAGGGCCATGCCACCGACCAGCCAGAGCACCTTCCGCACGATTGGGCCGCGTACGACGGCGGCAAATGCCGAACCGACCAGCAGGAATCCGACTACCCCGTTGACCCCGGAGCAGGCCGACACGACACTGAGCGCGAACGTCGAACCGTGGTGGGTGATCACGAACAGGGTGTTGTCCAACGAGCCGGCCGGTTTCGCCAGATGCGTCGCCACCGCGATCTTCTGCATGCCGATCAGGGTCAGGTCGGTGAATGCGTTGAGCACGCCCAACAGGTACTTCTGGTAGGGATAGGGCCATGCGAGGAAGAGAAAGCATATGGCCAGCTTCTGACGCCAGAGGACCCTGGATCCGAAGATGATGGCAACGGCGCCGGCGACGAAGATCGGCAGCGTGAGCAGGTCCATCCGATAGACCCAGAACATGGCCGACATCCGAGCCGGCAGCAGCTCGTTCATGGCCACTGCGGCCAGGATGAGAGGCACGCCGACGGTGAAGTCCACCTGACGGTCGTAGATGGCTGGTTCGGGCTTGAGAGGTCTGGATCTGATGGCGGCGAGGGCCAGCGCAATGGCGGGAACCAGACTGATGTACGCCAACGGCGTCTGCTGGTTGGCCGTCTGGAGCAGGGTGCTGAGCGAGTAATTGTAGGCAATGGCCACCGATACGAGAAGTACGCCCAGCTGAATCCGGGTGCGCGTCGTCTGCGAGGCGTCCAGCCACCGTTCATTCCATTTTGTTCTCCACGACCGGGCGGCCGCGATCCAACGTCGCGCGGGCACCCTCGGGTCCGGACGCACGAACATTGCATCGGTCACGATGAAGATCCCCTCCGTGGAGACCGCCGCTTCTGAGAGGTGGGTGCCAACCCGCAGGATGTCATCCGAACCGTCCATGGACGTAGTCGAACGTCCGGGGATCGCGGGGGCTGTCGAAGACCTGACCGGTGGGGCCGGCTTCGACGATATGGCCCGGCATGCCTTCCCCGTCCACGAGGAAGAGTGCGCAGGTGTCCGACACGCGCTGCGCCTGCTGCATGTTGTGGGTGACGATCACGATGGTCAGTTCATGGCACAACTCTCTGATGGTCTCCTCGATCACGCTCGTCGAGATGGGGTCCAGGGCCGAGCAGGGCTCGTCCATCAAGAGGACCTTCGGCCGCACCGCCAGTGCACGGGCGATACACAACCGCTGCTGCTGACCACCGGAGAGAGCAAGGCCGGCTTCGTTCAACCGGTTTCGGGTCTCCTTCCACAGCCCGGCTCGCTCGAGGCAGTCTTTGACCAGTGCATCAGGGTTGCTCACCTTGGTTCCGGAGAGGCGGAGCCCGGCGAGGACATTCTGGGCGATGGTCATGGACGGGAAGGGATTGGGCCGCTGGAAGACCATGCCGATCCTGAGCCTCGTCTGGGTGACTTGGACGGTCGGTGCGTAGATGTTGACGTTGTCCAACTCGACGGAGCCTGCAAGCGCCGCCGAGGGGATCAGCTCGTGCATGCGATTGAGAATGCGGAGAAAGGTCGACTTGCCACATCCCGACGGACCGATCAGCGCGGTTACTTTGCCCGGCTCCATCGCCAAGCTGACCCGCTCCAGGACCTTGTTCGACCCGAACCATGCACTGACGTTGGTAGCCCGGAGGCCGGACCGGCCTGCGGAATCCTGTGCTGGTTGAGGTGTCCCGTAGTAGGGAGCCTGTGGTTGCCATCCGTTCCCCGGTGCCTGCACTGTGGTCATGGTCGCGTCTCCCTTCGTTTGAGCCGTCGCCTCAGCACCGTGCCCGCCAGGATCAGGACCGCGCCGATGCCGATCCACGCGCCCAGGTGGGCGGTGCCCGTGAAAGCCAGCCCGTTGCCTGAGGAGCTGTCAGCAGCCCCGGTCGAACTGTCGACAGATCCCAGTGCCGATGTCGTCGTGGTGGTTGCGCTGCTGGCCGACGTGGTGGTGGTTGTCTTCGGGGCGGTCGTCGTCGTTGTCGAGCTGCCCGTGGTCTGCGAGGAGTTGGACGCAGCAGCCGCTTCGGCGTCGAGCTGAGTCGCCACCTTCAGGTCGGCCGTGACCATCGCCGGGGTCGGTGGAGCGGAGCCCAGCGTGGTTTCGTCAGACTGTGCGGTGGGTCCTACGACAAATCGGATGTACTGAGCCAGCTTCGTGGCCTTTGCAGCCGAGATCCCCGTCGTCGGCACAACGAGGTAGCTCTCCACCATGAGGTAGTTGTTGTAGGCCGCCGCGTCGGTCGTACTGGGGTTGAAGGTCACGAGGTTGGTGGTGGGATCGAGCGTGGCGTCCCCCTCGCTCGCCGCGGCGGCAGGCTCGGTCGGCGACACGAACGCCAGCTTTGCATTCTGGACGGCACCCGTCGGAAGGTCCCAAGGCGTCCCCTGTGGGGCGCCGGTCCATACCGAGGAGATGGCAAACGCATCATGGGTGCCGGCGTTGTCGGCCCCCAACCCGAGCCACGTCGGCAGTGCCGACGGCGCATTGGTTTGGGCGTTGATGGTCAGCTCCTTGCCGATCAGACCGGCGTCGCCGCCGACGAACGCGTGGTTTCCGTGGAACGGCCAGATCTCCGAGGGGGTGTCGCTGGTGGTCGTGGCATTGCTGCCAGGGTTGTTCAACGCGTTGTCCAACTCTTCACGAGCGGCTGGATCACTGTCGATCAGCGACAACAGCGCGGTGTTCTCAGCCGATGGCTCGAGGCTGACCGCCTGGCCGATTCCCGACACATCGGGGATGGGCTGGCTGTTGGATTGAGTGAGACGCGGATCACTCCATCCGAGAAGGCGAGGGAAGAGATTGGCGTTGGGGGAGATAGAAGGGCTGGTCAGGCCATCGGTGAAGAGTGCGGCGACGAGCGGAACGGTGAGTGGAATGCCTTGACAGAACACGCCCGCAGACGAGTCGCCGTTCAGGCCGCTGGGATTGCATGCGGCCAGCGTGGCGATGGCGACCGGGGTGGCTGCGAACGGGACATAGGCAAACGTGCGACCGTCCGTCGTGGCTGTCGCGGTCTCGGCGGCGGTCAACGGTCGCTCCGACACGAGGAAGTCGGCACCGAAGTCTCCGGGGCCGGTGCCGACGAAGTCGCCGATCGCGTTGTCGAGGTTGGCATCATTGTAGGAAGGGAGCAAGGGAGCGATGCCGGAGTCGGCCCGGAGGAGCACGTCGGTCACCGGGGTGAGGAAGGACCCACCCTCGCCGACGAGGGTGGTCGGGTCCGTATCGGCCCCAGCCCGAGCCGGCCACTGGAGTACGGCGAAAATCACCGCCAGCAGCATCGCGACTCGAACGGCGACCGCCCATCGTCCAGCGTGAACCCCACTATTCATTGTTTGGTCTCAGATCCGCGATGACCGAGCAGGCGCCGACGAGCGAACCAGCCGATGAGCACCAGCAATGCTCCCGCCAGGACCAGGGGGAGAGGATCGCCACCGGTGAACGCCAGCGGTGACGATCCGGACAGCGACACCGAAGGATCGACGCCTGATCCTTGTCCGCCCCCGGAACCGGTGCTGCCCCCGCCGGAGGTCGATGCCCCCGCCCCAGACGCCGTCGTGCCCGATCCCCCCTTGAGCGCCGCATTAGACGCCGCGTTCGCGCCTGAGCCCGCACCAGTCGTCGTCGTCCCGTTTTGCGGGTTGGTCACCCCGCAGGTGATCGTCGTCTGCCCCGCCTGAACCTCGGCCGGGGTCAGATCGCCACAGGCGTAGGCAGCACTCTCTGCGGCAGTCGGAGCGACAGCTCCGGGCACATCAGCCTTCATTCGGTCGACGCCGTACTGCTCGAGCGAGAGCCCGAGGCTGGCGTACCCGTACTTCGGCGCCTTCTGCTGACCGAGGGTGAGCACATAGTCGACGTACTGGCTCATGGTGGCGCCCTTGGCCGGTACCCAGCCCGTGGTCGGGGTGAGCAGATAGCTGTAGGTCGACGGGTTGTAGACGTTGGGGCCAGCTCCGCTGAAGTCGAGCTTGTGAGTGCCGTCAGGGTTCTGCGTGGCGTACGCCAATGCGGATGCGACATCCACCGGCGTGGGCGTCGTGAAGTCTCCCGAGGCATTCTGGACCTCGGCAACGCTACGGGCCGGGTTGGAACCCGTGAACCCGGAATCGGTGGCGTAGTTCTCCTGCACGGGGCCGATGGCTCCCACGTTGTTCGCCACATTCGACGCTACGGCCGAAGTCGACTGCTCGTCGTAGCCGTTGCCCGGCGCCTCCCAGTTCGATCCGGGGGTGGTGGCGGAAATCGTGACGCCGCTGGGCGGCGGGAATCCGACCATGTTCTTGGCGTACTGGGCCCATACCGCCGGTTGCTCTGCGATGCAGTACTCCTCGAGCACGAAGTTGGTGCCGGCAGGGTCACTTTCGGTGACCGGCTTGACCGGCAGGTTGGGGAGGGTGACGCCCGCGTTGGCACCACTCGCCTTGAGTGCCGCATCGTCCCAGTTCTTGATCTGACCGGTCAGCAGCAGGCAGGCCGTGTAGCTCGTCAGCTGCAGTGTCTTGGTCAGACCGGGGACGTTGTACATGAACGCCACACCGGCGGCGGTGATCGGAACGAAGTCGAAGTGAAAGGACGGCGGAGTCGTTCCCACGCTCGAGTTCACGTAACCGGTGTCGCTGACGGCAAAGTCGACGGTCTGGTTGGTGAACTCGTATCGACCCTGGCCTGACGAGCTGGGGGTGTAGCTCACGCTGAGGTTGTAGGGAGGTTGCGAGACGTCGTTGGCCCAGGCCGTCACCGCTGGGGAGGCGAACGACGATCCATTGCCGGCGAGTCCTGCAGCAGTGATGAAGGGCTGCTCGGCCGCCGGCAGCCGGATGACCGTCGAGGGCGCGGTGCTCGTCGTCGTCGGCAGCGGGGTGCTGGTCGTTGTCGGAGTCGGGGTGCTCGTTCCGGCTGGGAGGGTCGTCGAAGGGGGCACTGCGATGGGATCCGTCGCAGTGGTGGTGGCGTATGAGGTGCCGGAAAAGGCCACCAGGACCACCAGCGTGGCGAGACCGGAGACGACTGCCTTCCTCCATGTCCCCGGCCTTCGACAATCGTTCGATCCGTGCGGTGGCATGGCTGACGTATCGGCGTTCACTTTTGATTCACTCCTCGGTTGTTTCTTGATCGAACTGGATCGAAATGCACTGCGGACAGGGCTCCACTGCTGGTCACCGCCTGGCATCACTGGCTCCCCTTGACGCGACGGAGACGACGAGGGGGCCGACTCTTCGAACTGGACGAACCGAGCAGGCGGGCGAGAACGAACAAGGCGAGCACGACGACCATGAGGACGAATGCCGCCCCCCAACCGATGGAGATGGCACTGGCCGAAGGCTGGAACACCTGTTCGTAGATCCTCAGCGGCAGGTCGTCCTGATTGCCTTGGAACGGATTGACGTTGTAATGGGGCCCCCCGCCCGCGGTGAACAGGACTTCCGCAGTCTCCCCGGCAGTTCGGGCAATCCCCAGGATGGCGGCTGTGATCAGACCGGCGCGGGCGGTCGGCAACACCACGCGGAGCACCACCCGCCACTGCGGCGCGCCCAACGCCAGGGCCGCTTCCCTGAGCGATCCCGGCACGATTCGGAGTACCTCCAGGGCCGCCCTGCAGGTGACCGGCAGCATCATGATCGACAATGTGCAGGCGGCAACGAACCCTGACTTGCCGTTGACGCCGTGGGGGACCACCCAAAGGATGAAGACGAACAGGCCGGCGATGATGGACGGAGTCCCGGTCATGGCGTCCACGGTGTTGCGCACCACACGTGCCAGCACGGTCTTCGATTCGACCATGTACGTTGCCGTCAGATAGGCGATGGGCACCGAGAGGACGGTGGCGATCGCCACCTGTTCGATCGTACCCACGATGGCGGCACCGACGCCGAACGAGCTCCCGTTCTTCCCCCCGGTCATGTCGTTGATGAGAAAGGTCGGGAAGTGTGCGAACACCACCGGTGCACCCTTGGCCACGACGTAGAAGACGACAGCCAACAGTGCGACGAGTGCGATCACCGCCCCCGAAGAGACGGCGACGGTGGCCAAACGGTCCTTCATCTGCAGTATTCCGTGACGACGCCAGAGGAGAACGCCGTAGAGGGCGAAGAAGAGGACCATCCAGCAGAAGAAGAGGCCGAACCCGATGGCCATTCCCGCGATGCTGAATCCCACCCACACTGCGGCAAGCGCCGCTACCAGGCTGCCACCGAACTCGAGCGCTCCCTCCTTCGAGAACCGTTCTTTCTTATTCGGCCGGTCGACCGTCTCCGGGAGCCTTGCACCTGGTTCCATCATGACCTGGGCCATCAGCTCTCACCCACCGAGCGGCGTGCGATCAGCCGGCCTCCGAGGCTGAATATCAGGGTGGTGGCGAACAGGGTCAGCCCGGCCAGGGCCAGCTCGCTCTGGCCGTGGATCCCCGACACGGGGAACGTGTCGGCGATCTGCTTGGCCACGTCGCCGTTGCCGGGGCCGAGGATGGCCTTGGACACTGCGTTACTGCTCGAAAGCACCAATACGACCGCCATGGTCTCGCCGAGGGCCCGGCTGATACCGAGCAGTGCTCCGCCGACGATGCCGTTGCGTGCGAACGGGAGGATGACGTCGGTGATGGTCCCCCATCGTGTGCCCCCCAGGCCGAGTGCGGCTTCGCAGGCATCTCGAGGGGCCTGAGCCATCACCTCACGGCTGACCGACGCCACCACGGGGATGATCATGATGGCGACGATGAGTCCGCAGACGAACACGGAGTCGGCATAGTTTCCGGGCTCCGTTGTGCGGAAGATCGGAATGAACCCCAGGTGCTCTGCCACCCAGGCAACCGGCGCATGAAGATAGTTGTTCAATGCCTCGAGGCCCCAGAAGCCGAAGACGATGCTGGGAATCACCGCCAGCAGATCCACCAAGCCGGTCAACCACCCCCGGAGCTTGGGTGGGGCGTACTCATTGATCATGAGCGCGATCGAGAGCGCGATCGGGAGGGCCACCAAGATGGCGATCGCCGCAATGAGCACGGAACCGACGAGTATGCCCAGCACTCCGGGGTGGATCGGGGCAGACCAGACTGTCCCTGTGAAGAAATCGAGCTTGAATGTGCGGAGCGCCCACCAACTGTGTATGGCGAGGAATCCGAGGATCGAGAACAACAGCAGCAGGACGATCGCTCCACTGGTGGCGAGCAGGGCGCGAAACGCCCGGTCCATGCCCCGATGTCCCGGGTTGAGCACGATTGGGGTGTCGTCGACGACAGGCTCGCTCGTCACGGGGGCGACTGGTGCGGTGAGCGTCATGGCATCAACCCGCCATCGATCCGTAGAACACCGCATCGCCGCCTCTGAAGATCCCACCGTCGGAGGCCGCCAACCAGTACCCCTTGCCGTCTGCAGTCGTGGCCATGCCCACGATGGGCTTGTTCAGGTGGAGTGATCCGGTGGAACCGTAGAAGGCGGCGTCGCCGGCCCGGAAGATCCCACCGTCGGAGGCCACCAGCCAGTAGCCCTTGCCGTCGGGGGTGGCGGCCATCCCCACAATGGGCTTGTTCAGATGGAGGGCACCGGCGGAGCCGTAGAAGGCGGCGTCACCCTCCCTGAAGACGCCCCCGTCTGCTGCGACGAGCCAGTAGCCCCTCCCGTCGGGGGTGGCGGCCATGCCCACGATGGGCTTGTTCAGGTGCAGGGCGCCGGTAGAGCCGTAGAAGATTGCGTCACCCTCGGTGAACACTCCACCGTCGGCGGCCACCAGCCAGTAGCCCTTGCCGTCAGGGGTGGCGGCCATGCCCACGATGGGCTTGTTCAGATGGAGGGCACCGGCGGAGCCGTAGAAGGTGGCGTCGCCCTCCCTGAAGATTCCCCCGTCTGCTGCGACCAGCCAGTATCCCTTGCCGTCGGGGGTGGCGGCCATGCCCACGATGGGCTTGTTCAGGCGGAGGGAGCCCGTCGAACCGTAGAAGTGCGCATCGCCCTTTGTGAACACACCACCATCTGACGCCGCCAGCCAGTAGCCACTTCCATCCGGTGTGGCTGCGATGCTCACAATGGGTTTGTTCAGCGGAGCCGAGGAGTTGCTGGCAGCGGCATTGGGGGCGAACATGAATGTCACGGTCGTACTCAATCCGGTCAAGGGGATCCCATCAGAGAGATCGCTTATGGAGTACGTGACGATGCCGGGCGTCCTGTCGGTGACGGTGAATGCGGCCGCACCGGTTGCGTCGGTGGTCCCCGTGGCGGGGAGCACCGAGGAGCTACTCGGTGACGACACCAGCGAGATTCTCTTGCCGGACAGGCCAAGCCCGTTGCCGTCGTTGAGGATCACGGTGATCGTGGCGGCTGAACTTCCATCGGCGGGGACGGTGATGCGATTGGACAGAATGACTGAGTCAGCAATCACCGGTACCACCGGCGCAGGGCTCCCGAAGGTGACGGCCACCTCCTCGCCCACGAGTGCCAAGCTGTCCGAGGAGTCCGTGGCCCTATAGGCCACGATCTCTGCGGTGCTGTCGGCCACCTCGAACGTCGCCTCTCCCGCGCTGTTCGTCGTCGGGGAGGATCCGACGACGACCGACGAACCGTTCAGGGCCGTGAGCGTCACGGTCTTTCCTGGTACCGGATTGCCGTTGTGGTCGGCGATGACCACGGTGATGGTCGATGGCGTCGAGCCGTCCGCCGGAACGGCCGTCGGACTGGCCGCCACCGAGGAGTCGCTCACCTGGGGGACACCAGCCGTGTAGGTCACGTTCACCGTCTGCGCCACCACCACCGTGTCGGTGGTGTCCGTGGCCTGGTAGGTGACCGACTCGGCAGCGGTGTCGTTGGCCAGGAATTCGACCTTCCCCGAACTGTCCGTCGTATCGGCGACGACCCCACCTGTCCCCACCTGGGCTGCCACCCGGGAGGTCTGTGACGGCACGCCCGTGCCGGTCACCACGCCTGCGATGCTCACCACCTTGTTCGCCAGTGGGTTCCCGAACTGATCCTTGATGGTGACGGTCAGGGTTGCCGATGTCACTCCGTCGGCCGGCACGGTGCCCGGTGCCACAGGCGACACGGTGACCGCTGAAGTTGTCCCGGACGCCCCAGGAGGCTCGAAGGTCACCGTGGCGGTCGGCATGATGGGCAATTGATCGGTGGTGTCGGTGGCGGTGAACGTCACGGACTCGGCGGTCGTGTCGCTGACGGAGAAGACGGCCTGTCCGTTGGCATCGGTCACGGCAGAGCTCGGGGACACCAGGGCAGACGAACCCGGGGACGCCGCCAACGTGATGGTCTTGCCCTCCACCGCACTCACGCCATCGGCGGCCAGCAGCGTGACCGTGACGCCGCCGGTGGGTTGTGATCCGCCGTTGGCCACGGACGACACCACCGGGTTGTCGGCGGTCACGAGGGATGCGGTCGCCGACGCCGTCAGCGTTCCGAAGGTGACCGAGGCGCTGTGCCCGGTGAGGGCGACCCCGTCACCGGTCGCCGTGTAGGTGACGGTCTGGGCGGTCGTGTCGGTGACGGTGAAGGTCGCCTTCCCCTGAATGTTGGTGGTGTCCGACCCCGGTGACGCCGGGGTGATCACCGATCCGCCCGGGCCTTGGGCCAGGGTCACGAGCTTGCCCGCCAGTGGTTGAGGTGCCGTGGCCTGATCGTCGAGTGTGACGGTGATGGTGGAAGAGCCGGCCTGGGCCACCGCCGTCGGATTGGCGGTGATCGACGAATTGGCCGGGGTCACGGTGGGCGTGGCGAACGTGATCGTCGGCTGTGTGCTCAGTTGGAGATTGCTGTCGGACGTGTCGGTGACGGTGTAGGTGACCGGCTCGGCCGTCGTATCGGTGACCGAAAAGACAGCCTGGCCGCTCGCATCGGTGGTGGCCGTCGTGCTGGGGACTCCCTGCACATCGATGGTGGAGTGCCCCGAGCCCTGGGACAGCGACACCTGCTTCCCCGTGGTCACGGCGGCCCCGTTGGTGTCCTTCAAGGTGACGGTGATCTTCGACGTGTCGGACCCATCGGCGGCCAGGATCGCCTGGCTGGTCAGCACGGTGGAGTTGGTCGGCGACGTCGCCGTCGTGACCGGGGCCGAGCCGTCACCGGGATTGTCGCCGGTGTTGCTCCCATCACCGGCGCTCACGTCGAATGGCGCAGAGAACAGGTGGGGGTCGGCAAAGCCACCGGCCGACGGGCTCACGGCGAAGATGGCAACCACGCACGGATTGGGGGACAGCCCGCACGTGGCCGTCGTGTCGAAGTTGGTGGCCGCCGTCGGCAGGCTGTAGACCGGGAAGGCATTCCCTCCGGTCTGGTTGACACTGCCGTCCGCCGCCTTGGGGGTGGTGGTGAGCGTCCCGTTGTCGCACTGGCCCACCGAGGTCGGCAGGCCGGCGGAGGTGCCGCCGGTGTCGGAGCACTCGATGACGTAGAAGGTGCCGGTGTCAGGGAGGCTGGCCGCCGCCAGCCCGGCGGCGTTGATGACCGGGTTCGCCGTCACCACGACGTCGATGGCCTGACCGGAGTCGTACGGTGTGTCGGGGGTCACCGTCCCGTCGCTGGGGTCCGGCATGACCGAGGTGTAGCCGTCGCTGCTGGTGAGGGTCAACGCGCCGCCAGGGAGTTCTGTCACGATGGTGAACCCACAGATGACCAGAAGAAAGGTACCCACCATGGCCACGACGGCTCGCCGGGCGCGAACGCTGGTCCGGCCGGCTCGGGTCGATCCATTGTCGGCCATCAGACGGTCGACCTCATGAAAGACATCGTCCTCATCGGGGGCTTCGCCGCCGATACAGCCGCAGGGCTGTCCCGACGAACAACAACAGACAGCCCGAACCGAGTAGCCAAGGCCACAGAGTGGGAGTTCCGGTGTAGGCCAACGTGTCAGGGGCGACGCTCACGCCCGCCGATACCGATCCGCTCCCCGCTGTCGAACCCGCCGTCTGGGAGGCAGAGCCGTTGGCCGGGCTGGCCGCAGTCGCCGCGGTGATCTGGAACGGGGCAGAGAAGATGTGCGGCTTCGTGAAGTCGTTCTGATTGGTGAATATCCCGAGCACACATTGGTGTACGGCATCGTCGCAGACCGTTCCGTTCGATGAACTGAGCGCGGCAACGTCGGGCAGCGCATAGACGGTATATCCCTTGAGATTCAGGCTTCCATTTGAGGTGACGAACACGGTCGATTGGATCGTCGTCGGCTCACAGTCGGCTGGGCTCTTCGGGAGGTTGGAGGCGGCACCGCCGCTGTCGGAGCACTCGAGCACCTTGATGGCCACTGCTCCGCTGGGGAAACCAGCACCTTCCCGTGACTGCAGCGACAGGGTGGAGTTGGCCCCCACCGAAACATTCACATTCTGGCCACTGGAAAGCGGGTTGACCTCCGTCTTTCCGGAAGCCGTGGTCAGCGTGACCACCCCATTGGAGAGGGGCGCGGCCCCGGCGTGAGATGGCAGCAGGGCCACAATGATGGACGACAGGACGAGGACTGCGCCGAGCGCCTGTACCCAGAGCGAAATTCTGCCTCTCTGTCGCACCGGACTCCCCTGATCGTACTGCGGTGCCGTCAATGTTTGAACTGTCATTTGCTTTTTTCCTAGTCTCGTTTCAGGACCGCAATGCCTTCTGGTTCACGGCTCACATCCAAGACCGCCCGGACTGCCTCTCTTCTGTTTTTCTTCCTTGGCTTGAAAACCCAAGACCCGGGGATGCCACTGCGATGGTCCGCAATGGCACCCCCGGGACGAGGTGACGATTTTGTCCTCCGGCTGGTGGAGTGCATCCACCAGCCGGATAAATCCGCTAGCTAGTGGGATCGGTCACGCCTAGAACCGGTGGGTGACCGGGGAAGTAGACGATTTCATTCGCACTCCCACTGCCGGTCGCCGGCGAGACCAGGGTGATCGTGTTCCCGCTGATGGACGAAATGGTGTCGCCCGAGGGGATCCCCACCGTGTCGCCGATCTCGGTCGAGACCTTCCACCCGACCTGCACCGTCGGGGGGATGGCTGCCGCGGCCGTGATCGTGGAACTGCCACCGGTCACCGTGGTGCTGCTGGGCAACTGCGCGGCACACGAGGCGTTGGGATTGGCAATCCCGTCCGACGGGGTCAGCTTGACCACCGGAACCTCCGGGGTTGCGTCGGTGAGACGGCCGAATCCGTAGGTTCCGGTGATGGCCTGGGTGATCAAGTCATCGAAGTTTCCTCCGCTGACGATGTCCCTGCCCTTCTGCACCAGTCCCGGCTGCGGGGAGGGCTGACCGGCATTCGGACCCGAAGCCTGGGTCGGATTGGTGTCGCACATCCAGTTCAGGAATCCGCCCGTCGATGCCCGAACCGAGCTCGCCAGATAGATGTTGAACAGGGTGCGGGATGTCGGATACGTGTTGCTCAGCTCGTTGGTGACGGTCGGCTTCACATTGTTCTCGTTCATGGGCGTTGCGAGGTACGACGTCGGAACACCGCCCGGGACGGTACCCGTACCCGGCGTGAGGCTCGCCTGCTGTGCATTGGTGTTGGTGTCGTAAACCCCGAGGCTGATGAAGTACAGCGACGTCGCGATGTCGACCGCCTGGTCAGCTGGGTCATTGGGCCAGTTGGCGGCGGCGAGGTCTCCGATCTGGGATGCGTTGTTCTCGACCGCAATCTCGGTATTGCCGGCAAAGCCCTGGCTGACCAGGGGGTTCTGACCGGACGCAGCGGTCGCATCGTAGGTAGCCGAGGCACCACACGTGCTGTTGCTGACCCCGGAGCTAGCGAACGTGCTCCACGTTGCGTTCGTTCCCGACCCCTGGTTGACGCCGATGATGCGGATGGGCACACCGATTGGGGCTCCGCTTCCGACCGTCTTGGCGACGCCACCGTTACCTGGTCCGTTGGCGTTCAGGTTGGTGAGCTGGCCCCAGTCCGTGATCTGGCTGGTGTTCGGTGTGGCACTTGGGCCCTCCTGGCAGTAAAGACGGAAGGGAATACTGGTCGCTCCGGAAGTCGAGCCGCCCGTGATGTTGCTGAATGCCACACCCGAGCAGGCGGTACCGGACTGTCCTGCAGGGACGCAGTTGAACGGATCACCGGGGAGCCAGCCGGCTGCGACCGGCCCGATGCCACCGGAAGGGAACGCGGTGACGACCGAGTTGCCGTTGGCCGGGTCGTAGCTCGTGAACGACCCGATGGCGTTGTAGCCGGTAGGGGTACCGACTGCCTCGGGGTCGATGGTCTGGAAGTCGACCAACGGCACACTGTCCTTGGCGTAGCCCAGCTGCACCTCACCTGAGCAGACACCACCTTGTGGCTTTGACGACCGAGCGAAGTCCACGGTCGAGCCGACGGGGTGGGGGATGCTCCCGCAGAGCTCCTTTTGCCCGTTGGTCGATCCGATGTCGTTGACACCAGCCAGAATCTCATTGCTGTCGTAGTTGTCAATGATGTCGGTCTGGGCGACGTTGGTGTTGGTGGCTGTGTTACACACCTGGTTCTGGGTGCTGCCACTCCCGACCGGGGTGCACCCGTAGAGGCCGGCCTGTGCGGTGTAGAGGTCACCGATGGTCTGCATCATGTACAGAGTGGTGTCGGACCCCTCGCTGTGGTCGAGGTTGCTCATCTGGCCGGTACTGGTCAGCCAGTTGGGATACTGGTTGAACGTCGGTATCGGGGGGATCGGTAGCCCGCTTGCGGAAGCCGCTCCCCCGCTGAGCATCAGCGTGGCTGTCAGCGCCGCTGCTCCGAGCGAGGATGCGACCGCAAAGCGGTGTCGCAGCTTGCGAATTCTCATGTCAGTGATGCTCCTTGTTCAGGTATTTGCGTTGCAATCAGATAGAGGGAGGTGGTGCGAAAGCCGTTTGGCGGCCAAAGTGGGCCCACTAGGCCGTGCGCTGCTTGCGCCGACGTCCATAGAGGACCGATCCGCCGATGATGCCGCCAGCTGCCAGCGGGAGACCCACGGCCAGGGGCACTTCAGGAGTTCCGTCACCCGGGTTGTCACCACTGTTGGAGCCGTCCCCGACCGCAACTTGGAACGGGGCGGAGAAGAGGTGGGGATCGGCGAAGCCACCGGCGGACGGGCTGACCGCGAAGATGCCGACGACACACGGGTTGGGGGACAGCCCACACGATGCCGTGGTGTCGAAGTTGGTGGCTGCGGTCGGCAGGTTGTAAACCTGATAGGCATTCCCGCCGGTCTGGTTGACGCTGCCGTCCGCAGTCTTACCGGTAGTGGTAAGTGTCCCGTTGTCGCACTGGGCCACCTTCGTCGGCAGTCCGGCAGCGTTTCCTCCCGGATCCTGGCACTCGATGATGTAGAAGGTGCCGGTATCGGGAAGGCTCGCGGCGGCGAGGCCGGTTGCGTTGATCACCGGGTTGGCAACGACGTTGATGTCGATCGCCTGTCCGGAGTCATACGGGGTGCCCGGAGTGGCGGGCCCGTTGGGGTCGTTGGGGTCATTGCTGACCGACGTATAACCGTCGGCGCTGGTGAGGGTCGCAGCGCCGGCCGGATGGGCGAACGCACCGATCAGGAAGGCGAAGCTGCCAAGTACGGCGGCAGCCAATATGGCGACAGTCCTCGAGACATGTCGAATGGACATACAGCGACTCCTCTTGTTTCGTGGGTTGGGCAGGTGATCAGGCAAGAACGACGAGATGGCGGTTGCTGTCACTGCACTTGTCCCACGCAGGGGAGGCCAAGTCAACGGAAAGCCCCAGGTGACGCGTAGAAATTACCTGTGGGTTACCCAGGCGTGACCCGGCCGTCACCCCACCGCCCCCGAGGGCGAAAAAACAACCCGCCGTGGCCGATCAACCACAGGTCTTGCAGACGGCCCCGGTGGCGCAGGTGCGGCTCCGAATGTCGCGATTCGTTCGCGTTGTCGTCACACTTTGTTCACTCAATATCGCAAAGAGGGGACGCTGAACAAACCTCGCCCGCCGAGGAGCGAACCGCTGAATCATCGCTACGCGTCATCGGCGCCATCTTCGGTCATCCAATCCCGTGCACTGCGCTGTACCGACCGATCGCACGGTCTACCGGCGCCGTCAGGACTAGTGGACCGGTGTGTAGTCTGCGCCGGTGCACCACTCCTTCGGGCGCCGCCGGGTCAGATATGCGGCCGGGCTCTTGATCGCAGCGCTCTGTTTGAGTGCCTGTTCGACGCCCTCGACCTCGAGCACGGCTGCTCACTCGACCCTGAGTTCAGGTGCATCGGGCACATCGCATCACCCGGGGCTGTGCAGCCTCGTCGCTCCATCTGTGATTGCGACGATTGTCGAAACCGCAATGGGTGCCCCTAAGACATCAATTCGCGGTTCGGTGACCGAGTGTACGTACCAGGCCCGAAGCGGTTCCAATATCGCGGTGCTCCTCCGATTCGACACGAACTCGGGGGAGAAGGCATTCGCATCAGATCGATCTGTATTTGAGTCCCACGGTCAAAAGTTGGGCCCGGTAACAGGATTCGGGGACGAGGCCTATTACTTTTCCGAGACGATCGGAAACTCAACGATCAATACCATGGTCGTTCGCCAGGGTTCGTTGCAGATACTGGTCACCGGGTCAGCGACTCTGGATCAGACTGCGGCAATTGCCGCGTCAGACACTGGCTGAATTTGAATCGGCTCACCCCTCGGCAACCTCGACGACCTAGGAGTTCCAGGTCATAGGAACAGCACTTCGCCATTCCACTTCGACATTGCGGATCAAGTTTGCCCATTGATTGGCGTTGACAGACGGGGAACGGTGAAGACGCTTTGAAAGACCCGGATGTTGCGTCGACCACCTCGACGCAGTTCAGCGACGAATGAGAAGACATAGATAAGGCGTTTCCCCAATCGAATAGTGTCGTGTTTCTTTGGATCCAAGCGAACGCAAGCGACGAAGGCCCGGAGTCAAAGAACAGTGAAGTAGCGACGAGGTTCCCTCCTGAAGCGGACGACGTCGATCTGGCTCAGTCCAATGAGATCTGACTGGCGCGCCGACGAGTCCCGCTCAGACTCCGTTCGGGTCGCCTAAGGGATGTGCCGGCTGGCGATGTGCTCTTAAGAAGGAGGCAAATAACGCCGACAGTCAGATAGTGAGTACTCAACGCCGACCTGCGTGGTCTGGACTAAGGGATCGGCGGACGAGTCTTCCCCACCACCTGATTGCCAAGTCCGCCGTCGTTATGGCGGTAGTGCTGACCGGCGTGGCGGTTTCGGGTGTCGGCGCCTCAACATCCACGAAGTCGTTGGCCGGACACCGTGCAAAGGCGCACCCCGCGATTCTTCGAATAGCTGCTCCTCCTCATTCGTCCCCGGCGACCCCATCCGCGGCAGTATCTCTTGCCCCGCCGGTAACCACCACCACCAGCACGACAGTCCCGTCTGCACCCACCACGACTTCGGTCACGACCGCGACTCCCCCCACCACCACATCTGAAACAAGCCGACCACCGGCAACCGCCCCAGCTCCGACCAACGGAATCGTTCAAGCCGCAGGTGTCCACCTGACGCTGAACGGCTCGAACTACCACTTCACCGGCGTCAACGCCTACGAGGCCGCCACCGATTGGGGTGTCAACGCCGGATGTGGACCACAACTGAGCAACGCCCAGTTGAACCAACTGTTCTCCAGCCTTCCGCCCAACTCGATGGTTCGCTTCTGGGCCTTCCAGGGAGCGATGGCCACCAATATCAGCACCCACCAGCTCGATTGGGCGCCGCTAGACCGGATTTTTGCTGCCGCCGCCGCCCACGGGCAACGACTCATCGTGGCGATCACGGATCAGGCGGGCACGTGTGACGGTGGCCACTGGCAGGACCCATCGTGGTACCTGGGCGGCTTCCGGCAGGTATTCAACGATCCCAGCACCTCCGACGGCCGCGGGCTCACTCCCCTGTCCTACTGGACCGTACATGCAGGACATCGTCAGCCGCTATGCAAACTCACCGGCACTAGGGATGTGGGAACCCATCTCCGAGGCGGAGGCGTCCACATGTCCTCCCCAGTTCGAGCCCCTCAACTGCGGTGGCCATCAGACTTGCCCCAACGAGACGGCTGCCGCCCAGGCGCTCCGCTACTTCTTCAATACGGTCGGGGGGGAGATCCATGCTCTCGACCCTCGGCACCTGGTCGAGAGCGGTCTCTTGGGTGGCAGTCAATGCGGCATGCAGGGATCGGATTACCAGTACGTCTCGGCCAGTCCCGGAATCAACGTGCTGTCCGTATCACGACTACTACGGTGCAGCGTCCGTTGGGGGAGACCAGTGGAACGGGATGGCTCTGCGCCTCAGTCAATCGGCTGCGCTGAACAAGCCGATCATCGCCGGCGAGGCCGGCATCCTGGCCGGAGCCGCGCCGGGGTGCATTTCCGACGGGCAGCGTAACGCTCTCTTCGCCGCCAAGGAGCAGGCGCAGTTCCTCGGGGGTAGCAGCGGTCTCCTGGCGTGGGATTGGATGCCTTCAGCCTCGGGCGCCTGCAGCTACGACATCGGGCCGACCGATCCACTGCTCACGGCGGGCGGCGCGATCGGGTGACCGCTTCGGCCCTATTGTGACGGGATGGTGACGCGCTCACTCCGTTGGGTCCTTGTCGTGGCCGGCGCACTGGCGGCGGTGGCTGCGGTGCGCCGGATCGTCGGCCGGGACATCGGTGCCCCCCGCGACGTCCCCGTGATCGGCGGGGACACCTGGCCACCCGTGCCGGTCAATTCGAAGCGACCGGACTGATCGACCCAGGGTGCAGGGTCAGTCCCCGACCCGCCTCCACTGCGACACGTGGACGCACTCCCCCACCTGCACCGAATACTCGACGTAGAACTCGTCCCGGCCCTGTTGCTGGGCCCGCCGATGGTCGAGTTCGTCCCGCCATGCCCGCTGGGTCTCCACCGAGGCGAAGGTGATGAGCGATACGTTCTCCCCGTCCTCGGCCACGAAGGTCTTGAAGTCGACGAAGCCCGGCATGGAAAGGGCGTGACGCCTCATGCCCTCGGCCACCCGGTGGTACTCGGCTTCGGCCTCCGGCCTCCGCCGCGACCGGAAGACCGTCATCACCTGACCCTCGGCGAACCCGCTGCCCTCACCGCCGTCCACGGTCACCGCCGGCACACGCTCAGATCGCCACCGTGTCAGATGGCGACGGTGTGTACGTCGCTGATCCCCGCCGTCGCCCTCAGCTTTTCGAGCGCGTCATCGGGAACCATCTGGTCGGTCGACAGCACCATCAGCGCCGTGTGCCCGGTGGCCGAGGGTCCGACCGCCATCGACGAGATGGAGATATTCGCCTCGCCCAGGATGGTGCCGACGGCGCCGATCATGCCGGCGCTGTCGTCGTTGCGCACCACCACCATGTGGGAGGCAGGCGGGACCTCGACGGTGTGGTCGTCCATCATCACCAGGCGAGGCTCGGTGCGCGGGCCGGTCAGGGTGCCGGCCACGGCATGGTCACCGCTCCGCAAGGTGATCAGGTTGACATAGTCGTGGGCGGTGACCGTCGAGGTCTCCCGGACCTCCAGGCCGCGCTCCGCCGCCAGCTGGGGGGCGTTCACATAGCTCACCGGCTCCTCGGTGGCCGCCCCGAACATCCCCTTCAGGATCGACAGCGTGAGGATGCCGGTGCCGGCGCCGGCCAGGCCGCCCTGGTACTCGATCTCCAGGGTGTCGGGGAGCCCGTCGTTGAGACATGACAGGATCTTGCCCAGCTGCTCGGCCAGGCCCATGAAGGGTCGGACCGTCTCGGACACGTCAGTGGCGGCCACGTTGACGGCGAAGGGGACGAAGTCGCCGTTCAGCGCCAGGATGACCTGCTCGGCGATGGTCACGCCCGCCTTGTCCTGGGCCTCGGCCGTCGATGCGCCGAGGTGGGGTGCCACCACCACCGACGACAGCTCGAACAACGGCGACTCGGTGGTCGGCTCCTTGGCGAAGACGTCGAGGCCCGCCCCCTGGATCTGCCCGGACCGGATGGCCTCGGCGAGAGCCTCTTCGTCCACGATGCCCCCGCGGGCGGTGTTGATGATGCGCAGGCCGGGCTTGGCCTTGGCCAACAGGTCCTTGCCGATGAGCCCGAGGGTCTCGGCGTTCTTCGGGAGGTGGACGGTGACGAAGTCGGAGATGGCCATCAGCCCGTCGAGGTCCATCAGCTCGACACCCATGTGCTTGGCCCGGTCGGCCGACACGAACGGGTCGTAGGCCACCAGGTGCATCCCGAAGGCCAGGGCCCGCTGGGCCACCAGGGCGCCGACGCGGCCCAGACCGATCACGCCCAGGGTCTTGCCGTACAGCTCGACCCCCTCCCACTTCGAGCGCTCCCACTTCCCCGCCACCAGGGCGGCGTGGGCCTGGGGGATGTTGCGGGCCTGGGCCAGCAGCAGGGCCATGGCCTGCTCGGCGGCCGACAGGATATTGGACTGGGGGGCGTTGACCACCATCACCCCGCGCTCGGTGGCGGCGGCCACATCGACGTTGTCGAGGCCGATGCCGGCCCGGCCGACGACGATGAGCTCGGTGCCCGCTGCCAGCACTTCGGCTGTCACGGTGGTGGCCGAGCGGATGACCAGTGCCTGGGCCTCCACGACGGCGGAGACCAGCTCCTCGGGGGACAGGCCCAGCTGGACATCGACCGCATGGCCGGCGTCGGTCATCAGATCGAGACCCGGCTGTGCCAGTTTTTCGGTGACGAGAACCCTACCCATGGTGTTCCTTTCTCAGGGGGACGAAGAGTCGGCGGTTGTTACGGATGCAGTGACCCGCTCCCCCCGGGGCGGCGTGGGCGATGACGGTGCGGCGACGGCATCGATGGACAGCGTCAAGCGGCGTCGCCGAACAGCTTGGCCAGTCGGGACACGCCTTCGACGAGATCGTCGTCCCCCAGGGCATACGACATGCGGAAGTACCCCGGAGCCCCGAACGCCTCCCCCGGAACCACCGCCACCTTGGCCTCCTCGATGGCGAGGTCGGCGAGCTCGGCGCTGGAGTTCGAGCGGTGGCCCCGGATGTCACGCCCGTAGAGCCCGGACACCGACGGGAAGGCGTAGAACGCCCCCTCCGGCAGGAGGCAGCTCGACCCCTTCGATCTCGTTGAGCATGGAGTGGATGGTGATCCGACGGCGATCGAACGCCCGGCGCATCTCGGCGGCCGCGCTCAGGTCACCGGACACGGCGGCCAGCGCCGCACGCTGGGAGACGTTGGCCACGTTGGACGTCTCGTGGGACTGGAGGTTGGTGGCAGCCGTGATGGCATCGGCCGGACCGATCATCCAACCCACCCGCCAGCCCGTCATGGCGTAGGTCTTGGCCACGCCGTTCACCACGATGCAGCGGTCGGCCAGCTCCGGGACCACCACCGGCATGGAGTGGTGTTCGGCATCCCCGTAGACGAGGTGCTCGTAGATCTCGTCGGTGAGCACCCACAGCCCGTGCTCGACCGCCCACCGCCCGATGGCCTCGATCTCGGCCCGCGGGTAGACGGCGCCGGTCGGGTTGGAGGGCGACACGAACAACAGCACCTTGGTCCGATCGGTCAGCGCCGCGTCCAGCTGTTCGACGGTGGCCCGGAACCCGGTCGTCTCGTCCGTCGAGACGACCACGGGCACGCCGCCGGCCAGGGCGATGACCTCGGGATAGGTGGTCCAGTAGGGGGCGAGCACCAGCACCTCGTCGCCCGGGTCGCACAGGACGGCGAACGAGTTGGCGATGGCCTGCTTGCCGCCGTTGGTCACCAGGATCTGCGACGCCGCCACCTCGAGCCCCGAGTCACGCCGTGTCTTGACGGCCAGGGCCTCCCGCAGCGCCGGAAGCCCGGCGGTGGGCGTGTACTTGTGGGTGGCCGGGTCACGGCACGCCTCGACGGCGGCCTCCACGATGGCCTCGGGGGTCGGGAAGTCGGGCTCGCCGGCACCGAAGCCGATGACGTTCTCTCCCTGCGCCTTCAGGGCCTTGGCCTTGGCGTCCACGGCCAGCGTGGCCGAGGGGGACACCGCGGCCGCCCGCGCGGAGATCCGGCCGCCGATCATGGCGAGGGGAGGAGGAGGTGACCGGCTCCCGGAGGGCCGGTTTCGGTCTGCATTGCCATGGTGCCATGATTCCATATGTGACCGACACCCCTGACATCGCCATTCCCGCCAACCTGCTGCCCGGCGACGGGCGGTTCGGATGTGGCCCGTCGAAGGTCCGCCCGGAGGCCGTCCAGGCACTGGCTGGCGATGCCGGCCGGTTCCTCGGGACCAGCCACCGGCAGAAGACGGTCAAGTCCGTGGTCGGGAGCCTGCGCCAGGGCCTGGCCGAGCTGTTCTCCCTGCCGGACGGGTACGAGGTGGCGCTGGGCAACGGGGGGACCACGTGCTTCTGGGACGCCGCCACATTCGGGCTGATCGAACAGAAGAGCCAGCACCTCACCTTCGGCGAGTTCTCCTCCAAGTTCGCCACCGCGGCGGCTGACGCCCCCCACCTGGGCGATCCTGAGATCATCGCCTCGGAGGTCGGGACCCACCCGGACCCGGTGGCCCGCGAGGACATCGACCTGTACGCCTACACCCACAACGAGACCTCCACCGGCGTGATGATGCCGATCATCCGTCCCGAGGGGGCCGCCCCACCGGCCGACGGGGGTGGAATCGTGGCCGTGGACGCAACGTCGGGGGCCGGTGGGCTGCCGGTCGACCCGCAACAGTTCGACGCCTACTACTTCGCCCCCCAGAAGTGCTTCGGCTCCGACGGGGGCCTGTGGGTGGCACTCCTCTCCCCGGCCGCCCAGGACCGGATCGCCTCGATCGCCGCCACCAAGCGATGGGTCCCGGCCTCGCTGGACCTGACCATCGCCCTCGACAACTCAAAACTGGACCAGACCTACAACACGCCGGCGCTGGCCACCATCTACCTCTTCGACCACCAGGTCCGGTGGTTCAACGAGAACGGGGGTCTGGCCTTCTCCACCGGACGGTCCGACAAGTCGGCCGAGATCCTCTACACCTGGGCGGACAACTCGGACTTCGCCCGGCCGTTCGTCCAGCGGGAGCCGGATCGGAGCCACGTCGTCGGGACGATCGACTTCGACGACTCGATCGAGGCGGCGACGGTGGCGGCCATCTTGAGGGCCAACGGGATCGTGGACACCGAGCCTTACCGGAAGCTGGGCCGCAACCAGCTGCGGATCGCCATGTTCCCCGGCATCGAGCCCGACGACATCGCCTCGTTGTGCGCCTGCATCAACTACGTGGTGGGCGCCATCTCCTGAGTGCGTAGGGCGGAGTGGTCCGCCCTGGGTGTCCCGGCCCACACTGTCACCCGACGGCGTGTCACCCGACCGCACCACCGGTCTGCATCACCGGGTCGGACGGACCGACGTCGTAGCTGCAGGGATAGGTGAGGGAGGGAACCCAGTTCCACACCAGTAGGCCGCTGCTACCGGCCGCGAACTGGGCGTGCTCCTTGGAGATCAGCGCCGCGTTCCGGGTGGCGTCACTGATGCACCCTGAACCGGTGCCGGCGATCAGGCCGGCTTCACCGGCGATGACCGGCTTGTCGAGGGCCGATGCCTGCTTCAATCGCAGGGGCATACCGTTTTCTTGGCCGCCGCCGATGGGTGCCTCTCCCCAGTAGTCGTGGTAGGAGAGGACGTCGATGCCCGGGCTGGCCGACACGTACTGGTAATCGGCCCCCTGGGTGCCGCACTGGCCTCCGCCCAACAGCCCGCTCTCCACCAGGTGCCGTGGGTCCAGGGCGTGGATCTCTGCACCGACGGTGTCGAAGAAGTACCGGAGGTCGGCGGCAGACGCCGCCTCGTTGGGACAGGTCTGATGCCCGCTGCAGTCCAGGGGCTGGTACTGGGGGGCACAAGCGGACGCCTCGGCCTCCGATATGGGCTCCCACATGCCGAGCGCCGGGGAGGAGCCGTAGCGGTTGACGATGTCCTGCATGTACGTCCAGTAGGACAGCGGGGTGAGTCCACGCCCGTCCGTGGTGGCCGGTGTGTTGAAGACCTGCTGGAATCCTCTGCGGTACCACGACGGGCCCTGCCAGTGGTCGCCGTCGCAGGTGCCCCCCTGGTCGGTGATCGCCACGATGAGGCGCTGGCCGTGGGCGGCGGCGGCGGCGAAGACGCGATCCAGCGGGCCCCAGTCGAGTTGGCCGGTCTTCACGTCCGTAGCCATGGTCCCCTGGAACGCCCAGATGCGCACCATCGAGTTGGGGGGCAGCGAGCCGAAGAGCCGGGTCAACTGCGCGGCGCCGAGCTGGGCGCCGCATCCGGCATTGATACCCCAGTCCGTGGCCGCCTCGTAGGCGTCGACGCCGGTGAACCGATAGATCGATCCGTTGAGGATCAGATGGGTGCCCGAGGCCTCGATGAGGCCTGACTCGGCGGCCTGGGCCGATGCCGCCGCCGTCAGGGTGATCGAGCACAGGACCACCATCACCACGATGAGCGCCAAACGGGCACGGTGGCCCTTTGGCGTTCGGGCCCCGGCGCCAGCCAGGCCCGTGGCCACCCGAGGGCCTAGACCGGCCGCCGGCGTCGCCGCACCACCAGGGCCACACCCCCGAGCACCCCGACACCGGCGACGGGCATGAGGATCGAGGCGGGGGCTTCCGGCGTGCTGACCCCCGGCTGCACGGGCGCCCAGTTCGGCGCCTCATCGGTGGCGAAGTTCGGTGTCAGGTCCTTGGTGGTGTTCGTCCACCCCGCGTTGCCCGAGAAGTCCACCGCGTAGGTGGTGAAGACGTCCTGGCTGTTCGGACCCGGCTGGTCGTAGGCGATCTCGTTCCCCTGGGGCGAGAACACCGGGTTCTCCGTGGCCACCGGAGTCCCGTTCACTTCCGGACACGACTGCTGCCCGGTCGGGGCCGGTGGCGAGCCCGCCGTCACCTGGAACACCGGCACCACCGTCGAGCCGGGTTGGTCGCTCATCGTGTACAGCTGCGTACCGGTGCAGGGCCCACCGAGGGCCGCGGCCGACGACCGGTCCGACTGGAAGACGACCAGCTGCACTGCCGGCGAGCCGGTGGGGGACGGTGCGAAGTCTGGCTTCGAGTCGTTGCTGGCGCTGTCACCGTCGGACGCCGACAGGTTGACCGGGGGAACCGACGGGGTGGCCAGGTCGTACTCGAAGATCTGCGACGGCCCGCCGGCGGCCTGGCGGACGAAGAGGATCTCATTGGCGTTCGACGGGTCGTACACCGGTTCGGTGTCGCTGAAGCCCGTCGGCGTCGAAAACACCGGGCTCGCCGGCGACGAGGGGATGTTCACGTTCTCGGTGTAGAGCTGAGGCACGCCACCGGGCAGGGTTCGTTGGAAGATGATGGGCCCCTGACCGCTCGGCGAGGCCGGCGCCCACGACGGGTAGTCGTCGACACCGGCATTGGGAGGGAACGAGACCGGCGTGGCGGTGGCCGGTTGGGTCAGTGACTCGGTGTAGAGCTGGAACGCCCCCGACCCGCCGGAGCGGTTGCTGGCGAACACCACCTCGGATCCGTCGGGTGACACGAACACGTGCTGGTCGGTGTGCCCGTCGCAGTCCACCTGCGACGGCTGACCACCGCCTGGCAGCACAGAGAACAGCTCGCTGCTGGTGAACGGGTTGCACGGGGTGATGCCCGCCTCGGTGCTCTGATAGGCGATGGCACCGTTCATCCCCGGAAAGGCGGCGCCGGCCACGCCGGGAACGAGGATGAGGACACCGAAAGAGACGACGACCGCCCCGAGGACTCGGCTCGAAAGGGCGGTCAACGACAGAGGCACAGTGAGAAGTATCGTGGAAAATAGCCTCCGTGACCAGCAGTTTTGGTCGTTCCAACATGAATTCTCGGCCACGCAATTGTGAACTTTCACGCTCGTGTCACACGATCACGGTGGCTCACACCCAGCGGGTTCGGACAACTACTGACGGTGAGCGCCGTCGATGATGCCGCGCGTGCTCCTGGCCCGGACTGCGGTCCTCGGACCCCACCCGCGGGCAGAGCCGGGGCCCGAAGACCCCGGCTCTGACACTCGGGCGACCGATCGAGGTCGCTGAACGCGGTGAGTCCGACAGGGATCAGGCGCGGATCCTCCGTCGGCGGCGCGTCACCACCAGCGCCCCTCCCCCGATGACCACGAGCACCGCCGCTGCCACGACACCCGGGTAGGGGAACTCGGGAAGGAGGGGTTGGGGCGTCTGGGTGACCTGGCCGGTGGTCGGATCCAGGTACAGCACCGGGTTGGCGCCGGCCGACGGCCCGCTGAAGTCGAACATGTTGTCCAGCGAGCCGGCGATGGTGGCGGCCGAGCCGGGTATCGCCGGCAACGACCAGTTGTCCTGGATGAACTTGGGGATCGACGACTGGTCGGTGACCGTGTGATCGACGAAGTTCGACTTGGCGTAGGGCGAGATGACCAAGAGGGGCAGGCGTGGGCCGTAGCCGCACCGTCCCTGCTCGCCGGCCAGCGGGGTCCCGGTGCCACACGCCCCCGTCCCGGTGAGCTGGTCGGCCACGCTGGTCGAGGGGTTGGTGACCCCGCTGTACACGTGGTCGTACCACCCGTCGGAGTCGTCGTAGGAGATGATCACGGCCGTGTGGGACCAGTCCGGGGTCTGCTCCAGGGCGTTGACCTCCTTGGTCACGAAGGCCTGCTCGTCGGCCGGGTCCGAGTATCCGGCATGCCCGTCTTCGTAGCCCGGCGCCTTGAGGAAGCTGACCGCCGGCAGCGCGCTGCCCGGGAGCTGACCCTGGCCGATCGCCGCGACCAGCTGGTCGAAGTCGCTCGTGTCGTACTGGTGGTTGGGTGTGTCGAAGTCGGGCTGCCCTGCGGTGTAGGTCTGGGTGTCCGTGCCGATCTCCTCCAGGCCGGCCAGCGTGTCCTGTCCGCTCCCGTTGGTCGGGATGGTCAGGTGGTGCGGGTTGGCCGTGGAGGCGTAGAACTGGAACGGCTCATGATGGGGGATGTAGTCGTCCTTGTACCCGTACGACCCCGGCGTGCCGGACCCGGCCGTGCCGCCCGTGCCTCCCAGGGCCACGCCCACCGGATGCACGGCATTGCACAGCGCCTGGTTGGACGCCCCGGTCGGAGTGACCTTGCCGGTGAAGCTGCCGGCGAACTCGTCGGGGGTGAAGGTGCTGGTCGACTGGCCCGGATCCACGGCGGCCGAGGCGGTGGCGAACGGCGTGGTCGGTCGGAACCCTCCCTCGAACCAGCCCCAGCTGAGGCCGGCGTTGTTGAGCTCGTCCCCGATGTTGGTCCCCGACAGTGCCACCGCATCACGCGTCGAGCAGTCGTCGTAGTAGGGCTGGGCGTCGCTGGTGAGCGAGTATCCGCCGTTGCCGTCGGCCGTGAGGTCGGCATTGGGCGTGACCGCGGTGGCGATACTCGGGCTGTTGGCCGTGTGCGACATGTCGACGTTGCCGGTGTCCCCCGACACCAGGTTGATGGCACCAGGCGCCGACGGGCCGAACGTGGTGCCGAACGAGTCGTCGCTCATGGCGAAGTTCTGGGCGTAGTTCCACAGGGCCGTCACCGAGTTCCCGTCGTAGTAGTCCATGACCTGGGCCGCGGTGCACGGCTGCCCCGACGGGTTCTTGCCGGTGGCGGTGCCCACGGTCTGGACGAACTTGTCCATCAGGCCGCCGTCGAACGCCTTCTGCTCGTCGGCGTAGTTGTGGTCCTGGTCGCAGGTCAGCTCACCGGCCGCCGAACCGGGGTTGGTCGAGGTGGGATTGACGTTGGACGACAGGCGCACCGGAAGCGAGCTGTTGGGGTTGGTGGCGGTCAGATCGCTCGAGTGACGCAGGGAGGCCGGCAGCGAGGGGTCGGTCGCCGGCGTCAGCCCGTCCACGGCCGGAGTCCCGGCTTTGGCGGTGAACGTCTGGCCATCGGTGTTGGCCGCCTGCGGATAGGTCCCGAAGTAGTGGTCGAAGGACACGTTCTCCTGGAAGATGACCACCACGTGGTCGATCGGTGTGGTCGCCGGCGGAGGGGTGGCCCCAGCCACACCGGAACCGAGCCCGGGCAGGGCCACCGTCGACACCACGACGGCCGCCATCGACACGCCGACCCGGGCTGCACGGGTACCGCGGATCCTGATCCGCTTGGTCCGCAATCGCATGAGCAGTTCCTCTCTGTTCGTCACTGGAGGTCGGCACCGATCGGGCGTCGACGTGATGGACCGGAGGACGGAATTCCGGGTCCTGACGTGATGGTGACAGCGCGCCCGGTGACGTTCAACGATCGACAGATGAACGTTGGGTCACACCGACGAGTGCCTCCGGTGCCGTACACGGGGCCGAGCCCGTGGGGATCGAGGGACGCTCGCCGGTCAGGAGTCGGACGCCGGTCCACCAACAGTTTTATCCAGTCGTACCAACGGTTTTTGGGTCCAATGGTCCCGAACCGCGTCACGGACGTCGACACGGCTCTCCCCCACGCAGATCGGGGCGAACCTGAGAGGGTCGAGCACCGGCGATCGACCACTCCGTTACGGTTTTGCGACGGCAGCGGAAACGATCCGTGGCGCTTCCGTGGCGCGTGCGTGGCAGTTCGGTGGCAATCTGCCGGCGTCGATCGGCGGGGCCGGGACGCCACCGGCGTGAGGTGACACCACGTGTAGTCGATCAACCCGTCATGCGGCGGCGAACTGTGCAAGCATCGCCACCATGACAGATCCGACCTTCAGTCGTAGACAGGTGCTGGCGGGTGGAGTCGCCGGGGCCACCACCGTCGGCCTGGCCCGGGCGGGCCACGTACGGAGAACGGGCCACGAGACGGTGGCGCGCGCCCTGTCGACCTCGCCGGCGGGATCGGACCTCGGTGCCGTCAAGCACGTCGTGTTCCTGATGCAGGAGAACCGGTCGTTCGACCACTATTTCGGCACCATGGCGGGCGTCAAGGGCTTCGACGACACCGACAACCGGGGCGCCTTCACCCAGGCGTGGCCCGGTGGCGAGCAGCCCACGCTGCTGCCGTTCCACATGAACACCAAGACGCAGCAGGCCGAGTGCACCTACGACCTCGACCACAGCTGGCCGGCCGAGCATGCCTCGTGGGACAACGACACCATGGGGGCGTTCGTCTCCACGCACACCTCGAGCAGCTACGAGGGTGCGCTGGGCATCAACACGATGGGGTACTACAAGAAGAGCGACCTGCCCTTCTACTACGACCTGGCCAAGAAGTTCACCATCTGCGACCAGTACTTCTGCTCGGTGCTCGGTCCCACCCATCCCAACCGCCTGATGGCCATGACCGGCAGCATCGACCCGGCCGGCGTGGCCGGCGGCCCCATTCTGGTCACCAACTCCGCGCAGGCGCCCTTCCAGTGGACGTGCACCTGGGACACGATGCCCGAGGTATTGGAGAACGCCGGCATCAACTGGAAGGCCTACAACCCGTACGGGTCCAACTACCAACCCGGGGCCCCCTACTTCTTCAGCAAGAACATGATGCTGTACTTCGCCGCCTACCAGAACCCGGCGTCGGATCTCTACAAGCGAGCCTTCAGCTACTACGGGCCCAACGTCAGCGGCGGACTCACCGGGGGCACCGGTCCGAACGACTTCGCCAAGGACGTGGCTTCCGGGAACCTCCCCCAGGTGTCATGGATCATGTCCCCCGACACCTACGACGAGCATCCCCCGGCCCCACCGGCCCTCGGCGAGTGGTACACCCAGCAGGTGCTGAACACGCTGTTGTCCAATCCCGAGGTGTGGGCGAGCACGGTCCTGTTCATCATGTACGACGAGAACGACGGCTTCTTCGACCACGTCCCTCCGCCCACCCCACCCCCCGGCACGTCCGGTGAGTACCTGACCCAGAGCCCACTGCCGGCCCAGGCGCAAGGGGTCAGCGGCCCGGTCGGGCTCGGGGTGCGGGTGCCGATGATCGTGGTGTCGCCGTTCTCCGCCGGAGGCCACATCGTCTCCGACGTCTTCGACCACACGTCCCAGCTGCGCTTCCTCGAGTCGGTCTTCGGGGTCACCGCCCCCAACATCTCGAGCTGGAGACGCTCGGTCACCGGCGACCTCACGTCCACCCTCACCTCGCTCAGCACCCCGAAGACCAAGGCGCCCACGCTCCCGCTGACGTCGGACAGCACGACGGCCGCCCCGGTCGGACCCCTCTCGACCGCCCCGGCGCCGATCCCCGACGGAACGTGCACGGACCTCGAGCTGCTGGAGGCGAGCGACCCGATGACGCCGTTCAAGATCCCCAAGCACCAAAAGATCCCGACCCAGGCCTAGCCGCCGGCGATTACCACAACGTCCGGTTCCAACGGAGTTGACCGTCCCTCGTCCGTTTCGGCTGCTTCTGGATACCCAACCGATGCCGCTGCGTTCGATTGCCGGTTTCCACATCTCGATTCGGTTGTCCAGACTGGATACATGGAATGTGATCGACGCCGCTGCTGTCACTCGGTCGCCTGAAGAATCGCCACCAACGACGAGGTGAGCGCTTCTCCACGCCCCGTCCACGATGGGGTGACCGATCTCCTGACCGAGGCCCATTTGACGGGACAAGCTGATTCAAGTACGCCTGTAGCCGGGAACGGCGAGGGCGGGTTCTCGAATGGAGGCGGCGGGAATGTTCGGAATGGCAACTCGGCGGGTGGGCCTCGGGCGGTTCAAGGTGCCCATCAAACTCTTCGCAGCTGGAACGATGCTCCTGTCGATTACAGGCGTCGCTGCTTTAGCCCCGGTCGCCACGACGGCAGCGCATGCGGCAGATCCGACGGGGGCAGTCACGCCGCCAAACGACGATGTGTACATCTTCAACAATTTTGCAAACCAGACATCGGGTGAAGTTAGCCAGGTCGAATCAAGTCTGGCGAGCTTCCCGGGCTACAAGAGTCCCAAGGTATTTGAGTCGACTGTGACAAGAAGCGTAAGTCGTCGTATTGAAAATGGACCGCTCTCGCATGGAAGCGCAACGCTTACAAGTTTTACGAGCATGGCAGGTGCTGGGATCATCGTCTTCCTTACGCACGGCGTCGAGGTAAAGGTCGGTCTGTCACCCATATTCGTCGAGTGGGATGGTAACCATGACGCCGCATATCACGCATATTTTAATTACATTGATCATGGGGTTGACCCCAGTTGGATTGAAGTCGACCAAGAGGATACGTTCTCCGCACTTCCAGTGGGTTTCCTGGGAATTAGCTGCTCAACATTTGGAGCCATATGTGAATGGGGGATATCACTGACTCCACTCGGCATCACTCACTACTTTGGCCCGAATCACTCCGGACTCATTTTGGCGGCAGCATGTGCGGGAGGCTCGGAATCGACGAATTTCAACGCTGACGCTTATTTCGGGTACTCCTCCACCACTAATCTAGCGAGCGTCGAATCAGACACACAGACTCTGTTCGGTGCTCTTTCTGGCCAATCCGGCTTCGCAAACCGCAACACCCAGGGGGCCGGAAGTTTGGACTACAGCTCCGGTTTCGGGCTTGATCCGTCGATTCAGCAGCAGTCCATGACGCTTGCGCCAGCGGTCGATGAATCGGGGCTGTCGCCTCCGCTCGATGGGACGCTCACCAAGGGTCAAAACACACCGGCGAGTGTGACGTTTGACACGCAGATGGAACCAAGCACTTCCAAGTCGCTCGTGACTGTCTCGGGGTGCGGTGCAACCATTGAGAAGAACTCAATCACTTTGTCGGGCAACACATTGAAATTCACCTTAGAAGTACCATCGAACTTCGAGGGCTCTAATAGTCAAGCGACGATTACAATAAATCATTCGAAGGCGAAGGCAGCATCGCCTAATTTCGAAGCCAAGCTTGATGGCAATGGTGGTGGTCAATCTCAGAATTTCCAGGCGCCGGAAACTGACTATTTATGGCACGTATCATGTTCCAGCATCTGCATCACGGCGAGTGGAATGGGCTCCTCATGCGGGGATGCCAATAGCCCGCCCGGCCTGGCCTGCGTAGATACTGGCTGCCCGACTGGCGCAATCAATGTCACGGTAACCGAGCCGGGCGAGACAGCGCCGTTCACGATAAGCGCATGCTGCACACAGAACAGCGTCATCCTCTCGCCTTCGAGTTCTGCAGGGCCAAATGCCACATTTACCTTAACGAATCCCATGTACGGGCCGTCTCCCGGGTGTGGCGTTGTCTTCTATTTCACAGACACCAGGACAAACCTCAATCTGGGTGCAGCGGTCAGCATTCAATATTGCAGTTAGCGGAGACGGGGCCTAGCCGCCGGCGGGCTCCTCCCCGTCCACCACCCACCGCTGGCGCAGGTCGACCAGCCACTCGGGCAGCTCGATGGCCGGATCGGGCAGTGCGTGCGCACCCCGTGCGGCCAGCGCGTCGAGGAACGCTTGGGGGTCGTCGCCCCACGACCGCGGGTCACCCATCATGACCTCGAAGAGCACGGTGCCCTCGGGCCCGGACACGAACGGCCCGAAGGCCGCACCCAGAGGCAGCTCGACATGGGTGCCGGCCGGGCAGTGGCGGTCACCGCACCACATGTCCCCGCTGATGACGAAGATGACGTGGGGGCTGTAGTGCCCGTGGCGGCGGATGACCATGCCCGGGTCCCACTTGGCGTAGAGGGACAGGTATTGGGGGTCGGGCGAGAAGGCCAGCCACTTCTCCCACACCGACGACTCCGACCCGTCGGCGTTGCGGATCGACTTGACCCGCTGCCAGGCCATGTCGGGATCGTCGAGATGGCGGAAGGTGGGCTCGAGCCCGGCGACCTTCACCTCGCCCGCCCCCTGTTCGGGGTCAGCGGCGGGCTCAGCCGCCCGAGACATCCTGGATCTTCTGCTTGCCGGCGGTGACGAAGGGCATCATGTCCCGCAGCTCGGCGCCCACCTTCTCGATCGGATGGTCCAGGCCGGCCTGGCGCAGCGCCTTGTAGTTGGGTCGGCCCTTGGCGTTCTCCTCCACCCACTCGGAGGCGAAGGTGCCGTCCTGGATCTCTCCGAGGATGCGTCCCATCTCGTCGCGCACCGCCTGGTTGATCACCCTCGGGCCCCGGGTCAGGTCGCCGTACTCGGCCGTATCCGAGATGGAGAATCGCATCCCGCTGATCCCCTGCTCGTACATCAGGTCGACGATCAGCTTGAGCTCGTGGAGGCACTCGAAGTACGCCGACTCCGGCTGGTACCCGGCTCCGACCAGCGTCTCGTACCCGGCCTGCACCAGGGCGGTCAGCCCACCGCACAGCACCACCTGCTCACCGAAGAGGTCGGTCTCGGTCTCCTCGGCGAACGTGGTGTCGAGCACCCCGGCCCGGGTGGCACCGATGGCGTGGGCATAGGAGAGCGCCAGGTCGTGCGCCTTGCCGGACGGGTCGGCCGACACCGCCACCAGCGACGGCACCCCGCCTCCCTCGGTGTAGGTGCGCCGCACCAGGTGGCCCGGGCCCTTGGGCGCCACCATGGCCACGTCGACATCGGCCGGCGGGGAGATCAGCCCGAACCTGATGTTGAACCCGTGGGCGAAGAAGATGGCGTCGCCGGCGCTCAGGTGGGGGGCGATCTCCGCCTCGTACACGGCGGCCTGCTCGGTGTCGGGAAGCAGGATCATGATGACGTCGGCCTCGGCCGAGGCGTCCGCCACCGACAGGACCCGGAGGCCGGCCTCCTCGGCCTTCTGCCTCGACGACGAGCCTTCACGGAGCCCGACGCGGACGTCCACCCCGCTCTCCGACAGGTTCAGCGCATGGGCGTGGCCCTGGGAGCCGTACCCGATCACCGCCACCTTGCGGTTCCCGATGAGGCTCGGGTCGGCGTCCTTTTCGTAGTACAGCGTGGCCATCGTCGATCAACCTGCCTTCTCTGTGTCGTGTCCGAATGAATGTGCAGCGTGCAGCGGGGTCCCGTGCTCACCGGACCGGTCCAGCTTAGGCAACGCCACCCGACCGGTCCGCTGCATCTCGACGATCCCGTAGCTGCGGATGAGGTCCTCGAAGTCGTCGAGCTTGATCGGGGCGCCCTCGAGGGCCACCGTGAGCCGGTCGTGGCCGACGTCGACGATCTTTCCCTCGAACACCCCGACCAGCTGGATGATCTGGCCCCGGGTGGCGGGACCGGCCTCCAGCGTGGCCATCAGGAGCTCGCGCTCGCGGGCCATGCTCGGGTCCAGCTCGGTGATCGACACCACCGGGATGAGCTTGTCCAGCTGCTTGATGATCTGGTCCAGCGGGGCCGACTCCACGTCCACCACGATGGTGATCCGGCTGAACCGCTCGTTGTCCGACGGGGCCACGGCCAGGCTGAAGATGTTGTAGCCCCGCCTCGAGAACAGCCCGGCCACCCGGGCCAGCACCCCGGCCTTGTTCTCCACCAGGACGGTGAGCGTGTGGTGGCGCTTGTCGGCGCCGTAGACGCTCATGGCCGGCCGTCCGCGGTGAGCGAAGGGTCCACCACGATGTCGTCGTTGGACTGGCCGGCCGCCACCATGGGGAACACCTTCTCGAAGGCGTCCGTGCGGAAGTCGACCACCACCGGTCGGTCGTCGATGTTGTTGGCCTTGTCGATGGCCGAGGCCACCTCTTCGGCCGACTCGACCCGGATGCCCACGCACCCCATCGACTCGGCCCAGCCCACGTAGTCGGGCAGGTCGGGCGAGAGGTACACCTCGGAGTAGCGCTCCTCGTAGAACATCTCCTGCCACTGGCGCACCATGCCCAGATAGGCGTTGTTGAGGATGGCGATCTTCACGGGGATCCGCTCCGAGCTCGCCGTGACCAGCTCCTGGGCGGTCATCTGGAAGCAGCCGTCGCCGTCGACCGCCCACACCATCTTGTCCGGCCGTCCCACCTTGGCCCCGATGGCGGCGGGGACGGCGAAGCCCATGGTCCCGAGGCCGCCGGAGTTGACCCACGTGTAGGGGTAGTCGAACTGCCACCACTGGGAGGCGAACATCTGGTGCTGGCCCACCCCGGACGCCACGATGGTGTCGTCGGGGGTGGCGTCGCGAAGGGTCTCGAGGACGAACTGGGGCTTGAGGGCGCCGGCTCCGGGCTGCTGGTCGTAGACCAACGGGAAGCGCCGTTGCCACTCGCTGAGCTGGGCCCTCCAGGGGATGAGGCGTTCCCGTGGGTGGGCTGCGGCCGGCGACCCGGCTGCAGCCGGCGCACCCGCCACCGCGTCACTCGGGGCGCCTCCGGAGCCACCTCTGGTGGTGTCGGAGTGGGGAAGCCCGAGATCGGTGAGCGCCACCAACAGCTCGTCGATGACCCGTCGGCAGTCGCCGGCGATAGCCACGTCGGCGAAGCGCACCTTGTGCAGCTCGGCCGGGTCGATGTCGACGTGGATCACCTTGGCGTTCGGCGCAAAGGCATCGACCTTGCCGGTCACCCGGTCGTCGAACCGGCTCCCCAGGGCGATGAGCAGGTCGGAGCGCTGCATGGCGGTCACGGCCGTGTAGTTGCCGTGCATGCCCGGCATCCCCAGGCACAGGGGGTGCGAGTCGGGGAACGATCCCCGCGCCATCAGGGTGGTGACCACGGGGATGCCGGTCCGCTCGGCCAGCTCGCGCAGCCCTTCGGCCGCCCGTGCCTTCAAGATGCCACCACCGGCGTAGATCACCGGTCGCTCGGCGGCGAGGAGCAATTCAGCCGCACGGCGCACCAGCGCCGGGTCACCGTCGGTCACCGGGTGGTACCCCGGGAGGTCGAGATCGGCCGGCTCGGGCCAGTACCACTCCATGGTGCTGTTGGCGATGTCCTTGGGGACGTCGATGAGGACCGGGCCCGGCCGGCCGGTCGTGGCCACGTGGAACGCCTCGGCCACCACCCGGGGGATGTCGTTGACGTCGGTGATCAGCCAGTTGTGCTTGGTGATCCCCATGGTGATGCCGGTGATGTCGCTCTCCTGGAAGGCGTCGGTGCCGATGGCGGTGGTCGCCACCTGACCGGTCACCACGACCAGGGGGATGGAGTCCATGTAGGCGTCGGCCAGGGGCGTGACGATGTTGGTGGCACCGGGCCCGCTGGTCACGATGGCCACACCGGGCCGGCCGGTGACCTGTGCGTACCCCTCCGCCATGTGGCCCGCACCCTGCTCGTGACGCACCAGGATGTGCCGGATCGACGAGTCGATGATCGGGTCGTAGACCGGCAGGATCGCACCGCCGGGAAGGCCGAACATGACCTCCACCCGTTGCATCTCCAAGCTCTTGATCAGTGCTTGTGCTCCAGTCAGTTCCATCGGGTACTCCCTTGTCTCCATCTGTCGTTGCCGCTGGTTGTGTCGTTGCTGCTGGTTGTGAGGACTGGTGCCGATCGGTCGGTGACGATCGCTGCCGGGACATGAAAACGACCTCCCATCTGGGAGGTCGGAGAGCGCACACGGCGAGAGAGCGTCGTGTGCGCTACGAAACGAGTACCAGGATGATCGTGGGTCGGGCGGGGCTGATACGCATAGTGGGGCCATTGTGCCACGAGCAGCGGCCCGAGGACAAGCACCGCACGCCGACCTAGAGTCGCGGGGGTACGCCGGCGCCGTCCGGCGGCCGTCAGGGAGGAACGATGGGACCAATCCGCCGAGCCGCCCGCCGACGCGCCGCCGGGGGCCGGCCGCACCGGCGGCACCGGGTACGCCTGGTGGCGCCGATGGTCGCCCTGGCCGCCGGGGCGGCCCTGCTCCTGACCTCCTCCTCGGCAGTGGCCGGGGCCGTCGGTACCGCCGCCGCATCACCGGGGGCCACCGGTCCCCTCTACCAGGTATCGCTCGGCGATTCGCTGGCCGCCGGCACCGGCGCGTCGACCACCGCCCACCGGTACGTGCAGCTGATCGCCGCCCATGAGGCGACCGCGTTCCCCGGCCTGACCGTGGAGAACCTGGCCTGCGGCGGGGCCACGACCACCACCATGCTCAGCGGTGGCGGCGCCTGCGGCTACCCCCAGGGGACCCAGTTGGCCGCGGCCGAGGCGTTCCTCACCGCCCACCCCGGCCAGGTCCCGTACATCACCATCGACATCGGGGCCAACAACGTCGACAACTGCCTCACCGGCAGCTCCGTCAACGCCACTTGTGTCACCGCGGGCTTCACCACCATCGAGTCCGAGCTCCCACAGATCGTGGCCGGGCTCCGCCGGGCGGCGCCGGGTGTGCCCATCTTCGGCATGGACTACTACAACCCGTTCCTGGCCGAGTGGGTGCTCGGCGGTGCCGCCGGGCCCGGGCTGGCCCGGCAGTCGGCTCCGCTGTCGGCCATCCTCAACGGCGCGCTGACCAAGATCTACGGTGCCGGCGGAGCGGTCCCCGTCGACGTCCAGGGCGTGTTCGCCACCCAGGACTTCGCCCTGACCGGCTCGTTCAACGGGGCCACCGTCCCCCAAAACGTCAGCCGCACCTGTGCGTGGACGCACATGTGCGACAACAGCGGCCTCACCATCCATACCAACGACATCGGGCACGGCAAGGTGGCCGGTGCCTTCGAGCAGGCCATCGACCGCCACTTCCGGGGTGGTGGGGGTGGGACCTGGTTCACCGACGCCGCCGGCGGCGTGCACCCCCTGGGGTCGGCGCCTGGGCTGGGGTCACTCGCCGGTCGCACACTCAACAGACCGATCGTGGCCATGGCCCCCACCGCTGACGGCGAAGGGTACTGGCTGGTGGCCTCCGACGGGGGGGTGTTCACCTTCGGCGACGCCGGCTTCTACGGCTCGACGGGCGGCCTCACCCTCCACCGGCCCATCGTCGGGTTCGAGCCCACCACCGACGACCGCGGGTACTGGCTGGTGGCCTCCGACGGCGGGATCTTCGCCTTCGGCGACGCACCCTTCCTCGGTTCGACCGGGGCGACCCCGTTGAACCGGCCGGTGGTGGGCATGGTCCAGACCGGGAGCAACCTGGGGTACTGGCTGGTGGCCTCCGACGGTGGGGTCTTCTCGTTCGGCGACGCCGCCTTCCTCGGGTCGACGGGTGCCACGCCGTTGAATCAACCGGTGGTGGGCATGGCCGCCACCGTCGACGGCAACGGCTACTGGCTGGTGGCCCGCGACGGCGGGGTGTTCACCTTCGGCGACGCCGTGTTCCACGGGTCGACCGGCGGCCGGACGCTCAACCGACCCATCGTCGGCCTCACCGTTGCTCCGGACGGATACGGCTACACCCTGGGCGCGTCCGACGGTGGCGCCTTCGCCTTCGGGAGCGCCACCTTCAACGGCTCCCTCGGCGCCGACCCGCCCACCAGCCCGGTGGTGGCGATCGCCTCGACCTGACCGGTACCGCCTTGCGCCCCCTGGTCGCCTCTGCGACTATGTGTCGGTCACCTGGCACGCAGCGTGGGACGATTTCCCGAGGTGGGGGCCACCAACGGAGGCCACGCCGCCAACCACGGCTCGCACCCCGATCGAATGGCGGCCATGTCCAAGCATCCATGGGTACGGACCACCCGGCGCAGTCGCCTCGTGGCGCGCACGTCGCCGCGCCGGGGCCTCGGACCCCTGGCCACCGCCATCCTGATCGCCTCGCTGGCGGGAGCACTGACCGGGTCGGCCGCCGCGGGGGCCTCCGGTCCGCGGCTGCACGCCCCGATCGTCGGCATCACCGCCACCCCTGACGGCAACGGCTACTGGCTGGCCGGGGCCGACGGCGGGGTGTTCACGGGCGGTGATGCCCGCTTCTACGGATCGGCCAGCCGGGTCCGGCTGCGCCAGCCCATCGTCGGCATCGCCGCCACCCCTGACGGTGGCGGCTACTGGCTGGCCGGGGCCGACGGAGGGGTGTTCACGGGCGGTGATGCCCGCTTCTACGGATCGGCCAGCCCGGTCCGGCTCCGCCAGCCCATCGTCGGCATCGCCGCCACCCCTGACGGTGGCGGCTACTGGCTGGCCGGGGCCGACGGCGGGGTGTTCCGCTTCGGTGACGCCCACTTCGACGGCTCGGCCGGCAGCCTCCACCTGAATGCGCCCATCACGGGCATCGTCGCCACCCCCGATGGGCGGGGCTACTGGCTGGTCGCCTCGGACGGCGGCGTCTTCGGCTTCGGGGACGCCACCATGTACGGCTCGGCCGTGGGCTTCCACCTGAAGACGCGCATCGTGGGCATGGCCGCCACTCCGGACGGCCATGGCTACTGGCTGGCCGGGGCCGACGGCGGGGTGTTCACCTTCGGAGACGCCCGCTTCCACGGATCCGGCGCCGGGAGGGTCGGCTGGCCGACCACCGTCGGGTTGGCCGCGTCCCCGGCCGGTGGCGGCTATTGGCTGGCCAACGACCACACGACGGCGTACTTCCTGGGCGACCTGCCGCCGGCCAACGCTCCGTCAGGGGGTGCCGGCACCGAGGCACCGACCGCCGCGCCCGAAGTGCCCGTCGCACTGGTCATTCCCACGCTCGCCGCGCTGATCTTCGCCGCCGCCATGCTGATGCGCCGCCGTCGGGCGCTCCGTCGACCCTTCGGCTGAACTCCAAACGCACCGCGTCGGCCTCCCCCACCGTCGGCCTCCCCCACCGTCGGCCTCCCCCACCGTCGGGTCGGCTGGCGAACGTGGGGCCCGGGGCGGACGACGACCCACCGAACTCAGGGCTCGGTGATCGCCCCCCGCTCGGCACCGGTCACCAGGCGGGCGTACTTGGCCAGCACTCCGGTGGTGTACCGGGGGGCCGGATGCTTGACCCCCGACCGCCGACGGGCCAGCTCGTCCTCGGGCACGACCAGGTCGATGGTGTGGTTGAGCACGTCCACCACGATGCGGTCACCGTCCGCCACCAGGGCGATCGGTCCCCCGTCCACCGCCTCGGGCGCGACGTGTCCGATGCAGAATCCGTGGGTACCACCGGAGAAGCGGCCGTCGGTCACGAGGGCGCAGTCCCCGCCCCGGCCGACACCCTTCATCGCCCCGGTGACCGCCAGCATCTCCCGCATGCCGGGGCCTCCCTTGGGGCCCTCGTAGCGGATGACCACCACGGTGTTGGGCTCGATCGATCCCGACAGGATGGCATCCATGGCCCGATCCTCCCCGTCGAACACCCGGGCCGTCCCGTCGAAGGTGAGGTCGTCGATGCCCGCCACCTTGACGACGGCGCCATTCGGGGCCAGCGAGCCGGTCAGCACGGCGATCCCCCCCTGGACGTGGATGGGATCGGCCATGCCGTGGACCACGTCACCGTCCGGACGGGGCGGGTCGAGGGCGGCCAGGTTCTCCGCCACCGTCCTCCCGGTGACGGTGATGCAGTCCCCGTGCAGCAGCCCCGCCTCCAACAGCTCCGCCATGACCACCGGGACCCCGCCGATGCGGTCGAGATCGGTCATGTGGTACTTCCCGTGCGGCTTGGTGTCGGCCAGGTGCGGGACGCGTGCCGCCACCTTGTTGAAGTCCTCGAGCTCCAGCTCCACCCGTGCCTCGTAGGCGATGGCCAGCAGGTGGAGCACGGCGTTGGTGGAGCCACCGAGGGCCATGGTCACGGCGATGGCGTTCTCGAAGGCCGCCTTGGTCAGCACCTGGCGGGGCCGGATCCCGGCTCGCAGCAGCTCGACGACGGCCCGGCCCGAGCGGAAGGCGTCGTCGTCGCGTCGACGGTCGACAGCCGGTGCCGTGGAGCTCCCCGGCAGGGACATCCCCAACGCCTCGGCCACCGAGGCCATGGTGTTGGCCGTGAACATGCCGGCGCACGATCCCTCGGTGGGACAGGCGTTGTGCTCGATGAGGCTGAGCTCCTCGTCGGTGAGTGCGTCCACGGCGTGGGCGCCGACCGCCTCGAACACCGACGTGATGTCCAGGGCCCGGTCACCGACCCGGCCCGGCAGGATCGACCCGCCGTACAGGAACACGCTGGGCAGGTTGAGCCGGGCCGCCGCCATCAGCATCCCGGGGAGCGATTTGTCGCAGCCGGCCAACGTGACCAATCCATCGAAACGCTCCGCGTGCATGACCGTCTCCACCGAGTCGGCGATGACCTCGCGGCTGACCAACGAGGCCCGCATGCCCTCGTGCCCCATGGAGATCCCGTCGGACACGGCGATGGTCACGAACTCGAGGGGGAAGCCCCCCGCATCGCGCACACCGTCCTTGGCCCGCTTGGCCAGGCGGTCGAGCGGCATGTTGCACGGCGTGACCTCGTTCCACGAGGACGCCACCCCGATCTGGGGTTTGTCCCAGTCGGCATCGGTCATCCCCACGGCGCGCAGCATGGCCCGGGCCGGTGCGCGCGTCGGACCGTCGGTCACCTGGTAGCTGCGCGGCTTGAGGCCGACCAGGGGCTCCTCCGAGGGATCGTTGACTGCGTCGTCACTCATGCCCTCATGGTACGGCCTGGCAGAGCGGGGCTGTTCGAAGTTTGGGGATCCGACTCCACCCAGGGCTGCTCAACCCAGTCGAATCGTGGTCTCGGCCTACCAGTGCAGCGTTTACCAGGGCGCAGCGAGGTGACAGCCAGCTGCATTCACACTCGTCGACGTCGTCTGCGTCGGGTCCAGAGGGACATGGCGACGGCACCAAACGCCAGTAAGGGCAAGGCGAGGATGAACGGAGCTTCGGGGAGGCCATTTCCAGGGTTGGTTCCAACGTCACCTGGCGTGGGGTTTACGTAAAACGAGGATGACCACACATGGGGCTCTGAGAAGTCGTTTGGATCAGTTCCGACGTAGAGGACACACTGGTTGTTGAGGTCGCATGCCGGGCCCCCGACAGTTTCTCCCAGATTACTGGAGTCTGGAAGTGCATAGATCGGATATCCCGGGTAGTCCGCCGATCCGTCGCCGTCGGCAAAGGTGGGGGTCTGTTGGTGGGTCCTGCCATCGCATTGGGTCGGCAACGAAGGATCCGCGCCGCCGGGGGCCGAACACTCTTCGATATACACGCCGACATCTGGAGTCAGAACCGAGTTCGGGGTTACCTTGACGTCGACCCGCTGACCACTCGAGAACGGCCCGTTGGGTGCGCTGGTCGTCAACGAGACGAGCCCGGTGGGATTGGCAGTCCCCCCACAGGTCGGCGCCGTCTGTCCAGCCTGTACTTCAGCTGGCGTTAGGTCACCACATGCGTACGCCGTACTCTCAGCCGCTGTCGGGGCGACCGCTCCGGGTACGTCGTTGGCAACAGTGTCGATGCCGTACCTCTCCAACGAGAGCCCCAGACTCGGGTATCCGAAGGACGGCGCCTGTTCCTGCCCGAGCGTTAGTGCGTAGTTGACGAATTGGCTCATGGCCAACCCCTTTGCCGGTGACCATCCCGTCGTCGGGGTGAGAAGGTAGCTGTAAGTGGACGGGTTGTAGACGTTTGGCCCGACGCCGTTGAAGTCCAACCGTGCGGTTCCATCGGCCAACTGGGTGGCGTAGGCCAGAGCGGAAGTCACATCCACGGGAGTCGGCAAGGTGTACATGCCGCTGGCGTTTCTGACTGCGGCCACCGCTCTGGCCGGATTGGCACCCGTGAACCCAGAATCGTTGGCGTAGTTATCCTGGACGGCGCCAATCGTCCCGACATTGTCGGCAACGTTCGAGGCAACGGCCGACGTCGACTGCTCATCGAATCCGTTGCCCGGGGCCTCCCAGTTCGATCCCGGGGTCGTTGCTGAAATTGTTACACCGCTGGGAGGCGGGAAGCCCGCCATGTTCTTCGCATACTGGGCCCAGACCGCGGGCTGCTCCGCGATGCAGTACTCCTCCAATGCAAAATTCGTGCCCGCTGGATCGCTCTCCGTGACGGGCGTGACCGCCAAGTTGGGGAGTGTGACTCCGGAATTAGCACCATTCTGCTTGAGCGCCGGATCGTCCCAGTTCTCAATCTGACCCGTCAGGAGGAGGCATGCTGTGTAGCTGGTGAGCTGGAGCGTCTGGGTCAAGCCAGGGATGTTGTACATGAACGCCACACCTGCGGCAGCGATCGGGATGAAGGCAAACGGAAACGAGGGCGGAACTGTTCCCACGCTCGAGTTCACGTAACCGGTATCGCTGACGGCATAGTCAACAGTCTGATTGGTGAACTCATATCGGCCCTGACCTGAGGAGCTGGGCGTATAAGAAACACTGAGGTTGTAGGGGGGTTGGCCAACGGTATCGCTCCATAGCGCCATGAGAGGCGCCGCAAACGATGAGCCGTTGCCCGCCAACCCAGCTGAAGTAATGGCGGCCGCCGGGCTGGCCGTGGCGAGCGCGCAGAACGCTACGAGGATCACTCCCGTTGAACTGGCAAGTGCCCAACGCCGGACCGCCCGTCTCGGGACGCGTCGGAGCAGACCGCAACGGGGGGTCGCGATATTCCGGAGATCCGAAGGCATAGGGGCCATCAGAAGCCGCCGACTCGCGATCGCCGCCTCCGGATCAGCGCGAACCCGATGAGGATTCCCACGGCAAGAAGCGGAAGTGCGAGCACGTAGGGAACCTCGGGCAGACCATTTCCCGGGTTCGCTCCGTTGTCGGTCCCGGCTCCGGGGTTGACGTAGAAGAACGATGACCAGAGATGCGGGAGCGAGAAGTTGGTGGGGTTCTCGCCCAAGTAAAACACGCACTGGCTCGACAGATTGCAGGTCGGGCCTCCAGAAGCTGGCTCTCCAAGGGACACGAGGTCGGGGAGGGCGAAGACGGCGTAGTTCATGTAGCTCGCAGAGCCATCGCTGTTGGTGAACAGTTCCTGCGTCTGGGCGGTCTTGGGATCGCACTGGCTCGGCGCCGTGGGGATCACTCCGCCAGGGGCGGCGCACTCCTCGATGTACATGCCGGACCCGGCGGGAAGGGTCGAATTCGCCCCCACCGTCACCTCGATGAACTGTCCACTGGAGAATGGTGCGTTGGATCCGTTCGCCACCCAAGACACTGGACCTGACGGGATTGATCCCATCGAACCTTGGAAGGTGACTTGAACGGTTGTCGGAAGTGTCAGGTTGTCTGTGGCGTCAACAGCGGTGAAGTCGACCTGCTCCGAAGTGGCATCGGTGACATGAAACGTGGCCTCCCCATTGGCGTCAGTCACGGCGAACGCGTGGTCAAGCGCAGAGTGCCCGCCCGCGGCATGGATGACCACTGTTCTGCCGGAGACACCTCTTCGGTCCTCGTCCCGCAAGAACACCGTGATCGTCGAGGCCGTCGTTCCGTCATCCGGCACGGATGACGGCGACGCAAAAAAGGTTGAGTTCTCACCCGTAGGCGGTGGTGTGCCGAAAGTGACTGTCGCCGTACCGATGGCGAGAGAGTCAGTAGTGTCCTCTGCCGCGAACGTCACGTACTCGGATGTCGAGTCGCTAACGGACAGAGTTGCCTGACCGTTCTGGTCGGTGACCTCTGAGATGGGGCTGACCTTGAAGGCTCCTCCCCTGCCGCTCAACGTGATCGACTTTCCGGGTACTGGATTGTCGTACGAATCATGGAGTGTCACCGTGATTAAGGAGGTGGTATGTCCATCCGATGGCACAGCAAGTGGACTTGCCGTCACGGAGGATTGCGCGGGCTGTGGAAGTCCGGCGGTGAAGACGACCGGCACGCTCTGAGTCACGGCGACGCCATCGGTGGTGTCCGTTGCCGTGATCGTGACGACCTCTGCCTTCGCATCGAACACCCAGAACGTCGCTCGGCCTTGCGCATCGGTTACGCCAGCCGCTGGAGCGTCGCTCTGCTGCACGGGCACGATTTCAGCTCCATCAGCAGGCGCCGCCTGGGCACTTACCGCCATTCCATCAAGAGGATTTCCTTGTCCATCGCGCAGAGTCACCGACACAACCGCGGGCGTGACTCCATTGGCCGGAATGCGGTATTGATTGACGGTGATCGTTGACTGTCCCGCCTCTGTCGGTTGCTTGAAATCTATCGTTGCCGCTTGAGCGAGAGTGAGGTTGTCGCTGCTGTCGACGGCCGTGAAGGTAACCACCTCCTGGACGACATCGGTCACAGCGAATGTCGCATTCCCTCCGGCATCCGTAACCGGTGAGACGGCAGTGATCACCGGCGAGCTGCTGGATGCAGTCAGTGTGACCAACTTCCCTGCCACGGGATTGCCCTGCTGGTCATGAAGGCCGACCGTGATTGTCGAGGCTGTATGGCCGTCATTGGGAACGGTGGACGGATCGGCCGTCACCGATGATTGGTTTGCGTCGGCCGGGCCGGCTTCGAAGGTCACCGTGGCGGTCGGAATGATGGGCAATTGATCGGTGGTGTCGGTGGCGGTGAACGTCACGGACTCGGCGGTCGTGTCGCTGACGGAGAAGACGGCCTGTCCGTTGGCATCGGTCACGGCAGAGCTCGGGGACACCAGGGCAGACGAACCCGGGGACGCCGCCAACGTGATGGTCTTGCCCTCCACCGCACTCACGCCATCGGCGGCCAGCAGCGTGACCGTGACGCCGCCGGTGGGTTGTGATCCGCCGTTGGCCACGGACGACACCACCGGGTTGTCGGCGGTCACGAGGGATGCGGTCGCCGACGCCGTCAGCGTTCCGAAGGTGACCGAGGCGCTGTGCCCGGTGAGGGCGACCCCGTCACCGGTCGCCGTGTAGGTGACGGTCTGGGCGGTCGTGTCGGTGACGGTGAAGGTCGCCTTCCCCTGAATGTTGGTGGTGTCCGACCCCGGTGACGCCGGGGTGATCACCGATCCGCCCGGGCCTTGGGCCAGGGTCACGAGCTTGCCCGCCAGTGGTTGAGGTGCCGTGGCCTGATCGTCGAGTGTGACGGTGATGGTGGAAGAGCCGGCCTGGGCCACCGCCGTCGGATTGGCGGTGATCGACGAATTGGCCGGGGTCACGGTGGGCGTGGCGAACGTGATCGTCGGCTGTGTGCTCAGTTGGAGATTGCTGTCGGACGTGTCGGTGACGGTGTAGGTGACCGGCTCGGCCGTCGTATCGGTGACCGAAAAGACAGCCTGGCCGCTCGCATCGGTGGTGGCCGTCGTGCTGGGGACTCCCTGCACATCGATGGTGGAGTGCCCCGAGCCCTGGGACAGCGACACCTGCTTCCCCGTGGTCACGGCGGCCCCGTTGGTGTCCTTCAAGGTGACGGTGATCTTCGACGTGTCGGACCCATCGGCGGCCAGGATCGCCTGGCTGGTCAGCACGGTGGAGTTGGTCGGCGACGTCGCCGTCGTGACCGGGGCCGAGCCGTCACCGGGATTGTCGCCGGTGTTGCTCCCATCACCGGCGCTCACGTCGAATGGCGCAGAGAACAGGTGGGGGTCGGCAAAGCCACCGGCCGACGGGCTCACGGCGAAGATGGCAACCACGCACGGATTGGGGGACAGCCCGCACGTGGCCGTCGTGTCGAAGTTGGTGGCCGCCGTCGGCAGGCTGTAGACCGGGAAGGCATTCCCTCCGGTCTGGTTGACACTGCCGTCCGCCGCCTTGGGGGTGGTGGTGAGCGTCCCGTTGTCGCACTGGCCCACCGAGGTCGGCAGGCCGGCGGAGGTGCCGCCGGTGTCGGAGCACTCGATGACGTAGAAGGTGCCGGTGTCAGGGAGGCTGGCCGCCGCCAGCCCGGCGGCGTTGATGACCGGGTTCGCCGTCACCACGACGTCGATGGCCTGACCGGAGTCGTACGGTGTGTCGGGGGTCACCGTCCCGTCGCTGGGGTCCGGCATGACCGAGGTGTAGCCGTCGCTGCTGGTGAGGGTCAACGCGCCGCCCTGTCCGATACGCAAGGCAAGGCTGCCCGCAACAAGAAGGAGTAGCGCCAGAAGGATCGCCACGAGCCGTCTGGGGATTGAGATCAAACCGCGGCCAACCGGTCTCTGGGTCGCCATCCTTCGCGCCACACTGTCTCCGCCCTGGAAGAGGTCGACCGATTCTGGTCTGCGCAACTGAACTGGCCGTTATCACCAGGTAAACCTTCTGTGTCATTGCAACTAGAAGGATCGTGGACATTCCCTTAGGGACCCCACGTCGTTGATTGTCAACGGGTCCGGGCGGCACCGAAGCCGCTCCGGGCCGGTTGACGAGACACCCAGGCTTCGGCCCCGCGGCGGTCTCCTGTGGAGGCCGTCAGCCCATATACCCGACTTGATTAGTCATGAATTGTCGAATAGGGTTGGCGCTGGTGCCCCGTTACGGGGTGCCCCAACTCGAAGGGTAGCGATCAGGCACCCTCGACGATGCGTCCACGCTGGCGGGCGACACCCCCCCCCTCGTCCAGCCCGCCGCGTGGACCATCACCCCTTTTCCACTGCCGTCGGCTCCGACGGGAACCTTCGAGCTCCCGAACTCGGCCCGCACAATTTGGCAGCAGTAGTGTCATCTCCGAGCACAACCCCCGAGCACGAGGTGCCACCCCCATGAAGACGCTGCGAACCCCCGACGACCGCTTCGAGGGACTGCCCGCCTTCGACTTCACGCCCCACTATGCCGACATCCCGGACCAGGACGGCGGGGTGCTGCGCATGCACTATCTCGACGAGGGGCCGTCCACCGGCCCGGTCGTCCTGCTCCTCCACGGCGAGCCGTCGTGGAGCTTCCTGTACCGGCACATGATCCCGGTGCTGACGGCGGCCGGCCTCCGGACGATCACCCCGGACCTGGTCGGCTTCGGGCGTTCGGACAAGCCGACCCCGCGGACCGAGTACACCTTCGCCCGTCATGTGGAGTGGGTGCGCAGCCTTGTCTTCGATCGGCTCGATCTGTCCCAGGTCACACTGGTATGCCAGGACTGGGGAGGTCTGATCGGACTGCGCCTCGTCGGCGAGCACCCCGATCGCTTCGCCCGGGTCGTGGCGGCGAACACCTTCCTCCCCACCGGGGACGGACAGCCGTCGGAGGCCTTCCTCGGCTGGCTCAAGTTCTCCCAGGAGGTGGAGGTGTTCCCGACCGGAACCATCGTGAATTTCGGTTGTGCCAGCGAACTGACCCCCGACGTGGTCGCCGGCTACGACGCGCCCTTCCCCGACCAGTCCTACGCCGAGGGAGCCCGGCAGTTCCCGACGCTCGTCCCGGTGACGCCCGATGACCCCGCCGCCGATGCCAACCACGCGGCATGGCGGGTGCTCGAGGGCTGGGACAAGCCGTTCCTCACCGCCTTCAGCGATGGCGATCCGATCACTGCGGGTTCGGACAAGATCCTCCAGGCCCGGATACCGGGAGCCTCCGACCAGGCCCATGTCACCATCGTCGGCGGCGGCCACTTCCTCCAAGAGGACAAGGGGCCCGAGCTGGCCACGGTGGTCGTGGACTTCATCCGCACCACACAGGAGGATGCGAGGTAGCGGCCAAGCGCCAATGCTCGTGGCCTTGCGGACGGCCCGTGCTGCGATCCGGCGTGGTGCAGCTGTCCGGACAGTCCCGCGTCGCGGAACGTTCATCGAGCCATCACCTGGTGTTCACGGTGGTCATGGCCCCGTCAGCTAGCGTCGACTGGTTGCGTGGATCGACGGAAGCGGGCAGGAATGACGAACAGAGCAGAACGCTCGCGGCGGCTTCCGCGTTCAGTGCGCTTCATCGTCGCGACCGCAGTGCTGACGGCGGTGGTGGCCACCCCGATGGCGGCGGAAGCGACCGGGACCCCGCTGGTGAGAGTCCACCAGCTCGACCCGGGCAGCGCCCCGTTGGGATCGCGAGAGTTGGGAGCGCTTCCCGGGACCCAGCAGTTGCAGCTCAGCATCGTGCTACCGCCTGCTCACGAGGGCCAGCTCACGAGCCTGCTCCACAGCCTCTACGACCCGACATCGCCCGAGTACCACCAATGGCTCCGACCCGGTGAGTTCGCGGCGAAGTTCGGACCGCCGCCCTCCGAGGTTGCCGCTGTCGAATCGTGGCTGCACGGGCGGGGCATCGCCTCCACGTCGGCTTCGGGATTCGCCATCAAGGTGCGTGCCCCCGCCAGCCGGATCGCCGCCGCACTCAGCACCTCGTTCCGGCGGTACCGGTCCCCGTCCGGAACGACCGGATACGTTGCCCAGCAGGATCCGCTCGTTCCCCAGCCGTTGGCCGGCGGTCAGATCGCCGCCATCATCGGTCTCAACACGGTGGCCGCCTTCCATCCACAGTTCGCTCCGGTACCGTCCAGTCGCGCCGCCGGCACCGGCGCCGCGCAACCTCATGCCGACGGCGTCACCCCCTGTGCGGCCGCCGAGAACGAAGCGGGTTCCGCCTTTTACACGCTCGACAGCTTGGGTGCCGACTACGGCGTCGGTGCGCTGATCAGCGACGGTCAAACCGGTGCCAGGGAGACCATCGGCCTCTACGAACTGGGGTCCAGTTCGACAAGTGACGTCTCGACCTATGCGAGCTGCCTCGGCCTGGCCAATCCGGTCTCGGTCGACAGTATCGACGGAGGCGGAGGAGCTGTCGGCGGGAGTGGGACCGCCGAAGCCGACGCCGACGTCGAGCAGGCTGCCACCCAGGCTCCGGGCGCGTCGATCATCTCGTACGAGGGTCCGAACACCGCCATCGGCGCGTACGACATCTGGAATGCCATCGTCAGCGCCGACGCTGCCCAGGTCGTCTCGACCAGCTGGGGACTGTGTGAGCCGTTGACCCAGAGCGCCGGAGAGCTCTCGACGATCCCCCCGCTGCTCGAGCAGGCGGCCAGCCAGGGACAGACGATCCTGACCGCCTCGGGCGATTCGGGGTCGGAGGACTGCTACCCCGACAACAGCACCCTGACCGAGTCCGAGGTCGACTACCCGTCATCGGACCCGTGGGTCACCGCTGTCGGCGGTACCGACCTGATGGGCCCGGGGGACGAGTCCGCCTGGCTCGATAGCGGGGGTGGCATCTCGCGTTACTTCGCCGATCCGAGTTGGCAGCCGGTCGACTGGGACTGGGCCAGCGCCGGCAATCCGTGCGGTGTGAACTGCCGGGAGGTGCCCGACCTGTCGGCGAACGCCGGCGTCGGCATGGTCACCTTCGAGAACGGAGCGTGGTCGATCGTGGGGGGGACCAGTCTGGCTGCCCCGTTCATCGCCGGGCTGGTCGCGGACCGCAACAACGGCTGCACCTCCCCCACGGCCGACTTGGCGCCCACCCTCTATCTGGCGGCCTCACAGGGACTGTACGGGACCGGACTGACGGACATCACCTCGGGCGAGAACGACGCCACCGGTACGAACGGGGGCCTCTACTACCCGGCCACTGCCGGCTACGACCCGGTGACCGGGCTCGGGTCGCCGCTGGCGGCCGGGCTCTCGTGTGCCGAGGTCAGCGCGGTGGGCTCGGGGCAGAGCGGATCACAGGTCAGCGTGTCGGGACTGGGCCTCGAACATGCCGCCATCACCTTCGGTGGCGTGTCGGCCCAGGTCCTGTCGGCGGACGCGACATCGGCAACCGTCGTCGTCCCGGGCGGAAGCGGCACCGTCACGGTGAGGGCGACGAGCGACCTCGGGGCCGGGAACCGGACGGCGACGTTCACCTACCCCGCCACGACTCCCGCACCCATACCGGCCACCGACCCCTCTCCGAGCCCGACCCCTCAGCACGGGTACTGGTTGGTCGGTGGCGACGGGGGCATCTTCTCCTTCGGATCCGCTCAGTTCCATGGTTCGACCGGCGACCTCCGCCTGCAGCGTCCAGTGGTCGGGATCACCCCGACCTCGACGGACGCCGGGTACTGGCTCGACGCCTCCGACGGGGGGATCTTCGCCTTCGGGAACGCCGGCTTCTACGGCTCGATCCCCGGGCTGGGCTTCGGACCGGCCGGATCCCCCGGACCCGGACGCAAGCTCAATGCCCCGGTCGTCGGGATGGTCCCCTCCTCCGATGGCAAGGGCTACTTCATGGTTGCCTCCGACGGTGGGGTGTTCGCCTTCGGCGACGCCCACTTCGCCGGATCGTGTCCCGGCATCGGCGGTTGCACCGGGGCGGCGGTGGCGGTGATGCCGGACGCCACCGGTGCCGGCTATTGGCTCGTCACCAGCTCGGGTCACGTGTACACCTTCGGTGACGCCCCGTACTTCGGTGGTCCGGGGAGCCAGGGGTCCGTGGTCACCTCGGCTGTTCGCACCCCCGATGGACGCGGGTACTGGATCCTCTTCGCCGACGGCAGGGTGACCGGGTATGGCGATGCCGCCAACCTCGGCGGACCGATCGGCGCCGTCGGCGGAGCGGACCCGGCGGCTGCGCTCTTCGCCACCGCCGACGGGCACGGCTACTGGGTGTCCTCGGCCACCGGGGCGGTGTTCACCTATGGAGACGCCAAGAACGACGGTGGAATGAGCGGCGTCAACCTCAACGCGCCGATCATCGCCGCCACCGGCTGGTGACCCGCGCCACCGCTACCGCAGGGTGGACAGCCGTCGGTCGAGGTAGCGCCGCTCGGCGGCATTGTCGGTCAGGGTGCGGGCCAGTCGGTAGGCGGCGGCGGCGTCGTCGACCCGGCCCATTCGTCTGAGCAGGTCGGCGCGGGTGGCGTGGTAGAGGTGGTAGTCGACCAGCGGTCGGGCGAGCTCGGGGTCGTCCACCAGACCCAGCCCGACCGCCGGCCCGGCATCCATCGCCACGGCCACGGCCCGGTTGAGCCGCACCACCGGTGTCGGCTCCCACCCGAGCAGGGTGTCGTAGAGCTGGACGATCGTCGCCCAGTCGGTCAGCTCCGGGCGTGGGGCGGCCACGTGGACGGCACTGATCGCCGCCTTGACGCCGTAGGGCCCGGGGCGGCCGAGGACCCGTGACCGCTCCAGCAGTTGCAACCCGGTGGCGATCTTGGCGGAGTCCCAACAGGACCGGTCCTGCTCCTCCATCGTGACCGGCACTCCTGTGCGGTCGACCCTGGCGTCACGGCGGGCATCCTGGAAGTGCATCATGGCGGCCAGGCTCAGTGGCTCGGGTTCGTCCGGGAGCAACTCGATGACCACGGCCACCAACCTCATGGCCTCGTCGCACAGGTCCACCTTGACCAGGTCCGCTCCCGACGGAGCCAGGTAGCCGGCGTTGAAGATCGAGGTAGATGACCGCCAGCACGGCGGCCAGCCGATCGGGCAGCTCGGCGGGCGGAGGCACCCGGTAGGGGATGCCCGCCTCGCGGATCTTCCGCTTGGCACGCACGATTCGTTGGGCCAGTGTCGAGCTCGAGACCAGGAACGCCTTGGCCACATCCTCGGTGGTGAGCCCGCCCGAGTGTCCGCAGGGTCAGCGCCACCTGGGCCTCGAGCGTCAGCGCCGGATGGCAGCACGTGAAGATGAGTCGGAGGCGGTCGTCGGCGATGGGCTCGGCGGGCAGGCCGACATCCCAGGCGATGGACAGCTCGCCCCATGCCCGCTGGCGTCTCTGCGCTGCCGTCACCGAGCGCAGGCGGTCGATCGCCTTGCGTCGGGCGGTGGTGAGTAGCCATCCGGCGGGGTTGTCCGGCATCCCGTCCAGCGGGCCAGTGGGATGCGGCCGCCTCCACCGCGTCGTGCAGCGCGTCCTCGGCCAGATCGAAGTCCCGCAGGACCCCGATCAGGATGGCCAGCAACCGGCCGCGATCGGCTGCGTAGACGGCTTCGAGCGCCCCGTCCGCGGAGCCGACGCGGCCGGACTGCCGCGTGAGTCGTCCAGCGGCTACATCTCCGCCACGGGCCGGACCTCCACCGAGCCGAACTTGGCCGACGGCACCATGGTGGCGGCCTTGATCGCCTGGTCGAGGCTGTCGCAGTCGATGATGTAGAAGCCCGACATCCACTCCTTGGTCTCCTCGAACGGGCCGTCGACGATGAGAGTTTCGTCGTTGCGTATCCGCACGGTGGTGGCCGTGCTCGGGTCGTTGAGCGGGTCACCGGTATAGGAACCGAGCTGTGCGCTGAATGCGGCGTAGTCCGCCATCAGCTGGTCCCATCCGGGATCGCCGGGGACGGGATGGAGGGTCGGGTCATTGTGGATGATCAACATGTAGCGCATCTGTCTCTCCTCTGTGACGGGTCGTGCCGGTGCACGACCGCTTCCCCGTAATGACGGTGCTCGTCGGCCCGGATCGACAGGTCGGACCGATTTTCGACGAGTCAGCTCGGGACGGTCTGGACATACCGACGCAGGGCGATGCCCGACCAGATGAACTCGACCACTCCGAAGGGCCAGGCCCCCGAGAGGAACCCGTAGGCGCTCGACAACAGGCACCCGACCGCGAACAGGAGGACGAACTGCCTGCCCCTGCGTTCGAGTGCGTACATCGCCATCATGAATGACACGGCACAGACCCCGTAGACGGTGACCGCTGTGCTCGACATGTCTCCCAGTCCAGCAGAACGCTCCGTTGCCGGCGAAGTGGCCGGCCGAAACCGCTACCGGGGCCCGCGCAGTACCCGGAGGTGGGTCAACAGCCTCGGTCTGTTGTATTTCCAAATAACATGACACTGGTATGTTAAATGGAAAAACGACACGCCGAGAGAGACCGGCACTCCCACATCCGACCGAATGAGCGGCCCCGGTCCGCTCCCGGTCGGAGGCGAGCCGCGTTGAGGGAGACTGCCAGTCATGACCGATCACAACGTGCTGGGCGGCGAGCTCGAACCATGCGGCACCGACCCGCTCACCGGCTTCTACCGCGACGGGTGCTGCACGACCGGTCCGGAGGATGGCGGCAGCCACACCATCTGCGCCGTGGTGACGGCCGAGTTCCTGGAGCACCAGCGCGGGATCGGCAACGACCTGAGCACCCCGGTCCCGCAGTACGGGTTCCCCGGGCTGGTGCCGGGCGATCGGTGGTGTGTCACGGCCGTCAACTGGCTGCGGGCGTTCCGCGACGGTGCGGCCGCCTTCGTGGTGATGGCCTCCACACATGAGCGGGCCCTCGAGATCGTCCCGCTGGAGGCGCTCGCCCAACTCGCCGTCGACGTGCCTCCGGATCCCACCGATCTCACCTGAGCCGGGGGGACGGGACCGAGGAGCCGACTCAGGCCGGGCGCTTGCGGAGGGCCCGCTTCAAGACGGTGGCATAGAGGTCGAGGCCCTCGCGGTACAACCGCGACTCCGGCCCCGACGCGATCCCCACCCGCTCGGGGATGATCCCCCAGATGGGGACCTTGGACTCCGTCCACCACGCCACCGCCTCGTCGAGGTCGTTGGTCCCGAGCCTGGCGGCACAGATCACGACGCCATAGGGCGTCCGGTCACCGATCATGTCCAGGGTGGCGACCACCCGGGAGTACTCGACGCCTCCGGCCCGGGTCGGGATCACCACCGCGTCGGCCCGGTCCAGTGCGGCCCGGACGATGCGCTCGTCGCCCGGCGGGGTGTCGACGACGGCAAGGCCCTTGTGCCCGGACATGGCCCGAGCCACCGTGCGCTCGGACGGTGCCTCGACCAGGTCCACGCCCTCTGCCGGGCGCTCTTCCATCCACTCCGCCGACGACGCCTGGCGATCGGCGTCGATCAGCAGCACGGGGTCCCAGCCGCGTTCGACGGCCGCGGCGGCCAGATAGATCGACGAGGTGGTCTTGCCCACACCGCCTTTGACGTTGCTCACGACGACGTTCACTGCACCACCTGGCTCCTCGGAGCCGTTCCATCGGCCCCGGCGCCGACGATAGCCGATGTCAAAATGGACCCGGCCGGCGCCAGGGGCGGTGCCGGGACGGTGCCGGACCGGGCTGGCCCACCCCGGTCGGTCGGGCCCGGGGACTAGGTCGGGATCGGGGCGAGGGCGTCGACCTGGATCATCTCGTCGGGGGTCAAGCGCCATGCGGCGGCCGAGACGTTCCCCTCCACCTGGTCCACCTTGGTGGCCCCAGCGATGACCGATGCCACGACCGGCTTGGACACCAGCCAGGCGATCGCAAGGTCGAGGAGGGTGTGGCCCCGCTCCCCCGCCCACCGTCCCAGGGCGTCGACGACATCGAAGTTCTCGTCCGAGAGCAGGCCGCCGGCACGGTCGCCCCATCGCTCCAGGCGGGTCCCCGCCGGCGCTGGCTCTCCCCGCGAATACTTCCCGGTCAGCATCCCGCTGGCCAGAGGGAAGAAGGGAAGATACGCCAGGTCCAGGCGCCGGCACTCCGGGAGGACCTCGTACTCGTCCTGACGGTGGAGAAGGTTGTAGTGGTTCTGCACGCTGACGAACCGGGCCTGGCCCGGGGCCACCGCCGCCTCGGCGTCCCGCAGCTGCTGGGCGGAGAAGTTCGAGCAGCCGATCTCCCGCACTTTGCCCTCCTGGACCAGCTGGCCGAGCGTCCCGAGGGTGTCGGCGATGGGTGTCTCGGGATCGGGGCGGTGGAGCTGGTACAGGTCGATCCGGTCGGTGCCCAACCGTTGCAGACTCCGCTCGACCGCTGTGCGCACATACTCGGGCCGGGCGCCGCCGACCGTCGCGCCCCCTACGGGACTGCCGAACTTGGTCCCGATCACGACTTCGTCGCGACGGCTCCCGAGCGCCTTGGCCAAGCGCACCTCGCTCTCTCCGTAGGAGTCCGAGGTGTCGAAGAAGTTGACTCCCGCCGCCAGGGCGGCGCCGACCACCGGTGGGACCTCGTCCTCTTGCATGCCCATGCCGAAGTTGTTGGTGCCGAGGCCCACGACCGACACCTCGAGCGACCCGATCCGTCTCGTCTCCATGGTGGTTGGTCTACCACCTGCAGGAAGCGTCCAGACGCGTGGCCGGTGGGCATACGGACGGCGGAGATGGCACGCTGATGGCGTTCGGCGCCGATCGGCACCGGCACCGATCTCCCGAGAGGATCCGAATGTCGACACAACGTTGCAGTGCCGCCGAAGCACCGGACCGGTCCGTGACCATCGGACCGGGGTCGTGACCTCCAACGGGGCGCCCGGCGGCTTCGGGCGGGTGGTCGGCAAGGTGGCCATCGTCACCGGAGGGGCCGGAGGGATCGGAGGTGCGACGGCGCGGGCCCTGGCCCGGGAAGGGGCGTCGGTGGTGGTGGTGGACATCGATGAGGCCGGTGCCACCCGGGTGTCCCAGGAGATCGAGGCCGCGGGCGGGTCGGCGCTGCCCGTACGCGCCGACCTCTCCGAGGAGGCCCAGGTGGTCGGGGTCGTGGCGGCGGCCATCGACCGGTTCGGGCGCATCGACGTGCTCCACAACAACGCCGCCCTGACCGACTCGGAGTTCTTGTCCCGCGACACCGGGGTGACCGAGCTGTCCATGGACGTCTGGGAGAGGACGATGGCGGTCAACCTGCGCAGCCAGGTGCTCACCTGCAAGCACACCATCCCGGCCATGGTCCGCTCCGGAGGTGGCTCCATCGTCAACATGTCGTCGGGGGCGTCCCTCAAGGGCGACCGGACCCGCACCGCATACGGCGTGTCGAAGGCCGGCGTCAACGCCCTCACCATGTACGCCGCCGCCGGTCACGGCAAGCAGGGCGTCCGAGTCAACACCATCGTGCCCGGCCTCATCGTCACCGATGCCGTCCGTGCCCATCTCACCGAGCGCATCTTGGAGCATCTGGGTCGCTCCACACTGACCCCGTTCCTCGGCCAACCCGACGACATCGCCAACCTGGTGGTGTTCCTGGCGTCGGATGAGTCCCGATACATCACCGGCCAGATGATCGCCATCGACGGCGGGATGTCCGCCCACGTCGGGAACCTGGGGGACGACGGCTGACCGCCACGCCACCGCCATGTTTGGCGGGTGTCGGTCCAGGGTCGGACGGTGGCGCCGGCCCACGGCTGCGCCCCGCCTCCGTCGTCACCCGGGGCCGAGCACGTAGGCGCCGGTGTCGGGGTGGTGGTACCACCCGCTGGAGGCCTGGGTCCCACCGTCGACGTGGATGGTCTGCCCGGTGATGTAGCTGGACATGCCGCCGGCCAGGAACACGGCCGCCCCGGCCATCTCGTCGACGTGGCCGGCGCGGCCCATCGGCACGGTCAACCCGAAATGCGCCTCGGCCCCGGGCGGGGCCACCGCGGCCATCCCCTCGGTCAGCGTGATGTCCGGGGCCAACGCATTGACCCGGATGCCGTGCGGTGCCAGTTCCAGGGCGGCCGTCTTGGTGAAGTTGATGACGCCGGCCTTGGCGGCGGCATAGGCCGCGTACCCCGGGGCGGCACGGACCCCCTCGATGGAGGTCACATTGATGATGCTGCCCGTCCCGGCCTCCCCCGGTTCGCCGGCCCCGGCCCCGGCCCCGGCCCCGGCCCCGGCCCCGGCCCCGGCCGCGGCCACCATCGACCGGGCCACCCGCTGGGTGCAGAGGATGACGTGGCGGAGGTTGGCCCGGTAGAGGGCATCCCAGCCGTTGACCGACGTCTCGAGGAGCGACGACCAGAACACGCCCCCGGCATTGTTGACGAGGATGCTCACCGGGCCCAGCTCGGCGGTGGTGCGCTCCAGGGCCGCGTCGACCTCATCGGGCTCTCGGACATCGGTGGTGATGCCGAGTCCCCCCACCTCGACCGCCGCCGATGCAGCGGTGTCGGCGTCGCGCTCCCAGATCGCCACCGAGGCCCCGAAGGCGGACAGCCCTCGGGCGATCCCCCGCCCGATCCCCGCGCCTCCCCCGGTCACGACGGCCACACGGCCGTTGAGCAGCACCGACGAGGGTTCCATGGACATCGCGTCACCAGCCTTATAGGTTCTTGGGAAACAATCGTTATCAGGCCGCCGATGCCGGCCGGAGGGGGGAAGTATGCCAAGGATCGAACCGATCCCGATGGACCAGCTGGCCGAGGAGCCGAGGCGGATCATCGAGGACGGCGTGGCCGACGGCACCTATGCCACCCCTGTCCCCCTGCAGATCTTCGCCTACCGGACCCAGCAGATCCTGATGACCAACGCCGCCCGCGGCGCGTGGGGGCAGCAGAGCCTCCTCGGGGGACGGATCCTCGAGCTGATCAGGATCCGGAGTGCTCAGCTCGGCGAGTGCCAGCCGTGCATGCAGTCCCGCAAGCACGACTCCATCACCGACGAGGACGTGGCCTGCCTGATCGCGCCCGGACATTCCGACCTGACCGAGCAGGAGCGGCTGGCCGTGGAGTTCCTCGACCTGCTGTCGGCCGACCACCATGCCATCGACGACGACACCTATCGGAGGCTCGGCGAGGTCTTCACCGCCGCCCAGATCGTGGAACTGGGCTTCACCTGTGCCACGACCATGGGAACCCACCGCTTCATCCACACCCTCGATGTGTTCGGGGACAGCGCCCCGGTCATCGCCTTCGACCCCGACCAGGTCGACACGGCCTACAGCGACGAGCGCGAGCAGGCGCCGGCATGAGCGAGACGGTACTCGTCACCGGGGCGACCGGCCTGGCCGGGGCCAACGTCTGCAAACTCCTCATCGAGCGGGGCGATGCCGTCCGGGCCCTGGCCCGTGACGGTGCCGACACCGACCCGCTGATCGCACTGGGCGTCGAGGTCGTGACCGGCGACATCACCAACGCCAAGGACGTCCTGCGTAGCGCCACCGGCGCCGACGCCGCCATCCACTGCGCCGCCCTCCTCGGCGGCGCCAGCCAGAACCTCGACGACTTCAAGGCGGTCAACGTCGACGGCACCCGGCACGTCCTCGACGCCGCCGAGCGCGTCGGCATGCGGCGGGTGGTGGCCGTCAGCACCGGAACCTTCTTCGACACCTCGGGAGGGCTCGAGCGAGAGGACGCCCCCGTCTCCAAGGAACCGAGCTCGGATCCGTACACCATCACCAAGATGGCCGCATTCGAGGACGCCATGGCCCGGGCCGCCGCCGGCCAGGACGTGGTCAGCACCCACCCGGGTGCCATCTTCGGGCCGTCGCCGGTGGTCAGCAACGCCCTCGGCAAGACCAGCTTCAACCGGGTCCTGGTGTCGGCGCTGCGCCAGCGCCTGACCCGGTACCTCAAGTTTCCGGTGAGCTGGGTGTTCGCCGACGACATCGCCCGCGGCTGCATCCTGGCCCTCGACCGGGGTGTGTCGGGCGAGCGCTACATGCTCGATGGCCAGCCCGAGGACGTGGTCAGCATCGCCGAGGCGTGCAATCGCATCTGCGAGCTGGCCGGGCTCGACCACCGGGTGGAGGACATCGAGCCCTCGGACGATCCCGAGCTGGCCAAGGTCTTCGGACCGACGCTGGTGGCCATCGCCACCAAGGCGGCCTCGGCGCGCCCGTCGCGGCGCCTGCTGACCGATTCGAAGACCTACAAGCGGATCGGGTACGACCCCATCAGCCTCGACGACGGGCTGTTGATCACCACCGAGTGGCTGCACCGGATCGGCAAGGTCGACTGACGAGGACCGCCGGTAGCCCGGGTCATCGCCGAGCGGGCGATCGCCGCTGAGGTGGTTCAGCCCGTCACCTGCACATCGATGACCACCGGCGGCAGCGCCGTCCCGCCTGTCGTGCTCATGTGTACCTCCACCACGCCGGTGCCCGCGGTCATCCCTCGCACCGTCAGGGATTGGAGTGTCGGTGTCGCAGCGCCATCGGTTCCGCCCGACCCCTTCAGCGCCGACCCACTCCGGCCCGGCTCGGCCCCGGCGGCCAACCGACCGCTGCTCGGCGACACGGTGATCCCGGTCCCTGTGGCCTGCCAGACCACGGTCGTGACGCCCGGCTCGGCCGGCCTGATCCCGAGCAGCACGGGCGCTGACTGCCCGGCCCGGACCGTGATCGCCCCACTGGGGAGCGAGTAGCCCACCACCGGGAGGCGACCGCTCCCGAACGACGGCGGGGAAGCCGATCGGGCCGTCGCCCAGTTGGGATCAGGCACAGACGAGAGGTCGAAGGCGAGCGTGGCCCCGGACGTGAGGGCCGAGGCCGGCAGCCACGGTTGGCACCAGCCGGGCCGGCGCGAGCCCCGTGAGCCCGCGGTCGACCCGCATCCCCCCGACGCCGGACGAGTCACACCGGCGACAGACAGCGAGCGGACGTAGGGCCTGGATGCCGAGGCCGCCGGCGCACTCACCGTGAGATGGCGACCGTCGGGCAGCGTGACCACCACCCTCGGGAACAGCGGGCTGGCCAGGGCCAGGTCGGCACTCCCGGGTGTCACCGGGTACATGCCGATGGCGGCCCACACGTACCAGGAGGACAGCGCGCCGAGATCGTCGTTGCCCGGCTCGTCGGTGGGAGCGTCGGCGTACTCGGCGTTCACGACGGAGCGCACCACGGCCTGGGTGCGCCAGGGCGCTCCGAAGTAGTCGTACTCCCACGGGGTCCACAGGCTCGGCTCGTTCCCCGACCAGTCGTACGGGGCCGACCGGCCGGCATTGAGGACGGTGAAGAACGAATCGAGCGCCCCCACCGCGGCGGTGTCCCCGCCCATGAGGTCGGCCAGGGCGGAGAGGTCCTGGGGAACCGACCATGTGTACTGCACGGCGTTGCCCTCCTCGAATCCGACCTCGCCACCGGCCTCGAGCAGGGACGTCTGGAACGCCGGGCCCGCCGGATAGCTGCCGTCGTCGTTACGACCCTGGATGAAGCCGGTGGCCGGGTTGAAGAGGTACTCCCAGTTATGGGCCCGCTGCATCATGGACCGGGCCAACCGGTGGTCTCCCTCCGCCAGTGCCATCCGGGCGACGGCGAAGTCGTCCAGCGCGTACTCGAGGGTCACCGACCCCCCGAGTGAGTAGTCGATGGAGGTGAGATCGAGGGAGCGGGCGTTCACATAGTGCTGGGACAGGTACTGGGCGAGGTACTGCCGCTCGATCTCGAGGCCGTGGCCGGTCTCGTTCTGGGTGGCACCCTTGACCATGGCGTCCAGCGCGGCGTGGACATCGAAACCACGGACCCCGAAGGCGTAGGCGGCGGCGATGATCGGGTCGGCCGAGTCACCGTTCATCTGGGAGGCGTCACCGTCCACGATGGCCCACTTCGGCAACCACCCGCCCTGGTCGGCGTCGTCGACCAGGGACTGGATCATGGGCCCGGCCGCACCGGGAGCGAGCAGCGACACCAGCTCGATCTCGGAACGGTAGATGTCCCACTCGGAGAAGTTCGAGTAGTGGGCACCGGTGGCGACACGATGACGACGGCCGTCGGGCCCGTCGTACCATCCCCCCTCGTCGCTCACCACGTTGGGGAAGAGCAGCGAGTGGTACAGGGCGGTGTAGAAGGTGTGCCGCTGCGGATCCGTACCTCCCCCGATGCGCACCCTGCCGAGCAGGGCATTCCAGCGCGCCGTGGCCTGCGCCTCGACGTGGCCGAGTGACCACCCGGGATCCTCGGCCCGCAGATTGCCGGCGGCGTCGGCCACGCTGACGAACGAGATGCCCACCTTCATCAGCACCACCGGGTCCGACCTCGTGTCGAACGTGACGTAGGCGCCGCAGGCGGTGCCCGAGCAGGTGGTGCGCCCGGGGGACACCGACGCGCCGTCCCAACTGCCGTCCGAGGCGAACAGACGGTTGAAGCGGGCGGCGAAGTAGACGGTGTAGTTGGTCCCCGTCCCGCAGAACTGGCCGCTGGTGACCTGCCCGGTGATCTCATCACGCCCGGCGAGGTGGACGCCGGATGCGGTGGCCGGGTTGGCGCTGTCCGCCACCTTGAACAAGACGTTGGCATGGTCGGTGCGGGGGAAGGTGATGCTCGACAGTCCGGTCCGGGTGGTGACCGACAGCTGCGTGGCGATCCCCGGCGAGCCCACGACGACCCCGTAGCGACCCGGGGCCGCATGTTCGCTCGAGTGGGAGAACGGCTCGACGGTGCCGGCCGGGTTGGCTCCGACCGGGCCCACCGTGGGGAGGATGGGGACATCGCCGTAACTGGCGCAGCCGGTACCACTCAGGTGGGTGAGGCTGAACCCGGACAGGTGGGTGTCGGCGATGGAGTACCCGCCTCCCTGCCCGGCCGTGTCAGGGGTGGTGTCCGGGCTCCACTGCATCATGCCGAACGGGACGTCAGCACCGGGGAACTCCCCCACCGCCCCCGGGCTCACCATGCCGACGCCGGTGCCGTCCATGGGATCGACCAGGGAGCTCGGATCGCGCACCAGAGCGCCAGTGGCTGCGCCTGCCGTCTGTCCCGCCGCGGCGGCGACCGGGCTCTGCGCCAGCAACACCATGGCCGCCACCGCCACTGCGGCGACCGTCATGCCCCGCACCCGGATGCCCGTTCGCTGACTCTTCACCGGGATGCAGCCGCCACGGTACCGACGGTAGTGGAGGAGGCCGAACGGGGCCGGTTTGTCTCGACCCCTCCTCCCGATGTCGCCCCTACCCGGGGCCGACGCCGTCCATCAGGCGTCCCCGTACCGTCATGTCGCCAGCAGATATCGTCATGTCGCCAGCAGATGCAGCGGACTGGTGAGGAATTGGGCGAGCAGCTCAGCTGCATCGGCGTACACCTGGAGCGCTCCCGCCTCGCTCAACTCGTGTCGGCTGAACCCCCCCGACTCCACCGCCACACACCCGATGCCGGCGGCACTCGCCGCCTCGACGTCCCAGACGCTGTCCCCGACCGCCAACGTCCTGGCCGGATCGAGGGAAGCCGACTCCATCGCCACCAGGAACACGTCGGGGGCCGGCTTCGAATCGTCGATGTCGTCAGCGGTCGTCACCCCGTCGAGGTACGGGCGGACCTGCAGCACATCGACGATCGTGTCGAGTTCGTCGGCCGGTGCTGAGGTCGCGAGCACCGCCTTGATCCCTTGCTCGTGAGCGGTCCGCACGAGAGCCGTGGCCCCCGGGAACGGCAGGGCCTCGTCGATCAGCTCGCCGTACCGCTTCGTCCTGGCCTCGGTGACCTCGGCGTTGTCGTGGCCGAGGATCGTGGGCACCAGTTGGTCACCCCCCATACCCACCAGCCGGTGAATGGCGTTCATCGGGGCCCATTCGCCGGCATCCCGAAACGCCCGGGACCATGCCAGGGTGTGCAGGTAGTTCGTGTCGATCAACGTGCCATCGACATCGAAGAGGATGCCCGGCCTGAGTGTTGCGGTCACGCACCATTGCCTACCCGGTCGGCGGGGACGGAAACGTGGAACGGTGTCCGCTGGGATCGTCCGCGCTGACCCAGACCGGGGGTTTCGTCCGCCGGTGGTTGGGCAAGGTGGTGCCCGTGCAACCGAAGCTTCCCCGACCCCGCGGGCCTCTCTCCGAACTGGTGTGTGACCGGCTGGGCGCAGCCCCGGCGCACATCGACGCATCGACGACCATGAGCGGGGAGACGCTGTCCGATGAGGATCTCCACCTCGCACTGCACGTGTGCTCCGGTCTCCACTATGACGGCTTCGACGGGGTGGACGACGGTTGGGAGTGGGAGCCGTCACTCGTGGGGATCCGATCCGAGCTCGAGCACCGAGTCGTGGAAGGTCTGATTGCGGCGGCCGGTCCGGACGCCAGACCCGGTGCCTGCGCCGCGACAGAAGCGGCCGAACGGGTGCGGAGGTTGATCGAGAGTGCCGACGGTCCGTCGCTATCCGCCTTCATGGTCGAGCAGGGGGGCCGTGACCACCTGCGGGAGTTCCTGGTACATCGGAGCATCTACCAGCGCAAGGAGGCCGACCCTCATACCTGGGCGATCCCGCGTCTGCGCGGTCGGGCCAAAGCCGCCATCGTCTCCCTGCAGGCCGACGAGTACGGGAACGGAACGCCGGGTCGATCGCACGCCGAGCTGTTCGCCGTCACCATGGCGGCCCTGGATCTCGATCCGACACCGGGGGCCTACATCGACCAGGTGCCCGGCGTGACGCTCGCCACGGACAACCTCGTCACGATCTTCGGTGTGCACCGGCGGTGGAGGGGGGCCCTCGCCGGGCACCTGGCCGCATTCGAGATGACATCGGTCACTCCCATGTCACGCTACGCGGCCACCCTCCGCCGCCTCGACGTCGCAGCCGAAGGTGTCGAGTTCTACGATGCCCACGTCGTCGCCGATGTGGACCACGCCCGGATCGCCGCCGACGACCTGATCGGGGGGCTGGTCGAGTCGGATCCGGTTGCGGCGGCCGACATCGCATTCGGAACAGCCGCGCTGATGGAGGTGGAGGCTCGATTCAGCCGACACGTCCTGGCGGCCTGGGCCCAGGATCGCACCTCGCTGCTCGGCGAGGCGCCCGGGATGGTGCCGACCGGACCCGGACCCGTTCCGTTACTCGTGGTCGATCCATCCCTTTTCGATGGGATCTCGTCGGGACTGGCGACCCTACCGGGCTGACCGTCGGTCGGGCCTTCGAGTGGTCGGGGCGTCGAGTGGTCGAGCCGTCGGGCTACCGGGGAAGGGTGGCGATCGCCCGCTCCACGATCACGGCGGGTTCGCAGTCAGCCGAGGCCGCCGCCCGTTCGACCAGATTGCCCAGATAGGCGGCCAGATTGAGAACGGCGGCGCGTCGGTTGGGGCCTGTGAACGGGACCGGTTCCGTGGTGACGTCCATGTCCGCGGCCCGGAGCAGGGCGGCACGCATGGCCAGCATTTCTGACCGGGCTGCCTCGAGGTCGGTGCCACTGAAGCGCATCCAGGCAGAAAGTCCCAGTTCAAGCGCGAGATCGGGTTGCGAGCAGTCCGCCAACCCCAGAGCCGACAGTCCACGGAGCATGGTGGGGACGAATGGGAGGTCGGCGGTTGCGGTGCTCACGGAATCCAGTGTGCCAATTTGGGTGTATCAGGGTGTTGGATCCGCGCTGACCAGGGTAAAGTGTTCGCCATGGCACGGACCATCTGGAAGGGCGCGCTGAGTTTCGGGCTCGTCAACGTACCGATCGGGTTGTACTCCGCGACACAGGACAAGACGATCCACTTCAACCAGTTCGAGTCCGGCACCTCGGACCGGATCCGGTACAAGAAGGTGAACGAGCAGACGGGCAAGGAAGTGGAGACCCGCGACATCGTCAAGGGGTTCGACCTCGGCGACGGCGAGTACGTGATCCTGACCGAGGACGAGTTGGCCAGCGCCGAGCCCAAACGGTCCAAGCTCGTCGAGATCACCGACTTCGTCGACCTCGGCGAGATCGACCCGATCTTCTTTCGCACCACCTACTACCTGGCGCCGGAGGGCGAGGCGGCCAACAAGGCCTATGCCCTGCTTCGTCAAGTGATGAAGAACGCCAACAAAGTCGGGATCGGCACCCTGGTCATGCGGAACAAGGAGTATCCCGTCGCCATCCGCCCCGACGACGAGGTCCTGATGCTCGAGACGATGTACTTCGCCGACGAGATCCGCTCTCCGAAGAAGGAACTGCCGGCCCTGCCGGACTCGGAGGAGCTGAGCGATCGGGAGGTCTCGATGGCCGAGCTCCTGCTCGAGTCGATGGAGAGCGAGTGGGACCCGAACCGGTACCACGACACGCACCGGCAGAAGGTCGAGGCCCTGGTGGAGGAGAAGCGCCAGGGCAATCTGGTGATCGAGGGGTCCGACCGTGCCCCTGCGGTCAAGGTGGTCGACCTGATGGAGGCGCTCAGCGCCAGCATCAAGAACACGTCGGCCGACCGCGGTGCCCGATCCGGCTCGGGCAAGGCCACCAAGAGCGCCACCGCGTCCACGTCCACACGGGCCACAGCGGCGAAGAAGGCCACGCCCATCAAGAAGGCGACTCCGATCAAGAAGACAGCCGGAAACGCCAAGGGGGCGGCGAAGGCGAGCGCTCCCCGCTCCCGGCGCAAGGCCTCCTGAGGGTCCAGGAGAAGCTCCCGCCCCGAGTGATCGGGCATCGGAGCGGGCCGCGGCATCGATCCGGGTCCGGGGTTCGGGCTGCCAACGGGCACCGGCCGCAGGGCTCTGACGGGCCCCTTACCGGCGGGACGCTATCCTCGTTGCACACTCGGGGGTGTAGCTCAGCTGGTAGAGCGCTACGTTCGCAATGTAGAGGCCGACGGTTCGAGTCCGTTCACCTCCACCCGTTGTCGGAGTTACACGTTTTCCCTGTTCAGAGCCGCTATTTCCCTGAATCTTCCGAACCAAGGCCAAACGCCATGGTCGAACCCCTCCCTGAACTGGGAGAACGTCCGATTCAGATCGGATGTCCGGTCGTGCAGGTCAGGTTTCGGCCGACGTTGGGGCCGAAGAACCCTTGGTGCCGCTCGCCCTCTTCAAAGAAGATTCAGAGCGCTTCGGCTCCCAACGCGATGTCGAAGCCGGCGCCGTTGCGTGCCACTCCCACCAGGAGGATGCCGGCCCATTCAAGGACGTAAGCCATATCGAGCCCTCCTGCGTCGAGGGGCCGCATGTCCAGGCTCTCCAGAAATGCCGCGACGCGTGCCTTCGCCTCGGTGCCGTCGCCGGCGAAAAATACGTCCATAGGCTTGTCTTCAGCAAGAACGCCCTGAAGGATCGTATTGAATGCCTTCACGACCTGCGTGTCCTCGGGGGCGGCGGCGGCGATCCGCTGGGACATCGAGTCGCCGGCGCTGGTGACGAGTCCGGTGGCATCGGCGTTGAACGGGTTGGTGATGTCGACGAGGATCTTGCCCGCCAACGCATCGCCATAGTGTGCGACCACGTCGACCGCGCCGGCGCACAGGACGGCGACGATGACAATGTCACCCGCCGGCCTTTCCCCGAACGTGCCGACGGTGGCTCCGTCGCCGATCCGATCGGCAAGCGCCTGGGCCTTGGCGGTACTGCGGCTCATGATCTCGATGGTGTGGCCGTGCCTCGCCGCCCGGGTACCGATGGCGGTGGCCATGTTGCCCGAGCCGATGATGCTGATGGTGCTCATGACGGCTGCTCCTTCGTTGCGTTCGGACTAGGCGGTGGTAAGGGTCTTGCTGGCGTGATGGCCCGACGTGTCGAAGGTTCACCCGGCCGGCGACGCGCTCAGATCACCGTGGTGCCGCCGTCGGCAACCAACTCCATGCCGTTGACGTAGCTCGAGTCGTCCGAGGCGAGGAACAACGCAATCGACGCGATCTCCTCAGGGCGTCCCATCACTCGCCTCGGGATCACAGCTTCGAACTGCGCCTTCATCTCCGGGGGCATCACCTGTTCCATCATGGGCGAGGCGACCTGGCCGGGGGTCAGCACGTTCACCCGGATCTTCCTGTCCCGCAGCTCCGCCACCCACACCCGCGCGTATGCGGGCAGTACGGCCTTGCTCGCTGCGTACACGCTCCAGTCGGGGTAACCCCGGAGCGAAGCATTCGACCCGGTCATGAAGATGGAGCCTCCATCGTTGAACAGCGGCAGCGCCTTCTGCACCGTGAACAGCGTGCCGCGCGCGTTCAGCGAGAAGGCGGCATCGAACTGCTCCTCGGTGATCTCGCCGAGCCCGCCCGGTTCGCCCACGCCGGCGCTTGCCCACAACACGTCGAGCGAGCCCTTTTCCTGCTTGACCGTCTCGAACAGTCGGTCCAGATCGTCGAGGTCGGCCGAATCGGCCTGTACGCCGGTCACGTTCCGGCCGATCAGCTCGACGGCTTCATCCAGTGCGTCCTTCCGTCGGCCCGAGATGAAGACGTAGGCCCCTTCGTCGACGAACAACTTGGCACCGGCCAGCGCCATACCGCTTGTCCCGCCGGTGATCACTGCGACCTTGCCATCGAGCTTTCCCATGAGCACTCCATTCACATGCGCTGCCGGTGTTATGTACACCGATCTGACTGGTTAACGTATCAGAGAATGCGAGCTATGTACACCGATCGGTACCCACCTGCGCTACGCTGGTCATATGACACAGTTGGAGAAGGGGCCGCGGGGACTACGCCGTGGCAGGGGCGCGCGGGAGCGCATCCTCGGCGCTTCACGACAACTGTTCCGCGATCAGGGGATCAACCGCACCGGCATCGACCAGATCTGCACGGTGGCCGAGGTGTCCAAGCACACGCTGTACCAGCACTTCGCCGGCAAGGACGAGCTGATCGCCGAATGCCTACGCCGATTCGATCCCGACGTCCTGCCTGAAGTGTTCGACCGCCACGACCTCACACCCCGCGAACGACTCCTCGCCCCCTTCGACGTCCACTCGCCTCTGTGCCCGTTCATCGCCGCGGCTGTTGAAATCCCCGACCCGGGCCACTCGGCGCGCGTGTACGCCCGCGACTACAAGGAAGCCATTGCCGCGCGGCTCGCCGAAACGGCCCGCGAGGCCGGCGCCGACGACCCCGAACGGCTCGGCGAACAGCTGGCGTTGCTACTGGATGGTGCCTCGGCCCGCAGCCGAGTCCTCAATTCCGAGGCCTTCGCCACCGCCGCCGCCATCGCTGCCGTCCTCGTCGACAACGCCATCCCCACGTCAGCGGTACCACCGCGGTGAGGTACGGCAGAAGTGCCGCTCGAGGACCGGCTACTTCTGCGAGCGCTCACGGGGACCCGTGAGGAATATCCGAAGCCCGCAGGCTCAACAGCCGCTCACCTCTCGATCAGCCCATCGCATCCCGATCCGGCCCCCCTTGCGCCTCCGATCCACGGCTTGCCACAATCGCTGAAAGCCGAGCCGGTGTTCGAGGAGAGGGCGCGGTGTCGCCAGGGAACCCAACACAGAAGCAGTTCGGGCTTGCATGAGACTCGCCCACGCCATCGGTCATGCCCTGGCCGTGGCCGGCAGCATGACGTGGCAGATCCTCTGGTCGCTGATCCTGGGCTTCGGCCTGTCGGCCATCGTCCAGGCCCTGGTGCGTCGGGGCACCATCGAGCGGCTCTTGGGGAGTGACACCCCGAAGTCGCTGGCCCGGGCGACCGCACTCGGCATCGCCAGCTCTTCGTGCTCCTACGCCGCCGTGGCCCTGGCCCGATCGCTGTTCCGGAGAGGAGCAGACTTCACCGCCGTCATGGCGTTCGAGATCGCCTCCACCAACCTGGTGGTCGAACTCGGGATCATCATGGCGCTGCTGCTCGGCTGGCAGTTCACTGCCGCAGAGTTCGTAGGCGGACCGATCATGATCGTCACCGTCGCCGTGCTCTTTCGGCTCCTCCTCCGGAAGCGACTCGTGGAAGGGGCGCGTCAGCAGGCCGATCGAGGGCTGGCCGGCTCGATGGAGGGCCACGCCGCCATGGACATGGGCGTGAAGGCCGAGGGGAGCCTGTGGACCCGGCTGGGGTCGGCCGAGGGTTTCACCTCGGTGTCCCACCTGTTCGTCATGGAGTGGGCCGCCGTCATCCGGGACATCGTGATCGGCCTGCTCGTCGCCGGCGCACTGGCCGCCTGGGTGCCCGACTCCTTCTGGCAAGGCCTGTTCCTGACCGGGCATCCCCTGTTGGCAAAGGTGTGGGGACCACTGCTCGGCCCCGTCATCTCGATCGTCTCCTTCGTGTGCTCGATCGGGAACGTGCCCCTGGCGGCGGTGCTGTGGAACGGCGGCATCAGCTTCGGCGGCGTGATCAGCTTCGTCTTCGCCGACCTCATCATCCTGCCGATCCTGGTGATCTACCGGAAGTACTACGGAACCAGGATGATGCTGTTCATCCTGGGGACCTTCTACGTCACCATGGTCCTTGCCGGCTATGCCGTCGAGTTGATCTTCGGTGCCGCCGGGCTCATCCCGTCGACCCGCGATGCCAAGGTGCTCACTCCTACGATCAGCTGGAACTACACGACCTACCTCAACATCGTCTTCCTCTCCGCCGCCATCGTCCTGGTCTGGCGGTTCTTCCGGACCGGTGGCGCCATGATGCTCAAGATGATGGGCGGGAGCCCCGAGCCGGCGGCCGCCGCCGGCTGACGGCAACATACCGGCTCGGCTCCGGGGCCCACCGAGGGTTCACCACCACCGCATACGAACACGTGTTCGTCTCCTTGACTAGAGTGGGGCCGGTGGTGGTCGATGATCGGATTGCGGTGCCTCGCTGGGCAACCGGGCTGAACGCCGTGCAGCGCCAGGCGGTGGACCACGACGGCGGTCCCTTGCTGATCGTGGCCGGTGCCGGCACCGGCAAGACACGAACCTTGGTGAGCCGACTGGCCCGACTGCTCGACGAGGGGGTGGCACCGGAGCGGATCCTCCTCGTCACGTTCAGCCGGAGGGCGGCCGCCGAGCTGATCCGAAGGGCCGGACAGCTGACCGATTCCACCACGGCGCGCCGGGTCGAGGCGGGCACGTTCCACTCGGTCGCCCACCGTGTGCTCGGACGCTGCCGGTCCGCACTCGGACTCTCCGACGGATTCAGCGTCCTCGACCAAGGCGATGTGCGAGACCTGCTGGCCCTGGTGCGGGCGCCCATCGCCGCCGACCTGTCGCGCCGGTTCCCCCGCACCGAAACCGTCGGCGCCATCTATGCGCGCATGGTCAGCACCCAGGTGGCGCTGGAGGAGACGGTGGCACGCACGTTTCCCTGGTGCGCCGACGATGTCGAAGGCCTCCGTTCCATCTTTTCGGGATACACCGAACGCAAGCGAGCCCAACATCTGCTCGATTTCGAGGACCTGTTGCTGTACTGGCGGGCGGCGGGCGTCGACCCCCACCTCGGCCCCGTGCTCGCCGCCGGCTTCGACCATGTCCTCGTCGACGAGTACCAGGACACGAGCATCGTCCAGTCCGACATCCTCCGGGCGCTGCGGGCCGGTGACGCACGGATCACGGTCGTGGGCGACGATGCCCAGGCGATCTACTCCTTCCGTGGAGCCACCGTCCGCAACATCTTGGACTTCCCCCAGCACTTCCCGGGTGCAACGACGGTGACCCTGGAGCAGAACTACCGCTCCACAGGACCGATCCTGAATCTCGCCAATGCGGTGATCGCAGCCTCAGGGGAAGGGTTCGACAAGCGGCTCTGGACGGAACAGTCCGGCGGGGGCCGCCCGGTCCTGGCCACATGCCCGGACCAGCAGTCCCAGGCCGAGGCCGTCGCCCAGACCGTGCTCGAGCACTTCGAGGGCGGCGTTCCCCTGAGGGACCAGGCGGTGCTGTTCCGGACCTCCCACCACAGCGACCTGCTCGAGGTGGAACTCGGGCGACGGGCGATCCCCTTCGTCAAATACGGCGGCCTTCGGTTCCTCGAGGCAGCCCATGTGCGTGATCTGCTCGCCGCGCTTCGCATGATCGAAAACCCCTGGGACGAGCTGGCATGGATGCGGGTCCTCCAGATGGCCGACGGGATCGGGCCGGCCTCCGCCGACCGCATGTTGGAGGCGCTCGGCGTGCGCCGGCCCGGGCTGGGCGGTCCCGATCCGCTGGTCACGTTCTGCGCCGACCCCGGTAGCGCCGGCGGCGGGCGCCGTGGGGCACGTGATCTGGCCGCGCTGGCCACCGCGCTCGACTCCTGCCGGACGACCGAGCTGCCCGCCGGCGCGCAGGTGGAGCTGCTCCGCGACGCCCTGGAACCGATGATTCGCCGTCGTTACGACCGTCCCGAGCCGCGGCTCGCCGATCTCGACGCCCTGGCCCGGCTGGCGGCGGACTACGTCAGTCGTGAGCGTCTGGTCGCCGACCTGACCCTCGATCCACCGGCCTCCACGGGTGATCAGGCCGGAACGCCGTCCCGGGACGACGACTGGCTGACGCTGTCCACGGTGCATTCGGCCAAGGGCGGTGAATGGGGCGTCGTGCACCTCATCCACGCAGCTGACGGTGCGTTCCCGTCAGACATGTCCACCGGCGACATCGAGAGCGTCGACGAGGAGAGGCGCCTGTTCTACGTTGCGCTCACCAGGGCACAGAGGCACCTCCACATCTATGCCCCGTTGCGGTACCACCACGGAGACCCGGCCGGACGGAGGGACCCCCACTCGTATGCCCAGCGGACCCGTTTCCTCCCTGCAGATGTGGATGACCTCCTCGATCATCGTGCGATCCGGAGTGCCCTCGACGCGGCCATGCCGTCGGCGGCGATACCGGTGACGAGCGCAGTCGATGCCCAACTGCGCGGGTTGTGGTAGCGACCCCGATGTCATCGCCGATGCCGATTCCTCGGCACCCTCACCCGGCGCCGTACGCCCCCCACCCGTCGGGTTCGGCCGGCTCTGGGCTCTATGATTTGCCATCGGCGCCCTGGATCGTTGTTGCGACCGTGGACGACCGTGACGGTGGCGCCCGCTGCCCACCCTCGACCATCCGACGGCGCGGCGACGGCTTCGCGATGAGTCAGCACGTCGAGACGAGTCAGCACTTCGAGACAGGCCAGCACTTCGAGACGAGGTAGGTCCCCATGGAATCCACCAAGACCCACGACTCCGGAACCGCGAACCCATCCTCCCGTCCTTCGAGGCCGGCCGAGGAGAGCGGACTCGCTCACATCGCCGGCTGGTGCCACGACCATCGGTGGACGGTGCTGATCATCTGGCTGGTCGCCCTGGTCGGCGCCAACGTCGGTGCCCAGGCAGCCGGCAGCGCCTTTTCGAACAATCTGACCGGCGGGAAGCAGCCGGTCCAGCAGATCCTGAATCGTGCGTTCCCCGACCAGGCGGGCAGTCCGGCCCAGGTCGTGATCACCTCCACCGGTCCTGTGACCGGCGCCACGGTACAGGCACGCACCGCGGAATTGGTCGACGCCCTCCGCCCGCTGGCCCACGTGTCGGAGGTGGTCAGCCCGTTCGTTCCGCAGGGAGCCCACCAGATCTCCCACGACGGACATATCGCGTACGTCCAGGTGATATTCGACGAGCAGGCCGGCGACCTCCCCACCGCCTCCATCAAGAAGGTGGTGTCCACCGCCGAGTCGTTCAGCGCCGCGGGATATCACGTGGCGCTCGGAGGTCAGGCCATCAGTTTGGTGGCCGGGGCCGCCCCCGGACCGGCCGAAGGGATCGGCATCCTGGCCGCCATCGTGATCATGTTGTTGGCCTTCGGCTCGGTGGTGGCGATGGGCCTGCCCATCCTGACCGCCGTGTTCGGCATCGCCATCGCATTCGCCGTGCTCGACCTGCTCTCGCACGTGATCACCACTCCCGTCTTCGCCCCCGAGATGATGGCCATGATCGGGCTCGGCGTGGGTATCGACTACGCCCTGTTCGTCGTCACCCGGTACCGCCAGGGGTTGGCCGAGGGCCGCGACCCGAGACAGGCCACCGCTGTCTCCCTGGCCACCTCGGGGCGTGCGGTGGTGTTCGCCGGCACGACGGTGATCCTCTCGCTGCTGGGCCTGTTCTTGTTGCAGCTCCCGTTCATGCGGGGGTTGGCCGTCGGTGCCATCGCCGCCGTGGTCCTCGTCATGCTGGCCGCCATCACCCTGCTTCCGGCAATGCTGGGGTTCTCCGGCCGTGCGATCGACCGGCTGCACGTTCCCGGGCTCCTCCAGAACGCAGCCGAGCCGTCTCCGCGCGGCTTCTGGTACCGCTGGAGCCGCACCATCCAGCGACAGCCGATCGCCTCGGGTGCCGCCGCCCTCGTCGTGCTGGTGCTGTTGGCCCTCCCCTTCTTCTCGATGCGCCTGGCCTTCACCGACGCCGGCAACGACCCCCTGTCGACCACCACCCGTCAGGCATTCGATGCGTTGGCCACCGGCTTCGGGCCCGGTTTCAACGGGCCGCTGATCATCGCCGCCGACGTGCCGGGCGGGCAGAAGGCAGTCGTGGAGTCGCTGCAGGCAAAGGTGGCGGCCACGCCCGGCGTGGCCTTCGCCACTCCCGCACAGTTCGGCACCTCCGGACGGGATGCGGTGATCATCGCCTACCCCACCACCTCCCCGCAGTCGGCCAAGACCGAGGCCATCGTCCAGACACTCCGCAACGACGTGATCCCCGCTGCCACACACGGGACCGGGGTCGTCGGGTACGTCGGCGGTGAGACGGCCGGATCCGTGGACGCCTCGTCCTACCTGTCGTCCCGCCTTGTCTGGGTCATCGGTGCCGTCCTGTTGCTGGCCTTCCTCCTCTTGATGGCGGTGTTCCGGTCAGTGGCCATCCCGCTGAAGGCGGTGGTGGTCAACATGCTGTCGGTCGGTGCCTCATACGGCGTCATCGTCGCCGTGTTCCAGTGGGGTTGGTTGGGCGGGATCATCGGGATCGGGTCCACCGGGCCGATCGATCCTTGGATCCCCCTCATGATGTTCACCATTCTCTTCGGGCTGTCCATGGACTACGAGGTATTCCTGCTGTCGAGGATCCGCGAGGAGTGGCGCCGCACCGGGGACAATTCGGAGGCGGTGGCGGACGGCCTGGCCAAGACCGCCCGGGTCATCACCGCGGCGGCAGCCATCATGATCTGCGTGTTCGGATCCTTCGTGATCGGGGATCCGCTCCATGTGCTGAAGGTGTTCGGACTGGGCTTGGCGGCGGCCATCTTCATCGACGCCACGCTGGTGCGGATGGTGCTGGTGCCCGCCATCATGGAGCTGCTGGGTGAGGCCAACTGGTGGATGCCGGCCTGGCTCGACCGGGTGGTCCCCCACCTCGGGGCCGAGGCGGACGTCGAAATCCCCGATGCCCAGCTGGCCGGGCTCATCGCCGCCGACCGTCGTTCCCCCGAGCTCACGGGATAGTCCCGCCTCCGCGGGCTCGGAGACCTGCGACGGAGGCGGCCCGGCGGGTCGGCACCGGCCAGGTCGTCCCGCCTCGTTCGGGGTGCCACACTGTCCGGATCGCTCCCGCCCGCCACCCGTGCGACCTGCCGACTTCCCGGCCGGGAGCACTGCCGCCGGCATCCCCGACAGATCGGACCGTGACACGACCGACCGGTGCCATCGGGGACGGCGGTCGTTCCGGTGTGGACCGGGTGCTCCGCATCAGGTCGGTACGGGTGGCCCTGTGGATCCTGGGCGTGGCCTCGGTGGGCTCCACCCTGGGTCGGGTGGTGTACATCGCCGTCTCCGAGCACGAGGTCGATCTCGAGGTCTACCTCATGGGGGCGCACCACCTCTTTTCGGGACATCTCTACACCACCTATCTGGCCAGCCCGAGGGAGCCGTTCACCTACCCACCGGTGTCGGCCCTGCTCTTCGTCCCACTCACCATCCTCACAACTACGGGCGCCCAGGTCGTATGGGCGGTAGTCACCACGGGGACCCTCGTGGCGTTCCTCGTCGTGTCGATCAGGGCGGTCCGGGCCGACTGGTGCCGGTCGGACCTGATGCTGTGCGCACTGGTCCTCTGCTATCCGGCGATGGCCCTCAACCCCGTCGCCATGACCTTCAGCTTCGGTCAGGTCAACTTGTTGCTCGCCCTGTTCGTCCTCGCCGACCTCACCTGGCGCCCCTCGGGCGCGGGCCGCGCCCTGCCCCGGGGGGTCCTGACCGGCATTGCCGCGGCCGTCAAGGTCACGCCACTCATCTTCGTCCCGTTCCTCTTCGCCACCAGGCAGTTCCGGGCGGGATCGACCGCACTGTGCGTGTTCTTGGCCTGCGGGATCGGGATGCTGATCGCCACCCCGTCGGAGGCATGGTCCTACTGGACCAGATACATCTTCGACGCCCACCGCGTCGGGGGCGTGGTGTTCGTCTCGAACCAGAGCCTCCGCAGTGCGATCGTCCGGTTCAGCCGTGCCCATGCTTCGGAACGGCTCATCGTGGTGGTCATCGTGGTGGCCGGTATCGCCGGCCTGGCCGTGGCGGTGTGGGCATACCGGGCCTCGTCCGCCGTCCTCGGGGTCCTCGTCTGCGCGGTGACCGGGCTGGCCGTCTCCCCGATCACCTGGAGCCACCACCTCGTGTGGATCATTCCCGTGCTGGCCTGGCTGAGCCTGGCCGATGACCGACCCAGGTTCGGGCGGGCGTGGACCGCACTCGCCCTCGTCTGGTTCTGGAACGGGGCGATCTGGCGGACGCCCCACGGGAACGGCGTCGAGCTGCACGACTCGGTCCTACAGATGGTCGTCGCCAACTCCTACACCCTGACGATGGTGCTCTTCGTCGGCGGCGTGGCGGCCATGCTCGCCATGCGCCACAGGAATCACCGGGACAGCCAGGACACCGAATCGATGGTCACCTCACCACGGAAGCGCAGAGGGCACCAGCACGTCACGCGGTGACTGTTCCGGCTTCCACGAAGGCCGATGAACAGCCCTTCGATCAGCGCCACATGCTCCGCTGGAGGATGCCCCGGACATAGGCGGCCTGGCCGACGTGCTGGAGATCGTCGACGATGACGCTCACCAGTCGGACGCCCATGGTCACCGGCGGGTCCCAGCTCCGGTCCACCACCCGGGCGAGATCGGCGTCCGAGAGCGTGTCCAGATACTCCAGCGTCTTGCGATGGACGTCTTCGAAATAGCCCAGGAGGGACGAGGCGTCGGCGATGACCACGGCCACCGTCTCGGGATCATGCCCGTAGCCGGTGTCGGAGGCGTCGAGGGGCAGTCCGAAGCGATCCACCCATCCGAGCGCCGTCCACACCTGTTGGCCACCGTGGAGGCCGGCGACGTGGTCGTCCTGGATCCGGGTGAGATGCCACACCAGCCAGGCGATGGAGTTGGACTCGGCCTCGGGGCGGAATGCAAGCTCGTCCTGTGAGAGGCCGTTGACGGCGGGGTAGACGGAGTCGCGGACCCTCTCGAAGGCGTCCACCAGCAGGTCGATGTTCGTCACCGGCACACTCCTCACTGCGTCGTTTGCCCCGTTCAGCCGACCGTCTGCTGCCGTCGGGGGTGGGTGCGCAATCCTACCGGGGATCGATTCGGGCACCGGATGGACGGGCAGCTCGGTGGTGCCCGGCGGTGAACGTACCCGGCCGGTAGCGTTCCGCCATGGTCATGGAGGCGAAGGTCCTGACGGTGTCGGACTCGGTGCATGCCGGTTCTCGGTCCGACCGGTCGGGACCGGCGCTGTGCGATCTGCTGACCGCTCACGGATTCGACGTCGTCGAGCAACGGACCGTGACCGACGGCATTCACCCGGTTGCGGCGGCACTGGTCGAGATGGCGGCCGGATTCCGCGGACTGCTCGCCACCACCGGTGGCACCGGGTTCGGACCGGCCGACCTCACGCCGGAGGCCACCCGCACCGTCATCGAACGGGAGGCCCCCGGTCTGGCCGAGGCGGCCAGGGCGGTCAGCCCACTGGGCCGCCTGTCTCGGGGGGTGGCCGGCACGCTCGGCACCTGCCTCGTGGTCAATCTTCCCGGCTCGACCAAGGGTGTCGTCGAGACGATGGCGGCCATCGTCGATGTCGTGCCCCATGCCCTCGAACTCCTCGACGGAGGCCGACCCCACTGAGCCGGACGGTGATGCGCGCCAGATATGCGGGTCGTCCCGGTCGGACCGACCCCGACAACACCGCCGACCCCGGCGCCCTCGGCGACCGGTCGGCCGCGCGCGGGGGTCCGTCTCCGTACCGGTCCGTATGATGGGCGCATGCACGGGACACCACCTTCGGTCGGCGACGACTGGATCGCGGTGACCGACCAGCCCCTCCCCGTCGACCGCGTCCTGTCGTGGGTCTCGCGACCCGACTGTGGTGCCGTCATCACCTTCTGTGGGACCGTCCGCGACCACTCCGAGGATCGACCGGGAGTCACCACTCTCGAGTACGAGGTCTATCCCGAGTACGCCACGGTGCGGTTGGAGGAGGTGGCGGCGTCCGCCCGCCGGAGGTGGCCGACGTTGGGTCGGGTCTCGCTCGTCCACCGCGTCGGGCGTCTGGCTGTCGGCGACGTCTCCGTCGTGGTGGCGGTCTCGACGCCCCACCGTGCCGAGGCCTTCGACGCCGCCCGGTACTGCATCGACACGCTGAAGCACACCGTCCCCATCTGGAAGCACGAGACGTGGGCGGGCGGCAGCGACTGGAGTACCTGCGCCCACGACGTGGGGAGTCGCATCGACACCGGAGGCACCGTGGGGCCCGGTGACACCGGGGGGAACGGCCGATGATCCCGCTCGAGGAGGCTCGGGCATTCGTCATGGAGTCGTGCACGGCGCTTGCCCCACGCCCGGTTCCCGTCGACGATGCGCTCGGCCTCGTCGTCGGCCTGCCCGTCGTGGCCACCGAACCCGTTCCCCCGTTCGCCAACTCCTCCCGCGATGGCTACGCCCTGCGCGCGTCCGACACGACGGGTGCGGGCGGCGCAGGCGGTCCGGCGCACCTTCGGGTGGTGGGCACGATCATGGCCGGTTCCGACGCCGACCTGCTGGTCGGGCCGGGTGAGGCTGCCCGCATCATGACCGGGGCACCCCTCCCGCGTGGTGCTGACGCCGTGTGCATGTTGGAGGACTGCCGGGTCGAAGACGGTGGATCGACGCTGGTCATCAGGTCGGCCGTGGACCGGGACACCGCCGTGCGCCATGTCGGCGAGGACGTCGCCGTCGGGGACACCGTGGTCGACGCCGGGACGGTACTGACCCCCGGCCATCTGGGGGTGCTGGCCAACCAGGGCGTCGCCGAGGTTCGTGCCCATCCGCGCCTCCGGGTCGGGGTGCTGTCGACCGGCGACGAGTTGGTCACCGGCCCGGGTCGGCTCGGACCGGGGAAGATCCGTGACGCCAACCGACACACCCTGTTGGCGCTGGTCCGTCGTGAAGGGTGGGACGCGGTCGACCTCGGGATCGTGCGGGACGACGAGGATGCACTGCGGCGCCTGTTCGAGCAGGCCGGCTCCGCCGTCGACGCCATCGTCTGCAGCGGAGGGGTGAGCGTGGGCGATCTGGACATCGTGAAGGAGGTGCTGAAGCAGGAGAGCGGTGGGACGATGCGATGGATGCAGGTGGCCATCCGACCGGCCAAGCCGTTCGCCTTTGGCACCCTGGCCTCGTCGGGCGTGCCGGTGTTCGGGCTACCTGGCAACCCGGTTTCCGCCATGGTCAGCTTCGAGCTCTTCGTCCGGCCGGCCGGACTGCTGATGAGCGGGCGCCGCAACGTCTGGCGGACGACGGTCACGGCCGGCGCCGATGCCGATTTCGTCCGGTCACCCGATGGGAAGACCCACTATCTCCGAGCGGTCCTCTCGCTCGACCGGCGGGGTGGTTGGCGGGTGCGCCCGATGTCCGGGCAGGACTCGCATCAGCTGCTGGCCATGGCTGACGCCAACGCGCTGGCCGTGCTGCCGGACGGCGGGGGTATCTCCGCCCAGGGGCCGGTCGAGGTGCTGGTGACCGACTTCGACCGGGTCGACGTCGTCGATCACCTCAACGGCACCCGCCCGGGGCGGGCACGGTGACCGGGGTACCGGTGGCCCTGTCGTCCCGACGACCGGCTGGGCGCCCGATCCGGGGCATCGGGTCTCCCCCAGCGGTGCCGTCGCCAGGGCCGGGATCGATGCCCACCGAGGGCCCACTGGTCGACACCTTCGGGCGCGTCCACGACGACCTGCGACTCTCGGTCACGGACCGCTGCAACCTCCGGTGCACGTACTGCATGCCGGAGACGGGCATGACGTTCCTTCCTCGATCCGACATCCTCACCTTCGACGAGATCGAACGGGTGGCCCGGGTGGCCCGCAGGCTCGGTGTCACCTCCGTCCGGCTGACCGGTGGCGAGCCCCTGGTGCGCCAGGGGCTTCCGGCGCTGGTCTCACGCCTGTCCGCCATCGGGTTCGAGGATCTGGCCCTCACCACCAACGGCGTGTTGCTGGCCCCGTTGGCGCGGACGCTCCGCGAGGCCGGCCTCCGCCGGGTCAACATCAGCTGCGACTCGCTGCGAGCCGGGCGGTTCGGCGACATCCGCCGCCGGGGCGACCTGGGTACGGTCCTGTCGGCCATGGACGCCGCCGAGGCGGCCGGTCTGACGCCGGTCAAGGTCAACGTGGTGCTGCTCCGGGGGACCAACGACGACGAGATCCTCGACTTCGCCGCCTTCGCCCGGGCCACCGGGCGGACGGTGCGCTTCATCGAGTTCATGCCCCTCGACGCCGACGGGCGAGTGGGATCGCCATCGGCTCGTGCCCGGTCGTGAGGTCTTCGACCGGATCACGGCGAGGTGGCCGCTCGAGCCGGTGGACGGGCCGATCGAGCTCGGCACCGGCAGAGCGGTTCCGGTTCGAGCGACGGCGGCGGGGGCGGGAGATCGGACTGGTCTCCAGTGTCACCGAGCCGTTCTGCGGCACCTGCAACCGGCTCCGCCTCACCGCCGACGGCGCCATCCGCAACTGCCTGTTCTCCGACGACGAACGGCCGGTGCGGGACGTGCTCCGCGGCGGGGGGAGCGACGCACGACCTGGCCCTGTTGTTCCGGCGAGCCGTCTGGGCCAAGCTGCCCGGTCACGGCATCAACGAACCCGGGTTCCTCCGTCCCGTGCGCTCGATGTCGATGATCGGCGGATGACGGTGGCGACCCTGCGCCTGTTCGGGCCGGCCCGCGAGACCGCCGGCGTCGCCCGGGCCGAGCTGCCCGGGCACAGCGTGGCCCAGGTGCTGTCGTCCGCCCAGGACCTCTACGGAGAGGCTTTCGCGGCGATCGTGGCCGGCTCCCGGATCTGGCTCAACGGGGAGCCGGCGTCGGCCGGGACGGCGGTGGAGGACCGGGACGAGGTGGCCGTCATCCCTCCGGTGTCGGGCGGTTGACGATGCCCGTGCGGCCCGACGGGGGGCCACCGACGACACGCCTCACCCACGTCGACGAGAACGGCAAGGCCCACATGGTCGACGTCACCGGCAAGGCCGCCACCCGCAGGATCGCCGAGGCCCGCTGCGTGCTGCGCACGAAGGCAGACGTCGCCGGCACCCTGACTCGGGGACCCGCCGGCGCCGACCCCGTCGAAGAGGCGCGTTTCACCGGCATCCTGGCGGCCAAGCAGACGGCCACGCTCATCCCCCTGTGCCATCCGATTCGGATCGACGGCATCGATGTGGCCATCGAGGTCGTGGACGGCGGTGTCCGGGTCCTTGCCGTGGCCGCCGTCACCGACCGTACCGGCGTCGAGATGGAGGCGCTCACCGCCTGCACGGTGGCGGCACTGGCCCTCTTCCAGCCCCTGTCGGCCGTGGACCCCGGCACCTCGATCGAGGAGCTGACCCTGTGGCACAAGTCCGGCGGTCGCTCAGGTGTCTGGCAACGGGCCGGAGACGGCAGTGCGGGCGGATCGGGCGGGCGCTGACCGCACCTCGTCCGCCGGCCGGCTACCGGGTCGGACCGAAACGCTCGACCCGGATCCGCTCGGTCGCCACACCGGCCTCGATCAGCGCTGCCGTGGCCCCGTCCGAGAATCCGGCCGAGCCGCAGACGTAGACCGTCTCGGCATCCCGGGCTTCGGGAGGCACGTCGGACCGGTCGATCCTCCCGGCCGGCCGTGGCCATCCCCCGGGAGCGGTGCGGGTGTAGAGCAGCGTCGTTTCGGGACCGGTCAACTCGTCGGCGTAGTACAGGCTGCCCGGAGTGCGCACGGATACGACCATCCGCACCAGATCCTGACGACCCGACCGACGGGCCAGTCGCAACATGGCCATGAGGGGAACGATCCCCGAGCCGCCGCCGATCAGGACGGCCGGCGTGTCCGCCCTCCACACGAACCAGCCCCCGATGGGACCACGCACCTCGAGCTGGTCTCCCACGACGACATCGTCGTGGAGGAAGGAGGAGACCTCGCCCTCGGCCAGGCGCTCCACGGTCAGCTCGATCTTGTCCGACTGGTCGGGAGCCGAGGCGATCGAGTAGGAGCGGGAGGCCGTGTAGCCGTCCGGGGCGGTCAGCCTCAGCACGACGTGCTGGCCCGGGAGGTACGCCATCGGCTCGGACAACGCCAGACGGAACGTCTTGGCCGTCGGCGTCTCGGGAAGGATGTCCTCCACCGTGACCGGCTGCCACGTCCCCGGTGGCGGGACGGCGGTGGGGTCAGTCACCCTGGTAGCGCTGCTCCGACCAGGGATCGCCGTGGTCGTGGTAGCCGTTGCGCTCCCAGAACCCGGGTTCGTCATGATCGAGCACCTGCAGCCCGGACACCCATTTGGCGCTCTTCCAGAAGTACAGGTGCGGTACCAGCAGGCGGGCCGGACCACCGTGCTCGACGGCCAGGGCCTCCCCCTCGTACTCCCACACCACCCACGCCTTCCCGTCCGTGACATCGGCCAGGGGCAGGTTGGTGGTGTAGCCGGTGTGGGAGGTGGCCAGCACATGGGTCGCCGACGTCAGCGGTCTCGCCGCACCGAGCAGCGCGTCCACCGACACCCCCCGGAAGTGGACGCCCAGCTTCGACCACGTGGTCACGCAGTGGATGTCCCCGGAGTAGGACGATCCGGGGAGGGCCCGGATCTGGTCCCACGTCCAGGTGGTGGGCTGCTCCACCAGCCCCTGCACCGTGAACGTCCACGTCGCCGTGGGCAGTGTGGGCGTGGCTTCGGCCGTCAGCACGGGCCAGTCGGCGCCCACGTCGTACTGGCCGGGAGGAAGCCGCCGGTCGCGCGCCCCACGGCTCCGGAACCCTCTCGTCACGTTCATGGGCGCCCGCCTCTCCTCTTGGTCCGGTCGTCGGTCCGGCCATCTTCGCGCTCCACTCCACCGGCGGGCGGAGTCACGGGAGCACGAAGGGCAGTTCGACATCCTTGTGGACCCGACAGTGCTCACACTCCGAGCGGGCCGGCGCCGAGGCGACGGCCGCCCGGATCAGCTCCTTGAACGGCCCGATGCTCCGCTCGAACTCGGCGAACACATCGGCGGCGCGTACGCCTTCGCCCACCTCGAGCCCGGCATCCAGGTCGGTCACCAGGGCGACGGCGGCAAAGCAGAGCTCCAGCTCCCTGGCCAGCACCGCCTCGGGCTGACCGGTCATGTTCACGAGCGACCAGCCCTGGTCGGCGTACCACTTGCTCTCGGCCCGGGTGGAAAAGCGCGGCCCCTCGACCACCACCATGGTCCCTCCGTCGATCGTGCCCGGGCGCAGCGCCGCCGCCCGGAGCGCCGGGCAGTAGGGATCGGCGAACGGGACGTGGACGGCGCCGTCGTCGAAGTAGGTCTGGACCCGTCCCGACGTCCGGTCCACCAGTTGATCGGGGACGACGACCGCACCCGGGCCCAACGCCGAGGTCAGGCTCCCGGCCGCGCACGGCGAGAGGACCTGTCGGACCCCCAGACTGCGCAGCGCCCACAGGTTGGCCCGGTACGGGACGGAATGGGGTGGAAACTGGTGCCGCTCGCCGTGACGGGGCAGGAACGCCGTCACCCGCCCGGCCACCTCGCCGACGGCGATGGGGGCACTCGGTGACCCGTACGGGGTCTCGACCTCGAGCCGGTCGGCACCGTCGTCGAAGAAGGCGTAGAAGCCGCTTCCACCGATCACGGCGATGTCGGGCTCGGGCTGCGTCACGTGTTCTCCAGTTCGCAATGGGCTGGCGACGGGCCGCACCTCGGTGGTCGGGCGTCCCGTCTGCGGTCGAGTCGGTACCGGGTCGACTGCCACCACCGCGGGGCCGGCGGCTGTTCGCCGAGAAGGCCAGGATATTGTCCCAGATCGCCCGGCCGACCGTGGGGCCCACGCCGACCGGCGGGGCCGGAAGGGCCAGCCCATTTGCGGTTCGTCCGTCGAGCGGCGAGAGTCGTCGGCATGGCCGCTCCCGGTTCCTACCGGACCAAGGTGGGATCCCAGCAGCTGGACCTGCCCCTCGTCCCCGTCGGGGACGACCTGACCATCGCCTTGCTGATCACCGTCGACCATGGTGTGTCCTTCGCCGCCACCGCCGGCCGGGAGTTGGCCGCCGAACTGGTGCCGTTCCAGCCGGACATCGTCGTGTCGGTGGCCACCATGGGCATTCCCCTGGCCATCGAGGTGACCCGGTCACTCGGGCTCGACGACTACGTGATCTTGCACAAGACCCCGAAGATCCACCTTGGCGAGTCCTTCGCCGAACCGGTCCGGTCCATCACCACGTCCACCCCCCAGACGCTCAGGATGGACCCGAACCGCGTCGGGGCCATGCGCGGCCGGCGGGTGGCGGTCGTCGACGACATCATCTCGACCGGTGCATCGATCGTCGCGGCGCTGAACCTGGTCCGACGGGTGGGCGCGCTGACCGGTGGTCATCGGCACCCTCATGACGGAAGGATCGCGCTGGCGGACGGCCCTCGCCGGCGATGCCGCCAGCGTCCGCTCCCTCGGCACCATGCCGGTGTTCCGCGCCGATCCCTCGGACGGATCGCTGCACGAGGAGTGGGACTGACCGGTACCCCGGCCACGGGTGCGGTGGCGCACCACCCCGGGGTCAGGTGGTCGGGGTGGTCCCGGCCGGAGCGCTCGGTGTCAAGGTCGTGGTGGTCGTGGTCGATGTCGTCGTCGACGTCGTCGTGGTGGGCGGGGGTGGTGGTGCCGTCGTCGTGGTGGTCGTGGTGGTGGAGGTCGTCGGGCTCCCTCCCGGGGCGGTGCCCGACCCGGCACCGGATGCCGCCGACGGGGTGAAGGTCCACATGGCGGTGGCGCAGTCCGCCGGCTGGGACGCCACCACCACGTCCACGCCCGGGAGCGTGCTGAAGGACCAGACCTTCAATGCCGGGCCACCCTGGAGGCAGGTCAGCGCCGGATCGGTCGTCGTCAACCCGCCCAGGGTGCCCAGGTAGAGCGCGCTGCCGTCCGAGGCCGGGGGCGCCACCGGCCGGAGCGGGACCCGGGCGCCGTCCCAGACGCCACCGGTGGTGAAGCCGGATCCGGCCGGCGCCGACGGGGCGGTGGTCGACGACGCCGAGGAGCCCGTACTGGTCGGACCGGCCTGGAAATCCTTGACCGCCGGGGCGTTCCCGAGCAGTGCGGCCAGCATCGCCGGATCGTTCCCGTCCATGCCCAGCGCCCAGATCCCCAGGCCGGCGATGTGGAACGAGGCGGCCAGCTGTGCCTTCATGGCCAACGAGGTCGGATCGTCGAAGTACGTCTCGTGCCACTGCTGGCCCACCTCGTAGGACGTCCACGGGGTGTCCGTCGACGGGTCCCAGTAGCTGGGATGGCCCGACGCCGCGATCACCCCGTCACTGAGGGGGGTCTCCCCTCCGGTGGCCTGGCCGGACTTCGTCCCGTCGGTGGTCGGCCAGTCGTACCCGTAGTAGGGGACGCCGAGGATGACCTTCTGCGCCGGCACGACCGCGGTGAACTGCTGGAGCGCCTCGGTGTCGTTGAACCCTCCGCCGATCAGCGGTGCCGTGGCACTCGGGGTCGACCGGTCGTTCATGTCATAGGCCATGACGAAGAAGCCGTCGAGCGCCGGGGCCAGCGCCGCCACGTTGTAGAAGCCGTTGCTGTCGCCGGCGGCACTGGCGTAGGTGGCCATCGTCACCTGCCAGTGGGGATTGGCGGCGTGCAGCGCCCCCGACACCTGGGTGATCAACCGGGTCAGGCCACTCTGGTCGGCGCTCCCCTCGCCCTCGAAGTCGAAATTGACCCCGTCGAGGTTCTTGGCCGACACCGCGGCGATCAGCGCCGACGAGAGGCGCGCGCCGGCATCGGGGTCGGAGGTGATGGCATCGAGCGCGCTCTGGCTGAAGCAGGTCACCGTGAGCACCACGCGGGCCCCGGCGGCGTGGGACCGGGTGACCAGATCGACCAGGTCCTGGCTTTCGTAGCCGTTCCACCCGGCCCCGCTCTCGCTCAGCGTGCCGTCCCCGTTGGCGTCGACGCTGAAGTAGGCCAGGGTGGTGAGGTCCTGTACGTCGAAGCCGGACGACTGGGGAAGCGTCCAGTAGGGCGCGTACCCGAAGATCTCATGGGGCTGCAGCGGGGCGGTACCGGCCAAGGACGGGGGCGCCGGGGCGGGGGCCGAGGTGGCGGCGGCCAGCGCCGGTGAGAGATGCACCTGGGCCGCCTGGGCCTGGTTCCCCGTCACCTGTCCGTCGGCCCCTGCCGGGTGCGGGCGGTGGACCACCCCGCTGGCGGACGTGTCGAACGACACGCTGGTGCTCCCGGCCAGGAGCAACAGGGCCATCAGCCCGACGAGCACGGGTGCGACCCGTCGGCGGCCCAGGCCGTGCTGGGGTTCCCCTCCCCCGGGCTGCAGGGACCTCATCAGCCGCGTGGCCGACGACCGGACCCCGGCCAGCGCACCGGCGCCGACGGCGAGCGCCCCACCCACCGGGCTGCGGGATCGATCCGCCCCGGCGGAGGTGCGACCTGCCGCCACCGCCTCGAGGAAGGCCGGTAGCTCGGCCGGAGGGACGTGCACGGTCAGGGCACGGGTCCCCGCACCCAACCAGCCGTCATCGGTCACCGTGACGGCCAGCACGTCGTCGGTGACCGCCGCGCAGGTGACGATCGACCAGGGCACGAGGGCGGGCACTGCCAGTCCCGAATTGTGGGTCCGACCGATGACCAGGCCCGGACCGGTGGCTACGAGGTCAAGGTGTTCCCCATCTGTCGGCGCAGCGTCGGCTGCGCCCTGTCCGCCCGGCCGGTCGGTCGCCACCGGGGAGACCGCGACGACTCCCCGCAGGGCGGAGTCGGGGCGTGGAGGAGCCGAGCCGGGAGATCTCGAGAGGGATCGCATGAGTGAGGTTCTCTGGCAGAGCGGCTATCGGCCCTCTGAGGCTACCGACCGCTTTGTGAGGTGAGAGTACCGCTTTCTGCACTTATGTGTCATTGACGTGGACAATGCCTGGGCAGATGCACCCAATGTAGACCACGATCCGGCAATTTCACCAGGCAATTGCCTAAAGATCTTCTCGGCTGTTCCGACAATAAATGAGGCGGGCCGTTGGTCACGTGGCGACAAAGCGAAAAAGGGCTGCCGATGTACTGTCTGAGCGTCACCACCAGAGCGGGCCGGTAGGCCATGCTCTTCGTCGAGGGTTTCCGCCTGCTCTTCGTGCTGGCCGGATCGGCGGCGGGATACGAGATCGGACAGAATGCCGGTCACGGCTCCAATGCCTCGCTGATCGGCATGCTGTTCGGAGCGGCCATCGCCTACGTCCTGGGCGGCGTGGCCGGCCGCCTGCTCGACAAGGGCCTGCAAAAGGCCGTCTTCCTCCTTCGCAACACGCCTCCGGGCGAGATCTTCGCCTCGTCGATCGTGTCCACCTCGGGCATGTTGCTCGGCATGGTGGTGGGCCTCCCGTTGCTGGTCGTCTTCCGTTCCGGCGTCACCGTCTTGATCATCGCCGGCCTCGTCTGGATCCTGGCCTCGCTCGGCTGGAGGATCGGCGCCGTCAAGGGGCGCCAGATCCTCGAGGCGACCGGGCTGTCCCGGATCGTCTCCCCCCGTCCGTCCTCGACACAGGGCGACGCGCTGCTCGTCGACAGCTCGGCGGTGATGGACCGGCTCCTCTTGATCCTCGGTCGCAGTGGGCTCCTCCCGGGAGGGCTCGTGGTGCCCCAGTTCGTGATGGACCACCTTCGCTCGCTGGCCGAGGCGCCCGACCCGGTGAGCTCCCGCCGGGCTCGACGGGGACTGGAGTCCGTCGAGGCGTTGCGTGAGATGAACGTACCGGTGCACTTCGGCCCCGACGAGGTCCCCGAGGTGGACGACCTCGACACCAAGTTGCTCACCGTGGCCCGGCGCACCGGGCTCCGGGTGGGGACGTGCTCGACCAAGGTGATGGAGTTGGCCGACCGGTGGGAATTGATCGCCGTCGACCTGCGCGAGGTGGCCACCGGCCTGGCCCCGGACCACCTCCCGGGGGAGCGGCTCACCGTCGAACTGATCAAGGAGGGACGTCAGCCCCGCCAGGCCGTCGGGTACCTGGCCGACGGCGACATGGTGGTCGTCAGCGACTCCATCCATCTGATCGGGACCGGTTCGGTCGAGGTCACCGTCCTCTCCACCCGCCCGACCACCCAGGGGATCATGGTGTTCGCCAAGGTGAACAGCGGCAGTGGCATGGTCCGCGAGCTCAGCGACCTGTCCTGATCGACCCATCCTGATCCGGCACGAGGGCGGATCCCGGGCCGGCTGGTCCGGCCGGTGGGACGGGCCCCGTCACGGTTCGATGGCGACGACCGGCGCCGCCAGGTGCACCCCGGACTGAGACCCGGCGAACGGGGCGCCGAAGGCGAAGACGCCGCCGTCCGAGGCCACCAGCCAGTAGCCGTCGGTGTCCGCGTCCCCGGCCATGCCGGCGATCGGTGCGTTCAGGCGGATCCCTCCGGTCGAGCCGTGGAAGGAGGCACCACCGAAGGAGAACACCCCGCCGTCCGAGGCGACCAGCCAGTAGCCGTCGCTGCCGGCGTCGACACCCAACCCGACGATGGGAGCGTCGAGGTGCCGGCCGCCGGTGGAGCCGTGGAAGGCGGCGCCGCCGAACGCGAACACACCACCGTCGGAGGCGACCAGCCAGTAGCCCCCGTCAAGGGTGTCCCGGGCCATGCCCACGATCGGTGCGTTGAGCCGGGTGCCGCCGGTCGAGCCGTGGAACAGTGCGTCTCCGAAGGAGAAGACGCCGCCGTCCGAGGCGACCAGCCAGTAGCCCTCACCCTTCGGGGCCACCGCCATCCCCACGATCGGTTTGTTGAGGTGGATCCCACCCGTCGAACCGTAGAAGTGGGCATCGCCGTACGCGAACACGCCGCCGTCCGAGGCGACCAGCCAGTAGCCGTGACCGTCGGGGGTCGACGCCCCACCCACGATGGGATGGGTCAGCGCCAAGGAGGCGGCCGACCCGTAGGCACCGTCGGTACCCTGTGCCAGCACGGCCCCCGCCGCCGTGACCAGCCGGTACCCGGCGCCCGCGGTGAAGGGGAGGTTCTCGAAGACCAGGGTGACCGACTTGTGTGACTCCGGTCCGGGCCCCACCGAGTTCGTGGCCGTCACGCTGAAGCGGTAGGAGGTGCCCGCCGTCAGTCCGGTCACCTCGGCGGAGGCCACGGGCCCGACCGTCGTGAAGACCGGCGCCGACGAACCCGCATACGTGGCGATCTCGTTGCTCAGGATCGGGGATCCGCCGTCGTCCGGCGGCATCCACGTGATGTGGGCCGTGGACGAACTGTCCGCCACCGCCACGACGTCGAGGGGGGCCGCCGGCACTCCCGCCAGATAGGTGAAGCCGTCGGCCGGCGAGGCCGTGGAGGTCCCGGCCGGCGTGGTCACCCGCACGTCCACCCGCCCGGGTGCGGCGGCCGGTGAGTCGGCGGTGATGAAGGTCGACGTGTTGGAGGTGATCACGCCGGGAGTGGAGCCGAACAGGACCGAGGTGGCACCGGACAGCCCGGCACCGTCGATGGTCACCCGCGTCCCGCCGGTGACCAGTCCCGTCGACGGGGTGACGGCGGTCACCGAGGGAAGGTTTCCGTAGGTGAACCGGTCAGCGGCGGTCGCCAGGCTGGCGCCGGCTCCGTCGGTCACGATGATGTCGACCGTGCCGGCGGCGTGGGGTGGCGCCAGGGCGACGACGGTGCGTCCCGATGTCCTGGCGAAGAGGGCCGGACTCCCGCCGAACGAGACCGAGGACAGCGGGTTCCCGAAGCGGAGGCCCGAGATCGACACGAGGGTGCCGCCCGCCGCCGGTCCCGAGCCCGGCGAGACGCCGGTCACCACGGGAGGGGTCACTGCACCGGCCGGCGGAACCGGAACGGTGACCGCCGACCCCACCGTCGCCGCCACCACGGCGGCGACCACGACCATGGCGAGCCCGACACCACCGGAGACCCGCTTCGCCTGCATCCGCCATGCACTCATTGCCGCTCCCCCAACCGTCCACTCGGTGGTTCAGCGCTCTCCTGCCCCCCATCGATCGGACGAGCACTCCGGACGCGAGGGAAGCTAAGGGAGCGCCCCTGCAATTGCAAATGCGGACGCGGCCCACGGAGAGTGGTGTCGACCCCACGTCATGAGGCCGATTCCCGATGCAGCCGGGTACCGCCGGCGCGGACGGCCGGACCCGTTCCGACCCACCGGCGGCGACCCGTGCCGGGCCGGCGTCAGGCGCTCTTGACGGCGGCGACCAGCTTGGTGAGCGTGTCCTTGGCGTCCCCGAACAGCAGGGTGGTCTTGTCGTCGAAGAGCAGGTCGTTGTCGATGCCGGCGAACCCCGGCCGCATCGATCGCTTGAGGAAGACGATGTTCTCCGCCTCGTCGGCGTTGATGATCGGCATCCCGAAGATCGGGCTCCCGGGAGTGTTCTTGGCGGCGGGATTGACCGTGTCGTTCGCCCCCACCACCAGTGCCACGTCGGCCGTGGCCATCTCCGGGTTGGCCTCGTCCATCTCCTTCAGTTCGTCGTAGGGGACGTTGGCCTCGGCCAGGAGCACGTTCATGTGGCCGGGCATCCTGCCCGCCACCGGGTGGATGGCATAGAAGACCTCCACCCCCCGCTCCATCAACAAGTCGGCGAGCTCGCGGGCGGTGTGCTGGGCCTGGGCCACCGCCAGGCCGTACCCGGGGATGATGACCACCTTGCGGGCATAGGCCAGGAGGACACCGATGTCCTCGGGGGTGCCGGTCTTCACCGTCCGGGTCTCGCCGCTGCCGTCGGCCCCGCCGGCGGCCGTCACCACGGAGCCGAACGCGCTGAACAGCACGTTGGCCAGCGACCGGCCCATGGCCTTGCTCATCATCCGGGTGAGGAGGATGCCGGATGCACCCACCAGGGTGCCGGCGATGATCAAGAGGTTGTTGTTGAGGGTGAAGCCGGAGGCAGCCACGGCCAACCCGGTGAACGAGTTCAACAGTGAGATCAGCACCGGTACGTCGGCGCCGCCGATGGGCAGCACGAAGATGACCCCGAGGACCAGCGACAGCACCGCCGTCGCCACCAGGAGCGGGACGCTGCCCGACACCAGCGTGCCGACGGCCAGGGCCACGATGGCCACGGCCACGATGGCGTTGATCACCTGCTGGGCCGGATAGGTCACCGGGCGGCCCGTCATCAGCTCTTGCAGCTTGGCGAATGCGATGGCGCTCCCGGCGAACGACACGCACCCCACCAGCACGCCGAACAGCACCTCGGCGATCCGGTACACCGCCGGCTTTCCGGGGGCCTCGATGAGGAAGACGACGATCGAGATGAGTGCGGCCGCGCCGCCGCCCACCCCGTTGAAGATGGCCACCATCTGGGGCATCGCCGTCATCTTCACCTTGCGGGCGGCCGGCACGGCGATGGCGGCACCGACGGCCATGGCCACCAACGTGAGCACCAGGTTGAGGGTGTGGGCCCGCACCGAGGGATAGGCGAACGTGAAACCGACGGCCAACGCCGCCGCTGCTGCCGCCAGCAAATTGCCGTTCCGGGCGTGCTTGGGCGAGCTCAGCCCCTTGAGGGCCAGGATGAACCCGATGGCGGCCAGCAGGTAGACGAGGTCGATGCCGGTGTCGAGGCTCACTTCGCACCACCGGCCTTGTCGTCGGGACGCTCGCCACCCTTGGCCGGGCGCTCCGACGGCTTGGCCTTGAACATCTCGAGCATGCGGTCGGTGACCACGAACCCGCCCACGATGTTCAACGTCGCCAGCAGGACGGCCAAGAAGGCCAAGGTGATCTGCACGGCCCCGTGGGCCTCGCCCATGATCAGGATGGTGCCGACCAGGACGATGCCGTGGATGGCGTTGCTCCCCGACATCAGCGGCGTGTGCAGGATGCTCGGGACGGCGCTGACCACCTCGATACCGACGAATCCGGCCAAGATGAAGACGGTCAGGTATTCGAGAATGCCGGTACTCATGATCCGGTCTCCTTCGATTCGTTGCCGGCGTCCGGGGCATCGGCGGCCGGGCTTTCGGAGGCGGCACCCGGGGTCCCGGCCGGGGCCGGGGCGCTCGGCGCCGGCGTGAGCCCCAAGGCCTCGGCAGTGGCGGCGTGGACGATCTGGCCGTCCCTCACCACACAGGTGCCCGCCACGATCTCGTCGCCGAAGTCAGGGGCCAGTTCGCCGTCCTTGACCAGCAGGCCCAGGAAGTTGGCGATGTTGCGGGCGTAGAGGAAGCTGGCGTGGGTGGGCATGGTCGCCGGCGTGTTGGTCAACCCCACCACGGTCACCCCGTCGACGACGACGTCCTCGCCGGCCACCGACAGCTCGCAGTTGCCGCCCGAGTCGGCCGCCATGTCGACGATGACCGATCCCTCGCCCATGCCGGCCACCATCGACGCCGTCACCAGTACCGGCGCCTTGCGGCCGGGGATCTGGGCAGTGGTGATGACGACATCGGACGCCGCCACCTCGGCGGCGAGCAGTTCCTGCTGCTTGGCCAGGTACTCCGCAGACTGCTCCTTGGCGTATCCCCCCGCACCGTCCTGGGTCTCGAGGTCGAGCTCCACGAACTTGGCCCCGAGGCTCTGCACCTCCTCTTTGGCCGCCGCTCGCACGTCGTAGGCCCGGACGACCGCACCCAGGCGGCGGGCGGTGGCGATGGCCTGGAGGCCGGCCACACCGGCTCCCATCACCAGCACCTTGGCCGGCGGCACGGTCCCCGCCGCCGTCATGAACATGGGGAAGAATTTGGCCAGGTGCTCGGCGGCCGAAAGCCCGGCCCGGTACCCGGACACGGTGGCCTGCGAGGACAGCGCGTCCATGGACTGGGCCCGGCTGATACGGGGAAGGAGGTCGAGGCTGTAGACCGTCGCCCCTTTGGCGGCCAGGGCGGCCACCGTGTCGGCGGCGGCCACGGGCTGCAGGAAGCTGATCACCGACACGCCGTCCGGAAGTGCTGCGACCTCGTCGAGCGTCGGGGGCTGGACCCGGGCGACGACGGCCGCCCCGTCCATGGCGGCGGCGGCGTCGGACACGACGGTGGCACCGGCCGCCGTGAACTGCTCGTCAGGGAACCGGGCGGCCGCCCCCGAGCCGGCCTCCACCACCACGTCGACCCCGGTCTTGGCCAGCTTGGCGGCCACCTCCGGGACGATCGCCACACGGTCCTCTCCGGGACGCGACTCTCTGATGACGGCGAGTTTCACGGCCAGAGGTATACAGCATTTCGCGGCTCGGACCCCTCAACAGGCCCGAAAACGTCCCGGAACTGGTCGATTACCCCTGTTCGTCGGTCGGATCCACCGGCGGCTCACCGGCGGGTGCGCCGTCGACCGCCGGTTCTGCCTCGACCACGCCGGCGGCTCCACCGGTGGCGTCCACGACGACCTGGTCGGTGGCGTCGGTTGGATCGACTGCGTCGACCGGATCGGTGGCGTCGACCGGATCGGTGGCGTCGGCGACGTCCGGCCGATCGCCGTCGACCAGGATCAGGCTGGCCGGCCCGGCATGGGGCTTCATCAGGGTCTTGGATGCCACCAGCGAGAACTGGGGCACCTCGGCCCCCCCGGCGAAGGCGGCGGCGTCCTCACTCGACATGGGCTGGGCGAAGAAGAACCCCTGGGCGGCGTCGGCGTTGAAGGATCGCACGATCTGGACCTGCGACGCCGTCTCCACGCTCTCGACGATGGCCGACATGCCCAGGGTGTGGGCCATGTGGATGACGGTCTCGACCACCAGCCGGTTGATCCCCTCGGAGTTCTCGAGCCCGGCGATGAAGGAGCCGTCGATCTTGAGCGTGCTGATCGAGCTGCGCTTCAGGGGCTCGAAGGACGACCAGTTGGTACCCACGTCGTCCACCGACAGCTGCACTCCCATCTGGGAGAGCAGCCGCAGGTCGGTCGATGCATCGGGGTCCACGATGGCGTCCTCGGTGACCTCGAGCGTCAACTGGCCACCACGGAAGCCGGTCCGCTCCAGCGCCTCGGTGACCGAACGGGAGACCTCGCCGCTGCGGAGCTGGTCGACGGTGCAGTTGACTCCCAGTTGGATGCTCGGCGACCACCGGTTCGCCTGCTCGCACGCCTCCATGAGGATCCACCGGGTCAGGGGTCCGATGTCCCCACTCTTCTCGGCCAGGGGAATGAGCCGGTCGGGCGAGATCCGGCCCTCGGTCGGATGCTGCCAACGCACGAGGGCCTCCATCCCGAGCAGTCGGCCGCTGGAGAGGTCGACGACGGGGTGGTATTCGAGGTAGGGCGTCCCGACCAGGGTGAACGCCGAGCGCGTGTCGGTCAGCACGGTCCGACCGCGCCCGGGTCGCACGAGCCAGGGATGTCCGTGCCGCAAACAGCCGACTGAGCTGGGTTCACCTGAGAAGCATCGACCCGGTCACAGGCCCACTTGAGCGTTTTCGGGTTGCCTTCGCGCCGGGATACCGGTCCTCGTGCACCGGCCGTTCCCCTACTCCTGCGGGTCGCTCCGTCCCGTCACCCGCTCCACCGCGGTCAGGAACGCCGGGCGTTCGCCGCCACCGTTGGCCACCAGGTTGGCGCCCGTCACGTAGCCGGCCAGCGGCGAGGCCAGGAAGAGGCACAGCCCGGCCATGTCCGACGGGGTGCCGAACCGGCCGAGCGGCACCGTCCCCGCCGCCGCCGCCATGCCCTCGGGCCCGCCGTAGTGGTCGTCGGCCCCCTCGGTGGCGATGAGGCCGCCGCTCAGGGAGTTCACCCGCACCGACGGCGCCCACTCGACCGCCAGGGTCTGGGTCAGGTTGATCAGTCCGGCCTTGGCGGCGCCGTAGGCGGCGGTTCCGGGCGACGGCCGCAGCCCGCTCACCGAGCCGATGTTCACGATCGACCCGCCCTCGTCCTGGCCCTGCATGACCCGGTTGGCGGCCTGGGCGCAGTAGAGCGGGGCGAGCAGGTTGAGGGCCACGATGGAGGCGAAGAACCGCGGCGAGGCCGACGCCGCCTCGGCCTGCGGCGAACCGCCGGCGTTGTTCACCAGGGTGTCGATCCGGCCGAAACGCTCGATGGCGGCGTCGATCACCGAGGCCGCCTGGTCGGCTTCCCGTACGTCGGCCAGGGCGAACACGGCACGGCGCCGGCTCCCGAGCCGATCGGTGGCGGTCGGCAGGTCGTCGTCGGGTGGTTCCCTGCGGCCACAGACCACGGCGTCGGCGCCGGCGGCCAGGAACGCCTCGGCGATCGCCCGGCCGATGCCCTTGGTCCCGCCGGTCACCACCGCCACCCGACCCGTGAAGTCGAACGCGCTGGCGGGGTGGGCGAAATCGAACTCGGTCACATCAGCCTCCGGGTCTCCGACTGGTACTGTCCTGACGCTGTATCAGATCACGCTGAGTGCGTGCCCGCTCGGTCTGACCGCGATGTCCACGTCGCGGACGGTCCGCTCCCGGGCCACGCCTCCAAGACCCGGAGCAGGACATGCCCATCGCGTCCCACCAGAACCGGCCCGGCATCGCCGAGGTGGTGATCGACCATCCCCCGGTGAACGCCCTCGACGTGGCCGGATGGTTCGCACTGGCCGACGCCGTGACCGCGGCCGGGCGGGTGCCCGACAACCGGGTGGTCATCCTGCGGGCCGAGGGCCGAGGCTTCTGCGCCGGAGTGGACATCAAAGAGATCCAGGCCCGCGGGGACGAGGCCCTCATCGGGGCCAACCGGGGGTGCTTCGCCGCATTCGCCGCCGTCTACGAGTGCGAGGTCCCGGTCATCGCCGCCGTGCACGGGTTCTGCCTGGGGGGCGGGGTCGGCATCGCCGGCAACGCCGACATCGTGGTGGCATCCGACGACGCCACGTTCGGGCTGCCCGAGGTGGACCGGGGGGCGCTCGGTGCCGCCACCCACCTGTCGCGGCTCGTGCCCCAGCATCGGATGCGGTCGATGGTGTACACCGCCAAGCCGGCGACCGCGGCCGAGCTGCACCACTACGGCTCCGTGCTCCGGGTGGTGGCGGCCGACGAGCTGGTCGACGCGGCCTACGAGGTGGCCGAGGACATCGCCGCCAAAAGCCCGACGATCATCCGACGGGCCAAGGAGTCCCTCAACGGCATCGACCCGGTCGACGTGAAGGGCAGCTACCGCCTCGAACAGGGATTCACCTACGAGCTCCACGTTGCGGGCGTGGCCGACGAGCAGCGGGCCGCCTTCGTCGAGAAGCGTGACGCCGACACCACCAAGTAGGGATGGGGGGATACGGGCATGGGTGACAAGCGAATGAGCCTCGACGAGCTGGTCGGCGAGCTGCGCAGCGGGATGACCATCGGCATCGGCGGATGGGGATCACGGCGCAAGCCCATGGCCGCTGTCCGGGCCCTGCTCCGGTCCGACCTCACCGATCTCACCGTGGTGGCCTACGGCGGCCCCGATGTGGGGCTGCTGTGCGCGGCCGGAAAGGTGGCCAAGGTCGTCTTCGGGTTCGTCACCCTCGACTCGATCCCGACCGACCCCCACTTCAAGGTGGCCCGCCAGACCGGGTCCGTCGAGGCCATGGAGGTGGACGAGGGCATGTTCTACCTCGGGCTCCTGGCCGCGTCCCAGCGGGTGCCCTTCCTCCCGACCCGGGCCGGCCTCGGCTCGGACGTCCTGCGCGTGAACCCGTCGCTGCGCACCGTCACCTCCCCCTACGACGACGGGGAGGAGCTGGTGGCCATGCCCGCCCTCCGCCTCGACGCCGCCGTGGTCCACGTCAACCGGGCCGACCGGCTCGGGTCGGGCCAGATCCTCGGGCCGGACCCCTTCTTCGACGAGCTGTTCCTCGGGGCCGCCGACCGCCGGTTCGTGACCACCGAGCAGATCATCGACACCGACCGTTTCACGGCGGAGGGGCCGCTGCAGACGATGTGCATCAGCCGCCTGCTGACGGACGGGGTGGTCGAGACGCCGGGCGGCGCCCACTTCACCGCCTGCGTGCCGGACTACGGGCGCGACGAGGGGTTCCAAAAGGAGTACGTGGCCGCCGCCGGCGATGCCGACGCCTGGGCCTCGTTCACGGCCCGTTACCTCGACGTCGACGAGGACCGGTACCAGGCGGCCCGGTCGGAGGTGGCCTCGTGAGCGCCACATCGCAACCGGTCGAGCCGGCCGGCACGGACCACGCCGACGGCCCGGCCGACCGGGGCGTCACCCGGGCCGAGTACTGCGCCGTCGCCTGTGCCGAGGTGTTCCGCGGGGATGGCGAGGTCATGGCCAGCGCCTTCGGGACGGCCCCGGCCATCGGCGCCCGCCTGGCCCGCCTCACCTTCGCCCCCGACCTGGTCCTCACCGACGGCGACGCCGCGCTGGTGCTCGGTGCGCCGTCACTCGGGGCGTCCCCCACGACCCTGGTGCTCGAGTCGCACATGCCCTACCGCAAGGTGTTCGACGTGGTGTGGTCCGGGCGCCGGAACCTGATCATGATGGCCTCGCAGATCGACCGCACCGGCAACCAGAACATCAGCGCCATCGGCGACTGGGCCCGGCCCAAGGCCCAGCTCGTCGGCGTGCGGGGTGCCCCCGGCAACACGGTCAACCACACGACCAGCTACTGGGTCCCCAACCACTCCACGCGGTCCTTCGTCGAGCAGGTGGACGTGGTGTCCGGCGTCGGGTACCGGCGGGCGGCAGAGTCGGGCCCGGCCGCCACCCGCTTCCACGAGATCCGACACGTGGTCTCCAATCTGGGGGTGTTCGACTTCGACACGCCCGACAAGGTGATGCGGATCCGCTCGGTCCACCCCGGGGTCACCGTGGACGACGTCGAGGAGGCCACCGGGTTCGATCTGGTGGTTCCCGAGGACGTCCCCCTGACCCGCATGCCCACCCCCGAGGAGCTCGACCTGATCCGCACGGTGCTGGACCCACGCGGGCTACGGGACCGCGAGGTCCGCGGGTGAGCGACCCGCCTGTCGGCGACCAAGGGACGGTCCACCCCGCGCTGTCCACGGGATTCTGCCGGCTGGTGGGCGTCCGCTACCCCATCGTGCAGACCGGCATGGGCTGGGTGGCCGGTCCGAGGCTGGTGGCGGCCACGGCGGAGGCCGGGGGCCTCGGCATCCTGGCCTCGGCCACCATGACGTTCGCCGAGCTGGCGTCCGCCGTCGCCGACGTGAGGTCCCGCACCGACAAGCCCTTCGGCGTGAACATGCGCACCGACGTGGCCGACGTCGGGGACCGGGTGGCGCTGATGATCGACAACGGCGTCCGGGTGGCCAGCTTCGCCCAGGCCCCCAACCCGGCGCTGGTGGCCCGGTGCCACGACGCCGGCCTCGTGGTGATGCCGACCATCGGCGCCCGGCGCCATGCCGAGAAGGTGGCCGGGTGGGGCGTCGATGCCGTGATCGCCCAGGGCGGGGAGGGCGGGGGCCACACCGGCTCGGTCCCGACCTCCCTGTTGACCCCGTCGGTGGTCGACGCGGTCGGCGACGGCGTGTCGGTCATCGCCGCCGGCGGCTTCTTCGACGGTCGCGGCCTGGTGGCGGCGCTGGCCTACGGCGCTGCCGGCATCGCCATGGGCACCCGGTTCCTCCTCACCCAGGAGTCGAGGGTGCCCGACACGGTCAAACAGATCTACCTGGGCACGCCGGTGACCGGCACCGTGGTGTCGACGGCGGTCGACGGGGCTCCCCAGCGGGTCATCCGGACCGACCTGGTCGACCACCTCGAGGGCTCGAGTTGGATCCGGAACCTGCCCCGGGCCCTGGCCAACGCCCACGCCTTCCGGCGCCAGACCGGCACGACCCTGGTGGCGTTGGCCCGGGAGGGCCAGGCCATGAAGAAGGGCAACGACCTGTCCTGGTCCCAGGTCATCATGGCCGCCAATGCCCCGATGATGACCAAGGCGGCGCTGGTCGACGGGCGGACCGACGTCGGCGTGCTCCCGACCGGCCAGGTGGTCGGCGAGATCGGCGAGCTGCCCACAGTGGCAGAGTTGATCGGGCGGATAGTGGCGGAAGCGACCAGCGTATTGGAGCGGTTGGCGACAACAGGCAGTGCCCCCCGAGGAGAACCCACATTGGGCTGAAACGGATCTGGCGTACCGGCCCACCCGGGTACTCGGTGCGCACCCTATACCGGCTCCCGAGGGAAGCGGCCCAGCCGCCTCGGCCGCCGCGTGAGGACCCTGATCAGGAAGTACGTCGCCGCGGTGGGGCCGGGGACGGCCGGCAATGCCGGGCGGTCATCTCCTCAAAGTTGCCCATTGTGCGCGTGAAGATACTGCGGGATAATCATGCATCGTCCGAGCTTTGATTGGATGCCAGTCACACCCTGCCCACGGTCAATGGGTCCTCTGCCAAGGACTCGGAGATCGACTGTTGTAACCAGTTCGAGGAGCGCGAATGTCGGAATCGGTGATCTCACCCTCGCCCTATGCCGCGCCCGGTCGCGCCCGGCCTACCGCGCCCGCCAGCATCGTGGGAACGGGAGCCGTCACGGGTTACGGATGGGGGAGAAAGCATCTGTGGGACGGCTTCCTGGTCGGGGAGAGCGCCGTCAAGCTGGTGACGGGGCTCGACGGGTATGTCGAGGGAGGCCAGGCGTACCTCTCGCTCATCGCCGACGAGGGTGACCGGCACGACGGCACCAGCCGGTTCATGCGGGCACTCCGCTTCGCCGCCCGCGAGGCGGTGACCGACGCCTTCGAACGGGGCTGGAAGCCCGGCCCGGTGGTGGGGTTGGTCCACGGGATCGAATCCGGGGACATGGAGACGTGGCGCGACTTCTACCAGTCGGAGGAGCGGAGAATACGGCCGAAGAAGTGGGTGAACATGATGCCCTCCACGCCGCTGGCGATGTTCATGCACGAATTCGACTTCCACGGGCCGACGATGTCGGTGTCCTCGATGTGCTCGACGGGCAACACGGCGATGATCACGGCCAAGTCGTGGATCGATGCGGGGATCGTGTCCGATGTGATCGTGCTCGCCACCGACCTGTCCGGAGTCCGGGAGGTGCTCCGCCCCTTCAGCGACCTCGGGGCTGCCGTCCTCGACACCCCGCCCCTCGAAGCCAGTCGACCCTTCCAGGAGGGCAGCCGTGGGTTCGTCGGTGGAGAGGCCGCCGTGGCCATGGTGCTGTCGGGCAGCCCCACCGGGTCCTACGCGTCCGTGCTGGGTGGGGCGATGACCATGGAGGGCTACCATCCGACCACCATCGAGCCGAGCCTGGCCCACCTCTTCAACTGCTTCCGCATGGCGATCGATGCAGCCGGCATCTTCCCCGAGGACGTCGCCTACTTCAACGCCCACGGCCCGGGAACGGCCATCTGCGATGCCGCCGAACTGAGGATCCTCGACGAGCTCTTCCCTGATGCCCACGGCATCTTCTCGATCAAGCCGCTGACCGGGCACTGCCAGTCGGCCGCCGCCGCCGTCGAGATCCTCGCCACGCTCTACGCCTATCAGACCGGCTTCGTTCCCGCCCCCCGCCAGGTGGCCCCCGGGCATCCCAAGCTGGTCGACGGACGCTCACCGCGGGTACCGGGCGCAACCGTCAAGTCGTCGATCGGCCTGGGTGGCTACAACACCGCACTGGTCATCGACGAGCCCCGCCACTGAGGAATCCTCCCGGTCGGCGAGGGATGGAGCATCCGACATGGGGCGACCCGCCCCGGGCCTTGTCGGAGCCGGATCGGGTACCCGGCCCGAAGCCCGTGTTCGCGCCCGGATCGGGGGACCTCGCCGCCCGGACGCCAGACCCCGTCTGGGCAGCGTATGAGGCTAAAGATCAGCCCTTGTCTGGTCGATGTAGACACCCTATGGCCATGACGAGCAACTTCGGTGACCGGCCTTCTAGGGTCTCATTCGACCGGATCGAATTCAACGAGGCGGGGAGTGGCGACCGCGCCTACGAGCTCTCCCAGGACGTGGCGCTGGCCAGCAACGAGCTGTACTCGGTGACGTGGGCGTACGACGCGGCCACCGACATCGTCACCTGGTCGTCGGCCATCGAGGAGTTCTTCGGCTTCGAGCGCGGCGTCCGAGGGTTCAAGGTGAACCGGGACCACGACCCCGAACTGGCCCACCAGTGGCTCGACGAGCCGAGCGGCACGGACGGATCGTCGTCGTTCGCCGACGGCTTCGAGACGGGCGAGATGCTGCTGGCTCCGATCCTGACCCCGATCCGCCACGGGACCCCGCCCGCCGACTACGACCTCCGCATGGTGGTGACCTGCCCCGACGGCGCCAACCACACCGTGGTGGTGCGGGCCTCCCCGATGCCGGGCCGCCACGACGATCCCGAGCGGCGCGACGGCGGTCCCACTGCCTTCTACCTCGGTGTCGTCGTGGACGTCACCGCACAGCAGCGTTTCGAGCAGGAGTTGGGCGAGCTCGTCGACCGGTACCAACTGCTCACCGAGGTCTCCCCCGACTCCGTCATCGTCCATCAGAACGGCCGGTTGGTCTACGGCAACCGGGCCGTGGGCCGCCTCCTCGGCGCCGACACCGACGAACAGTACGCCCAGGTCTTCCAGGAGCACTACGGGCGCCCGGTGACCGAGTTCATGGACCCAGAGGACATCTCCAACATGGTGGACCGGCTGGCCCAGCTCACCGAGCCGGGCCAGTTCGTCGAACACGGCGAGGTGAGGTGGAACCTGCCCAACGGCACCTCCAAGATGATGGAGATCACCAGCATCCGCACCACCTGGGGAGGTCAGCCCGCCTATCAGGTCATCGCCCGCGACATGTCGGAACGAAGGGCGGCCGAAGCGGCCAACCGCTACCGGGCCAGCCTGATCGCCCATGTCTCGGACGCCATCATCGGCATCGACGCAGACGGCAGCATCGAGAGTTGGAACGAGGCCGCCGAGGCCATCTACGGCTGGACCGAGGAGGAGGTCTCCGGCCTGTCCATCAGTGCCGTGGTGACCGCCAATCGCACCGACAGCGCCGCCGTCCTCGAGCGGGGCCGCCGTTCCCACCGCCGCAAGGACGGCTCGGAGGTCGAGGTGCTGGTCGCCATCGACCCGCTGATCGACGACGACACCCAGCCCTCGGGTTGGGTGGTCGTGTGCACCGAGCTCACCGATGCCCGCCAGGCCGAGGCCGGCCGCCGCGCCGCCGAGGAGCGCTACGAGGCCGTGGTGGCGTCCCTCAGCGAGGGGATCGTCCTGTTCGACGACAACGGGAACGTCTCCGCCCACAACGAAGCTGCCGTCCGCATCCTCGGCGACCGGCTGCGGGCGAGCACCGGCCACCAGATCTTCACCGGCTCGTCCATCGCCATCGAAGCCAATGGCCATCCACTCTCCGCCGACATGTTCCCCCACGCCAAGACCTTGGCCACCGGCGTGTCCGAGGACGACGTCGTCGTCGGGGTGACCGATGGCAGCGGCCGCCGCCAGTGGCTGTCGCTCAGCGCCCGGCAGCTCTCCGGGGCGGGACAGAACGACTCCCCGATGGTGGTGTGCTCGTTCACCGACGTCACCGACCGCAAGGCAGCCGAGGCCCAGCTCCACTGGCTGGCGTACCACGACTCGCTGACCGGGCTGGGAAACCGCTCGCTCTTCAACGACGAACTCGAGCGCGAGCTGCTGGTGTCGATGCAGCGGGGCACCAATCTGGCGGTGCTGTTCATCGACCTCGACCGCTTCAAGCTGGTCAACGACTCCTTCGGCCACGCCGCCGGGGACGAGGTGCTGTTGGCGCTGGCCCAGCGGTTCAAGTCCGCGGTGCGGGGCGGTGACGTGGTCAGCCGGTTCTCCGGAGACGAGTTCGTCGTCCTGTGCCGCAACGTGCACGATGTGAACGTTGCCACCAGCCTCGCCACCGAGTACTCCCGCCTGCTGTCGGAGCCGGTGCAGCTGTCGACCGGGCGGAACGTGGTCGTCACCTCGAGCGTGGGTGTCTCCTTCGTCATGCGAGGGCGCCAGTCGGCTCAGGACATCCTCCAGCAGTCCGACGTGGCCATGTTCCAGGCCAAGAACAAGGGCCGCTCCCGGGTGGAAGTGTTCGACGAGTCGCTCCGGGCCAAGTCGGTGGCCCGCCTCGAGATCTACGACGACTTGAGGCACTCCATCGACCACGACGAGTTGACGGTGCACTACCAGCCCATCGCCTCGGTCAAGGACGACCGGATCGTCGCCATGGAGGCACTCGTCCGCTGGCACCACCCCTCGCGTGGCCTGCTGGGCCCGATGGAGTTCATCCCCTTCGCCGAGGAGACCGACCTCATCTTCACCCTGGGCCGGTGGGTGCTTCGCGAGGCGTGCCAGACCATGGCCAAGTGGCGTCGTGAGCTGCCCGGCGCCGAGGACGCCTACATCACCGTCAACCTGTCGGCCCACCAGCTCAGCGATCCCGAGCTCCTCGACTCCATCGCCGGCGCCCTGGCCGATTCCGGACTTCCGCCCGAGGCGCTGGTCATGGAGGTCACCGAGAGCATGCTGATGAGCGACACCTCGGCGTCCATCGCCATGCTCGGGGGTATCCACGAGATGGGCGTGGGCCTGGCCATCGACGACTTCGGCACCGGATACTCGTCACTGGCCCAACTCAAGCGGTTCCCCGTCAAGATCCTCAAGATCGACAAGTCCTTCGTCGACGGGCTCGGCACCTTCGAGAACGACGAGGCGATCGTGGCCGCCATCGTGCAGCTCAGCAAGGCGCTCGACCTGGTCGTCCTGGCCGAGGGTGTGGAGACACCGGTGCAGCTGCAGCGGGTCACCGAGTTGGGCTGCGATCTCTACCAGGGGTACCTGATGTCACGTCCGACGCAGGCCGACCGCGTGGACTTCAACAAGCACGCCGCCATCGAAGCGGGGGCTGCCGGTGATGCGGAGGCTGCCATCGATGCGGGGGCTGCCGGTGATGCGGGGACTGCGGGGACCACCGAGGTGCTGACGGCTGTTGACGCTGCTGTTGACGCTGCTGTTGACGCTGCCGTCGACGTGGAGGCTGTCGACGCTGAGGCTGTCGACGCTGCGGAGGCGGCTGCGGCTGCCGATGACGCCTGCGCGAGCGAGGGCGCCATCGCCGGGTTCGCTGTCGAATCCTCGGACGCCGGGGCCACCAGGGCCGGCGACTGATCGATCAACCCGTCCCGACGGACCGGTCGATCGGACCCTGGCGACGATCGAGCCGTCGGCGGGGAACCAGCTACCCGAGGCGTTCGATGATGGTGGCGTTGGCCTGTCCCCCGCCCTCGCACATGGTCTGGAGCCCGTAGCGTGCGCCGGTTCGTTCCATCTCGTTGAGAAGCGTGGCCATCAGACGCGCCCCCGACCCGCCGGTCGGATGGCCGATGGCGATGGCCCCGCCGTTCACGTTGACCTTGTCCATGTCCGGATGGTGCTCACGCTCCCAGGCGAGCACCACGGAGGCGAACGCCTCGTTGATCTCGATCAGGTCGATGTCCTCGAGGGACAGCTTGGACTTCTCGAGGACCAGGGTGGTCGCCGGAATCGGCGCCGTCAGCATGATGACGGGGTCGTTGGCGGCGACCGCGAAGGTGTGGAACCGGGCCCGGGGGGTCAGGCCCAGCTGCCCGGCCCGCTCCTCGGACATGATCAGCACCGCGGCGGCACCGTCGGAGATCTGGGAGGACGAAGCCGCCGTCACCGATCCGCCCTCGACGAACGCCGGAGGGAGCGACGCCAACTTGTCGTAGGAGGATCCCGGGCGCACCCCCTCGTCGAAGGTGAGCGGGCCCTCGCCGGCCGGGTCGCCCTCGTCCGTACCGGCCACCGCCACCTTGTCCTCGACCCGGGCCCGGCGGGTGGCCAGCGGGACGATCTCGTTCTCGAACCGACCCTCGGCGATGGCGATGGCGGCGCGGTCGTGGGATCGCAGGGCGAACCGGTCCATCTGCTCGCGGTCGATGTCCCACCGACGAGCGATCTCCTCGGCACACAGGCCCTGGTGGATGAAGTCGAACCGCTCGTGGACGGTGGGCCCGTACGCCTCCCCCGGTCCGTGCCCGGTGGTCGACCCGATGGGAACCCGGCTCATCCCCTCCACACCACCGCCGATGACGATGTCCATCGCCCCCGACATCACGGCCTGGGCGGCGAAGTGGACGGCCTGTTGGGCCGAGCCGCACTGGCGGTCGACCGTCGTCCCCGGCACCGTGTCCGGGAACCCCGCCGCCAGGGCGGCATTGCGGCCGATGTTCATGGCCTGCTCCCCCACGGTCATCGTGCATCCGTAGACAACGTCCTCCACCAGGGCAGGATCGAGGTCGTTGCGCTCGATAAGGGAGCGGAGGGGCTGGGCGGCCAGATCGACGGCATGCCAGCCCGACAGGCGCCCGTTCTTCTTCCCCACCGGGGTACGGACCACATCGATGATCACGGCGTTCGGCATGGGATCATTGTTGCCCTAATTCCGATGGTGTGTCAGATTTCTCCCACCGGTCCCGTGGATGCGGCCCGCATCCCACCCTGACCGCCCGATCCCGACCGCCCGATCCCGAGGCATCCGACCATGGACACTCCGATGGACCTCACGTTCTCGCCCGCCCAGCAGGGGTTCCGGATGGAGGCGCGGTCCTGGCTGGCCGAACACGCGCCGGCTCCCCGCTCGCTGCCCTCGCTCGACACCGCCGACGGGTTCGAGGCCCATCGACGGTGGGAGCAGACCATGTTCGACGACCGGTGGTCGGTGGTCTCGTGGCCCGAGGAGTTCGGAGGTCGCGGGGTGGGCATCGTCGAGTGGCTGGTGTTCGAGGAGGAGTACTGGCGGGCCCAGGCCCCCCTGCGGGTGAGCCAGAACGGCGTGTTCCTGCTGGCCCCGACCATCTTCGAGTTCGGGTCGGAGGACCAGCGGCAGCGCTTCCTCCCCCCGATGGCCTCGGGCCAGGAGATCTGGTGCCAGGGCTGGTCCGAACCAGACGCCGGCAGCGACCTGGCCGGCATCAGGAGCCGGGCGGTGCGCTCCGCCAATGAGGACGGCTGGCTGCTCACGGGCCAGAAGACCTGGGCGTCGCGGGGGGCGTTCGCGCACTGGTGCTTCGGGCTGTTCCGGACCGACCCGGACGCCGAACGGCACCGCGGCCTGACCTACTTCCTGATCGACATGCGGTCACCGGGCGTGACCGTGCGGCCCATCCCCCAGATCGACGGCGAGACCGGTTTCGCCGAGCTGTTCTTCGAGGATGTCTTCGTCCCCGACCACCAGGTTCTGGGAGGAGTGGGCCGGGGGTGGAACGTGGCCATGGCCACGGCCGGCTCGGAGCGGGGACTGAGCCTGCGGAGCCCGGCCCGCTACACGGAGGCTGCCGACCGGCTGGTGGCGCTGTACGCCGAGCGGCTGGTGTCGGAACCTGCCCGCGCCGCCCAGTGCGCAGACGACGTGGCCCGCGCCTGGATGGACGCCGAGGCCTACCGGCTCAACACCTTGTGGACCGCCACCCGGGTGCTGGACGGTGGGTCGGTGGGTCCCGAAGCCAGCGCCAACAAGATCCACTGGTCGGAGACCGACCTGTCCATCCACCGGGCGGCACTGGCCCTCCTCGGTCCGGAAGCGGAGCTCCACGGCGGCGGCCGGGACGCCCCCTGGCTCGACGGGTACCTGTTCGCACTGGCCGGCCCCATCTACGCCGGCACCAACGAGATCCAGCGCAACGTGGTGGCCGAGCGCATGCTCGGGCTCCCGCGGTCATGAGCGTCGGGGATCGGTAGGGACCGGTGCACTTCGCATTCAGCGACCAGCAGAACGAGTTCCGTGAGGCGGTCCGCCAGGTCCTCGCCAAGGAGTGCACCACCGACCACGTGCGCGCTGCCTACGAGTCCCCCCGCGCCCGCACCTCCCGGTGGGCGACACTGGCCGAGTTGGGCGTCACCGGCCTCACCGTCCCCGATGCCCGTGGTGGGTTGGGATTCGGAATGGTCGACCTCGTGCCGATCCTCGAGGAGGCCGGGGCGGTGGCGCTCCCCGAGCCGCTCGTCGAGACCACTGCCCTGGCGGCACCGCTCCTGGCCGAGCTCGAAGCCCACCTCGCCGGCGATCCCCAGCGGGCGGGTCGGTTGGCCTCGTGGCTCGAGGGGATCGCCGCCGGTACGGTGACGGCCGCCGTCGGTCCGGTTCCGGGCGGTGCGTCGGCCGTTCCCATCGCCGGGGCCGACGGCGCCGATCTGCTGGTGCTGTATTCGGGTGGAGGTGGCGCCGGACCGCGTGGGCCGGTTGCACACGGTGCGCCCGCTGGGCCCGGTGGGCCGGAGATCCATATCGTCGAGTCCCAATCGGTGACCGTCCGCACCATCTCCTCACTCGATCCGACCCGCCGGCTCGGGATCCCCCACTGGGCGCCCACCCCGGACAGCCTGATGGCATCGGGCGACACGGCCGCCGCCGCCATCGGGAACCTGCTCGACCGCGCCGCCGTCGCCACCGCCGCCGAGATGTTGGGCCTCACCGCCACCATGGTCGACACGGCCGCCGCCTACGCCAAGGAACGACGCCAATTCGGTTCGCCGATCGGCAGCTTCCAGGCCGTCAAGCACCTGCTGGCGGGGGCGCAGGTGGCGCTGGAGTTCGCCCGCCCGGTGGTCTATGCCGCAGCCTGGGCCGTGGACCAGGGGGCTGCTGACGCCTCCCGCTCCTCGTCGACGGCCAAGGCCTACGCCTCCGACGCGGCGGTCGAAGCGGCCCGGGTCTCCCTGCAGGTCCACGGGGCCATCGGCTACACGTGGGAGTGCGACCTCCATCTGTTCCTCAAGCGGGCCTGGGCCCTGTCGGAGTCGTGGGGATCGGCGGCTGACCACCGCCGGGTGGTGCTCGACTCCCTCACCAACGGGGTCGCCCCCGGCGACGGCTGACCCTCAGAACTCCGCGAAGGCGTAGATGGGGGCGCCGTTGTCGTTCATGGACTGCGACGGGAGGTACGGTCCGTTCACGATCACCGCCAGCGATCCCGACGGCGCCGGTCCCGCATCCCCCTCGATGGTGACGATGGCGCCGTCGGGCCAGACCTGCATGACCAGGCCGACATGGACCGAGGTGGCGGTGGAGAAGGGACCCGTCCCGTAGAGCACGGCGTCGCCGGGTACCGGCGTGGCCGTGGCGGGAAGGACGCCGGTGTGGGTGGCGGCCCAGTTGAAGATGTTGCCGGTGAAGGGGTACGACGGAATCGGCACCCCGGCCCGCTGCCACACCCAGGTGGCGAACAGCGAGCACCACTCCTCGCAGGGTCCGTACGGATTGCAGTACTGCCCACGGTCGGGATCGCTGTCGACCTGACTGTTGGCCACCGAAACGATGGTCGAGGCGGCCGGTGACGGCGCACGGCTCGGCGGGTTGGAGAACGCATACGACCACCCGTCCGGCTCGAGGAGCCAGTAGCCCTGCGCGTCGGGGGTCAGGGCGATGCCGGCCACCGGTGGCACATCGGCCGGATCACCGTCGAACCCGCCCCCCAGGGACCCGTAGAACGGTGCCTGGCCGAACCCGAAGATGCCGCCGTCCGTCGACACCAACAGGTACCCGTCGTCGTGGGGGGAGGCCACCATCCCGACCACCGGGTTGTTCAAGGGGGTCCCCCCGGCCGATCCGAAGAAGGGGGCGTCGCCGAAGGTGAAGATGCCGCCGTCGGCCGCCACCAGCCAGTAGCCGAGGCCGGTGGAGGTCGGCGCCATTCCGGTGATGTCCGCCTGGAGGTGCCTGCCCCCGGTGGAACCGAGGAAGTGGGCGTCACCGAAGGAGAAGATGCCGCCGTCGGCCGCCACCAGCCAGTAGCCCAGTCCGTCCGGGGTGGTGGCCATGCCGACGATGGGCTGGTTCAGGCGTACCCCACCCATGGATCCGTGGAACGCGGCGTCACCGAACGCGAAGACCCCGCCGTCCATCGCAGCCAACCAGTACCCCCGGCCGTCCGGCGTCGGCACCATGGCGACGATCGGCCCCTGCAGTCGGAGGGAGCCCAACGATCCGAAGAAGGGGGCGCTGCCCTCGGCGAACACGCCGCCGTCCGCCGATGCCAGCCAGTACCCCTCGTCGGTCGCCGTACTGGTGGGGTCGACGGCCATGGCGACCATCACCGAACTCAGTGCTGCGCCCGGCGGGGTGTTGATCGTCTGGGCATCCCCGAATCCGATGACGCCCCCACCCAGATACACATGGGGTCGCGCCGTTGCCGCGCCGGCGGGACGATCCGCCGAGGTGGGAAGGATCCCGGCCAGAACCGCGGCAAAGGCCACGGCCACGGCCATCGCCAGCATGGGCCGGACCCGACGGCGACGGCGACGGCGACGGCGCGCGGCAGCGGCGGTCACGAGAACGGTGGGTGGCACGAATCGTTCCCCGACGCAGTGCCCACCGCTCCATCGTAGGCAGCCGCCCGTGTGTCGACGGACCGAAACGGATGACAATCTGGTGACGGCACCCTGGCGGTGCGAACGGTCGGTGACGGCCGAGCCGGGGCGGTCGCCGCCGGCGCCGAGTGACGAGGGCCGGGTACCGGTGCGCCGGTCGGGTGCCGGCGACCGACCGTCCCGACCGATGGGAATTGGCGTCGGGTGGTGGTCACGGGTCGGAGACGAGGTCCCGGACCACCTCCCGTCCCTGCAATCACAGAGGTGAAAAAACGAAAACATAGTGATATTGTGGTCGTACCACTACAGGGAGTGGTAATTGGATGTCGGAGGGGCAGCAATGGAAGCAGGAACTCGGTGACGCGTCGGCCCAGCCAACCGGAACCGTTCATTCGGGGTGTCGCCTATCCCGCGTTCGGAGAGATCCCCTACCCCCGCGCCAACCCGACCGACACGGCCAGGCTGCCCGCCGACGTCTGGGGTGCCGCCATGGTGCCCGTCGGCGTACGCCTCGAACTTGTCGGCGACGCCCAGGCCATCGACATCGCCTATCGGACCACCAACGGCAATCTCGGGTACCGGGGTGACGGCGCCGGCATCACGTTCTCGGTCTGGCGCGGAGGCCGGAAGGTCTGCGAAGAGGAAGCCGTGTTGGGGGATGGCCTGATCCGCCTGTCCCTCGGCGCAGGACCGCCGGACAAGCCGGCCATCATCTACCTCCCCGAGGGCATGCACCCGATCATCCTCTCCCTCACCGCGGTCAAGGGCGAGATCACCCCGGCGCCTGAGTTGCCCCGCTGGATCGCGTACGGCGACTGGACAACCCAGGGCTGGACCGCATCCGGACCGTCGCAGGGATGGCCCGCCATCGCCGCCCGCAAGGCGAGCCTGGACCTCGTGAACCTTGGCTACGCCGGAGCGGGCCGCGGGGAGATCGTCTCCGCCGAACACATCTCGGGGCTCGAGGCGTCGGTGGTCACTATCGCCTATGGCGCGAGTTGCTGGACCCGGGTGCCGCACAGTGCGGGAATGGTCGCCGAGGGCTTCCGGGCCTTCGTCGACATCGTCCGGCAAGGCCATCCGACGACACCGGTCGTCGTGATCAGCCCGATCATCCGCCCTGACGCCGAGGACGTACCCAACCGTCTCGGTGCGACCATGGCGGACATCCGGCACGCCATGGAGACCATCACCCGGGAGCGGATCCTCGGTGGTGACACCACCCTCTCGCTGGTGGCCGGTGAGGCGGTGATCACCGTCGACCACCTGGAGGACGGGATTCATCCTGGCGACGAGGGGCACAAACGGATCGCCTCGGCGGTCACCAAGGCCCTCGGCGCGGCCATGCGATCGGCAGGGGACGACCCGCCCAACGGCGCCCTGATCGGCAATGCCATCCTTTTCGGGGGCAATCCCGGATCGAGCCTCCAAGGCTTCGAGGCGCCGTCCGGTGAGGAGGGCGACGGTCGTCGACTCGCCCCGCACACGGTCGAAGGGCCGGCACCGGACGGTGGGTCCGACCCGACGGACGTCTCCGAGGGGCTCGCTCCCGTCGAAGACGGCGAAGCGGTGGAAGACGGCGAAGCGGTGGAAGACGGCGCAACCGTGGCAGACGGTGCAACCGTGGAAGAGACCCCAGAGGACGGCACCGAGCCGAGAGAGGCCGACGTCTGGCCGGCCGAGGACGGTCCCCGGGACCAGGACGCGTCGGTCAACGACGGGACCGAAGTCGACGAGCAGGACGTGACTACGGACGAGGGCGTCGACGCGGACATGGACGCGGACGCGGACGCGGACATGGACGTGGCCGCATCATCGGCGCGCTGACCTCGGAATGATCGAGGTGGACGCCGCCGGATCGATCTGAAACACCGCTCGCCGCTGACTCCCACGGATCACCACGGCGCACGCTGGCCCGCATCTGACCCCACCCCACCCTCGAAGGATCTGCGCATCGGGGCGGGCGGGCCGTCCCCCGGTGCCGGTTGCCCTACAGTTCGCGTCCACGGGAGAAGACGCCCGTTCGCCAGTGCCCATTCGCAACTCCGACGAGGTAGAGAACCGCCATGGATGCCACCACCCTGATCGAATCGTTCCGCGTCGACGGCAAGGTGGCGGTGATCACCGGGGCGGGGAGCGGGATCGGCAAGGCGAGCGCCGTGGCCCTGGCCGGCGCCGGGGCCACGGTCGTGTGCGCCGACATCGACGGCGTCTCTGCCGTGGCTACCGCGGTGGAGATCGCCGAGCTGGGCGGCGAGGCCGAAGGGGTCACCCTCGACGTGTCGGTCCGGACCGAGGTGGACAAGTTGGCAGAGGGCGTGGTCGCCGACTGGGGCGGTATCCACGTGTGGTGCAACATCGCCGGCATCATGGTCGAGGGGCCCTTCCTCGATGCGCCCGAGGACGACCTCGACCGGATCCTCTCGGTCAACCTGAAAGGGGTGTTCTTCGGCTGTCAGGCCGCAGGACGGGTCATGGTCGACCAGCCCGAGGGCGGGAGCATCATCAACGCCTCCTCGGCGGCGGCCGACACCCCGAGTCCCAACATCGTCAGCTACGCCATCTGCAAGGCCGGCGTGGTCCAGATGACCAAGTCGCTCGCCTTCGAGGTGGGCAAGAAGCATGTCCGGGTCAACGCCGTCGCCCCGGGATTCGTCCTCACCGGCATGACGGGTCGGTACTTCGTCCGGCCCGACGGGACCATCGATGAGGAGATGCAAGAAGCGGTGGTGGCACCCATGCGCAAGTACACCCCGCTCCGGGCGATCGGCGAGCCCGAGGACATCGCCGCCGCCGTCCTCTACCTCGCCTCCGACGCCTCGCGGTTCATGACCGGCCAGGTGCTCCGCCCCAACGGCGGGGTGGCGATGGTCTGAGGCTTCACCCCGCCAACCCGGTCCTGTTGGCTTCGATTCACCGGCCGGCCCCCGGTGACCCCTGACCCCGGCCCCCGCGCACCCCGCCCCCCGCCCCCGCCTTCGTTGATACACCCCCCTGATTGGCTGTCGTCATGGTCGTGGACGTCCTTTCCGGCGATGCCTTCGTTGATGGCTCGGGTGATGCATTCGGCGGTGATCCCCTGCGTCATGCCATGGAGGCCCAGCTGCGCCGACACGCCCGCGTGGACGCCGAGACGGCCCTGGCCGTGGCGGCCTTCGAGACCTCGGGCGCCTGGCAGAGCTCCGGGGCGACGACGGCCAAGGCGTGGCTCGTGCGCCAACTCCATCTCTCCCCGGCCGAAGCCGGACGCCACATCGCCCGGGGCCGGGCACTCCGCCGTCTGCCCCTGGTGGAGGCGGCCTTCCGCGAGGGCGCCATCACCGGGGACCACGTGGGCCTGCTCATGGCTCTCGACCACGGCACCACCAAGGAGGCCCTCCACGACCAGGAGCAGCTCTTGGTCGACTTGGCCCGCACACTCACCTTCGCCCGGTTCTCCTATGCCGTCCGGTACTGGGCGCAGCACTACGACCCCGACGGCACCACCGAGGCGGCCGAGGAGCGTCGGAACCGCCGGGGCGCCTACCTGGTACCGGGCCTGAACGGGTCCTGGTTGGGCAGGATGAACCTCGACGACGTCTCGGGGGCTGTCGTGGCCAACGAGCTCCAACGCCTCACCGACCTGGCCTTCGAGGCGGACAGGGCCGAGGCCGCCGGCCGCCTCGGCCGGGTGCCCCTTGCCACCGAGTTCCGTCGCACCCCCGATCAGCGCCGGGCCGACGCCATGCTGGAGATGGCCCTGCGCTCGGCGTCCATGCCCAAGGGCGCCACCAGACCCGCCCCCTCCGTCCACATCCATGTGGGCTGGGAGACGATTCACGGTGCCCTCTCCGAGTTGGAGGGCGGGCCCGTCCTCCCGCCCGGCCAGGTCCTCTCCTGGATGCAGGGGGCCGACATCGTCCGGGTCCGGCACGACCCCGGGGGCGCGGTGACCCTGAGCCATGCCGTACGGCTGAAGGAACGCACGAGTGCGTACCTGGAGCGGGCCGTCTTCGACAGCCCGGACCGCAGGGAGTGCACCCCCACGGACCGGATCTTCACGGGGGCCACCCGCCGGGCCATCGAGATCCGGGACCGACAGTGCGCGCACCCCTACTGCGATCGGCCCGCCCGCCACTGTCAGGTCGACCACATCAAGCCCTACTCCCAAGGGGGACCCACCACCCAGGCGAACGGGCGGCTGCTGTGCGGCTTCCACAACCGCTGGTACTACCAACGGGAGCAGCGAGTGGACCCCATCGGGCGGTCTCCCGGCCAGCTCGGACCGCGGCGGGAGTGAGGACCGGCTGCCTCCCGTCCTCCCCGGTATCGAGGGGACACGACCGAACGGACGGCAGTCGGAACCGGATACCCGTCGAAGTCATCGGAACAGGGACACCGGTGGTTTTGACGCGCCCGGGTTCCACCTGACGGACCGTCAGAACGGCGGTACACTCGCACTCATGGCCGATATGCCCTGGATCATCTCCGTCGACGACCACGTGGTGGAACCACCCACGGTGTGGACGGACCGCCTGCCGAAGAAGTACCACGACGTCGGACCGCGGATCGTGCGGGCCCCGATGGGTGAGATCACCTTCATCGGCGGCAAGCTCACCGTGGTTCCGGGTTCCGAGGGGTTCCCGACGGACTGGTGGTACTACGAGGACCTGAAGCGCCCCCTGCTGCGGGTCGACTCAGCCGTCGGCGTGCCCCGCGACGAGGTCACCATGCGGGGGGTCACGTACGGGGACATGCGTCCCGGCTCCTACGAGGTCAAGCCCCGGCTCGAGGACATGGACGTCAACCACCTCGAGGCCTCCTTGTGTTTTCCGACCTTCCCCCGCTTCTGCGGACAGACCTTCACCGAGGCGCAGGACAAGGAGCTCGCCCTCCTGTGCGTGAAGGCCTACAACGACTGGATGGTCGACGAGTGGTGTGGGCCCGAGGCCAAGGGCCGGCTCATCCCCCTGTGCCTGATCCCGCTGTGGGACGTCGAACTGGCCGCCGCCGAGGTGCGCCGCAACGCCGACCGTGGAGTGCGAGCCGTCTGCTTCAGCGAGATCCCGCCGTTCCTCGGGCTGCCGTCCGTGCACGACCCGGATCACTACTGGGACCCGTTCTTCCGGGCATGCGAGGAGACCCACACCGTCATCAACATGCACATCGGCTCCTCGTCCAAGATGCCGTCGACCTCGGCGGACGCCCCGCCGGCGGTGGGCTCGACCCTCACCCACTCCAACGCCACCTACTCCATGGTCGACTTCATGTTCTCGGGGGTGCTGGTGCGGTTCCCCGAGCTCAAGTTGGCCTACGCCGAGGGCCAGATCGGATGGATCCCCTACATCCTCGAGCGGGCCGACACCGTCTGGGAGGAGAACCGCGGCTGGGGTGGCGTGGCCGACATCGTCCCCGAGCCGCCGTCGACCTACTTCTACCGGCAGATCTACGGCTGCTTCTTCAGCGACGCCTTCGGGCTGAAGAACATCGAGTCCATCGGGGTGGACAACATCACCTACGAGTCCGACTACCCCCACTCCGACTCCACCTGGCCCGAGACCCGCCAGATCGCAGAGAAGCAGATGAAGGACCTCACCGACGAACAGATCTACAAGATCGTGCGGGGCAACGCCATCAAGCTCTACGACCTCGACTTCAAGTGAGCGGCGCAACCCGGACTGCCCCACCCGCCTAGCGACACCCCTCCATGGACCTGCGATACACCGACGCCGAGCAGGCGTTCCGGGCCGACCTGCGCCGCTGGCTGGACGAGACGGTCCCCGGACTGCCGGCCAAGCCCCCGCCCGAGGACTGGCCCGGCCGTCGCGCCTACGACACCCACTGGCAGCGCCTCCTCTTCGATGCCGGGTACGCCGGCGTGGACTGGCCCGAGATCGGCGGGGGCCGGGGGTCGACGCCGGTCGAGGAGCTCATCTTCAAAGAGGAGCTGGAGCGGGCCCATGCCCCCTATGTCGGGGTGAACTTCGTCGGGCTGCTCCACGCCGGGCCCACCGTCATCGCCGAGGGCAGCCCGGCCCAGCGGGAGCGCTTCCTCCCCCCGATCCTCCGGGGTGACGAGGTGTGGTGCCAGGGCTTCTCCGAGCCGGGGGCCGGCAGTGACCTGGCCTCCATGCGCACCCGGGCCGTGCGCGACGGCGAGGAGTACGTGATCTCGGGCTCCAAGATCTGGACGTCGCACGCCGAGGTGGCCGACTACTGCGAGCTGCTGGTGCGCACGGGGCCCGAGGACAGCCGCCACCGCGGCATCTCGTGGCTGATCCTCCCCATGGACACGCCGGGGGTGGAGATCCGACCCCTCACCACCATCGCCGGATCGACCGAGTTCGCCGAGCTGTTCCTGGACGAGGTCCGGGTGCCGGTGGCCAACCGGGTGGGCGACGAGAACGACGGGTGGAGGGTCACCATGGTCACCCTCAGCTTCGAGCGGGGCACCGCCTTCGTCGGCGACCTGCTGGAGGCCATCGAGCTCCTGTCGGGTGCGGTGGCGCTGGCCCGTCGCACCGGGGCGTGGGCCGACCCCGGCGTCCGGCGCCAGGCCGGCCACCTGCGGGCCGAGCTCGACGCCCTCACCGCACTGACCAAGCGCAACGTCAGCCAGGCGGCCCGCACCGGAATCCCCGGGATCGGCGGGACCTTCTTCAAGCTCTCCTACACCGAGGCCCGCACCCGGCTCGGTGAGTTCACGCTCTCCCTCCTCGGCCGGGCCGGCCTGGCCGCCGACGACGTCGAGGGAACCGACGGGCTCGGAGCCCTGCCGGCACAGACGATGGTGGAGGACTGGCTCCGGGGAATCTCGCTGACCATCGCCGCCGGCACGTCCCAGATCCAGCGCAACATCGTCGGCGAGCGGATCCTCGGCCTGCCCAAGGAGCCGACGGCCGCGGCTGCCGCCGCTCCTGGTGCCCCCGCTCCCGCCGCCGCGGCGTTGGCTCCCGCGGCTCCGCCTGCGGCTACCCCGTCCGCCAGCCCGGCCCAACCGGGATAGGGGCGACACCGTGGACTTCGAACTCACCGAGTTCCAGACCGACCTGGCCGAAGGGGTGCGTCGCCTGCTCCAGGGCGAGTTCGCCCTCGAGCGGCTGCGGACCGTCGAACTGGCCGACAGAGTGGTCGACCGGGAGGGTTGGCGGACCCTGGGCGATGCCGGCGTGTTCAACCTGTGTCTGGCCGAGGAGGCCGGTGGCGTCGGACTGGGCCTGGCCGAGGCGGCCCTGGTCTTCGAGGAGCTGGGCCGGGCCCTGGTCCCCGGCCCGCTGGTCGCCTCCCACCTGGCCGCCGGGCTCATCGACGGGGCCGAGGACGGCTCGGTGGTGGTGGGCCTGATCGACGGCGCCGCACCCGGCCCGGCCGTGCCGTCGGTGATCGAGTACCTCGACGACCTCGACGTCTTGTTGGTCCTCTCGGACGACGGGGTGGCGGCCGTGGACCCCCGCATGGTGGAGGCCGACCGGATGGCGCGGCCCATGGACCCGCTGACCCCGGTGTGGTCGGCCCCCCGGATCCCGGCCGGCACGCCGGTGGCCGGACCGGACGTGGCGTCGTGGTGGCGGCGGGACGGGACGGTCCTGACCGCCGCCCTCCAGATCGGGTCGGCCGCCTACAGCACCGACCTCGCCGTCGAGTACGCCAAGAACCGTCACCAGTTCGGCCGGCCCATCGGCGGGTTCCAGGCCGTCAAGCACCTGTGCGCCGACATGGCCGTGCGCACCGAGCTGGCCCGCTGTGCGGTCCAGGCCGCCGCCGTCACCGTCGACCAGCCCGACGTCGGTGACGCCGAGATGGCGGCGGCCGGGGCCAAGCTGCTGGCCGACGAGGCCGCGGTGACCAACGGCCGGTCGAGCATCCAGGTGCACGGCGGCATGGGGTTCACCTGGGAGATCCCGGCCCATCTGGCCTACAAGCGGGCACGCGTGCTCGCCACCCAGTTCGGCACGGCCGACGAGCTGGCCGAGCAGCTGGGCAACCGGCTGGCCGAGCAGCCGGGCACCGGCACCGGCGTACGCTGACCCGGTGACCGCCGCCCCCCTCAGCCCGCCGCCCGATGTCGTCACCGTGCTGCCACCCGGCCGCACCGTCTTCGGCATGCAGCTCCCCGTCCAGTCCCAGTCCACCATCTACGCCCAGCCGTGGGAGGCCGCTGCCGGGCCCGACGAGCTGGCGGCGGTGACCCTGGCCTGTGAGGCGGCCGGCTTCTTCTACGTCGGCGTCTGCGACCACACCTTCATCCCCGAGCGGTTGGCCGGCGCCATGAGCACGGTCTGGTACGACACCATCGCCACCCTGGGATGGCTGGCCGGGATCACGACGGAGATCCGCTTGCTGTCCCACATCTACGTCGTCGCCCTCCGCCACCCCCTGCGGGCGGCCAAGGAGTTCGCCACCGTGGATGCCCTCTCCCACGGCCGGGTGATCTGCGGCGTGGGCGCGGGCCACGTCACCGAGGAGTTCGACCAGATGGGCCCGGCCTTCGACAGCCGGGGCCCGGCCACCGACGAGGCCATCGTGGGCCTGGCCGCCGGGCTGGTGGACGAGTTCCCCGTGCTCGGGGGGCCGAGGTGGACGGCGTCGGGCCTGGGTCTGAGGCCACGACCGGTGCAGGACCCCCGCCCGCCCATCTGGGTCGGCGGGTCGTCACCGGCGGCCCTGCGCCGGACCGCCCGCTACGCCGACGGATGGCTCCCCCAGTCGCTGGGGCCGAACGTCGAGCTGCTGGCCGACCTCCGGCGCATGCGCGAGGAGTACCGGGACGGCGCCCCCCTCGACATCGGGGGGATCGCCCCCGCGCTCCACGTGGGCCCGGTGCCGTCGGGCCTTGAGCTCCCGCCCGGCACCGTGGCCGGATCGGCCGAGGAGGTGGCCGGGTACCTGCGCCCCTTTGCCGAGGCGGGCGTGGGACAGGTCCAGGTCCGCTTCCCGTCCCGGTCGGTGGAGGAGCTGGTCGACCGGATCGCCGCCTTCGGCAGCGAGGTGGCACCACTCGTCGACGGCTGACCGGCCGGGCCGGGCGGGTCGGGCGGGTCGGCCGGAGCTCAGGGCGTGGTGGTCGTGGTGCCGGTGGTCGTGGTGGTGCCCGGAGACCCGACGGTGCCGGTTCCCGGGGTCGACCCCGGAGCCGTGGTGGTGGTCGTGGTCGACGTGGGGGTCGCGGCCCCCGAGCCGGTCGTGGTCGTGGTGGCTCTCGCCGTCGTCGTCGTCGTGGCCCCCCGCAGGGTGGTCGACGTGGACGACCGGGGCGGGCGGGTGGTCGTGGTCGACGTGGAGGTCGTGGTCGACGTGGAGGTGGTCGTGGTGCTGACCGGGACCGCCCCGGGTGCGTACACCGGGCCGTCGGGGCCGTTGACGATGGCCCCACCCGAGGTGGACGCCGTGCTCTGCGGCGGGTTGAAGTACAGGACCGTGCCCAACCCCAGGAAGGCCACCGCCATCAGCAGGGTCGACCGGCGGACGGGAAAGCGACGGTGGACGGGGACCGACATGTACCCGACCAGCGCACTGTGCCGGGCCTCGACGTCCTCGTGCGGACCCCTCCGGGCCCACGGCGCCCGGGCGGTCGGCCCCGAAGTCGGCCCCGGAGTCGGCCCCGGAGTCCGAGTCGGCGTCCCCTCATCGTCGTCGGAGCCGGTGGGCGATCCCCCGTCGAGGTCGTCGCTCATCAGATCCCGTCCCCGATGGCCGGCGAGCTGACCCCGGCCGATCGCAGCACGGTGGCCGCCCGGAGACGGACCTCCCTCGCCACCTCGAACTGCCGGCCCGGCAGCGTGCGGGCGATGAGCCGCAGCTGCACGTAGCCCACGTCGATGGTCTCCACCCCGGCCACCACCGGATCGCCGAGGAGCAGTCCCTTCCAGTGGGCGTCGGCTGCCATCTGGGTGAACATGTCCTTCAACAGGCCGGTGACGTACTCGAGGTCCTCGGTCACCGACACGGGGATGTCGATCACCGCCTTGGACCAGTCCTTGGACAGGTTGGTGACCTGGCGGAGGGCACTGTTGGGCACCACGACCAGCTCCCCCTGGGCCGTCCGCACCTTCGTGACTCGCAGCGTCAGCTCCTCGACGGTGCCGGACACGCCGGTCGGCTGACCGGGGACGGACAGTCGGATGACGTCACCGAACGCGAACTGGTGCTCGGCGAAGAGGAAGAATCCGGCCAGGAGGTCGCCCACCATCTGCTGGGCCCCGAAGCCGAGACCGATCCCGATGACCGTGGCTGGTGCCACCAGGGTGGTGAGCGGGATCCCGAGCCGGTCGAGGGCCAGGATGGCGGCGATGAAGCCGGTGAGGGCCACCACCACCCACTCCACCGCCTCGCTCACGGCGCGGGACCGCTTGAGGCCTTCGGATGCCACCGCTCCGGATTCGATCTGGGCCCGGATCTGGGCGTCGATCCAGTTGCGCCGGCGGGCGCCCACCCAGTGGGCGAAGCGCACGAGGAGACCGGCCCCGAGCAAGAGCACGACCGCGGGAAGCAGGTGGTTCTGGAGCCAGGAGTGGTGGATTTCCCGAAATTACCATCCGCCCGGCCGACCACCTTCAGGACACCCCCACCGGCCGTCGAGCGGCGTCGGCAGGGTTGCCGTAAACTGACGGTCTGTCAGGTCTGGGCCCGACAGTGCCAGCCCGCCCACGGAGGGAACATCGCCATGCTCGACTACGTCATCCGGAACGGCCTCCTCGTCGATGGTACCGGCGCACCAGGCCGGAAGGCCGACGTCGGCGTCCGCGACGGCAGGATCGTGGCCGTCGGCCGGGTGGACGAGGCCGGCAGCACCGAGCTCGACGCCACCGGCCTGGTGGTGGCCCCGGGCATCATCGACCCCCACACCCACTACGACGCCCAGCTCTTCTGGGATCCGACGGCCTCCCCCTCCAACCTGCACGGTGTCACCACGGTCATCGGGGGCAACTGCGGGTTCACCCTGGCCCCGATCAAGGCGCAGGACCACGACTACATCCGCCGGATGATGGCCAAGGTCGAAGGCATGCCCCTGGTCGCCCTGGAGGACGGGATCGAGTGGGACTGGACGTCGTTCGGGGAGTACCTCGACCGGCTCGAGGGCAACCTCGGGGTGAACGCCGGCTTCCTGGTCGGGCACTGTGCCATCCGCCGGTGGGTGATGGGGGCCGAACGGGGCGCCGACGTCGCCTCCGACGAGGAGCTCGCCGCCATGACCCGGCTGCTGGCCGAGTCGATCGAGGCGGGCGGGCTCGGGTTCTCGTCGTCCCAGTCCCGCACCCACTCCGACGGGGACGGGAACCCCATCTCGTCCCGCCATGCGGACCGCCGCGAGATGCTGGCCTTCTGCGAGGTGGTCCGGGACCACCCCGGCACCACGCTCGAGTACATCACCAACGGCTGCCTCGACACCTTCACCGACGAGGAGATCGACCTGATGGTGGCCATGACCACCACCGCCCGCCGGCCGCTCAACTGGAACCTGTTGACCATCGACTCGCGCACCCCGGACAAGACGGCCCGCCAGTTGGAGGCGTCGTCACGGGCGGCCGGGGAGGGTGGACGGATCGTGGCGCTGACCATGCCCACCCTGGTGCCCATGAACATGAGCTTCCGGAACCACTGCGCCCTGTTCCTCATCCCGGGTTGGGGCGATGTCATGGGGCTCCCGGTCGAGCAACGGATCGAGAAGCTGCGCGATCCCGAGGTGCGCGCCCACCTCGACGAGGTGGCCCACTCCGAGGCCGCCGGCGTGTTCCGCCGGCTCTCGCACTGGGCCAACTACATCATCGGCGACACCTTTTCGGAGGAGAACGAGGGCCTCAGCTGGCGTGACGTCGGCTCGATCGCCGAGGAGCAGGGCAAGCCCCCCTTCGACGCCCTGCTCGACCTGGTCATCGCCGACGACCTCCGCACCGTGCTGTGGCCGAAGGCCTCCGACGGGGACGACGCCTCGTGGCAGGCCCGGGTCGAGGTGTGGGACAACCCGGGCGCCATGGTCGGCGGCTCGGACGCCGGGGCCCATCTGGACCGCATGTGCGGATCCAACTATCCGACCTCGTTCCTCGGGGACTGCCTGCGGAAGCGCAAGCTCGTCCCCCTCGAGCGCGCCGTCCAGCTCATGACCGAGGCCCCGGCCCAGCTGTTCGGGCTGAAGGACCGCGGCCTGGTCGCCGAGGGGATGGTCGCCGACCTGTTCGTCTTCGATCCCGAGACGATCGGGTCGGAGCCGGCCACGCTGGTCAACGACCTCCCCGGGGGGAGCCCGCGCCTGATCGCCGATGCCGTCGGCGTGGTCCGGGTCATCGTCAACGGCGTCGAGACCATCGCCGACGGCAAGCCCACCGGTGCGCTCCCGGGCAGCCTGTTGAAGTCGGGCCGGGATACCGTGACGGTGGATCCGTCGGTCCCGGCCGCCTGAGCCGCTCGACCTGCCGGCGGGCCGGCCGACGCCCTACACTGCTGACGAATCGTCAGATCGGGACCGGCCGGACCACGCGAAAGGGGACCCACCCATGCCAGATCAGGTGACCAAGGACGAAACCCAGCTGTTCATCGGGGGGAAGTGGGTCGACGCCGGCAACGGCACCTACGAGATCATCAACCCCGCCACCGAGCAGCCGGTGGGCCAGGCCCCCAACGCGTCGGTCGGCGACGCCGAGGAGGCCGCCGCCGCCGCCCGTGAGGCCTTCCCGGCCTGGGCCGCCACGCCGGTGGAGGAGCGCCTGGCCCTGCTCAAGGCAGCCAGCGCCGCCATCCGGGCGAAGAACGAGGAGCTGGTCCCCCTGGTCATCGCCGAGACGGGCGCCACCGCGTCGGTCGGCTCGCGCATGCAGGTTCCCGTGGCCGCCGACCGCTTCGACCGGTTCTCGAGGGACATCCGCCACGTCCAGGAGTCGATGCTGCCGCCCATCGCCACCTCGGCGACGCCGCTGGCCCCCGGTGGCCTGATCAGCGCCCTCGCCTACCGCCAGCCGGTCGGGGTGGTGGCGGCCATCGCCAGCTACAACTTCCCGCTGACCAACATGGCGGGCAAGGTGGCCCCGGCCCTGGCCATGGGCAACACCGTGATCATGAAGCCGGCCCCGCAGGATCCCCTGGCCATCATCGAGCTGGCCCGGGTCCTCGAAGAGGTGGGATTCCCGCCCGGGGTCATCAACCTGATCAACTCGGCCGATCCCGGGCCGGCCTCGGTCCTCACCACCACGCCCGATGTCGACATGGTGTCCTTCACCGGCTCGACGGCCGTGGGCCAGCGGATCGCCGCCGCCGGCGCCCCGACCATGAAGCGGATGCTGATGGAGCTGGGCGGCAAGGGGGCGGCGGTCGTCTTCGACGATGCCGACATCAAGTCGGTGGTGACCGCCATCGGCTCGACGTGGGCGTTCCACTCCGGCCAGATCTGCACCGCGCCCACCCGGGCGGTGGTGCACCGGAGCATCTTCGACCAGGTGGTGGAGGGACTGTCCCAGTTCGCCGGCTACCTCAAGGTCGGCGATCCCACCGACAAGGAGACCATCGTCGGACCGCTCATCTCCGCCGCCCAGCGCCAGCGGGTGCTCGACCACATCGAGTCGGGACGCAGCCAGGGCGAGGTGGTGGTGGGCGGGGACCGTCCCGGCCATCTCGACACCGGGTACTACGTGGAGCCCACGCTGATCACCGGCACCAACGACATGACCGTGGCCCGCGAGGAGATCTTCGGTCCGGTGGTGGTGGCCATCCCCTTCGACGACGAGGAGGAAGGCATCGCCATCGCCAACGACTCCGAGTTCGGACTGTACGACTACGTCTTCTCCGGTGACACGGGCCGGGCCTTCCGGGTGGCCAAGCTGCTCCGGGCCGGCCATGTCGGCATCAACACCGCCCAGCGCAACATGGACGCGCCCTTCGGCGGGTTCAAGATGAGCGGCATCGGCCGTGACGGTGGCGACTACAGCCTCGAGGCGTACTCGGAGATGCAGTCGATCATCTGGGCCGGCTGAGACGGGCCGGCCGGATCATCCGGCGCCGAGGAACGGGGCTCCCCCGAAGGTGAAGATGCCCCCGTCGGCGCCGAGCATCCAGTAGCCACCGGTGGCCGGGTCGGCGGCCATGGCCACCACCGGCGCGTTCAGATGGAGGGATCCGGTGCTGCCCTGGAACCGGGCGTCCCCGAAGGCGAAGATGCCACCGTCGTCGGAGACGAACCAGTAGCCCCCGCCGCTCGGGGTGGCCGCCAGGCCGTCCACCGGCTGGTTGAGCACCCGGCCCCCGGTGGAGCCGCGGAACGGGGCGGCGAAGGCGAACACGCCGCCGTCGCTGGCCACCAGCCAGTAGCCCCCGGTGGCCGGATCGGTCGCCATGCCCACCACCGGAGCGACCAGTCGGTGCCCTCCCATGGACCCGCGGTAGGTGGCGCCCCCGAAGGCGAAGATGCCGCCGTCGCTGGCCACCAGCCAGTAGCCGTTCCCGCTGGGGGTCGGCGCCAGGTCGACCACCGGCGCGTCGAGTTGCCGACCGCCCATCGAGCCGTAGAAGTGGGCGTCGCCGAAGGCGAAGATCCCGCCGTCGGCCCCGACCTCCCAGTACCCACCTCCGTCCGGAGTGGCCACGATGTGGGTGATGGGGGCGGCCATCGGCCGGCCGGCCATGGAGCCATAGTTGACGGCGTCGCCGTGGGTGGAGACGGCGCCGTCGGAACGGGCCACCCAGTAGCCGCCTCCGTCCCTGGTGGCAGCCATGCTCACCGCCGGGGCGTCGGTGCTCCCGTTGGGCTCACCGGGCACCGCCGGCACGGTGAAGGGATAGGCGAACTGCCCGCCGGTGGCGGAGACCAGATGGCCGGGCCCGACGACCTGGCCCGGGCAGTACACCGGATCCCCCGTCTGGGTGCCGGCCACCATCGGGGCGGCGGCGACGGGCTGGCCCTGGAGCCGGTTCTGGGCCGTCTGCCGGGCGCTGGCCGAGGGGTAGCTGCCGTAGGAGTAGCCGAACACCTCGACCGTCCATGCCTGGTTGGCGCTGCACGTCACGCCCACCCCGACCGAGGTGTAGCCGGCACCGAGCTCGTTCTGGCGGTGCCAGGCCGACGCCATGTAGTCGTTGTCCATCCCGTCGGAGCCGTCGCCGGGCCAGAAGCCGTACCCGGTGTTCCCCGAGTTGGCGGCCAGCACGCACACGCCGGTGGAGGCGGACGAGCACGGCGGCAGCGACGGGTCGGCCACGACGCCGACCGATGCGATGTGGGCCGACCAGGCCTGGGCGTAGGCCTGGAGACCGGCATCGACCTGCAGCTGGGGGATCGGCGCGGACGGCGTCGCCCGCACGGCCCGCTCGGCGTTGATCCGGGCCACCAGGTCCTGGGCGTAGAGCGACTCGACGCCGGACACCGTGGGGGGCGTGGTGGCGGTGGTGGTGGCCGAGGCGCGTCCCGGGGTGGACCAGGACACCGCCGTGACCGTGCCGGCCACCGTCAGGACGACGGCCAGGGCCACCCCCGCCAAGCGCGCCGACCGCGCCGAGCGCGGCCGACGACGACCCGGATCGGGGTTCGAGCGCCCGGTCCCCCCGCTCGTGTGGAGCGCCGATCCCCCCTCTGGACCCGGTCGGCCGCTGGCCTGGCCGGATCCTGCCCTGGTTCGGTCATCGTGCACAGCGATCTGTTCCTTTTCTCGCGTCGGCGTCGATCTGTCCGGCGGGCGCGGAATGGACCCGTGCCTCGGTACGGGCCCATTCCGGTGCACGGGCCCCTCATGGGAACTATCGGCACCAACGGCCGGAAACTGTTGCCCGGTTGGGCTACAACAGTCCGATGCCAGTCCCCACCTCCCCATCGATCCCCGCGTCGTTCTCCGATCTCGCCGGCCGGGTGTCCAACTGGGGCCGATGGGGCCCCGACGACCAGATCGGCACCCTCAACCTGATCGACGAGGCGGCCCGGCTCCGGGGGGTGGCGGCCGTGGTGGAGGGAGCCGCCTACCCCCTGGGCCTGCCCCTTTCTGCCGCCGAGGGCATCCAGGTGGGTTTCGTCCCCGGTCGGGTCAACCCCTCCCGGGCCATGATCTGCGTCAACCAGCCGCTCAGCCCGGACCCCGAGTGGATCGCCTCGTCGGAGGACGTGTTGACCATGGCCCTGCAGTGCGCCACCCACTGGGACGGCCTGGCCCACGTGTCCTACGGGGCCGGCCCGGACGGGGGGCGCCTCTACAACGGGTATCCGGCCTCCTCGATCACCGAGGAGGGGGCCGGACAGCTCGGGATCCACCTGGTCGGCTCCCTGGTGTCACGCGGGGTGCTGTTGGACCTGCCCCGGTCGAAGGGGATGGAGCTGCTGGAGCCCGGCTACCCGATCACACCCGACGACCTGGACCGGGCCTGCTCCTTCGCCGGCTTGACCGTCGAGCCCGGTGACGTGGTACTCGTGCGCACCGGCCAGGTCGCCCATCTGGCCCTGCCCGGGCGCCCCGGCATCGGGGGGGCGGATCCGAAGCGGGACCTGGTGGCCTACACCTGGCCGACGCCCGGACTGACCGTGGCCACGGCGGAGTGGCTCCACCGGCACGACGTGGCCGCCGTGGCCACGGACACCATGGTCCTCGAGGTGTACCCGTGCGAGGATCCCGACCTGTACCTGCCGGTGCACCTGCTGCACCTGGTGGAGATGGGGATGACCCAGGGGCAGAACTGGTTCCTCGACGAGCTGGCCGACGCCTGCGCCGCCGACGGCCGGTACGGGTTCCTCCTGGATGCCACCCCGATGCCCCTCACCAACGCGTTGGGCTCGCCGGTCAATCCGGTGGCGGTGCGCTGACCGATCCGCTCCCGGCTGGCGCCACCCGGGCCTTGGCGGCGGCCGCCTTCAAGCCGGCCGTGCGGGCCGTGGCCGCCCCCCCGCCCACCACCGGTCCGGTGCGCGGCGGTGGCCCCTGCGAACCGGCCACGCTGAGGCCCTCGGGAGCAGGCCGGCCGGTGACCGCCCAGTGGAGCAGGCGGGCCTGGCTGTCCACCAGGGAGGCCGTCCTGATCCCCCAGAACTCGAAGCCGTAACGGTGCCCGGCCACCTGGGCGAGCATGGCGATGAGGGTGCCGGCGCACGCCATCGGGTCGGCGCCGGCCGGCGAGCCGGACCCGTCGCCGTTGGTGGCGATGACCCGGGCCAGGGTGACGGTCACCGCGTTGAGGGCCCGGACCCGCAGGCCCTGGAAGCGGAGATCGCCTTCGACCGTGGTCAGCTCGACCACCCGGAACACCGCCCGGTTCCGTTCCCAGTAGTCCATGAACCCCTCGACCACGGCCACGGCCGTGTCCCAGCTGGCCCCCTCCGACCAGTCACCGTCCACCAGGCCGGCCGGGACGCCTGCCCCCTCCACCAGCTCCTCGGCCAGGACGGTGATGGCCGCCTCCACGTTCTCGAAGTACTGGTAGAAGGTGGCCGGGGACGTACCGGCCTGGCGGGCGATGTCGATGACCTTGATCGACCGCCAGGGGGTGGCGACCAGCAGCTCGGCGGTCGACGCCAGCAGGCGTTGGCGGGTGGCCATGCCGCGCCGCCCGGGCACCCGCCCGTCGGTGGTGGCGATCGCCTCCGGATCGTCGGACAGGGCCATGGCCGACCATCGTACCGAGGGTAGGGGGCCGCTACCGGGGCTCGGGACGGCCCACGCCTCCCCCGGCCCGGAGGCCGGGCCCAGAAAACCCAGGCGAGTAGGGTAAACGCTCATGTCCACCCGTCCGGTGCCCCGCACCTTGACCCGTGCCCAGCAGGCGCGCCGGCAGCGGGTGGTGGACGCCGCCATGTCGCTCGCCCTCGACGGCGGGTACGAAGCCGTCCAGATGCGCGACGTGGCCGCCCGTGCCGATGTGGCCATGGGCACCGTGTACCGCTACTTCACCAGCAAGGACCACCTGCTGGCGGCGGCCCTGGTCCACTGGGTCGAGCAGCTCGACACCCGCCTGGCGCAACATCCGGCCCAGGGCGACTCCGCCGCCGTCCGGGTGATCGACGCCCTCGACCGGGCCCTGCGGGCCATGGGTCGCCAACCGCAGCTGGTGGCGGCGGTGTTCACCGCCCTGGCGTCCCCCGACCCGGCCGCCATCGAATGCCAACAGCAGGTCTCGGTCCTCATGGAGGGGATCATCACCCGGGCCATCGGTGATCCGCACCCTCCCGACCTGAGCGACCGGGCGCGCATCCTCGGCCACGTCTGGTACTCCGCCCTGGTGGGTTGGGTCAACGGGTGGGGCAACATGGTCAGGGTCCACGACGAGTTGGTGGTGGCCATCGGGCTGCTGCTGCCGGCCGACATCTACGCCCAGGTCTGAGCCCCGGCGGTGGCGCCGCCGGCGATGACCACCAATCCGGACCGGGGCGGGCTACCGTCTGGCATGCCGTCGGCCATCGAGATCAACGGTCTGTCGAAGCGGTTCGGGCCCGTGCACGCCGTCAACGAACTCAGCTTCGAGGTGATGTCGGGACGGGTCACCGGCTTCCTCGGCCCCAACGGCTCGGGCAAGACGACCACCCTGCGCATGCTGCTCGGGCTGGTGTCGATCAGCCAGGGGACGGCCACCTTCGGCGGACGGCGCTACGTCGACCTCGACCACCCCATCCACCACGTGGGGGCCGTGCTCGAGGCCACCAGCTTCCACCCGTCGCGCCGGGCCGAGGACCACCTGAAGTCGGTGGCCATCGGTGCCGGCCTCCCGGTGTCGCGGGTCGACGAGACGCTGGCCCAGGTCGGCCTCACCGATGTGGCGCGGCGACGCGTGGGCAAGTTCTCGCTGGGCATGCGCCAGCGCCTCCAGCTGGCCACCGCCCTCCTCGGCGACCCCGAGATCCTCATCCTCGACGAGCCGTCCAACGGCCTCGATCCCCAGGGGATCCAGTGGCTGCGCACGTTCATCCGCCACCAGGCCTCCATCGGTCACTCGGTGCTCGTCTCCTCCCACCTGCTGTCGGAGATGGAAGAGACGGTCGACGACGTGGTCATCGTCTCGCAGGGCCGACTGGTGATGCAGACCACACTGGCCGACCTGGCCAACCAGGCCGGCACCGGCACGGGACTCCGCATCCGGACACCGGAGATCGGCCGCCTGGTCTCGGTGCTGGACGCCATCCCGGTCGCCCACCGCCCCGTGGGCCCCGACTCCCTGGTCATCGACGGCGCCACTCCCGAGTGGTTCGGCCCACTGGCCGCCCAACACCAGATCGTGCTCTACGAGCTCATCAACGAACGGGGCAGCCTCGAGGACGTCTTCTTGCGGCTGACCCAGGGGTTCGACGCCCCCGACCCCGACGGAGCGGCCGGAGGGCAGTCGGCCCCCTTCCAGAATCCCGGGGGCCCGGGTCCGGGGGGTCCGGCGTGATCGCCATCGTGCGGTCCGAGTGGCTGAAGCTGCGGACCACCGCCGTTCCGTGGCTGCTGGCCGGCATCGCCCTGGTCATCACCGGCCTGCTCATCCTGGTGTACTTCCTCAACGGCGGCGGCGGGGGCGGGGGTGGTGGCGGCGGGGGTGGTGGCGGCAACAACTTCGGGCCGCCGCAGCCGAACGTGCCCCACACCGTCCAGCAGCTCCGCAACCTGGTCGGCCGGGGCATCACCGGCTACCTGTTCGCCCTCCTCCTCGGCGTGCTGATCATCACCACCGAGTTCCGGCACAAGACGGTGACCACGTCGTTCCTCGTCACGCCCCGGCGACCCGTCTTCGTGGTGGGAAAGCTGATCATGGCCGGCATCGCCGGCATCGCCCTGGCCATCATCTTGCTGGTGGCCACGGTCCTCGGTGGTGGCATCGCCCTGTCGGCCAAGGGGGGCTCGTTCTCCGCCCTGGTCCACCAGGTGCCGGCGGTGGCGCCGGGGATGATCCTGGTGTTCGTCCTCTTCGCCCTCCTCGGCGTCGGGGTGGGCTCGCTGCTGACCAACCAGGTGGCCGCCATCATCGTGTGCCTGGGCTGGTTCCTGGTCGTCGAGAACATCATCGGGGGCATCTGGAACGGGACGGTCAAATGGCTCCCGTCGGGTGCGGCCGAGGCCGCCGCCAGCGTCACGCAGGCCCGCAACTCCGACGTGGTGCTCTTCCAGTGGTGGCAGGGGGCGCTGCTGATCCTGGCCTACGGGACCATCTTCGCCGTCCTCGGATCGAGTGTCCTGACCCGCCGCGACATCACCTGAGCCTGCCCGACGCCCACCGTTAGGCTCGGGGCGTGCCCGACGGATCCCCCGACACCAGGTTGCCCGACCACGGGATCGAGGCCGACCAGGTCCTCGCCGAGATGTCGGCCCTCCGCGTCGACGACCGCGACTGGAGGGGTGGCCGGGTGTTCAGCCTGGTCTACTCGGCCGGAGACGAGGTCCACGGCCTGCTCGAGCGGGCGGCCGACCTGTACTCGGCGGAGAACGCCCTCAACACCGCGGTCTTCCCCAGCCTGGGGCGGATGCAGGCCGACATCGTCTCCATCACCGCCGGCCTGCTGGGTGCCGACCGGATGCCGGCGGCCGAGGGTGGCGGGGTCCGGGGGTACCTGACCTCGGGCGGCACCGAGTCGCTGCTCCTGGCGACCAAGACCGCCCGCGACTGGGGCCGGGCCGTCCGCGGCGTGGAGCGACCGAACATGGTCGTGTCCACCAGCGCCCACGCCGCCTTCGAAAAGGCGGCGCACTACTTCGACGTCGAGTCGCGCCGCATCGACGTCACCCCGGGGTTCGCCGCCGACGTGGACGCCATGAGCGACGCCGTGGACGACAGCACCGTGCTGGTGGTCGGCTCGGCCCCCTCCTATCCCCAAGGGGTGATCGACCCCATCCCCGAACTGGCGGCCATGGCGGAGGACCGGGGGATCCTCTGCCACGTCGACGCCTGCCTCGGGGGCTTCATCCTCCCCTTCCTCGATCGGCTCGGCCACCAGTCCAAGGCGTGGGACCTGTCGGTGCCCGGCGTCACCTCCATCTCCGCCGACCTGCACAAGTACGGGTACGCGTCCAAGGGGATCTCGGTGGTCCTGTACCGGACCCGGCAGCTGGCCCGGCTGCAACCCTTCATCACGACGAACTGGTTGGGCGGACGGTACGGGTCGCCGTCCATGGCGGGCACCCGGCCGGCCGGACCGATCGCCGCCGGCTGGGCCGTCCTCCACCACCTGGGCCTCGACGGCTACCTCCGCCTGGCCGAGCGCACCCACCGGACCGCCGCCACGCTCCTCTCGGCGATCACCTCCACCCCCGGGATCGCCGTCAGGGGCCGACCCGACGCCACGGTCTTCGCCTTCGGCGGTGATCCCGACGACGGCCCCGTCGACACCTTCGCACTGGGAGACGGGCTGGCCGACCGCGGGGGTTGGTTCTTCGACCGCCAGAGCCCGCCCGACAGCCTGCACGCCACGGTGCACGCCGGCCACGCCGCCGTCATCGACGAGCTGTGCCGGGACCTGGTGGCGGTGACCGGCGAGCTCCGGGGCTCGGGGGTGCGCGCCGTGGACCGCACCGCCACGTACGGCGGGGCCTGAACCGCCGGCCCCGGGAACGGCGGGCCTACTTCCGGTAGCGTGACGGCAATGCGGAGACGGTGGGTGGGGGCCGGCGTGGGCGTGGCAGTGGGGGCGTGCTTGGCAGCGGCGGCGGGCCCGGCGGCGGCACCGGCGGCGGCGGCGGCGGCGGCCAAGACCCTGCCCGGGACCACCCTGTCGGTGAAGGGTCCGACCAAGGACTCGATCTCCCCGGGCTTCGTGGGCCTGGCCCTCGAGTCCTCGTTGGCCGGGACCCCCGTCCTCGATCCGGCCCAGTCGAACCTCCCGTCGTTCCTGGCCCAGTTGGGCGCAGGGAACCTCCGCATCGGGGGCCAGACCTCCGAGCTGAACGTGGCCTGGGAGTCGAATCCGTCCACCCCGCTGCCGGCCTGGGCCTCGAGCGCCATCACCCCCGCGGCGCTGACGACGATCGCCGACCTGGCCCACGCCACCGGCTGGTCGGTCGACCTGGGCGTCAACCTCAACCACTACGACCCGGCCGCCGCTGCCGACGAGGTACAGGTCGCCCACACCACCCTGGGAGGGTCGCTCGCCCACGTGGAGATCGGGAACGAGCCCGAGCTCTACGACACCAACCTCTTCACCACGATCACCTTCGCCCAGTACATCGCCGAAGTGGACGCCTACCGGGCCGCCATCAAGACCGTCGACCCCGGGGTGGCCTTCGCCGGACCCGACTTCTATCTGGTGGGGTGGCTGAACCAGTACGGCGCCACCTCCAAGACGACTGGGGTGAAGGGACTCACCGAGTTCACCCAGCACTTCTATCCCTGGCAGGACTGCTCGTCGGCGGTAACCGCCGCCCAGCTCCTCTCCCCGCCGTCGATCACGTCCGAGGACCAGACCGTGGCCGAGGCCGAGGCGGCCGCGAAGAAGGGGCACCTCCCGCTGGTGCTGGACGAGTTCAACTCGGTCTCGTGCGGGAGCTCGTCGCCGGTCATCCACCAATTCGCCTCGGCGCTGTGGGCGGTCCACGGCCTGCTCGAGGCGGCCGCCACCGGCGTGGCCTCGGTCGACGTCCAGATGAGCCCCGGCAGCTGCCTGAGCTACTCGCCGCTGTGCGCACCCGACTCCTCGGCTCCGGGCACGCTCCAGGCCAATCCCATCTTCTACGCCATGCGGCTGGTGAGCTCGTTGGAGGGCGGCAAGGTGCTCAAGACCACCGACACATCGGGCCAGCTCCCGGCCGGTGTCTCCGAGTACGCGGTGGGCCTGGCCGACGGTGACACCGCCGTGGTGGTGGACAACACCACCGCCTCCGACCTGACCCAGCTGAACCTCAAGATGGGGCCGACGTCGCACCTGGTGTCGACGCTGAGCCTCCGGGCACCGTCGCTGGACGCCTCCACCGGGGTCACCCTGGCCTCGTCGACACCGGCCACCTCGGCGATCACCGGGCTCACCGTGCCTGCCACCAGTGCCGAGGTCTTCACCGTCGCCCCCTGACCCGAGCGCCCCGATCGTTGCCGCTGATGGCCCCTTGGTCTATACATGCGTCGTCGGACTGCGGGCTCGGCGGACGTCATCGCGGCTCGCGACGGCGCTCGGGCGGCCCGGTGCGGCCGAGGGGCCACGCCGATCAGACCCAGGGGGGAGGTGCAATGGAGCGTAAGTGGTGGACACTGACCGCGGTCTGCGTCTGCACCTTCATGCTCATGCTCGACATCACCGTCGTCAACGTGGCGCTGCCCGACATCCAGCAGTCGCTCCATTCGAGCTTCGCCGATCTGCAGTGGGTCATCGACGCCTACGCGTTGACCCTGGCCACCTTCCTGCTCACCGCCGGGGTCATCGGGGACATGGTGGGACGGCGCAAGGTCTACGCCCTGGGCGTGGTCATCTTCACGGGGGCGTCGCTGGCGTGCGGGTTGGCGACCTCGTCCCTCATGCTGACCTTGTCACGCGGCGCCCAGGGGGTCGGCGGCGCCATCATGTTCGCCACCTCGCTGGCCCTCATCGCCCAGGCCTTCTCCGGGAAGGCGAGAGGCACGGCCTTCGGCATCTACGGTGCCACCATCGGGGGTGCCGTCGCCATCGGCCCGCTGCTCGGTGGTGCCATCACCAGCGGCATCGGCTGGCGTTGGATCTTCTTCATCAACCTGCCACTCGGGATCCTCGCCATCGTCATCACGCTGGCCCGGGTGGAGGACTCCCGTGACCCGACCCCCCGTTCGGTCGACTGGATCGGGCTGGTCACGTTCTCCGGGTCGCTCTTCATGCTGGTCTACGCGCTCGTGCAGGGGAACGCCGAGGGGTGGTCGAGCGTCACCATCGTCGGGCTGTTCGTCGGTTCGGGGGTGCTGATGATCGCCTTCCTGGCCACCGAATGGCTGCACAACGATCCCATGCTCGACCTCACGCTGTTCGAGCGTCCGGCCATGGTCGGGGTCTCGTTGGCCGCGTTCACGCTGTCGGCGTCGATCTTCGCCATGTTCCTCTACCTGACCCTGTACCTCCAAGAGGTCCTGGGGTACAGTCCCTTCGCCGCCGGCCTCCGGTTCCTCCCCATCACCGTGCTGGCCTTCGCGGTCGCCCCGTTCAGCGGCAAGCTCACCGTCCTCGTCCAGTCGCGTTTCTTGATGAGCCTCGGGCTCGCCCTCATCGCCTTCGGGTGCGCGCTGTCGGACCACTTGCAGGCCACCTCGTCGTGGACGGTCCTGTTGCCGGGGTTCGTCCTGGCCGGCATCGGCATCGGTGTCCTCAACCCGGTGCTGGCTTCGGCCACCGTGTCGGTGGTGCCGCCGGAGCGGAGCGGCATGGCCTCGGGCTCGTCGAGCACGTTCCGTCAGGTGGGCATCGCCACCGGCATCGCCGGCCTCGGCGCGGTGTTCTTGAGCCAGATCCGCCCGAACACGGTGAACGCCCTGGCCCAGTCGGCCGCCGGTCGGTCCGTCCTGGACCACGTCGGGCCCCGGCTGTCGGCCGCCATCGCCGGTGGGGACGTGCGCCTGGCGGCGGCCGCCCTGCCGCCCGGGGCCGGCCGCACCACCCTCATCAGCGCCTATCAGGTCGGGTTCACCACCACCTTCAACCACCTGATGGAGATCGCGCTGGTGGTGGCACTGGTCGGCGCGATCGGATCCTTCTTCCTGGTGCGTCAGCGGGACTTCGTCCCCTCCTTCGCACCCGGCGAGGAACAGCCGCCGCGCCACGATCCGCCACCGCGATACCGCCACTCCCGGCGCAACCGGAGCCACCATCCGTCCGGGAACGTGCCGACCGGCACGCTGGTGCCCGAGGGTCCCTCCACCGATGCCCTCGGATGACTCCGATCCGGGAGGGACGGGGGCCGAGCCCTTGGCGGCGCGGGGCCTGGACCAGCCCGACCCGAGCCGGCTGAAGCCGGATCAACCCGGTCGCCACGAGATACTGGCCGCCCACCGTGCCGCCATGGCCGAAGGGGCCGCCGGGTACCTCGATCCGGTCACCGGGCTCTACGTCCTGACGGCGACCTACCTGCGTGACCGCGGCACCTGTTGCGGGGCCGGCTGCCGGCACTGCCCCTTCGTCCAGTAGCGGTCCGGATGATCCCCGGTAGGGTTCGCCCGGTGGACCATCCGAGGAGACATCGATGAAGACACGGCTCACCGACATCCTGGGCATCGAGCACCCGGTCATGCTGGCCGGCATGGGGGGTGTCTCCTACGCCCCCCTGGTCACGGCGGTGTCCGCCGCCGGCGGCTTCGGCTGCCTGGGCGCCTCGACCATGAGCACGGAGCGCATGGTGGCCGAGATCACCGAAGTGCGCGCCGCCACCGACAAGCCGTTCGGGGTCGACCTGCTCACCGCCATGCCCGGCGATCTGGCCGCCCAGGTGCACCAGATCATCGACGGCGGGGCCTCGGTCTTCGTCGCCGGCCTCGGGGTGCCGGCTGAGGTGGTCGACCTCTGCCACCGCCACGACGTGCTCGTCGTCAACATGTGCGGGAAGGTCGAGCACGCCCGTCGGGCCCTCGAGGCCGGGTGCGACATCGTCGTCGCCCAGGGAACCGAGGCCGGTGGTCACACCGGACAGGTGGCCACCATGCCGCTGGTTCCCCAGATCGTCGACGCCGTCGGCGCCAGCATCCCGGTGGTGGCCGCCGGCGGCATCTTCGACGGCCGGGGCCTGGCCGCCGCGCTGGCCCTCGGCGCCGACGGGGTGTGGATCGGGACCCGGTTCATCGCCACACCCGAGGCCCACGGGGTCGCCGGCTACAAGGACGCGCTGATCAGGACGGCCGAGGACGGGACCACCATCAGTCGCGCCTACTCCGGCAAGACGATGCGGGTGGTGCGGAACCAGTACACGTCGTTCTACGAGCAGCACCCCGGCGAGCTCGACCCGTTCCCGGCCCAGCTGGGGCGGTCGATGAAGGACGGGGCCTTCCACCTCGGCGGCGGTGAGGACACACCGGACATCGATCCCGAGCGCGAGTGCTATCCGACCGGCCAGGGCGTCGGGGCCATCCAGACCCTGATACCGGCGGCCAGCCTGGTCATGCAGATCGTCGACCAGGCCGAGCAGGTGCTGGCGTCGATCGGGGCGGCCCGGGTCGACTGAGCCCGGCGACCGCGGCTCACCGGTCGGTGGCCGGCCCCAGGACGGAGCGGTCGCCGGACCGGAGCCCGGCGATGATGTCCCGGTAGGCACCGGCGGCGTCGTGGCCGAGGGCATCGGTCTCGATCCACCGCATCCCCCGGTCCCCTCGGGCGCGGTCGACCCCGAAGAGCCCGAACCGGGGCTCGTACGAGCCCCACTCGTAGTTGTCCACCAACGACCAGTGCCAGTAGCCGGCCACGGGTACGCCGGCGTCCCGCGCCGCCATCACTGCGGCGAGGTTCTCCCGCAGGTACCGCGGGCGGTCCCACCCGTCGGTCCTCGGGTACGACCGCCCGTCCCGGACGCGGTTGCACATTCCGTTCTCCACCACCCAGACCGGGAGCCCCGGTGCCAGGTCGTGCTGGGCCACGAGCCAGCGGGTCAGCCCGGCCGGGTCGGGGACGTCGTCCCACAGCTCCCTCGACGGCCCCGGATGGCGGCCCCCGGCCGTCCGGTGGCCCGGGACCCGGAAGTGGCGGGCCACCACAGGGTCGTAGTAGTCGAGGCCGAGCACGTCGAGGGTGCGGGGGTGCGGACTGTCGTAGACGGCGTCGACGGCCCGGTGGAACGGGCCGCCGGCCCGACGCCCCGACCGCCCGGGGCCGGTCCGATGGAGGCGGCCCGACCCGTAGGGCGACCCCAGGGCGGCCAGGCGCCGGAGCAGCCGATCGGCGGGTCCCACAGCCGGGAGCAACTCCTCGTGGAGCCGTCGACGGTCGCCGATCCATCCCTCTAAGTCCCGTCGCTCGACGCCGGCGCCACGGGCCAGGAGCAGGTCGGTGAGCATCCGGTCGAGCTCGTAGACGCCGAGGCTGGCGTTGTTGGTGGTGACCACGGCGTCGGGCCGGACCCGGTGGATCTCCTCGTAGCCGGCCACGTGCGCGGCCAACAGGTTGTCGACCGCCGAGGCCGCATCGGCGAACGACAGCGACCGCCCGGGCGGGAACGTCCCGAGGACCCACGAGCTGACGGCGAGGACGTTGACCTCGTTGATGGTGACCCAGTGCCGTACCGAGGGTGCGAGCGCCTCGGCCACCACCCGGGCCCAGGCCCGATACCGGCGCGGCGCGTCCGGGCGCAGCCACAGGTCCTCGCCCAGCCACGACGGGTGGGTGAAGTGGTGCAGTGTCACCAGGGGCTCGAGGCCGCGCTGTCGACACGCCCGCACGATGTCGGTGTACCGGGCCAGGGCGGTGGCATCGGTGCGTTGGTGGTCGGGGAACACCCGGGCCCACTCGATGCCCAGCCGGAAGCTGTTGCACCCGAGCGCGGCGGCGCGGTCGAGTGCCTCCTCGGGCCGATCCCAGAACCCGACGGCGTCCCCCGAGGGAGCCACCCGCCCGACCTGCTCCCACGCCACCCAATTGTTGGCGGGCTCGTCCGGCCCGTTGAACCCGCCCTCGACCTGGAAGCCCGACGTGGCCACGCCGAACAGGAAGTCGTCGGGGAGACCGGGCCCGTCGGCCGGTGCGGGCCCGTCGGACGGTGGCGCTGCGTTGGGGGACAACGTCCTGCCTTTCTCACGTGCCGCTGTCGCCGTGGCGCGGCGACGGCCGTGGGGCGGGACCCGGCAGGGTCCTGCCCACCAGGTGGCGATGGTAGCTTGCGGCTCCGACCGGGCCCGCGCCCGCCAATCCCGCGATGACCACCTCCCCCACCCCTGCGACCCACCCCGACCCCGAGCGGGTACCGGTCGTGATCGCTTCGGGGCAGTCCATCGAACGGACGGCCCTGGTCACCCCGGTGGACCTGATGGAGCGGGCCGCCGAGGCGGCACTGGCGGACGCCCCGGCCCTCCGCCACACCATCGACAGGGTCTCGGTGGTCAACGTCTTGAGCTTCACCGGCCCGGCCCCGGCCACTGAGCTGGCCGCCCGCATCGGCGCCACCGGTGCCGCGTGCGAGACGACCACCGTGGGCGGCAACACGCCTCAATGGCTCGTCAACCGGGCCGCCACCGACATCGCCGCCGGAACGCTCGGGGTCACGCTCATCGCCGGTGCCGAGGCCATCCGATCGTCCCGGGCCCGCCGGGCCGCCGGGCTGCCCCGTGACCCGGGGGCGGACGGCGGGCCCGCGGCACCACGCCCGCCGGATCCCGTGGTCGGGGACGACCTCCCCGGCGTCGGGCCGGCCGAGTCGGCCATCGGGCTGCTCCTGCCGGTCCAGATCTACCCGCTGTTCGAGAGCGTGGTCGCCTCCCGGTCGGGGAGGGACGCGTCCGCCCACCGCCGGGCCATGGCCCGGTTCCTGGCCCCGTTCACCGAGGTGGCGGCGGGCAATCCGTACGCATGGTTCCCGCGGGTCGTCTCCGAGGAGGTCATCGCCACGCCCACGCCGGAGAACCGGATCGTGAGCGAGCCGTACACCAAGTTGATGACCGCGTTCCTGGGCTCGGACCAAGGTGCCGCCCTGCTGGTCTGCTCGCTGGCCGCCGCCCGGCGGGCGGGCGTGGCCGACCGGGCCGTGTTCGTGTGGTCCGGGGCCGAGGCCGCCGACGTCCGCTCGCCGACGGCCAGGCCCGACCCGGGCCGGTCCCCCGGCATCGCCGCAGCGGGACGGGCGGCACTGGAGGCGGCGACGGCGGCCGCCGGCCACCGGGGGCCCGTCGGCATCGACGACATCGGGGTCCTCGACATCTACTCCTGTTTCCCCTCGGCGGTCGAGTTGGCCACCGACGCCCTCGGACTGGCCCTGGACGACGCACGGGGCCTGACCGTCACCGGTGGTCTCCCCTACTTCGGAGGCCCCGGGAACAACTACACCACCCACGGCATCGCCGGTGTCACCGAGCTGCTCCGCGCATCGCCGGCCGGTGGCGGGGGAACGCAGCTGGGCCTGGCCACCGGCCTGGGTTGGTTCGTGACCAAGCACGCCATCGGGATCTACGGGACGACCCCGCCCCCCTCCGGCTTCCGGCGGGGCGACACCCGTCCCGACCAGGCCGCCATCGATGCGGCGGCAGTGGGGGTGGCCCTGGAGGTCCCCGTCGACACCCCGGCCACGATCGTCGCCGCCACCGTGGCCAGGGACGGGGGCGGTGTCCCGGTGTCGGCGCCGGTGATCGCCAGGCTGCCCGACGGGCGTCACATGGCGGTGGCGGCCGAGGACGACGAGACGGTCCGGTCCATGGGCGGTACCGACATCCCCGGGTCGGTGGGGGCGACCGTGGTCGTCCGGCCGGGTGCGGCGCGCTACCGTCTGGCCACAGCCTGACCGCACAGCCTGACCGCACACAGCCTGACCGCACACAGCCTGACCGCACACAGCCTGCACAGGGGGAGACCGCCATGTCCGAACTGCTTCGCCAACGCCAGGGTCACATCGAGATCCTCACCATCAACCGGCCCGAGGCGCGGAACGCCGTCAACGGCGCGGTCTCCCGCGCCTTCGCCGAGGCCTTCGACGAGCTCGAGACCGACGACGACTGCTGGGTGGTGATCATCACCGGGGCCGGGGACAAGGCGTTCAGTGCCGGCATGGACCTGAAGGCGTTCGCCGCCGGCGAGGCCGGCGACATCATGGGCGCCAAGGGAGGGTTCGGCGGCATCGCCCAACGGGAGTTCGCCAAGCCGATCATCGCCGCGGTGAACGGGTCGGCCCTGGCCGGAGGTTGCGAGATCATGCTCTCGTGCGACCTGGTGGTCGCCGTCGAGGAGGCCAAGTTCGGCATCCCCGAGGTCAAGCGCGGCCTCATCGCCGGCGCCGGGGGGCTGATCCGGCTGCCGAAGCGGATCCCGCCCGCCATCGCCCTCGAGCTGGCACTCACCGGTGACCCGATCGACGCCCGGCGGGCGCTGGAGCTGGGCCTGATCAACCGGGTGGTGCCGGCCGGCCAGCTGATGGAGGCGGCGCTGGCGCTGGCCGGGACCATCGCCGAGAACGCCCCCCTGGCCGTGCGGGCGTCCAAGCGGGTCATGAAGCTCGCCGGCGAGCTGCCCGACGAACAGGGTTGGGCCATCAACAACGCCGCCGTGCCCGAGGTCTTCGGCTCGGCCGACGCCATGGAGGGGCCCGTCGCCTTCGCCGAGAAGCGCAAGCCCAACTGGTCGGGGAAGTAGGCACCACGGTGCCCACCCGACCGCCGGCCCCGCGGTGCCCGTGATGAGCCATCTGGCCGTGGTCGGGACCACCGTCCCCTCGTTGTCCGACTCCCTCGGAGGCTTCCGGCTCATCCTCCACGTGCTGGCCGCCACCGTCTGGGTGGGCGGCCAGTTCACCGTGGCCGGGCTGCTCCCGACCATCCGGTCCCTCGGCGACGATGCCCCGAAGAAGGTGGCCCGGGCGTTCGGGCGCCTCCTGTGGCCCGCCTACGCCGTGCTGGTGGTGACCGGGTTCTGGAACATCTCCTCCCTCACCGTCGACAAGGCGAGCGCCGCATGGAAGTCCGTTCTCATCGTCAAGATCGTCGTCGTGGTCATCGCCGGAGTGGCCGTCTACCTGCATCAACGCTCGACCTCCCGGGTCGGGCTGGCCGTCTGGGGGGCGGTCGGGGCGGTGGCGTCGGTGGCCGCACTGTGCCTCGGGGTGTTCCTGGCCGGGTGATCCCGGTCGAGTGGCCATCCGCCCGGCGCCGGTGCTCCGAATACCCCATCGCAGTGCGAGCAGCGGTCCCGGACGTACAGGTCTAACCTGGTGGCCGCAGTCGACAAAGGAGATACGACCGTGCACTTCGGCTCACCAGCAGAGATCTTTGGCGTAGACGGCATCATCATCCTGGTCGTGGTGGTGTTGGTCCTGTTCGGATCGACCCAGATCCCCAAGCTGGCCCGATCGCTGGGCTCGGCGCAGAAGGAGTTCAAGAAGGGGCTCGACGAGGGTGCCGCCGATGATGCCGCCACCCCGGCCGCCACGGTGGCCCCGCCAGTGGTCCAGGCCGCACCCCCGGTGGCGGTGAACCCGCCCGCCCAGACCACCGTGACCGTGGAGACCAACGGCGACGGCTCCGTCGGCCCTTCCTGAGCCCACCCGTCCCGCCCGCCGAGGCCCGGTGCGTCGAACCAGTGGCGATGAGTCGAACCAGTGGCGATGAGCGGTAGGACACTGCAGCTGCTGCGCCCGACGTCTCCCGAGGGGCGGGCGCGCCGCTGGCTTCCCTTCTGGGTGCTCCAAGCCGTCGAGCTCGCCGTCGCCGTCGTCTTCGTCGACATCTCGATCCACGTGTCCAACGGCGGCCTCCTCGTCGCCGGTGCCGTGGCGTACGCCGTCCTGGCCGTCTCCGCACGCGGTCCGCTCGGCATCGTCCACGTCTGCAGCCAGTCCCTCCACCTCGTGCTCGTCATCATCGTGTCGGTGCTGGTGGCGCTGGCCCCCGTCGTGGCGGTCCTCCGCCCGGACATCGAGGGCATCATCGTCGTCGAGTTCGGCGCCGTCGGCCTCCTGCGGGTGTGCACCCTGACCCGGGTCTCGTCGGTCATCGACACCACCGCCATCGAGTCCACCGCCGTGGTGGCCGACGCCACCGCGCCGACCCCCCCGAGCCCGATGCCGCCGCCGTCCGACGCCGCCGCCCGATGGGCCGGCCGCACCTCGGGTGCGGTGGCCGCCACGGGAAGGCGGGTCGCGGCCGCATACGGCCCCAAGGCCGGGGAACAGGTCAGGCAGTCGATCCGCAAGGCGGGACGCAAGGCGGGGCGTATCGCCGGTTCGGCGGCCACCCCCCCGAAGGAACCCGACCAACGGGGCTGAAAGGGGGCCCTGATGCCCGAATCGCCTGACGTGCTGGACACCGCCGACCGTCTCTGGAGGGGCGACCTCTCGACGACCAGCATCCACCCGCTGAGCCCGGCGCCGGGGATCGCGGAGGTGGCCGCCGGGGTCAGCTTCGTCCCGTCGTTCGCCAACGTGTCGGCGGTCCGGACCGGTGACGGGCTCATGCTGGTCGACACCGGCAGCTCGATCATGGCCGGGGAGATCCACCGGAGGCTCAGGGAGTGGGACCCGGGTCGGCTGAACACCGCCGTCTACTCCCACGGGCACATCGACCACGTGTTCGGCGTGCCCGTGTGGGCCGCCGAATCCGCAGAGGCGGGATGGCCCGAGCCGGTGGTGGTGGCGCACGAGGCGCTCCCGGCCAGGTTCGACCGGTACATCAAGACGGCCGGGTACAACGGCATCATCAACCGGCGCCAGTTCAACCTCCCCTCTCTCGAGTGGCCCACCGAGTACCGCTACCCCGACCGCACCTACCGGGACCACCTCGACCTCGACGTCGGAGGCGTCCGGGCCGAGCTCCATCACGCCAAGGGCGAGACCGACGACCACACGTGGACGTGGTTCCCCGACGCCCGGGTGCTGTGCTGCGGCGACCTGTTCATCTGGGCGTCCCCCAATGCCGGCAACCCCCAGAAGGTCCAGCGCTACCCGTTGGAGTGGGCCGACGCCCTCCGCAGGATGCTGGACCTGTACCAGGCGCCCGGCGGCGGGCCCGACGTCCTGCTGCCCGGGCACGGGTACCCGGTGGTCGGTGCCGACCGGGTCCGCCAGGCGTTGGGCGACACCGCCGAGCTGCTCGAATCCCTGGTGGAACAGACCCTGGCCCTCATGAACGCCGGCGCCCGCCTCGACGAGGTCATCCACTCCGTCGCGCCTCCCGGCCGGCTGATGGAGCGCCCCTACCTCCGGCCCGTCTACGACGAGCCGGAGTTCATCGTCCGGACGGTGTGGCGCCTGTACGGAGGATGGTGGGACGGCAATCCGGCCACCTTGAAGCCGGCACCCGAGCGGTCCCTCGCCCTCGAGCTGGCCGACCTGGCCGGGGGGGCCGGTGCGCTGGCCGACCGGGCCCTGGCCCTGGCGGGGGCCGAAGCCGGCCCGGACGCCGCCGTCGACGACGCCTCCCTCCGCCTGGCCGGGCACCTGGCCGAGCTGGCATGGCTGGCCGACCCGGCCGACGCCGGGATCCAAGAGGCCCGGCGGCTGGTGTTCACCAAACGGGCCGACGGTGCCTCGTCGACCATGGCCCACGGCGTGTTCTCGTGGGCGGCACGGGAATCGGGGACGGCGTCCACCCAGCCGGGCCCGTGACACCGTCGGGGGCGACCCCGCACCCACCGTCGTGAGCAGGGATTTCGCCCACCGTCAGCCGAGCCGTCGCTCAACTTCTAATTTCGCCCCCACGCCCACTAGTGTCATCGCCGTGAACGCATTCACAACCCGTTCGACCCGACGCCGGTACCGAGCCGATCAGCCCGATCCGGGCGCGGCGACCGAGCCGACCCGGGCCACGTCGAGGGGCGAGAACCGCTGGCGCCGGCGGGCCGTGGGCCTGGCCATCGCCGCCCCCCTGGTCCTGGCCGGATGCAACTTCTACCCCTCCTACGGCGCCAGCCGGGGAGCCACGGCCCAGGGCCAGGACACCTTCAAGCTCTATTCCGGGATGATGACGACCGGCATCATCGTCGGGGGCGCGGTCTTCCTGCTCATCTTGTGGACCGTCCTGCGGTACCGCAGGCGTTCGGACGACATGCCGTCCCAGTTCCACGAGAACATCCCCATCGAGATCCTGTACACGGTGATCCCGATCCTGATCGTGGCCGGGCTGTTCGCCTTCACGGTGATCACGGAGAACAAGGTCGACGCCACCGTCCCGGTCAACGCCACCACCACCGCCAACGGGAAGCCGGTGGTGGACATCCGGGTCACCGCCTTCCAGTGGGGATGGCGATTCGACTACACCGGGCTGAACGTCGGCGTCGCCGGCGAGACCACCAACGGACCCAACAACCACGGCCCGCAGATGGTGGTGCCCGTCGGCCAGACCGTGCAGATCACCCTGGTCTCCGACGACGTCATCCACGGGTTCTACGTCCGTGACTTCAACTTCAGCCGCTACGCCCTCCCCGGCGTGACCAACTACTTCGACCTCGACGTCCTCCATCCCGGCACCTACAACGGGCAGTGCACCCAGATCTGCGGCCTGTACCACTCGGAGATGCTGTTCAGCGTGCGGGCGGTGAGCCCGGTCGCCTTCCGCCTGTGGGCGGCCGGCCAGGTGGCGGCGGGCAACACCTTGTCGCGCTCGGGATCGTCGGCCCAGAACAACCCGCCCCTCGACACACGGAGCTATCCATCGAATGCCTAGCGCAGCCCTGTCGACCGTAAAGGGACCCGCATGACGACGACCATCGAACCGCCCGATGTGATCGAGCCCGAGCAGCCCGTCGGGCCCGACGGCCACGGGCCCGATGCCCACGGGCCGGCACACCACGACGGGGGCGACCACGGCCACCACGAGGGCCCGACCGGGATCCTCAATTGGCTGACCTCCACCGATCACAAGGTGATCGGCAAGAGCTACATGATCACGTCGCTGGTGCTGTTCTTCATCGCCGGCATCATGGCCCTGGTCATCCGGGCCCAGCTGACCACCCCCAACGCGTCCTTGGTCTCGTTCCAGACCTACAACGAGCTGTTCACCATGCACGGCAGCCTGATGCTGTACCTGTTCGCCGGGCCCTTCGCCTTCGGCGGCCTGGCCAACTACATCGTGCCGCTGCAGGTCGGTGCCCCCGACATGGCGTACCCCCGCCTCAACGCCCTGTCCTACTGGCTGTACCTGGGCGGCTCGTTGACCATGATGTCGTCCTTCCTGGTCGCCGGCGGCGCGGCCAGCTTCGGGTGGGTCGCCTACGCCCCCCTGTCCAATGCCACCAACTCACCCGGCGCCGGTGCCGACCTGTGGCTGATGGCGCTGGCCCTCACCGGGTTCTCCGCCATCTTCACCGGCGTCAACCTGTGCGCCACCATCTTCTATCTGCGGGCGCCGGGCATGACCATGTTCCGGGTGCCCATCTTCTCGTGGAACATGCTGGTGACCGCCATCTTGATCCTCATCGCCTTTCCGGTGCTGTTCGGCGCGGTGGTGCTGTTGTTCTGCGACCGACACTTCGGCACCCACATCTTCACCGTGCAGGGGGGTGGGGTGCCGGTGCTGTGGCAGAACCTCTTCTGGTTCTTCGGGCACCCCGAGGTGTACATCCTGGCCCTGCCCTACTTCGGGATGGTCACCGACATCATCCCGGTGTTCTCCCGCAAGCCGCTCTTCGGGTACAAGGGCATGGTCTTCGCCACCATGTCCATCGCCGCGCTGTCGACGGGCGTGTGGGCCCACCACATGTTCACCACCGGCGTGGTGCTGCTCCCGTTCTTCTCGTTGCTCTCGTACCTCATCGCCGTGCCCACCGGCATCAAGTTCTTCAACTGGATCGGTTCGATGTGGGGCGGCCAGATCAGCTTCCAGACCCCCATGCTGTTCAGCATCGGGTTCCTCTTCGCCTTCTTGATGGGTGGGGTGACCGGGGTGCTCCTGGCATCGCCCCCGGTCGACTTCATGACCCACGACACCTACTTCGTGGTCGCCCACTTCCACCAGGTGCTCATCGGGACGGCGGTCTTCGCCGGGTTCGCGGGATTCTACTTCTGGTATCCGAAGATGTTCGGGCGGATGCTGCGGGACGGCCTGGGCAAGATCCACTTCTGGGGGCTGTTCATCGGATTCTGGGTCACCTTCATGCCCCAGTACGTCGTCGGCCTCGACGGCATGCCCCGCCGGGTGGCCGCCTACCTGCCGTCGAACGGCTGGACCACGCTGAACGTCATCTCGACGGTGGGTGCCTTCATCATCGGGGTGTCCTTCCTGTTCTTCCTGGCCAACCTGTGGGTGTCCTGGCGGCACCCCATCCCGGCGGGTGACAACCCCTGGGACGGGCACACGCTCGAGTGGTTCACCTCGTCGCCGCCGCCCCACCACAACTACTCGAAGCTCCCACCCATCCGTTCCGAGCGGCCCACGTGGGACTACAACCACCCCGAGCACCGCAAGCACCACCAGCCCGGTCCCCATCCGCTCCCGGACAAGGAGACCGTGGAGGTCGGCTCGTGAGGGTCAACGGGCTGTTCCTGGCCGGGATCGGCATCTTCTTCGGCATCATCGGGATCGTCTACTGGTTCCTCAGCTACGAGGACGGCGGGTTCGCCATGCTCATCGGCTCGGCGCTGCTCGGCCTGGGTCCGGGGCTGTACTACTTCTGGTGGTCGCGGCACATGAAGGACCAGCCCGACGACGACCCCGACGCCGAGGTGGCCGAGGGCACGGGTGCCGTGGACGCCTTCCCCAGCTCGAGCATCTGGCCCTTCGTCCTGGGCATGGGTGCCATGTTCACCGTCCTGACCTTCATTTTCGGACTGTGGCTGGCCCCGATCGGCGGGGCCCTGATCCTCGCCGCCGCCATCGGCGGCACGGTCGAGAGCCGGCGCGGCGACACCGCCTGAGCAGGCTGGGCCCGCCTGGTCCGGAGCCCGGGCCGACGAGGGAACGACGGCTGAGGTCGTCAGGGTGCTGCGGTCGGCGGGGTGCATCGCGGCCGAGGAGGAGGCCGACGAGCTGGTGGCGGCGGCCGGCGGTGACGAGGACCGGCTGGCGTCGCTGGTGATACGCAGGTGCGCCGGTGAGCCCCTGGCCTGGTTGGTCGGCGCCGTGACGTTCTGTGGGGTCACCGTGCTGGTCCGGCCGGGCGTGTACGTGCCGAGGTGGCAGAGCGAGCCCCTGGCCCTCGAGGCCGCCCTCCGGCTCCCGCCTGACGGCCTGGCCGCCGATCTGTGCACGGGGGCCGGTGCCATCGCCGTCGTGCTGGCCCGCCGGCGTCCCGGGGCGAGGATCGTCGCCACCGAGATCGACCCCACCGCGGTGGCGTGCGCCCGGGCCAACGGCGTCGAGGTCTACGCCGGGGACATGGCCGCCCCCCTGCCCGGCTCCGTCGCCGGCCGGGCCCACGTCGTCACCGCCGTCGTCCCCTACGTGCCGACCGACCAACTCCGGCTGCTTCCCCGCGACGTGGTCTCCTACGAGCCCCGTGGCGCCCTCGACGGCGGCGAGGACGGCACCCGGCTGTTGCTGCGGGCCGTTCTCGAGTCCCGTCCGCTGCTGCGACCCGGTGGCTCGCTCCTCCTCGAGCTCGGGGGAGACCAACCCGACCTGCTCGGTCCGGCGCTGGCCGACGCCGGCTACACCGACGTGGAGGTGCTCACCGACGAGGACGGCGATCCTCGGGGGTTGTGCTGCCGCCGGTGAGGTGGGCGGGCCGTGGCTACTAGCGCATGACCCGCCGGACACCCTCACCGGTGGCCAGCTCGGGCGGGACCAGATCGATGAAGGTGGGGACGGGAATGGCCTCGAGCTCCTCGTGGCCGTCACCGGGACGGGGCTCGGTGAGGACGGTGGAGTACTCGCCCGAGGCGGAACGCTCGATGATCACGGCCCGCTTGCGCTTGCCCACACCCTCGGCCGTCAACATCTCGTGGCAGATCTTGTAGGTGATGAAGTAGGCGATGATCGGCGCCAGCACCACCGCGAACCGGAAGAACCACAGCACCCCCTTGAGGGGCAGGTTGAAGAAGTTGGCCATCACGTCGGTGGAGGACGCGAAGAACGTCATGCCCAGCAGCGTGAGCATGGCGGCGCCGGCCGCGGTGCGCTTGGGGCGGTCGCGGGGCCGGTCCAACAGGTTGTGATAGTTCCGGTCCCCGGTGATCTTCGTCTCGATGAACGGCCAGATGATCAAGATGTTGAAGATGAGGCCCGGGAAGATCACCGCCGGGAGGAACACCTCGAGCGGCAGGGTGTGGCCCCAGCCCACCCACTCCCAACTGGGCATGATGCGCAACGCGCCGTCGAGCCAGCCCATGTACCAGTCCGGTTGCACGGCGTAGGAGATCTGGTATGGCTCGTACTGGCCGAACTGCCAGATGGGGTTGATCTGGGCGAACCCACCCAGGAGGAAGATCACCGCCGTGGTCATGAACAAGAACCCGGTCGTCTTGGCCATGAAGGTGGGGAACATCGGAGAGCCGACCACGTTGTGCTCGGTCTTCCCCTTGCCGGGGAACTGGGTGTGCTTCTGCTTGACCAGGAGGCCGAGGTGGGCGCCCAGGAGGCCCATCAGGATCAGGGGCACGATCAGGACGTGGATGATGAAGAACCGCGGGATGATGATGCCGCTGCCGGGGTAGTTGCCGCCGAACACGAAGAAGGCGAGGTAGCTGCCGACCAGCGGTATCGACTCGATGATGGAGTAGGCGATGCGGATGCCGGTCCCCGACACCAGGTCGTCGGGGAGGGAGTAGCCGAGGAACCCGTTGACGATGCCCAGGATGAGCATGGTCACCCCGACGATCCAGTTGAACTCGCGGGGCTTGCGGAACGCCCCGGTGAAGAACACCCGGGCCATGTGCACGGCGATCGAGCCGAGGAAGATGTCGGCCGCCCAGTGGTGGGCCTGGCGCATCAGCAGTCCCGACCGCACGTCGAAGGACAGACCCACCGAGGAGGCGTAGGCCTCGGACACCCGCTGGCCCCGCAGCGGGGCGTAGGAGCCGTGGTAGATGACCTCGTGGGCGGAGGGGACGTAGTACAGCGACAAGAACACGCCGGTCGCCAGGAGGACCACGAACGAGTAGAGGGCGATCTCGCCCAGCATGAAGGACCAGTGGTCGGGGAAGATCTTGTCGAGGAAGGTCCGGCCGCCCTTGGCGATCCCGAGGCGGTCGTCCACCCATCGCAGTGAGCTGTCGATCATGGCCGCTCCCAGAATCCCGGCCCGGGGGCCTGGTCGAGTCCTCCGTTGGCCCGCATGCGCCCGGAGGCGTCCACCGTGATGGGCAGTTGGGGCAGGGGCCGCGGCGCCGGGCCGAACTCGGGGACGGCGCCGGCCAGCACGTTGAAGATCGACTGGTGGCACGGGCAGACCAGCTGTTGGGTCTGCTCCTGGTAGAGCCCCACCGGGCACCCCAGGTGGGTGCACAGCTTGGAGTACGCCACGTAGCCCTGGACACCCCAGTCGGTGCGACCCGGGGAGGTGAGCGGCTGGAGGGTGTTGGACAGGCGGAGGAGGATGACCTGGTCGGGCGACGAGCCCTGGTAGCCCTTGGGGAACACGGTGAGCACCCCGCCGACCTCGAGATCGTCCACGAACACCTCCCGACCGTCCACCGTCACCAGCTGGGAGCCCTTCTTCCAGTTGGTCTCGAACAGGGTCCGGCCCGGCTTGGGCCCGAGCGAGCGGAGGAGCGGGAAGAGCAGCACGACCCCCATGGCCGTGGAGCCGAGGGCGAAGAGGCCGCCCAGCAGCTTGCGCCGCTTGACCACCATGCCGCCCCGCTCGGTGATCGCCGCCGTCATGGCGTCGCGCTCGGCCTCGGTGGAGTGGAACTCGTGGCGCTCCTCGACGAAGGGCCCCTGGGGCATGAGGTACTTGCCCCAGGCGGTGACCCCGAAGCCGAGGGCCAGCAGACCCACCCCGAGGGTCACGGCCTCCCACTGGGTGCTGGCGTTGACCCAGTAGGCCACGCCGAACCCGATGAAGGCCAGGAAGCCCACCACCATGGCCACGGCCGCCACGGCCTGGGCCCCCTCGGGGTGCCTGGCGTAGGGCTGGAGGTGGGGGTCGTCCAGGGCGGCGGGGGGAAGTGGCCCCTCGAGGTTTGCCTCGTCGCTCACGTGCGGTCTCCGATCCAGAAGCAGACGAGCATCAAGAGACCGACACCGAGGAGCAGGCCGATGAATCCCTCACCGACCGGACCGATCCCGCCCAGGCCGATCCCGCCGGGATTGGCGGGATGCTGGATGACACCGTGCACGTAGGCGGCGATGTCACGGGCCTCGGTATTGGTGATGTTCCCCGGACCGAAGTGGGGCATGTTGCCCGGGCCCGATCGGATGGCCTCGACGATCTGGGGGAGGGTGGCCAGGTGCAGGCTGGGGGCGTAGGCGCCGTCCATCAGGGCGTCACCGGCCCCGGTGATGGTGTGGCACGCCGCGCAGTTGAGTGTGAACAAGGTGTTGCCCGCCTCGAGGTCGGCGTCGTTGGTGTTCACCACCGGGATCTGGACCCCCTCGCCGGGGGTGAGCGACTGCACCCAGGCGGCGATCTCGAGGGTCTGGAGGCGATTGAAGCGCGGCGGCTTGCGGGTCGCCTGGACGCTCGAGTTGGCCAAGGGCATCCGGCCCGTGGACACCCAGAAGTCGACGGTGCCGGCACCGAGGCCCTGGAGGTTGGGGGCCCGCTCCGTGCCCAGGGCCTCGGGGCCGTGGCAACTCGAACAGTTGGCGGCGAACAGGGCCTGACCAGGAGCGACGAAGGCCTTGGGCAGGGAGACGTAGAACAGTCCGGACTGGTTGGCGCCCGACTCGTAGTGCAGGACGCTCGAGGCGCTCGGGGTGGTGGGGGTGCCGATCGGCGTGGTGGTCTGGGTCGTGCTCTGCAGGGGCGGGAGCGTCGTCGTCGGGGCGGTGGGGGCGCCGGACGCGGCGCCGGCACTGGTGGTGCCGGGCGAGAACGCCAGCAACCCGACCAGGGCCACCACGCCGACGAGCGAGGCGGGTAGCGCGTATCGGGCCCTGAGCAGTCTGGCGAGTGGGAGTGGCATCTATTTGAGGAGGAACAGACAGGCGTAGAGGCCGACCCAGACGACGTCGACGAAGTGCCAGTAGTAGCTCACGCCCTGGAACACCGGGGTCTCACCGGGGTCACCCTTGGGTCCCTTCAGCCGACCCAGGAGGAAGATCATGGCCACCAGACCCAAGGTGACGTGGAGTCCGTGCAGCCCGGACATGATGTAGAAGAGCGAGCCGAACGAGGTATGGGTGGGATTGGTGGCCGGGTTGTGGGAGAGGCTGACCCACTCGTAGAACTGATTGGCGACGAACAGCGCCCCGAGGACCAGCGTGGCCACGATCCAGATCTTGGCGCTGCGTCGGGCGCCTTTCTCCTGGTCCCAGACGGCCTTCTGCATGGTGAAGCTGGAGGACACCAAGATGGCGGTGAAGATGCCGGCCCGCACGGTGTCGAGGTGGGTCCCCGGGGGGGGCCACACCGACGCGTGGGCCCTGATGGTGAAGAAGGCGGCGAAGAGGGAGCTGAAGAACATCACCTCCGAACCGAGCCAGATGATCACGCCCACCTGCAGCATCGACGGCTTGTCAGGCCGGTGCCGTTGGTTCGAGGTAACCGCCGGATCTGCGGCGAGGGCCTGAGTCACGCCGCATTTTTAGCCGAAAGTCGGCGCAGAGGGCCAACTCATCCCCGGCCACCGAATCGGACGCTTTCCGAGGGCCGGGGGCGGCCGTCAGGAGGGGTCGTCGGGGCAGGGCCGCCCGCCGCCGGTCAGGAGTCGACCGGCGCCGGCTCGTCCCGCGGCGTCCTCGGCGTCCCGTCCAGGGCGGCCGGTGGCGGCGACAGGTGGACGACGGTCAGACGCTGGGTGGGCCGGGTCAGCGCCACATAGAGCGTACGCAGCCCCCGGGACGTCTCTCCGGCGATCACACCGGGCTCCACGACCACCACCGAGTCGAACTCGAGGCCGTTGGCCGCATCGGCGGCCAGCAGCACCAGTGGCTCCGACAGTCCGCCCTTGCGGATGTCGCGGGCGTCGACCACCGGCAGGCCGATGGCCGCCAGGGCGTCGGACACCCCGCCGATGAGGGCGGCCGGGGCCAGAATGGCCACCCGTCCGCCCCGGACCGCGGCCACCTCCTGGCCGGCGACCTCGGCCACACGGCGGTAGAGGTCGCCGACGGTGGCGCCGTGGCGGCGACCGTCGGCGTCGAGCACGGCGATCATCCGCGGCTCCTCGCCGGTCCGGCGGACGGCCCGGGGTGGCACCAGCTCCGGGGCCGCCACCGCCAGCACCCGTCCCGCCACCGCCAACACCTCGGCCGGGGTGCGGTAGCTGACCGTCAGCTCCACGGTCCGCGCCGGGCGGCGTCGGGGAAGGTGCTCGGTGATCTCCTCCCACGTGGCCGGGGCCCACGGCGCGGTGGCCTGGGCGATGTCGCCGACGACGGTCATCGATCCCGACAGCGATCGTCGGGTGAGCATCCGCAGCTGCATGGGCGAGAGGTCCTGCACCTCGTCGACGACGATGTGCCCGTACTTGCGGACACCTTCGTCGGCGCTGCCCGACCGCGGGCCCAACAGGTACCGGGCCTCGTCGACGAGCGCGGCATCGGCCGGGGTCCACTCGACCTCCTCGAACGACGACGACCGCGGCCGCCGCAGCAGGGCCTGCTCCTCGGGGGTGAGCACGCCGCGCCCGGCTGCCGCGATCAGCGGACGGGCGCCGAACAGATCGTGGAGGAGCTCGTGGGGCGACAGGCGGGGCCACATCCGATCCAGTGCCTCGGCCAACTCCGGGACCCGGCGCACCTTGCGGGAGAAGTCCTCGAAGTCGAACTCCTCGTCCTCCAACTCCGACGGGTCCTCGTACCCCGGGAAGGCGGTCACCGAGGCCGGCACGCCGGCGCCCAGCGTCTGCTGGGTCTGGCGGGCCCGGTCGGCGAGGAGCTGGGACACGGCCTGCTCGACCAGGCGACGGCGGGCGTTGTGGGTGCCCGGGCGGCGGCGGACCGTGTCCACGATGGACCGGCTGTCCTCGGCGGAGAGCTTGAGCACCAGTGCCCCGTAGGGGATGGCCACATCGGCGGACAGGGCCCGCTGGCGGGTGCGGACGGCCCGGGCCATGAACGTGACCATCCGGGCGTCCCCCTTCAGCCGGGCCACCTCGGCCGGGCCGTCCGCCACGGTGCGGATCTCGGGCACCAGCCCCGACACCGTCGACAGCGTCACCCCGGTCTCGCCCAGCGACGGAAGCACCTGTTCGATGTACCGGAGGAACAGCGGGTTGGGACCCACGACCAGGACGCCCTGGCGTTCGAGGGGGAAGCGGTGCGTATAGAGGAGGTAGGCGGCCCGATGGAGGGCCACCGCCGTCTTGCCCGTGCCCGGCCCGCCCTGCACCACCAGCACCCCGCTCAGGGGGGCCCGGATGATCTCGTCCTGCTCCCGTTGGATGGTGGAGACGATGTCGGTCATGCGGCCCGACCTGGCCCGGTCGAGTGCGGCCAGCAGGGCGGCCGGACCCCCGATCGGCAGGTCGCCGACGATCAGCTCCCCGCCGTCGCGGCCCACCGCCCCGTCCACCTCGTCGTCGACCCCCTCGTCGAAGGAGCCCCCGCCCAGGGCGAGATCACCGGCGCCGCCGCTGCCGAAGCGCTCGTCCTCGAGGCCGACCACCTGGCGCCCCTCGAGGGCGAGGTGGCGGCGGAGGACCAAACCCTGCGGGTCCCTCCCCGTGGCGCGGTAGAACGGCTCGGCGATGGGGGCCCGCCAGTCGACCACCAGCGGATCGTGGTCGGCGCTGTGGATGGCCAGCCGGCCGATGTGGAACGTCTCGGTGTCAGCGGGTCCGGCGACCGCCTCGCCGGCCTCGGTCCCGTCGCGGAGGCGGTCGATCCGGCCGAAGGTGAGGGCCTGGTCCCCGATGTCCAGCTGTTCGAGCCGGGCCAGGCTGGTCCGGACGATGACGTCCCGCTCGGTCCGGGACTGGAATGTGCCGCCCCGACCGAGGTCTAGCACGCCCTCCATCATCGAGTTGGCATCGTTCCGCATGGCGTCGAGGCGTGCGTAGGCCGTGTCGACGAACTCCTGTTCGGCCTGGCGCTCTGCGTCCACCCCCACCTCCGTTCTGCGACCCCTGCACACGGCGGGGAACCCTCGTTCCCGCCCAGGGGAACCCTCGATTGTATGCGCCAGCCCGTCCTCACGCGATCGGACGGTCCGGCCCGGTGCGGAGGCACCCGGTACCGGCCCGGTGCCTCCGGACCAGGCCGGTACTCGTAGACTCTGCCCATGGTCGAACCCCTCGGAGCTGGAACGGTGGGGCGTCCGGTGTCGGCCGGCGCACCGCCGGCGCACCGCTGAGACCCGAGGATGGGATCCGACGTGGCTGACGCGGCGGCACCGGTCACCGGCTCGTTCGACGAGTCGGTGTTCGTCCGGGCCTGCCGGGGTCAGCGCGTCGACCACGTCCCCGTGTGGTTCATGCGCCAGGCCGGCAGGGCGCTGCCCGAGTACCGGGCGGCACGCGGGACGGGCAGCATCCTCGACGCCATCGCCCAGCCGGAGCTGGCCGCCCGGCTGACCCGCCAACCCGTCGACCGGTACGGCACCGACGCCGCCATCTTGTTCTCCGACATCGTCGTCCCGGTGGCGGCGATCGGATTCGGCGTCGACATCGCCCCGGGCACGGGGCCGGTGGTGGCCGATCCGTTCCGGCGCAAGGAGGACCTCGACCGGCTCCGGCCGCTGGAGCCCGAGGTCGACACCCCCTATGTCATCGAGGCGGTGCGCATCCTCGTCGGGGAGTTGGACGTCCCCCTCATCGGGTTCGCCGGCGGACCGTTCACCGTGGCCAGCTACCTGGTGGAGGGAGGGCCGTCCAAGAACTTCACCCGGGTGAAGGCGCTGATGCACGGCGACCCGGCGGTGTGGCACCAGCTCGTCGACCGCCTGACCGATCTGGCCCTGGCGTCCCTCCGCTCCCAGCTCGATGCCGGCGCCGCCGCCGTCCAGGTCTTCGACTCCTGGGCCGGCATCCTCGCCCCCCACCACTACGAGCAGCTGGTACTGCCGGCCACCACCCGCCTCTTCGGGGAGCTGGCCGAATCCCACCCGGGCGCGCCCACCATCTTGTTCGGCGTGGGCACCGGCGAGCTCCTGGCCCTGATGGCCACGGCCGGCAGCGCGGTGGTGGGCATCGACTGGCGCGTCCCCCTCGACGAGGCCAGGCGGCGGGTCGGGCCGGGGATCGGCGTCCAGGGCAATCTCGACCCGGCGCTGTGCCTGACCGGCTGGGCGGTGGCGGAGTCCGAGACCCGCGACGTGCTCGAGCGGGCCGGGACGGCACCGGGACACATCTTCAACCTGGGACACGGTGTCCTCCCCGAGACCGACCCGGGCATCCTCGAGCGGGTGGTCGAACTGGTGCACGCCGAGGGACGGTCCGGCGTGGAGTCCCGGTCGTGAGCGACCTCGCCCCCGAGCCGTCGCCCCTGGGACCACCCGTCGGTGTGCTGGTCATGGCCCACGGCACCCCACCGACGCCCGAGGGGATCGAGCCCTTCTACACCACCATCCGGCGGGGGCGTCCGCCGACCCCCGAGCTCCTCGACGAGCTGGTCGGCCGGTACGCGGCCATCGGTGGGACCTCGCCGCTGACCGAGCGCACGCGGGCCCAGGTGGACGGGGTCGCCGCCGCCCTCGAGGCGGAGGCCCCGGGGAGATTCGTGGTCCGGTACGGGGCCAAGTACGTCACACCCACCATCGAGGAGGGGATGGCCGAGCTGGCTGCCGCCGGCGTGGCCCGGGTGGTCGGGATCGTGCTCACGCCCCACCAGTCGTCACTGGGATCGGGCGAGTACATCCGGCGCGCCGGGGAGGCCGCCGCCGCGTCCCCGGCGCTCGGGTTCACCGCCGTGGACTCGTGGCACCGGACCGACGGTTTCGCCGAGCTCCTGGCCGACCGGACCCGGGACGCGCTGTCGTCGCTGACCGACCACCGACCCGGCCGGACGGCCGTCTTCTTCACCGCCCACAGCCTGCCGTTGCGGGTGGTGGGCGAGGGCGACCCGTATCCGGACCAGGTGGCCGAGACAGCCGGCGACGTGGCCACGCTCCTCGGCTTCGAGACCGCACCGGACCTGACCTGGGGAGTGGCGTGGCAGAGCGCGGGGAGGACGGCCGACCCGTGGATCGGCCCCGACCTCCTGGTCGAGATGCGGCGGGTGGCGGGCGAGGGCGCCACTTCGGTCCTGGTGTGCCCGGTGGGGTTCGTCTCCGACCACCTCGAGGTGCTCTACGACCTCGACATCGAGGCCCGGCAGGTGGCCGACTCCCTGGGGATCGCCTTCGCCCGGACCCCGTCGCTCAACGACGACCCGCACTTCCTCGGCCTCCTGGCCGGCGTCGTCCGAACGGCGGTCGGGTGCACCCCGCCCACCGACCCCGTCGACATGCACCCGGCGTGAGCCCCTCGCCCACGCCGGTCGTGGCGGTCGTGGGCGGCGGTATCGCCGGTCTGGCCGCCGCCTGGGAGCTGGTGGTCGGCGCCGGCCCGACCGCCGGTCGACCGCTGGAGGTCCATCTCTTCGAGTCGTCGGACCGGATCGGCGGCAAGGTGCGGTCCGCCGAGTTCGCCGGGCGCCGTGTCGACCTGGCCGCCGACGCCTTTCTGGCTCGGCGCCCGGAGGCCACCGACCTGTGCGCCGAGCTCGGACTGGAAGGGGACATGGTGCCCGTGGGGGGCAGCGGTGCCTCGATCTGGGCCCGGGGGCGACTGCGCATGATGCCCGCCGGGCTGAACCTCGGGGTGCCGACCCGCTGGCTCCCACTGTTCCGATCGGGGATCCTCACCCCGGCCGAGTCGGCCCGGGTGGCCAGGGACCTGTTCAGCCCCCACCTGAGGACGGGGATGAGCTTCGGCGACCGCTCGGTGGGCCAGATCGTCGGCGAGCGCCTCGGTCAGCCCGTGGTCGACCGGCTCGTCGACCCGCTCATCGGGGGCATCCACGCCGGCGGAGTCGACGAGCTCAGTGCCGCCGCCACCTTTCCGCTCCTCCTGGCCGCCTCCCACCAGTCGGGCAGCCTGATGAGACGGATGGGTCGGGCCATGCGCCGGCGCTCCGGCCCGGCGGAGGGGACCGATGCCTCCCCGCAGCCGGCGTTCTGGTCGCTGTCGGGGAGCACCGCCAGCCTCGCCGACCGGTTGGCCGCCGCCCTGACGGACAGGGGGGTCACCGTGCACACCGGTGTCCGGGTGCGCGCCCTCGACCGGGTCGGGCGCCGACAGCGCCGTACCGGCGCCGTGGCAGCTCACCCTGGCCCGGTCGACACGCCACGGTGGCCAGGGGGCGGGACGGCACGGCCGGGGAGTTCGATGCCGACGGGGTCGTCCTGGCGCTCCCGGCGGGAGGGGCGGCCGGGCTCCTGGCGGCCCACGCCCCTGTGGCCGCCGCCATGCTCGGCGACATCATGTACGCCTCGGTGGGGGTGGTCACCCTGCAGTTCCCCGCGGGGTCGATCCGGACCCCGCTACGCGGCACCGGGTTCCTCGTGCCCCGCACCTCCACGGTCGACGGCGGGTCCCCGCTGGTGACGGGCGTCACCTACCTCACCCGCAAGTGGCCGCACCTGTCGCGTCCCGGCGACGAGCTCATCCGGGCATCCGTCGGACGGTTCGGGGATGCCCGTCACACGCAGCTGGACGACGGCGAGCTGACCGCATCCGTCCTCGGGGAGCTGGACCGGTTCCTCGACATCGAGCGTCCTCCGCTCGCCAGCACGGTCACCCGGTGGGAGCATGCCCTGCCCCAGTACGAGGTGGGCCACCTGATCAGGGTGGGGAGGGTCGAGCAGTCGGTGGCCGAGCTCGGCGCGGTGGCAGTGGCGGGAGCGGCCCTGCGCGGAGTGGGCATCCCGGCCTGCATCGGGAGCGGCCGGGCCGCCGGGCGCCGGGTGAGGGCCGCCCTCCACGCCGACCCGGTGCGGACGTGACGGCACCGGGTCCCGGTTGAGCCGTCACCGCCGTGGCGCCATGACCGGGGGGCCATGACCGGGGGGCCGCCGGTTCCGACCGCCCCTCCGCCACCCGCCGGCGAGGAGCCCTCCGGGCCCAGGTGGCGCCCGTCGAGGGTCACCATGGTGCGCGGCGGCGACGGGCGGGTGGTCCCGGGCCGCGGCATGGTGGTGCTGCCCTGCCTGCTGGCCGGGGTGGGGTTGGCCCTCTCCCTCCCCCCGTGGGGTTGGTGGATCGTCGCCTTCCCCTCCGCCGGCCTCCTGTGGTGGCGTCTGGGCGGACTGAGGGCCCGGGCCCGGCTGTGGGGCGGATGGGTCGCCGGGCTCGGCTGTTACGTACCGGGGCTGATGTGGGCACGCTCGTTCACCACCCCCGGGGCGGTCGTCCTGATCGCGGTGGAGGCGGGCTTCGTGGCCGCCGCCTGCGTGGCCGTGCCGGCCCGGCCCACCGTGGCCCGGGCACTGGCGTTCCCTGCCGCGCTGACCCTGGCCGAGGCGGTACGCCAGACGTGGCCCTTCGGTGGGCTTCCCATCGGCGGCGTGTTCCTCGGGCAGGCGGACGGGCCACTCCTCGGGATCGCCCGGTTGGGCGGGCCCCTGGCCCTCAACGCCGCCGTGTTCGTCGGAGGCGTGGGGGTCGCCGCCCTGGTGGAGGCGGTGGTGCGGACGGTGCGGGACGGCGCCCGGGCCAACGCCTTCGCCAAGGTCGACCCCGGGCAGGGAGCGCGGCCGGGCATCGTGTCGGGTGCCCTGGCCGGCACCGGCACGCTGGTCGTGGTGGCAGCCGTGGCCGTGCTGGGCCTGGTGGCGGTGGGGGTGGCCGCCGACCACGCCCCCGACGGGGGGCCGGCGCTCGGGACGGTGACCGGCGCCGCCGTCCAGGGGGGCGGGGCCCGGGGCTTCGGCACGTCCCAGACCGATCCGAGCCAGGTCCTGGCCGCCCAGATGGCGGCGACGGCGCAGATCGGCCAGCTCGACCACGGTGCCTCCCCCGAGCTGGTCCTGTGGCCCGAGGATGTCGTCTCGCTGGACACGCCTCTGTCCCAGTCCCCCGAAGAAGGGGTGCTCTCCCGTCTGGCCCGCACCCTCCACACCACCCTGGTGGTGGGGGTCACCGAGACGATCTCGCCGACTGCCTTCCGGAACGAGGTCGTGGCATTCGGCCCGGACGGTTCACTGGTGTCGCGGTTCGAGAAGGTCCACCGCGTGCCGTTCGGCGAGTACGTGCCCTACCGGGGGTTCTTCGCCCACCTGGGCAATCTGTCGGCGGTCCCCCGCGACGCCGTCCCCGGCACCGGCACCGGCCTGCTCGCCACCCCCGTCGCGCCGCTCGGTGCCATGGTGTCCTACGAGGTCTTCTACGCCGACCGTGGGCGCTCGTCGGTACGGGCGGGCGCCCAGCTGCTGGTCGTCCCGACCAACACGTCGTCGTATGCCACGGCCCAGGTCCCCACCCAGGAGGTGGCCGCGGCCGAGGTGCAGGCCGTCCAGCAGGGCCGCGACCTCCTGCAGGCCGCTCCCACCGGGTTCAGCGCCGCGGTGACCAACCGGGGCGTGCTGACGGCCCGCTCGACGCTGGGCGCCCGACAGGTGGTCTTCGCCACCCTGTCGCGGCGCGCCGGGACCACCCTCTACGTGCGCGACGGGGACACGCCCGTCCTGGCCCTGTCCGGCCTGGCGCTCGTGGCCGGGTGGATACTGGCGGGCCGGAGGCGATCCGGCCCGCAGCTGCGGCCCCGTCGGTGACGGACACGCCGGGCATCTCGGACGGCCCCTTGACGGATCCCCGAACCGGCCGATCCGTCAGTCGTAGTAGCCGGAGTGGATGTACACGCACGGGATCCCCTCGGCGTGGAACATGGCGAAATTGTTGGGGTCGTCCTCGAAGGCCAGCCGGAGGTCGAACCCGTACGTCCGCAGCTCCTCGACACTGTCCCGTTTGAACCAGGTGACCTGGGAGTAGTCGCCACGCGATCGCATCACCAAGAGGTCCCAGCGCAGCCCGTACCGTTCCAGCCACGCCAGGGTCTGGGGCTGGACCCGCATCGGGCGTCCGGTGAGCAGGACCACCTGCAGGCGGGGGTCGAGCAGCTCGAGGACACGGGCCAGTTCCCCGATGACCGGGTCGTCCCCACAGGCGTTGAAGAACGCCTCCCAGTCGCGGCGGCCGCGCTCGATGAAGTGCTGGCGGCCGACGGCGTCGGACAGGACGCCGTCGACGTCGAAGACCACGGCGGCACCCGGGGTCTCCACCGGACCGTCCCGCCAGGCCCAGTTGGGCGGGACGTAGCTCGAGCTCACTCGTCGGTGGGCGAGGTCGCCGACAGACGCCGGATCTCTTCGACGACCGCCGGATCCGCCAGGGTGGTGGTGTCCCCGAGGACCCGGCCCTCGGCCACGTCACGCAGGAGCCGGCGCATGATCTTGCCGCTCCTGGTCTTCGGAAGTTCGTCGGTGAAGACCACCGTCTTCGGCCGGGCGATGGGCCCGATCTTCGCAGCCACGTGGGCCCGGAGCTCCTGCCCCCGTTCGTCGCTCGGTTCGCCGGCCCCCGCCACCAGGGTGACGAAGGCCACGATGGACTGGCCGGTGGTGGGGTCGACCGCACCGACCACGGCCGATTCGGCCACCAGGTAGTGGTCGACCAGAGCCGACTCCACCTCGGTGGTCGAGATGCGGTGGCCCGACACGTTCATGACATCGTCGACCCGGCCCAGCAGCCACAGGTAGCCCTCCTCGTCGACCTTGGCACCGTCCCCGGCGAAGTACCGGCCCTCGAACCGGCTCCAGTAGGTGTCGCGGTAGCGGTCGGGGTCGCCGTAGATGCCGCGGAGCATGGAGGGCCAGGGCTGGGTGAGGGTCAGGTAGCCGCCGCCCTTGGCCACCGGGCCGCCCTCTTCGTCCACCACCTCGGCACCGATGCCCGGCAGCGGGAAGGTGGCCGAGCCCGGCTTGGTGGTGGTGATCCCGGGGAGCGGGGCGATCATGATGGCGCCCGTCTCGGTCTGCCACCAGGTGTCCACCACGGGGCAGTTCCCGCCCCCGACCACGGTGGAGTACCACATCCACGCCTCGGGATTGATGGGCTCCCCCACCGAGCCGAGCACCCGCAGCGACGTCAGGTCGTGGCGCTCGGGGTACTCGGCCCCCCACTTCATGAAGGTGCGGATGGCGGTGGGGGCGGCAGTACAGGATGCTCACCTTGTAGCGCTCGACGATCGACCACCACCGGTCCCGGTCGGGGAAGTCCGGGGTGCCCTCGTACATCACCGAGGTGGCCCCGTTGGCCAGGGGCCCGTAGACGATGTAGCTGTGCCCGGTCACCCAGCCGATGTCGGCCGCGCACCAGTAGACGTCGTCGTCGGGATGGAGGTCGAACACCACCCGGTGGGTGAAGGCCACCTGGGTGAGATAACCCCCGGTGGTGTGCATGATTCCCTTGGGGGCGGCGGTGGTCCCCGACGTGTAGAGGATGAACAGCAGGTCCTCGGCGTCCATGTGCTCCGGCTCGCACTCGTCGGCGGGGCGGCCGCCGCCGGCGGCGTCCTCGCCGCTCACAAGGTCGTGCCACCAGTGGTCGCGGCCGGCCACCATGGTCGGCGCCGGGGCGTCGCAAGGCGTCCCCGATCCGTCGTGCCACCACCACGTGGTCGACGCACGGCGACTCGGACACCGCCACGTCGACGTTGGCCTTGAGCGCGACCGGTGCGCCGCGCCGCCAACCGCCGTCGGCGGTGACCACCACCGCCGCCTGGGCGTCGAGGATCCGGTCGCGCAGGGCGTCGGAGGAGAACCCGCCGAAGACCACCGAGTGCACGGCGCCGATCCGGGTGCAGGCCAGCATGGCCACGGTCAGCTCCGGGATCATGGGCATGTAGACGGCCACCCGGTCCCCCCGGCGCGACCCCGAGGCCGCGGAGGACGTTGGCGAACCTCGACACCTCGGTGAGGAGCTCGCGGTAGGTGATGGCCCGGGTGTCGCCGGGCTCCCCCTCCCAGTGGAAGGCGACCTTGTCGCCCCGACCGGCGTCGACATGCCGGTCCAGGCAGTTGACCGAGACGTTCAGCGTCCCGCCGTCGAACCAACGGGCGAACGGGAAGGTCCCACTGGAGCACCGAGTCCCAGGGACGGAACCAGTCGAGCGCGCCGGCCTGCTCGGCCCAGAAGCCCTCCCAGTCGGCCTCGGCCCGCCGGTAGACGGCCGGATCGTGCAGGACGGCCTGGGCGACGAACTCGTGGCTGGGCGGGAAGACCCGTTCCTCGGAGAAGTAGTCCTCGATGGTGGCCTCGACCGACCCGGTTTTCCCAGCTCGACGGCCCTGTCCCCCCTGATCCGGCATGGCTCCCCCTTCTCTCCTGCGCTGGTGGTGGGCACCGCACCGCCCCGGTCCACACCGGTCCACACCGGCCCGCCCCAGCCTAATGGCGGTGGGCCTCTACGATGGAAGGGCCGTGACGTCGACCATCCAGCCCCCGGCCGGGGTCAGTGCAGGGAGCCCGCGCCCCCGCCACGAACCGGCCACGTTCTCGCCCGAGCCCGGCGCCGCCCGCATCGAGGTCCCGCTGGGCCGGCGGGTCATGGTGGTCAGCGACCTGCTCTTGACCCCCGAGGCCACGCCCTCGACCTTGGCCACCACCGCCGAGCTGGCCAGGGCCCTCGACACCTGGGACGGGCCCGGGATCCTGATCATCGCCGGCAACCTGTTCGACCTCAGCACCACCGGGTCGCCGCTGCCCGAGTGCCAGCGGACGATGGATGCCCATCCCGACCTCGGACGGGCCCTGACCCGTTTCCTGACCTTCGACGAGCGCCGGGTGATCCGCCAGACCGGGACGCACGAGCCGGGCTACGACACCGACCCCGAGACCATCGCCGCCATCGCCGCCCGGGGGGTCGAGCAGCTCGGGCCCGGTGGACCTCCATCTCCACACCGCCACCGGCGTGCGGGTGGTCCGCGTGGAGCCCGGTGAGCACGCCTACGCGTCCGGCAACCCCGGGACCGACACCGAGTTCGACCCGGTGGCCGACGCCAAGCCGGGCGCCGTGGGCCATTCGCCGGCCGGCAAGGGATGGCGGGCACTGGCGGCCCAGTCCGACGAGGACGCGCCCTGGCTGGTGCGGCCTGAACCGCCTCAGCGACCCCTCGGCGCTGTCCCGCTTCGTCGTCTCCCGCACCCTCTACCGGCGGCTCGGCCGCTACGCCTGGTGGCTGTTGGTGCCCTTCGTCGTCGCCGGCCTGTTGCGGGTGGCCGTCACCCCGTGGGTGATGGACCACCTGGGTTCGGGGCTCCCGGGACGGGCCATCCGCCACGCCCACCAGGCCGACCTGATCGACCAGGTCCTCATCGCCGCCGCCGTGGCCCTGATCGTCCTGGGCGTGATGGCCCTGGTGCTCGGCCTCTTGAGCCGACGGATGTGGTCGATCCTCGGTGGCGGGGCCCTCGAGAGCGTCCGTACGGCCGCCGGGGCCAACGACACCGCCCGCGACGCCGCCCGCCGGCTGGTGGCCCGGGGCTACGCCGGGCTGATCACGGCCGCCACCTTCCAGTCGGAGCTCACCCATCTGGGTGTGGGCTTCTACGCCAACGTCGGGGCCACCGGCGAGGTGGTGGAAGAGCAGCGCGGCCGCCTCGGCCTCCCGCCCGTCTTCCTCCACAACCAGCGGGTCAGCTGGGTCGAGCTCGAGACCGGCGCCGAGCTCCACGTCCGCCTGCTGCTGGGCCGCAACGAGCTGCGCTCGCCCAGCGCCCTGGAGCGGATCTTGACCCGCGACCACGGCCTCCGGAGCCTGCACCCGACCCTGGTGGCCTCCTACCCGATGGGTCAGTCGTGGCCCCCCGCACCCGACCTCCACCTGGCCCACGCCCGGGTCCGGCGGGTGCGCCGGTGGGCGTCCGCCGCCATCCTCTTCGCCGGGTTCATCGACCTGCTCGATGCCATCACCCCGCCCCTGCGGGGGCGGCTGCACGTCGTCCTCGAGTACCTGCCGCTGCGGGCCAGCGAGGCGGCCGGCGCCCTCATCGCCATGGCCGGGCTGGCCCTCCTGGCCCTCGGCCGGGGCATCCTCCGGGGCCAGCGCCGGGCCTGGCGGGTGGCCGTGGTGCTGCTGTCGGGCACCATCGTCCTGCACCTCATCGCCGCCGCCGACATCGAGGAGTCGGTGGTCGCCCTGGCGGTGCTGATCCTGCTGCTGACCCACCGGCGCGACTTCCAGGCCGCCTCGGACTGGTCGTCGCTCCGCTCCGCGCTCATCGCCCTCGGCGTGGGGGCGGTGGGGATCACCCTGCTCACCACGGCGTCCATCGAGCTCTTCACCCACATCGACCGTGACCACCACCCGGTCCACATCCCGTGGTGGACGGCGTTGTGGGCGGTGTCCGAGCGGTTGGTCGGGCATCCACACCATCGCGCTCCCCCACCGGGCCGACCACTTCCTCGCCCCGGCGCTCCTGGCCATCGGGCTCACCCTGGTGGCCATCGCCCTGTTCCTGCTGACCCGGCCGGTGGTCGACCGCCGGCTCAGCTCGGGTCGCGCCGCGGAGATCCGGGCCCGCGACATCGTCCGGCGCCACGGCACCTCCACGCTCGACTACTTCGCCCTGCGCTCCGACAAGAAGTGGTTCTTCCACCGCGACAGCGTGGTGGCCTACGCCGTGTACGGAGGGGTGTGCCTCATCTCGCCCGACCCGATCGGCCCCCGCAACGAGCGGGAGCAGGCCTGGGCGGCGTTCCGCCGCTTCGCCGACGACCACGGATGGGTCACCGCCATCATGGGTGCGGGCGAGGACTGGCTGCCGGTCTACCGCGACTCGGGCATGCACCACATCTACCTGGGCGACGAGGCGGTGGTGAGGATCCAGTCCTTCTCCCTGGCGGGTGGGGAGATGAAGGGCCTCCGCCAGGCCCACAACCGCATCAAGAAGCGCGGCTACACCGCCACGTTCCACGATCCCGCCCACCTGGACCCGGCACTGTCCGAGGAGCTCACCACCCTGATGAGCCTCAGCCGTCAGGGCGAGCACGAACGGGGCTTTTCCATGATGCTGGGCCGGGTGTTCGACCCGCGGGACACCGGACTGCTCCTGACCGTCGTCCGGGGCCCCGCCGGGGAGGCCGCCGCCATGTGCCAGTTCGTCCCGGCCACGGGGATCAACGGCTACTCCCTCGATCTGATGCGTCGCGATCCCGCCGACCATCCGAACGGGCTGCTGGACTTCGCGCTGTGCTCGACGATCGAGCACCTGCGTCCCCTCGGCTACGACGGGCTCAGCCTCAACTTCGCCGCCCTCCGGTCGACGCTCTCGGGTGACAAGGGGGACGGGACCGTGCAACGGGCCGAGCGGTGGTTCCTGAAGCGGCTGTCCAACTTCGCCCAGATCGAGTCGCTGTGGCGGTTCAACGCCAAGTACGAGCCGGAGTGGCTCCCCCGGTATGTGGTCTTCGACACCGCCGAGCACCTGGTGCCGGTGACCATGGCCATCGTCCGTGCCGAATCGCTGTGGGAGATTCCGGTGCTGGGGAGGCTCCTGGCGGCGGGTGCGGAGAAGCGGACACAGGCCGCCCAGCGGGAGACCGAGGAGTTCTTCGCCTCCCTGGGCCAGTGGGACGAACTCGGCGTGAACCCCGACGCCGTGGCGGTCGAGGGCGACGCCGGTGGGGATCCCCCGTCCGTCCCCGGGCGGCCGAGCTCAAGGCCACCGGCTCCGAAGGCCGCTCCGCCTGAGCGCACCCGGCGTCCGGTCACGGAGCCGGCGTCCAATCGCGGAGCCGGACGGCGGCTCAGTCCGGACCCGGAGGCGGCAGGCCGATCGGGTTCGGGAACGGGATGACACCCTCGGCGGTGACGGCATCGGCCACCGACACGGAGCCCGTCGGCCAGTTCGCCGTGCTCGCCCTCGGTCAGCACGGCGAACGGGGCGGCGGCCAAGCCGGTCGGTCGTCTCCTCGACGCGCCGCCGCAGTGCCACCCCCGCCGGGCTCGAGCCTGCCCGCGTCGAGGAGGCCGCGCGCGCTCGAGCCGACCCACAGCCGCCTCCCACTCCGCGGTCGACCAACCCCGGCTCTCCCGGAACAACCCGGCGGGGATCCCCCCGGTCGCCGCCAGTGTCACCAGCGCCTCGCACCCGTCGAGGCCCGCGGCCACGAGGCCGGCCACGTGCCCGTCCCCGCGGTGCTCGCGCAACGACGTACATCCCTGCCACAGCGCCTCGACCGGGTCGGCGTCGGACGACGCCGCCTCGAGCTGGCGGTTGGCGCCGAACAGCGGCCGCCCGGACGCGTCGGCCGCCTCGACCACCCGGTCGATGAGGGCGACGAGCGCCGGTGCCGTCCCCTCGACCGACGGATGCACCCGCCGCAGGGCCGCGGCTGCCCCCTCGCCGCCGGGCCGAGAGCACGGTCGCCGGGTGCGGCGAAGGACCAGGCGTCGGGGATCGACCGCCTGCACCATGGACGGATGGAAGTTGAAGAACGTGGCCGACACGACCGCCGGCCCCACCGCACCCATGGGCGCGGCCCGGGCGGCGAAGTAGCCCATCCAGAACCCCCGGAGCCCGGTGCCGGCCAGCGCTCGGCGGCACTCGGGGGCGAAGTACGTGACACCGTGCACGGCTTCGTAGGACGTCCACAGGGCCCGCGGGGACGGCCGGCGGGCGTCGGGCCCCGGGGCCGGTGCCATCAGCCGGCCATCAGCCGGCCGTCCCGATGCCCTCCGCCGCGGGTGCCCGGCCCCTGTCGCCTCCCCGCCAGTGCTCCGACGACACCGACGAGGGCCAGGGTGACCAGCACGACGATGACCGCGACCAGGGTGGTGGGCTTGTTCCACACGACGAGAAGGAGCAGGCCGATGCCGAGGACCGTCCACTGCAGGCCTCGACGATGGAGGGACACGAAGTCGTGGAACGGCCCGTGGGCCAACCAATCCGGCCGTCGACGGCTCGACACCCACCGCCGGATGGCGGGAACCCCGGCCAACAGGGCGATGATGCCGACGACGGCGGCCAGGATGGCCACGGTGCGGACGGTGTCCTGCAGCGGCGCACTGACCGTATCGATGACGGCGGCGTTGGCCGGCTTCGACTGTGTCGCGCTCAGCGACGAGAGGTACTGGTTGCGGCCGACCGACACCGCCACCAGGACCACCACCATCGACAGTGCCAGGCCGGCGGCGGCCCGCACCAGCCCGCGTCGTCGGTTGCGGGCCAGGACGACCCCTCCGGCGAACAGCAGCAGACTCAGATCGGCAGGACCACGGCGAGCTTGTTGAGGAACCGCGTCAGTCTCTGGATCTTGACCAGCTGGTCGGACTGGAACAGGACGAAGTTGAGCCCCTTGACCGCCGGGACCTTGTCGAACACCGTGATCCCCTTGCTGTCCAACTGCTTCTTCACCTGCCACCTCGACCTGGCTGAGATCGACGGTCACCCTGCCGCCCGGGTGGACACCGACCCCGTCGACGACCCGGTCAGCACGGCCACCAGCTGCTTGTGCGATGCGCGGTTGGCCGCCACCCACAACTTGTAGAACTGCTCGGACTGCACCAGCTTCAGTGCAACGGTGTAGGTGGCGCTCTTGACCTCGGAGGTGATCGGCGACGCCAGGAACCCGGCCCGCGACGGAAGGGCGTTCTTGACCCGCGCCTCGAGGTCGGTCCGGGCGATCAGCTGGTCGCTCACCTTGGTGGCCACCTGGGTCTGGATGGCCGGGTTGCTCGCCAACGGCGCCACCGTGTTCACGTAGGTGTCGGTGTTCAGCAGTTGGTTGCGGCCGAACACCACGACGACCGACACCACGGCCAGGATGCAGGCCAGTACGACCAGCACCCACGAGAACACCCGCCTTGACCCGTCCGTGGGACTTGGCCGGCTTGTCGGCTCCCTCGGCGGCCCGGAGTGCCTCGTTCTCCTTGCGCAGCTCCTCGACCGTCTGGTGCAGGACTTCGACCTCCTCGCCGGCCGGGGAGTCGCCAGGCCCGCCGGACCCGCTCGGCAGCCTCGGGAACAGGGGGTTCGTCGGTCGTCACCGGGCCACTGTAACTGGGGTCCCCGGGCTGGCGCATGGACTGTTGTCACGACGGGCGCGCGCGGACGGCCGACGCCGCACGCGGTGTTGGCCGTGCGGGCCGGCCGTCCGGTCCACAGGGGTTGTCACCGGCCGGTCAGGGCCGGCCGGTGCACGCCTACGCGAGCAGCTTGGCCTTTTCGGCCTCGAACTCGGCATCGGTGATGGCACCCTTCGCCTTCAGATCGGCCAGCTTGGACAGCGCGTCCACGCTGCTCGACCCACCGGCGGCCTGCTTGACATAGCTATCGAACGCTTTCTGCTGTTGCGCGGCGGCCTGCTCGGCGCGTTCGTGCATGCTTCCACCTCGTGCGATGAGGTAGATCAGCACCCCGAGGTAGGGGATGATGATCACGAAGAGCACCCAGATCGCCTTGGCGAAGCCTCCCATGTCGTGGCTGCGGAAGATGTCGCCGAAGATGATGATCAACAGCCAGATCCACAGGAAGAAGAGGAAGAACTCCAACATCGTCCAAAAGACGTTGAGTAGGGGATACGTGTACGCAAGCATGTTCGGTGTTGCTCCTTGATTGGGGACGGAGCAACCATAGTTGCCGAATTGCCGATTCTCCACGGATGGCGGCGTTGCCGGTGTCGGACGTCGTGCTCGGATGAGTCCCCCGCGACGACCCCGGACCACCTAAGGTCCACGAGACGGATCGCGCACGACGGAAGGGGAGCCGTGTACTACGTAGGATCGATCATCTTCGCCGTGCTCGCCATCGTGCTGGTGGTGGCGTTCGTTCAGAAGTGGCGACGGAGCAATGACTGATCCGGCGGCGACCGGCCCGTCGGGCCCCGCTCCTGGGCCGGGTGCGTCGGCGGTCCCACCGGACCCGGGTGCGACCCCGCCCGACCCGATGTCACTCCTGCGATCTCGCAGTTACATCCAACTGTTGGTGCTGGCCGCCCTCATCGGGGTGCCGGTGTCGGCGTTGGCCTACGGATTCCTCAAACTGGTCAGCCTGCTCCAGCACTGGCTGTTCACCTCGGTCCCCACCGAGCTCGGGTTCGCCGGCACTCCGGTGTGGTGGCCCCTTCCCCTGTTGGCGCTGGCCGGCATCCTGGTGGCCGCGACGATCACCGCCCTGCCGGGGACGGCGGGCCACAAGCCGGCCGAGGGGTTCAAGGCCGGAGGTGCGCCCACCCCGATCGAGCTGCCCGGGGTGATCCTGGCCGCGCTGGCCACACTGAGCCTCGGCGTGGTGCTCGGACCCGAGGCCCCGCTGATCGCCATCGGCGGCGGGCTGGGGACGCTGGCCATGCATCTGGTGAAGAAGGACGCTCCCCCCACCGCGGCCATCGTCATCGCCTCGGCGGGGAGCTTCGCCGCCGTCAGCACCCTGCTCGGCTCGCCCATCCTCGGTGCCTTCCTCCTGATGGAGGCCTCCGGGCTGGGAGGGCCGATGCTCGGACTGATCCTCGTCCCCGGCCTGCTGGCCGCGGGGATCGGCACCCTCATCTTCGTCGGCCTCGACTCGCTGACCGGATTCGGCACCTTCTCGCTGTCCATCCCGGGGCTGCCTCCGTTCAGCCATCCGACCGGAGCCATGTTCCTCTGGGCCATCGCCTTCGGACTGGTCGCCACCGTCCTCGGCACCGGTATCCGCCTCGTGGCCCTGGCCCTGCAGCCCGTCGTCGAGCGTCGCATGATCCTGTTGATGCCGGTGGTCGGCCTCGGGGTCGCCGGTCTGTCCATCGCCTTCGCCGAAGGGACCGGCAAGGGCGTCAGCGAGGTCCTCTTCTCCGGTCAGTCGGCGCTTCCCACCCTGGTGCTGCACGCCGGTGGGTGGGCGGTCGGGGCCCTGGTCCTGCTGGTGGTCTGCAAGTCGATCGCCTATGCGCTGTCCCTCTCCAGTTTCCGGGGCGGACCGATCTTCCCCGCCATGTTCATCGGCGGCCGCGGCCGGTGTCGCCGCCTCCCACCTCCCCGGGATGTCACTCGTACCCGGGGTGGCCATGGGCATCGGGGCCATGGCCACCGTCATGTTGAAGCTGCCGATGACCTCCACGCTGCTGGCGACCCTGCTGCTGTCCTCGGACGGGTTGGGCGTCGTGCCCCTCGTCATCGTGGCGGTCGTGGTCGCCTATGTCGCCACGGCGTGGATGCCCCAGACACCCGGTGATCTCGGACGGCGCCGGAAGGACCCCTCCCCCGGCGGGACGCCGGCAGACCCTGCCGAGCCCGCCACCGTGGCCGATGCGTGATGCTCGAGCCCGGTGGCCGGACCCACCCTCCTCGAGCGAGGTGCCGTTGGCCGTCCTCGATCTGATCCTGATCGGCCTGGCCGTCACACTCGAGCCCATCCCCGTCACCGGGTTCATCCTCGTGCTCAGCTCGGATCGGGGCACGTTCAAGGGGGCGGCCTTCATCCTCGGGTGGTTCCTGTCGCTCGTGGTGGTGATCGCCGGCACCATCCTGGTGACCGGAGGCAAGCCGCCGAAGCCGGCCACCGCAGCCGTCGACCGGAGTGCTCGCCGCCAAGATCCTGTTCGGCGTGATCCTCATCGCCATCGCCTTCCGTCAGCGTTCCCGATCCGGTCGGCCGAAGAAGCCACCGACCTGGATGACCAAGCTCGATCACCTGTCGGTGTGGGTGGCGGCCAGCCTGGGAGTCCTCCTCCAGCCCTGGGTGCTGGTGGGTGCGGGTGCCGCCGCCGTCTCCGAGCTGCATGTCTCCTCGATCGAGTCGTACGTCCTGCTCGTGCTGTTCTGCCTCCTGTGCACGGCCAGCGTGCTCGGCCTCGAGCTCTTTGCGCTGTTCCGCCCGGAATCGGCGGCGGCGACGCTCGAGGGACTGCGACGCTGGATCGACAACCACCGCGACCAGGCCGTCATCGTCCTCGCATTGATCATCGGCCTGTGGTTGGTGGGCGACAGCCTCTATCTGATCGTGTCGCAATGACTGCCCGGGCCGCCGACGGTCGGAAGGCGGGGTGTGACCGTTGAGCACATCGTTGATCATCGAGCACATCGTCGTCATCATCATCGGCGTGGTCCTGATCATGTCGGTGCTGATCTCCGCCCTGGAGACGGTGGTGCTCCCCCGGGACGGCTTCACCTCGATCACCCGGTGCGTCTTCGCCGTCGCCGACCGAGTCCTGGTCCACCGGTGGAGGGACGAGGACCGGCGGGCCAATCTGCGCGCCCTCTACGCCCCGATCGCCCTGGTCAGCCTGCCGCTGGTCTGGATGTTGCTCGTCACCCTGGGGTTCTCGTTCATCTTCTGGGGAATCAGCCGGGACACCGCCCAGCGCTCGTTCGAGATCAGCGGGTCGTCCCTGTTCACGCTGGGCTTCGCCGAACCGGACGGCAGCGCCCGCATCTGGCTCACCTTCGTGGAGGCGACCATCGGGCTCGGGCTGGTCGCCCTCCTGATCAGCTACCTCCCCACCATCTACGCCGCCCACCATGAGCGCGAGAAGGGCATCAGCGTGCTCAGCCCGTTCGCCGGCACGCCACCCTCCCCGATCGATCTCATCGGCAACCTCCACCGCCTGGGCACGTTGGACAATCCCGAGCTGTGGCGGACGGCGGCCAGCTGGATGCTCGAGCTCGACCAGACCCACACGGCGTTCCCCGCCCTCAGCTACTTCCCCGAGTCGTCGCCGGAGCACTCGTGGGTGGCCTCGGTCGGGTCCATGCTCGACAGCGCCGCCCTCTACCTCTCGGCGTCGGCGTTCAGCACCGAGGAGAACGCCACCGAGGAGGTCAAAGGGCCGATGATGGCGCTGGCCTACGGCATGCCCACCCTGGTGCGGATCGGGCGGTCGGCCGGCCTCCCCCTCGAGCGTCCGGTGCTCCTCATGGAGCTGATGGCCAGCGCGTCGGAGCCGGCGCCGGACATCTCGATCGGCCGCCACGAGTACGTCGCGGCACTGGACCGGCTCCACAACCTCATCCCGGTGCCGGAGTCCGACCGCGAGGCCTGCTGGCGGCAGTTCGCCCGGATCCGCTCCGGCTACGACCGGGCGCTCCGCGGCATGGCCGGCCTCACCTGGGCCCCGTCGGCGGAGTGGACCACCGATCGTCCGGCGACGGTGAGCCGACCCCGGATCCTCACCAGCCGCCCCATCAAGGTGGACTGGTCCCTTCCCGAGCGGAGCTGAGCGGCAACCCGGAGTCCTCCCGCAGGCCCCGCACCATCCGGGCCTCCTCCCGGGGCCTACAGGTGGCTGAACCCGCCTGACTCCTCTTTGGTCATGGCCACGCTCACCGGGTGCTTGTCGAAGTGTTCGATGGCCTTCTTGATGTCGGTCAGCAACAGGAAGGCGAGGTCGCGGGAGACCCCCTGGCGGACCAGGATGCGCTGGACCGAGATGTCCGCCACCGACCCGGTCAGCGGATATGCCGGCACCTGCCAGCCATCGACCCGCAGGCGATCGGCGATGTCGTAGAGGGTGTACCCGGGGTCCTCGCCGTCCTTGATCCGCCAGGCCACCGACGGGATGCCGGTCCGTGGATCCGAATCCGCCAGCAGCTCGAAAGGGCCCAGCTTCACGATCTCGTCGGCCAGGAACCTGCCCGTCTCGTAGGAGCAGTCGTGCACCTCCTGGTACCCGTGACGGCCCAGTCGGACGAACTCGTAGTACTGGGCCACCACCTGGCCGGCCGGCCGCGAGAAGTTGATCTGGAACACGGGCATGTCCCCGCCGAGGTAGGTGACGTGGAAGACCAGGTCCTCGGGAAGGTCCACCTTGTCCCGCCACAGGACCCACCCGACCCCCAGGGGGGCCAGGCCGAACTTGTGGCCCGAGGTGCTGATCGACTTGACCCGGGGGAGGCGGAAGTCCCAGACGATGTCGGGAGCGCAGAACGGGGCGAGGAACGCCCCCGAGGCCCCGTCCACGTGGATGTCGATGCTGAGGCCGGTGTCCGCCTCGAGGGTGTCGAGGGCGGCGGCCAGCTCGGCGACGGGCTCGTAGGCGCCCGTGTAGGTCACCCCGAACGTCGGGACCACCATGATGGTGTTCTCGTCCACCTGGGCCAGCATCTGCTCGACGTCCATGCAGTAGCGGCCGGGCGACATCGGGATCTCCCGGATCTCGACATCCCAGTACTTGGCGAACTTGTGCCACACCACCTGCACCGGACCGCACACCATGTTGGGACGGTCGGTGGGCTTCCCCTTGGCCTCCTGGCGGGCCCGCCACCGCCACTTGGCCGCCATGCCACCGAGCATGCAGGCCTCCGACGACCCGATGGCCGAGCAACCCACCACCTCGCCGTGCTCGGGTGCGTTCCACAGGTCGGCCAGCATCTGCACGCACCGGCGTTCCAGCTCCGCCGTCTGGGGGTACTCGTCCTTGTCGATCATGTTCTTGTTGATGCACAGGTCCATCAGCTGGTGGACCTCCTCCTCCTCCCAGGTCTGGCAGAAGGTGGCCAGGTTCTGGCGCGGCATTGCCGTCCAACAGGAGTTCGTCGGAGATGGCCTGCATGGCGTCCTTCGGTCGCATCTGGTGCTCGGGGAACCGGTTGGTGGGCAGTTGGCTGAGGAGGTCCTCGCCGGCGTACAGCGAATCGAGCGTTGCGTTGTGGGTGAGTCCACGTGCGTGCAGTGGCATGGTGGGGCGCTACCTCCGTCTAGGTGTGTTCTGTCATCACACGCCGCTGATGGCGTGGACCTTGTTGGTGGCGATGGCCAACTTGAGAGCCTGGTAGTCCTTCTCGTTCTGATCGGCGTACGACGACGCGAACTCGCCCATGGCCCGGTCGAACCGGTCCCCGGCCCCGAGGTAGGTGCCGATGGCGATGGCGTCGCCGGTACGTGCGTGGGCGCGGGCCAGGGTCCATCCGCACATCTGGACGTAGATCCCCAGGCCCTCGGGGACCATGGTGTCGATGTCGGCGGACAGCTTCCAGTCCCAAAGCTGGCGCAGGTAGAAGTCGCGGGCGACGCCGTCCTCACCGGCAACCTGGTCCCATCCGAGGAAGATGTCACTGGAGCTCTGCATCAGGCGCTGCCCCTCCACGACCCGCTGGCCCTGGCGCTCGTAGGCGCTCTTCCCGAGGAAGGGAGCACCCACCGCCTCCTCCGCCTCTTTCACCTGCAGGATCAGCGGGTCGCCGTGGTCACGGCCCACGAACAGGGCGACCCAGCAACGGGTGCCGACGCTCCCCACGCCGACCACCTTGCGGGCGAGGTCGACGAAGTCGTAGCGGCTGAGCAGGTGCTGGCGGTCCCCCGCCAGGGTCTGGCGATAGTCGGACAGGCCGTGCAGCAGGTTGTTGACCACCTCGGTGGACCGGGGTTCGGCGAACACCTCGTCGGCCGGGGTCATGAGGGGCGGGTTGGAGATGAACCGGAGCTGGCCGTCCCTCATCTCGGTCAGCTTGGTGAGTGCGGCCAGATGGTCCTTCGACTGCGCCTTGGTCACGCGCTTCTGGAAGGTGCCGAGCACCTTGGCGCCGGCCTGATCGCCCCACCTGGCGAGGAGCACCGGGCTGTCCAGCTTCAGATACCAGACCCCGAGGTTCGTCATCGCCGCGAACTCCCGCATGGCCTGGCGGTACCCGCAGGCGCTCTGGGTGACGAGTGAGGAGCGCAAGGCATCGTCGAACCCCCGCCCGCGGGCGGCCACCTCGATGCTGGCGGCCAGGCGCTTCAGGTCCCACTCGAACGGCCCCGGGATCGTCTCGTCGAAGTCGTTGACGTCGAACACCATGTCCCGCTCCGGTGAGGCGAACCCACCGAAGTTGGAGAGGTGGGCATCCCCGCACAGCTGCACGTCGAGGTGGGAGTGCACCTCGTGGGCCAGATCGGCCGCCATGACGGCGGCCGCACCCCTGAAGAACGCGAACGGTGAGGCGGCCATGCGTCCGTAGCGGATCGGCACCAGGTCGGGAATCCGGGTGGTGGCCTGCAGGGCGAGGATCTCGAGCGGGTCGGTCCGGTCGGGTGCGGGGCTGCCACTCGCCATGGCGTGACCGCGGCACCTTGGCACGTGCCTCCCGCCCAAGTGCTGCTCGCTCCTCCGGGGTCACCGTGGCCACGGGGCCATCATCTCACTCCCCATGAAGACCCTGCCGGGGTCGGCGCCGGTCGGCGCCGGTCGGCGCCGGTCGGCGCCGGTCGGTGCCGGTCGGTGCCGGTCGGTGCCGGTCGGCGCCGGTCGGTGGCTCTCCCGGCCTACTGTTTCTCTGTTTAGCATTCACTCGGTATGTCGAACAGGAAGACGCCAGGCGAAGGGACAGGCCCCCGGGCGTCCTCGGCAGTCCCCACCCCCCGACCGGGCCTACGAGCCCTGGCCAGGGGTACCGGCCGCCTTCTTCTTCCGTCGTTGGCCGAGCAGGATGATCAGCCGGTCGACCAGCGCGCCCAGGAAGGCGGCGATCAAGAGGACCCAGATCAAGCTGATCCTGGTGCTGAAGAACACGAACCCGACCTTGACGGTGGAGCTGTTGTCGAGCACGAAGGCGATCAGGAGGATCAGACCGATCACCGCGGCGGTGATCCTGATCAGCTCGCGGGTGTCCCGGTCCTTGCGCGGAGATCGGCCCGGCCTGTCCCGAGCGGGTGTCCCTGCGGAGTTGGCCATGGTGCGCTCCTTGTCGTCTTCCGGGCGTCGACGCACCCGACCATCGACAGTACCCCGGTGCTCCGATCAGCCGGGCCATCGTCAGCGAGCGCCGATCTGGCTCTAGGTGAACAGGAGGGTGGCCTGATGGGCGAAGTCGAGGATCGGGCCCGGAATGATGCCGAACACGACGGTGAACGCCACCGTGAGGCCGATGGCCACCCAGGTCAGCGTCGGAACCGGCACCGCGCCCCGGCGCGTCACCGAATCGGCGGGGGCATCGTCCGTCAGGACCCGGAGGCTGGCCATTCCGTCGGCGGACACGGCGGCATCCCCGGCCCGCCCCTCGGGCCCGGCGATCTCATCCACAGCGTCACCACCCTCGACACCGTCCCCACCGTCCCCACCGTCCCCGGGATCGGCGATGGCACCGACGGGCGAGTACATGGTGAGCGTCACCCGGAGGTAGAAGAACGCGGCGATGGCGGCGGACAGCATGGCCACGGTGGCCAGGGTGTAGGAGTGGGCGGCCACTGACGCTCCCACCACGCCGAACTTGGCCAGGAACCCGGTCGTGAACGGTACCCCTGCCTGTCCGAGCAAGAGGACGGCGAAGCACAGCGCCAACACCGGCTGTCGCCGGGCCAGCCCCCGGTAGTCGGAGATCTGGTGGCCGGTGTCGCCGTCCCGGGCGAGCACGGTGATCACCGCGAAGGAGCCGATGGTGAGGAACATGTAGGCGAACAGGTAGTAGAGCGATGCCGCCACCCCGCGGGTCGTGGCCGCGTCCACCCCCAACAGGATGAACCCGACGTGGTTGATCGACGAGTAGGCCATCATCCGCTTGATGTCCTTTTGCATCAACGCCACGACGGCACCGAGCACCAGGCTGAGCACGGCCAGGCCCCACACCACCGGCTGCCAGTCGGCCCGGACCGTGCCGAACGAGGAGACGAAGACACGCAGCAGGGCGGCGAAGGCACCGGCCTTGGCCACCGCAGCCATGAACCCGGCGATGGGCGACGGCGAGCCCTGGTAGACGTCGGGGGACCACATGTGGAACGGAACGGCGGCGATCTTGAAGCCGAAGCCGATCAGCAGCAGTGCCAGGCCGCCCAACAGCACCCCGTTCGAGGCGATGACGTTCTTGGACAGGTAGTCGGCGATCTGGGGCAGGTTGGAAGAGCCGGTGGCGCCGTAGGTGAGGGCGATGCCGTAGACGAAGATGGCCGACGAGAACGCGCCGAGCACGAAGTACTTGAGTGCGGCTTCGCCGGACTCTGCCCGCTTGTGGTTGAACGCCGCCAGCACGTAGAGGGCGATGGAGAGGATCTCGAGGCCGAGGAAGATGACGATGAGGTCGTTGGCCGCCCCCATCATCATGGCCCCGGACGCCGACATCATGGCCAGGACCTGGAACTCGGGGCCTTCCACCCCTTCGCGGCGGAGGTAGCCGTCACCGATGAGTGCCGTGAGCAGCACGGCGATCGATACCACGATCTGGATGAAGACGTCGAAGCCGTCGAAGGCGATGGCGCCGGCAATGGTCACCTGGGGACCGTGGGTCAGGACATGGTCCCACTGGAACAACGCCGCCACCAGGGCGGCGATCGACGTCACCGAGGCCACCAGCGTGCCGGCCCCCACGCCCAGGATCTTGCGGAAGAGGGAGGAGACGATGATCAGGGCGATCGCCCCGCCCATCATGATGATCATCGGCAGGATGCTCAGGTAGTCGACGTGCGGGGTGTGGATGGTGGCCGAGGACGACGCCGCCGTCAGGGAGAGGGAGGTGATCACTTGATCTCCCCCGGAGCGGCGGGAGCGTCGTGGCCCACGCCCGGTGCCGAGGCGGCGACACGGGTGGCGGCATGCGGTGACGGAGCCGGGGCCGCCGTGCCCGTCCGTCCGTGACGGGTTCCGGTCGGCGCCGGCTCCGTCGACAGGCCGGACGGGATCGGGGTGTGGGTCACCCGGTCGACGTGGATCACCAGCTGGTTGACCGACGGGGTGATGCGGTCGAGCACCGGCTTGGGGAACACGCCGAGGAACACGATGGCGAAGATGAGCGGGGCGATGATGAGCTTCTCGGCCACACCGAGGTCGCGGGTCTTGGCGATGTCCTCACCGGTGGGCTCCCCGTGGAAGACCTGCTGGTAGGCCCACAGCAGGTAGATGGCGGCCACGATGATGCCGGCGATGCCCACGACGGCCCACCACCGGTGGGCCAGGAAGGTCCCGATCAGCACGAGGAACTCGCCCACGAACCCGTTCAGCCCCGGCACCCCGATGGAGGCCATCATGGCCACGGTGAAGCAGCCGGCCAGGATGGGCGCCGGCCGCTGCAGTCCCTTCAGGCCCGACACCTGCCAGGTCTTCCGGCGCTCGTAGATCCAACCCACCAGGATGAAGAGGGTGGCGATGATCAGTCCGTGGTTCACCATCTGGAGGACCCCGCCGGTCAGTCCCTGGCTGTTGAGGGCGAACGTCCCGAGCACGATGAACCCGATCCCGGCCAGGGACGAGTAGGCGAGCAACCGCTTGAGGTCGCGCTGGGCACAGGCCACCAGTGCGCCGTAGATGATGCCGATCACCGCCAGTGTCAACAGCAGCGGGGCCAGGGTCCGGGTGGCCTGCGGGAACAAGTTGAGGTCGAACCGGATGATCCCGTAGGTGCCGAGCTTGGCCATCACCGCCGCCAGCAGGACGGCGCCGGCGGTCGGCGCCTCGGCGTAGGCGTCCGGCGACCACGTGTGGAAGGGGAAGATGGGCGCCTTCACGGCGAACGCGGCGGTGAAGGCGAGGAACAAGAGCACCCCCTCGGTACCCGAGAGGTGCGTGTGCATCAGGGCGGGCAGCTCGAAGGTCAGGACCCCGGTCTGGGACTGGTGCAGGAACGCCACCGCCAGGATCCCGACCAGCAAGAAGGCCGACCCGGCGAAGGTGTAGATGAAGAACTTGATGGCGGCGTAGCCGCGTCGGGCATATCCCCATCCGGAGATCAAGAAGTACGCCGGCACCAGGGTCAGCTCGAAGAAGAGGAAGAAGAAGACCAGGTCCAACGACACGAAGCTGCCCAGGCACGCCGATTCCATCACCAGCACCCAGGCCACGAAGGCACGGGGGTCGCGGTGGGAGTGGGCCCCGATGAGGGCCAGGGGGAAGAGCAGGGCACTCATCACCACCAGGAACAGCGAGATCCCGTCGATGCCCAACGACCAATGAAGGCCCAGGTCCTTGGCCCAGATGTGGTCGGTGACCATCTGGTACCCGCCGAAGCCCGGCTTGAACTGGCCGGCGATGACGACGGCGAGCACCAGGGTGAACAGCCCGACCAGGGCCCCGACCGCCTCGTGGAAGTGGCGGGCCACCGCCTTGGACGGCACGAGGGCGACCACGACGGCGCCGATGGCCGGCGCCAGCACCAGGACGGTGAGGAAGGGGAAGTGGGAGGTCGCCATCAGCCCCACCACAACCGGCTCAGCATGAAGGCGAGCACCAACACCGTCCCGAGGACGATGCCGAGGACGTAGTTGCGCAGATACCCGGTCTGGGTGCGGCGGACGAGGGATCCCGACCGCCGGACCAGTGTGGCCACGCCGTTGACCCCACCGTCGATGACCTTCGAATCGATGACCGTGGAGCTGAAGGCGGCCAGACGCTCGGAGGGGCGCCCGAACACGGTGTCGTAGAGCTCGTTGATGTACCACGAATGACGGAGGAATGCGCCCTCGAGGGATGGCCTCTCGGCCTTGGACATCCACAGTCGGAGCCCGATGGTCACGCCGACGACGGCCACGACGGCATCGGTGATGGCGAGGGCCCATTCGGCCCCCAGGCTCAGATTGGCCTGGAACAGCGCCGTCCCGAAGACCGGGTCCACCCAGTTGGACAGGGACACATGGGTGTTGGACAGACCCAGCACGCCGGCCAGGGCGGCGAAGAACGCCAGGATCCAAAGGGGCACCGTCATGATCCAGGGCGATTCGTGCGGCTCGGTGGGAACACCCTCGGCGTGGTGGGCGTCGGCCATGTCGGTGGCGGCGTCGACGGGCACCTTGTCCTTCCACCGGTCCTTGCCGAAGAAGGCCAGGCCGGTCAGGCGGCTCATGTAGTACGCCGTCAGCGCGGCGGTGACGATACCCACTACCCACAGCGCGGGGTGGGCGGCCCAGGTGTTGTCGAGCACATCGCCTTTCGCCCAGTAGCCGGACAGCGGGGGGACGGCGGCGATGGCCAGCCAGCCGATGCCGAACGTGATGAAGGTGATGGGCATGTAGGCGCGCAGATTGCCCATGCGCTTGAGGTCCTGCTCGTCGTGGAGCCCGTGGATGACCGAGCCGGCGCCGAGGAACAGCAGGCCCTTGAAGAAGGCGTGGGCGATCATCAAGAAGATGGCCGCCTCGTAGGCGCCGCACCCGATGGCGAGGAACATGTAGCCGAGCTGCGAGACCGTCGAGTACGCCAACACCTTCTTGATGTCCTGCTGGGCACAGGCGATCGTGGCGGCCACGAAGGCGGTCGCCCCGCCCACGATGGCCACCGTCAATGCCGCTGCCGACGACGCGTGGAGCAACGGGTTGACCCGGCACAGCAGGTACACACCGGCGGTCACCATGGTGGCGGCGTGGATGAGGGCCGACACCGGAGTGGGGCCCTCCATGGCGTCGGCCAACCACGGGAACAGCGGGATCTGGGCCGACTTGCCCATCACCCCCACCAGCAGCAGCAGGCAGATGGCCGTGATGTTGGCCGACCCGATCTTGTCGATGTTGGCGAAGATGGTGGTGTATTCGAGGGAGTGGACCCGTTCGAACGTGAGGAAGATGGCCAACAGGAACCCGACGTCGCCGATCCGGTTGTAGACGAAGGCCTTCTTGCCGGCGCTGGCCGCCGAGTCACGCGTGAACCAGAACGACACCAGCCAGTAGGAGCACGCCCCGACCCCCTCCCACCCGACGAAGGTGACCAGCATGTTGCTCCCGAGCACCAGGATCAGCATCGAGGCCACGAACAGGTTCATGTAGAGGAAGAACTTGGGGTAGTCGCGGTCCCCCTTCATGTAGCCGATCGAATAGAGGTGGATGAGTGTGCTGATGCCGGTGACGAACAGCACCATGGTCATGGACAGGGGGTCGACGAAGAGCCTGGCGTGCACTTGGAGCGCCCCCACGGGTATCCACGTCCACAGGTTCTGCGTGTAGGTCCGCACCGCGCCGTGCAGCGTGAGGAGGTCGAAGTAGGCGCCCACCGACACCAGGAACGAGGCGCCGACGCAGCACGGTGGCCACGATGCCGGCCACCGGGTCCCCCAGGCGCCGGCCGGAGGCGGCCAGGACGGCGAACCCGACCAGGGGCAGCGCGATGATCAGCCAGGTCACTGCGAGCATGGTCCCGTCAGCCCTTCATCAAGTGGAGGTCGTCGGCGGTGGCGTTGGCCCGGCGGCGGAAGATGGCGACCACGATGCCCAGGCCGACCACGACCTCGGCCGCCGCCACCACCAGCACGAAGAAGACCAGGACCTGCCCACCGATGTCGTGCAGCACCCGGGCGAACGTCACGAAGCTGAGATTGGCGGCGTTCAGCATCAGCTCCACGCACATGAACATCACCAGCACGTTGCGTCGGACCAGTACGCCCGAGGGCACCGATGGCGAACAGGACGACACTGAGGGCGAGGTACCAGTCGGGGTTGATGGTCATGGCCTGGCCTCCTGGTGGCGTGCCTGGACGGGCTCGGGCTCGCTGACGGGTTCGGTGGGCTCCTGGTCCTCTTGGTCGGGCCCCGGCCCCGCCTCCGGCCCGGGCCCATCACCGGCGGCCACGGTCCCCACCGGCTCGTCCACGGCCCCCACCGGCTCGATGTCATCGGCGCCGGTCCCTCCGGCGGACCCGTCGTCGGCCTCTTCGGGCGGCGCCTCCCCCTCGTCGGTCGGGTTGACCGGGCACGGGCGGCCTGCGGGCGAGCACCACCGCGCCGACCACGGCGATGATCAACAGCGCGGCGGTTGCCTCGAACGGGAACAGGTAGGTGGTGTACACCGACTTGCCCAGAAGGTTGACGTTGGGCTGCCCGGCATCGGTGCCGGCCACGTGCGGTGCCCCGGTGGTCCAGTGGGAGACCTGGCCCAGCAACAACAGGCCGGTGGTGCCGAGGGCGATCAGGGCCACGGCCAGGGGACGCTGCCCACGGAGCGGCTCGGCGGCTATGTCCTCTTCGCGATCGACGCCGAGGAACATGATGACGAACAAGAACAGCACCACGATGGCGCCCGGCGTAGACGATCACCTGGACGGCGGCGAGGAAGCTGGCCCGCTGGAGGACGAAGAGCACGGCGATGCCGAACAACGTCATGACCAGCATCAGCGCGGCATGGACGGGGTTGCGGGCCACGACCACGCCGATGGCGCCGGCCAGCACGATGGCGGCCGCCACCGCGAAGGTCCCGACATCGACCCACGACGCGTGGGTGGCCGTCGATGCCGCCGTCATCACCGCCCCGATCATCGCCACCATCAATCGCCGCTCGTTCCCGTGGTCGTCGGACGGCCGGCGGAATCGTCGCCGGGCCCGACCGGGGTGGGTGCACCGGTGCCGGACTCGTCGCGCTCGGAGTTGCCGGCCACCACCGCCGCCGCGTACTCGGCATCGGCCTTGACCTTGTGCTTCTTGCCGGCTCCCGGAGCGAAGCGCTCGGCCTTTTCCAGCATCCGGCCGATGGCGCCCCTCGGGCCCCGCTTGGCGGCGGGGAGGTCGGCGTTCAGCAGGTGGCGCTCGAGGGTGTCCCGCAGCTGCCGGCTTCCGGTGGTGGCGTCGTCGCGGTGGATCGACTGGCCGCCCTCGGGGGCGCGCACCCCGAACCCGAGCTCGCCGGACCACTGGACCTGCCCCTCGAACTCGGCCGCTCCGGCTGGGGACGTGGCCCGCATCCATCCCGACGTGTGCAGGTCGTCGCCCTCGCGCCAGTCCTCCCAGGGGAGGTGCTTGGGCTTGCCGTCGTCGTCGACGAGGAGCTCCTCTTTGCCGTAGATGGCGTCGTTGCGGTTGGTGAAGGAGAACTCCATCAGCTTGGACTCGGTGATGGCCTCTGTGGGACAGGCCTCTACGCAGAGGTCGCAGTGGATGCACCGCAGGAAGTTGATCTCGTAGACGTAGCCGTACCGCTCACCGGGCGACACCGGGTGGTCCGGCGGATTGTCGAGGCCGCGCACGTAGATGCAGTCGGCCGGGCACACCCCGGCGCACAGCTCGCAGCCGATGCACTTCTCCATCCCGTCCTCGTAGCGGTTGAGGACATGGCGACCGTGCTGGCGGGGCTGCTTGGGCCGCTTCTCCTCGGGGTACTGCCGGGTCACCGGAAGTCGGCCGATGTGCTCCAGGGTCAGCTTGAACCCGCCCAGGAAGTTCTGGCGCTGGTGTGGCGGCTCGGGGACTGCCATCAGCGCTCAGCTCCTTCGGTCGACGACGTGACCGGTCGCCCGGCCGGGGCGGGCCCGGGGTCCACGGCTCCGGGTTCGGGGGAGCCAGGTGGCCCGACGGCCTCGACGGGCCGTCTCCACAGTCGCACCCCCACGGCGGGGACGATGGCCCTGGTCTCCTCGCGCTCGGCTCCGATGGAGAAGGCCCGGGTGATCACGATGGCCGCCGCCACGACGGCCAGGGCCATCCCGAGGCCCCACCACCCGTCGACCACGAACCCGGCCACGATGAGCAGCCACCCGAGCGAGAGCGGGATGAGGCGCTTCCAGCCCAGGTCCATCAGCTGGTCGTAGCGCAAGCGGGGCAGTGCGGCCCGGAGCCACACGAACACGAACAAGAAGATGATGGTCTTGCCCAGGAACCACAGGATCGGCCACAGCCAGTAGAGGTGCGGGATGTGGGGGATGGGGCCGTCGGGGCCGCCGAAGAACAAGGTGACGGTGATGGCCGACATGGTGATGGTGTTCATGAACTCGGCCAGGAAGAACAGGGCGAATCGGATCGACGAGTACTCGGTGACGAAGCCCCCGACCAGCTCGGAGTCGGCCTCGACCAGGTCGAAGGGGGGCCGGTTGGTCTCCGCCACGATGGCGATGAAGAAGATGATGAAGGGCACGACCCCGAGCCGGATGACGTTCCACTGCCACAGGTGGACGGCCTGGGCCTGCACGATGGTCCGGGTGCTCAGCGCCCCGGTGATCAGCACCACGGTCACCACCGTCATCCCGAGGGCGGCCTCGTAGGAGATCATCTGGGCCGACGCCCGCACCGATCCGAGCAGCGGGTACTTCGACCCCGACGACCATCCGGCCAGCATGATGCCGTAGACGCCGATGGACGACATGGCCAGCAGGAAGAGGATCCCCATCGGGGGATCGGCCAGCTGGAGCTCGAAGGAGTGCCCGGCGATGGTCACCTCGCCGCCGATGGGCACGATGGCGAAGGCTCAAGAACGCCGGGATGATGGTGAGGTACGGGGCCAGCTTGAACACGAACCGGTCGGCCTGGTCCGGCATCAGGTCCTCTTTGAAGAACAGCTTGATCCCGTCGGCCATGGTCTGGGCGATGCCGAAGGGGCCGGCCCGGTTGGGCCCGATCCGGCTCTGCATGTCCGAGATGACCTTGCGCTCGAACCAGATCATCAGCATGACCGACACCATCAGGGCACCGAAGACCACCAGCACCTTGATGAGCACGATGAGGAACACGACCCAGCCGACCCCGTTGTCGTAGAGGGGGTCGGCGGCCATCAGCGGATGGAGCAGGGAGGCCAGCGCGGTCACGGCGTCTCCAACCGCAGCTCGACCACCGGGCCGGCGGAGTCGATGAGGTCGGCGATCGTCCCCTCCTCGAGGGGGACGTTGAAGTCGGCCGCCACCACCTTGCGCGGGCAGCGAGGCGTCCGCCACGACCGGGAGCACGGCCGAGGCGGTGGCGGTGCGCACGCCGGACCGATCCTCCGGCTGCCACGCCCAGCTCGTCGAGGTCGACGCGGGTTGGCCCGCAGGGGCGACGGCGACACCAGACCGGCCAGTGCCGGCGTGGCCCCGACGGCGGCGCCCCCGTCGTAGAGGGTGCGTGATGCCACCAGGCGCAAGGAGTAGCTGTCGTTGGGGGACACGTGGGGGACGTCGAGGTCGAACGCCCCGTCCAACGGCTCGGGGCGCTCCGGTGCCGCGGCGGCGGTCCCGGCGTCGTGGTCCCGTCCGATCCCGGCGGTGGGCGCCTCGGCCAACCCGACGCGCGGCGGGGCGCCCTGGCGCTCCACCGACTCGACGCCGGGAAAGGCGATGGGGTCGAGCGGCTGGGCGGCGGCCCGCCGCGAGATGGTCACCGCACTGGCCCGAAGCGGGGCGACCACGCCGTCGCCGGTTCCGGGCACGTCGAGGACGGCCCGCGTGATCCCGTGGTACGCCGGCGCCACCCGCTCCACCTCGTCCCACACGTCCCCGACGGAGTCGAGGCCCAGGTCCGCCCCGAGGTGGACCGAGAGCTCGCCGGCGATCATCCAGTCCGGCCATGCCTGACCCGGCGGAACCAGCTTCTGGCCCAGCCGGCTGATCCGCCCTTCGATGTTGGTGGTGGTACCCGGTCGCTCGTGGGCCTCGGCAGCCGGCAGGACCACGTCGGCGAGCTCGGTGGCGGCGCCGGGTGACGACGCCACGGCCACGACGAACTCGGCACCCTCCAGTCCGCGCTCGGCGAGCCGCCGGTCAGGGAAGTCGCCCAGTGGGTCGCTCCCGAGGAGCACCAGGGCGCGCACCCGGTCGCCGTCGGGGGCCTCCCCGGCCGCCGACGCCAGGATGGCCCGGGCATCGCGGCCACGGGCGGCGGGGACCGCGCCCCAGGCGTCGGTGAACCAGTCCCGACCGGCGTCGAGGCCGACCCGTCCGGGCAGCAGGCCGGGCGCCAGGCCCATGTCGAGTGCGCCGTGGACGTTGCCCCGGCGGAGGGCGGGGAGGAACCGGGCATCGGGAAGCGCACGGGCCAGCACCTGGGCCGCCTCGGCCACCAGGGTGCCGTCCTCGGCCAGCGACGGGCGGCCGGCCACCACCACCACGGTGCCGGCGCCGGCCAGCCGGCGGGCCTCGTCCAGCGCCACCGGGTCGACCGAACCGGGGGCCGCCGCCCCCGGGTCGACGAGGGCGGTGGCCAGGGCGACGGCGTCGCCGGGGCCGTACCGCAGCGACGCCGCCGCGTACGGGGTGAGGGAGGTGGACTGCGGGGAGAGCTCGATCAGCTGCAGGTGGCCGTCGACCACGCCGGAGCGGAGCCGGAGGAACAAGATGGGGAGCTCCTCGCGCAGGTCACCCGTGAGCAGGATCACCGTGTCGGCGGCCACCGCCTGGTTGATGGTGGCCCGGGGCAGGCCGAGCGCCACCTCGGCGGGGATCCCGTCGCCCAACTGGGCGTCGACCGAGTCGGTGCCCACGATCCCCTTGGCCAGCCTGGCCCAGGCGTAGGCGCCCTCGTTGGTCAACCGGGCGCCGCCGATCACGGCCACCGACTCGGGCCCGTCCTCCGACGATGTCGCCTTCAGGCGGTCCGCCACCACGGCCAGCGCCTCGTGCCACGACGCCGGCACCAAGGCGCCGTCCTTGCGGACGAGGGGCTCGGTGAGGCGGTCCCCGCTGTTGACCGACTCGAAGGCGAACCGGCCCTTGTCGCACAGCCAGCCGTGGTTGACCGGGTCGGCGTCGATGCCGAGCAGCCGGGTCACCCGGTTCGACGACGACTGCACCGCCACCCGGCAGCCGACCGAGCAGGTGGTGCACGTCGACTCCACCTGGTCGAGGTCCCAGGGGCGGGCGGCGAACCGGTAGGGGGCGGCGGTGAGCGCGCCCACCGGGCAGATCTGCACGGTGTTGCCCGAGAAGTACGAGGCGAAGGGCAGCTCGGGGAAGGTGTTGACCTCGATCTGGTCGCCCCGGCCGATGAAGTCGATCTGTGCCTCGCCGGCCACCTCGTCGGCGAACCGGGTGCAGCGGCTGCACTGGATGCACCGCTCCCGGTCGAGCAGGACCAGTTCGGAGATGGGGATGGGCTTCTCGAAGTGGCGCTTCTCCTCCACGAACCGGGTCTCGCCGGGACCGAAGGCCAGGGTCTGGTCCTGGAGCGGGCACTCGCCACCCTTGTCGCACACCGGGCAGTCCAGTGGGTGGTTGATCAGCAGGAACTCGAGGACGCCGTCCTGGGCCTTTTTGACCTTGTCCGAGTCGGTGACGACCTCGGAGCCGGGCTGCACCTCGACGAAGCAGCTGGGCTGGAGCGTGGCGCCCCGAGGTCCGCTCACCTCGACCAGGCACATCCGGCACATCCCGACCGACTTCATGCGCGGGTGGTAGCAGAACCGGGGGATGAACGTCCCGGCGCGCTCGGCCGCGGCGATCAGCATCTCCCCTTTGATGGCCGTCACCTCGCGGCCGTCGAGGGTGAAGGTCGTCATCTCGACCGGAGGCGCGGCCGCCTCGCTCTCCACGGTGATATCGGCGCTGACGTTCTCGCGGGTGGTGGCGCCCTCGGGGAGGGTGGACTCACTCATAGGGGCATCCCCCCTCTTTGATGTGCACGAGGAACTCGTCGCGGAACATCTCGATGGCCGAGCCGATGGAGGACGGGATCGAGGGCCCGAGCACGCAGATGGTGGTCTGCTGGGGCGGCCAGGTGAGACCCGGGGCGATGTTGTCGCAGGCATCGAGGAGCAGGTCGAGATCCTGCTCGCGCCCGTTGCCGGTCTCGATGCGCTCCATGATCTTCTCCAGCCAACCCGAACCCTCGCGGCACGGCGTGCACTGGCCGCAGGACTCGCGGGAGAAGAACTTGGTGATCCTCCAGGCGGCGCGCACTGCGCAGGTGTGGTCGTCCATGACCACGATCGATCCCGAGCCGAGCATGGAGCCGGCCGCCCCCACCTCGTCCTGCCCGAGGGGGAGGTCGATCTGGTCGGGTCCGAACCACGGGGCCGAGACGCCGCCGGGGATGAACGCCTTCAGCTCCCGGCCGCCGGGGATGCCGCCGCCCAGCACCGGCGCGTTGATCAGGTCGTTGAACGTCGTCTTGACCATCTCGAGCTCGTAGACGCCGGGGTTCTTGACGTGACCGGCCAGGGCGAACAGCCGGGTGCCGGTGGAGCGGCCCTCCCCGAGGGAGGCGAAGGCGGCCCCGCCGTTGAGGATGATCCACGGCAGGTTGGACATGGTCTCGACGTTGTTGACCACGGTGGGCTGTCCGTAGAGGCCGATGGCGGCCGGGAAGAACGGCGGCTTGATGCGGGGGAACCCCCGCTTGCCCTCGAGCGACTCGAGCAGGGCGGTCTCCTCGCCGCAGATGTACGCCCCCGCCCCGGGGTGCACGACCACGTCGACCGAGAAGCCCGACCCGAAGATGTCGGCGCCCACCGCGCCGTAGCCGTAGGCCTCGTTCAGCGCCGCCTGGACCCGTTCGAGCCCGAGGGCGAACTCGCCGCGGACGAAGATGAACACCTGGGTCACCTGCAGCGCGTAGGCGGCGATGAGCACGCCCTCCACCAGCTGGTGGGGATCCCGCTCCACGAGGAGGTGGTCCTTGAACGTCGCCGGCTCGCTCTCGTCGCCGTTGACCACCAGGTACGTGACGGGGTCCTTGCGGAGCATGGCCCACTTGCGCCCGGCGGGGAACCCGGCGCCACCCCGTCCGAGCAGGCTGGCCGTGTCGACCTCGTGGGCCACCGCCTCGGGGGTCATGGTCAGGGCCTTGCGCAGCCCCTCGTACCCGCCCGTGGCCAGGTACCGCTCGAGCGTGTGGGAGTCCTCGTAGCCGAGCCTGGCGGTGACGATCTTGGGCGGATCGGTGATGGCCACTACGAACCCCCCGCCGGAGTGCCGTCGCCGCCGACCGTCTTGGCCGCCTCGGCCGCCGCCGCCCGCTCGGCCTGGGCCCGGGCCATCGCCGCCCGTTCCGCCGCCACCCGGTCGCGATCCGCCTCCAACCCGTTGGTGCGCACCGTGCGGTTCAAGGTGCCGTGCAGCGGGATCTCGTCGGCGCGCCCACCGGCCCGGAGGTCGGCGATGAGCCGGTCGAAGGACTCGGGGGTCTGGGCGCCCACGAACCGGTGGTTGACCTGGACGCACGGGACCCGGTCGCAGTCGGCCAGGCACTCGGCCTCCTCGAGCGTGACGGTCCCGTCGGCCGTGGTCCCTCCGGCGTTGACGCCGAGCGACCGCTCGGCGTGCTCGAGGAGCTCGGCGGCCCCGCCCAGGAGGCAGGCGATGTTGGTGCACACCGCGACCACGTGGGTCCCGACCGGCTCGGTGTGCAGCATGTCGTAGAACGAGGCGGTGCCGAGCACCTCGGCGGCGGTCACCCCCACCAGTCCGGCGATGTCGACCATCGCCGCCGGGGTGAGCCAGCCGTCCTGCTCCTGGGCCAGGTGGCAGAGTGGGATGAGCGCGGAGCGGGGCTCGGGGTAGAGGGAGATGAGGTCCCGGGCCCGCGCCAGGATCTCGGGCGACAGATGGCTCGCCGCCGGGGTGGCCCGGTGGTCGGCCGCGCCGGGGGGCGCCCACCGGCGTGGAGGTCTCGCTCACCGGTCCACCTCCCCCATCACCGGGTCGATGGTGGAGCACACCGCCACGGCGTCGGCCAGGAGCCCGCCGCGCATCATCAGGGGGAGCCCCTGGAGGTTCGACGAAGCTCGGGCCGCGGATGTGCATCCGGTAGGCCTTGGGCGTGCCGTCGGCCACCAGGTAGCAGCCGAGCTCGCCGCGTGGCGATTCGACGGCGACGTACACCTCGCCCTCGGGCACCTTGAAGCCCTCGGTGAACACCTTGAAGTGGTGGATGAGCGCCTCCATCGACTCGTCGATGCGCCCCCGGGGAGGCGGCGTGACCTTCTTGTCCTGGATGCGGTAGTCACCGGCCGGCATCTTCTCGACGATCTGGCGGATGATCTTGACCGACTCGCGGATCTCGTTGAGCCGGATGGAGTAGCGGTCGAAGTTGTCCCCGTAGGTGCCGACGATGACGTCGAAGTCGACCTCGTCGTAGCGGAGGTAGGGCATGGCGCGCCGCAGGTCCCAGGGGACGCCGGTGGAGCGCAGCACCGGGCCGGTCAGGCTGAGGGCCAGTGCCTCCTCGGCCGACAGCGTGCCGATGCCCTCGGACCGCTGCCGGAACAGCGGCTGCCCGGTGAGGAGCTCGTCGTACTCGTCGGTGCGGGCCATGACGGTGTCACAGATGACCGTGACGTCGTCCTCCCATCCGTCGGGGAGGTCGGCAGCCGTGCCTCCGGGACGGATGAAATTGTGGTTCATCCGCAGGCCGGTGGTCTTCTCGAAGAAGGCCAGGACCATCTCCCGCTCGCGGAAGCCGTAGATCATCATCGACGTGGATCCGAGGTCCATGCCGTTGGTGGCCATCCACATCAGGTGCGAGGACACCCGGTTGAGCTCGACCATCAGCATGCGGATCCAGTCCGACCGAGGGGGCATCTCGGCACCGAGCAGTGCCTCGACGGCCAAGGAGAGCACCAACTCGTTGTGGAGGGGGGCCAGGTAGTCCATACGGGTGACGTTGGTCGAGCCCTGGACGTAGGTCAGCTCCTCGGCGGTCTTCTCCATGCCGGTGTGGAGGTAGCCGATGACCGGCTTGGTGCGCAGCACCGTCTCCCCGTCGAGCTCCAGCATCAGGCGCAGCACCCCGTGGGTCGAGGGGTGCTGGGGACCCATGTTGATGATCATGGTCTCGTCGTCGGTCTGCTCGATGTCGATGTCGGCCGGATCGACGGCCACACCTTCGGGCAATCGCAGCACCGCACCCACCTCGCGGCGCAACTCCGACGGCTCGGTGTCCGCCCGGCCGCTCAGTTCCTGGGCACCCTCCGAAGTCTCGGCCACCAGCCCCTGGGGCCGGTCGAACGGGCCGTCGTCGAGAAACTCGTCCCCCGACGGCGGCGGGTCCAGCACCGTATCGGCGTGCGGTGCCGTGTCGGGATGTGACGGTGCTTCGGCATCGTCGGTCGGGGAGCTCGCCTTCACATCGCTCATCTGGGGCCCGGGGCATCCTTGAACTGGACCGGCACCCGGCCGACCCCGTAGTCCTTGCGGAGGGGGTGGCCCTCCCAGTCCTCGGGCAGGAGGATGCGGGTCATGTCGGGATGGCCGACGAAGACGATGCCGAACAGATCGAAGGCCTCCCGCTCCATGGCCTCGGTGCCCGGGTAGAGCTCGAACAGCGTCGGCGCCGTGGCGTCCGACTCGGGTACCTGCAGCCGGATCCTGACCCGGCGGGCCTGGCTGAGTGAGAGCAGGTTGACCACCACCTCGAAACGCTCGGGCGCCACCCCGACGGGCAGGGTGCGCCCGGGGTGGGTGAGGTAGTCGACGCCGCACAGGTCGGCGCACATCTCGAACCCGCCCTCGCGGTACTCGGCGACCACCGCGGTGTACTGGTCGCGGGTGGGGAAGACCACGTCCTGGTGGTGCCGCCCCGCCGCCCTCGGGAGGCCGCCTCCGGATTCGCTGGCCCCGGTCGGCTCCTCGACGACCTCGGGCCCGTCGATCACCGTCACAGCGGCTCACCCACGCTTCGAGCGATCACCGGGTTCCGCTTGGGCGTCCCGAGGTGCACGGCGTCCGGGCGGTCGGGGGTCCACCCCGTGGTGGTCTCCTCCGCATGGGTGCGCCCGTCGTCGGTGTCCGCTCCCTCGTCGGCGGCCAGGGTGGCGTCCTGCGGGCCGTCGGCCCGACCCAGCAGCGGGACCGGGGCCCGGTGGGTGATGTCGCTGGTCCGCACCTTCTCGTGCAGCGTCAAGATGGCGTGCATGAGCGTCTCGGGGGTGGGTGGGCAGCCCGGGGCGTACACGTCGACGGGCACGATCTGGTCCACTCCCTGGACGATGGCGTAGTTGTTGAACATCCCGCCGGTACTGGCGCACACGCCCATCGACAGGACCCACTTGGGCTCCATCATCTGGTCGTAGACCTGGCGGAGGACGGGGGCCATCTTCTGCGACACCCGACCGGCCACGATCATCAGATCGGCCTGACGGGGGGACGCCCGGAACACCTCCATCCCGAACCGGGCCAGGTCGAAATCGGCCGCCCCCACCGACATCATCTCGATGGCGCAGCAGGCCAGCCCGAAGGTGGCCGGCCACATGGAGTAGGTCCGGGCCCATTTGACCAGGTCCTCGAGTCGGCCGGTGAGGAAGTTGTGCTGGAGGTCCTCGAGACCCATGGGCGGTCGCCTTCCGATCTACGCGGCCCGGCCGGGTCCGGTCGGCGTGGTGGCCGGCGTTCCGGTGGCGGGGGCGTCTGGGTCGGCGGGGTCGGCGGCAACCGCTGGTTGCGGGGCACCGACGGTGCGCGTCGAGCGGCCGGGTCCCCCCGAGCCGGCCGAGATGCGGGCGATGGTCGACTCCGAGGTGCGGGACGGCATGGCGCCCACCAGGCGCTTGGCCGGTCCCCAACTCAGCGCGCCGTTGCTCACCAGGAAGAGGAACGAGATGAAGACGACGGCGGCGAACACCACCACCTCGACCAGCCCGAACGAGCGCAGCTGGCGGAAGATGACCGCCCAGGGGTAGAGGAAGACGATCTCGATGTCGAAGATGATGAAGATCATGGCGATCAGGTAGAAGCGCACCGGGAACCGGGTGGGCGGATCGATGCCGGGGACGATGCCGCACTCGTAGGGCGCGATCTTTGCCGCCGTCGGCCGTTTGGTCGGCGCCAGCAGGGCCGACGCCACGAACGACAGGGCGGCGAACAGGAACCCCAGGATGAGGAGGATCAGGATCGGGAGATAATCGTCCACAGGGAGTTGTTTTTACCACGCCCCCCTTCTGCCAAGCACATCGACGGTCCGCCACCGCACCGGCCCTCCGCCCTCGGGCCGACCGCCGTCGCGAGGTCGCCTCCCGGAGTGCTCCCGGTGTGCCGTCCGGGTGCCCCGACCCCTACCATTGGGGGCTGTGACCCCTCCCACCCACCATGCCGATCACCTGCACGACGTCCTGGTGGTGGGCGGCGGCCCGTCGGGTTCCTCCTGCGCCTACTGGCTGGCCGAGGCGGGCTGGGACGTGGCGGTGGTGGAGAAGAAGGTGTTCCCGAGGGAGAAGACGTGCGGGGACGGCCTCACCCCCCGCTCGGTGCGCCAGATCGCCGATATGGGGATCGAGGGTGCCCTGTCGGGCGCCCACCGCTATTCGGGCCTCCGGGCCCACGCCTACGGAAAGGTGCTCGACCTGCCCTGGCCCGAGCACCCGAGCTTCCCCTCCTACGGCTACGTGATCACGCGGCACGACCTCGACGCCATCGTCAACGAGCGGGCGGTCAAGGCCGGTGCCACCGTCTGGCAGGGGGCCGAGGCGGTCGAGCCCATCCTCGACGGGCGGACGGGGTCGGGCGGCGACGTCCCGGCACCGGCGGGCGTGTCGGCACTCCCCTCCTGCGTGGGTGCCGTCGTCAGGGACAAGGCCGACGGTGCCGTCCGGGAGGTCCGGGCCCGCTACGTGGTCGTGGCCGACGGCGCCAACTCCAGGTTCGGTCGGGCCCTCGGCACGAGCCGGAACCGTCGACAGCCGATGGGGATGGCCCTGCGCGGCTACTACACCTCACCCGGGCACGACCAGACGTTCATCGAGTCGCACCTGGACATCCGCGACGGGGACGGCAAGGTGGTGCCGGGATACGGGTGGATATTCCCGCTCGGCGACGGCCGGGTCAACGTCGGGGTCGGCCTGCTCTCCACCGACCAGCGGTGGAAGGGCGTCAACACCTCCACACTCATGGACCATTTCGTGGCCTACGCCCCGGAGGAGTGGGAGCTCTCCCCCGCCACCTCGCTCGGCCCACCCACGGGCGGCAAGCTCCCCATGGGCCTCGCCGTCGGACCCAGGGTGGGAGCGACGACGCTGGTGGTCGGCGACGCCGCCGGCACCATCAACCCGTTCAACGGGGAGGGGATCGCCTACGGCTACGAGACCGGCCGGCTGGCGGCAGCATCCCTGGGCGAGGCGCTGTCGGGCGGTGGATCGGCTGCCCTCGAGGGCTACGGGACCCGCCTCGAGGACGCCTACGGCCTCTACTACCGGGTGGCACGGGCCTTCATCCGGGTGATCAGCCGACCCGAGCTGATGCAGCTCTGCGTCGGAACTGGCATTCGCTCGGAGCCGTTGATGAGCTGGATCCTGCGGATCATGTCCAACCTGCTCCGCCCGGACGAGACCGGACCGGCCGAGGCCGCCTACCGGGCCCTGGCCCTCATCGCCCGCCTCGCCCCCGACGCGGACTGAGTCACCGGGGCGTATCCGCCCCGGTCCCCGCTCTACCTGGCGGCGGCCTGGGCCACCCGGGCGACGACGGCGTTGTACGCCGGGTTGAAGGCGCTCGACGGGACGGGCGGGCCGTTGGTCGAGGGCTCGAGCAGTGTCTCTGTCCGACCACCCAGGACGAAGGCCTCACCGACCACCTGGGACCCCTGGTTGGGGATGGTGAAGGTGGTCAGGTAGCCGTGCGAGACGACGCCCCCGGACGCCGCCAGCGTCACCGGCTGCACCGCGGCCGTGGCTCCGGGCACCGCCGCGGCCACCTGTGCCGACTGGTACTGACTGAAGCAGGTGACGAAATTCGGGTCGGCGAACGGGGCTTCCAGAGGCTGGGCCTGCGCGGTCGAGCCCATGACCGCCGTCGTCGAGAACATCTGGATGTTCGGGTCCGTTCCGCTCTGGAAGGTCGGCGAACGCTCCGCGGTGACCTGTCCGGGGAGCGCGGCGCCCCCGAACAGTCCGGCCACGACCGCGACGGGCTGGCTGAGGCACGATGCCAGAGCCTGCTCCGCCTTCACCTGTGCGGCCGGAGGAGCGACCGGGGGCCGGACGGCCTGGGCGGCCGCAGTGCTGCGCGCCCAGCCGGTCGGAAGGTCGGTGAGGCGGAGATTGATGCCGGCCGCCAGCGCGGCATCGGCCGCGGCGGGCGACACTGCCGGGGTGGTCGGCGGCGTCGTGGTCGAGGTGTTGTTGTGCTTCTTCAGGTAGTAGAAGGCGCCGGCGGCCACGACCACGACGAGCAGGAGGACGAGCAGGAGGACGGTGGTGCGGTTGGTCTTCCCTCCCTTGGCGGCGGGCCCGCCGGACGCCGGCTGCGAGGTCCCGCCCTCCGTGGCGGGCCGGAGCCCCGCCGACCCGAACGGATCGCCGGGCGCCGCGGTCCAGGGGTCGGCGCCGGTTCCGGGCGCCAGGGGCGACGCCGCCGGTGCTCCCGATGCCCATGGGTCGGCCGGGGCCGTGGGATCCGCGACTCCGGGCCCGGAAAGTCCTGTGGCGCCTGATCCCTCGGTGAAGGCCACCGCACCGGCCGCTCCGGCCGCGGCGCCGGCGGCGCCCGCCTTGGCGCCGCGCCTCCAGCCCTTCGACTTCTTGGGCTTGCTCTCGACGGGTGCCACGAAGTCGGTGCTGGGTGCGCTGTCCCAGAGCACCGTGCCGGTGACGGGATCGACGGGTGGCTTCCACACCACCGGGTCCTGGGCACCGCCCGCGGTCGGATAGCCGGCCGGCGGGGGCGGCAGGGCGCCAGGGCTCAACAAGACGGGGTTGGCCGGCGGGGCCGGGGGTGGCAGGACCTGACCCACGCCATCCGGGAGCCCGTTCGGGGACTCGGCGTCCTGCCGCCCCTTCCGCCATGCCCGGGTCTTCTTCGGGGGTGGGAGCACATCACCGGCGGGGACCTGGCCCAGCGGCGGGTCCGCCACGGACGGGCCCTGGCCGCCGACGGCGTCGGGGCCCGAGATCCCTTCCCACCCGGACGCGGCGCCGGCCGCAACCGCTCCCGGAAGGACAGGCGCCGCGGGTGCCGATGGAGGCGGGGGCGGGGGCGGCGGAGGTGGGGGCGGGGGCGGGGGCGGCGGAGGTGGCGCCGATCCCACCGGTGGAGGGAGGAAGGAGGGGCCGTCGCCGGCAGCGGCGTGCACGCCGGGTGCAGGGGCGGCGGTGGGGGCCGCCGCCGCGGGTGGTGCGGGTGCGGATGCCGCGGGCGCGGGTGCCGCGGGAGCGGGTGCCGCGGGTGCGGGCGGTGCCGACGAGATGGGGGTCGGCGTACCTGCTTCGGAGGGTCCGCCGATGCCGGCGTCGGCTTCGGCAGCCGCTCCTCCGGCGGCTGCGGCCGCCCCGGCTGCGGCTGCTGCGGCCGCCCCGGTTCCGATTCCGGTTCCAGGATCGGCGACCCCGGACGAGCCGGTGCTCGAAGCCGTCTGCGAGGGCGCCGGCGGGGGCGTGGGGGTGAAGGCCGGACCCGACGCTCCCTTGTACCGGGCCAGCCAGGCCGGAAGCGCCTGGTCGAGATAGGCGGCCTGGCCAGGGGTGACGGTCTCGGTCGGGAGCAGGAAGCGGATCGACTGACCACCCGAGGTCAGCTCCATCACCGCCGCGCTGCGCCCGTCGTTGAGGGCGACCTTCTCGCGGCACGTGGCGGTATCCAGGCCCGACCACACCAGCAGTCGCTCGATCTGGGGCTGTGGGCCCTGCACGGTGATGCCGGCTGTGGTGAACAGCAGGCTGAGTCCCTCGGTGGTCTTCGTGCCCCGGTCGGCGTCGCCGGCGAGGGCCACCCCACCCAGCTGCATGCCCTCGGGAGGGAGTTCAGTGATTCCGACCGTCATGTACCACTCCTCGATCGCCGGGGGCCAGCCCCGTAGCTCTCCTGCAGTTCAGTCAACTCCATAGGGGACACCGGGTCCATAGGACGGTGGCGGACCTCGTGCCACCGCCCGCCCGCCACTCGGGGCCACCACCGTCGTCGTCGCCCGCCCGTGTCCGAAGGACCGGTTCACCAGCGATCGGGGCGCGCCGCGGCTGTTGCACGCAACCATAGTGGCGCACTCCGGGACGAGATGGTCGGATCCACCCCTCGTCCGCCGGGATCACCGGGGACCGGAGCGGGCGGGACTCAGATCTGGATCCCACTCCCCCCGGTGGCGATCCGCTGTTCGAACGCCACCACCGAGGGGTGGACGACGCTCTGGGGGATGGTCCCCCCGATGGCCGACGCCTCCAGGTCGGCCTCGATCCGGTCACTGCCCACGAATATCTCGTCCACCTCGACCGGTACCGCGGATGCGTGGTCGATCACCTCGCAGTCGACCCGCAACGCCGTCACGTGGACCCCGACCGGGGCGGCCACGGAGAACGGCGTGCCGAACGCGGTGTCCGGGCGATGGTGGGTGCCCGAGAGGTCGTCCACGCCGAGCTGCAGCTCGGAGGCGGTCGCATCCGCCGCGCACCCGGGGTACCTGGGGTTGGAGAACAGGGCGAGGTCGTCCTGCTCGTCCTGGTGGGTGCGCACCACCGATGCGGCCGTCTGGAGCTCGAGAGAGTACCCGGCGTCGGATCCGGTCGGCGGGGCCATGAAGATCGGGGACGACGACTGGGCGGTCTGATCGGGGGCCTGACCGCCCAACACGACCAGGGCCTTTTGCTGGGAGACCCCCATACAGGCAGCGAAGGCCGCGGTGATCTGGGCCTGGCCGTGGGCCGCCGCCGCCGAATTGTCCGCCTGCGCAGGACCGGGCTGCACCCGCCACCCGACCGGGAGGTCGTTCCGGGTCAGCATGACCCGCTGCGCCAGTCGCTGGTCCGGCGTCAGGCCGGGGGCCGTGGCATTGAGGGCCGACGGTTCTTCCCGCCCGTGGGCGCCGAGGCTCACGGCCAACCCGACGCCGGTGCCGATCAGGACCAGGCCTGCCAGCAGCAGGGCCAGGCGGCGCCGTCGGACCGGCGCGGCCCCGAGTGACGAATCCACCGGGCGCATGGCGCCCGGTGACGGTGCCCGGCCCGGGAGCGCACGGGACCTCCGGGGGGTGGCCGCCGGCGCCCACCACCGCAGGCACCGCTCGAGCGCCTCCATGCGGACCGAGCCCTCGCGGTCGAGGTCCAGTACCAGGCGCACGGTCGCACCGTTCGACTCGATCGCCATCGGGGTGGACGCCCGTCCCGACGGCTCCCTCGTCGAATCCCCGACCGTCACGTGCTGAACCTCGGACCAGGGCATCACGTGACGCTGGCCCTGCTCCCGGCCGGTGATGGCGATGCCGGCATCATCGAATCGGAGGGTGAGCCCGTCGTGCCCGGACGCCACCTGGACCGGCCCGTTGAGCATCTCCACGCCGACGAATTCGAAGGTCCTCTGCTCCGGCACGGACCGGGGCCAGGGCTTCGGGGCTTCCGGCCGTCGGGGGCGTCCGCCGCCCGCTCCCGTCGATTCGATCATGGCTCCGTTGCGCTCGTTCCCGTCAGCAATTCACCGATTGCCCGATCACGGTGATGGCGTGGACACGGCTCGGGTCTCACCGTGTTGGACGGCTCACCGTGTGGACACCGCATGGAACATAGCCTCGGACGCCACATCGACGGCGTGGTCGAGCTCATCGTCCCCGTGGGCCATCGACGGGAACGCCACCTCGAAGGGCCCCGGGGCCAGGGCCACCCCCCGCTCCAGCATGGCCCGGAAGAACCGGGCGTAGAGCCCGGTGGCGGCCGACGCCGCCGCGCCGTCGTAGTCGGAGACCGGGTCGGCGCCGGCCGGCACGAAGAACAGGCCGACCAGTGGCCCGACCACCGGCACCCGTGCCTCCAGTCGGGTGCCCGCGGCCCCGGTCACGTCGGCCTTGGACAGCGCCGTCGTGAGGGCGTCCTCCAATTGCCGGCCGAACCGGCCCACCCGGTCCGACAGCGCGGCGTAGTCGTCCGGTCCGACGGCGGTGAGCACCGCCAGCCCCGCCGCGGTGGCCAGGGGATTGCCGGACAGTGTGCCGGCCTGGTACACCGGCCCGTCCGGTGCCAGCGAGGCCAGCACGTCGGCCCTCCCGCCGAACGCCCCCACCGGCAGGCCGCCACCGATGACCTTGCCGAAGCACCACAGGTCGGGACGCACGCCCGACCAGGCCGATGCCCCGCCCTGGCCGAGGCGGAAGCCGGTGATCACCTCGTCGAACACCAGGAGGGCCCCGGCCTCGTCACACGCCGAGCGCAGCCCCTCGAGGAAGCCGGGCGCCGGTGGGACCAGGCCCATGTTGGCGGCCACCGCCTCCACGATCACGCAGGCCACCCGATCGTCGAGCGCGGGGACCCGGTTGTAGGGGACCACGACCGTCTCGGCCACGGCGCCCAGGGGGACACCGGCGGAGTCGGGGAGGCCCAGGGTGGCCACCCCGCTCCCCCCGCCGGCGAGGAGCCCGTCGGAGTGGCCGTGGTAGCAGCCGGCGAACTTGACCACACGGGACCGACCGGTGAATCCGCGCGCCACCCGGACCGCGCTCATGGCCGCCTCGGTCCCCGAGGACACCAGCCGCACCTGCTCGCACCCGTCCACCCGGGCGCAGATGGCCTCGGCCAGCAGGACCTCTCCCTCGGTGGGCGCGCCGAACGTCGTCCCGAGGGAGGTGGCACGCCCGATCGCCTCCACGGCGGCGGGATGGGCATGGCCGAGCAGGGAGGCGCCGTAGGACTGCACGAAGTCGAGCAGCCGGTTGCCGTCGGCGTCCCAGACGTAGGCGCCCTCGCCGCGTGCCACGAAGTAGGGATGGCCACCCACCGACGCGAAGGAGCGAACCGGCGAGTTCACACCCCCGGGGATCACCCGGAGGGCCCGCTCGAACAGGGCCGCGGAGGCCGCCGACTCACCCACCGAGCAGCTCGGCCAGCGCGCCGGCGAAGTAGGTCAGGACGAAGTCGGCCCCTGCCCGCTTGGCCGCCGTCAACTGCTCGAGGGCCACGGCGGTCCCGTCGATCCACCCGTTCGCCGCGGCCGCCATCACCATGGCGTACTCCCCACTCACGTGATAGGCGGCCACGGGGACGTCGAACGCCGCACGAACGTCGGCGATGACGTCGAGGGAGGTGAGGGCGGGCTTGACCATCACCATGTCGGCACCCTCGGCGATGTCCAGCGCCACCTCGGCCAGTGCCTCCCGCCGGTTACCGGGGTCCTGCTGGTACCCCTTGCGGTCCCCGCCGTCGGCGATGGTGACGGCGGCGGCCTCACGGAACGGCCCGTAGAGGGCCGACGCGTACTTGGCGGCGTAGGCCAGGATGGCGGTGTCGTGGAAGCCGGCCTCCTCCAGGGCGGCCCGGATGGCACCCACCTGCCCGTCCATCATGCCGCTGGGTGCGACGACCCCGGCCCCGGCCCCGGCCTGGGCCAGCGCCAGCTCGGCGTAGAGGGGAAGCGTGGCGTCGTTGTCCACCCGCCCGGTGACAGGATCGACCACACCGCAGTGACCGTGGTCGGTGAACTCGTCGAGACAACAGTCGGCCATCACCACGACCGAGTCCCCGACGGCGTCGCGGACCGAGGCCAGCGCCCGCTGGGTGATGCCGTCCGGATGAGCGGCACCAGTGCCGAGGGCGTCCTTGTCCTCGGCCCGTGGCACACCGAAGAGGATCACGCCGGGGACGCCCAGGGTGCTCAGATGCTTCACCTCGGCGGCCACCGAGTCCACCGTGTGCTGGACCACGCCCGGCAGCGCGGCGATCGGTCGGGGCTCGTCGATGCCGTCGGCCACGAACAGCGGGGCGACCAGGTCGTCGACGGTGAGGGTGGTCTCCGCCACCAGGCGTCGGAGGGCTGGGCTCCGCCGCAACCGGCGCAGTCGGGTCGAGGGGAACCCGGCTCGGGAGCTGACCGGGCCTCGTCGGGTGGGGGCGTCGTCGGGCACTGCCGACCAGACTACGGCAGGACGACGGCGGTGGTCCCGGGCGGCGGCTTCCACGACAGCACCGCCACGCCGTGCCCGGACACCAACACGGTGGCATGCAGTCTCATGGTCAACGATCGGAGGTCGGCGGCGGACAGTTGGGGCGGGATGGGCTCGATGCCCTGGGCGGGTGCGACCACGAAGACCACCTGGGGTGCGTCGACGGGGAACTGCTGGGGCGCAGCCAGCAGCGGGTAGACGTGGGTCCGGCCGGCGAAGCGGCCGACGACCCCCTGGGAGGCGATGACCTCCGCATCGGCCGGGATCAGCGGCAGGGCCGAGGTCAGGGTGGCGGCGGCCGGGCCGTCCACCCGCCACCAGTCGGCCCGGAGCGTGTTGTAGAGCGGGAGGTTCTGGATCAGCGCCAGGGCCACCACCCCGGCCGCCAGGACCAGCGCGGCAGCCAGCCGTCCGGGCGACGGGCCGGTCGCCGCCGGTCGCCTTCCGATTCGGACCAGCACCATGACCGTCCCCACCACGACGAAGGGGATGACGGCGAGGGTCTGGAAGGCGATGGTCGGGGTGAGGAAGGCGCGGTTGGCGTTGAGCGAGGCCGGGACGAGGGTCCCGATCGACACCGCCAGCCCCCAGGGCGTGGCCACTCCCAAGAGGCCGGCCGAGGCGACGACCCGCCCGATGCCGGGCAGGCGGTGGGCCAGCACATGCAGGGCGTGCCCCGGGTGGAGCACCAGGTGCCCGACCACCCATCCACTGGTGGCGGAGGGGGACGCACCGACCAGGTACCCGTAGTTGGTCACCACCCCGCTGCTCTTGTTGGCACCGAGGACGGTGATCAGCACCACCCACCCGAGGGACACGGCCAGGACGACGAGGGCGGGCCCCCAACCACTGGTCCGGCGCACCTTGGGGGAGATCACCCCGGCGACCCCGACACACACCAGGGCCACGGCGGTGACGTCGCCGAAGAGGAGCCCGACCACCGCCACGACCACCGCGGTCCGCGACCGTCCCCGCCACAGCGAGTAGGCCGACCACACGACGAAGGGGAGGCCCAGGGTCTCGAAGTGGACATCGAACGATGCGGTGAGCGCCCACCAAGGGTTGGCGACCACGAACACCAAGGTGGCGATGGCCACTGCGGCCCGCCTCCGGCTCACCCCGTCGACGCACACGGAGGCCACCCACACCAGTGCGATCCACTCCGTCGCCACCAGCGCCACGTCCTGGAGCCACAGCAGCTGGACGGCGTGGGGCCATACCCGTCCGACCAGCGCGATCGGCCACATGGCCAGCTCGAAGTGGCTCTGCCAGAACGGCAGGCTCGGCACCTGCACCGTGTTCACCGGGTCGACGTGGCCGTGGCCGATCAGCCACCACGCCTGGGAGTAGGTGGCGAAGTCATCGGTCAGGTCGAACCGGTGGAACAGATAGGTGCTGTACACCACCAGGCCCACGAGCTGCAGGCCGAGGACGCACACCGCAGTGACCCAGAAGGCCCGCAGCCCGTTGTCCCCGAGGGCGGCCCAGCCGTGGGAACGGCGACGCCCCGACCCCGAGTCCGGTGTCACTGTTGCTGTTGGCGCTGCTGTTGGCGCTGAGACGCCCGGCCAGGCTCCTCGGCGCATGCCCTGATCAGCGCCGCCACCAGCCCGTCCAACGTGTGGGGGTCGGCCTCGGCCGCCACCGTCAGGCCGGCCCTCCGGGCCGTCTCCGAGGTCACCGGGCCGATGGTCACGACGGTCGGCGGGACCCGGTCGGCCTCCATGAGGTCGAGGGTGCGGGTGACCGTCGACGACGACGTGAAGGCGATGGCGTCGCAGCCCTGCGCCGCCTCGACGGCCTCGGGTCCGGGTTCACCGGCCACCGTCCGGTAGGCGATCACGTCGTCGACGACCCATCCCTTGGCCCTGAGTCCCTCGGCCAGCGCGCCCCGCACCGTCTCGGCCCTCGGGAACAGCACGGCGCCGCCACCCGACGGGCCCGGGTCGGTGAGCCCAGGCCCTGGCCCGGGTTCGGGCTCGGGGAACGTGGCGGCGAGCTCCCCGGAGATCGCCACGGTCGGAACCAGGGCGGCGGTGAATCCCGCCCGGGCCAGCGCCGACGATGTACCCGACCCCACCGCCGCCCATCGCACCGACGGGGGGACCGGGTGGTCGTCGAGGGCGGCCACCAGCCGCTCGACGGCGTTGGACGAGGTCACGACCACCCACTCGTACGAGCCCCCGGCCAGCCGCTGCGCCGCCCGGGTCAGCCCGGCCCCGCCGTCACGGGGACCGTCGATGGCGATGACGGGGAGCTCCACCACGTCGGCGCCGAGGCCGACCAGCCGGTCGACCAGCCCGGAGGCCTGCACACGCGTGCGGGTGACCGCCACGCGGCATCCGGCCAGCACCGCCTCGCTCACGCCGGGCTCCCGCCGTGGCTCACGTCGGCTTCACCCTGCGCCCGGTGGCGGGCCGAGGTCGAGGGCGGCCACCTCGCCCACCACGATGGCCGACGGTGCCGGGAGCTCGATGGTGGCCAGCTCGGCCAGCGTGGCCCGCACCACCTGTTGGCGATCCGTCGTCCCCCAGTGCACCACGGCCACCGGTGTGTCGGGCGATCGCCCGCCGTCGAGGAGGCCCCGCACGATGCTGGCCCGCTCGGACATGCCCATGAGGATGACCAGGGTGCCCCCCACCCGACCCAGTGCACCCCAGTCGACGCCCTCGGAGGTCGACGTCTCGCCGGTCCGGGCGGTGACCACGCTCACCGCCGTGGCCAAGCCGCGGTGGGTCACCGGGATACCGGCGGCGGCCGGCGCCGCGAACGCCGAGCTCACCCCGGGCACCACCTCGTAGGCCACATCGGCCTGACGCAGGGCTTCGGCCTCCTCGCCGCCCCGGCCGAAGACGAACGGGTCGCCGCCCTTCAGGCGGACCACACTGCGGCCCGCCCGTCCGTGGTCGATGAGCAGCCGGTTGATGTCGGACTGACGGTCCGAGCTGCCTGGCACCTTGCCCACGTCGATCAGCTCGGCGCCCTCAGGGGCCAGGTCGAGCAGTTCGTGGGCGATGAGCCGGTCGTAGACCACCACGTCGGCCCGGCCGATCAGCTCGGCCCCCCTCCGGGTGAGCAGGCCGGGGTCACCGGGGCCCGCGCCGACCAGCGAGACGGTCACCGGTCCGCACCGGACGGGAGCGGCCCCCACTCCCCGAGGTCGGCGCCACCGGCGTCGTCGAGCAGATACCGGGCGGCGGACCGACCGAGGTCGTGCGGGTCGCTGCCGGAGCGCTCGTGCCGGAGCACCACCATGCCGTCGGCGCCGGCCAGCATGGCGGCCAGGACGATCCGGCCCGGCGTCGCCGGCACGGCGGAGTCCGGGCCTATCCCCTCCCACCTCGCATTGGCGCCCACCGGCAGGGTGCAGCCGCCACCCAGCTCGGCCAGGAAGGCCCGCTCGGCCGTGACCAGCGGTCCCACCGTGGGGTCGTCGATTGCCGCCAGCGCGGCCCGGGCGACCGGATCGTCGGCCCGGCACTCCACGGCCAACGCCCCCTGCCCCACCTGGGGCAGCATCACCTCCGGTGCGAGCACCTCGGTCTCGATGCCCTCGGGGGGCGACCACTCCAGGCGGTCCACCGCCGCCTTGGCCACCACCACCGCCGCCACTTCGCCCCTGCCGGCCACAGCCAGCCGGGTGGCCAGGTTCCCCCGGAGCCCCACGAAGGTCAGGTCGGGACGGAAGTTGGCCAGCTGGGCGCGGCGTCGGGCCGAGCCGGTGGCCACGGTGGCTCCCGTGGCCAGATGGTCGAGTTGCGCCCCGACCAGCAGATCACGGGTGTCGACCCGCTCGGGGAATGCCGCCAGCACCAACCCCGGCGCAGCCAGGGCCGGAGCGGCCGGCAGGTCCTTCGCCGAGTGGACGGCGGCGTCGGCGTCCCCCCGCACCACCGCCGCCTGCACCTCTTTGACGAAGACGCCCTGCCCACCGAGCTGGTCGAGGGCGACATCGATGCGGCGGTCACCGTCGGTCTCCACGACGACCAGTTCGGTGGAGTACCCGCGCCGACCCAGCAGGGCGGCCACCCGGTCGGCCTGCCACAGCGCCAACGGAGACCCCCGGGTGGCCAACCGGAGCACCGGTTGTTCGGTCACGACACAGGTCGCCCGGTCACCCGGCTAGAGATCGAAGAGGGTTCGGAGTGCCTCGACCAGGCGCTCGCCCCGCGGGGTGCCGGCGGCATCCTTCAGGGCCACCGTCGGCTGGTGCAGCAGTTTCGCCACCATGGCCCGGGTCACGGCGTCGACCTGCCCCCACTCCTCGTCGGTCAGCTCCGAGTGCTTCGACCGTTGGCGGTCGAACTCCACCTGCCTCGCCTCCTCCACCCGTGCCCTGAGTGCGGACACCATGGGTGCAGCATCACGGGCCCTCGATGCGACCCGGTACCGCTCCACCTCGTCGGTGACGATCCTGGTGGCGCCGGCCACCTCCTCCTGGCGACCGGAAAGGGCCTCGGCCACCGCCGACTGCAGCACCTCCATGTCGAGGAGGACCACTCCGTCGAGGCCGGCCGCAGACGGCTCGACGTTCCGGGGCACACCCAGATCGACGATCAGCAGCGCCGAGCCGTCGGTGCGCCCGGTGGCGGCGGACTCGACCATGGCGCGGTCGATGAGCGGGTGGGTGGTCCCCACCGATGTGAACACCACGTCGGCGGCGGCCAGGAGCGCCCCCAGATCGTCGAGCCCCTCGGCACGGACGCCGGCGGCATGGGCGACTGCCAGCCCTTTGATCACCCCTTCGGTGCGGTCGGGGGTCCGATTGGCCACCACCAGGTCGGCCACGCCGGAACCGTCCAGTGCCTGGACGACCCCCTCCCCCATCTCACCGGCGCCGACCACCAGGACGCGGGCACCGGACAACCCGTCGTGTCGTCGTCCGGCGGCCAGGGCCACTGCCCCGTGGGAGAGCGAGGTGATCCCCCGGGCGATGGCCGTCTCCGACCGCACCCGCTTGCCCGTCTCGACGGCGTGACGGAACAGGGCGCCGAGCACCGGCCCGGACACCCGCTCCTGTTGCGCCTTCTCCCAGGCCCGCCGGACCTGGCCCAGGACCTCGGACTCCCCGAGGACGGCCGAATCCAGTCCCGCCGCCACCGTGAACAGGTGGTTGGTGACGTCATCGTCGAACCGCACCGTGAAGTGGTCGGCCAGCGACTCGATCGGGCTGCCACTGGTCGCGGCCAGGAACTCCTGGAGGTCGTCCACGCCATCGTGGAAGCGCTCGACCACGGCATAGACCTCGGTCCGCAGGCACGTGGACAAGATGACCACCTCGGACAGGTTGGAGCGGTCCCGCAGGCGGCCCAGTGCCTTGGGCAGCTCGGCCTCGGTGACCGCAACCCGTTCCAGCAGGTCGAGCGGTGACTGGCGCTGTTCGAGACCGACGACGATCACCGACACGTCGGAACCTCCGCAGCTCCCTGATGACTCGCTTCGTGGTTCACTCGCTCACATCTCGATCGGGGATCACGGTGCCGGACACGCCCACGCCCCCAATCGTAGGGCGCTCCCGGGGGCACTCCGACGGTTTCCCCAGTGCTCCCAGCATCGCGGGCCGGCGCCTCCGGCGCCACTCCGGGCCGGCGCCTTGCCCACCCGGGGGAAGTGGCGGTCAGCCCGACGGCCGGGTGGTGACCCCGACCGACCGGATCGCCGGCATGGCCTCGGTGGTCGCGCTCTCCTCGAGCTGCGACAGATAGAAGCTCATGACCTGGAGCTCGATACTGAGGTCGACGTAACGCAGCAGTACGTCTGGGGGGACCTCGAGGACCTGGGGTGCGAAGTTCAAGATGGAGCGCACTCCGGCCCCGACCATGGTGTCGGCCACCCGCTGGGCGACCGACGCCGGCGTGGTGATGACGCCGATGGCCAGATGAACCTCGGCGGCCACCCGGGGCAGCTCGTCGGGATGGAGGACCACGACACCGTCCACCTCCTCACCGATGATGGAGCGGTCGGTGTCGAACAGCGCCGCCACCCGGAAGTTCCGGGCGGCGAACCCCTGGGAGCGGGCCAGCGCCCGGCCCAGGTTGCCGATGCCGGCGATCGCCACCGGCCATATCCGGTCGAGGCCGAGCCGACGGTCGATCTGCTCGATCAGGAAGGCGGCGTCGTACCCGGCCCCCCGCGTGCCGAAGGAACCGAGCAGCGAGAGGTCCTTGCGCACCTTGGCGGCATTGACACGGGCCGCCGAGGCCAGCACCTCGGAGGAGACCGTGCCGGTTCCGGAGCGCAGCAGCTCCTCGAGGATCCGCTGGTACACGGGGAGGCGGGCCACGGTGGCCTCGGGGATTCGTCGGGCCACCGGTGCCGGCTGCGCACGGTGTGCCGATGAGTTCGAGTCGCCGGGGTCGCCTGACACTGCAGGGATCGTAGGGCCCGGGGGCGTTGGGCGTGAGGCGTCGGGCGTTGGGCGTGAACCTCGGCGCAATTGTTCTGCAAATTACAAACGATCGGTATGCAAAGGCGGCTGGCTCACCGTCCCCCTGCTCACGCCGCACCGCCCCGGTCGACGGCGATCTCGATCCTCGTCCGGGGTCCGGCGATGCCCAGTCGGTCGGCCGCCGACCCTTGGTCGATGACCAGGGACATGGAGCCGGCGGCATCGGTCAGCAAGCCCAGTTCTCCGGCGGCAAGATCGCCGAAGGCGGCCACCCACCGGGCCGGCACCGGGCCGGTGGGTAGGGAGAGGTCGTCGACATCGTCGCCGCCCCCCGAGCCGACCGACGGGTCTGCGGGGTCTGCCGGGTCTGCCCGGACGGTCACCCGGGCGGAGCCCCCCGGTTCGATCCCTGTGACGGCCAGGACATCCGGGGTCAGCCTCAGTTGGACGTTCCCGAAGCGGTCGATCCACCCGACGGATACCAGCACCGAGCCCCCCCGGACGTCACCGCGACCGGCCGCAGCCCGGCCGCCCCGGGGCTCCAGCTCCTTCAGTGCGCCAGGGTCGGCATCGGGCCCGAGCAGGGCCGGATCTCCTCCGATGGCCAGGTGGGCGGCGGCAGGGCCGAAGAGGTCCCGGCCGTCGAAGGTGGACCCGACCGAGCCGAGTTCGACCACCCGGACCGGGCCACCGAGGGCGGCGGCGGCGGCCACCAGCAGCCCGTTGTCCGGTCCGACCAGCCATCCGGGCGAGGACCGGCCCCCCGACTGCTCCCCGGCCGGGTCCCCGGCCGACGGGCCGGCGACGGCTACCGCCACCGCCCGCCGGTGGGTGCCCACGCCGGGATCGACGACCGCCAGCACCACCCCGGGTCCGAGGTGGGCAACGCTCCGCTCCAACATGGCGGCGCCGGCCGCCACGTCGAACGGGGCGACCTGGTGGGAGAGGTCGATCACCGCCACCCCGGGGGCCAGACGGTGGATCACGGCATGGACCACCCCCACGAACTCGTCCTCGGTCCCGTAGTCGGAGAGGAAGAAGATGGCCGGAGGGTGGGCGGTCACCGGCCCCGGTGGGGGGACGGTGAGGCCCGCACCGCCCGGCCTGTCACCATCGGGTCCTCATCGCCCGAGCTGTCTCGAGCGCTCGGCGGCCGCCGCCACGGCCTCGATGAACGCCGACCGCACCGCTTTGAACTCGAGGGTCCGGAGGGCAGCGGCCGTGGTGCCGCCCGGAGAGGTGACGGCGGACCGGAGCTCTGCGGGCTCGTCGCCCGTCTCGGCCATCAGGCGGGCCGATCCGAGGATGGTGGCGATCACGAGATCGTGGCTCATCTGACGAGACAGTCCGGCCATCACCCCGCCCTCGATCATCGCCTCGGCCACCATGAACACGTAGGCCGGTCCCGACCCCGACACCGCCGTCACAGCGTCGAGCTGACGTTCGGGAAGCCGCACCACCGTGCCCACCGACGACAGGATCTCCTCGGCCCAGTCCAGATCGGCTGCAGTGGCGGCGCTACCGCCCGACATTCCGGCGATCCCTGCACCGATCAGGGACGGCGTGTTGGGCATGGCCCGGACCACCACGTCGCCGGGGCGAAGGGCCGCCTCGAGCCGCGCCGACGACAGGCCGGCCACGATCGAGAGCACCCGGGTGATCCCGACCGCCGACAGTGTGCGGAGCACCCCCTCGGCCACATCGGGCTTGACCGCCAGCAGCGCGCCCTCCGCGACGACAGGTGCGTCCACCACCTCCAGACCGGGATGGGTGCGGCTCAGCCGCTCCCGCTGGGCCGGATCGGGATCGCTCACCACCAGCGCCCCGGCCGGGGCCCATCCGGTGGTCAGCAGCCCGGCCACCAGCGCCGAGCCCATCTTCCCACCACCGACCACCAGCAGTTTCGGTGCCATGGGCGGAGACGCTACCAGCGGGCCATCGGGTCACCCCGAACAACAGGGGCCGATCCGGACGCCAGGAACCGCAGGTCAGGCCGTCAGTGCCCGCCGGCCAGGCCCGGTGCGGGGCGCGGCCGGCGGCGGTACTGTCCCTCGTACCCGATGGCCATGGCCGTGGGGAAGCACTCGTCGGTGTACGCCAGCGACGCGCCCATGATCCGGTCGAGCTCCTCGTCGTCGACGCGCTCGACCGGGACCCTTCCGACCAGGTAGACGGCCTCCTCGGGACCGAGGGCGAAGCTCATCCCGAGCAGGTCGGCGTTCCTCTTCAACAGGTACTCCCACGTGGCCTCCACGTTGACCTCGGGGCCCGGCATGAACTGGGTCTCGTGGTGGAGCGTCCGTTGGCGCAGCGTCAGCCACACCGTGACGAATTCCTTTTCGTCGCCGCGCAAGCGCAGGTACCACCGGGGGGCCCCGGTGACCGGGTCCCCCCCGGCCTGCCTGTCCACCGCCACCAGTGCGCCGTCGGCGGCCAGTTCTCGCTCGCCCCACGCGTCGATGACGCCGCACACCGCCTCCCGCTCCGCCGGCCCGAGCAACCCGCCCCAACGATCGGTCACCGGTGTGGTGCTGTCATCGGCACTCGACCAGCCGACCGGCCGTGAGCTCGTCATAGATCTCACCGAGGAGGTGGGCGGCTCGGGTCCAGGTGTAGCGACGCGCCCGCAGGACGGCCCCGGTGCTCAGCCGTTCGGCCAGCAACGGCTCGGCCAGGATCTGCCTGACCCAGGCAGCAAAGGCCTCGGGCGCGGCGTCCTCCACCAGGTACCCGGTGCGACCGTGGTCGATCAGGCTCCGGAGGCCGCCGACATCGGATGCCACCACCGGGGTGCCGCACGCGGCCGCCTCCAGGGCCACCAGTCCGAACGACTCCGACCGGCTGGGGACCAGGCACACGTCGGCGGCGCGGTAGTAGGTGGACAGCAGCTCGTGGGGCCGGGGTGGGACGAACACCACCTGGTCCCGCAACCCGTGCTCCTCGACCAGGGCGACCGTCCGGGCGACCTCGGCGTCGCCCTGCGGCCCGCTCGGGCCACCCACGACCACCAGGCGGGCGTCGGGGCGGTCGGCCGACAGCGCCGCCAACGTACGCACCGCCACGGCCACGCCCTTGAGTGGTTGGATGCGGCCGACGAAGAGGAGGAGCGGGCCCTGCTCCACCAGGCCGAGGGCCCGCCGGGCCTGGGCACGGTCCCCCGGGCCGAAGAAGGCATGATCGACGCCGGGGGCCACGATCCGGATCCGGGACGGATCGGCACCGTACAGCTCGGTGATCTGGGCCGCCTCGACCGAGCAGGATGCCAGCACGGTGTCCGAGCAGCGGATCACCGACGCCTCGGCTTCGGCGCGGCGGTGGTGGGCGTCCGCCTCCAGCTCCTCGGGGCTGGCCTCGGCCTTGACCCGGTCGAGGGTGTGGAAGGTGCTGACCAACGGCAGGTCCATCCGGTGTTTGATGGTGTGGCCGGCCACACCGCTGAGCCAGTAGTTGGCGTGGACAGCGTCGAAGGGAAGGCCGTCGTCGAGTCCCGGACCGTGCGGGTCCTGCATCCGCTTGAGGACACCTTCGGCGAACTCGTCCACCACCCCGGGGAGCTCCTCTTTGGCCAAGGCGACCGGCGGCCCGGCCGACACGTGATGCACCCGGAACCCGGGTTCGATGTCGACGGTGAGGGGCAGATCGACCGACCATGCGCGGGTGAAGACGTCACAGACCACGCCGGCGCGGGCCAGGGCCGAGGAGAGCTCGCGGACGTACACGTTCATGCCGCCACCGTCCCCGGTGCCGGGTTGGGCCAGGGGTGACGTATGCAACGAAAGAACGGCCAGGCGCCTCATGCGGGGCCGAGCCTACCGGGATGCCCCGGTCAGTCGGATGCCGGAGACGCGCCGTTGGGGGTGGCGACGGATTCCACCCTGCTGACCTCATCGTTTGCGCCGCTGGACACCGGTGGAGCCGGAGCCTCGGACGCCGGCGGATGGTCCGCCAGATCGGCGGCGGCCTGATCGTCGTTCTCATGGCGGAACGACAGATAGATCCGCATCATGGCCTGACGCTGCTCCTCGGTCAGGTGGTGGTCGGCGAAGATATGCCGGGACAGGTCGGTATCACCGTCGGGCTTTTCGAGGATGCCGGCCTGCACGTAGAGGGTCTCCGCCGAGATCCGCAGGGCCTTGGCGATCTGCTGGAGGATCTCCGCCGACGGGCGGCGGAGGCCTCGCTCGATCTGGCTGAGATAGGGGTTGGAGATACCGGCCAACTCGGACAGGCGCCGGAGCGACAGGCGCGCCGAGCTTCGCTGCTCGCGGATGAACGATCCCAACTCGTTGAACTTCTCGGGGAGCTCCTTCACGAACTGGGCGCCGTCGGCGCGATGGTCCGTCACGAGAGCAGGCCGTCGACCGACGCGCGCCCTGTCTTGTGACGGTCGACCAGTTCCGCCTGGAGCGTGTCGATGCGCTCGTGCAGGGCGCGGCGATCGACCGACACCCGGTGCTCGATGGCCTCGAGCTGGCCGGCGATGCTGTTCAACTGGTCGACGTCGAGATCGGCCAGCGTACCGATCTGATCGGCGCCCAGCACCTCGTCGAGCTCGGCCGTCAGACCCAACTCCTCGGTGTCGGGGGACAGGAGCTGGGGCAGGTGCGCCGGTCCGGTGGAGCGGCCCGGCCCCGACGACAGGATGCTCGGGAGGTCGTTGACGAGGTCGCCGAGGTCACGCAGGGCGTCCGAGCCAGGGTGCTCGAGGTAGGTGTGGACGATGTCGAGGCGGCCCTGGATGAGGCGGCGGAAGTAGGAGAGGGCGACCTCGGCCTCCTGGCACTCGGTGCGCATGGAACGGATGTCGGCCAGGGACCGCTCGCCCATGTCGTCGAGGTAGTCGCTGGCCAGAATGCGTGCGAGGTCTTCTTTGTGGCTTGGCATCAGGCTCGATGGTACTCCCCCGGCCGGGGCAGAGGTCCCCTGCCGGCCGGCGGGGCGTATCGGTAGACCACCCGGCCGAGGACCGAGGACAGGGGCACGGGCCCGAAGGTGCGGCTGTCCGTGCTCGCATCGGGCGCATCCCCTTCGACCTCGAGGGTGCCCGGCGGGACGTCGATGGAGCGGACCCGCTTGACCAGGACGCGCCGCGGATCCCTGGGATCGCGCAGGGCGACGATCTCACCCGGCCCCGGCCGGCGGGCGTCGCCGCCAGGACGGAGCTCTGACCACGACCAGTCGGTCGCCGGGCTGCAGCGTCGGGGCCATCGACGAGCCGAACACCTCGACCCGACGGACCGGGCGGCCGAAGAAGGCGGCGGCCAGCGCGGCCAGCGCGGCGACCACAGCACCTCGTGCCGCCATCCGTCGCCGGCGCACCGTCGCCCCTGCCAGCTGGGATTCGGGTCCCCGATCATGGGTAAGGTGAGGTCGTCGGCCGGCCATGGCCCAAGTCTGTACCAGCCGGCCTTCGCCGCCGAGCGGCCGTTCACGCAGACAACGCTTCACCGAGATCAGATCGACCAACCTAGAGAGAACAAGGAGCACCGCCCATGCGCATCACGGACCATCTGTTCGCAGCCCTCGATCGCCTGTCACCTCCCGCCGCCGTCCACGCCCACTGCGACCTGCCGTGCGGTGTCTACGATCCGGCCCAGGCCCGCATCGAGGCGGAGTCCATCAAGGGTGTGCTCGTCAAGTTCAACGACTCCGACGACGTGAACTTCAAGACAAGGGCGATCCTCATCAAAGAGGAGCGCGCCGAACTGGTCAAGCACCACCTCTGGGTGCTGTGGACCGACTACTTCAAGCCCGAGCACCTGGAGAAGTACCCGCAGCTCCACGACCTCTTCTGGAAGGCAACGAAGAAGGCCGGCGACGCCAAGAAGTCCACGGACGTCGCCGTGGCCGACGAGTTGCTGGCTCAGATCGCCGAGATCGACAAGATCTTCTGGGAGACCAAGAAGTAGGCGTCCCCGACCGGCGGGCGCCGACGATCATCTGGTGATCAGAAGGCGGGACCCGGTGAGGGGGTTCGACCTCCGCCTCCAGCGTCGGCGTCTTCGTCGGCGACGGGGGCGGCATCGGCGGTGAGGGCCCGGTCCTGCGTCGGCCCGGCACCGACCCCACAGCGTCCGCAGTTCTGCGCCGCCGGGTCCCCGGCCAGGACGGCGTCCTCGATGGGCGAGCCACACGATCCACACCGTCCGTAGGTGCCGTCGTCCAGCCGGGTGAGTGCCCGCTCCACCTCGTCGAGGAGCAGGTCGACACGGTCGATGGCCGATTCGGGGGATCCGGTGGTGCCAATGTCCGTCGGAGACCCCGGTCGACGGTCGCCAAACTCCGGATCCGTGGCCGGATCGCTCACTGCGCTCTCCGCGTGGCCCCCGCTCAGCTCTGTGTCCATGGCCCCGGAGCGTACCCCCACCCCTGAGGCCAGACCGTAGGGTGAGGGAGGTGGAGCCCTCCCCCGACCGATCCCCGCCCCGAGCCCCGGCCGATCCGCTGGCGGACCTGGTCGGGACGGGCCAGATGGTGCCCTGCCTGGACGGCATCGACCGGGTGGCGATCGAACTCGACCAGGCCGCCTCGACCCAGGCCCATCCCGAGGTCGCAGCACGCGTGCAGGCATTCCTGCCCATGTATTCGAGTGTGCACCGGGGGGCCGGCTACCGGTCGAGGTACGCCACCGCGGCCTACGAGGCGGCCCGGCAAGCCGTCCTGTCGTTCGCGGGCCGCGAACCTGATGGGCCCGATGTCGCCATCCTGTGCCGCAACACCACCGAGGCCATCAACCAACTGGCCTTCCGGCTGCGACTGCAGCCCACCGACATCGTCGTCACCACCGTGGTCGAGCACCACGCCAACCTCCTCCCGTGGGGCCGGTTCGCCGAACGACGGTACGTGGAGTGCAGTCGGGAAGGGACCTTCACCGTCGACGACGTGTGCGCCGCCCTGGACCGGGGGACCCGTCCGGCGCTCCTCGCCGTGACCGCCGCGTCCAACGTGACCGGTTGGCTCCCCCCGATCGACGCCGTCGTCGAAGCGGCCCACGAACGGGGAGTCCGGGTGGTCGTCGACGGTGCCCAGCTGGCGCCCCACCGGCCCCTTCCCGCCACCGCCGACTTCATCGCCTTCAGCGGTCACAAGGTGTACGCGCCCTTCGGCTGCGGGGCCCTGGTCGGTCCACGTTCCGAATTCGAGTCGGGCGAGCCCTTCCTGGCCGGCGGGGGCGCCGTGGATCTGGTCGACCTGGACGAGGTGATCTGGACGGCGCCACCCGACCGGGAGGAGGCAGGCTCGCCGAACGTCGTCGGGGCGGTGGCCCTCCATGCCGCCATCGACGCCCTCGGGCACATCGGGTGGGACGCGATCACCGCCCACGAGACCGTTCTGGGCCGGCGACTCGTCGACGGGCTCACCGGCATCGCCGGGGTGCGGTTACTCGGGCCCTCGGCGGCCGATCGGGCCGACGGGCGGGCCGAGACGCTGCCCGTGGCGGCGTTCACCATCGAGGGCGTGCACCACGCCCTGGTGGCGGCGCGGATGAGCGCCGAGTACGGGATCGCCGTCCGACACGGCTGCTTCTGTGCCCATCCCTACGTCGTGCGGTTGCTGGGTGTGGCCGACGACGAGGTCGGCATGTATCGGAACGAGGTCCTCCACGGCGACCACCGTCGGATGCCGGGCGCCGTCCGGGCCAGCGCCGGGCTCGGGACGTCGGGGCAGGACATCGAAGCGCTGCTGGCAGCAGTCTCCGACCTAGCCGCCGGCATACCGGCACCGGTCCCCTACCACCAGGACCGGGCCACCGGGGACTTCTTCCCCGTCACCGACCAGCCAGAATGGCGGAATGCCCCGTTCGAGACGGGAGCGGCGTGCGCACGTGGATGAGGCGCACGATCCGCCCACGCTCCCGCCACCCTCTACCATCGGCGCATGCTCAGCACAGCGACGGGCTCCCTCGCGCCACCAGCACCACGATGAACCACCTCTCCACCGGGCATCGGTGGTGAGCGCGGGCCTGGCCCGCCGGTCCGCCGTCGCCGCGGCGGCACTGGTGGTGGGCGCATCGGCCCTGCTGTTGGGGGGCTGCTCCTCCGGATCGGCCGCCGCCAGCCCCACGACTCCCACGGCCTACGTGGTCACCGGGGCCGGCATCGCCAACCCGGGCCAGACCGTGGCCGTGGTCGACACCGCCACCGCCACCGCCCAGCCCCCCATCGCCACCGGCACCCTGCCGGCCGCACTGGCCGTGACCCCGGACGGCAAGGACGTGCTCGTTGCCAATAAGGGCGTGGACACGGTGAGCGAGATCGACGTGGCCTCCGGAGACGTGGTCCGTCACGCCGACGTCGGCCTCGAGCCCGATGCCGTGGCGGTCAGCCCTGACGGCACTCTGGCCCTGGTGGCCAACTTCGGGGACAACACGGTCACGCCCCTCTCCCTCCCGTCCCTCCGGCCCGGTCGACCGGTCGTGGTGGGTCGACAGCCGGTGGCCGTCGCCTTCTCGCCGAAGGGGACCCTGGCCGTCGTGTCCAACTACGAGGACGGCACGGTCACCCCCCTGTCCGTGCCGGCGCTGGTGGCCGGTCCGGCGGTGGCTGCCGGCGCCGAGCCGAGCGCGCTGCTGGTGACGCCGGACGGATCGACGGTGCTGGTGGCCGACTTCCAGACGAGCACGGTGACCCCGATCACGTTGGCAACGATGACGCCTCGGGTGGCCACAGCCGTAGGCGCAGGACCGACGGGCATCGCGGCGCTGGCCACCTCGACGTCGGCCTACGTGAGCGGTGGTGACAGCGTGACCCCGATCGACCTCCGCACCGACCGGGCCGGGCCCGGCATCGGGATCGGCACCCCGGCAGAGGGGCTGGCCATCGCCCCCGGCGGGACCACGGCCTGGGTCAGCGGCCTCGACGGGACGCTGGTGCACGTCGATCTTCACCGGCGGACCGTCATCGGGCGCGTCCACATCGGAGGCCTCCCGGCGGGTGTCGTCATCGCCGGCGTCCACACCCGGACGGGCTGAGGGGCCTACCCGCCGGCAGTGCCGGGGGCCTTCACCACCAGAAACGTGGGTCGGGCCCGCAGGGTGAAGCCCATCGACTCGTAGAGGCGGATGGCGTCGACGTTGCTGGCTGCCGCATGGAGGATCGGAGTGTCCCCGCGTCGGACGATGGCGCCCATCACCGCGCTGACCAACACCTCGGCCAGGCCCTGTCGCCGGTGCGCCGGGTCGGTCGCCACTGCGCTCACCTCCGTGTAGCCGGACGGCCTCAGGCGCTCGCCGGCCATGGCGACCAGCTGTCCCTGTCGCCGGATGCCCAGGTAACCGCCGAACTCGATCGTCCTGGAGAGAAACGGGCCGGGCCGGGCCACCTCGACCAGTGCCAACATGTCGTCGACGTCCGCCGTACCCAGCGGCCGGGGCACGTCCGCGGACGAACCCGATCCGTGCGGCCGTGACGGGCCGGAGCCGGAACCTCCTCCGCTGGCCACCATCTGAACCCCGGCAAGCTCCCACTCGATGGTCCAGCCGGGCGCCGGACGAAGGTCGCCCGGGCCCGCCGCGACCAGTGCCACCTGTCCCCCAGGCCCGATGATGCCGGCGAGGTCGTCCCAGTGGGCGTCGGTGGGATCCTCGGCCAACGCCCCGAACGGCGAGACGTCCGGGTCGAACCGTGCCGCCAGAGCGGCGGTTGTGCCCAGGTGTCGTTGCGGCCCGGCGAGGGCCCACCACACCGGATTGTCGAGTTTGGACACCGACCGCTGCTTCCTTCTTGATTCTCCGAGGGACCCACCGCCGTCGCCCGGCGGTGATCCCTGCCTCGGCTCAGCCGATGGCCGCCGATGACGGTGTAACCCGACTGTACCGGTCGAAGGGTGCGAGTCGTCGTGTGCGCCGCGAAGGAGCCGGTACGCTCACCGGCGGGCCGTTAGCTCATCCGGTAGAGCAGGGGACTTTTAATCCCAAGGTGGCGAGATCGAGACTCGCACGGCCCACTGCATACGCCAAGCACTGATCCACTTTGGATTGGCGTACCCGGATTACGCATGAAAGTCCGGATGGAGAGCGCTGACTTCGACTTCCTTTCAGATCTCCGAACCAGGGCTCGGCAGGCCTTCCCGCTGCCTCCCAGGGATGGCCAACTCCGACGCTAAGCGATGTCGGACTGCAGGACCGACAAAGCGGTTCGCCGCGCCCCAAGTCGCGCTGGAAGGGTCGAGAGCAGCCAGATCGCCAAGATCGTGCCGAGGCAAGCGCCAAGGAGCCACGGGGCGGACGGAATGGTGGCCTGTGAACCATGGCTGGTGGCTGCCACGAAAAGGAGCCCGAGTGGAACTCCCACGATCGCACCGGGAACCGCAGGGATCAGAAGAGCCGCCGCTACCCCTCGACCGAGTTGGTCTGTCGTAGCGCCGAGCACCCTCGCGACCCCAAGAGGCCTTCGAGAGTCCACATACGTCGCCCAAGTGATGACTAGCGCGTTCACGACGGCCAGCACAACGAGCACGACGGTAACGACCAACAAGATGGCGTCCGTGTCGGCCGTGTTGGGATTGAACGGAATCGCGAACTGTCCCGGCACGACCTTTGGGGGGGTGTTTTCGTGAGCGTGAACTGACATCACGGCCACGATCGTGGTCGTCGTCAGGGCGACGCTGAAGAACGCCAAGGCCGTACGCCGAAGCCGGCGTGCATCGAGTCGGAGTCCAAGCAACATCGGCACCGGGAAGTGGGCGGCCCAGGCGGTAAGGCGCGGCCGGCGCTTCGGAGCTCGAGCCGAATCAGCAAGCGCATCCGTGGTACTCAACCTTGCCGCCCGAACGGACGGAACCCACGACGCCACGGCCGCCAGGACGAGAGCCAGTACGACCACGATCCCAACGTTGGCTGCATTCACTGGCGCTTGAGCCACATTCCCGATCAGTCCGGCTCCCGGATCGGCCACGAGAGGAGCCGCGAAGTAGCCGGCGAGGAGCCCGACGCCGGCACCGACGAGCGCCAGAATCAGGTACTCCAGTAAGAAGACCCCGGCGACCAATCGTGGCGTTGCCCCAACCGCCTTCAACAGACCGACCCGGCGGGTGCGCTCGGCCAGCCGCCCTCCGACAACAACAGCCAAGCTAGCGATGGCGAGTAGATCGAGGAGCGAACTGGCAATCAGCAAGCCCCGCTGGAAAGGTTGAGTCTGCTGCGCTTCAATCTGACTGACACTCTGCCAGGACCATACGAAGGTGGAGTTTGAGAAGTAGTGGTTCTGGAAGTCGGGTGCCGCCGCCGGGTTGGCGAGCTTGAGCTCCACGATGTGATTCAGCGGTGCGCTGGGCGTTGCGAGGTTCCGGGCTGTTGCCTCCGTCGCCCACACGAGGCCGGTGGCCTGGTTCCACACTCCATTCCCGACGTCGAAACTCATCACGTCGGTCGTATGGGGATAGGTCGGTACCGCAGCAGTGACGGCAAGACCGTCCACTCTCATGAAGTGGCCGCCGAGTGCGACGCGATCTCCGACGGTAAGGCTCAACTCGTGTGCGAAGGCCCGCTCGATCACGACGCCACCAGGGCGGACCCACGAGCCTTGGGTCACGTAGGGCTGGTCGACTGCCGAGCGTGACTGACTACGTCCTTCGACGATTGCAAGGACCCTTGAACCCTTCGTCGTCATGATCGGGTAACTGACGGGGAATGGACCGACGCTGCCGACGACGCCCGGAGCGTGCTGGAGAGCAACGAGCTGCGCCAGGCTGGCTGGAGAAGGGCTCGACGGCATCGCCGCGACATCGGGCCCTGCCGTCAGGGCGCGAGTCGTTTGGTAGGGATGCGCCGACACGTCACGCAGTGCCAAGCCCACCATGAGCGTTGTGGTGGCGGCAGCAATAGCCACGATGGTCACAACGACTTCGACCGGCCGACGTCGCAGGCTGCTCGCAACCAGGCGGTAGATGAGCAGAGCCGCGTCCGCGCATCTCAGTCCTCCATTCCGACCGAGAACAGATGCCCGAGGCTTCCGCTCGAACCGCCCGACAGGCGCGTCTCGTCGACGAAGACGCCATCACGCATCGAGATCATCCTGTCTGCCGTGGCCGCGATCCTCTCGTCATGGGTCACGACGACGATGGTGAGATGAGAAGCATGAAGGTCCTCGAACAGTTTCAGGATCTCGACAGTCGCGGCGCTATCGAGATTGCCCGTGGGTTCGTCGGCAAACAAGACGTCAGGATTGTTGGCCAGAGCTCGCGCAATGGCCACGCGTTGACGCTGCCCACCCGAAAGGCCAGACGGAAGGTGATCAGCCCGATCTGCGAGGCCGACATCTTGGAGAAGCTCATCAGCTCGATGCCGGGCGAGTCGCGGCCCTTGTCCCGCCAACAGAGCCGGAAGCTCAATGTTTTCGCGTGCCGTTAGCTCATCGATGAGGTGAAAGGCTTGGAAGACGATCCCGACGTCATTCCTACGCAACCGGGCGAGTCGTCGCTCCCCCATCGTGTCGAGCCTGGTTCCGTGAAGTGAGATTTCACCTTCGGTTGGTCGATCAAGACCGCTCAAGAGATGGAGCATGGTTGACTTGCCACAGCCGCTCGGGCCCATGATCGCGACTGTCTCACCCCGCTCTATGTCGAGGTCGACGCCGTCGACAGCACGGACTAGGCCGATGTCCTTGCCGTAGTACCGCTTGAGTCCTCGTGCGCTCAGAATCGCCGTCGTCGTGACCGCTGTCATGATTCACCCTTCTTGGTCCATTCGCGCTCACAGGCTTCGAGCCAGCGCAGGTCTGCCTGCAGGCGGAGCACGATCCCCTCCAAAAGCAAGCCGGAGGCCGCGTTGGGCAGCTCCTCCATTGCGGCGCGCTGCACCGAGCGCAACCGGCGCAGAAGCTCTCGTCGTTGGGCGTCGACAATTGAAATCGGGTCCGCCAACCTGGCCGCCGCGGCTGCAATCAGCTTCAAGTGGAACTCGGAGAGGTCGGGCCGTGGCCAAGTGACATCGCCTACCCACTCCGCGACCCGTTCCTCGCCAGCCGCCGTGAGCGCGTACACCTTGCGCTCCGACCGATCTGAAGCTGGCCTCTTCGCATCGGTCGCAACGAGGCCTGCCTTCTCGAGGCGCCCCAGAGTGACGTAGATCTGGCCGGCGTTGATCCCGTCGCCAAGCGGACCCAGGGCGTCAGTCAGGCGGGCCCGCAACTCGTAGCCGTGAGACGGTTCCTTGGCGAGCATCGCCAACACGACTTCTTGCTGCATGCGGGCTCCCGTTCATCTGAAGTAGATAACCGTTATTCTATAACCGTTATCTATTGCGCGGTCAAGATTGACCTTCCGGGTTCGTCCGCGACGAATAGGGGCGTCTAGACCGAGGTCGGAATCGACCCATCTTGACCCGGTCACCCTCACCGACCCTGGGTTCGTCACTGGGGCCAAGGTCAGCGGTTTCGACCACAACTGACCTGTATGTCTGCTCCTCCATGGACCGTATGGCCGGGTCATTTGGCACTTTTATCCCAAGGTCGCGAGATCGAGACTCGCACGGCCCACCAGATTCAGGTCCACCAGCCCACAGGGGTTCGTGGCATGGCACCACCCTCCGAATTCCCCCACGCCAGTGATTGCGATCCGACAGCTGAGATCGCCGGCCCCAGGTATGTGCTTCCCCACCCGGCATCGTGACCTATCTGGATCTCCCGCTGACCACCGGACGCGGATGATGGCAGGGGCGAGAACCTCGTCCGAGGCCCCGCCAGCTCCAGTATTGATCGCCTCGACGCGGCGGCGGACCAGCCCTCCATGAGTCATCTCGAATGCTCTTGTCACCGACCTCGCATCGTCCGTGAGCCGGTTATGAACCTGGTGCCTCCTGACCTCCAGCTGGGGGGGGCGTGGCCTGCGTGGCTCAAGTCGGTCGGGTGGGCGTGACTACACCGTGACTACAACTCCAGGCTAAAACACGCGAAGCGTGATCGGCGCCGGGACCATGCGCCTCACCAGTGAACACCATTGGGGAACGACGATGTGCCGTGAAGTCGATGATCTCTAACTTTTGATCCCAAGGTGGCGAGATCGAGACTCGCACGGCCCACTGAATATCCAGGTCAGAGGCCGTTCGGGCCAATGGCACTTCGCTTGACTTCCGCTCGTGACTACATTTCCCGATCGGCCTCATCAGTTCGCTCGCTCGTTCGTTCCTTGCAAGTAGAATTGACTACTTAGATCGGTGGATATTAAGTAGTTTTTAGTACTACTATAAGGACAGTCTAAGTAGGCACTACTACTGAGGAGCTGGGATGAGGAGCCCCCGTCGTACCGCGAGAAGACGTCTGGACCAGCGACTGGTTGGCCTCGACCTTGGTCAGCGGCCGCCCCGCGGCTGGGTCCGGGCCATCAGGGAGGCCCTGGGCATGACCACGGCCGAACTCGGCCAACGGATGGGGCTCACCCAGTCGCGGGTCAGCCAGATCGAACGGTCCGAGGAGCTCGGCTCCATCCGCCTCGACACCCTGGAGCGTGCAGCCCAGGCACTCAACTGCCAGGTTCGCTACGTCTTTGTGCCAAACGAGCCACTGGAGGAGATGGTGCAACGCCAGGCTCGCCTGCGGGCGCAGGCCGAGGTCGATGCCGTCGCTCACACCATGGCCCTCGAGGATCAGGTTCCTGAGCCCGGTGTGCTCGACTCCCTGGTGCAGGAGATGGCCGAGCGATTCGTCGACGAGCGCCACCTGTGGGAGCAGCCCAATGCCCCGGCTCCCCGATGAACACCCCCGGCGATCCACTGCTTCCGCTCGGTGACGGCCACACCCCACTCGATGGCGATGACCGCGAGGGGTTGAAGCTGACCTATGTCACCACCCGCAGCGAACTGAACGAGGCCGAACAGGAGAACATTCTGAGGGCCCGTCAGGGGAGGCGACATCCCACGTTGCAAGCGCTCCTGGACGACAAATATCTGCGCGACCTCCACCGCGCGATGTTCGGCGATGTTTGGGCTTGGGCCGGCTCCTATCGGCGGCTCGAGACATCGATCGGCATCGATCCTGCCCGGATTGCCGTTGGCGTTCGAGACCTTGTGGCAGATACCAAGATCTGGGCCGAGCACGAGGAGCCGCTGTGCGTCGCCGTCCGGTTTCACCACCGCCTCGTGTCCATCCACCCGTTTCCCAACGGCAACGGACGGCATGGTCGTCAGGCTGCTGACTACCTGATGGAGGCACTGAAACAGCCGCCGTTCACTTGGGGGGCAGTTGGCGGCCGGGGTGACGTCGAGGGAACCCGACGGCGGTACCTTGCCGCCCTCCGTGAGGCGGACAATGGAGATCTTGCTCCGCTCGAGCAGTTCGTAGTCAGTTGAACTCACAGTTGCCAGCCCCGCTTAGGCAAATGCGGCCGTGTCATTGCGCGAGGCGGAGAACCCTTCAACTTGTCAGGGTTGAGGGTATGCACCGTCGAGCAGGCCTGCATCTGCCTGCCCGGATCCGGCGTGACCCTCGACGAATGCCATGACACACCATTGAGGCGTGTTGAGTCCCTGGCCGACTGTGGTCCGCCCGAAAATTTTGGGGAGTCGCTCGATCGAGACGCCCCGGCGAACCCTCCGCTCGCTCCGAGAAGAGGCAAGCGTTGGCGGTCACAACATTAGAACTCAAGATCGCGCAGCTCCCGGCGCGAGGCAATGCCGAGCTTTCCGTAGATGTTCTGAAGGTGATACTCGATTGCCTTTCGGCTCACATAGAGCTCCGATGCCGCTTCAGGGTTGGAGTAACCCTTCGCCACGAGTACGGCAACGTCCCGCTCACGGTCGGTCAGATCAAGCGAGGATCTGGCTGATCTCCGGGGGGATCGGGCTCCGGAGCGCTTGAGATCGGACAACACCCGGTTTGCGAATGGCTCGGCGGCGACGGACAGGAGCGCGTCGAGCGCAGCGCGAAAGGTTGACACTGCCCGCGTCCGTTCGCCCCGATCCAGTTGTAGCTGGCCATGGGCATGGAGCAAGAGTGTCTTCTCGAGGAACGGATCATCAGGGCCGAATCCATCCAGCGCCAGAGCGAACAACTCGTCCGCCCGGTCGAGTTCGCCCATAGCCTTTGCCAATCGGGCTCGCAATCCGAGGAGCCGAGCATCCATATCGAGACCCCGGGCCGCTGCCCCCGACTCAAGCTCCTCGATGGAGGCCCGGGCCCGCTCAAGCTGGTCGGTCTCGATCAGCGCCGCGACGTAGGATGGCCAGAACCCTAGGGCGGCCAGCATCGGTGCCAGGGTGATGAGGGGATCGAGTGCCTCAATGACCCGTTCGGGGTGACCGCTGGCCATGCCCAAGGCGGCACTGGCGATGTGGGCCAGAGCGACGCCTTCGACGGCACCGAGGCGAGCCGCTGACTCTTCCGCCGCCTCAACGTGTGCCTCAGCCCGTTCGGCGTCACCGCGGTAGGCCAGGATCGTGGCGAGCAGCCCGCGGCACGCCGCTTTCTCGACACCTCGAGGATCGTCGGTTGCGATTCCCAACCCGGTCCGAGCCTGCACGAGCGCCTCGTCCCACTCACCCACCGCCAGCAGCGCAGCGCCCAGCTGCCGGTGGGCGCGGGCCAGCTCAACCGGTATGAAGCCACGTTGGGTAAGCGCCACCACGGAGCGCAGGTCAGCCAGGCTGGCTTGGATCCGGCCGGCAAACTGGGCGAGTGTGGCTCGGACAACCAATATGTCCACCTCGTCACCCGGTACCTCGTCGGCGGGTTGCGGCAGTCGCTGGCGCATGCGAGCCAGACCGGATGCCGGCCCGTGCAAGTACCCCTCGGCCAAGGCGGCGTGGATGTTGGCAAGCCGCTCAGCGGATGTGTGCCGAGGCGCCAGCGCGAGGGCCTGAGCGGCAGCCCGAGCGGCCTCAGCTCCCTGACCCAGGGTGATGTGGATCTCCGCGAGCTCGGCCCACGCGCGCGCGGTCATGGCGCGGCTCTCGGCGTCGTCCCCTTCCACTTCGTCAACTACTCGCTCGAGCCACTGCCGGGCACCCTCTGCGTGGCCTTGGTCCCACTCGAGCAGCCCCAACACCAGGCTGCGGCCCGGCCCGTCGTCGAACCATTCGATGTCGGATCGAAGGGCTTCGACACGACTCAGCTGTCCGCCGTTGGCATAGGCCAAGGCGGCCTCCACCAACCTGCGGTTCGCCTCCGCAGAATCGACACTCAGCGACGAGGCCCACTGAAAGGTTCGCCCGGCCTCGATCTTCCGCCCCTCTTCCAGCTCGCGTCGCCCCTTCCTCTCCAGTTCGACCGCCAGCGTCTCGTCGGCCCCGTCGGCGGCGGCGACGCGATGGGAGAGCGCCACAGCCGGGCTTGTGACCTGGGCAGCGGCATGATGAAGGTCGCGGCGGCGGCTCGGTGAGAGATCCTCGTAAACGGCCTGCCGGTAGAGCGGATGGGTGAACTCAATAGGAGAGCCCGGTTCCTCCGGATCCCAGCGGACGAAGCCGGTGCCCAAGAGCTCCTCGAACGGCTCGACCGGGGAACTGAGAGCTGCCAGACGGGCCACCACCGTAAGCGGGGCGCGCTGGTTGATGACGGCCATGGCGGCAACAAGGGCACGCGCTGACTCCGGTGTCTCGGAGAGGCGCGCCGTGACCGACGAAGTTAACGAGCGCGGGGCGGGAAGATTCCCATCACTTCGCTGGAGATCCGCGGGGCTCAGCTCGCCCAGCAGCGTTCGAAGGTACAACGGGTGTCCCCCGGTGTGGGAACGGAGCCGTTCTGCCTGATAGGGAGTCAGATCGATCCCCACGGACGATGCAAACAGCTCCACTTCATTGGCATCGAACGGGGCCAAGTTGATGCCGAGGCAACGTTCGGGATCGGATCGGAGACGCTCCCACCCATCGTGCAGCCCCGGTCGGGTCGTGACCAATACGGCGACCCGATCCATGTCGAGCCGCTGCACGGCCGAGAGGAGTGCCTTCGACGACGCGCTATCGGCCCAATGCAGGTCTTCAACGACAACCACGACCGGCCCTTGGTCTTGCTGGCTGGACCATGCTTCGAGGATCTCCATACCCGCAGAGAAGCTCTCGGCAGACGCACAGCCGAACTGCCGGGCGAGCTCGAAGGGTCGCTCGGCAGCAAGCTCGTCAGCCTGCGCATGCGCCACCTGGATCTCCTCAGGAAGGTGTGCCACGACGTGCCGGACGAGCGCCGTCTTTCCCAAGCCGGTGTCTCCCTCCACCCACACCAGCCGGGGATTACCTGACCCCATCTCGTCGAGGGCGCGAGCAATCGCTTGGCGCTCAGCGCTTCTCCCGACCAGCTGACCTGTAGATCCAGGCCTCTCGACCGTGGCCACCCCCAAACGGTAGCGGCGTCCAACGGCCGCCGCCGCTTTCGATCCCCGGAAGCAGATTCCTCGACTTGGCGCAGCTCCCGACTACGAGCGGGCGCTCGGCACCGGCGGATGCGTCACAGCCAGCCGCTCGTCGGTCACCCGGGAGATGTAGGCGATCAGATCCGGGGACAGGCGGTAGAGACGCTTGTGGTCGTACCAGCCGGTGATGAGTAGGCCGACCACGACTGCTGCCACGATCTCGAGGCCGAGCACGATCAGCGCGTGGGTCAGGCCTGCGTCCCCTCGTGCACCGAAGTACAAGACCGCTCGCGCGGCCGTGAGGACCTGGCGAAGCGGTTCCACGTGCCCAACGAAGTTGTAGAAGCCCGGGAGGGCCTGGGTGGGAACCGTGCCGCCCGATGACGCCAACGAGAGATAGATCAGACCGAGCATGGCCAAGAGCTGCCCAATCGACCCGAACACCGCGAAGAGCGTCAGCGTGACACTCGCCACCATCAGCGAGGCCAGGGACAGGACGGCCCAGAGCAGGGCAGTGTTGGGTGCATCCATGCGCAGGATGCCTGCAGCCACGCCCACGATGGCTGCGTCGAGGATGGGAATGGCGACGAGAGCGACGGACCACTTCAAGAGAAGGATCTGCTGACGTGCGATCGGGAGTGGTCGCCGTTGCTTCCAGCGTGGCCCCAGTTCGGTCGTGGAGTAGCCCAAGGCGCCGTCGAGAGAGGAGTTGACGATGGTCGCACCGACAAAGCCAGCCAGCATCGCCAGAAGCGCCACATAGAACGCACTGAGCCCGAGTGCGGTGTTCGGTGAGAGTGGCCGGTAGCTCACTGTCTCGAAACGAATGGGGTCGTGCAGCTGCGCCGTGGCGAACGAGGTGCTCCGGGCCGCGGTGGTGCTGTGAGCAACCAGCTGATCTCCAATGGTTGACGAGATCTGCTGGAGGGCCGGAGTCAGAACGCCCGCCGCCAGATTGACGCCCAGACTGCCCAACCGACTGTTCTCCAACAGCTGCACCGTGGGCTGCCCCGGGCTCACCTCCGCAGCAGGAGGGTCGTTCCCAGCAGCGGCGAGGAGCGAGTCGGTGAAGCCGACCGGAATCAGAATCGTGGCATAGGCACCCCCGCGATCCATCGCCGCCTTGGCCTGATCCAACGTGACGCTCTTCAGCTTCAGCTTGCTACTCACCACGGATGAGCTGTTCAACGCCTGGACCACTCTGGCACCCTCGTCGACGTGCTGGCCATTCACACTGGCACCGTTGTCCTGGTTCACCACCATGACCGGTAGCCCGTCCAAGTGCGCCGCCGGATTCAAGACGGCGCCGATGTAGATGAACGACATCAGTACGACCAGCACGAGCGGGAGGGCCAGCGGAAAGATCCATACAGATCTCGTCCGCAAGACCATTCCCGCCCGCACCGGCATCGACCGGGCGGAGCCGGTCTCAGCGGTCTCGACCGGACCTGCCCCGACCTCGGGAGCGGTCCCGGCTCCAGCGGTGTCAGCGCTACTGCAAGCGTCAGTGTCGGATTCAGTGGCCACGGCCTGCTCCTGGTTCCTCAGTGTTGTCAAGTGCTGGATGGATCGAAGGCGCCGCGTCAGGCCGCAGAGGCTTCGCCGACGGACAGGCTGGCCTGCTTCTGGCTGTACAAGAGGGCCAGGAGGAGGGCACCGAAGGGGACCACGAGCCTCAGGATGAACTGGCGGGAGTCCTGCGAACCGGCGATGACCAGCGAGATCGTGCCCACGAGGAAGGCCAGCCCCCACACTGCCGACAAACGCCGGTTGAGCTCGTGGAAGCGGGAGCTCTGCCACACCCGCTCGGGTGCCTGCTCCCTTGCATAGGGCTCGGTGAAGGGCTTGCCGACGAGAATGGAACCGAAGACGATCAGGGTGAGCGATCCGTGAGCCACCGCCTGTGCGTACCGCCCCCAGGTGGCGATGTCACTGGGGTGAATGGCGGCCAGGAGCACAAGCAGACCCCCGAAATAGACAGTGCCGATGACGTCGAACATGTGGGTGCTGTGGCGGGTGATCGCCCTCACGAGGACGACCAGGGCAACCGCGAGACCGATGGCAGCACCCCAGTACACCCCGCCGACGCGAACGCCCAAGAGAAAGGCAACCCACGGGGAAAAGCTCCACATCAGATTCTTCATGACGACTCCTTCTCGGTTGTGCCGGCCTTTTGACCTGGCGTTTCGGCGCCGACCTGATAGAGGCTCTCGATCAGGGCCAGGAACTCGAGGTTTCCCGAGAATGGTCGGGCCTGGGATTGCCCTGAGGCCCTCACCGTTCCTTCGGCCCGTCCGTCCTTGCCTTCTGAGATCTCCACGATGATCTGCACATCAACCAGGTTGAAGGATCGGGATGCCCAGCGCCCTAGGGAGACTCCCCAGAACTTCGTCGGGCAGTGGTTGTCTCCGAGAACTAGGGAGTCTCCCTAGGGCTACCGGTACCCAGAACTCTCACCATGTGCCCATGGAGTCCTCCGGGAGCCGGTTCCATCGCGACCAGACTGGAAACCGCCGCCGTGACTACAACGTGACTACAACTCCCCGCCAAAGCACGCGAAGTGTGATCGACGCTGGGCCTATCAGGGCAGTCGACAGCCACCAATGGTGAACGCCGATCAGCTCTGACATCGACGAGCTTTTGCTTTTAATCCCAAGGTGGCGAGATCGAGACTCGCACGGCCCACTGGTGGTCGCGTTTGCAAAGCAGCGGTCCCCGCTACATGGCCCAAAGGGCCTCGGTGGGCGACATACGCGTCCACTCGTGTCGGCCCTCGGACACCAGGCCAGAGGGTATTTATGGTCCGACAGACATCCACTTGACTAGTTGTTCGTGACGAGAACTCCCCACCCACCTGGTGAATTAATTGATGTTCTAGTGCGGGGCACGACCGCTCGGCTGTCGACCTTAGGGGAGCCGATCGCGAATCTCGTAGGTTGGTGAGCTCGATGGGCTTCGATGGTGGGGCCAACTGCGATCGGAGGAATTGGTGAGCGCTTCACGCAACGGCATTTCGGCAGAGGTATTGGCGTCGATTTCGACTCCTGATCGAGTTGAGACGAGCCTGGGCGCCTTGGAATTCTTCGACGGGCTTCCGTCACCGGAGACGGTTACGTCAGTCTTTGACAACCTGGACCTCATCCGTGGCGTGGAGGCGTTTCTCAATTTGTGTTCCTGGGGCTTCTTTGGCCGCCATGCGCACCGGATTCCGATCAATCGGATGGACCAATTCTCAGCAGGTCATCGTGTTTGACAAGCTGCTCGATTCCGCTCCGGTCTATCTCACCGGTAACACCGAGACCGTCTACGGGAGCACGTTCCTCGACCTCTCTGACGGCCCGATGGTCATCGAGTCCCCTCCCAACTGCCTCAACGTCGTCGACGACTTCTGGTTCCGGTTCGTCACGGACATGGGCAATGCCGGGAGGGACAGGGGTCAAGGTGGCAAGTACCTCTTCCTCCCACCCGACTATGAGGGGGACGTGCCCGATGGTTACCTGATATCCACGAGTCGGACGTTCACCAACTGGGTAGTCCTCCGGGCGCTCGACGGCTACGAAGCCCTCAAGACCGTCCGCATCTACCCCCTCTCCTCGGTTGGCGATCCCCTCTCCAACGAGTTCATCTCGGCCAGTGGGATAGCTCACAACACGGTCCACGCCAACGACTACGAATTCTTCGAGGAGATCGACCAACTCGTCCAAGAGGAGCCGATCGGGTCGATGGAGCCAGAACTTCGGGGTCTGCTCGCCTCCATCGGTATCCAGAAGGGTCGTCCGCTGAGCCCAGACGACAGAATGAAGAAGATCCTTGAGGAAGCGGCCGCCATCGGTTCGGCAACGGCGCGCTCCATGGTCTTCAAGCCCCGAGATCCGGCTGCCTACTACTACCCGGATCGCTCGTGGAAGCGGGCGTTCATCGGTGGCAGTCACGAGTTCCTGGTCGACGGCGCGAGGCTCCTCGATGCCCGGACACTGCTCCACTACATGGCCACCGTCATCACCCCAGCCATGGTCATCGAAATGCCCGGAATCGGTTCTCAGTATGCATACACCGCCGAAGACTCGGACGGACTCTGGCTCGAAGGCGGCAAGAACTACACGCTGCACCTGCCCAAGGACATTCCCGCCAAGACCTTCTGGTCGGTCGTGGTTTACGACACCCAGACCCGCTCAGAGCTCCAGACAGACAACCCCTTCCCCAGTCTCAACAGCCTGTCCGGCACAGTCGTTCCCAATGCAGATGGCTCCACCGATCTGTACTTCGGCCCCACCGCACCCGAGGGCAAGGATGGCAACTGGGTGCAAACCGTCCCGGGCAAAGGGTGGTTCACCTTGTTCAGGCTCTACGGCCCGCTGGAGGCATGGTTCGACCGATCATGGCGTCCGGGTGAGATCGAGATGGTCTGACGCCAAGGTAACAGCACGGCCCGGGGGACTCTGGTTCGGTGTGCGCGGTCTCACAGCATTTCGCGTCGTTGCATCCACACCAGTGAGGCCCACCCCCAGATCGGTGGGAGGGCAGCAACATTCCCAGGCGCTGGGGCTGCATGCGGGCGAGCAGCATCGCCTCGACGGGCTCGATGCCCAACGCCTCGGCGGTCATCCGGGCGGAGTTCGTCGAGCCACCTCTTTGACCTCGGCCCGCGTGGGGTGACCCTTCGGTCGGGTCATCACCTGAGGTTGCACCAGGGGTAGTGCTCGAAACAGGCGGACCGACCGATCGATTCGATCCAGGCTCGTACGGCAGTTTGAGGACCAACGATTCGGGACGTCTCGGCCGAGTGGATGGCGATGTCTGCATCCCGAGCCTCCGTCGATGCCATGACCTCGACATGCGACAAATCACTGAAGTAGCTGCCGGTGCCCGATCCGGCCATCAACCCCGAGGACTCCAGCCGGGCTCTCGTCGTCCAGCATGTCAGGCGGCACGCTGATCCTTGCCCATTCCGAACGTACGTCTGGGTGTCGGCACTTCGACGTGACGGAGGAGTACATGCTCCTGGGGCTTCGCTCGGGCATGGGCGGTGTACCGACTGATCAGTGGCGGGGCGCTCAGACCGTGGGCGATCACGCTGAGGGCGACAGTGACCGACACGGTGGCTACGAGCGCGGAGGCCTCGTGGCCCAGTTGGTCGAACGCCAACAGCGCAAAGATCACCGATGCCAACCCCCGGGGACCGAACCACCCGAGGAAGGCGACCGTGCTCCGGCCGAGATGGGTGCCCACCAGGGCGATCGCCACCGGAACCATGCGCACCGCGGTCAGGCTCAGGACCGCATAGATCAAGGAACGGCCGAGCTGGGGACTGGAGAGAGCTGGGCGGAGCATCGCCGCGCCGAAGACGAACCAGACCAGATAGGACAGCAATTGGCCGGTGGCTTCGGTCTGACCCAACGACTCCGAGCCGATTCGATGCCGGAAGACCCCGAAGCACATGCCAGCCAGAAAGGCGGCGACGAACCCGTTCGCTTGCACTTCTACGGCCAGCGCATAGATGCCGACGGCACCGGCGGTGGCGGCCAGGGCCGCGGCTCGCTCCTCGGTCCAGCCTCGAGCGACCGCAGTGGCCAGAATCCACCCCAGGATCAATCCTCCCGCCACACCCACGAGTGCACCCACACCGATCTCCCGGATGGCATGGAGTACCGAACTCGACCCGTGGGCTTCTTCACCGGCCAGCACAGCGATGGCCAGCGACACCAACGGTGCGACGATGCCGTCGTTCAGCCCACTCTCGACGTTCTCGACTCGACGTACCCGGCTCGGCACCGACTCGTCAGTGACGATTCCCTGTCCGAGTCCGGCATCGGTCGGGGCGAGGCACGCGGCAATGAGGACGGCCATCCAGATGCCCAGCGACCCGAACAACGCATGAGCAAGGAGCGCCCCCAGGAGGACCGTGAGGGGCAGTCCGATTCCCAGGAGCCTCATTGGCAGGCCGGCATCCTGCCTGAGGGAATGGATTCGAACCCTCGCCGCATCGCTGAACAAGACCAACACGAGCGTGATCTCAGCGCTGACTCTGATGGTGGACGCCGACAGACTGATGTGAAGCGCCGAGTCGCGGGCGAGCACGAGGCCCGCGGCACCGAAGAGCAGTGGCGGCGTGATGCCGAACCGATCCACCCGCTCCGAGATCAGCGTCCACAGCAGTACGAGCGCAGCGATGACCGCCACATCGCCCCAGCTCACAAGCTCGTCATCCGGTCGATGACTCGCCGAGCCGAGGGCTCGCCTGAGCCTCGGACGTCGGGGCTGGGACCCGAGTCGGGGTCCTCGGACAGGCCGGCATCGTTGTCGACCCGCCTACTGGCGGGACATGGCGACGTGGATGAGTTCGTCGGGATCGACCAAATGGTCATGGCTGTCGTCACCCACGTCGATCTGGATCAACTGGATTCGTCCGTTGAATTTCGCCGCATCGCCGCCGTAGTCACGGGTGACGGGCATCCCGAAGTCATCGCCGATGTCCGTTGTCTCGTCCGCCGAGAAGATCATGGGTTGGGTCATCGCCACCCGACCACTTCCGACCTCCCCCTCGTCGTAGTAGAGCGTGACATCTCCGCCCTTGGCCAGGCCTCCGCCGTCGTAGGCGAACTCCATCCGCACCTGATGGTGACCGGAGGGAACGGGCTCGGTGGCCTCGACTTCGAAGAGCTGAAGACCCAGCACGTTGTAGGCGAACTTTGCCTTGCCGTCATGGGCGTAGAGGACCCATCCCCCAAACGCCCCTCCTTGGGCGACCAGAACGCCCTGGGCTGGCGACTGCGTGATTTCCAACTGGGCGATCACCGAGAAGGACTTGTTCTTGATGCTGATGACGCTGTTCTCCGACAGACGCTTCATGCCCGGGAACAGCAGTTGGGATGTTCCGGTGATGAGTTGGGGCCGGCCGGCCAGTTCGGGGTTCAGCCGCTCAGCCCCCCGGTCGTCCAGCGGCAGGACGTTGTACTTCACGGCTTCGATCAGCCATTGGCGCTGGAGTTGGTGCAACTGCTCCGGCAACTCGGCCGACAAGTCGTCGGCTTGACTCCAGTCCTTACTCCCGTCGTACAGCTCCCAGATGTCGTCATCGAAGGCAAGCAGCTGACCGCCGACCATCTCCCAGGGCGTCCGGTGCTTGGTGACCGCACTCCAGCCCTTGTAGTAGATGCCCCGGTTACCGAACATCTCGAAGTACTGAAGATCGTGCCGTTCGGCCGCGTCCGCCTTCGGCCAGCTTCTCGGCCACCGGAGTGCTGCACGGGCCGCCAAAGGCGCTCGAGGCGCCGAAGCCGACATCGTCCAGCAGTATGACCAGCACGTTCGGAGCACCAGACGGCGGCCGGAGCGGCTCGATCGGCGGAAAGTGGGTGTCCGGATCTTTGGCGTCGTAGGTGGTCAGCCCGATGTGGGGTCGGTCGGGGATGGGCAGAACCGTACGAGAGACTTCGGACACCAACGACCTCCAGTCAGTAGCCCCTTGGCTGGGGCGATTTACCATGAGAATAGAGCCCGTCAGGAGGAGGTGCGACCGTTGGAAACCGACATTTTGGAGATCGCCCGTCGTGCCGCCATCGACCGCGTCATCTACGCCACGATCACGATTATGAGCGCTCTCGTCATCTACGACGGTTGGCAGCATCTGAGATTGGTCGATGTGGCCGGGGTCATCGTCGGGCCCATCGTGGCCATGTTCCTGGCTCATGTGTTTTCGGCGGCGATGGCTCGGCACATCGAGGTCGGTCGGATTCTCCACCGTCGGGGATGGGCCGCCGTGCCATGGCCCCCGCACAGTGGAGTCCGCGGGTGAGCCTCTGATCCCGGTGGACATGGGCGACACTGCCCTCTCCCCGTGACGGTCAATTGCGATCGCCACCGCCATTCAAACCGTGCCCGGCGCGGAGATGCCACACCGGTGGTCGCACGGCGTACGCAGGAGCCGCTTCCTGCGACGGGTCGGTTAGGGACCCCCTCGTGACTACACCGTGACTACAACTCCCGGCCAAGGCACGCGAAGCATGATCGACGCGAGGACCATCAGTGAAGCACGCAGCCAGTTTCGGTCAAATGCCGACGAAACCTGGAAGAGGCAACGGCTTGGCCGCTCCCCAAGATCCAACCCGGGCCCACCCAATAGGAGGGGGCGACCCCCACCTTGCCGAGGATTCACTAGACCCATGTCTCGCTCACGGCGGTGAATCCGCGATTACGGACACTGTCGACTGCAACTCGGTCGGGCCGAGGGAGGGCGGGTGCCTCATACCGGACTGCGCCCCTCTTCGAGTGCCCTTCGACCGCGGCTCACCGAGCAATCAGTCGCCGGAGGTCACCACTTGCGCTGCAAGCAAGAACAACGGGTTCGCAGTGATTCGAAATGCCCGATAGCTCGCCTCCACCAATTTGATTTGGTGTGCGTCGTAGCTACTCGACGCGGCCACGACGATTGCTTCGTCCCAGCGGGCTTCGACATCGGCTGTCCGAGGTGCGACATCCCGATAGAGGGAACGATGTTCGGCGCGGAGCTGGATGACAGCATCCTGAGCGTCGGGAGCTGAAAGATGACCCCCCAGCAGGTGCACGGCCATGGCCCCGGTAATCCCGTGGAGATTGAAGATGTTCGGCTCCGACACGTAACAACCGGCACCAAGAGCGGCCGCTCCTAGCGCCGCCAGCTCTGGGTCCTCGAACCCGGCGTTCTCGTCGGCGCGCTCCCCGTGGGAGAACCAGACGGCCCAATTTCCCAGAGCTCGGGCCAGTTCTGCCCGCCGGGCCCGGGTGTCGGCCACCTCGATTCCTCGGACCGCATGCGACGTTCGGATCACTCCGTGGAACAAGGCTGCCGCCAGGCCGGGCATGAGCCTCGGTACCCATCTCTCGACGACGACTCGCCATCCCTCCTCGTCGATGGCCCGTCCGAAATAACCCGTCCATTCGGGAAGGAGCCGATAGTCGCCCAAGAGGTCCGTCCAGTCGAAGTTGCCGTGCCAATTGGGCGTGACGGGCAGCACCGCTTCGCGCATGGAGGTCTCGAACCGCTCAACCCAGTCTTCGATCAGCGAGTCGAGGCTCAGGGCGGCCAAAGCCTCGCAGGCCATCGGAGCGTGGTTGACGAATGGGTTGGGGACCTCGAAGTCGAGAGCCGAGACCCGGTCCAGGGCATCGTCGAGGATCGCCACCGAAGCCCTGCCTTGATCCAATGAATCGATGAGACCATCCGGTGTACTGCTCGTAGGTTCCATACTCCGAACCCTAAGACTTAAAGTTAGCTTTATGTCAAGACCGCGCGCTTCGGCGATCCGTTAGGACGGCTACTCCAGACCGGGTGTAGAACCTTCCGGATGAGATGGTCTGGATGAGATGGTCGTTACGCACAGCATTAGCGTCAGGGGAGGGCCGACCAGTGAGAGCCGTCAGGGGAGGCCACAGTGACGCCAACGCCACCGACGGCAATGACCCCGGTCGGGAAGGGCGAGATCGCGAAGAGTTCCTTTGAGGTGCCAGACGCGGCAGGTCGCCAGCCGATGCCGTCGGTCGATCTCCCGATCGAACCCCCGCCACCCACGGCAATCCACCCGGCCGGCGTCGCCACTACTCCCCGCCACGTCTCGGTGGTGATGGGGGTGTCGGCGCGCCAGGTGAGACCGTTCGCCGATCGGATGATGCGGCCCGAGACGCCGACGGAAACATAGCCAGCGCCGTTGGATGCTATGGCCCGAAGGGTCGAGCCGAGCCCACTGGGGACAGGCTCCCAGGTCGCGCCATTGGACGAATGAATGATTGTCCCGTCCACGCCAACGGCGTCGAATCCATCGGGGCCCGAGGCGATCGAGAACAACGTTGACTTCGTGCCGCTCGGTGTGGTCTGCCAGGTGGCGCCCCCATCGGTTGAGTCGAGAACCGTACCGCCGGCGCCGACGACGACCATTCGTCCGTCGAGGGAGGCAACCGACCAGAGCTCTGCGGTCGAGCCCGATGCCCGAGCAGTGAAAGAACTGCCGTTGGAAGAGGTGAGTATCGTGCCGCCACCCCCGACGATGACCCAAGTCGTCGGGAAATGTGCAATACCGCGAAGCTCTCGCATTCCGGGGGCAGTGTCTACAACGTCCCACTGACCGCTGGGCTCCTGGCGGGCGATGCTTCCGTTTACGCCGACAGCGAGCGTTGCTGCACCATCGCTGGCGACCGAGTAGAAGGCGTCGCGCGTCGTGGTGGCACCGGTCCACGTCAGGAGGTCCTGCGAGATGAGTCGGGTCCCCCCCGCCCCCACGGCCAGCCACTCTGTCGGCGATGCGGCAGGTCGCCACAGTTCAACCCCGACGTCACTGACATCGAGCGGCGCCCAAGTCACTCCGTTTGACGAGGTGAGAGCAGTGCCGTCGGAGCCGACGGCAAGAAATGCGCCCCGCGCATACGTGACCCCTCTCAGTACCTGGGTCGTTCCAGACGAACGCTTGGTCCAGTTCAAGCCGTCGGAGGATTGGAGCACGGTCCCTCCTGCGCCGGTGGCGACGAACGTGGCATCACCGAAGGTGACGTCCCAGAGCCACACTCCGCTGGGTTTCACTGTTTGGGTCCACGATGTCCCGTTTACCGACGTGACGATGCTCCCGTCATCAGCGACCGCGACAAATCGGCCTGCCCCGTAGGCAACGGCGAAAATGTCACCCTTGGTGCCGGAACCCCGACGGATCCATCGGGTGAGGTGGGTCGATGTGAGCACTGTGCCCTGACTACCACCGACAACCCAGGTGCCTGCGTGATACGCGACCCCCATGAGCGTCTGCACCGTGCCCGTCGGGTGAAGCACCGGTTGGTCCGGATTGTCCGCCGGCCATGAGACGACCACGCCGCCTGTGCCAACGGCCAGCGTCGTCGTGCCGTCGGAACTGATTCCCCGCAATGTCTGACGCGTTGCCGCGGGTTCCTCCTTCCAGTTGGCACCACTGGACGATGTGACAACCACGCCGCTGTTGCCGACCGCGGTGAATCCAGTGTCCGTGCCCAATGCATCCCAGAGAAGGCCGCTGCCCTGCCAACTGGCGGATGGGGAGTTGCCGGAGCGCTGGCTGCTCGAAGTGGTGCCATGTGTTGCACAACCGGCCAGAATGAGGAGAAGAGCGGCGCCGACTATGGCGCGGCATCGCCGAGTGATGGCGGCAACCGGGTTCAACTGGTTCTGAGCGGACTCGCTCGCCCGTTGCTACCCCTCGCCGATGCCCAGGGGAAATTCTGGGGGGCTGCCAGCCCACAGCGGCGAGAGAACATCGCCCAACCGTAGAACAGGCGATCGCCACGGCGGTGCATAGGTATCGGGCGGCCCTACCAGCGCCGGATGTCTCTCCCCGAAGTTGCCTCCGGGTGCTCACTCAAGCGTCACGCTTCACCATTCTCCATGCACCGAGCACGGTCCAGACGACGACCCATCCGACGAGCACGCACACCGCGAAGGTGGTCGACTCGGTGATTGCCGCTCTCGCGATGCCGTTGTCGCTGCCGCCGCCGAAGACGGACGGGAGCCCGCCGGGCTCGAAGTGGGTGGCGGCCACGCCGAGAAGGGCTCGTTGCAGGTTCACGAGGTGCGCGATGGGCGAGTGCGATAGCAAGGGAGTCAGGATGACTTCGAGGACGATCAGCAGGACCACCGGGACCGTCCGTTGCCCCATCAGCGACGCCAATCCCAACCCCACCAGGAAGCCGATGGCCGCATAGAGCTCGATCCACAGGCCGGACCGGACCATCAGCGAGATCGACGGGGACAGGAACCTGCCCGAGTAGTCGGAGTAGTTCAAGCTGGCGATCTGCCTGGCCGCGTCTTCGACCTGAGCTTGGGACACCGGGGGCGAGATGGGCGCACCGGGCCCGGCCTTCACACCGGGTCCGAGCTTGACGGAGGGACCGTTGCCGCCCCCACACGGCACGCTGTTGACCACCTGCAGGAGCTCCGAGTTCGGTCCGATGTTGAAGCCGAAGTTGCAGATCACCTCGTCGGCGTGGTCGGCCGCCCAGGTCTCGAGGGCCGGCTTGGATAGGCCTACGGGCACGTTGACATTGTTGAAGCTGAGCTGCGTTGGTGCCGCGAAGACACATACGGCACATACGACGGTGAAGCCGATGGCGACCAGGGGGACGATGATGGCCAGGCCGGCCGGGATCCGGGCCAGGTACAGGGCCAGGCGGGAGCGGCCGGTCACCACCAGATGGCGGAACATTCCCTCGGTGAGGTCGACCGATCCTGCCGTGCACCCGAGGGTGGCGGCCACGATGAATCCGAAGACGAACATGACCCCGGCCACCATGCTGGTGAAGATGTCGTAGCCGCCTGCCGGCCCGTAGGAGTGGGGGGCGACGGCGTGCGCCACGAGTCGGAACGCAAGGAACACGGTCGGGACGCCGATGTTCACGACCACCAGTGCGATCATGAGGCCCCGGCGCCTGCGGAGCTCCATGAACCTGGTGGCGATCATGGCGCCGTTCGGAATCCACGAGCCGCGATGGTCGGCGCCTTGGTCGCCTGGGTCAGAAGTGGCCGGAATGGGTGACGGGGCGCCGGCAACGGTGGAGATGCTCACTCGTCTGCCCCCAGACGGGCGGTGACCTCGAGGAACCACGACTCGAGTGAGGCGTGGACCTCCTGGAGACGATAGACGGAGACGCCATCCTCGACCAGGAGCCGGTTGACCTCGGCCACCACCTGACGGTTCGTGCCGGCAGCCAAGCCCACCCGGAGCCCGTCCCGGCCGACTTCCACGCCCGTCCCCCACTGCGTGCCGGCCAGCAGCATGCCGGCCCGTTCGGGGGTGGAGCAGTCGATCTGGAGCTCGAAGGCCGAGTCTGCCAGCAAGCCGGCGATCGGTCCTTGGCGGATGACCTTGCCCCGGTCGACGATGGCTACGGCGTCACAGGTGCGCTCGACCTCGTCCAGCAGGTGGGACGAGAGGACCACCGTGCGGCCCTCGGCCACCAGGGAGGTGATCATCTCGCGGATCTCGAGCATGCCGCCGGGGTCGAGCCCGTTCATCGGCTCGTCGAGGATGAGCAGCTGCGGATCCCCCAGGAGGCAGGCGGCCACGCCGAGGCGCTGTCGCATACCCATCGAGTACTTGGACACCCTGTCGTCGGCCCGCTGGCTCATCCCCACGCGGTCGAGCGAAGCATCGATGCGACCCCTGGCCGCCGGCTCTCGAGCCGCCGCCAGGAGCTGCAGGTTCTGGCGACCGGTGAGGTGTCCGTGAAACCGGGGCTCGTCGACGATGGCGCCAATCCGGGCCAGCGCCCGGTCCCGGTGGTGCGGTACCGGGTACCCAAGGAGGGACATCGATCCGGCATCGGCCTTCGTCAGCCCCAGGAGCACCCGGATCAGAGTGGTCTTCCCCGCGCCGTTCGGTCCGAGGTAGCCGAAGGCGCAGCCGCGGGGAACGAGCAGCTCGACCCCGTCCACGGCGACGTTTTCCTTGAAACGCTTGGTCAAACCATGGGTCTCGACGGCCCAGCGACCCTCCTCATCCGTGGCGACCGGCTCGACGGTGGCCGTCACCATCAGATCTCCTCGGACGCAATCGAGGGTGAACGGTCCCGCCCATCCGGTACCGCGCTCACTCCTCCGATCTCGGCCGCCACCATGGAGATCCCCATCAGCCGAGCCGTCGATTCGAATCGCGACGGAACCAGGGGGACCAAAAGAGCACGGCAAGACAAAGGCCGATGATCGCCGCCAACAGCAACCCAAGCATCAAGATGGCGGCGGGCGCCGCGAAGGACGGCCCGGACATCGAGAGCCGAAGCGGAAACGATGCCGGTCCGGGGCCGAACAGTCTGGCTGATCCTGGCCCCTGCAGGACCCGGCTGACGGGGGCAGCGACAGCAGAGCCGTGGCGACCGACGACGAGCGCGGCCGCGGCCAGGGCCACCAGGCCCACCGCCGCCGCCAGGGCCAGGGCCGCGGCGGGCCGATACCAGCGTGATCGCTCCCGTCCGGGAAGGGGGAACGGTCCCACGGGACCTGGATCGGCTGGGGCGATGACCCCTCGAGCACCGGCCCAAGCTGCGGCGAAGCGCCGAGGGTCGAAGAGGCTGTCCCCCAGCACGTCCTCAGCCGAGCCTCCTTCCGCCTGGGCCTCCTCGATGTCCGCGGTCAGGTCCGCGGCCATCTCGTTGGCGATGGGGTCGGGAACTCCGAGCCGCTTCCACTCTCCACGGCACTGCTCGATGAACTCAATCACGGTTTCACCTCCATGTTCGCCAAATCGAGTGCTCCATCGATGGCATCCCGTGCCGCCTTCCACTCGTCGATGCCGGTCTCCAGAGCGCGCTTGCCATCGATAGACAGGCTGTAATACTTCCGGGGCGGCCCACCGTTGCTGGCCTGCCGCCGGGTCTCGACCAGCCCGTCCCGCTCCAACCGACCGAGGAGTGGATAGATCGAGCCTTCTCCGACGATCGACAAGCCGCGGGCCCGCAGGCGCTTGGTCATCTCGTAGCCGTACGCGGCACCCTCGCCCATCACCGCAAGCAGGCAAAGGTCGAGGACACCTCGGAGCAGTTGGCTGCGCCGGCCGTCTGCGGTTGCCATGCACTGCAAGATACCCACTGGTACCTTGCAGTGCAAGTCATATCCAACCGAGCTGACCCGCCACCGTGGCGCCGCTCCCGCCTTTCTGAGCATTCAGCCAATGGATGTCTCATAGCGGCGTCCGAAACCTGCTTCAGGCTGCGCCCGGCAACGCGTCATCGCCGCAGTTCCGCCATCGTTCCCAACCATCTCAGTTTTTCTGGATTACGGATGGCGTAGATCCGGCTGATCCGGCCGTTCACCACCACGAAACTGACCGCAGTGGCTCCACCATCGACGTCGAACCGGATACCCGGCATCCCGTTGAGCCAGGCAGTGGTTGCCTCGAGGCCCGGGAGCTCCACCACGCGGGCGAGGAACGCCGCCACCCTCTTGATTCCGATCATCGGCTTCCGGGCAGCGGCCACCAGACCGCCACCGTCGGCGATCAGCACCACATCCGGCGCGAGGACCTCCAGCAGACCGTGCAGATCGCCAGAGGAGATGGCGGCCATGAACTTCTCCAGGGTCGCCTCCTGCTGCGCTCGGTCCACCTTCATTCGCGGGCGCCGTGCCGCAACGTGCTCGCGGGCGCGGTGCCCGATCTGGCGGACCGCGACCGGAGTCTTGTCCACGATCTTGGCGATCTCGTCGTAGGGCGTATCAAAGACCTCGTGCAGCACGAACACAGCACGCTCGGCTGGACCCAGGGTCTCGAGCACGGTGAGCATGGCGATCGAGACGTTCTCGGCGAACTCAGCATCCTCGGCGACATCGGGACTGGTAAGCAGCGGCTCGGGTAGCCATTCCCCCACGTACTGCTCGCGCTGGCGGGTCACCGTTCGGAGGCGGTTCAGCGCCTGGCGGGTAACGATTCGGACGAGGTAGGCCCGCGGATCACGCACCTCCGGCTGATCCACGTCGGCCCACCGCAGCCAGGTCTCCTGGAGGACGTCCTCGGCGTCGACCGCAGAGCCGAGCATTTCGTAGGCGACAGTGAAGAGCAAGCCGCGATGGATGACGAACGGGTCGTCGGTCATCCCGACGAAGCGAGGGCGAGCGGCTTGAGGTCGCATGTGGCCGAGAACTCCTGCGACTCGATACCCATGGCGACGTTGGACCGGGCCATGAAGTTGGCCAGCGCAATAAATGAAGTCAGCTCCACCAGGCCGGCCGGGCCGAGCGGCTTGAGCAGCGTGGCCGACAGTTCATCGGTGACCGTGGGCGGAGTCTGGGTCATGGCCTCGGCATACTCCATGACGTCGCGCTCCAGTGGCGTGAATACATCGGACTCGCGCCAGCGGGGCACCTCTCGGGCCTTGTTCACGTCGAGTCCCTCGTTGTGGGCTTGGAAGTAACCGAAATCAAGACAGAAGCTGCAACCGACAAGGCTGGCAGTAGCCATGTGGGCCAACGACTTCAGGTTCTCGTCACACTGGTCCCACTTCTGAGCCCTCCGCCCGATGGTGAAGGAGAGGTTGAGCACCTTCCGGTTGTGCCACGCCACCCCGACCGGTTCGGGCACCTCGCCGAACATCTTTCGGGACATCCGCTTGATCATGGCTCCATAGAGGCCGGTCAACTCCGCCTTGGGGATCCTGGGACTGCTGGACATTATTTAACCTCCACTGGATTGCCTTCGGCATAGAGACACCGGTCAAGTGTCGAATGTGACAAAACGGCCGACATTGCCGCCCAGCCGTAGGTCAAGCAGAGTTGACCTGCTCCGACTCATCCCGGTTGAGCGGACGGCGCGCACTCACCGGCACACTCCCGCCGTACCGCTTTGGTTCATGAAACTCCAGCCCACACACCGAAGGTCCCGGGCTGTCAAGTTGATCGATCGTCAGGTCCTCAGCTCGTCAGGTCTTCCCACCCAGCCCTCCCCGCGGCGTTCCCAGAAGAAAACTGGTCGCCGGTGTCCATCCGCCCACCCGCAGTTCGTCTTCCATGCGAAGCACTCACAATCGACCCAAGAAGGAGAACCACAATGACGCAGTTCCTGTTCACCTATCGCTCAGTGCCAGGCTACGACTGGTTCGGCGACCCCACCGGGCTATCGGACTGGCAGACATTCCTCGAGACGATTGATCCAAACATCGTCGACCCGGGATGGCCCAGCTTCGAGCCGACCACCCGCGTCGGCGAGATCGGGCCCTCGACCCAAGTCGGGGGTTACTCGGTCGTGACGGCGGACAGCCACGAGGAGGCTGTGGCGATGGCCCAGGGCGCTCCGACAGTCACCCGAGGCGGCGGTGTTGAGGTTGCCCTGCTCGCCGAGCTGCCTCCTGAGCACCCGGCTGAGCGTATTCGTGGGCGACTCACCACGGCCTGACGGCCTCGGACCAGCGAGGCCGCCCGCTGGGCGGCCACACCGAATGTGGGGCCGGGAGGTAGATCCCGGCCCCACATTCGAGCCACAGGCCCCGTGACAGCCTCAGCCGGACAGAGCTGCGTGTCGTAACTTGAAGCCCACGATGGCGGCATTGTCCGAAGCCACGAAATGACACCGGAACGGAGGAACAATGCGCTATCTCCTGTTGGTCTGCGGGGATGACACCGAGCAGCTGACGCCCGAACAGTCCAAAGAGCGCTACGAGGCGTACAACACCTGCGAGGCAGAGATGAAGGCCCGAGGAGCCCTTCTCAGCAGAGAGCGGCTCCGTCCGGTCTCAACCGCAACGACGGTCAGGGTTCGAAACGGTGAGCTCGTGATCGCCGATGGGCCCTTCGCCGAGACCAAGGAGCAGATCGCCGGATACTTCCTGGTTGACTGCGACGACCTCGATGAGGCGGTCGATCTGGCCTCCCTGATTCCGGCCGCGCACTACAGCATGATCGAGGTGAGGCCGGTTTGGGAGATGTAAGCGAAGTACAAGCCGCGGTCACCGAGGCATTCCGCCACGAATGGGGGAAGGTTGTCGCCCACCTCATCCGGGTGACCGGCAACTGGGATCTGGCCGAGGAGTGCGCTCAAGACGCCTTCGCCCGGGCCCTCGAGCGCTGGGAGCGCGACGGTATTCCGACGAACCCTGCCGGATGGCTGAAGACCACCGCTCGGAACCGCGCTTACGACCGGCTGCGCCGCAACAGCATCGGCCGAACCAAACTCCAAGAGCTCGCCATGACCGATCCCGAACCTGAAGGACAACCGCCGAACGAGCGAGACGGCAGCGGTGTGGAAGACGACCGGCTGCGGCTTCTGTTCACCTGCTGCCATCCGGCACTCGCAGTCGAGGCGCAGGTGGCCCTGGCGCTGCGCACGCTGCTCGGGCTGACGACAGCCGAGATCGCCCGAGCCTTCTTGGTCAGCGAGGAGACAATGGCCAAGCGCCTCGTGCGGGCCAAGAACAAGATCCGAGATGCGGCCATCCCCTACCGCGTTCCACCGGCCCACCAACTACCCGATCGACTCGTCGGGGTTCTGGCGACCATTTACGGCCTGTTCAACGAGGGATACGCCTCCAGCACCGGCACCGAGCTGATCCGGATCGGCTTGTGCGACCAAGCCATCCAACTGGGAACTCTCCTCGCCCAACTCATGCCAGATGAACCAGAGGCATTGGGACTGCTCGGTCTCATGATCATGCACAATGCACGACGGGACGGCCGCCTCGACAACGCAGGTGAGTTGGTAACGCTCGAGGACCAAGATCGCAGCCTCTGGGATATGCCAGCGATCGCCGAAGCATGTGTCCTGCTCGACCGAGCGACCCGACGCCGACAAAGTGGGCCCTACCAACTGATAGCTGCGATCGCCGCCTGCCACGCAACCGCGCCAACCGCCAAGAGCACCGACTGGGTGGAGATCACCACGCTGTACGACGAGCTCTACCGGATGACCCCTACGCCGGTAATTGCACTCAACCGGGCCGTGGCGATCGCCATGGCTGAGGGGCCTGCCGCGGGACTTGCCGTCGTCGAAGAACTCGAAAACAGCGGCGATCTGTTCGACTACTACCTTCTGCCAGCGACCCGGGCAGACCTGCTCCGCCGTCTCGGGCGCACAGCCGACGCCACTGTTGCGTACGAGCGCTCGCTCCAACTCGCACCCACTGAGGCCGAGCGGCAGTTCCTTCACCGCCGCATCGCGGAGATGAATCCGAGTTGATTGGCCTCGTACCCCTCAGGAACGTGGCGGCACCTCAGTTGCGGCGCACCGCCAGCCATCTTCTGGTGTTCCGACGCCTGCTTGGACAGTACCGCGTCGCTCAACTCGACGGTGTCCCTCACGAAGCCGAACTCGGCGTCATCTGTCGCAGCCAGGCAGGCCACGATCGAAGGGCGAACCGGGGAGTAGGCAACGGGGTCCACCCGGTGAGGGCGATGAGTCACTCTGGCGCGGGAGTCTGAGGTATGAGATCGTCCGGATGACGGCCACCCGAATCGTCGCGATCGGTCGAGACGCGACGGGCTCACATGCTCCACAGCGCCTGGGTGGGCGACATCCGAGCGGCACGCAGGGCAGGCATGAGCCCGGCGACCGCGCCGATGATCAGCGAGGCGGCGAAGCCACCGAGCCAGGCCTCCGGCGGCACGACGGTGGCCCAGCCCTTGGTGTGGGCGTACACAGACGTGGACGCGACGCCGAGCGCGACGCCGACGACGCCGCCCAGGAGGCCGAGAAATACAGCTTCGGACAGAAATTGGGTACGGATATGGCCTTTGGTGGCGCCGAGCGCCCGGCGTAGGCCGATCTCGGAGCGGCGTTCGAGGACGGAGATGATCATGATGTTGGCGACACCGACCGCTCCGACCAGTAGGGCGACGGCACCGAGGCCGAGAAACAGGCCGTTGAGGGCGCTCTTGGCGTCGGCCTGGGCGACCAGGGCGGAGGACGGTTGGCTGACGTTGGCCTCGCTGGGGTTTTCCGGGTTGGCCGTGGCAGCGAGCAGGTTGTCGACGGCGTTCACCCGGTCGTCTTGGACGCGCAGGTAGACAGTGGATGGATGGCCGTCGAAGCCCAGGTACTGCTCTGCCGCGGGGTAGCCGACCAGGACGGAGGAGTCGATGGCGGAGGCGAGCACAGCCGGTTTGAGGGTGCCGGCCACGTAGAACCAGTGGCCGCCGACCCATATGCGTTCGCCGGGGTAGACGCGGTCGATCCCGAGGCGCTGTGCGGCGGCGGCGCCGAGGACGGCGACGGGCTCCTGGGCCGTTGCCGCGTCGAGGTAACGGCCTTGGGCGACGCTGGCGGTGACCACCGAGAGGAGGTCGAGGGATGCGGTTTGGACTGTCAAGGCGTTGGTGTCGATCGAGGGGATGAAGGGGTTGCGGTAGGCACTGGCACCGGTGACCATCCCGGTGCTCTGCACCTGCTCCACGCCGGGGATCCGGCCGATCATCGCTGGAGCCGTGATGGGCAGCTCGGCGGGGGCGCCGGTGATGCTCTGGCCGTTGCTGACGGTGAGCAGGTTGGTGCCGAGTTGACTGATCTCGTTGAGCAGGCCGGCCTGAGACGAGGACGAGAGGCCGAGGACGGCGACGATGGCGGCCACGCCAATGGCGATACCGAGAGCGGAGAGCCCGGCGCGTAGCTTCCGTGTACGTAGTCCCACGGTGGAGAGCCGGATCAGGTCGGATAGCTGTAACCGCCTCCGGGTCACACCGGTGGTCTCGGTCATGCCGGCTCCTCACTCACGGGCCTGTCGGACGCAGTCTGCGGAGCGTGGATGGGAGTTGAGCGAACGACTGGACCCGGAGGTCAGTTCCGTTTCGATGGCCGGGCCGGTGTCGGCGACGATGTGGCCGTCGAGGATCTCGACCCTGCGGGGCATGCGCTCGGCGATGGCCTGGTCGTGGGTGATGACGATGATGGTCGAGCCGGCCTGGTGGAGCTGGTCGATCAGCGCCAGGATGGCGTGGCCGGTGGCCTGGTCGAGGTTGCCGGTCGGCTCGTCAGCCAGCACGATGGCAGGTTGGCCGACCAACGCTCGGGCGATGGCGACCCGTTGGCGCTGCCCGCCAGAGATCTGAGTGGGCCGGGCGTGGGGACGCGGGGCCAGGCCCACAAGGTCGAGGGCGGCGAGGGCCCGCTGACGGCGCTGCTTGAGGGGGATGCCAGCGTAGAGGAGCCCATCGGCCACGTTGTCCAACACGGTGGAGTGCTCGGCCAGGAAGAATTGTTGGAATATGAACCCGATCTGCGTAGCCCGAAGGTAAGCCACCTCGTCGTCGGCCAGGGTGGCGACGTCCAGCCCCGTGATCCGTACATGGCCGCTGGTGGGTCGGTCGAGGGTCCCCATCAGTTGGAGCAGGGTGGTCTTGCCCGACCCCGAGGGACCGACGATCCCGACCAACTCCCCTTCGGCGATTGTGAGGCTCACCCCGCCCAGGGCCTCGACAGGTGGCTCGCCGGGATAGCGCTTGGTCACGTTGTCGATCTCCAAAACCGGAACCGGTCCCCCGCCGATGACCGAGCCGTCTCCGGCGGCGACCGGGTGATCGTCGCGTCTAGGTGGCAGCGTGTCGGTCACGGAGCCGGGACCACAACTCTCTGGCCGACAGCCAGCCCCGATCCGGTGACTTGGACCAACCCGTCGACGTCGTCGAACAGTCCCAGCGAAACCGGCACGAGATGGTTGGTCCCGCCGGCGCCGACGACCTCGACGGCGTAGCCACCGCCGGACTGGGCCAGCAGCGCGGTCACTGGTACCGCCAGTGCGCTGGGCACGCTGGCGGTGGTGATCCCGACCTGCACCGGTGCCTGATCCCACGTACCGGTGGCGGCGGGGTCGGTGGGGTTGACGTCCACGGTGATGGTCGGCGTGGTGCTGCTCCCCGAGCTGTCCGACGAGCAGGTGTCGGTGCCCGGAGCAGCGGAGCTGGAGCCGGAGCTGGAGCTGGACCCGGTGGACCCGGAGTTCGAGGGGCAGGTGGCGATCGTACCCACCGACGAGACGACACCTGGGGTGGTCTGGTTGTTGGGCAGAGTGATCGTCACCGTGTCCCCGACCGCCACATCCGTCTGCCGCGAGGCGTCCAGTGCCACCTGCACCTGGCGGGCGGTCGAGCTTCCCTGCATCACCGTCTCGCCGGGAAGGGTGCTGCCCCCGAGCTGGGCTGACAGGTTCGTGACCCGCACCGCGGTGGGTTCGAACACCGCCTCGCCGAGCGCCAGCGTGCCGTTCTGGGCCACCCCCAGTTCGGACTGAAACCTCTCCAAGGCCGTGGCGGTGGCCGTCCTGAAGAAGGAGGGGGTTGGACTCAGCTGAGCTGCCGTGGCGTAACCGAGCGCGACCAGATCGGCGTTGAGCTCGGCCACGTCCGCGCCGCTCGCCCCGGCCGACAGGCTCCGATAGGCCGGGGTCGAGCCGTAGAGCAACCCAACCGGGCTGTCGTTCACCCGGTAGAGCACCTGGCCCTGAGAGATCACCTGGCCGGGCATGGGCAACTCGGTATATATCCCGCCGGCCAGGTTGATCACCGAGTACGGCGAACCGTCCGACAGCGCCCGGTAGGTGAGCGTTCCACTCACCGAGACCATGGCCGAGAGCTCCCCCTTCGTCACCATCACCGTGCTCGGCCCCAGCTGCTGCGCGCCGGAGGTCGCCTGTCTCCCACCGGACATGACAACCACGCCGCCGATGGCGACAGCGACAGCCAGGACGGCCGCTCCGGCCAGTACCCAGATCTTCCGCGTCATCGGACCCGCGGCCCCGACTCGCCCGAGTCGATAGCGAGCTGCTCAACCTCCGGCCTGCCGCTGCCGGTCACCCGCCCAGCCCGCCGACGGACGGCCTCTTGGACTTGCAGGAGTCCATCGCCGACTGCAGCTGCGGCGAACTCGGCTCCATGCCGGGGTCGTGCACTTCGCTGCCGGAGAATGTCGGGTCGGGGAAGTCCGGTACCCCGTGGACGCGGATGCACTGGGCCCAGTTCAGCCACACCTGCTGTTGGGCCGGGGAGAGCTGCCGGCCGGCGGAGTTCCACGGCGACGGCAAGGCCTTGCAGGCCAGTAGGGCCCCTTGGAACGCAGCCGAGTTCGGGTCGATTCCGGAGGTCCTGTACCCGTAGCCCCCGCTGGGGGTCTGCACCGGGTCGGGGAAATTGGGGACGCCGTGGCCGCGTAGGCACTGGGAGTAGGCCACAGCTTCAGTGAGCGACGACCCCTCCCCCGCCGAAGCTGATCCTCCAGCCGAGCCTGTCGGGACCGTCGGACCGCCCGAGCAGCTGGCGACGGTGACTCCCAGGGCCACAACCGCGGCCGCCCACAGACGTGCCGGACGCACGGTTCCTCTACCCGACACGACTCGGCCCTCGAGGTGTCGTCTCCGAACCACAGCCACCTGCTCTTTGTGCTGGTTTTCCGTAGGTCATGCCCCAAGTCAAGGCAGTGTGGCGTTGCCAGCACGTATGCAGTTTTCGATATACCGACGATATGGCCCGGCGCGTAGGATGACCTGAATGTGCGTGTGTTGATCGTCGAAGATGAGCCATACATGGCAGAGGCCATCCGCGATGGCCTACGCCTGGAGGCGATCGCCGCCGACATCGCCGGTGATGGTGACACCGCCCTGGAGCTACTGGGCATCAATGCCTACGACATCGCCGTCCTCGACCGTGACGTCCCCGGCCCCTCCGGCGACGAGGTCGCCAAACACATCGTCGCCTCCGGCAGCGGCATGCCGATCCTCATGCTGACCGCCGCCGACCGGCTCGACGACAAGGCCGGCGGGTTCGGTCTCGGCGCCGACGACTACCTCACGAAGCCGTTCGAGCTCCAAGAGCTCGTGCTCCGTCTCAGAGCGCTCGACCGCAGGCGCGCCCACAGCAGGCCACCCGTGCGAGAGATCGCAGGCCTGCGTCTGGATCCTTTCCGCCGTGAGGTCTTCCGCGACGGCCGCTACATCGCCCTCACCCGGAAGCAGTTCGCCGTGCTCGAGGTTCTCGTCGCTGCCGAAGGCGGCGTCGTCAGCGCCGAAATGCTGCTGGAACAGGCCTGGGATGAGCACGCCAATCCCTTCACGAACGCCGTGCGCATCACACTCTCGGCCCTGCGCAAGCGGCTCGGCAAACCCTCGATCATCGCCACCGTGGCCGGCGCCGGCTACCGCATCGGCACTGCACCGGACGCCGGGCACGAGGGAGGAGACCGTGGATAGAACCCCGGGTTTGAGCGTTCGCCTCAAGCTTGCCCTCAGCTACGCCGGTTTCGTCATGCTGGCAGGCGGTTTGCTGCTTGGTGCGGTATGGCTGTTCCTCCTGCGATACGTGCGCAGAGCCGAGACCGTCATCGTCCACCACCAACAGGTTCTCATCACCCCCAGCCGTGGCGATCTCCTGCGCCACTTCGCTCCGGCCGCGGCCATTTTGGGGGTGTTCCTTTTGGTGTTCGGTCTCCTGGGAGGTTGGCTCCTCGCCGGCCGGATGCTCGCCCCCCTCGCCCGCATCACCGAGGCCACACGTACGACTGCGACCGGATCGTTCTCCCACCGAGTCCGATTGAAAGGCCGTAATGACGAGTTCCGCGAGCTCGCCGACGCCTTCGACGCCATGCTCGCACGGCTCGAGACGCACAGCGCCGAACAGCAGAGATTCGCCGCCAACGCCTCTCATGAACTGCGCACTCCGTTGGCCATCACCCAGTCACTACTCGACGTGGCCCGCAACGATCCGAATCACGATGCCGGCGAACTCGCCGACCGCCTCCACGCGGTCAACACCCGAGCGATCGAGCTCACCGAAGCATTGCTCCTACTCAGCCTCGCCGACCGGAAATCCTTTACCCCGGTACCGGTCGATCTGTCTCTCATCGCGGAAGAAGCCACTGAATCACTCCTCCCCTTCGCCGAAAGGAGCGGCGTCACCATCGAAACCTCAGGTGAGGTGACCCCCACCATCGGCTCATACACCCTCCTGCTGCAGTTGACCACGAACCTCGTGCACAACGCGATCGTCCACAACCTTCCTGAACAAGGCACAGTGGCGGTCACGACCAGCCGTCATCCGAAGACCGTGGTGCTCACCGTCGAGAACACCGGGGCAATGATCGCCCCAGAGTTGGTTGCCACACTCGTCGAGCCGTTTCAGCGCGGCACCGAACGCGCACGCACCGACCACGCCGGCGTTGGCCTCGGCCTGGCGATCGTCAATAGCATTACCCAAGCCCACGACGGCATCCTCACCCTCGCCCCTCGACCCGGTGGGGGGCTCTGCGTCACCGTGCAACTGCCCGTCGCCACCGCGGAACCGGCATCGACGGGTGGTTGCGCCCTGGCCAACCCGTAGTTCCAGCACAGAGCGCCTACGCCGGCCCACCAGTTCGTACCTCGACCTGACTTGATTCTGCTGACCGTCGCCCTGTCGGCCAAGCAGGTCAGAGGCAGGCGGCGGGCCATCACATCGGCGGAACGAGTTCAGACCACCGATCCACTCCCCTGATGTCGCCGGGCACGTCGATGCCGGCAGTCCCAGGGGGGCTTATCCGCCCCCAGACCAGGAGCAGGAGCTGTTCGGCAGTTCCACGGATCCCGACGGCCGCATCGCGTGGCTCGAGGCTCACCGTGGACTCTCCCCGACTGGAGAGATCGAGCCACCACCGCTCCGTCCGATCGCTGCACTCGAGGCTGATCGTCGGCCCCGCCGGTGCGGCAGCTGATGAGCGTCCCGGCGGATGACGAATGCTGGTCGTGGTTCGAGGTGGCCTGAGCGCTTGAACCGGCACGAGCCGGCACCGGCACCCAGCACCACGCGTTGGTCGGGCGGCCGATCTGGGATCGCCCAGATAGGCCCAGATCCGGAGCCGTGACCTATGGTTGAGCCACGGCTCCCCACAATGGCGGGCCCTAGAGATCACGGCAGACGACCGATGGCGGACGTATTCATCTCCTATTCGCGACGGGACTCGGAGTTCGTACAACGGGTAGCCGCGTCCCTCGAGGCACACGGCAAGGTGTCGTGGATCGACACCGTGGGAATCTCCGACGCCGAAGTGTTCCCCCGGGCCATTCGGACGGCCATCGAAGCGGCGGACGCATTTTTGTTCGTGATCACCCCGGCCTCGGTCGCCTCGGACTACTGCGACCAGGAGGTCACCTACGCCCGGGAGCTCGAGAAACGGATCGTGCCCGTCCTGCGCCTCGCCGTGCCCGAAGACGACGCGCCAGAGGAGATCCGTCACCGCAACTGGATCCCGTTCACCGCGGAAGACGACTTCGATGCATCCCTCCAGCGCGTGGTCCGAGCCCTCGACACCGACCTGGAGCTCCGCAAGGAGCACACCCACTGGTTGACGAAGAGCCTGGAATGGGAGGCCAAGGAGAGGAACTCGAGCCTCCTCCTCCGAGGAAGTGAGCTGCGTGCAGCAGAGGACTGGCTGGCCCGGTCCTCACAGGTGTCCGATCCGACACCGACCGCACTACAGGTCGACTACATCCTGGCCAGCCGCAAAGCGAACGCCCGTCGCAGCCGCCGGGTGCTGGCGACGAGCGTGGCCGTGGGAGTCGTGGCCCTGGCCCTCGGGGCCCTGGCCCTGGTGTCGAGGAATCAGGCGGTATCGAACGCGAGCGCAGCCCGGTCCCAGATCCTCGCGGCCGAGAGCCAGCTCGAGCTCAACTCCGATCCCGAGGTGTCCATCATCTTGGCCCAGAAGGCTTTGCGGATGGCGCCCACTCCCCAGGCCATCGGGGCACTGCGCCAAGCGATCGATGCGTCGAGGGTGCGGGTGGCACTGCCCGCCGAGTCAGGCAGACAGTGCGGATTCGGGAGTGGGCCGGCAACAGACTTCAGCCCCAACGGCACCCGGGTGGCCGAGAGCGCGTGCACCGGCGAGGTCGTGGTGGCGGACGCCGCAACAGGACGCATCATCTACCGGCGACATCTCGCCGCCCAAGCCAGTGCCGTGGCCTACGACCCGAACGGTTCCGTTCTCGCCGTGGGGACCGAGAAGGGAATCGACCTCGTCGATCCGTCGACGGGAGAGATCAAGTCCGAACTGCCGGGCCACGGTGAGCCCAACGCCCTGGACTTCAACACCGAGGGCACCCTGCTGGCCACCACGAGCGGCCTCGGCACGACACTGTGGAATCTGGACACCGGGACGGCCATGTGGTCACTGGTGGAACCGGATGACGACCACACTGCGGCGTTCACCTCGGACGGCCGGTTCCTGGTGGTGGGCACGGCCAAGGGTCACTCCGAAGTCGTCGACATCGCCAGCGGACAGGTCGTGCGGACGGTGGTACCTCCGGTGGGCCAGTTCGCCAACACCGGCACCCCGGACCCCGTCGCCATCGAGGGAACCACCCTGGTGGTGGGCACGGACGGATCCGGACTCAATGACATCAGCGGTGCGGTGGACCTGTGGGACACGCAGAACTGGGCCCTCATCAACACGGTGACCTCCGTCACCGGGGCCGCGATCAGTTCGGTCGCCATCAGCTACAACGGGGACTACATCGCCGTGGGCCTGAGCGACGGCACCGGTGGCGTCTGGTCCCAGTCGGGCAACAACCAGTTGTTCAGCCTGGAGGGAGAGGGCGTGCTGATCAACACTCTGTCCTTCAGCCCCGACGGCAGCCGACTCGTCGACGCCGACGACCAGGGGTTTGCACGGATCTACCGGGCGGGTGAGCCTTGGCTCACCACCGTGCCCATGGTGGGCCACAGCTGTGGCAGCGAGTTCGGGTGGCAGCCGAACCGACTACTGGGCCTCACCCAGACCGGGGACGCCATCACGCTCCAGGCCTGGGCACTACCTTCGTTCCGGCCGGTCTCGACGGTTATGGTGCTGCCCTCCGGTCAGGCAAACGAGTGCGCTGACCTGAGCCCGGACGGTCGATTGGTTGCACTGTGGAATGGCAATCCGACCTCACCGGTGAGTGTGTTCGACGTGGCGGCCCGGAGGGTGGAGCTGACCCTTCCCCCCATGCCGATCCAAGCAGTGACCTTCAGCCACGACGACCGGCTGATGGCGGTGGCCAGCGGCACGGGCGAGCTCGTGGTCACCACGGTGTCGACCCACCATACGGTGCGCGCCGGGGGCTGGCCGCAGCAATGCCCGCTGAACGCGGACGGACCGCCGGCCATCAGTGCTGACGACCGCCTGGTGGCCTCCTACTCACTCTGCGGCCGAGTGGCTATCGGGAGCACCCGCACAGCTCGCCCGTTCGAGAGCTTCAACGACGACGGGCCGGTGCAGTCCGCGGCCTTCAGTCCCGTCAGCGACGAGTTGGCCATCGGGACCCTGGACGGAAGCGTCTCCGTGTTGGACGTGGCCACCGACACCAGGGTCCAGGAGCTTCTGGGCCATTCGCGCCAGGTCGCCGGCATTGCCTTCGGCCCCCACGCCAGATACATCGCGGCAGGCAGTTACGACAACACGATCCGCGTGTGGGACACAGCCTCCAGTCAGACGCTGCAGGTCGACCACGACTTCACCCTCCCGTTCGATGGTCCCTACATCAGTCCCGATGGGAAATTTCTCGTCGAGATCAACCTGACCAACCAGACCATCGTGTGGCCGGCCTGCCCCGACTGCGGGGACCCGTCGGCGCTGCTGCGAGCGTCCCGCGCCGGCGTGGTGGCTCCCCTCACCCCCATCGAACAGGCGGCAGTGGCAGCATCGGGCTGAACCTCGCGCTTGCCGGTACCGATCGAGGTCGGCCGGCGCCAGCGATCACAACCTCCTCACAGGCGGCCTACAGCGACCCCAAAGGACTCGCTGGCATTCTGTGCCAAGCGACTGCTGACGAACCGAAAAACCGGACGGATTGTGGCTGCGGCGGTCATGGCGCCGGTGATCGGCCTTTCCGTCGGTCTCGCCACAACCTCCTCGGCGTCAGCGGCGCAACCCGTCTCCGCCGGTGCCGTCGCCGGCGCCCATGGCTTCGCCGGCAGCGGATCCAACGCTCGGTCCGGGCCCGCCTCAGGAGACGACGGCCAAGTCCTCCTCGGCGTCAAAGGTGATCGCCTTCACACGCGGCGCGCCGAGCACCTCGAAGTCGGTCGGGACCATCCCGCCGAGCTACAACCAGGGGTCGGGGACGATCGTCAGCGGAACGGCCGCCAACAAAGCGACGAAGGCCGCGCTGGTCGCCTACCCCGGAGGTGTGGTCGACCGCGTCGTGAAGCTGAGCAACGGCGAGTACGAGGTCCACTACATCGGCGTCAACTGGCCCCATCATGTCTTCGTCGACCAGGACTTCAAGGTGGTCGGAGCCGACTGACCGCCGGGACCCACCGTCTCCGTGGTCCCCCGGCTGGGATGGTGCCATGCTGAGACCATGGCGGACCGATCGCCCGAGGCGCGCAAGGCGGATGCACTGGCCAAGCTGGAAGCGGTGGAGTCCAATGTGTGGGTCGCTGTCCGGCTCGCCCACCGGCGCTGTCCACCTGGTACCGGTGACCCATACGTGGACCGGCACTCAGGTCGTCGTGGCCACTGAGCCGACATCGCGTACGGTGGCCAACGTCACCGCCAATCCGGGAGTGCGCCTGGCCCTGGGCGAGACCCGGGACGTCGTCATGATCGATGCCGTACTCGTCCGGGCGGTCCGCGTTTCCGAGGCGCCGGTGGCACTTGCCGACGGGTACGCCGCCCAGGCCGGCTGGGATCCCAGGTCAGACGGCGGCGAGTACGTCTACCTGGTGTTCATGCCCGAACGCATCCAGGTGTGGCGGGAGGCCGAAGACATCGCCGGGCGCACCGTCATGCGCCGCGGGTCGTGGGTGGTCTGATCCTGCGGCATTAGGAGCCCCGGGGCTCGATGACACGGAGCATCTCGTCCCTGCCATCGCCAGCTGACCCGAGGGGGGGGTGGCACGAAGGCCTCGGCAGGGTGGCACCCTGGAGGGCTCCGGACGTTTCCCGCAGAATGGGCGAGAGGGAATCGATTTGGAAAGCGCCCATCAGGAGGGCCGGAAGACGTGACCGCTGGGTCCAGCCGCAGTTCGACCGTCGACGGATTCTCGCTGGGCGTCCCTTGGTATCGGTTCCGAGCGACGTTGCACCAGCATTGGGGCGGATATCTGTCGATCGTCCTGCTCGTAGGCCTGATAGGCGGCCTCGCGATGGGATCGTTGGCCGCTGCCCGTCGGACCGGATCCTCGTTCTCGGTGTTCCTGGCCGCCACCAATCCATCCGATTTGGAGGGCGTGACGGCGGTGCTCAATCCGCAGATCGGCAGTGTGGTCGGCTACAACCCGAGGCTCCTGAAGTCGATCGGACAACTGCCTGGCGTCAGGCAGACCGAAAGCTATTCGGGTATCGACTTTCTCCCGTTGAAGTCCAAGGACATTCCTCTCAACGCCCCGAACTTCTACCCCCCGGCGGCGGGTAACGGGTACGGCAGCGTCAACGGCCTGTACTTCGACCAGGACCGTGTCACGGCGACCACAGGGCGGGTGGCCAACCCCGCACGGGCCAATGAGTTCATGCTCAGTCAGTCGGCGGCCCAGGCCCTCGGACTGCGGGTCGGACAATCTCTCCGCATCGGCATCTATACCAATGCTCAGACCCAGCTCCCTGGCTTTGGAACCGCGCCCATCAAGCCCCATCTGGTGATCACCGAGACGCTGGTCGGAACTCCTGTATTCAACAACTCGATTCTCCAAGACCAGGTCGACGAGGGCTCGGCTCCGAACAATCTCTTCACTCCAGCGCTCACCCGCCAAGCCTTGAACTGCTGCGTCAACTACACCGGCACTGCCGTGCAGGTCGACCGACCCGAAGACATAGGAAAGGTCGCACGAGAGATCGACGACGTGTTGCCCAAGGAATTCCCACCGTTCTCCGGGGTGTCGTCAGCGACGGCCAAAGCCCAACGGGCCATCAAGCCCGAAGCCATTGCGCTCGGCACCTTTGCAATGATCGTGGGACTGGCCGCCCTCCTGATCGCCGGACAGCTCATCGGTAGGCAGTTGCTTCTGACTGCAGGAGAGCTCGACGTCATGAGGGCGCTCGGGGCTGGGCCGCGCCAGACAGTTGCCGAGGGGCTGATCGGCATCATCGGTTCCGTGGTTCTCGGCTCGATTGTTGCGATTGCGGTAGCTGTGGGTCTGTCGCCACTGGCCCCGTTGGGGCCGGTCCGACCGGTCTTTCCGTATCCCGGTGTCAGCTTCGACTGGAGTGTTCTCGGCGCTGGATTCGCTGTCCTGGTGGTCGTCCTGTCGACCACCGCGCTCGGTTCTGGCCCGTCGCGGCGCTCCGCACCGGTACGTCCGAGTGGGCCCCCGGCAAGAATCTCGGCTCATGGCCGGCGCCGAAGCATCCGGTCTTCCTGCATCGGCGTTGGCCGGGATCCGGATGGCTACCCAAACCGAACGAGGTCGGGGGTCCATACCGGTCCGCTCGACGATCCTCGGAACGGTCATGGCCATCGTCGTTCTCGCCGCAACCGTGACATTCGGCGCCAGTTTGGACCATCTGGTGTCCCATCCGGCCCTGTATGGATGGAACTGGGACTATGCCCTGGTCGCCGGCGACGACATTCCCCAGCACCAGGCGACGGTTCTCCTGAATCGCGACCCCTTCGTCTCCGAATGGACCGGCGTGTACGCCGAATCTCTGACCATCGACGGAGCGAGTACCCCGGTGTTGGGCACTACTCCGGGCGCAGCCGTCGGGCCACCGATCTTGTCGGGCCACGGCCTCGATGGTTCGAACCAGGTAGTGCTGGGAGCCGTGACGCTGGCGCAGCTCCATCTTCATCTGGGTCAGAGCGTCGCCGTCACGAGTGGAGCAGGTCCGGTCAGGCATCTCCGAGTCGTCGGCACCGCCGCCTTTCCTGCTTTCGGATCCAACGTGGGCGCGCATCTCGAGCTGGGTTCCGGCGCGATGCTCTCCTACGGGCTCATCCCTGCGTCAATTCGAAACACGTTCGATGATCCCCATCCAGGGCCGAATGCCATTCTCGTCCGACTGAAGAGTGACCGCAGTCGTCAGGCCGCGGTGGCGTCACTGGCGAAGATCGCCCAAGCCACCTCCAACACCGCCAACTTCGGAGTCTCGGTCGATTCTGTTCTGCGCCCAGCCGAAATCATCAACTATCGGTCCTTGGGAACGACTCCGGCCTACCTCAGCGGCGCGTTCGCCGTCGGGGCCCTCGTGGCGTTGGCACTGATGCTGGTTTCGTCAGTGCGACGGAGGCGGCGTGACTTCGCCGTGTACAAGACGCTCGGATTTACTCGTCGACAGCTCGCACTGACGGTGGCGTGGCATGCCACGGTCACCATGACGATCGGAATCGTGATCGGGATTCCCTTCGGCATCGCCCTTGGGCGCTGGCTGTGGGATCTGTTCGCCCGGAACATCAACGTGGTGCCGGCCCCAACGGTTCCGCAGTGGACCATTGGTGTGATCATCGTCGGAGCACTGGTGCTCGCCAATCTGATTGCCGCCGTTCCGGGACGCCTGGCCAGCCGGACTTCGACTGCGTTCCTGCTACGCGCCGAGTAGGGAGCCTCGCCGTGGCCTGGCGCCGTCGGACAGGGCCCGGGCCTGGACACTCAGGGAACTATCAAGTACGATACTGCGTATGCTAACGAAAAGGATCACCCGGTGAGCATCCGCCACGCCTTGCTGGCGCTGCTGAGCGAGGGCCCCAAATACGGCCTCCAACTGCGCCAGGAGTTCGAGGCCCGGACCGGCGAGGTCTGGCCGTTGAACGTCGGCCAGGTGTACACCACGCTGCAGCGCCTCGAGCGCGACGGCCTGGTCGAATCCGACGACGACGCCGAGGAAGGACCCCAAAAGAGGTTCCGTCTGACCGAGGAGGGCGGGACCGAGCTGGGCCTCTGGCTCCACACACCGCCCGATCTGAGCGCACCGCCCCGCGACGAACTGGTCATCAAGGTCATGGTGGCCCTGCGGATGCCGGGTGCCGACGTCCACGAGGTGATCCAGTTGCATCGCCGCTACCTGATAGAGCTCATGCAGCAGTGGACGCGCCTCAAAGAGGACGAAGCCGAGTTCGACCTCGGGTTCGCCCTGGTGGTCGACGCCGAGCTGTTTCGGCTCGACGCACTGGTCCGCTGGATGGATGCCGCCGACGGCCGGATCAAGCGTGCGGCGTCCGAACCGCCCCGACCCGAGCCGTTCCCGATGCCGAAGCTGCGACGGAGAGTGGGGGTGCGGCCATGAGCATGCTCGAACTGCGGAGGGTGTCGAAGGTCTACGGCGAAGGGGCGGCACAGGTGCAAGCCCTGGATGCCGTCGACCTCTGGGTCGAGCCCGGCTCGCTGGTGGCGGTCATGGGGGCCAGCGGGTCGGGCAAGAGCACACTGCTGACCATTGCCGGGAGCCTGGAGGCGCCTACCAGCGGGGAGGTGCTCGTCGGTGGGGCCCTCCTGTCCGCGATGTCCCGCAACGACCAGGCGCGGATGCGGCGGCGATCGATCGGCTACGTGTTCCAGGACTACAACCTGTTGGCCGGGCTGACCGCGGTGGAGAACGTCGCGCTCCCGCTGGAGCTCGACGGCGTCCCGGGGAGGAAGGCACAGGCAGCGGGGATGGCGGTCCTCGAGGAGCTCGGCCTCGCCGATCGGGCGTCGCACTTCCCCGACGCGCTGTCGGGTGGCGAGCGCCAGCGCGTCTCCATCGCCCGGGCCGTCGTCGGCGACCGTCACCTGCTCCTGGCCGATGAACCTTCGGGGGCCCTGGACTCGACCAACGGTGAGACGGTCATGCGGATGATCCTCGGCGCCTGCAAGCGGGGCGTCGCCGCCGTCATCGTCACCCATGATGCCCAGCTGGCCTCGTGGGCCGATCGGGTGGTCTTCCTCCGGGACGGACGCGTCGTCGACCAGACCATGTCGCCGCCGAGCCCCGAGTCGCTCCTCGAGCCTTCCCCCCACTCGTGACCACCACGCTCGAGCGGCCGCCGACGAATGCACTTCCAGCCAACGGCGGCCTCCCGGCGCGCCGGGCGGTGGTGCGGTGGGCGTGGCGACTCTTCTGGCGGGAGTGGCGCCAGCAGTTCTTGATCCTCGCGCTCATCACCGTCGCCATCGCCGCCACGATCGTGGGTTCGGCGGTGGCCACGAACAATCCGCCGCCGAAGAATTCCGGATTCGGAACAGCCCGGTACTCGGCGTCCTTCACCAATGACGACGCGCAGACGGAAGGCGTGATCACCAGGCTGGAGCACGCTGGTCGCGTGGAGGTGATCGAGAACCAGACGCTGTCCATCCCGGGGTCGATCAACACGTATCAGCTCCGTGCGCAAGCCCCACACGGGCCCTTCAGCGGTCCGATGCTCTCCCTCGTCTCCGGACGTTACCCATCCGGTGCCGACCAAGTCGCCGTGACCAGCGGCGTGGCGTCCGCATTCCACGTGAGGGCGGGAACCAGCTGGCGGGTCGGCGGCGTCGACCGCCAGGTCGTGGGCATCGTCGAGAACCCGCAGAGTCTCCTCGATGAGTTCGCCCTCGTCGCCCCGGGCCAGGTAGAGAACCCGACGGGGGTCACGGCGCTGTTCGACACCCCGGGCGCCCCGCTGACCTCATTCGGCAAGGCCGTTCAGATCGAGACCCCGGCATCAGTGGCGCAGTCGAATCCGATCAACCCCGAGACGATCTCACTGGTTGCCCTGGTGCTCGGGATGCTGCTCATTGCGCTCGTCTCGATCGGCGGCTTCACGGTGCTCGCCCAGCGGCGCCTCCGCTCGATCGGAATGCTCGAGTCGACCGGCGCGACGGACCGCCATGTCCGTCTCGTCGTCAGCGCCAACGGCGCAGTCGTCGGTGTTGTCGGTGCGATCCTCGGCTTCCTCCTCGGGCTGGTCGTCTGGCTCGCGTACCGTCCGCGGCTCGAGCAGAGCTCGCACCATCTCATCGGGGTGCTGGCGCTCCCGTGGGCCGTGGTCATCGCCGCCATGGTGCTTGCCGTAGCCGCCGCAGTGTTCGCGGCGGCCCGGCCGGCGCGGGCGATGGCCAAGGTTCCGATCGTGCTGGCGCTTTCGGGCCGACCGGCCCCTCCACGTCAGATCCACCGATCGGCGCTCCCGGGCATCGTGTTCATCGTCCTCGCCTTCCTGCTGCTCGGCTACTCCGGTGGCACGGACAACGGCAACGGGAGCGGTGGTGCGCCGGAGCTCCTCTTCGGAATTCTCCTCCTCATCCCCGGGCTGATCCTGCTCGCCCCGTTCTTCTTGTCGTTGGCCGCGCTCCTCGGTCGCCGCGCGCCCATCGCCAGCCGGCTGGCGCTGCGCGACCTCGCCCGGTACCGGGCCCGATCCGGCTCGGCGCTTGCTGCCATCAGCATCGGCGTGCTCGTCGCCGTGATCGTGATGCTGGCCGCGGCGGCCCGATACGGCAACGTCCTCGACTACGCAGGCCCGAACCTCTCGGCAAATCAGCTCGCCCTCAGCACAGCCTTCCCGCCGCCTGGTCAGGTGGACGTGCAGCGCAATACCAGCGGCCAACTCGTTCCCGTCACGGACCAGCCCGTCGAGACCGCCACTCCTGCTCAGCTCACCACCGGTGCCGAGCAGATCGCCAGAGGGCTCGGCGCCCAGCTCGTCGCGCTCGAGTCGCCCAACGCTCAGTTGGACGGCTCCCAGAGTGGCCGCAACTGGAATGGTCAGATCTACGTGGCGACGCCGCAGTTGTTGCGAGCGTTCGGCATCACGGCATCCGAGATCGACCCGAACGCGGACATCTTGAGCTCACGGCCCGGCCTCTCCGGCGTCTCGGGTCTCGACCTGGACTACAGCTCGGACGCCAAGGCCGGACCGCCGGGATCATCCCCACGCTGCACCGCCGCCACGGGCTGCCGCGCCCACCCGGTGATCCAAGAGGTCGGGGCCCTACCGAGCGGGACGTCCGCGCCGAACACGGTGATCACCGAGCATGCGATGAAGGAGTTCCACATTACGACGAGCACCACGGACTGGTTGGTGCAGGGAACCCAACCCTTCACCGCCGCCCAGATCAGCAGCGCCGAGCTCTCTGCATCGACGTCGCAACTCTCCGTCGAATCGAAGAACGACCAACCAACCTCGTTCGCCGTCATCGGCTGGGCGACGATCTTCGGGATCGTCATCGCCCTCGGGGTGCTCGGGATGTCGGTCGGGCTCGTCCGGAGTGAGACCGCGGGCGACCTCCGCACACTTGCGGCCACCGGGGCGTCGACGTACACGCGGCGAGCGCTGACGGCGGTGACCGCTGGAGCGCTCGGCTTCCTCGGTGCACTCCTCGGGACGGCCGGGGGCTATATCGGCATGATCGGCTGGCTCCGGAGCAACTCCCTGAACGGCGGCATCGCCGCACTCGGGAACATTCCCGTCGCCGACCTCCTTCTCATCCTCCTCGGCATGCCGGCATTGGCGGCGGCCGTCGGCTGGCTTCTGGCCGGGCGCGAGCCCTCGGGCATCGCCTGGCAGCCGATGGAGTGACGGCCGAGGCCGAGGCCGTTCCCCCCGTTTGACACCCTGAACTGTTTATGTTTTTATAACTGTTATGTCTGTAACAGTAACCGGTTCGAGCCCGACCGGGATCGGAGCGCTGAGCCGGCGGCGTCGAGTCGGCATCCTGCTCATCTGCTCGATGAGCCTCCTCATCGTGGGGCTCGACGTCACCATCGTCAACGTTGCCCTGCCCTCGATCGGCCGGGAGTTCCACGCCTCGCTGTCGGGCCTGCAGTGGACGGTGGACGCCTACACCCTGGTGCTGGCCAGTCTGCTCATGCTGTCCGGGTCGACCGCCGACCGGTTCGGTCGTCGGCGCACCTTCGTCATCGGGCTGGTGACCTTCGCCGCCGGCTCACTCCTGTGCAGCGTGGCCCCCGACCTCACACTGCTCATCGTCTTCCGCATGGTCCAGGCCGTCGGAGGGTCGATGCTCAACCCCGTGGCCATGTCGATCATCACCAATACCTTCACCATCCCCCGCGAGCGGGCCCAGGCCATCGGGGTCTGGGCCGCGGTGGTGGGGGTGTCCATGGCCCTCGGTCCGGTGGTGGGTGGGGCGCTGGTGTCCTCGGTGGGGTGGCGGTCGATCTTCTGGATCAACATCCCGGTCGGGCTCACGGCCGTGGTCCTGGCCCGACGGTACATCCCCGAGTCCAAGGCACCCGTGGCGAGGAGGGTCGACGTCCCCGGGCAGGTGCTGGTGATCACGCTCTTGTCGTCGCTCACCTTCGGCATCATCGAAGCACCGGATCGGGGGTGGTCATCACCTCTGATCGTGGGGGCCTTCGTCGTGGCGGCCGTGTCCCTGGCCGCATTCCTGGTGTGGGAGAACCGGGCCAGCCAGCCCCTGATCGACCTGCGGTTCTTCCGCTCCGTGCCGTTCTCCTCCGCCGCGGTCATCGCGGTGGCGGCGTTCGCGGCGCTGGGAGGGTTCCTCTTCCTCAACACCCTCTACCTTCAAGAGGTGCGTGGACTCTCGCCGTTACAGGCCGGGCTCGACACGCTGCCCATGGCAGCCATGACCATGCTCCTGCCTCCGGTGTCGGGGCGGATCGTCGGCCGCCGCGGGGCCAGGGTACCCCTGGTCATCGCCGGTGTCGCCATCGCGGGCTCCTGCCTCATGCTGGTCGGGTTGCACGCCGACGACCCCGTTCTCCTGGTTGTTCACCGCCTACGTGGTCTTCGGCATCGGCTTCGGCTTCGTGAACGCACCGATCACCAACTCGGCCGTCGCCGGCATGCCCCGGGCCCAGGCCGGTGTGGCCGCCGCCATCGCCTCCACCTCGCGCCAGGTCGGTCAGACCCTGGGCGTGGCCGTGGTCGGCTCGCTGGTGTCCGCCTCGCTGCAGAAGGACGATCGTCTCGACTTCGCCCTCGCCAGTCGAGCCGGTTGGTGGGTCCTGGCCGGATGCGGCGCGGTGGTGTTGCTCCTCGGCCTGGTGGCAACCACCCCATGGGCCCGGGACACCGCCCGACGCACGGCCGAGTCGATCAACCCTGAGTTTCTCGAAGGGATCGCGGCATGACGAAGTCGGCCGGCCCCCGCGACCGGGCAGTACGAGAGGCATGGCACGCCATGGCCGGTCTGGTGCTCGACAACGAGCGCCGACGGGAGGTCAGCGAGCAGACCGGCATGAGCTTCGGAAGGATGAAGGCGTTGCGACGGATAGCCGGCCGGCCGATGCCGATGCGCGAACTGGCGACCCTCCTGGGTATGGATCCACCCAATCTGACCACGGTGGTCAATGGCCTGGAGCGCTCAGGATTCGTCGAGCGTCGGCCCCATCCCACCGACCGCCGGGTCAAGCTCGTGGTGGCCACCCCCACAGGCGCGGCACTGGCGCAACGGGCCGAAGAGATCCTCGGCCGACCGCCGCCCGGCCTCGTGGACCTCCCAGCCGACGATCTGGAGATCCTGGCGCGGATCCTGGCCCGTGTCCGTCAGGACCAGGAGTCCGGTCGATGAGTCGGGACCCGAAGGAAGGTGATCCCGGACGTGGCTCCTGAACTCCGACCGGTGGACCCGTCCACCATCCCCCAACTGTCGGGACGGTTCGAACCGATCGGCACTGAGATCGACGCCGGTGATCTGCCGGTCGAGGGCAGCCTTCCCCCTGACCTGACCGGCACCTACGTCCGCAACGGTCCCAATCCCAGGTTCACGCCGCTCGGGAGCTACACGTACCCGTTGGAGGGTGACGCCATGGTCCACGGACTCTGGCTCGAGAGCGGGAGCGCTCGCTACGCCAACCGCTGGGTCCGCACCCGGGGGATGGCAGCCGAGGAACGGGCGGGCCACGCCCTCTACGGCGGGCTGATGACCCCGGCGTTCGTGGACATGGATCTGCTGGGACCGGACCCGGATCCCGGCTGGCCGTTCCGGCTCGACCCGTTCGTCAATGTGGTCCGCCACTCGGGACGGTACCTGGCGCTCGAGGAGGGGACGCCTCCCTACGAGATCACCGGTGGACTGGATACCGTCGGACTCTTCGACTTCGCCGGCGGACTGCCACTGGGAATGTGCGCCCACCCCAAGACCGATCCCGTCACAGGCGAGATGGTCGTGTTCCGCTACGACGTCGAGGAGCCGTTTCTCACCTGGTCGGTCATCGGACCAGACGGTGCCGTCACCCGGCCACCCACCCCGGTGGACGGCGTGGACACCGGTTTCATGATCCACGACTTCGCCATCACCGAGCACTATCTCGTGCTCACCATCGGCCCGGCCGTGTTCGACCTCGATGCCATGCTCACCGGTGGCGCCGTCCTGCAGTGGCAGCCCGAGCTCGGGACCAGGATCGCGGTCATCCCCCGCGATGCCTCATCCGGTCCGAGGTGGATCCACACCGACGCCTTCTGGGTGTGGCACTTCGCCAACGCCTACGAGCAGTCGGTGCCCTCTGGTCACAACGGCGTCGCCGAAGGGTTGCGGATCGTGCTCGACTTCCCGTGGTGGAGCGGCCTGGGCCTCGGAGCCGCCGGCGATGACGCACCCATGCACGGGGCGTTCACCCGGGCCACCCTGGATCCGCAGCGGGGCACCGTCGGCCTCGAGCACCTCGACGATGTCGGCACCGAGTTTCCCCGCATCGACGACCGACGGGTGGGCCGCCAGCACCGCTATCTCACCGTCGGCGGCGTCAGCGGCCGTCGTCGACTGGTCCGGGGTGAGCACGACCAACTCCGTCGGTACGACATGGAGACCGGGACGTCTCTGGCCTACGACTGTGACGCCGTCATCGGGGAAGTCGTCTTCGTTCCCCGTGAGGGTGGTACGGACGAACTGGACGGCTACTACCTGACCTTTGCCACCACCCTCGATGCCGATCGCTCCGCCTGGGCGTACCTGTGGGATGCATCTGCGTTCCCCGCTCCGCCGATGGCGAAAATGGCGATTCCTCAGCGGGTGCCGAACGGCCTCCACGGCAACTGGTTTCCCACACCGTTGCCCTGAGCGGTTGCACTGGGCGGTGCGCCATCAGATGACGGTGCCGGCACCGTTGGATCTCCGCCAGATGCGGTACATGCGAAGCCTCCCGTAGTCCTTGGCGGCCGGCATGTGGCCCACATAGTCGCACCCGACGCCACGGTCGCCGTCGAGTTCGAGCGCGGCGGCGAACGGCTCCGTCACATAGACCGCCCCGGGTGGGGTGACCGGCTCGATCCGTGCCGTGCGGCTGACGTGTGACCCCATGAAAGACCCCCGCTCGAGCACGGGGTCCTCGATCGGGAACACCGGGCCGATGTGTCCGGAGAGGCGAAGGGCCAGGTGCGGCGGGAGCCCGGCGGTGTCGAGATCGATCGCCGTCATGGCGTCTTGGAGGTCGAGCGCGCAGCGGGCGGCGACCGATGTGTCGGAGAGCACGGCGAAGAGCGCGTCACCCCACGTGTTCCGGTACTCGACGTCGGCCCCGTAGCGGGCGAGAACACCGGCGAAGGCCCCCAGTACGAGGCGGGCGAAGGTCGGGAGTTGCTCGTCGGTCAGTTTCGAGAATCCCCGGATGTCGCCGATCAGCATCGCCCGGATGACTCGGCGGGAGCCGCGTCGTCCAGCCTCTTCGAGCTGCCGGGGCTCCCGGCCAACGGGGCGGGCCGCCGGCTGCCCCCCCGGCGACACGACGGAGACGGGGTGGCCGGTGGCGCGCCATGCCTCGACGTCGGCCGCCGTCCCCGCCATACCCGACGGTGCTTCGCCGTCCCACAGGGCCAGTTGGTGTACCTCGGCGTCCAGATGCCGGGCCCGCAGGAGTGCGAGCCCCATGGCCAGACGGGCGCAGTAGCCATAGAGCACCTCGTCACCGAGGTACGCGTCCTGGGTGGCGTAGCTCGTCGAGGACGCCGCCTCCAGACAGCGGTGGAACCGGTCGACCCAGCCGGGTCCGCCGCCGCGCACCGAGTTGTCCAAGAACTCCTCCAGGGCGAAGGGCAGTACCACGTGGAGTTCGCACCCCCGGGCCAACAGGGCCTCGGCCCACAGGATGTCGCCGCCTGATGCGAGCGATCCGTAGGCGAAGCCGAGTGGGAGCCCTTCCACGACCCGGGCCATACGCGCCACCACCAGCTGCTCGTTTTCGCTCGAGAACCGTCCGCCACTTCCCGAGGGCGAGATCAGATGACCGCAGAAGTGCGCCACTGCCGGTCCCGCCAGCGGGGAAAGCACAGCCTCGTCTATCCCCGTCATGCGGCATACCATGCGCAGCTGCCGCCGCGTCGTGGAGAGCGCACCGTAGTCACCATCGTCGAGGGTGCCGGCGCGCTGCAGCGCCTCTCGGGCCAAGGCCTCCTCGCCCAGGAGGAGCCGGGCCTCCGCTTCGGTGGCGGCCGCGAAGTAGCTCACCTCTCCCGACGCGGCCACCAGATCGAGGGCGTCCATCGCCTGTCTTCTGGCGCCTCCGGAGTCTCCGGCCGCCATCAGCAGGGTGGCCGCATTGATGGCCGGAAAATAGCCCCGAGTATGAGCTCGGACCTCGAGATATGCCTCTGCCGCCTCAGCCGCCAGCTGCTGTCGAAACGGACCCGATGCCGCCAGGGCTCTGTCCTTCAGGATCCGGGCGGCCAGCGCCTCCACGTCCTCGGAGTGCACCGCCGACAGCTCGTACTCCTCGAACCGCAGGGCCGCCTGTTCCGTGGACCCGGTTCGGGCCAGGGCCAGCACGGCCCGGTAACGGAGCTGCTCGTCCCTCGGGAACTCCTCCAGAGCCCGACCGGCCAGATCGAAGGCGGAGAGGAGCTCGCCACGCCGTTCAGCACTGCGTACCTGCTGGAGCCAGTCACCCGCCGTATACCGCCCGGGTCCAGCCGCCTCCTGCAACCCTGACACGGCAAAATACTAGGGGTAAGCAGAAACCCTTGTGGGACGAGCGCGCTCGGCGCCGACCCGTCGCGGGCAGGCTCGGGGCACCGCCGGTGGGCTATCCCAGGATCTTGGCCTTTTGCGCCTCGAACTCGGCTTCGGTGAGGGCACCCGACTCCTTGAGCGCGGCCAGCTGGGTCAGCTGCTCGATCGGGTCAGGTGCGGCGACGGGCGCCGGTGCGGGGGCGTACTCGGGCGCTGGCGCCTGGGCCTGGGCGGCATCGGCCTGGGCCTGGGCCTGCTTGTTGGCCATGTGCCCGCCAACGACCGCGGCGGTCCCCACGACCGCCGTGGTGCGGACCGCCATCCGTGCGATTGGGCGTCTTCTCATCATCTGCTGACTCCTGTCTCTGGTGGTGCGGACTGTGTTCGTTGCCGACCGGACGCGATCAGACCGCGGGCGGCAGCGCTGCCAAGGCCGGCTCGATCAGCGCCCGGGGGATGCGGGCGCCATCGATGAGCACGCCCCCCGATTTCCAGACGGCCTCGGCGAATGGGGCCGCCCACAGGTCCTCCCAGATCAGCAGGGCTGCCGACGAATCCGGCTCCAGCGTCGATGCGGCGAACTCGATGTCCTCGGGGCTGATGAGGCCACCGACCTCGCCGTCGAGATCACCGAAGCCGGCGAGCTCGTCCAAGTCGTCGATCTCGAAGCTCAGCACGTTTCCGTCAGCGTCCTTGCCGATGAAGATGAGATCGAGGATCTTCACCGTCCCCGACTCCACGAGCTTGATCAGTTCCGGCGCGATCTCGCCGTTGAACTGGTTGCCCGGGAACCCCACGATGATGTATTCGACTGGTCCTGTGGTCATGTTCTGCCTTCCTCGCCTTCCTTTGGGTGCACAGTACGTCCTGATTCGCTTGTTGTCCTCATCCGGTCCGGGTGATACCTCTTAACCGGACAGGTCCGCGATGGCGCGGCCTACCGCTCCTGTGGAAGGGCGTCCCCTTCGGCCGCCCCCCGCTCCTCCTTGGTGGGGACGCCCCTCACCAGTGCGATGATCAGGACCGCCAGGAAAGCACCGACGACCGGGCCGATGGCATAGACCCACCAGCCGGTGAAGTTGAGACTGACGATGTCCGGCCCCAACGTGCGGGCCGGGTTCATCGAGGCACCGCTGATCGGACTGGCGAACAGGCCCAGCAGCGCGACGGTCGAGCCGACCGCCAACGCCGCGTTGTGGCCGATGCTCCGATAGCCGGTGGCCGTGTTGAGGATCACGCTGACCAAAATCGCGGTCAGGACGATCTCCATCACCAGCGATCGCCAGTCGCCCCCCGGCTTGGCGATCGGATAGTTCCCGCCCGACTCCACATGCCCGTACATCCCTTGCAGGAAGAGCGCGGCGACCACCGCCCCGGCGAACTGGACGATCAGATAGGGCACCACCCAGGCCATCTTGAACACGCCCCGACCGGCGAAGGCCAGGGTCACCGCCGGGTTGATGTGCAACCCGGACAACGGGCCGAGGGCATAGATCATGGCCATCACGACCGCCCCCGGGGCGATCACCGCGGCAGTCCGGCTGATCGGGCCACCACCGACGTAGTGGTTGATCACCCCGGACCCGGCGGCCACCGTCACCAGGATGAACGTGCCCAGAAACTCGATGATCAGACGGATCCACAGCGGTCGGTGCCGAAGGGTGTCCTCCTGGAAGCGGATGAGATATCGGCTCCCGATCAACTCGGCGCTCTGCTTGTCGAGCGTGCCGTCGGCGGACACGGTCACCGCGCTGGCGACCGCAGCGGTGGTGGGGTCGCTCACAGGCCGGTCTCCACGGTGATGCGGCCATCGGCCGCCGCCTTGCGAAGGGCGTCGTAGTCCCGTTCGTTCTGGTCGGCGTACGTCTCGGCAAACGAGACAATGGCCGGGTCGAACGACTTCCCCGAACCGAGGTAGGCGGCGATGGCGATGCGGTCGCCCGAGCGGGCGTGCGCCCTGGCCAGCGTCCAGCCGCACAGCCGCCCGTAGACCCCCATGGACTGGGGGATCATGACGTCGGTGTCGACCGAGCCCTTCCAGTCGCGCAGCTGGCGGACGTAGAAGTCCCGCTGGACCCCGTCGATTCCCGTCACCTCGTCCCACCCGAGGAAGATGTCGCTGGACGCCTGCATCAGGTGTTGGCCCGCGACCACCCGTTCGCCCTGGTTGGTGTAGTGGCTCTTGCCCACGAACTGTGCCATCACCGACTCCTGGGCCTCCTTGGCCTGGAGAAGCAACGGATCCTCCCCGTCGCTTCCCACCATCAAGATGACCCACGCCCGGGTTCCGACGCTGCCAACCCCGACGACCTTGCGGGCGATGCTGACGAACCGGAACTGCTTCAAGAGGTGCCGGCGGTCGCTCTGCAGCGTATGGCGGTAGCTGCGGATGAGCTCGTGCATCCGGTCCGTCAGCTGTGTGCTCTCGCCCCCGGGGAGGAGCTCCTCGACAGGGACGATCAGCGGGGGGTCGCTGATGAAGCGAGTCTGCCCGTCGACCACCTCGGTGAGCTTCCCGAGCGCCTGCATGCTGTCGCGCGTGCGGGCCTTGGCCAGCTGCTTGTCGGCACGGGCCTTGACCTTGGTCATGGTCTTGTCGGGCCCCTTCTGACTCGTCAGACCCAACTCGTCGCCCAGATCGCTCGAGCACCTTTTCGATGTCCATGCGGGCATACCAGACATCGAGGTCACGCATCCCCGCCAGCTTGGCCATCTCGGTCCGGTAGCCCGAGACGGCGTCGAGCACGACGCCGGCTCGCTCCTTGTCGGAAAAGCCCCGTTCACGGCCGGCGATGGCCAGACTGGCCACCAGGCGCTTGACGTCCCACTCCCACGGTCCTGGCAGCGTCTCGTCGAAGTCGTTGACGTCGAAGACGAGATTGCGCTCCGCCGAGGCGAAGACGCCGAAGTTGCTCATGTGGGCGTCCCCGCACGCCTGGACGTTCAGACCCGACCGCGGCGTGGCGGACAGGTCCGAGGCCATGATCAACGCCGCCCCCCGGTAGAAGGTGAACGGGGAGACCAGCATCCGGCCGTAGCGAATCGGCACGAGCTCCTGCACCCTCGACTTGGCCTGGCTCTCCAGGAGGGCGACCGGATCGGGACGCGACGGCAGCGGCTTCCAGCCCTCCGACGCCGCCCTGGGGGCGGCCGATCGTGCCGCCTTTCCCTTGGCGACACGTTCCTCGACCGACAGGTGGGTCTCGGCCGGGTCGGCCGGCCGGTCTGACGCGGGATCGGAGCTGGTTGTGGCCATACCACCACTGTCGCGCCCCGGCAGGGGCCCGACCATCACCCTCATCGGGGGATATCGGCGGCACCACGTCGGCACCGGTCACCCCGGACGGCCGACTCAGGCGTCTGCGGCCACCCGGAACCCCACGTTCCCCGTCGAGCTGTCCGGGGTGGTCCCGAAGCGGGCCGACACGCGGTAGCGCCGGCAGTAGGAGGCGTGGCACAGGTAGGAACCCCCCCGCTGGACGCGGGACGAGCCGGAGGACGGACCCTGCGGCGACCGGGGCGGTGCATCGGCGTAGTAGCCGACATCGAGCCAGTCGGCGCACCACTCCCACACGTTGCCGGTCATGTTGAAGAGGCCGTACCCGTTCGGCTCGAAGGCGTCGACCGGGGCGGTCCCGACGAAGCCGTCGGCGGCCGTGTTCCCTCCGGGGAACTCCCCCTGGAACACGTTCATACGGTGGACGCCCCCCGGCTCGAGCTCGTCCCCCCAGGGAAACGGTTGCCCGACGAGGCCGCCCCGGGCCGCCGCCTCCCATTCGGCCTCGGTGGGCAGCCGGGTACGCGACCAGGTGCAGTAGGCCTGGGCGTCGGTCCAGGAGATGTGCACCACCGGGTGGTCCGGCCGGCCCGAGGTGTCCGAATGGGGCCCTTCGGGGTGGCGCCAGTCGGCGCCCAGCACCTGGCGCCACCACGGGGCGCTCTCCACCCCCCTGGTCGGGGGGAAGTCGTCGGGGAGCAGTCCTCCGAAGACGAAGGACCACTCGTATCGTTCGGCGTCGGTCCGCCAACCGGTGGCATCGACGAAGGTGGCGAACTGCCGGTTCGTCACCGCATGGCGGTCGATCCTGAACGCGGTCCAGGACGACCTCGTGCACAGGTCCTTCGCCGTCCCCGGCGTAGGACCACTCCGATTCGTCGCCGATGGCGTAGCGACCGGCCGGGACGGTGACCATCGTCGGCGGTGGGCCTCCCCCGGCGGCGACTCCATCCGGGTCACCGGCCCGACCCTGGGGCTCCGGGCGGTTGGGGGAGCAGCACGAGCCGGCCATGGGGGCAGAGTAGCGGTCGACGGGACTACTGAATGGAGGTGGCCACCCGCATGCGCTCCTCTGGTGTGATGAGGTGGTCGTGGCTGCGGTGGCCGCAGCGGCTCGATGGGCGGGTAGGAGGGGTCGGGGTCCTCGGCGTCGTCGGTGGTGAGACCGACGTAGGCCCGATGGAGGATGGGCAGATTGCCGCGGGAAACGTCACTCCCGCGGAGCTCCTTCGTTCACGCCTTCGGGCGTTCGCCTCGTTCGGTCGGCCGGCACCGGATTCACCGAGGACAGTTCGATGTTGAGATCCCGGAGAAGCTCGAGGGTGCTGTGCAGGCGGGATTGATCAGGGACCCAGCCGACCAGATGGGTCAGCCCATGGTCGCAACAGGTCACCTCGAACCCGTTGAGGGCCGCGATCAGGGTGGGGCTCAGCCTCCCTTTCACCACGATCTCAAAGCTTCCTGCGCTCAATTCGACTCATTTCGGTGACGGGGCGCCGCCGTGTGAGGTACCCGCATGGGGTGATGAAGCCTCCCGTTGGTCTGCGATGCATGGGTGGACGACGAGACAGGCTCTCCTGGGAGTATGGGCGTGTCGGCCCGCCGAGGCGTCATCCCATCAGGGTGATCGTGGCCGGGGTCCCAGCCTCCTCGGGCCCACTTGCCGCCACGCAACCGTGGGTGTCACACTGAGAGCCTCGCAAGGCGGGAGGTGACCGGGGGGAATGACAAGCACGCCCTCGACACCGGCCCACGTCGTGGACCGCCCTGGCCTGCGGAGCAAGCTGGACGGATCGCTTTCCCATCCGCTCACCCTGGTCGTGGCCCCGGCCGGTGGGGGAAAATCGGTCCTGCTGGCTCAGTGGATCGCCGGTCATCCGGAGTTGGATTTCGTCTGTCTCGAAATTACCGCCGCCGACGATGACCCGGTCCGCTTCTCCAGACGGCTCCTGGGTGGACTTTCCGCCATCAACCCGGACTTTGCCGACCTTGCCCCGCTCATCTCGGTGCACGGCGGCGGCATCGGCGACGCCCTCCTCGACGCCCTCGGGGCTCAGATGGTCGAACTGCCTGACTTGGTCATCGTCCTCGACGACCTCCACCACCTGTCTAACTCCACGCTCATCGGAGACCTGGGGCGGCTCGTCGAACTGCTTCCACCCAACGTCCATCTGGTGTTGTCCTCGCGGGTGGATCTCCCGCTGGCCTGGAGTCGCCATCGGCTGCGTCAGGACATCACCGAGATCCGTCAGTCCGACCTGGCCCTCGATACCGCTGATGCCGAGCTGCTCATCGAGCGCATCACCGGTCGTTCGCTCGGATCGGACTGCGTGGCGGCCCTGGTGGGCCGGACGGAGGGTTGGGCGGCCGGGCTGCAACTGGCCGGAATGACCATACGAGTCCATCAGGATCCCGATGATTTCGTCGCCCAGTTCAGCGGGACCGATCGACTCATCGCCGACTACCTCACCGAGGAGGTCCTCGGGGCCCAATCGGACGACCGGCGTCACCTTCTTCTCCAACTATCGGTATTGGACACCATCAGTGCCGGTTTGATCGGCCACATCACCGGCGAACCGAACGCCCAACTCGTCCTCGAGGAGTTGGAACGGGAATCGATGTTTCTCCTGCCCCTGGACACCCGGCGCGAGTGGTTCCGATTCCATCACCTCTTTCGGGACCTCCTTCGCTTTCGGCTGCGGGTGGAGGATCCGGGCCTCGAACCGCTCTTGCTGCGCCAGGCGGCCTCGTGGCATCTCGAACGTGACGACGTGACCTCCGCCGTCGAATGCCTCCTGTCGGCCCACGATTGGGACGGGGTCCTCGACGTTGTCATGGGTCGTGGCTCCGAAGTCTTCGAGCGGGGCGAAATGGCGACGGTCATCCGATGGATCGAAGGTGTTCCCGAATCGGTGCGGAAGCATCGGCACGACGTGAGCCTTCTGCTCGCCATGCTCTTGGGCACCGAGGGTCTTGCCGCCCGGGCCGAGAACGTCCTGTGGGGGGTCACCGCCGATCCAGGAGCCTCCGATGGTGAGCGGGCGTGCGCCCAGGTGCTCCGGGCCGGCCTGGTGCAGTGGCGGACCACTCCACAATTCTGCATCGATTCGGCTGGCCGGGCCCTCGACATGCTCAAGGACCTCGGTGACGACCCGGTCCCGGTCGTGATGAACCTCACCGATCCGAGCTCGCTGGAGACCATTGCCACCATTTCGGGAGGACGGGCCCATTTCCTCGTCGGCGACTTCCAAGAGTCCCGCCGGTGGCTCCAGCGGGGCCTGGCAACCGCAGGGGCGAGCTATTCGGTGTGGAGGGTCAGCGGACTCGGATCACTGGCACTCCTCGAGGCGTGGTGCGGAAGGGTGGAGCTCGCCGAATCCCTGGCCGACGAAGCGCTGGCCATCGCTCGGGCCGTCGGAATGCTCGCCCACCCTTCATCCGCCGATGCGTATCTCGCCGTGACGTTGGCGGCGCTCGAGCGGGGGGAGCCTCGCCGAGCCGCCCTCTCCCTCCACGAAGGGTCGCTGCGAGCGAACGCCAACCGGCGCGCACAGCTGTCCTGGATCGCCCACCTCGAACTGGCGCTGCTTCAAGCCGCTGACGGACAGACGGACGAGGCCATGGGGACGATCCGTGCGGCCCGAACCGAATTGGGGGCACCGCCTCCGCCCATCGTGGCCCAACGGCTCCAGTCCCTCCGTTGTCGGATGCTTCGCCTCGAGGGGTCCTACGGTGAAGCTTGGCGCACACTCGGGGAATCCGACTCGGCGGACGAGGTGTGGTACTTCGAACGAATCGCCGTCGCTCTGTCCAGGGGGGAGGCCGACGTCGCCCGCAAGACGCTGGACTCGGCTCCGGCCTCGGCGGGGCCGAACGAGCCGTTGTCCGAAGTGAGACGGCTCATACTCGAGGGCTGGATTTCCGACGCGGAAGGATCGGCGCATGACGCTGAGATCCATCTCTCCGCGGCCTTGGATGTGGCCCACCGCCACGGCCTGGTCGAGGTATTCGCCCAGGCCGGACCCCTGCTCGTCCGACTCGTGGCCCGGGTCGAAGGAGCCCGTCCCGAGATGCGCGAGGCCGTACTCCGTCGGGCCCGAGCGGCCCACTCCCCGTTGCCGGGGAACGAGCTCGTCGATCCGATGACGGACCGAGAGCTCGAGATCCTTTCCTATCTGCCCAGCCGGTTCACGAATGCCGAGATGGCCGAGCGGTGCTACGTGTCGGTGAATACCATCAAGACCCACATGGCCCACATCTACCGAAAGCTTGATGTGACCAACCGGAACCGGGCGATCATCCGCGCCCAGGAGCTCGGACTGCTCTAGCCGCGGCCTCGGATGCGATCGAGTCACCCCCGACGGGTGATGACCGGCGGCACCACCCGTGGTTGAATTGCGCTGCGGCGGGAGCGTCGAGCCGCCGGCGACCACCATGGATGTGCCCGCTCACCGGGTGTGCCTGTGGTGGTCAGCAGACCGACCACCACAGGAGGAGTCTTCCGTTGCTCGCATACACCTATCCACTGGCCGACCTGTTCGGCACCATGCTCGGATTCTTCGTGCTCATCATCTGGTTCTGGCTGCTCATCGTCATCTTCTCGGACATCTTCAGGAGCCAAGACCTCGGGGGCGGAGCCAAGATGCTGTGGGTGCTCTTCGTGATCATCCTGCCGTTCCTCGGTATCTTCGTCTACCTGATCGCCCGAGGGGGCAAGATGCACGAACGGGCGGAGGCACAGGCAGCCCGGCAACAGAAGGCATTCGAGTCGGCGGTCAGGGAGGCAGCGGGGACCAACCCGACTGAGGATCTGGCCAAGCTGGCCGATCTGAAGTCCAAGGGCGCCATCACCGATGCCGAGTTCGAGGCACAAAAGGCCAAACTCCTGGCGTGATCGGGGTTCGGGCGGCGAAAGCGACGTTTGATTTCCTGATCGGTGCAGGGCACCCCGGAAGGCGGGCATGATCTATCTCGGTGTATTCGTCTTCGCGGTACTGGCCATCGTGCTGGTGGTGGCCTTCATCAAGAAGTTCCGCCAGAGCAATGACTGATCGTGAGGGTGTTGCCGTAGACGGGCTCAGAGACCACAGGGTGGCACGGTGATCCCATGATCATCGATCTGGTCCTGATCGGACTGGCCATCACCCTCGAGCCCATCCCCCTGACCGCGTTCATCTTGATCCTCTTGGCAAGAGGGGGGACTCGAAAGGGTGCGGCCTTCATCTTCGGATGGCTGCTCTCTCTGGCCATCGTGGTCGCCCTGACCCTGGTGGTGACCGGCAACAAGCCACCGAAGCCCAACACGGCCCCCTCGCTGGCCGCCCTGGCGGTGAAGATCATGATCGGGGTGGTGCTCCTGGGAGTTGCCGTGCGGCAGCGGCGGAGGATGGGAAAGCCCAGACCTCCGAAGAAGACACCGAAGTGGCAGACCGGCCTCGACGACATGTCGCCGTGGTTCGCCATCGGACTCGCCCCCCTCACCCAACCCTGGGGCCTGGTGGCGGCCGGGGTGGCCGTGATCGTGGAGGCCAAGCTCGGATCCTGGCAGAGCTACGTGGCGCTGTTTCTCTTCTGCGTCGTCGCCACCGGTGTCTATCTGGCCCTCGAGCTCTACGCCGGGTTCCGACCCGAGAAGGCCCAAGCGTTCTTGGGAGGGATCCGGACATGGATCGACACCCACACCGACCAGGTGATCATCGTGGTGTCACTCGTGCTCGGCTTCTGGCTCGTCGGGAAGAGCGTCTACCTGATCGTCACGTGACGGCCGGCCAGTCGACCGCTGACGAGCCGGCCGGGGCCCATGCACCAGATCCGGGCTGCCCGGCTGGAGGTTGGGGCGATCCTGAACGGGTGGAACGTTACCTGGCCCGGATCGGGACGCTGGAGCCGCGCTCGGCCGGCGAGGAGGTGCTGGCGACGTTACTTCCCGACTCGCCTCGATCGGTGCTCGACCTTGGCTGTGGAGACGGCCGGCTGGCGGCATTCGTCCTCGATCGGCGCCCCCAAATCGCCGAGGTGGTCGCCGTCGACTCGTCGACTGCCATGCTCGATCACGCCCGCAAGCGGTTTTCGTCAGACCCGAGGGTGACCGTACGGGCGTGGGACCTGGACGATCCCTTGACGGCACTCGGGACATTCGACGTGGTGATCGCCGGCTTCTCGATCCATCATCTCGAGGATCGGCGCAAGCAGGCACTGTTCGGTGAGGTCGCCCGGCAGCTCAACCCGAACGGGCTGTTCGCCAACCTCGAGGTGGTCTCTTCGGCAACGCCCGAGCTTCATCGGGAGTTCTTGGGGCTCATCGGCCGAACCGATGACGACCCCGAGGACCGCCTCGCCGGCATCGAGGACCAACTGGGATGGATGCGGGAGGCCGGACTGACCCAGGTCGATTGCATCTGGCGGTGGCGGGGCTTCGCCCTCCTGGCCGGCCGGGCCGCCTGAGGTCCGCTCGGCCCGGACGCGGTCATCGGGCGAGGAGATCGCTGATCCGGCGGGCGGCCAGGAAGGCCTCCATGGACTCCACGTCGAGCGGGCGGGCATACAGGTAACCCTGACCGCTATCACAGTGCTCTCGTTCGAGCTGGGAGTACTGCTCGGTCTCCTCGATCCCCTCGGCGAGTGTCTCGAGGCCCAAGGTCTTGCCCAGTTGGACCAGTGTGCGAATCAGGGCGCCCGACTCAGGTGAGTCTGCCATGGTGGAGATGAAGGAGCGATCGATCTTGAGGGTATCGACGGGGAACTGCTGGAGGTGGGCGAGCGACGAGTACCCGGTCCCGAAGTCGTCGATGGCGATGCGGACTCCGGTGGCTTTGAGGGCGGACAGGCGGGGGGCGGTGGCGGCCACGTTCCTCATGATGGCCATCTCGGTGACCTCGAGCGTCAGCGAGTGAGCGGGGAGACCGGATGACTCCAGCGCGGCGCGGACATCATCGACCAGCCGCTCGGTCTCGAGCTGGCGAGCCGACACGTTCACCGACACGTCGAGCTGGTGGCCCATGGCGTGCCAACGGGCGCCTTGGAGGCAGGCTTGGTCGAGCACCCATCGACCGACCTCGCTGATCATCCCGGATTCTTCGAGGATGGAGATGAACCGTTCGGGCTGGACCACTCCCCGCTCGGGATGGACCCAGCGCAACAAGGCCTCGACACCGGTGGTGTGGCCACTGGCCAGATTGAAGATGGGCTGGTAGACGAGGTGGTACTGATGTCGGGCCTGTGCCTCGCGGAGGTCCATCTCCAGCAGGTGACGATCCTGGACGGTGGTGTGCATCGCCGGCTCGAACGCCACGAAGCAGTTCTTACCGGCTGCCTTGGCTTCGTAGAGGGCGATGTCGGCATCCCGAAGGAGCTCGGTGGCCGAGGACCTCACGCCCGTGGCGATGCCGACGCTGGCCGTAAGGGTCAACGGCCCACCCGGAAGTCCCGCAAGTTCGAACGGTGCCCGGAGCACCTCGAGCAGCCGCTCGGCCACCAGCTCGGGCCCGGCGTCCATGGTGCAGCTGTCGACCAGGACCACGAACTCGTCGCCACCCAGCCGCCCGATGCTGTCGCTCTCGCGCATGGTCACCGACAAACGGTCGGAGACCGCTTGCAGCAACCGGTCCCCCACCCCGTGCCCGAGGTCGTCGTTCACGTCCTTGAACCCGTCGAGGTCGATGAACAAGGCGGCCACCTGGATGTCGGAGCGCCGCGCCCGGGCCAGCATCTGCTCGGTGCGGTCGAGGATCAGTGCCCGATTGGGCAGCCCCGTCAGGGTGTCGTGGACAGCTTGGAAGCGGATCTGGTCGACCAGACGGGCGTTGGAGATGGCCGAGGAAGCCTGGGCGGCCAGTCCCTTCAGCCGGTCGGCCAGTCTGGAGGTCACCGTCAGGCGTTCGGGGCCGGTGGTGACACTGGCCACGATGAACCCGATCTCCTGGTTGGCCACGGTGATCGGAGCCGATACCGATGCCACGTTCCCGAACGCCGAGAAGGTGGTGTGGAAGATGCCGCGGTCGACGATCGAGCCGGACGGTACGGAATCGAAACACTGCGCACCGATCCGGCCGACCTCCTCGTCGCTCAACCCGGTCGATCCGGCCATTCGAAACCCGTCGGTGCCGGAGCCCTGCTCGCCGCCACTGTTCAAGAAGATGGCGGCGCGGTCACAGTCGATCACGTCGGGTACCGCCCGGGCCACTCGGGCCGCCATCTCCTCCGTGCTGACGATCTCGGTCAGGGAGGTGGCCAACTCCAGCAGGACCTGTGCGGTGTTGGCCTGGTGGCGGGCTTCGTCGAGGGCATCGGCGGTGTCGAGGGCGGCGGCCGCCAACCGGGCGTACGTCTCGACGGTGGTCTGCGACAGCGAGGAGAACACGCCGCCGCCCTCGTCGACAGCCAGGACTCCGTAGTGTCTTCGGGCTGAAGCCACGTCGACAGCGATGACCTTGTCGGGCCTGACGCCGCCGGCGAGGAGAGCGTCGGCCATGGCGTCCGCTTCCGGGTCGCTCAATCCCTCGGAATACACCTTCTTGGACGCTCCGGCCCGAGGCTCGAGGACCAGGAGGGCGCCGCCGGCACCGACGGCCGAACGCAGTGCGGAGGCCACGAACCCCTGCAGGACGTCCTCGTGATGCTCGTTGGACGCGAGGTCGGTGATCATGTCCTGGATCTGTCCGAGCCGGGCCTCGAGCAACTCGGCACGCGCCCGATAGGGATCCACCGGCTGCGAACCGGCGTCGCCTTGCTGCCACCGCAGCCTGAACAGGCACGCAGCGTCGCCCCGGCACTGGCACTCCTCTTCGACCACCTCGCCGGGGGGGAGATTGAACACAATGGGTATCAGCGCATACTGGACGGCGGCGAAGTCGCAGAACTCCTCGAACGGCTCGAAGCCGTCCTGGAACCACTCGCGGATCGTCCACTCGTTCGGTCCCACCTCGCGCTTCTCGTAGCGGCGGATCGGCACCAATGGGTTGAGGTCGGAACCGTCCGCCAGCAGTGCGCCCGGTGATTCGAGCGTCTGGGCGGCCTGAGACAGCTCCCAGCCCCTCAGCCAGTCCGCCAGCAGCCCGGACTGCTCGTACAGGCTGGTGGCGTCCATTCTGGACCGCTCCTCCAGTATCCGTCTGAGCTGGCCATAGGAGCTCCACGAACCGGCGTCGGCCAGATCGTCGAGGCCGCGGGTCTCACCGGCACGGTGGAGCAGCTCCTCGATCCGGCCGGGCGGCATCGTCTCCACCAGGAACTCCGTCAGCATCTTGGTATAGACACCGGAAATATGATGCTCCGCCGAACTCGACACCATACCGAGGGGATCGGCACGCCCCGAGGCGTGCTTTAGAAGATGGAACACGTGTCAGCCTTCCATGCCCACCGCCGTTCTCCCGACCCATCGAACGGCGAACCCGCTGGTCAGAGGACCTATCCGGGCGACGATTCGGTCGGCTCAGAGGGTCGACCGGAGCTCACGTTTCAAGACCTTGCCGGATGGATTGCGGGGCAGGGCATCGAGGAACGTGATCGCCGTGGGCACCTTGAAGCGAGCGAGCTGGAGGCGGCACTGCTCGAGGAGGGCGTCGGCGGTGGCGGTGGCGCCCGGATGCAGGACCACGAACGCCACCGGCACTTCACCCCATCGATCATCGGGGCTCCCCACCACCGCCACTTCGCTGACCGCTTCGTGCTCGTACAGCACCCGCTCGATCTCCGAGCTGGCGATGTTCTCGCCGCCGGACACGATCATGTCCTTGAACCGGTCCACGATGTAGAGGTAGCCGTCTTCGTCGCGGACGCCGACATCCCCGGTGTGGAACCATCCCCCGGCGAAGGCTTCGGCCGTCGCTGCCGGGTCCTGCCAGTAGCCCTTGAACACCTTCGGGCCGCGCATGACGATCTCCCCGCGTTCATCGGGCGGCACCGATCTCCCCTGCTGGTCCCAGATATCGAGCTCGAGGTAGAGGCACGGGCGGCCCACGCTGCCGAGCTTGGTCACCATGCTGTCCCGGTCGAGGAAGGTGTCGCCCGAGACGGTCTCGGTCAGACCGTAGGCGTCGGCGAACCAGGCGGAGGGAAAGGTCCGCTGCAGCCGCTCGATGAGTGGGATCGGCATCTTCTCACCCCCGTTGATGACCACACGCACCGAGGACAGATCGCGTTGTTCGACATCAGGCAACGCCATGATGGCGTTGACCATGGCGGGGGCGAGCCACACGGTGGTCACGCCCGATCCTTCGAGCTCCGCCACCACGTCGGACGCGTCGAACGAACGGTGGATGACGACCGTCGCGCCGGCGGCGACCAGCGAGGTGGTCGTGAGGTCGAGGGCACCGACGTGGTACATCGGCCCACAGACCAGGCCGAGATCCGAGCCCGTGAAGCCGAACTCGACGATGTGGGCGAGATTCTTCCAGGCCAGGTTGGCATGGGTGATCATGACGCCTTTGGGTCGTCCCGTGGTTCCCGACGTGTACATCAGTCGGTGGACGTCGTCCGCGGCGACCCGGACGCGGACCGCGCTGATCTCAGCGCCGCGCAGATCGGCCAGCGTCGTCCATCGGGCTGCACCCACCGGTGAGATGCAGGCCCGGAGAAGACCGGCCTCCGAGCCCTCCGTGGCCTCGTCGGCCAGGTCGACCAGAGCCTGGTCGCACACCAGGGCGCGGGCCCCGGAGTGCCCGAGGATGTACCGCACCTCCGGCGCCGCCAACCTCCAGTTGATCGGCATGGCGATGGCACCGAGGTAGTTGGCGGCGAAGACCGTCTCGAGGAACTCGGGGCAGTTGTGCGAGAGAAGAGCCACGACATCGCCACGGCCGACACCGTGTCCGGCCAGGCCACCCGCCAGCGCGGTTGCTCGGCCGGCCATCTCCCCGTAGGTGATCGACGCTCCCTCGAACACCGTGATGGGCTTGTCAGGGGTCCGGGTTGCGTGATGGGCGAGTACGGCGAACCAGTTCACGTCCGGCTCCATCGTGGCTGGCGGGGTGATCATCTTCTCCGCCACGACCGCAGACCCATCCCGACACCTGTCCGTTCGATCCCCTCGTCGCCCGCATCCCGGCTGAATGGCACGCCTCGGTTCAGCCTAGGCAGACCCCGACCGCCAACGGCCGACGGCCCATGGGCGCACGGCCATCGAGAAGCAGCCCATCGAGGAGGCAGCCCGCTAACCTCGCAACCAATGGCACGGACGGAAGCGACGGGTGAGCCTCCACGTCGAACGAACTGGGAAGCGCGTCGCCAGGTGATCGTCGACACGTCAGCGCCCGTCTTCGCCCGGCACGGCTACCACGCCACGGGCATCATGGAACTGTGTGCCGCCAACGACCTCGGCAAGGGGGCGCTGTACCACTACATCGGCTCCAAGGAGGAGCTCCTCGCCGCCATCCACGATCGGGTCATGGACGAGGTGATGTCGGGCGCCGACCGCGTCGCCGAAGCGGGGGGCTCCCCCCCGAAACAGCTGGCCATGCTGGGCGACGAGTTGCTCGACGTGATCCATCGCTACCCCGACCACGTCTGGGTCTTCCTCCACGAGTTCCCGGCACTCACCGGCGAGCGCGCCGCGCAGTTCCGGGATCGTCGACGCCAGTACGAGCGACGGGTCGAGGCGGTCCTCCAGGCCGGTGTCGATTCGGGTGAGTTCCGCCCGTTGGAGCCGAGGTTGACCACCATGGCCTGGCTGGGGATGCACAACTACACGTACCTGTGGTTGAAGGCAGGGGGACCGCTGTCGGCCCGGGATGTGGCCAAACCCTTCGCCGACATCTTCATGCGGGGGATCACCGACCCGGGCGGTTGACCGCGATCATGGCGCGGAGTATCCGCCGTCGACAACGATCGCTGATCCTGTCGTCCAGCCCGACCCACCGCCGGCCAGGTAGGAGTACGCCCCGACGAGATCGTCGGCTGATCCGAGGCCCAGGGGATGACGCGCGGCCATGGCGTCCAGCGCGTCGGGCGGAAGTCCGGCGTGGATCCCCGAGACGAACGTCCCGGGGCACACGCAGTTGACGCGGATCCCGTCGCGGGCGTATTCGACGGCGGCGACCTTGGCGAGCTGGATCACCGCCGCCTTCGTGGCGCAGTAGGGAGCCGCATGTGACCAGGCCGTCATACCGGCGACCGAGGCAGTCAGCACGATCGATCCCGACCCCTGCGGTCGCATGACGGCCACTGCGGCCCGGATGCCGTTGACAGCACCGAGGACGTTGATCCGGAACGCGCGCTCCCACTCCTCGGTGGCCAGATTGTGGATCCGGCCGTTGGGAGAGAGCACACCGGCGTTGCTGATGAGCACGTCGAGGTGGCCGAAGCGCTCGACCGCCAGGGTGATCGCCGCCTCGACCTGCCCGAAGTCGCTCACGTCCGCCAGCACCGTCTCGACCGACCCCTCGGCCGCGGAGAGACCGGCGACAGTCGCCTCGAGTGACGGGGCGCTGACATCACTGAGCAGGAGATCGGTGGTGTGCTCGCTGGCGAGTCGTCGTGACACGGCGGCGCCGAGCGCGCCACCTGCCCCAGTGATCGCCACGACCCGACGGTTAGACGTCATGCCAGCAGGTATCCGCCATCGACGCTGAGCACGGTGCCGGTGACGAACGCAGAGGCATCGGAGACCAGGAACTCGTACGCGCCGGCCAGGTCGGTGGCCCTCCCCCAGCGCCGCTGCGCGGTATGCCCGGTTATCGCTTCGGAGAGCTTGGGGTTGCGCTTCCAGCTGTCGGCCAGAGGAGAGTCGAACCATCCCGGGGCGACGACGTTCACCGTGATGCCGGCGGGTGCCAGGTCCAGGGCCAGGCCCTTGGCCACGCCGACCACCCCGGCCTTGGATGCGCTGTAGGCGGTCAGCCCCTTGCGTGGGCGCTCACCGAGGACCGAGCCGGTGAAGATCAGTCGCCCCCCGGGCTCCATCACCCGGGCCGCAGCACGGGCCCCCAGGAAGGCACCGGTGAGATTCACCTCCAGGATCTGCCGCCACACCGAGGCGGCCGTCTGGCGCGGGCCGGCCGCGATCGGCGAGATACCGGCGTTGCAGATCCAGGCATCGATACCGCCCCACTCGGCCACGGTGGCGTCGGCCACCGACTCGTTGAAGTCCTCGTCGGTCACGTCACCGATGAGCACCAGGGAAGGCCCGGGAAGCGCCTCGGCGACCGCCTTCAGATCGCGCTCTGTACGCGCCACCAGCGCCACGAATGCACCGGCCTGCGAGAACGCGTGCGCCAATACCGCCCCGAGGCCCCGGCTGGCGCCGGTGATCACCACCCGTTTACCCGAGACCGCGCCGGGGCTGGGGAAGGATTCGGGGATCTCGATTTCGTCGATCATCGCTCTTCCCTCTTTGTACCGACCGACCGGTATACTACACAATCCGTGACCACAGACCCGCCCTCGCCGCCGGCGCTGCCGTTGGCCGACCTGCAGGAGATGCACCGGCGGATGCTGTTGATCCGCGGTTTCGAGGAGCGGGTTTCGGCGCTCTATCGCGACGGAGAGGTCCCCGGGTTCGTGCACCTGTCGATCGGGCAGGAGGCCACCGCCGTCGGCGCCTGTTGGCCGCTGCTGGCGGCGGACGTCATCACCTCCACCCATCGCGGTCACGGTCACTGCCTGGCCAAGGGCCTCGACCCACTCGGGATGTTCGCCGAGTTGATGGGCAAGGACCAGGGTTCCAACCGGGGACGCGGAGGTTCGATGCACATCGCCGACCCCACGCTCGGCATCTTCGGCGCCAACGGGATCGTGGCGGCGGGCCTTCCCATCGCCGTCGGCGCCGCCACCGCAGCCCAGCTCCGGGCCGACGGCGGTGTCGCGGTGGCGTTCTTCGGCGACGGCGCATCGGCCCAAGGCGCATTCCACGAGGCGGTGAACCTGGCCGCCGTCTGGTCCTTGCCGGTGATCTTCTTCTGCGAGAACAACGGATACGCCGAGTTCTCGCCGGCATCGTCCCAACATGCAGCGTCACTCGAGCAACGGGCGGCCGGCTACGGCGTCGACTATCTGACCGTCGACGGCAACGACGTCGTCGCCACGGCGTCCGTGATGGGGGACGCCGTCCTCGCGGCACGGTCGGGCCACGGCCCTGTCATCGTCGAAGCCGCCACCTACCGCTGGCACGGTCACTACGAAGGCGATCCCCAGCGCTACCGGTCAACGGACGAAGTCAGCGAATGGGAGGCGCGTGACCCGCTGCTGGCCCACGAGGCCCGGCTGCGGGAGGCCGGCACGGGAGACGACAGGATCAAGGATCTGGAGTCCTCGGTGGCCCACGAGCTGGACGAAGCGGTCGAGGCCGCCCGCCGACTCGGGCCTCCACTGCCGGCCTCGTTGACCGACTTCGTCGTCCGCGCCAGACCGGCGCGGGCCGAGCCGGCGCCGCCGGGCGCGGATGCCCCGGTCTTCCGCACCATGGATGCCATCCGCGCCGCGCTCGAGGTGGAGCTGGCCGGCGACGACCGGGTCTTCGTCGCCGGCATCGACGTCGGCGCAGGAGGCAACGTCTTCGGGCTGACCCGGGGGCTGGCCGACCAGTTCGGCGGACGGGTGCGCGACACCCCCATCTCCGAGACGGCCATCATCGGTCTCGGCGTGGGGGCGGCCATGGCCGGGATGCGACCCGTGGTGGAGATGATGTACCTCGACTTCCTCGGGGTCTGCTTCGACCAGCTGCTCAATCAGGCGGCCAAGCTGCCGTTCATGACCGGCGGTGCGGCCCAGATGGCGCTGACCGTGCGGACCCAGTTCGGCGCCGGCCGCTCCTCGGGGAGCCAGCACTCCCAGAGCCTCGAGGTGCTGCTGGCGCACATCCCGGGGTTGAGCGTCGTCATGCCGTCGACGCCGGCTGACACGTACGGCCTGCTCCGCGCCGCCATCCAGGACCCGAATCCCGTGGTCTTCATCGAGAACCGGCTGCTGTACGGCATGAAGGGCCCCCAGCCCCCTCCGGACCACATCCTCCCGATCGGCAGGTCCGCGGTCGTCCGTCCCGGGGCCGACGTGACCGTCGTTTCGGTGTCACGGATGGTCCACGAGGCGCTGGCGGCTGCCGAGCGCCTCAGCGAGGAAGGCATCTCGGTCGAGGTCATCGACCTGAGGACGGTGGCTCCCCTGGACGTCGCACCGATCCTGGAGTCGGTCCACAAGACGAGCCGGCTGCTCATCGCCCACGAGGCGGTGGTCCCGTTCGGCATCGGTGCGGAGATCGCCGCCACCGTCGTCCGGGAGGGGTTCTGGGACCTCGATGCGCCCATCGAGCGGATCGGCGCCGCCGCCACCCCACCCCCGTACGCTCCCGACCTCGAACGGGCCTGGCTCCCCGATCGCGACGACATCGCCGACGCCGTCCGACGGCTGGTTGCCGTCTGAGCTCAGCAGCCCAACGCCCGGGCGATCACCAGGTGCTGGATCTCGTTGGTGCCTTCGCCGATCTCGAGCACCTTCGAGTCACAGTAGAAGCGGGCGACCGGTGTTTCGAGCATGTACCCGAGGCCACCGTGGATCTGCACGGCCTCCGATGCCGCCCAGGTGGCCACGCGGCTGGCCTTCAGTTTGGCCATGGCCGCCTCCTTCAGGAACGGTTGACCGGTGTCGCGCAGGTAGGCGGCCCGGTAGGTGAGCCATCGGGCCGCCTCGAGCTCGGTGGCGATGTCGGCCAGCTTGAACTGCACAGCTTGGAACTTCGAGATGGGCTGGCCGAACTGCACCCGCTCGCCGGCATAGGCGGTCGCCAGGTCGAGTACGGCCTGGGTCAAGCTGAGCGACAAGGCGGCGATCGAGATGCGCCCGACCTCGAGCGTGCGCAAGAACTGGCTGAGTCCCATGTCCGGGTCGCCGATGAGCTGATCGTCGGGAACCCAGACGTCGTCCAGGTACAGCTCACGGGTGTCGAGGCCGCGCCAGCCGATGCCGCGCATCTTCGGTCCCGTGGTGAACCCGGGCGTGCCCTTCTCCACGACGAAGCTCCCGAACCGCGGCCTGCCTTCATCGGTCGGCCCGACCGGGCCAGGAGCGTCACCCCGAACGACATGTCGGTCCCGGCATTGGAGATGAAGGTCTTCCGACCGTTGATCAGCCAACCACCATCGGTACGTTCGGCCCGGGTGCGGATCCCTCGTGCATCGGATCCGGCGTCGGGCTCGGTGAGGCCGAAGGCGCCGAGGACACGGCCCTCGGCGAGTGGCCGCAGCCAGCGCTCCCGCTGGGCGTCGCTGCCGAACAGGTACAGAGGCAAGGAACCGATCGTCACGTGCGCCTGCCACGACGCCGCCACGGACTGGTCGGCGTGTCCGATCTGCTCCATGGCCGCCACGAAGCCGACCGTCGACATGCCGATTCCGCCCCACTCTTCGGGGATGAGCATGCCGAGGAGGCCGAGCTCGCCCATCTCCCGGAGCAGATCGGTCGGGCAGCGAGCCTCCTCCCAGGCCAGGGGCGCACGACGTTCGATCTCCCCCTCCGCGAACTGGCGGCAGAGGTCGACGAGCTCCCGTTCCGACTCGTTGAGCGAGAGGTCCACAGCCGGCTCCTACCGGGCCTGGGCGCGCACGCGGTGCGGTCGGCCGACGACCCGGACGTCGCATCGAGCCCGTCGCGACCGGCGCTCGGGGTCGCCCGTACGGCATGTGGCTATCGGTCATCGGCCTCCCTCGGCGGGAACAGGTGGGCCAGGAAGCGGGCCGACCAGGCATTGAGATCGGTGGGCACGTAGTAGCCGGCCTCGTCGTTGATCGTCCCCCAGTTGTCGGCGATGTCCTCGATTGTCGGCTCGGGATCCGGGTGGACGTACCCTTCGGTCGAGGCGATGAAGATGCGGGCGAAGCGGCCGGCGCCGGCTGCGTAGATCTCACCGCTGACCGGGCAGTCCTCGTGGGCCAGGAAGGCCACCATCGGGGCGACCAGGTCGGCGGACATCCGTGCTGGCAGGGTGCCTTCCTCGGGCGGGCCGCCTTCCGCGTGCGGTTGCCCCGCCATCCGCGTGTACGCGGCCGGCGCGATGAGGTTGACCTTGATCCCGTGCGCGGCGCCGGCGGTGGCGAGGCTGCGCGTGAGCCCGATGACGCCGCCCTTGGCGGTGGCGTACGAGAGGTTGTCAGGCAGGCCGAACACCCCTGTCGACGTGGTCTGGACGATACGGCCGTACCCCTGTCCCGTCATGTGCGGCCAAGCCGCCCGGGTGGTGTTGAACGAGCCGACGACGTGGACGGCCAGGTGGCTCGCCAGATTGTCCCCGTCGGCGTCGGGAAGGCCCGCCCATCGGATGATGCCGGCGTTGTTGACCAGGACGTCGAGGCGCCCGAACCGCCCGACGGCGGTGTCGATCAGCGTGTCGGCGCCGGCCGTGGTGGCCACATCGCTGTTGTCGGCCACGGCGACTCCACCGCCGTCGACGATCTCGGCCACCACTGCGGACGCCACGTCGGCGTCGGCCCCCACACCTTCCATCGAACCGCCCAGGTCGTTGACGACGACGCTGGCGCCCAGGTCGGCGAGCATCAGCGCATAGGCGCGCCCGATGCCGCGCCCTGCACCGGTGACGACGGCGACCCGTCCCTCGAAGCTGTGCTCTGTCACTGCCAACCCGTCTTTCGCTGCGCTGCTTCGAGAGTCGCTGTGGGACCGCCGCCCAGATCCCCGACGATTGGTCGACCGACCCCTTCCTGTCGAGCGGCGTGCCGGCGAGGTCGTCCTAGGCCGGTCGCGCCGCGACCACCGGAGCATCGAACCCGAGGAGCCCGGCGAGGGTGCCGCCCACCATGGCGTCCCGCTCGTCTGCCGGGACCTCGGCGAACAGCTTCTCCATCAGCTGCCGGCTGCCCCGGAACGTGCCTTCGGCGTGGGGGTAGTCGTTGCCCCAGACGATCGTCGACAGCCCGGTGATGTGCCGGCAGGCCACCGCCACCGGGTCGTCCTGGAACGACACATGGAACTGACGCCGGACATACTCGCTGGGCATCAGCGGATACGGCCACTTCTCGTTCAGCTTGAACAGCTGGGCCATGCCGCTCTGTTCGCCGGGGGGCAGGGAGTCGTCCCAGACGCCCAGCCACCAGTCCGGGTCCTGACCGATCCCGGTGATCCAGCACTTGTCCATGCTGCCCACCAGCGAGGCGAGCCAGTGGGCGTTGAACTCGATCAGCGCGAAGTGGAGGTCGGGGTACCGTTCGGGTACGCCTCCCCCGATGAGCTGGCAGATGACCTGCTGGGGGGCGATGGTGCTGTAGACGGCCTGGGTGACCATCCGCTTCGAGGCCGACCGCTCGGTCACCGGCTGGTTGACCTGGGCGGCGTTCTCCATCACCGTCTTGAGTGTGACGGCCTCGGGGTCGTTGACCTTCACCCCGCCCGTCTGGGTGTGGATGAACACGTGGACCCCGTTGGCCTGGGCCGCCGCCCACACCGGGTCGAACTCCCGCGAGTAGTAGGGCTTGGGCGGCGTCGCCGGCAGCAGGATGGCCCGGAACCCGCTGGCCGCCACCCGCTCGATCTCCGCCACCGCATCGTCGACGTCGGTGAGCGGGATGGGGGCCGTGGGCGCCAGTCGTGAGAAGTACGGCGAGAACCGCTCGACGATGTAGTCGTTGTACACGCGGGCGTGGGCGATGGACAGCTCGTGGTCGTCGGAGTACAGGCCGAAGAGCGACAGATTCGGGTGCATGACCCCGACGTCGACCCCGTCGAAGTCGAGGTCCTCGATGATCGTCTCGGGGTCGCCCTCGGGCATCCGTCCGCTCGTCTGGCGGTACCGGGAGATCGTCCACCCCTCGAACCCGGGCGTGTGCAGTCGACGGAAGATCCGGGCCCCGCCCTCGACGAGCGGCTCGATCTCGAAGTCGTCCTCCCAGACGCCACGGTCCCGCAGGTGCTTGGGCAGGCGGGTGCGGAACAGGTCGGTGGGCTCGAGGATGTGCCCGTCGGCGGAGATGACGAGTTGCTTCGCTGCCATGGTTGTGACCTCCCTGCGCCGGGACGCGAGATCTCGATGACCGAGCGGGCGCGTACGCGGTACCCTGCGGCGGGAGTGTAGACCAACCGGTCGGTACAGGCAACGCGGACCGACGGTCGCGGCTGCTGCGGCCAGAAGGAGGAGAGACCCGTGACCAAGCGGTGGAAACAACGCCCATCCGGCTCGACGTGGGGCGACTGGGGCGAGGACGACGAGCTCGGCCGCATCAACCTCCTCACCCCGGAGAAGGTTCTCCAGGGCGTGCGGGAGGTGGAGGCCGGCGTCAGCTTCTGCCTGAGCCTGCCGCTCGACTTCCCGGGCGGCACGGCCCTGAACCAGCGCCGCCACCCGCCGGTCCTGGCGCCCACCGAGGACATGCAGGGTGAGCCGGACACCTTCTACAACGTCCACATGAGCCAGATGGAGAGCTGGGGGGACCCCAAGTACGTCGACGTGTGGGCGGACGACGTCGTCACACTCTCCCTGCAGTACTCGACGCAGTGGGACTCCCTCGCCCACGTCGGTGCCGAATTCGACGCCGACGGCGACGGGGTCGACGAGGCCGTCTACTACAACGGGTACCGGGCCGGGATCGACCTGGTCGGGCCCAAGCCCGACGCGGCGGGCGACGGCGGCGGCCACCGGTGCTTCGCCCACCATCTCGGCCTGGAGCACATGGCCTACCAGGGCGTCCAGGGCCGGGGGGTGCTCGTCGACCTGGCCCACCACCTGGGCCACGACTGGCGTGGCGTCGACCTGAAGACGCTGCAGGAGATCATGGCGGCCGACGACGTCGTCGTCGAGCCCGGCGACATCCTCCTGCTGCACACCGGGTTCGCCACCGAGATCCTCAACTGGAACCGCGAGCCGGACCCGGTGAAGATCCACACCCTGTGCAGCTACCTCGACGCCCGGGACGAGTCGCTGCTGCAGTGGATCAGCGACTCACAGATCGCCGCGCTGGTAGCCGACAACTACGCCGTCGAGGGCCTGACCGGCCGGGACCGCGACGAGAGTCGGCACTCGTTCCTCCCCATCCACCACCTCTGCCTGTTCCGCCTCGGCGTGCCTCTGGGCGAGATGTGGTACCTGCACGAGCTGGCGGCGTGGCTGCGCGAGCACAACCGGAGCCGGTTCCTGCTCACCGCACCCCCGCTGCGTCTGCCCGGCATCGTGGGGTCCCCGTTGACGCCGGTGGCCACCGTCTGACCCAGCGAGCCGGCCGGCTGCTCACACGGTGGCTTCGGCGGAGTCCGAGGAGCGCGACAGGACGAACGCCTCGTAGTCGTTGTCGAAGACCCTCCGGATCTCCTTGAAGAGCTTGGGCCGGCCACCGGAGTTCAAGAGGTACTTGCGAGGCTTGCCCGGGATGTTGCTCCCGAAGAAGTAGCTGGCCTCGCCGAACGGGGACAGTTCGGCGCCGTCGTCGACCATCTTCGTCCACCGCGCCTCGGCCTCGGGGTCGACTTCGATGGTGTCGTAGCCGTGGTCACGCAGGTAGACGAGGGTGTCGGTGACGAAGTCCACCTGGTCGCCGTTGTAGCGGGGGTTGTTGCCGGCCGCCGCGTGGGGCCCGCCGGGGAAGAAGAGGTTGGGGAAGCCGGCGGTCTGGATGCCGAGGAAGGTCTTCGGGCCGTCCGCCCAGTGGTCCTCGAGCGCCAGGCCGTGCCGGCCGCGGATCCCCAGGCGGGTCAGCGCACCGGTGCCGAAGTCGAACCCGGTCGCCCACACGATGACGTCGAACTCCCGCACGCCCTCGGTCGTCTCGATCCCTCGCTCGGTCACGCGCACGATCGGCGTCTGCTTGAGGTCGACCAGCGAGACGTTGGGCTTGTTGAAGGCCTCGTAGTAGCCGGTCACGAAGGGCGGCCGCTTCTCGGCGTAGAGGTGGTCCTTGGGGATCAGCCGCTCGGCGGTCTCGGGGTTCCTGACGATGCCGCGGATCTTCTCGGCGATGAACTCGCACCACAGGGCGTTGGCCGCGTGGTTGATGGTCAGGTCGGTGTAGTTGCTGGTCAGCTTCGAGAACCCGGGACTTCTCCACATCGTCTCGAAGAAGGCCAGGCGCTCGTCGATCGGGTCGTCGAAGGTCTTGCGGTCGTGCGATGGGGTGGAGGAACCCGGACGGCGACGTGTTCAGCGTCTCGCACATCGCCTCGAAGTCTGCCCGGAGCCGGGCCTGCTCCTCGGGGGTGATCGGTCGGTTGTTGAGAGGCGTGCACCAGTTGGCCGAGCGTTGGTACACCGTCAGCGAGGCCACCTCGTCGGCGATGGCCGGGATCACCTGCACGCCGCTCGATCCGGTGCCGATGACGGCCACCCGCTTGCCGGCGAAGTCGACCGGCGTCGGCCGGCCACCGACCGGTGTGGTACGACTCGCCGCGGAAGTCCTCCCGCCCGGGCACCTCGGGGAAGTAGGGCACCGAGAGGACGCCGGTGGCCGCGACGAGGAACCTCGTCCGGTAGGTCGGCGCCGTCGCCGGTGGTCACGGTCCACGTCCCCGAGGACTCGTCGTAGACGGCCGAGGTGACCGAGGCGCCGAACCGCATGTGGCGCCGGAGGTCGAAGCGGTCCACCACGTGGTTGAGGTAGCGCTCGATCTCCGGTTGTGGCGCGAAGTGCTCCTGCCACTCCCACTCGTCGAACAGCTCCCTCGAGAACAGGTAGGCGTAGGTGTAGCTCTCCGAGTCGAACCGCGCCCCCGGGTAGCGGTTCCAGAACCACGTCCCACCGACACCGTCGCCGGCCTCGAGCAGCTGGGCCGAGAACCCGGCCTCGAGGGCGCGATAGAGCTGGTAGATGCCGGTGATGCCCGCGCCCGACGACCAGGACGTCGACGTCGGCGGCCCGCCGGCCCGAGCGCTGCTCCTGTGCGGGTTCAGGGGGTGTCATGAGCCTCCGCGGCGGTGAGCCCGTCGGGGAGCGCACTGCGCCAGCCGGCGTGCGCGTCGGGCGCTCCTGGGGTGCCGGCGCAAACTTGTACCGACCGGTCGAGCGGTGAGTATACACTTTCCAAAACGCACGCCAAGAGGAAAGGGGGACCGGGTGGCGATCGTGGATCGGAGATGGTCGGCACTGCCGGTGCCCTATGCCATGGAGTTCCCGGACCGGGCCCGCAAGGAGCGCTACTTCGACCCCGGACTTCTACCAGATGGAGGTCGATCTGCTGTGGCCGCGGGTCTGGCAGATGGCGTGCCGGCTCGAGGAGATCCCGCGGCCCAACGACTTCGTCGAGTACCAGATCCTCGACCAGTCCGTCGTCGTGGTGCGCACCGACGACCTGGGCGTGCGGGCGTTCCAGAACACCTGCCGCCATCGTGGCGTCCGGGTCGTCGAGGGTCGGGGCACGTGCGAGAACGGTTTCATCTGCCCGTTCCACGGGTGGTGCTACGGGCCGGACGGCAAGAACACCTTCGTCACCCAGTCCAAGACGTTCGCCGAGCACAACCTGCAGCCCGAGGACCTCGACCTCACGCCGGTGCGGGCCGAGACGTGGGGCGGATGCGCGTGGATCAACCTCGACACCGACGCGCCACCCCTGCGCCAGTGCATCGAGCCGTTCGCCACCGTCCTCGACGCATGGAAGGTGGAGTCGATGCGGGCCGAGTGGTGGTACGCCTGCCGCCTCCCGGTGAACTGGAAGCTCGCCCAAGAGGCGTTCATGGAGCAGTACCACGTGATCGAGACCCATCCCCAGCTGGTCATCCCGGGACGGATCCCTCCACGCCACGGAGGCCCGGCCGACCCACGGGTCCTCATCGACGCCGAGCTCCACTACCTGCGCACCATGAGCGAGGGCATGGCCGGGATGGTGCACGCCAACGACGTGCGCGTGGCCGAGGGCCTTGCCGACATGGAGCTGCCGGCCGACCCGGCACTGGCCATGTCCACCTGGGCACCGGGCCCTCAACGACGCCGTCGTGGAGTGGCACCGCGGGCGGGGCTCGGACATCCCCGACCTCAACGAGCTCGAGGAGCAGGGACTCAACGAGCCGATGGGCTACTGCTTCCCGCACTACTTCGTCCTGCCCATGTACAGCAGCGCCTCCGCCTACCGGTTCCGCCCGCTGGGGCCCGAGGAGACCGTGATGGAGATCTGGTCGCTCACCCGGTTCCCCGAGGGCGACGAACCGGAGACGCCGGCGCCGCCCGAGCTGTGGGAGTGCGACGATCCCCGCTGGCCCCCCATCCCCGCCCAGGACTTCTCCAACCTCCCCAGACAGCAGCGGGGACTCCACGCCCGGGGCTTCGAGTACATGCGCCTGTCCGAACGGGCCGAGGGCGGGATCGCCAACTTCGAACGGACCGTCGACGGCTTCCTGGCCGGCCTCCCCTACGAGAAGCTGCTGCCGGCACTGCACGCCGTCAACGTGAACCCCCTCGAGAGCCCCGTTGCCGACATCCTGTGAGCGTGGGCCGTGATTGCGTGGGCAACATGACCGTGACCGTCACCGTGACCGTGAGCCGGGCGTCGACCACAGCCGAGGAGGCCGGGCCGTGCCGCCGGGGCTGACTCGGGCCGACGTGGCCGAAGGGGTCCGCACCGCCCTGGCCGTCTACACCCAGGCCCTCGACGACGGGCGGACCGATGACGTCGTCGCCACCTTCTGTCCCGACGGCTCCATCGAGCTCCCCGGGATGGGCACCCACCGCGGCCACGAGGCGCTCCGGCAGGCCTACTCGGGGTGGGAGCCCAGACGACCCCAGCGCCATCTCGTCCTCAACACCGTGGTCGCCGAGTGGAGCGACACCGAGGCCACAGCCGTCAGCGACGTGGTCTTCCTCCTGCTCGTCGACTCCAGCTGGTCGATCCAGCTGGTGGGCCGCTATCACGACACCCTCCACAACGATGGCGGCACCTGGCGCTTCCACCGTCGGGCCGCCACCTTCCTCACCGACCGACCACCACCCAAGGGGACCGCATGACCGACGCCATCATCGACTACGACGCCATCGACTTCTTCCGCGGCAACGAGCTCGTCGCCGACCCGTACCCGTACTTCGACTGGCTCCGGGCCCAGTGCCCGGTGCGCCGCGAGCCGCAGCAGGGGGTCTACATGGTGACCGGGTACGACGAGGCGTGCGCCGTCTACACCGACACCGACACCTTCTCCTCGTGCAACTCGGTGACGGGGCCCTTCCCCGGGTTTCCGGTTCCTCTGGACGGTCGCAGCGACGTGAGTGAGCTGATCGACCAGCACCGCCACGAGCTGCCCTTCAGCGACCAGCTCACCACGATGGACCCGCCCGCCCATCGCGATCACCGGCACCTGGTCATGCGTCAGCTCACGCCGAAGCGGCTGAAGGAGAACGAGGAGTTCGTCTGGCGGCTGGCCGACCGGCAGATCGACGAGTTCCTCGAGGACGGCGAGCACGAGTACATCGGCGGCTACGCCAACCCGTTCACGCTGTTCGTCATCGCCGATCTCCTCGGTGTGCCCGAAGAGGAGCACGACGAGTTCCGCCGGGCCCTGGCCCGGCGACCGAACAGCAACGCGGTGGGCAGCACCAGGGACGAGATCGCGCACAACCCGCTGGAGTGGCTGTACGACCGGTTCAGCCGATACGTCGAGGACCGTCGGCATCAGCCCCGTCAGGACGTGCTGACCGCCCTCGCCACCACGACGTTCCCCAACGGTGAGCTCCCCGAGGTCATCGATGTCGTCCGGGTGGCCGCCAACGTGTTCGCCGCCGGTCAGGAGACCACGGTCCGCCTCCTCGGGACCGCCCTCCAGCTCATCGGGGAGCATCCGGACCTCCAGCAGCGCCTGCGGGAGCGACGCGACCTCATCCCCAACTTCGTCGAAGAGACGTTGCGGATCGAAGCTCCGGTCAAGGGCGACTTCCGATTGGCGCGGCGGGAGACGACCGTGGCCGGCGTCGACATCCCCGCCGGATCGACACTGATGGTGCTCAACGGGGCGGGAAACCGTGATCCCGCGCCACTTCGACGATCCGGCCGAGTTCCGGGTCGACCGTGCCGACGCCCGCGAGCACCTGGCCTTCGGACGCGGCGTCCACAGCTGTCCGGGCGGATCACTGGCCCGCATGGAGACCAGGGTGAGCATCGAGCGGCTCCTCGACCGCACCGAGCGCATCGGCATCTCCGAGGCCCACCACGGGCCCCCTGATGACCGTCGGTACCAGTACATGCCGACCTACATCCTCCGAGGCCTCACCCGACTCCACCTGGACATCACGCCCGTCGCCACGACGGTCGGCTGAGGTCCACCGACCACTCCCCCGCCGAGCCACCGATACCGCCCGAGGAGCCCGTCATCGCCTCAGATCGCCTCCCACCACGATTCCCGACCTTCGACCACGGTCGAGGACGAACGCCGGCATCGCAAACAGCGACTCGCCGCCTCCCTCCGGCTGTTCGGCCAGTTCGGATTCGACGAGGGGCTGGCCGGGCACATCACCGCGCGGGACCCCGAGCGGCCCGACCACTTCTGGGTCAACCCGCTGGGCATGAACTTCAAGCTCATCCGGGTGAAGGACCTCATCCTGGTCAACGCCCAGGGAGACGTGGTGGACGGGACCTGGCCGGTCAACGCCGCCGCGTTCGCCATCCACTCGCAGATCCACGCCGCCCGTCCCGACGTGGTGGCGGCCGCCCACGCCCACTCCGTGCACGGCAAGGCGTGGTCGTCGCTGCGCCGTCCCCTCGATCCGCTGACCCAGGATTCGTGCGCCTTCTACCGCGATCATGCAGTGTTCGACGACTACACCGGCGTCGTGCTCGATCTCGAGGAGGGCAAGCGCCTCGCTCATGCGCTCGGACGCAACAAGGCCCTGATCCTCTCGAACCACGGACTGCTCACCGTCGGCCAGACCTCGGTCGACGAGGCGGCATGGTGGTTCATCACCATGGAGCGCACCTGCCAGGCGCAGCTGCTGGCCGAGGCCGCCGGCGACCCGGTGCTCATCGACCCCGACCAGGCGGAGAAGACCGCGCCACTGGTGGGGCCACCGATGGCCGGATGGCGGGCCTTCCAGCCCCTGTACGAGTGGATCGTGACCCTCCAGCCGGAGCTGCTCGAGGAATGATCGACGTCGCCACCCTCCGCCGGGCCCGCCCGTCACCCCCGCCGTCATCGAGGAGACCCGGATGATATTCATCGTCGTCAAGCAGCCGGTGCGGGCCAAGTACGCCGATGAGTTCCCGTCCCTCATCGAGGAGTTCACGAACTCCACCAGGGCAGAACCGGGGAACATCTCCTACGACTGGTACCGGAGCGCCGACGATCCGAATCTGTGGGTGCTGATCGAGGCGTACCGTGACCGTGAGGCGGGCGATGCCCACGTCCAGTCGGCCCACTTCAAGGCGGCGATGGAGCAGATGCCCCGCTGGCTGGCCGCGGCGCCCGAGATCATCCACGTCGAGGTGCCCGGCGACACCTGGGATGCCGTGAGCGAAGGCACCTGAGCGGACCGGCGCCCACAGACCGGCGGGTCCGTCGTTACGAGACCAGTACGTTCGGCCGCGGGTGGCCCTCTGCCTCACACAGCAGCAGATAGGCCTCCAGTGAACTGGGGCCGTCGAACACGCTCTCGACGTTGCCGTCGGCATCGAGATTCAGATTCTTCCCGTACATCTGGAACCACACGTGCGTGTCGTCCTCGATGCACTCGAGGGTGTGGGTCGAACCGGTCGGCTCGAACAGGAAGGACCCGGCCCGGTTCACATCGGCGTACTCCTGGTAGCGCCACGCGCCGGAGGTCGTGTACCCGTACACGGGTCCGGTGTGGCGGTGGGTCTGCACGACGTACCCCGCCTGGAGGATGTTCTCCACGATCCAGAGCTCCTGGGCTGCGTCGACCTGGATCACCTTGAACTTGGCTCCCCCACCGATGTCGACGAAGGGCAGATCGTCGCGCCCCAGATGCACGGCTGTCGGGACGTCGGTCGGGCTGGCGGCCTCGGAGGCGGTGTCGGTTTCGGTCACATCTTCCCCCGTCGTGTGTCACGGCACGATTCCAGGCATCGCGTCCGCAGCCACGATAGCGGGCAGGATCCGGAGGGGCCCGAGCGGCCCCGACCGTGGCCGCAGTGCCCCGTCCCGGCCGACACCGCCCCCCGGTGCTGTATGCTGACTCCACCACGGAGAACTCGTCCGAACCGTGGGTCGTGAGCCACCAGTGGCTACGGCACCTGGGTCGGCGTCCTCCGCTGGGATCCGAAATGCTCGATTCGAGCGTCGCGCCACTCCATCGCCCGTCTGGCGTTCAGCACCGCACCCAGACGAACTGGGACTGGGCGGACACCATCAGTTCCGCGGGCGGCGAATCCCGATCTCTGCGGAGGCAGCGCCTCCAGCACGCACAGCAACGAACAGGACATCAACCGATGAACCACCAATCACAGATACTCACCGCCATCGAGCGCAGCCACGTCCGACGCCAGCAGACCGAGGATCAGCTGCGGTCACTGCGCGGCACCGCGCTCACGTCACCGCTCGCCGAACTCGACAGCCTGCTGGTCTACGAACTGCACCTGGAGCGCCGCCTCCGGGACGTGCTCAACCGGAACATGCCGGCGGCGACCCGCTGACGCGGTCTCCCCACCCGGGCCCGGGGGCTCATCCCGGCCTGACGATCAGATGTACATGCCGCCGTTGACGCCGATCACCTGGCCCGTGATGTAGCTTCCGCCTTCGGAGCACAGGAGAGAGCACATCGCCGCGATGTCCGCCGGGGTGCCGGCCCGTCCGAGTGGAACCATGGGCCCGACCACATCGACGCCGGGGAAGTCGCCGGCGGCCTCGGCCTTCCGGGCCATCGGGGTGTCGACGAGACTGGGCGGAATGGTGTTGACGGTGATACCGCTACGGGCCAGTTCGACGGCCAGGGCCTTCGTGAGCCCGATGACGCCGCCCTTGGACGCTGCATAGTGGGCCATGTCGGGAGCGCCTGACTGCGCACTCGAGGACGAGATGGTGACGATGCGTCCCCATCCGGCACCGATCATGTCCGGCAGGGCGGCCTGCACGCAGGTGAACGTGCCGGTCAGGTTGACCTCGATGATCCGGTCCCATCCGTCGGCCGTGATGTCGAGCACCGGGGTGAACGATTCGATCCCGGCGCTGGTGACGAGGATCTCGACCGGACCGAGCTCTGCCCGGACGCGCCCGAACCCTTCGGCGACCGATGCCCGGTCGGCGACGTCGACGTCGACCGCCAGGACCTCGGCTCCCTCCTTGCGCAACTCGTCGGCCGCAGCCGCCGCTCCCCGGTAGTCGAGGATGGCGACGCGGTACCCGTCGGCGGCAAAACCACGGGCGACACCGAGGCCGATCCCCGAGGCACCACCGGTGACGACCGCCACCCGGCTCATCGACCGGCCTCGGCGACGTCGAACTCGAGGTGCAGTTCGGAGAGCCCGCGGAGTATCCACGTCGGCTCGTACCGGAAGCGTCGGGCGCCCGGCGGCCCGTGGTGCTCCTCGGACAGGCGGATGTTCCGGGTGCGGTCGAGGATCCGTTCGATGCTTATCCGACCCTCGGCTCGCGCCAGCGGGCCGCCCGGGCACGAGTGCACGCCTCGTCCGAAGGCCACGTGGGACTGGACGTTGGGGCGATCGGCGCGGAACTCGGCCGGACACTCGAAGTGCCGTGGATCGCGGTTGGCGGCACCATTGAGGAGCATGACCGGCGTGCCGGCGGCGATATCGACGCCGCCGATCGACGTCTTGCGGCGGGCCAGGCGGAAGTCGGCCTTCACCGGGCTCTCCACCCGGAGCACCTCCTCGAGGAAGTCGGGGATCCGATCTCGGTCGGCTCTCAGCGAGTCCTGCAGCTCGGGGTGCTCGGCCAGGTGCTTCAGGGCGGCAGCCAGGAGCCGGGCGGACGTCTCCTGGCCCGCCGCGAACAGGAACGTCGAGGTCCGCACCACCGAGGTGACATCCGGCGTCGTCCCGTCGGCGTAGGTGGCGAGCGCCAGGTCGGTGAGCACGTCCTTGCGGGGATGGCGCCGCCGGTCCTCGATGTACTCGGTGAACCACTCGTCGAGCCAGGCCAGGGGGTTCTCGCCCGGGCTGCCCTCCTCGCCGGCCCCCACCTCGCCGACGGTTCCGCTCAGCCCGAAGCCCTCACGGAAGCGCGGGTGGTCCTCCTCGGGCACCCCGAGGAGATCGGCGACCACCAGCATGGCGAACGGTTGGGTGTACGCGGTGATGAACTCGCACCGACCCTGGGCGAGGAACTCGTCGAGCTGCTCGTCGGCCAGCCGCCACACGAACTCCTCGTTGTCCTTCAGCCGCTTCGGGGTGATCAGCCGCATGAGCAGGCTCCGCTCGCGGGCGTGGTCCGGCGGGTCCATGGTCACCATGTGCTCGTGCATCGGGAGCTGGTCCCGATAGCGATCGACGATGGCGCCGACGTCATCGCCGACGAGTGGCACGGGAAAGGTGGCGAACGGGCCGATGACCGAGTTGCACGACGAGAACGTCTCGTTGTCCCGGTACACCTCGCTCGTCTCCTCGTACCCGGTCACCGCCACCACGCCGAGGTGGGGCAGCATCAGCACCGGGCACACCGAGCGGAGCTCGTCGAAGTAGGGGTACGGGTCCTCGACCAACGATTCGTCGAAGAAGAAGTCGATCGTCTCCCAGTCGCCCACGCCGCTCTCCCTCTCCACGCTGTGCGTCCGCACAGCCAATGCTATGCACTTGCATAGCACCGACGGCGCGGGCAGGGCAAGGTCCACCGGGGGACGGCGACGACGGGCTGCCGCCCCGTCAGCCAACTTCCGGCCCGAACAGGAACGACATGGCGTCCCGAAGGTTGCCGTCGACGATCTCGATGCGGACGCCGAGGTCGTTGGAGTGGTAGGCGAACGAGACCGGCGCGTCGTCACCGGCGCGGCCACAGAGCTGCAGCGGGCATCCCGAAACAGCCAGGTCGTCGCCGTCGACGGCGAGGTCGCGGCTCCAAAAGCCGATGTGGTGGAGATTCGAGTACTCGTTGCACACCCACGGCGAGCCGGGCACCTCCTCGATCAGCTCCAGATGGGGACCGTCGACCGAGTAGCACATCGTGGTGGGCAGCACGAGATCGTGGCCGGAGCCGTCTCGGTAGTCGGCCGCATCGAGCCGGAGGACCGGTCCCCACACCACGCCGAGCTGCTCGTTCAACTGACGGCGCGCCGCCCCCACATCGGGTACGACGATGCCGACGTGGTAGTGGGGTGGGAGCCGGGGCCCGCTCATGGCGTGACGGCCACGTCTAGGCTCACGCCATGTTTTTCGGGCTTCGCTTCGACTTCCGCAATCCCGCCATCGCCGAGACGACCATGGTCGACCGTTACTCGGCGGCGTTGGACATGGCGGCGTGGGCCGACGGACTGGGATGTGTGAGCATCGCCGTGTCCGAACACCACGGCTCCCCCGACGGCTACCTGCCCAGCCCGGTTCCGATGCTCGCAGCCATGGCCGCCCGCACCGCCGACGTCCGTTTCACCGTGGCCGCCCTGATCGCCCCGTTCCACGACCCGCTGCGTCTGGCCGAGGACCTGATCGTGCTGGACATACTCAGCAAGGGACGGGTGGACCTCATCGTGGCCGGTGGCTACGTGCACGAGGAGTTCGCCCTGTTCGGCGTGCCCATGAACGAGCGGGGCACCCGGGTGACCGAGGTGGTGGCCGTCCTGCGGTCGGCCTTCGCCGGTGAGCCCTTCGAGTACCGCGGCCGGACGGTGCACCTCACACCGGCGCCGTTCCGGCCGGGCGGTCCTTCCATCATGCTCGGCGGGAGCAGCAAGCCGGCGGCCGAGCGGGCCGCCCGGATCGCCGACGGGTTCATCCCCTCGAAGCCGGAGGTGTGGGCCTACTACCGGGACGAGGTGCAGCGCCTGGGCCGGCCGGATCCCGGTCCCTGCCCGATCGGCGAGAACCAGGTGGTGGCCTTGGCCACCGATCCCGACGAAGGATGGGAGCTGATGGCACCGTTCTTCCTCCACGAGACCAATGCCTACGGCGTGTGGCAGGCCCAGGACGACATCGCCAGCCCGTTCCACACGGTGGCCGACATCGACGAGCTCCGCACCACCGGACAGTACCGGGTGGTCACGCCCGAGCAGTATGTCGAGGAGTTGACCGTGGCGCCGTTCCCGTTCGCCCTGTTCCACCCGATGTGCGGTGGGATGCCGATCGAGCTGGCCTGGTCGAGCCTGCGCCTCTTCGAGCAGGAAGTTCTTCCGGCGTTCGGCTGACCACCCACCGACCGGTGCCATCCCGTCAGATCCCTGCGATCTCGAGGAGTGCGTCCGCCACCTGGCGGGGCTGGGTGATCATGAGGTCGTGGCCGGTGTCGATGGCCCACAGTCGTCCGGCGGCACGAGCGCGCTCCATGAGACCGTGATCCCGGGTGGCCAGCGTCGAGGTGCACACCACGTGGTACTGGGGGATGGCCCACAGTGCCGCCTCGTCGGTCAGCTCGAGGGGTTGCTCGAAGCATCTCCACGGATGGCCGGTGAGCCGAGCATCCACCCAGGCGATGTCGTCGGGGTCGACCACCCCGTAGAACGCCGCCGCGCCCGGCGCCGGGAGCAGGACCAGCTCGACACCGTCGACCACCTCGCCGAACGGGCGGGTCGCCTCGATGATCGGGCCGGCCACGTCGACCAGCGACTGACCCTGTACCGGATTGGCCGCATCGAGGTAGACGAGTCGACCGATCCGGTTGGCGGCACGGTCGGCCACCCCGGTGATCACCATGCCGCCATAGCTGTGGCCGACCAGGATGACGTCGCCGAGGTCCTCGTAGTCGAGCACGGCGACGATGTCGCCGATATGGGTGTCGAGGTCGATGCCGGCGTTCAGCAGGTGCGATCGCTCACCGAGGCCGGTCATCGTCGGTGCGTAGACCTGGTGTCCGACCGCCTGGAGCATGCGGGCGACCCGCTGATAGCACCATCCCCCGTGGCCCCCTCCATGCACCAACACGAACGTCGCCATCGCCACCTTCTTCTCCGCCGGCCACCCTGACCGATCAGACGGCAGCTGACGTTACCGCCGTCGGGGCCGGTCCCGCCGGGTGGACGGTGCCCCACGAGCGCCACGGCCACCGTCGCCGTTCCGTGGGCCCGGTCGCCGGAGGGCTCCGGACCCGAGGTCGGGCGGTAGGGTCCCCATGTGGCGAAATCGACCCAGTCGACCCCTCCGCGTCGGATCGGTTCTGAGGACTCGAAGACGCGGGCCGCCCTGCTGGACGCGGCCCGCCGGCTGATGCTCGAGGAAGGGCACGCCGCCGTCACGTCGCGCCGCGTGGCGGCCAAGGCCGGGCTCAAACCCCAGCTCGTGCACTACTACTTCCGGACCATGGAGGAGTTGTTCCTCACCCTGTTCCGCCAAGGAGCCGAGCAGAACCTCCGGCGGCACAGTGAGGCACTGGCCTCCGGGCGACCGCTGCGGGCCATCTGGGACTTCAGCCGGGACCCCGCCGGTACCGCGCTCACGCTGGAGTTCGTGGCCCTGGCCAATCAACGCAAGGCCATCCGCTCCGAATTGGCAGCCTACGCCGAGCGGTTCCGGGCAGTGGAGCTGGACGCGGTCAAGACGGCGCTGGCGCGGTCGGACCAGGATCCCGACGCCTACCCGCCCGAGGCGGTGCTGCTCGCCCTGGCCGGCGTCGGGCAGTTGTTGGCCATGGAGACAAACCTCGGCATGACCACCGGCCACGATCGGACCCGGGTGGCGGTGGAGCGCCTGCTCGATCAGTGGGAACGGCCGTGACCGACCACGGTGGCGGTGGCGACCGACCCCATCGGCTCAGCCGAGGCCCATCTTTCGGAAGTCCCAGCTGACGATCTTGTCGGGGACCACCCGGAGCCATGCGTGCCGACCGTCATGGGTGAAGGTGCCCCCGACGTACTTCTCCCCGAAGCGCCGCTCCGGATCGATCAGGTCGCCGTTGGGCTCACCGGTGCGGGGCACCTCCCCCACCACCTCGGCCCGCCCCCGCAGCTCGACTCCTCGGAGCTCGCCGAACCCGTCACCGGCATCGACGAGGACGCTCACCCGCGGGTCGTTGCGGAGATCGGTCCATCGCTGGCTCTTGACGATCGAGGTGAGCCACAGGGCGTCGCCGTCCCAGACGAACCACAGTGCCGTCAGATGGGGACCCCCACGGCCGGAGGTGGCGACCCGACAGGTGCGCTCCTCGCCGAGGAACACATCACGCTCCTCAGGTGTCATGGCGATTCGGCGCGACCGTCGTTGCTCTCTCATCTCACCTCTCCTGCGTGCGGAGCTCAGCGTGTGCGGAGCTCGTGGGCGACGGCGGACCGCCAGGGCCGACGTCAAAGGAGCCGGCGGCCCGGCATCGACCCGCGCACCGGGGGTTCGGCGATCAGGCGGTGGGCCCGGTACCGATCCCGTGGAAGATCAGGTCCCACAGGTCCTCGGCCGTTCCGTCCCCTTCCGTGCGGACGGACATCCCGCCGATCGTCGACGAGAACGAGTTGAACATGATCGCCTCCAGGACGACGCCGACGATCGGTCCGCGCCGCGGGCCGTTGCGCACGGCGCCGGCCGAGGCCGCCGCGTCGAGGACCTGCTCGAACAGGGCGACGAGGGGCGAGAACACCCGGGCTGCCTCTTTCGGGTACTCGGTCAGCAGCTGCTGGGCGAACTCGGCCATGAACGGGGCCCGACCGACCGGGGCGGAGTCCTTCCCCTGGGTCGGACGGCACAGCCGGTAGTACTCGACCACGAAGGTGTGGAGACGCCCGAGGGGATCGTCATCCTGGGCGATCTGTTCCCGCAGGTACTCCGTTGTGGAACGCACCGACTCCTCGAACAGGGCCAGCAGGAGCTCGTGCTTCCCGCCGAAGTACTGGTAGAAGCTGCGGAGCGACTGGCCGGAGCGGTCCACCACCTCTTGGACGGTGAAGTCCTTGCCGGAGCCGGAATTGAACAGCTCGATGGCGGCATCGAGGAAGCGCTGGACGCGGGTTTCGGCCCGCAGCCGGGCGGAGTCCAGCGACCGCGCCACCGCCTGCTCACGCCAGCTGAGGCTGTCTGGCTCCAGCGGGTCGGCCGCTATCTCCTGGTTCGCCACTGCGAAAAATGGTACCCGATCACCAGGTACACGGTGAATCTCCTGTCCGGGTGGCAGAACACGCATCAGAGAAGAACGGGGTTCTACCCCAGCTCACGGGTGGTCCGACCCTCCGGCCGGCGTCCCCGGACCGACCCGTCTGCTAGCCCGGAGGGAGGAGGCGGTCGAGGTTGGCCCGTAGCTCCGGCGAGGTGAAGGACCGGTCCTCGGCGCTCAAGGCGAAGTCGAGGGTGGCGAGGACCGCCCGCTCGAGGTGGAGGTTGAGGATCCGCTTGGTGTCCTCGACCGCCCGCCGGGGCAGTCCGGCGATCCGGTGGGCACAGGCCATCGCCTCATCGACCACGTCACCGTCGGCGCAGACATGGTTGACGAGGCCGATCTCCGCCGCCCGCCGGGCCGGGATCCGGTCGCCGGTGAGGGCGTACTCCTTGGCCAGCTGCAGGCTGATCATGAGCGGCCACGTCACCGGTCCGCCGTCGGCGGCCACCAGGCCGATGAGCACGTGGGGATCGGCCAGGTGGCTGCTCTCGGCCATGAACACGATGTCGGAGAGGGCGACCAGGCTGCAGCCGAGCCCGACGGCCGGCCCGTTCACCGCCGCCACGATGGGGACCCGGCACCCCACCATGCCGGTCACGATCTGGCGGCCGTGCGCCAGCGTCTGGCGCCGGCGGTCGTCGTCCCGGGTGAGCTCGTCGAGATAGGTGAAGTCGCCGCCGGCCGAGAACGCCTTCCCGTTCCCGGTCAGCACGACCGCACGCGCCTCGTCGTCGGCATCGATCTGGGGGAACAGCTCGGCCAGCCCGCGGTGCAGCTCGTGGTTGGTGGCGTTGAGCTGGTCGGGCCGGTTGAGCCTGACGACCCGGACCGGTCCGTCCACCAGGACCTCGAGCTCGGCCGGGACGTCGTAGGTCGTCATGGGGACGGCACGCCGGGGACGGGGCGAGCCAGAGGCTCATCCGGCTGCGGGCAGTGCTGCATGGTCATCCTCCCGGTTCGCTGGCGACGTGACGATAGCATCGATCTTCTCAATACAGAATGGTGTTTCCGACAGCCTGTCGTGATGGTGCGCCGTCCCGTCGATCGGGCGGTGCCTCCCGGTCAGGACCCCGGCAACCCCAGGATCCGACGGGCCACCAGGTTCCGCTGGATCTGCGAGGTCCCGCCCATGACGCTCTGGGCCCGGCTGTAGAGGTACGTGCGCACCGGCGTGTCGTCCCCCCCGCCGTGGGCGATCCCTCCGACGGCCAGCGACGCGTGGCCGACGGACTGCTCCGCCCACGTCATGAGCAGCTTGTCGACCGAGCCCTCGGGGCCGTGGGTGATCCCGTCGAGCCGGTCGGACAGCCGGCGCCGCACGTGCAGCCGCAGCATCTCGACCTCCACCATGGCCCAGCCGAGCTCGTGGACCTGGTCCGGCCGGAAGCGCTCCGGCTGGCGCTGCACCCGGCGGGTCAGGTCGTTGACCACCTTGGTGTAGCGGGCCACGTAGCCCAGCTCCCCCGGCTCCCGCTCGTGGCTCACCACCGTCATGGCCAGGGGCCACCCCTCTCCGGGCGACCCGATCATGTTGTCCGCCGGCACCCGGGCGCCGTCGAAGACCACCTCGCCGAACTCCTTGGTCACCCCGTTGATCATCCGCAGCGGCCGCTGCTCGATACCGGGCTGCCGCATCGGCACGGCGAAGGCCGAGATGCCGCGGTGCTTGGGCACGTCCTGGTCGGTCCGGGCCAGGAGCAGGCACCACTCGGCGTCGTCGGAGTAGCTCGTCCACACCTTGTGTCCGGTGATGACGAAGTCGTCGCCGTCACGGTCGGCGCGGGTGCGCAGGGAAGCCAGGTCGGATCCGGCGTCGGGCTCGCTGAACCCCTGGCACCACCGGTCGCGACCGTTGACGATGCCGGGGAGGAAGCGGCGCTGGATGTCGGCGCTCCCATGCTCGAGGATGCCCTGGACGAGATAGCCGAGACTGGGCCGCGGCGGTGCGCCGGCGGCGGCGAGTTCCTCGTCCACGATGACCTCGTAGACCGGGGGCAGACCCTGGCCGCCGATGGCCGTGGGCCACGACATCCCGAAGAAGCCCACGTCGTAGAGCGACCGGTGCCACGCCGCCATGCCCGCCCAGTAGTCGTCGTCGGTGGACGACGTCGGCAGGCCCGGGTTGTTGGCCGACACCCACTGCCGCAGCCGGAGCCGGAAGGCCGACTCGGCCGGTGAGTCACGGAAGTCCATCGCCGCCCCCGATCCCGCGGTGGTGGAGCACGCGCTCCAGGCTTACCCCGGCATCGCCGAGGACGTCGCCCGACAGGAGGCAGCGGCGCAGGAACACGTGGGCCAGGCACTCCCACGTATTGCCGATCCCACCGTGCACCTGGATGACGGCCTCGCACACCTCCCGGGCGGCGCGGGCACAGTAGGCCTTGGCCACTGCGGCCGCGGCCAGCGCGTCGGACCCGGGGAGCTCGTCGACGGCCCAGGCGGCGTAGAGGGTGGCGCTGCGGGCGCCCTCGGTCAGTACGAAGGCATCGGCCAACAGGTGCTGGATCGCCTGGAAGGAGCCGATGGGGGCGCCGTACTGACGGCGCCCGGAGGCGTAGGAAGCGCCCAGGTGTACGGCCCCGCCCATGGCGCCGACCAGGTCGGCACACGTCAGCGAGAGGCCGAGTGCCGTCCACCGGTCGAGGTCCCCGTCGGTGATGGGCCGGGTGGCACCGACCAGGGGCGTGACCACCGATGCCGGGTCGACCCCGGCCGACGGGCGGGTGAGGTCGATCCCGTCGGGCGCCGGGGCCAGCGCCACCTGGGCCACGCGGGCGCCCCCGGCTCCCGCCTCCAGCAGCAGCGCCCTCGTCGACCCGTGCGCGTCGATGGCCACGCCGGACGGTGCCCGACCGGCGACCGCCCGGGCCACCGACGAGAGGTCGGGACCCATGACCACTGTCTCGAGCTCGTCGACCGGCGGTGCCCCGGCCAACCTCCGGAGGTCGGCGGCCATGGTCGGCCCGAGGAACGCCACGTCGGCCAGTCCCCGGCCCAGCGCCTCGGCGACGATGCCGACTTCCACCCCCGAGGCCAACGGCACGTCACCCTCGGCCGCGGTCCGGAGCTCCCTCCAACCGGCGGCCGTCACGGCCGCGTCCAGCTTCGCCGTGCGCTCGGGGTCGTCGAGGTCCCCGACGGTGTGGGGTCCCAGCTGGTCGACGAGCCGGGCGGCCGAGTCCCGAAGTGCCTGCTGCTCCGGCGAGAGTCGGACGTCCATCAGTCCTGGCCCCGCGCCGCCAGCCGCGGGGCCGTCCACTCGTCGCGGAGGGTCCGCCGCAGGACCTTGCCGGACGGGAGGCGCGGGATGTCGTCCACGACGACCAGGTAGTGGAGCCGTTTGTAGGTGGCCAGTGAGTCAGCCACCAGCTGCTCGAGCTCGCCGTCGGCCACCGCGAGGTCCGGGTCGAGCGCCACCGCCGCAGCCGGCACCTCACCGGCCCGGTCGTCGGCCACCCCGAACACGGCGCAGTCGAGCACCGCCGGGTGACGGAGCAGCACCGCTTCCACCTCGGCCGGCGCCACCTGGAACCCGTTCACCTTGATCATCTCCTTCGACCGGTCGGTGAGGTGGACCCAGCCGTCGGGCTCGAGCCACCCGACGTCGCCCGTCCGGTACCAGCCGTCGGCGAAGGCGTCGGCCGAGGCCTCGTCGGGGAGGTAGCCGGCCATCACCGACCTGCTCATCACCTGGATCTCCCCGATCCCGCCGGGCGGCAGGATGTCCCCGGTCTCGAGATCGGCGACCCGGAGATCGATGCCGGCCGGGGGCAGCCCCGCCGAGTCCAGCCGCCACTCCTCGGGTCGGTCGACGGGATTGGCGGCGATGACCGGCACCTCACTGGCTCCGTAGGCCGGCAGCCACCGAACACCGGTGCGCTTGGTCACCACCTCGGCGACGCTGGCGGTCACCGGGGTGGCTCCCCACATGATGTAGCGGAGGGAAGAGAGGTCGTGGTCCTCGAGATGGGGGTGGTTGGCGAGGGCCAGGGCGATCGGTGCCACCGCCATCTCCAGCGTCATCTGCTCGCTGGCGATCCGGTGCAGCACCTCGTCGAGGTCGAACCGCCGGTGGAGCCGTACCGTGGCGCCGGCGGACACCGCCGCCAGCAGGTTCAAGAGACCGAGGATGTGCGAGGGAGGGGTGGCCACCTGAAAGCGGTCGTCCGCACCGAGGCCCAGCACCGTGACCCAGTGCTCGGTGGCGAGACCGATGGAGGCATGGGTGTGGCGCACCGCCTTGGGGAGGCCGGTGGTGCCCGAGCTGAAGACGAGGACCGCCTCGTCCCCCGGGTGCACCCCGCCGGCAGGAGCCCGGGCCGGGCTGTGGCCGAACAGGTCGACCGACGGGTCGTCGAGGTCGGTGACGACATCCGGGCCCAGGACGTCGGCCAGCAGGGTCGAGGCCTCACCGTCGGCCACCGCGTGCACCGGACCGGTGAGGACGAGGGCGTGGCCGACCTCGGTGCGCTTCCACGCCGGGCTCACCAGGACCGCCGCCGCCCCGAGCGTGCTGATCGCCTCGACGGCGACGAGGAACTCGACCCGGTTGGCCATCATCAGCGCCACGCGGTCACCGGCTCCCACCCCGTGGTCGGCCAGATGGCCGGCGAACGCGGCGCTCAACCCCTCGAGGTCACGGTACGACCAGCGATCCTCGCCGCTCCGCACGGCGTCGCGGTCCCCGAACCGGAGCGCGGCCTCCCCGAGGGCGTCGTGCATCAGGGCCGCTGCCATTGGAAACATTCTTCTCTATTTTGAGATCGACCGTCAACAATTATCAGAGCTAGACTTCTCATCCGTGCAGACTCAGGACGGCAACGCCACCACCAGCGAGGACGTGCGCCAGGCCATCATCGACACGGTGCGCACGTTCGTCGCCCGCGAGGTGATCCCGGTCGCCTCCGCCTTCGAGCACGAGGACCGATTTCCCGCCGACATCGTCGACCAGATGCGCACCCTCGGGCTGTTCGGCATCACCATCCCGGAGGTCTACGGCGGGCTCGGGCTCGACCTCTTGACCTACATCGGCGTGATCGAAGAGCTGGCCTACGGGTGGATGAGCCTGACCGGCGTGATCAACACCCACACCATGGCGGCCACCCTGCTCCTCTCGCACGGCAGCGAGGAGCAGAAGCGTCGGTGGCTGCCGGTGATGGCCACCGGCGAGCGGCGCGGGGCCCTGTCGCTGTCCGAGCCGGACGCCGGCAGTGATACCCGAAACATCGCCTGCAAGGCCCGGCGCGACGGTGACGAGTACGTGCTCAACGGCACCAAGGCGTGGGTCACCAACGGCGAACGGGCCGGCGTAGTGGCCTTGGCCGCCCGGACCGAAGAGGGCATCTCCGCCTTCATCGTCGACAAGGAGCCCGGGGCCCGGTTCGAGGGGATCTCCGTCAGCAGGCACGTGGGCAAGCTCGGCTACAAAGGCGTCGAGACCGTCGAGATGTCCTACGCCGACCACCGCATCCCGGCGGCCAACCTCATCGGCGAACCGGGCCGGGGCCTGCCCCAGATCCTCGGCGTCCTCGAGGTCGGACGGATCAACATCGCCTCGCGGGCGGTGGGCGTGGCCCGTGCCGCATTCGACGCCGCACTCACCTATGCCCAGCAGCGGACCACGTTCGGCAAGCCCATCGCCGAGCACCAGGCCATCCAGCTGAAGCTGGCCGACATGGCCACCCGGCTGGAGGCGGCCCGCCTCCTCACCCGGAGCGCAGCCGAGCGGAAGATGGCCGGGCTGCGCTGTGACGTGGAGGCCGGTATGGCCAAACTGTTCGCCAGCGAGACGGCCCTCGAGCTGGCCACCGAGGCCATGCGCATCCATGGCGGGGTCGGCTACACCACCGACCTCCCCGTCGAGCGCTTCTACCGCGACGCCCCACTGATGGTCATCGGTGAAGGCACCAACGAGATCCAGCGGCTGGTGATCGCCCGGGGCCTGTTGGCCCGGGCCCGCGTCTAACGCCCGGGCAGCACCTGCCCGGAGCCGCTGCCCGTCGACCGGCCGCCGCTCAGAGCCGCTCCGACACGGGGCGGGCGGCATCGACGCGGTCGGCGAGAAAGGCCCGGATCATGCCGTCCTGGGTGAAGGAGGCGATCAGCGCACCGTCCTCGGTGAAGACCTGACCCCGCACGTGGGTCATGCCCCCACCCACGTGGGTGCTCTCGTGGTGGTAGAGCAGCCAGTCCTCCCACACCACCGGCTCGTGGAAGGTGACCGAGATGCCCATCACGCCGGTGGACACGGTGTCGTGCGCCATGGCCGTACCGATCCCGGCATGGCCCCGCATGGTGGTCGAGATGGACAGGTGACCGGTGAAGTGGGCCACGAGCGCCTTGGCCAGGTCGGGGCGGCGGGGGACGGGGCGATAGCGCAGCCAGGCGTCGATGACCGGCGGCCCGGTCTCGTCGGGATCGTTGGGGTCGGCGATCCCGACCAGTCGCAGCTCGCGCCCGGCCATCGGCATGGCACACGGGATGGCGTCCGCCGGCGCCCCGACGTCGGGCATCGTCGCGTGGTGCGTGATGAGATCGTCCTGGATGACATCGGACAGCACGGTGACCGAGGCACACCGACGTCCGCCCTGGCTCACCGTGACCACGGCACCGGCAAACGTGCGTCCCTCGTGCAGCACATCGACAGCGAACTCGAGCTCCTGGTCTGCGTCCACGGCCCTGACGAAGACGACGTGGGCCGTGCGCACCGAGTGGGACGGGAGGGATCTGGCGGCGGCCACGATGGCCTGGGCCAGCAGCTGACTCCCGTCCACGACCCGTCGCGCACCACCGTCACTGGTGCCCCGGTACCGGTGCTCCCCCGCGGCCCCGACATCGAACACCGCCATCATGTGCTCGAGGGTGGTGACGGGCGGGTGGCTGCTCACCGACCGGACACCGCCGGCGTGGCCACCCCGACCCGCAGGTCCACGGCGTCCTGGAAGAACGCCACATGCCCGGCCAGTCTGGCCACCTCGGGGAAGGGCTCCTCGTAGGACCAGAGGTACACGTCTCCCTCGTCGCGGGGGAAGCGACGGTAGGTGGCCACCCCCTTGTACGGGCAGACACTGGTCCGGTCGTCGGGAGCGAAGAGGTCCAATCGGACGTCGTCGGCCGGGAAGTAGAAGACCAACCCGTGGTCCTGCTCGTCGACCAGCAGGCAGCGCTCGCTGTCGGCAAGGACCTGTCCGCCTACCGATGCCGTGACCCGGTTGCGCCGGGCCAGTATGTCGACCCGGTAGTCCGGTCGTGCCGCGAATGCTGACTGGTCCACGGTGATCCCTCCTGCGCTCGGCGGCCCGACGGTCCGTAGTATCCAGGGTTGTACCACCAAAGGGAATCGCAACTCCACTGATGGGGAGGGGAGACCGACGTGATCATCGTCGCCGGATACTTCGACGTCGCCGTTGAGGACCGCCGTGCCTACCTGGACTCCAAGGCGGCACAGGCCGCCCGCACGCTGTCGGAGTCGGGCTGTCGCCAGTATGCATTCGCCGCCGACGACGTCGATGACGGTCGGGTGCGCCTGTTCGAGTTGTGGGACTCGATGGCCGACCTGCAGGTCCACCTGTCCAACCTGAAGGCATCGGTCCCCGACCCCTCCCCCGTGGCCGTCCTGTCATCCGACATCCAGGTGTTCGAGGCCACCCCTACCCGGTTCCCCTCGGCCTGACCGCCCGGTGGCCGACCGCCGGCGTACGCCATCGTGCGGGCGCTGGCCCTACGATCGGCAGATGAATGCCGTCGAGGAGATCCTGGCCCTTGTCCAGCAATCGGAGGCCAAATCGGGCACCTTCGACGGAAAGGTCGAGGAGCTCGACTACCTCAACACCCAGATACTCCTGGCCCTGGCGAAGCTGGCCCTGAGAATCGATGCCCTCTCCAACCAGCTCGAATCCGCCGACCGGGCGGTCGACAGCGACACGGCGGAGGAAGTGGCCAAGCTGAGGCGACAGGTCAAAAAGCTGACCAAGGCCGTCGCCAAGAAGTAACCGGTTCACGAAGCGGCGTCGGCGGCCCGGTCGTCCAGCTCGCGGAGCACCTCGTCGGTGTGCTGCCCGAGGGCGGGGACGGCGGCGTACCGGCGACCGGGCACGTCCGAGAAACTGACCGGGCCGTTGACCGACCGTTGCACGGTTCCCGTGCCACCTCCGTCGATCTCGACGATCCCGTCATTGACCAGCAGCTGGGGGTCGGCGACGACTTCGGCCGGCGTCTGGGCGGGAGCCCACCACACCCCCTCCTGGTCGAACCGCTCCGCCCAGACGGCCAGGGGATGCTCGGCCACGATCCGGTCCAGGACCGCGATGACCTCGGCCCGGTTCCGCCGGATGGCAGACGCATCGGCGAAGCGGGGGTCGTCGATCAGCTCGGGATGACCGAGGGCCCGGCACACGGCGGGGATGTGGCGCGCCGCCTCGAGTCCGGTGAAGAAGAACCACCGGCCGTCGCCGGCCCGGTACGGGTTCATCAGCGGGGCCTGGTTCCGGTCCCGCGGCTCGGCCCGGGCGACCTTGCCGAGCGTCATCTGCAGCCCGAGGTCCCACCCCAGCACGTAGGTGCCCGTGCGCAGCAGTGACACCTCGACCACGCGACCCCGCCCGGTCTGGCGTTGCTCCATCACCGCAGCCAGGAGGCCGGCCAGGGCGGCCAGGCCGGTGATGTGGTCACCGATGCCCCCTCGGGCATTGAGCGGATTGCCGTCGGAGTCGGCCATCTGCATGGACAGGCCGGATCGGGCCCAGAAGGCCCCGATGTCGTAGGTGGGTCGGTCCCGGTCGTCGCCCCGGAGGCCGTAGCCGCTGATGCTGCAGTACACCAGTCGCGGATGACGGGCGACGGTGGCGGAGGGCTCGAGCCCGAGTCCGTCGAGGGAGTCGGGCCGGAGGTTGCTGATGAAGACGTCGGCGGTGGCCAGCAGTTCCTCGAGTCTCTGGCGTTCCGTGGGCTCCCGCAGGTTGAGCGTGACGCTCCGCTTGCCCCGGTTGTCCAGGGAGAAGGCCGGGTTCGGCATCTCGCTGTCGATGCCGAGCGACCCGAACACCTGTCGCATCGGGTCACCCGGGGGCGCCTCGACCTTGATGACGTCGGCACCCCAGTCGGCCAGCAGCGCCGCCGCCGACGGCGCCGCCACCCACACCCCCATCTCGACGACCCGGAGGCCGGCCAGGGCGGAGAGGCCCGGCGAGGCATCGGCGGCCGTCGGACCGTCAGCGGCCGGACCGGTGCTCACGGGGCCGACTCCGAGTGACGGTCCTCCGCCCTTCGGCGCAGGTCGTCCTTCACGACCTTGCCGGTGGCGTTCACGGGGAGCTCGTCTACGAACTCCACCACCCGGGGGACCTTGTAGTTGGCCATCTCCTGGCGGCACCACTCGATGATGTCTGTCGGGGACGGGTTCGCCGACGCCGTCACCACGAATGCCATCCCGACCTCGCCCAGACGCGGGTCCGGGATCCCGATCACCGCGGCCTGGCGGACGTCGGGATGGCGCAGGAGGGAGTTCTCGATCTCGGCCGGATAGGCGTTGAAGCCGCCGACGATGAACATGTCCTTGACCCGTCCGACGATGTGCAGGTAGCCGGCGCCGTCGACCACGCCGATGTCACCGGTACGCAACCACCCGTCCGGGGACAGGGCGAGGTCCGTCGCCTCGGGATCGTCGAGGTAGCCGGCCATCACGCTTCCGCCCCGCAGGACCACCTCGCCGGCCTGCCCGGCCGGCACGTCACCGTCGTCGCCCACGATGCGGAGCTCGAACCCCGGCCGCGGCCGGCCGACGGTGGTGGCGATGGTCTCGGGGTCGTCACCCGGCGACGTGGCGGCCGCCGTGCCCGCCTCCGTGAGCCCGTAGCCGGTGATGACCTTCGAGAACGGCAGCTCGTGATGGATGCGACGCACGAGCTCCACGGGGATGTCGGCGGCCCCGGTGACCGCCACCCGCAGCGAGGACAGTCGGTGCTGATCCCTGAGGGGGTGGTCCAGGATCGACTGGTAGAGAGTGGGTGGTCCGGGCAGCACGGTCACCTGCTCCCGGTCGACGCGTCCGAGGATGCGGTCGACGTCGAAGACGGGCTCGGGAAGCATGGTGGCGCCACCGGCCACACAGGCCAGGATTCCCGCCTTCAGCCCGAACATGTGGAAGTACGGGTTGACCATCAAGTAGCGGTCGTCGGCTCCGAGCCCGGTCATCGCCACCCAGTCGGTGGCCACGGCCAGGGTGCGGCCGTGGGTCATGACGACGCCCTTGGGCACTCCGGTCGTTCCCGAGGTGAAGAGGATGTCGGACGGATCGTCGGTGCCCATCTCCGAGCACCGGCGTTCGACGACCCCCCGTTGGGTCCGGCCGGCCCGGTCCATGAACCCGCCCCACGACTCGGCGCCCGACGGCGTCGGGCCGCTGGCGACGATCACCGTGTCGAGGTCCGGCAGCTCGATGCCCGTGCCATCCAGCATGGCCAGGTAGTCGGTGCCGAGGAAGTCGGTGACGGTGACCAGGGCCCGGGCCCGGCTCCGGGCCAGGAGATCGACCGCCTCTCCTCCCTTGAAGCGCGTGTTGACGGGCACGAGCACCGCCCCCGCCTGCGACAGGCCGAGCAGGGACACCACCCACTCGACGCTGTTGTGGGCCCAGACACCCACCCGGTCACCGGGCTCGATTCCTGAGGCCACCAGGGCCGCCGCGAAGGTTCGGGCCTCCTCGAAGAGCTCGGCATAGGTCAGCCGGACGGCGCCGTCCTCGATGGCGGTGCGGTCACCGAAGGTGTCGGCGGCCGCGGCCGCCACGGCGGGAATGGTCGATCCCCGCCCGGCGACGACGGCGTTCATCGAGGGACGAGCTCGGGCACGTTCATCAGGCCGGCCAGGTTGCCGCCCATGATCATCGCCACCGACGCCTCGTCCAACCCCTCGAGCTCGTCGATGTAGCGGACCGGGTCGGCGAGTCCCTCGGGATGCGGGTAGTCGGAGCCGAACAGCACGTGGCCCACGCCGATCAACTCGGCCAGCGCTCCGAGGTCCTCCTCCCAGAAGGGACTGATGTAGATGTTGCGCTTGATGACCTCGACAGGGTCCTCGAGGAAGTCCTGGGGCATCTTCTTGTACAGGTCGGCCATGTTCTTGAGGAGCGGCTCGACCCAGCTGCTGCCGTTCTCCACGACGGCCACCTTGAGGTCGGGGAACCGGGACAGCGCTCCATGGCACACGAGCGCCGACACGGCATCCTCCACCGGACGCCACGCCGACAGCATGCGGAACGCCTGGGGCTGGAACGGAAGCATCTCGCTGTCGCTGCCCATCCAGTCGTTGGTGTAGCGCTCATACCCGCTGTCCGAGGAGTGCATGGCCACGAGGATGTCGTGGTCCACCACCTTCTGCCAGAAGGGGTCGAACTCCTCCAGGCCGAACGACCGGGGCCCCCGGAAGCCGGCGACCGGAGCCGGGCGGATGAGCACCACGCGGGCCCCCCGCTCGACCACCCATTCGAGCTCCTCGATGGCCCGGTCGACGATGGGCAGCGTGATGACCGGCGTGGTGAAGATGCGGCCTTCGTAGTCGAAGGTCCACGTCTCGTGGATCCACTGGTTGAGCGCATGGACGGCGGCGTGGGTCAGCTCGGGATCGTCCCGCATCCGCTCCTCGACCAGGCTGGCCAGTGTGGGGAACATGAGAGCCCGGTCGATGCCCTGCTCGTCCATGAGGCGGAGTCGGGCCGCCGGCTCCCGGAAGGCGGGGATCGACTTCATGGGCTCCCCGAAGATCTCACGGCGACTCTTGCCGTCAGGATTGCCGAAGCGGAAATAGTCCTCCTGGGCGCCAGGCCGCGCCACCACGTCGAACGTCGGGTTCGGGATGTACTCGCTGATCTGGCCCCGGATGACGATCTTGGTCCGGCCGTGGAGGTCGACGTAGTCGATGGCGCCCCGGTACCGGTCCGGCAGGTACTTGGTCAGCGCCTCCCGCGTCTCGTAGAGATGGTTGTCCGCATCGAACAGGGGGACACTCGGCGCTGGCTTCGACATGGCTCCTCCTCCTGGGCCGTCCCCCGTCCGAGGACCACCCTGCCATTTGAGAATGACACTTCCTGGTTTTGAGAGTACTATTTCTAACCAGCCCGCGCTACCGGTGGTCGGCGTGTCGGAGGGGGACGGCGCCTTTCGCAGAGCGGCCACGAGCCCGCCGTTCCACGGCGCCTCCATCGATCCCTCCGCCCATGCCTCCGACGGCCCTGCCCGTGCCCCACGGCCCGGCGTCCGCCTCGCCGCACCCACCTGAGAACGCTCTTCTTTTTTGTGTGCCATGCTGGTTTTGTCGGGTCGCCCGACCGGCAGGCCGTTGCCCGATGACCACCAGTGCACGAGATGGGGGACAGAGATGACCACCACGGAGTCAGAGCTCTACTACGACCCGTACGACTTCGAGATCGACACCGACCCCTATCCGGTCTGGAAGCGCCTGCGGGACGCCCAGCCGCTCTACTACAACGAGCGGTACGACTTCTTCGCCCTGAGCCGCTTCGACGACGTCGACCAGTGCGCGAGGGACTGGGAGACCTACATCTCGAGCAAGGGGACACTCCTCGAGTTGATCAAGGCCGACTTCGTGATGCCCCCCGGGTCGATCATCTTCGAGGATCCCCCCGCCCACAACATCCATCGGCGCCTGCTCTCGCGGGTGTTCACGCCCCGCAACATCAATGCGCTGGAGCCCAAGATCCGCGAGTTCTGCGCCCGCAGCCTGGATCCCCTCGTGGGAGGGGCGGGCTTCGACTTCATCGCCGACATCGGCGCGCAGATGCCCATGCGCACCATCGGGATGCTGCTGGGCATTCCCGAGGCCGACCAGGAAGCCATCCGTGACCGCATCGACGAGGGCCTCCGCCTCACCGACGGGGCCATGCCCGATTTCGGTGCCGCCTTCGCCGAGGTCAGCTCGGCCGACGGGTTCGCCGAGTACATCGACTGGAGGGCCACCCATCCGTCGGACGACCTGATGACCGACCTGCTCCAGGCCGAGTTCGAGGACGAGACGGGAACGGTCCGCCGCCTCACCCGCGAGGAGGTCCTGGGCTACGTGAACCTGATCGCCGCGGCCGGCAACGAGACCACCACGCGCCTGATCGGGTGGACGGGCAAGGTCCTGGCCGAGCACCCCGATCAGCGGCGCGAGCTGGTCGAGGACCGCTCCCTCGTAGCCAACGCCATCGAGGAACTCCTGCGCTATGAATCCCCCTCGCCCGTCCAGGCCCGCTACGTGACCCGGGACGTCGAGCACCACGGGCAGCCGGTCCCCGCCGGGAGCGCAATCTTGTTGTTGAACGCGTCGAGCCAATCGCGACGAGCGGAAGTTCTCCGATGCCGACCGGTTCGACATTCACCGCACGATCGACACCCACCTGGCCTTCGGGTTCGGCATCCACTTCTGCCTCGGATCGGCGCTGGCCCGGCTCGAAGGCCAGATCGCCCTGGACGAGATCCTCCAACGGTTCCCCGATTGGGAGGTCGACTGGGACCACGCCGTGCAGGCGCGGACCTCGACCGTGCGCGGCTGGGAGAAGCTCCCGGTGCTGACGGCCTGACACACTGACGTCGTGACCACGAGAGAGGGAGCCCACCCCATGAGAACCGTCGTCGTCGGTGCCTCGAGCGGTCTCGGCCGCTCCATCGCCATAGGACTCGGACAGCGGGGCGCCACCGTGGCGCTGCTGGCCAGACGCAACGACCGGCTGGTGGACGCGGCCAAGGAGGCCGGCAACGGCGCGCTCGCCATCGTCTGCGACGTGACCGACGAAGCATCGTGCCGGTCCGCCATCCAGGAGGCCGCCGACGGGCTGGGCGGCATCGACGCCCTCGTCTACACCCCGGCGGTCGGACCGCTCGGCCATCTCGTCGACGTCAGCGTGGAGACCTGGCGCAAGACGTTCGACACCAACGTGATCGGGGCGGCGCTGATCACGGCGGCCGCCATGCCCCACCTCACCGAGACCAGGGGGGTCGCCGCCTACCTCTCGTCGGTGAGCGCCTCGTTCACGCCCCCCTGGCCCGGCCTGGGGGCGTACGCCACGAGCAAGGCCGCCCTGGAGACCCTGATCGAGGCGTGGCGATCCGAGCACCCGGCGGTCGGCTTCACCCGGGTCATCGTGGGCGACTGTGCCGGCGGAGAGGGTCCTTCGGGAACCGAGTTCGCCAATGACTGGGACTGGGACCTCGCCGCCCAGTTCCATCCCATCTGGCAGTCACGCAACTACCTGGCCGGCAGTCTGATGGAGGTCGACGAGCTCGTCCGCGTGGTGGACACCGTGCTGCGCTGCGGCGCCAGCGCCTACGTCCCGTCGGTGGCCGTCACCCCCCGGCCGCCCGTCTGAACCCGCACGGCTGACGCCGGCTCGGAGCTGCGTCACCGCCGCGTCACCGTCCGGCCAGTGAGACCGACCGGGTCTGCGCCGGCCGCCGAAGGGGAGCCGGCTACCGGAAGAGGAGCATGTCGGCGATGGCGGTGGCGCCGGGGAAGGATCCGGTGACGCCCGAGCTCATGTAGCCGGCGTCGGTGACCAGGGTGATCCCGGTGATGGCGGCGGCAGCGTCGCTGCACAGAAAGACGAGGGGGTACGCCTGCTCCAGGGGGGTGGAGGGCTCGATCCCGACCTCGCCCCGAAAGTCGGAACCGAACCCCAGCCACATGTCCTTGTTGGCCTGGGCCAGCGGTGTGTCGGTGGGGCCGGGGCAGATGGCGTTGATGCGGATGCCCTGCTTCAGGAGCGTGAAGGCCTGGCTGGCCACGTAGGCGCATATGACCTGCTTCGTCGACATGTAGTCCGCCCGGCCGTTCGCCTCCACCCAGGCGACGGCACTGTCGAAGTCCGGTGTGGCCAGGATCTCCCGGATCCAGGGCAGGTTGGCCTCCCAGCCGAGCCCGGCCGCCGACGAGATGAACCCGATGGCTGATCCCCGGCCCAGCATTCCGCCGGCGATCAGCTGGTCGATCATGTGCCGGTGGCCGACGAAGTTGATCCGCTCGATGCCCGGCGTGCCGTCGGCGACACCGGCACACGAGAGCAGGACGTCCACCGGGCCCCCGCACTCGGCGATGGCGGCATCGATCGACGAGCGGTCGGCCAGGTTGACGTGGATGGCCCGGGCACCGGGCAGCGCGACCTCGGCGAAGTCCATGACCACCACGTCGGCGCCGGCGTCCTGCACCAGCTCGGCGGCGGCGGCACCCATGCCGGTGGCGCCACCGACGACGAGGACCCGCTTCCCGTCGTAGCGGAATGCGTCGAAGATGGTCATGTCGTGTTCTCCTGTCTACGGCTGGATTGGCAGTCAGGCCAGGGCGGTCAGGCGACGACGCCGCGGACCTTGAGGTCGATGATGGCATCTTCGTCGAAGCCCATGTCGGCGAGGATGCGGTCGCCGTGCTCGTTGAACTCCGGTGCCCGCGTCGGCGCCGCCGGTTCCTCGTCGAATTGGACGGGGGCCGCCACCAACCGGAACGGCGTCCCCGTGGCTGTCTCGCAGTCCTGGATGTAGCCGTTGGCGACCGTCTGGGGGTCGGCGGCGGCCTCGAGCGTGTCCTGCACCACGGCCCACTGCCCGATGAAGCCGTCGAGGCGCTCACGCCACTCGGCCAGGGTGGCCGACGCGAACACTTCGGTCATGATGGCGACGGCGGCGTCGCTGTTGCCCATGAGGGCCTGATAGTCGGCGAACCGGGGGTCTGCCGCCAACTCGGGACGCCCGACGGCCTCGCAGAGCGGCGCCCAGTACTTGGCGGGCTGGAGGCAGGTGAAGGCGAGCACCCGTCCGTCCTTGGTCTCGTAGTTGCGGGACAGCGGGTTGGATCCGATGCGGTCCGCCGGAGGCGGGGTCCAGGGCATGCCCAGCACCAGGGAGAGGGCCACGGCCTGCCCCATGGCCCACATGCCCACCCCCAGCAGCGACACGTCGACGATGGTGGCCTCGCCGGTCCGCTCGCGGTGGAACAGGGCCCCCATGATCCCGCCGGCGATCGTCATGGCCCCGATCGAGTCCCCGAAGCCCGGGGCCGGCGGGACGGGCACCAGGTCGTACTCGGGACGTCGGGCGCCCACGGCGATGCCCGACCGGGCCCAGAAGGCCAGGGCGTCGTACGAGCCCTTGTCGGCGTCGGGACCACGCTCGCCCTGGCCGGTGCCACGGACGTAGATGATCCGGGGACTGTGGGCGCGTATCTCGTCGACGCCGATCTTCAGCTTCTCGCGCACGCTCGGGAGCTTGTTGGTGAGGAACACGTCGGACGTGGCCGCCAGCTGGTAGAGGATCTCCAGCCCATCCGGCGATGTCAGGTCGAGCCCGAGGCTCTGCTTGCCCCGGTTGGAGTGCTCCAACAGTGCATGGACGTCGCTCGGCACGATGGCCAGGCCCGAGGAGGCCAGGCCGCGCATGGCGTCGCCCCGTTGGACGTGCTCGATCTTGATGACCTCGGCTCCCCAGTCGGACAACAGGGCCGACGCTGCCGGGACGAAGGTGTGCTCGGCGACCTCGAGGATCCGGACGCCCTGCAGAACAGCGGTCACTCTCTACCTCCGACCATCTCGGCCTCCGACCATCTCGGTACCGCAGGGCACCGCGGCTCCGCGCTCCCCCGAACTCACGCCGGATCGATGGGCCCCACCAGGCAGAGCCAGGCAACCCAGAAGCGGCAAACGGGACTCTAGCGTGAAGAGACTGTGGTTCTCAAGCGGCCGTGCCCCGGTCGTGGGCCCCGACCGGGCCTCCGTCGCTGACGGTGCCGTCACGGACCGGGTGGGGGCGGCACCCAGTTCGGAGGCCGCTTCTCCATGAACGCCCGCATGCCTTCCCTCGGCTCGTCCGAGTGCTCGAGGGCCCAGAACATCGTCTGGTAGTCGATGTCGCCGTACCGTTCGTTGAGCATGCGCTTCACGTGGGCCCGGGCCGACGGTGCCGTCTGGAGAACCTCGTGGGCGGCGCCCAGTGCGGCCGAGCGCAGCCGATCGTGCGGGACCACCCGCGAGATCAGACCGAGACGGTGGGCCTCGGCGGCGTCGAATCGTCGGGCCGACAACAGCAGGTCACGGGCCACGGCCACGCCCACGTGGGCGGGAAGCACCGCCGCGTAGGTGGCATCGGGGATGCCCCGGAGGAGCTCGGGGACCCGGAACGTGGCCCGGTCGCTGACCACGGCGATGTCCGCCATCATGGCGATCAGGAGTCCCCCGGCCTGGCAGATCCCGTTGACCGCGGCGATGACCGGCGCCTGGCTGTCGCGGATGGCGAGGAACGGCAGGACGTCACGGCCCACATGGTCGGGCACGGACTCCCCCGGTTCGGACCGACCCCCGAGGTCGCCGCCGGGGGCGAAGACGTCCCCCACCCCGGTGATGATCAGTGCCGCCAGCTCGGGGTCGCGGTTGACCAGCCCCACCGCCCGTTTGAGCCCGTAGTACATGGCCGGCGTGAGGGCGTTCCTGGCCTGGGGCCGGTCGATCACGCACCAGGCGATCGGTCCCTCACGTTCGAGGCGCAGCATCGCCGTTCCGAGGTCGTCATCCATCCGTCCCTCCCTCCCCCGGCGCCGAGCGCCGGGGCTCGATCCTCTCCCGGCGCCGAGCGCCGGGGGCTTGATACCTCCGGCGCCGAGCGCCGGGGGCTTGATACCTCCGGCGCCGAGCGCCGGGGGCTTGATACGGTATTCCGACTCTCACGAATCGACAATCAGGTATTGGTTTAGGGAAAACTCCACTTTCATCCTGACCCGAAGGAGGACCGATGGCCCGCCCCCCCACGCCGGAACATATCCACCTGCGCAGCGCCCGCATGCTCGACGTCGTCGGCGGCACGTTGGTCTCGCCGGGTGACGTCCTGATCGCCGGTGAGCGCATCGTCGAGGTGGCGCCGGTGTCGGTGCCCGATGGGGCCGTCGAGATCGACCTCGGCGACGTGACCCTCATCCCCGGGCTGATGGACATGGAGGTGAACCTCCTCCTCGGCGGGCCCGATCATCGAAGCCCCCTCAACGCCGTCCAGGACGACCCGGCCCTGCGCACCCTGCGGTCGGTGGCCAACGCCCGGCGGACCCTCCGGGCCGGCTTCACCACCGTGCGCAACCTCGGACTGTTCATACAGACCGGTGGGCTGCTCTTGGACGTCGCCCTCATGAAGGCCATCGACTTCGGTTGGTTCGAGGGCCCGCGCGTGGTCCCGGCCGGCCACGCCATCACCCCCACCGGTGGGCACCTCGATCCGACCATGTTCCAGGCCCTGGCCCCGCACATCATGCCCCTCACCGTCGAGGAGGGCATCGCCAACGGCGTGAGCGAGGTCCGCAAGGCGGTCCGCTATCAGATCAAGCACGGCGCCAAGCTGATCAAGGTGTGCGCGTCGGGCGGGGTGATGTCCCACACCGGCCCGGCCGGCGCCCAGCAGTACTCCGACGAGGAACTGCGGGCCATCGTCGACGAGGCGCACCGGGCGGGGTTGAGGGTGGCAGCCCACGCCCACGGTGACGACGGCATCCGGGCCGCCCTGGAGGCGGGGATCGACTGCATCGAGCACGGGTCGCTCATGTCCGACGAGACCCTCGACCTCATGATCGAGCTGGGCCGCTTCCTCGTGCCGACCACCTACCTGGCCGACGGCATGGACGTGTCCCATGCCCCTCCCGAGCTGCAGGCGAAGGCGGCCGAGGTCTTCCCCCGGGCCAAGGAGACGATCCGGAAGGCCATCGCCCGAGGGGCCCGCATCGCCTGTGGAACCGATGCCCCGGCCATCCCCCACGGCAAGAACGCCAAGGAGCTGGTGGCGCTGGTCGACCGGGGCATGACCCCCCTCCAGGCCATCCGGTCCGCCACCACCGTCGCCGCCGAGCTCATCGAGGTCGACGATCGGGGGCGCCTGGAGGCCGGCCTGCTCGCCGACATCATCGCCGTGCCGGGTGACCCGCTGGCCGACATCGGCGTCACCGAAGACGTGCGATTCGTGATGAAGGGCGGGCAGGTGTACCGCAACGAGACCGACGCCGGCTGACGCCGGCGGACGTCATCGGGCTCAGCCGACGGGTTCCGTCCCGATGCCGTGGAGGATCAGGTTCCACAGGTCCTCGGCCGAATCCCCCTCGTCGCTCCGGAGGGACATGCCTCCGATCGTGGACGAGAAGGTGTTGAACATGATGACCTCCAGGACGATTCCGACGATGGGACCGCGGCGGAGACCGGACCGGACGGCGCCGGCCGCGGTGGCCTCCTCGAGGACATCCTCGAACACCGAGACGAGGGGGGAGAAGACCCTGGCGGCCTCCTTGGGGTGCTCGGTGAGCAGCTGCTGGGCGAACTCGGCCATGCCCAGGGGGCCCCGTTGCTTCGGGTCGGCGGTGCCACCCTTCGCCACGACTTCGCCCTCGTCGGAGGGCCGGCACAGCCGGTAGTACGCCACCACGAAGGAGTGGAGCCGCTCGAGCGGATCGTCCTCCGGGGCGATGACCTGGCGGAGCTGGTCGACGGTCGATCGGACCTGCTCCTCGAACAGGGCCAGGAGGAGTTCGTGCTTGCCGCCGAAGTACTGGTAGAAGCTGTGAAGGGACTGGCCCGAGCGCTCGACGACCTCCTGTACGGTGAAATCCCGCCCCGGCCTGGAGTTGAACAGCTCCATGGCGGCATCGAGGAAGCGCTGGACCCGCCCCTCGGCCCGCAGTCGGGCGGAATCGAGCGACCGCGCCACTGCCTGCTCACGCCGGCTCGGACCTTCGGGCTCGACCGCATCAGTAGCCAGATCGTTCTTGGTCACCCGGCAGAGCGTACCCGAGGATGCCCGCACCCCCCACGACCAGGTGCTCGTGCCGTCAGGACCGATCGACGCCGGACCCATCCATGCCGTGCCCGATCGCTGCAGCCCCGATCACGGGCATGACCACCCTCGCCGCGGAAGGATCGCTGGAGGAACGCTATCGATTCACAAGAATCCTATTCTCACTTTCTAGCAGCCGCCGGCGCTGCCCACCGGGCGGGACCCGTGTCCGGCCCCCACCGAGCGCCGCCGCATGCCTAGCTCCGTTGCCAGTCAATGAGAACTGCGTTACCATTTGTCAACATGGCACTCTCCGAGCCCAGCACCGTGGCGACGGGCGTGCCGCCCGACCACAGCTTCCACCCGTTGCGGGTGGACCGTGTCGTGCAGGAGACCCCCGATGCCATCTCCCTCGTGCTCCAGGTGCCCGAGGACCTCCGCCCGGCGTTCACCTACCGGTCCGGTCAGTTCTGCACGTTCCGGGTGTGGGTCGAAGGGGAGCCCCACGTGCGCTGCTACTCGATGTCCTCGGCGCCGGCGGTGGACGACGAGCTCCGGGTGACGGTGAAGCGGGTGCCCGGCGGCACCGTGTCCAACTGGGTCCACGACCACCTCAAATCGGGGAGCGTCGTCGACGTGGCCCGTCCGGCGGGGTTCTTCGGTCTGGGCGCCGAGGAGCGGGACGTCGTGGCCTTCAGCGCCGGGAGCGGGATCACCCCGGTGATCTCCCTGATCAAGACTGCGCTGGCGACCACCTCGCGGCGGGTGCGGCTCCTGTATGCCAACCAGGACCACCAGGCCGTCATCTTCCGTTCCGAGCTCGACGCCCTGGCCCTCGAGTACGGCGAACGGTGCATCGTCTCCCACCACCTGGACGTCGACCACGGACTGGTCGGGCCCGACGCCGTCCGGGCGTTCAGCGGGGGGGCCGAGGGGGCCGAGTGCTACGTGTGCGGTCCGGCACCCTTCATGGACGTGGTCGAGCGCACACTGCTCGCCGCCGGCGTCGACCCACCCCGGATCCACATCGAACGGTTCACGCCCGACGCGTCGCCACCCGAACCGGTACCGGTGGTGGCCGACCGGGCGGCAACGGCCACACGCATCACCATCGAGCTGGGTGGGCGGACGGCGTCGACCGACCACTACCCCGGCACCACCATCCTGCAGGCGGCCCGGCAGCTGGAGTTGGGCCCCCCGTCCTCCTGCGAGGCGGGGAGCTGCGCCACCTGTATGGCCAAGCTGTTGGAGGGGACGGCCACCATGCGGGTCAACAACGCGCTCACCGCCGACGAGGTGGCGGACGGCTGGGTGCTCACCTGCCAGGCGCTGCCCACCAGCCCCACCGTGCAGGTGTCCTACGACTGCGAGGAGGGGTGATGGCACCGCTCCCCGTCGAGGACGTCATCGAGCTCCAGCAGCTGCTGGCCCGCTACGCCGTCGGCATGACCAAGGACGACGTCGAGGCGGTCATGGAGGTGTTCACGCCGGACGGCACCTACAGCGCCTTCGGGGACACGTACCCGCTGGTCGACTTCCCCGCCCTGGTGGCGGCGGCACCCAAGGGGCTGTTCCTGGTGGGCCCGCCGGTGCTCGAGAGCGACGGGGACGGGGACGGGGCGACCGGGGAGCAGCCCTTGTGCTTCGTGGACCAGACGACCCACGCCATGCGCATCGGGTTCTACACCGACACCTACCGCCGCACCCCGCACGGCTGGCGCCTGCGTACCCGGTCGATGACATTCCTGCGCAAGAGCGGGGCCCGGGACTCGGGGCGGGCCCACGACCCGACCCGGCCCGCCCCGACGGCCGGTTGATGGAGCTCGACGAGTTCCGGGCGTCGCTCGACGCCTGGCTCGACCAGAACGAGGGATCGCTCAGGGCCGGCACCGGGGGCGCGGGCACCCTCGACGAGGCCATGGCCCATCTGGCCATGGTCAAGCGGCGCACCTACGAGGCGGGCTGGATGCGCTGGGGTTGGCCCACCCGGGTCGGCGGACTCGGCGGCTCCACGCTCCTGCGTGCCTACCTGGGTGAGGCCCTGACCTCCCGGGACCTGGTCGAACCGGGCATCTACTCGATGACCGAGGTGCTGGCACCGACCATGATCGACTATGCCGCACCGGAGCTGGCGGCGGCCATGGTCCCCCGGTTGCTCAGCGGCGAGGAGACGTGGTGCCAGGGATTCTCCGAGCCCGGGACCGGCAGCAACCTCGCCGCCCTCGCCTGCCGGGCCACCCGGACCGATGACGTGTGGCACGTCACCGGTCAGAAGGTCTGGACCAGCCTGGCCCAGTACGCCGAGCGCTGTGTGCTGCTCACCCGCACCGGGTCCCCGGAGTCGGCCCATGCCGGCATCACCGCCCTCTTCGTCGACATGGACAGTCCGGGGATCGACGTGCGACCCATCGAGACGATGCACGGGGCGCCGGAGTTCTCCGAGGTCTTCTTCGACGACGTCGTCGTCCCACTGGACCGCACCCTCGGTGACGAGGGCCAGGGCTGGTCGGTGGCCATGGACCTGCTTCCCTTCGAACGGAGCACCGCCCTGTGGCATCGCGCCGCGTACCTCCACGCCCGGCTGGCGCGCCTCCTCGTTGACGCTCCGCCCGACGCGCTCGACCCGGCCGCCGTCGGCGAGGTCGCCCAGCTGGTGTACGCCCTGAGGGCCCGCTCCCGGGCCACCCAGTACCGCGTGGCCGCCGGCGAGCGCCTCGGTCCCGAGACCTCCATCGACAAGGTGCTGGTGGCCACGGCCGAGCAGGCCGTCTTCGACCTCGTCGTCGACGGGCTGGGCCCGGACGTGGCCATCGGCGACGACCCGGTGAGTGCGCGGTGGCGCCGGGAGTTCCTCTACTCACGGGCGGCCACCATCTACGGCGGCACCGCCGAGGTCCAACGGAACATCATCGCCCGACGGCTGCTCGACCTCGGATCCGACCGCTGATGGAGGGCGCCGACCGCGACCTCTTCGAACGGAGCCTCCGCCACGCCGTGGCCTCGGGGACGGGCGCCGACCTCGACGACGCCCTCGCGGCGCTGGGGTGGGACGAGGCGCTCGACAGCGACCCCCTGACGGCGGTGTCGGTCCTCTTCGAGCTCCTGGGCGCCAGCGACGCCCACTCGTCCGCGCTCCACGTCGTCCTCGGCCGCGGCCTCGGACGGGTGCCCGTCCCCACCGGCACGGTCCTCCTGCCGACAGCCGGTCGGGCCGGCCCACCGGGCACGCTGGAGCAGGGCCACCTGACCGTCCGTGGCCTGGCCACCGGGTCGCCGGCCGGCGCCGTCCCGGTGGTCGTGGTCACGGCTGCCGGTGCCGGCCACCTCGTCGTGGAGGTGTCGGCCGCCGACCTGAGCTGGCGCCCCGTCGACGGCGTGGCCCCCCACCTCGGGCTGGTCGAGGTGGGGGGCACCGACGTGCCGTTCGCGGCGCCGCACGACCTCGGGGCCGGCGACTGGGCGAGTGCCGTGGCACTGGCCAGGCTGGCCGTCGGCCACGAGCTGGTGGGGGCCTCGAGGAGGATGCTGGAACTGGCCCGGCAACACTCGCTCGAGCGTGTCCAGTTCGACCGTCCGATCAGCTCCTTCCAGGCCGTCCGGCACCGGCTGGCCGACACGCTGGTGGCCATCGAGGCCGGTGATGCAGCCCTGCGGTCGGCCTGGGGCGAGCGGTCGTCGTCCTCGGCGGCCATGGCCAAGTCACTGGCCGGGCGGGCGGCCCGGACCGCCACCCGCCACTGCCAACAGGTGCTGGCCGGCATCGGCTTCACCACCGAGCACGACTTCCACCGCTCCGTGCGGCGCGTCCTGGTGCTCGACGAGCTGTTCGGGTCGTCCGGCTCCCTCACCCGCGGGCTCGGTCACCACCTGCTCGCCACCCGCCAGCTCCCGCCCCTGCCGGCCCTGTGAGCCCGCCGGCCCCCCACCGGCGGGCCCGACCGGCGGGGCCGGCGGCGGTGGTCAGAACGACGTGGCCAGCGAGCTCACCAGCGCACGGGTCCGCTTGGACGAGGCGATGAGCTCGTCGCGGCCGCTTCCGATGGGCACCACCCGGACCGAGATGTCGGTGACACCGGCGTCGGCAAAGGCCTGCAGGCGCTCCTTGATGGTCGCCTCGCTTCCGGCCAGCAGGATGTCGCCGACGCTCCGGGCATCGCCGTGCTCGAGGAGCTTTTGATAGTTCGGCGACACCTCCGCCTCGGCCAGCAGCCGGTTGGTGCGGTCCACCGCGGCATCGATCTCTTCGTCGCCGCACAGGCACACCGGCACCCCGGCCACGACGCGTGGGGCCGGCCGGCCGGCTCCCTCGGCCGCGCCGACCAGGGTGGGGACGACATGGGTGGCGATGGCCCGCTCGTCGGCCATCCACAAGATGGTCCCGTCGGTCCGCTCACCGCACAGCTGCAGCATGCGCGGGCCCAGGGCGGCCAGGAGCACGGGCGTCGGCGTCACGTCGGTGATGTCCAGCGGATTGTGCACCCGGAAGAACTCGTTCTCCACGTCGACCGGGCCGGGCCCGGCCAGAGCCTGGTCGAGCACGTCGAGGGTGGCGCGCATGGCGGCCACCGGGCGCTCGTAGGGCAGACCCAGCATCTCGTCGATGATCCAGTGGTGCGAGACACCGAGGCCGACCGACAGCCGTCCTTCGCACACGGTCTGCACCGAGAGGATCTGCTGGGCCAGTGCGATGGGATGGCGGGGTTGGACCGGGACCACGGCGGTGCCGATCTCGATGCGGCTGGTCGCCGCGCCGACCAGGGTGGCGGCCGTCAGCGCGTCGAACTCGTCGGGGATCTGCGGGATCCAGACCGTGGCCAGTCCGGCCTCCTCGGCCCAGCGGGCGTCGGCCTGGAGCCTCTGCACCTTGGTCCCGTAACGGCCACGCTCCGGGCCGATCATCAAGCCGATGCGCATCCCGCTGGTTCCTCCCGCTGATGTGGATCGCGGAATGAGAACCTACTTCTTTTATTTGAGAACGTCTAGTTCAAATGAGGAAAGGGTCGATGCGGGCCAGCCCGCCTCTGGTCGGGGTGCTCAGGCGGCCGACGGAGGGGACGGGGCGGGCATCACGTCCAGGACCAGGGCGGTGGACATGCCCCCGCCGGCGCACATCGCCGCCACCCCGGTGCCGCCGCCGCGGCGGCGCAGTTCGTGGACGAGTGAGATGACCATGCGGGCACCCGTCATGGCGATCGGGTGGCCGAGGCTGCACCCGCTCCCGAGCACGTTCACGATGGAGTCGTCGATCCCCAGGATCCCAGTGGTGGCCACGCACATCGAGGCGAACGCCTCGTTGATCTCCCACAGGGCCACGTCGTCCACCCGGACGCCGGCCCGCGCGAGCGCCTTCGGGATGGCGATGGTGGGCGCCAGGCCGGTGTCTGCCGGCGGCACGCCGGCGGACGCCCAGGCCCGGACCACCGCCAGTGGCTCGAGGCCCAACTCGTCGCCCAGGGTCCCGTCGACCATCACCATGGCGGCGGCGCCGTCGTTGGCCCCGGCGGCATTGCCGGCCGTGATGCTGAAGCCCTCGATCTCGGGGTGCAGTGGCTTCAGCGATGCGAGCTTCTCGAGGTTGGTGTCCCGCCTCGGGTGCTCGTCCACGGCGAAGCGGAACGTCGACCCGTCCCGGCGCGTGACCTCGATGGGGACGATCTCGTCTTCGAAGCTGCCGGCGTCGATGGCCGCCACCGCACGCTGGTGCGAACGCAGTGCCCACGCGTCCATCTGCTGGCGGGTGACCCCGGCCGACACGGCGGCGTTCCATCCGACGGTGATGGACATGTCCATGTTCGGGGCCTCGGGGGTGTTCCGGTGGCTGGGCGACATCCAGTCGCTCCACTCGTCGGTGCCCGGTGCCCGTCGGGTCGAACGGGGGGAGGTGGACTGGGAGTAGGCGCCACCGGCCACGATGACTCGGTCCATGCCGGCGCCGATGGACGCCGCCGCGCTCTGAACGGCGGACAGCGACGAGGCGCAGTGCCGGTTGTGGGCCACACCCGGGGCATGGACCAGTCCTGCCTCGATGGCGGCGTAGCGGGCGATGTCACCCCCGCCGTAGAGGCTCTCCCCGAACACGACGTCGTCCACCAGCAGCGGATCGATGCCGGACCGCCGGACGGACTCGGCAATGACCGTGGTGCCGAGGGCGAAGGCGTCCACGTCGACCAGTGACCCCTTGAATGCGGTCCCGATCGGGCTGCGTGCCGTCGAGACGATGACCGCTTCATGCATGTTCGGCTTCTCCTCTGCTGAGTGGCGTGGGTGGCGTGCTGCACCTCTCTGGCACCGCCGACCACCCGATCGGCGTCGTCCACCGTACCGGCCCGGCCCGAGGTGCCGACATCCGGGCTACTTGGCCGTGAACCTCAGGCCGCCGTCGAGTCGGATGTTCTCGCCGTTGACGTAGGAGTTCCGGACCACCGACTCCACCATCTGGGCGAACTCGTCGGGGTACCCCATCCGCTTGGGGAATGCGATCCCCTGTGCCGGGTCCTCTTTGAGGTGCTCGAGGGCCCCGAGCATGAGTGGCGTCCCCATCACCCCGGGAGCGATGGCACACACCCGGATCCCGAGTGGTGCCAGGTCGCGGGCCATGGGAAGGGTCATGCCCAAGATGGCCGCCTTGGCGGCGCCGTAGGCCACCTGCCCGCTCTTCCCCTCCATGCCGGCGATCGATGCGGTGTTGACGACGACCCCCCGCTGCCCGTCGACGTCGGGCTCACCCTCACCGATGGCGGCGGCCACCAGCCGGGTCGTGTTGAACGTGCCCAGGGCGTTCATCGCCATGGTCTGGATGAACGATTCCTTGTCATGGGGTACCCCACCGCGCCCGACGGTGCGGCCGCCACCGACCCCGCCACCGGCCACGTTGACGAGGATCGAGAGGGGGCCGAGCGATCTCGCCGCCTCGATCGCCGCCGCCACGGCGTCGTCGTCGACCACATCGCCGCCCACCGCCACCGCCGCATCCCCCAACTCCGCCGCCAGCGCACCGGCCCGGTCGGCGTCGCGATCGAACACGACCACCCCGACACCGGCGGCCACCAGCCGACCGACGGTGGCCGCCCCCAGCCCTCCGGCACCACCGGTGACGATGGCCGAACGTCCCTCCACCTCCATCACGTGGATCCCTTCTCCTCGATCGGACGAGCGCCCCGTGCCCGATGGCAGCCCCGCAGCACGATAACCACCATCTCTTCAATTTACAACATGCCTACCCGCACAGCCGTCTCGGGCAATGCTCCAATCGAAACGCTATTATCGGCGGCCAGGACCGCACGGTGAGCGAACGCCCTCGGGGCAACCCCTGTGACCGCGGGTGACGCCGTATGACGACAGGTGGGACCTCCACGATGGCGGTGTCCCCGACCACTGGAGAGGAAGAGGTGAGTGCCATGGGCGTCACACCGAAGGTGAACCCGGAGCCGAGGATGCTCATCGACGGGAACCTCGTCGAGGCCGCCGGCGGGAGGACGTTCGAGAACGTCAACCCCGCCACCGAGGAGGTGCTGGGCCAGGTGGCCGACGCCTCCAGCGAGGACATGCAGCGGGCCATCGCCGCCGCCCGGCGGGCCTTCGACGAGACCGGGTGGTCCACCGACCGGTCGCTCCGCCGGCGCTGTCTCGAGCAGCTGCACCAGGCACTGGCGGCCGAGCGGGAGGAGATCCGGGAGCAACTCATCCTCGAGGTCGGGTGCCCCCGCATGCTCACCTACGGCCCGCAGCTCGACGCGCCGCTCGATGGAGCGCTCACCTATCCCGCCGAGCTCATCGATCAGTTCGCCTGGGAGACCGACCTCCCCGACGCCGTCGACTTCCGGGGCAATCTCAACTCCCGACGGATCCTGAAGGAGCCGGTCGGCGTGGTCGGGGCCATCGTGCCGTGGAACTACCCCTTCGAGGTCTCGGTGACCAAACTGGCCCAGGCGCTGGCCACCGGCAACACCGTGGTGCTCAAGCCGGCACCCGACACCCCCTGGAACGCCACGCTCCTCGGCCGCGTCGCCGCCGAGCACACCGATATCCCGCCGGGCGTCCTCAACGTCGTCACCTCGTCGGATCACCTGGTGGGCGAGGAGCTCACCCTCTCGCCGCAGGTGGACCTCATCTCCTTCACCGGCTCGACGGCGGTCGGGAGGCGCATCATGGAGAAGGGCGCGTCCACCTTGAAGCGGCTGTTCCTCGAGCTCGGCGGCAAGTCCGCCACCATCGTCCTCGACGACGCCGACTTCCCCACCGCCATGATGGGTGGGCTCGCCGTCTGCTCGCACGCCGGCCAGGGCTGTGCCATCCCCACCCGGATGCTGCTACCCCGTTCCCGGTACGACGAGGGCGTCGAGCTCCTGAAGGCCATGCTGGACGGGGTCCCCTACGGAGACCCGCAGCGACCCGACGTGATCATGGGACCGCTCATCTCCGAAAAGCAACGGACCCGCGTCCTCGGCTACATCGAACGCGGGGTCGACGAGGGGGCGACGCTGGCCGTGGGCGGGAGCCGACCGGCCGACCATCCCCGGGGCTGGTTCGTAGAGCCCACGTTGTTCACGGAGGTCGACAACTCGATGACCATCGCCCGGGAGGAGATCTTCGGGCCCGTCCTGGTGGTCATCCCCTTCGACGACGACGATGACGCCGTGCGGATCGCCAACGACAGCGAGTACGGCCTGGGCGGCGCGGTGGTCTCGGCGTCGCTCGAGCGGGCGCTGGCGGTGGCGGGACGGGTGCGCACCGGCATCCTCAGCGTCAACGGCGGGATGGTCTACGGGGCCGACCTCCCCTTCGGTGGCTACAAGAACAGCGGCATCGGCCGGCAGAACGGGATCGCCGGCTTCGAGCAGTACCTCGAGACCAAGTCGCTGGCCTGGCCGGCGGGCTGAGCCGGCGGCCGCTGCTCGGAAGAGGCGCGTCGGCCGGGACACGGACCGGGGGGGTGGTCCGGACCCGGCCGACGCAGTCGAGCCCCAGGGGGTCGGGGCTCGACCACCTCGATGCTGATCATCCATGCTCAACATCGAGGAGAAGGTGTGCGACAGGTCATGGAGCGGGCACGGTTCACGACGTCGACGGGCGGCTCCGAGGGACGTCGCGGAACGCCACGTCCCGGTCCACGGCGCGCTCCCGCGGCATTCCGAGCACGCGCTCGCTGATGACGTTGCGGGCCATCTCCGTGGTGCCCCCGCCGATGGCCGACACCTGTCGCATCAAGAAGTCCGAGCCGCTGAAGGCCAGCTCGCCGTCGTCCGCGGTCCACGCCGCCGCGGTGGGACCGGCGATCTCGAAGGCGACGGTCCGGATGCGGGCGGACGTGACGCCGGTGAAGAGCCGACCGATGGCGGCCGACTGGTCGGCCATGGCCCCGATGGCGATCCCTTGACCGATCCGGTGCCGGAGCTCACGATCGACGATCTCCAGCATGCGTGCCTCGCCGACCAGGTCGCGCACGTAGGGATCGGAGAGGCGACCGGCTTCCCGCGCCAGCCCCTCCATCGGGGTGCCCGATCCTCCCGGCGTTGCCCCGACCGGTACGGTCACCAGCGGGGAGTTGGTGAGCATGCGCTCGTGGAACATCCACCGGGTGCCGACCGTCCACCCGTCGTCGACGTCGCCGATCCGATCGGAGTCGGGTACCCGGACGTCGGTCAGGAACTCCTGGCAGAACTCCTTCGAGCCGTTCAACATCTCGATGCGGTGGACATCGAGGCCGGATTGCCGGATGGGGAGGATGAACACGGTCAGGCCGCGGTGCTTGGGGACGTCCCAGTTGGTCCGGGCCAGGCACAGGCCCCAATCGGACCACCAGGCTCCGGTCGTCCAGATCTTCGACCCGTTGAGCACCCATTCGTCGCCGTCCCGCACCGCGCTGGTGAGGGCGGCGGCCACGTCCGAGCCGCCGCTGGGCTCGGACAGGAACTGCATCCAGATCTCCTCGCCCCTCAGGATGGCCGGGATGTGCCGGCGCTTCTGCTCCTCGGTCCCGAAGTCCAGCAGAACGGCAGCGCAGGGTGAGAGGGTGGGGGCCTGGAGCCGGGCCGGGTACTCGCGTCCGGCCAGCTCCTCGTTGAGCACCCGCTGGTGGGCCGGCGTGAGCCCCTGGCCGCCGTACTCCCGGGGGAAGCAGATGCCGGCCAGTCCGGCATCGAACAGCATCCGCTGCACCGCCCGCTCCCGGGCCACGGCGGCGAGCTCCTCGTCATCGGTCCGCTCGTTCCGCAGGGGACCGATCGACTCGGTCGCCAGCGACGGACGCAGATTCTCCCGGATGAAAGCGCGGGCCCGTCCCCGGAAGGCACCGAGGTCGCCGGCGGCCTGGCCGGCCGCGTCCTGGTCCCCGGTGTCCTGGGCGGTCCCGTCCCGGGCGGTCACGCCGACGCCCCCGGTCGCTCGGCGATGGTGGCCAGCCGCTGGCGGTGCTCGGCCGGCGTGCCGTAGAGGGCCCGGTCCAGCGTGTGGCGCCGGAGGTAGAGATGGAGATCGTGCTCGAAGGTCAGCCCGATCCCGCCGTGGATCTGGATGCAGTCCTGCAGGAGCTCGCTGCCGTAGGTGCCGATGAACGCCGCCGCCGCGCTGAGGAGCTCCTGGGCATCCGGCGCCTCGGCGGCCACCGCGGCGGTCGCCGCGTCGCTCACCGCGTGACCCGCCTCCAGCCACGTCTTCATGTCGGCGAACCGGTGCTTCAGTGCCTGGTAGGAAGCCAGGGGCCGGCCGAAGGAGTGCCGATCGAACGCCCACTCGACGGTCATGTCGAACGCCGCCTGCATGGTCCCGACGGATTCCGCGCCGGCGATGGCGAGGGCCCGGTGGAGCTGTCGTTCCACCTGCTCGTCGGCCGCCCCGACGTCGCCGACGACGGCCGAGGCGGGGATCCGGACGTCATCGAACGTGACCACCGCGAACCGGCGGGTCATGTCGACCGACTCCATGGGGGCCACCGCTACACCCGGCGTGTCCGTCGGGATCAGCACCTGGGTCAACCCGGCGCCGGTGCGCCCGGTGACCAGCAGGTGGTCGGCGGCGCCGGCCGACTCGACGGGTCGCTTGACACCGCGGAGCACGACTTCGTCACCTTCCACGCGCACCTCGAGGGCGACATGGCCCAGCCGGTCGCCCGGCGCCGGCTCGCCGATGCACCACGTCGAGACCGAGCTCCCCGACACCAGGTCGGCGATCACCGCCTTGTGCTCCGGTCCGCCGACCTCGCTGAGGGTGGCGGCCACCACGTTGGTGACGGCCAGGGGCCCCGGCGACGCGTGACGGCCGAACTCGTAGGCCACCAGTCCGAGGTCAACGAGGCCGTGGTCCCCGAGTGACCCACCCCCGTGCTCCTCACTGACCAGGAGGGACGTCCACCCGAGTTCGGCGCCCCGCTGCCAGTAGCGGCGGTCGAAGCCCATCGGGTCGCCGCGAAGTCGCCGCAGCTCGGCCACGGGGACGGTCTCCTCCAGGAGCTTCGCCGTGGTCTCCCTGAAGAGCTCCTGATCCGGGCTCGGCACCAGCAACATGATTCGCGCACCTCCCCCGTCGTCCGTGTCCCCAGACCCCGGCCACCCGCCGGCGGCCCCGCCGGAGTTCGAAACTACTTTGAAAACGTTGTTTTGTCTATCTGGATGTGAGGCTTCCGGAATTGCAGAGCCACCCTTGTCCCTGCCCAGGGCGGTGGTGGGGGCCTGGAACTCGGGCCCGGTCGCCCGGGCGACCATCCGTCGGTGACCGCGTTCAAGAACCGTCCCGTTGGAGGAGGAGGACGCCCGATGGGACGCCACCCCCCGAGGTGACGACGGCGGTGGCGGCCCCGGCCACCTGCCGTTGACCGGCGTCGTGTCGGAGCTGCTGGACGGCCTCGTAGAGGAACCCGAATCCGTGGGTCCGCCCTTCCGAGAGCTGGCCGCCGTGGGGATTGACCGGCAGCTCCCCGTCGAGGGCGATCCTCCGCCCCTGGTCCAGCCAGTCGTTGGCCTCCCCGAAGTCGCAGAACCCGAGGGCCTCGATCCACGAGATGGCGTTGAAGGTGAAGCCGTCGTAGAGCAGGGCCAGGTCGACGTCGGCCGGTCGGAGGGAGGTGCGCGACCAGAGGTGGGCGGCCTGGCCGAGGACCTGGGGCTCATGGGTGATCGTCCCCTGGTCCCACGACACCCGCTCGAGGATCTGGGTGCCCACCGCCTCCACCCGCACCACCGGTCGGGGGCGGTCGGCGGCGGTCGACGCGTCCGACACCACGACGGCGATCGAACCGTCGCAGGGGACGTCGCAGTCGTAGAGGCCGAAGGGGGTGGTGATGGGACGCGCCGACAGGTAGTCGTCCATGCTCATCGGCTCCCGGTAGATGGCGGCCGGGTTCCGTGCCGCATTGGCCCGGCCGTTCAGCGCGATGAGGCCGAGCATCTCCCGGGGCGCCCCGTAGCGGTGCAGGTACTGCTGGGCGTTCATGGCGATCCAGTTGGCCGCCGAGATGGCGCCGAACGGCGCCCGCCATGCCGACGCGCCCGACGACCGCCCCCCTCCTGGAGGGGCGAGCCGGAGGGCGGCGAACGACGACTCCCAGACGGTCCGGAAGCACAGGACGTGGCGGCACAGACCGGAGGCGACGGCCAGCATGGCGGCGATGACGGCGCCCCCGGGCCCGGGCATCTCCCCGCCTCCGTTGACCCAGGTGGGATGGAACCGAAGGGCCTCTTCCACCGCCGTGGTCCCACCCTCGCTCATCCCCATCCCCGCCGCGCCGGGGTAGGTCGAGAGGCCGTCGATGTCCTCGAGCGTCAACCCGGCGTCGGACACCGCCTCCAGACAGGCGTCGACCGTCAGCGAGAGGGGGTCGACCAGCAACCGACGGCCGAGTACCGACCGTCCCACGCCGGAGAGCACCGAGCGGTGTTCGAACCGCGCATCGCTGACGGGCCGACGGGGCAGGGGGCGCACCGGTTCGGCGACGGGGTCACCGGTGGTCTGGACGCCGGTCGGCCCGAAGAGCGGCAGCCACACATCCTCGTGGTGCTCGAACCGGACGGTCACCTCCTGCCCGATGGAGACGTCGGCCGGGTCAACGTCGACGATCATGGTGGTGAGGCGGACCCCGGGGTCCTCGGCCAGTGCCACCACGGCGATGGCATAGGGCGGCTCGAACGCCGGATGCCACTGGTGCTGGTTCACCGTGTAGCCGATGATCGTGCCCCGACCGGAGACCACCCTCGGTTCCCACGCCCGGCTCCGGCACACCGGACAGATGGGCACCGGTGGATGGACGAGGGTGTGACACGCGGTGCACCCCTGGATGCGGAGGTGGCCATCGGCCCCCGATGTCCAAAACCACTCGGTGGCCGGTGTCAGCTCGGGGAGCGGCCTCATGGTGCTCCCCGTGCCGGCCCGGCCGGGCCGGCCGGCCCGCCTGCACCGGCGATGGCTCCGTCGCTCAGCACTCCCACGACCTGGGGTAGATCGACGGTCGTCCGGATGCCCGGAGCGGCGGCGCAGACCACGGGCACGGCGTTGACGGCACGGTTGGCCGTGTAGCCGGGCGTCCAGTGGCCCATCTCCTCGAGCGGGACGTCCAGCCGGATCTCGACGTCCAGCGGAGCATCACCGGCCACGGAGATCCGCCATCCCGTGGCCCGCAGGTCCCAGGCCGGCTCGAGCTCGTCCGTGCAGAACCAGGTCGCCGCGAAGCTGAGGAGCTCACGGCCGTCCCGCATGCCCGAGACCCGCATCCGCTGGGCGGCCACGGTACCGGCCCGGAGCGTGCCGGCGGCGATCTCCGTCGTCCGTCCGGCCACGGCGATCTCGCCGGTCGCCACCACGGCATCGAGGGGGAGGGAGAGCGCCTCGGCCAGCACCCGGAGTGACGGACCGAAGCTCTGGGCCCCGTGGGACCACCGGCCCTCGTCGAAGGCGCCCGGATCGGCCCCGAATCCCATCAGGCCGAACAGGAGTTCGGGCGAGTCACGCTTCGACAGGTCGGCGAACTCCTCGATGTCCAGGTGATCCAACCGTCGCTGGATCGAGGTCAGCACCAAGGGGACGGCCTCCGAGATGAACCCCGGGCTGCTGCCGGTGCTGTGGATCGAGGTCCCCCCCTGCGCGCAGGCCGCCTCCACCCGTGTGCGGACGCCGGCATCCATGCTGGCGGGATGGTGGAACTCGCCGCGGGTGGTCACGATGTTCGCCCCCGCCTCGAGCAGCCGGCACACGGCGTCGACATCGCACTCCCGCGGCATGTACAGCACGCAGTCGGCGGCGAGGTCGACGATCTCGTCGATGTCCCGGGTGGCGACGACCCCGGTCGGGGGGAGCCCGCACAGTTCGCCGGCATCCCGGCCGGCCTTGTCCGACGAGAACACGTACAGGCCGGCCAGTGCCAGGTCGGGGTGGCCGATCACGCCCTGGAGGGAGCGGGTGCCGATGTTACCGGTGGCCCACTGGACCACCCGGAGCGGGGCCGCTGCGTCACCCGGCACTGCTGCCCCCGTCGGCCGATGACGCCCGGTCTCCCAATGACGCCCCGTCTCCCAATGACGCCTTGTACAGCACATTCTCCGCCAGCCGCATGTGGGCGGCGTCGACGAGCTTGCCGTCCCGGCCGATGGCCCCCACGCCGTCGGCCTCGGAGCGGCGGTACGTCTCGATCGAATCGCGGGCCTCGGCGACCTCGGCGGCGGTGGGGGCGAACACCTCGTGGGCGATGGCGATCTGGTCGGGGTGGATGGCCCACTTGCCGTCGAAGCCGAGCAGGCTGGCGTGGACGGCGGACCGTCGGAACCCGTCGGGGTCCTGGTAGGCCGGGTGGGGGGCGTCGATGGCGTCGATCCCGGCACCCCGGGCGGCCGTCAGCACCTGGACCCGGGCGAAGTGCCAGAAGTCGCCGGGGTACTCGCTGACCGGATCGAAGTTGCCGTCCACCCGCGCCCGCAGCGAGGCCGACAGGTCACCGGCCCCGAAGATGATGGCCTCCAGCCGGTCGCTGGCCCGGGCGATCTCCGCCGCGTTGGCCAGCCCCTCGGCCTCCTCGATCAGCACCTCGAGCCCGATCCGCTTCGTCAGGCCCAGCTTGGTCTCGAGCTGGGTCAACAGCACGTCGACCCACCACACGTCGCGGGCCGATCTGGCCTTCGGCACGATGAGCACGTCCAGCGATTCGCGCGCCCCGGTGACCACCTCGATGATGTCACCGTGGCACCACGGCGTGTCGAGGCCGTTGACCCGCACGGCCCGCACCGTCCGGCCCCAGTCGAAGCCGGTCAGCGCGGCGACGGCCGTGCCCCGCGCCGCCTCCTTGGCCACCGGCGCACAGGCGTCCTCCAGGTCCAAGAAGACCAGGTCGGCACCGGAGCCGGCCGCCTTCTCGCACATCCGCTCACTGCTGGCCGGGGTGGCCAGCTCGGATCGACGGGCACGGAGTTCTGGCACGGTTGTCTCCTCGGGTCGCGGTCAGATCACGCCCGCCGCCCGGAGGGCGGCGAGGCGGTCGGGTTCGATGCCGAGCAGGTTGCCGAAGACGTCGTCGCTGTCGGCACCGAGGTGGCGACCGAGGTGGGTGATGCGTCCGGGCGTCTCGGTCAGCACGGCCACCGGGGCCTGCACGGTCATGGCACCCAGATCCGGGTCGTCGACCCGCACGAAGGTGCCCCGGGCCCGCAGGTGCTCGTCGGCCCGCAGCTGCTCGGCGTCGTAGATGGGTGCGGCGGCCACCGAAGCCTGCTCGAACACCCCCATGGCCTCGGCCAGCGTGCGCCGGCTGACCCAGTCGGCCACCAGGTGGTCGACCTCGGCGGCCCGCTGCTGGCGGGGGACGGGATCGACATAGTCGGGGTTGTCGGCCAGGTCGGGGCGGTCGATGGCCCGGTAGACACGGGCGGCAATGTTGGGGGAGGCGCTGGAGATGGCCAGCCACTTGTCGTCCGATGTCCGGTAGGCATTGCGCGGCGCACTGGCATCGAACCGGTTGCCCACCCGGCCGGTGATCTTGCCGAGCTGGTCGTAGGCCAGGGTGGACGATTCGATCAGCCGGGCCAGGGGCTCGATGAGATTGACGTCGACGAGCTGGCCACCGCCACCGTGCACGTCGCGGTGGTAGAGGGCCATCATCACGGCGTAGGTCGCCGCCAGGGCGGCGACGCCGTCGGCCAGCATGAACGGCGGAAGGGTCGGCGGCCCGTCGGGCTGCCCGGTCAGATGGGCGAAGCCGCTCATGGCCTCGGCCAGGGTGCCGAAGCCGGGGCTGTCGCTCTTCGGGCCGCCCCGGCCGTACCCGCTCACGTGGAGCATCACCAGCTGGGGGTGGCGCTCGTGCACCGACTCGTAGTCGATCCCCCACCGGGCCATGGCACTCGGTCGGTTGTTGATGATCAGCACGTCGCTGGCGTCGAGCAGGCGGTGGAAGAGGTCCTGGCCGTCGGGCTGGCGGAGGTCCAGGGTCACGCACCGCTTGTTGCGGCTCATGCTCTTCCACACCAGTCCGACCTCGTCCTTGCGGTCGCCCCAGGTGCGCAGGGGGTCGCCCGCCCCGGGCTGCTCCACCTTGATGACGTCGGCCCCGAACTCGCCCATGGCCGTGGCCACCAGCGGCCCGGCCGCCAGCGTCGCCGCGTCCACGACCCGGACACCGTGGAGCGGTCCCTGACCGTCAGGCATGCTGCACCACCTCGGGTCGTCCGAGGCCGAGTGTGTCCCGCAGGGTCTCGCCGGTGTACCGGTCGCGGAACACCCCGCGGCGCTGCAGCTCGGGGACCACGAGCCGGACCACGTCCTCGTAGGCACCCGGGGTGTGGGTGGCGGCCACGGTGAACCCGTCGCAGGCGTCAGCCTCGATCCACTCCTCCATCTGGTCGGCCACCTCGGTACCGGTGCCGACGAAGCGGGGCCCCTGGAGCAGGGTGGCCCGGTGGCCGGCCAGGTCGGCCAGCGTGACGGTGTCGCCGCCGATGTGCGTCTTCAGGTTCTGGACCAGGCCCCGTATGCCCGACACCGATCCGATGAGCTCGTCGGAGATCGGCGCGTCGAGGGGAAGCCCGGAGAAGTCGTAGTTCATCAGCTCGGAGAGTAGGCACAGCGACGCCTGGGGATCGACCAGCGAGTGGAGGAACAGCTCCTCGCGCTCCTCGGCGTGGGCGTGCGACTCGCCCACGACCGTGTACACCATGGGCAGCATCTTCACCGAGTGCGGGTCCCGCCCCGCCTCGGCGATGGCCTCTTTTTGGTCCTTGTAGTGCGAACGGGCCACCTCGAGACCGGGGTCGCCCGTGAAGATGAGCTCGGCCCACCGGGCGGCGAAGTCGCGGCCACGGCCCGACGAGCCGGCCTGGAGCAGGACCGGCCGACCCTGTGGGGACCGCGGAACGGTGAGCGGCCCCCGGGCGCTGAACCAGGCCCCCTCGTGGTCGAGCTCGTGGACCTTGTCGGGGTCGGCGAAGATGCCGCTGGCACGGTCGAGCACCAGGGCGTCGTCCTCCCAGGTGTCCCAGAGTCCCGTCGCCACCTCGAGGAACTCGTCGGCCCGGTCGTAGCGGGTGTCGTGGTCGAGGTGTTCCTTGAACCCGTAGTTCTGCGCCTCACTGTCGTTGACCGACGTGACGATGTTCCATGCGGCCCGTCCGCCCGAGAGGTGGTCGAGGGTGGCGAAGGTGCGGGCCACGTGGAAGGGCGAGTAGTAGGTGGTGGAGTAGGTCGCCCCCAACCCGATGCGCTCGGTGGCGGCGGCGGCGATGCCCAGCACCACGCTGAGGTCCAGCTTCACCGGTCGGGCGCCCAGCTTGACGGCGTCCGCCACCGACCCGCCGTAGATCCCCGGCATGGCCAGCCGGTCGTCGAAGAACATCATGTCGAAGCAGCCCTCTTCGAGGGTCCGCCCCAGCTTGGCGTAGTAGCTGGCGGTCAGGAATCCGTGTTCGGTGGCAGGATGGCGCCACGACCCCGCGTAGACGGTCGTGCTCCCCGCCTGCATGAAACCCACCAACGACATCTGCCGCTTGGCCATGGCCATCACCACCCTCCTCGTCGCGCCTGCTCGCCCCGGTACTGGCGCTGTCGCCTCGCTGCAATGTAATATCTGATATGTCAGATTTCAAATCCATCGGCGGCACCGTGCGGGCCCGGGCCGCCAGTGAGCTCCGCGACCGGATCCTCACCGGCCGTCTTCCGCCCGGGTCGAGGATCGACCTCGACGGGCTCACCCTCGAGTTCGGGACCAGTCGGACCCCGGTCCGCGAGGCGCTCCTCGAGCTGTCCTACGAGGGCCTGGTGTCGGTCACCCCCCGCAGCGGGATCACCGTGCTCGGGATCACCCCCGAGGACGCCGTGGACAATTTCGCCGTGCTGGCCACCCTGTCGGGCAAGGCGGCCGAGTGGGCGACGACGCGGATCAGCCGGTCCGAACTGGACGGTCTGCACTCCCTGGCCCGGGCCGTCGTCGACGCCGACGACGTGGTGGCGGCCAACTGGAGCTTCCACCGGGCACTCAATCAGGCGTCGGGGTCGCCCCGGCTCCTGACCTACCTCCGCCAGGCCGTGCGGGTGGTGCCCGACAATTACTTCGAGCTCTTTCCCGAGCAGGTGCGACGCAGCCGGGCTGATCATGCCGTCCTGCTGGAGGCCATGGACCGCGGGGACGCCGGCACCGCCCGCACGCTCACCGAGTCCCACGTGCTCGACGCCGGCGCCGCCCTGGGCGACTGGCTGCGGGCACAGACGGACGGGGCCCGGGAGGCATCGCCGGGAGCGTGACGACGGACCGGTCGGCTCAGGAACCGGCGGCGGCGACCGCCCGCCGGGCCCGGGTGCGGTAGCCCTCGAGCTTCTCGTCGGCGGTGCGGACCCGGGTGCTCCGCGACATGGTCGACACGTCGTGGCCGATGGCCCGGTGCCGCAGGGCACCCACGGTGGCCTCGTCCTTGGCGATGCGGGAGAAGGGGTCGAACGAGTACCACCGCATGGCGTTCTCGTGGGTCATCTTCCGCACGTGGTCGTCGGGGACGTCGTTCCTCGTGAACTCCACCTCCAACTCCTCGGGGGCGCCGGGCCACATCGAGTCGCTGTGGGGGTAGTCCGCCTCCCAGGCGATGTTGTCGATCCCGATGAGCTCGCGGAGCTGGATGCCCACCGGGTCGCTGATGAAACAGGTCAGGAAGTGCTCGCGGAACACCTCGCTCGGCAGTCGGCCGCCGAAGTCCTGCAACGTCCAGGCATGGTGCATCTCGAACGTCCGGTCGACCCGTGAGAGGAAGTAGGGGATCCACCCGGTCCCACCCTCGGACAGCGCCACCCGCAGGTCGGGGAAGTTCTTCAGCACCCGGGACCACAGCAGGTCGGCCGCGGCGGACTGGATGTTCATGGGCTGCAGGGTGATCATCACGTCCGGCGGGGAGTCGACGGCAGGGATGGAGAGCCGGCCGGACGATCCCAGGTGGATGGAGAGCACGGTCCCCGTGTCGCAACAGGCCCGCCACACCGGGTCCCAGTACTCGTCGTGGAAGCTGGGATAGCCGAGGGCGGCCGGATTTTCGGTGAAGCTGAGCGAGTGGCAGCCCTTGGCGGCCACCCGGCGGATCTCCTCGGCGGTCAGTTCGGCGTCCCAGATGGCCGGCACCGCCATCGGGATGAAGCGCTCGGGGTACGCCCCGCACCACTCGTCGATGTGCCAGTCGTTGTACGCACGGACCAGGGCCAGCGACAGGTCGGCGTCGTCACTGGCGAACACCCGGGCGGTGAAGGTGGGGAACGAGGGGAAGTTCATCGAGGCCAGGACACCGCCGGCGTCCATGTCCTTCACCCGTTCGTGCACGTCGTAGCAGCCCGGACGGACCTCGTCGAGGCTCTGGGGCTCGAGGCCGTACTCCTCCTTCGGTCGACCGGCCACGGCGTTGAGGGCCGCCGTCTCCATGACCACCTGGCCGAACGTCCACACATCGGAGCCCTCGGCGTTCCGGGACAGCTTCGGCGCCCGGTCCTGGTACTTGGCCTCGAGGTGGCCGACGAAGAGATCGGGCGGCTCGATCACGTGGTCGTCGACGCTGATCAGAATGAGGTCGTCAACCTCCGGCATGGGTCCCTCCCGAGAATGCTGTTCTTGAATATCCGCAACGATCCTATAGCCAACCCGGGTACCACGGCGGTGCCGGCCCCGGTGCCCCCTACCCGAGGGGGGTCGACTCCTTGGGGGCGTCCAGCCCGGGGCCGAGACCGGTCGGGGAAGGCGACGCGGCCTCGACCGCCGACCCCGATGCCTGCCGACCGCCACCCAGGTAGGCGGCGGAGAGCTGGTCCACGTCCAGCGAGGTCGCCGGACCTTCCCACGTGATGGTGCCGAGCTCCATGAAGATCAACCGGTCGGCCACCGCCACCGCGTTCTCGGCGTTCTCCTCGACGAGGAGCACCGCAGTCCCGGCGTCGCGGAGCTCGACGATGGCCCGGATCACCTCGGCAGCGGCCAACGGGGCCAGTCCCAGGGTCGGCTCGTCGGCCACGAAGACCTTGGGCGGCCTGGCCAGGGCCGGGGCGAGCCCGAGCATCTGTTGCTCACCGCCGGAGAGGAGGCCCGCCACCTGCAGGCGACGGGCGGCCAGCACCGGGAAGCGGCCGTAGGCCCGCTGGCGATCATCCTCGTCCGGGAGGGCGAGCGTCAGGTTCTCCTCGACGGTCAGCCCGGGGAAGATGCCACGGGCTTCGGGCACCAGGTCGAGCCCGGCACGGGCCCGCCGGAAGGCCGGCATGCCGGTCAGGTCCACGCCGCCCAGATAGACGGCGCCGTCGGTCGGTCGGAGCAGGCCGGCGATCACTGCGCACAGTGACGACTTGCCGGCCCCGTTGGCTCCGAGCAGGCCCACGATCTCCCCGGCGTGGAGCTCGAGCCCGACCCCGTGCAGCACCTCGGCGTCGTCGTAGCCCGCCACCACCCCCTCGACCGCCAGGGCGGCGTCACGCGACACCGGCTGCCGGTCGGTGGTCGGAAGGGGGGAGCGCAAGAGCGCACCGGCCCCGTCGAGGTCGGGGGTGCTCTCCGTCGGCACGGCCCCGCCGCCGCCCTCGGCCACCGGCGTCGCCTCCTCGTGCTTGACGCGTGCCCGGGCCCGGCGCTTGGCCAGCGCCTTGCCTCCCCGCATGGCCAGGATCCCGTCCGGCTCCTGGGCCAGTGCGATGGCGCCCAGACCGAAGAGGATGGGGAGGAAGTAGGGCGACGAGATGAGCGTGTTCAGCGTCTGGCCGGGGAGCCAGTGGGTGAGCTGGTTCAGCAGCGGGGTTCCCGCGGCGACCGCCAGACCGGCCAGCAGGGCGCCGGCCGGACGCCGCACCCCGAAGACCACGACGAACGCCAGCCACGTCAGGCCGTCCAGGGGTGGCGCCGTCGAGTTGGAGGCGGCAAAGGAGAACAGGCTGAGCATGACCCCGCCGATCCCGGCGATCCCCGCCGCCACCGCGAAGACGAGGATCCGGTTGCGGTTGGCCCGGATGCCCGAGGCCATCGCCGCCGTCGGCGAACTGCGCACCGCCAGTGTCGCCCGCCCGGTGGCGGAGTGCGTGAACAGCCAGATGATCCCGGTGATGAGGCCGAAGACGCCGATGAACAACAGGATCTGATCGTTCAGGTTGGCGAAGTCGAGCTGCCAGCCGAACACGTCGAGGGTCGGACTCGGGATGTTCCAGCCGGCCTGGCCGTTGCCGATGGCCTGGGTGTCGAAGGGCACCAGGTTGAAGAACAGGCAGGCGGCCAGTGACCAGATGGCCAGGTACACGGCACCGAGCCGTGTCGCCGGCCAGGCGATCAGCGCCCCGATGACCGCGGCCACGACGGCACCGATCACCACGGCCCAGAAGAAGTTGAGCTGGCCGTGCGAGGCGATGAAGGGGACGTTGATGCCCCAGTTCCGGTTGAGGGCCCACCCGGCCGCGAATCCCCCGGCGGTGACGAAGGTGGCCTGCGCCAGGCTCACCATGCCGCCCATGCCGGTCACCACGATGAACGACAAGAGGATGATCGAGGTGGCCAGTCCCTGGGCGATGACGGTCTGGGCGGTGGCGGTGGCCTGGAACCACGAGGGGAACCAGTGCATCGAGTAGCCGACCAGGATGAACACGAAGGCCACCCACGGCCACCACCGACGTGGGAGGGACATGCCGGCCCGGTGGTCGCTCGGAGGTCGGTCCTCGGCGATCGATCCGGCCTGGCGGGAACGGTCGCGCCCGATGAGGAGTCCCAGCAGGATGACCAGCACGTAGGGCACCGCACTGGACAGGCCGTTCAGGTTGGCGATGAACCCCGGGTAGGCCGTCGAGTACCCGGCCACCAGGTTCTGGACCACGCCGAGCAGGACCCCGCCCACGAAGGCGATGGGGACGGAGCGCAGCCCACCCAGGACGACGGCGGCGAGCGAGCCCAGCACCACCAGCGTGAAGATGATGGGGTCCAGGGTGAACAGCGGGGAGATGAGGATCCCGCCCAGCCCGGCCAACATCGTGGTCAGCACCCAGGCCACCGCCGATGTCTTCGAGGCGCTGACCCCCTTCAGCCCGGCCAGGTGACGCCGGTCGACCACGGCCCGCATCTCGAGGCCGATCCGGGTGTGACGGAGGACGACCCACAAGACGAGCGCGGCGATGAGCGCGGCGCAGAACACCGCCAGCTGGTCCGAGGTGAGCGCCACGCCCTGCATGACGTGGAACACATGGGCCGGGGTGGGCCCGAGGCCGGGGGTGGACAGTCCCTGGTTGTCGGCCTTGTTGCCCACCCACCCGGCGTGGAAGATGTTGTTGCCGATGGTGACGACCACCCACTGCATGAAGTTGGGGATGGCCACCAGCAGGCCGATGGTGCCGACCACCCGGGCGTAGACCGGGGCCTCGCCGAGGCGCCGGAGCAGCAGGCGGTCCAGGGCGAAGCCCATGAGCGGGGCGAAGACGAGGATCGAGATGATGGCGGCCGGGACGATGGGCATCCCACCCGAGTTGAGCTGGTAGTAGAAGTAGGCGACGGCGAAGGCGATGGCACCCTGGGCGAAGTTGAAGATGCCCGACGTGGTGTAGGTGAGGACGAGCCCGGAGGCCATGATCGAATAGATCCCACCGGTGACCGTGCCCGAGATGACCAGGCTCAGGAACTTGTCCATGTGTCGGTTGCCTGCTTCTCTCTCAGACCACGTGGCCCAGGTAGGCGCTGCGCACGGCGGGGTCGTTCTGGACCTCGTCCGGCGTACCGTCCGCCAGCACCGAGCCCAGGTTGAGGACCACGACCCGGTCGCAGTGGGACATGACGAAGCCGGCGTTGTGCTCGACGAGGAGCACGCTGCAGCCGGTGGTGTGGCGGACGTCCTGGATGAGCCGGCCCAGGCGCTCGACCTCCTCGGCATGGAGCCCCGAGGCGGGCTCGTCGAGGAGCAGGAGCGTCGGTGCCTCGACGGTGGCCCGTGCGAACTCGACCATCCGGGCGGTCCCGATGGGGAGGGAGCCGGCGAACTCTTTGCGCACGTCCTCCAGGCCGCACCGCTCCAAGGCCGCGTCGACCAGCAGCCGGCGCTCGCGTTCGCGGCGGCGCCGGCCGTGCCAGCCCACCATGTCCCCGAGGACGCCGCCGCCGCCGCCGTGCCACTCGGTGGCGGCCAGCACGTTGTCCTCGACGGTCAGCCAGCCATAGGTCTGCACCCGCTGGAAGGTCCGGCGCACACCGAGCCGGCTGCGTTTCACCGACTCGGTGCCACTGACGTCCCGTCCCTCCAGCAGGGCCCGACCGGACTGCGGACGCCGCACGCCCGAGACCACGTCGAAGAGCGTGGTCTTCCCGGCACCGTTGGGCCCGATGAGACCGCAGACCTGGCCAGGCGGGACGCGGAGGCTGATGTCGGCGACCGCCGTGATCCCGCCGAAGCGTACGCAGATCTCGGACAACTCGAGGGTCGGGGGAGCCGTCGGCAGCGCCGGCTCCGAGGACGCCGGGCGCACGTCCACCTCGCTCACGTGTCCTCACTCACGCGTGGGGCCTCGCCGCATCATGGCCTCGGTTCTTCGACCTTCCCCCTGCGCACGATACCGTCACCACCGTCCTCGGGGCCGGCCGGCGGGACCGAGGACGGTGGTGCCGGACGATCAACTGGCCTTCTCGGCCTGCGACGTCACCTTGAAGACCTTGTAGGTACACGAGTACGGGTAGATCGTCTTCGTCGAGCCGCCGGTGTAGGCCAGGAACGACGTGCAGTAGGGGGTCCCCGCCACCGACGAGGCCGGGTACTGGATCGGCCCGACCAGGCCGGGGATGGCCCACTTGATCGTGGACAGCACCTTGCGGACGTTGGCCGGCGTGATGGCCTGGTTCTTCGCCTGCACGGCATGCACGGCCGTGGCGAACATGGCGGCGGAGAAGTACGACGGCACGTTGGAGTAGCCGGTCAGCTGCGTCCCCGGTGAGACCGCGTTCATGGCGCTCTCCATCGCCGTCAACTGGGGGCTGGGCTGGTTGTTGTACGTGGTGGTGGTGACCGTCCCCTGCATGATCGAGTCGAGGGCGGCGATCTGGCCCAACGGGGTCCAGTAGGAGCCTGTGTACCCGGCGTTCTTGAGCGCCGACCACATCGGGATGCACTGCTCCGTCAGCTGGCAGCCGATGGCCTGGGGCTGCTTGCCGTTGTTGGACGACAGGATCTGCTGGACATAGGGGGTGTAGTCACTGGCCGTGATGGGCACGGAGGCCTTGTTGTAGACCACGTTGAAGCCGGCACCCTTGGCCGACACGGTGGCCAGCTTGGCCGAGTTGGACCCGGACGCATTGTCGTTGGAGAACACCGCCATGGTCGGGTGGGCACTGCCGGTCTTGGCGCTCACGTAGGTGTAGAACTGCCGGTAGGTGTTGGACATGACCGGCGGGGTGGAGGGCACCAGGCAGCCACCGACCGAGTAGCCCCACAGGCTGGTGGTGACCTTGGTGGCGCAGTAGCTGTAGTCGAAGCCGCCGCCCACGTACAGGATCTTCTGGGCCTTCAGGTAGCTACCGGGGTTGACGGCCGAGAGGTCGGGGACGATGGCGAAGACGTTGTCCTGGGTGACCAGCTGGCGGACGCCGCTGAGGGCGGTGGCCGGGTCCTGGTCGTCGTTCACATATCCGGCGAACTTGATCTTGTACCCGTGGAGGTAGTTCGTCTTGTTCAGCTGCTTGAAGTAGGCCTCGGCGCCGACCTGGGCACCGGCGAAGTTGGCCGTCGACCAGATCCCGCCGACCGTGATCGTCTTCCCGCTCAACCCGCGGACCGTGGACGCGCCCGCCTGACTGGTCGTGCTGCACGCCGCCACGACCGAGAGGAGCACCGCCGTCAGGATGCCCGCCCGAAATCCAACCTTGCGTCTCATTGATCCCCCTTGTCACGAGAACACGAAACGTGTTCTCTTTTGTCAGCATCGGCCTTCCCCAAAAAGGGCCCCGCAACATCGCGTTGAGCGTATACAAGATTCTTGGTGGTGTCGACCAACCGTCGGGCCGGGGAAGACCCTCTTCGACCCCGTACCCCTCTTGCATGCCCCTTTGCCTGTCCACGCCCCTCTTCCGCTGGTGTGCCGACAGTAGCAAGCGGCGCCGGGCCGGTGGTGGCGCCCCCTGGAAGCCCGGTTCTCTTTCGACAAGAACGGCGATCAGCACCGACCCCTCCCGTCGCCGGCTGTGGACCATCTGTTGCCTGCCGGGGGGAGGGGGCAAGGAGGTGGGAGGGGGGCGATCAGCCCTTGGGCTTGAGCAGCCGACCCAGACTGGCCCGAGTCCGATCGTCCTGCCAATGGTCACGCACCTGTCGGTCGAGCTCGGCGCCCTCCCCGATGCCCACCGCCGAGAACACGGACCGGCGCGCCGACGACTTGGCCAGCGCATAGGCGCGGGGATCGAGCGAGGCCAGCCGTTCGGCGGCGGCGACCGCCGCCGCCGGCAACTCGGGCCCGGGGCAGACCTGGTGGGTGAGCCCGACGGCACAGGCGGCCTCGGCGTCGAGCAACTCGGCATCGAACATCACACGCTCGGCATTCGAACCGCAGACGTACTTCAGCAGCTCGACGGTGACGACGGGGAACGCCACCCCCACCCGGAGCTCGGTGACGCCGATCCGGGCCCCCTCGGCGATCAACCTCTTGTCGAATGCGCAGGCCAGGAGGCAGCCCCCGGCGATGGCCGAGCCGTTGACGGCGGCGACGGTGGGCAGGGGGCACGCGAACACCCGGAGCAGGGACTCGGTGAGGGTCCCCAGCAGCTCCTCGGTGTAGGCCTCGTCGTTCGCCAGGACCGCGTTCACGTTGAGCCCGGCCGAGAAGAGTGAGCCCTCGCCCGTCAGCACCAGGGCATCGGTGTCCGGGTCGTGCTCGCAGAACTCGACGAACGCGGTGACCTCGCGGAATACCTCGATGTCCAGCGCATTCACCTTGTCGCTGGCCAGTGTCAGGACGGCGACGCGTCCGACCCGGGACATCCTGGTTCGCTTGAACGGCGGTCGTTCCATCACTCCTCGATCCTTGCTGGTCCCAAGTGGCCCTCCGTCTGCGGAGGAAGGTGGGCGATCATACGGGGTGACGGTGCGTCGGTCATCGAGCGGGCGACGTTCACCGGTAGTGGCTGGGGATCCCCTCGAGGATCACGGTCTTGGTCTCGAGGAAGGGCAGGAGGCCCTCGGTTCCACCCTCCCGACCGATGCCGGACTGCTTGAAGCCGCCGAAGGCGATCCCGAAATCGGTGCGGAAGGCGTTGTGGCCGACCGTTCCCGACCGGAGCCGGCGGGCGACGGCGGCGGCACGGTCCACGTCCTCGGTGAACACGGAAGCATTGAGTCCGTAGATGCTGTCGTTGGCGAGGGCCACGATCTGGTCCTCGTCGTCGGCCGCGATGACGGTGAGGACCGGACCGAAGATCTCCTCCTGCGCCAGGGTGGAGGCGTTGTCCACATTGCCGAACACTGTCGGCTCCACGTAGTAGCCCCGGTCGAGGTGTCGGGGCCGCCCACCGCCCGCCGCCAGCACCGCACCCTCCTCCACGCCCTTGGCGATGTAGCCCTCCACCCGGTCGCGTTGACGGCCGGACACCAGCGGACCCATCTGGGTAGCCGGGTCGAAGGGGTCCCCGACCTGTATCTGCGCACAGGCGACGGCGAGTGCCTCCACCAGCTCGTCATGACGTCGGCGGGTGACGATGATCCGGGTCAGCGACGAGCAGACCTGTCCGGACAGGGTGCACTCGGCCCTGGCCAGTGTGGCCGCCGCCTCGCCGAGATCGATGTCGTCGAGTACCAGCGCGGCCGACTTCCCCCCCAACTCGAGCGTGCAGCGGGCGATCCGGTCGCCGCAGATCGACGCGATCCGCCGGCCGGCGGCGGTCGAGCCGGTGAAGGTGATCTTGTCCACCCGGGGATCGCCGACCAGGAGCTCGGAGACCTCACGGTCGGCGGTCACGACGTTCAGCACCCCGGGCGGTAGGCCGATGGCCTCGGCGATCTCCGCCACCACGTAGGCATCACCCGGCGCCTCGGGGGAGCACTTGAGCACGACGGTGCACCCGGCCAGGAGCGCCGGGGCGAGCTTGTACGTGATCAGTCCGATGGGGGCGTTCCACGGGATGATCGCCCCCACCACACCGACCGGCTCCCGGACCAGCAGACCGAACTCGCCCAGCGACGGCCGGGCCGGCTCCTCGAAGGGAAACGTGTCGGCCAGACCGGCGTAGTAGTCGAAGGCGCCGGCGATGCCGGCGGTGCCACGGGTGGCCATCGAGTACAGCGCGCCCGACTCACGGGGCCAGATCTGGCCGATGTCCTCGGCCCGGTCCCGCAGCCCGCCGGCGATGCCCCTCAGGAACACGGCCCGGTCGCCATGGGCCATGGTGGGCCACGGCCCCTCGTCGAAGGCCCGCCGGGCGGCCGTGACCGCCCGGTCGACATCGGCCGCCTGCGCCTCGGGCACCCGGAAGTAGACCTGCTCCGTGCTCGAGTCGATCACCTCGAAGGTGGCATCGGACGATGGCGACACCCACGCACCGTCGATGAAGAACCGGTCGGCATGTCGTAGGGGCACCGTCGTCGGGCTGGTCAAGGTCACGTCGAACCCTCCTCGTCGAAGTCACGCGCACCGACGGGCGGCCGGCCGACTCAACGGGCCAGCGTAGTCACCCAGCCCGGCCCCAGGGCAGGGCCGGCCGCCCTCCGCCGAGCGTGTGCCCCGCCGACGACCACGGCGCGGCCTCGGTCAGGGCTTGGGGGGGAGGCCGTCCCGGTGGGAGGCCGGAAGGAGCTCGAGGAGCTGTCCGTCGGGATCCCGGATGAAGATCGCCATCCCGAGGTCGCTCTCCTCGATGATCTCACCTCCGTACCCGACCGCCCGCTCGGCCGTGGCCCGCACATCGTCGACGGAGATCGACAGGTGGGTGAGCCCGGGCTCGTTCATCGTCCGGGGCCGGAACGGGGCAGTGGCGCCGCCGGCGGCGTAGTGCATCAGTTCGAGCACGAAGCCGTCGAGGGTGAGATAGGAGGCGGTGACGCCCAGCGGCGGCGTGAGACCGGTGAGCTTGGCCGTCGGATTGTCTGGCGGGGAGATCTCGTACCAGAAGGTGAAGCCGAACACTTCCTGGTAGAAGCGCTTCGACCGTTCGAGATCGGTGACGACCTGCCCCGTGTGGTTGTAGGTGCCCATGCGTTGCCTCCGGTCCGACCTGCCGTCGCGATCCGCGGCGGGAGCGGCGTCATTGTAGTGACGCCGCCGCCTGACGACGCCTGCCCGACGGCGGCCCCACCCGCCACCGGAGCCGTGACCAGGTTCAGGCGATGCGGATGGCCGAGGCCGGGCAGTTGGAGGCGGCCGTCCGCACCCGGTCCTCATGACCGACGGCATCGCCGACGACGATGGCCACGCCGTCGTCGTCGAGGTCGAAGACGCCGGGGGCCCAGAACACGCAATTCCCCGAGCCCATGCAGGCGTCGCGATCGATCGTCACGCTGCCGGGTTCCTGACCCGGGCTCATCTCCCCGACTCCCCGACCATACGACCGAGGGTAACACCCTGGTGTCATCGGCCTGTCGTGCAATCAGCACGTGCGCCCGTGCCGACCCGGCCTGCCGGCGGCCCGGCGACCGGCATGCCCCCATGGACACGGCACGGTTGGGCGCGGGGTCGTGTCCTATGCTGAGCCCGCCATCGAGGCGGTGGGCGATCGGGAGACGCAGAGGCATGGAGCAGTGAGGTTCGGGGTCGCGTTTGCCAATATCGGTTCGTTCGTCGAGCCGATGGAGGCGATCCGCCTGGCCCGGGCCGCCGAGGCCTCCGGGTTCGAGTCGATCTGGACCGTCGACCACGTGGTGGTTCCCGGCGGGTACCGGTCGAAGTATCCCTACGATCCGTCGGGGCGGCTTCCGTCGGGGGAGGCGACGGTCTTCCCTGATCCGCTGATCTGGCTGGCGTATGTGGCGGCCATGACCTCGACCCTCCGGTTGGGCACCGGCATCCTCATCGTGCCCCAGCGGAATCCCGTTGTGCTGGCTAAGGAATTGGCGACGCTCGATCACCTCTCGGGTGGCCGGGTGATCCTCGGGGCGGGCATCGGCTGGCTGGAGGAGGAGTTCCGCGCCCTGGGCGTCCCCTTCACCGGACGCGGGACGCGGACCGAGGAGTCGATCGCCGCCATGCGGGCGCTCTGGTCTGAGGACCAGGCCAGCTTCGAGGGCACCACGGCCAGCTTCACCGACTGCTTCCTCCGGCCCCAACCCGTGGGCGGGAGCATCCCCGTCCATGTGGGCGGGGCCAGCCCGGCGGCGGCCCGGCGGGCCGGGCGGATCGGTGACGGATTCTTCCCGTTGGGCGTGCGCCCCGAGGAGCTTCCTCCACTGATCGAGATCGTCCGGCGCAGCGCCGAGGATGCCGGCCGGGACCCGACGGCGATCGAGGTGACCGTTCCGTGCACCACCACCGACGGCCAGGAGGCCCTGGCCGAGGTGACGGTACTGGCGGAGTCCGGGGCGGACCGGGTCCTGGTTCCCGCCGCCCTGTTCGGCACCGACCTCGAGGGGTCGCTCGGCCGCTACGGCGAAGCAGTGATCGGGCGGTTCTGAACGGTCGACTTCCCGTCCCCGAGCCTCGCCCGTTGGTTCACCGACCGTCCGATCACCATCGATCCCGCACGTCACCCGCGGCCACGCCCGGGGGCCGACGGTGCCGTGTCCGTCGGCGGTGCCGACGGTGGACCGGGCCCTTCGGTCTCCACCGGTCGCGGGTATGGTGACCCGGATCGGCCGGCGGACACGACATCGGCGAGGACACGTTGAGCACATCGATCGAGACGTTCCGGATCCGGGTCGACGACTCGGTCCTCGAAGACCTCCACCACCGTCTGGCGGGGACCCGCTTCCCGGATCAGATCGAGGGCACCGGTTGGGAGTACGGCGTCCCGGTCGACTACCTGCGTGAGCTCGTGACGTACTGGCGGGACACCTATGACTGGCGCTCCGAGGAAGCGCGGCTGAACACCTTCGATCACCACCGCACGCACATCGACGGTCAGGGTGTCCATTTCGTCCACGCGCGGTCCCACCACCCCGACGCCCTTCCGTTGCTCCTGACCCACGGCTGGCCGGGATCGGTCGTCGAGTTCCTCGATGTCATCCCACGCCTGACCGATCCGGAGTCCTTCGGAGGTGGGGCCGGCGACGCCTTCCACGTCATCGCTCCCTCACTGCCGGGCTACGGCTTCTCCGAACCGCCCCGGACCCCCGGGTGGGACGTGCAACGCATCGCCCGGGCGTTCGCCGAGCTCATGAACCGGCTCGGCTACCCCCGCTATGTCGCCCAGGGCGGTGACTGGGGGGCCCAGGTGACCACGCGGCTGGGCGCCCTCGACCCCGACCACTGCGCCGGCATCCACCTCAACATGGCCCTCGGCATCCGGCCCCCCGATCCCGGGCCGCTCACCGACGAGGAGCGGGCGGACCTGGCCGCCATGAAGCAGTTCGCCGACGAGGAGTCCGGCTACGCCAACGAGCAGGGGACGAAGCCCCAGACCCTGGGGGTGGCCCTCAACGACTCGCCGGCGGGGCTCCTCGCCTGGATCGTGGAGAAGTTCCGGGCCTGGAGCGACTGTGCGGGCCATCCCGAGAACTGCTTCAGCCGCGAGCAGCTCATCACCAACGTGATGCTGTACTGGGTCACCCAGACGAGTACCTCCTCGGCCCGTCTCTACTGGGAGACCAAGCACCGTGCCGGTCCGTCCGGGGCCCTTCCCTTCGTGGAGGTCCCCACCGGTGTGGCGCGCTACCCCAAAGAGGTGCTGCGGTGGCCCCGCTCGTGGGTCGAGCAGCAGTACAACGTGGTCCGGTGGACCGTCATGGAGCGCGGCGGACACTTCCCGGCCATGGAACAGCCCGAGCTCTTCGTCGACGACCTGCGCCAGCACTTCCGCACCGCCCGCTGACCACGGCGGTGTCGCTCAGACCAGCGCGGGTCGGGTGCCGGGCCGCTGGCCCAGCTCGAGCTGACGCTCGTCCGTCCGGATCAGCGTGCCGTTGACCATCACGTGCCGCACCCCGGACGGCTCCTCGTTGGTCAGACGTTCACCGTCGGCCGGCAGATCCCGCAGCCGCCGCTGGGGGCCGGGCGCCACCGTCGCCGGATCGAACACGCAGACGTCGGCGGCGAAGCCGGGACGCAGGTAGCCGCGGCCTTCGAAGCCGAACAGGTCGGCGGGCTCACCGGCCAGCTTCCGGATGGCCCGCTCGAGCGGCATGATCTCCCGCTCGCGGACCCAGGTGCCGAGCAGGTCGGTGGGGAGGGGGGCATCGCACAGCTGGTCCACATGGGCTCCGGCGTCGGTGAGTCCCAGTACCACGTGGTCCTCGGTGAGCAGCCGCCCGACCTCTTCGGGATCGTCGTTGGCGATGTAGGCCCGGAAGCGGGTCGTGAGATCCTCGGCCAAGGACAGCTCGCACATGACATCCAGCGGGCTGACATTCCGCTCATGGGCGATGTCGGTGACCCGCCGGCCCAGCAGCTCGGGGAATCTCCCGGACTCCGAGACCTCGAACGTCTCCCAGCGAGGCTTCATGCCGGTCCCACCGCGCTCCAGGTCCTCGAAGGCGCGGGTGCGCCACTCCTGATCGCGGAATGCCGCCTTCCGGACCTCGGGACTCACCTTGATCAGCTCGCCGAACACCGCTCCCACATTCAGGTTGTAGGCGTCGGCCAGGGTGAACTGCATGGTCAACGGACGGGGCGTGACCTGTGGCCACACATTCGCCCCCCGGGCCAGCGCCTCCTCATGCCAGGCGACGACGTCCCGGTGCCTGCCGTTGGACAGCGCGAACAGCGGGCAGGTGAACGGCCGGCCCACCCGCGGCTGCCAGGTGAAGATGTCCTCGTACTCGCACTGGGGGCCCGGAGTGGTGAGCACCACCCCCTTACCGGCCTTCCCCACGGCCATGAACAACGCCTCCACCTCGTCCATCTCGGCGAACCGGCTCGGCACCGGTTTGCCGTCCACGCCACGGTGGGCGTACGAGAAGCTGGTGGAGAGCCCCGCCGCGCCGATCCCCATTGCCTCGTCGACCAACTGGCACATGTGGTCGATCTCCTCGGGGGTGGCGGCGCGCTCGTAGGCGGCATCCCCCATGACGTAGAGCCGCAGGGCGGTGTGCCCGATGTAGGCCGTGAAGTTGAGGGTCGTCCCCCGGCGGCCCACCAGGTCGAGGTAGTCCGGGAAGGACTCGAACTCCCACGCGATCCCCGCCGTGAGCGAGCTGGCGTCCATCCCCTCCACGTTCTCGAGCGTGTGCACGATCACGTCGTGGTGCTCGGGGCGGCACGGAGCGATCGAGAAGCCGCAGTTGCCGGCCACCACCGTCGTCACCCCGTGGTACGACGAGGGCTTGAGCTCGGGGTCCCAGAACACCTGGGCGTCGAAGTGGGTGTGGATGTCGATGAAGCCCGGCGCCACCGCACATCCGGACGCGTCCAGTTCGACGGCGCCGTCGAGGTTCGACCCGATCTCCTCGATCACGCGTCCCGTGACGGCCACATCGGCCACGCGCCCGGGCCCGCCCGTCCCGTCGTAGACGGTTCCCCCACGAATTACCAGGTCAGCTGCCATCGTCTCGCTCCTTCACATTGTCCGGATCGGTCATGGGGTCGCGGCGACACCGAAGCCGTACAGCCTGGCGCAGTTGAGGGCGGTGATCTTCCGGCGATCCTCGTCGGGCAGCATCCCCAGCGTCTCCTCGATGGAGCGCCGCGACTCGGGGAACGTGCTGTCGGTGTGCGGGAAGTCCGAGGCCCACATGACCGAGTCGGCGCCGAGGTGGGGGATGTACTGGTAGGCCAGCGCCTCCTCCTCGAAGGTGGCGACGACCTGGCGCTCGAACAGCTCGCTCGGTGCCACGCCCGGTGCGTCGTCGATCTTGTCCCGGAGGTTCTCCCACTCCATGTCCATCCGGCTCAGGAAGTAGGGAAGCCAGCCGACACCGGCCTCGGCCAGCACCAGGGTGAGCCCGGGATGCCGTTCGAGGGCACCGGAGAAGACCATGATGGCCAGTGCCTCGTCGAGCTGCAGGGGTAGCAGGGAGGCGAAGGCCGCCGACTGCCACCTTCCCACCTGATAGGTCAGCCTGGGGGAAGCCCCTTCCTTGATATGGAAGCTGAGCGGTAGCCCGGTCTGTTCGGCCGCTGCCCACAGCCGGTCCCAGGCCGGATCACCGGCATCGAAGTCGAAGACATCGATGATCGCGCCCCGATGGCCGAGTCCGGCCACCCGCTCGAGTTCGGCCACCGCCGCTTCCGGCGAATGGCTGGGGAGGAACGGGAGGGCACACAGACGGTCGGGGGCGAAGGCGTTGAACTCCTCGATGGCCCAGTCGTTCCATGCCGCGTAACAAGCGGTCTGCAGGTCCGGCTCCGGGATCGACAGGGTCAGCGGGATGGGACCGTAGATGACGGACGCCCAGACTCCGTCGAGGTCCATGTCCTCCAGCCGAAGTTTCGGGTTGCTGACTCGGAACCCGTCGTCTTCGAGTCCGGCCCGGCTCACGGCGCTGAGCACGGCCACCTTGTCCCCCACGGGCAGTCCGCTGCGACCGACGACGCGGTCGTTGCAGACCCACGTCGGATCCCCCTGGCCGGTCACCACCCGTGGCCCACGATCGACCAGGTCCTTGGACAGCCGCGACTGCCACAGAGCCGGTGGGACGGCGCGCAGGTCCAGGTGGTCATCGCAGGAGTAGATGCTGGTGTCGTCCATCTCGCTGCCTCCTTCCCTCTCGGGTCGTGGGTCCGACCTGGTGCTGCCCTGCGCCTAGGTGAGCCGGTACCGGATCGGCAGGTGTTTGATGGCCCCGTTCACGGAGGAGTTCAGGCGCTCGACCGGTCCCGACTGCTCGAACCACTCCAGCCGGGTGGCCAGGAGCCCGAACATGGCCGCCAGCTCGGCCCGGGCCACGTGGGCACCCATGCAGAGGTGCGGGCCGAAGCCGAACACCACCGGCTGGCCCGGCGGACGGTCGATGCGGAACTCGAAGGGGTCCTCGAACACCTCCTCGTCGCGGTTGGCCGACGCCCAGTACAACGCCACCTTGTCGCCGGCCCGGATGTGCTGGCCGTGGAGCTCGCAGTCCTGGGTGGCGGTCCGGGCGAAGTAGCTGATCGGCGTGACCCAACGGAGGATCTCCTCGATGGCGTCGGGCAGGAGCTCGGGGTGGGCCACCAGCTGCTCCCACTGATCGGGGAACTCGCAGAAAGCCTGCATGCCGCCGGCAATGGCGTCGCGCGTCGTCTGATTGCCCGCCTCGACCAGGAGCTCGCAGTACGAGACGAGCTGGGACCGGGTCAACGGCACGCCGTCGACCTCGCTCTGCACCAGTTGGGTGACCAGGTCGTCCTGGGGGTCCTGGCGGCGTTGGGCCACCATCTTCTTGAAGTACCGGTGCAGCTCACCGCGGGCCCGCATGGAGGTCTGCTCCGGGCTCTCCCCGGGACGCCGGTACTCCGGATCGTCCTTACCGATGATCTCGTTGGTCCAGCGGAAATGGTGCTCCCACTCTGAGGGCGGCACACCCAGCACCCACGAGATCACGGCCACCGGGAACGGTGCTGCGAAGGTGTCGACGAAGTCGCACTCGCCGATCTCGCCCCGGGTCGAGGCACGGTCGACCAGTTCGGCGGCGATCCGCCCGATCTCGTCGCTCCGGGCCCGGACCGCGCTCCGCAGGAACCTCTTGTTGGCGACCTGGCGCATGGGACCGTGCTCGGGAGGGTCGAGGTAGACGATCATCTCGGGTGTCACATCGAGCTCGCTCAGGTCCATGTCGAGCGTGATCCCCTGTGCGCTCGAGAAGAGCTGGGGCTGGGAGGCGGCGTACTGGACGTCGGCGTGTTTGGTGACCGCCCAGAACGGCGGGTACCCGGGCGGCTCGATGTAGGCGACCGGCGCCTCCGCCCGGAGGCGGGTCCACACCTCGTGCGGATAGCCGTGGAGGGCGAACCGTGTCGGGTCGACGAGGTCGAGCGGGTCGATATCGAGGCTCATGGGCATACGGGGCTCCTCTGCCGGCTGTGCAGCCGGGCTTCGGCCGGGGTCATCGGGGTCATCGGGTGGGATCGGGCCGAGCGCGGTGGACAGTTCACTCGAAGACGACCACGCCTCGGAGGTTCACGCCGTCGAGCATGTCGCGGTACCCCTGGTTGATCTGATCGAGCCGGTACGTGTTGGTGATCAACTCGTCCAGCTTGAGCTGACCCGAGGTGTACAGGGCCAAGAGGTTGGGGATGTCGAAGCGCGGATTGGCCGCACCGAAGATCACCCCTTTGATCTCCTTTTGCATCATGGCGAGATCGAAGAGGTTCACCTTGGCGTCCAGCTGGGACTGCGGCGCCACGCCGGTGACCACACAGGTCCCACCCTTCCCGGTCAGCGCCAGGGCTCCGGCCATCAGGTCGCCGTACATCACACCCGGGACCATGATCACGGCGTCGGCCATCTGGCCCCGGGTCAGTTCCCTGACCACGGGCAGGGCCTCCTCCATGGAGGCCGCCGTGTGCGTGGCCCCGAAATCGAGTGCCGACTTCCGCTTGAACTCCACCGGGTCCACCGCCACGATGGTCCGGGCGCCGACCATCTTGGCCCCCTGGACGGCGTTCATGCCGACCCCGCCGACGCCGACCACCACCACGGTGTCGCCCGGCATCACGTCGGCCCGGTACACCGCCGAGCCCCAGCCCGTGGCCACCCCGCAGGACACCAGGGCCACCGCAGTGAGCGGGAGATCGTGATCGACGGCCACCAGCGACGCCTCGTGGCTCACGCCGTGCTCGGCGAAGGTGCCCAGTTTGGACATCACGTTGAGCGACCGGCCGTCGAGGTGATAGCGCACGGTGCCGTCGGAGATCTGTCCCGGTCGGAAGGTGGCCGCACCCAGGTCACACAGGTTCGAGTGACCGGTGATGCACATCTTGCACCGCCCGCAGATGGGGAAGAAGCTGGCCGCGACATGGTCGCCGGGCTGGAGGCTGGTGACGTCCGGGCCCACTTCCAGCACCACCCCTCCCCCTTCGTGCCCCCCCACCATGGGGAAGAGCCCGGCCCGCGCCGGTTGGCCGGTACCCGCCTCCGACCCCATTTCGGTCGACTGGAGATGCTCGTCGGAATGGCACAGGCCGGCGGCCGCCCACTTGACCAGCACCTCGTGCCGACCCGGTGGATCGAGGTCGATCTCCTCGATCTGCCAGTCCTGCTCCCGTCCCCACAGCACCGCTGCTCGCGTCTTCATCGTCCCCCATCCTTCGCCAGTCCCCGGCCCGGTGTCGCCACGCGCCCCCGGCCGGCAGGTCGCGCCGCGCTTGACCGTGTCACAGCTTAGTGTCACAGTACGACATGAAAGCAAGGGGAGGTGCGGCGTGACCATCCAGAGCGCCAGCGACGTCTACTACGACCCGTACGACGTGGACATCGACGCCGACCCGTATCCGGTGTTCCGCCGGATGCGGGAGGAGGTGCCGCTCTACCACAACGAGCCCCACGACTTCTATGCGGTCAGCCGGTTCGCCGACGTCGAACGCGGCTATCTCGACCCGAAGACGTTCATCTCCGGTCGGGGCGGCATCATCGAGCTCATCCGGGCCGACATCCAGATGCCCTCGGGCGTGCTCATCTTCGAGGACCCGCCGGTGCACACCATCCACCGGCGACTGATGTCCCGGGTGTTCTCCCCGAACCGGGTTGCCGCGCTCGAGCCGCAGATCCGGGCGTTCTGTGCCCGCAGCCTCGACCCGCTCGTCGGCGCCGAGGAGTTCGACTTCATCGCCGACCTCGGCGCGCAGATGCCCATGCGGGTCATCGGCATGCTGCTCGGCATCCCCGAACAGGACCAGGAGGCCGTGCGGGACAAGGTCGACGCCAACCTGCGCACCGAAGCCGGGCAGCCCATGGAGGTGTCCGAGGGGTTCGTCCCCACCGACATGTTCGGCGAGTACATCGACTGGCGGGCCGACCACCCCTCGGACGACATCATGACCGAGCTCCTCCAGGCCGAGTTCGAGGACGAGCACGGGACCGTCCGACGGCTGACCCGCGACGAGCTCCTCACCTACATCAGCGTCATCACCGGCGCCGGCAACGAGACGACCGGCCGGCTGATCGGGTGGACCGGCAAGGTCCTGGCCGATCATCCGGACCAACGCCGGGAGCTGGTCGAGGACCGATCGCTCATCCCCGATGCCATCGAGGAACTCCTGCGCTTCGAGACGCCGGCACCCCACGCCGCCCGATACGTCACCCAGGACGTGGAGATCCACGGCCAGACGGTGCCGGAGGGCAGCATCATGATGCTGCTGCCGGCATCGGCCAACCATGACGACCGTCGCTTCCCGGACGGCGACCGCTTCGACATCCACCGGAACGACGGGAAACCGCTGACCTTCGGATACGGCATCCATCTGTGCCTCGGAGCCGCACTGGCCCGCCTGGAGGGCAGGGTGGCGCTCGACGAGGTCCTCACCCGGTTCCCCACCTGGGAGGTCGACACCGAGCGGGCCAGACTGGCCCCGACGTCGACGGTCCGGGGCTGGGAGACACTCCCGGTGTTCACCGCATGACCGCCACCTGGTGCCCACCTCGGCGACCAGGGCGTCCCTGATGGGACTGCTGGATGACAAGGTCGCCGTGATCACCGGGGCCGGCTCGGGCATGGGCAAGGCATCAGTCAAGGTCTTCGTCCGTGAGGGTGCCAAGGTGGTGGCCGCCGACATCAGCGGTGCCGAACAGGACACCGCAGCCGATGTCGGCGGACATGTCCTTCCGCTGCACTGCGATGTCACCCAGGAGTCCGACGTCGAAGCCACCATGGCCGCCGCCGTCAAGGAGTTCGGACGCGTCGATGCCGTGCTCAACGTGGCCGGCGTCGCCGACGGCTGCGCGCTCGCCGACCTGACCATGGAGTTCTACGACCGGCTCATGGACGTCGACCTGCGGGGAGTGATGCTGGGGATGAAGCACGGCATCCGCACCATGCTCCCCTCCGGAGGTGGCTCGATCATCAACTGGTCCTCGGTCGGCGGCCTCAACGGCTCGGCCTTCACCAGCGTCTACCAGGCGGCCAAGCACGGGATCATCGGCGCCGGCAAGTCGGCGGCGATCGAGTACGGAACCCAGGGCATCAGGGTCAACACCATCTGCCCGGGATTCATCCTGACGGAGATCATGGCGGTGGGCGCCGAGGACTTCATCCCCGACATCGCCGCCAAGGCCGCCCTCAACCGGGCCGGTCAGCCCGCCGAGGTCGCCGAGGTCGGCGCCTTCCTGGCATCCGACCGGGCCTCGTTCGTCACCGGCGCGGTCATCCCGGTCGATGGAGGTTGGTCGGCGAAGCTGGCATAGAAGAATGGACGCCGTGACCACCGCCAAGAAGCCGACGTCGGATCACCCGGTGCACACTGGTCGCCCGTACGACGGCACGTTGCGCCGCGAACGGGCGGCGGGGACGAGGGAGAGGATCCTCGTCGCCGGCTCCGATCTCCTCCACCGTTCGTCGGTCCGCGACTGGAAGAAGCTGACGGTCAGGGCGGTGGCCGAACGGGCCGGCGTCAACGAGCGCACCGTCTACCGCTACTTCGGCAATGAGCGGGGGCTGCGCGACGCGGTCATGCGCCGGAACGAGCAGCAGGCCGGCATCGATCTGGCCGGTATGCGCCTGGAGGGCATCACCACGGTGGCGGCCCAGATCTTCGACCATGTCTCCCAGTACCCGAGGGAGCCGCGCCCGCCGCTGGATCCGACCCTCGTCGATGCCAACCGACGCCAGCGCGACGCACTGCTCGGTGCCATTGCCGCCGTGGCGGAGCGATGGCCCGAAGAGGACCGGACGGTGGCGGCGGCCGTCTTCGACGTGCTGTGGAGCGTGGCATCGTACGAGCGCCTGGTCGTCGACTGGCAGATCGACCACGACCAGGCGGTCCGGGGGATCTCCTGGGTCATCGGGCTGGTCGAGCAGGCCGTTCGGGACGGCCGGGGGCCGGCGTGACCCACACCGTGGCGCCCACGCCCGCCACCACGGCCTCCCGGGCCCCTTTTCGGAACCGTCCCCCCCGATGGCCGTCAGCCGGCGTCCCCACGCGTCCGGTGCTCCTGACCCCTCATGGCCTCGGGCACCGGCCGGCCGGCCACCGTGCCCCCGTCCACCGGGACCACGATGCCGGTGATCTGGGCCGAGCGGTCGCCGGCCAGGAAGAGCACCGCCTCGGCCACGTCCCGCGGGGTCCCGCGGCGCTGCAGCGGCTGGTCGGCTTCGATGGTCGGTCCCAGGTCGTAGCTGGTGATCCCTGTCGGGATGTGCCCCGGGGCGACGCTGTTCACCCGGACGCCGTACTCGGCCAGGTCGGTGGCGACCATCCGGCTGAACTGGACGATGGCCGCCTTGGAGGTGCGGTACGCGATCGGAGGACCGCCACCGGTCAGGCCGCCGATGGACGACGTGTTGATGATGGATCCCCCTCCGTGCCCGGCCATGTGGCGGGCGGCACGCTGGGTCCCGAAGACCACGCCGGACAGGTTGACCGCCATCACCCTGTCGAAGTCGCGAAGGTCGTCGCGGAGGAACCGGCGGAACGAGCTGGAGATCCCGGCGTTGTTGAACATGACGTGCAGGCCGCCGAAGGTGTCCACGGCGAAGTCCACCAGCGACTGGACCTCGTCGAAGTCGGCCACATCGGTCCGTTTGAAGGTCACGGCGTCACCGAGCCCGGCGGCCAGCGCTTCGCCCCCCTCCACATCGACGTCGGCCACGACGACCTTGGCGCCCTCGTCAGCGAACAGCTCGACGGTGGCGCGGCCGATGCCACTCGCACCGCCCGTGACGACGGCGACCTTGCCCGACAGCTCTTGGGTCATGCCCGGCGGTTCCTTTCGACTGGCGTCGGGCACCGAGCGGTGACCTCGGCTCCGCGGTGTGCGTCCCCTGCCACGGATCCGACGCGGCGACCGAACATAGCCCGGCGGACAGACCCCCGACGCACCCGCGCCGCCCTCGCACCCATCCGATCAGGGCACTCGCCCTCCGCCACCCTGGAGCAGCATTGACCGACGAGCAGTTCGACTCCATCGACTTCTTCCTCACCAAGGACCTCGTCGAGAACCCTTACCCCTACTTCGAGCACCTGCGGCGACAGTGCCCGGTGGTCAAGGAGCCGCACCACGACGTCTACATGGTGACGGGCTACGACGAGGCGGTCGAGGTCTACCACGACCAGTCGACGTTCTCGAACTGCAACTCGGCCATCGGGCCCTTCGCCAAATTCCCCGTGCCGCTGGAAGGCGACGACGTCACCGAGATCATCGAGACCTACCGGGACGGGCTCCCCTTCGGCGATCAGCTCCCCACGTTCGATCCCCCCAAGCACACCGCCCATCGCGGGCTCCTGATGCGGCTGATCACACCGAAGCGCCTGAAGGAGAATGAGGCGTCCCTGCGGCGGTTGGCCGACAACCAGATCGACCGCTTCCACGGACGGGGCGAGTGCGAGTTCATCGGCGAGTACGCCCAGCCGTACACCATGCTGGTCGTCGCCGATCTCCTGGGCGTGCCGGAGGAGGACCATGAGGAGTTCCTCGAGAAGCTCATGCACAACGACCACATCGAGATGACCCACAGCCCCCTCGAGTATCTGTACGCCCAGTTCACGCGCTATATCGAGGACCGGCGGCGGGAGCCACGCGACGACGTCATGACCGGGTTGGCCACCGCCACCTTCCCCGACGGGACACTGCCCCCGGTCGAGGACGTCATGAAGATCGCCTCCAACCTGTTCGCCGCCGGCCAGGAGACCACGGCCCGGCTGCTCGGTACGGCCCTGCAGAGACTCGGCGAGGGCCCCGAACTGCAGCAGCAGCTGCGCGACGACCGCAGCCTGGTGCCGGCGTTCATCGAAGAGACCTTGCGGCTCGAGCCCCCGATCAACGGGACGTTCCGCCTGTCGCGGACACCGACGACGGTTCGGGATACGGAGATCCCGGCGGGGAGCACGGTCATGGTCCTGCCCGCCGCAGCCAACCGCGACCCACGGGAGTTCGAGCGGCCCGACGAGCTCCGGCTCGACCGGGAGAACGCCCGCCAGCACATCGCCTTCGGCCACGGAATCCACACCTGCGCCGGTGCCCCCCTGGCCCGGGCCGAGTCCAACGTCTCCCTGCAACGCCTGCTGGACCGGATGGGCGACATCCGCATCGCGGAAGGACACCACGGGCCCGCCGGCGCCCGCCACTGGCAGCACACGCCCACGTGGATGCTCCGCGGACACGACCGGCTGTATCTCGAGTTCACGCCCGTCGGCTGAGCGGGCGGTCCGGCGGGGCCGCCGGTCCCTCACCGTGAGCGGGGCAGGCCGAGCCCCCGTCGGGCGATGATGTCGCGCTGGATCTCGCTCGTCCCCCCGTAGGTGGTGGTCCCGAGGGCGTAGCGGAAGTCGTAGTCGGCGGCGCCCCCGGCCGGCGCCGTCGGATCGCCCTGGCTCCGGATCCCGTCCCGTCCGAGGAGGTCGACGAAGTCGGCCGACTGCCGGGTCAGTGCCTCCGAGGCGAAGAGCTTGCTCATCGAGCCCTCCACTCCGGGCAGCCCTCCCGAGGCGTGGATCCACGCCGATCGGCGGCACATCAAGGTCATGACCTCGTTCTCCGCCGCGGCCCGCCCCAGTCGGGCGCGGACCTCGGGATCGTCGGCCCTCGGGCGGCCGCCCCCGTCATCGAGGGTGCGGTCGGCCCACTGCTCCATGGCTTCGAGCAGGCGGATCGACTCGCCGCCGTGGTCGCCTGCCCGTTCCAGGGTCAGCCCCACCTGCATGACGTCCCAGCCTCCGTTCACCTCACCGACCCGCAGGGCGTCATCCACCCGGACGTCGGAGTAGAAGGTGAGATTGGTCCGCTCACCCGACAGTGTGTAGACCGGTTGGATCTCCACTCCGGGTTGGCGCAGCGGCACCAAGAACGTGGTCAGTCCCCGGTGTTTGGGGGCCGAGGGATCGGTCCGGGTGAGCATGAACACGTAGTCGGCCACCTGGGCGTTGGTGGTGAACATCTTCTGTCCGTTCACCACCCACTGATCGCCGTCCCTCACGGCACGGGTCTGGGCGGCGGCCACATCGGAGCCCGACTCCGGCTCGGTGAACCCGAGGACGATGATGATGTCCCCGCCCAGCGCCGGCGGCAGGATCCGCTGCCTCTGCTCCTCGGTGCCGATGTGCCGGATGATGCCGGCCACCATCAGTGTGGTGCCGACGGCGTAGGTCGGAGCCCCGGCCCGGTGGAACTCCTCCATGAAGGCCAGCATCTCCAGCGGGTCCCGCCCCTGGCCCCCGTACTCCTCGGGCCAGCCGGGGGCCAGCCACCCGCGCTCGGCCAGGTGGCGGTGGAAGTGGGCGCTGTGGTGGACCCCGGTCCGTTCCATCTCGTCCCGCACCTCGTCGGTGAGGACCTCGTCCAGAAAGGCCCGGGCCTCCTGTCGGAAGGCCTCGCTGTCCTCGCCGAGTCGGAAGTCCACGGTCAACTCCCCCCGTGCCGGGCCGACCGTCGGTGGCCCTCGGCCCGGGCGTAGAGCGCCGCCGGTTCGCCGAACTGCGCCGGCCAGGCCTTGGCCCGGCGGAAGTACAGCTGGATGTCGTACTCCAGCATGAACCCGTATCCCCCGTGATAGTGCAGGCTCCGCTCGCTGGCCCGGCGGGCCGCCTCGGCGGTGAAGGCACAGGCCAGCGCGGCCAACTCGGGCGCCCTGGAGGGCTCCTCGGCCGCGGCCCACGCTGCCTCCCGCGCCAACAGGCCGCCACCGTCCACGCTGGTGGCGGCATCGGCCAGGCCGTGGGCCACCGCCTGGAACGAGCCGACGGGCACGCCGAAGGCATGTCGTCCCTTGACGTACTCCACGCCGATCTCGATGGCGCGGGCCCCCATCCCGGCCAGGGCGTTGGCCATCAACACCAGCCACTCGTCACGACCCTGCTCGAATACGGCGGCGGCCTCTGATCCCGACGCCAGCAGCACGGCGTCTCCGACCTCGAGGTCGGCCAGCGGGAGGGATCCGAGGTTGGCCACCGCCGACCGTGCGCCGCCGATGGTCGACGACCACAGTCGTCCGTCGTCGGCGAAGACCACCGTGTCGGCCACCGACCCCGACGGCACCATGGTCAGCCTGTCGTGTCGGGGAGGGTGGAGGGCCAGCGTCGTCAGTCGATCGCCGGCCAGTGTGGCGGCCAGGAGGGCCCGGGCCTCGGATCCGTCCACCCGGGCCAGGAGCCGCAACGCCACTTGGGCCTCGAGGAGCGGCGCCGAACCGAGGTGACGGCCGTGCTGTTCGGCCACCAGGGCCAGGTCCAACAGCGATGCCCCCGATCCTCCGGACCCCTCGTCGACGGCCATCTCGAGTGCGCCGGCCTGTCGGAGCCGCCGCCACAGATCGGCGTCGTGACCCGACGGCTCGGCGCCCCGGACCCGCTCGGGTGGGGACTCCTTCGAATACAGCGCACCGAAGGCATCGAGGAGAAGCTGCTGTTCTTCGGAAGGGTTGAGGTCCAACCGGCCGGCTCCTCCTTCATCGTCGACCCTTCGGGCACGGGGCCGCCCAGGGCGCCCGTGGCGACCGTCGGTCAGGCGGCCTCGTCGAACCCCATCAGGCGGTTCAGGTTGCCGCCCATGACCAACTTGATGTCCTCCTTGCTGAGGCCGACGAGATCGTCGACGAAGGTGATGGGGTCGGCCATGCCCTCGGGGTGTGGGTAGTCGGACCCGAACAGCACCCGATCGGCACCCAGGATGGCCACGAGGCCCTTGGGGTCCTCCTCGTGGAACGGGTGCACCCAGATGTTCCGCTTCATCACGTCGACGGGGTTCTCGTCGAAGGAGTTCGGGGAGTGGATCCAGGCGTGCTCCATGTCGGCGAGCATCGGACGGACCCAGTTGCTCCCGTTCTCCACCGGCATGAACCGGAGGGTCGGAAAGCGCGAGCAGAGGCCGTGGCCCACGAGCGAGGCCACCGTGTCGATGATCGGCCGGCCCTGATGGCCGGTGATGGCCCGGAACCCCGACTCACCCTTGAACGGCGTCATCTCGCCGAGGGGATTGCCCTCCCACTCGTTGGTATACCGCTGGTAGCCGCTGTCGGAGGCGTGCATCCCGACGAGCAGCTCGGCCTCGGCCACCCGCTTCCAGAACGGGTCGAACTCGGGCAGCGCCGGCGACCGCGGGCCCATGAACCCCCACACCGGGGCGGGACGGACGAGGATGAGGCGCGCCCCCCGATCGACCAGCCAGTCCAGCTCCTCGAGGGCCCGGTCCACGATGCCCATGTGGACCACCGGTGCCGGGAACATCCTGTTCTCGTAGTTGAACGTCCAGTGCTCGAGCATCCACTCGTTGAGGGCGTGCACGACGGCATGCACGGCCGGAGGATTGTCGCGGATGCGCTCCTCGAGCAGGCTGGCCAGGGTCGGCCACATGATGGCCCGATCCAATCCCAGCTCGTCCATGAGCTTCAGCCGCGGCCCCGGTTCGGAGAATCCGGGGAGGGCGTCGATGCCCCGGCCCAGGATCTCCCGCCGGGACTTGCCCTCGGGATTGCCGCTCCTGAAGTACTCCTCTTGTGCACCGGGGGCGGCGACCTTGGCGAAGGTCGGGTTGGGGATGTAGTCACTGATCAGGTTGTTGACGGCGATCTTGGTGCGCCCGTCGACCTCCACGTACTTGATCAGGCCCTCGTACTCCGACGGCAGGTACTTGGTGAAGGCGTCCGTGGTCTCGTACATGTGGTTGTCGGCGTCGAAGACCGGAAAGTCGAGTGTCCGTGACGGCATTGCGTTCGCTCCTTGTTTCTGTCTTCGTCCGGCGCCGGCCGGAACCGATACTGGGTACACCGTTGCGGTCCGCCGGCCGAAGGAGGCACCCGGACCCGGAGGTGGCCGGACCGGGTGCCGGATCGAGTTCCCGGAGGCACCCGGCCGGGCGGGGTTTTTGTCCTACCGAATGGTATTCTGAAAATGCAGGCGGTGTCGACCCGGCTTTTTGCAGATCATTACTCTCTATTTTGAGAATCTACCTCTCACCCCGCCGCGCTGACCCTGCTCCGGTCGACCGGGCCGCCGTCACCGCCCGTCCAGGGCGGCCAGCTCCTCGCGCAGTGCCCGCCGGACCCGCCGCTTCGTGGCCGCGAACGCACCACCGGGAAGCCGGGCCACGGATGCCGCGTACGCGCAGGCCCGCGACAACGGGTCGTCGGTGATCTCGTCGAGGTACCCCATGGCCGCGGCGCGGTCGGGCGACGCCACCTCGGCGAACATCGTGGCCGCCGTGAGCGCACTGGGCTCGAGTCGGTGCGTGGCCACGGCGACGGCGAAGCTGGGGAGCGCCATCCCGATGGCGACCTCGTTGAGGCCGATCCGATACGGCCCGGCCCGGCCGATGCGGTAGTCGGCGCTGAGCAGGAGCAGCGCTCCGCCGGCCAGGGCATGACCGGTGCAGGAGGCCACCACCGGCACCGGTGCTTCGATGAGCTCGCGGTAGAGGTGGGCACCGTCGGTGAACAGGGCCACGGCGGTGTCCGGTTGGTCGCCGCCCATCACGGCCAGGTCGAAGCCGGCCGAGAAGCAGCCGTCCCGGCCGGTGATCACCAGGGGCCGACGCCGTTCCGCCGATTCGGCGACGACACAACGGAGCGAAGCGATCAGCTCGAAGGAGAGGGCGTTGACCTTCCCGTCGTCGATGGTCGCCACGGTGCAGCCGTCGGCGTCCTCGGTCTCCACGGGCACCGGTCTCGGGTCCCTGAGACCTAGGGCACCGGTTCGACGACGACGTCGATGCTGGACGCGCCGCTGTCGGGCACCCGGGGCTGACGCCACACCTCGACCGGGAACGACACCGTCACCAACGAGGAGAACAGCCACAACAGATTGCGGTCCTCGTCGGTGATCCCCTCCAGCGTGACCGCCTTCAGGTAGTCGATGCTCTCCTCCAGCCTGGGGAAGGCGGCGTCGTAGAAGGCCTGCAGGTCGGCCATCGGAGTGGCCAGGCGCTTGCCGTAGCGGTCCGATTCGCTCGGTAGGACCCAATCGGCGAATGGCTCGAGGTCGGCGAAGTCGGCGGGAAAGGTGGGCACGAGGACCCCTTCAGGACGCAGCGGAGACCCGGACCGGGGTGCCGGGCTTGGCCTGCTGGTGGTCGGCGACGTACTCGCGACACGTCTTGTGGAGGTGACGCAGCATGACCTCCTGGTCGCAGAGCGGGAACTCGGTGACCGCCCGTGACTCGATCATCGTCTGGGTCGCCTCGAGGGTGTTGCCGTCCTGGAGGCCGTACTCCTTGAACGAGACGACGGCCAACTCCTGTTGGAGCCGCTCATAGGCGTTCGTAGGAGGCACGAAGTACAGGGTGCCCTCGAAGATGTGGGTGTTGTACGACGTCGGCCAGTAGTGGTACGTGAGGTACCAGTTGGGCTTCCAGATCAACACCATGAAGTTCGGGAAGAAGAGGAACGAGTCCTCGCCCCAGGCCGGGTGGCCGGCGGGGTTGAGCCCCTCGGGCAGCTCGCCGATGTCTGGTGCGTCCCACACGCCGAAGAGCCCGCTGCGCAGGACCCGTTCCAGCGGCTTGACCATGGCCAGGTCCTTCGGTGGCGCCATTCCTCCCCACGAGGACACCACGGCGTGGGGTCCGTCGACGTCGTAGGCGAGCGCCTCGTAGCCGTACCCCTGAAGCTTGCGGGACTCCTCCTCGGTGGCCTGCTTCGAGTGCAGGACGGGTGCATGGTAGAACTCCATGAAGGCGTCGATGAACAGCTTCCAGTTGCTCCCGATCTCGGCGCGGTACTTGTGGACCTGGGTCATCTTGTGGAACGGGTACGCCTCGATGCCGGCTCCCAGTCGTCCCATGTACTCCGCCAGCGGCTGGGCCTTGGGGTCGAAGTTGACGAAGATGAACCCCGCCCACTCGTCGACCGTCACCGGCGCCAAACCGAAATCGGACTTGTCGAGGTCGAAGAACTCCGACTCCTGCTGCACGAAGGTCAGCTCGCCCTCGAGGCCGTACCGCCACCCGTGGTACTTGCAGGTGAACTGCCGGCAGGTGCCGCTGGTCTCCTCTTTGGGGTAGTCGTTCCACACCAGCTTGTTGCCCCGGTGCCGGCAGATGTTGTGGAATGCCCGGATGGCGCCCTCCTTGTCGCGCACGATGATGACGGACGTACGGGCGGCGTCGAGCTCCTTGGTGAAGTAGCTGCCCTTCTTCGGGAGCTGTTCGACGCGGCCGACGTTCAACCACGTGCGGCGGAAGATGGCGTCCCGCTCGAGCTCGTAGTTCTCGGGCGAGATCGAATCCTCATAGGAGACCGGATCGGTCGCCAGCCCGAAGTGCTCCGTCCAGGATCCTTCAGCGGGCTTCGTGAAGTGCGGCATGGGCGTTGGTTCCTCCCGTCGTTCGACATCAGGATTGTAGCAGTAGTTCCCCGCAGATGAGAAGGCCGTTTCGTTTAAAGGAGATCGGCGTCTATCGCAACACCGAACGATCGGAAGGCCATAGCGAGAAGGTCATAGGCCCCAACGGTGAAGACCAGGTCCATGGCCTGTTGCGTGTCGAGCGCCGCGACCAGGGCCGCCCAGGTGCCATCGGTGATCTTGGCATCGCCGAGCAGCTCGTCGACGGCCGCCACCATGGCTCCGTCGAGGGGCGACCAACCCGGTGCGTCCGGGCCGTCGGCCACCCGTGCGATGTCGTCCGGGGAGAGCCCGGCATCGCCCGCCAGGACCACATGCTGCTTCCACTCGTACTCGCACTGCCGTACGGCGGCCACCCGGAGCACCAGCAGCTCGCGCTGGCGGGGCGACAGCGTCGTGCTGAACAGGACATGGCCGTTGAAGGTATGGAAGGCGCGGGCGAGCTCGGGATGCAGGGCCAGCGTCCCGAGGGCGTTCAACGCCTTGGGTCGCCGGTCGTCCCGGGGTGGGAACGGGTGCCGGGGGTTCGGCACCCGCAGTGCGGCCATGGCGTCTCGCATCTCGACCGGCCAGTCCTTGGGAGCCAGTGGCTCGAGACGCGGCACCTCCGGTGTCATGGCGTCCTCCTGGCCCGGGGCCGGGGTCAACGGTCCACCGCGGTGAACTGACCATCCCGCAGCTGCTGTCGGAGCACGACCTTTTGGACCTTGCCCGACGGCGTCCGCGGGAAGTCGGTGACCTCGTGGATCGACTCGGGCCACTTCTGCCGGGCCAGTCCGGCGGCACCGAGGTGGGCGTGGACCTCGTCCATCGTCGGCACCGGGCCACCGGGGCGCACCCGCACCATGGCGGCGGCATGCTCGCCGAGCCGCTCGTCGGGTGCCGCCACGACGGCCACCTCGGCCACGACATCCAGCCCGAGCAGCAGCTCCTCGATCTCGGCCGCGCTGATGTTCTCGCCGCCCCGGATGATGATGTCGGAGATCCGGTCGGTGATGGTGAGGTACCCGTCATCATCGAGTTGGCCGATGTCGCCGGTGTGGTACCAACCGAGGTCGTCGAAGGCGGCTTTGGTCAGTTCCTGATCGGTGTAGCCGAGGAAGCAGTCCGGTCCACGGCTCAGGATCTGGCCCTGCTCGTCGAGCCGGATCTCCACGCCGGGCAGCGGTCGGCCGTCGGTGGTGAGCCGCTTCACCTCGGTGTCGTCGACCAGGCAGCCGGTGATCGACGGGTGCTCGGTACTGCCGTAGGACCGGAAGGCCTTGATCCCGAGGGCGGTCGCCCGTTCCGTGACGGCCACCGGCACGGCCGAGCCGCCCAGCCCGGCAAATGGCATCAGGGCCAGGTGCTCGGCGGTGAAGTCCGGGTGGTCGAGCAGGCTGGTCAGGAAGTAGGTGGCGCCACCGCTGACGGCGAGTCCCTCCTCGCGCATCATCCGAAGGACCTCGCCGGGGTCCCACACATCGATGAGGTTGACGGGACGGTCGCGCAGCAAGGGGATGAGGAAGGCGTTGAGCATGCCGATGAAGTGGCCGACCGGCGCCCCGGTGATCTGGGGCGGGCCGCCCGTGGGGAAGAACTGCTCGAGCTGACGGGCCTCGCATCCGATCGTGCGGTGGGAGTGCACGACACCTTTGGGATCACGGGTCGTGCCCGAGGTGAAACCCACGACGGCCGGGGCATCGGGGTCGACCCGGAGCGGCTCGAGGATGGGTTGCCCGTCCAGCCGCGAGGCGAACGCGGTGGCGCCGGACGGGAGCTGCGCCTTCGGCGTCTCCCCCACCACCAGCCAACGCGAGTCGGGAGAGCCGGACAGGAGCGTGTCATAGAGCCCCAGGTAGTCGGTATGACCGAAGTGATCGGCGGTGACGATGACGTCCGGGGCCGTCGTCGACAGGATGTAGTCGACCTCTTTGGCGCCGTAGAAGTGCACGATCGGTACCACCACCGCCCCCAGGTAGGCTGCGGCCCAGAAGGCGATGCCCGCCTCCACCCAGTTCGGGAGCTGGATGACGACGACATCGCCAGGGCCGACCCCATTCGCCTGGAGTGAGCCGGCCAGCGCACGAGCCCCCCGGTCCACGTCGCCGAACGTTCCCCGCCAGGGGCGGACCCCGGAACGCACGTTGAATCCCATGGCCGCACGCGCCCCCAGCCCATGGGCCACGACCTCGCCGAGCGACGCGTCATCCCACCATCCCTCGGAGCGGTACCGCAGAGCCAGCTCCTCGGGCACCGACCGCAACCGCCACCGCTCACCCACGGCTCTGTCCCGCTCCCCCACGTCGACCCTCCTTCGATCCGGACCATTGTCGCATGGGCCACCGGTGGCGGCCAGTCCCGTTGTTCTGAATTTGAGAACGGAATTTCGACGCTCTGATAGGGGTATTTGGGCTGATGGGAGCCCGGGCCCGCTCCACTCAGGTGTTCCGGCCGCCGTTGACTCCGATGATCTGGCCGGTGATGTAGCCGGCCTCGTCCGACACCAGGAAGGCACAGGCGGCGGCGATGTCCTCCGGTGTCCCGGCCCGCCGGACGGGCGTGAGCGAGGCATGGTGATCAATGCCCTTGCCGAGGAGACCCTTGGCCTCGTTCCGCCGCGTCATCGGGGTGTCGATGAACCCCGGCGGGATGGTGTTCACGGTCACCCCCTTCGGGGCGAACTCGAGGGCCAGGGACTTGGTGAACCCGATCACGCCGGACTTCGAGGCGACGTAGTGGGTCATCAGCGGCTGTCCGCTGTGGGCACTGGATGACGAGATATTGACGATGCGGCCCCAACCGGTCCCGATCATGTCGGGCAGGACGGCCTGGCAGCAGTGGAACGTGCCGGTGAGGTTCACCGCCAACAGTCGGTTCCACTTGTCCTCGGTGATGTCGAGAAAGGGCTGGAAGCCCTCCATCCCCGCGTTGTTGACCAGGATCGTGACCGGGCCGAACTCCGCCCTCACCCGGTCCACACCCCGGTCGACGCTCTGACGGTCGGACACGTCGACCTCGGTGCCGATGGCCCGGCTGCCCTCGGCCCGGATCTTGGCCGCCTGAGCCTCGGCCTCGTCCCCGTGCAGGTCGAGGATGGCGACAGCGGCACCGTCGCGGGCGAGGCGCTGGGCGATGGCGAACCCGATGCCGGACGCACCCCCCGTGACGATCGCAACCTTTTCGATGTGCCGGTCCTCGTGGTCTGCCATGTCAGATCCCTCTCCATCCGTTGAAAGAACACAACTTACAAAACTGAGAACGTTGTTGCTTACTGTGGGTGCCGCCACCCGCATCATGGGAGCTGGCGATCTCAGGAGCCGGCTCGGCGGTCCGGCCCCGGGACGGCCGCAGGGGAGGGGTGCCGGCGGCTACGGGCCCAATCCGGTCTGATCCCGGGCTGATCCCGGGCTGATCCCGGGCGATACTGCCATTCCTACAGATGAGAATGGCCCTCTTTGTCTAGTATCATTTCGATCTTCGAGATCGGGGAGGGTTTCGTGGCAGAGGGAAGACGCCTGTTCGGCGGCGGCGAGTGGCCGGCACCGGGCGGTCGGCGCCGGGCGGTGGCGAGAGGCACGAGGTCGTGTCGCAGCACAACGAGGAGGCCACCGGCGGGGCCACAGGCACAGCATCCGACCAGCAATCGAGGTGACCGGTGAGCACGGTGAGTGAGCCCGACGATGTCGACTTCTTCAGGGACGACGACATGATCGTCGACCCCTATCCCTACTTCGAGGCCCTCCGTTCGGAGTGTCCGGTCCGGCGGGAACCCCATCACGACGTCGTGATGGTGACCGGGTACGACGAAGTGATGGCCATCTACAACGACGCCGACCGCTTCTCGTCGTGCACGGCGGTGACCGGGCCGTTCCCGGGGTTCCCGGTCCCGCTGGTGGGTGACGACGTCAGCGAGCTGATCGCCGACCACCGCGACGAGCTCCCGATGAGCGACCAGCTCCCGACACTGGACCCGCCCAAGCACACCGACCACCGGGCCCTTCTGATGCGGCTGATCACGCCGAAGCGGCTCCGGGGGAACGAGGAGTTCATGTGGCGACTGGCCGACCGCCAGATGGACACGTTCTTCGACCGGGGCGAGTGCGAGTTCATCGGCGAGTTCGCCAGTCCCCTGGCCATGCTGGTCATCGCCGACCTGTTGGGCGTGCCCGAACGGGATCACCAGCGATTTGTCGAGGCCCTCCTCCACGGCCAATCGCAACACGGCACCATCGGGAGCACCGGTGAGGACACCTTGGCGCTCACGCCGCTCGAGTACCTCTACCGACAGTTCACGGCCTACGTCGAGGACCGGCGGCTCACGCCGCGCCAGGACGTCCTCACCGGGCTGGCCACCGCCACCTTTCCCGACGGTTCGATCCCCGAGGCCATCGATGTCGTGCGGGTGGCCGCCAACCTATTCGCCGCGGGCCAGGAGACCACGGTGCGGCTCCTCGGGTCCGCCCTCCAACTGATCGCCGAGGACCAGGAGCTCCAGGGGCTCTTGCGACGCGAGCGTCACCGGATCCCCAACTTCGTCGAGGAGACGCTCCGGATGGAGAGCCCCATCAAGGGTGACTTCCGTCTGTCCCGGGTCCCGACGACGGTCGGCGGGGTCGACCTGCTGGCGGGCACCACCGTCATGTTGGTCAACGCGGCGGCGAACCGCGACCCGCGACGGTTCGACGACCCGGGGACCTTCGACGCCGACCGCGAGAACGCCCGCCACCATCTGGCCTTCGGGCGCGGCATCCACACATGCCCCGGCGCGCCGTTGGCCCGGGCCGAGGCCCGGGTCAGCCTCGAGCGCCTCCTCGACCGGACGACCGAGATCCACGTGTCGGAGGAGCACCACGGCCCGGTCGGCGCCCGTCGCTACCACTACGTGCCGACCTTCATCCTCCGCGGACTGACCCGCCTCTATCTCGAGTTCACCCCGGCGTAGGCGTGGCGTGGGCCGACGTCGATGCGGCGGTCCGGCACGCCCCCCCCGGACGTCACTCGGTGAAGTCCCCCACGGCCACACGGAGCTTGCGGATGATCCTCGTCAGGTGTCGGAGATCGTCCTGGTCGAGCACGTCCAGTCCGAATGCCACGTCGTTGACCGCCTTGGTGGCCAGCTTGGCCAGGCGTCGCCCCTGGTCGGTGATCTCCGCCAGGGTGGTGCGGCCGTCGGTCGGATGCGGGAGGCGACGGACCAGTCCCTGCTGCTCGAGGCGGTCGATGATATTGGTGACGCTGGTGGGGTGGATCATGAGGCGCTGGCCCATCTTCCCCAGTGGGAGGACCCCACGACGGCTGTGCATGAGCAGTACCAGCCCCTCGTAACGGGCAAAGGTGAGCTCGAAGGGTCGCAGGGCCCTGTCCACCGCGGCCAACACCACCTGTTGGGCGCGCATGATCGAGGTGGCGGCAGCCATGGCCTCGCTGACGTCGGCATCCCACCGGTCGGACCACTGGACACGCGCCTCGTCGATGGGGTCGAACTGCAGGGGACCGTTGTGCACCGAGGGGTACGCTACCGGGTGCCTGGAGCCGCCAGTGCGTGAGGACCGGGTCTGGAGGACCGTGCGGACACTCGCCGATGACCGCGGTGATCCCGTGGTGCTGACCGGCAGACCGAGCCGGATCGTGTCGCTCGTCCCCTCCCTCACCGAGGCCCTCGCCGTCACCGTGCCCGACCGGCTGGTGGGAGCCACCGACTGGTGCACCCAGCCCCCGGGCCTCGATGCCGTCCGGGTGCGGGGCACCAAGAACCCGGACATCGGGGCCATCGTCGGTCTGCGCCCGGACCTGGTGGTGGCCAACCAGGAGGAGAACCGTCGGATCGATGTCGAGCGCCTGCGGGCCGCCGGCATCCCGGTATGGGTGACCAAGGTCGAATCAGTCGATCAGGCCCTCGGGACGCTGCGTCGGCTGCTGGTCGATGTGCTCGGCGCCGACGAGCCCGAGTGGCTGGGCGCGGCCTCGGTGGAGTGGGGGCGCCCATCCCGGCTGCCTCCGGCCAGGGTGGTGGTCCCGATCTGGCGGGACCCGTGGATGGTGGTGGGCACAAGAACGTTCAGCGGCGACATGGTCACCCGCTTGGGGCTCGTGCACGTGCCGGCCGGCACCGAGGAGCGGTATCCGAAGCTCGACCTCCCGCTCCTGGTCGGTCTGGCTCCCGACCTGATCCTCCTGCCGGACGAGCCCTACCGCTTCACCGCCGACGACGGTCCCGAGGCGTTCGCCGGCATTCCCACCGCCCTGGTGTCGGGACGGGACCTCACCTGGTACGGGCCGTCCATGGCCACGGCCCGGGCCGCGCTGTCCGACCGGGTGGCTTCGGCGCTCGCCGCCGGGTGAGGGCGCGAGCGGCTGCCGGGCCGCTGGTCGACCGACGATCGTTGGGCCCGGACGGCCGTCTGTCAGACGAGATCGACGAGCAGTGCGCGCACCCGTCTGTCGATCTCGTCGACGATGGGTCGGACCTCGGCCACCGGCTTGCCCGCGGGGTCGTCGAGGTCCCAGTCGAGGTAGCGCCTCCCCGGATACACGGGGCAGGTGTCGCCGCACCCCATGGTGACGATCACGTCCGACTCCTTGGCCAGCTCGTCGGTGAGCGGCTTCGGGAACTCCCGGGCCGGATCCAGCCCACGCTCCTCCAGGACGGTGACGACGGAGGGGTTCAGCCGGTCGGCCGGCTCGGAGCCGGCCGACCGAACGTCGATGCGGCCCTTGCCATAGTGGTCGAGGAGGACCCGGGCGGCCAGGCTGCGCCCGGAATTGTGGACGCACAGGAACAGCACCACCGGCCGCTCGGTCACCGGGCTCCTTCCAGCGCCGGACGGGTGGCCGTCGACGAGTAGTGGCGACGCGCCCACAAGGACACGTAGACCAGGCCGACCAGCACCGGCACCTCGATCAGCGGGCCGACCACGCCGGCCAGTGCCTCGCCGCTGGTGACGCCGAACACGCCGATGGCGACGGCGATGGCGAGCTCGAAGTTGTTGCCCGCCGCCGTGAACGACAGCGTGGCGGTCCGCGCATAGGGCAGGCCGATGGCGCGCCCGTAGGCAAACGTCCCGAACCACATGATGGCGAAGTAGGCGAGCAGAGGAAGGGCGATACGGGCCACGTCGGCGGGGTGTGACGTGATCGTGTGCCCCTGGAGGGCGAAGAGGATGACGATCGTGTACAGCAGTCCGTACAGGGCGAACGGGGCCATACGGGGGACGAGCTCGGTCTCGTACCACTGCCTCCCCCGCCTCCGCTCACCGATGGTGCGGGTGAGGTAGCCGGCCACGAGGGGGATCCCGAGGAAGATGCCGACCGTGGCGGCGATCCGCCCGATGGACAGGTCGAGCCCGACGGTGTGCAAGCCGAGCCAGCCAGGAAGCACCTTCAGGTAGAAGTACCCGAGCAGGGCGAAGGCCACCACCTGGAACAGCGAGTTGATCGCCACCAGCACGGCGGCGGCCTCCCGGTCGCCACAGGCGAGGTCGTTCCAGATGAGGACCATGGCGATGCAGCGGGCCAGGCCGACGATGATCAGCCCGGTGCGGTATGCGGGGAGGTCGGGCAGCATGAGCCAGGCAAGGGTGAACATGACCAGGGGACCGATGACCCAGTTGATGATCAGCGACGACACCAGCATCCGGCGGTCGCGGGTGACCGTCCCCAGCTCGTCGTAGCGCACGTTGGCGAGCACCGGATACATCATGACCAGGAGGCCGATGAAGATCGGGAGGGACGTCCCTGACGTGACCTGGACCGAGTCGAGGTGAGCGTCGAGACTCGGGATGGCCCTCCCGAGTACGAGTCCGAGCGCCATCGCCAGCATGATCCAGAGCGGTAGGAACCGATCGAGGAAAGACAGCCGGGCAACCACCGGCTCGGCGTGTTGCGCTTCGACGTGGTGCTCCTCGGCGGGCGGCTGCCCGGGGGTGACCCCGTTCACCAGTGCCCTCCCCGCGCCCCCAGACGGGCGATCAGCAGCACCTGGTCGAACCTGCTCCCGCCTCGACGGTCACGGGCGTCGTGCGACAACACTCCGGTTCTCCCGGGCCGGCCGGGCGCAGCTGACCGGCGGGCATCTCCGTGTCCGACAGGACCGTGTAGATCTCCCATGGCTCTCCCCCGGGGCCACCGACCCACACCTTGTCCTGCACCGCGTAGCAGCAGGAGGCCTCCTCCTCCAAGACGGTCGTCAAGCCCTCGCCGGACAGGCGGGCCTGGGCGGAGTGCACCTCATCGGCCGTCGCCACCTCGACACCGAGGTGGTTGAGCGTCCCCGGGGTCTGATCGGCGTCCTCGATGAGGACGAGTTTCAGAGGCGGATCGGCGATGGCGAAGTTGGCATAGCCCGGGCGCACCTTGGCGGGTTGGCACCCGAAGAGCTTCGAATAGAAGGCGATCGCCTGGTCGATGTCAGCGACGTTGAGTGCGAGCTGGACACGGGACACGGTCACGTCCTTTGATAGATTGACGGATGTCGATGCTAATGATTGCATTGATAGATGTCAATATGAAGAAGGACGTCAGTATGAAGAGAAGCGCCGTGGCCGAACCCGACCCGGTCGCCGACGAGGCCGAGCCCGCACTGTGCTGTGCCTCGGTCGTCGAGGCTCCGCTGCCTCACCCGGACGCGGTCAGCCTGGCCTCGGTACTGGCCGCGCTGGGAGACCCGGTCAGGCTCCAGCTCTTCTCGATCGTCGCGGCGCGGGGGAGGTCTGCTCCTGTGACCTGGAGGCGCCCCTCAAGAGGAGTCAGCCGACCATCTCGCATCACACCAAGTTGTTGGCCGAGGCCGGCCTCATCGTGGGCGAGAAGCGGGGGCGATGGATGTGGTGGCGGATCGAGCCGACCCGCCTCGCCGAGGTACGGCGGGCGCTCGGCGGCTGAGCGTCCTCGCCCTGTCGTCGATGGTGCCGGCCGGGCTCAGTCTTGGGTCAGCAGCATCTGCTCGATCGACTCCACCTTGCGGCGGATGCGGCCACTCGGTTCGGCCGGCCGGTGGTCCACCTTCACCACCAACGAAACGCGCGGTGCGACCTGGGCCATCGTGTCCACGCATTCCTTGATGACTCCCATGACCTCGTCCCACTCGCCCTCGATGTTGGTGAACATGGCGTTCGTCTCGTTCGGGAGGCCGCTGGCGCGTACGATGCGGACGGTGTCGGCGACCAGGTCACCGACTGACTCAGCCGTGCCTATCGGGGTGATGGAGAACGCAACCAGCATCCCCACACTGTTTCAGCTGGTGCTCCCGGCCGCCAGCGGTTCGGGAGCGGCTCGGACCCGCGACAACCGAGAGGCTCGGCATCGCCCCCGCCGAGCAGCGGGGTGGCCGAGGTCAGATGCTCCTCCGGTACGCTCCGCCCACGCCGAACAGCGTGTCGGTGATCTCACCCAGGCTGGCGTGGCGCACGGTGGTCGTCAACTCGCCGAACACGTTGCCGCCGCTCAGTGCCGTCTGTCGGAGCGCCTCCAGTGCCGCCTCCCGATCGAGGGCGTGACGCCCCTGGAAGTCGCGCAGCCGTGCCAGCTGTCGCTGCTTCTCCTCCTCGGTGGACCGGGCCAGCTCCTGGAGCTCGACCGGGCCGTCATCGGTGGGCGAGAGGAAGGTGTTGACGCCGACGATGGGTAGCGAGCCGTCGTGCTTCTTGTGCTCGTAGAAGATGGAGTCGTCCTGGATCCGACCCCGCTGGTAGCCGGTCTCCATCGCCCCGAGCACACCGCCCCGCTCGCTGATGCGGTCGAGCTCGGCCAGGACCGACTCCTCCACCAGATCGGTGAGCTCCTCGACGAAGAAGCTGCCCTGCAGGGGGTTCTCGTTGAGGCTCGGACCCCACTCCTTGGTGATGATCATCTGGATGGCCAGGGCCCGGCGCACCGACTCCTGGGTGGGGGTGGTCACCGCCTCGTCGTAGGCGTTGGTGTGCAGGCTGTTGGCGTTGTCCTCGATGGCGCACAGGGCCTGCAGCGTGGTGCGGATGTCGTTGAAGGCCATCTCCTGGGCATGCAGTGACCGCCCCGACGTCTGCACGTGGTACTTCAGCTTCTGCGACCGCTCGTTGGCCCCGTAGCGCTGCTTCATGGCGACGGCCCAGATCCGTCGGGCCACTCGGCCGATGACGGTGTACTCGGGATCCATGCCGTTGGAGAAGAAGAACGACAAGTTGGGTGCGAAGTCGTCGACGTCCATCCCGCGGGCGACGTAGGACTCGACATAGGTGAAGCCGTTGGCGAGGGTGAACGCCAGCTGGGTGATGGGGTTGGCCCCGGCTTCGGCGATGTGGTAGCCGGAGATCGAGACCGAGTAGAAGTTGCGTACCTCGTGGGCGATGAACCACTCCTGCATGTCGGCCATCACCCCGAGCGAGAATTCGGTGGAGAAGATGCAGGTGTTCTGGCCCTGGTCCTCCTTCAGGATGTCGGCCTGCACCGTCCCACGCACCGTGCGCAGCACCTCCGCGGTGATGGTGTCCGCCTCGGTACCGGTGACCGGACGACCGTGCTCGGCCTCGAAGCGCTCGACCCCCTGGTCGATGGCCGTGTTCACGAACATGGCCAGGATGGTCGGGGCCGGTCCGTTGATGGTCATCGAGACCGAGGTGGTGGGATCGCACAGGTCGAAGCCGTCGAAGAGGGCCTTCATGTCGTCGAGGGTGGCGATGGACACCCCGGATGTCCCGATCTTGCCGTAGATGTCGGGACGCTCGTCGGGGTCGAAGCCGTAGAGGGTCACCGAGTCGAAGGCGGTGGACAGGCGGGTGGCCGGCTGGCCCTCGGCCAGCAGGTGGAATCGCCGGTTGGTGCGGAACGCGTCTCCCTCGCCGGCGAACATCCGGGCCGGGTCCTCGCCTTCCCGCTTGAACGGGAACACCCCGGCGGTGAAGGGGAAGTGGCCGGGCAGGTGCTCCTCCCTCAGCCATCGCACCAGCTCCCCGTGCTCGGTGACCCGGGGGAGGGCGACCCGGGGGATGCGGGTGCCGGACAGGGATGCCCGCCACAACGCCGGTCGGTCGGTGGTGCCGTCCGGGCCGGCCGTGTCGGGGTCGTCGTCGCTCATGGCCCGCCGGAGCTGGTCCCACTCCTCGAGCAGGCGGGGGCCTTCGTGGTCGCGGTCCGCATCGACCTGGGCCGCCAGTCCGCTCAGCCCGGCGACGCCCAGGCCGTGCTCCTCGCCCAGGGCGACCACCGCGCTCACCTGCTCGGCCCGGCGGGCCTCCCCAGCCAGGCGCGCGGTCGTCTCGTGGTAGTCGCGGATCGACTCGGCGATCTCGGCCAGATAACGGCGGCGGTTGGCCGGGACGATCGCCGCGGCCCGGGTGGACTGCCGGCCGGCACTCGGCGGAAGGACTCCCTCGGTGGCCAGGAGGCCCTGGGCGACGAGTCGCTCCTTGAGCCGGTGGAAGAGGGCGGTGACGCCGTCGTCGTTGAACCGGGAGGCGATGGTGCCGAACACCGGCTCGGAGCCGACGGCGACGTCGGCGGTGCGGTGGTCACGGCCCCACTGGCGGCAGACCTGGCGGAAGGCGTCGTCGGCTCCCTGCCGGTCGAACTTGTTGATGGCCACCACATCGGCCAGCTCCAGCATGTCGATCTTCTCGAGCTGGGAGGCGGCGCCGTACTCGGGTGTCATCACGTAGAGGGACACGTCGGCGATGTCGGTGACGGCGGCGTCGCCCTGCCCGATGCCGGGCGTCTCCACGACCACCAGGTCGAACCCGGCGGCGGCGCATGCCGCCACCACCAGTGGGAACCGGTCCGGCAGTTCGGACGACGCGCCCCGGGTGGCCAGGGAGCGGAAGAAGACGTTGGGGGTGTCGATGGCGTTCATCCGGATGCGGTCGCCGAGGAGTGCCCCTCCCCCCCGGCGCCGGGTGGGGTCGACGGCCAGCACGGCAATCGAGAGCTTGTCCTCCTGATCCAGGCGGAACCGTCGGATCAGCTCGTCGCTCAGCGACGATTTGCCCGAACCACCGGTGCCGGTGATCCCCAGCACCGGCGGACGGCGGCCCTCGAGCCGGGCCAGGAGTGCTCCACCGGCGGGGGCATCGATGGTGTCGCCCTCGATGGAGGTGATCCATCGGGCCAGGGCCCGGTGGTCACCGGCCTCGAGTGCCTCGAGCGGAGGCAGCGGCTCGCCAGCCAGGTCGTGATCGCACTCCTCGACCAGGAGGTTGATCATGGCATCGAGTCCCAGCTGCTGCCCGTCGGACGGCGAAAAGATCCGTTGCACGCCGTAGGCGTGGAGCTCCTCGATCTCCGAGGGGACGATGACACCGCCCCCGCCGCCGTAGACCTTGACGTCACCCCGTCCCTCGGCCCGGAGCCGGTCGACCAGGTACCGGAAGTACTCCATGTGGCCACCCTGGTAGGAGCTGACCGCCACCCCTTGGACGTCCTCGGCGATGGCAGCTCGGACCACCTCGTCCACCGACCGGTTGTGGCCGAGGTGGATGACCTCGGCACCCTGGGCCTGCAGGAGCCGACGCATGATGTTGATGGCGGCGTCATGCCCGTCGAAGAGACTGGCCGCGGTGAGGAAGCGGACCGGGTGCTCCGGTCGGTACAACTCGGTCACCATGGACGCGGATCGGAGTCCGGCCGGGGCGGATGCGGCATGTGGCCAATATTACTACAACGTCCAACTAAATGGCGGGGCCGGCGGGCATCCCACGGCTTCGGGTCGGGACCCGTCGGCTCAGGCGTGCGGGTCAGGGACCAGGGTCGCCACCGGCGGCCCTCTGTCCTCCCGGTCAGGCGACGACGCCCTCCAGTCCTTCCGGTCAGGCGATGACGCCCTCCAGTCCTTCCGGTCAGGCGATGACGCCCTCCACCTTCAGCTCCACCATTCCCTCGGCGTCACAGTCGATGCTGGCCAGGATCTCCTCGCAGTGCTCGTTGAACTCAGGCGCCCGCTTCGGCGGGGCGGGAGTGCCACCGAACTGCACCGGCGTCGTGACCAGCTGGAACGGGACGCCGGCCGCCGTCTGGGTCTCGCCGACGTAGCCATTGGCCTCCACCTGGGGATCGGTGACCGCTTCGAGTGTGTCCTGGGCGAACGACCACTGCCCGTCGAAGTCGGCCAGTCGCTTGCGCCATTCACCGAGTGGTGCCGAGGCGAAGACCTCCGTCAGGATCTCGCGTGCGACGCCGGCGTTGTCCGACAGCAGCTCGTGGGTGGTGAACCGTTCGTCGGTGATGAGGTCCTCTCGTCCGATGGCACGGCAGGCCCCGGGCCAGTAGTGGAAGCCCTGGAGGCAGGTGAGGGCGAGGAACCGGCCGTCCTCGGTCTTGTACGTGCCCACCAGCGGATTGGACGGGCCACCCCCACCGGAACCCGCGGGAGGCGGCCGCCATGGATACCCGGTCTGGAGTGAGAGCGCCACCGCCGGGCTCATGGCCCAGAGCCCGACCCCGAGGAGCGAGACGTCGACCGACACGGCTTCGCCGGTCCGCTCGCGGTGGAACAGCGCACCCATGATCCCACCGGCGATGGTCATCCCCCCGATGGAGTCGCCATAGCCGGGAGCGGGCTGGACCGTCAGAGCCTCGGCATCGGGAGGCGTGCAGCCCATGGCGCTGGCCCCCCGGCACCAGTAGCTCAAGAAGTCGTAGCCCCCTCGGTCGGCGTCGGGCCCACGCTCGCCTCCCCCGGTGCCGGCCACATAGATGATGTCCGGATTGTGGGCACGGATGTCCTCGGCCTCAACGCGGAGTTTCTTGCGGACGGCGGGGAGCTTGTTGGTCAGGAAGACGTCGCAGGTGGCGGCCAGCTTGTACACCAGCTCGACACCCTTCGGAGTGGTCAGGTCGACGCCGATGCTCTTCTTGCCCCGGTTGGAGTGCTCGAGGAGCACGTGCACCGATCCGCCCATCGACATCACACCGCTGGAGGCCAGGCCGCGCATGGCGTCTCCCCGCTCGACGTGCTCGATCTTGATGACCTCGGCACCCCAGTCGGCGAGAATGGCCGATGCGGCCGGAACGAACGTGTGCTCGGCAACCTCGAGGATGCGCACACCCTTCATGACGTCGGTCATCTGGATCCCTCCCTGCAGTCACCACCGGGTGGCGGACAACAGACGTTCTAGCAGGAGCCGATACCCCGCTTCACACAGGAACCGTCGACCACTCGACCGACGGGACTACCCCGCCGGGCTCGCTCCTTTGACCAGGTACATGGCCTGATCGGCCAGCCGGATCGCATCGGCGACCGAATCGCCGGCGGCAGCCAGGTGAACGCCGACGCTGCCCTCCACGGGGACCGCGGCGCCATGAATATGGTGCGGCTCGGCGAGAACGGCGCTGATCCGACCGGCGAGTGCCGACAAGGCGGCCGGAGTCACCCGGGGGGCGCACACCGCGAACTCGTCGCCACCCAGCCGGGCCACGGTGTCGTGGGCACGGACCTCGGAGCGAAGGCGGTGGGCCGTGGCCAGCAGCACCTCGTCGCCGGCGTCGTGGCCGTAGGTGTCATTGACCGCCTTGAACCCGTCGAGGTCGATGTACAGCACGCCGACGTCGGCGTCGGGCGGCCGGTCCGGACGGTCTGCCAGCGCACGAGCCAGCTCCTCGGAGAACAGCACGCGGTTCCCGAGACCGGTGAGGGAGTCATGAGAGGCCCGGTGCTCGAGCTCCTGTTCGGACCGGACCCGACGACTGATGTTGACGTGCGAGGCGACCGCACCGCCGGTGGCACCCCCGATCGGCGTGATCCTCGAGCTGAACCATCTCCCCACCGTCGGCGACGGACACGGGTACTCGCGGTCGCTCTCGACTGTCTCACCGGCCAGTACGGACAGCAGGCCGGTCAGGACCTCCGCCGCGTCCGCGCACCCGCCCGCCGCGGCCCGGGCACACACATCGGAGTAGTTGACGCCGACCCCGGTGGCCTCCGGGCTCCCCCCGTTGTCGACGGCGAACATCCGCCACGCCCGGTTCACCGCCACGATCGTCCCCGCCCGGTCCAGGATGGCGGTGGCGTCAGGGAGTGCGTCCAGGACCTCTCGGGCAAAGCTCGATTCCACGATCAGACCAGGTCCAGCCGGCACATCCCCATTGTCGGCTCAATGGGGGTCGACCTCAAGGCCTCAGCCGTAATACCGATGCCCTCGACCGCCCCACCAGGCTCACGCTCCTGGTCCGAGGTCCTCGGCCAGCTAGGCCAACGGGAGGTCCACCGGTTGTTCCGACGACGCGCCGCCCAACGCGGGTCCGGCCGTTCCCGCGTTGGACTCGGCGGTTTGGCGAACGATGAGGGGAACTCGGCTTCCTTCAGGATCGCCGGGTCGAGCCGTGATAATTGGCGATTCAGGGCAAAGTCCCACGTCGTGGGTAATCTTTGCGTGACATGACTACCCCGGCCCCCAGTTTCGCGACCATCGACCACAAGGTCATCCAGCTCTTCGCCCTGGTGTCCGAAGCGCTTTCGAGGGCGACACACGCCCTGTTGAACGGGGAGGTCCTCTTGGCCCAGTCGGTGATCGACGGCGATCAGGCCGTCGACGCACTGACCGCCGAGGTGGAGCTGCTCATCTGGGACGAGCTCCAGCAACGGCCGGTCCAGGGAGACCAGCTTCGCTACCTGGTGGGGCTCCTGCTCATCATCCCCGAGCTGGAGCGGAGTGCTGATCTGGCCGAGCATGTGGCCCAACGGGCGGTGGATCATCTCGGCACGCTGATGAGCCCGCGGAGCCGCGGCATCGTCCAACTCATGACGGAGGTCGCCAACGAGATGTGGCAGGAGGCCGCCGACGCGTTCGGGGAGAGCACCAGGATCGGCCATCGACTGGCCGAGGCCGACGAGGAGATGGACATCCTGCACGAGAGGCTCACCCGTGAGGTCGCCGCCGAGGAGATGCCCGTCACCGTTGCGGCCCAGGTCACCCTGTTGGCCCGGTTCTACGAGCGCCTCGGCGACCACGCCGTCAACCTCGCCCGTCGCATCGAGCTCCTGGCGGACACCCGGCCCTGAGCCGGGCCCAGGCCTCCTGTGGCCTCCCCGAGTGGTCCCTTCCCTCGCTAGGCCTGCACCTCCTGGGTGAGTGCCGCGGTCGGCCCGGCTGATCGCTCCCGGCGGTAGCGAATCTGCCGCTCGACGAAGGCCAGGTAGAAGGCCATCGAGAATGCCAGGCTGGTGAAGAGGCTCATCACGAAGAAGATCCACGGGACCCGCAGCCCCCGCCTGCGGCCGTCGACGATCGTCCACAGCGGCAGCAGGACGACGTTGACCATGATGTAGTCCTGGGCGGCGGAGTCCGCCGCCCAGTTGCTGAACAGCGCCTTGGTGTAGTCCACGTAGCTGGCCCGGTGGCCGTAGTGGTGCACGTAGCGGACGTTGAAGTACCAGCCCAGGCCCAAGGAGGCCACGCCGAAGAGGAAGTACAACCCCTCGAGAACCGTCGTCCGTCCGGCCTGGCCGCCCACGAACAGCCGCCGGTTGGCCACGAAGGCGTACGCGGTGCTCAATACGCCGAGTACCCCGAACACAAAGAGCGAAGTGGTCATGACCCTCCCCCAGGGTTCCGTGAGACGTGCGGTGGATGCAGTCTCACTGTCGCCGTCGAACCGTACCGGACGGGAGGTGCGCCAGGCGGATTAATCGGTCGATTCCGGCCGCGCTCGGCCCACCTTCGTCGGGATCAGCCGTGATCGTGAACGGGCCCGCCGTCCGGCGATCGGTGCTCCCGGGCGGCCAGCTCGTCGGCGCTGAACACACGGGACCTGATGACGAAGTGGTCGTGCTCCCCCGCCGGCAGGGAGAACCCCTCCGGTTCGCCCTCGCCGACGTCGAGGATGAGCTGGGTGTGCTTCCACACCTCGTACTGGCGATGGTCGATATAGAACGGGAATCCACCCACCCACCCGAGGAGGACATCGTGGTCACCGACCACGAACTCCCCCTCGGCGAAGCACAGCGGGAGGCTGCCGTCGCAGCATCCGCCCGACTGGAAGAACATCACGGGCCCCCGATCCCCGACGAGGGCGTCGATGGCGGCGAGCGCGGCCGGGGACGCGACCACGCCCGGGGCCACCGTTGACCGGTCCACCCCGACTCAGAAGAACCCGAGTGGCTCGGTGCTGTAACTCACCAGCAGGTTCTTGGTCTGGGAGTAGTGCTCGAGCATCATCTGGTGGTTCTCCCGCCCGACCCCGGAGATCTTGTAGCCGCCGAACGCGGCACCGGCCGGGTACAGGTGGTAACAGTTGGTCCACACCCGGCCCGCCTTGATCGCCCTCCCCATCCGGTAGGCGAGGTTGCCGTTCCGGGTCCATACGCCGGCACCGAGCCCGTAGAGGGTGTCGTTGGCGATCCTGACGGCGTCCTCCTCGTCGACGAAGGTGGTGACGGCCAGCACCGGCCCGAATATCTCCTCCTGGAAGACCCTCATCCCGTTGTGCCCCCTCAGAACCGTGGGCTCGAAGTAGTAGCCGCCCTCGAGCTCGCCACCCGGGTGGGTCCGGTGGCCGCCGATGAGGCATTCGGCCCCCTCCTCACGGCCGATGTCGACGTAGGAAGCGATCTTGTCGATCTGCGTGCTCGACACCTGGGGTCCGATCATGGTGGCGGGGTCGAGGGGATTGCCCTGACGGATCCGGCCGATGCGGTCGAGGCACTTCTCCATGAACCGGTCGTAGATCGACTCGTGGATCAACGCCCGGGATGGGCAGGTGCAGACCTCACCCTTGTTGAAGGCGTAGAGGACCAGTCCCTCGATGGCCTTGTCGAGGAAGCTGTCGTCCTCGTCCATGACGTCGGCGAAGAAGATGTTGGGGGATTTCCCGCCGAGCTCGACCGTCGAGGGGATCAGGTTCTCCGCCGCGTACTGCATGATCAGCCGGCCGGTGGTGGTCTCGCCGGTGAACCCGATCTTGGCGATCCGGGGGCTCGACGCCAGCGCCTTCCCGATCTCGCCGCCGGGGCCGGTCACGATGTTCAGCACGCCGGGCGGCACGATGTCCTGGACGATCTCGGCGAACTTGAGAATCGACCAGGGGGTCGGGGAGGCCGGCTTGACCACGGTGCAGTTGCCAGCGGCCAGCGCGGGTGCGATCTTCCACGCCGCCATGAGGAGCGGGAAGTTGAACGGGATGATCTGGCCGACCACCCCGAGGGGCTCGTGGAAGTGGTAGGCGACGGTGTCCTTGTCGATCTCGGTGGTCCGACCCTCGAGCGCGCGCGTGGCGCCGGCAAAGTAGCGGAAGTGGTCGGCGGCCAAGGGGATGTCGGCGGCCAGCGTCTCCCGCACCGGCTTGCCGTTCTCCCAGCTCTCGGCGACGGCCAACATCTCGAGATTGGCCTCGATGGCGTCGGCGACGGCGTTGAGGACGGCGGCCCGCTCGGCGAGCGGAGCCTCGCCCCACGCGTCCTTGGCGGCGTGGGCCGCGTCGAGGGCCAGTTCGACATCCTCCGCGGTGGACCGTGCAACCTCACAGAACGGCTTCCCGTTGACCGGGCTGATGTCCGCCATGTACTCGCCCTTGACCGGAGCCACCCACGTGCCTCCGATGAAGTTCCCGTAGCGGGGCTTGACGTCCACCATGCTGCCCGGACGCCCCGGGGCCACGAACGCCTCGCTGGTCGGTACGACCTCCTGGGTGGCTACCTCTTCGGTCACGGCCATGGTGCCCTCACCTTCATCGCGATGCGCTCGGATCGGATCGACCGACCCGTTCCTGGTTCAACCGTAGGGAGCCTTCCCGCCACTGGGTAGGGCCGAAGGTCCTCGTTCGTCCACCCGTGGCCCCGGCCCGGCCGCCGGATGAGATCCCTGGTTGGGGAGCAGCGCGAGGACGATGACGGCGGCGACCGCCGCCACCGAGGCGGCGATCACGAGGGCGAGATCCATCCCCGACACGAACGCGTGCCGGGCCAGCGCGACGAGGGCGGCCCCCTCCTTCGGGGGCGCATGCTGAGCGACGGCCAGCGCCGCCCCGAGCGACCCTTCGATGATGTGCTGCACGGAGGTGGGCACGCCGGCATGGGCGACCAGGGGTGACACCAGGTTCTGGTACCGGAGGTTCAGCGCGGTGCCGAGGACCCCGACACCGAGCGCTCCACCGACCTGCATGGCCGTGTCGTTGGTAGCCGAACCGACGCCCGCCTCGTCCCGCGGAAGCGATCCCATCACCGACTCGGTACAGGGCGCCAGCGCCAGGGCCACGCCCACTCCGAGCACGAGGAACGGACCGACGCAGTCCACGTAGGTCCCCGCCACCGTCGTCCGTGACAGGAGGCCGAGCCCCACCGCGATCAACCCCATGCCGGTGGCCACGACGAACTTGGTGCCGATGCGTCGGGCGACGAGCACGGACAGGGGTGCGATCACCAGGAGGGCGACCGCCACCGGGGCGATGCGCACCCCGGCCTCGAGGGCGCTGTAGCCGAGGACGAACTGGAGGTACTGGGTCATGAGGAAGAACATCCCCAACAGGGCGAACAGCACCAGGGCCAGGGCGGCGATGGCGGTGCTGTAGCGGGGGTCGGCGAAGAACCGCATCGGCAGCATGGGGTGGTCGCTGCGCCGTTCCCACATGACGAACGATGCGATGACGGCGCCGGCACCGCTCAGGGCCCCGATGATGAGCGGCGAGGACCACCCCCGGCTCGGCGCCTCGATGATCCCCCAGAGGAGCAGGGCCAGGCCCAGCATCGAAAGGACCGCTCCTACGGGGTCCGGCCGGGCCGATGCCGGGTTCCTCGAGTTGGGGACCAGCCAGATGGTGGCCACCAGCCCTGCCGCGGCGATGGGCACGTTGACCAGGAACACCGAACCCCACCAGAAGCGGGAGAGCAGGAACCCGCCGACGATCGGCCCGATGGCGACGCCGATGCCGGTCGCCCCCGACCAGATGCCGATGGCACGGGACCTGTCCCGCTCCTGGGTGAACACGTTGGTGAGGATCGACAGCGTGCACGGCATCAGGGCGGCGGCCCCGACACCCATGACGGCACGGGCCAGGGTCAGTCGGTCGGGGCTGCCGGACCACGCCGCCAACGCCGACCCCCCACCGAAGACGACCAGGCCACCCATGAACACCCACTTCCGCCCGATCCGGTCACCGAGGGCCCCGAGGGAGAGCAGGAGACCGGCGAAGACGACGGCGTAGGCGTCGACCAACCACTGCAACTGGCTGGAGCTGGCCCCGAGGCTGCGGACGATCGACGGGAGCGCCACGTTGAGCACCGTCGTATCGAGGCTGATGAGGAGCAGGGTGACGCACAACACGGCCAGCGTCGCCCAACGGCGGTGCGTGTGCGGCTCCATGGGAGGTTCGTGGTGCATCATCACCGATCGGGCGGGGATGCTCATCTTCGCGCCCCTCGCCGGGACCCTGTCAGTCCGCTCGCCCCCGCTCGGCGGAAGCCGAGGACCCGGCCCCGCCCCGGGGCATGCCCGACGGCTCGGACGCCCAGCCGGTGGCCATGAGCCCGGCCGCCGACCTGGTGGCGGGACGCACGACGACCACCGGGCACCCGGCATGGCGTGCGCACTGATGGGCCACGGACCCGAGCAGCAGGTCGGCGAAGCCACCGTGACCGTGCGCCCCCACCACCAGCAACCCGGCTCCGTCAGAGGCATCGAGGAGAGTGGGGACGGTGGCCCCGAAGCGTGGCGTCGCCGTGAAGGGGACATCCGGCGCCCACGTCCCCACGTACTCGATGGCCGCTTCGGCGATCTCGCGACCGGCCATCTCGTACCCCTCGGCCGGACCCGACAGGAACGAGCCGATCGGCGGGTACTGCCACGCATAGATGGCCTCGACCGACGCTGACGTGGCTTCTGCCTCTTCGAGGGACCACCGAAGTGCCCGGGTGGACCCGAGTGATCCGTCCGTGCCGACCACGATCCGGGAGCCGGCGCCGAGCGGGAGGTCGTGATCGGGGTCCTCGGACACGACCACGACGGGACAGTGGGCGTACTGGATGCACTGGTCGCTGACCGACCCGAGGAGCAGTTCCTCGAAGCCGCCCCTCCCCCGGGCGCCGACCACCAACAGGCCGGCGGTCCGGCTGGCCACGGTCAGGACGAGTGAGGGCGGCCACTCGACGACTTCGGCTCGTGCCACCACCGAGGGGTGCCGGGTAGCCACGAGACCGAAGGCGTCGTCGACGACGGCCTGACCGGGAGAGCCGCCCGTGGTCCCGGCGTCGTACCACCCGGGCACGTGCTCGGTCCGGCCGTCGTGGGCATAGACAATTCTCAGGGGCGATCGGCGCCGTCGGGCTTCGTCGGCCGCCCACTTGAGCGCCATCCGGGCATGCTCCGAGCCGTCGACGCCCACGACGATCGGTCGATCGTCGGATCCGTTGACGACAGGATCAGCGGGGGGTGACATCGCGCTTCCCACTCGGTCGCGGCGCAGCGCGGCGTGACGACGATGACGTCGGTCGTTCGTGCCGCCTGCAGGTCGGCGGGCGTCAGGGCGACATCCTCGACCAGGTAGGGGCTGAGCCCGGCACTGCTCGAACGTCGGAACGGTGTTGCCTGGCGGCGTCGGTCGGTCTGGCGCGTCATCGTGGCTCCTTCGTGTGGTCAGCGGTTCCGCCGTGGACGGAACCGGGGTGAGGGGACCTGCAGATGGCTCGGCGCCATCAGTGGGCATCGATCCTTTCGAGTTCGGAGCGAATGGCTCGCAGCCGCTCGCGTCGGGCATCGAGGTTCCTCCGGAACTCCGGATTGTCCGTGTCGGCGATCTCGCTGCTCATGTCGCCGATCACCTCGGAGAGCGTGACGCGGAGTTCCTGGGCCAGTGGTTCGGTAAGTGCCAGGTTCACAGCTGACCTCCAGATCGGTCCGGTTGGTACACCGCCATCTTCGGGTCGGTGGCCTCGGCGCGACAGGGCCATTGGTCCATACCTGGTGTCAAGGCGACACCGGCCATCGGGCGGGTCAAGGCCGCCGGCCGCCGGACCTGCGTCACCGGGATCTCGGACGTGACCGCCTGGGGCGACCTTGGGAGGAGCTTCGGTGCTCCCCTGCTTGCCGGCATTCCGGGTCAGGATCGGCCCGCCGACCAGTACCCGGTCGGTTGGACCCGGGACTTCGTGACCTACTCGCCACAGGTCGACCGCCATGGACAAGGTCCGTGAGACCGACTGCGTCCCCCAACCGAGGCTGGTCGAGGGCCGACCCCCACCGGAATAGGGCCGACTCCCTCCATGTGCCGGGCGTTGCCTACCGATACAGGTGGGGCAGGTCGGTGATCGAACGAGCGAACCAGGGTGCCCCATGAATGCAGTCGTGGATTGTCAGCTGGCGGCCGGGCCCCTGTCTCACCCTCGCTGGCCCGACCGGGTGGGCCGCCCCGCGAGCTCGTCACGAGGGGAGCACTGAAATGGCCAAGACGGTCAGCACCGGCTCCGAGATCGATCTCCCCGTTCTCCTACGCGTACTGGCCCAGGCCAAACAGGGCGACTTCTCCGCCCGGATGCCCGTCGATTGGACCGGGATGGCGGGAAAGGTCGCCGACGCCTTCAACGACATCATCATGGCCAACCAGGTCCTGGAGATCGAGTTGGTCCGGATCAGCCAGGTCGTGGGCCATCAGGGCGAGCTGTCACAACGCATGACCCTCGGCGGCTGGGCACAGAACTGGACGACCAGCGCCCAGTCGATCAACAGTCTCATCGACTCCCTGGTTCGCCCCACGAGTGAGATGCAGCGGGTGATCGGTGCCGTCGCCGACGGTGATCTCTCGAAGAAGATCACCGCCGACGTGCACGGTGAGATGCTCGAGCTCAAGAACACCATCAACGACATGGTCGACCAACTCAACCGTTTCGTCTCCGAGGTCACCCGGGTGTCCCGCGACGTCGGCACCGAAGGCAAGCTCGGTCAGGCCGCCGCGGTCACGATCGAAGTCGGCGGGGCATGGAAGGACCTCACCGACAACGTCAACCTGATGGCCGGGAATCTGACCGGCCAGGTCAGGAACATCGCCGAGGTCACTACCGCCGTGGCCAAGGGCGATCTGAGCAAGAAGATCTCGATCGACGTCAAGGGAGAGTTCCTCGAGCTGAAGAACACCGTCAACGGCATGGTCGACCAGCTCAACGCCTTCGCCAGCGAGGTGACCAGGGTCGCCCGCGAGGTCGGGGTGGAGGGAAAGCTGGGCGGTCAGGCGCAGACGACCGAGGTCGGTGGCGTGTGGAAGGACCTCACCGACAACGTCAACCAGCTCGCCGCCAACCTCACCAATCAGGTCCGGGCCATCGCCGATGTGGCCACGGCGGTGACGGACGGCGACCTGACCCGACAGGTGAAGGTGGAGGCCAGTGGAGAGGTGGCCATCTTGAAGGACAAGCTCAACGAGATGATCCGCAACCTCCGCGAGACGACCAGGCAGAACATCGAGCAGGACTGGCTGAAGACCAATCGCGAGCGGTTCACCCGAATGCTCCAGGGCCACCGCGATCTGGCCACCGTATCGAGCATGATCCTCTCCGAGCTGGCCCCACTCGTCTTGGCCCAGCACGGGGTCTTCTACGTCATGGCGAACCCGCCCGACGGTTCGGGACCGGTGTTGGAGCTCCAGGCCGGCTACGGCATCCAAGAACGCAAACACCTGGCCACGTCGTTCCGGCTCGGCGAGGGCCTGGTCGGTCAGTGCGCCCTCGAAAAGGAGCGGATCCTCCTCACCCAGGTACCGAGCGACTACGTCAGCATCAACTCGGGGCTCGGTGCGTCACCCCCGCTCAACATCATCGTGCTCCCGATCCTCTTCGAGGGCACGGTCCGGGCGGTCGTCGAGCTTGCCTCGTTCTCCGCCTTCAGTCTGATCCACCAGACATTCCTCGACCAGCTGACGGAGAGCATCGGGCTGGTGCTCAACACGGTGGAGGCCAACACCCTCACCGACGATCTCCTCGAGCAGGCACAGTCCCAGGCCGAGGCCCTCCGATCGCAGCAGAACGAACTCCGAAACTCGAACGAGGATCTCGAGCGGCAGACCAAACGCCTGGCAGAGCAGAACATCGAGACGGAGGAGAAGAAGCGAGAGGTCGAACAGGCCAAGCTCCTGGTGGAGGAGAAGGTCGGGCAGCTGGCTGTGTCCTCCAACTACAAGTCCGAGTTCATCGCCAACATCTCCCACGAGCTGCGCACCCCGCTCAACAGCCTTCTCATCCTGGCCGAGCAGCTCGAGGACAACCCCGGGCACACCATGACCGACGTGCAGGTCGAATACGCCAGCATCATCCGCGCCTCCGGTCAGGACCTGTTGAGGCTGCTCAACACCATCCTCGACCTGGCCAAGATCGAGTCGGGGACGGCGACAGTGGAGACGCTCGATCTGGATGTGGCGCGGCTGCGAAGCGAAGTCCTACGGGAGTTCGAGTACGTCGCCATCGGACAGGGCCTCGACTACGGCGTCGATATCATCCCCGGCTGCCCGGGTCACATCGTGACCGATCCGCAGCGGCTCAGTCAGATACTCAAGAACCTGCTGGCCAACGCATTCAAGTTCACCGAGCAGGGCGGGGTCCACGTCGAGATCCGGAGCGCCACGAGCGGCTGGAGTCCCGAGATCGAATCGCTCGAAGACGCCCAGTCGGTGATGGCCATCTCCGTCCGCGACACCGGGATCGGCTTGAGCGAGGAGCAGCAGCAACGAATCTTCGAGGCGTTCGCGCAGGCAGACGGATCGACCGCCCGGCTGTACGGGGGCACCGGACTGGGGCTTTCGATCAGCCGGGCACTGGTCGCCCTGCTCGGTGGCGAGATCACACTCGAGAGCAAGACCGGAGAAGGCAGTACGTTCACCGTCTACCTCCCACTGATCAGAGCCGGAGCGGCATCACCGTCCGGCCCGGCGGACGTGGCTCCCGCCACGGGCCGACTGCCGGTCCCGCCGGCACAAGAGCCCCGGTCGGCCGGGAGCTCCGATGGCACTCTCGACGCCGTCCAGTCCAGCGCTCTCGATGACCATCCCTTCGCGGGGATGACCATCCTGGTCGTCGACGACGACTTCCGTAACATCTTCGCCCTGACGGCCCTCCTCGAGCGGGGACACGCCGAGGTCATCATCGCCGAAAGCGGCATGGAAGCCATCGACATACTGAACACCTCCACCTCAATCGACGTCGTCCTGATGGACATCATGATGCCGGGCATGGACGGGTACGCCACCATGCGCGCCATCCGGGAGGTGGAGCGCCTCAGGTCCATGCCCATCGTGGCGGTGACGGGAAAGGCGGTGTTCGGCGAGCGCCAGCGGTGCATCGACGCCGGGGCCAACGGCTACGTCCCCAAGCCCGTCGACACCTCCGAGCTCATCGCCGTGACCACCCCCTGGCTCCACAGTGCGGCATCGAGCCCGTAATGACGTCGGCAACCGCCTCGCCGGTCCTCGGTGAACCGACTGGTCACTCGTCGACCGCCTCCGTCCAAGTCCGGATCCTGGTGGTCGACGACGACCGGGCCAAGCGGTCCGCCCTCGGCGCCGCCCTCGGTCCGCTCGGGTTCACCATCGTCGAGGCCGACTCGGGAGTCGCCGCACTCCGGTGCCTGATGGTCCAGGACTTCGCCGTCATCCTGCTCGACGTGTTCATGTCGGGCATGGACGGCTTCGAGACGGCCGCGCTCATCAGGCAGCGGAAGCAGTCCGAGCTGACCCCGATCATCTTCATCACCGCGGCAAGGGCCGAGGACATCTCGCAGCCCGACCGACTGGCCGAAGGCGCAGTGGATTTCATCTTCGCACCCGTCGAGCCGAACGAGCTCCGCGCCAAGGTCTCGGCCTTCGCCAAGCTCTTCGTCACCGCGGAGACCCTTGCCAACCAGGTCCGGGAGGCCCAGACCTCCGTCGACCACCTGGGACTCGTCACCGATGTGGCACCCATCGGCATCTTCCAGACCGACATCGGGCACCGATACGTCTACACCAACCCGCGCTGGTCCGAGGTCACCGGTATCGCCCCCGAGGACGCCATCGGTCAAGCGCTCGAGACGGTGATCGCCAAGGACGGCCGTGACGATTTCCACCAAGCGTTGAGCGCACGGGACCGCACCGGAACGGAGTTCTCCTTCCGATTCGAGATCATCCACCCCGACAGGGGTCCACGCGTGGCGACCATGACGGCGGTGCCGATCCCGGACCGCGAAGGCGGGACGTGCGGATTGATCGGAACCGTGGCGGACGTCACCGCCGAGGCGAAGGCCGAGGCGGCAATGGCCGATGCCCATGCCGCCGCCACGTCGGCCTCCCAGTTCAAGTCCGACTTCCTGGCCAACATGAGCCACGAGATCCGCACCCCCATGAACGGGGTGATCGGGATGACCGATCTCCTCCTCGAGACCGGGCTCGACGCCCATCAGCGGGACTACGCCCAGACGGTCCGGAACTCGGGCGAGGCGCTTCTCGCCATCATCAACGACATCCTCGACTTCTCCAAAGTCGAGGCGGGCATGCTCGAGATCGAGGACACCGACTACAGCGTGCGGACGGTCATGGACAACGTGGTGGAGTTGCTCGCATCCTCGGCCCATACGAAGGGCATCGAGTTGGTCGCCGCCGTCGATCCGGGGGTCCCCGCACTGGTGAGGGGTGACTCCGGCCGACTGCGTCAGGTCCTGATGAACCTGGTCGGGAACGCCATCAAGTTCACGCACTCCGGCGATGTGGTCGTCCGGGCAGCGATCGACGACACCGTCGGAGCCGACCGGTTCCTTCGTTTCGGGGTCAGCGACACCGGGGTCGGTATCGCTCCGGACAAGATCGGCGCCATCTTCCAACCGTTCGTCCAGGCGGACGCCTCCACCACGCGGCGATTCGGCGGCACCGGGCTCGGGCTGGCCATCTCCGGACAGTTGATCACACTGATGGGAGGCGACTTTGGTGTCTCGAGCCAACAGTCCGAGGGAAGCACATTCTGGTTCACGATCAAGATCCACCCCACGGAGACCGCGACGAGCCCCGGGGTGGCGGATGCACACGACGAACTCACCGGGCTGACAGCGCTGGTGGTGGACGACAACGCCTCACAACGGGGGGTGCTGTTCGACCACCTGACCGGGTGGGGCATGACCGTGACAACCTCCGACTCGGGGGAACGGGCCCTCGCCCTGCTGCAGAGCGCCTCCCACCATGGGCTGTCGTTCGACGTCACCCTGATCGATCGGTTCATGCCGGGAATGGACGGGCTCGAGCTGAAAGAAGCCATCTTGGGGGGTCCTGCCGGAAACACGCCACTTCTCCTGATGATCGGCGCCGGCGACGAGCAGGATCTCGACGAGTGCGACCGGTGTGGATTCCGTGCGCTGGTGGCCAAGCCGGTGCACCGTGGAAATCTGCTGGACTGCGTCCGATGGGCGCTGGATCTCGATGTCGCCGCACCCCGGTCGGCCGCCCCGACCTCGCCGGTCCCCGGCCCGGTGGTGAGGCCCAGCGGGATTCGGCTCCTTCTCGCCGAGGACAACCTGATCAACAGGAAGGTGGCCCTGGCCATGCTGTCGGGCGCCGGCTATCAGGTCGACACCGTCTATGACGGCGCCGCCGCCGTGCTGGCCACCTCGACCCAGCACTACGACGCCATCCTGATGGACTGCCAGATGCCCGGCATGAACGGCTATGAGGCCACGGCCGCCATCCGTGACCAGGAGCGGGACGCCCGCCATACCCCGATCATCGCCCTGACTGCGGGCGCCCGGACCCAGGACAAGGAGCGATGCCTGTCCGGGGGGATGGATGCGTACCTGGCCAAACCCATCAGCAAGGACGCACTCCTGTCCGTGGTGGCCACCTTCGTCCAGTCCGGCGATGCCCCGGGACCACCGCAGTGACCCGCTGACGGCATGGCTGCGGGCGCCCCGACGTCCCCCACCACATCAGGGTGCTCCCTATTGTTTAGGGCGTACCCCCCTAGACATTGCCCGGCCAGGGCTTCACCATGGCAGGAGCGGGTGGGCTCCCCGGCAGCATTTGGAATGGTGGCCATGGACGACGACTCTGCGCAACAGCTGAGACACCCAGCTGAGCGTCGTCGCGACGGGTCGGAGCTCAACTGGCTGGTCTGTATTCCTGACGGCTGAATGCTCGCCGCCAATGAGCCGGCCCAGGTCGAGGCCCCAATTCCGATCCTGGGAGCCGCGTCGTTCCTGATGGCCGATGCCATCGCCCTCTTCGAGAGCCTCGAGCTGCCCGTCATCGCCACGGATGTCGACTCGGTGGTCACGTTCTGGAACCGTGGGGCCTGCGACCTGTTCGGCTGGAGCACCGACGAGGCGGTGGGGCAGCCATCGGGGGACCTCCTGGGGGGCGCTCACGCCGATTGGACAGTGGAGTCGATGGTTCCTGGTGGGGCGCATCGGTCGGGCCACCTCCCCGTCCGTCGGATCGACGGTGCCACCGTCATCGCCCGGTCGACGAGCAGTGCCGTCCATGACGACAACGGTGAGATCGTCGGCCTGATCGTCCTGTTCTCCGAGGTGTTCCTGAGCGTGCACGATGCGGGTGAGGCGCCCCTCCCCGCCATCGGGTCGTCAGCCCTCCGGCCCGGGGGACCACCGGTGGTGGCACCCCGTCTCGAGCCGCAGGACGACAGGATCTCTGTCGTCCTGGCCACGGACAGCCTCCTGATCGGGGACGGGCTCGCCTCGCTGTTCGCAGCCGGAACCGATGTGAACGTGATCGGCCGGGCCCGTGGCCACCTCGAGTTGCTCGGGATGTGCCGAACACTCGCCCCCCAGGCGGTGATCATCAGCATCCGGTCGGCCGACGATACGTCCATGGCCACCGTCACGGGAGCCCGTCACCTGCGAGAGGAGTGCCCGGACATGGGAATCGTGCTCATCTCCGACTGTGGAAGCGGATTCGTGCTCGAACTGCTTCGTGACGGCTCCTCGAGGTTGGCCTATCTCCTGGACGACCAGCTCCCCAGCATGGAGACCGTGGTGGGCGCGTTGCGCGACGTGGTCGCCGGTCAGTCGGCGCTCGATCCCTCCATCGTCGACTTCCTGGTCAAGCACCATCGCGTCTCGATCGACGACCTGTCCCACCGCGAAGCCGACGTGCTCGAGCTCATGGCGGAGGGGCTCTCCAACCGGGCCATCGCCGACCAGCTGAACATATCGGTCAAGTCCATCGAGAAGTGCATCACCGCTATCTTCCGGAACCTGGATCTGAACGATCAGAGCCGCGTCGACCGCCGGGTCACCGCCACACTCAACTTCCAGCGGTCCAAGAGCATCGGACTGGAGTACGACGGGCCCGAGCGCCGGGTGGCCGAACGCCTCGACTCCCACTAACGGGGGGCGTGGACGCCCCGATACGCACGTTCCCCGCCTTCGGGGACCAGGGCACGTCGGAGGGATTCGACGGCCCGGTTGCACGCCACGACGAGTAGGGCGGCCTGACCGGCGGTATCGACCGCGTCGGGGGCAGTCTCCGCGCCCGACTCGATCGTTTCGGCAATGCCCGACAGCGCGACGAGGCCGATCATGGCGCTGGCCGACTTCAACGCGTGGGCCTGGAACACCAGTGCTTCGAGATCGGAGTGGCGACCGGCGGCGGCGATGACCGGCAGGCGGTCTGCCACGTCGAGAAGGTAGGACTCGATGAGGTCCCGACGGACCGCGACCCCGTCACCTCCGAGCTCGGCGATCAACGCATCGAGGACGCCGGGATCGTAGACGGGGGACGGGCCGAGCGGATCGGTGCCGCTGACCAGGGTCGGTCCGTCGGGGGCGGGGAAAGGTGCCGGCTCTGTCGCCGGTGATCGTCGAACGGTCGCGCTCGGACGGCTGACGGAGGGAAGTTGGCGGTGGTCGAAAGTGGCCAGGCGCCGCACCTCCCTGTCCAACGAGCCGGCCAGGGCACCGATGGCGACCGGCTTGGCCAGGTGGTGGTCCATCCCGGCGTCTTGACACCGCTGCCGACACTCCACGGTGGAGTCGGCGGTCATGGCGATGATGGTGGGACGGCCCGGACCGGCCACCGCCGACCGTATCCTCCGGGTCGCCTCCATTCCGTCCATGCGCGGCATCTGCAGGTCCATCAGGACGACGTCGTACACGCCGGCGTTCACCGCCGCCACCGCGCCCAACCCATCAGCGGCGAGGGCCGCATGACAGCCGAGCCGGTCGAGCATGAGGAGGGCGACATCCCGGGCCGTCGGGTCGTCCTCGGCCAGCAGGATCCGGAGCGAGGACCTCGGATTCGAGTCAACGGGGCCAGTGGATGTCATCATCCCGCATCACCACCGCTCCGGCTCACGATCGTCCGACGTCGCGGACGCTCGATCCCGCAGCGACGACGGTCCGGATCGGTGGCACCATCGACGTGAAGACCGCCGGACCGGCAAGCTTCATCCTCGCCGTGGCAGCCGGCCCGGGCAACTCGGCGAGATCCGGATCGTCCGCCGACTCGAAGCCCTTCCTCGTCATCTTCCCCCAGGACTTCTTGCCCCGGAGGAAGCTCAGCACGCCCCGGAGCCGCCACCAGATGGTCAGCTGGCGGTATCCCAGGTTCTCCAGCACCGCCCACACCACGAGCAGCGCCCGGTCCCGGGCTCGCCCGTACCGGCGGAACGACAGTTCTTCGAGCATCAGGGCCAGCATCGAGAGCAGGATGCCGAACCCGCAGGCCAGCGAGAAGAACAGCACGGCGAACAACGCCGAGATCTCACCGAAGACCAGACCCAGGACGACCATGACCAGACCCAGTGCCTCGATGACGGGGGCCATCCATTCGAAGAGGGCGAAGGCGGGAAAGACGACCAGCCCGAGCACCCCGTAGCGTGGGTTGAGCATCACGCTCCGGTGACGCCACAGCGCATCGGAGAAGCCACGCTGCCACCGCTCGCGCTGGCGACCCAGCTCCCTGAAGGCAGTGGGCGTCTCGGTCCAGGCCACCGGATCCGGCACGAACTCGACCCTGGCCGGCTGCCCGGTCTCGTATCCGTGGCGGCGGAGCCGGATCACGAGTTCCATGTCCTCGCCCACCGTCTTGGCATATCCGTCCGTCTCGAGCAGGCTCTGGCGCCGGAAGAGCCCGAAGGCCCCGGAGATCAGGAGGTTCCCGCCCAGACGGTTCCATCCCGGCCGTCCGAACAGGAAGGCACGGAGATACTCCACCGCCTGGATGCCCGCCAACGCCCGATGGGGGCCGCGCTCCGACGCCAGGCGACCGCGCGAGACCGTGCAGCCGTTGGCCACGCGGATCGTGGCACCGGCGGCGACGACGTCGTGGGATCGGATGAAGGGGCGGACCAGGCGCCTCAGGCCGTCGGGGTCGAGGATGGTGTCGGCGTCGAGCGAGCACACCAGTTCGCTGCTGGCGATGTTGAGGGCCGCATTGAGTGCGTCCGCCTTTCCGCCCTTCTCCTTGGAGGCGACGATCAGATTGGGAAACCGTTGTGATCGGTAGATCGCCCGTACCGGCCTCGTGGCGATGCGTCGGTCGTAGACGGGCTGGATGGGCAGGAGCTGGAACGCCTCCATCAGGATGGACATGGTCTGGTCCGTGGAGCCGTCGTCGATGACCACGATCTCCAACTGCGGGTAGGCCAGGGTGAGGAGGGCGAGCACGCTCTCTTTGACACTCGACTCCTCGTTGTGGGCGGGTACCAGCATCGAGATGGTGGGGGCGATGTCGGAGGAGAGCACCTGGTGGTACTTCTCCGCCCGCACCTCCCGCAGGTACTGGCGCATGTCCATGGCCGCCGACACATACAGCACGAGGTAGAACAGGCCGAGTGCGGCGAAATAGGCCACCACCGCGTAGTTGATCGGTGTGATGAACGTCGTGTAGAAGTGCCTCATGCGGCCTCGGAGAGGCGGGAGATGGAGTGCAGCTGGAGCGCTTGGATGGCCATCTCCGCCTCCTCCCCCTCGCCCGGTGCGTTGGCCCACAACAGGATGGTCCCGGGGGCGCCGAGGCTGAGCAAGGTCAGACCGGCCTGCTTTCGCAGCTCCCAGGAGGGACTGCTCAGCAGTGGTTCGACGGCGGCGGCGGCGGGCCAGTACGAGAGCGCGCCGATCCCGGCGGCGGCGGCCAGCACGACCGCATCCGACGGGTCACCGAGCATGGCGACCAACGCCGGACCGGCACCGGGATCGCCGGTTCGTGCCAGCACCGTGGCCGCCAGGGCCCGGGTCGTCGCCGACAGTTCCGTCGTGCGCTGGGTCGCCGCCGGAAGGAACCGGCTGTCGCCCATCGCCGTGGCGATCTCCAGGATCTGATCGGTGATCTGCGCATCCGAGACGTCGAGGGCGCTGATCGAGCGCGTCCGTGCACGGGAGACCGATCCGGATGAGGGCGTCCCGGGCCGCAAACCGGCAGAGACCGTCGACGTCGCCGAGGAGGGAGATCAGAAGGGCGATGGCTTCGGGGGTCGGCGTGACCACTACCCACGCCGCCGCTTGCGCACGCACCTCGGGAGAGGGGTCACGAAGGAGGGCGGTCATCGCCTCCGACTCGATGCCGAACGCCGTCAGCACGCGAGCCGAGTACAGCCGGGTGGCCCACTTCCGGCGGTAGACGCCGCGCCGGGCGCTCTGGACCACCCCGACGGCCTCCCCGAGTGAGACGAGGACCGATCGAGAGGTGCCGCTGACCGAGGGTGCCAGGTCGAGCAGGATCCCGATGATGTACCGCCTCGGGAACCAGCTGAGTCCGGTGAGCGCCTGGATGGCGCCGGAGGAGTCGCCCGACAGCGCGGTGATGATGGCCGTTCGGGCGTCTTTGAGCATCGGCTCGATCCGGATCCTGTGGGCACGGATCAGGCTGCTCACACCGACGGTGGCCAGTACCACTGCAACCGCCGATCCGATCACGATCAGCATCACGGTGACCAGGGTCAGGGCGGTCATGCCACGACCGGCGCCCGTTGCCGGTCCAGACGACCGAGCAGTACCGGGATGCTGAAGGGCTTGGCGATGTGCTCCATGGCGCCGAGTCCGAGGGCGCGGAGCATCTCGGCCTCGGACGACCGCGCCGTCAGCATGATCACCCGTGTGCCCTCGAGGACACCCTGCTGGTTGAGGATCTCGAGTACCCCGAATCCATCGAGGCTGGGCAGTCCCACGTCGAGTAACACCACTCGGGCCTTGACGTTCCCTTCGCCCAACGCCTTCGCCGCCTCGGCTCCGTCGCTGAAGCGGAGGTACTCGTAGTCGCGGAGGCCGAGTGCATGTTCGATCACGTCGGCGACGGAGTCGTCGTCCTCCACCAGCACGACGTCGATGGGATTGCCGGCAGCGGCCCCCGGTCGCTCTCCGGCCACCACCACGGCGTTCTTGCCGGCTGCGGCCCTTCGCAACGCCGTCTCGCTCACACGTTCGAGCGAGGCCAGGGTCGACCCGTCGACCGGCGACGAGGCGATCCCGGCCTTGAACGCATACCGGGCGCTCTTGCCCGACGTCGTCGAGAAGGCGTCGGCGGCGAAATGGGCGAGCACCTTGGTCACGCTCTCGCCGGCGCCCTGGCTGGTGGCGCCGTAGACGCCAAGGGCGAACCCGTCCGTCGTCCAACGTCCCACGACGTCCTCCTCACCGAACTCCTCCAGGAGCCGGCGACCCAGGTCCCTCAGGACCACGTCGGCCATGGCGTTCCCGTCCGCGGTCCTGATCTGCTCGAACCGGTCGACGGCGATGAGGACCAGGGCGCATGGGCAGTCCCGCTTGTGGGCCAGCCCCAACAGGCGCTCCAACGACCGCTCGACGGCCGGCCGGTTCTCCGCACCGGTCAGCGGGTCGATGTCGTTGCGGGCCCTGACGAGCAGGCCCCGCTCCAACTGGATCCGCAGCCGGGACCCGAGCTCGTCCCCCGACAACCGGGCCTCGAGATAGTCGTCGGCCCCGGCCAACAGGGCGTCCTGTCGACGGTCGGAGGTGGGGGCGCCGGTCACCACCACCGGGAGCTGTCGCCAACCGGGATGCGCCCGGATCACCCGGCAGAGGTCGAGACCGATCGATGCCGATGCTCCTATCCCGACGACGACGAGATCGGCCCCGTGCTCCTCCAGCGCCTGCCAGAACTCCAAGGGATCGTCGTGACGCTCGATACGGCAGTGCAACCCGTCCATCGACGATCTGATCATCCCGAGCGGCTCGGCTTCGATCCCGAGCGTCAACACCCTGGTGCCCGCGAGCCGGTGGGTTGCGAGTTCCTCCACGAGGAGCAGCACCAACTGGCGGGCGCCCTGCGCACGAGGGATCACCGCGGCGGCACCTGCTGTCGCCAGTTCCAGGCGCTCCTCGAAGCGGTCACTGTCGGTGAGAACGACGACGAACGCCGTCTCCGCCAACTCGCGGACCCTGTTCAACAACACGGTCCGCGTCCACCGCCCGGGACCGCCATCGTCGACCAACACCGGCGTACCGGCGGCGGTGCCACCGCCTCCGAGGTCGGTTCGATCGCCGGTCGACGCAATGGTGACCCCGAAGGCCGCTCCCTCCGCCGTCACTCGAGCGACGAGCTCGCCATCGGCCGAATCGATCAGGACATCGGGCTGGAGCCGCTCGGTCGAGGAGCCGGTCGGACCCGACCTGGGGGTGACCGTCGAGCCATCGCCCACATCCTGAACCGCATAGCGCAGCGCCGTCACCGCCTCGGCTAGAAGCCGGCCGTCGATCACGGGCTGGCGGAGCAGGAACTCGGCTTCGAGCGCGGCCCGACTGCCGGCGTCGAACCCGAACGTGCCGAGTGATCCCGCCAGCTGATGGGCGGCGCCGGCGGCGCTGGCGGTGGCCTTCTCGTCGACGACGGCCCGCAGGACGTCGGCGGTGGTGGTCTCGAGGAGCGAGATCCGGTCCAGATTCGACTGTCGATGGCGTTGCCACAGCATCGCCAGCGCCGCGCCCAGCGAGGCATCGTCCAGGGGATCGGTGGTCATGCCTGTGCACCGTGGAGGTGATCCAACCCGATCAGCTGCCCATACCCTACGGGGAGACTCACCGCATACGCCGTCCGGACGGTCATGTTCATTGTGCTCCCGTGGTCTTGTGCCGCTGCTGATTTAACTGGGATCCGGCAACATTCACTGCTGATCTACGTCAGCTCTATATGTACTTACATCGCGAGTTCGTTTGAGTGTATAGAGTGCAGTAATCACTTACAAGGGGTCTTTATCTCGACACTCAGATCCGATAGTTCTCGCAATACTATCGGACCTGTCTCAGCATCTATAGAGTGGAGAAGACCCTAAGTGTCGGAGGGAATACCCTCTAATTCGCCGTCAATTTCTGAACGACCCGGCCGCCAGCTCCGAGGTGGCGGTTCAGCCCGGGATCCCGGACCATGACCCGATGAGTGTGTGATGCGGCTTCCTGTCCGGGGTGGATCGAGGCGCTCGGGTCCTCCCACCAGGTGAAGTTCTCCCGCAACTGCCTCAACGTCGGGGCCAACACTACGGAGAAGTGCACCCTTTCCGGGCGCCTCATCGCCGTTCCTCGCACTGCGGAGTGCAGCTGCCACCACGGTGAGCAGACCTATGCGGCTCATTGGCTTTGAGATATAGCTGTCCATTCCCTCCGAAAGACAGCGGTCATGGTCTTCCGTGCGGGCGCTGGCCGTCATCGCGATCACCGGTGTGTGACGGCCCGTTCCCTCACCTTCCCGTATCGCCGCTGTGGCCTGGTATCCGTCCAGCTTCGGCATCTGGCAATCCATGAGGATTGCGTCGTAGTCATGGGAGGCTGCGGCGCGAACGGCCGCCACGCCGTCTGGCACCATATCGACCTCGTATCCGGCGTTGGTGAGGATGGCGCAGGCGACCTTCTGATTGATCACGTTGTCCTCGGCCAAGAGGAGGCAGCCGGTCTGCCGGGTCAACTCCGGAAGGGCCATGGTGACCGGATCGACGTCCGGCTCCTCCCACCCAAGGCCCATCGCCTTGCGGAGGCAGCCGTGCAGCTGGTGCTGATGGATGGGTTTGGACAGACAGGCATGACCGACGTCACTGGTGAGTTCCTGACCGAGGACTTTCATCATGACGACGGGGGGGTCCAGGACCGGGTCGTCGAGAATGGCGGCCATCAACCGGTTCCCGCTCATACCGGGCATCGACCGGTCGATGACGACCACGTCGTAGGACCGCCCGTCGGCGGCTGCGGATCGCAGGATCGAGATGGCAGCTCGACCGGAGCCGCAGGTCGTGGCCTGCATACCGAGTCCGGTGAGGTGGGTGTGGAGCGACTCACGCTGCATGGCGCTGTCATCCACGGCCAACACCCTCATCCCGGCGAGGTCACCGTCGATCCAGGAGGCCGCATCGTCCCTCCCTCCCGGAGCCGTCGAGAGCGGAATGGTGAACCAGAACGTGCTCCCCGCGCCGACTTCGCTCGTCACGCCGCTGCCGCCGCCCATCAGGGTGGCCAGCTGGGCGGTGATGGCCAGGCCGAGGCCGCTTCCCCCGTGTTCCCTGACGATGGAGCTGTCCGCCTGGACGAACGGCTGGAAGATCTCGCCGAGCCGCTCCGACGGAATCCCGCTACCGGTGTCCGAGACCGTGAAGCGGAGGACGGGGAGCCCACCTTCCACCGTGTCGGCGGTGACCCGCACGACGATCTCACCCACCTCGGTGAACTTGACGGCGTTGCCGACCAGGTTGGTGAGGGCCTGGCGCACGCGTCCGGGATCCGCCGTGGCCAATCGGGGCACGGCAGCATCGACGATCGTGATGATCTCGATACCCTTGGCCCGGGCCGGAGCAGCCAACAGATCGACGACGTCATCGAGAACGACCCTGATGTCCGTATCCACCTCGTCGACATCGAGCTGTCCGGATTCGATCTTCGAGAACTCGAGGATGTCGTTGATGATCACCATGAGCGCTTGACCGGAGCGCTGGACGGTCTGGGCGTACTCGCGCTGACTGCCCTCGAGCCCCGAATCGAGCAGGAGGTCGATCATGCCGATGACCCCACTCATCGGGGTACGGATCTCGTGGCTCACATTGGCCAGAAAGTCCGACTTGGCCTCGGTGGCCTCATCGGTCAAGAGACGGTGGTGGACCTCGTTCAGCGTGGTCTGGCGATGCACGGTCGCCAGCCGTCGGGCGGCCAGGAGGCGGGCCTCCAACTCATCCATCGAACAGGTCTCGACGATGCAGTCCTGGGCGCCGGCCCGCAGGAGCTCGATCGCCTCGGCGCTGTCCTGGAGCGGCGACACCATCACCACCGGGATCCACGAGGTCTCCGACGACGTCTTCAGCGCCCTCAGGACCCGCCCCCCCTCGGACTGGGCCAACTCGAGGTTGAGGAGGACCACGTCGGGCATGTCGCGCTCGGCGACGGTGATGGCCGCCACGCCGGTGGAGGCGTCTGAGACGACCCATCCTTTGGCGGCGAGCGCCAAGCGGGTGGCGAACCGCAACAGGTCGTCTTCCCCGACCACCAACACGGTGGAGGCAAGTGCCTGCTCGTCGGTCGGGTCGGTGCGCAAGCTACCGCCTCTCCTGTAGATCCGGGCGACCAACTGCCCGTGCTCACCGAGGAGGCCCTTGGTTGGACCCTGCTTCTCACGAGTCGGGAATTCCTGCCGCTCGAGATTCTCTTCGTCGATGGTAGGTGACCGGCAAGCGCTTCATACGGAATTTCCAAGTAGGTACGCCCTAAAATCGCGGAGGGTCCCCTTCGCGGAGCTCACCGCAGGCGGTCCATCCCACCGTCGACAGCGGCGATGCCAGACTGAGAGCCGATGGCCGACGACCTGACCTCGATGCGCCGATTGGCCAATACGGTGGTCCGGCCGGCCATGTACGGCCGGCGCTCCGCGTTGGACGTCGCCGCACACCACCTTCGAGGCGAGCCGATCTCGGCGGCGGAGGCAGTGGGTCGGCCGTTCCAACCCTTCGCCGTCGGCGGTGCCTGGGGAGGCCGTTGGGACACCACGTGGTTCCGGTTCCGAGGCTCCATCCCCCCCGAATGGGCCGGAGCCGAGGTTGCCGCGCTCGGTGCACCTGGGGGGTGACGAGATGGTGGGCTTCACCGCCGAAGGCCAGATCTGGGACACCGGGCTCCAACCCGTGCAGGGACTGCACCACCGGCAGCGGGAGTTCGTGCTCACAACCGGTGCTGCGGGGAGCGAGCCGGTCGAGTTCTTCGTGGAGGCCGCGGCCAATCCCATCCCACCCTGGATCCTTCCCGACTGGCCCCTCCTGATGCCGGACTACCAGGGGGTGCCGCTGTACGCCCTCCGAGTCGCTGAACTGGCCGTCGTCCATCGCGACGTCCACTCCCTCTACCTGGACATGCGGGTCCTCCTCGAGTTGGGCCGGCTCGACCCTGATCGGGCCGAATCGATCACCCGAGCGCTGAGCGCCGCCGTGGGGGCCTTCGAACCCGGGGATGTGGCCGGCACCACGGCCGCCGCCCGGGAAGCCCTCCTCCCCGAGCTCAGCAGTCCATCTGCCTCGAGGCACCGGGTCGTGGCGGTAGGACACGCCCATATCGACTGTGCGTGGCTGTGGCCCGTCCGAGAGACGAAGCGGAAATGCGCCCGGACGTTCTCCAATCAGCTCCGCCTGCTGGAGCGGTATCCCGAACACCACTTCGCGTGCAGTCAGGCCGTCCAGTACCAGTGGATGAAGGACGAGTACCCCACGTTGTACCGGAGGATCGCCGAACAGGTGCGGTCCGGCAGATGGGAGCCGGTCGGCGGCATGTGGGTCGAGCCCGACACCAATGTCCCCTCCGGCGAGTCCCTCGTCCGCCAGTTGGTCTACGGGAAGCGGTTCTTCGAGGAGGAGTTCGGTGTCGAGACCCACGAGCTGTGGATCCCCGACGTCTTCGGATATTCGGCTGCGCTGCCGCAGATCGCCAGAGAGGCCGGCGTCACCGCGCTCATCACCCAGAAGATGAGTTGGAACGACACCAACACCTTTCCGCACACCACGTTCTGGTGGGAGGGCCACGACGGAAGCCGACTGCTCGCCCACTTCCCACCGGCCAACACCTACAACGGCGACTTCTCCGCCGCCGAGGTCGCCGCCGGCCAGGACCGCGGGACGGGGATCGACGGTGCCGCCCTCAACCTCTACCCGTTCGGCTACGGCGACGGGGGCGGGGGCCCCGACCCGGTCATGATCGAGCGGTTCCGCCGGGTGGCCGATCTGGACGGCCTGCCCCGCACGGAGATCGGCAGCGTCGGCGGATTCCTGGCCCGATTCGCACGAGGACGCCGATGAGCTCGCCCACCTGGGTCGGGGAGCTGTACCTCGAGGCCCATCGGGCGACGCTCACCACCCACGCCGACGTAAAGGTGGCCAACCGTCGTGGGGAGGAGGCGTTGCGGGCGGCAGAGATGTGGTCGGTGGCGGCGTCGCTCGACCGGCGTGCCGGAGCTCGAACAGGCATGGAAGATCCTGCTGCTCCAGCAGTTCCACGACATCCTGCCCGGCTCCAGCATCCACTGGGTCTACGAGGGCACACGATCCGAGCACGCCGAAGTCCTCGCCGTTGCCGGGTCCGTGATCGCCGAGGCCCAGCGCGTGCTGGCCGGCCGTGGCAGCGGCGGCGGCGGCGACGGCGGCGGCGGCGGCGACGACGGCGGCGGCGGCGGCGGGCTCGTGGCATTCAACCCCTCGTCCTACGACCGGACCGAGGTGGTCGACCTCCCGGACGGTTCGCTGGCCGTCGTGTCGGCGCCGGCATGCGGCTGGGCGCCGGTGCGCACCGGGGGCCGGATCGTCGACATCGCCCCGGTGCAGGTCGGCACGACTGGATGGAGAACGGCCTGCTGCGGGTCGACTGGGACGACGACGGCCTGCTGATCTCGGTGCGGGATCTGGTGGCAGGCAGGGACGTGCTGGCCCCCGGGTCGAGGGGCAACCTGTTCCAGCTCCACGAGGACCACCCCCGGGCCTTCGACGCCTGGGACGTCGACCGCTCGTATCTCGACAAGGTCGTCGACCTGGTGACCCGTCGACTCGATCGAGACCGCCGAATCCGATCCTCTCCGCGGCCGGGGTGCGCATGGTCCGGAGGTTCGGAACGTCCACCATCACCCAGATCATGCGCCTGGCTGCCGGATCGCGGCGTCTCGAGTTCCACACCACAGGTGGACTGGCACGAACGGCACCGCTTCCTCAAGGTGGCGTTTCCCGTTGTCGGTACGGTCGACCCGCGCCACCTACGAGATCCAGCACGGCCACATCGAACGGCCGACGGTAGCCAACACCACCTGGGACGAGGCCCGGTTCGAGGTCTGCGGCCACCGGTGGGCGGACCTGAGCGAGCCCGGATACGGGGTGGCACTCCTGAACGACTGCAAGTACGGGTACGACATCTTGGGGTCGACCATCCGGCTCTCCCTCCTGCGCGGCCCCGGCTTTCCCGATCCCGAGGCCGATCGGGGGACGCACCGGTTCGCCTATGCGCTCCTGCCCCACCAGGGCGATCTCCGGACCCCCGGCGGACGTCGTCGCCGAGGCCGAGCCTTCAACCTGCCGATTTCGCTGGTCGCGGGAGGGGGTGCTGGCCGCGTGGTGACGCGTCGACCGACCGGGCGTGAGCATCGAAGCGGTCAAGTGGGCCGACCGATCAGATGCCGTCGTGGTGCGTCTGTGCGAGGTGTGGGGGTCCCGCGGCCCGGTCCGCGTGACCCTGCACCAGCCCTTCGCCTCGGTCAGCCGCACGGATCTGCTGGAGCGCGACCTGGCCCCTCTCCGCCAGCGAGGGCGGCACCGTCGAGCTGGAACTACTGCCGTTCCAACTGGTCACCCTCAAGTTCTCCGCCGGCTGACCTCGCCAGCTCCAGCCCGCCGGGTCGGAGGAGTGGGATGAGTGCGGCGAGCCGTGCGGCCACGAGCGCGGCGAGGACCTCCGCTCCGCATCGGCAATTCGCAAATAACATTTCGGTGGTATGTAATCTGGAAAACAATCGGCGCCGGCTGCGGCTCCCCGGCCCCCGGCCCCCGGCCCCCGGCCCCCGGCCCCCGGCGCCCGTGCCCGCCCCTCGGCCCCGGCCGGTCAGTTCCCACCCCGGTCACCCGATGCCAACGAATCGGCCCGCTCGCGGAGCTTGTTCTTGGCCACCTTGTCCAGCGTCGCCCGGGGGAACTCGTCCACGAAGTACACCGCCCGGGGCACCTTGAAGTCGGCCAGGTTCGACGCGCACTGCTCGATCACCGCCTTCTCCAGCTGCGTGTCGTCGACATCGGCGCCGGGCGACCGGATGACGAAGGCCACCGCCACCTCGCTGAGCATCTCGTGGGACTGGGCCACGACCGCCACGTCACCGACCCCGGCCACCTGCCGACAGGCGTCCTCGACCTCGCGGGCCGAGACGTTCTCTCCCTCCGACCTTGAGGACATCCGCATCACGATCGCAGTAGAAGAAGTTGCCACCTTCGCCGAGCCGGACGACGTCGCCCGTCTTGAACCAGCCATCGTCGGTGAAGCTCTTCGCCATGGCGTCAGGGTTGTCGTAGTACTCGAGGAACAGCTGGATGCCTCGGGTACCACGCACCCAGAGCTCCCCTGGCGCGCCGTCGCTGGCAGATCTCGCCGGTGTCACGATCGACGACCAGGAGCTCGTACCCCGGTGTGGGCTTGCCCATCGAACCGCGAGGACAGATCCGTCCCGGGTTGTCGTTGGTGGCATGGATCACCGTCTCGGTCATGCCGTAGGCCGGGACCACCCGGAACCCCAGCCACTGCTCCAACTCGGGGACGATGAGACCGAACACCCCGACCTTTACGGAATGCTCGGGGATCGCCTGCCCGGCCAGCGCTTTGTAGACGAAGGGGATCAACGAGATATGGGTCACCTGGTGCTTGGTCACGACCTCCCAGAAGCGGGACGAGGAGAATTTGGGTTGCAGGATGACCGTTCCCGCCCACCCCCAACACCGTCCAGAACGACCAGCTCTGGGCGTTCACGTGGAAGAACGGCAGGAAGACCAGGTAGGTGTCGTCGGGTCCCATGGAGATGTTGGCGGGACCGATCCTCCCGGCCCACAGCGCGTTGGCATGGGTGTGCACCACTGCTTTGGGCTGTGACGTGGTACCCGAGGTGAACAAGATGCCGACCGGTGCCATCGGGTCGGGATCGCGGTGGATCAGTGAGTCGGAGTCGCCGAACAGGCTCTCGAACCGGTCGAAGCCGCGCCGCCGGCATCGTCTCCCGCCGGCATCGTCCCCGCCTCCGTCGTCCTCGGTCACCACGATCCACCCCAGGTCGGGACCGGCGGCGTCCACCACCGCCGCGAACTGTGGCTGGGTGACCGCGCCCACGCAGCCGGTCTTCTGGATGAAGAACTCCAGTTCGGCCCGGACCGAGCGGGTGTTGGTGGTCACACCCACCGCCCCCAGGGTGGCGCAGGCATACCAGGCCAGCACCATCTCGGGGCAGTTCTCCGAGTGGATGAGGACCTTGTCCCCCTTGGCGACCCCGCGACCGGCCAGGCCGGCCGCCAGGCTGCAGACGTCCCCGAAGAACTCGGCATACGTCCACGACCGGGTCGGCCCACGACGCGGCTCCCACACGAGGAAGTCCTTGTCGGGTTGCGACTCGGCCCACGTCCTCAGCACCCACGGGATGTCCTGTCCCGCGAACTGGAACTCCACTGCCGACTGCTCATCCATACCCATCCCCCTGTCGCGGCCCGAACAGCTCGGGCTCTCCCGGTGGCCCGGTGGCGGTCGCCGTGGCCCCCGACAGACTGCCAACCCGACCGCCGATCCGCCAGCCGGGCCGGTCGGGCGGGACGCTGATCCGCGGCAAGGTGGTGCACTACGGTCGGGGCCGGAAAGGACTCCTCATGGCCCCAATCCGATGGGTATGCATCTCCGACCTGCATCTCGGAGCACTCAACAGCCTGCTCACGAACGTCACGGCGGACGGCGAGAACGTCGACGGTTCGGCTGCGTCTCCCGTGCTCACGGCCCTCTGCGAGTGCCTCCGCTCGCTGCGTCAGAGCGGTCAGGATCCTCCCGACCTCGTGGTGCTCGGTGACCTGTTCGAGTTGGCCCTCACCACGCCCGAAGACGCTGCATCCACCTTCTCCCAGTTCGTCACCGCACTCCGCCCCGGTGGGACGGGTGCTTCCGTCAGCCCGGCCCTCCGGTTCGTCGCCGGCAACCATGACCACCACCTGTGGTCCCGGGCCAGCGACGACAGGTACCTGAACCTGCTGGCGCAGGAGTCGGCCACCATGCCCACGGCGCCCGAGCGGCATGCGACCAAGCTGCTCCCCGCCAACGACCGGGTTCCCGTGCGGGACCGCTTCGTCGAAGTGCTCGCCAACCGGGGCCAGCGGACGAATCCGGTCACGGTGACCCAGAGCTATCCCAACCTCGGCCTGGTGGACGAGTCGGGAGACCGGGCGGTGGTGCTCACCCACGGGCACTACATCGAGCCGCTTTACCGGATGATGTCACTCCTGGACGATGCCTTGGGGACCCCCCGCACCGGAGCGGTCGAGGCGTGGCAACTCGAGGCGGACAACGGCGGGTGGATCGACTTCTTCTGGTCGTCGATGGGCGACAGCGGCGACATCATGCGCATCACCCGATCCCTGTACGAGTCCCTCCAGAGCCACGAGGCGATGCACGCCGAGATCGAGGCCATCGAGCGGGCGATCAAAGTGGGCGGGCGGTCCCGGGCCAGAGCCGATCTCGAGGCCCACACCGTGGCGACGCTGCTCAAGGCCGGCGTCGACACGGCACTGCGCGAGCGACACCGGCCCGGAGTGCTGTTGAGCCCCAAGGCCGAAGAGGGGCTCGGTGCCTACCTGAGCGGCCCGGTGGCCATCCAGGCCACCGCCGAGATCGGGGCTCCGCGCGACCTCGCCTTCATCTTCGGCCACACCCACAAGCCGTTCGTCGAGCAACGGGCGCAGGGGTCGACGGGCGCGCCGGTCGGTGTCGTCAACACTGGAGGCTGGGTCGTCGACACGCCGCAGCTCAACCCCATCAAGGGCGCGGTCGATCGTACTGATCGACCAGCAGCTCAACGTGGCGTCCGTTCGTTGCTACCGGGAGGGCCCCGACGCGTCCTCCTACCAGCTCCATATCGAAGCCGGAAACCCGGAGGGCACCAACGACCTGGTCGACGAGTTGCGGACCTCCATCGACACCGGTCGGGATCCTTGGTCCGGGCTGGCCCAGGCCATCCAATCGGCGGTGGTCGAGCGGGGCCGACAGCTCGACGAGCGCCTCCATGCCGACGCCTCGACCCTCGATCAGCTCAACCGGGACGCGGGTCCCGACGACAGATCGGGATCGTAGGCGCCGGCCCGACGACGACCTCGTGGTCGTCCCGGCGGCCGGCCGGGTGCCGCACCGATCAGGATGGTGTCGGCCGCAGTTCCTTCCTCCACATCATCTTCAGGCCGGACCAGTCCTCACCGAGGGCTGCCACCTTGACATCCACGAGCCCGAGCGGCAGGACGCACGCCCGAACCTCGTTGTCGGTGATGTCACTGGCGTGGCCGGCGGCCCGCCGCGGCCACGCCAGCCACAGCGAACCGTCGGGGACGATCACCTGGGCCAGCCGCGGGCACTCCCGCCGCAGGTCGGGGAGACGCCGGAAGAACGCCACCACCACATCGGCCCGTGCCGGCACCCTGGCGCGGACGTCGACGTCCGCCGGCAGCTGATCGATGGACCACCCCTCGGGCGCATGGACCAGCGCCAACCGGTGCCCGGCCTTCACCCCGATCTTGCCGACCAGCGACACCGACGAGCCCGTCATCAGCCCGGTCCGGGCCGGTCCGACGGGTCCACGCCCGCTCAGGCCGTGAAGCCGATGGAGGCGTGGGAGGCATCGCAGAAGGGCTTGTTCTCCGACGCGCCACACCGACACAGGGTGACCCGGTTGCGGACCTCGTAGGTCTGGCCGTCGGCGCCGGTGACCGGAATGCCTCCACGCAGCCAGATGGGCCCGGCCACTCCCTCGACCGGGTCATCGACCAGACCGATGGACGGATCGAACTCGGGCTCGATCGCCTTCTTCGTCTCCGGATCCCACACCACCAGTCGGCCCGAGGGACACAGCCCCGCCTCGAGGGCCGTCTGGCGGGCGGCGTCGGGACCAGGTTCTTCCACCAGGCTCCACACCTGACCGGCGACGTCACAGAACCGGGCGAAGGCACACAGCGGCTGCGCGTCCGTCAGGATGAGGGACGGGCCGACCTGCTCGGTGGCCTGGTCGAGGTACGCCTCGTGGCTGGCGGTCTCCGTTCCGTCGAACCCGACCCTGGCATGGGATCCGTCACAGAAGGGCTTGTTGGCGGACTGCCCGCACCGGCACAGGGCACACGATGCCTTGGCCGTGTACTCCTCGCCCTGGCGCCACCCGACGGAGTTGCCCTCGGCGTCGGCGACGACGGTCTGAACCGCCAGGGGCACCATGCCCTCGACCAGGTAGGGGCCGTCCTTGGTCACGGTCACCTTCATCCCGTCGGCTGCGTTCATAGGACCACCTCGGTGTTCGGTGTCGACCGGAAGCGACCGGGCCAGTCAACCACACGCCGACGAGCGCCTGCAGCTGGGAACAGTTGCCTCTACTGGGACCGGATCGGGCCGGAGGAGTCCCGTCGGGCCGCGTGGCCGGCCGCGGCGGCGTCACCGGGGCCACCCCGCTCCCGCAGTGCCCCGATGACCGCCTGACGATGGGCGCCGTCGACATTTCCCCCATATTTGAACTTGGCCCTCACCTCGTCGACGGAGACGGTGATCGCCCGGATGGACCGGAGCTTGGCCGGGTGGGTGCGTCCGGGGTCGCCGATGGCCACCGCCGGTTGAAGCGCAGCCAGCTGAAGCCGGAGGACGGCCGCCACCGCCTCCGGCTCGTCGTCCACCCGCGCCGTCCCTTCGAGCTGGACGGCGCCGTAGTAGGTGGTGGGGATGCCGAGCAGTGGGTCCTCGTCGCCGACGACCTTCCAGTCCGACGGGATGTACGCCCAGTCACCGGCGACGCTGAGCACCACCCGTGGCTGTTCGCCGATGGCATCGAGGATCGGGTTCGGCCCGGCCACGTGCAGGAGGACGGCGTCACCACGGAGGACGAACTGCGTGGGCACCACCACCGGCACCAACCGCCCGGAGCCGGCGGCAATCAGGTGGCCGAAGCCCTGGCGCTCGACGAAGGTCCGCCACTCGTCTTCGTCTGCGCGATCGACGGCCGGGATGTGCATGGGGTGGTGGCGCTCCGGGGTGGTCGGACAGCCCAGGTTAAACACCGGGGAGGGCGGGCCGCCATCCGCTCGGGTCCGGGGTCATCCGAGAAGACCGAACGCCCCGCGCACGATCGACAAGAGCTCGAGCGGGACGATGGCCGGCAGTGCCTCTGTAGGGTCCTCGACCATGGCCACGACGACCACGGACCTGCCGCGGCTGGACTCGGCCCGGTAGCCGAGGGTCAGCACGCCCGGCTCCGAACCGCCCTTGAACCAGACGGTGGGCCACTGGCCCGGGTCGAGCCCCAGGCCCCCTTGGTTGGCCGACAGGACCGACCCGATCGGAGCCAGGTCAGGGCGCTCCCGCAGCTGCTGCAATCCGGCCAAGGCACGGCAGAGATCACCCGGCGATGCGAACCACTCGATCGAGTTCACATCGCGGGGAACCCCGGAGGCCAGAAGCTGGTCCAACGGCAGCGGATCCACCCGGGTCGTCAAGAAGGCCTGTCGCCGGCCGGGCGTGAGGCTCAGGTACTGGTCGGCCAGGACAGGGAAGTCCACGTCGTGGAGCCCGAGCGCCTCTCGCGTGGTGAGAAACGGCACGTCGAGCGCGGCGTGGTCCGACCACTTCCGCACCTGGGCCTCCACCGCGGCCCGGCCGACCAGGTGGATCAACATGTCGGCTGCCGTGTTGTCACTCACCGAGATCATCTTGAGGGCGGTCTGGCGCACGGTGATCCGGGTCCCGTCCGGCTCGTACCGGAGGGTGCCCGAACCCGCGCTCTTCATCGACTCCTCCACGGTCAGCTCCTGGTTCCACCTCACCCGTCCCGATTCGATCTGATGGGCAAGCGCACCGAGGACGAACAGCTTGAACATCGATGCTGTCGGCCGCGGGGTGGACGCCGCCACCTGGTGGACCGGGACGCACTCCCCGCTCGAGGACACCTTGGCGGCCAGGAAACCCACGCCCGGGGCGACGGCGGCCAGGCGACGATCGATCTGGGCCCAACTCGTCTTCAGCGGGTCGGGGCTGAAGTCGAGGCCGTCGATCAGGCCCGCGCCGTCCACGGTGAGACCCACCTTGAGGACCACCCCGCCGAAGTCGGCGATGGCCTCGAGGGAGGAGTTGAACGGATCCTCGGACAGCAACCCGACGAACGAATCGCCGGCCGTCGAGTGGAACTCGGCGAACACCGAGTTGAGCTCGGCAGCATTGACGAGGGCCAGGAACCTGGCATCGAAATGGGCGGCGATGACCTGCTGGGTCAGCGGGGAGTCGTCCACTGCACCCAGGACCCAGTGGAGCTGATCCCCGGCCGGCGTGGCCGGAATCGACGTCGAGAGCGTGTCCGGGGTCGCCGACGCCAGCAGGCGGGGCACCGGAGCGGCGGCGGCAGGAGCAGCACCGTGATCGACAAGGCCGGTGCACCCTGACCCCACGACCAGGCCGACGACCGCCATCGCCGACAGCAGGGCCCGAGCGGACCTCATCCGCCTGGAACTCATCCGCGGAACTCTAGGTCCGGTCCCTTCCGAGGACCGGCCACAGCAGCCACGTCGGGCAGCACGGCCGCCCGACAGAACCGGGGGTGCCCGACAGAACCGCTAGGCGCCCGAACCGAAGAACGGGGCGTGGTAGGAGAACACGCCACCGTCCGAGGCCACCAGCCAGTAGCCGTCGGTGGCATCGTCGTTGAGGCCTCCGATCACCGGCCTCACGAGGGGCAGGTTGCCGGCGGACCCCCAGAACGTGGCGTGGCCGGTGAACACCCCCCCGTCGGAGGCGACGAGCCGGTATCCCTTGCCTCCCTTGGAGGGGATGATGCCGACGATGGGGGCGTTGAGCAGGATGTCGCCCGTGGAGCCGTGGAACGGGGCGTCGAAGGAGAACACACCGCCGTCCGAGGCCACCAGCCAGTAGCCACCGGTGGTGACGTCGACCGCCATCCCCACGATCGGCTTGTTGAGCCTGATCGCCCCGGTCGAGCCGTGGAAGGGCGCGTGGCCGCTGAAGATGCCACCGTCCGAGGCCACCAGCCAGTACCCGCCGGTGGCCGGATCGAAGGCCATGCCCACGATCGGCTTGTTGAGGTGCAGGGCGCCGGTGGAGCCGTAGAAGGGGGCACGGAAGGCGAAGACACCACCGTCCGAGGCCACCAGCCAGTAGCCACCCGTCGTGGTGTCGTAGGCCATGCCGACGATCGGCTTGTTGAGGGCGAGGCCGGACAGCCCGCCGTAGCAGGTGGCCCCGCCGAAGGCGGCGACGTCTCCCTTGGCGTCGACCTCGTAGTAGCCGAGCCCGTTCGCCAGGACGGCTGCGCCCACCACCGATCCCGGCGCCAGATGCCGCACACAGTCGGTCTGCGGTGTGGTGGGACCGCTCGGCGCCACCGGGGCGGAGGGCGCGGCCGGGGCGGTGGTCGTGATGGGGTTGGAGGTGCCGGGCCACGACGGTTGGCCGACCGTCCCGATGGCGGTCACCCGGTACACGTAGGTCGTCCCCGGCGCCAGCCCGCTGTCGGCGAACGACGTCGTCGTGCCGGACACCGTCGTGAGCGGGCTACCGTTCCGCGAGATCTGGTACGACGTGATCGAGCCACCGGCCTCGGTGGCCGGCGACCAGGTCACCTCGGCGGTCGTCTCCGAGGTGAGCGTGGCGGACACCCCACTCGGCGACGATGGCTGTACGACGGCCGGATAGGTGTAGCTCTGGGGGTCGAAGGTCCCGCCGGCGGCGTTGGTCGGGGTGACGGTCACGGTCTGGCCGGCGACGGTCACCTTCAAGAAGTTGTACACGTCGGCGGCCGCGGTGGGGACGGAGGCACCACCGCAGGCCGAACCGCTGCCCCCGTTCGGGTTCCACCCCAGGGCATAGACGCTGGCGGTCGTCACCATGTTGGCGCAGCTGGTGGTCTCGATGGGCTCGAGCACGCCACCGCCACCGCCGGTGACGTAGTTGACGATCTGACCGTTCTGTTGGTAGTTGTTCGGGATGATGCGCTGGTAGGTGTGGGCGTGTCCGTTGAAGGCGATCTGGACCCCGTTGGCGGCCAGCAGAGCCTCGAGGCTGGTGGAGGCGTTGGGGTTGGCCGAGCTGTTCTGGAGGTAGGGGTCCGAGGGCTGCGAGGCGTTGACCGATCGCAGCGGGAAGTGGAAGACGGCCATCTTCACGCCGCCGGGGTAGGCGGCCAGGTCGGCGGCCAGCCACTTGTACTCGGGCGAGTTGGTCTGCCAGTGCTCGTCGGCGTCGGCCTGGTAGGCCGCACACGAGTTGGCCGCCGACGCCGTCGACAGCGCCACACACGCCGCCCCGGTCGCCGTGCCCATCCTGCCGCTCACCCCGTCGGCCCACGCCCCGTCGAGGACGTAGATGCGGACGTTGCCGGTGGAGAAGGCATACCAGTCGTCCGGAGCGTTGCCGGTGATGCTGTCGACGTTCCCGGAGTAGCTGTCGTAGGCGTAGACCCCTCCAGAGGTCGTGGCCGTCTCGGGCGTCGGGAACACCTTGAGGGGATTGATGTTCTGCCCGTGGTCACCGGAGCCGGCGAAGATGGGGATCCCGCCGGACAGGGGGTAGTAGGAGGGACCGAAGAAGTTGCTCACCTCGGGCTGGGTGCCGGTGTGTTCGAGGTCCCCGAACGTCGACTGGGTGGCCCCGCTGTAGGCGATGTCCCCGGCCGAGAGCAGGAAGTCGGCGCCGGAACTGCCGATCTCCTTGTACAACGCGGCCTGGTCCGGATTGACCTGGTTCGGGTAGGGAATGTCGGTGGCGGCGGTGGCGGCGGTGTACTGGTAGTTCTCGCCGGTGTCGTCGATGACATCGAAGCTGACCGGGGTGGCCGACGTGGAGGTCACGGGTTCGAGCGTGGTGAACGACTGGACCTGGTTGCCCGGGGGGAGGAGGTCGACGGCGTTGGCGTTGTCGGTCGAGAACACCGTGTAGCAGTACTGGGTGGCGGCCAGCAGGCCGGTCACCGGGACCGACGCCTGGTACTCGCTGGTCGCCGCCGGGCTCCCCGTGACCGTGAACTGCCACCCGGTCATGGTGCCCGTCGGTGAGAGTGGGTTGACCGGCCCCGGCAGGGAACTGGTGACACCGATGGCCGACGGGCTCCAACCGAGGGCACTCGGGCATACGCCGCCCGACGCCGGCACCACGGCCACCGAGCCCGGGGTGATCGAGGTGGTGGCCCAGTTGACATAGGCCGATGTCTGGGTGAGATCGGTCACGTAGGGCGCCCGGGTCAGGCTGGAGGCGAAGCCGCCGTACGGGGTCACGGACAAGGGGGTATCCACTCCGGCGCCGCCTGCCCGAAGCAGCGGTACCGCCAAGAACGCAAGCCCGACAAGGACTGTGGCCACGAGGGCCGTCAGTCGTTTCATTGCCCTCCGTACATCAACTTTTGGCGAACGTACCGCAGTGACAAAAGTGTGACAATCCCAAGGTCCCCGTGGTCCTCGTTTCGCCACGGAGAGTGACTCAGCCGAGACCAGGTGGTGGATTCGGCCGTTTTCGGGCTCCTCCGCCCCGGCCGGCCACGCCGATCTCGGTACACGATGGGGACCATCGGCCCTACCGCTGGAACCGGGAGGGCGCAACACTCGGGAGTGACCGCCGAACGAGGAAGCAGAGGGCTGACCATGACCACCGAATCGGCTCCGACCGACAGGGACGCCACGCCGTCACGCCGCATCGTCGTGGGGACCGACGGGTCCAGCGGTGCCGATGCCGCCGTGGTCTGGGCCGCCGTCCAGTCCCTGTCGTCCGGGAGCGTCCTGCAACTGGTGACCAGTTTCGGCACCGGCTACGCGCTGGTGACCCCGAGTGATGCCCAGTCGGCCACGGACAAGGTGCTCGACGAAGCGGCGTCGGTGGCCGAACAGGCCGCTGCCGGTGTTACCGTCACACGCAAGGCCGGCGCCGGCCAGCCCGACGCGGTGCTCATCGACGCCGCGGTCGGGGCCGACCTCCTCGTGGTCGGATCGCGCGGGCTCGGGGGCTTCAAGGGCCGCCTGCTCGGATCGGTGAGCCGGCGGTGCGTCCACCGCTCCCCCTGCCCGGTGGTGGTGGTCAAAGAGCCGGGGGACGAGGACGTCGCAACCCGCGGCGCCGACGGCCCCCGGATCGTGGTCGGGATCGACGGGTCCCCGTCCTCGATCGCCGCCGCCGCCTGGGCGGCGGACCAGGCCGAGCGGAGCGGGGCCGTCGTCGACGCCGTCATGGCCTGGGAGCTCCCGACCAGCTACGGGTCGTCGCTGCCGATCCCCTCGGACTGGGACCCGGCCCTGGACAACAACGCACTGCTGGCGGCGTCACTGGTACCGGTCCGCGATGCGCATCCCGGGGTGACCTTCCGGCCCTCCGTCATCGAGGGTCATCCGTCCCGGGTTCTCGAACAGTCCGCCGACGGGGCCGACCTCCTGGTGGTGGGCAACCGCGGTCACGGCGAGTTCACCGGGATGCTGATCGGGTCGGTCAGCGAGCACTGCGTCAGCCATGCCCGGTGCCCGGTGCTGGTCTTCCGGGACCGTCACGACGACGACTCCTAGAGGGGAGGCCACCCCGAACCGGGCCGGCCACGCAGGCGGCGGTCGGGCCGGGAGGGCGCGTCCGGGCTGGCTAGAGTGAAGGGGCACTCACGCCGGCCCGTGCCCGCGCCCTTTCATGCCGGAGGACAAGGTGCCCTATCGCTCGATCGAGGACCCTGCCAAACTCCGACGGGTCCTCGAGGCGACGCTGCTGCTCGAGGCCGACCTGGAGCTCCCCTCCCTGCTCCGGCACATCATCGACGAGGCGCGGTCGATGACCAACGCCCGGTACGCGGCCCTCGGGGTGCTGGACGAGCACCACACCGCCCTGACCGAGTTCATCACCGTCGGGCTCACGCCCGAGGAGGAGGACGAGATCGGGGAGCGGCCGACCGGCCGGGGCGTGCTCGGGCTCCTGATCAACGAACCGGCGCCACTCCGGTTGGCCAAGCTGGGGTGGCACCCGGAGAGCTTCGGGTTCCCCCCCGGCCACCCGCCGATGACCTCGTTCCTGGGCGTCCCGATCACCGTGCGGGGCGAGGTCTACGGCAACCTGTACCTCACCGACAAGGTGGGGTGGTCCGAGTTCACCGCTGACGACGAAGCACTGGTGGAGGCGTTGGGGCTCGCCGCCGGCATCGCCATCGAGAACGCCCGCCTGCACCAGCGCGTCCAGGAGGTGGCCGTCTACGAGGAGCGGGACCGGATGGCCCGGGACCTCCACGACACCGTGATCCAGCGGCTCTTCGCCGTGGGGCTCACCCTTCAGAGCCTGGCCGGCAACCCGGGTGCCACCGCCATCTCCGATCGGTTGAACGCCGCCATCTCCGACGTCGACGAGACCATCCGCCAGGTCCGGACCAGTATCTTCGAGCTCGGGACGGACGGCCCCAACCAGGGGGTGCGGGCCAACGTACTGGCACTGGTCCACGATCTGGGCCAGGTCCTCGGCTTCGGCATCCGGGTCACCTTCGACGGTCCCGTCGACATGTCCGTCACGCCCCAGATCGCCGACCACCTGCTGGCGGTGGTCCGCGAAGCGATCACCAACGTCGAACGCCATGCCGACGCCTCCGAGGCCCGGGTGTCGGTGACCGTCGACGACCGGTGGTGCCGGCTCCGGGTGGTCGACAACGGCTCGGGGCTGCAGGAGGGAAAGCCCACGGCGGGCGGGCTCGGGATGGTGAACATGACCCGCCGGGCGGAAAAGCTGGGTGGCACGTTGGCGGTCGACTCCCCCCACTCGGGCGGAACCGTTCTCGAGTGGCGCGTGCCCATCAACCGCTGACGGCCGGCCTACGCCTCTTTCACCACCGCGTACCAGATGCGATGGGCCACGCCGACCAGACCGTCGCCCATGCGGGCGCACCGCCGGTAGAGCTCGCGGCGGCCGGTCGCCTCCCGGAGGTCGTCCAACTCGAGCAGTGCCGACATGCCGCGGCGGTAGACGTGCTCCAGCGAGTGCTGTCGCTCCACCGCCGCATCGGCGAACTCCGTGGCCCCGTCGGGGTCGGACGCCAGCCCGGGGAACGCCTTGACCAGGTCGCGCACCCCCAGGCCGATGAGGTCACTCATGTCGGCCATGGGAGGGTCGGGTTCCATCCCCAACAGCTCCGGCTTCGCGGACCAGGTCGGAGGCCGCACCGAGGACCACGCCGAGCCGCTCGGAGATCTCGTAGATGTCCTCGGGACTGACCGGCGTGACAAACGACCTCCTCACCGCCAGCAGCACCTCGCGCCCGGCCCCGTGTCCCTCGTGCTCGAGCTCCGCGTACCCGGGCGGCCACCGCCTTGTCGCCCCGGGACCACGCCGAGAGGGCGTCCATCCCCCGCACGGTCAGGTCCCCCTGCTTGGACAGCAGTCCGAGCACGTCGGGCGCGTCGGGCAGGAACCAGCGTCTCATGCGACCCACCTCCAGGCGACGTACGCCACGGCACCCAGTGCCGCGCTCACCGGCAGTGTGACCAGCCAGGCCAGTCCGATCTCCCCCACCACGGCCCAGCGTACGTGGCGCCAACGCTCGCCGGAGCCCGACCCCGACCACGGCCGGGGCCACGACATCGGTGGTGCTGACCGGCGCCCCGGCCAGGGAGGCGACCATCACGATCGCCCCGGAGGCACCCTGGCTGACCAGGCCGTCGAGCGACTTGATACGGTAGATCCGCCGGCCCAGGGTTCGGACCACCCGCCACCCCCCGAGGAGGGTCCCGAACGTGAGGAGCAGCGCCGAGGCCAGCGCCACCCAGAAGGGGACGGCGAAGTGCGACAGGCGCCCACCGGCCACCAGCGCCGCCGTGATGAGGCCCATGGTCTTCTGGGCATCGTTGGAGCCGTGGGCGAAGGCCAGCCCGGCCGAGGTGGCGATCTCGCCCCTGCGCACCGGGCGCTCGACCGCCCGGGTGGCCCGCCGCAGCATCCGCCGCGAGGCCCGGATGCCCACCATGGCGACCGGCACCGCCGCCGCCGAGGACACCAGGAGCCAGATCAACGAGCCGAGCACCCCCTCGGGACGCAGGCCGTCCAGACCGCCCCAGTGCACGGCGCCGACCCCGCCCTCGGCCAGGGCCGCACCGGCCAGTGCACCGACCAGGCAGTGGCCGGAGCTGCACGGCAGCCCCCACCACAGTGTGAGCAGGCTCCAGGCCAGTGCGCCGAGCACGGCGGCGCCGAGCACCTCCAGCAGCCGGTCCTCGGGGACCTTGGTGATACCGGCGATGGTGGCGGCCACCGCGGTGCCCAGCACCAGGGCCCCGATCACGTGGAAGACGGCGGCCACGACCACCGCCGGTCCGGGCCGCATGGCGCCGGTCACGATCGGCGCGGCGATGGCATTGCCGGCATCGTGGACACCGTTGACCACGCCGAACGCCGCCGCCAACACCAGGACCGTGACGAGCACGACACGATCCTCCCATGCCGGCTCCTCCAGGCCGGGGCCGTCGGCCGGCCAACGGACCTATCCGTCAGAGCCGGGGCAGACGACGCCCGGGGGCCCGGTCACCGTCCGGGCAGTTCGGCCGGACGGGCCCGGTCGCCGCGGTGGACCCGCGCCCGGCCGCCCGGACCACGGCCCGCCACCCGAGCAGCTCCATTCCCAGGAACGCCAGTGCCACGGCGATGAACGCCACCGCCGTGCCCTGCCCGGACACCACCCGGAGGGCCATGCCCACCGCGCACGCAGCCGATCCATACCGCCACGCCGGTCGGCACCAGGTCCGCGGGCCGCCGCCAGCCCCGGGCCGCCGCCCATCCCGCCGCGGCGCCGACCAGGAACGGCCACGACGTGGAGGCCATCCCGGCTGACAGTCACCCCGTCGGTGTGCGAGGCGCGGCCGATGGCCACGAAGACCAGGACCGCCACGACGTCGATGCCGGCGGACACGGCCACGGCGCGGCGGTCGGGCCGGGGTCACCGGGTCGGCCGCCGATCAGCGGGAGAGCGCCGGGTGGAACCTGGCCACCAGGGGGACGAGCACGCGGCGAGGCGTGAGCCATCCGGCGGCCGCCGTCATGCGGTTGGCGGCGCCGGGGATGACGACCGCCTTGTTGGCGTCCATCCCGTCGACGGCGGCCTTGGCCACGTCGCCGGCGGGGATCACCATCATGGAGGGGACCGAACCCGTCAACTCCTCCTCGCTGAACCCGGCCGCCTCGGCGAACCCGGTCTCGACCGGGCCCGGGCACAGCGCGGTGGCGGTCACCCCGGTGGGGCGCAGCTCGCCCCGGATGGCATGGGTGTAGGAGAGCACGAACGCCTTGGACGCGCCGTAGCCGGCCTGCCCGGGGAACGGCTGGAAGGCCACCGTCGAGGCCACGTTGAGGACCGCCCCGCTCCGGCGCTCCACCATGCCCGGAAGGAACAGCGTGCACAGGTGGACGACGGCTTCCACGTCGGTCCGCACCATGGCCAGCTCCCGCTGAAGGTCGGCGCGGTACACCGGGCCGGTGGTGGAGAAGCCGGCGTTGTTGACCAGCACGTTCACCGCCAGCGAACGGGACTCGAGCTCGGTGGCGATGGCGGTGCGGGCGTCCTCGTCGGTCAGGTCGGCCACGATGACCTCGGCCCGGATCCCGTTCCGGCCGGCCAATTCATCGGCCAGCGCCGCCAGCTTGTCCCCGCTGCGGGCGACCAGGGTCACCCCGAGCCCGCGCCCGGCCAGCCGACCGGGCGATCTCCGCGCCGATTCCAGAGGAGGCGCCGGTCACCACACAGGTTCGGTCGGGATCGGGAGCGGGAAGCGTCATACCGGCAGCGTAGGCCGCCCCACCGGTCCTCAGGCCCCCGCCCCCACCGGACCTCAGGCCCCCCGACCGCCCGGGGTGGCCGGATCGGGCGGGTCGGCCGGCCCGGCCGCCGAGTAGACGGCCCGGGCCCGGTAGCGGAGGGGGCGCTCCTCGAGCTCCTCGAGGTAATGGGCGACCCAGCCGGCCACCCGGGCCACCGTAAACAGCGTGCGTCCGGCGTCGGGCGGCATGCCGGTGGCCCAGGCCATGGCGGCCAGGGCCAGGTCGACATTGGGCGGCGGGATGTCGTGGTCCGACGTCAGGCCGGATCAACGAGGTGACCATGTCGAGCTGCTCGGGGGCCGCCACGGTTGCCAGCAGCCCGAACAGCAAGTCGAACCGGGCGTCCCCGGACTTGTACACCGAGTGCCCGAAGCCGGGGAGCACCCCCTGCCACCGGAGCGTGTCGTCGACCGCCCGTTCCACCCCGTGGAGCTGCGCGTCGGTCAAGAGCCCGTAGGCCTGCTGGCTCGCCCCTCCGTGCAGCGGGCCGGCGATGGTGCCCAGTCCGGCCAGGAGCGCGTCGTAGACGTCGGCCCGGGTCGAGGCCGCCACCCGCACCGCCAGGGTCGAGGTGGCCAGCTCGTGGTCGGCCATCAGACACCAGGGCGGCGTCGACCCACCGCACCCGGGCCGCGTCGGGGTCCGGACCACAGCTTGGACGCCAGGCGCTCGGCCATCGAGCCGTGGCGCTTCATCTCGGTCCCCACCGGGCCGGCGGCCGGCCCCGCCGACCCGGCCGGGCGGCGGGCCAGGACGTCGACCATGGTGGCCGCCATGCGGGCCGCCCGCCTCCGTACCGCCTCGGGACGGAGGTCGGCCCGGAGCCGGTCGTCGGCGCCGGCCATCACCACCGCCCACCGGATGCGGTCCGACGACCCCATCGCCGGAGGTGGGCCGAGCCCGAACGGATCCCAGTCCGGGACGGGCTCGGTCTGGCGCCACAGCCAGGCCGCCACCTCCTCGAAGGTGGCCATCGGCGGCCAGGTCCACCGCCCGCCGGCCCCGATAGACCGGCCCCTCGTCGGTCAGCTGGGTGATGCCGGTGGTGATGGTGGCCATCCGGGTCTCCACCGACCTCGCCCCCCGGGAGCGGCGGGCCAGGCGCTCCACCTCGTCCATGTCGAACAGGCTCCGACGGTGACCGGACGGTGCCGGGTGCGACACCAGCATCCCGCGGCTGACGTAGGCGTAGAGGGTGGCCACCTTCACCCCCAGCCGGCGGGCCGCCTCCTCGGTCTCGAGCATCCTGGCCACGACCCTCCCTTGATATTGACTTGATCAACATTTACACACCCGGGTGCGGCCCGTCACACTTGGGGGAGAGACCGAGCCCACGAAGCGGCGTCTGCCGCCACCTCCGAGGAGAAGATGATGATGACCAACGCCGTCCATGCATTGATGTCGGCCCCGCCCGTGACCTGCTCGGCCGGCGCCTCCGCTGGCCGAGGCCACCACCTTGATGGACGACCGGCAGATCGGTTCGGTCATCGTCACCGACGGCCCCGCCGTGGTGGGAATCCTCACCGAACGGGACCTCCTCCGGGCGTCGGCGTCCGGAGCCGACCTGGCCACCGAGCCGGTCCGACGCTGGATGACCCCGGATCCCGACGTGTTGGCCAGCGACGAGGAGGTCGGGGCGGCATGGGCCGGCCTGTCCCACCATCACTACCGCCACCTCCCGGTGGTCGACCACGGCTCGCTGGTCGGGGTGGTGTCGATCCGCGACCTCCTGACGGTCGCCCAGCTCCGTCCCGTCGACGAGGCCGGGGTGGACACGCCCCGCGGCCTGGAGGGGGTCGTCGTGGCCGAGACTTCGATCGGCGATGTGCGGGGTGAGGAGGGGTTCTTCCACTACCGCCAGTACTCGGCCATCGACCTGGCCGCCCGCCGGTCGTTCGAGGACGTCTGGCAGCTGCTGTTCGACGGCTTCCTGCCCGGGCCCGCCGAATCGGCCCGCTTCACCGCCGACACGGCCGGCCTGCGGGATCTGCCCGCCGGGGTGGCGGCCCTCCTGCCCCGCATCGCGCCGCTCGGGTCGACCCTCGACGCCCTCCGGACCGGCATCTCGCTCCTCGGGGGTGAGCTCGGGTGGCGGCCCACCCACGACATCGGCCGCGAGGAGCTCCGGGCCCAGGCACTCCGGCTCGGGGCGGTCGTACCCACCATGCTGGCCGCCGTCCACCGCCTCCGACGCGGCGAGCAGCCCGTCCCGCCCCGGTCGCGACCTCTCCCACGCCGCCAACTACCTGTGGATGCTTTCCGGGGAGGAGGCACCCGCCGCCCACGTACGCGCCGTCGAGCAGTACCTGGTGCTCACCATCGACCACGGGTTCAACGCCTCCACCTTCACCGCCCGGGTCATCACCTCGACCGGGGCCGACCTGGCCGCGGCCATCGTCGGTGCCGTCGGCGCCCTGTCGGGACCCCTTCACGGCGGGGCGCCCAGCCGGGCGCTGGACATGCTGGACGCCATCGGCACCCCCGACCGGGCCGACGCCTGGACACGCGATGCCGTGGCCCGAGGAGACCGGATCATGGGGTTCGGACACCGCGTCTACAAGACCGACGATCCACGGTCGACCTTCTTGCGGGACGTGGCCCGGCACCTCGGGGGCGACCTGGTCGACTTCGCCGAGGAGGTGGAGCGCACCACGGTCGACGTGCTGGCCGACCTCAAGCCGGGGCGCCGGCTGTACACCAACGTGGAGTTCTTCGCCGGGGTGGTCATGCACACGTGCGGCATCCCACGGGAGATGTTCACCCCCACCTTCGCCGCCGGCCGCACCATCGGTTGGGCTTCCCATGTGATGGAACAGGCCGCCGACAACCGCCTCATCCGCCCGGCGGCCCGCTACGCCGGCCCACCTCCCCCCGAGCCGGTGCCCTCCCGCTGAGGGATCCGATCAGGCCGGCCCGGCGTCGACCGGCACCGGCCACGGGGCCCCGACCCGTTCCACGGCGTGCTCCTCCACCCACTGGAGATGGAGCACCCGACGGGCGAACCGCCAGCCGTCGACGGTCCGGGTGTAGCCGTCGCGGTAGCGGATGAACCAGACGTGGTCGACCCACCCCGGCCGGCGTCGGGGAGCGGAACCGCCCTCGGGCGCCGACAGGTGGTGGGCGACGCACTGGACATCTCCCGTGGCCCGGTCCCCGTCGACGGCGAACGAGGCGTTGGTCACCTGGTGGAAGGTCCGTTCGAATCGCCGCAGCCCGTCGGGCACCTTGGCCAGTGCCTCCCGGCCCGATCGGGTGATCACCGCTCGCAGGTCGTCAGGGTACTTGGGGACGACCAGGTCGCCGTCGGCGCTGAACAGGCCGGCGAACACCGACCCGTCACGGTTGTCGGCCGCGGTGGCATAGGCGACGGACAGGGCCAAGAGCGCTCCTCGTCCCTCCCCCGATCCCCGGCGCCGGTGGAGTCGGCTCCGCCGTGGCTCACCGACCGTCCCGTCGCCCGAGCCCGAACTGCTCTGAGAAGCCGGACAGCTCGTCCTTGATCACCTCGATGTCGGCGGACATGGAGGTGGACAGGACCATCCGGTCCGCACCGTGCGCCGCCGCCTCGTCGATGTCGTGCTGACCGGTGGTGGGCAGATAGCCCGACAGGCGTGATCTCGATGGAGGCCGGGTCGCGGCCGACCTGCTCGGCCGCCTTGGCCATCTGGACCAGCCGGACCTCGAGCAGCTCGGGGTCGAGGCCCAACGGCTGGAACCCGTCACCGACCAGTCCCGCCCGCCGGGCAGCCGCCTCGCTGTGGCCCCCGATGTGGATCGGGACCCCGCCGGGCCGCACGGGCTTGGGGAACGAGTGGGCATGGTGGAACGAGAAGAACTCGCCGTCGAAGGAGGCCCCCTCGGGCCCGGAGTCGGCCCACAGTGCACGCAGGACGGCGATGGTCTCGTCGGTCCGGCGGCCCCGACTGCGGGGATCGGCGCCGGTGGCACGGAGCTCCTCGTCCATCCATCCGACCCCGAGGCACATCCGCACCCTTCCGCCCGACAGGACGTCGACGGTGGCGATGCGTTTGGCCAGCACCACAGGCTGATGGTTGGGAGCGACCAGGACGCCGGTGGCCAGGGTGATGGAATCGGTGACAGCGGCCAGGTAGGCCATCAGGTCGAGGGGATCTGGGATCCGGCAGTCGTCGGGGAGCGGCATCTTGCCCGAGGCGGCGTAGGGATAGGTGCTCGTGTACTCCGAGACCACCACGGCGTGCTCGACCAGCACCACCGACTCGAAGCCGCACGCCTCGGCATGGCGGGTGAAGGTCGTCATCCATTCCGGGTCGGCGGTGACCCCGGTCCGGACAGGAGGGATGATGCCGAAACGCATGGACCGCTCGCTTTCGTCGATTGCACGTTCGCGGGAGGTCTCCCGACGGGTACGGGCCTGAGCGTAAGCGTGGCCCCGACCTTGCGCCACCGTCGGGCGGTTCGAGTGGGATTCCGGCGAGGGAACGTGGCCCGGAAACGCAGCAGCCCGGGACGCAGATGTTGCGTCCCGGGCCGGCGAAGGTGAAAAAGCTACCCGGGCGTTGTCGACATCAAACTCGTGGAACTGTACGAGTTTCCGTGTGCAATCGGATGCCGGAGTTGCGGCTGCTCACTCGCTGAGCGTGATGGGTTCATCGTCCGGGGTGAGGGCACTGCCATGGTCGTGCAGGGCGGCGGACGCCTCGTCGGCTTCGACGGCGTTCTGCGCGGCCAGGTGCTCCCGGATCCGCTCGTCGACCTCGGCCATGAGCTGCGGATTCTCCGTCAGGAAGGTCTTGACGTTCTCGCGGCCCTGGCCCAGCTGCTCACCCTCGTAGGTGAACCATGCGCCCGACTTCTTGATGAACCCGAGCTCCACGCCGACGTCGAGCAGCGAGCCCTCGCGGCTGATCCCTCTCCCGAACGTGATATCGAATTCGGCCTGCTTGAACGGTGGCGAGCACTTGTTCTTGACCACTTTGACCCGGGTCCGGTTCCCGACCTGGTCGGCGCCGTCCTTGATCGTCTCGATCCGACGGATGTCCAGTCGGACCGAGGAGTAGAACTTGAGGGCCCGGCCTCCGGGGGTGACCTCGGGCGAGCCGTACATGACCCCGATCTTCTCCCTGAGCTGGTTGATGAAGATGGCGATGGTGCGCGACTTCGACAGTGTCCCGGTCAGCTTGCGCAGCGCCTGGGACATGAGCCGGGCCTGGAGGCCGACGTGGGTGTCACCCATCTCCCCCTCGATCTCCGCCCTCGGGGTCAGGGCCGCCACCGAGTCGATGACCAGGACGTCGAGCGCCCCCGACCGGATGAGCATGTCGGCGATCTCCAGTGCCTGCTCCCCCGTGTCGGGCTGCGAGATCAGCAGGTCGTCGATGTTGACCCCGATCGCCTTGGCGTAGACGGGGTCCATTGCGTGCTCGGCGTCCACGTAGGCGCAGATGCCACCGTTCCGCTGCGCCTCGGCCACCACATGCATGGCCAGGGTGGACTTGCCCGACGACTCCGGTCCGAAGATCTCGACGATCCGGCCCCGGGGGAGGCCGCCGATGCCGAGGGCCAGATCGAGGGCCAACGCCCCGGTCGGGATGGCTTCGATGTTCATGTGGAGGTTCTCTCCCATGCGCATGATCGACCCTTTTCCGAACTGCTTCTCGATCTGGCCCAGGGCCATGTCGAGTGCCTTGTCACGTTCCATGTCTTCCACTCCTCGATGCTGTGTGCTCACTTGGCCGTGCCAACCCTATGGAGGGGGTGTGACACTCGGTTGGTGGGTCCGGACCGAGATCCGGCGCCGATCACTGCGGACTGCATCTGCACGACGAGGTCACTGTAGACCCGAACGCATGTTCGATGATGGATCCCCGGGAGCACCGTCGTCAAGGCTGATTCTCGGCACGCGTCGGGGCCGACGGTCCCCCAGTGACACCGGGGCAGCGGGCTAGCCTCGACCCCCAGTGCCCGACGACCGATCATCATCCGGACCCGAGTCGGGCGACGCCGGGGGCCCTCCACCGGACGGCTCGGCACCGCCGCCCGAAGCGCCGGCCATCCTCTCCCGCCAGGAGCTCCGCAAGCAGGCATCGCGCTCGTCCCGCGGGTGGTGGTACGCCTTGGGCGCCGTCGCCGTACTGGTGATCGGCGTCGTCATCGCCGTGGTGGTGACCGGTGGGAACAAGACCACCGCCGCCAAGGTGGTGGCCACCACGACCACGGCGGCGCCGGCGGCCGTCCCGACCTGCCCGCTGACCGGACTGCCGGCACCCGGGGGTACCGTGCCGGCCCGACCGGCGCTCGGGATCAAGATCGGCAACTACCCCGACGACCGCCCGTCCGCCGGCCTCAACCAGGCCGACATCGTGTTCGAGGAGCCGGTCGAGGGCGCCATCACCAGGATCGTGGCCGTGTTCCAGTGCCAGGGGGCGGCGCTGGTCGGTGATCTCCGCTCCGCCCGGCAACCCGACTCCGCCATCTTGTCCCAGCTCTCCGACCCCCTCTTCGTCCACGCCGGTGGCATCACCCCGGTGACGGCCCTGCTGGCCTCGTCACCGCTCATGGACAAGAACCTGTACACGGGATCCAACAGCTCGGCCATCATCCAGGAGGCGGGTCGGGTCGCCCCCTACTCCACCTTCGTGAACACCGCTTCGCTGTGGGCCTTCGACCCCGGCGACACCACTCCCCCGGCACCGATCTTCCACTACTCGACCACACTGCCCAAAGGCTCGGTGGCCGGCTCCGGGGCCAGCGTGCACATCCCCTTCTCCTCGACGTCGGATGTCACCTGGCAGTGGAACGCCTCGACCGGGAACTACCTGCGCTCGTACTCCGGCACGCCGGACAAGCTCCTCGACGGCTCGCAGACGGCCGCCACCAACGTCGTCGTCATGACCGTGCAGACCGCCACCGGTACGTGGGTCGAGAACGACCTGGGCGGCCACGAGGTGCTCGTGACGGAGATCGGCGCGGGTCCCCTGCTGGTCGTGCGCAACGGCGTCACCATCACCGGCACGTGGCACCGGGCCGGCCTGACCACTCCCGCCACGCTGACGGCGGGCAACGGGTCGGCGATCACCCTGCAGCCAGGCAACACCTGGGTCGAGCTCGCCCCCGCCGGCATCCCCGTGACGACCACGGCCACGGCGCCTGCGACCACCACCACCCCGTAAGCGGCGCCGTCACCCCGTGGGAGCGCCGCCCACCTGTCGCCGCAGCAGATCGAGTGCGGCGATGGTGGCGTACTGGCGAACGCGATCCCGGTCGCCGGGCACGTTGAACGCGAACGAGGCGGTGTCGTGCCCTTGGCGCGACAGGCCGACGAAGACGGTGCCGGGCGGTTGATCGTCCTGGGTGTCGGGTCCGGCCACCCCGGTGATCGAGAGCCCCACGTCGGAGCCGAGGACCCGGCGGGCGCCATCGGCCATGGCCCGGGCGGCGGGCTCCGAGACCACCGGCCCCTCGGGGACGCCCAGCACGGTGAACTTGACCTCCGACGCATAGGACACCACCGAGCCACGGAACCAGTGGCTGGCCCCCGGCACGTTCACCAGCCGGGAGGCCGCCAAGCCACCGGTCAGGGACTCGGCCAACCCCACCGTCAACCCCTGCCCGACGAGCACCTTGGCCACCGCGTCCTCGATGGCCTCGTCATCGATACCGAACACCACGTCCCCGGCGGCGCGGGTGAGGATGCGGCGGACCTCGGTCTCCTGGTCGTCGAGAAGTGCGGAGGCCGCCGCCTCGTCGACGGCCCTGACCGTGACCCGGACCTTGATCCCTTCGATCCCGCTGGCCAGGAAGGCGATCGTGGCGGAGTCGGTGGCGAGCGGAGCATCCGTCGCCGCCGGTGCGTCCAGGTGGGCGATGTGACCGGCCAGCGTCTCGGCCAGGCCGGACTCGCTCATCCCCCAGGTCCGGATGACCCGGCTGGCGATGACCCCGGCCGACTCACCGGCCTCGGCCATCCGGCGCCGCAGGTCGGGCAGGATGGCCCGTTCGAACATGTCGGCCATCTCGTAGGGGACACCCGGTACGGCATAGATCACCTTGTGCCCCACCGGACAGATCAGCCCGGGTGCGGTTCCCTTGGTCTGGCGGATGATGGTGGCGCCGAGGGGCACGTCGGCCTGGCGGAGATTGCTCTCGGGCATCTGGCGTCCCCGGCTCGAGAACATCTGGCGCATGGCCTCGACGGCGCCCGGATCACGTTCCAACGGGACGTTCATCACCTCGGCGATGGCCTCGCGGGTGATGTCGTCATGGGTGGGGCCCAGGCCACCACAGACGATGACGCCATCGCTCCGCGCCAGCGCGGTGCGGAAGGCCAGCACGATGCGCTCGTGGTTGTCCCCGACCGCCTGGTGGAAGTGCGAGGCGACGCCGCCGGCGGCCAGGTGTTCCCCCATCCACTTGGAGTTGGTGTCGGCGATCTGCCCGAGGAGCAGTTCGGTTCCCACCGCCACGATCTCGATCCGCATGGGGCTCAGGCCGCTGAGGTGGCGCCGTCGACCGGTCCGGCCTCGGCCGGCGTGCTGCCGCCCGTGCCGCGCTGGGCCACCTTGCGCCCGTCGAGGAAGTACTGGCCGCCCGTGAACACCGTCATGGCCGTCGCCACCCAGATGGCGGTCGAGAGCACAGCACGGTGGCCCGCCAGCGGCGGGGCCAGGCACAGGCCGATGGCCAGGTCCTGGAGGAGTGTCTTCACCTTGGCCGTGTTCCGGGCCGGTATGGACACGCCGTGCCGTCCGACCACGGAGCGGTAGACGCTCATCGCCACCTCCCGGAGGGCGATGACGGCGACCGGCAACCACCACACGATCCCTTTGGCCACCAGGGCGAAGAGGGCCCCGAGGACCACCACCTTGTCGGCCAGCGGATCGAGGAACGCCCCCGAACGGGTCGTGCCCTGCTTGCGGGCGAGCCACCCGTCGATGCCGTCGGACAGGGCCAGCAGCCCGCCGAACACGAAGGTGAACCAGCTGGCTCCCCACAGCATGATCAGGGCGATCAGGACCGGGGTGGCCAGCAGGCGCAGGATGGTGATGCCGTTGGCCGGGGTCAGCACCGCCGAAGGGCCGAAGGTGGTGGCACGGGTGATCGGAGCGCCCGGGGCCGGTATCCCCGGGCTGCCGCCGCCGTCGCTCATCCCGCCGACCCCGACGCGGCGACGACCGGATCGCCTACGGGTACGGCGATCAGGTCCGGACCGTCGGCCCCGGTGACCACGACGTCCACGAACGTCCCGACCGGGACGTTCGTGGGGACCGCCACGATCCCGTCGATCTCGGGCGCCTCGCGGTAGCTCCGTCCCTCGCCGGGTGCGTCCACGAGGACCTCGACCGTCGCCCCGAGGAGCTCCTCGCGTCGTGCGGCGGTGATCCGGTCCTGCAGTTCGGTGCACTCGCGCATCCGTTCGTCCACCAGCGCCGGGGCCACCTGGTCGGGCAGGTCCGATGCGTAGGTGCCCTGCTCGTTGCTGAACGGGAAGAACCCGACCCAGTCCAACCGGGCCTCGCCGATCCACTCGAGCAGGTGGTCGTGGTCGGACTCGGTCTCGCCCGGGTAGCCGATGATGAACGACGAGCGGAACGCGGCCGTGGGCTCCGAGGCGCGGATGGAACGGATCCGATCGAGGAACCGGTCACCCTCGCCCCACCGGCGCATGCGCTTGAGCAGCGGGCGGGAGACGTGTTGGAGCGAGAGGTCGAAGTAGGGCACGCCGGTGGCCAGGATGGCATCCACCAGCGCGTCGTCGAGGGTGGACGGATACAGATACAGGAGCCTCGTCCATCGCACCCGGGCGGACACCGCGGCCACCAGGTCCACGATGGGTCGGCTCCCCCCGACGGCGGGGCCGTCGATCCGGGGCTCGGTCCTCCCGGTCGATCGGTCGAGACCGAACGAGGACAGGTCCTGGGCGACCAGGACGACCTCCCGGAGGGTGTCGGTCGTCCCCAGCTCGTCGACCTCGGCCAGGATCGACGTGGTGCTCCGCGACCGCTGCTTGCCCCGGAACGAGGGAATGGCACAGAAGCCGCAGTTGCGATCGCAGCCCTCGGCGACCTTGACGTAGGCCCATGGGGCGGACGACGGGGGGCGGGGCAGGTTCAACAGGTCGAAGGAGGGAAGCGCGGTGGCCCCACCCGGTACGGCCGGCTTGCGCCGGAGGGTGATCGGGGTCGGAGTGACCGACGTGGCGGCCCCGGGCGCCGACGGTCCGGTGAGCGGGGCGCCGAACGGCGCCACCAGGTCGACCTCGGGAAGGGCGTCGGCCAGTTCAGAGCCGTACCGCTCCGCCATGCAGCCGGTGACCACCAGGCGGGCGCCGTCCCGGCGGGAGTCGGCCATGGCCAGCACGGTGTCGATCGACTCCTGGCGGGCCGCCTCGATGAACGCACAGGTGTTGACCACCACCAGGTCGGCTTCTTCCGGCGAGTCGGCCGCCCCGAAGCCGTCGGCGGTCAGGGTGCCGACCAATTTGTCCGAGTCGACCTGGTTCTTCGGACACCCCAACGTCTCGATCCAGTACCGCTCGGCCACCAGGACAATCTACCGGGGTGCGGGACCCCCGGGACCCCAGCACCGGAGTTGGCGTTCCCGGGGTACCTCGGGTTCGTGGTCGGCATCGACACCTGGCGCCCACGACAGCGTGCATCCGATCCGGGACGAACACCGTCCGGACGAGCGGAGAGGGAGGGATTTGAACCCTCGGACCCAGTTACCCAGGTCAACTCATTAGCAGTGAGTCCGATTCGGCCGCTCTCGCACCTCTCCGTGTGACGCAAGCCTATAACGCGCCCGAATTCTCCCGACTATCTGGTTGCGGAATGGGTCGGAGCGAGGCCGTCGTCGCCCAAAGGGTAGTGGATCGATGCCCGAGGTGGCGCCGGGCGAGGGCCGCTCCCTTGCTGGTCGAATGCCCGGACCGGGATCCTCAGTGGGACGGGACCTCGGCGACCGGACGATTGGCGGCGGCAAGGTGGCGTCCCCGCTCCCGGGCGGTCTGTTCGGCCTTGGCTCGCAACTCTACGGCCATCTCCTTGAACTCGTCGAGGGCGGGGTTGACCCCCACCAGCGTGAACTCCTCTTCGACCACCTCCAGGTCGAACTTCCACACCTCGGCCAGGATGCGCTGCATCCAACCGGTGGCGTAGTCCCATCCCTCGCGTGGGGAGCCGGGTCCGTAGAAACCCCCGCGCACCACGGCCAGCACCGCTGGAGTACCGGCCGTCTCCGGCGCCTCGCCTGCCATCCGGGGATCGGTGATCACCAGGTCCACCCACGTCTTGAAGTGCTGGGAGACGCCGAAGTTGTAGAGCGGGACGGCGAACAGGGCGACATCGGCAGCCAGCAGCTGGTCGGCTTCGTGGGCGGCCAACGCCACGGCATCGAGCTGTTCGGGCGTGCGCTCCTGGTCCGGTGGAGCCATCCGGGCTTGTGCGGCGAGGGGCCACGCAGTGGACGGCACGGGGTCGATTCCGACGTGACGTCGGATCACGTCGTCGCCGGGGTGGGCGGCGGTCCATTCCTGCTCGACGATGTCGGCCAGGGCACGGCTGTGCGAACCCTCGACACGGATGCTGGCGTCCAAGCGGTACAGGGTCATGCTTCCTCCGGGGCCTATCGTTGATCTAGTTACTAGTTTTATCATAGCAGCAAGGAAGTCCCGAGTCGTCCCAGGCTACGCCGGGTACCATGGTCCCCATGGTGGTCAGGGAGAAACAGGACGGGAAGTCCGCGGCGGCCGACGGCGAGCACGCATGCGACGCCGGGTTGGTCCGGGCCTTCGAGTTCCTCGGGAAGCGCTGGAGCGGCGTCATCCTGGGTTCGCTCAGTACCGGGCCGGTCGGCTACGCCGAGCTGCGACGTGGCGTCGGCGCCATCACCGACTCGGTGCTGTCTGATCGGTTGACTGAACTGGTCGCCGGAGGGCTCATCGAACGGAAGGTGACCGACACCAGGCCGCCCGGGGTCACCTACGCCCTGACGGACGCCGGCGTGGCCCTCTTCCCCATCCTCCAGGAGCTGGCCGGCTGGGCCGACGCCTTTCTTCCCAGCCGCTGAGGCCGGCATCACTCGCAGCCGTTCGTGTTCGTCCCGCCGATGGCACCTTCCGAGGTATCCCAGCGGGAATGTGGCTCGCTCTCACCTCGGTCCGGCCCGGGTCATGGGTCCCAACGCATGAACCAGATGTGGGGGCCGTCGTCCGGAGCATCGAGGCTCTCGACGACGCGGAAGCCGCAGTTGGAGTAGATGGACACGTTGCGCTCGGTGCCGGTCGAGAGGAACGCGCCGACCCCGTCGGCTGCGGCCCTGGCCAACCCCGCCCGGATCAACGCCCCCCCGTACCCCCGACCCTGCATCGTCGGATCGACGGCGATCGAGTCGAGCAGCCAGAGTGGACCGTTGGGGCTGTGCGTGTCGATCCAGCTCCAGAACGAGTCATAGCGTGCGCCACCATCGTCAGCCAGTTCGAGGATACGCGGCTGGTTCCAGGGGTGGTCCTCCCACGATTCGCAACGGCCGGGCGGGATCCATACGGCGGCCCCCATCGCCTTCTCCGCCTCCCACACCAGGTCGAGACCGAGCGCCCGCTCGAGGAAGTACTTGAAACAGCGGGTGAACTGCCCTGCCGGATCCTGGGTTCCCGTGATCGTCCAGCGCATCATGGGATCGTCCACGAAGGCGCGTCCGAACACGGGGGCGAGCGCATGGATCCGGCCCCGACCGGCCAGGGTGACCTCGACGGGGTGGCGTCCCGTCCCTCGATTCACCGGGCCGGCGGACCGTCGCCAACGGCCATGAGATGGGCCTCCGGGTCGCTCTAGCCCTCGACGAGGACCATCAAGGTCTCCGGGCGGACACCGTCGGCCTTCATGGCCTCGGCGGCGGCATCGGATGCCATCACTTCGCGGTAGACGGCCATGTCGGGAACCTCGGCGATCAGCCCCACCCGGTTCGACTTGTCAGGATCGACGAACGTCCGAAGAGTGATGCCGAGGGGTCCGAACACCTTCTCCCGAGTCGGAGCCGCGAGCCAATGATCCACATCGTCCACCTCGTGGGTGATCACGATCGTCGCCATTTCCATCTCCCTTGTCCGGGAACGCCGCCGATGACGCTCAGCCTCAGACACTGCCACGAATCACATGGCCCCGCTACCGCCTGTCGGTCTGCTCCGCCCCCACCGGGACTTCAGGTGGCGGCGCGTTGGATGAAGATATCGATGCGGGTGATCAGACCGGCCGGATCGGTGTCGAACACCAGCACCTCGCGTGTCACATCATCGGATCCCGCCAGCTCCATACGCTCGGTCAGCTGGACCGCCACCACCGACCGCTGGGTGAACGAGCGCTCGATGGTCAGTTCGTAGCCGACCAGGGTGGGAAGCAGTGAGGACAGGAAGTCGACATAGGGACCCCGAGGGGTATGGACGTCACCGAACGGACCGACCCGCACCACGTCGGGGTGGAGGCACTCCGCCATCGATATCCAGTCGTGGGCGACCATCCGGTCGAGGTATCGGAGGACCACGGCCTCGGGTTGGGTGATCGGTGGCGTCACCTCGGCAAACGTACCCGACGGTGGGGAGATGAGTCCGAACCCCGACTGGCGGTTTCCCCCTGGTCGGGCACATCATCGGCATTCGTTCGGGGGCGGGTCCGCGTCGAATGGCAGTCGCGACGGCAGAATGGCGACCGCCGGTTCATTTTTCGGGAGCGACCAAAGACCATGACTGAGGCATCGGAAACCGCCAGTTCGAGCGAGTCGGGTGCCAGGCCGACGCCGGTAGGCGACGCGGTGACCTCCGCCGGCAATTCCACGGCACCCTCGACGCCTTCGTTCCCTCCCGACAGCTCCGGGAATAGAGCCGCCTGGGTTGCAGGTCTTCTCCTTGTAGTCGTGCTCATTGCACTCCTCATTGCCTTCATCGGCGCGCTCCGCCATTGGTTCGCACTTCACACGGGTACTCTCCATGGCGGACCAGACGTGTATTACAACTTCTGGTCCGGGTTCGGCTCCGACCTGGGAGAGGCCACCCTGATCAGTGCCGTCTGCGTGGGTGTCTATACCGGGATGCGGAAGGTGAACTGCCACACGAAGGGATGCTGGAGGATCGGCCATCATGCTCTTGCGGGGACGCCCTACATTCTCTGCAAGCACCACCACCCGGATGTGCCGAACCACGGTGCGACGCACGAGTACATTCTCGCCGAGCACCGCAAGTTCCTGGGAAGGGCATCCGAGAAGAGCACCTGAGCTTCGTTCGGCGTCGCCGGAGTGTCGCCGAATCGCAGTCCCGGCGGTACGGGACGGTCATATTTCTGAGGAAATGGGATCGCATTTCACACAGCGAGAGGGCTGCCGGCATCGGATAGCTGTAGAGGTGTCGACGGCGAGTTCTCTCAGAGGGTACAGATAGCCGCCTTTCGTCATCCGGATCGGCGTCATCGTCGAGCGACGACTTGTACCATCTGGTCGAGAAGCGAGGTCGGGGGGACCCTGGACGTGCGAGACAACCGCCATAGAACCGGCCAGTGGTCCGGCGGCACCAGGACGGAGCGGGCCCTCGTCGCACTCGGTGCGCTCGCCCTCGTCGTGGTCCTCGTCGCCGGCCGGGCCACGGGGGCGTCGGCATCGACCGCATCAGCCACGACCACTTCGGCATCGACCGAGGTGCAGGCCTTCATGACCCTCTACGGCTATGTCGACAACTCCCCGTCCGGTACCGCCATCGCCCACCCCTGTCTCCACTCGGGCGCCGGTGGAGTCGGGACCTACGACGATCCCGTCACGTTCGCCACGGACGTCAGCGAACTGCCATGGTGTGCGACCATCTACGTCCCCTACATGCAGCGGTACTTCATCCACGAGGACGAATGCAGCGAGTGTGACGCCGACTGGGTGCAGTCGCACCGCTACCGGTTCGACATGTGGGCCGGCGGGGACGCCGCGTCACTTCACCAGCCGGAACGACGGGCACTGCTCGATTGTGAAGACACATGGACCCGGGCCGACTCGATCGCCGACCCCGACAACCCCACGATCCTCGTCGACCCACCACCGGGCCTTCCCGTCACGACCGACCCGATCTTCTCGGCCCCGGCCACCTGTTGGCATCCGATCACGATGGCCGACCCCGGCACCCAGACGACGATCCTGCCGGCCGGTTCGGTCAGGCTGCCGCTCGGGGCCGTGGACACCTCGCCCGGTCAAGTCCTCAGGTATTCGGCATCGGGCCTGCCGGCCGGGCTGTCGATCGATACGACGTCCGGCACCGTGTCGGGCACGCCGACCATCCGACAGCGTGCGCACGTGCGGGTGACCGCGGCCGACACCTTCAACTCGGTCACCATCAGCTTCCGCTGGACGGTCAAGGCCGGCCCACGAGTCCACCGTGGCTCGGCCGTCGCGCCCCTGGCGGCGACGTACGCACCCCACTGACGGACCAGGCCGAACGGCAGCGCGCCGATGCGGGAGCGACGTCCGCCCGGCCCTCAGCGTCCGGCGACGACCTCCTCGGACCGGGGCGCCGACCGCCTGTTGGCCTGGCGCGCCGCGTAGGCGGCAAAGGCATGCCGGTCCGTCGACGTCTCCCCCGCTTCGAGGTTCTCCTTGCGGATCCGTTCCAGCACCTCGGCCCGGTCGATCCGGATCTGGCGGGGTGCCTCGATCCCGAGGCGCACCCGGCCGTTCTCCGACACCGAGATCACGGTGACCACCACGTCGTCGCCGATGACGATCTTCTCCCCGACCTCCCGGGTCAGCGTCAGCACGGCATCCCTCCTTCTGGTCCGTTACCACCCGCCAGCGACGAGTAGACCGGCGTGCGTACCCGCCAGCCCACTTCGGCCTCGCTGGCGGCCGGTACGAATTGATCGGCCAATCCGGTGTGTCGGTTAACCACAATCGGCGAGAAAAGATTGACCGTCGACCGATCGAGCGGGGCGCGCTGGGTGACCACGGCCAACAGGGCGGCATCGTCTTGGACCACGATGTCGAGGCTGTCGGCGAACTCGTCGTCCAGCGCCACCTGGTACTCCGGCCACAGGTAGCCGGGCGTCAGGACCAGGAACCGGGGGCTCGGGACCTCGACCCCGCTGCGCAAGCGCACCCTGTCGGTGCACCGGAGCTCGGCGAACATGCTCGGGATGTCGCCTTCGATGGGCTCGAGCAGGAAGTGGGTGGCGCCGACCCAGCCCAGCATCTGGCGGCGGAAGGTGATGTCCATCCCCGAAAGGGTGACCGGTTCGGTGATCGTCGTCTGCATCGGGTTTCTCCTTGGCGATGAGGACGGCCGACGGCTGCAGGTCGCACGGCGATCCAGGTGGTGGAGGGAACCGATCATCACGACGGTGATCCCCCCCGTGTGGTGAGGCAGATTCGGGTCACAAGAAGTGCACCAGGGTCTCGGGAATGGCCTGGGACGCTGCCCACATGGCCGCCTGGTAGTTGGTCATCTCCGAATCGAGCTGCGTCGTCACCGTGGCGACGTTCACGTCCTCCAGCCCGGCCTGGGTGTTCTGCACCGAGGTGAGCTGAGTCGTCAACGAGGCGGAGACCGCGCCCACCTGGTCCGAGGTGTTGCCGAGCACCGCACTCGCCTGCTCGGCGGTGCTGATGTTGGCATCGAGCGCGGTGAGGGCGGTATTGAGCTGGGTCGCCGTGGGGGTGCCGGAGCCCAGCTGACCGATGACGGTGGTCAAGGTGTTGAACACACTGGCGGCACCGGTGCCGAAGACCGAGGGGCCGGGGACCGAGAGGGCGGCGGTCTGACCGGCACCGGGTCCCGAACCGATGACGACGTTGGGGGTGTCGCCGTTGCCCAGGTAGTTGCCGGCGGTGTCGTAGGCCTGGCTCGACGCCGACGTGCCGGCGAAGATGGGTCGGCCCTCGTACTGGGTGTTGGCCGTGGAGAGCAGGTCGGCGTTGATCCCCTGGAGCTGCTGGGCCGCCGCCTGGTACGTCGTCGAGTCCTGGGTCCCCTGGTTGAGGGCCTGCAGGAGCAGGGTCCGGGCGCTCTGCATGGCGTTGAGGGCGCTGTTCACCGCATTGTTCCCCATGCCGAGCCACGACGTGGCCGTCTGGGCGTTGGCCTGCCAGTTCGACAGCTGGGCGGCCTGCGAGGACAGCTGGAGCACCTGGGTGACGGCAGCCGGGTTGTCGGACGGCTTGTTGAGCGACCGGCCCGACGAGACCTGTTCTTCGAGGTTGGCGATGCTGAGCTCTTGTTGGTTGAGCTGCTGGGTGATGGCCTGCGAAAGGCTGATGTCGGCGACCCCCACGTCACACCGCCTGGAGGAGCGACTGGAACGACTGGTTGATGGCGTTGATGGCCTGGGATGCCGCCTGGAAGGCGTTCTGAGCGCTCAGGATGTCGACTTCTTGCTGGTTCTGGTTCACACCGGAGATCGAGGCCAGGTTGCCGGCTGCCGTGGTCGCCAGATTCGACGCCGCCGTCGAGGTGCCCGATGCGTTGGCCGCCTCTGTCCCGAGCGTCCCGATGAGGGACTGGTAGAGCGAGTCGGGCCCGGTGGCCGAGCCCGCCAGAGCCGCCATGGCCTGGGCATTGGCACTGTCGAGCGTGGGGGTGCCGATGACGTTCGAGTTGCCCGGCCCGGGCGCCGCCGCCGTGGCGATGAGCGAGGGGGAGGCCAGATAGGCGGACGAGACGGCGATGGTGGCGGCCGACAGGGCGCTGGCCGTGTACGTGGACGTCGAGCCCTGATCGACGAAGATGTTGGGCAGCACGGTCCCGGCGAACGCCCCGGCGATGGCCGCCCCCGGGTCACCGTTGGCCGCCATGCCGTTGGCCTGGAGCGTGTTGAGATCGCCGGCCAGCGCGTTGGCCACCGCCGACAGCTGGGACTGGTACCCGGGCAGCGTCGAGTTCACCGCCATGAGGCTGGCGCCGATCGACCCGCCGGACTGCAGGGCGATGCCCGACGCAGTGGCGACGCCGAGGTTGGCGGTGGCCGCAGACCCCGTGGACACCAGGGACTGGGCGAGATCGTCCGACACCAGCTGCACGCCGCCGGAGAGGACCGTGAGTGCGCCGTTGGAGGCCGTCGACGTGGTGATGCCGAGCAGGCCGGCGAGCTTGTCCACCGCCGCACGGCGCTCGTCGGTCAGGGCGTTCACGTTCTGGCCGGCCGAGTCACCCGCGACGATCCCCTGGTTGAGCTGGGCCACCTGGCTCAGCAGCCCGTTGGCCTGGGCCAGGTCCCCTCCGTCCCCGGACCCGGTCCCGACGCCCGACTGCAGCGAAGTGGCCAGTGCCGAGAGCTGGGTCGACGTGCTGTTGAGCGCCCCCGCCAGTCCGTTGGCGTCGGCCGCCACGGTCTGTTGGGCGCCGGCCTGGTTCGGATTGGCGGCCAGCGTGGAGAGATCGCTCCAGAACGTCGACAGCTGTGCCCCCAGTCCGTCCGAGCTCGGTTCGGGGAAGATGGTCTCGATCGAGGTCATGACCTGGTTCGCCTTGCTCGCCGCCCCTTGCACACCCTCGGCGGCGACATTGGCGGACTCATAGACGGCGTCGGTGAGCGCCGAGACCGAGCTCACGATGACACCGCGTCCGGCTTCGAGCGGCCCCGCCGCCGCTTCCGGCGTGAGATCGACCGCCTCCTGTGCGTAGCCGGCGGTGTTGATGTTGGACAGGTTGTTCGATGCGGTATCGAGCTCGGCGCTGTCGGCACTGAGCCCGCTGGCGGCGATGGAGAGGCCGAAGTCGCTCACATCGCCCCCCGCACGATCTGTGGTCGCGCCGGTGACTGTCGCCCGTAGGTCGAACCGCCGTCGGTGGAGATGAAGCTCAACGCCTCTTTGATCAGCGTCGATCGCCGCCCCACGGCCGAGATCGTCAGTTCCGCCACGTTGCGGATGTTGGCCACCTGCTCGAGGAGCTCCCGGCGGCGGTCGTGCAGCATCTCGCCCCAGCTGTCATCGACCTGGGCGGCGATCTCGGGGAGACGGGCCTCGGGATCGAGCCAGAACGCCTCGGTGATCCCGGTGGTCGCCGCCGCCCGCCGAAGGTCGATGAGGCGGAGCTGCTCGGTCGCCAGCTCGAGCTCTCGGACCGACATCGGCAACCACAACGCCTGGTCCGCGGCCACCAGCGAGGCCAGCACGATGAAGCGGAATCGGAGGATCGTCAACTGCTCGACCTCGGCGTCGAGTGTTTCGATCAATTGGGCCAGAAGGTCTTCGATACTCACCGCAGGGAACAACGACCCACAGCCGCATCGAGTTGCGGGGTCAGCGGTCGAAATCAGCACGTGCCCGAGGGAATTGTTCCCCCTCGCCCCGTGCCCGTGCCTGGATCCGGGCATACCGCAGGACGACCCCGGTCACCACCCACACGAGCACCGCACAGACCGGCAGGGCCAGGGCCAGGCGGACCAGGAGGGTCAGCGCCGACAGGTTCCCACCCACCACCTCCCACAGGGAGGGAACCACCATGGCGACGGCCAGGACCACGGTTGCCAACGGGCGGAACCGCTGCACCTCTCCGACGAACGACGAAAAGTCCCCGCCCGTCATCGGTCGTCGTCCCCGATCCGACCGGCCAGGGCGATCGTCCAGGCCAACGGCGAGCTGTGCGCACCGTCGACGAAGGCGATCGGGAGCACGCCGAGGAGCTCGCCCGGCGTGCGGGTGGCGGCGAGGTCCCACAGCGCCAGGACGTCCACACCCTCCAGCTCTTCGACCCAGTGGGCCACATCCACCCGCTTGCACTGGGCGCCGACCGAGGCCACCACGTAGTCCGGTCCGAACTGGTCCATCAGGGCCGCCGCCCGGGATCCCGAGGACGTCCCGGGACCGGCATCGATGGCCACCAACGAGGTGCGGCCGCTACTCCGTCGGCCGGCGATCTGACGGCAGAGGCGGGAACCGGCCGCGGTCGCCTGGGCTCGTGGTCCCGGCCGGCCGGCGGTGGCGCCAGCAGCGAAGGGGTCGGGGCCGGGGTCGAACCGAAGGATGTCGCGCCGGTCGAGCGCCAGTGCCTCCGACAGAAGCTCGACCGTGCGCTCGAGATGGGGATGGCCCCCGACCACCACCACCACGGCCCCGTCCTGGGCCGGCAGAGGAACCGGGCTCGGGAGCTTCCCCATGGCCCGGGTCAGCGCGTCGAGCGAGGGACGCTGGCCCCGCGGCAGGTAGGCCTCGGGCACACCCAGCTCGCCGAGTCCCACCCTCAGCTCCGGGATGCACTCGGGCGCGGGACTCCCCCCGGCCCCGGGGTTGCCTGACCGGGAACGGGATCCGGGGGGATTCGTCCCGCTCTTCGGCTTCGTCCCGCTCTTCGGCTTCGTCCCGCTCTTCGGCTTCGTCCCGCTCTTCGGCTTCGGTCTCGACCTCGCCGGGGCCACGGCCGGTGGGGCCACCTCCGACGCTGACATCAGCTCCGTCGGGCCCACGGCTGCCGTCGGCGGTCCGGAATGCGACCCGACCACCGGCTCAGGGACGTCGGGGGCCCCAGGGTCGGGGGCCCCAGGGTCGGCGGGCACAGGGTCGAGCGGGGGCACAGCGTCGAGTGGAGGCACAAGGTGGTCAGGGGTCACGGCGTCGTGGGCCAGTGCCGCCTCGGCCTCGGCCAACACCTCGTGGAACGCTTCGGGAGAGATGGTTCCCGGCCGGAGGGAGACCCGGTCGAAGGTGGCGTCGACCAAATCCGACAGCAGATCCGGGGATGCCGAAAGCCCTTCTCGGGAGTCCTCGTCGAGGGCGTCGTGGCTGCCGTCCGGTGACCCACCGACCGCGGCGTCGTCGTGCCCCGGCCGTCCCTCGGCGGTCACCCGCCCTCCGGCGGGACGACCTCTCGGCATCCGCGACGGCCTGTTCCTCACCGCCTCGGACCCCGGAGGTGGGGTGAGCGACGCCACGAAGACCTCCGTGGCGAAGAACCCGGCCACCCCGCCCCTCCTCGTCTTCCAGCAGCGCAGGTCGCTGGATGGCCCGAGCGCGGCCCGCGCCCGGGCCACCGCCTCCTCGGCGGTCCGCCCCTCGAACTGCGCGGCGCCCTTCACGTCGGCTCCCGCCGGCTCACCGCGCCACCACGATGTCGTCGGTCACGTTTCCGATCGTCTCGAGTGACATGGCGGCACCGATCTCGCCCGCGCCCACGATGGCCAGACGGGGCAGACTCGGCTTCAACAGTCGCCGCAGGGCCAGCCGCAGGCGGGTGGCGCACAACAGGACCGGGGTGGCGCCCCGTGACTCCGAGTCCTGGGTCAGCCGGGCCACCTGACGCACCAGTGACTCGGCCATGGCGGCATCGATCCCGAGCGTTCGGCCGCGGTCACCGGTCCGCATGGAAGCCAGCAGGCTCTGCTCCAGGGCCGGCGCCATGGTGATGATGGGCATGGTTCCGTCGACGGCGAACAGGGAGCCGATGGTCGGGCCCAGGGCGATCCGGGCCGCCTCGAGGAGGCTGTCGGCGTCTTTTTGCTGGCTCCGCGCCTGCTCGGTCATGGACTCGACAATCCGCACCAGGTCCCGGACGGGAACCCCCTCGTCGAGCAGGCCCCGGAGCACGCCCTGGACGTCACCGAGGGTCACGTTGGCCGCGGCCATCTCCTCGAGCACCACGGGATTGGAGCCCTTCAACGCGTCCAGCAGCAGCTTGGTGTCCTGGCGGGACAGGATCATGCCGGCGTGCTCGCGGACGACCTCGGCCAGATGGGTGGTCACGACCGCCGAACGGTCCACCACGGTGACGCCGGCCACGACGGCCTGATGGCTGAGCTCGACAGGGATCCACTTGGCCCGGCCCCCGAAGGCCGGGTCCCTGGTCTCGATCCCGGCCAGATCCTCCAGGTGCTGGCCCACGGCCAGGAGCTTTCCCCGGGGTGCCTCGCCGCGGGCGATCTCGACCCCCTGCACCCTGATGGCGTAGGCGGCCGGAGGCAGGTCGAGGTTGTCCCGCGTGTGGACCTGGGGCATCACGATGCCGAGCTCGAGGGCCACGTTGCGGCGGAGGGCCTTGACCCGGTCGAGCAGGTCACCTCCCCGCTCGGTCTGGACCAGGTCGATGAGTTCGAGCCCCAGCTCGAGGGCCAGCGGCTCCACGGCCAGGCCGGCGGCGATCGACTCGGGGGTGTCCTCGGCCACCACCACCGGCGCGTGCTCCGGCTCGACCTCGTGGTCGGCCCCGTCCTTGGGGAGGCGTGAGCCGAAGAAGTAGACGCTCCCGCCCACGATGATGAAGGGCAGCTTCGGGAGGCCGGGGATGATGGCCAGGCATCCCATGACCAGGCCGGTGGTGCGGACGATCCGCCGGTAACGGGACAGCTGGTTCAACACGTCATGGCCCAGGTCGTGCTCGGTGGCGGCCCGGGTCACGATGATCCCCGTCGACAGCGACAGCAGCAGGGCCGGGATCTGCGAGACCAACCCGTCCCCCACCGACAGCAGGCTGTAGGTGGAGATGGCGTCGGAGAAGGAGAGGTGGTGCTGGGCCACGCCGATGGCCAGTCCGCCGATCAGGTTGACCAGGGTGATGACGATTGCGGCGATGGCGTCTCCCCGGACGAATTTGGAGGCACCGTCCATCGCACCGTAGAAGTCGGCCTCGTCGGCGACCTCCTGGCGCCGCCGGCGCGCCTCGACCTCGTCGATGGCCCCGGCGTGCAGGTCGGCGTCGATGGCCATCTGCTTGCCCGGCATGCCGTCCAACGTGAACCGGGCCGCCACCTCGGCCACCCGGCCTGCCCCGGAGGTGATGACGACGAACTGGATGACGATGAGGATGAAGAAGACCACCAGTCCCACGAGGATCGAGCCGCCGATCACGAAGTGGCCGAAGCTCTCGATGACCACGCCGGCATAGCCGTGGAGGAGGACGAGCCGGGTGGCAGCGACATTGAGCGCCAGGCGGAACATGGTTGCCACCAGCACCAGCGTCGGGAACACCGAAAAGTCCAGCGGCCGCTTCACCTGCATGGCGGTGAGGAGCACCAGGATCGATCCGGTGATGTTGGCGGTGATGAGGAGGTCGACGACGAAGGTCGGGAGGGGGACGATGAGCACGACGACGACCGCCACCACCGACAACGGGATGGCCATGGTGGCCACCCGCCTCCACCGCGGGTCCTGCCCGATCGGGGTGCCGAGTGCGACGGGGTCAGCCACGTACGTGCCCGGGCTGGCTTCGATGGACGGTCTTCACGTGGCCCACTCCTCGCCGGCTGCCTCGCTGCACTCCGTCCCTGGACACGTCACGGCCGTCCTGGCCTCGCACTGCTCCCGTACTACGGAACGGATCGGGGGAAAGTTCAGGGGAGTGCCCCGGTCCAGAGCCGGTCAACCGGCCGGGCTGAGGGCCGACGGGGCCATCCGGTGCACGTCACCGAGCAACTTGGCGGTCGGCGAGAGCGAGTACACGAACGCCAGCAGGCGGGCGACCGCCGTGTACAGGGCGGCCGGGACGACGTCGTCGACCTCGCAGGAGGAGTGCAGCGTCCGGGCCAGCACCGGGTTCTCCACCACCGGCACGCCGTGCTCCGCGGCCCGGCCGCGGATCCGGGCGGCCATGAGGTCGGCGCCCTTGGCCACCACCCGCGGCGCCCGGTCCGACTTGCGGTCGTAGGCGATGGCCACGGCGAAGTGGGTCGGGTTGGTCACCACGACGTCGGCCGTGGCCACGGCGGCCATCATGCGCATGCGGGAGAGCCGGCGGGCCTTGGTCCGCATGGCCCGACGGACCTCGGGGGACCCGTCGTTCCTGCGGTTCTCGTCCTTCACCTCCTGTTTGGTCATCCGCAGTCCCTGCTGGTAGGTCCGGCGCTGGAAGGCGTAGTCGGCACCGGCCACCACCAGCGCCAGGGCTCCGATGTCCCGCAGGAGCCCCGACACGGAGCCGCCGGCGGTGGCCAGCGTGGTGGGCAGGGGCAGGGTGGCGCCACCCAGCACCGAGTCCATCAACTGGCGGACGAGGGTGTAGCCCAACGCGGCCAACAGGCCCATCTTCACCAGTGTCTTGCCGAGCGACCAGGCCCCCTGTGACGAGAAGATCCGACCGAAGCCGGACCGGGGGCTGATCCTCGAGAACTGGGGGCTCAGGGCCTTCGGGGTGAAGCGCAGTCCGACCTGGGCGAAGGCGGTGGCGACACCGATGCCGGTGCACACCAGCACGATCGGGAGGGCGGCGAATGCCGCGGTGCCGAGCCCTTTGGCCAGTACCCCGATCGCCGCCGCCGTGGTCGGATGGGCGACGGCCTGGGCGACCAGGTGGAGGAACTGGTCGACCCGGTCGGCGGCCTGACCCCCCAGCCGGGGGAGCAGGGTGGCGATGACCAGCAGGCTCGCCCACGCGCCCAGCTCCGGCGACCGGGCCACCTTTCCCTTCTCGCGGGACTCCTTGCGGTGCTTGGGCGTGGCCTTCTCGGTGCGCTGGGACTTGTCCGCCACCCTCAGCCCCCGAACAGCTGGGTCATGGCCCGCCCGACCAGGTCGGTCACGTCCCCGGGGAGCGCGACCAGTGCCAGGCCCACCGCCAGCAGGGCGAGCAGGATCTGGAGGGGGAAGCCGAACACGAAGACGTTGACCTGCGGAGCCGCTTTGGCCAACAGGGCCAGCAGGATCTGGGTGGCGAAGAGCACCACGATGACCGGTGCGGCGATCTCCACGGCGGCGGCGAAGAAGGTGGTGACGTCGTCGGTGATCACGTTGGCCACCGAGCCCGCCGTGGTGTGGGGAAGGGTCGTCCCGACCGCCTCGAAGGAACGGAGGAAGCCGTCCACGATGACCAGCACGGAGCCGGTGGTGAAGAGGAGGGCGGTGGCCACCAGGTTGTAGAACTGGCCGATGATCGGGGTCTGCTGCAGCGAGAGCGGATCGAGGGCCTGGGGGAGGTTCAGCCCGGAGAACAGGTCGATCAGGCTCCCGGCCGCCACCACCGCGGTGACGAAGAGGGAGACGACGAACCCGAGGACCAGACCGACCGAGGCCTGCACCAGGACCTGGGTCAGAATCTGGGAGTCGGTCGACGGGAGCGCATCGTGCTGCAGCGTCGCCGCCGCATCGACGGCGATGCCCAGCGAGATGCCGATCTTGGCCATGGCCGGAATCGACTTGTTGGCGAACGGCGGGCAGATCACCACCCACGCCGAGGCGCGTACCAGTGCCAGCACGAAGGCGACGGCGAAGGCGGGCGACAGATGGACGCTCATCCGGTCCCGTTGACCACATTGGGGATGGATCGGTACAGCTGCTCGGTGTAGGAGACGGCGTCGCCGAGCATCCAGTGGCCGCAGATGATCAGCACCAGGCCGATGGCCACCACCTTGGGCAAGAAGGTGAGCGTGAACTCCTGGATCGAGGTGACCGCCTGGAACAGCGCCACCACCAGACCCACCACCAGGCTCACCACCAGGACCGGCCCGGCCAGTTCGGCGATCAGCACGAGCGCCTGGGACGCCAGGTGGAGGACCGTGGTGTCGTTCATCCACTCGGGTGGAAGGACTGGAGGAGGGAGTGGACGACCAGGGTCCACCCGTCGACGAGGACGAACAGCAGGATCTTGAAGGGGAGAGAGATGAGGGTGGGCGGGAGCATGTACATGCCCATCGACATCATGATCGCCGACACCACCAGGTCGATGACCATGAACGGGATGAAGATCATGAACCCCATGAGGAACGCCGTCTCGATCTCCGACAGGACGAACGCGGGGATGATGGTGGTGAGCGGCAGCGACTGGGGGTCCTTGGCGCTCTCCTTGGCGGCCGAGGTGAACAGGTTGAGATCGTTGTCCCTCGTCTGGGCCAGCATCCAGTGCTTGAGGGGGACTTCCCCCCGGTCGATGGCCTGGGTGGCGGTGATCTTGCCCTTGTCGTAGGGCTGGACGGCGACGTGGTCGATCTGGGAGATGACCGGGCCCATGATGAACAGCGAGAGGATCAGGGCCAACCCGGCGATGACCTGGTTCGGCGGCACGGTCTGGGTGCCGAGCGCGTTCCGGGTCAACGCCAGCACGATGAAGATGCGGGTGAACCCGGTCATCAGGATGAGGATCGCCGGCGCGATGGCCAGCACCGTGATCACGATGATGATGAGCACCGCGGATGACGGGCTCTTCAACCCGCTCACGTTCACATTGACGTTGGACGAGGCGGCGAGCAGTGGAACGGTCATGGAGACCTCAGAGGCTCGGGGAGGCGGCCGGGCGGACCCGGCGGTTCAGCTCAGTGCCGTACCGTCATCTCCCGCAGGCGTTCGACGAAGGCATCCCATGCCTTGGGGGCGTCCGCCCCGATCGTCGATGCCAGCCCTGGCATCAACATGTCCACATCGGTCCCGACAAGTCCACCGGCCGAGGGGAGCCCGTCTTCGGCCCTGGCTCCCACGCCGCCGTCGACATCGGGATCAGGTGCCGCCTCGACCAGCACGCTGATCTGCTGGGGTGTCTGGCCGACGACCATGACCCTGCCCGCCGCCCGGACGACGGCGATCGAGCTGTGGCGCCCGAGCGACCGGCGACCCATCACCTCGATCCTCCCCGAGTCGACCCCCGGCGCCGACCGCCCGCGGCCCTTGGCCTGCCGGCCGTGGCCGACCTTGGAGAACAGCCACAGGAGGCCGAGCACCAAGGTCAGCGCCAGCACCATCCGTCCGAATTCGAGAGCCATCACCGCTCCTAGCCGTCCTCGTCCGAGACGATCTCGGTGATACGGACGCCGTACTCGTCGCCCACGTCGACCACCTCGCCGCGGGCGATCACCACCTCGCGGTTGAGCACGATGTCCACCGGTGCGCCGACGGCCCGGTCCAGCTCGATCACATCGCCGGGTCGGAGCTTGGCCAGGTCCCCGAACGTCCGCCTGGTCTTGCCGATCCAGACGGACACCTCGACGGTGACACTTCGGAACTGCGCCTCGCGCACCGCCACCCGCCGGCCCGCTTCGGACGGGTCGTCGGTGCCCGGGGCCGCGGCCTGCGGCCCGCCGCCGGTCGGTGGCACCACCCGGGGCGGTGGCACCGGGCCTGCACCGGCGGGCGGCCCGGCAGGGACGGCGCCCGTCAGAGAGCCGGTGGGGTCGGCGGCCGCCGGCGCGGCGGACGCGGTCTCGGAAAGGGTCATGAGAGTACCTCCTCGGTGATGGCACAGGCCTTGCGGACGCCCGAACGGCCGATGGTCGCCAACGCCACCAAGAGGCCCTCGACCCGGACCTCGAGAGGTCGATCGGTCGGCAGCCCCAGATGCAGTTCGTCCCCCACGGCCAGCGTCATGAGCGCGTCCGGGGTGGACTCGAAGCTGGGGAACTGGAGCACCAGGTCGACCGGCACGTCGCGCAGACGGCGTCGGACATCGGCGGCTCGGGGGGTGGCGTCGTCGTCCCCGAGCTGCCCCGGCCGGCTCCGCATCACCTCGACCAGTGGGCGCAGCATCATGAACGGTAGGCACACGACGATCTCGCACTCGGGACGGCTCCCGACGCTGAACGCCAGGTGGGCGGCCAGGCACGTCTCGGTCGGTGGCGCCACGGTGACGAATTGGATGTTGGCCTCTTGAAGCTCCAGGGCCGGAGTGGTCGACTGCAGACCGGGCCAGCGCCCTGGCCAGCTCGTCGAGGATTCCCTCGACCACCGGGACCAGAAGTTCCTGTTCGATCTCGGTCAGCACCCGGTCGGAGTACACCTCCTCGCCGGTCCCGGCCAGGCGGAGGTCCACCACGGCCAACGCTTCGGCCGTGGGGAGGGCCACCACCGCCTGGCCCGGCAACGGATGGAGCGAGAAGGTGAGGAAGTGCAGCCCATGTTCGAGGCTGGCGGAGACCTCGGCCCAGGTCAGCTGGTCCAGCGACCGCAGGCTCAGGACGCAGGGCTGGCGGAGCACCGTCGACAGTCGCGGCGCTGGCTTGCCGGGCGAAGGTGTCGAGCATTACGCTCATGGCATGGAGGTGGACCCGCTCGAGCGTCTCGGTCCGCCGGAAGTCGTGGAGCCGGGCCTCGCCGTCGTGGATGGTCATCGCGGCTCCTCTGCGGCCAGGCCCGACAGGCGGCTGACGACGATGTTGACCCGTCGGTTCTCCGCCTGGGACGCCGGAGACGTGTTGGGCACGATGGGGTGGTACTGGCCGTAGCCGATGGCGACGACCCGTTCAGGGTTCACGCCGTCTGCGGTGGTGAGGCGCTCCACCACGGTGGTGGAACGGGCTGCCGACAGGGCCCAGTTGTCGGCATAGGGCCCACCGGTGATCTGCTGGTCGTCCGTGTAGCCGGCCACGTCCACGTTGTTGGGATAGGAGTCGAACACATGGCCGGAGGTGTCGACGATCTCGTTGCCGAGCGGGGAGAGATGAGCCGAGTCGGTGGAGAAGAAGGTCGAATCGGCCACCAGTCCCTCGACCAGCCCCGAGGCGTTGATGGTGATGGTGACGTCACCCAACAGGCCGCGTAGGGCCAGCGCACGGGTGAGGGCCTGCTCGATCTGGTGGAGGTGGTCCGGGGCGGCGGACAGCGGGGCCGGACCGTGGCTGGCAACGGTGGTCGATCCGTGCACCACCGAGGTCCCGACCAGCTTCACGTGGCTGACCGACTCCTGGAACTGGCGATACTTCGCCTGGTTGATCTTGGACAGGGCGAACAGGACGATGAACAGCACCAACAGCAGCGTGATCATGTCGGCGTAGGTCAGCAGCCACCGCTCCTGACTCATCTCGGCGTGGCCGTAGTCGGCATCCCTGCGCATGCGGTTGGTCCGCCGCGGGGCCTTTCCGAGCGCGGGGTGGGCCGGGCTCATGCGGCCGCCCCCGCCTCGACCAGCGGTGCCGCCACCGGAATGGCGCCTTCGTCCCGCTCCGAGGGCGGGAGAAATGCGTAGAGCCGGTCCTTCAGGTCCATGCTGGAGACGTTGAGCTGCATCGTCAGCAGCCCCTCGGTCACCATCTCGCGATAGGAGACCTCCTCTTCCGACAGACGACGGAGTTTGTTGGAGATCGGCAGCCACACGGCATTGGCCAGCAGGACCCCCCACAGGGTTGCGGTGAACGCCGACGCGATGGCCGGTCCGAGCTTCCCGGGGTCGGCGAGCTGGCCGAGCACCCCGATCAGTCCGATCACCGTCCCGAGGATCCCGAACGTCGGGGAGTACCCCGACATGTCCGAGAAGAACTTGATCGAGGTGCTGTGCCGGGACCGGAGCCCGTCCACCTCGGCACCCAGGAGCTCGTGCACCCGCTCGGGATCCGATGTGGAGGTGATCAGCTGGATGCCCATCTTGAGGAAGGCGTCGTCTGTCTCGAGCTGCTCGAGCACCAACGGGTTCTGCCGCACCTCGCGGGCCATCGTCAACAGCGTGTCGATGGTTCCCCGCATGTCGGGCGGGTTGCCGGGCAGCATGACCAGCTTGACCGCCTTGGGGACGGCCCGGAGGCGCCTCCGGTCGAATCCGGCGACCGTGGCACCCAGGCTGCCGCCCACCACGAGGAGCAGAGCCGGGCAGCTTGACCAGGTCCATCACCTTGCCGTGGTCCATGGTCATGGACACGATGATCGCAACCAGCGCGGCGAGGATCCCGATGGGTGTCATGACCGGCCATCCGGCTGGACCACTCCGGGGGGGACGGCACTCAGCACCGGCCACCGGCTCGGGGGAACCGGCCCGGGCGACACCGGACAGGAGTGCCACCTTCTCCGACCGGATCCGCTCGGTGATGGTGCCGACGTCGTCGCGCACGATCAGGTAGGTCCCGTTCGCCAGGTAGACGGCTGAATTCACACCTGGCTCGATCCGCTCGATGTGGTCCTCGTTCACGTACATGACGGACCCGTCGAGCTTTGACAAGGCGATCAACCGTGGCTCCGTTTCGCAGACCGTTCTTCCCACCCTTGAGTTACGGCCCGCCGAGGGGGAGAGTTGCGGGGGTTGCCGGTGCCGGCCGACGGGGCGATCAGGACATCTGGACGAGCGATTCCAGGGCGGTCGAGGACGAGTCCACCACCTTGGTGTTCGCCTGGTAGGCCGTCTGCGCCTCGATCAGGCCGGTGAGCTCGGTGGCCAGGTCCACATTCGATCCCTCCACCGCGCCGCCCTGGAGGGTGCCCAGGCCGTCCGTTCCCGGCTCGCCCAACTGGGCGTTGCCCGAGGCTGCCGTCGGCGTGAAGTACGTGTTCCCCATGTCGTCCAGCCCCTGGGGGTTGGCGAACTGCGCCAGAGCGATCGTCCCCAGGGTCTGACTGTGCCCGTTGGAGTACGTCCCGGTGATGGCACCGTTGGCGCCGATGGAGTACGAGTCGAGGATCCCCGCCGCGTAGCCGTCCTGGGACGTGACGGCCACGGTCTGGTCGGCGGCGAACTGGGTGACGGCGTTCTCCGATCCGACCGGCGGGAAGTCGAACTGGGGCGCGGCACCGGTCCAGGTGTAGTTGCTGGGCACCGTGTTGACGGCCAGTGCGGTCGTCGCCCGCCCCTACCGCCGTCCCGTTGAGCGACGACAGCTGCCCGTTGGCACCGAACACGACCGTCTGGGGCGCGGTCCACAATGTGGTGGCGGCCCCGCTCACCGTTCCCTGGAGGCTCCAGGTGTTGGCGGCACCGGTCGGGGTGAAGGTCAGTGCCACCGGCACTGCGTTGCCCAGCGGCGTCGTACAGGGTCGTGGTGACGGTGACGGGTGTCGAGGAGCCGGCCGGCAGGTTCCCGCCCAGGTCGACCTGTTGGGACTCGGCCGGGGGCTCGGCCGATCCGGCGATGATGCTGAGGGGCCCAGGTGGCGACGTGGTGGCCTGGCCCCCGGCCCATCCGAGCACCAGCCCGCCGCTCTGCGTGGCCAGGTTGCCGGTGGCGTCGATCTGGAGGTCCCCGTCGCGGGTGTAGACGTTCTGCCCGTTCTGGCTGACGACCAGGAAGCCGTTGCCCTCGATGGCCACATCGGTGCTGACCCCCGTCTGGGTCACTGGCCCCTCGGAGAAGTCGGTGGAGATGGCCGCCACCTCGGCGCCGGCACCGACCGACGACGGGTTGGTGCTGGCCAGGGAGGTCCCCACCGCGGCCCCGGCGGGCTGGAGCTGCTCGGTGAGCAGGTCCTCGAACTCGCGCGGTCCCGGACTTGAACCCGTCGGTCTGTGAGTTGGCGATGTCGTTGCCGATCGTGTCGAGATCGGTCTGCATGGTGTCGATGCCGGATGCTGCGGCACCGAGGGATCGGACGCTCATGGGGTGCTCCTTGTCGTTGGGTGGATGCTGGGTCGGTTGCGGGTTGGGTCGGTTGCGGGTTGGGTCGGTTGCGGGTTGGGTCGGTTGCGGGCTGGGTCGGTTGTCGGCTTGCGGAGTCGCTCACCCCGACGTGGCAGCGCCACTGATCTGCTGCACGTCGGTGAGGGCGACCGTCGAGCTGCCCACGTCGAGCAACGGCCCGGAGGTGCCGTTGGTCACCCCGGTCACGACGCCGGTGATCGTGCTGCCGGACTGGTTGGCGGTCACGGTCTTGCCGATCAGCCCGGCCGCCTCGCCCATCTGGGAGGCCGACGACACTGACTGGAGCTGCTCGACCTGCGACAGCTGGGCGATCTGGCTCATGAAGTCGGACGACGACGTGGGGTCGAGCGGATTCTGGTACTTCAGCTCGTCGACGAGCAGGCTGAGGAACGTGGTCGGGTCGAGGAGCCCGGCGGTTCCCAGACTGCTCGGGTTCGCGGTGCTGGCGCTCGATGACGGGCTCTGGCCCGCCACCGGGTTGATGGGCGTGGTCATGGATGCTCCCTTCGTTGCGGCGCTTCGGTCACGCTCCACCTTGCGTGCCGGTGGTGGCGTGGAGGAACGGGGTCGACAGGCACGGTGTTCATTGGCACGGGGTTCACAGGACCAGATGGATCCGGCCGGGGTCATCGGACGTGGAGGGGACGCCGGTCGGGATGGCGATCGACGCTGCCGCGCCGGTCCGGCGCGCCGCGTCCGGGCCCGGGCTGTTCCGGCGGTCGCCGTCCTCACCCCGGGGGTCGCCAGGGTGTCCGAGGGTGACGTTCACCTCGACACCCCCACCGGCCAGCTGATCGCGCAGCGCCGGCATGGCGTCGGCGATGGCCTCGTGCCCGGCGGTGTGCTCCGGCGTCAGGGTGACATGGAGCACGTCGCCCTGGAGCGAGAGAAGGGCCCGCACCTCGCCGAACTCCGGGGGATGGAGGCTCACCTGCACGCTGTAGTCCCCGTTCCCTGCCGCCAGCGGCCGCGAGATCGAGGCGGCCAGGCCTCCGATGTCGATGCCCTGACCGACGGTCCCGACGGTCCCGACGGAGCCGTCGGTGAGGTCGGGGAACTCGGGAAGCTCGCCCGCCGTCGTCACCGGAGCGGCCGCGGTGCCACCGGTCGCCCAGGTCGCCCAGGCGGAGCCGGCCGCCTCCGGGGTCGATCCCCCCACCTGGATGCGCACCGGACCGGCATCTGCGGCCGTCGGTCCGGGGAGGGCACCGCGCTCCCCGATCGGGCGGTGCAGTGTGGCACTGCTCACCGGGCCGCCGGAGGTGCCCGGGCCCGCCGGATCCGGGGGAGCGTGATCGAAGCGGCCGTCAGCACCGGGCTCGGTCGGAACCGATCCGTCGGCACCGACCGGGTCGGGAGGGGGCACTGACGGGTCCGGAACGACCGTGGGACCGGCCGCGAATCCCCCATGGGGGTCGGCCCCGGCCCGCACCACCCGCAGTCCGGCCTCCGGCGCACCTCCTCCTGACGCGTCCGAGGTGGGCGACACCGGCGGCGGATCGGGTGGCGCTACCGTCGGCGCCGATGGAGCCACCGTGACGGCCGGACCGGTCGGCGTCGGCAGGAACTGATCGATGTGACCACGACCCGCGTCGACACCACCCTGGCCCGTCGCCGGCGCGGGCCCGGTGCCCGCCGGCGGGCTCCCGGCCGTAGTCGCCGCGGACGACGGATCCGGTGGTGATCCGGCTGTGCCCGGGGCGTCCCCGTGCGCCGGTCCGGCCGGACCGGCCTGGTGCAGGCGGTACGCCGGCGAGGAGGGGTCGGGAACCGGTGGCTGTGTGGCCGGTGTGGTCGCCGCGCCGGGGTCGGTCCCGGCTCCGGTAGCCGGCTCGTCAGGGGCCGGCTCGGCGGCGGGCTCGTCAGGGGCCGGCTCGTCGGCGACCGGTGCACCGCGCTGCCCCGGCGCGGAGGTGGGCGGGCCGGGGAAGTCGGGTGCCGAACGGGAGAGCACCTCGGAGAAGGGCTGGTCGCCGTCGTCGGACACGGCCCCGGTGGAAGGCGGCGGTGACGACGGCATGTCGCCGGCCGGCTCGGCCGCCAGCACGGTCGTCGCACTCATGCCGACACCGTGCTCATGCCGACACCGTGCCTGTGGCCGGCGTGCCGGCCGGCCCCGACAGGCCGGCGAGCGAGAGGACGGCAGGCACGTAGGCCTGCGTCTCGGCGTAGGGCGGGACACCCCCGTACCGCACGACCGCCGACGAGCCGGCGTCGTAGGCGGCCAGGGCGTCGGCGTAGGAACCGAACTGGCGCGTGTAGCTCCCGAGCAGCTGGGCTGCCCCCTCGATCGACGAGGTGGGGTCGGTGGGGTCGACCCCCATGCCCGCCGCCGTGGCCGGCATGAACTGGGCGATGCCCTCCGCCCCGGCCGAGCTGACCGCCCCGGGCTCGAACCTGCTCTCGTGATAGAGGAGCGCGGCCAACAAGGAGGCGGGGATCCCATTGGATGCTGCCGCCTGTTCGATCGTCCCGGCATACTGCGCCGGGACGGCCACGTTGCCCATCTGGGTCGGGCCGCCGGGGGACACGGCCGACGGTGCCGCCACCTCGGCCCCGGAACGGTCGGGCAGCACCCGTCGGATGCCGACCACCTGGTCGGCCGGCACCGCCTGGACCTGAACCGTCGTCCCGGTGTAGGGCGCATCGATCATCTGGCCGTTGCCGACGTAGATCCCGACGTGGCCGGGCGAGCTCGCCGTGCCGTCCGAGCCGGCGAAGAGGAGCAGATCACCCGGCTGCGCTGCGGCCAGGCTGGCGACCGGTGCTCCCACCGTGGCCTGCTCCTCACTGGTCCGCGGCAGGGACACCCCGAGTTGTCCGTAGACGTACTGGACCAGCCCTGAGCAGTCGAATCCGGACGGGCTCGTACCACCCCACACATACGGGGTCCCTTCGAACCGCTCGGCCTCGGCCACGACGTCGGACCCGGTCACACCGGTGCCGCCGGCCACCCCAGGGCTGCCGGTCAGACCGCCCGTCCCCGCGGTGGCGCCGGTCGCGACGGCCTGCTCCATGGAAGCAGCACCGGACGAGGAGGAACCGGCCAGATCGCCCAACGCCGCCACCAGCAGGGCGACGAGCTCGGACTCGCTCCCTGACGTCCCCGTGCTGGCGGTCAGGCCGCCCAACGGGCTCAGCGACGTCAGCCCCGACGTCACTCCCGACGTCAGGGACGACGTGGGGCTGCCGATCGACGGGTCGGCATCGGCGGCGATGGCGTCGGCGAAGAGATCACCGGAGGTGCCCGACCCGGTCGCCTCGGCCAGGCTGGTGGCGAAATCGCTCGCCCCACCCGTGGCACCGCCCGATGCCACGGCCCCCGACCCGGGCGGCGAGGCGCCGGGCGCCTGCTGCAGCTCGGACATGGTCTGTTCGATGTCGGTCAGCGACACCGGGCTGATGGTCATGGCCGGCCGGCCTCCCCCGCCATCCGCACGGTGGCCAGGTCGTCGAGCTCGGCTGCCTCACGCCGATCGGACTCGGCCCGCCACGCCGCCAGGTGGCGCTCGTCCAGACGCTCGAGCACGGTGGTCCGCCGCCGGGCACTCCCCCATCCCTGTGCGGCCCGGTCGGCCGCCTCCCGGGCCGCTTCCACCCCTTCGGCCCCGCGTCGGACGGTGTCGGCCATTCGTTCGGCCTGGGCGTGGGTCCAGTGCAGCACCTCGACGGTCACCCGGCCCGAAGGGGCGGCGAGGCCGTCGAGGGCTCGGTCGGCACGCGCCAGCTCGGTCCGGGCCGCATCCAGGTCCCGGGCGGCCAGGGCCAGTTGCTGGGCCGCCGCCCGCTGTTGGAGCTGACGCACCCGGAGCACCGAGTCGAGCCGGAACCGATAGGCCTTCACCGGACGCCGGCCTCCGTCGGCACCAGGCCCAGCACGCCTCGGTGGTCTCCGCCAGCGAGCAGACGACGCCGGGAGGTTGGCGGAGGAACGCGTCGATGGCGGGGCGGAGCTCGACGGCCCGGTCCACCAGTGGGTTGGTGCCCGTCACGTAGGCGTCGATCTCGATCAGGTCGCGGGCGTCACGCCACGCCGCCAGGAGCTCGCGCACCCGGGCCCCGGCACCGAGCACCTCGGAGGACGCGATCGCCGGCGCCACCCGGGAGATGGACTCCAGCACGTCCACCGCCGGGTAGTGGTTCCCCTCGGCCAGCGACCTGGACAGCCGGATGTGGCCGTCGAGGATCGACCGGGTGGTGTCGGCGATGGGCTCGTTGATGTCGTCGCCCTCGACCAGCACCGTATAGAGGCCGGTGATCGACCCCCGCTCGGCCCGACCGCCGCGTTCGAGGAGCCGGGGCAACAGGCCGAACACGCTCGGCGGGTAGCCGCGGGTGGCGGGTGGCTCGCCCGCTGCCAGCCCCACCTCCCGTTGGGCCATGGCGAACCGGGTGACCGAGTCCATCATCAGCACCACGTCGTCACCCCGGTCGCGGAACCACTCGGCGATCCGGGTGGCGGTGAACGCCGCCCGGATCCGCACCATGGCCGGGGCGTCGGAGGTGGCCACGACGACGACCGAGCGCGCCATGCCCTCCGGGCCGAGGTCACGCTCGATGAACTCGGCCACCTCGCGGCCCCGCTCCCCGATCAGGGCCACCACCGAGACCTGGGCCTCGGTGCCCCGGGCGATCATCGACAGCAACGACGACTTCCCCACCCCCGAGCCGGCGAAGATACCCGAGCCGCTGGCCCTTGCCGCACGGGATCAGCCCGTCGAGGACCCGGACCCCGAGGGCGAGTTGCTCGTCGACCAGGCCCCGCCGCAGCGGGTGGGGCGGCCGACCCTCCACGGTGACCTCCGACCCCCGCAGTGGCGGCCCCCCGTCGATCGGGTGGCCCATCCCGTCGAGCACCCGACCGAGCAGGCCCTCACCGACCAGGACCGAGAGGGGCCGGCCGACCGGCGTCGCCGGCGTCCCGGCACGGAGCCCGGTGGTCTCCCCCAGCGCCACGCACACCGACTTGCCGTCCCGGAGGGCCACCACCTCGGCCTCGAGCGGCCCGTCGTCGGGGAGGAGCAGGAGCCCGTCGCCGACGGCGGCCGGGACCCCGCTCACCTCGATGGACATGCCCACCACCTGGTCGACCCGTCCGTAGGGCCGGGGCCGGGCGGCGGCACGGGCCGGTCCGGCCAGCTCGTCGAGCACCATGCTCATCGCTCCTCCCCCCCGGTCTGGCCGACGATGACCGCCCGCACCCGCTCGAGGGCCCGGGACAGCTGGCTGTCGATGGTGGTCGCCCCGACCTCCACCAGTGCGCCACCGGGTTCGACCGTCGGGTCGGCCACCACGGTCAGCAGGCGGGAGGGCGACGAGATCGGCCAGGTCCCCGACGGTGGCGGCGTCGTCGGGATGGAGCCGCACGGCCGCCGGCAGCGCGCTGTCGTCGAGGGTGAGGGCGCGGGCGACCGCATCGCGACCCGGATCGACGGCCAGCACCGACTCCCGGCCGAACAGCGTCTCGAGGAGATCGAAGGCGAACTGGGGCACGGCCCGCTCGAGCTCGGCCGACCGCTCCTCGTAGGCCGACCGGGCCGCATCCACCGAACGGCCCAGGGCGGAGACAGCCCGCTCGACCCGGGCGGTCCGGTTCGCGCTCGGCATCCTCCGTCGGCCGCGTCGGCGTCCCGCCGACCGGCGGCGTAGCCGGCCTCGTAGCCACCGTCGGCGACCGCGGTCGGCCACCGTGCCATCGCGCCGGGGCGCACGGCGAGAGGGTGGCGTAGTCGATGGGCCGGCCCGGGTCGGACGGACGGTGGTGCACCGACAGGCCGGGTCCGTCGAGGGACCGCGTCCCCGATGGTCGAGCGCCGACCGGCCACGGCGCGGCGTGCGGCGGCGTCACTGCACCACCTCGTCGTTGCGGGCGATGACGATGACCCCCTCGGCATCGAGCTCCCGGGCCGTGCGGACGATCTCGGCCTGGGCGGCGTCGACCTGTGAGGTCCGGATGGTGCCGAGCACCTCGAGCTCCTCGTCGAGCGACTGGGTGCCGCGCTCGGTGAGGTTGTCGCGGATGTGGGCCATGGCGTCGGTGTCGAGCTGGGCGCCCTTCAAGGCGGCGGCCAGTGTCGACGACGGCACCCGCCTCAGGATCTGCTGCAGTGATCGGGCATCCAGGGCGATCACGTCGTCGAACGTGAACAAGTTGGCCCGGATCTGGTCGACCAGCTCGCTGTCCTCGGTCTCGAGCTCCCCCAGTATCTGGCGCTCGGTCTGGCGGTCCGAGTGGTTGAGGATCTCGGCGATGGCCGAGGCGCCCCCGGCCACCGTCAGCGCCCCGACGGTATGCAGGCTCCTGAGCTTGGCCTCGATCAGAGTGGTCGTCTGGCGAACGGCGGCCGGGTCGACGCGGTCGAGCTGGGCGATCCGCAGCGCCACCTTGGTCCGGAGGCCACTCGGCAGCTCCACCATGATGCGGGCGGCGTCCTCGGGACGCATGTGGGCCAGCAGGACGGCCACGGTCTGGGGTTGCTGCTCGGCCAGGATGGCCACCACCTGACGGGGATCGGCGTTGGCCAGGGCCGCCAGCGGGCCGACGGCGTTCTTGTTCTCCATCTGATCGAGGACCTCGTCGGCGCGGGCCTGGCCCAGCCGCTCCTGGAGGAACTGCCGGGCCAGGGTGATTCCTCCCTGGTTGACCAGGCTGGACTCGTGGATCCTGGTCACGAACTCACCCAGGACCCCGACCACCGTGTCCGTGTCGAGTGCCGGCAGGGTGGCGATCTCGGTGGTGAAGGCGATGGCCTCGGGGTCGGACATCTCCTTCAGGATCGGCGTCGCCTTCTTCGCACCGAGCTGAGCCAGGACGACGGCGACCTTCTGCCGGTTGGTCAGCGCACCGGCGGAGGGGACGCGGTCGGCGGGGCCGGTGGCGGGCGGCGGCTCGGGCGTGGACTGGCCGGCGGCCCGATCCGTTGCCGCATCGCTCGGGCGCGGTGGTCGTCATACCGGCAGCGACCTCCCACGGTCGAGCTCCTGGCGTTCGTCCGCCCAGCTCTTGAGGAGGTGGGCGGCCTCTGCCGGCCGCTGCTCGACGAACTGGTTGACCTGGGCCAGCACCGCGTCGGACCCGAGCTCCAGCGCCGGAGCCCTCCGGACGGCGGGCAACTCCCCGGTCGGGTCGGTCTCCTCGTGCAGCGGGATCATCGTCGGGGCCGGTGTTCGGGCCCAGCTCGCCCACGGGGATCTCCTGATAGAGCGGCCGGCGGCGGCGGGCGGCGATCAGGGTGGCGAAGACCATGCCGGCGATGAGCAGCACGAGGGCGCCGATCTGGGCGGCCTGCTCGAGGAACTGTTGGCGGTGCGCCGAGGCTGCGGCGGCCAGCGCCGCGGTCTGGGACCCGTTGGGTGACGCGAACGGCATCGACGTGACGACGAGTTGGTCCCCGTTGGCCGGGCTCAATCCGGCCGCTGCCGTGACCAGCGACCGGAGTTGGGCCTGGCTGATCTTCTTGGTCTTGGACGAGTTGAGCAGCACCGCCACCGACGTCCGCTGCACCTGGCCCGGTGCCTGCTTGACGGTCTGGGTGACCTGCCCCACCGCATTGGTGATCTGCGAGCTGGTCGTGGTGTACGTCCCGTTCCCGCCGGTGGTGGTGGGGGCCTGGCTCGAACCGAGCACGCCCGAGGGAGGTGTTCCGGACCCCGTATAGCTGCTGTTCGACGTCGAGGACCCGGTGGGTGCGGTCACCGGCTGGCCCTGGGCGTTCACCTGGAGCCCGTTGGTGGTGGTCTGGGTCTGGTTGAAGTTGAGGAGGGCGTTGACCTGGACGGCGGCGTTGCCCGGGCCGACCACCCGGGCCAGCAGCGTGGTGATGGAGGCGGCCAGCTGGTTGTCGTAGGCATCCGTCTGCTGGGTGTTCGAGGCTCCCGACGTCCCGCCGGCGTCCCCCGGGGCAGTCAGGACGTCGCCGTGGTTGTCGACCAATGTCACGTCGGACGACGAGAGTCCCGGGATCGACGAGGCCGCCAGATGGACGATGGCGGTGACCTGACCGGACGACAGCGTCGTCCCCGGGGAGAGGTCGACGAGGATGGACGCCGTCGTCGTCTGCTGGGTCCCCACCGCGAAGTCGCTCTGCTGGGGGACCACCAGGTTGACCTGTGCCGACTGGACGCCCTGGATCGAGGAGATGGTCTGTTCGAGCTGGCCCTCGAGCGCTTGCTGGTACTCCACCTGCTGCACGAACTCGGAGGTCGTGATGCCGCCCTTCTCGAGGTTGGAGAACCCCACGTTGCCCGCCTGGGGCAGGCCCTGCTGGGCCAGGGCGATGCGTTCCTGGTCGACGTCGGCGGCCGGGACGAGGACGGTGGAACCTCCGTCGGCCAGCTGGTACGGGACCTTCTGGCTGGTGAGCTGCTGGGTGATGGCCCCGGCATCCGACGACTGGAGGTTCGTGAACAGGGGCTGGTAGCTCGGTCGGGACTCGGCGCCCATGAACACCATCCCGCCGATGACCACAGCCACCACAGCCAGCCCGGTCATGACCTTCTGGCCGAGCGTGAACCCGGCCAACACGGAGCCGGCGCGTCCGCGGGCCGTGGTCAGCGAGTCGCGTGAGAACGGGACGAGGGCCATGGTCAGGCCGACATGTCCATGATCGAGTTGAAGGCGGTGACCGCCTTGTCGCGCACCGCGGTCACCAGTTGGGTCTCGAGGTCCGCCTCGGTGGAGGCCACCGTGACGTCGGCGATGCTGGCGTTGCCCGAGGCCGCCTGCACCGACAGGTTGGTGGCGCTCTGCTGCGACGCGTCGAGCGAGTCGATGGCGTTGCCGAGCACGTCGGAGAACGAGGTCGGCGACGGACCCGTGGTCGGGTGCCGCAGCTCCCGCCCCCGACGCCGTGCCCGATGCGGCTCCGGCGGCGGACGACGCCTGGGACGCCCCGGCGGCGATGGCGGAACCGATCGAGGGAATGGCCGGGATCACGTCAGGCCTTGATGCTGAGGATGGACTGGTACGCGCTGGTGGCGTGCGACAGCACGGCCGAGTTGGCCTGGTACGACGTCTGGGACTGGACGAGGTCGGTCATCTCCGACCCCGAGGTCGACCACGGGGAACTCGACGTCGCCTTTGGCGTCGGCCGCCGGATCGGTGGGGTCGTACTCCAGCTGGCCCTGGGCGGGGCCCTCGGCGATCGACTGCACCCGGACGCCGAGTCCGTCGCCGGTGGACTGGGGGTCACCCGGCTCGACCTGGGCGGCCGCATCCACGTACTGGGCCTGGTACACCGGCTTGCCGGGGGTCACGCCGTCGTTCATGTTGGCGACGTTCCCGCCGATGGTGTCGATCCACGTCTGGTCGACCGAGGCGCCCGACCCGGCGATGTCAATGGCTTCCCACATGGTGGCTCCTATCCGGTGATCGCGTCCGAGAGCAGGGCGAACTGGTCGTCGAGGGCGTTGACCACGGTCTGGTTCTGCAGGTCGTTCTCCTGCATGAGCGTCATCTCGGTGGGAAGCGACACGTTGTTGCCGTTGCTTCCCGAGGCGAGGCCTTCGGGCACCGACTGGGCGGTCGCCTCGCCGCCGTTGGCCACCGCATCGGCCAGCGAAGACTCGAAGGTGACCTGGTCCGCCTGGTAACCCGGCGTGTCGACGTTGGCGATGTTGTTGGCGATGGCCTGCTGCTGCTCGACGACGCTGTCGAGCGCGAACTGGAGGATGCCGATCGACTGGGTGGCGTCTGCCATGGTGCTCTCCTCGGCTCCCGTCGGGAGCGTCGGCCGTCCTGGCCAGATACCGAGCAGTCCATGCTCACCCTCTCTTACGTCCCCGCGGTCGGAAGAGTTGCGGGGTGGTCGGCAAGATCTGCCGATCGGCCTCACGCCCGTCGGTCGACGAAATGGGAAGTGGGCGGTGCCTGCAGTACCCGGCCGCGCCGATACCGCTGGATGTCGGACAGCCGGGTGGCCACCTCGAGCGCCAGCTGGTCGTAGGCCGAGGCCAGGCGCTGCACCCGGTCCAGCAGGTCCTCGGGCGGCAGCGCGGTGGGCCGCGGCGGGCCGGGTGGGCCCGGGTCACCCGCCTCGACGGCCATCCTGGTCAGCCGGAGGTGCTCCGACGCCGCCTCCAGATACTCAGGCCACTGGTTGGTGGCCATCGGCTCGATCGGGGTTGGCCACGGCCCGGTGCCAGGCGTCTCGAAGAGGGGCGACGATGCGACCGCACTCGCGGACCAGTTCGGGGTCCTTCCTCAGATTGGCCTGCACCAGTTGGGAGAGCAGGAAGTCGTACAGGGCCAGGAGCTCGTGGCCCCCGGCGAACCCGTCCGGCTGGAGGCTGTGCCGCAGCATGCGGATGATCCGTTGGGCGTGCTGCAGCGTATCGTTGGTCGCCAGGTGGTCCCGCGCCTCCATGGAGCGCTCGGCGAGGTCGATGTCCACGGCCAGGCGGTCGTACAACATGACCAGGAGCTGGGGGCCGGGAGCAGTCTGGATGGCCTGGCTCCGGTACTTGTCGGCCAGATCGCCCGCCGATGTCATCGCCTCAGCCCCCACTCGTCGACGAGGTGCTGGTGGAACTCGACGGCGCCGACGCCCCCGACGAGGACGACGACGATCCGGAGCCGAAGGCCTGGTTGAGGAAGGAGCTCTCCGACTGCAGGTGGGCCAGCGTGGTCTCCATATTGGTGAACTCGGTGGTGAGGGCGGCCTGCTGGGTGGCCACCAACTGCTGTTGCATGGAGATCTCGCTCCCGACCTCGGCCAGTGTCCCCTGGAGCCCTCCGATGGTGACCGGGATGATGCCGTCCGGTGCCAGCGAGGCCGTCTTGGCGATGTGGGCCAGGGCCTGGGCGAAGCCCGGTGCGTACGAGACGGTCCCGAGGGAGGTGGCCGAGGTGATCCCCGGGGTCGTGACCTGCAGGACGAGCCCGTCGGCGTTGTCCCCGGTGTTGTAGGAGCTGAGGTCCTGGCCCGATCCCACCGCGGCCAGGCCGTTGATGGTGCCGGCCACGTCCGTCCCGGTGTACGTGGCGCCGTTGGTGGTCAGCCCGAGCTGGTCGGACCCCGACGTCGTCACGCCGAAGGAGGCCGCCGACCCGTACGACGCCGACGCCAGCTGCACCTGGTAGGCGCCCGGGGAGCCGAGGAGGGCGGCGGAAGCGTCGATTCCCGCCGCCGCCAACACGGAGTTCATGCCGGACACGACATCGGCAACCGACTCGCCGGCGGTGGCGGCGTAGGTGGCGGTGGCCGATCCCCCGGTCACGGTGTACGTCTCGGCCTGGGACAGCGTGGACAGAGTCGTCGGCCACGTCGAGGTGCCCGTGTCGACAGCCTGCTCCGCCGACTGGGTGACCGAGACGGCATAGCTGCCGGGCGTGGTGTTGTCGGTGGCGCCGGCCACGGACACCTGGCCGGCGTAGGACGGCAGTCCGGCGGTGAAGGTTCCACCCTCGGTGAACATCGACTGGACGCCGGCCGGGTTCTTGGCATACGCCGCCTCGAACGCGGTCTGGTTGAAGGTGACCGTCCCCTGGCTGGTGATGGCCAGGCCGGCCGACTCCCCCGCTGTCCCGTCCGAACCCGCCCCCGACGTCCCGACGGCCTCCCCGACGGCGGCGAGCACCTGTTGGGCCAGACCCGTGAGCGACGGGTCGCTGTTGAGGGGACCGGCCGTCTTGGTCTGGGCGTTGTACGCCGTATCGGTGGAGATGGTGGAGAGCAGCTGGTTGGCCGCACTCACCAGCGCTTGGACGCTGCCGGCCACGTTGGTTCCGTCCGGCGACACGGTGATGGTCGTCGGTGTCGAGTTCGCCGACACCAGGCTGACGGTGACACCCGGGAGCAGGCCGGAGACCTGGTTGGTCTGGGACGTCACCTGGTACCCGCCGACACCGCCGATGGACACCACGGCGTCCTGGGCGGCGGTCGTGGTCAGGAGGGCGCCGAGCCCCGAGCCGGCGAACGACTGGGCGTCGATGGTGGTCGAGGAGCCCGTTCCGGTCCCGTTGGACGTGAGCTCGAGGGCGTAGCTGTTGGCTCCGACCTTCAGTGCGTTGGCGGTCACGCCCACGCCGGCGCCGTTGATGGCCGAGACCACCGATGCCAGCGATCCGTCGCCGACCGACACGTTGTCGGCGGTCATCGAGCCCGCCGTGAGCCCGCCAACGATGCCGACGGTCACGGTGCCGCCGTCGCCCGACGCCATGACCACCGGGGTGGTGCCCGAGGCGGCGATGTCCGACACCGTGGTGGAGGTCCCGTCCACACGCACCACCCCGTCGGTGCCGACCACCGCCGATCCGGCCGACACGCCCAGTGCCGCCAGCGCCGTTCCCCCCGTGACCTGGAGCGAAGCCGCCGAGCCCTGCTCGGCGGTGGCGATCGAGAGCAGACCGGACGTGGAGGCCGAGGCGGTCAGGCTCCCCCCGGAGGCCTGGGCCACCTCCTGGGCCAGTTGGGCCGGTGTATAGGTGCCCGCCGCCAACGTGACGGTCTGGGCGGCGCCGTCCACCACCACGTCCAGCTGGTCGTTCGACCCGGTGATGGTGGTGCTGGCGGCGACCGGCGTGGTCCCGCCGACCGTGGCACCCGAAGACGACTGGGTGACGACGATGGTGTGGTTGCCGGCCGACAGGCCCGTGCCGGCGTCGATGGAGGCGATGCCGAGGGCGGAGCCCCCCGAGCCCACCAGGAGGGAACCCGACGCCACCACGTCGTTCGGGGACGCCACCGTGCCGGCGGAGATCTGCGTCGAACCGACGGCCAGCTGGTCGACCGCGAGCGTCAGCGATCCCGTCTGGGTCCCCGAGGTGACACTGGCGGTGGCAACCGATGGGGCCGACGATGCGGCGGAGAAGGCTTCACTGAACGCCGAGGGATCGGCCAGGGCGTCCGCCGACTGCTGCAGTGCCAGCAGTTGGGTGTTGATGGCCTGGTAGTCGGCGATGTTGGCGTTGATGGTCGACTGCTCGGTCTGGAGGTTGGTGAGCGGCTGCTTGTAGACGGCCATCTCGGCACTGATGATCGACTGCGTGTTCAGTCCGGAGACCAGGCCGGAGAAACTGACGGGCCCTGTGACCATTGTGTCTGCCCCCGCTCCCCTCGTTGGATCGATGTTCGTTCCAGACCTTCACGGGCGGGCACCCCGGGCGGCGTCTGCCGCCCGGGGTTCCCCTCCGTGGTTGATGATTGCTGTGTGTGAACGGCCGAGCCCGTACCGGCTCAGCGTGTTCCACTGGTACCGGTTACGGCAGCAGCTTCAGGGCCAGGCTCGGGAGCTGCTCGGCCTGGGCGAGGATAGCCACACCCGACTGCTCGAGGATCTGGTCCGAGGTGAAGGTCGCCGTCTCCTGGGCCACGTTGACGTCCACCAGGTTGGCGTGGGCCGACTCGATGTTCTGCTGCGCGGTGGTCAGGTTGGAGGCCAGTGCCTGGATCTGGTTCTGGGTGGCGCCGACGTTGGCCGCCTGGGTGGCCACCGACGAGATGGCCGTCTGCACCGCAGTCATGGCCGCCTCGGCAGCTGCCACCGTGCCGATGCTGACCGCCGTGGTGTTGACGGCGAGTGCCGTCGACGTCGCCGCGGCGATGGTCACCACCACCTGGTCGCTGGCACTGTCGTAGGGGCCGACCTGGAAGGTCTCACCCGAGTAGGTGCCGCCCAGCAGTGGCGTGGTGCCGTAGGTCGTGCTCGATGCGATCTGGTCCAGTTCGGACTGCAACGAGGCGAACTCGGACTGGGCCGCAGCGCTGGTGCTGGCGTCCTGGACACCACCGTTGGCCGCTTCCGTGGCCAGGGTGTTCATGGTCTGGAGCACCGAGGCCTCCTGGTTGAGGGCCCCTTGCGCCGTCTGGAGCACCGACACGGCGTCCTGGGCGTTGCTGATCGACTGCCCGTACCCGTTGGACTCCTCCTGCAGGTACTGGCCGACCAGATAGCCGGCCGGATCGTCGGCGGCGGTCTGGATCTGCAGCCCCGAAGAGAGCTTGGACACTGCAGAAGACAGCGCGTCGCTGGTGGCGTCGAGGTTGTTGTAGGCCGCGACCGCCGTTGAGTTGTCGTTGATGAGAATGCCCGACATTGTTCGTCCTCCTGATGACTGTGGCCCTCCCCGTTCGAGGAGGGGGAGCGTCCTTGCTCCACTTCCTTCTACGTCCCGTCGCCGCCGAGAGTTCAGGGGTGCGTCGAGGCACGTTGACCGGCACTCCGAAGCCGGCATCGCCCGCCCGACGATGATCGGTGACCGCGCAGTCGGGCGCGGACGAATCGGTCAAGGTACGCCGCCCGCGTGCCGACAATGCGGTTGTCTTTTCATGATTTGACTATTTACATACAAGAAGAAGTGTCGATAACGTCACGAAAGAACATCAGCATTAATGCATTCATACACATCGCTTCAGGGCGGAACTGGAGCGAAAGGGGCACTCCATGTCGGCAGCAATCCGCGCGGTGGTGATCGGTAGTCATCGGGACACAGAGGAGGGGCCGAGCGATGTTCGCAGCGCGGCCGACGCCCTCTGGGCCACGTTCTGGCGTGACCGTTCACGCGAGCACCGGAATCGGCTCGTCATCTTCTATGCGCCCCTGGTCACCATCGTGGCCAAGCGCTTCGCCCAACGCTCGCGTTCGGTGGACGGGGTGGAGGAGCTGTGTTCCTTCGGGACCTTCGGGCTGATCGACGCCATCGAGCGCTGGGACGCCTCGGCGGGCTTCCAGTTCGCTACCTACGCCACCAGGCGGATCCAGGGCGCCATCATCGACGAGCTCCGGCGCGAGGACTTCTTGCCCAAGCGGCTACGGGCCCGGGTGCAGATCTACCACGCCACGCGTGACGAGATGGAGTCGAGGCTCCGGCGGGCGCCGACCATCCGGGAGATCGCCGCCGAGTTGGGGGTCGAGGTGGGCGAGGCGATCGACCTGCGCGACGAAGCCACGGCCCTCACCCATCTCTCCCCGCTGACCGAGGGGAGCGAGGCGTCCGAGGGAAGGATCCTGGCCTCCGCCACCGTCGGGCCCACGCCGAGCGAAGGGGCCGAGCTGGCGGTCATGAACGACTCGGTCAAGGCGGCGCTCCGCCGCCTCACCGAGCGCCAGCGGATGGCGCTGGTGCTGTACTTCCTGGAAGGACTGGCCAAGAGCGAGATCGCCGACATCCTCGGTGTGGGCCGTCCGCGAGTCACCCAGCTCGTGCAGCAGGGCCTGCACAATCTCCGCATCGAGCTCGGACTCGACCGGGTGGCAGACCTCGACGAGCTCCTGCCCGACCCTTCGCCCCGGTGAGGCCGCCGGCGACCCGGCGTCCACACCGTCGCCGCTGTGTCACCGGCGCCCGCTACCGACGGGGATCCGACCGGTGGCCCCGCCCGGGTGGAGCCGGGCGTCGATGGCCTCCAGTCGTGAGCGCACCGCCACCGCGGTCGCCGTCGGCGAGAAGCGGCGTCCGGCGAGTCCCCGGGCCCGGCCGACCTTGGCGGTGGTGCCGCCCGGGTCGGCCACCACGGACCGCATGACCGAGGCGGCGTGTTCGAGGTCCGGCTCGGACCACTCCGCGCCGCGTGGGTAGCGGTACTCGTCGGCGGCGATGGCAACCGGTTCGGAGTGGACGAGGCCGCTGTCGCGGTCGCTCTGGAACTCGAGGGACGCGGCCGTGGCGGTCACCACCGTGTACGTCCCCCATGCCATGGCCTTGGCCACCGCCCCGAGGCCGCCGTCGGCCCGGTGGAGGGAGACGTAGCAGTCGGCCGAGGCGATGAGGCCGTCCCGCTGCGCGGCAGAGCGGCACTGTTCGAGCACGATGATGTCCGGGCGCCCGTGGGCGGCCGCCAGGAGCAGGGCGTGCTCGGCCGGATACCGGTCGGCGTGGGCGACCTCGATCAACAGACGGCGGTCGCCGAGGGACGGGAACGCGGCCGCATACGCCTGCACCACTCCCAGCGGGTTCTGCCGGGCGAACCCATCGGCGTAGTCGACACCGGACGCGAACAGGAAGCCTCCCGGCAGCCCGAGTGAGGCGCGGTCACGCGGGGTGGGACGTGCGCCGACCGGGGCCGGCACACAGTGGACGGGCCCGCGGTGCACCGATGATGCACACCCGGCCCCCCACCGTGTCGGCGTCCAGACCTCGTGCACCATTCGGGCCGCGTCGGCCATGCCCGACGATGGTGCCTCCAGGTCCCAGAGCCACATCCCGACCGTGTAGCGACCGCCGAAGAGCCCCGGGCCCGAGTCGAGGACGAAGTCGGTCATCTGATCGGGGTGCACGACCAGCACGTTCACATCGAATGGGAAGTCCGAACGGCTGTCGTGGTCCCACGGTGTCCCGAGATCTCGGTCGTCCCGGTGATACGAGGTGGTCGACAGCGGGACCCCACTGGCGCGGAGCGCGGTCGCCAACCGACGGGAGAGGTCGGCCTCCACGCCCGTCCCCTCGAACGGTCCCACGATGTTCAGGCCTCCCCGCTTGGTGGTGGCGGCCGCCCCGAGCACCCGGACCCGGTCCCTGCGGGTGGGTGCCGGGGGGGTGCCGTCCGCGTCCCCGGGTCCGATGGCCGGCTCGGTAGGCAGGAGGACGTCGGTTTGTGCAGCGACTGGGACCGGTGGGGTGACTGGGACCGGTGGAGCGGCCATCGCTGGAATCAGCATCGGCGCCAGCCGGCCGATCTCCTCCTCGGAGGTGGAGCGGTCCTCTGGGGCCAGCTCGTCCAATGCGGCCCGAGCCGCGTCCACCGCCCTGTCGTCGTGGAACGACCCGTGGAGGGCGGCCGCCGCCCGGACCCGGACGACCGGGTCCACCTCGGGGTTCTGGGCGATGGCAACCAGCGGGCACGACGCCGCCAGTCCTCGTCGCCGCAACCGGGCGGACCAGACCAGGGCGCGGGCCAACGGCAGCGCCGGCGCCACGGTCGCCGCCGCCGCCAGGGGTTCGAGGCGGTCGGGGAACCGGGCCCACGCCCCGTCCAACAGGGCATCGGCCAGTGGGGGCGGCTGGCGCAGGACCCGACCGAGCATGGGCACGAGGTCCTCCACGCAGAGGGCGGCGGTGATCTCCGCCGGGGTGCGCTCGGCACGGAGCAGCCACTGCACCAGCTCCCCCAGGTCCGCTTCGAGCACCCCGTCGGAGCGCACGGCATCCAGCACCACGTCTGCGGCCTCGCCGAAGCGGCCCAGCGATGCCAGCGCCTCACCGCGGATGGCGGCCACCATGTGCGGCTCGAACTCCATCCCGTCGTCGTCGCGACCGCGGCTCGGAATACGGGCCAGGATGGCCAGACCCTCGACCGTCTCCCCCATCGCCAGCCGGGTCCTGCCTTCGGCGATGTCCGCGGCCACCTGACTCCGGGACAGCTTCCGGAGCTCGTCGGCCCGGACCAGTGCCTCGTCAAAGCGCCCGATGCGGCCGAGGATGTACACCAGGTTGGTGACGGCCAGGCGCTTGGTGATCGGGTCGGCGGCGGACTCGGCCGCCTCGGACAGGCACGCCACCGCCTCGTCGCTCCGGCCGGCTGATTCGAGGGCCCGGCCGAAGTTCATCAGGGCGTAGGAGTGCTCCAGCTCGTCGTCCTCCAGTGCGGCCCGGGCCAGTTCGAGGTTGCGGCCCACCTTGTCCCGGTCCTCGAAGACCTCGGCGATGTACCCGTGATGGACCAGCCGAGCCGCTGACAGGTAGGCGGTCCGCAGGCGTCGGGTGGGATCGTCGGCCGCCACGACCTGCTCGTGGAGCCGGTGGCGCCAGGTGGCAGACTCCCGCCGGAACACCCGGATGGCGGTATGCACGGAGCGAGGATTGCCCGGTCCGTGCAGGTTTTCGATGGCGGTCAGGTAGGCCTCGATCTCCGACTCGGGGTCGGCAAGTTGGGCCCGCAGCTGGTCGGGCCGGGCCTGCAGCCGCTCGTCGGCGTCGATGGAGAGCACCCACTCGCCGGTGGCGTGCTGCAGGGCGGCGTTCCTGGCCGTGGAGAAGGAGGCCTCCCACCTGCCCTCGACGACCGTCGCCCCCGCCGCCCGGGCGATCGCCACCGTGCCGTCACTCGATCCCGTGTCGTACACCACGATCTCGTCGACGGCGTCGCGGACCGACTCGAGGCAGGCCGCCAGCATCTGCTCCTCGTCCTTCACGATCAGACAGGCGCTCACCAGGACGGGCCGGCGCAGCGCGTCGGCACCCCACTTCTCCTCGAAGCGGGCGCGGTTCTCCGTCTGGGAGACCCGCCAATCGACGTGGTTGGCGTCGAACGAGGCGTGCTCCCGGTGGTGGACGAAGGATCCGTGGGAGATCAGCAGCCGCAGGCCACGTTGACGCAACCGCCGGCACAGGTCGTCGTCCTCGAAGCCGCCGATCTCGAACTGGTCGTCGAATCCACCGAGCTCGTCGAAGACCGTCTTGCGGACGGCGAGGCAGAATCCGATCAGGCGCCCCACCTCGGCGGTCTGTCCGCAGTGGCTGATCCGCCACGACTCGGCGAACTCGGCGAAGGCGCCGGGGTCTCCCTCGGGATCCGGGACGGCCATGGTCTTCTGCCGGCCGGACACATTGTCCGACCGGGGCCCGACGGCGCCGACGTCGTCGCGGTCGAAGGGGGCGACGAGTTCGTCGAGCCAGCCGTCGGTGACGACGGTGTCGCTGTTCAAGAACACCGCGATGTCGCCCCGGGCCTCCGCCGCCCCCTGGTTGCAGCCCCGGGCAAATCCCTCGTTGGTGGGGTTGGTCACCACCTCCACCCAGGGATACTGCAGCAACGACTCCCGCGTCCCGTCGGTCGAGCCGTTGTCCACCACCACGACCTGGTCCCGTGGGCCGAGCGTGGACCTGAGTGACCGGAGGCACCGCCGGGTGTACTCCCAGGCGTTCCAGGCGGGGATGACGATGGTGACCGCGGGCCGCTCGGCCCCCGATCCGGTGGCGGGAGCGGGCGCCGAAGCGCCTTCGAGGGACTTCCCCACCGTCGGTTTCACCGCGTGCACGCAGGGTACAACGTCCCATGTGGACTCGGAATTGAGGGGGGGGAGCAATAGGGGTAGTCAAAGGCGTAGGTTAGGTCTGTGCTGTTAACGCTGGTGGACGTCGACGGACTATTGGAGACCACGGCATCGATGGGCCCTGCGACCCCTACGACCCGGCTTCGGGGCGGCCGGGACGACCTGGCGCATGCAGCCGTCCTCTTGTCCTACGCCCGCCACGTCCTGTCGGTGGACATCGGCGCGCTGCAGGCCATCGCCGAGGCGCCGGCGCCGGATCTGCAAGGCCTGGTCGACGATCTCCCCCGCCTCCTGGCGGCGGCGTCGATCGGTGGAGGCTGGTCGTTGTCCCCGGATGCTCCCGCCACCACCGCGTCGGCGCGCCAGGCCATGGAGGGGGCGGCCGACGGGCTCATGGCGGCCCACAGCGAGCTGGCCCGGATCGACTTCTTCTCACCCGAGGCGGTGCGGGAGACGCTCGGCGAGCTCGAGGTCCAGCTGGCCATGGTGGCCGAGCGCCGCGAGCTGGTCGAGAAGCGGTTGCGGGAGATCCAGGCCATCGTCGCCCAGCAGTACAAACAAGGGGACGCCGACGCCGACGACTGGCTCCGCTAGGGGCTGTGGCGAACGGGGTGTCCGGGACCTGGCGGTTCACTCCGTTCCCGTCGACGGCAGGAGCTCGTGCTGGCGGGCGGTGCTGAGCACCTGACGACGGCTGGTGCTCCCCAGTTTCGTGTAGATGTTGGCCAGATGTGTCTTGACGGTGTTGACCGACACGTACAGCGAGTCGGCGATGGCCTGCCGGGAGCTCGTCTGGTCCAGCGCCTCCAACACCGACTGTTCGCGCCGCGCTCAGCCCGATGATGGCCAACGAGCCCGGATAGGAGGGAGCCCGACCGGCCACCCGGTCGGCATCGTCCGGCGTCAGCTCACCGTCCGCCCACTCGAGCAGTCCGGCCAGGTCGGCAGGCGGGATGGCGGCGAAGGGCCGAAGCATGCCGGTCCGGTGATACAGATCCAGCGCCCGGTTCACGTGGGTCCGGGCACCGTGCCCGTCCCCCTTCCGCAGCGCGACGACCCCGGCCAGCAACCACAGCTCGACCCGGTCGCGCGGTGGTGCCGCCCGTTCCGCCGTCAGGTCGGCCCCGGCGACCGACCCCAGCCGGCCCCCGAGCATTTCGATGCGCGCCGCAGGCACCTGCATCAAGGGGCGGCCGGCCCCGCCGATGGCGACCACGGCGGACGCCTTGTCGCCCCGGCCGCAGGCGATGAGGAGGTCGGCCCTCGCCCGCGCCATGAGCGTGGGTGCCGATGCGCCGGTTCGCTCATGCTCGTGTGCCAATCTGACCCGGTCGAGGCGGCCGAGCGCCGCCTCCGCCCGTCCGGCTACGAGCCCCTGCTGGGCGTCGAGGAAGGCGACGAACGGCCAGAGCTCGAGTAGGTCGGTCCCGTCGCCGAGCCGGTCCAGCTCGGCCCGGACCCCGGCGTCATCGAGGCGGTCGAGCGCCATGATCCCGGCCGCCACGTGGCCACCGGCATTGACGTCGGGATCGACGGATCGGCCCGGGACGGAGACGGATCGCTGACGGGCCAACCAGTGGTGCGCCAGGTCCGGATCACCGTCGAGTCCGTGCGTGAGCGCCAGGTTGGCGGCAGCATGGGCCCGGATGAACTCGGCCCCCGGGCCCATACCGCCCTCCCATGCCCGGGTGTAGTGGCGGACGGCGACCGGGTGGTCCTCCAACAGCGTGGACGTGAGCCCCTGCTGGAGATGGAACCAGGCGAACCGGCCCGTGCCCACCTCCTCGGTGTCGGCGGCCCACTCGGTCCTGGCCACGATCTGGCGGCCGACGGTGACCGCCTCCTCCAGCCGACCGGTCAGCCGCAGGTTGGCGACAGCACCGCCGCCCACCACCAGGAGCTCGCCCGCGGTCATGGTGTCCCAGTGCCGCACGGCCACCCGTCGGCAGGCCTCCGCGAACGCCCGCACCACTGCCCGCCGCCCGTCCGGGTCCGACGGCGGCGGTGTGGCCGTCCAGACAGCCCGGAACACCTGCATGGTGGGGCGACCGGCGACGACGTGGGTAGGCAGGCGCCGCAGCAACGACCCCAACTCCGTAGGACCCGCCCGGACCATCATGGCCAGCTGGTCCGACCACAGTTGGTCGGCCAGCGTCCAGTCCTCTCCGGCCACGGCATGGCCGAAGGCACGGGGGACGTCCCGCTCGTCGCCGCCGTCGATGAACCAGCGCGCCAGACGGCGATGGAATTCCTTGGCCCCGTCGGGATCCTCCGACTCGAACTGCTCCCGCAGGACGGTGCGGGCGGGCTCGGGGATCACGTAGGCGAACTCGTCCTCGTCCATAGCCCTCTCCACCAGGCCGGTGGCCTCCAGATCGTCGAGCAGGTGGCCGGACCCGTACCCATCGCCGAGATCGCGAACCATTGCCGATGTCAGGGTCGGCGCCAGCGAGAAGCGCAGCAGGTGTCCGAGTAGCTGCCCGTCGTCGGCACCGGGGAGCATGCGGGCCCTCAAGAACTCCCGGACCGTCGGTGCCGGATCCGGCACCCGGGCATCCAACGCCATCCGGAGCGCCCAGATCCATCCGCCCACGGAGCGACGGAGCCGCGCCGCTCCCACAGGATCGATCTCCGTGCCCAGCGCGCTGGCCAGCGCGACGATCTCACCGACATCGAGCAGCAGCTCGTTGGGCTCGACGGTGTTCACCTCCAACCCGAGCGGCACCACCGACTCGAGTGGATGTCGACCGGGACAGCACAGGACCAGGTAGAGATGATGGTGGCGCTCGATCAGACCGACCAGCTCGTCGATCACCCTCCGGTCATCGACATGGTGGGCATTGTCGACGACGAGTACGGTCCTCCTTCCCGTCGGCAGGGCCGCCACGGCGGCATCGACATCGAAGGGCCCGACTCCGTCCGTCCCGTGCTCGCCCGGTGCGGACCCCGCGACGGCCTGCAGGACCCGGCCCAGACACGCATCGAACCGACCGGGGTCGTTCATGGCGGGTCCTGCGGTCAACCACAGCGACGTGACCTCGTCGAGATTCTGGCCCTCGAGCCACGTGGCCACCAGGGTGGTCTTGCCGTACCCGGGCAGTCCCCGGACCACCGTCACCGGAGCCCATCGGCTCAGCCGATGCTCCAGATCTCGGGCGGGAGACGAGGCGATCGGCGACCCGCGGGAGTGACCTTCGGTTGGGCGCGACCACGATGCGGCCTTTCCTGGCGTCGATACCCTGCATGTATCGACCAGCCCGGGCCGTTTCCGGAGTGGGGGACGCCCTATACCTGGTAGGGGGAGACCGCCGCCTCCCGCCCGATCACCCCTGGGGCAGCAGGCTGTTGGTGTAGTCGTCGGACGCCGGGGGCGGGGTCTTGCCCTTGAACAGGCCCCCTTGCGCCATGATCTGGGTGATTCCGGCGAAGCTGGCGTCGCGACAGCGAGCCCCACTGGCCGGCGGCGTCGAGGAAGGTCGGGGCGGTGGCGTTGCCGGTGGCGACGATGATGTTCTGGCTGTGGGCCAGCGCGGTCCCGTTGGCCCGGATCAGGATCCTGTTCGGCCTGGGCCGGATGGGGGGCCGCATAGATGTAGCCCTGCCGACAGGGCGGCCAGGCCGTGCCGCAGCAGCGACGGGTCATGCGTCGATCTCCGAGTCGCTGGCCGCCAGCGAGTCGTCGGGGAAGCTGGCGGCAGGCCCGAGGTAGTCCCGGATGGGGAACGTGCGGAGCTGCGCCCCCTGGAGCTCGGCGGTGACGTCGTCGATGCCACCGAACATGGTGGTGTAGGCCACCCGCTTGGCCGCCAGGGCCTGGTACGCAGATCCGTTGAGCACGACCTGGTTGTAGACGGGATCGGCCACGCCGGTCTTGGTCATGATGGCCTTGATGATCGGCTCGTCGCTCGGCACTCCGAACCCGCCGTACAGCTTGCCGCTCAGCTGGGCCGGGGAGGTGTAGGGCGACGACTGCAGCACCGCCAGCTCGATGGTGTTGACCTGCGGCCAGGCCGGCCACCGCCCGATAGTGGAGTCCCGACGCCCGGTAGGCGGGGATGTTGGGCGGGTAGGTGAAGGCCAGGTCGGTCTTCCCGGTGCTGATGCAGCGTCTCCCCGGCGTGCCCGCAGTAGGGGATGATCACCGGCTTGATCCCCTCGGCGGTGAAGTAGCCGTTGGCGATGGCCGCATAGATGCCCAGGAAGTCGACGTTGGGCGTCCAGTCGAGGGCGATGCGGAGCGGCCGCAGCCGCCGGGGCCGCCGGTGCTGGACGTCGTGGACGACGAGGTGCTCGAGCCACAGGCGGCGGCGGCCACGCCGAGGACGCGACTAGAAACAGGGCGGAGCGCGAGACGGCGGGAGCTTCGGGACATCCTTCAATCCATTCGGTTCGACGGGTCGAGCGAGGTCGACGCTCTCCGGAGCGCCCCACCGTACTTGCTGGCGCGACAATAGCGGCGTGTGGCAGCCATATGACCATAAAATGAATGGGTTACATCAGGATTTTCGGGACCATGGTCTACGATGAGTTCGGCATGACCTCGTTGACCCGACCCGATCACGACGTCCGCCGCGCCGACACCGCCGGTGACTGCCGAGCACGCCCGTACCCACCACCGCACCCGAAGGACGAGCCGCGCTCCGGCGTCGTCTCGCCATGGTCTGCCGCCGGTGGCGGTGCTGGCCGCCTGCCTGGCGCTCTGGCAGCTGATCGTCTCGGTGCGCCACATCAACCCGCAACTGCTTCCCGGCCCCGATCTCATCGTCCACTCGACCTGGAACGACCGGGTCGACCTCTGGCCGGCCATCGGGGTGACCACCGAGGAGGCGGTGCTCGGGCTGCTCCTCGCCATCGTGGTCGCCTTCATCGTCGCCGTCGCCATCGACTCGTTCCGGCCGGTCCGAGGCAGCCTCTACCCGCTCATCGTCGCCTCGCAGACCGTCCCCATCATCGCGCTGGCGCCCCTGGTGCTCGTCTGGTGGGGGTTCGGCCTGCTCCCCAAGGTCGTGCTGGTGGCGCTGTTCAGCTTCTTCCCGATCATCGGTCGGACTGGTCCAGGGTCTGGCGTCGACCGACCCCGACGCCATCAACCTCCTGCGCACCATGCGCGCCACCCGGCTCCAACTGCTGACCGCGGGTCCGGCTGCCGAGCGCGCTGCCGCAGTTCTTCACCGGGCTGAAGATCTCTGTCACCTACGCCTACAGCGCCGCCATCGTGGCCGAGTTCGTCGGGGCCCAGCAGGGCCTGGGGCTGTACATGACGACGGCCATGACTGCCGCCCCCATACGCACCGACCTGGTGTTGGGCGCGGTCTTCGTCATCGCCCTGCTGACCATCGCGCTGTTCGCCGTGGTCGGGCTCATCGAACGGCTGGCCATGCCGTGGCGGCCGCGGCCGTGAGCGGACGGCACCCGCCGATCCTCGAGCTGCGGGGCGTCTCCAAGCGGTTCATCGGGAACGACGGGCGAGGTGCTGGCCGTCGAGGATGTCGACCTGGTGGCGGCCGACGGCGAGTTCGTCTCGCTGATCGGGCCCAGCGGCTGCGGCAAGAGCACCCTGTTCAACATCGTGGCCGGGCTCGAGGAGCCCACCGCCGGCGAGGTGCTGCATCGGCGGCCGGGTCGCTCCCGGACCGCCTCGGGGCCAGCGCCTACATGCCCCAGCACGACGCCCTGCTCGACTGGCGGCGGGTGGTGGACAACGTGGGCCTGTCCCTCGAGCTCCAGGGCGTCCCCGGCGGGAGGCGCGCCGCCGGGCCCTGCCCGCTCCTGAGCCGCTTCGGCCTGGAGGAGTTCGCCAGGGCCTGGCCGTGGCAGCTGTCGGGCGGCATGCGCCAGCGGGTGGCCTTCTTGCGGACCGTGGTCGCCGAGCGGTCACTGCTCCTGCTCGACGAGCCCTTCGGTGCGCTCGACGGGATCACCCGGGCCGATCTGCAGCAGTGGCTGGGCCGGGTGTGGGCGGAGTTCGGCGCCACCGTGGTGCTGGTCACCCACGACATCACCGAGGCGGTCTTCCTGTCGGACCGGATCTACGTGATGAGTCCCCGCCCGGGCCGGATCGCCGCCGTGATCGAGGTGGACCTCCCGAGACCCCGCTCGGCGGCCCTGCGGGAGTCCGACGCGTTCGTCGCCGTCGAACAGCGCCTCCGCCATGAGCTCCATGCGGCCATGCTGACGTGGGGGGAGTTCTCCCGACACCCGGGGTGACCGGGGAACCGGGTGTGACCGGGGCACGCCGACATTCACCGGCAGGTGAACCGGTCCCCGAATCCGGGACCTCCGGCCAGGTTGCTGTTGTCGACCACGAGATCGGCGCGTTCCTGCGTGCGTGCGCCGGCCTGAATGGCGGACTCCTGCGAGGTCCAGGTGTCGAAGAACGGGGCATAGGCGTCCCAGTCCTCGCGCTCCTCGAGGCGGCGCCGGCGCTCGGCGTCGGGGGTTTCGATCCAGATGAGAAGGGAGAGGTACGCGGCCACCGGCGGGACACCCACGCAGCAGCCTTCCACCACCACCACAGGAGTGGCCGGGAGCTCGACCCACTCCGCCGGCCGGTGCTCGATCCAGTCGAAGCGGCGCCAGCGGGCCGGTTCCCCCCGGGCCAGGGGGGCCAGGACCCCGTCGACCAGCAGATCGAGCGACGCCGCCAGGCCGTCCCAGCCGGGTACCAACTCGTCGGTGCCGATGCATCGAACGGAAAGCTCAGCCGCCAGTCGGTGGGCGAAGGTGGTCTTGCCTGCTCCCGACATCCCGTCCACCCCCACCACCGTGCACCGGTCCGGGTGTACACGTTGACGGGCTCGGATCGATTCGGCCAGCGTCGAAAAAGAGGAGGAGGGCACCGGCCCATTCTCGCCGATCATTCCCTGGTGGCAGAGCGGGGTGATGACCGGGTGGTCGAATCCGCCCGTAGCCGCGCAATCCTCCTAGGATGCAACGCGCCCACCGCACCGATCGGTGGGTAGCGATTCATGCGAGTCCCGGGAGGCCGGCGCCATGGCCGATGCGATCAACCCGATCAGGGTGCTGTTGGCCTCGGACAGTTTCCTCATCGGAGACGGTCTGGCCGCGCTCTTCGCCGACATCCCCGATCTTGACGTGGTGGGGAGGGCCCGCGACCACGACCAACTCTTGCGCATGTCCGCCACCCTCTCCCCCGACGTGGTGGTCCTCAGCATCCGGTCCCCCGTCATCTCCGTCACCGACACGATGGCGGTCACCCGACGGCTGCGTTCGGACCACCCCGACCTCGGGATGGTGATCATCTCCGAGCGGACCAGCGGCGTGGCACTCGAGTCGCTGCACGGGGGCAGCCCGCGGATGGTGGTCCTGCTCGACGAACAGCTGCCCACCACCGCCACGGTGGTCGCCGCAGTACGGGAGACCGGACAGAACGGCGGGCCCGTCTCGGATCCGACTACCACCCCGCCCCGGCGGGGAGGTGGTGGCGTCCTCGACGGGTTGACCCCACGTGAGATGGACGTCCTGGCGCAGATCGCCCACGGCCTCTCCAATCGGGCGGTGGCCGACGGGCTGGAGATCTCCGCCAAGGCAGTCGAGAAATACGTGACGGCCATCTTCTCGAAGCTCGGCCTCGTGGACGACAGGCAGTTGAACCGTCGGGTGGTGGCCGCCCTGATCTTCCTGCACGACCGGCCCGCACCCCCTGCCGGCCCTCCCGCCGGCGACGGGGCGTGACCGTTCTGCCGTCGTATTCCTATTTGGCCGCCAGCAGGGTGGCGAGCATCCCCTCGTTGAACTCCGCCCACCCGTCCCCGCCCCGATCCTTGGCGCTGTACATGGCGAGATCGGCGTTGCAGAGGAGCTGGTCGCCGGTCACTCCGGGGCTGTCATAGGTGATGCCGATGCTGGCGGTGGCCGGTACCTCCTGGCCTCCCATGGCCACCGGCTGCCGGATCGCTTCCAGCAGGCGCTCGGCCAGCGCGATGGCCTGGCCCCGACCGGTGATGTCCTCGACCAGGATGCCGAACTCGTCTCCACCCAACCTCGCCACGGTGTCGAAATCGCGCAGGCAGCCCTTGATCACCTCGGCCGCGGACTGCAGCAGCGCGTCCCCTGCGGAGTGGCCCAGCGTGTCGTTGACCACCTTCAGGTTGTCGAGGTCCAAGAACAGGACACACAGGCGGTTCCCCGTCCGCTCGATGCGGCTGGCGGCGTGGTGCAGCCGGTCCTGGAACAGCGCACGGTTGGCCAGTCCGGTGAGCGAATCGTGGAATGCCTGATAGGAGAGTCGCTCCTCCAATCGCGTGCGGTCGGTGATGTCCCGAAAGCTCCAGACCCGTCCGACGGTGGCGCCGTCGACGGTCTGGGGCTTGGACACCCGCTCGAACACGCGACCGTCCTTGAACTCGAGTATGTCGCGGCTCTCCTGGGCGCCGTGACGGTAGATCTCCTGGACCTTGGCGACGAACTCGGCCGGATGGAGCAACTGGTCCTTGACCGTGGCCATCACCGACGGCTGGTTGGCCCCGGTCAGGAGGGACTCGGGCACCTGCCACATCTCCATCAGGCTGCTGTTGAAGCTGACGATGCGACCTTCGGTGTTCACCACCATGATCCCGTCGGCGGTGGCATCCAGTGTCGCCTGCAGGAGCGACAGGGCATTGCGCAACTCGAGGTCGGCGGCCAGCCGCTCGGTGACGTCGTGGCCGGTGACGACGTATCCGGCCACCGTCGGGTCGTCGACGAGGTTGACGAAGGACAGCTCGAACGGGAGCGTGTCGGTGTTCCCGTGGCGGATCAGGGGGAGCACCACCTTCACCGGACCCGCCACCGAGGCGCCCCGGGATGCCTGCTCGAACGCACGGGCCAGACGGGGACGATCGGCCTCGGGGACGAGATCGGCGAGCGCTATCCCTTCGATCAGCTCCGGATCGTGGCCGAGCTGACGGGTCACCGCTCCGGACACCGACTCGACACACCCGTCCGCCGACACCAGCATGGTGATGGCGGCCGAATTGTGGACGAGTGAACGCAGTCGGGCGTCATGGTCGTGCACCAGCTCGAAGCGGCGTCGCTGGGTCAGATCCCGGATGGACAGCGCTACGGCGCCGTCGTCGAGCCAGGGCAGCGGTGCGCCGACCAACTCCATCAGCCGCCATCCGCTGACCGTGTTCAATCGGATCTCGATGGGCGCCCCCACGTCTTTGCCCTGCACGCTGGCCAGCGACCGGAGTACGAACTCGAGATCGTCGGGGTGGACGAGATCCAGGCCCGACCGGCCGATGGATTCGTCCAGCTGCCAGGGGAACAGCGCCTCGGCCCGGCGGTTGGCCCACACCACCTGACCCTTGTCATCGACGATGATGACCGCGTCCGGCAGGTCGTCGACCAGACGGCTCCGGACATCGTCGGCGTCGCCCGCGGCCTGGGCGCCGACGTGCCGGGATTCGCCGATCGCAGGCATGCCTTCCGTATCGGCCCTTTTCGGGGCCCTCTTGAGCGGTCCGCGACAACCACGGGTGCGGGTTTCCCGAGGGGACGGCCCCGGGATGGTATTGGGCGGGCCTGGTCCTCCGGTGCCGTCGGGGTTTTCGTACCTGTCGCCGGCCCTGTGTAGCGTTCGGCACCACGACCGGCGAGGACCGCGTATGACCGTACGGGCGGCGTTCATCCAACACTCCGACTGGGACGTCCCCGGCATCCTCGGAGACCGCTCGAGGGAGCTCGGGTTCACCACCGAGGCCTACCGGGCCGACCGCGGTCCGACCGCGCTCCCCCCGCCTGGGACGTTCGACCTCCTGGTGGTGATGGGCTCGATCGAGTCGGCGCTCGATCCCACCGTCCCGTGGATCGGATACGAACGCCGGCTGGTCGCCCATGCCGTCGCCGACGGCCTTCCGGTCCTCGGGGTGTGCTTCGGCGGACAGCTGCTGGCCCAGGTCCTGGGCGGCGTCGTCTCCCGGTGCCCGCAGCCCGAAATCGGTTGGCGGACGCTCGACACCAACGACCCGAACCGGGTGCCGGCGGGCCCGTGGGTGGTCTGGCACGAGGACCGGTTCAGCGCTCCCCCGGGGGCCGAGACGGTGGCCCGCACCCAGGTGTCACTGCACGCCTTCGTGATGGGTCCCCATACCGGGGTCCAGTTCCATCCCGAAGTCGACGGCACCATCGTCGGGCACTGGGTCGCCGATGCGGAGGCCGAGGGCCGGCTCACCGCCGTGCAGGCCCACGAGCTCCTGTCGGGGTTCGGTTCTGACGGACGGGGACCCGAGGAACAGGCGCGACAGCTGTTCGACGGGTTCGTGGAGAGGGCCGGACTTCCGCTGGGGTGACTCAGTACACGTTGGGAAGGAAGCGCATCACTTCACTGGAGATCACCCACAACAGTGCGAAGAGCACCGGCGCTCCCACCAACCATGTCCGGGTGAGCTCCCATCTGGCCCACAGCCACCAACACGCAGCCGTGACGGCGAACAGGACGACCAGCCACGCGAGGACCAGCGGAAGCGCAAAGGGATCGTTGCTCCCGGGCTTCTCGTTGGCCGGCACCGTCCGGGGCCGTCCGGTCGGCGTGCCCGCGACCGTCCCCTTCAGGGTGGCGTCGACGTAGACGAGCCCGGCCGACCTGGAGCCGCCCGATGACCACGACAGACTCCCGGTGATGAGGGTCAACACACTCGGAACCTTGAGCACGGGGGGCCTGGCACTGCCACTGCGGGTGTCCGCGACGATGTATTTGAAGGTGCCCTCGCCGGTCGTGACGTTGATGACATCGCCCTTCACCAGCCGTCCGATGTCTTTGAACGGCGCCCCGGCGGTGGTGCTCTTGCCCATGACCACCGAGTCACCCTTCTGGCCGGGTAGCGGGGTATTGGGAAGGTGCCCGGGCCCACTGAGCAGGTCGGCTGACGTCGTTCCTTCGGCGACCACCAGGTCATGGATGCCCAGCTGCTTCACGTCGACCAGGGCGACGGGAAAGCCCGGTGGGATTTGCCCACCTATCTTCGGTGCGACCGCGCTCGACGCGTTGAGCAGACCTCGGAACTCCGCGTACAGTTGGTGCTGTGCCCGCTGCTCCTGTAGCGCGCTGAACTCTGTTGCGAACAGGAACGAAAACACCACCACGACGCACAGCACCATCACGGCCGTCAACAGGATCACGGCCACCTTGGGCTGGGGTGCTCCCGAGCGCCGCCCGCGCTGCCGAGTCTGTCGCGCTTCGGGATCCGGATGCTGCCCGAGCTCATTGCGCGGTAGCTCCGGGACTGCTCCTGAAGGGGAGCCAGGATCTTGGGCGGCGACGAATCTCAGGTCTGGCACCTCGAGCGAGCTCACCACATGCCCCGCCTTCGTCCCACGACCAGAGCAGAGGGAACGGCGGCCAGCCCGAAGAGGCAGAGCGCAAATATGCCATCGGCCCCGAGGAACGCCAGCCAGTTCTCGAGTCGCTCGGCGACCGCCTGGATCGGCATCAGCAGAACCCCGAGCGGGCTTACCTTGTGCTTCGCGGACGCGCCGTGTCCACCCGACGCGGTTGTTGTCGACGTCCCGGCGGTGTCGGGATACCCACCTCCCGAAGATCCCTGGGTCGACGTCGACCTTCCGGATTGAGAGCCCTTCGCCTTGCTGGCGGCTGTCGAAGTGGTATGGCCGTTCGATGTAGACGAACCAGAGGACGATCCGGACGAGGAGGCCGCCACCATGGGGGGAACCTGACCATTTTGGGCGGTGACATCAGCCGCCGCCGCTTGCGTATAGGCGGCAAGGCCCCCGAGCCCGTTGGCTGAGGTCAGTGGAAGGTAGCCGGGCGGAAGCTGACCCGGGTCGGTCCCCTGCTGCTGGCCGGTGGTGGCTGCGAACTGGAGGATCTGTCCGAGGTCTGCCGCATCTGCTTTGGGGAGGCCCTGGGTCGGCACCGCCGCGTAGACGACCAGCGAGCCCGGGTAGGCGCTCTGGCCTTTGGCCGTCTCGAACTCGCTGTAGGGGATCGGCCAGGTGCCCGTGGTGGCATCGGGCTTCAGCAGTGATGCGGTGGCTTGGAGCGCCGACGTGGTCGGACCCACGAAGTTGCCCGGGGTGGTCTGCAGGAGCGCCGGCTGGAGTGCGAAGGGAGAGTCGTCGGCCAGAGGGGTGATGCCGAGCATGAAGTACTGGCCCGCCCCTTGCCGCGTGTCGGCCACCAGCTTTTCGCCGGTCTTCGAGGTGCCGACGCTCGAGCAGCTCACCGCCGAGTTCGGTTGCTCGAACTGGATGTCCTCACTGATCGACTCCAGCGTGGCCAGCGGTGAGGCGATGGCATCCAGGTAGGGAACCGGGCTGTCGAACAGGCACGAGTTGCCGGGCTGATTGAACTGGTCGTAGAAGGACTGCGGGTCCAGCGGGGCTAACAGCGGCCATTGGTCGACCGGGAGTTGGATCCCCTTGTAGGCGGGATTGACCACCATCGCCGGGCAGGCGTCGCTCGCCCCGGCCGCGTACTGGCCAGCGCTGTTGCACGCCGAAGGCTCGCCGGAGGAGGACCCGTTGAGCCACGCCCGAGCTGCGGGGTCGTCATTGATGTAGGTGGTGAGCGCCTCGATGACGTCCGAGTCGCTGGACAACGAGACCAGCTCCGCAGCCGCGTCGGTGCTGTACAGGGTTGGTATCCCCGGGTTCAACTGCTCGAACTCCGGGTCCTGGGTGATGTTCTGGGGATTGTCGCCTATCCCAGTGTTGAATTTTGCGTAACTGGAGGTGTCGGGATATGACTCGGTGAGTAGCTTCGCCAGCATCAGTGGCGTCAGTTTCAAGTTCTGGTACTGCTGGCCACCATCCCCGGATATGTCGTACGAAATGGTGAATCCGGTCATCGCTACCGGGGCGTTGACCGTCGGCGCTGCATAGCCGTTGGGTTGGGGATACTCGGTGAAGGCGGCCTCCGCCCCTCCTGACGCAACCAGATTGCGCGCCTCGGGCTCGCCGGTCTGGACGTGCACGAAGGAGAAGTTGTCGTTGTGGTCCTCTCCGAGGCAGAAGTACGGCTCCCACTGGTCTGTGGCCCGGATCATGGATTCCGAGCCGAATATGTCGATCGAGTTCCCCGACGTACCTCCGGTGAGCGCGCACGCGCTCGCCGTGGTGGCGAACGACAGTGGAACAGTGATCCTGTTACGCCAGTTGGACGCGCTCCACCACAGGCTCCCGGTCACCGCGGTCTGCGACGAAGTCGGGTCACCATCTGATGGCGATCCCGGTGTTGTGTAGTAGCCGGTATCCTCACACTCGCTCGCATCGGCAACCGGCGTGGTCGGGGTGACCTCGCAGCTGATGCCCATGATCGGCACCACCACCATCGAGCAGTCGACCGTGGTGGAGCAGCCCAGGGTCTGATTCTCTTGGGCAGTGAACGTATCGAACTCGGCCGAACCGTTCCCTTGAGCGTCGCTGACACCGAACGTCTCGTTGCTCGGCAGCGCCGCTGTCGCGCCTGCTTCTGGAGGTTGCCCGGCGCAGCCACCGTTGCCCCCGTAGTACAGGGTGCCATCCGCCGCCTCCCACGGCACCCATCGCTGCACGGGGGGATCGTCAATTCCGGGCACGTACTCGCCGAGGGCTGCACAGGCTGCGGGGTTCTGAGCGGGTGCACCCACGACTGCCTGTGTGTCCGAGGCGGTGGCGTATTCGTCGAGCCGATAGGGCGGATAGAGATCTCCATAGGACTCCTGATACCGCTCCGACGAGTCTTGGGTCCAGCATGTCTCCGGGCTCAACTGCTGCTGGCCGCTCGGAGGGCTGGTCGAGTCCACCCCCCGGCACTCGAGCAGCACCACCGGATACTCCTCGTATTGGGCAGCGGAGGAGTTCTGATCAGCGACGATTCCTCCGGTGGGATGGGCGCCGGTCCACGACACCTGCAGCTCCTGGCGCCCGAACAGGTTCGACGTCTGGCTGACGGTGACGCCGAAGTTTCGACTGTCGACGACCGTGTCCGTTCCGTTGACGTTGAAATCACGGGCGATCGACTCCGACTGACTGAACGCGCCGGACGATCCAGTGGTCGCCGAGGCGCCGAAGCCCGACACCCACCCGGCCAAGAGGAATATGGCACAGGTCAGCCCGACGGTGACGCCCGTCATCCACAGTCGCCTCATCCGACCCTCGTCCTTCTGCGGATTCGCCTTACTCCCAACGACACGGGGATGACGAACAGGATCAGCAGAGCGCCGACGGGCAACAATGCATCGGACCATTTGAAGCCGAGGACTGGCAACGTGGCGGACACCAGGTTCGGGGCGAGTGCGCCCCCGCCGGACGAACTCGACGTTCCGGAGCTCCCACCGGATGTTCCGCCTGCGCCACCTACCGCACCATTTGGACCGCCACCCGCTATTGCTGCCGACGAGCCACCTCCAGCACGACTAGCGCCGGCTCCTCCTGAAGCTGCAGCCGACCCGCCCCCGACGGCTGCGCTGGTGCTGGACGATCCGCCGGTCTTCCCCCCTGACGATCCGGGATAGGTACCCGAGACGGTCGGAGTCGACCCGATGCCGTTCGGAGTGACCCCGGCAGCACACGGGCCGGCCCCCACGGCGTCGCATGCCGGAGGCAAAGGGGCGATCTGGGCGAGGTAGTTCTGGTTCGGCTGTCCCTGCACGAAGGTCGGATTATCGCAGGTGAGGATGTTCAGGTTGGTCAGATCGATGGCTGGGGCAGCGGTCTGAAGTTGCTGAATCTGCCCGAACGCGGCTTGGACCAGGTTGACGGGAAGAGGAGAGTAGCCAATAGGACCGAGCTCCTTCTGGCCTTGGCAGATCGAGTAGTACTCGAAGTTGGCCAGCGCCTGGCGTTTGCCGTCGGTGATGTTGGGATCCTTGGTCGGATACACCCCTGTCGGCTCGATCATGTAGACGTACGACGACAACGGATAGGTCCTCGGGTCGTGATCGGTGTAGACGTTGGTGAGGTTCTGGAGCAGGTAGTCGATGGAGCCCTGATTCGTGTTGATCTGTGCATCCTCGAGCGCCACCGCCACGTTGTACTGGGTGGGAAGCGTGAAGTACCCGTCGCTGTTCAAGATCTTGGCCACCGGGTAGTTGACACTCAGGGCGAACGAGTACTCGACATAGCTGATCGACCCGTTCGCCTGACTGGCGGCTACGTAGTTCATGGCCTGGTTCGATCCGTTCTCGGCGACCTGATCCCCCTGGCGCGGCCAGTATTCGGTGGCGGACGACGAGCCGGCGAACGCGCTCCAGATCTGAGGAAACTCCGTGGCGAAGTAGGTGGTCAGCTGCTGGGTGGCCCCGGATCCTTCGGCCTGGACCACTGGGACGATCGGCAAGGAGGGCAGCGCCACGCCATTGTTGTCCTTGGTGATCGCCGGATCGTCCCAGTTGGTGATCTGGTTGGTGAAGATCTTGGTGAGCGTCTCCCCCGAGAGACGGAGGTTCTCGACCTGCTTGCCGTCGAGACGAATCTGGTAGGGGAAGGCTGTGCCTCCGGCGGCGATAGGAATGTACGCATAGGGCCTGCCGTTCGATGTGTCGGACAGGCCGGTACTCGGGTCGACGCCCTGATAGCCCTCGGAGGTTACGCCGAAGTCTGAGGTCTTATTGGCGAAATCCTGCCTGCCGGCAGAATCACCATCGGGGTTGTAGACGACTTGGACTCCTTGGTTGGAGACGTCGGTGACCCATTGGTTCACCGCGTTCTCCGCCCAGCTGGAGCCTGACCCCTGGATCAGCGACGGCGTGACACCCCACGAGGCGGTGCTGGCGAATATGGCGGACAACGTCGCGACCACCACCGACGTGGCGACCCCCAGTGCCACAAGGATGGGGAGGCGCGATCTCATCGTGACGGCCTCTTCTCCCTGACCAGGAACCTGGCGATGGCGAACAGCAACAGAACGACCACCAACAGGACGCTGGCGGCGCCGAACGCTCTCGCCACCATGAGCGGTTCGTGCGTGATGTAGGCCGTGTAGATGAAGAGGGGCAGGGAGTTCATGGGGTCCCCGACGGGATTGACAGCCATGAAGCTCGATGCGCCCGAACAGATGAGCGGGATCGCCGTCTCGCCGACTCCTCGTGCGATGGCGAGGATTGTCGCCGTGGCCAGCCCAGCCCGCGCCGAGGGCAGCACCACCTTGTACACCGTCTTCCAGTGGGTAGCGCCCAGCGCACTGCTGGCCTCACGTAGCCCGCCGGGGACCACCCGCAACGCGACCTCGCCGGCTCGGGCGACGATTGGCACCATGGTGACGGCCATGGCTGCGGAGACGGCCAGGCCCGACTTCGACATTCCGAATTCGACGATCAGCACCACGTAGACAAAGAGGCCGGCGAGGATCTCTGGTAGCGCCGTCATGGCCTCGACGACCGTGCGGACGGTATTCGAGAGTTTTCCCCCGACTTCCGTCATGTAGACAGCCGTCCCGATTCCGAGTGGCACCGACACCGCGATGGCGATCCCGACCTCGATGAAGGTGCCGACCAGGGCATTGCTGAGCCCCCCGTGGTTGAGACTGGCCGTGGGACTGACTCCCGCCATGTCCTGGGTATAGAAGTTCACGTGGACGAGGGCTTTCCAACCCTGGGCGAAGGTGTAGATAACGGTGCTCGCCAGCGCGATCATCACGATCGTGGCCGCGATGCACACCGTGACGGCGACGATCCTGTCCTTCACGAGATAGCCGGGATTCACCACTCCGAGCACTGCCGAATACACGGCGACGAAGACTGCGTACCAACAGATGCCGAAGCCCAACCAGCCGCTCAGGTCGAGAAGGTGGAGGTAGCCGATATACACGAGGCAGAACGACGAGAGAAACGAGCCGGCGAAGGACAAGACATCGTCCGTGGTGAGCGAAGTGACGTTGCGCGGCACCGGTGACGAAGGCGCGACCGATTCATCGACAGGTGGAGCATGGACGTGGAGACCGACGCTCATATGTCGACCCCCGCACCGCTCCGGCTCCTGCGGATGACCATGGCAGCCACGCTGTTGACGACGAGGGTGATCAGGAAGAGCACGAATCCAGCAGCCAGGAGCGCGGACAGCTGGGACTTGGTGGCATCACCGAAGTTGCCGGCTATCAGTGCGGACGTCGTCTGGGTGCCCGACTCGAGAATGTGGGCATTCAGGTCGTAGGCGACGGAGATGACGACGAGTACGGCGGCCGTCTCCCCAAGAGCCCGGCCCAGGGCGAGCATCGTCCCGCCGATGATCCCACCCTTGGAGAACGGGATCACCACCGCCCGAATGACACCGAACTTCGTCGCCCCCAAGGCCATCGCCGCCTCCTTCTCACCAAGGGGCGCCTGATCGAAGACGGCGCGCATCACTGCGCAGGCCAGTGGAATCGCCATCATCGAGACCGTGAGACCTGCGATGAACACCGACCCCGTATACGACGACTGCTGCCAGATGGGGGCATTCGGGTCGGTGCTCACGTGGAAGATCGGGATGAAGCCCAGGTACTGACTGAGCCATCGGGCCACGTAGATGGCACGGGGCATCAGAAGGAAGAACCCCCACAGGCCGTAGATGATGCTCGGTACCGCGGCCATAAGGTCGATCGCCGAGACCAGCCAGGACTTCAATCTTCTGGGTGCGTACTCGCTGATGAACAGCGCCATGGTCAGAGCGAACGGAAAGCTCACGGTCATGGCGACGAGCGCCACCTCCACGGTCCCGAGGAGCACCGCGGCGATCCCGATCCGGTTCAGTTGCGGCTCCCAGTTCACACCGGTGAAGAAGCGCAGGCCATAGTGATGGAGGGTCGGTATCGCCTGGTAGCCGAGGAACAACCCGATGGAGCCGGTGATGCACAGGACGAGCAGGCCTACGGTCTTGGCCGTCCCGTGAAAGATGCGGTCCGAGCGTTGTTGGCCTGGATCGATCTTCCGTGGAAAAGGATCATCCAGACGCACGTCCGCCGGGGGACTGATGACCGTGGTCATCCGAATCTTCCCTGGACGTAGTCAGCGGTGCGCTCGTCGTCTGGACTATTGAAGACCTTCACCGTGCTTCCGCTCTCGACAATCGCCCCCGGTTCTCCTGACTCGGCAAGGAAGAACGCGGCTTGCTGCGAGACCCGGGCGGCCTGTTGCATGTTGTGGGTGACGATCACGATCGTCACCTCGGAGCTCAGCTCGCCAATGGTCTCCTCGATCCGTCGCGTCGAGGTGGGGTCCAGCGCCGAGCATGGCTCGTCCATCAGCAGGATCTTCGGGTTGACCGCCAACGACCGCGCGATACACAGTCGTTGTTGCTGGCCGCCGGAAAGCGCCGACCCCGGACGATCCAGTCGGTCCTTCACTTCGCTCCAAAGACCGGCCTTCGTGAGACAGACCTCAACCAGATCCGCACGGGCGGACTTGCTGACCTTGGTGTTGGTCAGGCCCAGCCCCGCCGTCACATTCTCGGCGATGGACATGGACGGGAAGGGGTTCGGCTTCTGGAAGACCATGCCGATCTGCCTGCGTGCCTCGGTCGGCCGATGGCCTGCCTCGTAGATGTCCTTCCCGTTCAGCCTGACTTCGCCCGCCAGCTTCGCATCCGGTATCGACTCGTGCATGCGGTTGAGGATCCTGAGGAATGTGGACTTCCCACACCCCGACGGCCCGATCAGTGCCGTGACCGTTGCCGCTCGCATCAGCAGCGAGACGTCCCGCAAGACCAGGTGACTCCCGAACCAGGCCGAGACGCCGACCGCGTCGAGCTCGGCAGGATCGGAGACCCCGACATTTGAGATCCTTTGTGCCTCCGGCACCGGAATTGGTCCCCTGGCTGCTTGCGGAATGAACTCGTCGACCAAGCTCTTCACTTCCTACGCTCCCGTCGCCGCCACGATTGGGCCGTTCAACTTGAGGCCACCGGCCGATCCCTTGAAATTTCGCGTCGCCACCGGAGTAGATGCCACCGTCCGATCCGACAAGCCAGTAGCCGTTCCCGCTGGCAGTCGGGACGATCCCGATGATCGGCTTGTTGATCTTCAGCTTTCCGGTCGAGCCGTGGAAGCCGGCCTTGCCGAACGAGAACACACCGCCGTCGGAAGCGACCAGCCAGTACCCGTTGCCGCTTGGCGTGCTGGCGATCCCGACGATCGGCTTGTTGAGGGGCTTGGCCCCCAGCGACCCGTAGTAGGACGCATCACCGAAGGCGAAGACACCACCGTCGGACGCGACCAGCCAGTACCCGTTGCCGCTGGGCGTGCTGGCGATTCCGACGATTGGCTTGTTCAGCGGCTTGGCCCCCAGCGACCCGTGGAATGCCGCATCCCCGAAGGCAAAGATGCCGCCGTCCGACGCAACCAGCCAGTACCCGTTGCCGCTGGGCGTGCTGGCGATCCCGACGATCGGCTTGTTGAGCTCGATGGCACCGGTCGAGCCGTGGAAGGTCGCATCACCGAACGAGAACACGCCGCCGTCCGATGCGACCAGCCAGTACCCGTTGCCACTGGGCGTGCTGGCGATCCCGACGATCGGCTTGTTGAGGGTCTTGCCACCCTCCGAGCCATGGGGGGTGGTACCGAAGTTGAAGACCCCGCCGTCCGAGCCCACCAAGGTGTACCCCGTACTCCGAGTGACAACCGCCACAGGTGTTCCGGTCAGCTGGGCCAAGTCGGGCGACGTGGAAGCGGTCACCGTTCCGACCAGGCAGCCGTTCGAGGTCGTCACATTCGAGAAGTCGGTCCAGCTGGTGCCGTTGAACCACTGCAGGGAGTTCCCAGCACCCGGGTTGCAGATCGTGATGGTCAGCGACGTGAACGACGAGCCGGTAGCGACGCTGGCGTCGTAGTAGGCACCCGTACCGTCGGAGATCGCGGTCCCGCTCGGATTCGAGGCGTACGTCGACACGGTCAGAGAGCCTGTCCCTGTCGCTGTGGCGGTCACTGCGGCAACCGTCGCCGTTGCTGTCCCGGTCGGATCCGTCGACGTTGCGCTCTGGGATCCGGTCGAACCCGCAGGTGCCGCCGGGGGCAGCGGTACCACCACGAACGAGGCAGTGCCCGTCGATCCCGAGTAACCGTTGTCAGCCGCGGGCGTGAACACCGCGCTGAGAGCGTCGGTCCCACTCGGAAGGCTCGAGGTCGAGACGGTAGCAGTTCCGCCGAGGACAGGTTGAGGGCTTCCGATCGCCGTGGTGCCGTCCTCGAATTGCACGGTACCGGTCGCGGCCACTGGGCTCACCGTGGCTGTCAGAGCCTCGGCCGTTCCAGCGATTTGTGGACTGGGAGGTGACACCGACAGCGAAGTGGACGTGGATGTCAGCGGGTTCACCGTGAAGGCCAATGGTCCGGTCGAGGCCGTGTAGCCGGCTGGCGGGTTGTACACAGCGCTGAGCGCATGGGCAGCTGCGCTCAATGTGCCTGTCGAATACGTGGCCGTGTAGGGCCCGGAGCCCGCCAGTGCGACATTGCTCTCGCCCGTGATCGGCGTGCCACCATCCTCGAAGGTGACGGTGCCGGTGGGAGCGGTGCTGTCGGAGTCTGTCACCGTGGCGGTGAAGGTCACCGGTGTCCCGTAGATGGCCGGGCTCGCCGTCGACGCCGTCAGCGTCGTCGTGGTGCCGATCCCGTTGACGGTGTACGACAACGGGCCACCCGTCGAGGTCTGGAAACCGTTCGGGGCGTTGTACACGGCCGTGATCGAATGGGTGGCCACACTCAACGGAGGGGTCGGTGCATACGTCGCCGTGTAGGGGCCGCTCCCACTCAGTGCGACGTTGCTTGCGATCGGCGAGCCACCGTCCTCGAAGGTGACGGTGCCGCTGGGAGCGGTGCTGTCGGAGTCTGACACCGTGGCGGTGAACGTCACCGGTGTCCCGTAGATGACCGGGCTCGCCGTCGACGCCGTCAATGTCGTCGTGGTGCCGATCCCGTTGACGGTGTACGACAACGGGCCACCCGTCGAGGTCTGGAAACCGCTCGGGGCGTTGTACACGGCCGTGATCGAATGGGTGGCCACACTCAACGGAGGGGTCGGTGCATACGTCGCCGTGTAGGGGCTGCTCACGCTCAGTGCGACATTGCTCTCTCCCGTGATCGGCGAGCCACCGTCCTCGAAGGTGACGGTGCCGGTGGGAGCGGTGCTGTCGGAGTCTGACACCGTGGCGGTGAACGTCACCGGCGTCCCGTAGATGACCGGGCTCGCCGTCGACGCCGTCAGGACGGTCGTGGTGGAGACAGCACCCGACGTCACGCTGTACGGCACAGCGGCACTGGTGGAAGTCGTGTAGTTGGTACCCGTCGCCGGGGTGAACACCGCAGTGAGCGAGTCGCTCCCCAGTGCCAGGGCACTGGTCGACAGGGCTGCCTGACCGTTGCTCGCAACCGTGACCGGGCTACCCAAGGCGGCGCCGTTCTGCTGGAACTGCACCGTTCCACCGGCCGGCGACGAACCGTCGGCGTCGGTGACCTGGGCGGTGATGGTCACACTGGTTCCCAGGACCTGTGGGCTGGCCGGACTGGGCGGCACCGTGGTCAGGCTGGTCGTAGTCCCGATGGCTGCAGGAGTCGGGTAGGCCAGTGTCCAGGTGCTGTTGGTGGTGTCGATCAGGATGTCGGCGGCATTTTCCTCGGTGCCGACCGCCCCGGTACCGGTGGTGATCTCGCGAACCTGGTAGTACCCGGCATCCGGACTACCCGAGTTGGGGTTCGTAGTTACGAAGGAGTTGAGGCTCGTGCCAGCGGTGCCGGCTGTGAACAACGGCAGGGTGGAGCTGGCAAGGTTCGAGGGCGCACCCGAATTCGGGAAGTTGCTGCCGACGTTACCCAGGGTCAGCTTGGTCCATCCGCTCGGGTCTGATGCCCCCGGAACGGCGATGTACAGCTGCGCCTTTGTTCCGCCGGTGGAAACGGAACCCTCGGCATAGGCAGCGAACGGGTAGGCGCTTGTGGACCCTCCCGTGATCTGCTGCCCCACCGAGTTGTAGAAGGTCAGGCCACCGACGGCGCCGTAGCCTGCCGGGCTCGAATAGCCGCCATAGGTCGCACCGTTTGTCGGAGTGAAGGTGTCCCACGGGGGTGGGGTCGTGGTATCCGCCAACGATCGCTGAGCCCCGATCGCCAGAATCGACCCGCACGTCGCGGCGATTACGACGATCGCTATCAGAGCAGACCTGGCTCTTGTCGCCCACGAATACCTCTGTTTGATTTTCACTGATTGCCCTTCGGTGGACGGTCTCGGTTGAGAACGACGCCCTGTTGACGGATGGCTCCTGTCGATTCGGTTCACGGAAGCGACTCTCGTCTCTTGATCCTGAGCACGAGTACTGCCACCAGCGCGCAAAGGATCACCATCGCCGCAACCAGGACGATCACCAGGGCCACGTTTGAAGTCTTGGACGCTGTCGCCGTCAGCGTCCCAGCCGAGTCCGTGGATCCACTTCCATTGCTACCGGAGGACGATGGTCCCGCAGCACCGGTGGTCCCGCCTTTGCCGCCGGTCCCCGAAGATGAGACCGAGCCGCCTCCGGTCGTCGACGACGAGGACGAAGAGGACGGTGCTCCCGATCCTCCTTTAGCAGTGGTTGTGATCGGAAGATCGGCCGCCTTGGATACAGCTTGACCCGAAGCGCAGTCAACCGAGCCGCCTCCCACCGTCTGCCACGAGTCGCCCGAGATGTAGAGATTGAGAGCAGGATACGACAGCACGTGTGGTGGCACCCCCGGCGCATCGAGGTACATTCTGAGCTGAACGAAGCCGTCCCACCTGGGAGGGAATACGGTCAAGAACTGCGACAGCGCGAAATCCCGTTCCGTGGAGACTGCCGTGGGGTATGCCGGATTGGAGTACACGGCTGGGGCTGCCATCTGATCTCCGCTCCAGTATCCGGACGGAAGATTCTTGATCGGTTGATAGGCGTACAGGGTTGCCGTCCGTCCGGCTCCGCTGACCGCTTGGGGTGCGGGCACGCTTGAGATCACCTTCCAAGTGAATGGTGCGGAGTGGATGCTCCCGGTGGTGATCTGTTGGTTCTGCTGGTTGCAGATGCCGATGTATCCGACGGCATTCGGATCTGAGTACGGGACGGACGGCGTAGCTGCGGCGGGCCCGACAGTTGCCACGAGGGCCACGGCGCCAACCGCCAGAGCAGCGATAGATCGTGTCACGACAATCGAGACCTTCATGCCGACACCCCCGTCCGTTGGACGGGCGTCGGTACCTCATTTGAACCGGGCGTCGTGCCACGAGGCCGATCGGGTGACCGACGAGAGCGCTGCCGCCGGTAGAGATAGAGGACGCCGATCAACACGATGATCACGACGATCAAGGGCCACGGAATAGTCCAGAGCCAGGTCGAGGCAGTGGCGGTCACAGCATGTGACCTCTGGCCGGTCGCCAAGACTGTCGGCCTGGCCGTCACCACTTCATGGGCCAAGAGCTGTGGCCACACACTGGGAATCGCCACCTCCTCGGATACCGAGGCACCAGGCAAGAGAAGCGCCACCTTCGGCACATTCACCACGCGCTTCGAGCCCAGTAGTCCGGTCACGGAAACGGTCTGGCCAACGGAGAGGTCGACGTTGCCGGAGTTGGTGAGCACGTAGCTCGTCTCGACATGGCCTCGACCGACGGGGTTCAGAGTGCCCGCATAGGAGGAGCGGAGGCCGCTCACGCTGACCTTGGCAATCAGGGGACCCGAGACCTGGATATACACCCTCGTGCCGACCCTTTGGTCCAGGATCACGTCTTGTCCCGTGCGGTTGGTGCCTCGGCTCTGCAGCGTGACGACGATGCCGGCAACGTGGTCACCCGGGGCAGTATCGAGCGGTACGTGGATGGTCAACGGGATCAAAACATGGCCGGGTGCCTTGGATGTACCAGCGGGTACCGCCACGGTGGCGAACTGGGGACGAATCGTGATCCACGCCCCCGCCTTGGTTGGCGGGACGTTGGGAGGGAGGAGACCGAACCCACCTCCACTGGTCTCGATGGCGTCGGTTGCGTTGACCTGTAACGACAACGGCACGGCGGAGAAGTTGAGGGCGGCGACCTGATCGAAGACCACGCCTCCGGGCGTCGCCCCGATGGTGAAATTCGACCGTACTGCTTCACCATTGGCCTGCGCCGGCACGATACCGAAGGTGACCCGACCGCTGGCTGCCGGAGGCGAAGCCGCCAATGCCGGCGCCGATGAACTGACGGCTAAAGCCAGCATGCATAGAGCAGCCGCGACAGCTGGCAGTGGCCGGAGCCACGGGTGTTTAGCCCAGCTGAACTGGGGATACTCCCCCGAGGCGGATTGAAGAACTTTCATAAGTGACTAAACCTATCGCATTTCTTCTTATTTGATTCCTCGGAAGAACTACCAGAAGGCACAAGGAGCGGGCAACCGGCCGAACGGCCGGCGCCCGCTCCTTGAGCGACCGCGTGCTGACTGGTCAGGCGATGGTGAAGGTCAACGTGGCGGAGTAGGTGCCCGACGGTGTCGAGGACGGCGCCACCAGATGCAGAACACCGTAGATGTACACGGATCCGTCCCCGGATCCGGGGGCAAACGAAGCCGTCTGAGCAAACTGGTGGGCAGCAACAGGTGTGGTGGTGCCCTCCGAGAGGCCCTGAAGCCCGTCAGTGCCAGGTGCGGAGACGCCATAGGAGTTTGCGCCGCCCAACAGCGTGTCTGTCACGTCGTTGGTCACTACAGAACCAGCCGTCAGAGCGCTACCCGACGGGTACGACGGGGTGACACCGGTCAGGGTCAGGTTCTGCCCGTTGATCTTGCCCCCGCTCCCGTTCGTGAAGTCGCTGGTCTGGGCGAAGGCCACCCAACCGGTGCCCGCAGCCTGCGTGTCCGTGATGGTCACACCCTGCGACGGGTTGGCAGCGCTACCGAACTGACCCGACGCCGAGAAGGTGGCGGTGGCAGGATCCAGTACCGCTGGGTTCAGGACGAACGGGTTACCTGCAGGATTGGCTGTTGTGGGCCCGTAATACGGCGTGGTGATGAGCAGGCTACCGGCCGGAACGACGACCTGGATGTCCTGCGGATCAGGGGAACTGGCGGCCGGCAGGGCGGTGAACAACACGTCTGAGGACGTCGACCCGACGAAGGCCGGGGCCGCCCCGTTGTACACGGCGACGAGATTGTGCGCACCCGTTGACGTGAACGCCGTGGTCAGCGATGCGAGCCCCGCGACCAGCGGCACTGGGCCGCTGCCGAGTGACACGCTGGAGCCGGTGACCGTACCCGACGTGGACGCACCGTTGTCGTAGAAGGTCACGGTTCCGGTGGGCGTCAGGGTAGATGAGGCATTGTCCGTGACGGACGCGTTCACGGTGACGTTGGAGCTGATCGGCGCCGCACTCGGGTTGACCGTGAGTGCCGTGGTCGTTCCATCACCGTTCGGGTTCACCGTAAAGGACTCGGTCCCCGTCGAAGTTGCGAATCCGGCGGGCGGGTTGTAGACCGCGCTCAGGTTATGGGTCGCGATGCTCAACGAGCTCGTCGTGTACGTAGCAGTGTTGCCCGTAAGAGCGACGTTGCTCTCGCCGGCGATCGGTGTGCCACCATCCTCGAAGGTAACGGTACCGGTGGGAACGCTGCTGTCTGCATCCGCGACGGTCGCAGTGAACGTAACCGGCGTCCCGGTGCTTACCGGGCTGAGCGGTGACGAAGCGAGCCCTGTGGTTGTCCCCACAGCGGGAGTCACGCTGTACGGCACAGCGGCACTGGTGGAAGTCGTGTAGTTGGTACCCGTCGCCGGGGTGAACACCGCAGTGAGCGAGTCACTCCCCAGTGCCAGGGCACTGGTCGACAGGGCTGCCTGACCGTTGCTCGCAACCGTGACCGGGGTACCCAAGGCGGCGCCGTTCTGCTGGAACTGCACCGTTCCACCGGCGGGCGACGAACCGTCGGCGTCGGTGACCTGGGCGGTGATGGTCACACTGGTTCCCAGGACCTGTGGGCTGGCCGGACTGGGCGGCACCGTGGTCAGGCTGGTCGTAGTCCCGATGGCTGCAGGAGTCGGGTAGGCCAGTGTCCAGGTGCTGTTGGTGGTGTCGATCAGGATGTCGGCGGCATTTTCCTCGGTGCCGACCGCCCCGGTACCGGAGGTGATCTCACGAACCTGGTAGTACCCAACATCCGGACTGCCCGAGTCGGGGTTGGCCGTTACGAAGGAGTTGAGGCTCGATCCACCAGTGGTGCCTGTGAACAACGGCAGGGTGGAGCTGGCAAGGTTCGAGGGCGCACCCGAATTCGGGAAGTTGCTGCCGACGTTACCCAGGGTCAGCTTGGTCCATCCGCTCGGGTCTGATGCCCCCGGAACGGCGATGTACAGCTGCGCCTTTGTTCCGCCGGTGGAAACGGAACCCTCGGCATAGGCAGCGAACGGGTAGGCGCTTGTGGACCCTCCCGTGATCTGCTGCCCCACCGAGTTGTAGAAGGTCAGGCCACCGACGGCGCCGTAGCCTGCCGGGCTCGAATAGCCGCCATAGGTCGCACCGTCCGTCGGGGTGAAGGTGTCCCAAGGGGGTGGGGTCGTTGCGTCTGCGTAGGATGCCGTCGACAGTCCTACGATCAGTGTCCCTCCTGCGGCTGCTATCACGCTTGCAGCGGTGAGGGCTCTGAAGAGCTTTCTCATATTGCTACTTTCCTGTTCTTTATCTGTTTTTCGGATTGACGTTTTTCGGATTGATGTGGTGATGCCGACCGGACTGGTCCGGGGTGCACCCTCGTTGTCGATTGCGCACCCCGGACCCAGATACCCGGCCTGTCAACTACGCAGCGTTGGCTGCGCACTGCCGGATGCGTCTACGTGAACGAGCCGACGTTGGCGTAGACCGGGGTCACTCCTGAGTCCAGGATCAGTTGCTGGCCAGCAGGGGTGGCAATGTACGGCTCCACGCCGACTGTCGGGGTCGCCAGGCTCCATCCGCCTGCACCGGCGAACAGGAAGTCCGCCCAGTTGACGGTCGAGCCGGGCTCGGCAGCTGAGGTGGCCCCCGTGTCAGCCAGATCAGACTGGCGAATGTCGATGTAGTCGACGACGTTCGAGGTCCCCCCGCTGGCAAGCAGCTGGATGGCAGCTGTTGCCTGCGGCTGCAGGGGGTAGGTCTCGCCCGCATCAGCAGGAACGAACGTGCTGTCACCCGGAATGGCAGGGAAGTACGGATGGGCCGGCCCCGGAGCCACACCGGGGTTGGAACTCCCCGCGATCAAGTCGTATCTCGCCGTCGAGAACGGAACGATCGCGTTCGCGGGGCTTGCGTTAAGGGTGATCGCGGTGGGGTCGTTCTGCTCCACAGGGTTGTTCTGGATCGAAGTGGCCACCTGGCTATACGTGATGTTGAGGGTCTTCAGGAAGGCCTTCGTGATCGCCGAGGTAGACGGAGGCAGGAGCGGCACGATGGTGGCGCTCGATCCGGTTCCATTGCCGAGGCCAGTGCCGTTCCAGGTAGTGAAGCCTGCGTTCTCCTCATAGATGCCGACCAGCTGCGCAACGGTCAGGGTCGAAGGAGCGTTCGTCGTGCTGTCGGCCGCGAGCTTGACGGTATCCGTCCCGAATTCGAACTCGTGCAGCGCGGGACCGCTCGAACTCACGTTGCTGGTGCTCAGGGCCGTCGAGCTGCCGATGAAGTTGATGTCATTGGGAGTGTCATTCTGGAGCGAGACGATTGCGTTCCCACTGCTGCTATTTCGCTGGCTCGGAAACTCACCGTCCTGGAGCACTTGCGTCGGATCCTGTGCGGCACCCGAGTTGGACCCGGAGTCGCTGCCGTAGTAGGAGGCACGTCCGTTTGCATCACCTTCAGCATCGAACGTCACCAGACGCCTCTCGTTCCCCGCAGCGTTGAAACCAGGGTCCGCATCGGCGTCGCCATTGGATAGGAAGTCCAGGGAGAACTGCGGGGTGTCCCCGCCGATTCCGACAATGTCGTACGGCGTCGCCGCGTAGTCGGCTCCAGCCACTCCGGATCGCATGATCGGTAGCGCCGTCGCAGCCAATGCGATCAAGCCGATTCTGAGGATTTTTTTCCTATTCACCGTCGATTCCCTCCGGCCGTCGCTGTCCCTGTTGCGGTACCCATGAACTACTCCTCCTCCATTTGGTGGACCCCTCCGCTGAGGCCAAGACCCACCACTCCTATAAACCCGACTCACTTGATCAGGTTTCGGCAATGTACAGAGCGGGTAAGGGAGTGTCAATCAGATTCTTAGAAAGACACACAGAGTGTTCATGTGCGCGCTTTACGTCGACAATCTGGCCACGAGTGGTGGCGGGATCGCCCCTGTCCCCGTCGATTGACGACCTCTGTTGTCACAGAGGTAGGGACAGGCCTACCCTGCGGCTCTGGCCACGCGTCCGGCCACCGCGTCATACGCCGACATGAAGTCGGCCGAAGGAATCGTCGGGCCCGCGGCCGACGGCTGGAGGACCGTCGCCACGCTTCCGCCGACGATGAACGCATCCCCTACCGACTCGGTGTGTTGGTTGGACAGCGTGAACGTGGTCACGAAGCCGTACGCCTTGACCCCGGGGGGAGCCGTCAACGCCACCGTCTGCACCTGCGCCGTGACCGGCGCCGCAGCAGCCGCCTGGTACTGGCCGAAACAGGTGGCGAAGGTCCGGGCTTCGAACGGTGACGCCAGGTTCTGGGCATCCTCCGCCGAGGCCATCACCCTGGTGGTGGAGGAGATCTGCACGATTGGCGAGGAACCGCTCTGGAAGGTCGGAGATGTCACCGCGGTGATCTGGCCCGGAAATGTCGCAATGCCGAGCCATCCCTCAATTTCGGTTGCCGGCTGTTGAACGCAGGTAGCCAGGGCCTGCGCCGCTCTGAGCTGCGCTTCAGGGGACGCGGGCGGCGGCAGGGCCGCTGGGGCCGTTGCCTGAACCCATCCGGCCGGGAGATCGCCGAGGCGAACATTGATCGACTTGGCCAACGCGATCGTCGCCGGCGAAGCGGTCGTGGTCGTGGAGGACGGCCGCGTGAGCAGGTAGATGGCCACGCCGACCAGGATCACGAAGAGGACGACCAGCACGATCAGGATGGTCTTCCATCTCCTGTCCGTTCTTTTCCTCGTCCGTGACGGCGGACCGGCCTGCGGCTCGGCGGGAGCAGGGACAACCGGTTCGTACCCGGTGAAGAAGGCATCGGCGGGGGGTGCCGCCGGATCGGCTGACGTAGTGGCCGGAAGTACCGACCAAGCTGTCGGCGCGCCGACGGCAGGCACCTCAGCAGTAGACGAATGGATCGTCGTCGGAGGGGGCGCACTCGGCGGAAGCGGCCATTCGGGAGAGGGCGCCGGCGCCGGAGGGGATGCGGTGGGGGCGAACGATGGTGCCGGAGGGGGTGCCTGGGCGAACGATGGTGCCGGAGGGGGTGCGGTGGGGGCGAACGATGGTGCCGGAGGGGGTGCCTGGGCGAACGATGGTGCAGGAGGGGGGGCCTGGGCGAACGACGGTGCCGGCGGTGGTGCGGCCCCGTGCCCATTGGAACTGGCCGCCACCCACCCCGCTGCCGCGGCGGCCGCCGCGGTCGCTCCGACGACACCTCCGGTGGCGGCTTCCCATGGAGCGTCGACATGATCCTCCGCCACGGGGGCGGCCGGAGCAGGGCCCACGGGAGGCACCCCGGGCTGCGACGAAACCCTGTAGCGCTCGAACCACGCCGGGAGGGCCTGGCCGAGATAGGCGACCTGGCCCGGAGTCACCGTGTCAGAGGGGAGCAGGAACTGGATCGTCTGGCCGCCCGACGACAACGCCAGTATCGCCGCCGTCCGCCCGTCGGTCAGAGCCACCTGCTCCTGACACCAGGCACCGTCGAGACCCGCCCAGGCCAGCAGGCTCTCGCCGGGGGGTTTGGTCGCCTGCACCGTGATGCCGGCCGCCGTGAACAGAAGGCTCAGGTCGGACTTGGTCACTCGCTGGCCGTCTCCGGCCAGGGCCACCCCGGCCAGGAGCATGCCCTCCGCTGGCAGCTCGGTAATTGTGACGGTCATGTACCTCTCCTCCGCGGCGGGGAGCCGCCGACGGCTGTGTTCATCGATGTTCATGGGTTCTGTGACTGCCTCGACCGGGGCGCTGTTGGTCTGCCCAGAGTGAACCTCGGTCGGCACCCCGTTCGCCGGATGCGCTCGGCAACTCCCAAATCCCCTCTATCAGACAGGACAAGTATTGTTACACCTGATCCCCCCGACGGGAAGGGGCGGATCGACCGGCGCCCGAGGTGGGCCCCGCAGCGCGGTCGCCGGACGCCGACCGCCTCAGCGGCGGCTATCGGCGGTGCAGCCGGAAAGTACCTGTTCACGGATGCTTTCTGGGGCGAGGCCGCCCTTGCCCTTGGACACGTAGTAGATGGCATCCTGGCCGTTCGGGGGCTCCCCCGTGTTGGTGGTCACCACCAGCCGTTTTCCGTGCGCCCGGGCCATCGTGACGGGGGGGATCTCGACGACCACGTTGCCCGCAGGAGGCCTCGGCGTCGTCCGGGTCGGCGCGTCGTCGGCGTCGCCGTCGCGGTCACGGTCGGCGGACTTCGAAGTTAGGTGGGGAGCGACCCCGACCTTCAGGACACACTCGTACTGCTTCTGATGGGCCGCCTTCTTATGGCTGACCACCGCCTTGACCTGCACTTTCTTCCCTCCGTCGGACGCCCATGCCGGGTGGGAGGCGCCGACCAGGCCGAGGGACAGGACCGCAACGGCCCCGATGGCCCGAATTGCCCGTGCCGAACGCATACCGGTCGTATCGGCAGGACCCTGTCCGGGCCTGAGGGCCATGCCGGCGCCCGGAGCCACAGCATCCTGCTATTGCGCGCCCGTCCCAGACGTGGTTTGCTGTTAGCACTCGACAGTGCAGAGTGCTAACCACCACGGAGGAACACCAGATGGCCAAGTTGATCACGTTCGACGAGGAGGCCCGCCGGTCCCTTGAGAGCGGAATGAACAAGCTCGCCGACGCCGTACGCGTCACCCTCGGACCGAAGGGCCGCAACGTCGTCCTCGACAAGAAGTGGGGCGCCCCCACCATCACCAACGACGGCGTATCCATCGCCAAGGACATCGAGCTCGAGGATCCCTTCGAGCGGATCGGTGCCGAGCTCGTCAAGGAAGTGGCGAAGAAGACCGACGACGTCGCCGGTGACGGAACCACCACCGCCACCGTCCTGGCCTGGGCCATGGTCCACGAGGGACTGCGCAACGTCGCCGCCGGCGCCAACCCCATGTCGCTGAAGAAGGGCATCGAGGCGGGCGTCGAGTCCGCCGTCGCCTCGCTGCGGGGCATCGCCCGGGAGACCGACTCGAAAGAGCAGATCGCCCAGGTTGCGTCCATCTCCGCCGCCGACACGGAGATCGGCGGGATGATCTCCGAGGCCATCGACAAGGTGGGCAAGGACGGCGTCATCACCGTCGAGGAGTCCCAGACCTTCGGGATGGACATGGACCTGGTCGAGGGCATGCGCTTCGACAAGGGCTACATCTCCCCCTACTTCGTGACCGACCCCGAGCGCATGGAGGCCGTCCTCGAGGACGCCCACATCCTGCTGGTCGGGTCCAAGATCACCGCCGTCCGCGACCTCCTCCCCCTGCTGGAGAAGGTCATGCAGGGTGGGAAGCCGCTGGTCATCATCGCCGAGGACCTCGAGGGCGAGGCCCTGGCCACCCTGGTCGTCAACAAGATCCGCGGCACCTTCCGCAGCGTGGCCGTCAAGGCCCCCGGCTTCGGTGAGCGCCGCAAGGCCATGCTCCAGGACATCGCCATCCTCACCGGCGGCCAGGTCGTCACCGAGGAGGTCGGCCTCAAGCTGGAGAACGTGGGCCTCGACCTGTTGGGCAGCGCCCGCAAGGTGGTCGTCACCAAGGACGAGACCACCATCGTCGAGGGTGGCGGATCCGACGACGAGATCAAGGGCCGGATCAACCAGATCAAGGCCGAGATCGACAACACCGACTCGGACTACGACCGCGAGAAGCTCCAGGAGCGTCTGGCCAAGCTGTCCGGCGGCGTCGCCGTCATCAAGGTCGGCGCCGCCACCGAGGTGGAGCTCAAGGAGAAGAAGCACCGGATCGAGGACGCCGTGTCCACGACCAAGGCCGCCATCGAAGAGGGTGTGGTCCCCGGCGGTGGGGTCGCCCTGCTCCGGGCCCAGAGTGCCGTACTCGACACCGCCGACAAGCTCGAGGGCGACGAGGCCACCGGTGCCCGCATCGTGGCCCGTGCCGTCGAGGAGCCCCTGAAGCAGATCGCCGTCAACGCCGGTCTCGAGGGTGGCGTCATCGTCGACAAGGTGCGCAACCTGAAGAAGCCCAACGAGGGCCTCAACGCCGCCACCGGTGAGTACGAGGACCTGTTCAAGACGGGTGTCATCGACGCCGTCAAGGTCACCCGCTCGGCGCTGCAGAACGCAGCGTCGATCGCCGCACTGTTCCTGACCACCGAGGCGGTCATCGTGGACAAGCCCGAAGAGGGTGGATCGGCGATGCCTGGAGGCATGGACGACTTCTAGTCGACCGTGCAGCCCCCCGGGGCGACGTGTTCCTGAGCCAGAGGGCGCCCGAGCGGGCGCCCTCTGCGCATTCTCTAGACTGACCACGTGACGCAACCCCTCTCCCCGTCCACCGGTTGGGGCGTGCTCCACCTCTTCTGCAAGCTGCCGGAGTCGTCCGGTGCGCCCCCGAGCCGCGCCTGGGACGCCCAGGGGGTCGTCCGGGCGGTCAAGGAGGCCGAAGCCGACGCCGTCCAGGTGGTTCCGGTGGCCATGCTGGGGCACAAGGCCGACCTCGGGTTCATGGCCCTCGGGGCCGACCTGTGGCGCCTCCGCCGGTTCCAGTCCGACCTGCAGGCCGCCGGTCTTTCCGTGGTCGACTCCTACGTCTCCCTGACCGAGGTCTCCGAGTACGCCGAGGGCATCCCCGACGAGATGAAAGAGGCGCGCCTCCACCCCAGCCTCCCTCCCGAGGGCATGACCGCCTTCTGCTTCTACCCCATGTCCAAACGGCGGGGCGACGCCGAGGGCTCCAACTGGTTCTCCATGCCGTTCGAGGAGCGCAAGGCCATGATGTACGGCCATGGTGCCGCCGGGCGAGCCTTCAAGGGACGGATCGTCCAGGTGATCACGGGATCGACCGGCATCGACGACTGGGAGTGGGGCGTCACCCTCTTCGGGGTGCACCCCGACGACTTGAAGGACTGCGTCTACACCATGCGGTTCGACGAGGGCTCGGCGCGGTTCGCCGAGTTCGGGCCCTTCCTCACCGGCCTGGTGGCCCCGGTCGAGGACGTCCTGGCCCAGGTGGCCGTGGATGGGTGAGCTCCCCTCCGGGGGGGCCCTGGAAGGGCTGCGGGCCGAGCTGACACGGATCGGCCCGATGGTGGTGGCCTTCAGCGGCGGGGCCGACTCGGCCTTCTTGGCCTGGGTGGCCACCGACACCCTCGGTTCCGATCAGGTCCGCTGCATCACGGCCGTCTCGCCGTCACTGGCGCCCGAGGAGCTGGCCGACTGCCGCAGCCTGGCCGCCGAGTGGGGGTTGTCCTTCGCCGAGGTCGAGACCGGGGAGCTCGCCGACCCGGCCTACTCGGCCAACGACGGCTCCCGCTGCTTCCACTGCAAGGCCTCGCTGATGGACGAGCTCCTGCCCATCGCTGCCGGGGCCGGCCACCAGGATCAGGGGGGTGCGGATGGCGGCGCCACCATCGTGTTGGGGGTCAACGTCGACGACCTGGGCGACCACCGCCCCGGGCAGCAGGCCGCCCTGGAGGCCGGCGCCCGCTTCCCGTTGGTGGCCGCGGGGTTCACGAAGTCCGACGTGCGGTCCTGGTCCCGGCAGCTGGGCCTGCGGACCTGGGACAAGCCGGCCGCCGCCTGCCTGGCATCCCGCGTCCCCTACGGCACCCCGGTCACGCTCGGGACGCTCCAGTCGGTGACGGCGGCCGAGTCCGGGCTCCGTGCCCTCGGCTTCCGCCAGCTCCGGGTACGCCACTACGGCGACACCGCCCGCATCGAGGTCCCCGCCGCCGACCTCCCGGCCATGGTGGCCCGTCGCCACGAGGTCGCCCGGGCGGTCCACGAGGCGGGCTACCGGTACGTCACCCTCGACCTGGAGGGCTTCCGATCGGGGAACCTCAACGACGCGCTGGCCCTGGGCGGTAACCCGACTCCGGCCGCCGCCCCGTCCCCGGTACCGGTACCGGTGCGGGCCCCGACTGCGGAGGCGCGAACGAGCCGGACCGGGGTGCCGGGTTGATCGGTGTGCGGGTGAAGCTGACCTTCCCCGAAGAGCTGGTCCGCGAGCCCATCATCGCCACCATGACCAAGGAGTTCGACATCGTCCCCAACATCCGACGCGCCGACGTCGGCGAACACAGCGGCTGGATCATCTGCGAGCTGGACGGAGACGCCGGCACCGTCGACCGCGCCGTGGCCTGGCTGCAGGGTGCGGGGGTACGGGTCGATCTGCTCGGCGACGTCGTCGAGAGCTAGGGGCGACGGCGGCCGTGGCGGGGGCGTCCAGCCGTCAGGAGTCCTCGCGGGGCCGGATGGTCCATCCCGCCCCGGACACCTTGCGGGGCTCGTAGAACAGGCACCCCTCGGGGCAGGCGAACGGGATCTGCTGGTTGGCGCCGACCCGGCACCGCTCGAGCTTCTCCTCGTTGGCGGTGGTCTGCATCACATAATGGCGACAGTCTTCGTTCACGGCCACACTCCATTGTGCCCGATGGACGCGACCGTGCGTCGGCAGGGGTAGCGTCGGGTACGTGGATCCCGCTCCCTCCGACAAGCAGCTCCTGCGTTGGAGCGAGGCGTTGGCCGGCATCGCCCGTACCGGGCTGGGCTTCACCGAGTCGCTCTACGAGCAGGAGCGGTTCGAAGAGGTGCTGCGGGTGGCGGCCGACATCCGGGTGGCCGCCGATCGCGGGGCCGAGGGCGCCGAGGACGCCGAGGGCCTGGTGGAGGAGTGGCTCGGTACGGTGGGCAAGGGCGTACCGGGGTATGTCACGCCCAAGGTCGCCGTCGGTGCCGCCGTCGGCAACGACAAGGGCGAGATCCTCCTCGTCCAGCGCTCCGACTCCGGCGTGTGGCTCTACCCGACCGGTTGGGCCGACATCGGCTACTCGGCGGCCGAGGTCGTGGTCAAAGAGGTCGAGGAGGAGACCGGCATCGAGGTCGAGGTGGTCCGGCTCATCGCCGTCCTCGACGGGCTCCGGATCGGCATCAGCCGTATCCCCCTCTACTCACTGGTGTTCCAGTGCCGGGCGATCGGGGGCGAGCTGAAGGCCCACCCCCTCGAGTGCTCCGACGTGGGTTGGTTCCCACTGGACGAGCTCCCCTATCCGCTGGCCGGTGCGGAGCGGTGGGGGGAGCACGTCTTCGCCGCCCTGCGCGGCGACCCGGTCGAGGTGCTCTACGACTCGGTCCGCTCGCCCATCTGGCGGGGAGACCCGGACCGCACCTGATCGGGACCGGCGGGGCTGGCTACACTCGCACCCCGTGAGCCCTCCGGCACCAGATGCCGTCCCCGACGCTGCCGGAGGCCCGCCACCCGGGCGGTCCACCAGCCCGGTGACGGTACACGAGGCCAAAGAGGTCGACGCCGACCTGGTGGAGGCATTCGCCCGGCTCATCCCCCAGCTGTCGTCGTCCCCTCCGCCGGGTCCGGACCAGCTGGCCGCCATCGTGGCCTCGGACGCATCGATCCTGTTGGTCGCCAGGGACGCCTCCGACCGCATCGTCGGCTCCCTGACGCTGGCCGTCTTCAGGGTTCCCACCGGGGTCCTGTCCTGGATCGAGGACGTCGTCGTCGACGAAGCCGCGCGGGGCTCGGGAGCCGGGGAAGCCCTGGTGCTGGCGGCACTGGACCGGGCCAGGGACGCCGGGGTCAAGTCGGTGGACCTCACCTCGCGGCCCAGCCGCGAAGCGGCCAACCGGCTCTACGTGCGGCTGGGGTTCGAGACACGTGCCACCAACGTGTACCGCCGGACGGTGGAAGGCTGAGGCCGCTCGACCCGGTCCACGGACCACTCCGCCCCCGGGCTTGACGGGGACCTCCGGTAAGTGGATACTTACCGTTAGTCATGACTGACGGCCTCGCACTCAGCGCTCTGGGCGACCCGACCAGACGGGCGATCTTCGAGCACATCGCCGAGCGCCCCTCGGCGGTCGTCGACCTGGCACGGCTCCTTCCCGTCAGCCGGCCCGCGGTCTCCCAGCACCTCAAGGTGCTGAAGGATGCCGGGCTGGTCACCGAGCGCCGTGACGGTGCCCGCAGGATCTACCGACTCGACCCGGGCGGCATCGGCGACCTCCGTGCCTATCTCGACAGGTTCTGGGACTCCGCCCTGGTGGCGTACAAGGCCAGGGTCGAACAGGCCGAGCCCGAGGACAGTCCGACCCTGCCGCAGCCCGACCAGGAGAGGGAGAACCCGAATGACTGACCCGACCAGTACGTCCGTGCGGTCGTCGATCGTGGTCGACGCACCGATCGACCGGGCCTTCGCCGTCTTCACCGAGGACATCGGCAGCTGGTGGCCGCCCGAGCACCACATCCTCGAGGGGCCGCTCGCCGAGATGGTCTTCGAGCCCCAGGCCGGCGGCAACGTGTACGACCGCGGTGAGGACGGGAGTGAGTGCCGGTGGGCCCGGGTCCTGGCCTACGAGCCGCCGACCCGGATCGTGATCACCTGGGACATCTCCCTGCAGTGGAGGTTGGAGACCGACCCGGCCAGGACGAGCGAGGTCGAGGTCCGCTTCGTCTCCGAGACGCCGGAGCGGACCCTGGTCCTCCTCGAGCACCGCCACATCGACCGGCACGGGGACGGCTGGGAGCAGATGCACGGTGCGGTGGGCTCCCCGGACGGGTGGGACACCGGGCTCCAGCGGTTCGCGGCCCGACTCGCGGTGACGCCGGCCGCCGACGCACCGTGAGGGGATTCGTCCTCCGCCTGATCACGCCCCGCCCGGACTTCCCGACCACCATGTCGGAGGCCGAGCGGGCGACCATGGTCGAGCACGGCGGCTACTGGTCGGCACTGGCCGCCGAGGGGAAGGTGCTGGCCTTCGGGCCGGTGCAGGATGCGGCCCGCCCCTACGGGATCGCCATCGTGCTGGCCGAGGACCTGACGTCGGTCGAACGCCTGCGGGACCAGGATCCGGCACTCCGGTCCCCCCACGGGTTCTCCTGCGAGATCGCCCCCATGCTCTCGCTCGTGACGCCCGAGGGCCGCTTCGACGCCCCCTGAGCGACGCCGCGGGCCGACCGGGCGGACCACGCCGGGTCGCCGGGTCCGCATCTCGACATCACTTACAGTGCAGCCATGGCCGATCGGCAGAGCGGGGACGGGGGCGCCGCCTCGGCCACCTGGCGGGTCCTGATCGGAAGGCCCCTCCGGGCCCAGGAGACGGCCAAGCAGCGGATCAGCCCGGTCGAGGGGCTCTCCGCCCTCTCCCTCGACGCACTCACCTCGGTCGCCTACGGACCCGAGGCCATCATCGTGGTGATCGCCGCCGCCGGCGCCGGCGCCCTCCACCTGGTGCTGCCGATCACCGTGGCCATCGTGCTCCTGTTGGCCATCCTGGTGTTCTCCTACCGCCAGGTCATCGATGCCTACCCCGAGGGCGGCGGCGCCTACGCCGTCTCCCGGGCCAACCTGGGCGCCGCCGCCAGCCTGGTGGCGGGGGCGTCGCTCATCGTCGACTACACGCTCACCGTCGCTGTCTCCATCGCCGCCGGGGTCGGCGCACTGACCTCTGCGTTCCCGGCCTTCACCTCGGCCACCGTCCCGCTCTGCCTGGGCATCCTGGCCCTGATCACGCTCTTGAACCTCCGGGGGCTCGGGGAGACGGCCCGGGCGTTCCTGTTGCCCACCATGGTCTTCATCATCGGCCTCCTGGCCATCATCGCCATCGGGATCATCCACCCCCTGGCGGTGGGCACCCCCCAACCCGGCAAGTCCCTGCTCCCCACCGGCGATCTGCAGGCGGTGTCGGTGCTCCTGGTGCTCAAGGCGTTCTCCGCGGGCTGCAGCGCGCTGACCGGTGTCGAGGCCATCGCCAACGGCGTCCCGCTCTTCAAGGAGCCGCGCGCCGTGCGGGCCAAGCGGACCGAGACTGCTGCTGGGGGTGATCCTCGGCACCATGCTGATCGGTCTCGCCGTCCTCGCCGACCGTTGGCACATCGGCCCCCGCTCGGGCCAGACCGTCCTCAGCCAGATCATGGCCGAGGCGGTCGGACGCCACTGGGCCTACTACACGGTCTCCCTCACCATCACCCTGGTGCTGGCGTTGGCGGCCAACACCTCCTTTGGTGGACTGCCGGTGTTGGGCAGCCTGCTGGCACGCGACCACTATCTCCCCCACCTCTTCGCCCAGCGCGGGGACCGTCAGGTCTTCGCCAACGGCATCTGGGTGCTGACCGTGCTGTCCGGACTCTCTGCTCGTGGCGGTACGGGGGAACACCAACACCCTCATCCCGCTGTTCGCCATCGGGGTGTTCACCGGATTCACCCTGGCCCAGACGGGCCTGGTCGTGCACTGGCACCGGACCCGTCCCCACGGATGGCGGTGGCGGGCCGCCATCAACGGGTTCGGCGCCCTGGTGACCGCGCTGTCCACCCTGGTCTTCCTCGTCTCCAAATTCGTAGAGGGGGCGTGGTTGGTGGTGGTCGCCGTCCCCTTGTTCATCCTCCTCTTCACCCGCATCCACCGCTACTACCGTCTGGTGGCCATCGACCTGGGCATCGACGAGATCCCACCGAAGCCGGTCGGCAAGCGGACCACCGTGGTCGTCCCGGTGACCCATCTGTCCAAGCTCTGCCAACACGCACTGTCCGAGGCGCTCTCCCTCGGCCAGGAGGTCGTGGCGGTCAGCGTGGTCCTCGAACAGGGCGAGGAGAGCGACCGAAGTGAGGAGGCGCTGCGGGACGAGTGGGACCGCTGGGACCCGGGGGTGCCGCTCCACATCCTCCACACCGACTACGCGTCCATCGTCGACCCCATCGTGGACTTCATCGACGACCTCCGCCGGCACACCGAGGACCAGATCGTGGTGCTGATCCCCGTCGTGAAGCCCAGGCAGCTGCGGTACCGTTTCCTCCACAACCAGATCGACGTGGTGCTGTCCGCCGCGCTGCGGTCCCGGTCCGACATCGTGGTGGCCCGGACCACCCTGCCCCTCGGCGACCTCGACCCCGAGACCGGACCGGCCGCCTCGGATGAGCCCGTCGGTCCGGGTGGGCCCGTCGGCCCGGGTTGATTCTTCCTGCGCAGGGCATGGTTGTCGGAGATGCCCCGTTCCGATGAGACCGGCGAGGCGGCCCGGGCACCGGTGAGCCCGATCGTTCGCCTCGCCCCGCTGGGTCTGGCCACCGTGGGCGTCGGCGGCGCTGTGGCCGCGCTCGTCGCCGACCGATCCGCGGCCACGTCCGCCGCCGGTCAGGTCTGGTCCCCCTTCGTGCTGGTGACCGGACTGCTGCTGGTGGGCCTGGTGGCCGACCAGGACGGGCTGTTCGCCGCCGCCGGCTACCGCCTGGCCGCTCTGGCTCCCAACGGGGTGGCCCTATTCGCCGGCGCCACGGTGATGGTGGCCGTGGTGACCGCCGTGCTCAACCTGGACACCTCGGTGGTCTTCCTCACCCCGGTGCTGGTCTACGCGGCCCGGCGTCGGGGCCAGGGCGAGGGGGCCCTGCTGATCGGGTGCCTGCTGCTGTCCAACGCCGGCAGCCTGCTCCTCCCCGGCTCCAATCTGACCAACCTGATCGTGCTCGGCCACCTCCACCTCTCGGGCGGTCAGTTCTTCGGGCACATGGCGCTGCCGTGGTTGGCGTCGGTCGTGGTGACCGGGGGTGTCATCGCCGTCGTCGAACGCCGGTCCCTGCGGGCGGGTCCGGCCGAGGCCGCACCACCGCCGGCGGTGACCTTGGGCCTGGGGTTTCCGGCCGTGGTGGCCGTGACGGTGCTGGTCGTGGCCCTACGCTCCCCTGCCCTCCCGGTGGCCGGGGTGGGCGTGCTCGCGATCGTCCTCCGGCTGGCGTCCGGCCGCCAGGACCTGGGCCGGGTCCGCCAGGTCATCGGGGTCCCGGTCCTGGTCGGCCTGTTCGGGGTCGCCACGGCCCTCGGGACGTTGGCGCGGACCTGGTCGGGTCCCGCCACCCTGCTCTCGCACCTCGACGCCGTCGGGACCACGGTGGTGGCCGCGGCCACCACCGTGGCGGTCAACAACCTCCCCGCTGCCGCCCTGTTGGCGGCGCGGGTCCCGCCCCACCCCTACGCCCTGCTGGTCGGGCTCAACATCGGCCCGAACCTGTTCGTCTCCGGATCCCTGGCCTGGATCCTGTGGTGGCGGACGGCGACCGCCGCCGGGACCAGGCCACCGGTGGCCCGGGCGGTCCTGGTCGGCTGCGTCACGGTGCCGCTGGCCATGGCCGCCGCCCTCGGCATGCTGGCCGTCACCGGTTCGCTGTGACCGGGCCGCCCGGACCCCACATTGGGACGGTTGACGACGCGCTCGGCGCAGCGTCCTCGGGTCAGTCGATCTTCAACAGGTCGATGACGAAGACCAGGGTGTCGTCGGCGGCGATGCCCGGGCCCGGTGAGCTGGGCCCGTAACCCAGGCTCGGCGGGATGATCAACTCGCGCCGGCCACCGACCTGCATGCCCACCACGCCCCGGTCCCACCCGGTGATGACCTGCTCGGGCTGGGTGTCGAGTGTGAAGGTGAACGGGGCGGTCCCGGTCCACGACGACTGGACCACCTTGTGCGACGAGTAGGTGGCCAGCACGTACTGCACCGTGACGACGTCGCCCGGCTTGGCCTTCGGGCCCGTCCCGGTGATCAGGTCGTAGCTCTCCAGCCGCTTGGGTGCCTTGGTCGACGGGACGACGACGGTGGGCTGGCTGCCGGCGGCTCCCGTCGGCGAGCGGTCCGGCGCCGGGATGCTGGCGGCCGTGGTCGTCGGTGCGCTCGTCGACGCACTGGCACATCCGGCCAGTCCCAGGGCGGCGACGACCAGGGCGGCACCTGACCACCTGCGGACACTGGCCATGAAGACTCCTTTTTCGGGGGAAGGGCCGGAGGGGGAGCCTGCCGACCGCCACAGACGGTACTCCCAACGACTCCCCCGACGGTTCGCGCCCCACCCCGGTGGACCGTCCACAGGTCTCCGGCCCACCCCGAACGGCAGTGACACACCCCGCTGGAAGCATGGGCCCATGATCCTCGACACGCTGAAGCAGGTGGCGGCTGAACTTCGCTCGGTGCTCGCCGACTTCGAGCCCGAGCTCGTCACCGGTCCCGACGCCGCCGGGCTGCTCGAGGGGTTCGCGGAGATCGAGAAGCTCGCAGCCGGGGGCACGCTGCTGGCCGCCCGCCGCGTGGAGTCCTCGAACGTCTGGCGGCGCCGGGGCCACCGGTCGGCCGCCGCCCACGTCGCCGAGGCCACCGGCACCGGGTTGGGCCCGGCGATCAATGTCCTCCAGGCCGGGCGTCAGCTGGGGTCGCTACCGGCCACCGACGAGGCCATGCGGGACGGGCGCCTGTCGGAAGCCCAGGTCAAAGAGATCGCCGGCGCCGCCATCCACCAGCCCGACGCCGAACAGGAGCTGGTGGATGCCGCAGCCGGCCAGCCGCTCACCATGCTCAAACTCCGGTGCCGGCGGGTGAAGGCGGGCGCCCAGGACCAGACCGACACCTACGAGCGGATCCGACGGGGCCGTTATCTGCGGCACTGGACCGACGGGGACGGCGCCGTGCGCTTCGACGCCCGCATGACGCCCGACCAGGGCGCCCGACTGCTCGGGGCGGTCAAGGCCGAGGCGGACAGGCTGGCCCGTCAGGCCCGACAGGTGGGGCTCGACGAGCCGGGCCGCGCACTGGCTGCCGACGCTCTCGTGCTCCTGGTCGGTCGGCGCGGGGGCGGCGCACCGGGGGTGTCCCGAACCGCAGTCGGCGACACCCGGTCTACGGCTCGGCGGCGCGAACCGGGCGGGGCACCACGGGATCCGGACGGCGACGATGACCGCGGTCCGTCCACCATGGTCCATGTCCGGGTCGACCACGCCGCGCTTCTGCCGCGGCACGGTCTCACCCGGCGAGATCTGCGAGATCCCCGGCGTCGGGCCGATCCCCGTCGAGGTCGCCCGTCGGCTGGCGGCCGACTCGATCCTCAGCGTCCTGGTGACCAACGGCATCGACGTGACCAGCGTTGCCCATGCCGGGCGGACCATTCCGGCGTCGGTGCGACGGGCACTCGTCGAACGTGACCCGGTGTGCGTCGTGCCGGGGTGCGGCCTGCGTGACGGGCTCGAGATCGACCACGTCGAACCGTTCGCCACCGGTGGCCCGACCACGCTGGGCAACCTGGCCCGCCTGTGTCACTGGCACCACTACCTGAAGACCCACCTAGGCCACCGGCTCGAATCCCGGGCCGACGGTTGGCACTGGACGGATCCCGGGGTCGAGGCCGCCCAAGGCGTATCGACCGGTCCCTCCGGTTGACGCCGTCCCTGACGTCATGCCGGATCGTCCTCGTCGGAATCAGGTGCGATGCCCGGCAGTTCCCGCACCTCATCGGCGGCGGGGCCCGGGGCGATCGTGCCGCCCGGGCCACCGTCGCCGGCCTTCGAGCTGAGCCCGGTCAGACCCGGGTCGTGCCGCCCGTTGCGCCACAGCTCCTCGGCGCGGGCGGCCACCTCACGTAGCGGCCGGCCGGAACGCCTGGCCACACGGGCCACATCCTCGTACTCGGCCTTGACCCGGCCGGCACTCACCTTGACCCTGACCAGCTGCCCGTCCAGGCGGACCGAGTCGATGGTCCGGGCCGCCGGCCAGCGCTCCGATGCCGACATGCGGACCCCGAGCGACCCGGTCGTGTCACGCAACACGTCCCGCACGACCGGAACCAGCGACGGATCGCACAGGACGTGGACGACGGTGCCCGGGCGACCCTTCTTCATGACCACTGCCGACAGCCAGGCGTCGTGCGCACCCGCGTCGAGGAGGGCCCCCACGGCGTAGGCCAACTGCTCCCCGGTGGCATCGTCCACGTTCGTCTCGAGGAGGGACACGGGTTGGCCGGCATCGGCGTCACGGTCGGCCAGGATGCCGGCATGGGAGGCGGCACGCCCGTCGGCGGTGCCGGCGTCGCCGGTCATCAGCCGGTCCACCCGGACACCGGTCACCACCTGGGTGCAGTTGGGCAGTTCGTCGAGCTCGCGCGTCCCGGCCCCGAACCCCTGGCCGGTGACCCGCATCGGCGGCATGGGCCCGAACCCCGACGACAGCGCCGCCACCAGCGCCGCACCGGTCGGCGTGGTGAGCTCCACGGCGATGGGCCGGCCCCAGGTCGGAACCCCCTCGAGCAGGCCGACCACCGCCGGTGCCGGATTGGGCAACATCCCGTGGGCCGCCCTGACCATGCCCATGCCCGTGGCCACCGGGCTCGACTGGATGTCGTCGATGCCCAGGACCTCGAGTGCCGCCACGGTGCCGACGATGTCGATGATGGTGTCGTGACCCCCGACCTCGTGGAAATGGACCTGGTCGACGGGTCGGCGGTGCAACCTCGCCTCGACGTCGGCCAGGGCGGCGAAGGTGGACAACGCCCGCCCGGCCACCCGTTCGGGCAGGCGCGCCTCCTCGATGAGCCCGACGATGTGGGCATGGGTGCGAACGACGACGTCGTCGTCCACGGTGACCACCGCCCTCGACGCCGCGATCCCACCACGCAGGACCGGCTCGACCTCCAGTCCCCAGCCCGGCAGGGGCAACCGCTCCAGCAGGGCCAGCACCTCGCCCAAATCGGCTCCGGCGTCCAGCAGGCTCCCGAGCGCCATGTCACCGGCGATGCCGGCAAAGCAGTGGAACCATGCGATGGTCGTCAGCCCGGGCACCGCCACCGCCGTCGGCGTGGGCGTTGCCGTCGGTTCCGGTGTCGGGACCAGCGTCGGGATCCGGGTCCCCCCGACCTCGGATGGCGACCGCGGCTGTCCCGGGGTCGATTCGGTCACGGCAGCATCCGGGCCACGGCGCACGCCGCCCCGAACCCGTTGTCGATCCCGACCACGGTGATGCCCGCCGCGCACGAGGCGTGCATGGCCAGCAGCGCCGTGATCCCCTCGAGCGCGGCGCCGTACCCGGTGCTGGTGGGAACGGCCACCACCGGAGCCGGGGTGATCCCCCCGATGACACTGGCCAGCGCCCCTTCCATCCCGGCCACCACCACGATGGCGTCGGCGTCGGCCAACTCGTCGGCGGACGCCAGCAGCCGGTGGACGCCGGCCACCCCGCAGTCCGCCAGCAGGTTCGGTCGGAGCCCGAGGGCGGTGAGGGTGGCCTCGCACTCCCTCGCCACCGGGAGGTCCGAGGTGCCGGCCGTGACCACCAACGGGCGGCCCGGGCGGAGCGGAGCCTGGCGCCATACCACCGTGGACAGCTCACCCCGGGCCTGGTCCCCGCCGGTGGCGGTCCCGGTGACCGTCCGCACCCCCCCGGGATGCCGGCCCATGCTCATGGCCACCTGTGCGGCGTCGGCCCGGGTCAGGATGACCGGCGCGCCCTCGGGAACCGACCCATCGGGGCCCGGCCCACCGACCGGCCACCGCTCGGCGGCACCGGGGTCGAGCAGCTCTCCGACGATCGCCGTGCACTGCTCCGGCGTCTTCCCCTGTCCGTAGACGGCCTCGGGCAGCCCCTGACGCAGCCCGCGGTGGTGGTCCACCTTGGCGAATCCGAGGTCGGCGAAGGGGAGCCGCCGCAGCTGGTACACCGCCTCGTCCGGCGTGCAGCCGCCGGAGCGGACCTCGGTGAGCAGGCGCAACAGTGCGGGTTCGTCCATGATGTTCACTATCCTGCCTGGGTATGGCGTCAGACGCATCCTCCGGGCCAACGAGCGGATCGGCGCTGCGCATCGGGTTCCTCGGACCCGAGGGGACCTTCACCGAAGAAGCCCTCCTGAGCGAGCCCGAGTACGCGTCGGCGGGGATCACCCCCTACGGGTCCCTGATCGAGGTGCTCGACGCCGTCCGGGACGGACAGGTCGACCTGGGGTTCGTCCCGCTGGAGAACGCCATCGAGGGCACGGTCCGGGACATCGTCGACAGCCTCATCTTCGACTTCGACCTGCGCATCCAGCGCGAGGTGGTCCTCGACATCCACCTCCACCTGATGGCCCCGCCGGGCACCGAGCTCGGAGAGGTGGAGCGGGTGGCGTCCATCCCCATGGCCACGGCCCAGTGCCGGACCTTCCTGTCCGGCCGGCTCCCGGGGGCCGACCTGCTGGCCACCAACTCCACCGCGGAGGCGGCCCGGCTGGTCGGAGAGCGGGACTCCTCGCTGGCCGGCCGCCCCACTGCGGCGATCGCCCCGCGGCTGGCCGCCAAGCTCTACGGGCTGGACATCCTGGTCGAGGACGTCGAGGACCACCCCGACAACCAGACCCGGTTCGTCTCGCTGGCCCGGACGGGGGTGCCGGCTCCGAGCGGTCACGATCGGACCAGCATCGTCTGCTTCCAGAACGCCGACCACCCCGGGAGCCTGTACGCCATCCTCGGTCACTTCGCCGCCCGCAACATCAACCTCAGCAAGCTCGAGTCGCGACCGACCAAGCAGGCCCTCGGCGACTACTGCTTCATCATCGACTTCGAGGGTCATGTGGCCGACGCCGTGATCGCCGACTGCCTGCGCGACCTCCACGCCGAATTGGCCGGCGTGAAGTTCCTCGGCTCCTACCCCGCCGCCGGAGCGGCTGGTCCGGCCATACGGCGGGAGGTCGAGTCGTCGAAGCGTGCGGCGGCGGCATGGGTGGACGGCCTGATCGGCGAGATCGCACCGGTCGGTGACCGCTAGAACCGCACGGTGGAGACAGTGCCCGCCGGCGGTGACGAGTACCCTGGCAGTCGCTCGGAGGGATGGCAGAGCGGACAAATGCGCGGCTCTTGAAAAGCCGTGAGGTGCAAGCCTCCGTGGGTTCGAATCCCACTCCCTCCGCTCAGTGGGCTTGGCCCGAAAAGTTGTCCGTGGCCTGAGGAGCCTGATCGGAAGCATTTCTCTCAGCAGGGACCGCTGACCTGACAACGCGAGTCGGCCACCAATTCCAGCGACCCAACAGCGCTACTGCAGAGGGAACCAACACAGTTCGAACGACAAACGTGTCGAGCAGGATGCCAACGGCTAGGCCGACGCCGATGACCCGGACTCCTCCATTGCCTTGCCCGGAACCTCCCACCACGGCAAGGACCACGAAACTGCCGGCAAGCACCAGTCCGGCCGAGGTCACAGTCGGTCCGCTGACCCCCACCGCCCGCACGATTGCCGATCGCAAGGGGTTCCTTCCAGCCTCCTCACGAATGCGAGTCATAACGAGAATGTTGTAGTCCTCACCAAGGGCCAAGAGGAAGATGAACATCAAGAATGGTAGGAGGAAGATAATGCCGCCCTGGCCACCGAATTTCATGAAGATCACGACCGAGATGCCGAGGGACGCAAGATAGGAGAGAAGCACGCTCAAAATCAGATAGATCGGGGCGATGAGACTACGGAGCACCAGCGCCAGCACAAGACCGATGGCCACGATCGCAATGGGCACGACCTTGCCTACGTCCGCATCAGAAATGGCGCTCACGTCATAAAGGGCCGGTCCCTCACCGGCCACGCCACTCCTGTTGGCTCCAGCCTCAAGAGCGACCTGGGATACCAGCCTGCGGATCTCGGGCATGGCGTTTATCGCGGCTGTGCTCCCCGGGGTCCCGGCCGCGAGTCCGGCCTCCCACGCCACGGTGTGGCCGTCGGCACTGATGTATCGGGCGGTGGCCAGGTAGGTGTCATACTCCGCCGCCGAGATACCCGATCTCGCAGGCGGCACCAAGGCCTTGGTCACCAGACCCTGAGCTGACCCGAACGGATGCACCAGGTGGTAGACGGAAGATAGCTCCGCGGACGTCATCGGCGTTCCGTTGGGGTCCAATGGTCCGGTGATGGCGGAGAACTCCCGACTGGCCCGAAGCGCTTTGTCAGCCATCGACAGCTGCCCGCTGTCTTCCCAGACTGATGTCGGAAAGTGCATGACGATATTCGTCGGGTTCGCATTTGACTGAGGGAAGTAGCTCGCGAGAGCGGCGTTGCCCTGCGCTGCGCTGCTGCCAGTCGGTGCCGAGACATCCCCACCGAAACCGGTCGACTTGAAGCCCAATGCAAAGAGGGACAGGAAACTGAGTACAAGCACCCCGACGGTGAGGGTCCACACCGGTCGACGAACCAGGCGTGCCGCGACCCTCCCCCAGACCCCGTCCGCATGATCGCGGGGGAGGGTCTTGGTCGGCCAGAATACCGCCCGGCCGAAAATGGCGAGCAGGGCTGGGAGGAGGGTCAATCCGGCCAACAGCATGGTGGCGATGCCGATGGCCAGCGGCAAACCCAGGTCATGATAGAGGCCGAAACTCGCCGCCAGAAGAGTCAAGAGAGCCACGATGACCGTGGCCGCCGAGCCGGTGATCGAAGCGCCCACTCGGCGCACGGCATAGGCCACTGCGTCCTCTGGCTCGGCACCGGCAAAGAGCTGCTCGCGCACTCGGAAGACAAGGAAGAGGCCATAGTCGGTTCCCGCTCCGAGGATGAGGACGATGAGAAGAATCTCGGTGAAGAATGAAACCTGGAGCACTCCTGCATTGCCTAAGGCACCGATGAACGAACCTGAGAGCACGAGGACCAGAGCAGCGGGGAGCAAGGTCACGACCGGCGCCAACACGGAACGGAAGATGATCAAGAGCAGCACGATGATGAAGAAAATCGAAACGTCTTGAATCTCGTTTCCCTGATTGGCGGACTTGGCCTGGCTGGCTACGTCCGTGGCCACTTCGCCGGCGAGATGCGCCTTGAGGTCAGCAGGAAGGGAACTCCGGAGAATGGTCGAGTCCAACTGGTTGACGAGGGTCGCGTCCCGACTCTCGTCATCGATCGAGACCGAGGAGATGACAAGCAGCTCGGCCGCCCTGCCATCGGGTGACGTGCTCAGGTAGTCGGCGGACGCCACTGCCGGCACCGTCCCCAGTCGACTGAGCAGATCGGCGATGGCGCGTTGGTCCGCAGCGCCAAGCACAGGCTTCGACGTGACCGCCGCGACAGGAATCTGGATCTGCGTTGAAGAGCCGACCAGCGGTCGGGCCAGGAGTGCCGCCTGATTGCTGGGAGCAGCAGCCGGCAAGAAGGTCGCATTGTTGTTGTTTTCCTGGCTCGCCAGCGACGGGAGTGCACGGAGAGACACGATCGTTCCCACAATCCAGATGATCACGATCAACCATCGCAGCCGGACCACGCTGTGGCCCAGGGCGTCAAAGAAGCGATCCACTGGAACCCGCGTTCGCCATCAATCCGCCGCGGCAATCGATCGTCGAGTCCGCCGAATGGGCTTTACTGCGCGTGGTCCATATCATCTCCGGGGGTTGCCCCTCCTACGCTGCATGGTGCACCGTCGTGCGGCTCAGATACCAACCGACGCCGTACGTAGCGATCGCTCCGAACCAGGCGAGGCCCATGTTGCTCAATGCCGAGTTGCTCAAGCTGGTGACATACATCTCGCCCATGGCGAAGGCGAGCAGGACGAATACTGCACCCAGCGCAGACAACACGATCCAGGTGCGGTTGTGACTGCGGACAGACTTCACAAGGAGCGCAATTGCGGCGATGACGACGACGGTCGCCATGAGGATGTGAAGGAGAATCGTCGGATGCGTCAGTACGAAGTGCCAATTCTTCGACGATGATCGCCCCTTGGGAATAGTGATGTCATAGGCAACGAGGGCGATCACGACCACGAGTCCCAAGACAAGCCCCCGTGTCATCGACTTGAAATCTGCCCGTTCCATTCGGTTTGTCATTGGTCGGCTCTCGATTGCGTACGTCGTACGCCTAAAAGTAACAGAAGCTACGCTGTTGAGCAAATGCCGCGTCCACGCTCACTCGATCACACATCCATCGCAGAGGCAGCTCTCGGAGTTGTTGACCGCGAAGGTCTCGATGCTCTGTCCATGCGGACAATCGCCAGGCACCTCGATGTGGGGGCGATGTCGCTTTATCGCTACGTCTCCGGCCGCGAGGAGGTTGAACGTCTGGTCGTCGACCACATCTGCCTCTCAGTCGACGCGAGCGTCTCACCGCGCGCGGGTTGGAAACAGCAGGTGAGAGAGCTCTCCGAGTCCTTGCGCGTAGCTGTCGCAGATCACTCTGCAGCCATCCCGCTGCTCCTCGTCCACTTTCAGCACTCCCCCAACGCCTGGCGATGGCTCGAGGCACTGCTCAGGGCGCTCACTCGAGCGGGATTCACTGCCCAGCAGCGGGTGATCGCGGTCCGTTGCCTTCAGGCATACGTGGTCGGTGCATTGCAGGGCGAGTTTCTCGCACCACTTGACGGACCGGGATCCGGAGCGCTCGCGGCGTTGTCTTCCGGTGAGTACCCGTTGATCGTGGAGACTGCCCAAGCCGCCGCTTCGGTAACGCCCGATCAGGAGTTCGGACAAGGGCTTGCGCTCCTCCTGGAAGGTCTGGCCGCAAGTCTTCCCAAAGCGGCGAAATGAGAACCACCATCACGCCGTCAGGGCGTGGACCGGACCGGCAACTGAACCATTCGATTCTCGGGCGCCACGAGCTGCGCTCGGCCCGGACATACGTGACGGCGACCTCACCATTCCGTGCCATGAGCTCATAGCTCAGCGGAGCGAGTCGGTAGTCAGGCCCCTAGATCACTGGTTCACTGGTTCACTGGTTCACTGGTTCAGTGTCATGTGGGCACATCAACGCTTGCGGACGGGTCACCTGCGGAAGTCGCCGGTGGCGGATCTATCTGGACCCCCGTTTTCGACTCCTGGACATCGCTCGCCTGCTTGGCTGCCCGTGACGGTAGACGGGCTAGCACGAGGAGTGCACCCCCGGCCGCCACAAGCGCCGCCACTCCCAGCGCCTGACGGGTCCCACTCATGAAGGCGGCGCGTGCCGCCTGCGCCAGTGCGTCCCCGGTGGCTCCCCCGATGCTTGCCGCAACGGCGAGCGCTCCGCCGATCGAGCCGACGATGTCGTGTGCGGCGGCCACCGGCACGTGGTGGCCGGCGAGTGCAGAGGCCATGTGATCCTGATAGCGGCTGGAAAGCAGGCTTCCGATAACCGCCACACCGAGGGCGCCACCCACTTGGAGCGCCACGGCATTGGCGGCCGATCCGATCCCGGAGTCGCCTTGGGGGACCGAACCAACCACGGAGTTGGTCGCCGTGGGGATCAGCAGGCCGGCACCCAGGCCGACGAGCAGAAGCCCAGGAAGGAAATCGCCGTACGTGGTGGCCGGCGTGGACGCAGCCGAGATCTGCCACAGGGCACCGGCAATGGCAGCCAGGCCGGCCGCAACGGTGAGTTTCACCCCGATGATGCGCGCAAGTAACGGAGGGGCAGCGGCACTCACGACCAGCACACCGGCCATCGGCAAGATGCGGAGGCCGGCTTGCAGGGGCGACAGACCGAGAACGAACTGCAGGAACTGGGTGAGCAGGAACAACGCTCCCAGTAGGCCGAAGGTTCCGAGCAACTCGGCTGCGGCGGCAATGGAAAAGCGACGGTCGGAGAAGAAGTCGAGGTTGAGCATCGGGTGGTCACTACGAGCTTCCCAGCCGACGAACGTGCCGAGCACCGCGAGGCTGGCGATTCCCATACCAAGCACTTCTGGTGACGTCCAGCCCTTGGTCGGAGCTTCGATGATCGCCCACAGCATCAGCCCCAGCCCGGCAATCGACAGGGCTGCTCCGACCGTGTCGGCTGCGGCGGCCGACGGGTTCTTCGAGTCGGGCACGAACACCAGTGCGGCCACAAATCCGGCGACGACGATGGGGACATTGACCAGAAAGATCGAGCCCCACCAGAAGTTCGCCAGCAGCGCGCCGCCAGCGATCGGGCCGATCGCGATACCGAGGCCGATGGTCCCACCCCAGGCGCCGATGGCCCGGGCCCGCGCAGTCGGCTCGCGGAAGACGTCGTTGAGGATCGACAGCGATGAAGGAATAGTCATCGCCGCGCCTGCCCCCATGACGGCCCGCCATCCGATCAACATCCCCACGGAGCCGGACAGCGCGGCGCCGATAGACCCCGCGCCGAAGAGGGCGAGACCCACGAGGAAGAGGCGCTTGCGTCCGAACCGATCAGCCAGGCTGCCACCGACAAGCAGCAAGCCGGCGAAGACCATGGCGTAGGAATCGACGATCCATTGCAGGTCGCTCGAGGTCGCATCCAGCTTACGGACCAAGGTCGGTAGCGCCACGTTGAGAATGGTGTTGTCCAAGTTGACGATGAGCGCCGAGATGCACACCACCGCCAGGACCCACTTTGGCCGTATAGGCCCTTTCATCGGGTCGTCATGTACCTGCCCTGGGGTCCACCTTCCATCGAGGCGTTCGACCTGGGCAGGAAGAGAACAGTGAGGACCATGCCGGCGACGGCGATCCCAGCAGAGACTAGGAGTGCCAGATCCATCCCGTGCACAAAGGCTCGCTGCACCACCGCAAGGAGAGCTGGCGAATGGAGCTGGTGGGCGGCCGCCACACCGCCGAACACGCTCTGGCGTGCGGCCGCCGCGGCCGCCTTGGGGAGACCCACGAGATCGAGCCGTGCGAGATAGCCGGCACTGAGCACACTGCCGAGGATGGCGATGCCGAGGGGAGCTCCGGTCTTGTTAACCGCCTGCATGACCCCCGAGCCGACCCCACTCTTCTCCTCCGACAGTTCGACCAGCGCGGCGGACATGGCGGTGGCCATGGCGAGTCCTGTCCCGAGTCCGGCAACTGACATCCACAACGCCACAAAGAGACCACTCGAGCTCACGCTCATCGTGGATCCGATGAACAGTCCGACCGCGAGCAGGAGGAAGCCGCCTGCCACAGCGACCTTGGCGCCGACCAGCCGGACGACTTGGGCCGCGGGGATTGCTCCGAGCATCAGCCCTGCGACGAGGGGCAGGAGCCTCAGACCCGACCCCATGGCATCGGTCCCGAGGACGCCCTGGAAGTACTGCGGCATGGTGAACAGGATGCCGAGCATGGCCAGGATCGGGAGCATGGCCAGGATTACCCCCCAGGTGAACGAGGCCGAGGAGAACAGGGACAGGTCGAGCAGGGGCTGGCCACCCGGACGGCGGCTCAGCCAGCGCTCCCAGCCAAAGAACCCGATCAGCAACGCCACGCCACCGACCATCATGGCCAGGGCGTAGGCGTTGCTCCAGCCGTCCTGGCCGGCCTTAATCAGTCCGTAGGTCAAGATCACCAATCCAGTGGCTGAGGACGCCACCCCGACCGCATCGAGCCCGGGTCGCTCCGAGGCTCGGGACTCTGGCACCAGGGTGACCACGGCGATGAGGGCGATCACGACGACCGGCACGTTGATCAGGAACACCCAACCCCACCAGAAGTTGCTTAGTAGCCACCCACCGAGGATGGGGCCGATCGGAAACGCGACAAAGGTGGCCCCCGCCATCACCCCCACTGCTTTTGGCCGTTCCTCTTTATTGAACAGGATCGTGAGCACAGAGAAGGCCATGACGATCAATCCGGCCCCGGCGAGCCCGATGACCACCCGGGCGACCATGAACTCACCCACCGAGGTCGAGTAGGCACATCCAGCGGATCCGATCCCGAAGAGGAGCAATGAGGCGACAAGGACTCGCTTGCGACCGAAACGATCGCCCAGAAGGCCGGCCGGGAGCATCGCTGCGGCCAGGACGAGGAAGTATCCCGATGAGAACCACTGCAGGTCGGACTCGGATGCGTGCAGCACCTTTGACAGCGTGGGCAGGGCCACGCTCAGGACCGTGCCGTCCACACCCACGGCCACCACGGCGAGGCCCAGGGCGCCGAGTGCCCACCACCGTCGATTCACAGACGCCTCGGTGGCTGAATGGGGCTTGTCGAGCACTGTCGTCACGCCGCGACTCCTCGCGTTGCAGAGGCGTCGAGCCCTTACGGGGCGACAAGACCGTAACGGTCGTCCTGCCCGAACCAGGCGTCTCGTGGATCAATCTGCCAAGCCAGCGCTACCAAGGTCCGGAGCAACGCTCCCGGAGGCTGCCAGTGGTCAAAGCAGAACCCAACACGGCTACGGGACTACCCGTCGTGTCACCACAAACCGTACACCCAAGTCGTTGGCGCACTTCCCAGGGTCAACTAGCCCGTCGACGACCGGGCGCATACTGGATTCGAGCCGCAACGATGGCCTCCGACGCATCCAGTTTCTGGAGCATCGAGCTCGGCATCTGCACTTCCTCGGCTTCCCACTCGGCGAGGAACTGGCCGAACCTATCCAGCCCCTCCTCGATCGGTCGCTGAACCTCGGCTGACCAGCACGGCACAGCATCACCCGGCAAGAACGTCGATCAACCGATGCAGCCATTCCATTGCTCCTCGTCCATTTCCAGCACTCCTCCAGCGCCTGGCAATGGCTCGAGGCTCTGCTCGGCGCGCTCGACTCGAGCGGGATTCACGGCCAAACAGCGGGTAGTCGCCGTCCGTTGTCTTCAGGCTTACGTGGTTGGTGCCCTGCAGGGCGAGTTTCTCGCGCCGCTGGACGGAGCCGGTTCGGGAGTCCTCGCGGCACTGTCATCGGGCGAGTACCCGCTGATCGTAGAGACAGCTCGGGCCGCCGCTTCGGTTACACCTGACCAGGAGTTCGGGCAAGGGCTTGCGCTCCTCCTGGAAGGGTTGGCCGCTCGGCTTCCGAGACCGGCCAAGTGAGAGCTGACGTCGCTCAGCGATCGTGAGAGCGCGACCCTCAGCGGACGAATCAGACTGGCCGAACCGCCGCTTCGAGCTGGATCGACACGCCTCCGTCGTTTCGAATCCCACAACCTCACACGCCACTCCCTCAGCGGGTGTGGGGCCGTAAGGCATGGCGGGCACCCAGCTCAGCCCGGCCCGGCGACCGCGGCGTGGCGGAGTGCTTCGGTGTAGATCGCCGCCAGCCGGTCCCAAAGGGCGTTCGCCGTGTCGTCGATCACCTGGCGGCCGGGTTCGGCGTCGAACCAGGCGACCGTGTCGCGGATGCCGGCGGCGAAGGGGGTCGTGGCGGCGAAGTCCGGCACCACCGAGCGGAGCTTGGTGTTGTCGAACACCGAGCTGTTCGACTTGTCACCCCACAAGCTGCCGAGTTCGGCCGGGTCGGCGGCGACGATGGCGTCGCTCGGGATGTGCAGGATGTCGGGTTCGACGCCGGCAGCTTCGCCGACGAGCCCGTAGATCTGGTTCCAACTGAGCGCCTCGTCGGACGTGATGTGGAAGTCCTCGCCGATGGCCGGCTGCTGGCCGAACAGACCGATGAGGCCCTTGGCGAAGTCGGAGTTGTGCGTCAGCGTCCAGATGGCGGTGCCGTCACCGGGGACGAGGATCTTGGCGCCCCGCCGCATCCGCTCCACGATGGTGAACGGTCGCTCCCAGCTACCGACGATGACCGGTATCTGCGAGTCACCGTAGGTGAGCGAAGGCCGGACGATCGTCATCGGAAAACCCGACTCCACATGCGCCTGACGGACCACCTGCTCGCAGGCGATCTTCAGCTGCGAATACTCCCAGAACGGGTTGACCGTCGGGGTCCGCTCGGTGATCAGCCAACTCGACGGTGGCTTCTCGTAGACCGATGCCGAGGAGATGTACACGTACTGACCGGCATCGGCGAACGTCTCCACGTCGTCGGCCACGTGATCCGGTCGGAACCCGACCCACTGGACGACGACATCCCACGCCATGCCGTGCAGCGCCTGGCGCAACGGGGCGGAGTCGGTGGCGTCGGCGATGATGATCCGATCCTCCGGGACCGCCGGTGGCAGCGTCGACTGACCCCGGTTGACGAGCCAGAGCTCATGACCGGCCCGCTCGGCGGCGACGGAGCACGCAGAGCTGATCAGACCGGTGCCACCGACGAACAAGACTCGCATCTTCTGCTCCCAACCGATGTGGCTCACCGATCACACTAGGTGGCGACGTGTTCGCCGGCTGAACGCCCCGAGCACTGATCATCGACGCCATGGCCGGAGCAGTGGGGCGGATGACCCGCTCACCCAGCACGCCGGTCGGTGCCGAGCATGGAGCCGACAGGGCCGGACGGGTCATCCCGGGCCGCGTCACCGTAGGTGTGGGGAATGAGCCGGATATGGGAGCCGAGGACGGTCACCACCCCACCTCCGACACGGAGGGTCAGCCACCAGGCGCGCCCGTAGCGGCCGGCGTCCGACAGCATCATGGCCGGCGAACCGAGTTCGCCCGGTGGGCACAGGGCGGCCCAGGCGCCGGAGCCCGTACCGGCAAGCGCCAACCGGTGCTCGGGCAGGTCGAGGCTCAGCATGGTCCCGGCCCGTCCAGCGACGATCTCGACGTGCGACACCGGTGTCCCCTCTTCACCCAACCTCTGCAGTGTGGAGACCAGCTGTCGCTCGTAGGCGGCGACGGCCCGCCGCTCCAGCCGTCGCCAGTGCCGCTTGTCGAGCGGGGCGATCTCTGTCGTTCTCATACGTCGAGGTGTTAGCGAACGATCGATCGTACGTCAAGTGATTAGCGATCGATTGTTCGCTATAATGGAGTTATGGCAGGTCGTCGGTCCGTGGAGGCAGCCCGCTCGACGCGGGAGAAGATCCTCCGCAAGGCGGCCGACATCGCCTCCGTCGAAGGCCTCGGAGGGATCAGCATCGGCCGGCTGGCCACCGACCTGGACATGAGCAAGTCCGGTGTGATCGGCCACTTCGGCACCATGGAGGAACTCCAACTGGCCACCATCGACCTCGGGTCCGAGATCTTCCGGAGCCTGGTGTGGGACCCTGCGCTCTCCGAGCCGACCGGTCGACCGCGGCTCCTGGCCGTCTGCGACACCTGGAGCGAGTACTCGGCGCGCCCGCCCTATCCGGGCGGCTGCCTCATCGCCACAGCGTCCATGGAGTTCGCCGGTCAGGACGGCCCGGTGCATGAGCGCCTCGCCGGGTACCTGAACCTGTGGCATCGCACCCTGGCCGCCGAGGTCCGCCACGCCATCGAGCGCTCCCAACTTCCGGGTTCAACCGACGCCGACACGGTGGCCTACATCCTCCAGGCACTCACCTCGTCGGTGAAGACCGCCACCTACCTGTCGGCGGTCCCCGAAGCAGCCGAACGGTGCCGGAGGGCGATGCGGGCCGTGCTCGCCGACAGTCAGGGCGGTCGGAGTGACAGCCAACCGCAGCCGCCGCTGACCACAGGATGAGTCGCGCCGCGAACGTCGGTGACCCCGCCATCGACGACACCACCCCCGCCACCGTTGAGGACGTCGGACTCCGGTCACCCAACATTCCGAGGTTAGGTGGCTGGAAGTGGTCGTCGTACCTCAGGCCGGACGCCCATCAGCCGGTCGAGGGCGATGTGGGCGAGCCGGGCCAAATCGAGTGCCAGGACGAGCGGCCGGTTCTGCCACCACCTGCGGGTGACCGCGGCCCGGGACAACCGGATCAGCGATGGAAATCTTGATCGGGGCGTTGGCGTGGCGGCGCCCGCCCCGCGGTGGGAGGGCCTCGAGTCAGACCGAGCCCTACTGCGTCGGTGGCACCCGCCGCCCGAGCGAGTGGCAGTATGGGCTCCATGGACGTCGAACCGGGGCTGCGCCGCCTCGACCGGGCACAGCTGGCCGCACTGGTCCCTGAATATCTCCTGGCCGGCCACCTGATCGACCGGGCCAGCATGCCCCACCTGATCGGCGAGTTCGGACGGGACGTGATGCGCGACATCGCCATCGAGGAGTGGATGGGGGCGAGTCCCGTCTACACCGCCCGCACGCAGCGGGCGCTCGGCTTCGAGGGGGACTCGGTGGAGACCGTCTTCAAGGGGATGCAGATCGACGTCGGCGCCCCCCCGCAGTTCATGGACTTCCGCTACCTCGTCATCGATCACGACCACGGCGAGTTCTGGCTCGACCACTGCGGAGCCCTCATGGATGTGGAGCCGATGGGTCCCGAGTACGTGGTCGCCATGTGCCACGACATCGAGGACCCGACGTTCGAGGCGACCGCCATCGCCACCAACGCCCTGGCGCAGGTCCGGCCGATCCACCGACCACCGCGGATACCGTCCGACCGCACGCCGCACTGCCACTGGGAGGTGGCCATCGAGGACAGCCATCCACCGCTGCCGGTGCCCCCTGAGGCGCTGTCGCTCGGTCGGACCCGGGCGGCCCGCCTCGAGCTCGCCGCCATCGACCCCGACGATCCCGGCCGGCACGACTACACCGGGCCCCTCGTGGCCGATCTGGACTTCTCCGACTGGTCCGCCTCGGCGTTGACCCGGATCGTCGAAGAGGTGTGCCTGCAGGGACACCTCCTCGTGCTGGCGTTCCTCGCCGCCGTCCGAAAGCGCACCGCCGACGACGCCGAGGCGGTGGAGTTCGGGCGCAAACAGTTCACCGGCGTCGCCGGGGTGGCGGCCGCCCGAATCCGGGCCGCCCTCGAGCTCGGCGCCACTCTGGAGGATGCCGCCCAGCTGGTCGCCCTCCACCCGGCGCTGCTCCCCACCTCCTACACCGGGTGCACCGTCGCCGTCGGCGACGCCAGCCTCACCATCCACCTCGACCGCCGGTCCCCGGCCCAGGCGGACGGGGCATGGCCGTCGATGGTCGACGGCCATCACCTGGGGCCGCTCGACTCCATCGTCCAGGCCGTCGACAGGCGATTCCGATGTGAGGCGCGTTCCGACGACGGGGAGCAACTGGTCGTCGAGGTGGTGAGGTCCGACACCGAGGCGCCGACGCCCGGCGAGGTCACGCTGACCCGGTTCAGCACCGGTGCCGACTACGTGTTCGAGGACCGGGGCACGCCGGTGGAGCTCCGCCGGACCTGACCGGGCGGTCACGCCCTGACGGCCGACCGACGGCGAACGGCTCGACCTACAACGAGCGAAGCTCGGTGAGCGTCGTCAACGACTCGGCCGAGAGCATGGCGTAGATACCGCGCAGCCGCTGTCCGACTTCGGCGAGGAGCTTGTAGGCCACCGAGGGGGCGGACAGCTGGAGGGACTTGAAGTCGCTGCGAGACAGCACCGCCAGCACCATCTCGGTGTCCGCTACCACCGTGGCGGTGCGCTCGCCCCCGTCGAGGAGGGCCAACTCTCCGAAGAAGGATCCCGGCCCGATCCGAGCGATCTCGAGCCCGTGCCTGAAGACCACGGCAGCGCCGTCCACGATGACGAAGAACTCCCGGCCGGCGGCTCCCTGCTTGGTCAGGACCTTCCCCGCCGGGACATCCTGGATCGTGGTGAGGGACTCGATGCTCCGCAACTCACCTCTCGTGCAGCTGGAGAACAGGCCGACGCCCCGGAGGAGCTCGAGTCGCTGGTCCAGGACCGGGTGGAGCACCATCAGTACCTCCCCGAGGGGGTGACGCGTGTGCAGACACTCGGCGTCGGATTGGCGACGCAGCGGTGCGGACAGCCGTGGATGCTCAGGTCCGCTCCCCTGGCCAGCACCAGGGACATCGAGCCGGACGCCAGCTTCGGGTCCTCGGGTAGGTACTCGAGCGTGAAGTGACCGAGCACCCTCGACACCGACTGCCGCAACGTTCCCCGATGTTGTTCCATGGCCCGCCTCCTCTGGGATGGTTGGACCCGAACTGAGCCTGAGGCCCATGCTGCGCCTGATCGGGCGCCGCGTCTGTCGCCGGTGCGACAGTTGCGGACGAATTCCGGCTTCCCCCGCTCCGACACCGATTTCCCGGTGATCCGACACGACTCTGGCCATGGACGTCCCGTCCGTCGGGTCACGGAACAGCCGATTCGGGGGGATCGGGGTCTGCAATAGTTTGGGTGACCGCCCGCCCCGATCGCGCCCAGGCCTGGAGGCCGACGTGCCCAGAGACATTCCGACCAGCGATCAGAACCTGCTCGCATCCTCGAAGGTCCTCGGTGTCCTGGCCCCGGAGGACCGGGTACGACTCTCGGGGCAGTGCGTCCCGCTCCGGTTCGGCAAGAACCAGGTCGTGTACGTCGAGGGCGCGTCGGCCGACTCCATGCTCATCCTGACCTCCGGCCAGCTCAAGGTGTGCCAATTTCTCGAGCGACGGGACCGAGTTCATCCTCGGGCTGGTGCTGCCCGGCGAGACCATAGGGGAGCTCGGCATGCTGTCGGAAACACCGCGCTCGGCGACGGTGATCGCCACGCGGCCGAGCGCGGGCATGATGCTGAGCCGCTCGGTCGTCATGGGGCTGATCGAACAGCGGAACGCGGTGGCCGTCGCCATGCTGCAGCACCTGGCCGACATGGCCAGGAGGATGAACGGCATCGCGGCAGACCTCGTGTTCCTGGACGTACGCCAACGGGTGGCGAGATACCTGCTGGACAATGCGAGCGACTCGTCGCCCACGATCAAGGTCACCCAGACCCATCTGGCCTCGACCGTCGGCGCCAGCCGGCAGAGGGTCAATGTGTGTCTCCAGGACTTTCAGCGCCAGGGGTGGATCGTCGTGTCGTCGGGAGCCATCCGGATCTCCGACCCGGAGGCCCTGGATCTCGTCGTCACACGCTGACTCGGGACGGCGCCTCCGGGATCCTCCGTCCGGGCATGGCCTGGAACGCCGTGGCCGGGAGCGGTCCCGGCGGTGGCGGTACCGGCCGTCGCGACATGGCCCGGTTCCGACGCCGTCACTCCGTTAGTTGACACTTACGTAAGCAATGGCTTATGCTTTGTCCATGGACACCGCGTTCAAGGCCCTGGCCGATCCCCGGCGGAGGGAGATCCTCCGCCTGGTGTGGACCGAGGAGCTACCCGCCGCCCAGATCGCCGTGCATTTCGACGACATCACCCGATCGGCCGTCTCGCAACATCTCGGCGTCCTGCGCCACGCCCAGATGGTCACCGAGCGGCGGGACGGGACCCGGCGCCTCTACCGGGCCAACCACAGAGAGATGGACCGGCTCCGCCGATTCCTCGACGGGTACTGGTCCGAGAGCCTGGGCCGCCTGCAAGACCTGGTCGAGTCGGCGCAGGTATCCGACCTACCCGCCTCGACAGGATCACCCCACCAGACGAAAGGAACCCACGATGGCTGAATTGATGCGAGAGGTCGTGATGGACGCCACCCCGGCGACCATCTTCCCCTACCTCGTCGACCCCGAGCTCCACCTCCGGTGGATGGGCACGGACGCCGAACTGGATCCCAGGCCGGGCGGTACCTACCAGGTGCTGGTCCAGGGCAGACACCCGTCGGTCGGCACGTTCATCGAGGTGGTCCCGGAAGAGAAGGTGGTCTTCACCTTCGGGTGGGACGAGCCCGACCATCCCATCCCGGCCGGATCCACCGAGGTGGAGATCACCCTGGTCCCCGACGGCGACAAGACGCGCGTCCGGTTCGTGCACCGGGGGCTGCCCGAGGACGCCGTGGGCGACCACACCAACGGGTGGGACCACTACCTGGGCCGTCTGGCCGTGGTGGCGGCCGGTGGGGACGCCGGTCCCGACCTCCCCATGGAGGGCTGACCGGACCGCCGCGCCTAGCGGACGGTGAGGATCCCGTCGATCTCCTCGAGCTCGTCGGAGGAGAGCTCGAGCGAGTCGATGGTGGCCACGTTCTCCTCCAACTGGGCGAGACTGCTGGCCCCGATGAGGGTGGAGGTCACCCGCGGGTCCCTGAGCGTCCAGGCCAGGGCCAGCTGGGCCATGGTCTGGCCACGCGACTGCGCAACGTCGTTGAGGGCGCGGACCCGGTCGAGGACCTGCTCGTCCAGTTGGCCGGCATCGAGGGTGCCCGGCTGGCTGGCCCTCGATCCGACCGGAACCCCATCCAGGTACCGGTCGGTGAGGAGGCCCTGGGACAGCGGGGAGAAGACGATGCACCCGATCTCGAGCCGGCCGAACGTATCCAGCAGGCCGTGCTCGATCCACCGGTTGAACATCGAGTACGGCGGCTGGTGGATCAGCAGCGGGGTCCCCATCTGGGCGAGGATGTCCGCCGCCGCCACCGTCTGGTCGGGCGGGTAGGACGAGATGCCGGCATAGAGCGCCTTGCCCTGACGCACCGCCGAGTCCAGGGCACCCATGGTCTCCTCGAGCGGGGTCTCGGGGTCGAAGCGGTGCGAGTAGAAGATGTCCACGTAGTCGAGGCCCAGCCGTCCGAGGCTGGCGTCCAGGCTGGCCGACATGTACTTGCGCGAGCCCCCGTCGCCGTAGGGGCCGGGCCACATGTCGTAGCCGGCCTTGGTCGAGATGATCAACTCGTCACGGTACGGGGCCAACGAGCCGTTGAGGACCCGGCTGGCACTCGTCTCGGCCGCGCCGTACGGCGGCCCGTAGTTGTTGGCCAGATCGAAGTGGGTCACGCCCAGGTCGAAGGCGCGGGTGAGCATGGACTCCACCTCGTCGGCCGGGCGGGCATCGCCGAAGTTCTGCCACAGCCCGAGCGAGACCAGGGGAAGCTTGAGGCCGCTCCGACCGCAGCGGCGGTACTCCATGTGGTCGTAGCGCTCGGACGATGGTGGGGTCGGCACGCCCACAAACGTAGAGCAATCCGGTGTCCGCGGGTCGGTCCCGACCCGGTGCCGGGTGTCCGTGCGGCGGCCTGGCCTAGAGTGACGCCGGGCCGGTCGGCAGCCGGGATGGCGCCGGTCACCTGGCCCCCAGGGGAGGACATGCATCGTGACGGATCTGCCCGAGGCCATGCCGGTGGCCGTGTACCGGCAGCCCGGTGAAGTGGTGGTCGAGGAGCGGTCGGTGCCCCGACCCGGTGCCGGCGAGGTGCTGGTCGCGGTGGACCACTGCGGCATCTGCGGCACGGACATCCACATGCTCCTGGAGGGGTGGGGCAAGCCCGGGCTGGTGGCCGGACACGAATTCAGCGGCACCATCGCCGCCCTCGGGCCGGGGGTGGAGGGCTGGGAGATCGGCCAGGCGGTGGTCGGGGGGACCTCGCCCCGCTGCGGTCACTGCCGGCGCTGCCTGGAGGGCAAGCCCTCCCAGTGCGAGCACCAGGGCTCGATCGTCGGGGGCGGCCACGACGGCGCCTTCGCCGGCTACGTCCTGGTCGGAGCGGCGTCCCTGCTCCGCCTACCGCCGGGCCTGACCGGCCGGCAGGCGGCGCTGGCCGAACCCATGGCCGTGGCACTGCACGGGATCACCCGTTCGGGGGTAGGCCCCGGGGACCGGGTCATGGTCATCGGGGCGGGACCGATCGGTGCCCTGTCCATCGCCGCACTGGTGGCCCGGGGGATCGGCCCGGTGATCGTCGTCGAGCCGGGGGAACGCCGCCGCCAGCTGGCTCGCCGGCTCGGGGCCACCGAGGTCCTCGACCCGACCGACCTCGAGGTGTTCGCACCGTGGGAGCCGGAGAAGGCCGCGTCCCGGGCCGTGCACGTCGTCCTCGAGTGCTCCGGAAAGAAGGAGGCCATCGAGGCCGGGTTCCAGCAGCTCCGACGCGGGGGACGCTGGTGCTGGTGGGCGCGGGGCTCGATCATCCGGCCTTCGATCCCAACCGGTTCGTCCTCAACGAGCTGCGGGTGGTGGGTTCGTTCCTCTACGACAAGGACGGGTTCGAACAGGCGCTGGCGCTGCTGGCCTCCGACGGCTTCCCCACCGACCGGCTCATCGAGGCCGAGGACGTGCCGCTCGACCGGCTGTCGGACGCGCTGGTGGGACTGTCCGAGGGCCGGTTCGCCGGAAAGGTCATGGTGGTTCCCCACCTGTCCGCCGACGCCGACGCCGACGCCGACGCCGGAGGCGAGCCCTGATGGCCCATCCCTTCTACCCGAGCGGCACCCCCCGCTTCAACCACGTGGCCTTGAGCATGCCTGCCGATCTGCTGGACGCCACCAACCGGGCCGACATCGGCCGGTTCTGGAGCGAGGTGTTCGGATTCGAGGAGATGGAGGTCATGACCGAGGACCGCCGACGGCTCATCCTGTCGTGCGTCCACTGGGACCAGTTCATCTTCCTCGTCGCCGACGACCGGCCGATGCAGGCCCCCCGCATGGACCACTTCGGGTTCGCCGTCGGATCGCTGGACGAGCTCCGGGGCGTCCGGGACCGCGCCGCTGCCTTCGGCGCCCACGACGACCGGGTGGACCTGATCGACCTCCACGTGGACGACCAGGAGGTGGTCAAGATCCACTCGGTCTACGTTGGCTATCTTCTGCCCATGCTGTGCGAGGTCCAGTGGTGGGAGTTCCCGTCATGAGCGTGATCGTGCCGGGCACGGCCGGCGGTCCCGGCGGCGCCCCTGCCGGCGGCGGCCCGGCTGGTGGACTGCAGCTGGGCGTGTTCGTCCCCCAGGGCTGGAAGCTCGAGTACTCCGGGTGGGAGGGCCGTGACGCATGGGCCCGTTCGGTGGAACTGGCCCGACAGGCCGAGGCCCTCGGCTACCACCACCTCTGGGTCTACGACCACGTCGAGACGGTCCCCCGGCGCGAGCCCACCCACGTCTTCGAGGCCTTCACCATGCTGGCCGCCCTGTCGCAGCTGACGGAGCGGGTGGGCCTCGGCCAGCTGGTCACGTGTGCCTCCTACCGGAACGCCGGCCTGTTGGCCAAAGAGGCGGCCTGCATCGACGTCTACTCCGGAGGGAGGCTCATCCTCGGGATGGGGGCGGGCTGGTTCCACGAGGAGTACCACTCCTACGGCTACGACTACCCCTCGGATCGGGAGCGGCTGGCCGTCCTCGACGAGACGCTCGAGGTGGTCCGGCGGCTCTGGACCGAGGAGACCGTCACCTTCGACGGCACCCATCTCCACTTCGACGGGGCCTACAGCGAGCCCAAGCCCGTCCAGGCGTTGCCGCCGATCCTGGTGGGCGGAGGTGGCGAGCAGGTCACCCTGCGGATCGCGGCCCGGAGGGCGGACCTCACCAACTGGCAGGTCGGGCTCGAGGGCTTCGTCCGCAAGTCGGGGCTGCTGGAGCAGTACTGCGACGAGGTGGGCCGCCCCTACGACGAGATCGTCCGCACCCATGGCCCGGACTGCCGCCTGTTCGACACCGAGTCCGAGGTCCTCTCGTGGTGCGGGTCCGAGGGGGGCGGGGACCTGTGGGGCGGCACCTCGACCGAGCAGTACCTGGCCGACAACCTGGTGGGCACCGTCGACCAGGTGGTCGACAAGACCCAGGCCTTCGTGGACGCAGGCTGCCGCGGGATCATCCTGTGGCTCCGTGACTTCCCCGGGGACGAGACCCTGCGCCGGTTCATGGCCGAGGTCGTGCCGGCGCTCGAAGTGCCCTAGCGGATCTGCCCGCCGGGATCCGCCGGCCCGACCGGCTACGCCACGGCCTCGGCCAGCGGCGGGGCGGCGAGGCCGCTGCGAGGGGCGATGATGCCGTCGATGAGGCCGTAGTCCATCGCCTCCTCCGGCGTCATGAAGTAGTCGCGATCGATGTCCTTGGCCACTTCGTCCGGGGATTTTCCGGAGTGGTGGGCGATGATCTCGGCCATTCGCCGGGTGAGGGCCAGCACTTCGCGCAGTTGGATCTCCATGTCGCTCGGCGCCCCCCGGGTCCCCGCACTCCCCTGGTGGATCATGATGCGGGCGTTGGGCAGCGCCAGGCGCTTGCCCGGTGCGCCACCACTCAGCACCATGGCCGCCGCCGACATCCCCATGCCCACGCAGATGGTGGAGACGTCGGGGCGGACGTGCTGGATCACGTCGTAGATGGCCATGCCGGCGTACGCCATCCCCCCGGGGGAGTTGATGTAGAGGAAGATGTCCTTCTCCGGGTCCTGGGCCTCGAGGTAGAGCATCTGGGAGATGATCAGGTTGGCCACCTGGTCGTCGACCTCCTGCCCCAGGAAGACGATCCGCTCCCGCAGCAGCAGCGAGAAGATGTCGAATGCCCGCTCGCCGCGGCTCGACTCCTCCAGCACGGTGGGGATCAGCGATTGGAGATGGGTCATGGCGTGCCTCCCGGAGTGTCGTGGGCGGGCCGGTGTCCGTCCCTACCTCGATCATGATATCTCGTTTATGAGATACCGTGCGAACGATATCCTGAGGAACGGAGCTGCCCGGGCCGGCGCCTCCGGCCACGTGATCGACAGCCGGGCGGAGAGACGATGAGCGAACGCCACCACGAGACCGTGTTCCCCGGGTTCAAGGAGTTGGCCCAGCGGCGCCAGGCGCTGAGCGACGAGCTGGTGGAGCGACGGCATTCCCTCGGGCTGTCCCAGACCCAGGTCGCCGCCCGCATGGGCACGTCCCAGTCGGCGGTGGCCCGCATCGAGACGGGCACCTCGGATGTGTTGCTGTCGACCGTCGAGCGGTACGCGTCGGCGCTCGGCGGACGACTCGGGTGGACGCTCGAGGCCGATACGCCGTGAACCCGCTCGGCGACGGTGATCCTGTGGATCCCCTCGGTGCCGGGGTCGATCCGTTCGACCCCCGTGCCCTGATGCGGCGCCAACTGTTCGAACGCCGGACCGTCACCCTGACCGGCCACCTCGACGATCGGGAGGCCAACGAGGTCGGCGCCGCCCTGATGACCCTCGATGCCACCGGTGACGACCCGGTGCAGCTCCGGATGGACTGCTCCGGGGGAACGGTGGGCGCCGCCCTCACCCTCATGGACATCATCGGGCTCCTCGGGGTTCCTGTCAGGGCCATCTGCGTCGGTCAGTCGGTCGGCCCCGCCGTCGGTGTGTTGGCCGTGTGCCACCACCGCCAGGTCACCCCCCACTCCCGCCTGCGGCTGTCCGAGCCGCCCGTCGAGTTCCGGGGCGGCGCCCGCCAGCTCGAGCAGCTCGCCGCCTCCCATGGCGACCAGTGGCACGGGTTCTGCGCCCGGCTGGCGGAGGGGACGGGCCAACCGGTCGACCGCATCCGCCGGGACACGGCCGACGGAGTGTTCCTCACCGCCGCCGAGGCGGTCGACTACGGGCTGGCCGACGAGGTGGCGACACCCGTCAACCGCATCGTCCGCCTTCCCGGCCGGCCCATGGGGTTCGGGCGCCGTTGACCGCCCGGGCCGGGCCGCCTCAGCTCGGCACGTAGTCGAAGGTGTCGGGGTCGGGCCCCGTGCGCTCGTCCCGGTTGAGGGCGGTGATGGCGGCCATGTCGTCCTTGTCCAACTCGAAGTCGAAGAGCTCGAAGTTCTCCTGCATGCGGGAGGGGGTCACCGACTTCGGGAACACGATGTCCCCCCGCTGGATGTGCCAACGGAGGACGACCTGGGCCGGCGTCTTACCGGTGCGGTCGGCCACCGCCCGGATGACCGGGTCGTCGAGGACGTTCCCCTGGGCGATCGGCGACCAGGCCTCGGTGGCGATCCCGTGCTCGGTGTCGTAGGCCCGGAGCGGCTCCTGGGTGAGGTACGGGTGGATCTCGATCTGGTTGACGGCCGGAGCGGTGCCCGTCTCGGCCAGCAGGCGGTCGATGTGGTGGGACTGGAAGTTCGACACGCCGATGGAGCGGGCCCTGCCGTCCTTGTGGAACTCGATCAGGGTCTCCCAGGTGGACACGAAGTCGCCGTCGTAGAGCGTGGGGAGCGGCCAGTGGATCAAGAACAGGTCCACATAGTCGAAGCCGAGCTCCCCGAGCGTCACGTCGAACGCCTTGCGGGCGTCGTCGGGCCGGTGGTAGCCGTTGTTGAGCTTGCTGGTGACGAACACGTCGGCGCGATCGAGGCCGGACCGGGCCACGGCCTCTCCCACCCCGCGTTCGTTGCGGTACATCTCGGCGGTGTCGATGTGCCGGTAGCCGATCTCCAGGGCCTTGGCCGTGGCCCCGGCGGTGTCCTCGGGTGGAATCTGGAACACGCCGAACCCGAGCTGGGGAATGGTCAGTCCGTCGTTGAGGGTGAGGGTGGGGACCGGTCCGCCCCCGGCTGTCTGATCAGTCATCGTTCGTCGCTCCTTGTCTCGCGTGTGCTGTCCCGGATCCGCTGTCTGGCGTGCGTCCCGTGCGCTCGGTCGCCCTCCACGGGCCTCGGCCGCCGACCACGCCCTGGCGCCCCGGCGGTCGTGCCCTGCGCTCCCACGCCCGGCTTCCTATACCCGCCCGCCCCGGCCACCACACCCACCGGTCAGCGCGTCCTCCCACTGTCGCAGATCGGCTCGTGCCGGTCGACCCCGCCGACGCCATCGGGCTCCGGCCGGGAGGCACCGGCAGGCATCGCCCCGTCAGGGGCCCAGGTGGGCGGCCACGACCTCCTCGATGCACCGGGCGGTGTCGGACCGGGACCGCTCGGCTCCGAACTGTTCGGTCAGGGACACCACGGAGGCGCCGACGGCCTCGGCCGCCCCGCGTGCCTCGGATGCCACCTGGCCGGCGATGATCAGCACCGGGACCCCCAGCGACGAGGCGTCACCCATCACCGAGCCGACCACCTTCCCCAGCAGGGAGGTGGCGTCGAAGGCCCCCTCGCCGGTGACGACCAGCTGACACCCGCGGAGCGCAGCCGAAAAGCCCAGGAGCTCGGTCACGACCCCGTATCCCGAACGCAGGCGGCCGCCCAGGGCCACGATCGCCCCCCCGAGGCCACCGGCCGCGCCGGTCCCCGGCTCCTCCCGGACGTCGACCCCGTACTGGCGTTCGTAGAGCCGGGCCACCCCCTCGAGCCGGTGCTCGAGGAGGACCACCTGGGCCGGGTCCGCCCCCTTCTGGGGGCCGAACCGGGCGGCCGCCTCGACGAAGCCCACCTCGACATCGCACGCGCCGATGAGCTCGACCCCCCGGAGCCCTCCCGCCTCGACGATCGCCGACAGGGCCCCGAGGCCCCCGTCCGTGGTGGCGGACCCACCCAGCCCGACGACGACCCTCCCCCTGGCCCCGCCCGGGCCGGTGGCCGGGCCGGTCCGCTCCCCGCCCATCGGAGCGGCGACGGCTCGGGCTGCCGCCAGGATGAGCTGGCCGGTGCCCCTGGTGTCGGCCCTCTCCGGATCGTTGCCCCGGGCGCCGCCCACCAACGCCAACCCCGAAGCCTGGGCCATCTCCACCACGGCCAGTTCGCCGATGCGGAGCCAGCGGGCGCTGACCGGCGCACCGAGTGGGCCGTCCACCTCCACGGTCTCGACCACCCCGCCCAGCGAGCCGAGGGCGTCGAGGAGCCCCTCCCCACCGTCGGACAACGGGAGCTGGCCCACCGACCAGCCACGGGCCGAGGCACCCCGGGCCATGGCCTCGGCGGCCTGCCGGGCGGTGACGGTGCCCCGGAACTTGTCCGGTGCAGCCAGGAGGCCGGGCACCTCAGCGACCCCGTTGCCGAGGCCGACAAGAGCCGAACACCGCTCGGCACCACCCCTTCGACCCGGTCTGCACCCCGCAGTCTTACCTCACCGGTCCCGCCTCCGGCGGTGGCGACCCTCCCAGATCTGGTCGGCCGGGCCCGATCCGCACCGGCGCCGTCGGCCGCGAGGGGGCTACCTCCGCCGCCGCAGGCCGCCGACTAATCTGCCCACCGGGGACCGGGGGGCTTGCCTGCTCGCCGTCTGCCGCCCGCACGTCGCCATGAACACGTCCACCGACAGCACGCCCGGAACCGTCGGCAGCCACCCGACCGGGGCGATCGCGCCCGGGTCCCGACCCGATGACCGCCTGTGGAAGGTCCTGGCCGCCGTGGCCGCCGTGGCCCTGATCGGATTCATCGTCTTCGTGGTCACGAGGCCCCACGGCTCGAAGCCGGAGGCCTTCCCGACCACTCCCCCGGCCACCCTACCCATCGGCAGCGAGGCACCGGCGTTCGCACTGCCCCGACTGGGAGGGGGCCAGCCTGTCTCGTTGGCTTCGACCAGAGGCACGCCCACCGTGGTCAACTTCTTCGCGTCGTGGTGCCGGGACTGCCAGGCCGAGTTGAACTCGTTCAGCGCCCTGTCGGCGCGGACCGCCGGGCACCTCACCGTCATCGGCGTCGACTCCAACGACGCCAGCGGGACCGAGGCCGAAACGCTGCTGGCCAAGGCCGGCGCCACCTACCCCGTCGGCGTCGATGCCGATGCCAGGGTGGCCACGAACTACCTCCTCACCGCGCTGCCGGTGACCTACTTCCTCGACACCGACGGGCGGGTCGTCCACGTAGCCTTCGGTCGCCAGACCCTGCCCTCACTGGAGCACTGGGCCGGTGTCCTGACCCGGAACAGCCCCAGACCGGTGGGCTCGTGAAGAGCGACCCGAAGGACCGCTCCCTGGTGGGGCCACCTCCCTCCACCGAGACGGGGGCCCCACCGGGCCCGAAACTGTCCGAGGAGCAACGCGCCGCTGCCTTCGCCTCCGGCCGGGCGCCTGTCGACCGGTCCGCCGCACTCCGGGCCGGCACCGTGCCGGTGCCCCGGAAGTTCATACTCTGGGCCATCGCCGGTTTCGCCTTCCTGGCCCTGGGCGGGATCCTGGCCGAGCACTTCGTCGGTAACGCCGGCGTCCAGTCGCTCATCTCCACGCCGCCGGCCACCCTGGCCGGAACCGCCACGCCACCCACCACTCCGGTGGCACCCACCGGGCCGTCGGTCAGTGCCTCGCCGCTCACCGCCATCGGCCTCCAGCACCTGGCCGGGCACACCGCACCGGCGCTGTCCCTCCTGGACGAGCACGGGAATCGGTGGACCCTGGCCGATGCCCGCGGCAGGGCCACCGTCGTCTCCTTCGTCAACGCCGAGTGCAACGACATCTGCCCCGTGCTGGCCGAGGAGATCGTCCAGGCCGACCAGCTCCTCGGGCCCCGGCGCGGCGACGTCCAGTTCGTGGTGGTCAACACCGATCCCTTGGAGACGTCATTGGCGCAGGTACCCGCCGCCCTCTCCCAGACCAGCCTGGGCGGCCTGGAAAACGTCACATTCCTCACCGGGTCGATCCAAGACCTGAGCAGTGTCTGGAAGCACTATGGGATCTTCGTGGCCGTGAGCAATACCACCCGGGTGGTGAGCCACAGCGACCTCATGGACTTCATCACCCCCGGAGGCAGGCTGTCCCTCCAGGCCACGCCGTATGCCAACGAGAGCTCATCGGGCATCTACAGTCTCGATGCCGGCAGCATCCACATCTTCGCCCTGGGGGTCGCCGATGCCGCCACCAGCCTGCTCACGAGGACACCATGACCGACGACACGGCGGACACCGCCCTCCCCAACGACCCGTTCACCCTCGAAGGCATCATCGCCCAGGTCCCGGAGAAGCCGGTGTGGTACAAGCGGGCGTGGGTGCTGGCCGCCGCCGCGGTGGCCGCGGTGGTCATCGCGTCGGTGGTGGTCGACCTGCCCAGTCACACCACCCCGGCCACCGACACCGCCGACCAGACCGCCGTCATGAAGCAGATCAACGCCGCCATCGCCGGTTGCTCCTATGGGGCCAAGGAGACGTTCATGATCTATCAGGACCTCACATCCCACACGCTGAACGCCGCCGACCGGGCCGAGGCCCCGTCCATGCTGCGGGACGACCAATCGGCGTGCTCGTTCACCAGCAGCTCGATCTACGACCTGTCGAACGTGGAGGGCACCGGAACACCGGCAGGCAGGAACATCAACCAGGTGGTGACGGTGGCGACCACCTGGGCCACCTCCGAGGCGCTGGCCGCCATCGAGGACATCCAGACCCTGTCGAGCGATCCGGGCAACGCCAAGGCGCTGGCCGACCTGCCGAAGCAGGAGAAGCTGCTGGCCCAGGACCGGGCCAAGGCGGACGCCTACGTAGCGGCGGCCGACCGCATCCTCCACGCCCACCTACCGATGCCGGACCTGCCCGACCTCCCCCACCCCGCCACCGGCAGCTGAGCTCGGAGTCAGAGTCCGGCCGGCCCGCCTTCCACGGTCCGGCCACGGATCCGCTCCTGGCGCACCAGCTTGTGCATCTCCTCGTCGGGGTCCTCCTCCGACTGCAGCCACCGGATCAGGTTCCAGTAGACGACCGGGATGAACGCGCACCCCGAGACGAACCACATCAACCCGGTGGCCAGCTGCTGGTCGGCCGAGAGGCTCAGGCCGGATCCGGCGTGGTGGCTGTAGGCCACGAACCACGAGCTGTGGGACAGGCCCACCAGATAGGCCAGCACCCAGATCACCCACATGGACACGGCGGCCAGCGCGATCCGATTGGGCCGCGACAGCCTCGGGACGAGGGGCGGCGACTCGACCAGCTCCAACCAGAGCGCCACACCGGCGGCGACCAGGGTCAGTGCTTCGGCGGCCACCAACCACGGGTGCCAGGCCAATGCGTTGACGGCCAGCGGCGTCCTCCAGACGATGGCGGCCGCCACGTACAGGGCGGCGAAGCACACGGCCCGCCAGGCTTCGGGGTGGCGGCGGCGCCCCAGCGCCAGCCTGTCGACGGCAGGCAAGGAGGCCTCGGCCCCCGACGGTGCCCCTTCGATGTCCTCGGGCAACGGATGCCTGGAGGCGAGGCCCAGGCGTCGCCACGGTGCCCCGATCACCGCCAGGGCAGGCACCACGACGAGGAAGAACGAGAACTGGACGGCTTCGACGCACTCGTACCGGCGGGCCAGGGTGGTCAGCGGCGGGATCAGCCAGGCCACCAACAAGACGATGGCCAGTACGAACAGGCCAGAGCGGAGGGCCTGGTGGGGATCGACTTCGTGCGGCTGGGACCGGTCAGACTCGGCCCCGACGCTCACCGGTCGGTGCGCCGCTGGAAGAAGCCCCACAACAGGACGACGAAGAGGGTGCCCAGCGGGATGGCCAACGTCAGAACCTCGGGCCCGATGAAACTGTCTGTGGCGATGCTCACTGGCAGACCAACCTCGCTGTCGCTTCCTGGTATCGATGGTACTCGGGCAACCTCGCCCGTTCAACGCCCGGGGTCAGATCAGGTAGAAGAAGACCCAGAACAGAGTGCTGATGAGGATGACGAATCCGAAGAAGTAGGTGCACGAATCGACGTTGGCCCGGAACAATTGGGCCGACGGTCCGCTGGAGGTTGCCGGGGTGCCCGACTCGGGATCGATCCGCTTGAGGCGGATGCAGAGGGCCAGGTTGGTCTCGAGCCAGTAGACAGCGCCCAGGAGCATCATCAGATTCATCACCGACCACCCGATGAAGCACGACGCATAGCCGCTCGAGCCAGGGAAGAAGGGAAGCTGGGTGAACTCCCAGACCTGGAGTCCGATGGCCACCAGCAGGCCCAGCACTGCCGTCCAACCGCTCACCTCCCAGTCGAGCAGATTGCCCTTGCGCATACGCCACTGCCCGTAGATGACCAGCAGTGACGACGCCACCACCACCGCGTAGATGCTCCAGCCGATGCCGGTGGGCGCGGTGACCCCCCCGGGGCGCCACAGGTCGCCGGAGTTCGCCGACTTCAGGTAGAAGTAGGCGAACGCCAGCGAGGCGAACAGGAACGTGAACATGCCGATGAGCAGCCGCCCTCCCGTCCAGTAGGAGCCCACCGCCGCTCGCAGCTCGAACTCCCGCTCTTCGGGAGTCTCGGTGAACAGGGGCTTGTTGGCAGTATCGGTCACCGCTTCTTCTCCACTCATTGGGCCGGCGGTCGGGGATCCTCGGCGACGCTCGCCGGGGAGGAGGCTCCGGCGGCCACCAGGGTCCCGTCGCCGAGATCGGCGACGGCTGGGGCGTCCACCTCGCTGTAGTGGTAGGGGTCACTGAGCACCACGGGAATGCGCTCGAAGTTGTAGTACGGGACCGGGGTGGGCGTCTGCCACTCGAGGCCCAGGGAGTCCCACGGGTTGGCCGGAGCCTTCACCGGCTTGATGAAGATCGACCAGACGAAGTTGGCCACGAACACCAGGAACGAGGCCCCCAGGACGAACGAACTGATCGATGCGAAGTCGTTCAGCCCCTGCAGGTTCGAGGCGTACTCGAACACCCGGCGAGGCTGGCCGAGCAGGCCGATGAGGAACATGGGGAAGAAGGTCAGGTTGAAGAAGACGAACATCAACCAGAAGTGGATCTGGCCCAACTTCTTGTTCATGGTCTTGCCGGTCATCTTCGGCAGCCAGAAGTAGAGCCCGCCGAAGAAGGCGAAGATCAGCCCGCCCATGATGGTGTAGTGGAAGTGGGCCAGGACGAAGAAGCTCCCGTGCACCGTCACGTTCACCGGCACGTCGGAGAGGAACACCCCGGTCACCCCGCCGATGAGGAAGTTGAAGAAGACGGCCAGGCAGAAGAGCATGGGTACCTCGAACCGGATCTTCGCCTTGTACAGCGTCCCCATTCCCACGAGGAAGATGAACCCCGTCGGGATCGAGATGAGCTCGGTGGTCAGCATGAACAACGGGCGCATGTCCGGGTTGATCCCGCTCTGGAACAGGTGGTGCTGCCACACGAAGAAGGAGAGGAGCGCCACGCCCACCATGCCGGCCGCCGCCACCTTGTAGGCGAACAGGGGCTTTCGGGTGAACACCGGTAACAGCTCGGCCACGATGCCGAAGCCCGGCAGGGCCATGATGTACACCTCGGGATGCCCGAAGAACCAGAACAGGTTCTGCCACAGGAACGAGCTGCCCCCGTGCTCGGTGACGTAGAAGGCGGTCTGGGCGGTATGGTCCAGGATGCCGAACAGCCCGGCGGCCACCAGGGTCGGTGTGGCCAGGGTCAACAGGGCGCAGGTGGCCAGGATGGACCACACGAAGATGGGGATCCGGCTCCAGGTCATGCCCGGGGCCCGGTAGTTGATGATGGTGACCGCCAGGTTGAAGCCGGCCGTCATCATGCCCAGGCCGATGACGGCGAAGCCCACCAGGTAGGACATCATCGCCACGCCGGCCTGCGTCTGCAGGGGTGCGTACCCGGTCCAGCCGGTCGGGAAGCCCCCGTAGAACAGGGCGGACAGGATGACCAGGTAGCCGGCGGTGAAGACCCAGAAGCTGAAGGCCTCCACCCTCGGGAAGGCGGTCCGCCTCGCCCCGATCATCAACGGCACCAGCCAGTTGCCCAGGGGGCCGACGATCACCGAGGTGGCCATCATCATCATCACCGTGCCGTGCTCGCTCACGATGGAGATGTAGGTCCCCGGCCCGAAGATGTGGCTGGTCGGGGAGAGGAGCTCGGTGCGGATGGCCATGGCGAGCAGCCCCCCGGTGAACAGGAATCCCAGCACCCCGATCACGTACTGGAGGCCCACCACCTTGTGGTCGGCCGTGTACCGGAAGTACTTGGTCCAGCTGGTCGACTCGTAGTCGGGACGGGGCTCCATCCCGACGATCTTGGCCAGCGGGTAGTTGAGGGCGCCGATCCCCAACAGCCAGCCCAGCACGCCGAGCAGGAGGGCGCCGGTGACCGGAACGGCGTTGACGCCAGCCAGCTGCACGTTGTCGTAGTTGCTGGTGACGACGTTGCCGAGCCAGTGGCCGAGCAGGTATCCGCCCACCGCCAGGATGACGGCGGTCCCGAGGTGCTGGCTGAACCAGCCCGGCCGCGACGGCAGGCCCTGGAACCCTCCCAGCACCGGGGGGGTCGGGTCCGGGTAGACGACCTCAGTTTCGGATTCGCGTTCGGCGGCGAGGGTCATCGAAGAACCGTCAACTTTCTCACTTGGATTTCGTTACCGTCTGGCCGTTGCTGTCGAACGTGGGCGAGGGTGTGGCCCCGTAGACCTCGGCGTTGCTGTAGGGGTCCTGGGTGGGGTAGTACCCGCCGTCGGCGCCGTTGGCGTCGGGCACGTAGGTCCAGGCGAACGGGGGCAGGATGCGGGTGTTCTTGGCCGTCGCCAGTGCCGTGGTGGTGGCCCAGGCGGCGAATGCCGTCTTCGAGACCACGTGCCCGTAGTTGAACATGGCCCCGTGCCAGATCCCGCAGAGCTCGCTGCAACGGACGGTCACGTTGCCCGTGTGCTCCGTGGTCGTGTAGGCGACGTTGTCCTGTTGGGGGTTGGCGTCGGCCTTGATGCTCAGCTGGTAGGCCCAGAAGCTGTGGATCACGTCCAGTGAGGTGACGTGGAAGGCGATGGTGGTGTCGTTCGGGACCATCAGCTGCTGGCTCTCGAACCCGCCGTAGGTCGGGTAGCGGTAGGTGAACTTCCACTGCTGGGCGATCACCTGGATAGGGAGGATGGTGTGGGAGGTCGGGGTCCAGATCGGGTTGGGGCCCTCCCCGCCACCCGATCCGGCATCGGCGATCAACTCCACGGTGCCGAACACGAAGAGGCCGAGGACGATCACCGTGGTCGTGATGATCCAGCCCACCTGAACGGCCAGGTTGGTGCGGGCCTTGGGCCCGCCCACCGGCTCCGCCACGCCCTTGCGGGACGCCCGCCACATGGTGAGGCAGTAGGCCAGGTACACCCAGACGGCGATGAGGACCGGCAGGGCGATCACCAGCAGCACGTTGAAGTCGAACTGGTTGTCCGACGCCGTGTTGGTCATCGCCCCCGGAGGCACGTGCGGGCCCACGAGGGTCCAGAAGAGCACGTCGCCGATGATGGAGAGGACCAGCCAGATGGCCACCATGCGCCAGATGTGGCGGGGCTCCCCGCCCGCGGGCGTCGGCGTCGTGGTTGTCTCAGCGGCCGCCTGGCCGTTGTCGATGGTCACGCGACGACGTCCAGGAATCCGCCCATGTAGCCGAGTGTGCTCATCGGTCCCCCGTTTCCGTAGAGATACCCACCGCCGCATGGCACGAAGCACTGCCAGTTGTAGCTTCCGGGTCCGGGCGTGACGAACGAGAACTTCATGGTGTTGTGGGCGAAGTTCGTCGTGCAGGGTGCGGCGCTGCATGTGTTGGTGTTGTTCGAGTTCACCCCGACCAGCGGCACGCTCAGGTTGATGGCCGGCACCGAGAAGGTGTGGCCCACCCCGTTGTTACCCGTGTTCGAGTTGTACACCTGGAACTGCTTGCCGTTATAGGTGGCGACGCTGCCGAGGGTCCCCTGGACCCGTCCCCACTGCTGGTTGCGGAGCGGGCTCCCCGAGTCGTATTGGTCGATCGTCATGTTGATGCGGGTGTGGGCCGGGAGCTTCCAGATCGTCGAGTGGATCCACTGGCCCTGCGGGTTCTTCACCAGGTACGAGACCCACACGGGTTGGAATCCGAAGCCGATGGCGGGAACCGTCTGCACGGTCATGTCGATGGCCCCGGTCGGCGTCTTGGCGGACGTGAAGTCCACCGTCGCCGGCTGCGGGAGCAGGAATCCCACCACCCCCCACACGGCGAAGCCGATGACGACGACGAGGAGCCCCAGGACCACTGAAACCCTTCCCCCGAAAGACATTTCGCACTCCCCGTACTGTTGAGGAACAGCTCAGGCCCGGTGGGCCCGCCTGCACCTTTTGATGCCCTGACACTTCTTCGCTGGCGAGCCGGATACTAAGACTTCGTGAAGAATCTGGAACGTGCTGGTGACAGTAGGCCGACTCCTTGCACCGGTCAAGTACCTTTCGCCTGCGTAGCGCCGGTGCCGGTGGCCTCCGTCGGCGCCGGTGGCTCCGAACGGTGACCCTCGGACCAGTGGGGGCAAGGGTCCAGGGGCCATCCGGTCCGTGGACTAGGAGGGGTCGGTGACGTTGGCCCGGGGCGGGCGGAAGTCGGCGATCGACGGCGCCGGGCCGCGATGGGAGATCCGGTCCAGCACCCCGGACATCGAACCCTCCTCGTCGACGGCCCGCCTGATGACCACGATCAGGGCCGGAACGGCCCAGAAGTCACCGCACACCCACAGGATGGCCGCTCCGATCTGCTGGTCGGCGAAGGGCGACAGCGTCACGCCCGGGAGGTGGGCGTAGACCGAGTACCAGCTGGCCGCCGAAAAGATGCTCAGCGCCATGGCCAGGACGAACATGACGATGTTGGTGCCGATGATGGCCCCGGCCTGCCAGAGCGGGCCCGCCTTCAGCCGGAACGGGTGGGAGGGGATGATCTGCAGCCAGAAGAGCACCCCGGTGACGAAGAAGCTCCCGTGCATCAGCCAGATGTGGACGGCCTGGTTTCGCTCGGAGAGGTCGAAGAGGACGGGGAGGTGCCACACCACCATCACCACGTTGAAGGAGATCACCGCGAACCAGGGACTGCCGATGAACCTCCCGACGGCACGCAGGCCCCTCGACCAGGCCCCGAGCATGACGAAGCGCCCGACCTTCCGTCGGGCACCGACCGGCAGGGCGAAGAGCAGCGGGATCCAGGGCGCTCCCAACACGATGAGGATGGGCGCGTAGAAGGCGATGAGGAGGTGCTCGACCATGTGGACGAAGAAGTAGTCACTGGCCCAGTAGTCGATGGGCGAGTCGATGGCCAGGCACAGGACGCCGAGGCCGGCGTAGAACGCCAGCGAGTGGAGCCGTCGGCGACGGGTGCGGACCGGATCGGACCGGTGTCGGAGCCGCGCCAGGCCCACCTCGTTGGCGATCACCAGGACAGCCACCACGAAGAGGAACGGATCGAACGACCAGTTCTGGGTGACGTAGTGCACGATCGGGCTCCTGTTCCCCCCGAGGGGTCGTCTCCCGGCCCACGGTAGCCCGACGCCACGGGGCCGAGCCCGGTGGTCAGCCGGAGGAGCCGTACTGGATGGGCACGTCGAGGGACTGGTCGCGACTCCAGCCCCCGGCTCCGAGGGCGTAGACGTGGAGCGTCGACTGGTCCGAGGCGAAGGCGTCGAACCCACCGGCCGGGGTGGGTACGACCGACGTGGCGCCGTCCGGTGGCGGGGCCAGGTGCTGCCAGGGTCCGCCCGGGGGCGCCACCACCGACGCCGCCATCGGGTGGCCGGCGGTGGTCGACCGGGCGTCGACGACGAACCCTCCCGATGCCGTCACGCCCGTCGAGGTGAGCGTCCCCCCGTCGAGGGGAAGGCCGGCCGACACCGTCCAGGTGCCCAGCCCGTCGGTGCTCCACATGGCGAAGAGGCGGGCGCCCGCGCCGGTGCCGGCCGAGACCAGCGCGGCGGTGCCCGCCGGTGTGGCGACCAGCCGGACCACCTCGGTCGGGGCCCCGCCGACCCCGGGGATGGAAGGGCCGACCGATCGCCAGCCTCCGTCAACGGACAAGAAGATCCCCGGTCGCCCGCCCCGGCTGCAGGCGGCGCCCACGACGGTCGAGCCTGCCGGGCCGGCCGTCACCGCCGTCAGCCTCTGGATCCGGCACGCCGAGGCCGACCCGTCGGTGGCCAGTGCCCGGGTCGACACCTGGGCCTTCCAGGTGCTCAGGTCACCGGTGCCGGCCACCACGCCGCCCCCGGCGCCGAGCGATGCCGGCACGGTGGGGCCGCCACGCAGGAGCGCCAGATCGCCGCCGGCGCCTCCATTGGCCAGCGCGTCGGGGACGGCAGCCAGCGCCCCGGGCAGGATCCCGGTGGTCCAGGTCTGGCCCTGGTCGGAACTGGCCGCCAGCGGGGAGAAATGGAGGGCGAGGGAGGGCCCGAAGCCGACCAGTACGGAGCCGGAAGAAGATCCGGCAGAGGTGCCGGAGCCGGCCACCGATGCGATGAGCCCCCCGTTGCTGGCCACACCGGCCGGGGTGCTGAGCTGCCAGGTCGACGCCGAGGGAGCCAGGGAGAACAGCTGCCAGAATGTGTTGAGCGGGTCGTCCAGGTGCCCCATGGCCACCGTCGCCCACCCCGTCGTGGGGCCCGCCCAGGAGCTGGCCAACGGGATCGACGGTAGGCCGGACCCGCCGGAGGCGGACGGGATCGCCGCCGGGGTGGCCGAACAGGCCGCCAGCGTGGCGGCGAGCGTCACCGAGCCGGCCACGGCCAGACAGCGCCCCCGGCCCATGGACCGCCGGCCCCGCCGGCCGCTCCGCCGGCTCACGCGTGCACGAATTGCTGCAGCTGCGCCGACAGGAGGGTCGAGAACGAGGACCGGCTCGGAGCGCTGCCGTCGCCCGGGTCGGAGTTGAGGATCTCCCGGGTGTGCCCGGACTTGTCGATGATGTAGACGATGTCCGAGTGGGCGATCATGGCACCGGCCGGTGTGACCTGGGTCTGCACCCCGTAGTCGTTCCACACCTGGTGGAGCTGGCTCAAGGAGCCGGTCAGGTAGGTCCAGTTGGTCAGCCGGTCGAGTCCCTCCTGGGTGTCGAACGCGTTGGTCATCGCCGTGGTGTTGTAGAGCGGGTTGTTGACCACGGCGACCAGGTCGACCTGCCCGGACTGGCTCCCGAGCATCTGGTCGGTGACCCGCAGCTCCTGGGCGACCAGCGGGCAGTCCGACGTGCACACCGGATCGAGGAAGGTGAGGACCACCGTGTGCCCGCGCAGGGAGGCCAGCGAGACCTGGTGGCCGTGTTGGTCGGTGAGGGTGAAGGGTGCCGCCGGAATGTCGACCACGTTGGGGGTCCCGTCGCTCGCCTCGGTCAGGATCGCATCGGCATTCGGGTTGGTGGCGGCGATGGCCATCGGGGCCGCTCCCACCAGCACGATCCCCACGGCGCCCAGCGCCAGCAGGGTGCGCACGAGGTAGGCCGGGCTGAGCCGGTCGAGCCACCCAGCCGGCGCCTCGGCTCCCCCACCGGCGCCGGCGACAGCGAGTTCCGGCCCCGCGACCGCCTCGGCCGGGACGGCCACCGGGGTGGGCTCCTCGGCCCGGACCGGGAGCCGGACCATGGCCACGTACCCGCTGGTGAACACCAGGGCCATGGGGATCATCGAATTGGGATCGGTGCCCACGCCGCCGAAGAAACCGAGGTCCTGGACGAGCACCCAATCCGCCAGGCACAGCACGGCGCCGGCCACCACGCCGATGCGGACCAGGCGCAGACGGCCGCTGAGGAAGCAGGCGCCGACGCCGACGAGGCCCACGACCACCACCAGGTTGACCAACCATCCGTGACCGGCCTGGAACGACCCGAAGGATCGGAGCCACGAGGAGAACACCGCAGGTTGGGATACCTGGGACATCTGGGACACCATGGCGGTCAAGGGGCCGGTCGCCGCCGGATGGGCGGACTGGCCGGACCACGATCCCCGCCCGGGCCACGCCTGCAGGATGCCCATGCCGACGAAGAACACGCCCACGCCCCGGAGGAGACCGCTGGCCCAGGCGAGGCGTCTCCCACGAAGAGTCGGGCAGTGCGATCAAGAACCCGGCCACGGCATAGAACAGGACCGCCCCCGGCAGGCCGAACATCCAACTGGCCCCGTGCCCGAAGATGCCGCCGAACGCCTCACCGAACACCCAGACCACGAGTGCCCACCCGACGCTCACCCCGCCGGCGGCCCGGGACCAGTAGCCACGCGGGGCGACCAGGAGGAACACGCCGATGCCGATCTGGATCCACACGGTGGCCGACGCCGCCGTCACCGGGTGGTCGGCCCAGATGGTGGTCCCGACGTTGACCAGGTGCTGGACCCATCCCGGCGACGAGCTCGCCGCCGGGGTGATGACCTGGCTCGGGAGCCCGAGGGGCATCGAGGGCTGGATCTGCAGCAGCCCGTCGAACAGCCACACGATCCCGAACGTGATCCGGAGCAGCCGCCGTGCCGCCGGCTCCGGATAGGGCCAGGGGCCCTTCGGCGTGGCGTCCAGGGTTCCCGAGGCGACCGCACGCCGGTAGTGGACGGTGCGGATGATGTTCCACGCCACGGCCAGCACGGCGGCCAGGATCACGATGATCAGGAACTGGTGGTCGAGAGACGATCGGAAGGCGGATCCGACGGTCGGGTTGTTGGCCTGGAGTCCGTGCCCCATTCCTGTCATGTCGTCACCAATCTTGCGTCGACCCGATCATCTCTCGGGAGGCGGTCGCGCTCGCCGACCCGGCCGGCATGGTCGATCGGGTCAGCTGCGGTCTGGCCGATTGTAGGTGCGGTGGCGGCAGTACCCACCGCGGGTCCCCAGTGACACCCGCGGGCTGTGAGCGCCACTCGACCGGTGAGTATCGGCGCCGGCGGTCGTCGACAGATCAGGGAGTCGAGCCCTGTTCGGGTGCTGCGTCTCCGGCCTCGGATTCGGCGGCGGCCATGGTCCGGAGGTGCTCCTGCCAGTTCTTGAGCATCTCGACGTGCTCGGGGGCAACCACCTTGGGTGCGGCGGCCTTCCGCTCCCGTCGGCGGTTCTGGTGCAGCATGTTCCACCACATGTAGACGGCGAAGACGGCGAACATCGGCCACTCGAAGACATAGGCCCAGCTCAGTTCGTTGCCTCCCACCGCCCGGCGCAGCTCGAACCAGAAGGCGGCGACACACAGGACCAGGACCGCGATGCAGGGTGGCATGGAGCTTCGCCGCCTCCGAACCGGTCACCCGCGTGCCCGGTCGAGGCGGATCCGACGCCTCGGGTGCATCCACGGCCCCCACCCTACCGACGCCCAACACCGGCTGATGCTGCGGACCGCGGGCACCCGCCGCCCGCGGGCCGGCGCCTACTCGCCGAGCAGCAGCCCGTAGTTGGCCCCCCGGCGGAGGTGGTGACCCCCGTCGACGGCCAGATTCTCCCCGGTGATCCATCCCGACTCGGGGCCGGCGAGGAACCGGACGGCGGCGGCGATGTCCTCGACGGTGCCGAGTCGGCTGATCGGCATTTCGGCGAGGTAGTCGTCGAGCAGCGGGCCGCCGGCCGTGATCGCCTCCATCAGCTCATCGTCCACGATGCCCGGCTGGACGGTGTTCACCCGGACCCCGGTCCGGCCCAACTCCTCGGCCGCGTATTTGCACAGCATGTCGATGCCGGCCTTGGCCGCACCGTAGGCCCACAGGTAGCGGTGCGGGAACGCCCCGGCGCCCGAGGACATGCCGATGATCGACCCCCCGGGCGCCTTGGCGCCGTCCACCCCTTCACCGACGCCGGCCGCCATCAACGGGGCGGCGTGCTTGATGCAGAGGAACGTGCCGACCAGGTTGAGGTCGATCGTCGCCCTGACCTGGTCGACGTCGGCGCCGGCGATCGGCCCCATGTGCATGGCCCCCCCGGCGTTGGCGAAGAGGATGTCGAGGCGCCCCCGTTCCGCCGCCGCCGCCGACACCGCCGCGACGACCTGCTCCTCCACGGTCACGTCGGCGACCACATAGGCGGCTGTCCCCGGTACCCCACCCGCGCTCCCGACGGAGGCCGCGCTCTCCTCGAGCACCTTCACCGCCGTGCGCAACCGCTCCTCGGTGCGACCGCAGATCATCACGTGGGCACCGTCACGCACGAGCCGGGTGGCCGCACCGAGCCCGATGCCGCTCCCCCCTCCGGTCACCAGTGCGGTGAGGCCGGCGATGCCTTCGGCGTCCCTCGACTTGTCGCTCACGATTCGGTCCTCTCCTGCTCATGGTGGCGGGCATGGCGGCTGGCGCTGTGGCCGGCACAGTGGCTGGCACTGTTGCTGGCGCTGTGGCCGGACGTGCTACAGAGTGTCCGACCGACGACAGCATGCTACGAGTGGGGGCGGCCGCCGTACACCCGGAATCATCGGGCCGGCCTCTGCCGGCCCGATGATGCCGGGACAATGAGGCGAGACAAGGAGAGGGGAGCGATGAGCGCGAGGCAGTTCAATCTGGCCGACCTGTTCGAGGTGGTGACGGACACGGTTCCGGACCGGATGGCCCTGGTGGCGGGGAGCACCCGCCTGACCTACCGCCAGCTCGACGAGCGTGCCAACCGGTTCGCCCACCACCTGGCCTCGTCGGGGATCGGTGCCGGGGCCCATGTGGGGATCCTCGCCTACAACCGGGCCGAATGGGCCGAGGCCATGATCGGCTGCTACAAGGCCAGGGCCGTCCCCATCAACCTCAATTACCGCTACGTGGCACCCGAGCTCCGTTATGTGATCGACAACGCCGACCTCCGGGTGCTGGTCTTCGAGCGTGACCTGTCGCCGCTGGTGGCCGAGGCCCTGGACGGGAGCGGGCCGGCGTCGCGCCCCCAGCTCGTGATGATCGAGGACGGATCGGGAACCGACACCGCCGGCGTTACCACGGTGGGCGGCACGGCTGGCATCGGTGACAAGGCCGGACCCGGACCCCTGTCGTACGAGGCGGCACTGGCTGCCGCGTCGGAAGCACGCACGTTCGGCCCCCGCTCGCCCGATGACCTCTACGTGCTCTACACGGGAGGCACGACAGGGATGCCCAAGGGCGTGCTCTGGCGCCAGGAGGACATCTTCTTCGCGGCCATGGGGGGAGGCGGCTGGGGCGCCGAGCCGATCCGGAACGCCGAGGAGCTGGCCGAACGCATCGATCCCGACGACACCGCTGCGGTGGTGATGCTGGTGGTCGCCCCCCTCATGCACGGCAATGCGCAGTGGGTCATGTGGAACGCCTTCATGATGGCGGCGACCGCCGTGCTCTACACCGAGCACCGCTACGACCCGGACATCCTGTGGCGCCTCATCGGGGACGAGGGCGTCGTGTCGGTGGGGCTGGTGGGAGACGCCATGGCCCGGCCGCTCGCCGATGCACTGGGCTCAGCGGCGCCGGGCACCTACGACACGTCCACACTGGTGGTCGTCGGTTCCGGCGGGGCCATGTTGTCGGCCACGGTCAAAGACGAGCTCCAAGCGCTCCTTCCCGACGTCATCATCATGGACAGGTTCGGATCGAGCGAGAGCGGGGCCCAGGGCGCCGTGGAGGATGGGGCGGGCGGTCCGCGGTTCGTCATGAGCGCCGACACCAAGGTGCTCGACGACGACCTGGTCCCCCTCGACCCCGGCGACGGGAGGATCGGCCGCCTGGCCCGCACCGGGAGGATCCCGATCGGGTACTACAAGGACGATGCCAAGACCGCCGCCACCTTCCCCGTCGACGCCCAGGGCATCCGCTGGTCGGTACCCGGGGACCTGGCGTCGGTCGACCCGGACGGCACCATCGTCATCCACGGCCGGGGCTCGGCCTCGATCAACTCGGGGGGCGAGAAGATCTTCCCCGAGGAAGTGGAAGCCGCGGTCAAGTCCCACCCCGATGTGTTCGACGCCATCGTCGTCGGCCTCCCCGACGACCGGTTCGGTGAGCGGGTGGCGGTCGTGCTCCATCCCCGTCGAGCCGGCTCCGCACCGGCGCTCGAGGATCTCCAGGAGCACTGCCGATCCCACATCGCCGGCTACAAGATCCCGCGCCAGATGCTGGTCGTCGAGGCCGTACCCCTCACCGCCGCCGGCAAGCCCGATGCCAAAGCGGCCAAGGCGCTGTTCTGACCGGCCCGCTCCGGACCAGGCGGACCAGGCGCACGGACCGAATCCGGCCCGTGCGGGCGGCCTCCGGGGATCAGGCGGCCAGGCTCGCCGAGATACGGGCATCGACGACGGCAGCCACGGTGGCCACCACGCGGTCGGAGGCGGTGCCCAGGACCTCGCCATCGATCTCCACACTCGAGTGCATTCCGGCGTCGGGCCACAGGCCGACGACACGGGTGGGCACCGGCCGGGTGGGACAGCGCAGTCCGGCCACCAGTCCGAGGTAGGCCAGTTCCTCGGCCCAGCGGGCGCCGGGGGACCCGGCCGACACCGACACGAGGGCGGTGGCCGACCCCGAGCCCTCGAGCCCTGGGCGGCCGTGGCGACGGGCGGCGCCCAACGGAACCCGCAGCTCGGCCCGCCCCTTGAGTCGCATGGTGCGCCGTGCCGGGCAGATCCACTGGTCATCGACCCCACCGATCTGGGGAGGAGCGCCGAAGGCGGCCCAGTCCAAGCTCGACCACAACGCCGTGGCCCAGGTGAGCGCGTCGGCCAGCACCACTGCCCGGGCGCCCGGTGCCAGTCCGGCCAGCCACGGCTCCCAGTGGAAGGTCCGCCACCCGGTCCGTTCCCATTCGGAGACCGCCCCGGCGGCGACCGGCTCGATGGCCTCGGCCGGGGTGCGGAACCGACGCCCGGCACAGGCGTCCACGACCGCCAGGCCCAGTGAGCGACGGACGAACACCGACTTCCACGCGAACGGCTCCTCGGGACGGCCCAGTGCACCCGGATCGATGCCGACCGTGCGCAACAACGGCAGGGTCACGACGACCTCCTGGCCGTGTGGAAGGCGCTCGACCAGCGGAGGAATCGCCGCTGCCAACCGGTCCCGGATCCGAAGCCGGTCGCCATCGTCCACGGGTGCTCCGGCCGGCGCCAGCAGATCCTGGGTGCATCGCGTGGCGGCATTCATGGCCGGATCGCCTCCAGGTGCCGTTCCGCCCCGCTCCGGGGAACCCAACGGTCCCCGGGCCGCGACGGGACAGCGGGACACAGCCCGCAGGGTCCGATCGGCGATCGCTCCGCCGTTCCCCGAGACAGGTCCCTGATGGCGCAGGCGCCGGCGAGCACGCGGTGGGCCGAGGCGGTCAGCAGCTCATCGGTGATCGGTTCCACATCGAGCTCTCCCGTCCTCGTGTAGTAGGTCGCAACCACGAACGGCGGAGCCGGGCTCCGCAAGGTCTCGATCAGCGCGTAGAAGTGGAGGTCGAGCCGGTGCTGGATCCTTCTGGCCCCCGATTTCACCTCGACGATGGCCACCGAGGCCTCGTCGGCTGCGGGCCGGCCGACGACCAGGTCGGCCCGGGCCGACAGCTCGACGGCACCACCGGCCAACGGCACCCTCATCGAGACCTGGGTCCGCGGGTGCCATGACGGGTCCAGTACCGGCCACCGCCTCGACAGACCCTCGACCTGGCGATCCACCTCCGACCTGAGCTCGGCGCGCTCGGCCGACGGCATCCGTTCGATCCAGGCCACCAGGGAGGCGTGGTGGTCGTCCAGGGACAGGGCGGCCAGCCCGTCGACCATGGCGTCGCCGATCGATCCGACGGTCACCAGCTGCCGGAAGAGGGCGTCCATCACCGCACCGCACGCCATGGCGACCGTGGGAGCACCGTCGCCGGAGGTGGCCGCGGCCCGGTGGGCGTCGCACGCCAGGGCCCGGGTCAGCCGGTCCTTGGTCACCACCAACGGCGACCCCGGCCGCCGGGCGTCGCGTCCGTCGCCGCCGACCCCGGGTAGCTGCGGTTGGTCGAACGAGCCGACTCCGTCGGCACGGAGGCCGAGCTCGAGCTCGCTCCGGAGGCGGAAGGCACGCTCGGGGTCGGCCGACGGACGGCGTCGACCCGTCACCCGGAGCCGCTCGAGCAGCTCGTCCCCACGCAACGGTCGCCACGCCGCCGCCGTTCCCGCCGAGACCCGACGGGGTTCGTCGTCGTGGTCCGCGTGAGCGTTGGCCAACCACGTCCCCCGGGCCTCGTGGGCCTCCGGTGGCTCCCCGCCGGCTCCACCCGGCACCGGAATTCCTCCGGTGCGATCAATATCCACGACCACCATGGGACCAGTGTGCACGGCGGGTGTAACACCGGCTCCCACGGACCAGGACCCATGTCACCGGTAGCCTTGTCCTGATGACCATCAACGCCGCCGACACCGCGTTCGCCGTGGTGTTCACGCTGTTCATCGTGGCGGTGGTCGTCCTCTTGGTCCTGGTGGTGCGGTTCATCTTCCAGCGGGCGTCGATCTCCCGATCCAGTTGGCTGGCCCGCCAGGAGGGCGCCGGCAGCGACGACGACGGCGACGAGGAGGAAGAGGAGAGCCGGCGCGGGCCGATCACCGCTCTGGTCCTCGCCGGGGGTGGAACCCGGGGTGCAGTCCAGATCGGCATGCTCCAGGTCCTCACCGAGCGCGGATTCGTCCCGGACCGGATCTACGGCACCTCGGTCGGCGCCATGAACGGCGTGGCCTTCGCCAGCGACCCGACCCGACAGGGGGTGGAGCGGATGACGGAGATCTGGTCCGGGCTGACGCGCGCGACGCCGTGTACCCCCAGGGCCGGCTCCACGGGCCGTGGCTCTACGTCCGACAACGTGACTCCGTCTACTCCAACGACGGTCTGCGCAAGGTGGTGGAGAACGGGATCGGGATCGAGCGACTCGAAGAAGCGGTGATCCCCGTCGAGGTGGTGGCGACCTCGCTCAGGGACGGGCGGGAGCGGTGGTTCACCTTCGGGCCCGCTGTCGAGGCGATCCTGGCGTCCTCGGCCATCCCCACCTTGTTCCCCCCGGTGGAGATCGACGGCGAGCGCTTCATCGACGGAGCGGTGGTGAACAACGTGCCGCTCCGGCGGGCCATCGACAGCGGCGCCACCCGGATCGTGGTGCTGCTCTGTGCACCACCGGGGTACTCGCCGGTTCCGACGCGCCGCCCCGTCGAAGCCCTGCTGAACGCCCTGTTGATCTCCATCCATGCCCGGTTCGCCCGCGACATGGCCCAGCTGCCGCCGGGCGTGGAGGTGATCGTCTGCGCCGGCAGCGAGAACGGTACCCGGGAGTTCGACGACTTCTCGACGACGGATGCCCTGATCGCCGAGGGCCGGCGGGAGGCCGACGAGATCGTGCGGCGCTACGGACTCGGCCGTCCCGGAGTGGCGCTGAGTGCCTCGTCGGACGCATCGGGATCGCCTGCCGGCGCCGGTGGTGTCGGTGGTGTCGGTGGTGCCGACCAGCGGCCGTCGTCCGCATCGGACGGGTCCGCCGCGGCCATGCCGCCTGGATCCGGCTCGGAGCCGGTCGGGGGAGCGCCGCTGACCCATCCCGACCCCGGGACGTAGCGGCGAACGATCCGGGCCGGGACCCCGGCGATCACCGAGTGGTCGGGGAAGACGCCCCGCACCACCGCGCCGGCTCCGACGACGACGTTCCTGCCGAGCTCGGTCCCCGGGAGCACCACCACCCCGGTCCCCAGCCAGCTTCCGTTGCCGATGTGCACGGGCACATCGGTCGGCCACTGCGAGTGGACGACCTCGTCGGGGTTCTCGTAGCCGTGGTTCTGATCCGTGATGTACACGTAGGGCCCGGTGTGCACGTCGTCCCCGATCTCCACGTCGAAGTGCCCGACGATGTGACTCCCACGGCCGATCATGCAGCGGTCCCCGATCCGCACCACGGGGTCGGTCACCATGTGCTGGCCCGGCACCATGCCGGCCGAAATGCTGACGTAGGGGCCGACCAGCGTGTCACGCCCGATGCGGATCCACCGCTCCCCGAAGATGGCTCCGGGGGGGAAGGCCAGACAGCTCCCGTCGCCGAACTTCCCGAAACGGTCGGCCAGGGCGTCCCCGGGCCCGACGGCACCGTGGGTGGAGACCCACGTCCACAACCCATGGATTGCCGCATTGAGCCACCGGCCCCGGGAGGTCCGCCCCCGCCGCGTCGTCGGTCCGGCGGCACCGGGCTCGTCAGCAGTCACCTCGCGACGCTAACTGATCCCCCGTGGTCGACGGCAACCGGACACCATGGCCCGCGTGGACTGCCCGGCCGGCCGGACCGAGGTTCAATACAGTTGGTCGATGGCAACCGGGGAGGGCGGGGAGGGCGGCAGCACGGTGGGCGGCGAGGTCGGCGACGCCGCCCTCGCCGGGGGAACCCTCGGGCGCCTCGGATTCGAATCCGGGTCGGACCTCTACGAGCAGGCCCGCCCGGGATACCCGGACGCGGCGGTGGACCACCTGATGGACTGGGCCGGGCTCACCGCCGACAGCCGCATCCTCGACCTGGCGGCCGGGACCGGCAAACTCACCCGCCAGCTCCACTCCCGCGGCGCCCGTTGCGTCGCCGTGGAGCCGTCGCCCTCGATGGGCCAGGTGTTCAGACAGGTCGTCCCTCGGGTGCCCCTCGTGGCGGGGACGGCGGAGCACGTCCCCATCGTCAGCGCCACCATGGACGCGGTGGTCGTCGCGCAGGCGTTCCACTGGTTCGAAGCCGACACCGCCCTGGCCGAGGTGGCGCGGGTGCTGCGACCGGGGGGCTCGTTGGGACTGGTCTGGAACGAACGGGACGAGTCCGACCCGATGGTCGCCGAACTGGTCCGGATCAGTCGATGGGACCGGTCGGCCCCGTACCCGGTGGGGATGGACTTCGGGGCGGTGATCGACCGGACCCACCGGTTCGGACCGGTCCACCGCACCAAGGTGGGGTGGGTCCAGCCACTGGACCGGCGGTCGTTCGTCGACCAGGTGGCGACCCGGAGCTACGTCCGGGTGCTCCCGCGGCGGGAACGGGACGCGCTGCTGGGGGAGGTGGCGGCCTTCGCCTCGACCCTGGCCGAGCCGATCGCCATGCCCTACATCACCGATCTCTTCTGCGCCCGGTCCACCGGCTGAGCCGCCGTGCCGACGGCCCGGCTCCGACGCGGAGGGTCGGGTCGGCGGGTCCGAGCCGACATGGATCCGGTCCGACAGGTGCCGCCACGCCCGGTGGTTCCCCTACGATCGCACTGCCCACACCCCCCAGGAGGACGACCCCGATGATCAAACTGACCTGTCTGCTGAAGCGCAAGGAGGGCATGACACCGGCGGCGTTCCACGACTACTGGCGGAACAACCACGGCCCGCTGATCGCCAACGGACGGTGCGGGAGCCACGTCATCCGCTACGAACAGAACCCGAGGCCCCTGGCCGACTACCGCGATGACGACGACCGGTCGGGATACGACGGTGTGACGGTGCAGTGGTTCGCCTCCATGGACGGGTACTACGCCCACATGAACGAGACCGACTCCCCGGCCATGTTCGAGGACCTCCCCAAGTTCCTCGACACCGACCACCTCGAGTTCGTGCTCACCGAGGAGCCCTGGGTGGTCATCGACGGGGCCGTGGACTGGAGCGCCTGACCCGACGCCCCGGTCCGACCAGACCGTTCTGGCGGCCGAGCCGCCCGAGCCGTACGGGGGGAGGGGGGCCGGGCCGGCCTCCCACGTCGTTGACACACCGTCAGATCGGACTTACTATCCATCTGATCGGACACGCCGTCCGATCAGATGGAGGGCGACCGCACATGCCGAAGAACGAGATCGACATCAGCGAGGTGGACTTCGCCGACATCGACCTGCTGGATGCCAGGCCGTTCGCCGACGGGGTGCCCCACCAGTGGTTCGCCTTCCTCCGCAAGAACGCCCCGGTGTGGTGGCACGAGGAAGAGGACGGGCCCGGGTTCTGGGCGGTGACCTCACACGCCGACTGCACGACGGTCAACCGCGACTACGAGCACTTCTCCTCGGCACGCAGGGCGACCTTCTTGTGGGAGCTGCCCGAGGACGATCTGGCCCAACAGCAGATGCTGATGCTGAACATGGATCCCCCCCTCCACACCCGCTACCGCCGTCTGGTCAACAAGGGCTTCACCCCGCGCATGGTCAACCAGCTCCACGAGAGGATCGACGCCGCGGCCGACGACATCATCGACTCGGTAATCGAGACCGGGACCGCCGACTTCGTGACCGACATCGCCGCCGAGCTCCCGCTGGTCGTCATCGCCGAGCTGCTGGGCGTGCCCAACGAGGACCGTCACCGCATGTTCGACTGGTCGAACAAGATGATCGGCAGCCAGGACCCCGAATACCAGACCGAAGGGGAGGCGTCCCAGCAGGCGGCGATGGAGCTGTACGCCTACGCGTCAGCCCTGTTCGCCACCAAGCGCGTCGATCCCCACGAGGATCTCATGAGCGTCCTCACCGACGTGGAGATGGACGGGGAGAAGCTGAGCGACATGGAGCTGGAGCTGTTCTTCCTCCTCCTCACCGTGGCCGGCAACGAGACGACCCGCAACCTCATCTCGGGGGGGATGGCGGCGTTCTTCGACCATCCCGACCAGTGGGAGCTCCTCCGCAACGACCGGTCGCTGCTGCCGTCGGCCGTCGAGGAGATGCTGCGCTTCGTGAGCCCGGTGATGAACTTCCGGCGGCAGACCACCAGCGCCTTCGAGCTCGGGGGGCAGCGGATCGAGGAGGACTCCAAGGTGGTGTTCTTCCACATCTCGGCCAATCGGGACGAAACGGTGTTCACCGACCCGCAGACCTTCGACATCACCCGGAACCCCAACCCCCACCTGGCGTTCGGGGCGGGCGGGCCCCACTTCTGCCTGGGCGCCAATCTGGCCCGCATGGAGATCCGGGTCATGTTCGAGCACCTGCTGGACCGCATGCCCGACATCCGCCTCGACGGCAAGGTCCAGCGTCTCCAGTCGCCGTTCATCAGTGGCGTCAAGCACATCCCGGTGGCGTTCCCGCCCGCCGCCCGGCTGTCGGCGTAGGTGCCACCGCGCCGAGCTCCGGACGACCTCAAAGAGGTCATCCGCGACTTCCGACGTGACCAGGTGGTCAACGTCGCCCGCCGCCTCTTCGGCGAACGGGGCACGACCGACGTGTCCATGGACGACATCGCCGCCGAGGCCGGTGTGGCCCGTTCCACCGTCTACGTGTACTTCGCCAACCGTGACGAACTCCTGCGCGCCTGCCTGAAGGGCATGCACGACCAGCTCCTCGAGGACATCGCCGCATCGTGGGCGGAGGACGCCGAGCCGCGGCGGCGCCTCGAGAAGCTCATCGAGGGGCTGCTCGACCGGATCGACGCCGACCCCGGCTTCTTCCGCCTGGCGTTGGTCACCCAGGGCACCCCGGTCATCGGCGGGGAGGCCGTCGGCACCGAGCTGGCCCTCATCAGCCTCAACATCGCCCGGCTCATCCAGGACCTCTACCTCGACGGGGTGTCCTCGGGCATCTTCCGGGAGATCGACCCCGACGAGGCGGTGAACCTGATCGGCCAGCAGCTCTACGGGGTGATGGCCGTCCGCGCCGGCAACCCGCTCCCCCAGCCGGCGGAGGTGGTGGCGTCCAGCGTGTGCGCCTTCATCCTGCAGGGGCTCGAGCGCTGAGCCCACCCCCGGGGAGCCCCGGCGGTACCCGCTCCCCGGTCCGGCTCAACCGCCGGCGACGGCGGGGACGATCGACAGGGTCTCACCGTCTCTGACCGGGGTGGCCAGCCCGTCGAGGAACCGCACGTCCTCGTCGGCCAGGAACACGTTCACGAAGCGCCGCAGCGCGCCGGACTCGTCGAACAGACGGTCGGCGAAGCCGGCATGGGAGGCATCGAGGGCCTTCAGCACCTCTCCGACGGTGGAGCCGTCGACCACGACCTCGCCGCTGCCGCCGGTCAGCGTGCGCAGCTGGGTGGGAATTCGGACCGTGACGCTCATCGTTCGCTCCTCGGTGACGGCTGCGCCGCCGGTTGGTAGTCGCCACCCATGGCCTCGTCGAAGGCCTCGAGCGTCGGTGCGATGGTGGCGGTCGGCTGCACCGTTGCCGACAGCGCCTCCACCGTCTTGAGACCGTGGCCGGTCACCAGCGCCACCACCCGCTCATCGGATCGGATGGCACCCTGGGCCACCAGCTTGGCCAGCGTGGCGATGGTGACGCCACCGGCCGTCTCGGCGAAGATCCCCTCGGTCCGGGCCAGCAGCTGGATGCCGTCGATGACCTCGTCGTCGGTGACCGACGCGCACGAACCACCCGAGCTCTTGATGGTGTCGAGCGCATACCATCCGTCGGCCGGGTTGCCGATGGCCAGGGACTTGGCAATGGTGTGGGGCTTGACCGGTCGGATCACGTCGGAGCCCTCGGCGAATGCGGTGGCCACCGGCGCACACCCCTCGGCCTGGGCTCCCGAGATCCGGACGGAGGGCTCCTCGTCGAGGAGGCCCACCTGCCAGAGCTCGCGAAATCCCTTCGCCACCTTGGTCAGCTGGCTCCCCGATCCGATGGGCACGACCACGTGGTCCGGGGCCTGCCAGCCCAGTTGCTCGGCCACCTCGAACGCCAGCGTCTTCGATCCCTCGGCGTAGTAGGTCCGGACGTTCACGTTCACGAAGGCCCACGACGGTTGCTCGCTGGTCAGTTCGGCACAGAGGCGGTTGACGTCGTCGTAGCTCCCCTCCACGGCGATGACCCGCCCGCCGTAGACGGCGGTCATGGTGACCTTGGCCGTCTCGAGGTCATGGGGGATGAGGACCACGGACTCCATGCCCGCCCGGGCGGCATGGGCGGCCACCGAGTTGGCCAGGTTCCCCGTGGACGCGCAGGCCGCGATCTTGAACCCGAGCTGACGGGCCTTGGTCAGGGCGACCGACACCACCCGGTCCTTGAACGAGCCGGTGGGATTGGCGGTGTCGTCCTTGATCCACAGTTCGCCCAGCCCCAGTTCGGCGGCGAGCCGATCGGCCCGGGTCAGGGGGGTGAACCCGGCGCCGAGGTCGACCGGGTGGGCATCCTCCACCGGCAGCAGGTCGGCGTACCGCCAGATCGAGCGGGGTCCGGCCTCGATGCGCTCACGGGTGATGGTGGCAGCCACGCGCTCGTAGTCGTAGCTCACCTCGAGGGGCCCGAAGCAGTAGTCGCACACATGCAGTGCTTCAGCCGGATAGTGGCGGCCGCACTCACGACAGCGCAGCCCAGAAACGAAGTCCACGGTAGTCTCCTCATCGCTCGGGCATTGGCACCTGGTACGGAACGGCCCCCGAAGGGTGTTCGTTCACGCTCTGGTTGCCGCGGCGTCGCTGGGCCCGGTCCCTCAGCCGCTCTGGATGATGGCCTCCATTCTGGACGATGGAGGCACCTGGCGTCAATGCGGGGCCCCCCGGCGGGTGGGCATGAGCCCGTCGCCACCCCTCCACGGACCCGTTCCGGGTGAGCGATGATGACACCATGCCGATCCCCCGCGTGCCCCGAGGAGATGCGGGCCGCTACGAATTCGGAACGGTCGGACCGGTCGGGCTGGTGGCCGCCAAGGGTGGGCGGCGGGTGTCGGTGTGCATTCCGGCACGCAACGAGGCCGGGACGGTCGGCCCGATCGTCCAGGCCATCACCAGCGGTCTGACCGGCCGGCACGGCGGGGTGCCCCTCGTGGACGAGGTCGTCGTCATCGATGACGGCTCGAGCGACGGGACCGCGGACATCGCCGAGCGGGCCGGGGCCCGGGTGTTGGCCACCGGGTCCTCGGGCGGCGGGAAGGGCCAGGCCATGCGGACCGCCCTCGACGCCACCGACGGCGACCTGATCGCATTCGTCGACGCCGACGTCACCAATTTCACCCCCGATTTCGTGACCGGGCTCCTCGGCCCGCTTCTGGTCGACGACACCGTGACCCTGGTCAAGGGGTTCTATCAGCGCCCTCTGCACGGCGCGCCCGACGGCGGGGGCCGGGTCACCGAGCTGATGGCCAAACCCGTGATCGACCTCTTGTTCCCCCACCTCGCCTCGATCGAGCAGCCCCTGGCCGGCGAGACCGCTGCCCCCCGTTGGGTGCTGGAGAAGTGCGGCCTGGCCGACGGCTACGCGGTCGAGCTGGCGCTGCTGATCGATGTGGCCGCCCGCTTCGGCGTCGCCACCATCGCCCAGGTCGACCTCGGGACCCGGGTCCACCGCAACCGGCCGCTGTCCGAGCTGCGCCCCCAGGCGACCGACATCCTGCGGGCGGCGCTGGCCCGCGCCCCGCTGATCACTCCGGACTGATCACGCCGGACTGACCAGCGGGACGGGCCGACTCGCCCCGATCAGGACACCTCCACCCCGGCCGGGCACAACGTCTGCGCCGCCCCGACCCGGGCCGGCCGGGTCGGGTGCAGCCACCGGATCGAGGGCGGGTGCCGCCTCCAGGGCCAGATCCTCCAAGGAGGTGCCGGCGTGCCGGCCACGGCGACCCGGGATGACGAGCGCGGCGACGGCACCGACGGCCACCACGGCGGCTCCGACGTACACCGCCGCGGTCATCCCGCTGACGTAGTCCTGGCCGGACCGGTAGCTGCCGTGCGTGCTGAACACGGCACCCAGCACGGCGATGCCGAGCACGCCGCCGAGCTCCCGGAAGGCGGCGTTGGCCCCCGAGGCGATGCCCTCGAGTGCCCGGGGGACGGCACCGAGCACCAGCGAGGCCAGCGGGACGAAGAACAGGGTCATCCCCACCCCGCAGACGATGAACGGGACCACCACGTCGGCGTAGGGCGTGGTCGGGGTGACCAGCGTGGCCAGCCAGGTGAGGCCGGTCGCCTGCAACACCAGCCCCGAGACCACGAGTGGCTTCCCGCCCCACCGTTCGGCCAGGTTCCCGACCACCGGTGCCAAGAGCATGGGCATGGCCGTCCAGGGCAGGATGCGGATCCCCGCGGCCAGGGGGGAGAGTCCCTGGACGACCTGGAGGAACTGGACCAGGAAGAAGATCGCCCCGAACATCCCGAAGCTGAACAGCATGGCGGTCACGTTGGTGGACGCGAACCCCCGAAGGCGGAAGAGCCGGATGTCCAACATGGGGTGCGCGGACCGCAGCTCCCATCCCACGAATCCGGCCAGCATGACGGCGCCGACGACGAAGGATCCGACCACCGAGGCGCTCGACCACCCGTTGCTGTTGCCACGCACCAGGCCGAGCACGACGCCCAGAAGGCCCACACTGACGAGGCCCACCCCGGTCAGGTCGAGCTTGGCGGCGACGCCGCGTGACTCCGAAAGCTTCCACCAGGCGAGCGGGACCAAGATGACGCCGACCGGCACGTTCAACCAGAAGATGTACTGCCACGACCAGCCGCTGGTCACCGCTCCGCCGACCAGCGGGCCGAGGGCGATGGCGGTGCCGCCGATGGCGCCCCAGATGCCGAGGGCGGCGTTGCGGCGCTCCGGTGGGACCGCGGCACTGAGCAGCGTGAGGGAGAGCGGCATGATCATCGCCCCGCCGGCCCCCTGGACGGCACGGGCCACGATCAGGACCCCGATGCTGGGCGCCAGGGCCGCCAACGCCGATGCGGCCGTGAACAGCGCGATGCCGGCGACGAAGATCCGTCGGCGACCGAACCGCTCGCCGACGGCCGCCGCCGACAGCAGGAGCACGGCGAAGGTCAGGGTGTAGGCGTTGACCGTCCACTCCAGTCCGGACAGCCCGGCGTGGAGGTGGACCCGGATCACGGGAGGGCGGTCGAGACCACCAGGTTGTCCAGCGACGCCATGAACAGGGCCATGCCGGTGATGGCCACCGCCCACACCGCTCGGGACCGGTCCCGTCGGACCTCGGGGGTGGTCGGGAAGCTCGGCCACCGGCGGGCGGACGTCGGCCCCGGGGCCTCCGGTTCGGTTTCGGGTTCCACGGCCCGTGAGGGGCGACCCGGTGCGTGGAGGGCCGTGCGGACCGCTCCGAGGAGGCCGGACGACCGGCGGCGGCGGTCGCTGCCGGGGGCGGTGGCGGTGCGCCATCCCCTTGGTTGTGAGTGATCACTAGATTCACGGGGCAAAAAAAGCGGGACGGTAAGGGGCTGGCTCATGCGGGAACCTCCGCGTTGGCGACCCGGTCGGCGCGGTGCTGCGCCTCGAGGGCCTGGGTTGCGGCCTTGATGGCCTGGGCTTTTTCCGGCATCTCACACAGGTTCTGTGCCCAGTGGTCCGGGATGGACAAGAGATCGATCGCCGCCATGACATTGAGCAGCATGCCCATGGCGAAGAATTGGCGGAGCTCGTCGTCGGACAGGCCTGTCCGCTCGACGACCACCTTCTGGAGCACTTCGAACGTCCGACGGCAGCTGCGGGCGATGTCCGGGTCCCCCGGGGCGGCGGCGAAGCCGTGCAGCTGGACCTGGAGCAGTTCGGGATCCTGCATCAACTCGACGTAGGCGGCTCCCATGGCCGCCAGTGCGTCCTCACCCTCGAGGCCTTCGCTGACGCCGGTCAGCTCGTTGATGATGCGGTCCCCCACCAGGTCGTAGGTGGCGACGAAGAGGTCCTTCTTGGTCCCGAACAGCCGGAACAGGTAGGGCTGGGAGATACCGGCCCGGGCGGCGATGGCCTCGGTGGACGTCCCGGCGTAGCCCGAACGGGCGAACTCCGAGATGGCCGCGGCCAGTACCGTCGTCCGCCGCTCGTCCGCCGTCTGCCGGGTCGAAACCATCATGGTCCTATTGTGAGTGCTCACTCACTACCTTGTCAAGCCCCTCCCCGTCCCGTCTGGTCCGCTCGGTGCGCAACGGGTAGCGTCCCCCCATGAGCGTCGACCGGACCCATCCGGATGGAGACGGCTCGCTGGCGGACACGGTGATCGTCTCGAACCGTGGGCCGCTCGCCTTCCACCTGGAGGACGGGAGCCCGGTGGCGGGCGAGGTCGGGGGGGGTCTGGCCGGGTCGATCCATCCCATGGTGAGCGGCACCGGCGCCATCTGGGTGGCCTCGGCCATGGGTGACGCCGACCGGGCGGCGGTGACGGCGGGGATGATGTCCGAGGAAGGCCTGCGCATCGAGCTGGTCGAGCCCGAGCGCGACGTCTACAACATGGCCTACAACGTGGTGTCCAACGCCATCCTCTGGTTCTGTCACCACCACCTGTTCGACGCCTCGAGGCGTCCCCGCCCCGACCGCCGGTGGATGGAGGCATGGGACGGCTACCGCGAGTTCAACCAACTGTTCGCGGAGCGGGTGGCCAAGGTGGCGCCCGAGGGCGGTCGGGTCCTGGTGCAGGACTACCATCTGGCCCTCGTCGGGGCCGACCTGGCCCGGCTGCGGCCCGATCTGCGGACCAGCCACTTCACGCACACCCCCTTCGCCGATCCGTCGGTGCTGCGGATGCTCCCCACCGCCGTGGGCGAGGAGCTGCTGGCGGCGATGGCCGGCTTCGGCACCTGTGGCTTCCACACCGCCCGGTGGGCGGCGGCCTACCGGGCGTCGCAGGAGACCGTCGGCGGCAGGGGGACGGGCGACCGACCGGTCCCGGCGTTCGTGTCGGCGCTCTCGACGGATCCGGTCGCCCTTCGGGCCGAGGCCGCTCGTCCGTCGGTCGGCGAGGCGCTCGCACGGATCGAGGAACGGGTCGGCGACCCCGACCGGCAGGTCATCGTGCGGGTGGACCGGATGGAACTGTCGAAGAACCTCCTGCGGGGGTTCTGGGCCTTCGACGAGCTCATGGAGCTCCAGCCCCACCGGCGGGAACGGGTGGTCTTCGTGGCATTGGCCTACCCCACCCGCCAGGGCCTCCCCGAGTACCTGGCGTACCAGAACGAGGTCGAGTCGACGGTGGCCCGCATCAACGAGCGGTGGGGCACGCCGGGGTGGACGCCCATCGTCTTGGAGGTCGAAGACGACTACCACCGGTCCCTTGCCGCACTGACGCGCTACGACGTCCTGCTCGTGAATCCGGTGCGGGACGGGCTCAACCTCGTGGCCAAGGAGGGTCCGCTGCTCAACACCCGCAACGGGGTGCTCGCCCTGTCGCGCGAGGCAGGCGCCTTCGACGAACTGCGGGACGGTGCGTTGGAGGTCAACCCCTTCGAGGTGTCGGGCACCGCCGAGGTGCTGGCGCGGGCGCTGGACATGGACCCCGGCGAGCGGGCGACCCGAGCGGACCTGTTGGTGCGGACGGTGCTGGCCCGGCGACCCTCGGACTGGTTGGCCGACCAGCTCGACGCGCGGCACGGTCAGGGGACCTGCGCCACCTAGGAGGGCGACGGTCCCCGGGCCGAGTCGGCCAGCCATTCCAGTACCGGCGAACGCCTCGGCCGGACCCCGGAGCACCACGTCGGCGGCTTCGAGCACCTCGGGGGGGCTCTCCTCGTCCGCCACCGCCACCGACACCGTCGTCATCCCCGCCTGCCCCGAGACCTCGGCGAGGGCGGCGAAGGCCGGCAGGTCGCCCAGGTCGTCGCCGAAGTAGCAGGCTGCCGTCCGGCCCTCGATCAGTCGGCGCAGCACCGATCCCTTGTCGACGGCCAGCGGTGGCCGCAGCTCGAGCGACCGACGGCCCGGGTGGGGACGGAGCCCGGTGCGCTCGGCCTCGGCACCGACGGCCGTCGAGGCCCAGGCTTCGGCCCCGACGGCGGTGCGCCAGTGCACGGTGACGGCCAGCCCCTTCGCCTCGACCACGACCCCCACCGGGGCCCCGGCCCGCAGCCGGGTCACCGACCCGTCGATCACCGACCGCCAGGGCTCCGCCTCCGGATCGGGTGAGGTCCGGCCGTCCGGAGTCGAGTGCTCGAGACCGTAGAGACCGTAGAGCCCCACCAGTTGCGGAGCCGGCTCTCCGCCGTCATCCCGCCGGTGGCGGGCAGCCAGATGCTCGGCGAGGAAGGACACCGGTCGACCCGACACCACCGCCACGGTCCCGAAGCGTCCGGCCAGCGACGCCAGCAGGTCCCCCGCCCCGGGCAGCGGACGCGCCCGAGTCGGGGAGATCGACGATCGGGGCCAACGTCCCGTCGAAGTCCGACACGATGGCGGTCGTGCCCGGGTCGACCAGCAGCGGGGCCAGCCTGCGACGCACCGACGGCGCGGGAAGGCCCGGTCGGGGGTCGGTGCTCTCGGCCATCGGGCTCTGCTCAGTTCGCGGCAGTGGTGGCCGTGGTGGGTTTGGCGACACCGTCGGCCAGGTCCGGGCCGACCACCACCAGCACCTGGGCGGCCCCGATCGAGCTGATCGGTGCCGCGGTGGTATACGGGACCACGACGCTGGCCGGCAGGTGCAGCGTGGCGGCGATGGTCTTCGCCTGGGGCTCGAACCCGGCCAGGTAGTAGACGTTCGACGTCGGGACCGTGGCGGTGGCGTTGACGGGGGGGAGCAGGTCCCACCCGCCCGGCTGCAACAGGTTGCGGGTGGACGCCGCCGCACCCGCCACCCCGGACGCATTGGCCACCATGACCGGAACCCGACTGGGCGGGATGGTCGTCGTGGTGGCCACCGGATGGGTGGTCGTGGTGGTGGTGGCCGACGGCTGGCCCGACGCCGCTGACGAGCCGGTGGTCGGCACCGGATGGATGACACCCAACAACAAGACGGTGGCGCCGACGAAGACGACGAGGACGAGCAGGGCACGCACAATGGGAAGCCCCCCGCTCCGCCCCCCTGGTCCACCCGATGGTTTTCCGTCACGCTCAGATGGGTCGGCCACTGCGTGCCAGCCTGCCAACCAGGGCGCACAGAAGCAAGGGTTTCCGATCGAGGGCCCCGACCCCGGCGGGACCATGGGCGCTCCGGGCCCCGGATCGGCCCCGGACGATCGTAGAATGACCCCGGCACCGGGTTGTCCCCGGCACCGGGCCGGTGTGGCGCAGTTGGTAGCGCAGACGACTTGTAATCGTCAGGTCGTGGGTTCGATTCCCACCGCCGGCTCCAATAGGTCCAGTTCAGAGCGTTTCACCCGGACGACGCGCCTCGTCCTCACCGGACACCCATGGTGACGATGCAGCGCCCCGACCGCTCCATCGCGGCGGTGACGACCAGTCCGGCGGCGTCGGCCAAAGAGCGGGCCGCGTCGCTGCCGACGTGCGCCCACGGGAACCACCGGCCGACACAGTGGTCGGTCTCCCACCGCTGGATGCTCGTAGAGACTCCGGTGGCGCGGGCGTCGACCTCGGCGACGACCTGCCCCTCCGGATGGAGGAGCTGCCGCGCCCGCGAGAGCATGCGGAGCGGATCGCCTCCGATGCCGATGTTGCCGTCGGCCAACAACACCCGATGCCAGTGTCCCCCTCCGGGCATGGCGTCGAAGACATCCCCCTGCAGGGCAGGCGCTCCCCGTTGCGCGGTCATCTCGACGGCGGCAGCCGAGATGTCGACACCCAGGACCGGCACGCCCCGTGCAGCCAGTGCCGCAGCAAGACGGCCCGGGCCGCACCCCACGTCGATGGTGGGCCCTCGGCACAGATCGAGCATGGCTTCGTCCCCGTCCCGGTCCTCGTTGGTCGACGCCGCCCTACGACCCAGCCAACGGGCGATGGGCAGTGGACGTCGAACGCCGGATCGGTCGGTGATCCAGCTCACATGGCCGGCCGATATGTGCCGGTACATGGCGTCAAGCCCGAGCACATGCCGATGCGGATGCGGATGCGGACGGGAGCGCTCGAGATGGCTGGAGCCGGACGGGTGGCACACACACCGGTCGTCAGGGGCAGTGGTCGGCTCTACGAACATGGCTCAGAGGTGTTCGATGCCGTCGACCCCGCCGGATGACCCGTCGTCCCCCGGGGAGGACAGGTCTCGGGCGATCGACCTCCTACGCACCAGCAGCAGACGGGTCCCGTAGGCCAGGGCACTCGCACCGAACAGGACCGCCGTGAGCAGCAGCCAACGATCGAGGAACGGCGCCTGCGTCAACCCGGTGGCCCGGTGGTAGGCACCCTTCCCCTGTTCGATGATCCCGGGAAAGAACACCAAGAACAGCAGTCCGCTGGCCATGACCGGCAGTCGTATGTAATTGACCGGGGGGACCCGGGGGGTCTGGTCCGGCAGTCGCCCGGTCACCGCCCGCCACCCCGCGCCGAGGGACCGGTCGGCCAGCGCATAGAACGGGAACAGCACCAGATCGTGCAGGACGATGGCGGCGATGAACCATACGGCGATCGACTGCCACCAGACGTGCGGGTTCCACAGCTGCTTCGCCCCGACGGTACTGATGGCGTAACCGACCAGCGCGAATGAGGCCAACAACACGAGCAGGTGGAGCGGGTGCCCACCGTAAGAGCGCCTGAACCGAGCGGTCAGGGAGCGCATCTCAGGCCACGAACTCGATCGAGCGCACCCACTTGGTGCAGTGCACGCCCGGCAGCGCCGGGACGATGACCCGGGCGGGGAAACCGTGGTCCAGCGAGAGGTCGGCTCCGTTGACCTTGAGGGCCAAGAGGGCGTCGGGAGCCAGCACCTGATCGGATTGCAGCCACGCCTCCCCGAACCCTCCGCCCTTCTCGAGCGACTTCACGTGGGCGGCGCTCGGCGAGGCCACTCCGGCCAGCCGGGCCAGGTCGGCCAGCCGCACCCCACTCCACTGCTGGGTGGTGGCCCAACCCTCCACGCAGGCGATGGGCAGCTCGGCGGCGTGCTGCTCCATGGCCAAGAGGGAGGTCCGGCTCACCAGCACGGACCGGGTACCACCGCTCAGGGCCAGGTGCCAGGCCGCACCGGTCTCCTCGGGGTCGATCGACGCCGCCTCGGCAGTGCGATTGATCTGGAAGTCGTTCGGCCCGTTCCCATAGGACCGTCCCCGCGGCAGCAACAGGGCGGCACTGCGGGCCACCCCCCCGAGGCTCTGACCGACGGTGAGGAGGGCGATCATCAGCGATCCACCCCCCACGACGGCCAGGACCCCCCGCCGGCTGAGCGTCGGTTCCGACGGTGAGGGGGCCACCAGCCCGTCAGGGTCCAGGGGCTCGGGGCGCGTGTCGGCCAACGAGGTGCGCAGCTCGGCCCGGAGCGAACGCGACCGCAGGCTCCGCACCATGGTCGGCAGTTTGAGGCTCACGTGGACCACGAAGCCGGAGACGAAGACCCAGGCGCCGAAGTAGTGGGCGGTGTAAAAGCTGAACCCGAAGATGTAGTCGTACTGGATGTTCAAGATGCCGGTGGCCATCTCGAAGACGATGCCCCCGACGATCATGATGAGCGAGACCCGTTCCAACAGGTTGGCCACCGATCGTACGGGCGGCCACGCGAACAGCTTGGGCATGACCGACCACAGCTTGGCCAGCACCACGGGGACGAGGACCAGTCCCAATCCGACGTGCAGCCCCTCGGTGAGCTGGAACAGCCACGCCGGATGGTTGGGCCAGTCGAAGTAGGGCAGATGGAGGAAGCCGACGTGCGCCGGGATGGACTGGTGGAACCGGGGCCCGTAGGCGACCCAGTCGAGGAGGCCGGTGAGGATCACCAGGGGCAGGGAGATCAACAGCAGGAAGCCCAGGACCGAGGTCAGCCACGGGCCCCGTAACGGGCTCCTCCATACCCGCTGCGACGGCATTCCGGGAGGTCGACGGGCAGCCACCGTCCTCCACAGGCCCGCCGGGAATCCGAAGTCGTCATCGTCGGCGAGGTGCTCACCGGTGCCGTGCTCGGAATCCGTGCCGACGTCGTCGGCCGGCCCCGCCCCGTCGACGTCGTGGGCTGCGGTGATCGCAGGGTCCTCGGCGCCGTGCCCGATGGGTCCCTCGGCGGCACCGTCGGTGGTGTCCTCGAGGGAGCCTCCTGCCGCTGGCACCCCGTCACCGATGTCGGTGGAGGGGCGCCCATCCTCAGAAGCTGGCGGAGTCACCGTCCGGACCACCGAGGCCCATCAGCCCGAGGACCGGTGGCGAGCGGACACCCGGGGCGGCAGATTGCGTCAGGCGTAGCGATCATTCAATCTACCGTCGGCTGGACCGGTACGAGGGCAGTCCGGGGCGGACGGCGACACGGGAGCACCCATCGATCACAGTCTGCAGTCATCCCTGGCCCGCTTCCCGTTACACCGCCATCGTCGGGAAGCGTCGACGGCCCCTGAGGCCGGCATCGGATGGGCCGTCCGCAGCGCACCGGGAACGCCGACGAACCCCAGGTACTGTGCCTCGGTGCGGAAATCCCCGAGCCAGCAACGGCCGCTCCCGACCGTGGCCCACCGGACCTCGTGGCTGGGGCGCTACCGCGACGACGTGGTCTGGGGGATCCTCGTGTGCCTCTTGGTAGCGGCCGCGTTCGAGGTCCCCCACCTCCATGTCGGGTGGCTGTCCCCGGTCATCCATCAGACGGCCAAGACCTACCGCATCCTCGCCGACACCGCTCCGCTCCTCGGGGCCTGGCTGCCCCACGCCGACCGGGCCACCGATGCCGCCGTGGTCCTCGCGGTCGTGGTGGTGTGGTCGGGACCCACGGTGGCCCGGTCGCTGGCATGGTGGGGGCTGGTACCCACCGCGTGGATCACCGCCACCGTCTGGACCATGGCGCTGGCGCTCATCGACGGTTGGAAGGTCGGAGTCATCGACCGCATGAACAGCAGCGGCGGTTACCTGGCCATGGTGCCCCGGGTGGGGGGCATCCCGAGCTTCCTGCGGGGCTTCACCTCGCACCTGCCCGAGGGCCATCCGGGCTCGTGGGACACCACGGTGGCCGGTCACCCGGCCGGGGCCCTCCTGACCTTTGTGTGGCTCCACCGCATCGGGCTGTCGGGACCGAAATGGGCCAGCCTGTTCTGCATCGTGGTCGGGTCCAGTTCGGCTGCCGCAGTGCTGATCACGGTGAAGGCCATCAGCGGAGAGCCGTTGGCCCGCCGCGTGGCACCGTTCGTCGCCATGGCCCCGACGGCGGTCTGGATCGGGGTGTCCGCCGACGGCTACTACGCCGGAGTCGCTGCGTGGGGCCTGGCCCTGCTGGCCCTGGCCGCCACCGGAACCGGGCGGGTTCCGACCCTCCTGGGTGTGGGGGGTGGCGTCCTGCTCGGATGGACCGTCTACCTCAACTACGGACTGGTCCTCATGGTCATCCCGGCCGCGGCCATTCTCGTTGCCACCCGGAACCTCCGCCCCGTGGTGCCCGCGGCCATCGGGGCACTGGCCGTTGCCGCCGTGATGACGTCCTTCGGGTTCTGGTGGATCGGTGGGTTGACGCTGCTCCGGCAGCGCTATCTGGCGACCATCGCCATGGACCGACCCTTCGCGTACTGGGTGTGGGGTGACCTGGCTGCCCTGATCTGCGCCATCGGGCTCCCTGCCGCCATCGGGCTCCGACGAGCCTTCGACGGGGCGCGGCTGCGGGCCAGGACCGGGCTCAACGTCCTGTTGGTGTCGTTCGTCGTGGCGGTGGCCGCCGCCGACCTCAGTGCCCTGAGCAAGGCGGAGACCGAGCGCATCTGGCTGCCGTTCGCGGTCTGGCTGGTGGCCGCCCCGGCCCTCCTCCCCCGCCGGAGCCACCGCTACTGCCTCGCCGTACAGGCTGTCGGCGCCCTGCTCATCAACAGCCTGCTCCTCACCACCTGGTGATCGGGACCGCCGACACGGGTGGCCGGCTACGACGCGGACGGGGAACCCACCTCCAGCGCCTCGAGGGCCCGGCGGAATCGACTGGTGGGAGCCATGGCGGCGGCCACGGAACGGACATCCGCCGGGGTGTCGACGTCGGTGAGGACCGGTAGCTCCCTGATGACACAACCCCGGTCCTCGATCGCCGCACGGGTCAGCGCCCCGGTGTCGGCCCGGGACATGGGGATGCCGGCGAGTACCGAGGCGGTGGCCGGGTCTGAGACGCCCAGTGCCCACCATCCGCCGTCGGTGGCCGGGCCGAGCACGGCGTCGACGGCGCGGTCCAGGAGCACGGCGGCGGAGCTCGTGAGGAGATCGGCCGCCACCTGGGGAGTGTCCATTCCGATCTGCAGGACCGGGTAGCCCGACCGAGCCGCGTCGGCGTGGGCCCGCACCAGGCGGTCGGCGAAGGTGACGCCGTGTTGGGGGATCACGAGGAACCCGTCGAGGGCCCGGGCGATTTCGGTGCCACGGGCGGCGCGGTCCAGATCCCCGCTGAGCGCCACGACCCGGGTGGCGACATCCGACGAGCCGACAGCGTCCAGGGTGTCGAGCAGTGCTGCCGCGGCCATCTGGGCCGCACCGGCGGAACCGAACGCCGGAGCCAGCCTGGTCTTGGCCTGACCGGCCACGGGGGCCTTGGCCATGATCAACACGGTGCAGGCCAACCGGCTCATCGGATGACCTTCATGAAGTCCCAGGTTGCGACGGCACTGCCCCACAACGAGCCGGACACCTTCGACGAGCCGGCGGTCCGGGGCCGATAGGTGATCGGACGCTCCTCGACGCGCAGCCGGGTCCGGCCCGCCCGGACCAGGAGCTCCAGCGGGTAGCCGGACCTCCGGTCCTCGACGGCCAGATCCAACAGCACGTGGCGGCGGATGGCCCGCATGGCCCCGATGTCATGGACGGGGATGCCGAACCGCCGGCGCAGTCGTGCGGCCACCAGCGCGTTGCCGGCCCGGGCGTGAATCGGCCACCGCGTCCCGGGGACCGGCCGCCTCCGGCCCACCGCCAGGTCGACCCCGTCGCGCACCAGATCGACCAACAGGGGGAGCTCGCCGGGGTCCATCGACCCGTCGCCGTCGAGGACACAGACGATGGACTCCGGGGCTGCCTCCACCCCGGCCTGCACGGCGGCGCCGTAGCCCGGAGTCGACGCGGCCACCACCCATGCACCGTGTCGCGCCGCCACCGAGCCGGAGTCGTCGTCAGAGCCGTTGTCCACCACCAGCGCCTGATACCCGGACGGCATGCCCGCCAGCACCCCGGGCAGGGACCCGGCTTCGTTGCGGCATGGGATGACCACCGTGACCCGGTCGGGCTCAGACACGGGGTGGTCCCACTGCCGCCGCGTCCCGGAGCGGTGCCCAGGCGAATCGGTCCAGTCCCTCGGCCGGGGCCACGGAGGCGGTGAAGCCCAGCAGTTCGGTGGCGCGAGCAGGATCGGCCACGATATGGCGGACGTCCCCCGATCGGTACTGACCGGTCACCAAGGGAGGTGCTCCCCCCCGGGCCCGAGACAGGATGCCGGCCACCTCCTCGATGGTGACGGGCTGACCGGAGCAGACGTTGAGGGGAACGAACCCGGCGAGCTCGCGCTCCACGGATCGGACGTTGGCCCCGGCCACGTCGTGGACGTGCACGAAGTCGCGGGTCTGCCTCCCGTCCTCGTACACGCGGGGTGCCTCCCCTGCTTCCAACGACGAGCGGAACATGGCGGCCACGCCCGAGTACGGGGTGTCCCTCGGCATCCCCTCGCCGTAGACGTTGTGATAGCGGAGCGCGGTCACCGACCCCCCCGAGGACAGGGACCAGGCCAGGGCGAAGTTCTCCTGCGCCAACTTGCTGGCGGCGTACAGGCTCCGGGGCCGGAGGGGTGCATCCTCGCCCACCAATGCCCATTTTGCCGCCTTCCCGTCGATCGGACACCGGTCGTCGAACGCTCCCCGGTCGAGATCGGCTGCCCGACGCGGGGGCGGGACGACGTCGCCGTGGGTCTCACACGTGTAGCGGCCGTCGCCGTAGACGACCATCGACGAGGCCAGGACCAGTCGCCGGCACCCGGCCCTGTGCATGGCGGCCAGCAGGACGGCGGTGCCGAAGTCGTTGTGGCTGGCGAAGGCCGGCGCGTCGTCGGCGTCGACTCCGGCGCCGACGACCGCAGCCTGGTGGCAGACCACATCGACCCCTCGAAGGGCCCGGTCCATGGCCTCGCCGTCCCGCACGTCGAGCTGTCGGACTCCGTCTGGTGGCGTCGGTGATGCGCCGTGGGCCGAGGCCAGCATGAGGTCGACCCCGATCACCTCGTGGCCGCGATCGCGTAGCGCCGTCCCGATCTGAGCCCCGATGAAGCCGGCTGCTCCGGTCAGGAGCACCCTCACCGTCGATGGGCCCGGAGGCCGCGCTGAATGATCACCGACACGATGGTAGGCGGACCTCAGCGGCACCGGCGTCGCCGTCGCGACCTGATGGGGACGCCTATGACGTCGGAGATCCCGGCTGACCCGTCCGTTGTGTCCCCTCGTGAATCGGCGCTGATTCTGCCGGTGGCGCCGGTGGCCCGCCAGGCTGGGTGCGCCACAGCGGGGAGGGCCACCAGTTGTAGCGGCCCAGCAGGACGGCCGACGAGGGGACGAGCAGCGTCCGGACGACGAACGTGTCCAAGAGGATTCCCAGCGCCAGGCCCGTGCCGATCTGGCGGACCTGACCCCCGGTGACCACGGCCAGGGCGCCAAACGTGCCCGCCAGCACCAGGCCGGCGGCGGTGACGGTCCCCCCCGTGGCCAGGATGGCCCGGCGGACGGCCTCACGCGGGGGAAGGCCGGCGGACTCCTCGCGGATGCGACCCATGACCAGGATGTTGTAATCCTCCCCCAGTGCCATGACGAACACGAACAAGAAGAAGGGCAGTGCGAAGTTGACCCCGGGCTGCGAACCCACCACCTGAAAGATCAGTACCGCCAATCCCAGCGAGGCCAGGTAGGACAGGGCCACGCTGGCCACCAGGTAGAGGGGCGCGACCAGACTGCGGAGACCCACGGCCAACAGCAGCGTCAACAGCACCAGGACCACCGGTACGAGACGCACCACGTCCTGACCCGACACCGCGCTGACATCGGCCGCTCCCGCCGCTTCACCAGTCACCCCGTACTCGGAGGCGCTCACTTGTCTGGCCACGCCAGCCACCTCGGTGCGGACCTGTGGGATGGCCTGGAGGGCGCGGGTTGTCCCTGCCCCACCGGCACTGAGGGTGGTGGACACAAGCACCGTGCGGCCGTCCCGCGAGATGAACTGCGCCGTGGACAAATAGGCGTCATAGGTGGACCGGCGCACGTGCAGCTGGGCGGGCTCGATGGCCGACAGCCCTTGCGGCGGCCCGAGCCGGGCCTCGAGTCGCGACAGCTCTTCTGGGTCCTGGAAGGTGCCGTTGGGATTGAGCGCACCGACCACCGAGGAGAACTGTCCGCTGGAGTAGAGCTGGCGTTCGACCTGGGCGACCAGGCCGGTCTGCTGCCATACCGACGCCGGAAAGCGCAGCACGACATCGGTCGGGCTGTCGGAGCTGATCCCGAAGTACTCGCTCAAGACTGCCTGTCCGGCCGCCGAATCGCTTCCGCTGGTAGCCCCCCCGGGGTTGAAGCCCGATGGGGCGTACCTCCCGACCACCAGGGCGAGGGCGCCGAATACCAGCACACCGGCGATCAGGGCGGCCACCGGTCGCCTGGTCACCCGGGCCGCCACCTGTCCCCATGCCCCGGGCTCCGACCAGTGGGGACCGGGCCGACTCGGCCAGAACACACCTCGGCCGGCCAACGACAAGAGGGCGGGCAGGAGGGTCACCTCGACCGCCAGGACGATCACGATCCCCAGAGCCAGTCCGGGGCCGACACCGCGGTACAGGCCGAATTGGGCGATCACCAGGCTGGACAACGCCACGATCACCGTGAACGCCGAGAGCCCGACGGCGCTGCCGACGCGGGACATCGCTTCGACGATGGCGGTGTCCTGGTCCATGCCCCGACCCAGGTTCTCCCGGTAGCGGAAGAGGATGAACAAGCCGTAGTCGGTGCCGGCGCCGAGCACGAGTGCGGTGAGCAGAAGCTCGAGCAACGACGAGATCTGCACTCCGACATGGGTCGACTCGGCGATGAGGGGCTCGGCCAGCATGAGGGCCAGACCGGCCGGTGCCAACGCCACCAATGGGCCGAGCACCGCCCGGAATGCCACCGCCAGCACCACCAGGATCAAGAGGATCGAGAGCAGCGCCACGTTGTACTCGGTGTGGTCCGCCGCATGCTGCTGATCGACCAGGATCGGAAGCGGACCGGTCAGGAAGGTCTGCAGATCGGCCGGGGTGTTGACGGCCATCAGGTCTCGGATCGCGGTCACCGCCTTGGTGCCGGCGGCCCCGCCTCCGGCGGTTGCCGGCGAGAATTGCACCACCACCGTGGCCGCTCTCCCGTTGCCCGACACGGCTCCGGACGTCAGGCCGATGACCCCGGGAACACCACGGATGGCACGGTCGAGCCGGTCGACCGAACGCCGGTCCCCGGCATCGATTGCTCCATCCGCCCTGGTGGTGACCAGGATGCCCGTCGGTCCGACGCCCTCGTAGATGAACGGAGAGGCCAACGTGGCTGCCCGCAGGCTCGGCGACGACGACGGCAGGAACGCCGTACTGTCGTTGTGGACCACATCACCGAGTGTGGGCAGGAACACAACGGCCAGGATGGTCGCTGCCAGCCAGCCGCCGATCACCAGCCACCGCCACCGCGTCGCCCCCCGGGCGATGGCGGCGAACACCCCTCGGGCCGGCGTCGATCCGTCCGGTCGAGGGCTGCCAACGTCGGGGAGACCGCTCTGTGGCCTGTCGGTCCGGAGCATTCATTTCACCCTAGGAGAAGAGCGCTTGGCGGCACGGTCGCCCTCACAGGCCGCGGCGATCGGTCGTGGGATACGGTCCCAGGCGGCGACAGCTGGGCCATGGTCAATGCCGCCGAGTGACGACACGTCGATGCGGCGCGAAACAGAATCGTCACATGCAACAGCGGTTGAACCGGTGCCCCAGGGGCACGATGGGTGCCATGCACGACGGCAACTCCACTGCTCCTCACCACGCCGTTCTGGAATACCTCCTTCGCGAGGCCCCGATGGAGATGGAGCGGCTCGCGTCGATCGGCCTACTGGCCGAGGCCGGAGCCGGGACTTCCTCACCCCTGACGAGAGACCCCTCGTACGGTGCATGGCTCCGTGACACGTTCGAGATGTTCAATCGTCAACCGACGAACGCCCCGGCCCGGGCATGAGGGGCCGATAGAGGACCATCAGCGGCTGGTCTCCCGGAGGACGCCTCCAACTCCGACGTACTCCACCCACGCGCGGGCGTCGCCCTCCGGCGACGGGACTCCGTGGTGCGGCATTTCGACCGTCCGACGGGCACCTAGCCGATGTCGCGGACGGCGTCGGCCATGAGCCTCTGGAGATGCAGGCCGTGGCGCGCATCCAGGGGGTGGGCGGAGCCCCGGGCAACGGTCTCGACGAACTCGTCCACGATCCGCGTGGTCGTGGTCTCCCCGACGACGTCCGAGGTGTCCACATCGATGGCGCCCTGTGCGGTGAACACCTCGGCACCGGACCGAATCGGCGTCACCGCATCGGGTCCGACCGATCCCACCGATCCTTCCGGCGCATAAGGGGCGACTGGGGCGTAGGCGGAGATGGATGCCTCACTGGCGAGACCGGTGTCGTGTTCGAGGAACAGCCCGATCCATCGGTGGAGGTCGCCGTGGGCCCGGACGCCGACCACCGTTCCGAGCGCGGCCTCGAGGAGGTCGATCACGTGCGGCCCGACATCGAGGAGGGGGCCGTGCTCGAGACGCCAGGGAGTGGCAAACGCTCCTCCGAGGGACGCGTCCGAAACGAACTCGGCCCGGCCCCCGACCGGCTCTGCCTCGCCGACCTGGCGGAGGAAGGAGCGCACCGCGTCGCTGTAGCGCCACGTGAGGACCAGTTGGCTGGGGACGCCGGCCTCGGCGATGACCTGCACGAGTTGCTCGGCGTGGTCCACATCCAGAGCGATCGGCTTTTCCAGTAGCAGTGCCCTACCCGCCCGGGCGGCGGCCGCCATGTCGGCCTGCACGTCGGGGGGGACGGCAAAGGACAGGGCATCGCAGTCGTCCAGCAGGGCCTCGAACGACGAGAACGCCGGGGCGCCGTAGGGGGACGCCACCGCCTCTGCCGCCTCGAGACGGCGGGCCCACACACCGGCCAGGGTGGTGCGGGGGTGGTCGGCGAACATCGGGGCATGGAACAGACCGGACCAGGGGCCGGCGCCCACGACCCCCACCCGCAGCGGCCGCACGTCGTCCATCACGACCGGCTGACCGGGCCCGATTCGGGGTGCAGCCAGGTCCGTCCCTCCCGTCCCTCCTGGGTGCGACCGGCTACGGGATCACCCGGCCGAGGAACGGGCCGTCGCCGAAGGCGTACAGCGCTCCGTCCTCACCCACCATGTAGTAGCCGTTCCCGTCCAGGGAGGGGGCCATCGACCGGATCGGGGCCGACAGGGCCCTGCCGCCCATGGACCCGTAGAAGGGGGCTCCGAAGGAGAACGCCCCACCGTCGGCCGCCACCATCCGGTAGCCGCTTCCCGAGGGATCCGCGGTGATCCCGACCACCGGCCGGTTGAGATGGACCCTCCCCATCGACCCGAGGAACGGGGCCGAGAACGCGAACACACCACCGTCCGCTCCGGCCAGCCAGTACCCGCCGCCGTTGCTGGTGGCGGCCATGCCGATGATCGGGGCATTCAGCCGCAGCCTGCCCGTCGAGCCGTGGAACCGGGCGTCGCCGAAGCTGAACACGCCGCCGTCCTTCGCCACCAACCAGTAGCCGTTGCCGTCGGGAGTGGACGCCATGGCGATCACCGGCGCATTGAGGTGCATCCCGCCGGTCGAACCGTGGAAGCGGGCATCGCCGAAGCTGAACACCCCTCCGTCGGCGCCCAGGAGCCAGTAGCCCCGGTGGTCGGGCGTGGGCCAGATCCCCACGATCGGGGCTTTGGGAGGCGAGCTCAGCGAGCCGAGGGCGGGGGCGCCACCGAACTCCCGCACCTGGCCGACGGCGTCGGCCAGCCAGTATCCGGCGCAACCTCCCGGGCCCACCGCCGCCGCCACCGCCGCGTAGGTGCCCGGAGCCACCTGGTTGGCGTGGGTGCCGCACCCCGGTGTGGCCGACGTGGACAAGGCAGCCGTCGCTCCGGCGGTGGCGGCCAGCGCATGGACGAAGCCGGTGGGGCCCCCGTAGGCGGCGCCGTAGCGCTGCAACTCCGGCGTCACATACGTGCCCTCGGTGATCTCGTTCCACGAGATGAGGAGCCAGCCCTGCGGATCACCGGCGGCATTGCCCTGGTAGATGGCGTCGAGGGTTGCGCCGTTGTCCCGTGGGACGCACCCGGAGGAACCGTCGAGCTGACGGTCGAACCCCGGTGACAACGGGGCGAAGTACTTCTTGCCCTCGGCGTGGAGTGTGGCAGCCAGGCCCGCCAGCTGCGAGAAGCTCTGGCTGTTGTTCCACGGGTCCTGACTGGACCAGTAGGGACTGTCCGCATCGAAGTACTGGGCCACCGTCGTGTTCCACTGGTTCCACTGGTAGCCGCCCACGAAGTACCACGAGGACCGGAACTGGCCGCTGATGGCCGCCACCACGGCGGTGGAGTACTTGTAGGAGCCCACCCAGATGAACGTCGGCTTGCCGTTGTTGCTCCGGTCGAACGCCGGGTTGGTCCCGTACCGGGTGGTCAGGTACGACAGGTCCCCGGTCATGGCCGCCGGTGAGAGGGTCACCGCCGAGGCCTCGTACGACAGCCAGAGGTGGAAGTTGTGCCCTTGGGCCTGCGCCTGGTCGACGGCCTGGACCAGCAGGTCGAGTCGGCGGTCGTCGGCGTTCGTCTGGGGCGACTGCCCGGCCGAACCGCTGCCCACCCAGTCGACGGCGAACCCGGACAGTCCGGCGGCGATGGCGCTCTGGACGTCGTAGTCGATCTGGAACGGGTTGTCCTCGGTGAACAGCGATGCCGGGGTGTCGGTTTCGATGTTGCCGCTGTACAGGCTGGCCGGGTTGCATCCGCCGGCGTCGAGGGTCGCCGGCAGCGGGAGCGGCGACTGGCCGTAGGGGTAGTTCGGTCCGAGGCTGGTCTGCCAGTGCTGGGTGTCCCACCACAGGTAGTAGTAGGCGTACATCCCCTCCTGGGTCGAGGCGGGCGGCGCCGGGGTCGACGGGGCCGGCGTCGAGGGCGTCGAGGGCGTCGAGGGCGTCGACACCTTGGGGACCAGGGCCGTCCGACCGGGCTGTGATCCAGCCGTGGCACCGACCACGGCTACTGCGAACACTATTGCCACCGCCAAGCTCACCTTGGCGACGAGATGGTTCCATGTAGGACCACTCATGCAGGTTCCTCCCACCCAGACGTCGGGCACACAACTGGGTCTCAGAGCCTAATTTCGACCGCTTCGAGCTCTCCCTGTAGGCATTTCTCCTGTGCCGCCTGTTGTACCGCCTGTCCCATCGGACCGTTGTACCGGCTGGCGCGCCCCGACCGCCACTCTGCAGTCAGGGGTCATCGGCCACTCCCGGCCGCCGCACAGACCCGGCTCCTCCCCGACGACACTATCCGCCGCCGCCGCCGTGGAGGGGGTTCTCACCGGGGACGGCGGAACCGGCCCCCCGGGCGGGCCGAGGGGGGGATAGCCTCAGGTGGCGTGTTCGGAGCGCCGGGCAACCGGGTAAGTTCTGTCGCTGACAGAATTCCCGGTCCGGGGATCGTCACGGGCCCCCGGTGCGGGTCGGAAGGAGCGGAGATGACCGATCTGCTGACGGGTGTGGACGACCAGACCCTCACGGACCGGTTCTTCGCCACCCGGGCCATGACCGAGTCGCTGGCCGGGCCGCTGTCGGCCGAGGACCAGACCGTCCAGTCGATGCCGGACGTCAGCCCGACCAAGTGGCACCGGGCCCATACCACCTGGTTCTTCGAGACATTCCTGCTGGAGCCGCGGCACGCGGGATACCAGGCGTTCCATCCCGAGTTCGGCTACCTGTTCAACTCCTACTACGAGGGGGTCGGAGCCCGCTATCCGCGACCCGACCGGGGCCTGATCTCGCGGCCCGGCGTGGCCCAGATCGCCGAGTACCGGGCCTACGTCGACCAGGCCATGGTCGGGCTGCTGGCCGTCCTCCCCGACGAGGCCACCGGACGGTTGGTCGAACTGGGCATCCACCACGAGCAGCAACATCAAGAGCTGTTGTTGATGGACATCAAGCATGTGCTCTCCCTCAATCCCCTTCTTCCGGCCTATGACGACCTGTGCCTGGACCCGCCGGGAGTGGCGACCCCGGCAGGGTGGACTCGGCACCCCGAGGGCAACTACGACATCGGGCACCAGGGGGACGGGTTCAGCTTCGACAACGAAAGCCCACGCCACCGCACCTACCTCGGAGCCTTCTCGCTCGCCGACCGCCCGGTCACCTGCGGCGAGTGGATCGAGTTCATCGACGACGGCGGGTACCACCGTCCCGAGCTGTGGCTGTCGGACGGCTGGGCCACGACGATGGGCGAGGGATGGGAGTGCCCGTTGTACTGGTCGGCGCTCGACGGCGGCTGGCGGGAGTTCACGCTGGGCGGGGCGATCATCGTCAATCCGGCCCAGCCGGTGTGCCACATCAGCTACTACGAGGCCGACGCCTTCGCCCGGTGGGCCGGGTATCGCCTCCCCACCGAGACGGAGTGGGAGGTGGCGGCGGCGGACCTCGCCGTCGAGGGCCACTTCCTCGACCAGACCCGGCTTCATCCCAGCCCGGTGACGGCCTCGTCGGCGACGGCGTCGAGCGGTCACAGCCCGTTCGGCAACGTGTGGCAGTGGACGTCGTCTGCCTACAGTCCGTATCCGGGCTTCGAAGCGGCGCCCGGTGCGGTCGGGGAGTACAACGGCAAGTTCATGGTCAACCAGTACGTGCTGCGGGGTGGGTCGTGCGTGACCCCGCCCGGCCACGTCCGGACCTCGTATCGGAACTTCTTCCCGCCCTCGGCACGCTGGGCCTTCTCCGGCCTGCGGCTGGCCCGCAACTATTGATCGACGACCGCTGCGCCGGAGGAGGCCCGTGAGCCCCGTCATCCCCCCGACAATCGACATCCATCTGAGCGGCGACGATCTGCGGGCCGCCATGGAGCGGGACGTCCGGACCGGGTTCGCCACCCGACCCAAGCAACTGCCCCCCGTCTACTTCTACGACGATCGGGGGAGCCGGTTGTTCGACGACATCACCAGACTGCCCGAGTACTACCCGACCCGGGCCGAACGGTCGATCCTCGACGCCCACGCCAAGGACATCGCCCAGAGCTCCGACGCCGACACCCTGGTCGAGTTGGGTGCCGGGACGTGCGACAAATCGAGGCTGCTCCTCGACGCCATGCAGTCCAACGGTCGGTTGGAGCGCTTCGTACCCCTCGACGTCAGCGACACGACGCTGTGGGAGGCGTCGACCGCCCTCGCCGAGGAGTACCCCGGACTCGCCGTGCATGCCGTGGTGGCCGACTTCCATCACCACCTCGACCGCCTGCCCACGGGCGGTCGCCGCCTGTTCGCCTTCCTCGGGGGGACGATCGGCAACTTCGATCCCGGGCAACGCCGGGAGTTCCTCTCCGAGCTCGGTCGGGGGTTGACCCCCGACGACCGGCTCCTGCTCGGCACCGACCTGGTCAAGGACCGGGCCACGCTGGTCAGGGCCTATGACGACGCGGCCGGCGTGACCGCCGAGTTCAACCGGAACGTGCTGCACGTCCTCAACCGCGAGCTGGGGGCAGACTTCGTACCGGAGCGCTTCGCCCACGTGGCGATCTGGAACGAGGAGGACCACCGGATCGAGATGTGGTTGCGCTCCTCCGAGGACCAGCACATCCGGATCGCCGACCTCGATGTCGACCTGTCGTTCGACGAGGGGGAGGAGATGCTCACCGAGATCAGCACCAAGTTCACGCCCGAGGCCCTCGAGGAGGAGCTGCGCGGGTGCGGGTTCGAGGTCGAGTGCATGTGGCCGTCCGACGGTGACGAATTCCTCCTCACCATGGCCCGTCTCGCCGGCTGAGGGACCGACCGGGAGGCTCGGCTGCAGGGAGAGCCGACGGCCGGGCGAACCGGCCGATCGGGCCGTTCGTCGGCCCGATCACTCGCCGAGCAGGTCCTTGACCGCCGATTCGATGGCCCGGTGGAACGTGGGATAGGCGTAGATCATGTGCCGGAGCGACACGGTCGGTACCTCGGCATGGACCGCCACGGTCAGCAGGCCCAGCACCTCCCCACCCCACGGCCCGGCCGACGTGGCACCGACCAGCACTCCGCGGTCCGCGTCCTCCACCAGTTTGATGAACCCCTGATTGCCGGCCTTGTGGATCCATCCCCTCGTGGACGACGGGATCTGGGCCGCGCCGACCCGCACCCGCAGGCCCTGCTCCCGGGCATCACGTTCGGTGAGGCCGACCGACCCGATCTCCGGGTCGGTGAAGGTCACACGGGGCACCGCCCGATAGTCGGCGACCACCACCTCGTGCCCCAAGATGTCGTTCACGGCGATGTCGGCCTGGTACATCGACACGTGGGTGAATGCGCCCTTCCCCGTGATGTCGCCGACCGCCCACACCCCTTCCACGCCGGTGACCCGCAGGTGGTCGTCGACCGGGATGGCCCGGGCGGACTCGTCGAGGCCGATCGACGCCACGTTGAGCTGCACGAGATCGGGGCGGCGTCCTGCCGCCACCAGCAGCCGGTCGACCACCAGAGGATCGGCCCGCTCCAGTGCCAGCCCGAACCGGTGGCCGTCGTGGTGGACCGACCTGATGTCCGCCCCGGTCCGGACGGCGATGCCCTCGGCCTCGAACACCTCGGCCAGGAGGGACCCGGCCTCAGGCTCCTCCGGGCCGACCAGGGAGGGCCCGGCTTCGAGGACCGTGACCTCGGAGCCGAATCGGCTGAACACCTGGGCCAGCTCGACACCGATGGCTCCCCCGCCCAACACGCCGAGGGTCGCCGGCACCTCGGTCGCCTCGATCGCCTCGCGGTTGGACCAGTAGGGAGTGCCGGCCAGGCCGGCGACGGGCGGAATCCAGGCCCTCGTCCCCGCACCGATGATCACCGCCCGGCCCGCTTCGAAGACCCGGTCGCCCACGACGACCCGACCGGGACCGTCCAGGCGACCCCACCCGCGGACGAACCGCCCACCTTTGTCCTCGAACCGCTTGACGGCCACAGCGTCGTCCCAGTCGTCGGTGGCCTCCTCCCTGATCCGGGCGGCCACCAGCGACCATTCCGGGTCGATCACGCTTCTGCCCGCCAACCCGGGAACCCGGCGGCCTTCGGCCAGCAGGTCGGATGCCCGGATCATCATCTTGGACGGGACGCATCCCCAGTAGGGACACTCGCCACCCACCAGTTCGGCGTCGATCCCCACCACGTCGAGCCCGGCCTCGGCCAGGCGCTCGGCAGCATCCTCGCTGCCGGGGCCCATTCCGACGACGACGACATCGGCTCGTTCGGTCATCCGCTCCTCCTCTGGCCCGTCCGGGCGTGCGGCGCCAGCGTTGCCGCGGCATCGTAGGGACCCTTCATCGCTCCCCTGGGTTCTAACCCAACGGAGCCACGGTTACTCGCCACACCACCCCACCGGGTCGGCCGGCGGGAACACTGCTCCGGTTTCCGGGGTTGTACCGGTCATGACGATACGAGCGACATGGAATGGGTCGGTGATCGCCGAGAGCGACCGCACGGTGATCGTGGAGGGCAACCACTACTTTCCCCCCGAGGACGTACGCAACGAGTACTTCACCCCGAGCAGCACGCACACGACGTGCCCCTGGAAGGGCGAGGCGAGCTATCGCACCGTCGTGGTCGACGGGGCCCGGAACGAGGATGCCGCCTGGTTCTACCCGGACCCCAAAGAGGCGGCCGTGGAGATCACCGACCGTGTCGCGTTCTGGAAGGGCGTCACGATCGACGAGGGGTGACCCCACCTCCCGACGGGGAGTCATCCTCGCCGGGGTCCCCCGGCCCCGGTGGACCCACCTCGGCCCCCGGCCCTGCGTGCCGGCCCGACCGGTGTCGGCGTCAGGGGGCGGCGGCCCGGCGGCGGGCGACGTCGAAGCAGGCGATGGCCCCCGCCGTGGACACGTTGAGCGAGGACAGGGAGCCGTGCTGGGGTATGGACGCCAGGGCGTCGCAACGCTTCCGGGTCAGGTCGGCCAGCCCACTTCCCTCCGATCCGACCACGAGCGCCACCGGCTGGTCCCCCAGCGGAAGCTCGTAGATGGTCTGACGCGCCTCTCCGACCAGTCCGACGGTCCAGATGCCGGATCCCGAAAGTCGCTGGAGGGCCGCCGGGATGCCGGCGACCAGGGCCATGGGGAGGTACTCGATGGCGCCGGCGGCCGCCTTGGCCACGGTCGGCGACAGATGGGCCGACCGATGCCGGGGCAGCACCACGCCGGTCACCCCTGCGCACTCGGCACTTCGCAGCAACGCCCCCATGTTGTGGGGATCGGTGATGCCGTCCAACACCAACAAGAAGGGGACCCGTCCCCGGGGGCCCGGCTCGACCAACGACTCGAGCGAGGACTCCTCGACGGGCCGGGCCAACGCCACGACGCCCTGAGGGGCCTCGGTGCGGGCCAGCGAGTCGATCCGCCGGCGGGACACGTACTCCACCCGGACGCGGCGCCTGGCGGCCAGGGCCTCGATGTCGTCGAGGATGGTGGCGGCGTCCATTCCCTCGGCCATCACGACCGATCGGACCGTGCGCCGGTTGGCGCTCAGCAACTCCCGGACGGCCTGGCGGCCCTCGACCTGGTCGCCACCGAGACCGCCGGGCTCAGGGCCCCTACGCCCGTTGGCGCCCGGTCCCGGGCGGGCGCCGCGCGCCTGACCCCGGGTTCCCGCCTCGTGCCGACCGGCGTCGTTCCGCCCCGCCCCGGTCCGGGCGCCTCCGCCCCTTCCCACCCGGCTCCGGCTGCCGCCGGCTTTGGGAGCCCCTGGGCTGCCGCCGGCCTTGGCCCCTCCCGCCCTGCTTCCCCCGGCCTTGGGCCCTCCGGTCCGACCCGTCACCGCCCGTTTCCCGCCACGCCCCTCCGGACGCCCACGCCCGCCACCACCCTTGGGCGGGCTCATGTGGGCCGCACCGGTCCGTCAGGAGCCGCATGGCGGGCCATGAGCACCACCGCCGTACAGGCGATCCCCTCGGCCCGTCCGAGGGCGCCGAGGCCTTCCGCCCGAGTGGCCTTGACGTTGACCGGGGCACCCAGCGCGACGGTCAACCGCTCGGCCATGGCCCCGACGAACGGGGCCAGGCGCGGTCGTTCGGCCACGACCGTGCAGTCGGCATTGACCGGGACCCACCCGGCGGCCCGGGCCAAGGCGACCATCCGGGCCAGCAGGTCCGCACTGTCGGCTCCCTGCCAACGCGGATCGGAGTCCGGGGCGTGCCGGCCCAGGTCACCGAGCCCGGCCGCACCGAGAACGGCGTCGGCGATGGCGTGGGAGACGGCGTCGGCGTCGCTGTGCCCTTCGAGTCCCTGGGACTCCTCTCCGGTGATGAGGACCCCGCCGAGGATCAGCGGACGGTCACGGTCGACCGAGAAGCGGTGGACGTCCAGCCCCTGGCCGATCCGGACATCCGCCGGCACGGCCGCCCGACCGGGCTCACCGGCCCCGCTCATCCGTGCACCGCGTGAAGGAACAGTTCGGCCAGCTCGAGGTCCTCGGGCCGGGTGATCTTCACGTTCCTGGCGTCGCCGGGCACGGTGCACACCGCAACTCCCAGGCGCTCCAACAGCCCGGCATCGTCGGTGGCCTCCCCCTCCGCACGGTGGGCGGCCCGCAGGGCGGCCGCCTCGAAACCCTGGGGCGTCTGCACCGTGACCAGTCCATGGCGATCGACCGTCGACTGGACGCGGTCACCGAGCACCCGCTTCAGCGTGTCGGCGACGGCCAGCACGGGGATGACCCCGGCGGCACCATCCGAGCCCACCGCTGAGACCACCGACTCGAAGAGCAAGGCATTCGCCAACGGCCGGGCCGCATCGTGCACCACGATCACGTCGGCATCGTCAGGGACGGCGGTCAATCCGGCCCTCACCGACGCGGCCCGGGTCTCCCCCCCGGCGACGGTCCGATCCGCCCCCAAGGCCGCCCCCTGGTCCTCGTCGCCCGAGGGCACCACCAACACCACGCCGTCGGCCACCGATCGGGCCGTGGAGATCGACCAGGCCGCCACCGGGCGTCCGCCGAGTTGGAGGAACTGCTTGGCACCACCGAACCGACGGCCGGAACCGGCGGCCACGATGATGACCCATACGGATCCCTGTCGGCTCAGGGCAGCGCCTCGTTGAGCCGTACCTCGGCTGCCTCCTCGTCGACCCCGAGGGCGAAGGTCAGCTCCGAGACGAGGATCTGGCGGGCCCGGCTCAGCATGCGCTTCTCGCCGGCGGACAGGCCTTTGTCCTTGTCCCGGATCGAGAGGTTCCGCACCACCTCGGCGACCTGGTAGATGTCGCCGGAGCGGAGCTTCTCCGAGTGGTTCTTGTACCGGCGGGACCAGTTGGTCGGCATCCGCGCCTCCTTCTTGCGAAGGACGGCGAAGACTTCTTCCACCTCTTCGTCGTTGATCACCTCGCGGAGCCCGACGCCCTCGGTGTTGTCCGCAGGCACCATCAGGGTGAGATCCCCGTATGCCAGCCGGAGTACCAGGTACTCCTGCTTCTTTCCGAATGCCTCTTTGGTCTCACGTCGTTCGACTACTGCCGCGCCGTGGTGCGGATAGACGACCTTGTCACCGATGTCGAACACCGTTCCTCCTGGCGTTGCGTGCTGGTCCCGGGCTGGTGTGCGCGACGTCGGGACCGCCTTGGCGAAGCATGTAATGGTACACGTTGCTTCAGCCCTCCCGAACAGGGCCGCCGCGACCCGGGGCCGGGGGCGGGCCCATCCTGACTACTGGTAGCGCTCGAAGATGCTGGCCTCGGCCAGACGGGCCAGGCCGTCCTTGACCGAATGGGCACGGGCCTGACCGACGCCGTCGACCTGCTCGAGCTCCCCCAGGGACGCCCGCATGATCTGCTGGAGGTTGACGAACCGGTCCACGATGCGCTCGATGATGGCGTCGGAGAAGCGGGGCAGTCGGTACAGCAGGCGGTAGCCGCGGGGCTCCACCCCGGATTCGGTGTCGTTGAACGCGCTGGGGAGCCCGAGGATGCCCGCCACCCGGCCGTCGTCGGCCAGGTCGTCGGGCGAGAGGTTGGACAGCTCGGCCACGGCGCGTTTGACCGCCGACAGTCGGTCCCCCTTGCCGGGGGGGTTGCCGCAGTAGTCACGGACGACGAGTTGGAGCGCGGGGGCGACCCCGTCGATCAGTTCGGCCGACTGGAGCCCCACCAGGCGCCCGTCCTCCCCCAGTTCGACGAGGTACCCCTCCACCTCCTCGGCGATCCGGAGGACCATTTCGGCGGCCTGGACCACCGCCACCACGTCTCCCACCGACACGGTGTCCTCCACCTCCAGCACCGAGAGCCCGTTGAGCGCCACATCGAAGCGGTTCCGGAAGTGCTGCATGGTGGCCAGCGCCTGATCGGTGCGGTCGTGGAGCCATCCGGTGGGCTGCACGGTGTGCTTGTGGTCGTTCCGGTAGACGGCGATCACCGACATGGCGGCGGACACCGACAGGACCGGCACGTCGATCGACCGGGCCACCCGCTCGGCGGTGCGGTGCCTCGTCCCCGTCTCGGAGGTGGGAATGGTGGCCTTGGGCATCAGGTGGACGTTGGCCCTGGCGATGCGGGACGCGTCGGCGGCCAGGATGATGGCGCCGTCCATCTTGGCCAACTCGGACAGGCGTTGGGGGCTGAACTCGGCGTCGAGCAGGAACCCCCCCGAGCAGATGGAGAGCACCCCGGGACCGTCCCCGACCACGACCAGTCCTCCCCGCTTGGCCCGCAGGATCCGATCCAGGCCGTCCCGAAGGGGGCGGCCGGGGGCCACCATGGCCAGGGACTCGCTGAGTGGCGAACTCTGGCGGGTGGTCACCGGCAAATGGTACCCGCCAGGCTGTCGACCGGCTCAGGCAGACCGGTCCACCATCGGCTCAGGCGACCGGCCCGCAGCCGAACCGCGACACGGCCTCGGTCACGGTGTCCACCCGGATCAGCTCTACGTCGGCCCGGCCGGCCGGCGAGGAAGCCGGCACCACCACCCGCCCGAATCCCAGCCGGGCCGCCTCCTCGATCCGTCGGGGAAGGTTGGTGACCTGTCGGACCTCGCCGGCCAGGCCGACCTCGCCCACCGCAGCCAGGTCGGCGGGCAGCGGCCTCCCCGTGGTTGCCGAGGCCACGGCCAATGCCACGGCCAGGTCCGCAGCCGGCTCGGTCACCCGGATCCCTCCGGCCACCGAGGCGAAGACGTCCAGCGTCAGCACCGGAAGCAGGGCGTGCCGGCCGAGGACGGCCAGGGTCATGACCAGCCGGCCCCCGTCCAGCCCCACCACCGATCGCTTCGGTTGGGCCTGGCCCATGTCGGTGACGAGCGCCTGGAGCTCCACCATCAGCGTCCGCCGACCCTGCATCGCCGGGAGCACGACACCACCCGGCACGCCGGTCAGACGGTCACCCAAGAGGAGGCGACCGGGGTCGTCGACCCGGTTGAGGCCCTGGTCGCCCATTTCGAACAGCCCGAGCTCCCCGGTCGGCCCGAAGCGGTGCTTCACGGCCAGCAGAAGGCGCAAGGCGTGATGCCGGTCACCCTCGAAGCTGAGCACCGTGTCGACCATGTGCTCGAGGGCGCGCGGCCCGGCCAGCGAGCCGTCCTTGGTGACGTGGCCCACCAGCACCGTGGCCACCTGCCGGGACTTGGCCAGGCCCACCAGCTGGTCGGCACACTCGCGGACCTGGGTCACGCTGCCGGGCACCCCGGTCGACCGGCGCTCGCCCAGGGTGGCCGGTCCGATGGCCACCGCCTGGATGGAGTCGATCACCACCAGGTCGGGTTCGGCCTCGATGACGGCGTTGATCACCGCACCGATATCGGTCACCGCCAGGATCAACAGCCCCGGCGGGATCGGCCCCAGCCGTTCGGCCCGCAACCGCACCTGGTGGGCGGACTCCTCGGCGGACACCAGCAGGACCCGGTGGCCGGCCGCGGCCCGGGCCGCCAGTACCTGGAGCAACAACGTGGACTTGCCGATCCCGGGCTCGCCGCCGAGCAGCGTGACCGAACCGGGCACCAGGCCGCCCGACAGCACCCGGTCGAACTCCTCCACTCCGGTCGGGATGGCCGCCGCCTCCGAGACGTCGACCGAGCCCAGCGGCACCGGCATCGACGACAGGTCGAGGGCGTCGACCGCCCGCACCAACGGCCCGAGCTGCGCCTCTTCCACCAGGGTGTTCCACTCCCCACAGGTGGGACAGCGACCGGCCCAGCGGGCGGTGGTCGATCCGCAGTCGATGCAGCGATGCCGCTTTGCCGTCTTGGCCATGTCCCCGATGGTACGGACTGGGTGTGCCAATCGGGGTGATGACGGTGGGAGCCCCGCCCGGGGCGCCGGCTGGTCGCCCGTGACCCCGGCCGTCACGCGAACCACCCCACCGGAGGCCCGGTGGGGTGGTCACGTTCAGGTCCGGTTGCGACCGGCCGGATCGGCTCCGTCGTCAGTCGGCGGACGAGTCGGCGCCGGCCAGCTCCACCGGCGGCGGGGGCTCGACCCCTTCGATGGCGGTGAAGGTGAGTTGCTGCTCACCGGCGATCAACGGCGGCGCTCCCTTCACGTCGTAGGCCGCGGCGGCCTCCGGCGTGATGGTCTCGACGTCGACCACGATGGTCTCGCCGACTCGGAACTCCTTCCACAAGATGCGCTCCGACAGCGGGTCCTCGACCATCTGCTGGATGGCACGCCGCAACGGACGGGCCCCCAGCTGGGGGTCGTAGCCCTTGTCGGCCAGGAGCTGCTTGGCCGGCGGGGTGAGCACCAGGCTCAGCCCCTGCAGCTCCAGCTGGTTGGACACCCGCTGGATCATGAGGTCCACGATCTCGACCACCTCGACCTTGGAGAGCTCGTGGAACACCACGACCTCGTCGATCCGGTTGAGGAACTCGGGACGGAAGTGGGCCTTCAGCGCCTCGTTGACCTTCGTCTTCATGCGCTCGTAGGTGACCGCCTCCGATGTCTTGGCGAAGCCCACCGACGACTTGCGGAGATCCGCCGTCCCGAGGTTCGAGGTCATGATCAGCACGGTGTTCTTGAAGTCGACCGACCGGCCCTGGGCGTCGGTCAGCCTCCCGTCCTCGAGAATCTGGAGGAGGGTGTTGAACACGTCGGCATGGGCCTTTTCGACCTCGTCGAACAGCACCACCGAGAAGGGCTTGCGGCGCACCGCCTCGGTCAGCTGTCCACCCTCTTCGTAGCCCACGTAGCCCGGAGGCGAACCGACCAGCCGGCTGACGGTGTGCTTCTCCATGTACTCGGACATGTCGAGCTGGATCAGGGCGTCCTCGTCGTCGAAGAGGAACTCGGCCAGCGTCTTGGCCAGCTCGGTCTTGCCCACGCCGGTCGGGCCGAGGAAGATGAACGATCCGCTCGGGCGCTTCGGGTCCTTCAGTCCGGCCCGCGTACGACGGATCGACCGGGCCAGCGCGGCGATGGCCGGCTCCTGGCCGATGACCCGCTTGTGGAGCTCGTCCTCCATCCGGAGCAGCTTGGCCGTCTCCTCTTCCGTGAGCCGGTACACCGGGATGCCCGTCCAGTTGGCCAGGACCTCGGCGATGACCTCCTCGTCGACGACATCGAACAGGTCGACGCCCTCGGCCCGCCACTCGGCCTCCATGGCCTCCTTGGAGTCGAGACGCTCCTTCTCCTGCTCCGCCAACTTCTTGGCCTGGTCGAAGGCCTGCTTCTCGATGGCAGCTTCCTTGTCGGCCCGGAGGCGCGAGATGTCCTCTTCGAGCTTCTTGTACGCCGGTGGCGTCGTCATGCGACGGATCCGCAGGCGGCTACCGGCCTCGTCGATGAGGTCGATCGCCTTGTCGGGCAGGTACCGGTCGGCCAGGTACCGGTCGGCCAGATTGGCCGCCGCCACGAGGGCCTGGTCGGTGATGGTCACCGCATGGTGGGACTCGTACCGGTCGCGCAGACCCTTCAGGATCTCGATGGTGAGGGCCACGTTGGGCTGCTCGACCTTGATCGGCTGGAAGCGGCGCTCGAGGGCGGCATCCTTTTCGAGGTGCTTGCGGTACTCGTCGATGGTAGTCGCACCGATCGTCTGGAGCTCGCCGCGGGCCAGCATCGGCTTCAAGATGGAGGCGGCGTCGATGGCGCCCTCGGCGGCCCCGGCACCGACCAGCGTGTGCAGCTCGTCGATGAACAAGACGATGTCACCGCGGGTGCGGATCTCCTTCAACACCTTCTTCAACCGTTCCTCGAAGTCGCCCCGGTACCGACTGCCGGCCACCAGTGCACCCAGGTCGAGCGTGTAGAGCTGCTTGCCGGTCAATGTCTCGGGCACGTCGTCGGCCACGATCCGTTGGGCCAGCCCCTCGACGATGGCCGTCTTGCCCACGCCGGGCTCACCGATCAGGACCGGATTGTTCTTGGTGCGACGGGACAGCACCTGCATGACCCGCTCGATCTCTTTCTCACGACCGATGACCGGGTCCAGTTTGTGATCCCTGGCCAGCGCGGTCAGGTTCCGGCCGAACTGATCGAGCACCGGCGAACCGGTCGGGGCGTCCGAGGTCTGCGAGCCCGGCGCTCCGGCGCCGACCGACTCCTTGCCCTGGTAGCCGGAGAGCAGCTGGATGACCTGCTGGCGGACCCGCGGGAGATCTGCGCCGAGGCTCTGGAGGACCTGGGCCGCCACTCCCTCGCCCTCGCGGACGAGGCCGAGCAGCATGTGCTCGGTACCGATGTAGCTGTGACCGAGCTGGAGCGCCTCACGCAGGGAGAGCTCCAGCACCTTCTTCGCCCGGGGCGTGAAGGGAGGGGAACCGGTCGGCGCCGTTCCGGCCAGGCCGATGGTCTCTTCGACCTTCTCCCTGACGGCCTCGAGCGAGACGCCCAACGACTCCAGGGCTTTGGCCGCGACTCCCTCACCCTCGTGGATCAGTCCCAGGAGGATGTGCTCGGTCCCAATGAAGCTGTGGTTGAGCAGCCGCGCCTCTTCCTGCGCAAGCACAAGAACTCGACGAGCCCGGTCTGTAAATCGTTCGAACACTCCACCGCCTCCATCCGCGGTCAGTAACTGATGCGAAGTCTACAGGTGCCAGTGCGGCCCGCACCCGCACGGATCCTTTTTGGTTACCTTTTCTCGGTCATCTTCTCAGTCATCGGCAACCTGGCCTATCGTCTGTAGGAAGTGAACGTCGTAGAGCTCCTGGGACTTCCCGCACTCGAAGAACAACTGAGGCGCCTCGAGCCCCTGCTCGTGGAGTCCGTGGTCACCGGCGACGAATTTCTCGACGAAGTCACCACCCACCTGCTGGCCGCGGGCGGAAAGAGGCTCAGACCGGTCCTGGCCCTGGCCACGGCCACAGCGGGCGCCCAGGCCGCCACCCGCGAGGACCTGCTGGGGGCGGTCGCCGTCGAGCTCGTCCACCTGGCCTCCCTCTACCACGACGACGTCATGGACGAGGCAACCGTGCGCCGGAACGTGGAGAGCGTGAATGCCCGGTTCGGCAATCTGGTGGCCATCGTGGCCGGCGACTTCCTCTTGGCCCGGTCGGCGGAGATCGCCGCCGGGCTCGGCACCGAGATCGCCGGGCTCCTGGCCGCCACCCTGGGCGAGTTGTGCCGGGGCCAGGTGGCCGAGGTCCATGCCGCCTTCCAGGTGGCGAGGACCGAGGAGAGCTACCTGGGCGCCATCGCCGGCAAGACGGCCTCGCTCATGGCCACTTCGTGCCGCATCGGGGCCCTGACCGGAAACCTCTCCCGGGCCCAGGTGGATGCGTTCACGACCTTCGGTCGCTACTTCGGGATGATCTTCCAGGTCCGGGACGACATCTTGGACGTGGTCGGGACGGAGGCCGAACTGGGCAAGCCGGCCGGCCAGGACCTCGCCGAGGGCATCTACACGCTGCCCGTGCTCCTCGCCCTGGCCGACCCGACCGTGGGCCCGGAGTTGAGCCCGCTGCTGGGTCAACCGCTCGGCCAACCCGAACGGGACAAGGCCCGCTCCATCGTGGCCGGGTCCGGAGCGATCGGGAAATCGACCATCGTCGCCCGGCGCTACGCCGAGTTGGCCGCCGAGGCGGCGGTGTCCGGGCCGTCGGTGGCGCTGGCGGACGGCTTCGCCAATTTGGCTCACTCCCTGGTCGACGACCTGCCCACCGACTGAATCGGACCGGGACCGCACCGGCGTCGGCTCCGGCGTCGGCGTGGCGGCGCCCGACGGTGGAGCAGCCGGGCGCGTGACCGCCCGCCGGCACCCACCTCGGGCCGCATCATGTCATAGGAACTGCCATTTGTTAATCTCAGCCGATGACCCCCTCGTGTACGCGGCACCGCTGGACGCGGCACCGCTGGCCGGCGGCCCCGGTGACCCGTCGGGGGCAGTCGGCACGGTGGGGGCGGTGACGTCCCGACGCGGAAGCATCCGTCACGACGTCCAACTCCCCTGCTCGGCCGACCGGGTGTGGGACCTGGTCGGTGACCCGGCCCGTGTCCCCGAGTGGTTCCCCGGCATCGACTCCTGCACGATCGAAGGAGACCTGCGCACCGTGATCACGGGTTCCGGGCTCCCGATGCCCGAGCACCTGTTGACGGTGGACCCGGGGCTGCGGCGCTTCCAGTACCGGATCACGGCCCCCATGTTCAAAGAGCACCTCGGAACGCTCGACGTCCACGCGCTGGAGGACGGGACGTGCCTCGTCGTCTACAGCACCGATGCCGACCCGGCCGCCCTCGCCCTGGTCATCGGGGGTGCGGCCCGAGCCGCCCTCGTCCACCTCCCCGTCGCCCTGGGGCTCGAACCGGGCGTCGATCGAGAGCAAGGAGCCCACTGATGGGGCGCAAGATACTTCTGGTCACCACCGACCAACAGCGGTACGACACGCTGGGCTGCAACGGTGGCTCGCTCGCTTCCACCCCGATCGTCGACGGACTGGCAGCCGACGGCATCCGGTTCGAGCGTGCCCATCCCCAATCGGTGGTGTGCATGCCCTCCCGCTCGACCATTCTCACGGGCCAGCACCCGAGCACGCACGGCGTGTGGATGAACGGGGTGCCACTCCCCTTCGACGCGCCGTCGGTCGCCGAGGTGCTGCACGGGGCGGGCTATCGCACCGCGCTGGTGGGCAAGGCCCACTTCGAGCCGTTCATCGACCCGTTCTTCCGGTTCCCCGAGAACGCCATGGCCTCTCGGGGGACTCCGGGGCCCGGCCGGCTCCATCGGGGGTTCGAGCACCTGGAACTGGCCACCCACGGCGCCGTCGGCCCCCTGCACTATGCCCGGTGGATGATGGCCGAGCACCCCGACGCGGTCGGGGGCTTCTATCCCGCCCTTGACGGCTCCCTGCAGGTCAATGCGGCCGGTGGCGGAGACACCGGTGCCCCGCAGGTGACCGTGAATCCCGTCGATCGTGAGATCTACCACACCGACTGGGTCGCCGACCGCACCATCGGCTGGCTGGACACGGTGGGGGCCGACGAGGACTGGTTCTGCTGGATGAGCTTCCCCGACCCGCACCACCCGTGGGACCCACCGGAGTCCGAGGTGGGCCGGATCGACTGGCGTGAGGTCCCACTGCCGGCGGGATATCCCGAGGACCGGTCCCGACGCGAGGCCATCCTCGACGACAAGCCCCGGCACTGGCGGCTCTGGTACGACGGATCGCTGGTGTCCAACTACGAGGCACCGGCGGAGTGGGTGCCGGCGAGCCTCACCGCGGACCAGGTGCGAGAGGTCAACGCCCGGAACGCGGTGGAGTGCGAGCTCATCGACGAGGCCGTCGGCCGGGTGCTGGCCCGGATCGCCGACCGGGGGTGGGCGGACGACCTCGACGTCGTCTTCACCACCGACCACGGGGAGCTCCAGGGCGACTTCGGGTTGCTGTTCAAGGGTCCGTACCACGTCGACTCGCTGATGCGCCTACCGCTGATCTGGAGACCGGCACCCTCGGCCGCCGCGACCCCGTCGGTGGTGTCCCGCCCGGTGGGCCTGGTCGACCTGGCACCGACCTTCTGTGCCATCGCCGGCATCGCGCCGCCCGAGTGGATGGAGGGGGCACCCCTGCCGGTCGACGACCACGATGCGACGAACCGCGGATTCGAGCGGGTGCTCACCGAGTGGGACAGCGATCTGTTCGGCACCGACGTGCACGTGCGCACCATCATGCGCGACCACTGGGTGTGCAGCACCTACCTCCCCGGCACCTCACACGATGGCACCGAAGGGGAGCTCTACGACCTCGACGACGACCCGCTGCAGCACACCAACCGGTGGGACGACCCCGCCGTGCGGGCCGTGCGGGACGACCTGGTCTCGGATCTGTGGGACCACCAGCCTCAGGGCCGCAGCCCGCGGCTCGTCCTCGAGGCACCGGTCTGATCGGGGCCGGACCGGGGCCGGGGCCGGGGCCGGGGCCGGGGCTGTCGGCGTCCGGTCGACGCTCACCCCCGGCGTGCGCTCCCCTCGAGCGGACTGTTGCGATCGAAGATGATCCGCAGCCCGTGGAGGGTCAGCCAGGGCTCCACGTACTCGATCTCGTCCGAGTAGGGCGAGATCAGCTCGGCCAGTCCGCCGGTGGCCACGACGGTGCACTCACCCAGCTCGGCCACGAACCGCCGGCACAGCCCGTCCACCTGCCCGGCGAAGCCGTACAGGGCGCCCGACTGGATGGACTCCACCGTCGATTTGCCGATGACACTCCGCGGCTCGACCAGTTCCACCCGCCGCAGCGCCGCGGCGTGGGCGAAGAGGGCGTCGAGGCTGATGGCGACGCCCGGGGTGATGGCGCCGCCCAGGTACTCCCCTGCCTCGGAGATGGCATCGAAGGTGGTCGCCGTGCCGAGGTCGACGACCACGCACGGTCCGCCGAAGAGGTCGTGGGCGCCGACGGCGTTGGCGATCCGATCGGCGCCCACCTCCTTCGGATTGTCGTACAGGATGGGCATGCCGCTCTTCACGCCGGGCTCGAGCACCACTGCCGGCACGTCGAACCATCGCGCCACCATCTGGCGGAGGTTGGCGGTGACCAGCGGTACCGATGAGGTGACGGCGATGCCCGACACGGCGTCGTCGATGTCCAGTCCGTCGAGATCGAGCAGCTGCGTGAGGAGCAGCGCGTGCTCGTCGGCGGTCCGCTCGGCGACCGTGGACAGTCTCCAGTGGTGGGCGAGCCCGGTCGGCTCGTTCCCGTCCCGGGGCCCGGTGGCGGCACCCGTCAGCATCGGCCCGTCGGAGAACAGGCCGACCACCGTCTCGGTGTTCCCCACGTCGATGGCCAGGAGCATGGTCAGCCTTTCCGCCGGGTCTCGACCGGGAGGTCGAAGCCGAGGTCGAGTACGGGGGCCGAATGGGTCAGCGCCCCCACCGAGACGAGGTCGGCGCCGGCCGCCGCCATCAACGGGGCGGCGGCCAGGGTCACCCGACCGGACACCTCCACCAGTGTGCCGGTGCCCGCCGTCCGTACCAGGGCCACGCACTCCGCCACCTGGGCGGGGTCCATGTTGTCCAGCAGCACCACCGAGGCGGCGGCGGACACGGCCTCGGACACCTGGTCGGCGCGGTCACACTCCACCTCGACCATTCGGCCGGGCCACATCCGTCGGGCTCGTTCCACGGCCTCGGTGATGGAGGCGCCGGCCAGGTGGTTGTCCTTCACCAGCACCGCGTCGGACAGGCCTCCCCGGTGGTTGTGACCGCCGCCGGCGCGGACCGCTGCCTTCTCCAGGGCTCGTAGGCCGGGGGTCGTCTTGCGGGTGTCGAGCACCCGGGTGTCGGGGTTGGCGGCCCGGACCGCCTCCACGTACCGGCGGGTCAGCGAGGCCACCCCGGACAGGTGACCCATGAAATTCAACACGGTGCGCTCGGCGGTGAGGATCGATCGCAGCGAGCCGGTCACCGTGGCCACGGTGGAGCCGGGCGCCACCCGCTGGCCGTCGATCGCGCACCAGTCGACCTGGAGGGTGGGATCGATCTGGGCGAACGTCTCCAGGGCACAGGCGCGTCCGGCGATGACCCCTTCGGACCGGCTGACGATCCCGACCGTGGCCACCGCGTCGGCCGGGATCAGCGCCGCGGTGAGGTCCCCCAGCGGGAGGAGGTCCTCGGCCAGTGCCAGCCGCACGGCGTCGACGGCGGCGGACCGGGGAGGGTCGAACAGGGTGGGGTCCACCGGTGGCGTGGCTCCCTCGGGGGGAACGGTCACCGCCCGGAGGCCCGGAGGTCCCGGCCGGACCGGGTCGGATCCGAGGTCGTCGGGACCGGGGCGGTCGGTTCGACAGGTGGAGGGCCCGGTTCGCCGGAGGCCGGGACGAAGGGGGGTTCCCGGCGGAGCAGGACGACCCGGTCCCCCACGTGCGCGATGCGGCGCCGCCAATGGTCGAGCGCCCAGGGGTGGTCGCTCCGGGCGTGGGCGCCCCTGGTCTCGCACCGCACGGCGGCGGACGACAGGAGACTGCGTGCCGCCGTGACCAGGTTGGCCAGTTCGCCGTGGGCCCGATCGGGGGGGGCGCCCTCCCCGACCCCGACGGCGATGTCGTCGATCGCCCTGGCCGCGGCGGTGAGGGACCCGGCGCTCCGCACCACGCCGGCACCCTCGGTCATCAGCCGTTGGAGGTGCTCCCTGGTCTTGGTCACATCGGGGCTCGACTCCACGTCGGCGACCCGGTCATGGGCAGCGGGGCCGGCAGGATCCGACCAGGGGGAGGCCACCGTCTGATCGGCCGGCTCTCCGCCGCCCTCGAGATACGCACCGAGCACGCCGGTGTTCGAGGGGCCCTCCTCCCCGGCCAGGATCGACTCGGCCAGTCGGGCACCGAAGACCATTCCCTCCAGCAGCGAGTTGGAGGCCAGCCGGTTGGCGCCGTGCACTCCGGTACAGGCCACCTCGCCGGCCGCCCACAGGCCGGTCATGGCCGTCGCCCCGGAGAGGTCGGTGATCACTCCCCCGGACAGGTAGTGGGCGGCGGGTGCGATCGGCAGCCAGTCACGGGTGGGGTCGAGCCCGATGGCCCGCAACGATGCGGCGATGGTCGGGAACCGGGCGTCGAACGCATCGAGGGCGGTGGCATCCAGCCACAGGCTCTCGACACCCTGGGAGCGCATTCGCTCCGCCATGGCCCGGCTGACCACGTCACGGGGGGCGAGCTCGTCCACGAAGCGATCCCCGTCGGCGTCCCGGAGCAGGGCGCCGTGGCCACGGAGGGCCTCGGACAGCAGCGGACGGGGCATGGCCGGATGGTGCAGCGCCGTCGGGTGGAACTGCATGAACTCCACGTCGGCCACCGGGACACCCGCCCGCAGCGCCATGGCCACCCCGTCCGCGGTGGCCTCGGCCGGGTTGGTGGTCACGGCGAACAGCTGGCCGGCCCCCCCGGTCGCCAGGACGGTCTGGTCGGCCCGCACGTCGGTCAGTTGGCCGTCTGCACTCAGGGCGCGGACCCCCACGCACCGTCCGCCCTCGACGATCAGGTCGAGGGCGAACCAGCCCTCGAGGACGGCGGCGGCGCTGCCCCAGGTGGCATCCACGAGGGCGCGTTCGACCTCGGCCCCGGTTGCCGCTCCACCGGCATGGACCACCCTGGCCGTCGAGTGCCCACCCTCTCGGGCGAGCGCCAGGGCACCACCGGGCTGGCGGTCGAAGACGGCGCCCATGGCGATCAGCTCGTGCACCCGGGTGGGGCCCTCGTCGACCAGCACCCGCACGGCGTCCGTGTCGCACAGGCCGGCGCCGGCCGCCAGCGTGTCGGCCAGATGGAGGTCGGTCGAGTCCTCGTCGCCTCCGAGCACCGCCGCCACGCCCCCCTGCGCCCAGCGGGTGGCCGACTGGGACAGTTCCGCCTTGGTCAGCACGCCTACCCGCAGGCCGGTCCCGGGCGAGGAACCGCTGACCCCCGAGGGTGCCATCGGCGCAGCCAACCGGACGGCCGCCGACAGCCCCGCCACCCCGCTGCCGAGCACCAGGACGTCGAGGACGCCCTCGAGGCCTCCCGGCTTCACGTGAAGGACAGTTCGGCCGGCCCCGGCATCAGGGACCGGTGCGGGAGGGAGCGGACCGGTCCCGGGTCGAGATTGTCGATGAGCCGCACCGGCCCCACCGAGGCGGCGATGAGCAGCCGCAGCGGCCGGAGGCCCGAGCACCGGCTGGCCGGTTCGAGGTCATCGGCGTGGACCACCACCGCATAGTCCAACTCCACGAGGGGCTCAGCCGCCACCACCCGCTCCATCGCCTCCTCGACCACCGCCGTGCGGTGCTCACCGCCGGCCATCAGGATGGCACCGGTCCGAAGGGCGCGGGACAGGGCCAACGCCGCCCGTCGCTGCTCGGGAGAGAGCCGGACGTTCCGGCTCGAGAGCGCCAGGCCGTCGTCGTCCCTGACGGTCTGGCATCCGATGACCTCGGCGGGGAGGCCCAGGTCGCGGGCCACCCGGCGGACCACGGCCAGCTGTTGGTAGTCCTTCTCCCCGAAGTAGGCCCGGCACCCGCCGGCGGCGGTCAACAGCTTCACCACGATGGTGGCCACGCCGTCGAAGTGCCCGGGTCGGGAAGCACCCTCCCAGCGGGTGCTCAAGGCCGGTACCGACACCGTCGTGGCGGCACCGTCCCGATCGGGATACATCTCGGTGACCGACGGGGCGAAGACGATGTCCCCGCCCGCCTCGGCCACCACCCGCAGGTCGGATTCCAGGGTGCGCGGATAGTTGGCGAGGTCCGACGGATCACCGAATTGGGTGGGGTTGACGAATATCGACACGGCCACGACGTCGCACTCGTCGGCGGCCCGACGGATCAACGAGCGATGGCCCTCGTGCAGGGCTCCCATGGTGGGCACCAGGCCCACGGTCTTCCCCGCCTGCCGGATGGCGTCGAGGGCACCGGAATAGGCGGCGACGGTGTCATGGACCTCGACGGTGCCGGCGCTCGGGCGCTCCCGGGGAGCCACGTCGGGGGCCAGCGCCGGCTGTCGCAGGGTGGCCGTCATGCCACCTGCCCCTCGGGAACGTCGACGGCGGCTCCGGCTCGATCCTGGTCGCGCCGGGTCGCTCCGGGGGTCAGGCTCGTCGAGGATTGCGAGCCGGTCGGCGGCTTGCCGGTCGGCGGCTTGCCGGCCGGTGGGCCGGTCTGCGGTTCGCCGGCCGATCCGTCGACGAAGGCCGTATCCAGCGACAGCCGCCTCGCCAGCCCGACGGATGCGTCGTAGGCGGCCAACTCGGTGCGGTGCCCGGCCATCTGCGAGAGTGCACTCCGGTGACGTTCGACCGTCTCCCAGTCCCCCCGGGCCGCCGGGCCGGTCAGCGCCTGGCGTGGACCCAGCGCCAAGGCATCCTCGGTGGCCGCCCGCATCAGACCGGCGAAGGCGTCGAGCGGCAAGCCGGCCGAGGCCGCCACCCGTTCCACCTGGCCGATGAGGGCGACCAGATGGTTGGCGGCGATCGCCGCGGCGGCATGGTAGGTGGTACGCCGCTCGTCGTCGACCACGAAGGTCCGACCGCCGAGCGCCTCGGCCACCCGGTCGGCCATGGGATCACCGGCCACGGCGAACGCGATCCCCGACACGAGTCGGCGGGCCCCGACCTCGGCGGTGGGCAGGGGGACCAGCGGATGGAGCGATCCCCGGCGGGGGTGGGGGGAGAGGACATCGAGCCCGAGCGAGCCGGACAGATGGAGCACGACCGTGCCCTCCTCGGGAGCCACCTGCGAGGCCACCCGGGCCACCTGGTCGTCCGGGGTGGCGATCACGAGGAGATCCACACCCGAGGCACTGTGGGCCAATGCGTCATGACGGCCGAGCGCGCCGACGCACTCGAACCCCCCGACGGCGCCGAGCGCCGTCATCAACGACCGGCCGGCCCGGCCGGATCCGACGACACGGAATGTGGTCACAAGACCCCTTTCGACGTTCCGGCCCCGGTCGGGTGCCGTTCGCGTCAGAGAATCTGGGTGCTACCGGTCACAGTGTACCCACGGCGACGATGGCACCACCAGCGCGTTCCAGGGTGGTGCGGTCGACCAGGTCAGGGGCCAGTTCGGCCAGCGGCACGACCACGAAGCGCCGCTCCCTCCAGCGGGGATGCGGCACGGTGAGCTCCGGATCGTCGAGGGTGACCCCGTCGATCCAGACCACGTCGGCGTCGAGCGTTCGCGGTCCCCACCGTGCGGCCCGGACCCTCCCGGCGGCCGCCTCGAGCCGGCGGCACTCCTCGAGCAGTCGGTAGGGGTCGACATCGGGTGCCAACGCCAGCTCCACCACGAGGTTCAGATACGGGCCCTGGCCTTCGGGCCCCCCGAGCGGCTCGGTCTCGTACACCTGGGAGACCGCGGTGACCGGGGCCCGGCTTCCGGCCCGCAGCTGATCGACGGCCCGGCGCAGGTGCGCCCAACGGTCCCCGAGGTTGGAGCCCAGCCCGAGGAACGCCCGCACGGTGGGCGAATCCGACTGCCGGTCGGTCACTGACGCCGGGTGATCCGCACCCCGACCGTGGCGATGTCCACGGCCAGGGGGGGCTGCAGTTTGCGCAACCCGACCGTCACCGCCACGATCCTCAGGTCCGAGGCCAGCGTGGCCACCGCGACGGCGCCGGCCAGCGCCTCGAGGAGCTCGTAGGAGGCCGGCCCCGACACGATGGCAGCCGCCGATTCGGCCACGGAGGCGTAGTCCACGGTGTCCGCCAAGCGGTCACTCGCCGCCGCCAGTCCGAGGTCGACCGAGAGATCGAGGTCCAGCTCGAAAGGTTGGGCCCGGTCCTTCTCCTCGGGGAGCACCCCGTGCACCCCCAGCAGACGAAGCCCCCGCAGCTGGATGAGATCGCCCCCGCTGGGATCGGCGGAGGGATCGGGGCCCGCAGGCGGGCCGGCCAGTGCGGTCACCCCTTCTCGGGCAGGCCGCCGCCGCCCGGGGGCACTGCCGCCGGTGTCAACTGGCCGGCGAAGGCGACGAGTTCGCGACCACTGGGGCCCATGGGGTGACCGGTCATGTGCTCGAGCACGGTGATCGCCTGAGGCCCGCTGGGCAGCCGCTCAGACCACAGCAGGTACCCGGCCACCACGCCGGCGACCCGGTCACCGAGCTCCTCTTGGTGGATGAGGATCCGCTCCCCCGCGCTCAGCCGGTGGTGGAGGTCGTGGAAGACGTCCGACAGGATGCCACGGGCGTCGCCCGACGGCGGGAGGGGGAAGTGCACGCTGTCCAGTGACTTCTCCTCGTAGGCCTGAAGGTTGTGGGAGGAGGGAAGCAGCGAGACCACCCGGGTGAACCCCTGGACCTGCAACCAGATGATCTCCTCCTGCCGGCGCACCTTCCGGTGGTTGGGCGCGAACCCTCCGGGCCGCTCGCTCATGGCCAGCCGGTCCTTGATCACCCAGGTGAAGTTGCGTGGGGGGATCCCCGCTGCCCACTTCCCTTTCACGTTGCTACCTCCACGCACTCTGCTGTCATCGTCTCGAACTCACTGGCGAGCACCGGTGGGGGACCCCACCAGCACCGCCTCACTGGCGAGCACCGGTGGGGGACCCCACCAGCACCGCCTCACTGGCGAGCACCGGTGGGGGACCCCACCAGCACCGCCTCACTGGCGAGCACGGTGGGGGACCCCACCAGCACCGCCTCACTGGCGAGCACCGGTGGGGGACCCCACCAGCACCGCCGCATGGACGGTCTCCCGCACATCGTGCACCCGCACCATGGCCGCCCCCTGCTCCATGGCCCATGTGGCCGTCGCCAACGACGCCGGAAGTCGGTCCGTCACCGGAGCCCTCGAACCGTCGCCTGACGGCGCCACCACGCCCAAGAAGCTCTTGCGACTGGTGCCGACCATCACCGGGAGCCCGGTGGCCACCAGCCGGTCCAGGGAGGCCAATAGCCGGACATTGTGATCGACCGTCTTCCCGAATCCGATGCCGGGGTCGATCCACACCTCCTCCACGCCGGCGGCACGAGCGCGCCCGGCCCGATCGACCAGCATGGTGGTCACCTCGGTGACCACGTCGCCGTAGTGGGGATCACGCTGCATCGTGGCCGATGTTCCGACCCGGTGCATCGCCACCCACCCCACCCCGTGGCGAGCGGCCACCGGCCACAGCGAGGCGGACACGTCGTTGATCAGGGTGGCCCCGGCCGCCACGGCGGCGTCGGCCACCGCCTCCTTGGTGGTGTCGACGGAGACCCGGATGCGGCCTGCCAGTGCCTCGACCACCGGGATCACCCTCCGCATCTCCTCTTCGACCGGCACCGGCTCGGCCCCGGGCCGCGTGGACTCGCCGCCGACGTCCACCACATCGGCCCCTTCGGCGATCATCTCATGCCCTCTCGTGATGGCTCGGTGGGTTTCGAACCATTCCCCACCGTCGGAGAACGAGTCCGGGGTGACATTGAGGATTCCCATCACCAGTGGACGGTCCTCGCTGGTCGGATACGGCATGACGACCACAGCGTAAACCAGCCCACGGGTGCCCGCGCCGGCCGATCGGCCGATCAGCGCCCGCGGACGAACTGCATGGCCTCGAACCGGGTCGACGTGTCGGTCCGGAACAGGCCCCGGACCGCCGAGGTCACCGTCGAGGTCCCGGACTTCTTCACCCCGCGCATCGACATGCACAGATGCTCCGCCTCGACCACCACGAGCACCCCGCGGGGCTCCAGCGCGTCCTCGATGGCATCGGCGATCTCGGTGGTCATCCGCTCTTGGACCTGCAGGCGCTTGGCGAAGCCGTCGACCAGGCGGGCCAGCTTGGACAGTCCGGTGATACGGCCGTCCTCACCAGGGATGTAGGCCACATGCGCCCGCCCGATGAACGGGATCATGTGGTGCTCGCAGAGGGAGGCGAAGGGGATGTCCCGCACCATGACCATCTCGTCGTGGTTCGCCTCGAAGGTCACCTCGAGGTGATCGGCCGGGTTCTCGCCGAGGCCGGAGAAGAGCTCCTCGTACATCTTGGCCACCCGGTGCGGGGTCTTCACGAGGCCGTCGCGGGTGGGATCCTCGCCGATGGCGGCCAGGATCTCGTTGACGGCGGCCTCGATGCGCTCGGTGTCGACGCTCAAGGGGTCATCGGCCAACCGTGGCGGCGCACGCTATGACGAAGTCCCGTCATAGGAGTGGATGGCACTGAGGTTGCGCAGGCGCTCGTCGACATCGAGGCCATATCCCACCACGAATTCTGCCGGTATGTGAAACCCGACGTACCGAAGATCGAGCTCAGTGCGCTGCTGGCCGTCTTTCACCAGGAGGGCGCACACCTCCAGGCTGGCGGGCCGGCGGGCCAGCAGGTAGCGCTGGAGGTAGCTGAGCGTGAGACCGCTGTCCACGATGTCCTCGACGACCAGGACGTGGCGGTCGACCAGGTCGACGTCCAGGTCCTTCACGATCCGGACCACCCCCGAGGTGCGGGTGGCGCTGCCGTAGGACGACACCGCCATGAAGTCCACCTCGACCGGGAGCGAGATGGCCCGGGACAGGTCGCTCATGAACATGAACGCGCCCTTCAGCACCCCCACCAGCAACGGAGGACGATCCGTATAGTCCGCTGAGATCTCCTTCCCCAGCTGGGCGATCCGGGCCTGGAGGTCGCCGGCCGACACGATCACACGCCCGACCTCGGGCCGTCCCTCGAGATGACCGACGTCGCCGGTCATCTCATCCGCGTCGCTCACCACGGGAGGACTGTACCGGAGTGGGGCCGGGCCCCACCCCGGACCCGGACGGAAGGCCCGGACCCGGGTCCGGCGCCGGGTCCGGGGGACCCTCCGCCACCGAGAGCCGGCCGTGGGACCGCGCCACCCGTCGTCCTCCGGGGACCTCGGTGGCCCGTCGCCGGCCGCGGGCGACCTCGAGGACCCGCTCGACGGCGGCGGCGGGGGGCGGGTACGGCCCCTCCCCGGTGAGCCAGTCACGAATCGACCGCCGGGCCACCGCCTCGGGGGAACCGGAGAGCGCCCTGGCGTCGAGGGGGTCCACGAGACCGGACATCGCGTCGAGGAGGTCCGAATCGCCGGCGAGCACGGCCGCCTGGCGGGCCAGGACCGGCACGACGTCCCGGCCGGCGATCCCCGAGCACAAGGGCAGGAGCTCGTGACGGACGCGGTTCCGCACGAACCTGGGGTCGTCGTTGGACGGGTCTTGGACCGGCATTAGACCCAGGCGGCCGCAGAGGGCCTCGGTCTCGGACCGCCGGAGCGCCAGCAGCGGATGGGTGGGGCCGGCCCGCATGGCGGCCAGGCCGGTGACCCCGGCACCCCGGAGGAGATTGGCCAACACCGTCTCGGCCTGGTCGTCGGCGGTGTGCCCGGTGGCAGCCGTCGGTCCGAGCACCCGTCGTCTGGCGTCGCGGGCCCGGGCCTCGAGGTTGGGGCCGTCCTCCACCTCCACACGCTCGCAGCGGCTACCGGCACCGAAACGACGGGCGGCCGCGGACACCACGTCGGCCTCGGTGTGGGAACCGGGCCGCAGACCGTGATCCACATGCACGGCGGTCACCACGCACCCGGCTGCCACTGCCAGGACCAGGAGGGCCAGCGAGTCCGCCCCTCCCGATACCCCGCAGGTCAGCCCCGTCCCCGGCTCGGGAAAGGTGCACCGTTCGAGAAGCCCGGCGACCACCGGGTCGTCCGCGAGGGACTCGCGGGTGTCAGCCGGAGAGTGCGGGCGTGGTGCCGACACGGGAGATCCACTCCGACGGGTTACGGATCTCGACCAGGGACGGCAGCCACTCCGGTCCCCGCCAGGCCCGGTCGAGCAACTCAGGACCTCCCGAGTCCTCCACCGCGGCGATGAACCGCTCCCCTTCTTCGTACTGGCGGAGCTTGGACTCGATCCCGATCAGCTGTTGGAGGAGTCGGGCGGGCCCGCGCGTCTGCTTCCGCCGCTGGCGCAGCACCTCGCTGAACCGGGCGGCGCTGGGAATGGCCGCCGCGCCGGCACGGTCCATCGTGACGTCCCCGTGCCCCTCGAGCAGGCTCATCAGCGCCTGGATCCGGTGCAGGCCCTCGAGCTGCTCGGGAGTGGCCACCAATCCGAGCGCCCCACTGTCCCGGAGCGGGTTCCGTCCGGCACGGATCTCCTCGGTCATGCGCTTCAACGCCTCGGCGAAACGCGACGGGTCCGGCTCGAGAGAGCCGATGCCCTCCTCCACGAGCGAGACGAAGTAGTCGCGCATCCAGGGGATGGCGGTGAACTGGCACCGGTGGGTCACCTCATGGAGGGCCAGCCACAGCCGGAACTCGCGGGGTTCGAAGTCGTGCAGCTGCTCGAGGGCGACCACGTTGGGTCCCACGAAGTACACGATGTCCTGGTCCTCGATGGCCTCTTCGGTGAGCAGCAGGTCGTACTGGCCGAGGACCCGGGTGGAGAGCCAGCCCAGGACCAGGCCCATCTGGGTGCCGGTGGCCATCCTCCCGGCCGAGGCGATGGGTCCGGCGAGGCGCTCGGTGACCCGGTTGGTGGTCGGCAGCCGCGCCGGGTCGAGCCGGTCGAGATGGTGCCCCACCAGGCGTTGGAAGCTCGCCACGTTGGCGTGGACCCAACCGGCACGGTCGGTGACCCGGGCGCGCGCCGGACCGGATGCCGACCGCAGCCCGGTGGACTCGGCCACGAGCTCCTCGGCCTGGGCGGTCAGCTCCTCGAAGTCCCGCTGGAGGAGATCGGGCCGGTAGGGGGCGGGGAGATGGCTCCGCGAACCCACCCATCCGGCCACCCGCTCGGCGGTGTCCCATGCGATGGCGCCCGACCCCTTCGGGCCGGTGCCCGGCGGGGTCGAGTCATTCGGGGCGGCGCCGTTCGGCCGGGCCCGGTCGGCATCGCTGGCGTCGTCGGTCACGGGGACCAGTGTAGGGATCCGGACGGCCGCCGACCGAGCGGGCGGCGGACGGTCACGGTCTCGCCTCCCGAGCCGTCAGTTGCTCTGGCGACTGTGCTCTTCGCTCAGCGCGTCGGCCACCCGGGTGATCAGCTCATCGGGCACGTGGTCCTTGCACCGGCTGGCGATGACCTTGCGGAGCTCGGCCTCGAAGCCGTACGCACCCACACACGGTCCGCAGAGGTCGAGGTGGCGGCTGATCTCCACCCGTCGCTCCTCGGTGAGCTCGTGGTCGAGGTAGAAATAGAGCCGCTCGATCGCCTGGTCGCAGTCGAGGAACCCCGCAGGGGTCGCCCCCTCCCGACTGGTCGGTACTGCCGGATTGTCCGGCACTTCCATGTCTCCCACTGGTGGCGCTCCCTACCTGGCCTCGTCGGTAGCCCCTACGAGGCCCCGAGTGCTTCCACGGTCGACCAACGCCTTCTGCAGCGCTTTTCTTCCGCGGTGGATCCGGCTCATGACTGTCCCGATCGGCACATCGGTGATCTCGGCGATCTCCTTGTACGAAAATCCCTCGACGTCGGCCAAGAGCACGGCCATGCGGAAGGTGTCGGGCAGCGACTCGATGGCCTCTTTGACATCGGTGTCGGTGAACCGCTCGAGGGCCTCGTCCTCCGCGCTCCTCCCCAACCCGGTGGCCCGGTCACCGGAGAGGCGGTGGTAGAGGTACAGGTCGTCGATGTCCTCGACGTCAGCGATCTCCGGGCGACGCTTCTTGGCCCGGTAGGTATTGATGTAGGTGTTGGTGAGGATCCGGTAGAGCCACGCCTTCAAGTTGGTGCCCAGCTCGAAACTGGCGAAGGCGCGGTAGGCCTTCAGATAGGTCTCCTGCACGAGATCCTCGGCGTCCGCCGAATTGCGGGTCATCCGGAGCGCGGCCGTGTAGAGCGCCGGCATGTACTCCATTGCGAGATCGGAGAACACCGCCTGATCGGCCATCACTGCACCCTACACAGCCGGGAACCGACTTCGGCCACGGGTCCCGTGTTGCCCGCTCCATAGGGGGCATGATTGGGGGCGTGAACGACCGCATGCTCCTCAGCAGTACCGGACCGTCGCACAACAGCCATCACCGCCCGGTGATCCTCAGCAGCCTCGGGAACAGGGGGGAGCGGGTCTCGACGGTGGTGCGAGCCGACGGTTCGGTCTTCACCGTCACGGTCCCCCGCCACGGGATGGACTCCCCGACCCTGCGGTCGGGACCCGAGGACCCGTGGATCTCGAACGACACCGGTCGATCCGAGCTGTCGGCGGCGGGCTTCTTCCGGTTGGCCGCCGCTGCGGAGATGGCCGGCTGCCTCCCCCGTGCCGGTGGCCGTCGACCGAGGTTGGCTTCGAACTGCCCCTGAGCGGCCTCGGGCCGGCGTGCCCGTTTCCGATGTGGCCCCACAGGCCGCCCGCTCGGATCAGGCCAGTCGGATCGGACCGGCCCACCCGGATCAGGCCGTCTCGGATCAGGCCGTCTCGGATCAGGCCGTCTCGTCACCGCTCTGCCGGCTCGTGACGAGCATGCCCACGGCCGCACCCACGCCCAGGGCCGTCGAGAGCAGGGACCGTCGCAAGCCGCCCCGTCTCTTGCCCCGGGCACCGTCGAGGGAGTAGCGACCCGGGCCGAGCGCGGAGATGGCGGCGGCGGTGGCTCCGACCACGGCGACGTACTCCCAACCTCCTTTGAAGATGAAGAACCCCTTGCCCTTGTGGTCGGTGGCGGCTGCCGCGGTCATCACGCCGATCACGCCGGCCGACGCCAGTGGGGTCATCGCCCCGAGGGTCAGGAGGGTACCGGTGCCGATCTCCGTGGCCGCAGCCACCCGTGCATGGACGTGCGCCGGTTGTAGGCCGAGCGAGTCGAAGTACTTGGTCGTCCCCTCGAGCCCACCGGGGCCCCGCACCTTGTTCAACCCGTGCACAACCATCATCGGGCCGATGGTGAGCCGCAGGATGAGCGCGGCGATGTCCGATCCAGAGCGTTCGGTGTCTGATGTGGCCATGGGGCGCTCCTCGGGGGTCGGTGTGGTTGGTCGGCGGTGGTCGGTCGGCGGTGGTCGGTCGGCGGATTCGGTGCTCGGTGGCGATCGGTGGCAGGTGGCCCGGCGTCTGTCCGTGGAAGTGGCCCGGTGCTGTCGGCCCGAGGGTAGCCGCCCATCCGAGCCCGCTCCGTCCGGCCGCCCGGTGATCTTACGACCGGCGGGCCGGCCGCCACCAGTGATTCCTCAGTTGGTCGGTGACGGGGAGGGGTTGTGACGGACCTCGTCGAAGGGCTTGTCCTTGTCGGCGGCGTACTCCCTCGGCATTCCGAGGACCCGCTCGCTGATGATGTTCCGCTGCATCTCGGTGCTCCCTCCCCCGAGGCTCCCGCTCTGCCGGATGAGATACTCCACGCCCTGCAGTCCGGCCGGATCGCCGGCGAGCCAGGCACCGGCCCGCGAACCGGCGATCTCCAAGCCGATGTCGCTTCGCCGCTCCGAGTTGACGGCGGCGAACAGGCGCGGCAACGACCCGGCGGGACCCGGGAACGCCCCGGTGCGGATCCCGGTCGTCACCCGGTGGATGAGCTGGCCCCCCACCACCTCGTTGATACGGGCCTCGGCGAGGAGCTGGCGCACCCTGGGGTCGGCGGTGGCACCCGTGGCCCGGGCCAGGTCGACCAGATCGTTTCGGCCCCCGCCCTGGCCACCTCGGCCCCCGGTCCCACTGCTGTAGGGAGACCCGCCGCCCACGGCGTCCCGCTCGTGGAAGAGGAGACGGGACGCGACGGTCCACCCGTCGTTGACCTGGCCCACGACGTTGTCGGCCGGGATGGGCACATCGTCGAAGAACTCCTGGCAGAACTCGTTCGACCCGTTGACCATCTTGATCTGGCGGACGTCGATGCCCGGCTGGTGGATCTTCACGATGAAGCAGGTGAGACCCCGGTGCTTGGGGAGGTGGAAGTCGGTGCGGGCCAGGCAGAGGGCGTAGTCGGCCCGGTGGGCACCCGAGCTCCAGATCTTCGAGCCGTTGAGCACGAAGACGTCCCCGTCCCGGGTGGCCCGGGTGACCAGCCCGGCCAGATCCGATCCCCCCGAGGGTTCGGAGAGGAACTGGACCCAGAGCTCGACGCCCTCGAGGATGGCCGGGATGTGGCGCTTCTTTTGCTCCTCGGTCCCGAAGTCGAGGAGCGTGGCGGCCAGGATGCCGAACGTCGGCACGTTGAACAGGATCGGCATCTCATAGGGGGCCGACTCCTGGGTGAACACGGTCTGGTGGGCACGCGAGAGGCCCTGGCCGCCATACGCCCTCGGGAAGCACAGCCCGGCGAACCCTCCGTCGAAGAGGATCTTCTGCAGGATGCGTGCCCGCTCGCCGGTCTCGTCCTCCCGCATGAGGTCGAAGTTGCTGCGATCCTCGGCCAGTCGGGGCATCGACCCGGCCAGGAAGGCCCGTGCCCGGAGCCGGAACTCCTCGAGCTCCTCGACCGGTGCGGTGACCGGGACCGTCGCCGTTCCCGAATTCTGCTCGTGGACGGGACGGAGGTCAGACATGGGGTTCCCCCTCCGGCCGACCGTCGTCGAGGCCCAACCCGACGGCGATCCGTTCGCGATGCTCCGCCGGCGTCCCGTAGAGGACCCGGTCCTGGACCACCCGGCGGAGATAGAGGTGCAGATCGTGGTCCCACGTCACCCCGATGCCGCCCTGCAACTGGACACAGTCCTGGAGGACGGCCGACGCCCGGTCCCCGACGTAGGACTTGGCCACACTGACCAGTTCGGCGGCCCGGTCCGACTCCTTGTCCACCGCCCGGGCGGCGGCCTGGGCGGTGGCCAGGCACGCTTCGACCCAGAGCTTGAGATCGGCGAAGCGGTGCTTGAGCGCCTGGTACGAGGCGAGGGGTCGACCGAAGGAGTAGCGGTCCGAGGCGTACTCCACGGTCACCTCGAGCATCCGGTCCGCGGCGCCGGCCATCTCGGCGCACTGGAGCACCACGGCCAGCCGGATCAACCGCTCGATCTCGTCGGCAGCTCCGCCGACGGCACCCACCACCGACGTCGAGGGCACGGCCACTTCGTGGAAGGTCACCATGGCGAAGCGACGGACCAGGTCGAGCGACTCGGCCGGGCCGATGCTCACCCCCGGAGTGTCGGCGTCCACGAGGAAGTGGGTCGGCGCACCGTCGACGACGGCCGCAACCAGCAGCGAGTCGGCCTCACCGGCCGCCTCGACCGGGCCCTTCATCCCGCTGAGGACGAAGCCGGAGCCGGAGCCGGAGGCGGAGGCGGTGAGCCGGACCTCGGACCACGGCGCACCGGGCTCGGAGAGGCACCAGGCGGCGGTGGTATCACCGGACACGATCCCGGGCAGGACGGCGGCGCGCTGGTCGGCGGTGCCCGACCGTGCCAGCGCCGAGGCCACCAGGTTGGTGGGGACGAGCGGGCCCGGGGTCACCCTCCGCCCCATCTCCTCGGCCACCAGCACGAGGTCCAACAAGCCGTGGCCCGACACGCTCCCGCCCCCGTCGTCCTCCGACAGGAGTAGGGACGTCCAGCCCAGTTCGGCGCCCCGCCGCCACCACTCGGCGGGGTAGCCGGCCGGCTCCTTGTCGGCCCACTCGCGTACCGTGGCGACGGGGCAGGACGTCTCGAGGAACCGGGCGGTGGTCTCGTCGAAGAGCACCTGGTCGTCAGTGAGCTGCAGATCCACGCGTCGTCCCCTGGCTCAGCGGGTGGTCACGGACCGGTGAGCAGTCACGATCGGTCGGACGGCGGGAACACCAGGGGAAGGCTGTCGATCTGGCGGAGTCCGATCCCGTAGGTGAGTTGGGCTCCGGGAGCCAGCTCGTAGTCGGGGATGCGGCGGTGCCACTCCCGCAACGTGATGCGCAGCTCGAGTCGCGCCAGATGGGACCCGAGGCAACGGTGGACCCCCCCTCCGAAAGCCAGGTGCCGGTTCGGCTGGCGTGTCAGGTCCACCGTGTCGGCATCGGGGACCGCCCGCTCATCGGTGTTTGCCGAGCCGATCATCACCCCCACATGGTCGCCCCGGTGCATGGGGCACCCCCCGAGATCGACGTCCTGGGCCACCACCCGGGCCACGGTGGTGACCGGGGTCTCCCACCGGAGCAGCTCCTCGACGGCCGCCGGGATGACGGCCGGGTCGGCCACGATGGCACGGCGCTGCTCGGGATGCCGGGCCAGATAGGCGTAGAAGCATTCGAGGGTGTCGGTGACCGTGTCCAGCCCAGCCAGGATGAACAAGAAGCAGATCCCGAGGATCTCCTCCTCCGTCAGCCGGGCACCGTCCACCTCGGCGGCCAGGAACCGGCTCAAGAGATCGTCCTGGGGCTTCTTCTTGCGCTCAGCCAGCGCGTCGGCGAAGTAGGACTGGATGCCGGCGGCGGTCTGGCGCTGGGAGGCCTGCATGGCCTCGAGGTCGTCCCCGGCCGGGCGCAGGATGCCGTTCTTCATCCCCAGGAACATGTCGAGGTCCGACAGCGGCAGGCCGAGCAGGCCGAGGAACACCGCAGAGGGCAGCGGCTCGGCCAGCTCGGTGGTGAACTCGCACTCACCCCGGTCGACCAGGGGATCGATCAGTTCGTTCACCATCCGGGTGATGTCGGGTTCGATGGCGTTCATCTGTTTGGGGGCGAAGATGGGATCGAGCAGCTTGCGGTACTTGACGTGCTCGGGCGGATCGACCTGCAGGGGGATGAGCGGCACGGTCTGGCCCAGGTCGACCGCCTCCATGGCCGACGAGAACACCTCGGGGTGCTGGAGGGCGAACTCCACCTCGGCCCGGCGCATGATCTGGAACGAGCCCATCGGGCCACCGATCACACCGCCGGCGTCCCTGGCCATCCGGTAGAACGGCTGGGGCTCGGCGGCATGCCCGCTGTCGAAGAACGCGTCCGGATCGATGGCGGGGGCCCCGGCGCCGTCCACGTCCGCGCTCACCGGCCCCACCGGGCCATCGGGATCGCCGTGTCCAGGGTGACTTCGCTGCTGGTCATCGGGACCCCCTCCGGTTCGCTCAAACGGCGCTCGGGCACCGCGGTGCGCCGGCTCGGGGGCCAAAGTAGCACGTCCGTTTTCCAGCGCCGCAGGCACGGGACACCCGGCACTCCCCCGCCGCCGATGGCCGGCAGCCCGGCGTCCCCACCCGCCGGGGCGACCGGAGAATTCCGGTTATCCTCGCCGCCGAAGCCCGAGGCGCTCCCCGGTGGCGGCCCGGATGCCGCCAGGGGACCGCCGCCCGGGGTCCAGGAGGGATCGATGACGATGACCGACACACCCTTTCGCATACTGCCCGAGCTGACCGAGGCCAACCGGCACTTCTGGCAGGGGGGCAGGGACGGATCGCTCGTCTTCCTCCGCTGCCAGGACTGTGGCACCTACCTGCACCCGCCCACCCCCATGTGTCCCCGGGACGGGTCGAAGAACATCGCCCCCGAACCGGTCAGCGGCCAGGCCGTGGTCGCCAGCTTCACGATCAACCACCACCAGTGGATCCCCGGCTTCGACCCGCCCTACGTCATCGGACTGGTCTCGATCGTCGAGCAGCCCGACGTGCGCCTCACCACCAACATCGTCAACTGCCCGCCCGAGGCGGTCCACATCGGGATGGAGGTGCGGGTGGTCTTCGAGCACCGGGAGGATCCGAACGGCGACATCTGGCTCCCACTGTTCGAGCCCGTGACGACACCGGTCCCGACAGGAGCCTCCGGCGATGCCTGAACAACCCGTGGAGCAGCGATGCGCCATCAGCGGCGTGGGCCAGTCGGCCATCGGGCGACGCCTGGGGGTCGATCCGCTCGAGCTCACCCTGGACGCCTGCCTGGCGGCGGTGAACGACGCCGGACTGACACTGAGTGACATCGACGGCGTGTCGACCTACCCGGGGATGATGTCCGCACCCCGCGGCTTCTCGGGCGCCGGTGCCATCGACGTCATCGACGCCCTCCGCATCAACGCCAACTGGCACGACAGCGGGGCCGAGACGGCCGGCCAGCTCGGTTCGGTCATGAAGGCGTGCCTGGCCGTCGGTGCGGGCCTGGCCGACCACGTGCTCTGCTTCCGGTCGGTGTGGGAGGGAACCGCCCAAGGGACCGCCGGCCGCGCCAGCGTCGGGATGGGCGGGGGCGGGGGCGGCTTCTACGCCTCGGGCTTCATGCAGTGGACCCTCCCCTTCGGGGCCGCGTCGGCATCGTGCTGGATCGCCCAGTACGCACAGGCGCACATGCACCGGTACGGCACGACGCCCGAGCAGCTGGCACAGATCGCGCTCAATGCCCGTCGCAATGCCGCGCTCAACCCCAACGCCATCTACCGCGAGCCGATGACCATCGACGACTACTTCGCGTCGCGGATGATCACCACCCCCTTCCGCCTGTTCGACTGTGACGCGCCGTGCGACGGGGCCACCGCACTGATCGTGTCCCGCCGCCAGCTGGCCGAGGACCTGCCCGGGCCGCTGGTGTACGTGGAGGCCATGGGCACGGCCATGCGAGACCGTCCCAGCTGGGACCAGATCCACGACCTGACCCGCACGGTGGGTGCCGATGCGGCCGCCCAGATGTGGTCACGGACGTCGCTCACGCCTGCCGACGTCGACGTAGCCGAGCTCTACGACGGGTTCAGCTTCCTCACCATGCTGTGGCTGGAGGCGCTCGGCCTCTGCCCGATGGGTGAGAGCGGTCCCTTCGTCGAGGGTGGCCACAGGATCGCTCGGGACGGTGAGCTGCCGCTCAACACCAACGGCGGTCAGCTGTCGGGTGGGCGGCTCCACGGATACGGATTCCTCCATGAGGCCTGCGTCCAGCTCCGGGGCCAGGCCGGCGAACGACAGTTGGCGTCGCGACCCCGGGTGGCGGCCGTCGCCGCCGGCGGAGGGAACACCTGCGGATGCATGCTGGTCTCGACCCTGCACTGAACTCGACCGTGTTGCGGGGCGCCCCCGACGGCCCGGCCCGGCCCCGATGAGGGTTCGGGCCACCCTCCGCCAGGCCGGCGGCACCCGGTACCTCCGACCCGGGGGCGCCTGGGACGTCCCCACCCTCGACGGCCTCGCCGGCGCGGCTCCCCGACCGGCGGGCACGGCATTGGCCGACGCCACCGCGCAGTTCGATGCCGGTCGCCTGGACGAGGCGGTGGCAGCGACGGCCGGCGGGCTCCGGGCCGCCGGGGTGCGCCGCGGTGATGCCGTCGCCTGGCAGCTTCCCAACCGCGTCGAGGCGGTCTTGTTGTTCCGCGCCTGTTGGCGGATCGGTGCGGTGGCCGTGCCCGTCCACCACCAGGTCGGCCCCGCCGAGGTGGAGGCCATGGTGGCCGCCGTCGGACCGACGCTCGTGCTGGCGGGCGCGGGCGCCCCACTCGGGGACCGGCCCGGCGCGCTCACGGTGGGTGCCGGGAGCCCGGGCTGGGAACGGCTCGTCGGTGGCCCACCGGTGCGCGACAGCGCTGTCCAGGGGGGTCGACGTGGCGGTGGTCCTGTTCACCTCCGGCTCCACCGGGGAGCCCAAGGCCGTCCTCCACACCCACCGAGGACTGGCCTACAAGGCCCGCACCATGGTTGCCGCCCACGGGCTCGGCCCGGCTGACACCGTCCTGATGCCGGCGCCGCTGGCCCACATCTCGGGGCTCCTGAGCGGGGTGCTCCTGCCCGCCGCGGTCGGGATGCGGACCGTACTGATGGAACGGTGGGATGCCGAGCTGGCCAACCGGTTGGTCCCCGAGCACCGGATCAGCTTCATGATCGGGCCCCCGGTGTACTTCTCGGGAATGGCCGGCGCGTCGAACTTCTCCACTGCGGCGATGTCCTCCCTGCGGATCATCTCGTGCGGGTCGATGACCGTGGCGCCCGAGTTCGTCGACGCCAACCGGGACGCGTTCGGGGCCACGGTCAAGCGCACCTACGGTTCGACAGAGGCCCCCACCATCACCACCTCGGCGTGGGACGATCCCCCCGACCGGGCCCGTGACACCGACGGCCGTAGCGTGAGCGAGGCCGAACTCCGGGTCGTGGACCCCGTCACCGGCCGAATCGCCGCCCCGGGCGCTCCCGGAGAGCTCGAACTGCGGGGTCCCGAGCTCTTCGCCGGATACGCAGAACCGGCCCAGACCCGTGCGGCCATGCACGGTAGCTGGTTCCGCACCGGCGATCTGGCGACGCTCGACGGTGACGGCTGGCTGACCATCGTGGGCCGGACGAGGGACATCATCATCCGGGGTGGCGAAAACGTGGTGCCGGCCGAGGTCGAGCGTGTGCTTGAAGCCCATCCCGCCGTCCGCCAGGCGGTCGTCGTCGGCTACCCCGACGACCGGATGGGGGAGAAGGTCGGTGCCTGTGTGGTCGCCGATTCCCCGTTCGGCCTCGAGGCCTGTCGGAGTTGGTGTGCCCACCAGGGCATCGCCCGGTTCAAGGCCCCAGAGCGGGTCCGGCGATACGACAGGTTCCCCGCCCTCTCCCTCGGCAAGCCGGACCGCAACGCCCTGCGGGACCGGTTCCTGGACGCCCCGGGCGAGCCCTGACCGGTCAGTGGCGGGCGGCGGGGTCAGCGGGCGGAGCGGAAGTCTGGCGGCCGCCTCTCGGCGAAGGCCGCCATCCCCTCGGCCATCTCCGGCGAGACCGTGGCCATGGCCTGGGCCTGGGCCTCGCGGTCGAGCGATGCCGACAGCGTGGTCTCGAAGGTGGCGTTCAAGAGCTGCTTGGACAGTCCGAGTGACCGGGTCGGGCCCGCGGCCAGGCGAGCGGCCAGTTCGGACGCCTCCCGCTCCAACGCGGAGACATCCGGAACGCAGCGGTAGGCCAGGCCGAGGTCGACCGCCTCCGCTCCCCGGGCGCCCTCACCGAGCATGACCATCGCCTTGGCCCGGGGTAGTCCCACCAGACGCGGGAGCAGATAGGCGCCGCCGGCGTCGACCACCAACCCCCATTTGGCGAACGACCAGATGAATCGGGTCTGCTCGCACACCAGCACGAAGTCGCAGGCCAGCGCCAGGTGCGCCCCGGGGCCGACGGCGGTACCGTTGACCGCCGCCACCGTCGGCTTGTCCAGTTCCCAGAGCTCGCGGATGAAGGTCTGCACGCCGACGCGCAGCGCCTCGCTGGTGGCCCGGGGGTCGAAACCCTCCCCGCCGGCCCGCGCCACCGTGGAGGCGCGGAGGTCCATGCCGGCACAGAACGAGTCACCGACACCGGTGACCAACAGGGCGCGCACGGCCGGGTCGGCCCGCGCCTCGCGGACCCTCTGCACGATCTCGTCGCGCATCTCGATGCTCAGTGCGTTCTTCGCCTCCGGCCGGTCGAGCACCAGGCGGGCCACTCCGTCTTCACCCACGACGTATCGGATCATCGGCACAACGTAGGCGAACCGGCCACGCACCCGGGGACTAGGTTGACCGGCGACATGCCCTCCCCGGCAGTGCTCGGGGCCGGAAGAGCCGAGGTGTTGTGATGACCGGTGACGATGCCGCACCCGCACCAGACGGCTTCTTCGAGGTGGTCCTGCGTCAGCGGGCCTGTCGCCGGTTTGCCGAGCGCCCGGTGGGCGACGACCTCGTGGAACGGTGCCTCGAAGCCGCCACCCACGCGCCCAGCGCAGAGAACCTCCAGCCATGGGAGTTCATCGTGGTCCGTGACCAAGGGCTCCGGTCGGCGATCGGAGCCCTCAGCCAGCGGGCATGGCAAGGCGGCGGCCGGCAGCACTCCGAGGGTCGGCTGGAACCGAAGCTCCTGGAGGATGTGCACCGGGGTGCCGAGGGCGGCATCGCGTCCGCACCCGTCATCATCGTCGTGGGGGGCAGCACGGCCGTGGCCCTCGAGTCGACACTGCCGTCGTCGGTCTACCCGGCCGTCCAGAACCTGTTGCTGGCCGCCTCGGCCCTCGGGCTCGGATCGGCCATGACCACGCTGGCCACACTGTTCCCCGATGAGCTCCGTGCCCTGCTGTCGATGCCCGACCACATCCGTCCGATGGCCGTCCTCCCGATCGGCTGGCCGGCCGCGCCCCTCGGGGCGCCCCGTCGCCTGCCGGTCGCCGAGCGTGCCCACCGGGACCGGTTCACCGACCCCTGGTGACGACCCAGGTCAGCAGCGACCCCGCCATCGGATCGTTGAAGACGATGGCTCCGGCCCATCCGAACGGTTTGACTGATCCCTGATCGATCTCGTAGGATTGCGTTCGACCTCAGGTTGCAGGAATCCCCCCTCCGCACTTGGTGTGTCAGTACGAAGGAATCGCCATCCCCCCGGCGGTTCCTTCGTCGCGTCAGGGCGGTCTCGCCTCCTGGTGGGAGCGCCCGGGGACGAGGCCGGGCCGGGGTGACAGGCGGGCACCGCCGTACTCCAGGGAGGCGCTCCACCCCCGGGCGCCGCCGCCCGACCGGGATCAGCGGGGCAGGCCGAGGATCCGGTCGCCGATGATGGTCTTTTGGATCTCGCTGGTGCCCCCGGCGATGGTCGCCGCCTTGGACCAGAGCCATTGACGCTGCCACTTGCCGGCCATCGGGTTGTCAGAGGCATCGCCCCACAGCGGAGCCGCGTCCCCGACCACCAACAGGGCGGCGTCGGCCATGGTCTGGGTCATGTCCGTCCAGGTCAGCTTCACCACGCTTGACTCAGGGCCCGGCTCGTCCCCCTTGGTCAACCGCGACAACGTCCGCCAGTTGTGGAGCCGGAACACGCGCAACTTCACGGCCGCCTCGGCCAGGGCGTCGGCCACGTCGGGGTCATCGAGCGCCCCCGACGTCTCGGCCAGGGAGTACAGCTGCTCGAGGAAGATCTCGTGGACGACCTGCTCCTTGAACGGGAACGAGGTCCCACGCTCGTGGGCGAGTGTGGTGTTGGCCACCGCCCACCCCTGGTTGAGCCCGCCGACCAGGCAGTCCGACGGCACGAAGGCGTCGTCGAAGAAGACCTCGTTGAACTCCGACTCACCGGTGATGGTGACCAGCGGGCGGATCTCGATCCCCGGGGCGGTCATGTCCACGACCAGGTAGGAGAGCCCGCGGTGCTTGGGCGCGTCGACATCGGTCCGGACCAGGGCGATGCCCCACCGGGCGAACTGCGCATAGCTGGTCCACACTTTCTGACCCCGCAGCACCCAGCCGTCGTCCACCGGGATGGCCCGGGTCGTCAACGAGGCAAGATCCGAGCCCGCCCCCGGCTCGCTGAACAGCTGACACCAGATCTCCTGGGCGTCGAGGATCCGGGGCAACCAGCGGCCCTTTTGCTCCTCGGTTCCGTGGGCCAACAAGGTGGGCCCGACATGGTTGATCCCGTTCCGGTTGACCGGCTGGGGCGCTCCGGACCGGGCGTACTCCATGTTGAAGATGGCCACCTCCAACGGGGAGGCACCCCGGCCCCCGAACGCCTCGGGCCAGTGGATGCCGACCCACCGGTCGGCGGCCAGTCTCGCCTGCCAGGTCCGTCCCCACTCGAACTCGTCGTCGAGCGAGCGGAAGGGGGAGGGAGGTCCACGTTGGCGTCCAGCCAGCGCCGTACCTCGTCGCGGAAGGACTGCTCATCGTCGGTCAATGCCAGGTTCATGCCCGGGGCCTCCGTCTCATCCGCTCACCCGCAGGCCGGCCGCCCGCGCCTTCAGCACGGCACGATCGGGCTTTCCCGCCGGGAGAAGCGGCAGCTCCCGCAGCGGGACCACCACTTCGGGCGTCTTGAAGCGGGCCATCCCGAACTCGGCGAACCACCGACGGCACTCGGCCACGTCGACGGGTGGTTCGGCGACCACGAACGCGGCGACGCGCTCGCCCAGGCGGTCGTCGGGGCAACCGACCACCACCGCCCGGGTGATGTGGGGATGGGCCTCGAGGGCGTGCTCCACCTCGGCGGCGGCGATGTTCTCGCCGCCGCGGATGATCAGGTCCTTGAGCCGGCCGGTGATGGTCAGCCAACCCCCGTCGTCGACCACCCCCAGGTCCCCACTGCGGAACCATCCCCGGTGGACGGCGGCCGCCGTCTCCGAGGCGTCGGCGTATCCGGCGAAGAGCTCAGGGCCCCGGATCCAGACCTCGCCCTCCTGCCCGGCGCGGCGTCGGTGGCCGGTCACGGGGTCGGCGATGCGGATCTCCGCGCTCCCCACCGCCCGGCCGTCGGTGTCGCGGCAGCGCTCGGCGGGATCGTCGTTGGCACAGGTCGATACGGTCGGCGCCTCGGAGGAGCCGTAGCTGCGCTTGACGATGGCCCCCAGGCCGAGGCGGGCGGCGTCGATGAATGCCGGGCTCACCCCCATCATCCCGCTCGACACCACCCGAAGGCTCGAGACCTTGACGGCGTCGAATCCGGGGTCCTCGAGGATGGCCGAGAACAAGGAGGGGGGGCCGATCATGAAGCTGATCGACTCGTCCTCGATCATCCGGAGTCCTGCTGCGACCTCCCAACGCTCCATCAACACGGCGCGCATCGACGCGGCCCCGGGGACCAGCACGGCGTTCAACAGCCCCGAGATGTGGGCCAGCGGGGCCGGCATGAGCACGGCGTCCCGTTCGGTGAGACCGTGCACGGCGGTCATGGACAGCGCCTTGTAGGCCAACCCGCGATGGGTGTGCAGCACCGCCTTCGGTTTGCCGGTCGACCCGGAGGTGAAGATCACGGCGGCGACATCGCTCGGAAGGCTCGGGCTGGTGGTCACGGCGGGCCCGTCGAGCATGCTCGCGAAGCGGTCGGTGTCGCCACGCACGTCGACGGCGTCGACCAGCCCGGCCAGTGGCAGCGACGGAGCGGCGAAGCACATCGCCGGCTCCACGACGTCCAACATGGCGCGGACCTCGGAGGCCCCGACCTGATGGTGCAGCGGGACGGCCGTCGCTCCGCAGCGCCAGCAGGCCCGGTACAGCACCAGGGCCTCCCACCAGTTGGGAAGCTGCCAGGTGACCACATCGCCGCGCCGGATCCCGCGCCGTCGGAGGCTCCCGGCCAGTCCGGCCACCATCGCCTCGAGGTGGTCGGCGTCGAAACGGTGATGGCCGTCGACCACCGCCGCACCGTTCGGCACCGGACGGGAGCTGAGGACGGCGTCCAGAGTGGGGACGTCCCACGGGCCTCCGGGCCGGCGGTAGCGGGTGGCGGCCGGCGGCCGGTAAGTGGGGCGGAGCCTCATCGGGAAGCAAACTCTACCGGCGGCAGAACGGTCGTCGCGATATGGGCGGCGGCCCTGCCCGGACGGGTCACCGGTGCTAGCTTGCGTCGGATCGAACCGCCCGCCGTTACCCCAGGGGGGACCGTGGCTTCCCCCGGGCGACACCCGGACCCGGGCCGGTACCCGGCCGAAGACCCAGGTGGAGAGACGGGCGGCGATCCCGGCGGCGATGCAAGCGGGAATGCAAGCGGGAGGGCCCGAACGCTGCTGCTGGGCATCACCACCCCCGTGCTCACCATGCTCCCCCACGCCCACGCCTCCTGGGAGCAGGACGGGACCATCGAGGACGTCGCCGCCGTCGCCCGCGCCGCCGACCGGCTGGGCCTCGACTACCTCACGTGCAGTGAGCACGTGGTCGTCCCCGTCGAGGTGGCCCCCACGCGGGGCAGCCGGTACTGGGACCCTCTGGCCACCTTCGGCTACCTGGCCGCGGTGACCTCGGACATCCGGTTCTCCACCAATGTCCTCGTGCTCGGGTACCACCACCCCCTCGAGATCGCCAAACGGTACGGCACCTTGGACCGGGTGTGCGGCGGCCGGCTCATCCTCGGGCTCGGAGTCGGTTCGCTCGAGGAGGAGTTCGACCTCCTCGGATCACCGTTCGCCGATCGCGGGCCGAGGGCCGACGACGCCATCTCGGCACTCCGGGCGTCGCTGTCGGTGGCACGACCGGAGTACGACGGGACCTACTACCGCTTCTCGGACGTGGTGCTCGACCCCTGCGCCCTCCAGGCATCGGTCCCACTGTGGATCGGTGGCAGGACGGCCCGCTCCCTCCGTCGGGCCGTGACCCTGGGGGACGGGTGGGTGCCGTTCGGGATCCGGGCGGTCGACATGGCGGCCATGTTGGCGGCGGCCCGGGACACCCCCGCCTGGGCCGAACGGGAGCGCCCGCTCGATGTCCTGCTCCAGAACGGCCGCCCGATCGACCCTGTCGGTGACCCGGACGGGTCCCTGCGGGCGATGCGGCGGCTGACCGATGCCGGCGCCACCGGCCTGCAGCTCAACTTCGTCCATCACTCGCTCAGCCACTACCTCGAACAGCTCGAGGCCGTGGTGGACCTGGTGGGAGCGGCGGAGGCCGGACTACGTCCGGGGTAGGCCGAGGCCGCGCTGGGCGATGATGGTGCGTTGGATCTCGCTGGTCCCCCCGTAGGTGGTGGCGCCCAGCGCGAAGCGGAAGGCGTAGTCGGCCGCGCCCCCTCCACCGCGGTCGGGTCGCCGGGACTCCGGATCCCGTCGGGGCCGAGCATGTCGACGAAGTCGGCGCCCTGACGCGTCAACGCCTCCGACGCGAAGAGCTTGGCCATGGAGCCCTCGACGCCGGGCAGGCGGCCCGCATCATGGATCCAGGCGCTGCGCCGGGCCATCAGGGCGCTGATCTCGTTCTCGGCCGCAGCCCGTCCGAGTCGGGCGAGGACGTCGGGGTCCTCGGAGCGGAGACGCCCGGCGGCGTCCTCGGAAATGGCGGCCCACCGTTCCATGGCCTCGAGCAGCCTGATCGACTCCCCTCCCTGGGGCCCGGAGCGCTCGAAGGTCAGCCCGACGGTCATGACGTCCCACCCTCCGTCGACCTCACCGATGCGCAGGCCGTCGTCCACCCGGACGTCGGAGTAGAAGGTCAGGTTGGTCCGCTCCCCCGACAGGGTGAACACCGGCTGGATCTCCACCCCCGGCTGCCGTAGCGGGACGAGGAACGTGGTCAGGCCGCGGTGCTTGGGCACATCAGGATTGGTGCGGGTGAGCATGAAGGCGTAGTCGGCCTCCTGGGCGTTGGTGGTGAACATCTTCTGCCCGTTGATCACCCACTCGTCCCCGTCGCGCACGGCGCGGGTCTGGGCGGCGGCAACATCCGAACCCGACTCCGGCTCCGTGAATCCCAGCACGATGATGATCTCGCCGGCGACGGCGCGCGACACGATCGACCGCTTCTGCTCCTCGGTCCCGACATGGCGGATGATGTTGGCGACCATGAGGGTCGTCCCGACGCCGTACGTCGGTGCCCCTGCCTTTTGGAACTCCTCGGCGAAGGCCAGCATCTCCATCGGGTCGCGGCCCTGGCCGCCGAACTCGACCGGCCATCCGGGCGCCAGCCAACCGCGGGCGATGAGGGCGCGGTGGAAGTCCCAGTTGTGGCGCACACCGGTCCGGTGCATCTCCTCACGCATCTCGTCGGTGAACACCTCGTCGAGAAACTGGCGCGCCTCCGCCCGGAAGGAGTCGCTGCGCTCGCCCAGTGAGAAATCCATGTTCATCCCTCCGGAGCGGTCCGGGCCAGACGACGACCGGCCGCCCGGGCGTAGGCCAGGCGGGGCTCGCCGTACACGGCGGGCCAGGCCTTGGCCCGCCGGAAGTAGAGCTGGATGTCGTACTCCAGCATGAAGCCATAGCCCCCGTGATAGTGCAGGCTCCGATAGCTGGCCTGGCGTGCCGACTCCGAGGCGAAGGCGAAGGCGAGGGCGGCCAGTTCCGAGCTCCGGGCCACGTCGGAGCTCGCCGCCCACGCCGCCTCCCGGGCCAGCAGCCCACCTCCGTCGACCGCCGTGGCGGCATCGGCGAGCCCGTGGGCCACGGCCTGGAACGATCCGATCGGTACCCCGAACGCGTGGCGGTCCTTCACGTAGTCGACACCGATCTCGATCGAGCGGGAACCCAACCCGACCAGGGCGGCTGCCATGAGCACCATCCACTCGTCCACGGCGTGATCGTGCGCGCCCCGGGCCCCGGGCCCCGACGCCAACTCGACGATGTCGCCCTCGATCACGAGGTCGGCCACCGGCATCGATCCCAGGGTCTCGACCCGCCTCCGGTCCACCGTCGGTGCCGGTTCGAAGCAGGCCAGGCGGTCGGCGTCGGCGAAGATCACGACGTCAGCGACGGCGCCGGAGGGCACGAGCTCCAGTTTCCCCCGTCGAGGCGGGTGGAGGGCCACGGTGACCAGGACATCACCGGCGATCGCTCTCCTCAGGAGGTCGGAGGCCGGCGGCGACGGGAGGCCGGCCAGGAGACGAACTGCGGTCTGGGCTTCGAGCAGTGGGGCGGAGCCGAGGTAGCGGCCGTGTTGTTCGGCCACCAGACCGAGGTCCGTCATCGACGCACCCCAACCGCCCGAGTCCTCTGCCACCGCCATCTGAAGGGCTCCGACCCCGCAGAGACGGTCCCACAGCACCGGGTCGTGACCGGACCCCTCAGCAGCTCGGACCCGATCGGTGGAGGACTCCTTGGCGTACAGGGCCGAGAAGGCGCCGACCAGCTGCTCCTGCTCCGCACTGGGGCTCAGGTCCATGGATCGTCCCTCCCTCGTCGGCCCCGGATCGGGGCAGCCCACCTCCTGTCCCCGGCAATGGAGTACCACCGGCCGCGGCGGCAACGCAATTCACGTCGGAGCGGGAACCCGGCCGGGATGACGGTCGTCGGTGCCGGCGGTCGGACGTGGTCGGCCGTCGTCGGCCGTCGTCGACGCGGCCGTGACTCGCAGAGAGGACCCGCTACCATCGTCTGTCGATGCGAGCGACGGCGATCGATACCGGGGGCCCCAGGTGATCGACCCGGAAGGGCAACATTGTCTGGTGGTCGCAAGGAGGTGGCCGCCATGTCCGATGCCTCAGCCAGCCTGACACCGGCCGAGTTCGACCCGTTCTCCGACGAGTACTTCAACGATCCCTACGACCTGTACCGTCGGATGCGCGACGAGTCGCCGGTGTACTTCAACGAGAAGTACGGCTTCTGGGCGCTGTTCCGCTACGACGATGTCTGTGCCGCCCACAAGGACTGGCAGACCTTCTCCAGCAGCCACGGCGTCGATCTGTCCACGCTCAACAACGATCCCGAGATGATCAGATCGTTCCGGTTGATCATCATGATGGACCCCCCCGAACACGACCGCATGCGAGCGCTGGTCAGCCGGGTCTTCACCCCTCGGGCGGTGGGCGCGCTGGAGCCGATGGTGCGCGAGGTCATCCAGTCCTATCTGGCCCCGTTCGACGGCGCCGACTCCTTCGACGCCGTACAGGACTTCAGCGGCCCGTTCCCGGTCGAGATCATCTGCCGGATGCTCGGGGTTCCCGAAGGGGATCGCCAGCAGATCCGGCACTGGCTGGACCTGATGCTGCACCGGCGTCCCGGTGAGATGGATCCGACCCCCGAGGGGCTGGAGGCCGCCATGGAGGCCGGCCTCTACTTCCTCGAGCTGGCCCAGGAGCGTCGGCGCCGTCCGGCCGACGACATCATCAGCCGCCTCACCGAGGTCGAGGTCGACCGAGGCGACGGCCAGATGACCGGACTCGACGACGCCGAGATCGCCGGGTTCCTCTCGCTGTTGGGAGGAGCCGGAGCCGAAACCGTCACCAAACTGGTCGGGAATGCGGCCGTCTTGTTCCACCGGAACCCCGACCAGTACGCCAAGGTGGTGGACGACCCGGCCGTGGTTCCCCGCGCCGTCGAGGAGATCCTGCGGTACTTCCCGCCCTCCCAGTACCAGGGCCGGTATTCGGTCAAGGACTCCGTGTACGGCGGTGTGACGGTCCCGGCCGGCCACCCGACCATCCTCGTCACCGGGTCGGCCACCCGGGACGAGCGGTTCTTCGACAGACCCGATGTGTTCGACATCGACCGACCCACCAGCCTGGCCCTGGGGTTCGGGTACGGGGTCCACAGCTGCCTGGGCGCGGCACTGGCCCGCATGGAGAGCCGGATCGCCCTCGAGGAACTGGCCCGGCGCTGGCCCCGGCTCGAAATCGACGAAGCGGCCTGCACCCGGGTGCAGATGTCCAACGTGGCCGGGTACTCGAGCGTCCCGGTGCACCGACTGCGCTGACCGCCCGTCGCGGGTGCGGGTCGCGGGTGCGGGTCGGTGTGCCCGGGCGCCGACGCCGCTCAGCGTGCGGGGACGGGCCCCTCCACGGCGTCGGGCACGGCCAGGCGGATGGGGGTCGGCTTCTTCCAATCGGCCACCCCGTCCTCGGGAACCGCCACCGGGTAGTGGTTCTCGTGGACCTCGGCCCAGTGGGCGTGGTTCAGCTGATGGAGGTTGAAGCAGGCCTGCAGCGAGTTGTAGAAGCCCATGTTGTCGACGGTCTGGTTGACCGACTCCTTGATGAGCAGGGCGGTCATGGTGGGCAGCTCGGCGATGCGCCGGGCGAAGGCCAGTGTCTGCTCGTCGAGCTCGTCGGTCGGGAACACCTTGGACACCATGCCCAGACGGTGCGCCTCGTGGACGTCGATGGCGTCGCCGGTGAGCATCAGCTCTTTGGTCTTGCGGGCCCCGAACTCCCACGGGTGCCCGAAGTACTCGATCCCGCACATGCCGAGACGGGTGCCGACCACGTCGGCGAACAGCACGTTCTCCGCTCCGACGATGAGGTCGCACGCCCACATCAACATGAGGCCGGCGGCGTAGACGGTCCCTTGGACCTGGGCGACGGTGATCTTGCGGAGGTTGCGCCACCGGAGGGTGTTCTGGAAGTAGTAGTGCCACTCCTGGAGCATGCGCGCCTCGGCGCCGACCCGGGTGGCACCGTCGATCTTGGTGGTCGGGTGGCTGGTGCGCTCCTCTTGGGCCTTGGCCGATCCCATGTCGTGTCCGGACGAGAACAACGGCCCGGTGCCCCCGAGGATGACCACGCGCACCTCGTCGTCCTCTTCGGCGCGGCGGAAGGCGTCGTCCAGCTCGACCAGCAGACCGCGGTTCTGGGCGTTCCTGGTGTCGGGCCGATCGAGGAGGATGCGGACGATCCTGCCGTCGTCCAAGGACTCGAACTGCAAGAACTCATAGTCGGGCATGTCGGTGTCCTTCTCCTCTACGTGTTGGTCGTCCTTCACCATGACGATCGAGCATCGCCGAGGCGCCATCGCGGGATACCAGAACGGAGTTCCCCCCTGCGACGGGGCCTACGGTATACCTCACCCATCGGCGGCCGCCATGCCGGGCCCGGCCCCGCCGTCGGGCCCCTCCCGCTCGGCCACGAAGGCGCCGCGGCTGAGTTTCATGGCGTCGCTCCGCGGGATCAGCTCGATGAACTCGACGGTCTTGGGCACCTTGTAGGACGCCAACCTGGCCTTGGCAAAGGAGATGACGTCGTCCTCGCCGGGAGGTGACCCCGCATCGGTGACCTGCACGATGGCGTGCACCCGCCGGCCCCACTCCGGGTCGCGGAGGCCGATGACCACGACGTCGGCGATGCCGGGATGCTCGCTCAGTGCCGCCTCGACCTCGGCGGGGAAGACGTTGACGGCGCCGGTCACGATCATGTCCGAGCGACGGTCGGCCATGAACAAGAAGCCGTCGTCGTCGACCCAACCCAGGTCGCCCACGGTGACGAACCCGTCGTCCGAGCGCGGCATCGGCGCCACGTTGTCACCCACGTACGACGCCGCCGGTCCGGTCGGGGTGCGCATGTAGATGCTGCCCACCTCCCCGGTCGGCACCTCATGGTCGTCGGTGTCGAGGATCTTGATTTCCGTGTCGGTGAAGCCCCGACCCAGGGTGCCCGGGTGCTCAAGCCACTCGTCTCCGCGGCAGGTGATCAGGCCGAGCATCTCGGAGGCCCCGTAGCTCAAGAAGAAGTGCTCGGGGCCCACCAGCTCGCACCAGCGTCGGCCCAGCCAGACAGGGAGTGCGGAGGCACCCTGTTGCACCCACTGGAGCGACGACAGGTCCCGCTCGTCGATGCCCGGCACCTGGGCCAGCCGCTGGAGCATGGGGGTGGCGGCGATGAATCCGGTGATCCGATGGCGCTCCACGAGGTCGAGGATGCGGGGAGCGTTGAACCGCTCCAACAACACCACTTGGTCGCCCCCCATCAGGTTGCGCGTGGCCGTGAACCCGTTGCTGTGGTAGAGCGGCGCCGGCACCAGAACCCGTTGGGGCCGTGGCAGCGCGCCATACGCCTCGACGACCGACGAGGTCGGTGAGCCCGGGACGTACAGGCCGGGACTGTTCACCACGATGGCCTTGGGGGTGCCGGTCGATCCTGAACTGCAGACGCCCCAGCCGCGGGGTGGCACGACCTCGGGAAGTGGGGCGATCGGGGCCGACAGGCTCTCGTCGAACAGGTCGGCGTGCTCGGCATCGACGATCAGGCGGGGATCGATGGCGGCCAACACCCGGCTGCGCTCCCACTCGGGCAGGTCCCAGCGCATGGGGATCACCACCGCGCCCACCTTCCAGCCCGCGAAACACGCCATCAGATGCTCAGGGGAGTTGCGCAGGGAGATGGCGAGGTACTCGCCCACCTCGATCCCCCGCTCGGCGAGGACATGGGCCAGCTGCGTCGAGCGCTCGTCCAGTTCGCGGAACGTGACCGTCCGTTCGCTCCCGTCCTCGGCGGCGAAGATGAGGGCGGTCCGGTCACCGAGCGCGTCGGCCACCCGTCGGATCTGGGTGCCGTAGGGCACACCGCCTTCGACCTCGAGTACTGACATCCGAATCTCCCCTTTTCCCTCGTCCCCTACCGGGTACCCGGTCGGCCCTCCGCCCCCGTCGGCCGGATCGTCGCCCCGCAGCCGCCGGGAGCCCGGTGTGCCGTGGCGCTGCGCGGCTCGGCGGCCACCCCGAGACACGGCCCGTCGGTCCAGCCCGTCCGGACTAGTCGATGATGGTGATGGCGGCCTTCGGGCACGACCGAGCCGCTGCCCGGACCTGGTCCCGCCGATCCTCGGGTGGCTCCTCCTGCAGCACGTAGAGGTAATCGTCGTCGCGCACCTCGAACACGTCGGGCGCCGCCGCCATGCACAGCGCGTTGGATTCACACAGATCGAAGTCGACGACCACCCGCATACGGGGCAGTGTAACCAGCCTCGTCGTGGAGCGGCTTCTCCCCGGGAATACCCGGTGTTCGGGCTCACCCGGACGGGCGCATCGGTCCACCCCGTGCCACGATGATGCCGTGGAACCGGAGCGGGTGGTATTCGAGGGATTCGAGGGCTTGCAGCTCGTGGCCGACGTCTGGGGCGAACCGGACGCGTGGCCGGTCCTGTTGCTTCACGGGGGCGGCCAGACCCGCCATGCCTGGGGCTCCACGGCCCAGAGGGTGGCCGCACAGGGATGGCGCACCGTGGCCATCGACCTCCGTGGCCACGGTGAGAGCCAGTGGGCACCCAACGGCGACTACTCATTCACCGCCTTCGGCGGGGACGTCGTCGCCGTCGTCGATCAGTTGGGTCGTCCTCCCGTCCTGGTGGGGGCGTCCCTCGGCGGCATGTCGGCGCTGCTGGCCGAGGGGACGAGCGACCGGACAGTATCCTGTGGCCTGGTCCTGGTGGACATCACCCCGAAGACGAACGATGAGGGGATCCAGCGCATCCGGACGTTCATGGAGTCGGGCCTCGACGGGTTCGGTTCGTTGGAAGAGGCCGCCGACGCCATCGCCGCCTACACACCGCAACGGACCCGTGGGGTCAACCCGGCCGGCCTGGCCAAGGTGCTCCGGAACCGGGACGGCCGCTGGTACTGGCACTGGGACCCGGCCTTCATCAGCCAGGGACGCACCGAGGTGGTCCCCGACCGGTTGACCGGGCTCCTCGACGTGGCCGTGAGCAACATCCACGTCCCGACCATGCTGGTCCGCGGGCTGCTGAGCGACGTGGTGGACCAGGACGGGGTCGACCACTTCCGGGCCGCCATGCCCGAGGCCATCGTGGTGGACGTCGCCGGCGCGTCCCACATGATCGCCGGCGACCGCAACGATGTGTTCTCCGATGCCGTGGTGGGGTTCCTCGCTGACCGGGTCCTCCCCACCATCGGCTGACACCCACACGAAGGGGGACACGATGAACCGGGTCAAGATCGGCTTCTTCTCGCTGACGCGCCACTCGCCCACCGGGGACGACCGCCCGTACCTGGCGTGGCACAGCCAGGACCACATGCCCGAGCAGTACCAGCTACCCGGGCTGCTCCTCGGCCAGCGCTGGGCGTCCACGCCCGACTGCCGGCGGGCCCGTGCCGCCGAGCTCGACACGTGGTCCTCCGTCGAACATGTCGTGTGCTACCTCATGGGCAACCCGGTCGACGAGACGCTCGACGAGTTCTTCACCTTGGGACGGCACCTGGCGGAGTTGGGCCGCTATCCCCATGCGCTCCCCTCCCAGTACCGGGGTGGGCTGCGGTTGCTCGAGTCGTTGGCGGCACCGCGCGTGCTGGTGTCGGCCGAGGTGGTCCCCTTCCGCCCCCACCAGGGCGTCTATCTCATCGTCGACCAGCCGGACGACGGCGCCGACCAGTCCGAGTTCCTCCAATACCTGCACACCGAAGTCGTGGCGTCACTCGTCCAGGTGCCGGGGGTGGCCGGCGCATGGACCTATGCCACCTCCCCGGAGATCCGGCGGCCGATGTTCTCGCCCGGCGCCCACCGGATCATCGTGTGCTACCTCGACGACGACCCGGCGACGGTCGGCGAGCGGCTCTCGCCCCTGGTGCGGGAGGCGTGGGATTCGGTCCCGGCACAGCTCGCACTGGCGGCACCCTTCGAGTCGCTGATCCACACGGATCTTGACCGGTTCGGTCCCGCCGCTCCCTGAGCGGCTCCTGAGCCTCCCTGCGCAGGCCTGAGCCAGCCTGAGCGGGCCTGAGCGGGGCCTGAGCGGCCTGAATGGGTCAGGCCTCAGGTATCCGCGTCCGGGGGATTCACCGGTTCCGTCCGCGCCCGCACCGCGAAGGTCACGGTGGCGGTGGCCACGTGCAGGTCGTCCGCACCGCGGTCGCGGACCTCGACCCGCACCACCGCGCTGTGCCTTCCCCGACGAAGCACGGTGGCCGCTGCCACCACGGGCCCCACCCGGGCCCCGTCCAGGAAGCTGATCTGCAGTTCGCTCGTCGCCCCCCGTCCGTAGGGTTCGTCGCCCCGCAGGAGCGCGGTTCCCGCCACCATGTCGACGAGGGTGGCCAGCAGTCCGCCCTGCAGCACGCCCGACCCGTTGACGACCCGGGGGGTGACGTCCATCTCCATGGCCCAGTCGGCGCCGGCCGCCTCGACGGTCCGCATGTCGAAGGCGTCGAATGCGTGTCCGGGAACGAGTCCGGGGGCGGGCCCGGCGGACGGCTCGGGCCGGCCCGGCGCTGCGCTCACCGGCCGCTCCGGTCCAACCACTGGTCGCGCAGCCGGCGTTTCAGCACCTTTCCGCTCGGCTCGCGCGGCAGCTCGTCGACGAACTCGATGCGGCGGGGCAGCTTGTAGCGGGCCAGGCGCTCGGACAGGTACTCGACCAGGGCCTCCTCGGTGAGGCCGGCCGCCGGCCGGGTCTCGACCAACGCGAAGACCTGCTGGCCCATGCGCTCGTCGGGAAGACCGAAGACGGCGGAGTCCACCACCTCGGCGTGCTCGGCCAGGGCCTGCTCGATCTCGGCGGGGTAGATGTTGACGCCGCCACTGAGGATCAGGTCGACGCGCCGGTCGACGACGAACAGGTAGCCGTCTTCGTCGACGTAGCCCATGTCCCCGACCGTGAAGTAGTCGTCCTTCCACGCCTGGGCGGTCTTCTCTTCGGCGTTGTGATAGCTGAACCGGTGGGTGGGGAAGGCCGAGACGTAGATGACACCGACCTCGCCGGGACCGAGGATCTCACCGTCCTCGTCGGCGATGCGCAGGGACAGGCCGGGGAACGGCCGACCCACGCTCCCCGGCTTGGCCAGCCACTCGTCTGGCGAGATGGTGGTCCCGAATCCCTCGCTCATCCCGAAGTACTCCCAGATCGAGCCGGCGGGGAACACCTCCATGATGCGGCGCCTGACGGCGACCGGGCACGGGGCGGCGGCGTGGAGGATCTTGCGCACACTGGACCGGTCGTGGGCCGACCAGTCGGCCTCGAGGATCCGCACGAAGTTGGCCGGCACCATGTGCGACGTCGTCACCCGCTCGCGCTCGATCAGCGACAGGCACTCCTCGGCCGAGAACCGGTCCATGATGACCACCCGGGCGCCCTCGTTGAGGTGCATGACCGCGTAGTTCCCCGGTGCCGTGTGGTAGGCGGGCCCGCACAGGAGGTGCACATCGTCGCGCCGGAACCCCCAGTACTCGGCGAACGGCTGGGGCGGAAGCTCCCGGGCCGGGACGGGGAGCGGGCGGGTGATCCCCTTCGGCTTGCCTGTGGTGCCCGACGTGTAGTTCATGAACACCGTCAGCGACCCGATGAACTCCTCCACCCGGGCCTCGGGCGATGACGCGGCAACGGCCGGGGCGTCGATCCCCACGATCAGTCCCAGCCCCTCCACGTCGGCGGTGGCCGGCCCGACGATGGCCGGGTCCTCGAACACGAATGCTGCCGCCTGGGAGTCGGCGAGCAGGTAGGCGACCTCGGGGCCGGTGAACCGGTAGCTGATCGGGACGACCATGGCGCCCACACGGCCGGCCCCGTACCAGCAGGAGAAGATCTCGGGACGGTTCCCCGCCATCACGCCCACCCGATCCCCGTGGCCGACCCCGGCGGCGGTGAAGTAATTGGCCCACCGGTTGGCGTCGGCGTCGAGTTCGGCGAACGTGATGCGCCGTTCACCGGCCACCAAAGCCAGCCGGTCGGGCGTCTCGGCCGCGATGGATGCGACCCCCCGAGCACTCATCCATCCTCCCTCTCCGAGCCGGCGGCTCACGTCCCGACGCCCGCATCCCCCGCGGCCCGCAGTGCTGCAACCCTATCGGCGGGCACCGAATGGAAACGATCCCCTCCGGGGACTGCGCGCGGGCGTTCGCCGGCGGCGGGATCCACGCCGACGCGCCTGTGGCGAGAGCCGCACCCGGCCGGGGTCGTGCGGCCCGGCGGCCTAAGTCAGGCCGCCGCCCCTTCGAATCCCATCAACCTGTTCAGGTTGCCGCCCATGACCAATCTGATGTCCTCGTCGGGCAGCCCCTTCAGATCGTCCACGAAGGTCAGCGGGTCGGCCATGCCTTCGGGGTGCGGATAGTCCGAGCCGAACAGCACCCGATCGGCTCCGAGGACGTCGATGAGCCCCTTCGGGTCCTCCTCGTGGAACGGGTGCACGTAGATGTTCCGCTTGAAGACGTCGACCGGGTACTCCTCGAACGCGTTCGGGCTGAACTCCCAGGCGTGCTCCATGTCGATCAGCAGGGGCCGTACCCAGTTGCTGCCGTTCTCCACCGGTGTGAAGCGAAGGGTCGGGAACCTTGAGCACAGCCCGTGCCCGATCAGGGAGGCCACCGTGTCGATGATGGGCCGGCCCTGGTGCCCGATGATGGCCTGGAACCCGGACCCACCCTTGAATGGCGTCATCTCCCCGTCGCGGATGCCCTCCCATTCGTTCATGTAGCGCTGGTAACCGCTGTCGGAGGCGTGCATGCCCACCAGCAGACCGGCCTCGGCGACCTTGGACCAGAACGGGTCGAACTCGGGGAGCGCGATGGAACGGGGCCCCTGGAAGCCCATCACCGGGGCGGGACGGATCAGGATGATCCGGGCCCCGCGCTCGACCACCCAGTCCAACTCCTCGATGGCCCGGTCGACGATCCCGAGGTGGATCACGGGGGTCGGGAACATGCGGTCCTCGTAGTTGAAGGTCCAGTGCTCGTGCATCCACTGGTTCAGTGCATGGATCACCGCATGGACGGCGGGCGGATCGTCGCGGATCCTCTCCTCGAGCAGGCTGGCCAGGGTGGGCCACATGATCGCCCGGTCGAGGCCCAGCTCGTCCATCAGAGCCAGTCGGGGCTCCGGGCTGGAGAAACCGGGAAGCGCGTCGATCCCCCTGCCCATGATCTCGCGGCGGGACTTCCCCTCGGGGTTCCCCACCTTGAAATACTCCTCCTGCGCCCCCGGGGCGGCCACCCGCTCGAATGTCGGGTTGGGGATGAAGTCGCTGATGACGTTCTTCACCGCGATCTTCGTTCGCCCGTTGACCTGCACGTACTTGATCAGCCCCTCGTACTCGGGCGGCAGGTACTTGGTGAAGGCGTCAGGCGTCTCGTACATGTGGTTGTCGGCATCGAAGACGGGAAAGTCGAGTTTTCGTGAGGGCATGGGGTTCCTCCCTTGTTCCGGCTCGCTCCCCTCCCGACCTGCAGGTATGCCCGCATGACCGGCCGGCGTGCCGGGGTCAACAGTTGTTTTCCCTCACTGTACCAGCGCCCGCATGCCCGAGAAAGCCCGGTGGGTGCGAGCCCGACCGGTCGGTCGGTCGCTCGGTCGGTCGGTCGGTCGCTCGGTCGGTCGGTCGCTCGGTCGGTCCGTCGGTCGGTCGGCGCTAGGCCGATGCCAGGCTGGGGTCGGCGGAGGGGGACCCTGGGTCGAGCAGGCCCTGGAGGTGCCCGAGGGACCGTCGGAGGGCCGGCTCGTAGCCCTCGTCGTCGATGGCCTGACCGATCAGCTCGAGCTCGAACGGACCGACGAACCCGGCCGCCGTCACGGTGGCCATCAACTGGCCCAGCCCGAGGCGCCCGTCGCCGGGGACCACCCGTTCCAGCACCGGGCCGGAGAAGGCCAGGTCGGCGATCTGCACCGCGGCGAAGCGGCCGGCTCCCTCGGCCAGCAGCTCGTCCAACCCGGGCTCCCACCACAGGTGGGCGCTGTCGGGGATCAGCCACAGGTCGAGGTCCGCCGCCAGCTCCAGGCCATCACGCAGGCTATGGACGAATCCCACATGGGCGAACTGCGGCCGCGTCGGCTCGAGGGCGATCCGTAGGCCACTGCGCCGGGCCGCCACCGCCACCGGCCCGAGGGCGGCACCGAGTCGCTCCGCCGCCCACTCGAAGGCGCGGCCGGCCCCCGATCCCCCGGTCGTCTGGAGGGTGTCGGCGCCCACCCGGCTCCCGACCTCCACTGCCGTCACCATGGCGTCCCGCACCTCCGGCCAGGTCGACTCGTCCGTGAGATCGAACGCACGCCCGGCATAGACGCCGTCGACGTGCAGACCTCTGGCGGTGATCTCCTTCACCGACGCGTCGACGCCGGCGGCGAGCAGCTTCGGGAGCGCAATGCTGATGCGCCGGACCCCGAGCCGGTCATAGAGGTCGAGATCCTGTGCCAGGTCCCAATGTCTCGTCGACAGCGCGTGCACCGAGAGCCTCGGGTCCCACCCGTTCCCCGTCACCGCCATCGGCCCCGGTCCCTTTCTGGTGGTGCGCACGCCCACCGGAGTGGCTCACCGTAGCCACCATCGAGCCACCATCGAGCCACCATCGAGCCACGATCGGCCCCCCGGTCCCGGGGCCGTCCCGGGTCGGTCCCGGTTCGGGCGCTGACCCGGATCCGACAGACCCGCAGCCAGGGCGGCCTCCTGGGTAAGCTCCTGGTGTGAGCCAGAAGAGTCCAGTCGCATCTGTCCTGCCGGCGGAAACCTCAGCGGACGGTGCACCCGAGGGCGGTCCCGAGGTGGAGCTGCTGATCAACGCCACCTGGGCGGTGGCCGCCCGTACCGGGAGCATCGAGCCGGGCGTCCGGGAGATCCTCCAGGAGGCCGGCCTTTCGACCAAGGCCTTCTACCGGCATTTCCGATCCAAGGACGAGCTCCTGCTCGTGGCGTTGGACCGGGCCTCCAACGTCCTGGTGGAGTACCTCGAGCACCGCATGGCGAGTGCCCCCGACCCCCTGGCCAAGATCCGCGAGTGGATCGGAGGGTGCCTGCGCCAGGCAGTCAACCCCTCGGCGGCGCGGCGGATCCTTCCGTGGACGCTCGGGTTCGGTCGCATCGCCGCCATGTTCCCCGAGCAGCTCGACCGGAACCGCGACGCCATCACGGCGTTGCTGGAACGTGAGATCCGGGCCGCCATCGAGTCCGGTCAGGGCCAGAGCCCCGATCCGGCCGGCGATGCCCAGATCATCTTCGCCTTCACCGCCCACACGGTGCACCACCACCTGCTCAACGCCACCGCACCGGACGGCGACACCACCCGGAGGCTGACGGCATTCGCGGTGCGGGCACTCGGGGCCCGACCCGAGGACTGATCGTCCGGGGACCTGGCGCTCAGCGGGTCGGCGTCCGTCGACCGAGCCAGGTCACAACTCGAGCGAACGGCCGATGATCTCTTTCATGATCTCGGTGGTGCCACCGTAGATGGAGGTCACCCTGGCGTCGGCGAAGGCCCGGGCGATCGGGAACTCGCTCATGTAGCCGTAGCCGCCGTGCAGCTGGAGGCCGCGATCGGCCACACGCTGTTGCAGTTCCGTGCACCACCATTTGGCCATGGCCGCCCGCTCGGGGGGTAACGCGCCGCGCAGGAAATCTTCGATGCACGCATCGACGAACGCCCCGCCCAACTCCACCTCGGTGGCCAGCTCGGCCAGGACGAAACGGCTGTTCTGGAACGAGCCGATCGACTGGCCGAACGCCGACCGCTGGCGGCAGTAGTCGATGGTCAACCCCAGGGCGTGGCGCGACGCCGCCACCCCGGACACCGCCATCGACAGTCGCTCCTGGGGGAGGTTGCTCACCAACTGGACGAAGCCCTCCCCCTCGACGCCCAAGAGGTTCCCGACCGGAACGGGCACATCATCGAAGAACAGTTCGGTGGTGTCCTGGGAGTGCAGCCCCAGCTTGTGGAGGTTCGCTCCCCGTTCGAACCCATCCATTCCCCGCTCGAGCACGATCAGGCTGATGCCGCGGTGTTTCTGGGTCGGGTCGGTCTTGACCGCCGTGACCACCAGGTCGGCGTTGATCCCGTTGGTGATGAAGGTCTTGGTCCCGTTGACGACGTAGGTGTCCCCGTGCCGAATGGCGGTGGTGCTCATGGAGGCCAGGTCGCTCCCCATGCCCGGCTCGGTCATGGCCACGGCGGTGATCAGCTCACCGGACGCGATGCCGGGTAGCCACCGCTCCCGTTGCTCATCGGTGCAGTAGGCGAGGAAGTAGGGCAGCACGATGTCGTTGTGCAGGGCCACCCCCAGGCCGACCCCGTTGCAGCCGGCACCGTACAGCTCCTCGTTGACGATGGCGTTGTAGCGGAAGTCGTCGACGCCGCCCCCGCCCAGGTGCTCGGGTATGGCCATGCCCAACAGGCCCAGCTCACCGGCCTTGGTGAACAGGCTCCGGTCGATGATCCCCTGCTCCTCCCACTTGGGGAACCCGGGCAGCACCTCGTTGGCCACGAACCGTTTGACGGTGGCCCGGAACTGGTCGTGCTCCTCGGCGAACAGCGTCCGGGTCACTGCTGCTCCCTGATGCTGTGGCTGGATGGTGGGGTCACCACTGGGTCTCCTCGACGACGATGCTGCAGGTCCCTGCGCCCCCGGCATTCGACGTGTCGCCGACGGTCACCGGCACGTCCTCTCCCCCCACGCCCTGGCGTCGAGTAGCTTGACCCACCGGTATGGACAAGGTAGTGGATCTCGACACCGCCATCGAGCACGTGCGGCCCGGCGACGCGGTCCATGTCGTCACCAACCACTCGAGGTGGACGGCGGCGGCCCGTCACCTGGTGCGGCGGTGGTGGGGTCAGGATCCGGACTTCACCCTGGTGATGTTGAGCCTCTCCAGCCTCGGGACGCTCTTCTTCAAGGGAGGCCTGATCGGCAAGGTGGTGACCGGGTACTCGGGGGACGTCTTCCCGAATTTCACCCCCAACCCCTGGTTCTCCCGCGCCTACCTCGACGGGGAGGTGGAAGTCGAGCACTGGTCGTTCCTCACATTCCTGCAGCGGCTGGAGGCGGCGGCCCGGGGGCTCCCCGCCACGGTGACCGGGTCGTTGGTCGGCTCGAGCATGGCGGATAACCCCGGCTTCGCCGAGGTCCCTTCACCGTTCGGTGGGACGGTCGGGCTGTTGGCCCCGTACGCACCGGACATCGCGCTCCTGCACGCGCCGATCGCCGATCGGGAGGGCAACGTCGCCTTCAACTCCCCGGTGCTCGAGGGCGTCTGGGGTGCACTGGCGGCCAAACGGGGGGCGGTGGTCACCGTCGAGCGGATCGTGGACGACATCCGTCCCTGGTCCCACCTGGTCCGGATCCCCGGCCATCGCGTCCTGGCCGTCACCGAGACGAGGATGGGTGCCCACCCCGGCGGCCTCTTCACCCGTGACACACCGGTCGACCCGTACGGGGAGGACCTCGAGTTCTGGTCCGACGTCCAGCGGATCAGCCGCACCGACGAGTTCGATGCCTGGATCGACCGCTGGGTACTCGGGCCCGCCGATCAAGAGGAGTACCTCGCACGACTCGGGGCCGAGCGCATCCAGGGCCTGGCCGATCGGGCCGACCCCGGATCGTGGCGCGCCGACCAGGCCTCCCACCCCCCGGACCTCTCGACCCCGACGGGGGCCTGGGAACTGGCGGCCGTGTTCGGCGCCCGCTACCTGGCCGACCGCATCGCAGCCCGGGGTGCCGACGCCGTGCTGGCCGGTGCCGGGGTGGCCAACCTGGCCAGCTGGCTCGGCGTGCGGCTGGCCCGTGAGCGGGGCGCAGAGGTGGCCCTCACCGCCGAGCTCGGCCTGTGGGGCTACGAGCCGACTCCGGCGGACCCGTTCGTCTTCAACCACCGGAGCTTTCCCACCGCCACCATGCTGTCGGACAGCGAGCAGATCCTGGGCCTGATGGCCGGGTCCCCGGGCACCACCCTGCTGGCCTGCCTCGGCGCCGCGCAGATCGACCGGTTCGGGAACATCAACTCCACGGTGATCCCCGGGCGCTCGTTCCTGGTCGGGTCCGGGGGAGGGAACGACGTGGCCTCACGGGCGGACGAGGTTGTGGTGATGGCCACCCTGACCGGCCGGCGCACCGTCGACCAGGTTCCGTACATCACGTCGCCCGGCGCCCGGGTACGGGCGTTCGTCTGCGACCTCGGCATCTTCGAGAAGGGGGACGACGACACTTTCGTCCTGACGGCGGTGGCACCCGGGCCCGGCACGGCGGAGGAACGGGTCGGCGCCATCGGCGACCTGTGCGGCTGGGACCTTTCGGTGGCCCGGGATCTCATCGAGCTGGCGCCGGCGGAGGAGGACCATGTGCATGCCCTCCGGCGATGGGATCCACGCGGCCACTTCCTCCGGCCCGATGCCTGAGCCGGGATCCGTCGGCCTGCGCCGGGATCAGTCGGCCAGGGGGTCCATCCAGCCCGGTGAGACCGAGCGGGCGCCGCGCGACACGCTCCCCCCGATGTAGTTCCGCTGCGCCTCGACCGTGCCGGCCCCGATGCACAGTCCACGGATGTCGCGGTAGGCGCGCTCGAGGGGGTACTCGTGGCTGTAGCCGTACCCGCCATGGATCTGGATGGCCTCGTCGCACACGAACTTGGCCGCCAGGTTGGCCGATGTCTTGGCCATGGCCGTCTCGAGGGCGGGCGGGGTCCCACCGGGGCCGGCCAGCCGAACAGCGCGTGCCAACAAGAGCCGCGCACTGTCGACGGCGATGGCCATGTCGGCCAGCTTCCACTGGAGCCCCTGCAGCCGGGCGATGGGGCCGCCACCCACTTCACGCTCGTTCATGTACCGGATGGAGTGCTCCAACGCCCCCTGGGCGGCGCCCACGCACATGGCGGCATTGCCGCACCGTTCGTGATTCAGATGGGCGAGCAGCACCTTGAAGGCGTCCGTCGAGCCCGGGTCCCCGGCCAACAGCACATCGTCCTCGGTGACCCCGACCCCGTCGAAGGCGATCTCCGACTCGGTGGCGGCGTGGATCCCCATGCCCCGGTGCCGGCCGGTCAACGCCACACCCTCCCGGTCCATGGGGACGATCACCGCCCCGATGCCCTTGGCCCCGTCACCCCCGGGCCACCGGCACCACACCAGCACGCCCGATGCCACGTGGGCCAGCGTCGAGTAGTTCTTGTAGCCGTTCAACCGCCAGCGTCCGGGTCCGTCGGCGGTCAGCGCGGTCCGCATGGCCTGGACCGCGCTGCCGGCATCGGGCTCGGTGATCCCGATGCTCAAGATGGCGTCGCCGTCGGCCACGGCGGGCAGCCAACGCTCCTGCAACGCCGTACTCCCGAGGTGCTCGATCCCGCGCGCCGGCCCGTTGAAGGCCAGTTGGCAGCAGATCGCCGTCGAGACATCGTGGCGGGCCACCTCCTCCAGGACGATTGAGGCTTCCACATCACCGAACCCGAGCCCACCCCACTGCTCACCAATGGTCACCCGGAACAGATCCGCGGCGGCCAGGGCCTTGACGGCGGCGTGGGGGAACTCGCCGGTGTCGTCGCCGGCGGCCGCCCGCGGCCCCACCTCCCGGGCCGCCACCTCACGGGCCAGTAACCGGAGAGCCGACTGGTCCTCGCTCTCGGCCATCGGGTCGACTCCCCCAGATGCGGACATGGTCACCACTTTCGAGACGGGCACCCAACGGGCGATGGGGGCGGGCACCCAATAGTATCGGCAGCCGCCGCCGGGTCCCTGGTGGCCGAGGTGATCGGAGCGTCAATGCTGTTGGATGGTCGAGTTGCGGTGGTCACGGGTGCAGGTCGCGGCATCGGGCGTGAGTTCGCCCTGGCTCTGGCCAAGGAGGGTGCCGCCGTCGTGGTCAACGACATCGGGGTGGGCCTCCGCGGGGACGAGACGGGGGAGGACCCGGCCTCGGACGTGTGTGCCGAGATCGTGGCCGCCGGCGGCCGTGCGGTACCCGCCCACGACTCCGTGACCGACTACGACGCCGCCGGCCGGATCGTGGCGACGGCGCTCGACGAGTTCGGGCAGATCGACATCCTGGTGAACAACGCCGGGATCGTGCGGGACCGGACGCTGGTGAAGATGGGGCCCGACGACTTCGACGCGGTCATCGCCACCCACCTGAAGGGAGCGTTCAACTGCACCCGGCACGCCGTCGGTCCCATGAAGGAGGCCGGGTACGGTCGCATCATCAACATCACCTCGTCGGCCGGCCTGAGGGGCAACTTCGGACAGACCAACTACGCGGCGGCCAAGGCCGGGCTCATGGGGATGACGTTCGTATGGGCCCTCGAGCTGGGGCGATCGGGCATCACCGTCAACGCCATGGCACCTGCCGGCGCCACCAGGATGACGGCGGCGCTCTATGCCGAGGGCGAGGAGCCCCCGGCGACGCTGGACCCGGCCCTCAACGCGCCCATCGTGGTGTACCTGGCCTCCGAGCGGGCGGGAGCAGTGAACGGCCAGCTGTTCGGGCGGTCCGACTGGGCCTACACCCTGTTCCAGCACCCGAAGCAGATCGCCTGGATGCACCGCGACGGGGGTTGGGACGTCGAGACCCTGGCCGATCAGTTCGACGCCATGCTCGGCCAGCACCTGCAGCCGGTGGGGATGGTCATGCCCGGTGGCCTGAGTCAGGACTCGGCCAGGACCTGAGAGGCAGGGGCGGGGCATCGGCCGGGGTCGTTGCCGGCGCCTTGCTGGGAGCCCTGGCGGGTCGTTGCCGGGGGCCCGGCCCCGAGGGTCTCTTCCGCCAATTGTTTTCCAGATTACCTACCATCGGTCTGTTATCTGGAAATAAACAGCCGGGACGCCGAACCCCGTTCCAGCCGGGCCCGCTCCCCGGACGAAGGCCCTGGCCACCCCAGGATGGGACCCGCCCTCGGCTGGATCCGCCCTCGGCCGGACCCGGCCGGATACGGCGGGTCAGGCCGAAGGTTCCGAACCGACCACGCTCACGAAGCTGACGCACTCGCCGGGCCCACCACCGAGATTGTGGGTCAGTCCCAGCGTTCGCCCGCCCTCGGTCACGCTACGGATCTGGCGGTCCTCGGGAGCCTGACGACGCAACTGCAGCCAGCACTCGAACATCATGCGCAACCCGGAAGCACCGATCGGATGGCCGAAGCTCTTGAGCCCACCGTCGGGGTTGACGGGGAGCTCGCCGTCGAGGTCGAACGTGCCCGCCAGCACCTCCTTCCAGCCGGTACCGCGCTCGGCGAATCCGAGGTCCTCCATCAACACCAGCTCGGTGGGCGTGAAGCAGTCGTGCACCTCGGCCATGGCCAGCTGCGCCCGGGGATCGGTCACCCCGGCCTGACGGTAGGCGTCCTCGGCCGACCGGATCACCTCTTCGAAGCTGGTGTAGTCGTAGTCGGGGTCGATAGGGCCGGCAGCCGGGCCGGCAACGAAGCTCAACCCCTTGATGTAGAGCGGAGAATCGGTATAGCGGTGGGCGTCCTCGGCCCGGCAGATGATGGCGGCGGCGGAGCCGTCGGCCACACCGGAGCAGTCGAAGACGCCGAGCTCGCCGGCCACCCGGGGTGACTTCGAGATGGTCTCCAGCGAGACCTCTTTTTTGAACTGGGCGCGCGGATTGCGCGCTCCGTTGTAGTGGTTCTTCCACGCGATACGGGTCAGGACCTCCTTCAGCTCTTCGGGGTCCACCCCGTACTTGTGGGCATAGGAGGGGGCGAGGAACGAGAAGGCCGCCGGGGAGGTCAGCGAGGTACCGGTCCCGTCACCCACCTGGTGGATGCCGGTGAGACCCGAATAACCCGAGTCCTTGAGTTTCTCGACTCCGATGGCCATGGCCAGGTCGTAGGCACCCGAGGCCACCGCGTAGCTGGCGTTGCGGAGCGCCTCCGACCCGGTGGCGCAGAAGTTCTCGACCCGGGTGACCGGTCGGTAGTCGATCTTGAGTGGGCGCGACAGTGTGAGACCGCTGTTGCCGGCGCCGAGCGTGCCCAACCAGAACGCATCGATGTCGTCCATCGCCACCCCGGCTGAGGCGATGGCCTCCTTGGTGGCGTCGACCAGCAGGTCGTCGGCCCCTTTGTCCCACAGCTCGCCGAACGGGGTGCAACCCATCCCGACGATGGCCACCCGGTCGCGGATTCCGTTGCTCGCCACGACTATGCCTCCTTGCCCGATCCGGGCCCCTTCGATGGGCCCGCCTCCATTGTTGCATTCGCGGTGCCACCGACCTCGACGGCACCGGCAGACGGGTCGCTGACCGGCCGGGCCTTCCAGAAATAGTTGTGCATCCCGTCCGCCGAGTAGAGGCGGCGGAAGGTCATCTGCACGCGGGTGCCGATCTTCACGGCGTCGGGGTCGCAGTCGGTCAGCTCGCAGCGGAAGCGCCCACCTCCGTCGAAGTCCACCACGACCCCGACCGTCGGAGGAGCCAGGCTGTAGGCCAGGTAGTCGATGGTGAACGTGGCCACGGTCCCCTCCACGTCGGCCAGCCGGTCCGGTCCCATCTGGTCGACCGACTTGCACCGGAGGCACACGCGGGTGGGCGGCAGGTGGCGGAACCCGCACACCAGGCATCGACTGGCGGTGAAGCCGAACTTCCAGCTCTCGGTGCGCAGCATGTTCGGTGCGCCCGGCCTGCTCGGCTCGGGGCGCCGGGGCGGCTCACGGTGGAGCTGGCTGCGCCAGGTGAGGAACGAGGCGTAGGAGAGATCGGACCGGCCCGAGGCCGCCTGCTCGGCCACCGACTCCAGGCCGGACTGCCTCCGTGCCTCTTGGATCCGTGTGAGCGCATCGGTGGTCCGCCACACCAGCGCGTCGGCGCCGTCGGCCAACTGCAGGGTGACCACGATCTGGCCCGGTTCCGCCTGCTCCAGGACGTCCGCCAGACCGAGGCCGAGCTGGGCCGCACCGAGGTTCCCGATGGAGCCGGCCCGATCCTGGGCCGCCGCACCGGCCCGGACGCCGAGGGACGCCGTGGTGGCTCGCACGGCACGCGCGTGGAGACCGGCCACCACCAGGTGATCGACCTCGTCGACGGCCACGCCGGCCGACTTGAGGGCATCGGCGAAGGCGGACTGCGCCAACGGCACGTACGCCTGCTCACCGAAGCGCTCCTCCCATTGGTGCGAGCTCGGTTCACCGGGGACCCGCCACCGGTCGAGGAACTCGTCGCTCGCCGACGCACGCCCGATGAGCTCGGCCACCGCCCCCTCACCCACGCAGGCGAACGCCACGGCGCCGTCACCGGAATCTCGTTCGTCCGAGCCGCCGGCCAGCCCGGTCCGGACCTCGGCGATCACCGCCAGTGTCGGGATCCGATCGGCGACGGCCACTGCGGTGGCGAGCGCCGCAACCGCCGAGCGCACCGATCCGACCATGTCGTAGGCCGGCACCCGGGCGGGCAGCCCGAGCGCGGCGTGGATGGTCGTGGCGTTGGTCTTGTCCTGGTAGGCGGGCTCGGGTGTCGAGAAGAACAGCTGGTCGACCGGGGCCAGGCCCGGTTGGGCGAGGGCCCTCCGACCCGCCTCGACCCCGATGGTCGTGGTGTCCTCGTCGTAGGACGCCACCGTCCGCACCCCACGTCCGGAGGGACCTCCGAGCGCGGCGCCGATGGCCTTCCGTTCGAGCCTCCAGAACGGCAGGTAGACGCCCCATGAACCGATTCCCGATGTCATGCACTCACCCTTTCGGTCAGAACTTAGAACGACCGCCGTCGGACGGCTTCTGTCCGTCGGCGAAGGCCCGGACCATGTTGTCCTGGACGAACGAACCCACCAACCTCCCGTCGGCGGTGAAGATGTTGGCCCGGCCGTAGGTCCGCCCACGCCCGGCGTACGGGCTCTCGTGGGCCAGGAGGTGCCACTGGCCGGCGTCGACGGGTTCGTGGAAGGTCAGCGTGTGGCTGAGGACACTGGTCGAGATGGAGACGTGCGCCATGGACTGGCCGACTCCGGCGTGGGGGCGCATGGCCGTGGCGATCAGGAACCCGTCGGTGGCATACGCCAGGAGGGCCTGTCCGAGCACGCCTCGGGCCTCCGCCCCGGGGAACCGGACCCAGGCGGCAAGTTCGGGGGGACCCACCTCGTCGGGATCGGACAGGTCGACACCACCGACGATCCGGATCTCCCAGAAGGACTCCTCACCGTTGATGGGGGCGGCCTCCTCGGGCCGACCGACGTCGGGCGCATCCGAGCCGTGGCGTATGAGATCAGGCTCCACCGCGCTCGAGCAGGACGAGCGAACGGGTACACAGGCGGTCGCCCTGGCGCACGGTGACGGTGGCGCTGGCCAGGGCCCGGCCGACGTGCATGGCGTCCACCTCGATGTCGAGCGGTCGGTCGGGGGCACCCCCCCGTGCGAACACGGTGTGGATGGACTTGACCTCCTTGGTGGGATCCACGGTCGAGGCCGCCACGATCGACTGGGCCAGCAACTGCCCCCCGAACACCACGCCGCCCTGGCCCGAGACGAAGTTCTGGGCCCGGAACCGGCCTTCCCCCACCGGCTCGAGGTCGAGCACCTTCACCAGATCGGAAACGTCAGTCATCGTGCAGCCCCCTCCGAGGGTCTCCGGCCATCTCCGGCCATGTCGGGCCATCTGCGGCACGCCCGTCGGTACGGTCTCGAGCCGGCGGGGCGGATGGGGCCGCCGAGGCAGCCGGGCCGGGCCGGCCGCAGCCGGGATCTTTTCACAAGGTGGCCGTGGCGAGCACGGACGCCAGGGTCGGGACGTCGCTGAGGGAACGGAGGGTGTCGTTGAGGTGCGTGCAGGAGGACGTGCCCGTGAGCTCGCGTCGCACCTGTGCCCGGAGGCCGGAGACCGGCATGCCGGCCAGACGACCGGCGCTGGCGAGGGCGCCCGGGCACTCCATCCACGGGAGGACACGGGCCTCGGCCTCCATCCCGACCACCCGGTCCTCGGACCCGTCGACCGATCCCCGGACCGTGTACTCGTGGACCACGGTCTCGGATCCTTCGGCATCCACGTGGCTGTCGCGGAAGTGGACGTCGACCAGGTGGGTGGCACCCGGACCGTCGTCGACCACCACGTCGAGCCTCCGGCGACGCCGCATGCCGTGGGGGGAGAGCGGCTCCATGGTGTGCCACCCGAGCGGGTCGTCAGCCGACTCGAGCTCGGGGGCGGGCGGCCCCATCGGAGTCGGGATCACCCCCTTCGACCGGATGGCCACCATCATCTTCGAGTCCCGCGCCCACCCGGCACAGAGGTCCTCGTTGGGGACCCGGGCGCCGGTGGGCATGGCTGTGTCGAACAGGCCGGCCCGCTGCATGGCGTACCCCGACACCAGGCCGGCGCCGGGCAGATCGTCCAGCAACAGGTATCGCAACGACCCCGAGTCCCGCTCGCCCGGAAGTGCCTCGTCCATGCGGGCCCGGAACCCGGGGCCCACCGACAGTCCGACCAGCGTGTCCAGGCCGTCGTGCTCGGGCGTCCCGGCGATGGTCACGATCTTCCGGGTCGTGCCGTCGAGCCGGAGACGGAGTTCGGTCTCCGCCACCACGGTCCCCCCACCTCGACCATCGGTGACCAGGTCGCGGGCGCGGGCGACGACCATGAGGTCACCAGTGATGCCGTCCGGCCGGTGGGTATCGATGGTCGATGTGCGGCGGATCGACCGGAGCGGCCGGGGCGGAGTGGTCGGTGCCGGATCATGGGGCCCGGCCGCCTCAGGGAGCAGCACGCTCATGCCACCGGCCGCCGCGGTCGGACCGGTCGGGCAGCAGCAGGGATCAGCACCGGTCGCAACGCTAGCGTTCCGTCCTCGCACCCCGTGCCGGCGCCGGGGTGGGGACCACCAGCACCTTCCCGGTGGCGCGGCGCTCGGCCAGCTCGGCCAACGCCCGGCCCGCATCCTCCAATGGATAGCGCGCCGAGATGTAGGGGGTGACGCGCCCGTCGGCGGCCATCGCAGCCAGTTCGGCTCGGTCCCGGGCCATGTCGCCGGGGCGGTTGCGTGCGAACCCCTCCATGGTGAACCCGGTCACCACCACGCCCTTCAACAGGACCAGATTGAGCGGGATCCGCGGGATCTCCCCCGAGGCAAACCCGACAGAGACGAACCGGCCGCCCCACCCGAGGGCCCGCAGCGACTGTTCCGCATAGGGACCCCCCACCGGATCGATCACCACATCGGCGGTGCCCCCGGTGATCTCTTTGATCCGCACCTTCAGGTCCTCGGTCCGGTAGTCGACGACGGCCTCGGCCCCCCGCTCCGTGCACAGCGCCAGCTTCGACGCCGACGACGCCGCGGCCAGCACCCGGCCGCCCAGCGCCGCGGCCAGTTCCACGGCGGCGAGCCCGACACCACCGGCGGCCCCGAGCACCACCACCCACTCCCCCGGCTGGACCCGGGCCACGCTCCGCAGGGCATGGTACGCGGTCGAGTGGGCCACCCCGGATGCCGCCGCGGTGGCGAGGTCGACGGCGGGGTCGACCGGCTGGAGCGACCACGCCTTGACGACGATCTGCTCGGCGAACGCCCCGAACAGGGACGAGCCCATGACCCGGTCGCCGGCGACCAGGCCCACCACTCCGGGTCCCACCGACCGGACGGTGCCGGCGAACTCGCTGCCGACGGTGAAGGGCGCAGGGATGTGGATCTGGTACTCGTCGGCCACCACCAGCACGTCCGGATAGTTGACGGCGGCGGCGGCGACGTCCACCACCACCTCGCCCTCTGACGCCACCGGGTCGGCCACCTCGACGACCACCACGGACGACGGGGGTCCGTACTCGATACACCGGGCCGCTCGCATGCCCTACCTCACGCGTTCCCCACCACGTGCTCGAGGTAGGCGGCCAGCTTCTGGCGCGCCTCCTCGCGCTTGGCCGGCACGTGGGCGGTCGGCCACAGGCCGGGGGCGGGCTCGTAGTCCTTCAGGACCTCCCGGGCCACCGTCACCTTGTGCACCTCGGTGGGCCCGTCGACGACGCTCATGATGGGGGCCATCATCCACATGCCACCGAAGGGCATCTCGTTGGAGACCCCCAGCGCCCCGTGGGCGTGCATCGAGCGCCAGACGGCATCGTGCATGACCTTCGGGGTCAGTGCCTTGATGGCGGCGATGTTCTTGCGCGTGCGCCGGTAGTCCTTCACCTGGTCGATCTCCCAGGCCGTGTAGAGCACCAACAGCCGGAACTGCTGGAGCTCCGCATACGAGTCGGCGATGTCACCCTGGATGAACTCCTTGCGGGCCAGCAGGCTGCCCTGTGTCTCGCGGCTGAGCACCCGTTCGCACAGGAGGTCGAGTGCCCGCTGACAGGTGGCGACGGTGCGCATGGCATGGTGCACCCGTCCTCCGCCGAGCCGGGTCTGGGCGATCACGAAGGCCTGACCCTCACCCCCGAGAAGGCTCTCGGCCGGGACCCTCACGTCCTCGTAGTGGATGAGGGCGTGCATGGCCTCGTCCTCGGACTCGCCGGCCAGGCCCACGTGGCGCACCATGTTGACGCCGGGCGTGTCGGTCGGGACGAGGAACATCGACGCACCCTGGTAGATGCTGACGTCGGGATCGGTGATGGCCATCACGATCAAGAAGGACGCCGTTCGGGCATTCGATGAGAAGAACTTCCACCCGTTGATCACCCACTCGTCACCGTCTCGCACGGCCTGGGTGGTGAACTGCTGGGGATCCGATCCGGCCTGGGGCTCGGTCATCGAATAGCAGGAGAACACCTCACCGTCGAGGAGCGGCTGCAGGTAGGTGGCCTTCTGGTCCTCGGTGCCGTAGTGGGCGATGATCTCGGCGTTACCGGTGTCCGGCGCCTGGGTCCCGAACACGATGGGGGCCCAGGCCGACACGCCGAGGATCTCGTTGAGCAGGGCCAGCTTCACCTGCCCGTACCCTTTCCCACCCAGTTCGGGGCCGAGGTGCGCGGCCCACAGATCCTGATCGCGGACCTCCTGCTTCATGGGGTCCACGATCGGGCGCAGCTCGTCGTCCAGCGGGTGGAACTGTCTGTGGGGATAGAGGATGTCGAGAGGCTCGACCTTGTCGGCCACGAACTGGCGAGCCCAGTCCAGCTTCTCTTGGAACTCCGGTTCGGTGGAGAAATCCCAGGCCATCATGGTCCTTTCGTCGTGTTGTCCGTTGCTCGGACTTCGTCTGGCCCGCCCGGTTCGACGCCGAGTCCGGACAGCAGCCGCTCGTAGCACCCGCTGATCTCCCGCCGAGCCTCGGCAGGGTCGGCGGCCTGGGCCACATACATCGTCGATCCCACGCCGAGGGCGGACAGCAGGTGGGCCAGGGGCTCGACGGGCTGGGCGTCGAGGACGCCCTCGGCCACGGCATCCCGCAGGTACTCGATGATCTTGCCGGTTGGGCCGTCGCCGCGCCCGGACCATGCGTTCCAACCGAGTACGGCGGGCCCGTCGATCAGGACGATCTGGCGGTAGGCCTGGTTGGTCGAGGCGGCGTCGAGGTAGACCTCGCTGTTGGCACGGAACAGCGACCAGGCGTCGGTGCGCCGATCCCCGGAGTCCCCGGACCGTCGCCACAGCGATCGGTCCACTTCGCCGGCCACCTCGTCGAGCACCGCCCGGAAGAGCTCCTCCTTGTCGCGGAAGTGGTGGTAAAGGGCCCCCCTGGTCAGGCCGGCGCGCTGGACGATCTCCTCGGTCCTGGTGGCCTGGAAGCCGTTCCGGGCGAACAGCTCCCGAGCCGTCGTCAGCAGGGCCCGGCGCGTATCCCGCACGTGGGCGGCACGCAGTCCGCCGCCGTCGTGGCCCGGCCCGTCAGCGGCAATTGCGGCCTGCGCCGCCTGTGCCGAACCTGCGGCCTGCGCCTGTGCCGACCCTGTGTCCTCCGCCGCCTGCGCGGCCCCTCCGGCCCCTGCGGTCCCTGCGGCCTCTGCGGCCCGCTCGGTCATCGGGCCCACCCCCGGCCGCCGGCGACCGGATCGTGGCCCGATCGGCCTGTGGCCGGCGTCGCTTGATTCATCACGTATCCAACATACATACTGTTTGCTCCGGCGTCATCTGGGCCGGCGCCGACACGGACGAGCCGGGTCGGCCGAAGGGGGAGGCAGCACGTGGACGATCTCCGCGGGAAGGTGGCACTCGTCACCGGGGCCAGCCGTGGCGTGGGGGCGGCGACCGCCGTCGCCCTGGCCCAGGCCGGCTGCGACGTCGCCTGTGCGGCCCGGGCCACCCGGGATCACCCCCAACGCACCGCAGGCACCATCGACGAGACGGTGGCGAGGGTGGCAGAGGCCGGTCGCCGGGGCCTGGCCGTCCCCACCAACCTGGCCGTGGACCAGGAGGTCGTGGACATGGTCTCGGCCACCGTCGACCACTTCGGGCGGCTGGACATCCTCGTCAACAACGCCGCCATCACCTTCATCGGCGACCTCGACATCCCCCTCCACCGCTACGACCTCGTCATGCAGGTCAACCTCCGGGCCCCCCTGATCGCCATCCGCGAGGCGGTGCCGGCCATGAGGGCGGCAGGCGGCGGCGCCATCGTCAACGTCTCCTCGGTGGCCGCCATGTTCCCCCACTCGTCCCTGATGGCGTACGGCATCTCCAAGATCGGCCTGGAGCGCCTCACCGTCGACGCCGCCGTCCAGTTGGCCCCGGACAACATCGCCGTCAACTGCTTCCGGATCGACGTGGCGGTGGCGTCGGAGGGATTCGTGGCCAACACCCCGGGCGTCGACCACTCCACCTGGGAGCCGTCCGACGTGGCTGCCGAGGGCATCGTGTGGATGGTCGGCCGGCCCGCCACCTACTCGGGCCGCCGCGAGAGCATGTTCGCCCTGCGCCGACGCGAGGGCATCATGGCCAGCCGCAGCTCGGCGCCGATGACCGAGGCACCCCCCGTGGAGCTCCTGAACGGGATGGCCCACGTTCCCCAAGCAGGATTCGAAGAGCCCTATCCCGACGACGAAGGAGGATGACCGGTGGTCAAGCAGTCGGCATCAGAACTAGCGGCAGCCGAAGCCCGTACCGCCGGATTGGTGGACGAGGGCCGACTCGGTCGTTGGATGGACACCCAGGACCTGCCGGGGAAAGGCGAGCCCGTCACCTCCCGCTTCATCAGCGGGGGGGCATCCAACGAGATATTCGAGATCCGCCGGGGCGAGTTCCGGGCCGTCCTGAGGCGGCCGCCCAGGGTCGTCCCCAAGGGGCGGAACGAGACCATGCTGCGGGAGTTCCGGGTGCTCGAAGCGCTCAACGGCACCGACGTCCCCCATCCCGAGGCCTACGCCGCCTGCAGCGATCCCGACGTGATCGGTGCCGCCTTCTACCTGATGAGCCTGGTGGACGGGTGGTCGCCCATGAACATGGACGGGTGGCCGGCCCCGTTCGACCAGGACCTCGGGGCACGGTACGGCCTGGGGATCCAGCTGGTCGACGGCATCGCCAGGCTGGCCCGCGTGGACTGGCGGGCCCAGGGGCTCGAGGGCTTCGGCAAGCCCGACGGCTTCCACGATCGCCAGGTCGACCGGTGGTTGGCCCATCTCGACGCCGTCCGGTTCCGTGATATCCCCGGTCTGGACACCACGGCGGACTGGCTGCGCTCCCACAAGCCCAGCCACTGGGAGCCCGGCATCATCCACGGCGACTACCAGTTCGCCAACGTCATGTTCGCCCACGGGGCGCCGGCCCGACTGGCCGCCATGGTGGACTGGGAGATGTCCACGGTGGGCGACCCGCTGTTGGACCTGGCCTGGGTCATGAACGGATGGTCCGACCCCGGCGAGGACCGCACCAAGGGGTACGTCGACTGCACGGGCATGCCCAGCGGCAAGGAGATGCTCGACCACTACGCCTCCGTGAGCGGCCGGAACGTGGACGAGATCGACTACTACATCATCCTGGCCCGGTTCAAGCTGGCCATCGTGCTGGAGGCCGGCTACGCCCGGGTCGTGGCCGGGGACGCTGACAACCCGGCCATGGCGGCCTACGAGCACGTGGTCCTCGACACCATGGCGGCAGCGGCCGAACTGGCGAACACGACCCCGCTGGGGAGGTAGGGCGTCACCGTGACAGCCCGTGACAGCCGTGACAGGCGTGAGCCCTGACCCCTGTCCCCAGCCGGCGGGCCGCACGGCGGTGACGACGGCCCGGTACGGCCCGCCGTCGTGAAGATCGGGATCTCCCTGGGGGTGCTCCGACCATCGGCCTGGGTGGCGTTGACCTGCGAGGCCGACCGGCTGGGCTTCGAGTCGGTGTGGATGCCCGAGCACCTGGTCATCCCGGTCCAGGCGGTCGGCAGCCCGTTCGCCGGGTCCGACCACCCGCCCATCCCGTCGGATGTGCCGGTCTTCGACGTGTTCGGCTACCTGGGCTTCCTGGCCGGCAAGACCGAGCAGATCCACTTCGGCACCCAGGTGTACAACATCGGGCTCCGCCACCCGTTCGGTGTGGCCCGGTCGGTGACCACGCTCGACATCGTCTCCGAGGGCCGCTTCGAGTTCGGCATCGGAGCCAGCTGGCTCCGCGCCGAGTGGGAGGCGGTGGGTCTCGACTTCGACAGCCGGGGCCGACGCATCGACGAGTCGATCGGGGTCTGCCGGCGGCTGTGGAGCGAGGGACTGGTCGAGCACCACGGCGAGTTCTTCGACTTCGGTCCCGTGATGTTCGAACCCAAGCCCGTCCAATCGCCGTGGCCACCGCTCCACATCGGGGGCGACGGGCCCGCCGCCCTGCGCCGCGCCGCCACGGTGGGCGACGGCTGGATTCCGATGAACCACACCGTCGAACAGGTCCCGGCCGACGCCGCCCGTATCGCCGAACTGCGTGCGGATGCCGGCCGGGAGGGTGACTGTCGAGATCACAATGGGCGCCGGCGGTCTCGACCTCGACTCGCTCCGTCGCTACGCCGATGCCGGTGTCGGCAGAGCACTGGTCAAGCCGTGGAGCAGCTCCAAGGATGCCCTCGACGGCGTCCGGCGGTTCGCTGACGAGGTGCTCCCGCAGATCACCGCCCACCCGGTGGCGTCGCCGAGGGGTCGGTGACCCGGCCTCAGTCGAACGGGTGCAGCGAGCTCCCCACCGCCCACGTGCTGAAGTACTGGTTGTTCGCCCCGTACGCCATGCCGATGGCCACCTTGGCCCCGGCCACCTGGTGCTCACCGGCGGCCCCCCGCACCTGATTGGCCGCCTCGGCGAACCGCAGCAGCCCCGAGGCCCCGATCGGGTTGCTGGAGAGGACGCCACCGGAGGCGTTGACGGGCAGCGATCCGCCGAGCTCGGTGGTCCCGTCGTCGACCAGCTTCCAGCCCTCGCCGACCTCGGCGAGTCCGAAGGCCTCCAGCCAGATCGGCTCGAGCCAGGAGAAGGGCACGTACAGCTCCGCGGTGTCGATCTGACGGCGGGGATCGGTGATGCCGGCCTGCGAGTAGACGTCGGCGGCACACTGGAGGGCGGCGGCCGGGCGGACCGGATCGCGGCCTGGGAAGCTGGGCGGTTCGGAGCGGGACGAGGACCCGAGGATCCATGCCGGCGGCCGACCGGCGGCCGCCGCCTCATTCCCTCCCGCCTCGTCGGTGATGACCACGGCACAGGCGCCGTCCGAGGACGGGCACGACTCGAGGAACCGGATCGGCTCCCACATCATGGGCGAGGCCTTGACCTTCTCGAGGGAGATGTCCTCGATCCGCAGGTGGGCGTAGGGGTTCTTCAGGGCGTTCAGCCGGTCCTTGACCGCCACCTTCCAGCCGATGTGCTCGGGTGCACCGCTGCGTTGGATGTACGCCCGGATGAACGGTGCGAACGCACCGCCGGCTCCGAGCGAGGCGCCCTTCCCGCTGCCCAGGGCGAACTGGGCGTTGCCCTCGGACTGCTTCTCGAAGGCCACCGCCAGCACCCTGCGGTGCTTGCCCGCCTGGACGTGGGAGGCGGCCACGATGGCCGTGGTCCCGCCCACCGAACCGGCGGTGTGGACCCGGAACATGGGCTTGCCCACGGCGCCGAGGGCGTCGGACAGGTAGAGCTCGGGCTTCATGACGCCCTCGAACAGGTCGGGGGCCTTGCCGAGGACGACGGCGTCGATGTCGGCCAGGGTCATCTGGGCGTCGTCGAGGGCGCGGAACACCGCTTCGCGGACCAGGCCTCCGAAGGACACGTCGAGCCGTCTCGACTTGTGGTGGGTCTGGCCCACCCCGACCACGGCGACCGGGGAGGCGCTCATGACCGGTCCTCCAGGATGCACACCAGGTTCTGTTGCAGGCACGGACCGGAGGTGGAGTGGGCCAGGGCCCGGTGTCCACCCCCGAAGATGTGGTCGGCCGCGAACCCGATCCGGCACAGGCCGGTGGCCATGATCGGGTTGGCGCGCAGGGGCCCTCCCGAGGGGTTCACCGCCACATCGTCCCCCAGGGCCAGCACCTTGCGGAGCAGGAGCTCCTCGTGGGTGAAGGCGGTCTGCAACTCCGCCACCTCCACGGCGTCGTCCCCGAAACCGGCGGCCTCGGCGGCGATGCGGGTCGACGGGGAGTCGTCAAGGGCACGGAAGGACGGATTGTGGCACTCCGTCCGATGGTCGAAGCCGGCGATGTAGGCCGGCCGCCCGACGAGTTGACGGGCCCGATCGCCCGTCGCCAGCACCATGGCAGCGGCGCCGTCGGTGATCGGCGGCACGTCGTGGCGGCGGAGCGGCTGGCGGATGTACTCCTCGGCCAGCAGCGCCTCGACGCTGTCCTCGCCCCGGCAGCGGACGGCGACCTCGGCCATCGAGCGTTCGTCGGCGATCCCCGAGGCGATCACCGCCCGCGCCTGCAGGGCGGCGAACGTGAGGGGGTCGGCACCGAGGGGGGCCAGGAAGTAGGGGTCCATCTCCATCGGGTAGATCAGGGCCGGGTCACCGGTGGAGGACCGTCCGGAGCCGGTGACCACGGCGATCTCGATGTCGCCCTCTTGGAGCCGCAACCAGGCCTCGTACAGGGCCCAGGCGCCGTCCATCTCGACGTGGCTGTCGCGCTTGGGCGGCCAGGCCCCGATGGCGTCCAGGTTGGAGACGAACGAAAAGGCCTGACCGGTGATGTAGTCACAACTGCCCAGACAGGTGAAGTCGATGTCGGCCCGGGTCAGCCCCAGCGGGGTGAGGGCATCGGTGATGGCCTCCATCAGCAGCTGGGTCTCGGACTTGTCGGTGTGACGGACCATCGGGGTGTGGGCCCAGCCGATGACGGCGATGTCGGTGGAAGTTGTCGGCATGATCAGAAGATCCGATTCACGAGATCGGGGTCGTCGAGGTCCGGCTCGCCGTTGGGTATCCAGCCCAGCAGCGACCCCCAACTGCCACCCATGCCGCCGCCCTCCTCGGTCTCCTCGGCCGGTGACGCCCACACCGCGTCGACCCGCTGGCCGACCCTGATCTGGTCGGCCGGGAGCTCGATGACCGCCGTGTAGGGGATGATCACGTCCGTGCCGTCCAACAGGACGAAGGCCCGGACGAACGGCTCGGTCTCGGTCTGGCCCGGGTACTGCACCGGCGTGACGATGGCGAAGTTGGTGATGGTGCCCTTGTGGGGCAGATCCACCTCGCACTCGGGGCCGAGGGCGATGGCATCGACCGGGCAGTAGCCCCGGCCACCGGCGTACACACGGCCGCAGGTCGGGCAGCGCAGGCCGAGAAGCCGCTGCTCCCGGGACGCCTCCGTGGCCCGGTCGGCGGCCTCGGGGACCGGATTCCGGTAGGTGATGGAGGCCAGGTAGTCCATCCGGGTCACCGGTTCGCTGGCCGCCCCGGCGTCCTCGCCCTCGGTGGCCGGGACCTCGCCGGGCACGAAACAGATGATGTCGTCGATGCGGCCCTCACGGGCCCCCCGCCAACGCGGCGCCACCCGCATCCCGTCGACCATCTGTCCGGGCTCTCCCGCGTCCACGGCGTGCAACAGCGGGGTGGTGGCCCCGTCCAGCCGGATCAGGGCGAAGGCGAAGGGGTGGTCGAGGGGGTGCTGCTCGGACGGGGACGCCACCCACGTCCACGACTCGACGGTGCCGGCCGGGCCCACCTCGACGAGATCGAGGGGCAGTTCGGCGCCGGTGGCCGGGTCCCACTCCATCGGGGGCACCAGCACGCCACCCCGGTAGCGGATGCCGAGGATCCGCCGCTCGGTGAGCGCGGTCATGAACGCCCCCACGACCGGCCCCAAGGATCGCTTGTACGGGAAGGTGATGGTGCTCTCAACGAATCGGGTCACGCTGTTCCCCCTGGTCCCAATGCTCCGGTTCTGCAGAACCAGAGCACGATAGCGCGGCGGATTTCGAACTCCGCCCGGCAGGGTCTCGCTTCGGGCCGCCGACCGCGGATCCCCTGGCCCCGGTCCGGCGTCGGTGGTCGGCCGACTCCCGGTGCACGGCGATCCCGCCCTCCCGCTGCGATCCGCCCTCGCGGGCCCCGGACGACCACAGCTGTTCTCCGAGGGTAGGATGGGTGGTCGTGAAGCTGACGTTGGACTCCGAGCGGTGCACCGGACATGGGCGCTGTTACTCGCTGGCTCCCGAACTGTTCGACAGCGACGACGAGGGGCACAGCACCCTGCTGCATCCCGAGGTCCCCGCCGGGCTCGAGGGTCAGGCCTGGACGGCTGTGCAGAACTGTCCCGAGGGATGCCTCAGCATCGACGGGTGATGGACGACGAGACGAACACGGCCGCGGACGAGTCCGTGGCCGGATTCCGTGCCGGGTTGCGCTCGTGGCTGGACGAGCACCTGACGCCTGACGTCGTCGACGCCGGGCACAACGGGCCGGACGCCGACGGCAACCTCGACATCCTCCGGCGGTGGAACGCCACACTGGCCGACGCCGGGTGGGCGGCCCCGGCGTGGCCCAGGGAGTTCGGCGGACGCGACGCCGGCATCGCCGAGCAGCTGGCGTGGTTGGAGGAGATGTCCGCATCCGGCGCCCCCGGGCCCGTCAACGTCATCGGTGTCTCCAACATCGCCCCGGCCATCATGACCCTGGGCACACCCCGGCAGCAGGACCGGTTCCTGACGCCGATGCTGCGCGGGGAGGAGATCTGGAGCCAGGGGATGTCCGAGCCCGATGCCGGCAGCGACCTGGCCTCGTTGCGGACCACGGCACGCCTCGAGGGCGACGCGTTCGTCGTGAACGGCCAGAAGACCTGGAACAGCCTCGGTCGCCACGCCGACTGGTGCCAGCTCTACGTCCGCACCGACCCCGATGTCCCGAAGCACAAAGGGCTCAGCTGCCTTCTGGTGGACATGACCAGCCCGGGCATCGAGGTCCGCCCGCTCACCACCATGGCCGGCGAGCTGACATTCTCAGAGCTCTTCTTCACCGACGTGGTCGTGCCCCGGGACAACCTGCTCGGTCCACTCCACGGGGGGTGGGGGGTGGCGATGACGACGTTGGGCCACGAACGGGCGGGTGTGGCCCGACTGCACCTGTCGATCAGCGCCAGGTTGGAGCGGCTGCTGGAGGATGCCAAGGGAAGTTCGGCCATCGGTGACCCGGTCCTGCGCGACCGGCTGATGGACGTCTACGCCAGGGTGGCCTGCATGCGGTGGACGACCACCCGGGAGCTGGAGGCGGTCGGGCTGGGGCGGCAGCCCTCCCCGAGCATGGGGAGCATCGCCAAACTCATGTGGTCGGGCCTCGAGCAGGACCTGGCCGAACTGGCCGTCGACCTGCTCGGCCTCGAGGCGCTGGGCGGACCGTGGGCCAAGAACCTGGCGGCGTCACGCCAGACGTCCATCGCCGGCGGCACCACCGAGATCAACCGCAACATCGTGGCCGAGCACGGCCTGGGACTGCCCCGCTGATCCTGCTCCGGCCCTCCCGCCGCCGGTGCCCCGGCCCGGTCACGCGGCGCGTGCCGGTCCCGTCCCCCCGACCCTGAACCGCCCGCGACCCTGAACCGCCCGCGACCCTGAACCGCCCGCGACCCTGAACCGCCCACGACCCTGAACCGATGGCGTCCGAAGTCGTCGATGACGCCTCCGGGGACACGGAACGCCAGGAGTACGCTCGCGGCATGGCGTCGAAGGGCGAGGTCCCGCTCCGGTGCTGACGATGACCGCCGAGGCGTTCCGGAGCATGCTCCCCGAAGTGAACCTGGTCGAAGGGCCGACCGCGCTCGACCGGCGACCCCTGTGCGTCGTCGAACTGGACCAAGGGCCCGACATCGCACCGTCGATGCAGTTCCTCCCCTGCGTCGTGGTCGGCGTCCGAGCCGGTCCGACGTGGGGGATGCCGCCCCACGGAGCCGACATCCTGCTCACCGACGATCCGGAGGCACGCCGGCCCTGGGTCACCTGCGCCGACCTGACCGCCGGTCTGGAGGTGCTGTCGGCTGCCTGCATCACGAACCCTGTGGCCTCGGTGGCGCTGGCCCAGCTCATGCGATTCGGTCCCGGCCTGCCCGTGCCTGACGCACTGGTGGCGGAGTCGTTCGTCTACTCGATGCTGCAGGCGGGACCGGAGTACGGATCCTGGTTGAGCCGACGCCAGCCCGGCCCCGCTCCCTCCCCCGATGGCGAACCGGTGGGTATCGCCCGGGACGGCGACGTCCTCTCGATCCGACTGCAGCGCCCGACCGTCCACAACGCGTACAACGCCGCCATGCGTGACGGGCTCGTCGGCGCCCTCGAGGTCGCCGCGCTCGACCCCACCGTCCGACGGGTGTGCCTGGCCGGTGTCGGACCGTCTTTCTGCAGCGGCGGCGACCTGTCCGAGTTCGGAACGGCCGCTGACCCGGCGACGGCCCACTCGGTCAGGATCCGTCAGGGGGCGGCGATCTGGATGGACCGAGTGTCGGCACGCACCTCGGTGTACGTGCACGGGAGCTGCATCGGGGCCGGGGTGGAGCTGGCGGCATTCGCCCACCGGGTGGTGGCCGACCCCGGATCGACGTTCCGCCTGCCTGAAGTGGCCATGGGCCTGGTCCCGGGCGCCGGAGGGACGGTGAGTGTCCCCCGCCGCATCGGGCGTCAGCGAGCCGCGTACCTGGCGATCAGCGGAGCGACCATCGACTCGACGACCGCGGCCGAGTGGGGACTGGTCGACGAGATCGCCATCCGTGACTCCGGTTCTCTTCCATGTCCAGGATTCGATCCCGTGTAATATCCGGCTGAAAACGCTCGTCTGCGAACGGAACGGGGGCTGGGGCGCACATGCGCAGACGACGCCGCCGAGGGGCCGGAACCAGTGCCCAGGCGCTGGATCGCTCGTCCCTGTCCCCGGTATCCGCCGGCGCGGCCGGCCTCGAGGCAACGGGCGAAAGTGTCCGGAGAGAGGGAAGGTTCGATCGATGGAGTTGAAAGCGGGGACACAGCTGAAGAGCGCGGTGGGAACCACCGAGGTGGTGGTGATCCGTGCTCCTGACCACCCCGCCGTCCTGACCTCGGGCGGGGTTCCCATGATGGCCCGGGACGACGAGGGGGGTGGCCAGGCCATCCAGGCCGGTAGCGAGGGGTCGGTCCTCCTCGGGAAGCGGTATGTCGACGCGGCGGCCTCCGTCGAGGTGCTCTGCACCAAGCCGGGGGATGGCGCACTGGCCCTCGACGGGGAGCCCCTCGAGGTCAAGAGCGCCAAGCCCCTTCCCTCCTCGGACTGAACCCGCATGTACCTCGGCCTCATCCTCGACATGGCCCACTCCGGGTTCGGCGACCGAGGTGCGGTCACCATCGACGGACGAGTACTCGACCACGCCTGTCTGGCCGAGTACTCCTGGGCGGCGTCAGCCACGTTCGCCGATCTCGGCGTTCCCTCGGTGGTCTACCTGGGCAGCAACCACTTCGCCTATCCGGTGGCCCTGTTCGGCGCGGCCGGGGCGGGGGTTCCGTTCATCCCGCTCAACTACCGGCTCGGTCCCGAACAGCTCGCCGACCAGATCGCCGCCCACCCGGGCGCATTCGTCATCTACGAAGGGGAGGCGCCACCGTTCGCGGAGCCGGGTCGTTGCGCCGAGCGCCAAGCCTTCATCGACTCGCTGGATCGCTCCGGAGCCGAGGCACCACCGCCGCAGGATCCCGACCTTCCGTGCGTGCTGCTCTACACCAGCGGTACGACCGCAGCACCGAAGGCGGCCGTCCTCCGCCACCGCCACCTGATGTCCTACCTGTTGGGCACGGTCGAGTTCGCCAGTGCCGACGAGGAGGACGCCACGCTCGTCTCGGTGCCGCCGTACCACGTGGCGGGTGTGGCCAACCTGCTGAGCAACCTCTACGCCGGACGCCGGATCATCTATCTCGACCGCTTCGATCCGGAGACCTGGCTGCAGATCGTCCGTGACGAGAAGGTGACCCAGGCGATGGTGGTACCCACGATGCTGGCCCTCATCGTCGACCACCTGCGCGAGGCGACCGATGCCGACACTCCGAGCCTCCGGACCCTCTCGTACGGAGGGGCGCGGATGCCCACCCCGGTGCTGCACCGGGCGCTGGCCCTGTTCCCCACCACCGGATTCGTCAACGCCTACGGGCTGACCGAGACGAGCTCGACCATCGCCCTGTTGGACCCCGATGACCACCGCGCCGCGTTCGAGTCGGACGATCCGGTGGCCCGCGGCCGGCTCGGCTCGGTCGGGCGGCTCGTCCCCGGTATCGAGCTCGAGGTCCGTGACGAGGGCGGCCGGGTCCTCGATCCGGGTCACGCCGGCCTGCTCTTCCTCCGGGGAGAGCAGATCTCGGGCGAGTACGCCGGGGCCGCCGACACCGCGGACGACGCCTGGTTCCCCACCCGGGACCGGGGGTGGATCGACGGGGACGGCTATCTGTTCATCGAGGGCCGTGCCGACGACACCATCATCCGAGGCGGCGAGAACATCGCCCCGGCAGAGATCGAGGACGTGCTCATGTCCCACCCCGCCATCGCCGATGCGGTGGTGGTCGGCCTCCCCGATGACCAGTGGGGCCAACGCCTCGTGGCGGTGGTCGTCCCGGCTTCGGGATCGGGGGCGGGTGCCGGCTCGCCCGGTGGGGTGACGGCCGCAGGGCTGCAGGAGATGGTCCGCGGGCGGCTGCGGTCGTCGAAGACACCCGAGACCATCGAGTTCTGGTCCGAACTTCCAAGGACCGACACCGGAAAGCTCTTACGCCGGTCGGTCGTGGCCCGGCTCACCGAGGCCTGATCCGCCCCGGGCCGTGCCGATTCAGCCGGCGCCGCGCCGACGGGCCCGCCGGCGCTCCAGCGTCTTCAGCAACGATGCCTCGATCAGCTGGTCGTTGTCCTTGGAGATGAAGTCGTGCACCCGCTTCTCGAGGAGCAGGCGCATCAGCGGGTTCCTGGCCTCGTAGGTCTCACGGAAGAACACCCTCGTCCGCCCGTGGTCGACCTCTTCCAACCGGGTCCATCCGGTGGCGTTGGACCACAGCGGCTTGCCGATGGCGTCGTACCGCCAGCTGACCGGCGGCTCTGCCTCGGTGATCCACTCCCACGACTGGGCCACGCCGCCGGACAGGAGGTACTTCGGGACGGGAAACGTGCAGTGGCGGACGAGTCCGTTGCCGGCATCGTCGCCGGGGTTGTAGACCTCGATGGTCACGGTAGGGGTCTTGATGTCCCGGCGGGTGTACGCCCACAACGCGTCCCAGACCTCTTCGGGCGTCCCGTCGACGGTGAAGTCGAATCGATGGTCCTGCACGCTGTCCCCCTTCGGCGCCGTGGCGGTGGATACTCGGTTGATGGAGCGGTGAGTGGATGGATTCGGGTCGTGTGGAGGCGACCCAACGGACAGGCTCAGAAGATCCCCGATGCCTCGGCCAGTCTCGCCCGGAGCAGGCCGCCCAGCCGCTGGCGGTGGAAGGCGGCGTCGCCATAGCTCATCCTGTCGAACTGCGAGCGCTTCATGTAGAGGTGGAGATCGTGCTCCCATGTGAAGCCGATCCCGCCGTGGACCTGCAGTCCCGAGGCCATCACCCGCTTGGCCGCATCGGTCGACCACACCTTGGCCGTGGATGCGGCGATGGAGCTGTCCTCCTGGCCGGCCGAGAGCGCCCACGCCGCATACCAGGTGCTCGACCGCATCCCTTCGACGTCGACCACCATGTCGGCGCACCGGTGCTTGATGGCCTGGAAGCTCCCGATCGGCTGGTCGAACTGGATCCGGTCCTTGGCGTACTGGACGGCGAGCTCGAGCACCCGGCCGCTGCCACCCAGCATCTCGGCGGACGCGCCGACCGCCCCACGGTCGAGAAGGCCCTCGGCCAGATCGGGGCCTCCGAGGAGGACCGCGGGACTCCGGTCGAACGCCAGCCACGAGAGTGCCCGGGTGACGTCCATGGCCGGCTCCCTGACCGGTCGCCCGCTGTCGGCCAACTCGACGGCGAAGACCTGTCCCGACGCCACCACCACGGCGATGTCGGCCGCGCAGGCAGCTTCGACCGGGCCCGTCCGCCCCGATACCGTCCACTGCCCATGGGACTCGGCCGCCTCCAGCGCATCCGGATGGCGATTCCACCCGACGCACCCGATGCGCTCACCGGTGGACAGCCCGGCCACCCACTCCTCCGGCCCGCCCGAAGCCGCCAGTACGTCCAGGGCCAGGAGGCTCGGAAGGAAGGGCACCGGCGCGGTGTGCCGCCCGATCTCCTCGAGCAGCACGGCGGCTTCCACCCAGCCCGCCCCCAGCCCGCCGGCGTCCTCCCCCAACGTCACACCCAACCAGCCCTGCTCGGCCATGGCCCGCCACAGCCCGGCGTCGAAGGGTTCGCCCGAGGCCATGTGGGCCCGGACATGATCGTGATCGGCACGGCCGTCGAGAAGGCTCCGGGCCGCGTCCTGCAATGCCAGCTGATCCTCTGAGAGCTCGAAATCCACGAGCAGCATCGTAGGTCGACCTCGTGTGCGAAGCTGATTTGGTGGATCTGACCCCCACCGCCGACCAGGAGGCCTTCCGCGACGAGATCCGTCAGTGGCTCGTCGACAACCTCCCCTGGGAGTACGGAAAGGGTCTGCCCCCTCGCTTCGAGGACCTCGGCGAGGAGGTCGAATTCCTTCGGTCGTGGCAGAGCCGGTTGGCGTCCGGGGGTCTGGTCGGCGTGGCCTGGCCGGAGGAGTACGGAGGTCGGGGGGCGGGGCCACTCGAGCACTACATCGTCCAGGACGAGCTGGCCCGGGCCCGGGCACCCGAGATAGTCGGACGAATCGGACTGAACCTGGCCGCACCCACGCTGCTGGCCCACGGATCGAACGCCCAGAAGCTCCGCTGGCTGTCGAAGATCAGGACCGCAGACGAACTGTGGTGCCAGCTGTTCAGCGAACCGGGCGCCGGAAGCGATCTGGCCGCACTGGTCACCAAGGCCGAACGCGTGGAGGGCGGTTGGCTGGTCAACGGGCAGAAGGTGTGGACGTCTTACGCCCAGTTCGCCGACTGGGGCGTCTGCCTGGCACGGACCGACCCCGATGCGCCCAAACACAAGGGGATCTCCTACCTCGTCGTCGACATGCACCACCCCGGGGTCGACGTCCGCCCTCTGGTGCAACTCACCGGCGAGGCCGAGTTCAACGAGGTCTTCCTCACCGATGTGTTCGTCCCCGACGACCAGCTGATCGGGCCGGAGCACCAGGGGTGGAAGGTGGCCAACTCGACGCTCTCCCATGAACGGGGGACAAACCCCCGCCAGCTCGTGATCCACATGCAGCTGCTCGAGGAGCTCTTCAGGTTGGCCGAGGAGAACGGGAGTGCCCAGGACCGGGCCACCGCCGGGGCCTTGGCCCAGGCCTACGTCGAGATCCGACTCTTCCAGCTGCACAACCTCCGCAGCGTGAGCCGACTCGCCCGCGGGCTCGACCCCGGTCCGGAGGGCAGCGCCCTCAAGCTCTATTGGAGCGAGATGTCCAAACGCTTCCAGGAGACGGCCATGGCCGTGACCGGTGACGCGGCGCCGCTGTGGAAGGGCGCCTCGGACAACCCCGGGGATGGGCAGTGGCAGCGGGCGTGGCTGTACTACCAGGCATCTTCCATTTGGGCCGGGACCAACGAGATTCAACGTAACGTCATCGCCGAACGGGTCCTCGGGTTGCCCCGGTCGCCGAGGCGGGTGTCGCCCGCGGGGTCCGGCACCGCCACCGCCGGGACCGCCACAGCCGGGACCGCCACAGCCGGGACCGCCACCGCCGGGACCGCCACCGCCGGCACCGTCCGTACCAGCGCACCGAAAGGACAGGGATGAGCAAAGAGCCTGTCGTCTACGAGGTGGTCGGCCACGTGGCCACCATCACCATGAACCGACCCGACGTGGCCAACGCCCAGGACACGGCGTTGATCGACGGGATCGACCGGTTCCTCGACGAGGCCGACGAGGATGACGACGTCCGTGTCGTCGTCCTCGCCGGCGCCGGGAAGCACTTCTCCGCCGGGCACGATCTGAAAGCGTTGGTCGGGGGGGCCGAGCCCGATCACTGGCGGGAAATGAGGGACACGCCCGAGGGAAAGTTCCGACACGAGCAGGTCATGTACTTCGAGCGGTGCAAGCGGCTCTATGCCTTCCGCAAGCCCACCATCGCCCAGGTGCAGGGCGCGGTGGTGGCCGCCGGGCTCATGCTGGCGTGTATGTGCGACCTCATCGTGGCCGCCGACGACGCCGTGTTCTCCAACCCGGTGCTGCGGATGACCGGAGCCGGGGTGGAACTGCTCGTGGAACCGTGGGAGCTGGGCATCCGCAAGGCGAAGGAGTTCATGTGGACGGGCGAGAAGATCGACGCCCAGGAGGCCTGGCGGCTCGGGATGGTCAACCGGGTGGTGCCGGCCGCCGAGCTCGCCGAACGGACCAGAGAGCTGGCGGACCGGGTGGCGCTCGTGCCTCCCACGACCGCACAGGTGGTGAAGGACACCATCAACAACACCGCCACCCTGATGGGCAAGGAGGAGTCGTGGAAGTACCACTTCATGGCCCACCACTGGATGCACAACACGGCGACCGCGCTGGACGCCCTCGAGGCGCGGAAGGCGAAGACCTCCATGAAGGAGGTCTTCGCAGAGCACCGGGATGACTGAGGACGGGCCGCCGCCGGGCCGGCTCCCGTTGGCCGGCCTGCGGGTCATCGACGTGGGGACCCGGATCAGCGCTCCATTCTGTGCCGGACTCCTCGGCGAGATGGGGGCCGAGGTGATCAAGGTCGAGGACCCGCGTGGGGGCGACTTCATGCGCACCATCGGGCCGTTCGTCCCGACCGACGGCGACGGCCCCGACTACTCCCTGTGGTGGGCGGTCGAGGGTCGGGGGAGGAAGGGTGTCACGCTCGATCTCCGGCAGGCCCGGGGCCAGGAGCTGTTCCGGCGCCTGGTCTCCCACGCCGACGCGGTGTGCGAGAACTTCAGGCCCGGGACCCTCGAGGGATGGGGGATCGGTCCGGAGGCGTGCGACCCACGGTTGGTGTGGGCGCGGATCAGCGTGTTCGGACAGGACGGCCCGAACGCCCGCCGGCCGGGCCTGGACCGGATCGGCATGGCCTTCGGCGGCCTCCTCGGGCTCACCGGGTTCCCCGACGGACCGCCCGTCCGCACCGGCGTGACCGTCTCGGACTACCTGACCGGGGTGTTCGCCGCCGAGGCGGTCACCGCCGCCCTGTACCGTCGGGACCGCGCCGACGGCGGCACCGGCCGCGGCGGGGTGGTGGACGCCCCGCTCTACGGATCGGTCCTCCGCATCCTCGAATGGACCATCGCCGGCGAGGACCGCCTCGGGTTGACCAGGCAGCGCGAGGGGAACCGGATGGCCAATTCGGCCCCGCTCGACAACTACCTGGCCGCCGACGGCCGCTACGTGTGCATCGTGGCCGGCTCGGATGCCAACTTCGCCCGGCTGTGCGCGGCCATGGGCCGACATGATCTGCTCGACGACCCCCGATGGGGAACCCTGGCCCGGCGGGCCGAGGCCGGCGACGAGATCAACGGCATGGTGGAGGCGTGGGTGGCGGCCCGGACGGCCGACGAGGTGGAGGCGCGGTGCATCGAGCACGGGGTGCCGGTGGCCACCATCAACAACGCCACGGACATCCTGGCGGACCCCCATGTCTCGGCGAGGGGGGACCTGGTGACCGTGGCCGACCCGGTGGCCGGCCCCCATCTCCAACAGGCCCCGTACCCCCGGCTCGACGGCGTCCCGCCGGGGGCGCCGGCGCCGGCGCCGTCTCTCGGCCAGCACAACAGGGAGGTGTGGGGCGAGCTGGTGGGCCTGTCGTCCGACGAGATCGGATCACTGGCCGCGGCCGGGGTCATCTGACGAGGCGGCTATTCTCCACCCGTCATGACCCGACTCGGTGACGCAGTGGAGCCGGACGCGGCTGTGGACGGAGGGCCGATCCGGGAGGTGCTCTCCGAGACCGGCAGCTTCATCAACGATCTGTCGTTCTCGTTCGACGTCACCACGGACGGCAGCCATGGCGTGGGCCGTGCCACCATCACGCCCAACATGCGGTCCGGTCCATCGCTGGCTCGGCCGTCGGTGCTCCTCACCATCGCCGACTGCATCGCCGGGGTGCCGGCCATGCACGTCTCCAGCCCGCGGCTGGCGGTCACCCTCGACATGGCGATCCGCATCGTCGTCGACGAGATGGGGTCCGAACTGGCCGTGACCTCGGACGTCCTCAAGCAGGGGCGCAACACGGTGGCCAGCGAAGTGCAGTTCGCCGAGATCGGGTCGGGCCGACTGGTGGCCCTCGGCTACCTGACGTTCATGACCTCGGCACGCCCCCAGGACCTCTCCCCGCCCATCCCCGGCGGCATGGCCTTCGACGGGATCATGCCGGAGGCCTTCCCCGAACGGGTCGGACTGCGCACGGTGGCGCCCGGCATCACCGAACTGGATCGACATCCGTTCCTCCTCCAGGCCGCCGGCTCGTTGCAGGGCGGCATGGTCGCCCTGCTGGGGGAGACGGCCGCCGAGTCGCTCACCGGGCGGCCGGTCATCGAGCTCGATGCCCGGTTCTTCACCGGGGTGCGGGTCGGGCCGGGGCGGGCCACCGCCGACGTTGTCGGTGACGGTGTCGTCCGGGTGGAGGTTCGGGACTCCGGCAACGCCGACCGGCTGGCGGCTCTGGTCACGGCGAGGGTGGCCGCATCGCCCGCGCTGTCGGACCGGTAGCGGTCGGGACGCGGTGCCGATCGTGGGCGGGTCTGGAGACGACGGCTCGGGCGACGGCCGGGGTACCGGCAGCGACGTTCCCCGAACGCGCCGGGTGGAGTTCGGCATCTACCTGCCCCAGGTGTCATTGACCACCGGGCAGGTGGTCGAACGGGCCCGGTCGATCGAGGAGCTCGGCTTCGACTCGTTGTGGCTCTACGACCATCTCTACAGCCCCGGACAGCCGGACCGACCATCGTTCGAGGGGTGGACGCTGGCCACCTACCTCCTGGCCCGGACGGAACGCCTCCGGGTCGGACACCTGGTCCTCTGCAACAACTTCCGCCATCCGGCGCTGCTGGCCAAGATGGCGTCGACCCTCGATGTCCTGTCGGAGGGTCGTCTCGAGCTCGGCATCGGCAGTGGCTCGGTCCAGGTCGAGCACGAGCAGTCCGGCCTCCCCTGGGGGAGCGCCGCCGAGCGGTCCGAGCGACTGGCCGAGACGCTGGAGATCCTGACCCGGATGTTCACGGGCTCCCCGACCACGTTCGCCGGTTCGCACTTCCAGGTGGCTGACCTCCCCAATCTGCCGGCGCCCGCCCAGCGCCCCCGGCCGCCCATCCACGTGGGCGGCACCGGGCCGCGCCGCACGTTGCCGCTGGTGGCCCGATACGCCGACGTGTGGAGCATCCCGACCTACGGGCTGGCCGGCTGGGAGGAGAGTGGTCGGGCCCTCGACGCCGAGTGCGAGGCCATCAGCCGCGACCCGGCCGGCATCGGACGGTCCCTGGAGGCGGTCCTGGTCATCGCCCCTGACGAGCCGGCTGTCGAAGAGGCCAGAGCCGCTGCGTTCCGTCGGTTCGGCGGGCCGGGGTGGGGCCTCGAGGCCGGCGGATTCATCGGGACCCCGTCGATGGTGGCCGACCGGATCGCCGACCTGATCGACAAGGGCATCTCGACGTTCGTGTTCTTCACCCACGACCGGGCCGATCGCCGCTCCCTCGAGCTGTTCGCCGAGCGTGTCCTGCCCCGGTTCCGGTGAGCCACCGTCCGGCCGACCCGCGTCCGTCGTCCGGCCCGCGCCGCGCCGCACCCTCCCCCGAGCCGGGCCACCGTCCGATCTGGTGGTGAACTGAACGAATGGAACTGTGGGAGCTGGTGGCACGCGAGAGCATCCGGGACCTGGTCGCCCGCTACAACGCCAACGGCGATGCGGGACGCTTCGACCAGATGCTGGCCCTGTTCGCCGACGACGCCGTCATGGAGTTGGTGTCCGAGTCGGGTGAGGTCCGGCGATTCGAGGGTCGAGAACAGATCACCGGGATGTTCACCGCGACCAAGGCGGCGTGGGACAGTGCAGCCCGGGAGGATCCGGCCACCTCGGCGAGGTCCGCCACATCCGACGGACCGGGCCCCCGCCACCACGTCCGGCACTTCGTTGCCACCCTTCAGATCGACCTCGAGGACGAGTCCCACGCCCGCGGGCGCAGCTACTTCGTCGTGGTCATGGCCCACGGCGTCGATCACTGGGGACGCTACGTCGACGAGTACGCCCTCTGTGACGGGCAGTGGCTGATCACGACTCGCCGCGCCCTGTCCGACGGCCGCCGCCGTGACGTGATCCCGGGGTGAGCGGGCTGGTCACGGGCGGAGCTGCTCAGCCATCGCCCAACCGGGCATAGGACAGGGTCGCGGTCGCCACCAACCTGCGATCGTCGCCGACGTCGACGACATCGGCTTGGACGATGACGTTCCTGCGGCCCAGCTTCAGGACGCGGGCCAGCACTCGGGCCGGACCCACGCTCACGATTCCCAGGAACCGGATGTTCATGTCCGCGGCCACGATGTTGACGGACCCTGCCTCCCGCACCACGCAACCGGCCGCGCCGCACTCGATGAGCACGCCCATCAGGCCGCCGTGCAGGCTCCCGTGCGGATTGGCCACCTCGTCGCGAAGGTCCATCTCGAGGCACGGTCCCGCCTCCGGATCCTCGACCCGGCGCATCATCATCTCCGACAGCAGATGGTGGGACCCGACGTCGACGAACTCCGAGGACCGGTCGGTCACAGCGCGGACGGATCGAGGATGAGGACGCCGCGGATATTCCGACCCTCCAGCATGTCGCGGTAGCCGTCGTTCACGCCCTCGAGGGGATAGGTCCGGGTGATCATGCCGTCCAGGTCGAATTGGCCCTGGCGGTCCAGCTCCAAGAGCTTGGGGATGTCCGATCGGGGATTCGCCGATCCGAACAACGACCCGACCACCTGCTTCTCCATGCCGGTGAGATCGGCCATACGCAAGGTGACCTCCTTCTCCGCATACGGGTGGATGTTGGTCACCACGATCCGTCCCCGCTTGCCCGTCAACGCCATCGCCTTGGAGAACAGGTCGCCCCTCCCGACGCCCATGGCCATGATCACCTTGTCGGCCATGCGACCCCTGGTGGCGTCGCGAAGGGGCCCGAACGCCTCTTCCATCGACGCCGCCACCATGTGGGCGCCGTACTCTTTTGCCTTGTCCCGCTTGAACTCGACCGGGTCGACCGCAACGATGGTCCCGGCCCCCGACAGCCGGGCCCCCTGGACGGCGGCGTTCCCGATGCCGCCGACCCCGACCACCACGACCGTCTCCCCCGGCCGCACCTCGGCGGCGTACACCGCCGATCCCCACCCGGTCACGGCGCCGCATCCGACCAGGCAGGCCGTCCGCAACGAGAACGACGGATCGATCTTGATGCAGCTGGCCTCGTTCACGACGGTGTGGTGGGCGAAGGTCCCGGCCAGGCACATGAGGTGCAGGTCCTGGCCCGACCGGTGATGCCTCGAGGTCCCGTCGACCTGCCGGCCCGTCCCGATCAGCGCACCGAGGTCGCACAGGTTCTGGTGGCCCGTGGAGCACGGGACACACCGACCGCACGACGGGATGAACGCCAGCACCACATGGTCTCCGGGCTCGAGGTCGACGACACCGTCTCCGACGGACTCCACGATTCCGGCACCCTCGTGGCCCCCGACGAGCGGGGTGGGCATGGGGGCGTCCCCGGTGATGGTGTGGTCATCCGAGTGGCACAGACCCGACGCCACCAGCCGGACCAGCACCTCGCCGTGACGCGGTGGATCGAGGTCGATCTCCTCGACGCTCCACGGCGTGCCGACCCCCCAACAGATGGCAGCCTCGGTCTTCATCTCATCAACGCCCCCCGGGCCGCGCCGACACCCGTCAGGGCCGCGGGCCGATGATACCGGTGTCGGGTGATCGGGTGTCGGGTGATCGGCACCCACCGGGCTGCGGGCACGAACGCTCAGCAGATCCCGAGATCCGACAGCACGGAGACGGTGTGGGCCCCGAGGTCGGGCAGGGACTCGGCCGGCTCCGCCGGGCCGCCATCGGACCGGTGGTCCTGCGCTGCGGACGACGGTCGGTCGGGGAGATCGGCAGCGTCATCCCTGCAGCCCGCGGCGACGTCGGCCATGGACACTTCGACCACCCAACCACCACCGAGGTCGAGCACGCCGAGGGCGGCGGCGGCGGCGGCCATCCCGCTGAGTGGATCGGCAACGGCATCCCCGCAGAAGCACGGGCCATCCTCGTCCCATACGACGATGCCACCGGCGGCGGCGGCATCGTCGCCGAAGGCCACTCGGCCGGCCGACCGCTCCGAGGCTCCATACCCGGTGATCGACAGCCACAGGCGGGGCCCACCGGCGCCGACCAGTTCGTCCGGCACCAGGCCCAGCTGCCGAAACGCCCTGGGTCTCGCCGCCGAGATCACGATGTCGGCCCGCCTCACCAACGCCCTCAACATCGAGCGCCCGCCCGCCGTGTCGAAGTCCAGGGACACGGACTCCTTGCCCTGGTTGAGGGAACGGAAGAAGTCCGGTGGGCCGCGACGGGCGCCGTCGGGACGGCTCGAGGACTCCACCTTCACGACCCGGGCACCGGCCCGGCGCAGGATGTTGCCGGCCAGTGGGCCTGCCCACAGAGCCGACAGGTCGACGACGATCATCCCGTCGAGTCCGGTGGGACGCGGGACCCGAAGACGGCTGAGGGGAACGGACCGGGAGTGCACGCCACTCATTCCAGAAGCGTCGATCGTGGGAGGCCGGGTCCCACCGGGCTCCGGCACGGGATACCGCTCGCCTACCCTCCCCACCGGCAGTCCGAGCAACGTCGACCGATCGACCAGCTGTTGTGCCGCTCGCCCGCCCACCGCGTCGGCGACCGCATCCCAGCGGCCCCTCGCAATGGCGGTCTGGGGCTCCAGCCAGGCGTCGACCAGGTCCCAGTCGTCCGGCCGGGCCAGGTTCACGGCCAACCAACCATCGGTCGCTCGGACCATCCGCGCCGTCCCGCCGCAGCTGACCGGCCCCCGGCGCCGGAGGTTGGCGGCCTCGGCCCGCTCCACAAGGAGGGCAACGGGATCGACCGTCACTCGGCGGCCGAACGCGGCGGACCGGCGATCGATCTCCGCGCCCAAACGGCGGACCGCGGCGATCATTCCCCGCGGCAGGGTGGGGCTCGGACCGCCCGGACGGCCGCAGAGCTTCTCGAATCTGCCGATCGCCGATGGCTCGGAACTCACGGTCGAACTCTGCCACGAGCCCAGCCACCTTCCGTCCTGGGCCATCCGGTCGACACCGTATGGGCATCATCGGGCAGCCGCCACCGGCCGGGCGGCACGGGCGGCACGGGCGATATCGTCGGGCATGCAGACGATCACCTCCCCTTCTGACATCCCGGACCTCGTCGACCGACACCTGGGCTACAGCCGTTATATCGACATCACCCAGGACCGAATCGATCTGTTCGCCGATGCCACCGGGGACCATCAGTGGATCCACGTCGACCCCGAGCGTGCGGCGGCCGGCCCGTTCGGGGCCACGATCGCCCACGGGTACCTGACCCTGTCCCTCGGACCCGAGCTGCTTCACGACGTCCTCAGCTGGGAGAACATCCGTATGGGCGTGAACTACGGGCTGAACAAGGTCCGATTCCCGGCACCGGTCCCGGTGGGGTCGCGTGTGCGTCTCGGCGCCGTCCTCCTCGGATCCGAGGCGGTCGCAGGGGACGGGGTCCAGGTACGCCTGGAGCTGACCTTCGAGATCGAGGGTGCTTCGAAACCGGCATGCGTGGCCGAGCTGCTCCTTCGCTATTTCTTCGACGAAAGCGCCTCGTGAAGGTGCCGCCGGCAGGGCGCGGCTGTCCGAGAACAGGGTTTCTCATGTAGCCTGATCTTCGTTGTCAGGGACGCCGATCAGGGAGGGAATGACGTTGGGCAAGCTCGAAGGAAAGGTCGCATTCATCACGGGAGCCGCACGGGGGCAGGGGCGCAGCCACGCCATCCGCCTGGCCCAGGAGGGGGCGGACATCATCGCCGTCGACATCTGTGAGCCCATCGCCAGCATGAACTACCCGAACGCCACCGCCGAGGACCTGGCCCAGACGGTCAAGGAGGTCGAGTCCCTCGACCGGCGCATCGTGGCCGCCAAGGGTGACGTCCGCATCCGCGAGCAGTTGAAGGCGGTGCTCGATGACGGGCTGTCGAAGCTCGGGAAGGTCGACATCGTGGTGGTCAATGCCGGAATCCTCCCCGGAAGGGACGACTCGCTGTGCGGGGGGTTCGTCGACGCCACCGATGTCGACCTGATCGGCGCCATGAACACCGTGGCGGTCTCCCTCCCCCACCTCCAGTCCGGCGCCTCGATCATCGTCACCGGCTCGACCGCCGGGATGATCAAGGGCACCACCGAGATGATGGGCAACACCGGTGGCATCGGCTACGCCTGGGCGAAGCAGACGGTCATCCGGTACGTGGAGGTGCTGGCCCTGCAGCTGGCTCCAGCCATGATCCGGATGAACGGGGTGCACCCGACCAACGTCGACACCGACCTGCTGCACAACGCCGACATCTACAAGGCCTTCCGACCCGACCTCGAGAACCCGACGCGCGAGGACGCCATGGAGACCCTCCCGTTCATGCAGGCCATGCCTATCCCGTACATCGATCCGCTCGACGTCAGCAACCTGGTGGCCTTCCTGGCCAGCGACGAGTCGCGCTACATCACCGGGATGAACATCCGGGTCGATGCCGGAGGGATGCTGAAGGCACCCCCGGCGCTGGGCGGCTTCTGAGCAACTCGATCGAGCACAGCCATTTTTGATGCCCCGCCGGGCACCACACCGAACGGGTGGGGCGAGAACGGGGCGGAGGAGAGAAACAATGGAAATCAACGACATGGTCATGGTGAGCGTGGACGACCACGTGGTCGAGCCGCCGAACCTCTTCGAGGGACGGCTCCCCGCCAAGTACGTGGACCTGGCCCCGAAGTTCATCACCAACGACGACGGCACCAATGCCTGGCTCTACGAGGGGAACGTGCTCCCCAACGTGGCCCTCAACGCCGTCGCCGGACGGCCCCCCGAGGAGTACGGCCTCGAGCCCACCTCGTTCAAGCAGTTGCGGCCGGGCTGCTACGACATCGACGAGCGGGTCAAGGACATGAACGCCAACGGTGTCCTCGGGTCACTGTGCTTCCCCTCCTTCCCCCAGTTCTGCGGGCAGTTGTTCGCCCGCACGGAGGACAAGGACCTCGCCCTGGCCCTGGTCCGCGCCTACAACGACTGGCACATCGACGAGTGGTGCGGCAGCTATCCGGGGCGATTCATCCCCTGTCCGCTGCCGGCCATCTGGGACCCCGAGGTGCTGGCCGCAGAGGTGCGTCGGACGGCCGCCAAGGGCGCACATGCAGTGACCTTCTCGGAGAACCCCTCCAAGCTGGGGTGGCCCAGCGTCCACTCCGACTACTGGGACCCGTTCTGGCAGGCCTGCAGCGACGAGGCCGTCGTGGTCTGCATGCACATCGGTTCGTCCTCTGACATCGTCATCACCTCGGCGGACGCCCCGATCGACTGTCTGATCACGCTCACCCCGATGAACATCGTCCAGGCGGCCGCCGATCTGGTGTGGTCGCCGGTCCTCCGCAAGTTCCCCGACCTCAAGGTGGCCCTGTCGGAGGGCGGCATCGGATGGGTTCCCTACTTCCTCGAACGGGTCGACTACAACTACGACCGCCATCACGCCTGGACGGGACAGGACTTCGCGGACCGGCGCCCGAGCGAGGTCTTCAACCAGCACGTCCTCACCTGCTTCATCGACGACCGATTCGGTGTGGCCAGCCGTGGCTATCTCGACATGGACAACGTGATGTGGGAGTGCGACTATCCCCACTCCGACTCCACCTGGCCCACCGCACCGGAGAAGCTCACCGAGAGCCTCGCCGGGGTATCGGATCACGACGTTGACCGGATCACCCACCTCAACGCCATGCGGCACTTCCACTACGACCCGTTCACCACCCTCGGGGGCAAGGACAACTGCACCGTGGGTGCGCTGCGCGGCCAGGCGGTGGGACACGATGTGTCCATCAAGTCGAGGAACCTGGACTCGATCGAGAAGCGGGGCACGCGATCGGTGGATCTCTTGTCGGTCGCCTCGCGCTGAACCGGGGCGTGGGGTGGCCATGCCGGTCGTCCCCTCGTCCCGTCCCGTCCCGTCCCGACCCGTCCCGACCCGACCCGACCCGACCCGACCAAGACACCCTGCCGCGCCGACCCAAAGGAAGACCACCATGGCCAATGCCCTTTCGGGCTTCCGTGTGCTGGAAGTCGCCTCGTGGATGTTCGTGCCATCCGCCGGAGCAGTCCTGGCCGACTGGGGTGCCGACGTGATCAAGGTGGAGCACCCGGTCACCGGCGATCCGCAGCGGGGACTCTCGTCGATGGGCCTGATCCCAGGCGGTGACGGTGCCGTCAACTACATCATCGAGCAGCCCAACCGTGGCAAGCGCAGCATCGGCATCGACATCAGTACGGAAGGCGGTCGAGATCTGCTCTACCGGCTGGCTGCCACGTCCGACGTCTTCCTCACCAGCTTCCTCCCGGCCGTTCGCCAGCGCCTCAAGATCGATGTGGAACACATCAAGGCGGTCAATCCCGGCATCGTCTATGCGAGAGGCACCGGGCAGGGACCGCTCGGACCGGATCGGGAAAAGGGAGGCTACGACGGCGCCTCGTACTGGGGGCGTGGCGGAGTCGGGAGCGCCCTCAAGCCGGGAGACGCCGAGTTCCCCATCGGCGGACGGCCCGGTTTCGGGGACCTGGCGGGCGGCATGGCCATCGCCGGAGGCATCGCCGCCGGCCTCCTCCAGCGCGAGAGAACAGGTGAGGCCCCGGTCATCGACGTCTCCCTGTTGGGGATCGCCATGTGGATGCTGTCCCCGGACATCGTGGCCTCCGGCCTCTATGGCGGCGATCCGATGCCCAAGTTCGACAGGAGTGCCTCACCCAATCCGCTCGTGGGGAGCTACCGAACCGGCGATGACCGGTTCATCACGTTGATGATGCTCCAGTCCGACAGGTTCTGGTCGGACTTCTGCACGCACATCGGTCGGACCGATCTCATCGACGACCCCCGCTTCGCTGATGGAGCCGCCAGGTACACGAACGGCAAGGAGCTGGTGGGCATCATCGACGAGGTCTTCGCCTCCAAGACCTATGAGGAGTGGAAGCAGGCCTTGGCCACACTCGAGGGTGTGTGGGCTCCCGTGCAACTGCCGAGTGAGCTCGCCGACGACCCTCAGGTCGGAGCCAACGGCTATCTCGCCCACGTTCACCGGGACGATGGCAAGGAGTACGACCTCGTCACCAATCCGGTCCAGATGGACGAGACAGGCGATCAGCTCGTCCCTGCCCCCGAACACGGCCAGCACACCGAGGAGATCCTGCTCGAGCTCGGTCTCGGGTGGGACGAGATCGTGGCTGCCAAGGACGCCGGCTCCATCCTCTGACGGACATGAGATCGCCCGGCTGCGTCCCTGCGCCCCGATGCGGGCCGCGCTCATTCGGGCCGCAACCGCGGCGGTCCGGCCCTCGGGTCAGTCCTCGAGGGTGAACAGCCTGGTCTCGAGCGGATTTGGGTCGGGGTCGGGGTCGGCCTCGACCGGATCGGGTGGCCGTCCCCGGGCCGGCGGTGCCCACCGCCATTTGCCCGGTCCCCCGGTGAGGGTGAACCCCTGATGGGTGCGCAGGTAGTGGTGGTGGCCGCAGAGCCGGGCGGTGTTCTCGAGGCTGGCCGGTCCCCCCTCGGCGAAGGCGACGCCCCAGTGGTCGATCTCGAGGCCCTGGGTGACGTCACAGCCGGGGATCACACAGCTCCGGTCCCGTTCCACCAGGGCGGTCCGCAGGGCACTGGGGATGGAGCGTCCCAGATGGCACACGGTCGTCACGTCCACCCCGTTGGTGATGACCAACCGGGTGACGGCGTCCCCCATCAGCTCCCGAGCCGACTCGACGGAGACCGGTCCCACCCCGGGGATCTCGCACACCCCACCGGGTCCGACCGATCCCCGGCGCAGGGCGTCGAGGTCGACCCGGAGGAGGACCTGGGCCCTCGGTCCGGGATCGCTGTCCCCGGTGTCGCTGCCTCCGGGGTCGTCGCTGTCGTCCCCGGTGAGTGCGGTGAGTTCGGTGAGGTCGGGGTCCCCGGGCTGGCCGGTGCCCGGGCCCGGGGCCCTCGGCGGGGTGGCCCCGGTCCGGACCGGGGATCCGCCCCGCCGGCCGGTGACCAGGCCCACCAGGGCGTCGGCCCGGTAGGCGTCGGAGGACTCGTGGCGCCCCTCGCGCCGGGCCTCCTCGAACAACGCGTCGGTCCGGGCGTTGAGGGAGGCCAGCAGGGAGGCACCGGCATCGGGGGTGAGCCGGGCATCGAGGCAGAAGGCCCCGTCCTGGTCGGTCCAGGTCCGACAGTGGCGCTGGTCGTGGAGGCGCCGGCGGTGGGCGGCGGCATCCTCGGCCGACCGGCCCTGGGCCTTGGCCCGCAGGCAGCGGTCTTTCAGCTGGTGGAAGGTCTCGTGGGTGGCCGCCTCCACCAGCTCGTCCTCACTGCCCGGGTTGACCCGGGCGGCGTCGGCCACCAGCCGGGCCGCCTTGCCGGACAGCTTGCCCTTGCGGGCCGCCTCGTCGATGGCGGGGTGGTCGGCCAACGACTCCCCGAGCTTCAGGACCCCGGTCGAGTCCCCCAAGGAGTCACCGGTCATGTCCGACAGCCAGTGGGCCGGGGTGGGATGCCCTCCGGCCTCGGGCTGGCGGCACTCGGTGGCCCGGACCCCGGCCAGGGACTTGCCGATGGACGCCACCCGCTCGATCCGGGTGAATGAAGACACCAGGGCGGTGGCGTCAACGCCGTCGTAGCGGGCGGGGTCGAATTCGGACACGAACTGCAGGACGGTGGCGGCGGCGGACAGGAACCTGGCCACGCTGACTCCGGCGTCCTCGCCCTCGGGACGGGCAACACCGGCACCGGCCATGCCGGCTCCCGCCGGGTCCACCACTGGCTTCGCATCGACCGTCGATGTCATGGACCAGAGTTCAGCAGGGGGGTGTGACGTTCGTCTTCGACGAGGAAAAAGCGGGCCACTCCCCTCCCCTGTCGTCGGTTACTTCGGTGGGAACCGCAGCGCCCCATCCAGCCTGATGTTCTCGCCGTTCAGGTACGGGTTGGACACGATGCTCTCGACCAGCTGGGCGAACTCGTCAGGCTCGCCCATCCGCCGGGGGAAGATGATGTTCTCCACCAACTTGGCCTTGAGCTCCTCGGGGGCGCTCTGCATCAACGGGGTGCCCATGGTGCCCGGAGCGATGGCGCAGACCCGGATCCCGACCGGTGCCAGGTCACGGGCCAGCGGGAGACTCATGCCGAGGATGGCAGCCTTGGACGCCCCATAGGCCACTTGACCGGTCTGGCCTTCGTATCCCGCGATCGAGGCGGTGTTGACCACCACGCCACGCTGCCCCAGTTCGTCGGGTTCGTTGGCGGCAATCCTGGCGACACAGAGACGGGTCACGTTGAAGGTGCCAAGGGTGTTGAGCTCGATGGTCGACCGGAAGGCGTCCATCGCCATCGGTACGTTGTCGCGGGACAGCGTCCGACCGCCCATCCCGCCCCCGGCCACGTTGACCACCACCGCCAGCGGGGCCAGGTCCGAGGCCGCGTCGATGGCGGCCGTGACGTCGGCGTCGTCGTTGATATCGCCCCCCACCGCCCGACCCGACCCGAGCTCCTTCACCAACTGCTCGCCGGCGTCGAGGGCACGGTCGAACACCACGACCTGCATCCCCAGGGCGGTCAGCCGGCGTACGGTTGCCGCTCCGAGACCACCCGCCCCACCGGTGACGATGGCCGACCGCTGACTCCAATCCATGGTGCCTCCTGCCTTTTGTAGATGACTCTGTAGTTGTAGATGACTCTGTAGTTGTAGATGACGATGACGATGACTCAGTCGTGGCGATTCTGCACCGATCGGCATGGCGTTCGAGAAGCGAGATGACGACGTCGGCGTCGCCCAGGCTCTCCGCCGACGCCGACGCCGACGCCGACGCCGACGCGGGATCTTCCCCAGCGCTCAGGAGGCTGCCGCCGTGAACACCATGGGGAAATGGTCGATCGACCGGATCGCCGGGGTGTACACCAGGGTGTGTCCCTCCACCACCGAGTATTCGGGGATCCGTCGGTGCCACTCCCGCATCGCCACCCGCAGCTCCAGGCGGGCCAGATGGGACCCGAGGCACCGGTGGACCCCGGCACCGAAGGCCGAGTGCCGATTGACGTCGCGATCGAAGCGCACGTCATGGGCGTCGGGGAGGTCGGCCTCGTCGGTGTTGACCGACCCGAGGATGACCATGACGTTGTCCCCCTTCCGGACCGGACAACCGGCGACTTCGGTGTCCTCCATGGCCACGCGTGCCACCACCTGGACCGGGGTCTCCCAACGGAGGAGCTCCTCGATGGCCCCGGGGATGACGGTGGGGTCGTCGACGATCCTCTCGCGCTGCTCGGGGTGCTGCACCAGGTACCCGAAGATGCAGTCGAGCGTGGCGGTGACCGTGTCGAGCCCGGCGATGAGAAAGAGGAAGCAGATGTCGAGGATGTCCTCGCGTGTCAGTTTGTGACCTTCGACCTCTGCGTCTAGGAAGCGGCTCAGGATGTCGTCCTGACGCTGCAACTCACGCTGGTCGAGGATCTCGTTGAAGTAGGCATAGATGGAGTCGGCTGTGTCCTGCTGGTGCGCTTGGGCCGCCTCGCTCTCGAACTCCACGCCGACCACCAGGTGGGGGCGGATGATCCCATCCTTCATGGCCAGGAACCGGGGCAGTTCGTCGAAGGACAGGCCGAGCAGGTCGAGGAAGACCCGGGACGGGAACGGCACCGAGAACTCACGGGCGAAATCGACCTCTCCCCGGTCGATGAACCGGTCGATCAGCTCGTTGACCGTCCGGGTCACCGACTCCTCGATCAGCGCCATCTGACGCGGGGCGAAGATGGGGTCGAGGAGCTTGCGGAACTTCTTGTGGTCGGGTGGGTCGATCTGGAGGGGGATCAGGGGACGGAGGTTCTTCAGATCGACGGCATCCGCGTTCGAGGAGAAGATCTCCGGATGCCGGAAGACATCGTCGGCCTGCGCCTTGCACGCCACGACCACGCCAACCCCGTCGACTGCCAGTACCGGCATGGTGTCCCGCAACATCTTGAACATGGGCTGGGGGTTGGCCGCCGTCTTCTCGTCCATCAACGAGAGCAGGCTCCCGTCGGCCTCAGCCGCATTGTCCTCCATGTACGCTCCTGTCGGCACGGAAATGGTCGTTCTCATACTGGCACAGCGACCATGTGGGGGCGAACGCAGGACCACCGCAGACCGGTGCCCTGACCACCACACAAGGAGAATCTCCCCATGCTCATACTCCGCGAACGACTCGGGAACACCGAGGTCGTCACGTTCAACCGGCCCGAGGCTGCGAACTCCCTCAACCCGCCCCTCATGGACGAGTTGGGGCGGGCCCTCCAAGAGATCCTCGACGACGCCGACGCCCGGGCGGTCGTCGTGACAGGGGCCGGCGACCGGGTCTTCTGTGCCGGGATGGACCTCAGCGCCATGGGCGACTGGAACGATCAGGGGCTCGGCGGCGAAGACCGGCCCGGCGCCCGGGCCCTGGCGGCGTTCATGGACGGTACCTATCCCAAGCCACTGGTCGCCGCCGTCAACGGCGCCGCCGTCGGTGGTGGGCTCGAACTGGTCATGGCCTGCGACCTGGTCGTGGCCGCCGAGCATGCCCGCTTCGGCCTGCCCGAAGTCAAGCGAGGGCTGTTCGCCGCCGGCGGCGGGACGCTGCTGGCCACGCGCATCCCCCAGGCCCTGGCCCTCGAGATGGGACTGACCGGGCGGCTCATCGGTGCCGACGAGGCCGGGCGGGCCGGCCTGGTCAACCACGTGGTCCCCGCCGCCGACCTGCGGGCGGCCGCCATCGCCCTCGCCGACGAGGTGGCGGCCAACGGGCCCTTGGCCGTCCGACTCACCAAGCGGCTGATGCGGGCAGCCGTCACCGGCACGACCGGCGCCGGGATGGCCACCCCCGACGAATCCAGGGCCGTGTTCACCAGCGAGGACGCACGTGAGGGAGCGGCCGCGTTCATGGAGAAGCGGGCGGCGGTGTTCACGGGCGGCTGACCGGCTGACACGGACGGCTGACCGGCTGATCGGAGCGGAACTGGTCAGCCCGGGGCGGAACTGGTCAGCCCGGGGCGGAACTGGTCAGCCCGGGGCGGAACTGGTCAGCCCGGGGCGGAACTGGTCAGCCCGGGGCGGAACTGGTCAGCCCTGGTCCGACCGAATCAGACCCGGACGACCACTTTCCCCGTGTTCCCACCGCTGAACAGGAGATTGAGCGCGTCCACCGCGTGCTCGAGGCCGTCGACCACCTGCTCTCGGTGCTTGATGGCCCCCTCCGCCACCCATCCGGCCATCGCCGCCTGGGCCTCGGGAAACCGGTCCAGATAGTCGAGGATGAGGAAGCCCTCCATCCGGGCCCGCTTGGTGATGAGGGTGAGGTAGTTGCGGGGTCCCGTCGGCCGGTCCTCGTTGTACTGGGAGATCGCACCGCACAGCACGACGCGCGCCTTCATGGCCAGATTGGCCAGGCAGGCGTCGAGGATCTCCCCTCCGACATTGTCGAAGAAGACGTCGATGCCACCCGGGCACAGCTCCCGGACGCGCCGGCCGACGTCCTCGTCGCGGTAGTCGATGGCGTGGTCGAATCCGAGTTCCCCGGTGAGCCACGCGCACTTCTCGGCGGATCCGGCAATGCCGACCACGGTGGTGGCACCGGCGATCCGGGCGAGCTGCCCGACGACCGAGCCGGTGGCCCCGGCGGCGCCGGAGACCACCACGGTGTCGCCCGGCTGGGGAGCGCCGATGTCGAACAGGCCGAAGTAGGCGGTGAGCCCGGTGACGCCGAAGACGCTGAGGGCCAGCGCCGGATCGACCCCCACCGGGAGCGTGGTCATCGTCGCCGCCCCCTCGTCGGCCAGCGCATACTCCTGCCAACCGGTCATCCCGAACACCAGATCTCCCGGCCGGTAGCGATCGCTGCGACTCGATACCACCTCGCCGATCCCACCGCCACGCACCACCTCACCGATGTCGATGGGTGGCAGGTAGCCCGGAGCGTCGTCCATCCAGGTGCGGATGGTCGGGTCGATGGACAGGTAGCGGACCCTGATCAGCGCCTGACCGTCGGCGGGATCGGGCACCGGGGCCGTATCGTCGAACTGCACGGTCGTGGCGTCGGCCAGCCCCACGGGTCGGGCGGCGAGCAGGGCCCGGCGGAAGGTATTGGTCACAGGGTGCATTCAATCAGACTCGCCCGGCGCCGGCCCCGCCGCTCCGGCGACCCCGGGGCCCGGGGTCCGCCTGCCGTGTGATCTGATCTAGACCGTGGACACCGACACCCCGGGCATGGAGTACCGCCCCCTGCCCGAGGCGCCCCCGTGGTTCCTGCGGGCGCTGGCCGTGCCGCGTACCGACCTCGAAGTGCCCGTCGACGGATGCAGCATCCATGCCATGGCATCGGGGGCACCGGGCACCAGAGGCCTGGTGTTCGTCCACGGCGGTGCCGCCCATGCCCACTGGTGGACGCATGTGGCCGCGCTGTTCAGCCAGGACTTCCGGGTCGTGTCGCTCGACCTGTCCGGCCACGGAGACAGCGGGACCCGGGCCCGGTACTCCCTCGAGCAGTGGACCGACGAGGTGGTGGCGGCATCCGAGGCCGGCGGGATCGCCGGGCCGCCGGTGGTCGTCGGACACTCCATGGGCGGATTCGTGACGATCGCCACCGCTGCACGGCATCCGGACCGGCTGAGCGGCGCCATCGTGTGCGACTCACCGGTGACGGAGCCCGACCCGGAGATCGAGGCGTACAAACTACGCGAGGCGTTCGGGCATCCCCGCACCTACTCCGGCGTCGACGACGCCATCCGTCACTTCCGGACCATTCCGGCCCAGGAGCACTATCTGCCCTACGTGATGGACCACGTGGCGCACCGGTCCCTCCGACCGGTGGCTGGGGGGTGGCAGTGGAAATTCGATCCCCGGGTCTTCGAACAGTTCGGCGGCAGCATGCGAGGGGTGGCCTTCCCGTATCTGTCGCAGGTGCGATGCCGGTTCGCGCTGCTGCGGTCCGAGCACGGGCTCGTCACCGCTGACATCGGTCGCTTCATGTACGAGGCGCTCGGACGCGTCACGCCGGTCATCGAGATTCCCGAGGCGGGACACCACGCCATGCTCGACCAGCCGTTGCTCCTGCTCACGGCGCTTCGGACCCTCCTGGCCGACTGGGACCACTCAGAGCCCCGTCGGCGCGACGCCGGCTCGGGCTCCTCGGCCCGGTGACCGGCCCCCGTCCCGGGAGGCTCGTTACACCACGTCAGCCGTCGACCATGACGCCGGCGCCCACCTCCGCAGAGGCGAGATCGCCGGCTTCGAGCAGTCCCTCGCCCACCTCGTCGGTGAGCGTGTGGTCGGAGTGGACGTACTTGCCGCCCCGCAGCCACGAGGCCAGCGCGGCGATGAAGCTGGTGGCGGCGGCAAAGTCGAAGGCCAGGTGCAGGCCGTCCTCGAACGACGGGGAGATCAGCTTGGGGAAGAAGCTCCTCCCGGTCAGGTAGGAGGCCCGGGCGTGCCCCAGGTTCACCAGCACCTGATGGGGAACCTCGGTCTGGATCGGGTTGAAGCCGAGGAAGGCGGCGAACAGGCTGCCGATCGGGGGCAGGTGGGAGAGCTTCTGGGCCTGGGCCACCGGCACGCCCTGGGCAAGCAGCCCGTGGTAGAGGTCACCGGGCAGGGACGCCGCCAGCCCCAGGGTCACGATCGAGAAGAAGACCCCGATCGACAGGACCTGGGCCGAGTTCATGAAGGTCGCGTTCATACCGGCCCCGGCACCCCGCTGGTTCGGCGGAAGGCTGTTCATGACGGCCATCTGGTTCGGGGAGAAGAACATCCCCGAGAACAGCGAGAAGAAGAGCACGATGGCGGCGAACGGGAGATACGAGAAGTCCATGGGCAGGGTCTCGAGCAGCAGGTAGCAGATGCCTGCGCCGACCAGTCCGATGGTGGCGATCCCCCGAGCTCCGTGCCGGTCGGCGATGATGCCGGAGAACGGTCCCGAGACGAGGAAGCCCACCGTGAGCGGGATCATGTAGATCCCGGCCCACAGCGGTGTCTGGGAGTAGTCGTAGCCGTGCTGGGGCAGCCAGATGCCCTGGAGCCAGATGATCAGCATGAACTGCAGGCCCCCACGGCCCATGGCCGACAGGAACGACGCGAACACCCCGGCGGTGTAGGCCCTGATCCTGAACAGGTGGAGCTGGAACATCGGGTTCTCTACCCTGAGCTCGATGAAGACGAAGGCCACCAGCAGCACCACCCCACCGACGACCGCACCCAGCACGAACGGGCTGGTCCAGCCCATCGTGTGGCCACCATAGGGCTGGATGCCGTACACGATGCCGACCAGCAGGGCGACCAGACCGATGGCGAAGGTGATGTTGCCGATCCAGTCGATCTTGCTCTCGATCCGGACCCCGTTGTCCTTGAGCTTGAGGTAGGCCCACACCGTCCCGAACAGTCCGAACGGGACCGACACCAAGAACACCAGCCGCCACTCGATGGGGGCGAGCAGGCCGCCGAGGATGAGACCGAGGAACGATCCGGTGACGAGGGCGACGCCGTTGATCCCCATGGCCTTGCCCCGTTCGTTCTCGGGGAAGGCATCGGTGATGATGGCGCTGGAATTGGCGAAGAGGAAGGCACCGCCGACGCCCTGACCGACTCGCATCACGATGATCCACAGGGCACCGTCGGTGCCGGTCATCCAGGTGACGGACAACAGGATCGAGAACACGGTGAAGACGGCGAACCCGAGGTTGTACATGCGGACCCGGCCGTACATGTCGCCCACCCGGCCGAAGCTCACCACCAGGACCGCGGTGACCAGCAGGAAGCCCATCAGGATCCAGAGGAAGTAGGACGTGTTACCCGGTGCCAGGGGCTGCAGGTCGATGCCGCGGAAGATGGCCGGCAACGAGATCAGCAGGATCGACGTGTTGATGGTCACCATCAAGATGCCGAGCGTGGTGTTCGACAGCGCGATCCACTTGTAGCGGTCGTCGGGGGGCTCGGCCTGGCTGGCCAGTGTCGTCATCCAGTGATCCTCCGTCAGCGCACGTGCCGTGATCCGTCGGGCAGTACCGGTCGCAACCGGCTCCCCGCCCGCCTCCCGGATCCCCGCCACCCGGGCCGGCGACTGCCATTTCCGTGTACGATACAGCTTCTTATGCAGAGCTTACCGGTGGGGGCGCCGACGCCGATCGGCGGCCAGGACGGTGATGATCCCATCGGCGTCGTCGAGATGGAGCTCCTCACCCTGGTCCGCATCCTCGAGACCCTGGGCCGCAAGAGCGCGCTCTACGACCGGGTGGACCGCGCCGGCTATCTGGCGTTGCGGACGCTCGACCGGCTCGGACCGGTGCCGACGCACAAGCTCGCCACCGCCCTGCACCTCGACGCCTCCACCATCACCCGACAGGTCACCGCCCTGGTGGCGGGTGGCTTCGTGGAGCGGCGGCCCAACCCCGGGGACGGCCGCTCGTCGGACCTGGCCATCACCGAGGTGGGGCGGCAGGTGATGGGTGACGTCGGTCGAGAGCGCCGCCGCGTGCTGGACGACCTGTTCGAGGGGTGGAGCGAGCGCGAGCGCCGCACACTGGGACGCGCGCTCACCCATCTGAACCTGACGCTGGGCGATCGGGTGTCCGTACTGTGCGCCGACCCGGGACCGGAGGGGACCACCTGAGGGCCCGTCGGCCGACCCGCTGCGCTACTTGGATGCCAGGGCGTACACCACGGTCACCTGGGCCGTCGCCTGCTGGGTTCCGGGCTCGAGGGGAACGGCGGGACCGGGCACCCCTTCCGCATTGGCCACCCCGGCTGACGTTGCGAAGGTGGGGACCGGTGCGCTGGTCGAATCGCTGATGGAGCAGATCCGGCCCAGCGACTCCCCTGCTGCCGCCGTCATGGAGCGGGCATGGGCTGCCGCAGCGGTGACGGCATCGGCACGGGCCTGACCGTCGACATTGCCGGTGTTGCTGACCGAGAAGCTCAGCCCGTTGATCCTGACGGCGTTGCCGACCGACGTGGCGGCGGCATCGATGGCCTCTCCGGCCGCGGAGAGGTCGTGCAATGTCACGAGCAGGGTGTTCGACACCTGATACCCGGTGATCGCCCCGCTGAGGTCGGTGGTCGGTGAGATCGAGAAGTCGGTGGACTGGATGCCTGCCGGCGTGACGCCCGACGCCTTGAGCGCCGCGGTGAGCGCCGCCGCACGGCCGTTGGCGTCCGTCAATGCCAGGGCGGCGGTGGCATCGGACACCGTCACTCCGATGTCCATGGTGAGGATGTCGGGAGTCGCTGACGCCTGGCCGCTGGCATCCACGGTGATCTCCGGGGTCCCCGACCCGCACGCCACGGGGGTGGTCGTGGCCCCGGCCGTCGTGCCGCAGGCAGCCGCCCCGGCGGCCAGAAGGCCCAGCACCGCCACCGCCACGCCCCGGTTTCGGCTCGTCCTGTCCCACCTCCGTCTCCCCGTGGCGCGGGGATGCTCCCCGTTCGGCCGCTGGGCCGGAGAACCGGTCGGGTTGGTCTCGATCATGGTCATGGGGACTCCTGTCCTGTCGTGCCGTGCCGTGCAGGGTGCCGGCGGTCACCGGCAGCGGGTGCCACGCCGGCACTCCGGCCACCTGTTCACCGATATGCACGCCGGAGCGGCACGCTCCGTTGACAGGCAGCCCCGGACGGGACCCGCGGCACCGTGGGACGGCAGGCTGCGGCCGGCCGGGGACGAGGGAACCGGGCTCATCGCAGACGTCTCCCGGGATGCAGGTCGGTCTCCGGCCTGACCGGCGGCACCGAGGTCCGGGGTGTTCTCTCCGGGGCAAGGTCGGCGACTCCGGGATACGGTGGCCCCGTGCGCACCATTCGGGGGTTGGTCGTCGCGGTGCTCCTGGCCGCAACCGCCGTGGGCGTCGGGACCGCCACCGCGGTGGCACCGGCCGGCGCCACCGGCACCGGCACCGGCACCGGCACCGTCTGGTTATGCCGACCCGGCATGGCCGACGATCCGTGTACGCCCCGCCTGACGATCACCAAGACCACCCCCGCAGGGTCGGTGGTGGGCGTGGACGACGCATCGGCGGCGAGCCACCCCAAGATCGACTGCTTCTACGTGTACCCGACGGTCAGCGACCAGAAGACGCCGAACGCAGATCTGACCGTCGACCCGACCGAGCGGTCGATCGCCCTGTACCAGGCGGCGCAGTACTCGCGTGACTGCCGTGTGTTCGCTCCGATGTACCGACAGTTGACGCTCACCGCGATCGGCGGGTCGACCACGGCCGCCGAATCGAGCGTGGCCTATGACGACGTCCTCCACGCATGGACCACCTACCTGCACCAGTACAACCACGGGAGAGGTGTCGTACTGGTCGGACATTCGCAGGGCTCGTTCATGCTCCGCCAACTCATGACGTCCCAGATCGACCCCAAGCCGGCGGTGCGCCGCCTGCTGGTCTCGGCAGTGCTGATGGGGGGCAACGTGACCGTGAAGAAGGGGTCTGACGTGGGTGGGGATTTCCACCATGTCCCGGCCTGCCACTCCTCCTCCCAGACCGGCTGTGTCATCGCCTTCTCGACGTACGATGCCACCCCGCCGTCCAACTCGCTGTTCGGACGGACGACGACGCCCGGTCTTCAGGTCCTCTGCACCAATCCGGCGTCCCTGGCGGGCGGCTCGGGCCTCTTGGACCCCATCTTTCCGACCCAGCCCTTCGCCCCCGGATCGACGATCGCGGCGGGGATCGAGCTCCTCGGCATCCCCGTGCGGCCCGTCACCACCCCCTGGGAGTCGTCGCCGGGCTCCTACCGGGCCGAGTGCTCGTCGGCCGGCGGGGCCGACGTCCTCCGGATCACGCCGCAGTCGGGTGCTCCGACGATCCACCCCAGTCCTGATGCGAGCTGGGGGCTCCACCTCGTGGACGGGAACATCGCCCTCGGCAACCTGGTCGCGGTGGTCCACGACGAGGCCGTCGCCTACGGCGAGTCCCGCTGACCGGATCGCCCCGGTAGGCCGACAAACCGGCTCCCCGCTGTTTGCGGTGGGCACTCAGTAGTGATGGACTCAGTGGAGCCGTGCGTCCCGACCTTGACGCTCCGGTTGCTCGAACGCTGAGTGAGCGAGGGATCCAGATTCAACGCAACGAGTTGTCCGTCGCAAGAGGGCCAGCGGCCCCGCACGACCCACTCCGGCAGTCACACTACGAGGAGAGTTCTTCATGCCTTGCGTCCACATTCTGAGTGACAGCTCGTGCGATCTCGCAGACAATGAGACGGCCGGACTCAACATCGAGATCGTGCCGCTGAGCATTCGGTTCGGCAATGACGAGTTCGTCGACCGTCAGGACCTGACCGTCGACGAGTTCTACAAGAGGATGGCGAACTCGGACGACCTCCCCCAGACCGCCTGTCCCTCACCAGGTGCGTTCGCGAATGCCTTTCGCCGCGCCGCTGATGCCGGTGCCGACTCGGTGATCTGCCTGACGATCTCAGGCGACCTGTCCAACACCCTTCAGTCGGCTCAGACCGGTGCCGCGACGATGGAAGCCCTATTGCCGATCCACGTGATCGATTCCCGGTCCGTCTCGAGCGGACTCGGGACCCTGGTGCTCGAAGCGGCCAGAGCGGCCAGAGCGGCCGGCGATCCAGATGACGTGGTCCGGATCGTCAACAGCCTCATCCCTCGGACCCACGTGATCGCCGCGCTCAACACGTTGGAGAATCTGAAGAAGGGAGGGCGCATCGGCGGAGCCAAGGCCATGGTGGGCTCGATGCTCTCGATCAAGCCGCTCGTCGATATCAGCGGCGGTGCCGTGAAGGAGGCCGGCAGGGCTCGCACTCGGAAGAAGGCGATGCACCTGCTCTACGAACGCATGCTTCAGGCAGGCCCAATCGAGCACGTGGCGGTGATGCACGGCGGTGCGCCGGACATCGACGAATTCATCGAGCTCATCGCACCTCGCTTTCCTCGGGCGTCGCTTCGCATCGGAACGTTGGGCGCGGTCATCGGCGCTCACGGTGGCTCCGAGATCATCGGCGTCAGCTGGATCGCCTCCGACGGGTCGCCTCCAGGCGCCTGATCGCCATCCGAGCGAAGGTCCTGGACGGTCGCTCCACGGAGGCGAGGGCGGGAAGCCCGGTGAGGAGCACCGAGTTACTGGAGGGGCGGCATCGAACGATCGGGTTACCGCCGCATCCAGTGGCACGCGTACCGCCAGCCAATCGGATGTCTAGGCGGCCCGCACCACCTCGTAGGTGAGCAATGGCAGGCCTTCACCGATGGTCCGAGTGCTGACAAGCCGCAGCGGTGTCTTGTCACTGGCGTCTCCGAAGAGGCGCTCGCCGTCTCCGAGCACAACGGGGAAGATCACGAGCCGAAACTCGTCGACAAGGCCATGCTCGATCAGTGTGCGCACGAGCCGGTAGCTGGCGTAGATCAGGATGTCACCATCGATCTCCTGCTTCAGTTTGGAGATCTCTGGAACCAGGTCACCCTTGAGCACGGTTGCGTTGGACCACTTGGGCTCCTTCAGAGTGGAGGACACGACGTACTTGGGCAGGCTGTTCAACCTGTCCGCCCACTCACCAGTCCGGTCCGACCACCGAGTGGCGAACCACTCGTCGCTCTTGCGGCCGAGCAGCATGGCCTCGGCGTGCAGCGCCTCGTCGGTCTCGACTTCGGCCCACCCTTCGAGGTCGTTACCTCCGAACTGGCCGAACCAGCCGCCCAACCTGAAGCCCTCCTGGCCATCCGGGTCCTGGACGACTCCATCGAGTGAGACATTGGTAGTGACCACAATCTTTCCCATTTCGGTCCCTTTCGTCGGCATTTCAGTTACCGGTGGTGTAGACCCCGAGAATCCCGGAAATTGGGCGCTCACCGACCGCCCAGTTCGCCCCTCGGCCGGTGTCTATACGAGGATGGAGCTACAAAGCATGGGGGGAAGGGGGCGGTGACCGTGGTGACGGCCGACTTGATCTCGAAGGCTCGGGCCGGGGACACCGACGCGTTCCAGAAACTGACCGAACCGCACCGCAGGGAGCTCCAGGTGCATTGCTACCGGATGCTCGGATCGTTCCAGGACGCCGAGGACGCGCTCCAAGAGACGATGCTGGCCGCCTGGCGGAGCTTCGGAGGGTTCGAGGGACACGCCTCGCTCCGCACTTGGCTCTACCAGATCGCCACCAACCGATGTCTCAACGCCCGTCGGTCGGCCAACCGACGCCCGGCCAAGGAGTGGGACGTGCCCAACGTTGAGCCGCCCGAGCCGACCCGGCTCGGCGAAGTCCTCTGGCTCGAGCCGTATCCCGATGCCCTTTTCGCAGGTACTACCGAGGTTCCGCTCGGTCCGGAGGCCCGTTACGAGCAGACTGAATCGATCTCTCTGGCCTTCGTGACCGCCCTTCAGGTTCTGCCACCACGGCAGCTCGCCGTGCTTGTGTTGCGTGACGTCCTCGGATTCCGCACGAGCGAAGTGGCCGACATGCTGGGCTCGACGCCTGAGTCGGTCAACAGCGCGCTCAAGCGGGGGCGCGCCAGCTTGGAGCGTCGGCGGCTACTGGACGCCGCGCTCGAACCACCTCCAGCCCCCGACTCCCGCTCGGAGGATGCGGTAGTGGGGAGGTTCGTCAGCGCATGGCAGTCCGCCGATCTAGACGCGCTGGTTGCTCTTTTGACGGACGATGTCTTCATGTCGATGCCGCCGATGCCGTTCGAGTACGAAGGCCGAGACGCCGTGGCCCGCTTCTGTGCCAGCATTTTCGGTTCGGGCCGCAAGTTCGACCTGGTGGCGACGCGAGCCAATGGTCAGCCGGCGTTCGGTGCATTTGTCCGCGCCCCGGACGGCATCAGCCACGGAGTCGGCCTCTTCGTCCTCGCCCTCGCGGGCAACCGGATCTCCGCCCTGACCCGCTTCGAGAACAGTGTGCTCCCATGGTTCGGGTTGCCGCCATCACTTCCGAGGCGGTAACCAGGTCCGGACAGCCCAGGGGTTCCGCGTTCGGTGCATGTGGGTCCTCCGTTGGAAGATCCTCACGTGTCGCTCGCAGAAACCCTGGAGCCTGGGAGGAGAATCGAACTCCTGACCGACGCATTACGAGGGGGTCCCGGTCCCTGTCTGGTGGTTGCTGGAGACGCCTCGAACCTTCTGGCCAGGTCTTATCAAATTGGACCACCGCGTCGTCCCTGGTCGTGGCGGACACATTTATGGGATGGATATGGGATGAGGCGGCTTCCGGTAGGCCCCATCTGTTCAAGGAGACCGGACAGCTTCAGCCCTCTGAAGCGCACCGTATCGTGATCCCACAGCCAGCCGTTGGGATATGCGGCCATTGAGCAGTGGAGTAGTGGAGCAGGGCAATCCTCAGGTTGCTGAGGATTCAGCAAACCCATGCCTCTGCGCAGATTCCCGAACTCAGCGGAAGCGCTCGAACCCCGGAATCGATTCTCAGATATGCGACCCGCAGCCGGCGATACGGACGACCCGTTGACACCGTGACGTTTGCACATACGGGGGCAGGTGCCCGGCGGGTATCGAACTTCAGACTGCGCGGCGACGGACGAGCCATACGGTCACGGCGATGAGCAGGACCGAAAGCGCGAGCAGCCAGCCGCTTTCGATCCACTGGAACGCCCAGAACCGGCTGGCCGGCTGGTAGCTGGTCCAGAACGTGAAGCCGTGCTGAGCCAGGCACTGAAGGGGATTCCCCGACCCCGCCCCGCCGCCCTTGCCCAGGCCGGCCTGAGCGGGGCAGTACTGCTGGTAGATCGGAAAGGTCGGCGGTCCGGTGAAGACGACCCGACCGCCCCTGCTTCCCCATTGGCTCACGATCCGCGAGGCACCCGGCACATTGAGTCCCTCGGTGATCAGCGGGGTCAAGTAGTGCATCCGTAGCCACCCCCCCGTCGCAAAGGCGAGCGCTCCGCAAACAGCCAGAGTGGTCACGATGGCAGGGACGACTCTGCGAATGAGCACGCCGGCCAGGGCGCCGATTGCGAATGCGGCAAGGGTCCATGCGGCAAAGGCAAAGCCGCGCTGCTCGAACAATCCGGGATTGAGGGGATTGAACGTGGAAAGAGACAGGGACTGATTACCCGAGGCGAAATACGGTCGGTAGTACCACGAGGCCAGCACGCTAAGGGCAGCACTGGCCACGGCCACCACTACTCCGAGCGAAACCAGCTTGGCGAGCGTCCAGCGCCAACGGCCGAAGCCCTGGGTCCATGCGTAGCGGAAGGTACCGGCCTCAAACTCGCGAGCAAGCAGTGGCGCCCCGACGAACGCTCCGATCAGGGGTGGCACGACTAGGAAGAGGACGCCATTGGACAGAAAGTTGCCGATGCCGTTGAAGTTGGCGACCGTGGCATTGCACGCTGCCGAGTTCGCTGGATGGCAAGCAGTCGCCGCGGCGTAGGCATGGTGTAACTGAAGCCCGACGATCAGCAGACAGAGGGCCAGCGCGCCGATCAACCCGAACACGCCGATCAAGGCCGTGCGGTGTTGCCGCCAGGTGACCCAGGCCATCCGTCGCCAGGGCACCGGTTCCAGGTCGGCATTCTTCTTCACGAGCGCGTCTGCGGATATCATGCTCAGCGCGGTCATCTCGTCACCTCAGTCGGGCCGGCATCCCATTTGCGGACCGGGCCGGGCAGAGCGTCGGCGCCGGGCTCGCGCAGATAGGCCAAAGCGAGCTCTTCCAGGCCGACTGGATGCGCCTCCCAACCAGGCGGGACCGGGTCGTCCGCGGTGGACCGAACTAGCAGGTGGGCCTGGGCTTCGCCGCGGCGGACATGCACAACCGGCCGTTCGTCGTATCGATTGGCCTCGGCGGTTGGGCCGGTCAGCACGCGGTGGCCAGCCAGCAGATCGTCGACCTCGCCGGCCACCTGGATGCGACCCAAGGACATCATGATTAGATAGTCGGCCACCCGCTCGAGTTCGGCGAGCACATGCGAGGACAGGAGCACAGACACGCCATCCTCGGCCGCCGCAGTCAGCACCGTGGCCATGAAATCGTGGCGGGCAATCGGGTCGAGCATTGCCACCGGCTCATCGAGCACGAGGAGGCGCGGTCGGCGGGCCAGCGCCAATGTCAACGCGAGCTGCGCCTGCTGTCCGCCCGACAGCTTGCCCGCCTTACGCTTCTGCGGGATGCCCAGTTCGGCCAATCGGGCCTCGGCGTAGGCCTGGTCGAATTGCCGATTGAGATTGCGGGCGAGATGCAGCATGTCGGCGGCCGACAGGTTCTTGTACAGCGGCGTGTCCTGGGCAACAAAGGCGATCCCGTCAAGTGCAGGCGGTGAGCCGGCACGGCAACCGCCGAGAACGGTCAGCTCACCGCTCGTCGGCGCCGCCAGACCGACTGCGAGGTTCAGCAGGGTCGACTTTCCGGCACCGTTAGGCCCGACTAGCGCAGCCACGTGCCCTTCGGGGATCGCCAGGTTGCAGTCGTGGAGCGCTTTGGTCGCACCATAGGACCTGCCGAGGCCGTGAGTCTCGATGACGTTCATGCGACACCCTCCGTTTCGCCGCTTTGAGCGGCTGAGCGCGAGCCGCTGGGTCGCTCATAGAAATCCCGCAGCTCACTTGCGACGAGCGCCGCGATCCCGTGCTCGTCCAGTCCCGCCGTGTCGGCCTTGGCCAGCCAGGCGTTCAGGGAGCGTCGAAGTCCGGTCAACTCGGGGAGCGCGACCTGCTTGAGCGTGGCCAGGATGAAGGTGCCCTGACCCGGTCGCCCAACGATGAGGCCCTTGGTCTCCAGCTCGCGGTATGCCTTTGACACCGTGTTCGGATTGATGGCCAATGATGCGACTACATCCCTGACCTTGGGCAGCTGGTCGCCAGGCTTGAGGTAGCCGAGTCGCAGTGCATGCTCGACCTGATGGACGAGCTGAAGATAAGTCGGCACTCCTGAAGCAGGGTCGAGCCGGAACCCGATCGGTGAGATCCGAACGCCCACCCCGTCGCTATCCTTCTGTCCTATTACCATAATACAACCCTAAAGCGGTGGGCCTCGCAATGTCAACGCCAGAAGAGACCAAAGGGGTAGTCGCTCTCGCCCCAGCATGGTGAACAGGACGCGGAGTCACCCACCCATGAAGGGTTCTGGCGCACCGCCTCCGTCGACGAGGTGTTCGAGACTGTGGTCGCTCTGAGCTCGGCAGATATTCTTCCGGCGATGGGCTGAGACTTCGTCCATCGACGCCGCCATCGACGCATGTCGAGCTTGGTGGAGGTGGCCCATGCCGCCTCAGAACTGGCGGAGATCCGCACCAGCACTGCCACGTGATGGATCTATATTCAGCGGTACATAAGAGATATACTGAATCCATGAGTAAGCACCTGGTCGACATCGACAATGAACTCCTCGCTGAGGCCACTTCCATCCTCGGGGCGTCGACCATGAAGGAGGCCGTCAACCGCTCTCTCGAATCGGTCGTGTTGGCTGCTCGCCGTCGCAGTCATGCCGATCGGCTGGGAACGATGACCGGACTCGACCTGGATGATGCCTCGGTGATGTCGGGCGCGTGGCGCTGAACGCCCGCTTCCTGGCCCACAAGAGCGCTCTCGCCCGCTTCCAGAATCCAGCCGTGGAGGCGCGACTCCGGCCACTCCTCGAAGAGGGCCTGATCGCCACCTGTGCAATCGTCGACCTGGAGGTGCTGTACTCCAGCCGGAGACTTGCTGACTACGAAGCGGTTCTCCTCGAACGTCGCAGCCTCGACAGCGCCCCGATCACGCCAGAGGTACTCGAACTCGCCATCGACCTCCAACACGAGCTGGCCAAGCGAGGACAGCACCGGCTGGCCATCCCCGACGTCATCATCTCTGCAGCCGCCCGGTCGGCCGGACTCGTTGTCCTTCACTACGATGCCGACTTCGAACGAGTCGGGGCAGTCGGCGGTGCCGAACAGGAGTGGGTCGCCCCCAGAGGCAGCCTCTGATACGGCTCTGCGACTCATCGACGGGCTGCTTGGCGCGATGAGCAGCCCGTCCAGGGAGCCTGGGAGGAGAATCGAACTCCTGACCTACGCATTACGAGTGCGAAAAGGGACCGGAAATGACGGTTGGCAACCGGAAGCAATCGGGTGTTATCCCTGCTCACCGCCGTTGCTGGGGAAGCAACCGGAAACAGGCCGATCTCGAGTTGTAGGCCAGTTTGTAGGCCAGGATCGATCCACCGCAAAAAGAATGATGGTGCCGGCAACTGTCCGGCCCAAAGAAAGGCTGCAAGCCACGACTGGGATGGGAGCGAAGAACCCTCAGGACGGAGAGGATGCCCAAAACCCCCATGTCTTGCCGTTGGTGTCCGAACGTCTCAGCCTCCGACGCCGGCATCACTATTTGAAAAAGCTGCGAAGTGAGATGGACTTATGTGGTTTTCCCAGCCGCGCAACACCGTGACCTTGTTGCGCGCATTGCGCGGGCGCACCCTGGACCCAGATCCGGATCGCCCGGGCTGGAAGGGGAAGAGTTCATGTGTGCATCGGTCGCTGTCAGAGGTGCGGACAAAACCTATTGCCGGGAGCCTGGCAGGCACAGGTACATGGCCATCACGGATCCCGGCTCCCCTCAGCGGGCTGGTTCCAAGGTGCAACGCAGCCTCCATTTGGTCGACGTAGAGAACCTCTGCGGCGATGGCTTTCCCTCGATCGATAAGGCGCACGAGCGCCTAACGGCCTACGTTGCCATAGCCGGACTCAAGGAGGGGGACTTAGGATTCGCTGCTGCGAATAGGCACCTCGAGCGACGGCTCTCCCACGAGCTCCCCTCATGTTTGCGGTGGGTCCCAGCTGGCATCGGTGCAAACGCGGCCGACAGGGCCTTATTGAGGCGCATCGATATCGATCTCTACGCTCGGCGCTACGACCGCATCGTCCTTGGATCGGGCGATGGAGGCTTCACGGAGTCCGTTTCCGCGCTCGTCGCTGCGGGGCTGGAGGTCCAGGTCGTCGCCTGTCACGGTTCTCTCAGCAACCGACTCAGGGAGGCTGCCACCGCCGTCGAACTGATCCAGGCAGCTTGAACCATGGCTTACAAGGCAGACTTTCCGACAGTCCCAGATCCTCGCCGCGGCGCCTCAGGGCCAACTGTGGTCATCAGCCACAGCAGGTCGCGCTGGCTCAGCGCCGGGCGTCTGGCCAAGCGCCTTCGGCGGTCCCCCTTCGGGGCACTCGGTTCGCATAGGACCAGAGAGCAGGCCCGTGGCAAGGTATCCGGACAAGGAGGGCAGATGGTCGACTCATCCGACCAATCCGAGGTCGCAGCTGAGCAAGTCCGAACCGTTGGTAAGCGGCTTCAAGGCTCGCTCGATTCGCCAACCAGGACAGAGCTAGCGCGGGCGGTGTTCGGGAATGGGGGCGGTCGGTCGAAGCTCCAGGCCTGGCTTGGACTTAGGTCGGACGGCCGGGTCTCAGTGCCGCGAGACAGCAGCGAGGCGCAGCAGTTGCTCGACTTCGTTAACCACGTTTTGGGCACCGAAGACCGCAGGAGCCTTGAGTCTGCCTGGGACGTGCTCCGTGCGATCGGCCAGGCTCGCCACGACACTGGGAGCCGGGCAGCACACAGGCTGGACGCGGAAGACCGGATCGATTCGGGGAATGCCAGGCTGAGCCTTGACGCTGTCCGCAGGAGGAGGGAAGCGGAGGTGGGGCGATGGCTCCAGACCGACTACCCCGCACCGCTGATCGCTGAACTCGAAGTCTCGTCTTATTTCCGGCTTGCATCGGACAAGACCAACGGGACTACTCCACCCTATGTACGGCGCTCCGGCGACGGCGAGCTGGGGGACCGACTTCGCACGGCGCTCGACAGCCGCCCTTCGGATTGGGAGCAGCGAGTGGTGGTGCTCGGTGGTCCAGCCAAAGCGGGGAAGACCAGGAGCCTGATAGAGGCGCTCCAGCGCGAGCCTGCACTTCAGGCAGCCGAGATTCTCATCCCAATGCCACCATCGTCGGGTGGCTCCTCCGAGAGCACCAGCCGCATAGTTCTCGAGGAGTTGGCAAGCGCGCTGGATCGAGCCGAGTCGGCCGGGCTCCTCGGTGCGGCCTTCGTCATCTTCATCGATGACCTTCACCGTCACTTCATCGAATCTGGCAGCCGGAACGTACAGGCCGCACTGCAGAGACTGGTCAATCGGCCGCAAGCTCCGGTTGTGTTGGCCTCGGTCGCCGACGCCTTCCTCGAGCTCGATGACCCCGCCGGCGACCGGATTGGCGTGCCAAGAGTTCACCGCGCTTGGCTGCGTGAGCGAGCAATCTCCTGGCCCGCCCGCTTCGACGCAGGCGAAGAGGCCGACGCCTCCGTGGTGTTCGAGCATCAGCTTCGCAATGGCGTGCTCGGCACCGGGGATCTACTTAGGCTTCCAGCAGCCCTCGCCGCCGTCCCGGAGCTCGTGGGGAGGATCAAACACGCTAGGTCTGACCGAACGCAGCTGCCACGGTCAGCACTGGTAACCGCCGCCCTCGATGCGGTCATCCTTGACCCTGACGGCCTCACTGTCCAGGAGCTCCGTCGGGCGACGGAGCAGCGATTCACTCTCTCAGCTCCCACCCGCCCACCCCTGAGCGCTACTCAGTGGCAGGACGCTCTCGAGTGGGGGACGGACGGCATCGGGGATGTCTGGGCCATCCTCGATCGTGGCGTGGTAGGGCTCAACTCGGAGCCTCGATGGCGACTGATGGACGCGCTCAGTGAGCGTCTCTTACCTGACCACGAGATCGACGATGCTCTTCTTGACGGGCTCGAAGAGAGGCAGTACGACAACCTCGTTCGCCACACCTATGAAGCGGACGACGTGGATCGCGCGATGTTCCTGGCCCGAAAGGGCCACGAGAGGGGTTTTGCCAGCTCAACTCTCTACGTTGGCATTGTTCTCGACAACCGGGGGGGCACGTTCAGTGAGGTTGTCGACTACTACCTGGACTCGCTGGCCGCGGGCTACCCGTTAGCCGCCTTACATCTGGCCGACCTTCACCGGCGCCATGGAGACGACAAAGAGGCCGACTTGTTCTATCGGTACTCGATCGATGCAAGGGACCCCAGGGCGAATGCGGCTTTCAACTGGTTCCTCTGGGAAGAGGGTCGTCTGCCGGAACTCGAAGACCGCCTCCGGGAGCACTCCGAATTCGAGGATGGCTCCGTCATGTATGGGCTTGGGATGGCCCATGCGGCCAGCGGGGAGCTCGACGACGCTGCTTATTGGTTCCGGCGCAGTCTCGAGGAATGGACGAGTCAGGCGATGGTCGAGCTCGGCGAGGTCCTCGAACGCCAGGGTGATTTGGCCGGCGCCGAGCATTGGTACCGGGAAGCAATCGAGGACGGCGACGATCTAGGGATCATCCTGCTCGGCAGCCTGCTCGAGCGAAAGGGGAAGAGGGCTGAGGCTGAGGCGCTATTCGCTGAGGAAGTCGAGACCGATGCGGTGAGCGCTGTCTTCATGGGCGGACTTCATGCTCGTCGGGGTGATCTCAAAGGCGCAGAGGAGTGGTACCGAAGGGCGACCCAGACGGGAGATCGGAGATTCGGTCGAGAGATCGCCTTCCATGCCTTAACCACGCTTCTCGACGAACAGGGTCGTACTGTGGAGTCTCGCAACGCTCAAGCTGAGTTATCCAAACTGAGGGAAAGCAAACCAGTGAACGAGAGGGCGACGGCTTCCCATGATTGGGGCCAGCTGCGCCACTTGTCGCTGCTCACGAACCTGGTCGATGTCTGATGGCTCCCTTAACCAGCACAAGCGATACGAAATTGGAGCGCAAGGAGATTTTGACCAATGACTGAGCAATTTGTTCTGAGCAGGATGGGAGCTGAAGCAGGCGAGTTGCACGGTGGCATCCTGGCCAGAAAGGAAGCCGAGCGCCTCGCGGGTACCGGGGAGTTCTGGTGGGGAATAGGAACCAGCCTGGGCATAGCCGGATTCGAGGCGGCTAGAGCCGGCAATCTGCGCGTCCTCTTTACACGAATGCTCTCGAAGCCCAAAATGGTGGACACGGCTCCCGACCGGGTTTTCATGTGGACGCACTGGGAGACACCTTGGGCCCGCGGAGAGATACCCCCACACGTTGTAGTGACCAGCCGGGGTACCGAAGCAAAGTCAAGGCACTATGCGCTGGCCTGTCGGAGTGAATCTCCGTTGGGCCTGTTGGGTGGCGGTCCGTTCGACCACACCCAGTGCAGAACCGCCAGTGGCAAGATCATGGGTGGATCTCAGGTGACCGCGCTCCTCACCGGCGATCCTCGCAGACACACGGCTGGCCCGTACACCATCGACTTCGAGGCCACGCTCTCTGCGCCTTATTGCCCGAAGCTGACGAGGTACCGCGAACTCGCACCCGACGAGCGGACGCTCTTGACCAGCTGGCAGCCAGGCGACGATTGGCAGTCGTTGGTGAGCACCCTCAGAGGGCGTTGATATGCCGCCGCCAATCAAGACCTTGCGACGACGCCCAAGGACAAGTTTCTCTCAGTTCGCATCCGGAAGGGAGGACCCAAGGCTGCGACCGTCCGTATGCTGAGCGTGCGGTCCACGGCGCCACGCATTACGAGGGGGTCCCGGTCCCTTTCTAGCGCTGCCTGGAGACGGCTCGGCCCGTCTGAGCACGTCTTATCGAATTGGCCACCGCGTCGTCCCTGCTCGTGGCGCGCAGTCTTATGGGGTGAATATGGGATGAGGACCCGAGGTTTCACGATTGGCCTTGGTGGTACAGCCCCTGATTCCCCGCATTCTGATTCGCACGCACCAGAAGCTACGGATGGGGGCATCCCCAGGTTCCTCAGCATTCAGTTACCCCATGTCTCGTGCCGGTGTTCTGGCAACGGGTTCGGCGCGGTAAATCCTCAGGTCAAGAGCCTAAAGCCCACTCTTGGTGTCATCTGTAAATGCCAGCTCATACGATCGATGGCCTCTGATGAGGATTTGGTGCTAGCACGAATCCGCCCACGGGCTAGCCACCTTGGCGATCGACCCTCGTGCCGTCACAATGGGCAAAAACAAAGTGAGGAGGGCGTCGTTGCGGGCCGTCTGGGTGGTGTTTTGGGCACAGCTGCGCCATCGATGGCGCTCCTGGCTGGCCATCGCGGTCCTGATCGGCCTGGTTGGTGGAGCAGTCATGGCGGCCGTAGCCGCCGGGCGACGCACGGAATCGGCCTTCCCGGGATTTGTGGCCGCCAAGGGCTTCGACGCCGAGGTGTACTCCTTTCAGCCTCTACCCAAGATCTCCCGATTCCCCGGAGTCGTCGCGGTGACGGGCGCCTTTGGCCCCGACAACGGGCAACCCACGTGTGCCTGTACGCACCCGATCAACCCCTCGTATTTCGGTCTGATAGCTCTCCCCGCCAAAGGAAAACTGGATTTCAATCTTGTGTCTGGTCGCTTGCCAGATCGATCGAACCCCGACGAGGTGGTGGCCTCCTACACCCTCCAACGGGACGAGGGAATACACCTCGGGTCCGTCATCCACGTCCCTTTCTACGCTCAGTCGCAAAAGTCGGCATACAACAACGCGACGGGTGCTCCTCCAGTACCCACGGGTCCGACGGTCGCCTTACGAGTGGTGGGGTTCGAAGCCACCGAGTTCGATTTTCCTTCCGGCGGCATTCCCCAGTACAACCTCTACGCCACACAAGGCTTCATCCGCGCCCTGCTGCCACGGACGGCGACTGGCTACGTGTACTTCGTCCGCCTCCGTCACGGCGCCGCCGACCTTCCCCGATTCGACGCGGCCAGTAGCGCCGCCCGGACGGTCTACACGCAGAATGAGGATGGTCAGGTCGCATCGGTCGAAGCGTCAATCCGGCCGCAGGCCATCGGGTGGTGGCTGCTGGCGCCGCTCGCCGCGCTGGTCGGGCTGGCCGTCATTGGCCAGGCGCTGGGTCGCCAGAGCATCGCCGAGAGCGAGGACTTTCCTACGATGGTCGCCCTCGGGATCGACCGCCGTCAGTTGGTCATGCTCGGGACTTTGCGCAACCTGGTGGTCGGACTGGTCGGGGCGTTCGGTGCCGTGGTGATCGCCACCATCGTCTCCCCGATTGCCCCTCTCGGTGAGGCGCGTGTCGCCGAGAGCTCAACCGGGATCAAATTCGACACGCTCGTATTGACGCTGGGCGCGCTCGCCACAGCCGTGGTGGTGATTGCCCTTGGCCTCTATCCGGCCGTGCGGGCGGCGCGCGCCTCCCGCACCAGCGACCGGATCGTCCAGGTCATGCCCTCCAAGGTGGCCGCCCGTCTTTGGGGGGTCGGCGCGCCGCCAAGCGTCGTCATCGGTGTCCGCAACGCTCTGGAGCGAAGGAACGGCGGGGCCAGTGTGCCCGTGGGCAGTGCCCTTCTGGCCACCGTTCTGGCGGTGTTGGCGCTGTGCGGGACGGCAGTGTTCGGTGCCAGTCTCTCGCATCTCACGGCCACGCCCGCGCTGTACGGCGACCCTTTCCAGCTCAATATCTCGGACCCCAACAACGGAGGGACGCCGGATCCGGTGCTCTTGAAGAGCCTCGAACGCGACCGGGCCGTCACCGGGATCACCCAGGGGATCGCCGTACCCGCCATCTCGATCAACAAGGTAGTCGTCGGTGCCATCGCCGGAAAGGCCATCCGAGGTCCCCTGCTCCTCTCGACGGTGGCCGGGTACCCCCCGACCGCCACTGGAGAGGTCGGCCTCGGCGCGACAACGATGCGACAGGTGGGTGCCCGTCTCGGTTCCACCGTCCACGTGACGTTGCCGTTGGCCTCCGGCGGTAGACGAATTGCGCCGTTCCGAGTGGTCGCTCAGATGTCGCTCCCCGAGCTGGGCAACGAGGTGAGTCTGGGTTCCGGCGCGGTGTTCACGCTGGCCGGCTACGAAGATGCCGCGTGTCCCCCGGGCCCCAAGCGAGCCGCCTGTCAACAACGGGTGGCGGAGTCGGCAAACGGCGGGGTGCTGGCCAGTGTCGTGCCGGGTCCCCAGGGACAAGCGGCAGTGAACCACTACTTCAATAGTTACAGGTCGCTGACCGCCCTAGCCATCGCCCCAACTTCGCTGATCAACTTTGGCGAAGCGGTCAACTTCCCGCTCATCTTTGGCGCCATGTTGGCCCTGTTCGGAGCCGCCACCTTGCTCCACCTGCTAGTTGTTAGTGTCTCGCGGCGCCGGCGAGAGGTCGGACTGCTGAAAGTACTGGGGTTCGTGAATGGCCAAGTTGTCTCGACCGTGGCTTGGCAGGCCATGACGTTGGCGTTGGGTGGCATCGTGATCGGCGTTCCATTGGGGATCGTGGTGGGCCGGGTGGCGTGGCATGCGTTCGCGAACAACCTCGGCGCCGTGCCAGTCTCCGTCGTGCCGATCTGGCTTGTCGGCCTCCTGGTGGTGGGGGTACTGGTCGTTGCAAACCTCATCGCCGTTGTACCGGCGATGATTGCGACTCGGTCCAAGCCCCGATATCTCCTACGAGCGACCTAATCCTTAGGTTGGTCCGAGACTCGGTCAGCAAGGCTCAACCGACCATCAATGCCATGGGCCATCCTCTGCTGCAATGCCCACATCCCCAGGTTGCTGGGGATTCGGTTACCCCACTGCTCCGCGCCTGGAGTAAGACGCGGGCTGAGGCGATGAATGAATCCCCAGATGAAGGCCCGATTAACGGGCACTCGGCGATGAGAATGGTCCGATGATCCGCCCTGACCGCCGTCACAGCGGCGGAGAATCGGGGTCTAACTACGTGATGATGCGGGGATGGGAGAGAACATGGTGACCATAACGACAAAAAGGGAGGCCCTAGCCAAGCTGCGCGTCACGGGTACGGTCGCCGGGCGGGCGGACGCCATCGGCTTGGTCATTTCCGCTGGACCGGGATCTCCTGGTCGAGGAGTCATGAGTAGCGAGCAAGAGCTGGTCGCTCTGGCAGTCGGCGGCGACAAGTCGGCTCTCGAAGACGTCGTCCGTTCACTTCAGGACCCGCTCTACCGACTGGCGCTGCGGATGGTGTTGCGGCCGTCGGACGCCGAGGACGCGACGCAGGAGATCCTGATCCGGGTCATGACGCGGCTGGCATCGTGGCGCGGTGAGGCGACCCTGCTCACGTGGTCGTATCGCGTTGGCGTGAACTACTTGCTCAACCTGCGGCGCCAGTCGCCGCATGAGATACGGGCGCTGACCCTGGACGGGTTCCGAGAAGACCTGGCAGACGGTTTGGCCTCGACGGACTATGCGGGACCGGATGCCGACCTGTTGGCCGAAGAGGTCCGTCTCGGCTGCACGCAGGCGGTCCTGCAATGCCTGGACCGTAATGAGCGGATTGCCTTCGTCTTGGGGTCGATCTTTGAACTGCCGTCAGCCGACGCGGCCTGGATTCTCGAGATCACGCCTGCCGCGTACCGTAAACGGCTCGAGCGAGTACGCGAGAAGATCCGCTCGTTCATGGACTCGACCTGTGGGATCGTGAATCCCGATGCCCCGTGCCGGTGCGCTCGGCGCGTCGATAAGGCGGTCGAGTTGGACCGCGTCAACCCTCAACTGCCCGTGCTGATGGGCCACCCAGTGTCCCCCGGGGGCCATGACGTATCTCAGGTCGCCGTGCAGCTAGGTCACATGCACGACGCCGACACGGTGCTTCGAGCGCATCCCGACTACGCCGCGCCTCGTGCCCGCACCGAAGCAGTACTCGCGCTGCTGACCTCCGGCCAGTTTCCGATGTTGGAGTAATCACACTCCACCGCGGTTATTCCACCTCGTCAACAGGTCCCGGGCGCGCCCAAGAAGCCCCTCCGACTTGCAGCGCGGTTGCCAGTCCTCTGATCCATTCCTTGGCCCAATCCGGAACACGAAATTAGTCGCCACAGGTAATGGCGACATCAACAAAGGAGACCACTCCGTGCCAACCGTAAACGTGCTCGATTCGACAATGGCCTACGAGGAGTCAGGAGTCGGGACTCCGATCGTGTTCCTGCACGGCAACGCGACGACGTCCCGCCTTTGGCGCAACGTATTGCCCGCCGTCGGGAAGCCGGGACGGCTGATTAGTCCGGACCTCATTGGCATGGGGGCATCAGGCAAACCCGACATCTCCTACCGCTTCGACGATCAGGCCCGGTACGTCGCAGCGTTCATGGACACACTCGGTCTCAACCAGGTCGTGCTGGTCGGGCAAGACTGGGGTGGCCCCCTTGCCTTCGATTGGGCTGCCCGTAACCCTGAGCGAGTGGTTGGCGTGGCGTTCCTTGAGGCGATCATGCGTCCGCTGAAGTGGGAGGAGTTCGCTCCAAGCGCTCGACCGATGTTCGAGTCTGTGCGTGCGCCCGGAATGGGCGAGGAGCTGGTCCTAGAAACGAACGCCTTCGTCGAGCAGTCCCTCTCCAGAGGGGTCATCACCGGGCTCTCTGATGCCGATCTCGGTGACTACCTAGAGCCGTATCCGACTCCCGAGAGTCGGCGACCGTTGTTGGCCTGGCCCCGGGAGCTACCCCTTGGCGGCGAACCGGCAGATGTCGTGGCGCGCTTCGAGTCATTCGATCGATGGCTCGCCACGAGTACCGACGTGCCTAAGCTCCTGATGACCTTCGATCCCGCCCCAGGTTTGCTGATAGGCCCCGAAATGGCCCACTGGTGCAATGACAACATCGCCGTTCTCGAGATCGTTGCTTGCGGACCGGCTGGGCACCACGCCCCCGAAGACCAGCCGGACGCCATTGCGGCAGCCATCGCCGGCTGGGTCGATCGCCACCGTCTCCGCTGATCCGTAGGGAGCCCCGGCATCGTTTTAGCGGGTCCCACCAGGTCCCCAATTGTCTCAAATATGCAGGTCAAACGGGGTGTGTTTTTCGGACCGTGAAATCGCCCAGGACTCGATGCTACGCCCTGGGACCCAATTTGGCTTTTTCGTTGGCTATTTTCGTCCCTTGCAGGAGTCGAATCAGAAGGTTTTGACCACTGATTCACCCTTCGAAAGACCAAGTCAGGGAGAGGCCGTCGAGCGCTGCCCGGAGGATCGGCTGGAGATACTCGGACTTCCCATTAATTGCCGCGATGGCGACGATCATGTCGAGGATCTGCTCCAGCGTCAGATCTTCTCGAACCTCCCCGGCTTGCCGTGCGGCGAGGAACAGCGGCCGGCCCGCTTCGACCACGCGGCGGCGACTCTCACCCATGACGGGGGCTTTTCCCTCTGCATGCTTGAGCAACTCGGTACCGACCGGGTGCTTGCTGACAATGAAGGCGAAGAACCGGTGCAGCCATGCGACAAATACAGCACCAGGCGTCGCTGCCTCCAAGGTCTCCGCCGCTGTACACACGGCATCGACCTCATCGATGTAGAGCGCCTCGAGGAGGTCGCTCCGGCCCGGGAAATTCCGATACAGAGTTGCCATGCCCACTCCTGCCCGGCGGGAGACCTCCGCCATCGACACCTCAGCCTGAGGATCGGCAAAAGCGGAGCGGGCGGCAGCGATGATCTTCGAGCGGTTCCGCTCGGCGTCGGCGCGTTTAGCGGGAGGCACCACCTCACCCGTGGTCATGGCGCCATCCTAGTGGACAACCTATCCGTTTATCGCTATGGTGAGAAGTGGACAGCCTCTCCGCCTTGATGTCCACAAAGGAGCACATTATGCATGCGAACCCCGTCGCTCTGGTCACCGGAGCCAACAAGGGAATCGGTCTTCAGATCGCCAAGGACCTGGCGACGCACGGCCTGACTGTCGTCGTCGGCTCACGGAACCTCGAGCGAGGCGAGATCGCAGCCAAAGACATCGGAGACGACGCGGTCGCCGTTCAACTCAATGTCACCGACCAGGCTTCCATCGCTGCCGCAGCAGAGCGGATCCGAGCCGAGCTCGGACGATTGGATGTGCTCGTGAACAACGCAGGTATTTCTCACGCAGATACACCGGGTAGATCCCTTGAGGACATCGTGGCGTCGGGCCACCTAAGCGTCGCTCCTCTCGACGAGGTGCGCACGGTCTTCGAGACGAACGTATTCGGTGTCATCGCCGTCACCCAGGCAATGCTCCCCTTGCTTCGTGAAGCGCCGGCGGCGCGCATCGTCAACATCGCCAGCTCTGGGGGCTCACTCACGCTGAACTCGGACCCCACAAACCACCACCGCGCCATCTTCGGCACCTACTCAGCATCGAAGGCGGCAGCCAATGCCGTGACGGTCGCGTTCGCCGCCGAACTCGAATCGACTGGTATCAAAGTCAACGCCGCGTGCCCCGGATTCACCGGAACGGATCTCAACTTCTTCCGGGGTACTCGCACCGTCGAACAGGCCGCCCGTGAGCCGGTACGTCTTGCGCTGATCGGCGCCGACGGTCCGACGGGCACGTTCTCGAACGAGGACGGATCTATTCCATGGTGATACTGGATTCAGACCGGCAGATGTTGGTCCAGGCACCTGCTGAGGAGTCGTCCGTCGGCTGCCGCCATGGATGAAGACCGAGGTTCCAGAGGATTCGGTTACACCATGGCTCGTGGTGAACGCCGGAAACCAAGCCGTAGACCACGAACCCGCAGCTCAGGGTCCTGAACGGCAGATCCAGCTAGGCCTTGTCGTATCCCCTAACGCATTGCGTCAACGAGGAGAACCCAAGCATCAACGAGCCTCCTGCAAGGTCCCGCGGCTCTCGTGGAGCAAACGTCTGAGCTGCTCATAACACTCGTCGCCGAGTAGCTCGCGCAGGCGCATCTGCATCTCGTGACCTCCCGGGCCCGGGATTTTCGGTCGGTCAGGACACTTGATGGCGGTTCACGATCCGCATAGTTTTCTCAGGCGATGACCAATTTCGAGCGATTGGACGAGTGGCCCGGAGCACTTCTTGCATCCGTGCTTGAACTGCTGGCGGAACGGAAGGTCAATCATCCGTCGGCGACACTGGACCTGTCACCGGACGACCTCGCATCTTCTTGGGATCTCGTGGCTGAGGCGGCTGCATTGCCTGATCCTCCGGGGCAGCCCGATGCAGGAGAAGAAGTTGCGAGCACCTACTGGTACGAGCAAGCGCTGGGCGATCTCCTCGATAGGGGATTTCTTTCGGAGCTCGAGGACCACTCGTTTCGTGTCTCAGATCTTGAGACCTAGCTGCGATTTAGGGGCGGTCACGATCGTCGCGCCAGGCCCGTACGAAGACGCTCCGCTTCTTACACAAAGCGCTGGACGAAAGCCAAGGCGAGGTTCGCAACTTCACGCCAACCGCTGTCGATCGTGAGGGCGTGGCCCCGTCCTGGTACTTCGACGAACTCGGTGATACCAGGGTTGTTGAGCTGTTTCTTGTAGGCCGCCTGGGAGATGGCCCGGGGGGCGATGTTGTCCTTCTCGCCCGAGACCATCAACATCGGGCCGCGATCAGGATTTCGCGTGTCAACCTTGGCCTCCGACCACGGATTGAGATTCGCCGCGGCGGCCTGGAACAGGGGTACCCCAGAAGCGGGCACGACGAACGTGTCGTACAGCTGGCGGGCCTCTTCCTCGCTGACTGCGTTGGCAAACGCGAAGCGAAACTGGTCGTAGGTGAGCGGGACGGCACGATGCCGGTTGGCCGGGTTGCCCAACACCGGCCTGGCCGACCGCAACGAAGAGATGGGCAGCGGGAGCACTCCGCGAAAGGGGGCGGCGTCGATCGCCACCGAGGCCGCCGATAGCCCCCGACCGGCCACGATCTCGGTCAGCAGCCCGCCAAAGGAGTGGCCGATCACCGCTGGCTTCGTCTCCAGGCCGCCGATGACTTCGGCGTAGTGGTCGGCCACCTGGCCGACGGTCTTACCGGCGAACACGTCCGGCTGCTCGTTGCCCTCCTCGACCGTGTCGGGGTCGTCGGGCCAGCCCGCTAGCACCGGGGCGTAGCCGGCTTTGTCAAAGACCACCGCCCACCGGTCCCAGCTGCTCGCCAGCAGCCACAGGCCGTGGATGAACACCACGGGCTTCCGCCCCGAGGCGTTGGCCTGGGCAATCTGCCCGCTCGTGTGCTCGTCAATCGTCGACATGATCGGCTTCCTTTTCTCGGCTCCCTGTTGGGTCGAGTCTGGCGAACGAGACGGCCCATGTCACTGTGCAGCGAAGGCCGGTTTCGGGCTCGCTCTTGTGCACGCGCACAACGACTGGACGATGAACCCTGGCTAGGTTGGGGTAATGACTCGATCGGATCGTGACGAAGCCCAATTATCTGAACAGGTGGCGGCGATCGCCCGGCGGCTGCTGGAACGTCCTGACGAGCTCGCCGACCAGATGACCGCCGCCATCAAGGCGGCCGTCCCGCTCTACCGAAACGGTGTCGTCGACCACGACACCCTGCGGACCACCAGCTTGGTCCACCTCCAAGCCATCCTGGGCAGCCTCGGCCGAAACCCGGCCACGACCTCCCTCGAATCACGAGAGAACGGACGGCGCCGAGCAGCGGCGGGTGTCCCCCTTGCCGCCATCTTGGAGGCCTACCGGGTCGCCGCCCGGTTCATGTGGGAACAAGTGGCCGACACCGCCCGGAGTGTGGGCGCCGGTAGCGAGATCGTGCTGCAAGCCGGTTCTGAGATGTGGCAGGTCCTCGACACCTATAGCCAAGAGCTGGCCGACGGCTACCGAGAAGAAGCGGCCGCTCAAGCCCTCTCCGCCGAGCAACAACGCTCGGCACTGTTCCAGGCCCTCTTCGAAGGCCATCTGGCGGCGACCAACCCATGGGAAGCCGCCGAGCTCCTCCGGCTGCCGCCCAACGGACCGCTCGTCGTCGTCGTCGCCGAGGTTCCCGCCATCGGCCGCCATGCCCTCTCACGAGGTGAACAAGCCCTGCGCGATGTCGGACTGACCTCTGCCTGGCGGCTGCTGCCCGACATCGAGATCGGCGTTGTCTCCCTGCCCGGACCGGCTGCCCAACTCGACCGGCTCGCCGACGCCCTCTCGGCCTGTGCCACCGGACGCGTGGGGGTCAGCCCTCCCTACAGCGACCTGCGCGCCACTCCCCAAGCCCTAACCCTGGCCCGCATCGCTCTCACCAGCACGCTCCCCCAATGTGGCGTCACGGTCTTCGACCGGGATCTGCTCGCCGCCGCCGCGGTCGGCGCCCCCGAGGTGATGAACCACCTCGCCGAAACCACCCTGGCCGGGCTCGCCGGGCTCCCCGACAAAGAGCGAGCCATCCTCCTCGAAACCTTCGAGGCCTGGCTCGACAACAACGGCTCCGCCCAAGCAACGGCCGAGCAGCTCTACGTCCACCGCAACACCATCCACCACCGCCTTCGCAAACTCGAGCAACGCACCGGCCAAAACCTCGCCAACCCTCGGTCGGCTGCCCTACTCACCCTCGCATTCGAGATCGAACGACGCCAACGACACGATTCAGCAGAAGGCGGTGTTTGACCGACCGAACTCCGAATCCCACACCGGCTGATATCCGGCATGATTAGTCGGCGCGGTCCGGCGAGAACACGGCTCGACGCATCTTTTGGTCTGGTCCGGCCAAGCCTGACGAATCAACGAGCCGTACTGATCTGTCGAAAGGCGGCAGAGGTAAGCATTTCTGGCAGTCTTCTCTGCGCTGTCTATGGCCCGTTCGATGCTGAGAGACAAACACTGACAGGTCGAGTGAGCCGTGGGCCATCCTCTGCCGCCACCGCCTGGATCTCGAGGTTCCAGAGCATCCAGTAAACCCATGTCTCGTCGTGGGTACCCGAAACGCCGCTCTAAGCAGTAAATCCGCATACCAGAAGACCGAATCGGCGAATGTTGCTCGGTATCACTGAAGCAGACATCGCCAGCGCAATGAGGTCGACTGGGGCACTCGCTGTCGCCACCGGCTGAATACTGACCCCTTATCACCGCCCGAAAATTGACCCCCCTTCCCGGTGGTCCACCACTGAGTGTGCTGGATCACGAACCCTGGCTGGATCGCCTGCCGGGGAGGAAGGACATGATCAACGTGGACGACTGGGCCGAGATCCGTCGGCTGTACTTCGCCGAGCGGCTGGGCATCAAGACCATTGCCCGGCAGCTGGGCGTGGCGAGGAACACCGTGAGGACGGCGGTGCGGGGGTCCGCCCCGCCGGACTACAAACGAGAATCCAAGGGCTCGTTGGTGGACGCTGTCGAGAACCAGATCTGTGAGCTGCTCCGGGACTGCCCGACCATGCCGGCAACGGTGATCGCCGAACGCATCGAGTGGGAACACGGCATCACCATCCTGCGGGACCGGGTGGCCGAGCTCCGGCCCCTGTTCCGCCCGCCTGATCCCTGCCAGCGCACCCACTACGTGCCCGGTGAGGTGGTCCAGTTCGACCTGTGGCAGCCGGACTATGAGATCCCCCTCGGGTTCGGCCAGACCGACAAGCTCTGGGCGGTCACGGCGGTCTCCGGCTACTCCCGGTTCATGGGCGCCCTCCTGGTCCCCACCCGGGCCGGGCACGACGTGCTGGCAGGAATGCTGTCCTGCCTCCAGCAGATCGGTGGCATCCCCCGCACCGCGGTGTGGGACGGCGAGGGCTGCATCGGCCAGTGGCGCCGGGGCAAGCAGGTCTACACCGAGGAGTTCCAGCGGTTCCGGGGGACCCTCGGGATGGGCGCCCGACTGTGCAAGCCCAACGACCCCGAGGCCAAGGGCATGAACGAGCGGGCCAACGGCTACTACGAGACCTCCTTCCTGCCCGGACGCTCGTTCTCCGACGTGGCGGACTTCAACGCCCAGCTGCACGCCTGGCTGAAGCGGGCCAACCGACGGGTGCACGCCACCACCCGGATGGTCCCGGCCGAGCAGATCTATGAGGACCGGGGCTCGATGAGCGCCTTCCCACCGGTGCTGCCCGACCCGGCATTGCGCCTGGCCACCCGCCTGCCCCGGGACCACTACGTCCGAGTCGACACCAACGACTACTCGGTGAATCCACGATTCGTGGGCCGGCGCATCGAGGTCCGGGTCGACCTCGAGTGGGTCATCGCCACCTGCAGCGGGGTCGAAGTGGCCCGTCACCGGCGCTGTCTGGCCAAGCACCAGAGCATCCTGGACGCCACCCACGCCATGACGCTGCGGATGATGCGGGCCGAGGAGGTCCCAGTCCCGCCGCTGGAGACCCTGGTCGAGGAGCGGGACCTTGCCGACTACGACAAAGCCCTCGGGGTGGCGTGATGGCCACCAAGTCCAAGCCGGCGAGCGATCTCGCCTACCTGTGCCGGGCCCTCAAGGCCCCGTCCCTGGCCCAGGCCTATGAGCGCCTGGCCGATCGAGCCCGCACAGAGAGCTGGACCCACGAGGAGTTCCTCGCCGCCTGCCTCGAGCGGGAGGTGCCCGCCCGCCAGTCCAACGGCGGGGAGATCCGCATCCGGGCCGCCCGGCTCCCAGCCAGGAAGACCTTGGAGGAGTTCGACTTCGACCACCAGCGGAGTCTCAAGCGGGACGTGATCGCTCACCTCGGGGCGCTCGACTTCGTGGAGGCCAAGGACAACGTGATCTTCCTCGGGCCACCGGGGACCGGGAAGACCCACCTGGCCATCGGCCTCTCCATCCGGGCCTGCCAGGCCGGACACCGGGTGCTGTTCGCCACCGCGGCCGAGTGGGTGGATCGTCTCGGGCAGGCCCACGACGCCGGCAAGCTGCACGAGGAGCTCACCCGGCTGGGCCGCTATCCGCTGATCGTCATCGACGAGGTCGGCTACATCCCCTTCGACGCCCAGGCCGCCAACCTGTTCTTCCAGCTGGTCTCGTCCCGTTACGAGCGGGCCAGCGTCATCGTCACCTCCAACAAGCCCTTCGGCCGCTGGGGAGAGGTCTTCGGAGACGCTGTTGTCGCTGCCGCCATGATCGACCGACTGGTCCACCACGCCGAGGTGGTCTCCATGAAAGGCGACAGCTACCGGCTGAAGGACCGAGACCTCGGGAGGGTGCCTACTGACGACGCTGCGTGACGGTGGCCCCGGGGAGGGGGGTCAATTTTCAACCGGTGGCAGGGGGTCAGTTTTGGAGCGGTGTTGACACTCGCTAGTAGTGAGCGGATCCTGAGCTGATCCCGAAGCAAGCGACCTTCAGCCGGCATCGTTCTGGGATATTTAGTCCTCTGGTTGGGCTAAAGGGGCTCGCTCCGGAGCTCCGGAATGTATGCAATCACAAAATGTTGTGGCAGCTAGACCTCGGCCTCGATGCAACCTGAGGGGACACACCCCAAGACGGGCAACGACAAGATCATGGCAAGAATCCCCGAGGATTGGAGGCTGACCATCCTTGCCGTGGGGACTCTTGAGCCACGTGTTCCTCCAACCTAACTAAGCGACTAACCGTGGGAGAGTTACCCCGGGTCTGAGTGGAAGTTTGATGTCGGCGTCGGTCATCGTCCACTCTCAGGCCGAGGCACTGGCGTGATCGCGCAAGTACCGGATCAGGCCGACGACGTCGTCTGGCACCAGCCGGCCGATGGCCCCGCTGGAGTAGACGCTGACCACCACCCGACCGTTCCGGTCGAGCACGAACCCCGTCGACTGCAGGTACTTCGGGTCGACGTTGACGAACGCTCCGGTGGCCTCGGCAACGGCACGGGCGTCGGCGGATTGGCCGACCGGGAATGTCAAGCCGTGCTTGGCGATCAGCTCCTGGGTGGTCGCCTCGTCATCGACCGAGAGGGCGATGACCTTGGCCTCGACCTCGGCCAAGCTATCGGAGGCTCGCTGGAAGGCCCGCAGCTGGGCGTTACAGTACGGGCACCACGAACCCCGATAGAACAGGACGACGCCGAAACCGCCGGCAAGGGCGTCGGGTAGGGCGAGGCTGTCGCCGCCGGGCAGGGCCAACGTGAGGGCCGGGAACTGGTCTCCAGGGTTGAGCAAGGTCATGGCAATCTCCAATCAGATGAGTATCGGCGGTCGGTAGGGTCGGCGATGTCGGGGTGAGCCGGATTGACCACTTGGCGGCTACTTGACGGCGATGACATCGATGGTGCGGATGTCGGGGTCCTTCGCCAACAGGTCAGGGGCGACCTGACCCAGCGCGGTGGGGATCTCGCCGTTGAGATGGGCTTGGCGGCCGTCTTCGGTCTCGAACGAGTCGAAGATGCCGTACTCGGTCTCGCTGATCTTGAAGGCGTACCAGGTGACGGTACCTGTCTCCGCTACCGCCAGCGCCCGGCCGGCTTCGAGGAACGCCCCGAGTTCGTCGCCCTTGCCGGGCTTGGCTTCCAACAGGGCGAGCAGTCCAAGTTTCACGGTCATACTGGTTGCCTTTCATTTGGGAAACGGTCGTCTGCCTCGATGATCGGCACAGGGTCGCCAGGCGGCGGCGTCTTGCACCTCACGCATCGGTCACGGTCCAGATCTTGCCCGTGGCGTCCCCGACAAGCTGGGCGACCAGGGACCGGGCGGAGTGCTCGGGCGTGATCAGCAAGCCCTGCTCGTAGGAGACCCGGAAGTGTTCGTGCAGGGCCGCCCCGATCTCGTCGGGGGCCTGGCCGCGGATCCACTCCTGCATAGCCGTGTCGACCGAGCCAGGCCGGTAGAGGTTGACCGTCACCCCGCTCCCCGCTAGCTCGGCCGCCAGGTTGAGGGTGTGGGCCTCGAGTGCGGCCTTGGTAGAGGCGTAGGCGTTCATCCCGACCATGGCCCCGGGGTGGTCGACGATGCTGCTGGACACATTTACGATCCGACCCCACCCTCGGTCAAGCATCGACGGCAGGAGGGCGTGGGTGAGGTGGAACGGGGCGTCGACGTTGACGGCGAACGCCGCGGACCACGCCGCACGGGCCGCTGTGACGGTCGGCCCCACCGGCTGGACCACGGCGGCGTTGTTGATCAGGATGTCGACCGGACCGAGCTCTGTTTCAGCCCGAGCTGCCGCCTCGGCTACCGCTTCGGGATCGCCGAGGTCGGTCTGGAGCACCGCGGCGTTGCCGCCCTGGGCTCGTACGGCCCTGGCCGTTTCGTCGAGCTGGTCGGGCGAGCGTGCCAACAGTGCCACCTGGGCGCCGCTGGCGGCCAGGTCGAGGGCCACCGCTCGTCCGATGCCCCGGCCGGCTCCGGTCACCAGGGCGACCCTTCCCTCGAACGGTGCCGTCATCGAGAGGAGACGGCGTCCAGTGCGGCCAGGATCTGGGCGGGCTCGGATCGGGTGGTGTAGTCCGGGTGGACATCACGCCAGCGGACCACGTGGTCGGCGTCGAGGATGATCGTGGTCGGCATCGGGAGCCCGGTGGTGCCATCGGCGTTGACCGCGGCGAGGTCCAATCCCAGCTCCAGCTGAGCGGCACGCACCTCGTCTGACGGTGCGGTGAGGATGCCGACGGCATTGGCCACCTGGTTGCCCGGGTCGGAGAGCACGGTGAAGGTCAGGTCGTTCTTCTCCTGAGTGCTGAGCGTCCCGTCAGGCGCCTGCGGGCTGATGGCGACCAGCGCCACGCCGCGGCGATTCAGTTCGGGGACCAGCTCCGCTTGGTAAGTGTTCAAGGTGATGTTGCAGTAGGGGCACCACGCCCCCCGATAGAAGACGAGGACCACCACCTGGTCACCCAGTGCCTCGTACAGGGTCGTCGCCACACCGTGGGGGTCGACCAGCTCGCTGTCGGGCAACGTGGCGCCTACCGCCACCACCCCCTCGGGCACCCCCTTCGCTGCCAGATCGGCCTGCTCCCGAGTGAATGCGCCCATGACCTTATTCGGGGGTTGGGCCGCCATGGTCTCGGCGAGATTGCTCACCTGTTGGGCGATCGTGGTGGTCATGAGTTGTGCTCCTCGGCGTCTCGGGATAGGGGCGCTCCTGCGAAGGACCCCTACAGAGTGAGTGTCGTCGGCAGCTCCGGTCTTACCTCCCGGTCCTACTTTTCGCGTGGGAGCGAGCTGGCTGGACCAGCAATCGCAGCGAGCAACCCCTCGAAGTCCTGTACGCACGGATTGCAGCTGGACAGATGGGCGGCAACCCCGGGAAACTGTTCTGCCGCGTCGCCGTGAGCCAGCTCGCGTTCCACGTAGCGGTCAAGCAGTTCGAATGTCTCGGCACAGCCGGCGTCGGCCGGATCGGTCTTCAAGAACCGCTCTAGTGATCCCCAGCTGCTCATGTCTGCCTCGAAACGTCGTCTGCCAGATACCCGTTAGTGACGAGAGACGCCCGCAACTTACGTCTGGCGTCGAACAAGGTCTTGTAGATGGCGTTCCGGGTGGAGCCCAGCTCGACAACCAGAATGTCCAGCGGGGTGCCGTTGACCACGATGGCGACGAAGATCTGTCGCTGGCGGTCGGTGAGCTCGTCGTCGACGGCCCGGTGCAGCGCGGCGATCACGTCACGCCACTCGGCGACCCCGGCCGGGTCGAGCCCGAAGCGGTCCGGCAGCCGGTCCCAATCCTCGGCGTCCATGGGCACGGCCGGTTTCTGCCAGAAATGGCGGCCGATCTTGGTCGACACCTCGAAGATGGCGAACTTGCAGGCCCAGGTGGAGAACCGGCTCTCGCCACGGAACTGAGCGACCTTGGCCACTACCCCGATCACGGCATCGGCGGCGGCCTGGTGGGCCAGGTCGTCGAGTTCGGGACCGGCGATCGGCAGCTGGCCGCGGCGTCGACGGACCTCATACCGGGTCACCCGCAGCAACAACTCGTGCAGCCGGGCCACCGCCTCGTCGTGCTCCGAACCGCTGCCGCCCAAGTCGCGGACCCACGCGGCGGACTCCGGGTCAAGCATTCCGTAACTGGTCAGGGATTCGGGGGTTGTTAGGTCGGCAGACGCCACGCCGCCAATCCTAAGTGGAGACCTCGGCGATCCCTTCGTCAGCGTCGGAGCTGGTGCCAATGATCGGGCACCAGCGGGTTCCCCGACACCTCGATCGTGTCCAGCGGTCCTCGGTTCGTCAGCCAGAGCAAGAGGTCCGACCGGGAGCCCCGAACGGCGGTATCGGCGTTCACCCGCCCGGGGATGGTCGAGCCCGTGGCGTCAAGGTCGATCCACCACTCCGCCGGTCTGTCGGTGGCGCAGAGGTGGAGGGTCCCGCCGAGGCCTTCGACCCCCTCCTACCCCAGGAGGCCGGGGAGGAACTCGACGACGAACTCCTCGAGCCCGGCTCTGGCCACCACTCCGTCCAGGGGATCAGGTCCCAGGCCACCGTCAGCCATCGCGTGCTGGGCATCCCAGCGATGGATCGCCACCTCGATGGCGAGACGCCGGCACCACCAGGCCACCCGTCGGTCGCCGGTCGCCGGTCGAAGAGAACCCGGCCCAAGATGTCGCGGCCTTCAGGCGGCAGGGCTACCCCCGTCGCGACCGGGAGCCAGGCAGCGACCCGGTCGAGGTCTCCGAGTGCGGCCTTGACGCTGGAGAGGAAAGCGAGGATGGCAGTCAGGCTGAGTGCTGGGCGTCTTCGAGGCTCACCACCGGCAACGAGAACCCTGAGATCAGCGCACTCAGCCAAACGAACGGTGACCTCGACCGTTGACACACACCAGTGGAGATCCAGGAGCATCGAGCGCGGCGTCTACTGCGCTCCCGCCGTTAGTCGTGTCTCAGTATCCAGCGACTGCGATTGGAGACCGGAGTCTCCAGAGGGCTCGATCGGCGGCCACACGTCAACTGATCCTTCGACATTGAGGCGTGGAAGGATCCGGTCGAGGAGGGGGGGCATGCTCCAGCTCGCTTTGCCAATCAGAAGGATGAGGGCCGGCACGAGCGCCATTCGCACAATCAGGGCGTCGAGGAGCACGGCACCGGCTAGGCCGAGGCCAAACATCTTGATCACGACCTGCCCGCCAAGCACAAACGAGCCGAATACGAGCACCATGATCGTGGCCGCGGCCGTGATCGTCCGTCCCGTCGCTTGGAGACCCTGGGTAACTGCCAACCGGTTGTCGCCGGTGCGGTGCCACTCCTCGTAGATGCGGGTGACGAGGAAGACCTCGTAGTCCATCGAGAGGCCGAACAGGATCGCGAACAGCATCACCGGGATGAACACCTCAATCGGTCCCGTCTGGCCGATCCCGAAGATCGAGTCAAGCCATCCCCACTGGAATACGGCGACGAGTACGCCAAAGGCAGCGCCCGCCGAGAGCAGGTTCATCACGGCTGCCATCAAGGGGATCAACAGGCTGCGGAACAGGGCGGCGAGCAGCAGGGCTGACAGCAGGATGACGATTCCAACGAACAACGGTAGTTTGCTTGAGACCACTTGAGCGAAGTCCGCGAACGTCGCCGTCTGACCGCCTACGAGCAACCGTATGCCACTGCCGGTCGTGGCCTCGGTAAGGACTGTGTTGCGCAGCCGTGTCAGTAGCGCGCTCGTCGAGGCGTCCTGAGGAGCGCCGGTCGGGTAGAGGTTGGCAAAGACAACCTGGCGGCCGGCTGCCGAGCCGGGAAGTGTAATGGCGGGCGTGATCGCAGCCACATTGGCTGCATGTGACGCTGCGGACACTGCCTTGGTAAACGCTTGCTTTTGAGCGGTGCCGCTGACCTCGGCAACGAGTTGTAGTGGTCCGTTGTAGCCGGGTCCGAAGCCCTTCGCGAGCAAGTCGTAGGCCTGGTGGGTGGTGGTACCCGCCGGGTCCGAGCCTGCATCGGACGAGCCGAGCCGCATCAACAGGAAGGGGATGGCGAGCGTGACCATCACGATCACCGCCAGGATGGCGAACCTGGCCGGGTGGGCTTGCAGCACCACTGCCCACCTGGCCCAGAAGCCGCCCTCGTTGTGTGTTTGTTGTCCGCCGGACAGTCGGCGCCGCCCCCTTCTGCCGAGAACGCCTGTGCCCATGAAACCGAGCAGCGCGGGGAGCAACGTCAGCGCTGCCAGCACGGTGAATGCGACGACCACGGCGGCAGCGATCGCGATTCCATCTAACAGGTTCACCCCAAGCGCGAACATCCCGAGCAAGGCGATGCAGACCGTAATACCGGCAAACATTACCGCACGCCCAGAGGTATCGACCGCGTCGACTATCGCCACCTCGACGGATTTGCCCTGTTGCAGTCCCTGGCGGTGGCGGGTGACGATAAAGAGCGCGTAGTCGACGCCAACGCCGAGCCCGATAAGGATTGACAGCTGCTCGCTGAAGTCCGCCATCGTGATCACGTGCGATAGCAGTCCGACCACCGACACACCGATGCCGAGCGCGAGACCGGCGGTCAGCAACGGGAGTACTGCTGCGAACAATGATCCGAAGACGATCAGCAGCACGATCAGCGCGGCCAGCGCTCCTAACCCGGCGCCTCCCAGGCTTGGTGGTTCGCTCTGCTCGGCTACTTGCCCGTTGACCGCGACCTGAAGTCCATCCCCAGCACCTGCGCGAGCGGTATTGACGAACTGCTGTGCCTGGCTGACGGTGAAGCTCGGGGCAAGCTTCGTCATCGTCACTGTCGCAAACGCGACCTTTCCGGACTTGGAGATCTGCGCAGCCCCTGCGGCCGTGTATGGGGAAAGGATCGAGGCGACCTCGGGCAGATTCGCCACCTGGTTCAGCATCTCCTCAGCTCGTCGCTCTACAACGGCATCGGTGACGGCGCCGTGGTCGACGGCGATCACGATCTGGTCGCGGTCACCGGACGCCTTTGGCGCGGCCTGTTGCGGCAATTGCTGCGCCTCATAACTCTGCGTACCTTTGAGGCTGAAGGTGTTCTCATAAGCGGATCCGTGAGCGGCAAGTAGGACGCTCACTCCGATCAACGCCAACAGCCAGCTAGCCAGTACGGTTCTGCGGTGCTTCACGCACCAACTCGCGATCGGTCTCATACGGACAGCAAAACAAGCTTCAAGCGCTTGAAGTCAAGGCCCCATTCGTTGCGGTGAAGCCAGAGGTCGGCGTCACGACCGCGCCGGCGGTCTTACGAAGAGCCTCTCCCCGGAGCCAGCGGAGCCACCGGCTCCTACCAGATCGGCGGAGCGGTTGGCTTGGCTGTCGTCACTACCCTGGCTAGCTCCAGGACCGCCACCGCATTGACGCACGGTGCCACCCAACCTGCCGCTCTGGTCCAGGTTTTCATCGGGGCCTGCTCATCGCCGTCCTTTTCGCCGCGGCAAATATCGCGATCACGAGCGTCTCACCGAACGAACGCCCCGAGGCCCGAGCAAAGTCTTTGGGACGATCGAAATAGTCGAAGGAGTAACTGTAGCGGCCTGATCGACGTCACTTCTCAACCGACATGCACGACTCAATGTTGTTGGACCACCGACCCTTCCATAGGTCGGGGGACGCAGCTTCGATTGCCGCGAAGTGGCCGATCCCGATCAAGGAACGGAAGGCTATCGTCGAGTGCTCGAGGTATTGGACGTCAGAAGGGCCAGGCCACCGCCATTGTTTGGCATTACCGACTCCCGCACCGGCAGGTGTTACTGGGAGGTCAGAACGGCCAATCTGGGCCTTGACTTCAAGCGCTTGAGGTGTGTTCTGCTATCTACATGACAGCTCTCACCATTCAGGATGTGTCCCGGCGCAGTGGGCTCCCTGAGCCGACGCTGCGCTACTACGAGGAGGTCGGGTTGATCGGCCCGATTGACCGTGATCCGAGCAGCAGACACCGCCGCTACCGCGAGGAGGAAGTCGACACGTTGCAGGTGCTCGCTTGCCTGCGCGCCATGGGCGTTGGGATCGAGGAGATGCGCACCTACCAGGCCAACCGCGACCTTGGGCAAGCCAAAGCGGGTGAACAGCGCGATCTGCTGCTGCGGCACGCCGAGCGGGTCGAGGTCGAGATCGTGACGCTGCGCGTCCACCTCGACTACCTACGGGCGAAAGCGGCGCTCTGGGATGCCCGCGACCGTGCAGATACGGATGCGGAAGCCGAGGCGAACTTGCAGGTTCAGAAAATTCTCCCACGACTGGAAAAAGAGGTGCTCAGATGAGCTCCAAGGTGTTGGTGACAGGCGGATCCGGATATCTGGCAACGCGGTTGATCTCGGGGCTGCTGCGTGATGGGCGTGAGGTGCGCGCAACGATGCGCTCACTGGACGGTGAGGCAGGTGTACGTGAAGCCGTGCGCCACGGCGGTGCGGACGACACGGGCCTTGAGCTGACGGAGGCAGATCTGACCTCCGACAACGGCTGGTCGGCCGCGTTCGAGGGTGTGGAGGAGGCCCACCATGTCGCGTCGCCGATCCCGTCTGCTCAGCCCACAGACCCGAACGAGCTGATCGTCCCCGCCCGTGAGGGAACAGTGCGAGTGCTGAAGGCCGCCCGGGACGCCGGCGCCCGCAGGGTGGTGCTGACCTCTTCGTTTGCGGCGGTGGGTTACTCGCCGAAGGCAGTCCGGGATTTCACCGAGGCGGACTGGACCGACCCGGATACGCCAGGCCTGCCGCCCTACCCGCGCTCCAAGGCGATTGCCGAACGTGCCGCCTGGGACTTCATCGAAACCGAAGGAGGCGACACCCAGCTCGTGGTGTTGAACCCGACATTCATCGCCGGCCCTTCGCTGGTACCGGCGCTGCGCTCGTCGCTGACCGCCTTCAAGGCGATCATCGAGGGCACGATGCCGGCGCTGCCACGCCAACGCTTCGGCGTCGTCGACGTGCGCGACGTCGCCGACGCGCACATCAGGGCGATGGCCACTTCTGCCGCTGCCGGGGGGCGTTACCTGCTGTTAGCGGACGGCCCGACAATCACCTGGCTGGGGCTGGCACAGATCCTCCGCGACCACCTCGGGCCTGCAGGCGACCACGTCACGACCGAAGAAGCGCCCGGCGAGGAGCCATCGCCGCTGACGATCCACAACGACCGCGCCAAGCGGGAGCTCGGTTGGCGCCCCCGCCCAGCCGAGACCACGATCGTCGAGACCGCCGAGAGCCTGCGCGAGCTCGGCCTGCTGGAGGAACCCTTTATAACGGGACAGTTCGGCTGACGAATGGCTTTTGTTTCCGAACAGCCTGGCGCAACTCGGCCATCTAGCTGGGCGGGGCTGAACCGGCAGAAGGGGCACCCCTCCGACGCTGGCATGCTGCTAGCAGAGTGGCCTTCGATCGATGATGGATGATGGGACGCCCCCGGAGGCTCGACTTGAGCCCAACCTCCCTGTAGGGACCGCCCGGGTCACAGTCCTGGCGTTCTGGTAATGGCCTGTCCTGCTATTTCATGGGTCTCGTCTTCGAGCATGATGCGGAGGAGGAGCGCGACCCACGTGCGGTAGGGCTTCCAGAGCTCGCTGATCTCAGCCATGTCGGTGGCGCTGGGCGGTGCCTTCATGTCGGTGGCGATCGCCATCGCTCGAGCGAGGCGCGGCTCGGCGGCGGGCGTGACGTCCGGATCGCCTGCCCCGCGGAGAAGAATCAGTTCGGCCGAGAACGGGCCGATTCCGGGAATGGCCATCAACTCCTCGAGGGCTTGGGAATGTGGCAGTGACCTCAGCCGGGCGGCGCCCAAAGTCCCACCCAGGGCGGCCTCGCCGACACCCCGAAGGCGTTGGAGTTTGGTCTCGCTCAGCCCATCGATCGTGGACAGCTCGGCCAGCTTGACTGGGTTCGGGAAGGCGCGGAGCGTTCGACCGCCAATGTCGATGGTTTCGCCGTGTTCGGCTGTGATGCGAGCCTTGATTGCCGCTGCCTGCACGATTCGGATTCGCTGTCCGATCACCGACCACGCCGCCGCTTCGTAGGGCGACCAGAAGCATACGGGGCGGAGGCCGGGATACCTCGACTGGAGTTGAGCGACCATCGGGTCGTGACGAGCGATGTCCGGAAAGCCTCGACCATCGATGTCGAGCGAGAGGATCCGCTCGACCTGCTCGACTGCCGCCGCCATGGCCGCTGGGGCAAGCGTGTCGTCCCCATAAACGGTGCCGTGAACCGCACCGGTTTCCTCGTGGACGCGCACTGCCACTGGGTCCCAGTAGCCGTCAACGCAGAATGCCATCTCCAAGCTCGCGGCTGGCTCGCTGTCGTAGGCGGCTGGAGCGAATCCCTCAAGGTACCGAATCGATGCCGCCAACGAAAACGGCCCCTCCGGGGAGAAAATGAAGCTTGTGGCGGTAGCCATCTCAGCCGTGGATGGTCACGGCGTAGCCGTCGGGATCGGCGAAGGTGAAGGTGCGACCGAAAGGTCCATCGAAAGGTGCGACCAGGATTGGGACTCCGGCGAGAACCATCGCATCGTGCAGATCCTGCGGATCGTCCGCCTTCAGCCAGATGGCCACACCCCACCCAAGGTGCTCGACAGCCTCAAGATCGACGAGCGGCTCCCGGATAGCGAATGTGATGGTCTCCGTGGCGAAGACCACGGCGTGCTCGGGGCTCACCGGAGCACGGACGAGGCCGAGGTGCTCGGTGTAGAAGGTTGTGGAAGCCTCCAGATTGCGAACCTGGAGAGCGATGAAGTCGGGGCCGAGTGCGGTCATTGGGTGTCCTTTTGTGAGTGGGATCAGGTAACCTGTATCAGGTACCCTGAGACTATATCAGGTAGACTGAGATTGAGGTGCGCGTGGACCAAGTCACGACGGCCAGGGTGGGCTACTTGATAAAGAGGGCGCAGATGGTCCTGCACGACGCTATGGCCGATGCTCTCGGGTCTCACGATCTCACGGTGACCCAATTTGCCGTCCTCACTGGTTTAGATGAAGAGCCCGGGCTCTCGAATGCCGACCTCGCTCGTCGGACATTCGTGACGCCACAGAGCATGCACGCCGTGCTACAAGAACTCGAGAGACGCCAGCTCGTGGTGAGGCGTCCTCATCCGCAGCACCAACGCGTCCTCCAAGCTGCGCTAACGGGGGAGGGTCGGCGCACTCTGACGTCTGCTGCCGCTGCAGTCGACGTTATCGAGGAAAAGATGCTCCGCAAGCTCTCCAACCCGGAGAGATCGAGACTTGCAAGCGCGCTCTCGTCTTGCATCGATTCGCTGGCCGAAGCTCCAGCAACTTCCATCGCTCGTCGACTCCCGTGACACGAGGGAACCGCCAGAAGTGTGGGTGGGCATCCCTGTGGCATCAATCAGGCCGTCCCAGAGGATTCGCCCCGGGCGCAGCAACAAATCGCGAGCAGTACCGGCGGAGTTGGTGTCCTTGTACCTTCCCAAGTTGACCACACCGGGCAACCCCGTTGGTTGGCCATCCGTCTCTTGGCGCCAAGGGCTATGCCCACCTTCCAGAGCATTCAGTAAACCCATGCCTCGTCGTGGGCGCCCGAAACGCCGCTCTAGGCGGTGATCCCGCAGCTCAGGACATCGAACGGCGGATCTCGCTCCGTATCACTGAAGCAGACATCGCAAGTGCGGCGATGTCGGCGGAGGTGGCCGCGTCATTGAGCGGGCTCTGAGCCGACGAGATATTGCGACCCTCAGCCGGTGGCCGGGGACGCAACGCGACCGGGGCAGGTGAGCATTGTCGGGCACCCAGGGTAGATGCAAGGACGGAGTCCGAATCGAACTGAGGATATCCCGCATGATCTACCTATCCGGGAATCTTCTCCGGGCGGGTCTTACGGGACGGTACCGCTGCGGCGGACGTCTGAACTGCGCCGCTCCCGGAGCGGGCTCCCGATACGGGACACCGTGCTGATCCGCCGCAGGGCAGTATTTCGCTCTTCCGAGATCGGAGCACCGGCTTGCTGGCCATCACGCACAGTGCCCTCATCCCTGAGATCCTTGAATAGGGAACTCAGCCAAGCCATCGACTCCTCCGAGCGCGTCAATGGTCTGCGCAGGTGGCCACCAGAGCTTGGGATGAGTCGGTCGCCAGATTGGCAGCAACGCTCTGCTCAGTTCGCCCTCGACCACTTGGACGATGTTCCAATCTGCGCTGGACGACCCGAACGCGTCGAAGAACACATTGAACAGTCGAAATCGAGCCTGGTAGGCCTGGAAGTCGAACGTGCCCTGGTCATTGGTGACATGAGCCTCGCGGTGGATGATGCGCGATTGTGCCAACTCGACCCCCTGGGGATGAGGCTGGCCCGTGGCCGTCCCGATCCATATCTGGCACTGAGCAGGAGGTAGCCCCGTGGAGCACAGCTCTCTGGGATGTTCCGGCGGAATCTGCGGTTTGCCCGTCCCCAGTTGACCTAAGACGCAGATGGTCTTGAAGGCCCAATTCGCCAGCGTAAGTTGTCCCTCGGCTTCGAGCACCATTTGACCAGTCGTATTGAACATTTCCATCAAGATCGGCTTGGCGTCGTCCTCCAACTCGGACATCCACTCGTTGTTACACGGCGCGCAGACGACCTTGAGCTTCTTGTTGAACGGCGAGCCTTTCTCTATCCGGTTGGTTGGAGTCGACCGCTCGTCGATGATCTCGCGCCAACCGTCACCGGTGTGTCCAGTCTGTCGGAGCCACTTGGGGAAGACGTGCTCATAGGACAGCTTTGTGGTAGATCCACAGAAGAGGCAGTGCTTGGCCTTGGGCGGTGTCACTCGGCCCGAACGCTTGCCGGCCTTGCTCATTGTGGGCGGCGGCCTGACTCAGGACAGCTACGAGTGCAGCCAGCGGACAACGCGGTACACGCCGTATCCGATGATGGCCGCGCTTACGGCAGGCGCGGCCACGACCATGACAGCCCCGGCCGCCATTCCTCCTCCGACACCGGCACCAATAGCAGCAAGCCCCGAGGTGATCCCTGCGGCACTGAGTCCAGCAACGCTCCCCATGGCGCTAACCGACGCCGATTCCGCCGGCCAGGGTCGCCCCAGCTCCCGCGACAGAACCGACCCGGCCCACTGACCGCGCATCTCGCTCGTCCTGAGGAAGGTCCTCGTCGTCTCGCAGCGCACGATTGACGATGGCGACACTGGCTGTGGCCGGTGCGATCGCCAAGACGCCCAGCCCAGCAACCGCACCGCCACCGATGAGTCCACCAGTTGCTGCCAAGCCGGACATGATTCCCGGCCCGCTGACGCCGGCCACAATTCCAGCAGATGCAATGACATCTCCGCCGACAACGGTGGCAACCGCTGTCGAGCTCACCACACCACCGGTAGCGGCAGCACTCTCGACCTGCTCGCTGATCATCTTGCCGGTCACACACCACCGGGCGAAGTGCTCGCAGTTATTGAAGACGAGGTTGTAGCCGCTGTCCCCCAAACGGGAGTGGGCTCGCGCTACGACGATTTCACAATTCCGGTCGCCGGCGTAGGGCCGAACAGTGACCACACCATCACCCGCGTAGATCTCGAACGTATCCATCCGGATGCAGGCGTCCGCCTTGGTCTCGCCCTCACCAGCGGCGAAGTGGATGACGTACCCGTCTCCCAAGTCGATTCCGTCGTGGTGGTACCCCGAGCGAGTTGCGCGGAGATGGTCTCCTCGTGCCATTGCTGCTCTATTCGTTGGTGAGTGCCCCTCGGTTCAAAGAATACTTCTCGTGGCTCATCGGCGGAGATGGCTGCTTTCGTCACTGTGATCCCATAGGGTCGAATCCGATGGAAAAGGCACAGCACAGGCGGGCAAAAGTCCGGCTCCCGCCCTGGCTGTGGGGCAGCGACCTCCCAGCGTTCGGGAAGGAAATGGGCCTGAAGCTGCACCAGGTTGATGCCTCGACCCACCAGTGGGAGATCGAGACGCTCGAAACCTACGAGAAGCGTCCAGCGTTCCTTTGCGAGGTCCAGCGAGTCGCTGGTCCAGGGATAACTCCCAATTGGTCCGTTCTGGCGAATCTCCCCTCCACGGGCGTCCATCATTCAATCGACCCTGCAACATTGGTCAAGGAGCAGCAACGGATAGCGGCGTCGGGCATGGACATCACGAGCCTGGCGGGACTGGTGAGGTTGACCACTATTGCCGTCGAAGACCATGAGGTCGCAGGCGCTGTCAGGGGTGCCTACGAAGCCATCTGCGCCGTTCAGGTGGACAGCAATGGGCCGGCATTTCCGGACGCGGCAGTCCATTTCGTGCGATTCGATCAGGTGCTGGCGCGACGGGCCGCAATGGCAAGGGTCTTACTCCGAGTCGAAGAGGAGCCGGAGCTGCTTGAAACACGGCCGACCCAGGCCGCCGGAGAGCTGGTATTCGGTTCAGGCTGGCTTCTTCAGGCCGATCTCACGTTGACTCGTGACGCGTTCATCGGTCCGCTGATGCTCTGCATGACACCTTGGGTCTGGGGACATCTCGGGGTCGAGAATCCCAGGAGTCATTGTCTTCGACCTTGGTAAACCAATGTCGGGTCGAACTCCCGAATTGGCAGAGATCATTCAGCTGTTCATCTCGAGCGGAAACACGGACAACGTTCCCAGGCCAGACGTTGGGCCTGCCGAGACTACGGCCGGCCTTAGCTGGTGGGTCAAGCATCTGAACGACATGCTCTCCGCAATCACCGATCCCGCGAGCTTCGTCGACGTGAATGGTGACTTCAGCCCAAGGCGTCAGTTTGAAGTTCTGTTGAGCATCGAACAACTCGGTCGACGGATCGTGAGCATCCTCGCGTCGGAACGAGACCTGCCGACCCGTCGGCTCCTTGGGTTCGCCGCACTCGACACCCTCGACGGACTCGGCTTCGTGAAGTTTGAGCAGGCATGTCGGATCTCTCGCGCCGAAAAAGCACTGGCCACCTTGGAATCCAGCATTCCCCAAGCGGCAGCAGCCATGCTCCTCCCGACCGCTCGGAGGGCAGTGGAAGGTCTTCGAGCCTGCCAGGACGGATTCCTGGCTTCATCGAAGGTCTCGGCCGTGGGTGTCAGCGTGCCCGACAAGCAGGGTGGCGAAAGGGTTCTCTCCAAAGAGGACGCCGTAGCCCAGTACCTTCGTATCGTTCGGAATGGAAACCATGGATTCACAGGTGAGAACGACGGGCAACGGCGCCGTGACGAAATACTCCTGATGACTCACAGCGGAGATATCCCGGGTGATGTTGCGTTTCTGCCGTATCTCTACTGGCTCGAATCCCTCGCCGATCCCAGTCAACTTCGGAGATTGTTGCCTCCTCGGCGAAACTAGGACGCGGGAACTCGTGCCTTTTCACCTGTTGTTGTCGTCAATGTGACCTGCGTCGGAGATTTGACTTCACGAGCGCGCTTTCACCGCGCCGGAGTCGGCGATTTTCAGTTTCCGAGGCGCCGACGACAATTCCTCCGGCCGTATCGAAACACGATCCTCCTACGGGCCGTCATCCTTGGCCCTTCGAGTGCCCCGGACATTCGACATCCCGGCCTTCGGAGGTGCCCTCGATGTGTTGTTTCGGACGCCGCCGATCGCATCCGAGTCGGCATACCGCGTCGTTAACCCGTTGCAGAACGCAGAGCCAGAACGACAGTCGTTGCCATCGTGCGCAGTGCAGAACGGCACATCGGCTGTGGCCGCGGGGCAAGAACGCCCGCCCGTGGTCGGGCGGCTTGGGCCACGCCGCGCACCAATGTTAGGGGTCACGCGGCGTCATCGGTGTAGGACCATCACCGACGTTGGAACGTGCTCTACTTCTGTGAATCCTGTTGTAGCAGATGCGGTTCGGATCACTCTCTCAAGTTTCACGAAGCACCGCGAGTCTCTTCAAGCAGCTCGCGAAATCTGTTTGGATCGTCGACGTAGGCAGATACAAAGTCAGATACACAATTCTCGCCACCAAACTCTGCAGCGATGTGAACCTGTTCGTAGCCAAGTTTGAACAAGTTGTCCTTAACCAGTCCGGTCTGAGATCAACCACGATGAATTCGATGCCGGCCCACGCCCTTAACTTCCGCATGGACGTTCTCGCGCAACATCGCTGTGAACACGAGATCCGTGATGGGCAGGGAATACCCAATCAGTACGACCACCCTGGTTGCATCAAGCGCTGCTGCGGCACGGTTCCATAACTCTCTGGTGATGGGGTTCGTGTAGTACGGGGACTTAATGGCCGTTGGCGGCACGATGAACGGTTCGCGGCAGGGGAGCCGTCGTGCGATCTCGTCGGCATCGGGCAGCCCGGGGTGCTCCCACTTTCCCGTTAGATCCAGCCTGTTGAGAGTCGCACCCGACTTGTCGCCCGGGCTCCATCGCCAGTCGAGCGATCCGTGCAGTTTGAGCAGCGCAAATGTCTTCGCGAGGGGTCCAGCCAACCGGCCAGGTTGTGGAGGATAGGGGGGCAGGTCGCGAAGAATGTCTATCGGAAGTACGCGTCGGCGCTCAGTGCCGTCGGATCCCTCGATGACTTCGGACATCACAACGTACTCGACGAGGTTGTCGTAGTTGAAGGTGATGACCGTGCTCTCGAATTGATGGAACCACGTCACCAGGCTGGTGAGCCAAGGAGGGCAGGGCGACGACAGGAGGGTCTGTCGTTGTGCGCTATCGAGCATCCGTGTGATCGCCTCGCTAGCCCGCGCGAACACCCCCAGGTTCTCAGCATTGGTCGCCGCTGAGTAGTCGGGCTGGTCCGTAGCGAGCCGAGATAGCCACTGCTCGAAAAGCCCATTGGTGAATGTGGCTGGCAGCCGGTCCTTGTGTCCGGCCATTTCGAGCAAGGGACGGCAGGACTCTCCGAGCTCATCGATTGTCGGCATTTGTTGCGAGATCGCCTTCGAGAATCCAGCGCCCAGTACGCAGACAGGGGATAGGCCAAATTGGGTCACAGCGAGTCAGCCCCTTCGATCTCAGCCTCTGAAGACATGCACATATTCTGGTACCAGTTCCGGCGTTACACGGGTGAACCGCAGGCCCTGGACCGAGGACCATAGAAGCACAGTCAGCCGGTGCCGCCGGCTCTGGCCGCAAAGCACACAGAACCGCACTCGGCAACCGGTGCTGTGGATGCGGCCGATCGCACGCAGTCGGACCCCGAACAACGCGCCAGAACGACGGCCGCCGCCACCCTGGCCCCTGCGCAGAACGGCACTTCTCGGCCCGATCCGCCAATTGGGCCACTGGTCACGTCGGACCCGACGTTCGGGCGGAGGCAACGGTCCCGACCCGACTTTCGGCGCCTCGCTGGCGGCTGTCTGAGTCGCCTGTCGGCGGTCCACAAAGTGGGGACTCGTGCGCTCTGGTTTCATATGGGTACGTCGTCGCGCCCCTCGTCAGCATGGCGGCTTCGAGTCTGGGGAGAATCGGAACCATGGGCCTCATAGGGATAGCGGGAGGTGGGATCGGTGGCCTAACGCTGGCGGTAGCCCTCCAGAAGCAGGGCGTCGAGGTGCTCGTTCTGGAACGTCAATCGGAAATCCGGGATCGAGGCGCCGGGATCTCGCTTTGGCCCAACGCGCTGGCGGCACTGGACGCTGTTGGATTAGGAGAAGTGGTGCGTTCCCTCGGGAGGTCACTCGCCGAGGGTGGCGAGCGGAAACTCGATGGCGGCGTCGCGTTCACCTTTTCTCGGCGAAGGTTTCAGGCAGCCCTGGGCGAGGGCTTGGTGTGCGTAGATCGAGGCGACCTCGTACGCGCTCTAGCAGCTCGCCTTCGCCCCGGCACCGTTCGAACCGATTGCACCGTGGCCGGATACACCCTCAACCCTTCCGGCGTAACCATTCGACTGCACAATGGTGGCGATGTCGCAGTGGACGCCGTTGTCGGCGCTGACGGCATTGGCTCAGCCATAGCGACTCAACTGGTCGGCCCGCTTCAATCCTCTTACAGCGGCTACGCGGCATGGAGGGCCATCGCCGAGACCGACTCCGAACCCGAGGATGACCAGTTCTGGGCCTGCCTAGCTGATGGCCATGAGTTCGGCTGGCTCCCCATCGGTAACAATCGGACCTACTGGTTTGCCACTGCCTGTCTACCTGAGGGTCACAGCTTTCCGGAAGGCCACGAGGCCTATCTCAAAGACGCGTTCGGTCACTGGCCACACCCCATCCCGCACCTTCTGGCCGCCACCCCATCTCATCAGCTCGCGTGCAACGACATTGTCGACCGAGCCATGCCAGACAAGTGGAGCGATGGCCCTGTCACGCTTTTGGGAGACGCTGCTCATCCCATGAGACCACACCTGGGCCAGGGAGGCTGCCAGGCCATCGAGGATGCGGCGGTCCTCACCTTCTGCCTAGCCAAGTCTCAGGATGTAGGTGACGCATTTGCACAGTACGAGCAACGCCGTCGACGCCGTACCCGCATGATCGTTCAGCTTTCACGACACTCCGGCTTCACGCGCCCGCCCGGCCCGCTCACAACTGTCTTCGATCGAATGACCGCTTCCGTACCTCATTTGCCCATAGGACCAGCTATCGGTGCGATTTCCCCGATAGCTGGATACCGTGCAGGTCAGCGAGCTGTAAGGGAGTTTTAGCAGAACAGGGTGTTCGGCGTGCTCCCCTCATCAACACGCCCGGCGACTTGACAGACGCAGAGTCGGCAGGCTTTGCGGCCTCAAGACGGCGCAGAACGGCGCGCGGCTGCCGCCATCGTGGCCGCAGCGCATAACGGCACGTCCGGCGCGCTCGCGGACGGCAAGCAGGCTGGCCGTCTGGCGACTACTTGGGCCACGCCGCGAACCGGCGTGATTTGGGGCAGGCACTGTTGGGCACCGTGTGCCACTGCGGCGGAGTTCAGACTACGAGCAGGCGAAGGCCAAGCTCCGCTGCATCAAGATCGACGAGGGCGCAATTGCGTTCTGCCCATAGACCGGTGGCGAGGTCATTGCCAAGGCTGCGCACTGCCCTCTGCTCGGCTTCCGAACCAACTGCGGCCCAGACCGATATTCCGCGACGGACGTTCTCGTTGAGGTATGCCTCGGGCCGGCGCCAGTAGGCCTCGAAGAAGCCGTCAGCGCAGTCCCAAGGGATGGGCACTGGTTCCATCCGGGCTCCGATTGCGCCGGCCAGTCCAGTCAGCGATGCCAAGACTCTGCAGGCCCTCAAGGAAGAAACCTCCGGCAGGTAGTCGCGAGTAAGCCAAAACAGGCTGAGGTCACTGGTGTCCTAGGTGAACACAACCACGCGTCGAGCAACTCGTCGCATCTCGCGTAGCCCAGCGATCGGGTCCTGCCAGTGATGGATTGTGGAGACAGCCATCGCGGCATCGAAGGACTGGTCATCGAACGGCAGACTCTCGGCAGATCCGGCCACGCACGGCGCTGCGCCCGCGGGACGCTGCGCACGCATGAGCGCCGACGGTTCTACTGCAGTTACGTCACAATCCGTGGGCTCATAGGAGCCGGTGCCGGCCCCGACGTTCAATACCGTCCGCGCATCGTCGAGTGCAGCCCGGATCCTTGCGGCGATCCGCGGCTCTGTGCCCCGCGTCACGGCGTAAGTAGCGCCGATGGTGTCATACAGCTGCGCACCGGCCATGTCGCTGTCTCCCTGGCTGTATTCAGCCTCACGCCGAGCACATGGCCTGGCGCCTCGCTGCCTCGAATGCACGGTTACTTCGTCCCATTTCACCACGTGGGCTGACTCGACGCACTAGAAGATGGTGGTCGACCACCCATGTCCGAGACGAAGCTTCGTCCACTCAGGAGTTGGCGTCGGTATGCGCACATGTTCCCATCGACCCGGGCTGGGTGCCGGGCGACTGGAGTGGGACTCCCACCCGCCGTGCTGGGCGCTCGGCGTCAGCTGTTCCTGTTGATCAATGCGTGAAGATGCACGTCATGCCACCCGTCTGCGTGTTTCAAGTAGCTCTGAAGGGTTGCTTCGAGGTCAAACCCGGCCCGAATGGCTACACCGCATGATGCTGCGTTGCGGACAGAATGGTGAAGGTCGAGTCGGTGAAGGCCAACGTTTTCGAACGCCCAGCGGGTGACCGAGCGAGCTGCCTCCGATGCCGCACCTTGGCGTCGGCCGTTCGGAAGAACCCAATAGGTGACATCGGCGGAACCTGCCACCAGAGAAATCTGCCTCAGGGCAATACGACCGACGACTGACCCGTCGGATCTCCTCGCGATGGCCCAACAGGCATCAGTCTCGGCCTCCCAAGTCGCGCTCCAGGATTCGATCCACTCATGCGCTTCGTCTGCATCCATAGTGCGAAGATTCCATTCCTGGATATCTGCCACGGCGTAAGCCTCAACGATGGATGGCACGTCGGCTTCCTTCCACGGTCGCAGGATGAAGTGTTCACCGACCGAGAGTTCGGGCTGGTCCATGCTTGCCAAGGCGCCCTGCTGAACGACTGGCTCGACGGTTCTCGGCACGTCTCAAGTATGACCGACCTCATCCGCTTCCCTCGTTTGGCTTGGCGGTAGGGGGCAATGCGTTTCTCAACGGTCCGCAACGGTCTCGGGCTACCTGGTGCGTAACCGGTCGAGAGCGGTCTCGTAGCGGCGAATCCGATCCACATTCTCCCGAGTAAGGGTCGATCGCCGGTTGTTGGCCAGGTTCTCCTCCAGGTCGACGATCTTGACTCGACGTGCGACCGGGTTGCGAGCGACGCCCTCGATGTATTGCTCAGTGGGGATCGCCAGGCCAACTCCGCGCTCTGGCACATCGTGTTCACCGGGATGGTGTGCGACCCGAAGACTCAGCACTACATCGAGCGTCGGATGAAAGAAGGGCGGACAAAGAAGGAGGCGATCCGCTGCCTCAAGCGCTACGTCGCTCGGGAGGTGTTCGGAGCGCTCCCACGCTCACAATTCGCGCTTGACAGTCCATGGGAGCATCAGCGATAGGGGGCACCTGGACACAACTTGACTCTCCGGAAGCGTGGCGTATGATGCCACTAGCTACCTAGTAGAATAGAGGTATGATGATCGAGTTTTATCTGGACCAGAAGTCGGGTGTGACGCCGTACCTGCAGTTGGTCCAACAGGTCCGGCGGGCCGTCAAGCTCGGACTCCTGCAGGACGGCGACCAGCTCCCGACCGTCAAGGATGTCGTCGGAAAGATCGCCATCAACCCCAATACGGTGTCCAAGGCTTACCGAGAGCTCGAGCACCAGGGACTGGTCGTAGCCCGAACCGGGGTCGGAACCTTCGTGGCCATCACCCCGAGCGACGGACCCCCTCCGACACTCCGGCCGCTCCGACGAGATTTGGAACGTTGGATCGCACGGGCCCGGGATGCAGGTCTCGACGACGAGAGCATCGAAGCTCTCTTCATTGAGTCGTTTCGGGACACCTCCTCGGTAGCCGCACCGTGACCGCCGTTCTGGAGGCGACCGAGCTCGGCAAACGGTATCGCCACAAGTGGGCGGTCAGCGACTGCACATTGAGCGTCCCCCAAGGTCACGTGGTGGGACTTGTCGGACCGAACGGGTCGGGGAAGTCGACACTGCTGAACCTTGCTGCCGGCCTCCTGGCACCCAGTGCGGGAAGACTCGACGTGCTGGGAGGTACCCCGGCACGTGATGCCACCGCCTTGGGTCGCCTGGGTTTCGTCGCCCAAGATCCACCCGTCTATTCCGCGCTCAGCGTCCGTGACCATCTTCGCTTTGGCGCAAAGCTCAATCCCCGGTGGGACGCCGACCTGGCCACGACCCGTATCGACGACCTCGGCCTCGATCCCAGCCAGCGAGCAGGCAAGCTTTCAGGCGGTCAGCGCGCCCAGCTCGCGCTGACCTTGGCCATCGCCAAGCGGCCGGAGCTGCTCCTGCTCGACGAGCCCGTCGCCAGCTTGGACCCACTCGCTCGTCGTGAGTTCCTCCAGGTCCTCATGGAGACGGCCGCCGACCAGGAGGTCAGCATCGTGTTGTCGTCCCATCTTGTCTCGGACGTCGAGCGGGTGTGTGACTACCTGGTCGTCCTCGTCGATTCACGGGTCCAGCTCACAGGCGACGTGGACGACCTTGTGGGCAGTCATCACCGACTCGTCGGCCCCCGCCGGGATCCTGCGGGCTACCCCGCCAACCAGGAGGTGATCGACGCCAGCCATACGGACCGGCAGAGCATTCTTCTGGTGCGAAGCCACGGCCCAGTACTGGAGGAGGCATGGACCATCGAGCCGGTCAGCCTCGAAGACCTGGTCTTGGCCTACATGGCTCGCGGGACACGTCCGCGCTCCGACCGATACCTCGATGGGAAGGTGATGGAATGACCTGGCTGGTGTGGCGCCAGTTCCGGACCCAGGCTCTTGTCGTCGCCGGATTGGTCGTGGTGACCGCTGTGGCCCTTGCCGCCACTGGACCCCATCTCGCCCATCTCTACGACACGACCGTGGCCACGTGCGCCCAGCACAACGACTGCGTGTCGGCCAGGGCCCGTTTCCAGGCCCAGGCGAAGTGGCACAACGCACTGAACCTGTTGGTGCTGGCGGCCCCGGCACTGCTCGGTGCCTTCTGGGGCGCACCGCTCGTCGCCCGAGAGATCGAGAACCGCACGAACCTCCTGGCCTGGACCCAGAGCGTGACGAGATCCCGGTGGTTGCTGGTCAAGGTCGCCGTCACGGGCGGGGCAGGTGCGATCGCAGCGGGCCTGCTAAGCCTCATGGTGACCTGGTGGGCATCGCCGCATGACCGCCTCGTGAATGCCCCCTACTCGGTGTTCGACCAACGAGGCATCGTCCCGGCGGCGTACGCGCTCTTCGCCGTCGCGCTGGGGGTCGTTCTGGGAGCCGTCATCCGTCGCACTCTTCCCGCGATGGCAGCCACGCTTGCAGCGTTCGCGGTGATCCTCTTCGGGTTCGGATCGTGGATCCGACCTCGGATCCTCTCGGCCTCCCACACGACGGGAGTCTTCATACTCCCGGGTCCGAACAGCGTCTTCACCGCACCGCGTGGCGTCGGACCTCGCGATTGGATCTTCTCCGAGTCGGTAGTGACGTCCACGGGCCGCGTGGTGGGCGTATACGACCCCGGTGCCAACGGGCCGATCCAAGGCCTCAGCACCGCTCCCCACGAAGCCGCTAGCCTTGCGGTCGCCAATTGTGCCAGCAGTCCGTCTTCGCCAGGGGGGTCTCCTGCGGGGCAGACGCAGGCGGCGATACAAGAGTGTGTCGATAGGTTCCACCTCCACACGATCGTGGCATACCTTCCGTCAAGTCGTTACTGGGTACTGCAGTGGAGCGAGGCCGCGATCTTCGTGGCAGGCGCCGTCGCGCTGATTGGGGTCGGCCTCTGGTGGATCCGCAATCGAATCGCTTGAACCTGTGATGCGGAGATCGTCCACTCACAAACCTGGACGAGGTGGCCCAGTCGTTCATGGGCAGGCAACTGCGCTGAGTCACCGTCGAACTTCTCAAGCCGTAGCCAACCTTGCGTTGGCAACCACGGTCCACCTTCTTCGACCGCCGTCTCTGCGACTGCAGCCACAACCTGCTCAGACCACTCAGGATTCGGCCACCCCATATCTCGCCTGATTCGAGGCTGACGTCGAATCTCTCCAGTTCAGCGGCACTGTGGGCGCTGGGCGACGCCCTCCTTGCTCGGGATGCATTAAACCCATGTCTCGGTGACGGGCCCGACGCCGCAGCATCGCTCGCGATAGTTCGCAATCCCCGGAATCTATATTCAGATATGCGACCCGCGGCCGCCGATCTGGTACACGGGGGCTGCGAAAGGACCTTCCCTATCCTTGTGATCTATCCGGCAGCGGCGGCGATGGGCGGCGCAACTACGCCCCCGATTCCGCCGCCTACGACCTACGCGGCCATGGCTGGTCCAACACAAGACAACAATCCGATCCAGTAGGACCAGATTTCTGGCGCAGGCCGCTCAGGACGGGAACTTTTGCCGACGGCGTAGGGAGCGCCGGGTTCCTGCGAGCGCTCCGGGCGACTAACTAATTTAAGACAGCCCCGAGTTGACCGCTTGGTCGGACTCGAGGCTGTCCCAGCTGGCAAGGATCGACAGCACCTGGGCGGTCGGCGATTCCGGCGGCCTGGTGTAGACGACCAGCCGTTGGTCGGGTTCGTGCGGGGCACCGATGATCTCGATGTCGAAGGAGAGGACACCAATAACCGGATGGATGCGTTTGGGCACCGGGGCGAAGTCGCGTACGCCATGGTCTTTCCACCAGCGGGCGACATCTGGGTCAGTCCTCGACCGTCGGAGCACTATTAGCATACTCTGTTGAGTCGATGGGTCAAGAGATGCTCATGCGCAGCACAAATCTCTCCGAGGGATGGTTTCTGCAATCTACGCTCTAAACTGGGCTCTTGCCCGAGCGTGGCGGGATATTCTTGTGCTGCACTGCAGACGAAGACATCCCTTTCAGTATCCTTAATATCAATATTCGATAATCATCCGACGATGATCCACAGAAGGTCCCGAGAGTGAGAAATGACAGTCAAATGAAGAACTCTCCAGGCGCGGAGCTTGGCTTACCGAAGCTCGAGCGGTATTTCGCTCAAAATGTCTCGGGCTTTGTTGGGCCTCTCCGCGCCGAACTCGTCAATGGCGGGAGGTCAAATCTGACCTACACGGTCTCAGACCCAAAGAATCGCTGGATCCTCCGGCGTCCACCGTTGGGCCAGATTGCGCCTACTGCGAACGATATAGGTCGGGAACACACGGCGATGAGCGCACTCGAACCGACTCCAGTCCCCGTTGCTCGTGCAGTCGCCCTCTGCGAAGATCCGTCAATAATCGGCACCCCATTTAGTGTGGCATCGATGATCGACGGCTACGTCGTCCGGTCGGCATCTGACGGAGCAGCATTGAAACCGCAAACTGCCAATCACATCGCAGCGAATCTGATCAGCGAGCTAGTCGTTCTGCATTCGATTGACTTCCGAGAGGTAGGTCTCACGAATTTTGGACGACCCGAGCACTATCTTCAACGCCAGATTTCGCGTTGGTCGAGGCAATGGAGTTTTGTAACGACTCGTACTCTCAGTTCATTCACCGAACTCCACTCCCGGCTGTCGCGGTCAATTCCCGAACAGTCCGACGTCAGCATCATCCATGGTGACTATCGCATCGACAACACGATTCTGTCCTCCGAGGACCTCACCAGCATTGCCGCCATCGTGGACTGGGAGATGTCCACCCTTGGTGACCCATTGGCCGACTTGGGGCTGCTCCTGGTCTATTGGGATGAAATCAGCGCACCCGTGCTTCCGGATGGAAGTCCCATCAGCATCAATGCAGGATTTCCGTCACCCGATCAAATCATCGAGTTATACGGAAGGGCCTCGGGCCGTGATCTTGGGAATCTGAGCTTCTATCGTGCCCTGGGCTTTTTCAAGCTGGCCGTTATCGCTGAAGGAATCGCAGAACGGCACGCTGCAGGTCTCACGATTGGATCTGGCTTTGAAACCGTCGGTACTGCAGTGGAGCCTTTGCTTCAGGCCGGCCTCGACCTTCTATTGCCTAGGGAAACGCAGCGATGAGACGAGCAGCCATTGTGACTGGAGCTTCCGGGGAATCGGCCGGGCAATCGCCCTAGCCCTCGCAACGGAAGGCTACGACTTAACAATCAGCGCACGGGATCGGACGAACCTAAAACATGTCGCTGCGGAACTCGAAGCCGTTGGGGCGGCGGCCAACATCGCAACCGTCAACATGATGCACGAGGAGGAGGTCCATGCCCTTCCTGCACTGCACGAGGAGAGATTTTCCCGACTAGACGCGCTCGTCATCGTGTCAGGATTGGGCATCGGCGGCTCTGTGGAACAGTACGACCTCAGAAGCCTGGATAGACAATTGACTGTGAATCTTCGAGCTCCCTTTCAATTAGTTCAAGGGTGCCTCAGGCAACTGCGGTCGGCAGCGGCGGATCGGCCGGAAACTGGCGCAAAGATAATCGCCGTTGCTTCGATCGCAGGGGTTGCGGCTGAGATCAATCTGGCGGCATATGGAGCAAGCAAAGCCGCACTCATCTCGCTCTGTGAGTCGGTTAACCTAGAGACGTCGACCGGTGGCGTTAGTGCGACAGCAATCTCGCCTGGCTACGTTGACACCGACATGACGAAATGGGTGCGCGATCAAGTCCCGGTCGAGTCGATGATCGATGCAAATGACATCGCTCATGTTGCACTGGCAGTAACCCGCCTGTCCCCACGATGCGTTGTGCCGAATATTGTCTTGGCCCGCGCCGGATCGAGCATCTGGCGTGCTTGATATCGGCGCCGAGGAGATGCAGATTCGGCAAACGCGCTCAACCATCTGTTCATAGTTCAAAGCGAACAGGCCTGCCTGCAAGGTGATCCGATTCAGCCACACGGATCCGCTCCCTCGATGGCGATCCGCCGTTCCTTTAGCCACCACCGTCAACGCGGGCGAGGAGCGCCCGGCGCCCGGATTGGCGGTGTCCGCACTTCCCGACCCGGTGTGACGTCACCCGGTCGCCGGAGCCGGGTGCTGCGTTGTCCAGATGCCGATCCAGTGGCTCCACGGAGTTCGATGACGAGGCGATCATTCAGACGCGGACGAGACCCGAACCCGAGCCGATCCATCCAGTGGGATCGGCTCCCTCGATGGTGATTCGGCGTTCTTCCATCCGCCACCGATCAGCTGCTCGGGAGAACTGGTCCCGGTACGTCCCCCAGTGATCGAGACCGTGCACGCTCAACACGGAGAAGTAGGACGAGGACTCCACCTTCCCGTCCTCCACGAGCTCAAGGCGCGGCGGTGTGGTGTGATGCCGCAGAGGCAGGAGCTCGGACACGTTGGCTCTTGTCTCACGTGAGGCGTGCAGGAACTCCAGAATCGCCACCAGTCCTTGGAAGGCACGTCCTCCATGGACGACCAGGGTCCCCTGATCTTCGAACACCGACTCCAGTTCTTGTAGGTCACCGCCGTCGATGGCAGTGATATAGGCGGCCTGCAGCGCCGCGATTGCCGCATACCTTGTCGCTTGGATCTGTTCATCGGCCATGATCACCCTCCTGCTCGTTTGATGTCCCCGCATGCGATTCGTTCCGCGGCATCATTCCTCACCCTCCGATGGCCCGAGTCCCAAGGCCTCGGCCACCACAGCCAGCGCTTCGAGGTGGTCGTCCACTGAGTGGAGACCGGCCCCCGTCGTGTCGACCGAAAGATGGGATGCCCCCGCCTCTCGCCAATTCCCGACATGGTCGATTATCCGGTCGCGCTCGGTCGGGGACGCACGGATCCGACCCTCCATCCCGAGGGTCGAGGGGTCCCGACCGGCTCGGGCGGCGGCGTCCTCGATCATCTGCTTCCCCTCGTCAAGACGAGATCCGGGAGCCGTCATGGGAATCCATCCGTCAGCGAGAGAACCGATCCTCCGATAGGCGGCCGCCGATGAACCTCCGATCCAGATCGGTATCGGTCGCTGGACCGGCAGGGGCGAAAGACCGGCGCCGGTCACTTGTTCGTACTCACCGTGATGGGTCACCGATCGGCGGGTCCACAGACTCCTCAGCAGCTCAATTTGCTCATCGAGACGCCGGCCTCGGTCTCTGAACTCTTTGCCTAGGGCCTCGTATTCGACGGCATTCCAACCGACGCCGACGCCGAGACGGAGGCGACCCTCGCATAAGAGGTCGATCTCCGCCGCCTGCTTGGCCACCAGCACGGTCTGTCGCTGCGGAAGGATCAGCACGCCGCTCACCAGCTCGAGGTTGGTTGCGGCGGCCAGAAACCCGAAGAGGACCAACGGCTCGTGAAACGTGGTGCGGACGTCGTAAGCCCCGCTCCAGCCCCTGTACACGTCCGGATCAGCGCCGACCACGTGGTCGTACGCCAGGAGGTGCTTGAAACCTAGATGCTCGGCGCCCATCGCGTAGGTCCGTACAGATTTCACGTCGCCTCCCAGTTCGGTCTGGGGGAACACCACCCCGATCTGGAGGGTGGTCACCCCTCACCCGGTCCGACGGCACCGAGTCCTATCGTGGGGCGGCCTGCGATCCGTTGATGGTTCATTCGGCTGTCCATCCGCCGTCGACGGTCAGCACCGAACCGGTCGTAAATCCGGCCTCCCGTGACACCAGGTAGAGCACAGCCGCCGCCACCTCGGCGGGCAGGCCGACCCGCCCCACCGGGACCCTGCCCAGCACGGCGTCGAGGTAACGACGGTCCCGCATCCGTTCGGCCGTCATCGACGACTCGATGAATCCGGGAGCAACCGCGTTGACGGTCACTCCCGATGCTGCCCACTCGAGAGCGAGGACCCGGCTCATCTGCTCCACGCCACCCTTACTTGCGCAGTACGCCGCACATCCCCGCCATCCGACGCTGCCGCCCATCGAACTGACATTCACGATCCGCCCGTAGCCGCGCTCGACCATCAAGGATCCGGCAGCCTGGCAGGCGAAGAACGGGGCCTTAACGTTGACGCCGTGGACCCGGTCCCAGTTGGCTTCCGTGGTCGTCAGCGCGTCCTCGAGATGACTCACGCCGGCGCTGTTGACCAGGATCTCGAGGTGCCCAAACCTCTCCGCCACCTCGTCGATACAGCGGCGCACCGAGGGAAGATCGGTGATGTCCAGCGGGACCGGATGGGCCACGCCGCCGTCGTCTCCGATCGTTCCGGCGACGGCGTCGAGATCGGACGACGTGCGTGCGCAGAGCGCCACGGTCGCTCCGGCGCCGGCCAACATTCTGGCCACCTCCCGACCGATCCCCCTTCCTGCACCGGTCACCACCGCCACCTGCCCGTCCAGCCGGAAGGGTTGGCCAGGTACGCCGGACGCCGGTTCCATCGATCGGTCAGCGGACCAGTGCTTGAGCCGCGTCGGCACCGAGGCCGACCGATTCGTAGTGCCGACGGGCGGCGTCGAGCTTGGTGAACACATCCTCATAGCCGGTGGCGTTCCCCCTCGGATCGACGTAGACGAGGGATCCGGTGACGACGAAGAGCGTGATCATCTCCTCCACATCCTCGGGGACCACCAGGGTGTGCACCTCACCGGGGGGCTCGAACGCGTATCCTCCCTCGACCGCCCACCACTCGTGCTCGAGGTAGTGCCACCGCCCCTTGAGGATGACGGCGTGGACGGACCCGGCATGGCGATGGCGGGAGAGAACGCCCGAGCGCCGCACCCGGAGGAGGTTGACGTAGAAGCCCTGGCTGACTCCGAAGACCAATGGGCGGAAGGACACCCAGTCCGACTGGGGTACCCACAGCCGGTCATCCTCGGGGAGAAGGTCGGTGATGGCCAGGTCGGGAATCATCCCGAACGGCATCGGATACCGGTAGGGCGAGTTGGCCTCGTCCGGCGACTCGGGGGACGGGCGGCCGAGGGTCGCCGGTGCCTCCTCCACCGAACGTGGGGTGGTGGCGATGCTGTCAGCCATCGGTGGTTGCTCCTTCGGTAAGCGGGTTCTGCCAAGTGAGCGAGTCGGCGTGACGCTGGAAGTGGTCGGCGGCGATCTTGACGAACGCGGCCGTGGCGGTGGCGAGGATGCGATCGGAACCACCGAGGGTCATCTCGCCGGTGGCTTCGAACCGCCGCCCGGCGTGCTTGACCACCCGCGCCTCGATCAGTAACTGGCGGGAGATCGGTACCGGTTTCCGGAAGGACACCGTCAACGATTCGGTGACCACCAGTTGGTCGGCCCTGGCTTCGGCGACGACGGCCAACACCTCGTCGAATGCGGCGGCGATCCACCCTCCGTGCAGGATCCCCGGTCCTCCTGCGAACTCGGGCCCGAAGGTGACCGATCCGTGACCGGTCTCTCCCGCTATCCACTTCCGGAGCCCGAGCCGACAGTGTCCGAGGTGACGGCAGCCGTCGCACAAACCCGAACTCTCCCACGAGGGCCGGCCCACCTCCGTCATTACCGGGCCCTCATGTCAGCTGGTCCGTAGGGTGGCTGCCCCTCATCGCACAGCCATCAGGTCGCCGGTGCCCGACGGGTCCCTGACGGGGCAGGGCTCGCCGCCCTCACTGTGCCCGCCCGGACCCTGTCGATGACGTGCTGTGCAGCCAGGTAGCCGAACACCAGCGACGAACCGACGGCCGAGCCGCTGGCGTAACCGGCCCCGAACAGGACATTCGCCGCGGTGTTGCCGCTGGCATACAGTCCGACGATCGGCGTCCCGTCGGGGCGGAGGACCTGACCGTCGGGCGAAGTGACCGCTCCGCCCCGGGTACCGGCATGGGCCAGATGGAGTGGAAACCCGTAGTACGGGCCCACGGCCAACGGACCCATGGTGGGATTGGGCCCCTCGTACTGGGGATCGCCCCAGTAGCGCTCGTAGGCATTACTGCCCCGGTCGAACCGGGTGTCGGTGCCGGTCGTCGCATCGTGGTTGAACGTCCGGATCTCATCGGCCAGCCCGTCCGGGTTGACCCCCAGGTCCTTGGCCAGGCTCCGGACGTCGTCGGATTGGTGGATCCACGCCGGCACCGGTTGTCCGGCCCTCACCCCCGGTAGGCCGTACTTCTCCCGGTACTGGCTGTCACAGATGAACCACGACGGCACGTTCGGGTAGGTCTGGCTCAGGGTGTCGATCCGAGCCCACGCATCGGCCAGGGCGTAGTAGGCCGCCTCGGTGGAGAAGCGCTGGCCGGCGCTGTTCACCACCACGCAGTGCGGCTTCGACAGCTCGAGGTTGAACATCCGGTAGAGCGGTTCACCCTCGTCGTGCTCATCACCCGGGATGTGGATCGACGGGTGCCACACGGCCTTGTCCATCAGAGCGGTGCCTGCGCCGACACCCATGGCCATGGCGTGCCCGTCCCCCGTATTGGAGGGAGGGGTCTGCGGGTGCGCCTCCGGTCCGGGCAGGTAGCGATGGGCGAAGGTCTCGTTCCAGTCGAAGCCGCCGGTATTCAGGAGCACCGAGCCGGCGTAGACGGACCGGACCGCTTCTCCCTCCGGCTTCACCGTCACTCCGACGACGTCCCCGTCGCTGGTGATCAGATCCACGACCGGACAGGACACGTGGTAGTCGATGCCCCGGTCGAGCACCGCCTTCCACAATCCACCGATGATCGAACGCCCGGCCAGCCACGAATCGCGGGGCGCGGTCACTGGTCTGGAACCCGGGGACGAAGTCCATGTGCGGAGTGGGTCTCACCAGCGCCAGCCCGGGAGTGGTCGGCTCGGCGGGCAACAGCACATCGGACGCCGACGAGGGGTGGGGCAGGATGGCCCGACCGTTCAGCACCGCCCCCGGCAGGTCCGGGTAGTAGTCCGGCTGGCCGGTCCAGATCACCCAGGAGATGCCGGTCCACGCCTCGACCTGCTCGATGATCGGGCCGACGTGCTGAACGTACTTGCGTTGAACGGCCCGGTCACCCCGGCTTCCCGATGCGTGTTCCAGATAGAGGCACGCGTTCTCGACGGAGTCCTCGATGCCCTTGCGCCGCATGATGTGGTTGTCGGGCGCCCACACCACGCCTCCCGAGTAGGCCGTGCCTCCGCCGACGACGGCTGCTTTCTCGTAGATGGCCACCTTGAGGCCGGCGTCGTGAGCCAGGATGGCGGCGGCCAGGGCGCCCGATCCCGTACCCACGATGGCCAGATCGACGTCGGGGGCGTGGTCGCCGGTAGTCGGCCCGCCCAGCTGACCCAAGAGTCGTTCGACGGTGGGGGTCGATTGCAACGAGGCCAGCACCGTCCGCATCCACCGCCTGAGCCTTCGACGCAGGATCCGGTACATGAGGGAACCGCCCTTCAGCGGAGGGCCGGCCGGAGACGCCACCGGTGGTCGCCCCGATCCGGGCATCGCCGCCCCCGGCGTGGTCCCGATCGCCGGCTGTGTCGGGCGCCCGCCGCTTCCCGACAGCAGGCTCCGAAGGTGGGTAGCGAACTCCTCAAGGGTCTCCTCGGCGGCGTCACCGATGAAACCACTCCCGAGGTTGGCCACTCCCCCGCCCAGTTCGAGTTGGGTGCGTATATCCACCCGGGCGGAGTGATCCCCCGTGCTCGAGACCGTCAGCTCGATGGACGCCGCCGCATCGCCCTCTCCCGAAGACTCCTGGCCCTTGGCCCACAGGACCGTGCGCCGCTCGACCGGATCGACCTCCTCGATGCGGAGGACCCCGCGGTACTGGAACTTCATCGGGCCGAACTGCACGTCGATCAGCCCTTCGCAGGAACCGTCGTCGAAGACTCTCAGCAATTGAGCCCCGGGCAGACAGGGTGCCACTGCCTGCAGATCATTCATGGTTTCGAAGACCTGGTCGGCCGAGCTGTCGATCAGGAAATGGTTGGCAATCAGCATGGACTTCCTAGTTCCTTCGTCGTGGAGTCCGGGCGCTCGTTGCTCGGGTCTGTGTAGAACTTCCGGTAGCTCTCGATATCATCGGGAAGGGTTCCTCTTCCCACCGGACGCTCCGGCCAGTTGGCGGCCGGCTGGTGGAACGGATGGGTCGAGCGTTCCTTGCCGAACCACATCAGATGACGACGGACGGCGAATTTCCAGTGCCCCGAATCACGGACGTACCGATCCTGATAGAGGATGGACTGGTCGATGAAGCGGTCACCCCATCCGGCTTGGACGATGCAGTAGACGGCCCCGTGGGCATGGTCGTCGTCGTCGAGGTCGATCAGATGATTGCAGACCATCAGGATGGAGGGACCCCGGTTGGGCCACTCGGTGATCAGCTCCTCGGCCCTGCGGGCGTCGATGTCGGCGTCGGTCGTCGCCTGCGTCGATTCGGCCCACAGTGACCGGAACAGGTCGACGTCACGGAAATCGCAGGCGTAGGCGTAGCGGTAGGCCAGCTGGCGGATCTCCTCGTGGGCCAGCAGCCGGCTTAGCGGATCGGGATCAGTGGCGGGAAGGGTCATGGCGTGGTCTGGTCCTCTTCCTAGAAGATCGCATAGGCGTTGGCCGGCGAGCCCGCCCCGCCCGACAGATTCAACGGCGACGCCGACAGGAAGAAGGTGTAGCGCCGTTGGGCGGCGCAGTGGTCGGCAAGTTCGTCGAGGTGCCAGAGTTCACCGATGGGCAGTCCCAGCAGCGGGAGCAACCGGTTGTGGGCCCACCCCTCGGCAGGCACGTAGGGCAGGGTCTCCGCCGTCGGATTGTCGAGGGCCAGGGCGGAGAGCCCGTTGTCCCAGATCCAGGCAGCGGTCGCCTGCGACGGGTCGAGGCCCGGCAGGGCGATCTCCGACCGGTCGGCGGCCAGTCGCTTGCCGAGAGTCTCCCGCTCGGCCGGGTCGAGTCCGCGGTACCACTGGAGCCAACCGGTGCGCACCAGGAGCATGTCGCCTCGACGGAGCGGCGACCGCTGGGACCCGAGCGTCGCCTCGATGAGCGCCCACGTGATGGGGAATCGGCTGGTGGGATCCAGCGGCGCACCCAGCGTGTGGCGATAGGCGGCGACATCGGCCAACACTCCCCGACCCACAATGCCGTGCTCGGCCCACCGTTCGATCCCCATCTGGCCCAGTTCATCCAACTCGTGCTCGTGGCGGCCACCGAACCATCCGAACTCCCGATAGCGCTGGTGACGCAGACCGTCCCACTGCGTGCTCCCCTGCATCTGGAAGCTGTCCAGTCGGTCGTCGCGGATGTTGTGCTTCACCACCGGGACGTGCTGCAAGGGCACCCGCTCGGCCCAAAACTGTGGCTGGGGCTCCTCGAGCGGCAGGTTGAGGTTGACCACCACTCCGGACTCGATCTGCCGTGCCGCCTCGGCCACCACCGTAGGGGTCAGGAAGTTCACGCAGCCGAGTTCGTCGTCCCGACCGAAGTAGTCCCACGCGTGCCGCTCCCCGGTCGAAAGCTGCGGGAGCTGGTCGAAGCGGGGAACCGCATCCGCGGTCACGACGAGACCACGATGTCCAAGTGCTCCAACCCGCGGAAGGCCAGGCTGTCCAGCCACGCTGACGAATCACCGCCGGCCAGCTCGATGGAGGAGGTCCGCTCCAGCAGTCCTTCCAGCGCCAGTTGCGCCTCCAGCCGTGCCAACGGTGCCCCCAGGCAGAGGTGGAGGCCGTGGCCGAAGGCGAGATGCTGGCGGGCGTTCTCCCGGCCGATGTCGAACCGTTCGGCGTCCGGGAACTGGCCGTCGTCCCGGTTTCCCGAACCGAAGAGCAGGAGCACTTCGGCGCCGGCCTCGATGTCGACGCCGCCGAGGGTCACGTCGACGATCGCCTTGCGCAGATTCCACTGGATCGGCGACTCGGAGCGGAGTCCCTCCTCGATCACGGCGGCGATGAAGGTCCGGTCCGCCCGCACCCGCTGCATCTGGTCCGGGTTGCGCAACAGCTGGAGGAGGATGTTCCCCAGCATGTGCGAGGAGGTGCCGGCCCCACCGAGCAGCACGCTGAAGGCGTCGTATTTGGCGTGTTCCAGCCCCAACTCGACTCCGTTGGCCTCCACATGGGCGGTCACGAAACGGGAGAGCACGTCGTCGCGGGGATGCTGCTGCTTCTCTCGGATGGCGTGATCGATGTAGTCGAACATCTCCCGGACCTGTTGGGCGATTGCCGCCTGCCGTTCCGGCTCGTGGTACGGCGTACCCTGGCCGTCGTAACGGCCCCACGCCTCGGCGTAGTGGGCGTCCTCGAGAGGAAGCCCCATGATCAGCATGGTCACCTCGGCCCCCAGCGGTCGGGCGAAGGCGTTGATGAACTCGACCTCCCCCGACGCAGGGAAGCTGTCGATGAGCCGGCTGACGGTCTCCCGGATCGTCGGTTCGTACTGCTCCATCTGACCGGCGCGGAAATGGGCCGAGGCGAGCCTGCGCTTCCAGGTGTGCGCCGGTCGGTCGCTCGACTGGAAGGTGGCCACGCTGACCGAATCCCGGTTGGCGAAGTCCTCGAGGGTCGACGGCCTCCGCGCTCCATCCTCGAGCACGTAGGTCACGCTCGAGAAGATCTCGGGATGAAGGAGGACGAACGTGATGTCGTCGTACCGGGTCACCAGGTACTCGTTACGACCCGGCACCTTGTGCACCGGCTCCTCTGACCGGAGGGCGGCATAGGCCGGATACGGGCAGCGGGCGACCTCCTTCGAAGGGAAGATGAGGTCTGCGATATCTGTGGATGCCTCTGTCATGATTCCCTCCCGGTCACACCATGCTCACGGTCGTACCTCCGTCGCACGGAAGTAGGACGCCATTGCTGTAGGAAGCGTCGAGCGCCAGATACACCACCGCGGCAGCAACTTCGTCGGCACTGGCGATTCGCTTGAGCGGCACGCTGTCGGCCGCCCGGGCCGCCTCGACTGGGTCGGCCAGGCGGGTCGCATTGATCGGCGAATGGAACGAGTGGGGCAGTACCGCGTTGGTACGGATCCCGTACGGTCCTAGCTCCACGGCGAGGTCGATGGTCAGTCCGAGCATGCCCGCCTTGCTGGCGCCGTAGTCGGCGGACCCGCCCACCTTGGCCCGGATCGCCGCCGTCGAGGCCACGTTCACAATGGCCCCGGGTGATCGCCGCTCGATCCAGTGCTTGACCGCCTGCTGGCAAAGGACGAATGGGGCGGTGAGTTGCAGGTCGAGCGTCTTGCGCCACTGTCCCAACGGCAGGTCCACGAAGTCGGTGGGGGTGAACCGGCCGGCACCGTTGACCAGGATGTCGATCGTGCCCAACTGGCCGACCGCTGACTCCCACGCCTCGACGATCTGATCGCTGTCGGTGATGTCCGCACCGATGGCCAACGCTTTGGTGCCCGAGGACTGGATGGACCCGGCCACGTCGTCGGCCCTGTGCGGGTCCAGATCCACCAGGGCGAGCTCCACGCCACGCCCGGCCAGTGCCCGGCCAACAGCGGCCCCGAGGGCTCCGCCACCACCTGTGACGAGCGCCCTCAGGGGAGGTCCGGCTATTGGTGCGCTCGTCAACCCGACAGGACCATGTCCGCCGGCTCGCCGGTGGCGCTCGTGACCGCCCGGGTCATGAGCTCGGGGTGCTGCACGGCAGTTGCGGCGCCGGGAGCTTCTCGATGATGGGCAGCCGGCCGAGGTTGTAATAGCCGCCTTGCAGGAGGGCCAACCCGCTCTCGCCGTTGAACTCGTGACAGCTGGACTCATAGCCGGTGGTGAGTCCCTGCGTGAGGTCGGGGATCTTGGTGGACCCACTCGACGCCAGCGCCGCGGTGACCTTGGACGGATCGATCGAGCCTGCCTTCTTCGCCCCCCAGGCGAAGAGCGTGATGGCGTCACTGCCGGCGGCGTAGCCGAACAGGAAGTTGTTGATGGTCACGCCGTTGGCCTGCAGCCCGTCGATCAACGCCTGCTGGGGCGGGCCGGAGGGCATACCCATGGAGGATTCGCCCACCAGCTTGATGCTCTGGGCCTGGCTCAGGGGAATGTTCAACGCCTGCAAGCTGGTGGCCGAGGTGTCCGAGCCTCCGTAGATCGGCACTTTCCAACCGGCGGTCGTCACGGCGGTCAGGAAGTAGCCCACCGGTGCGCCGAAGAGGTCGATGACCACCGCCTGCGGATTGCCGGCCTTGACCCTGCTCACCACCGGCGAGTAGTCGACGGTGGCGTCCGGCACGTACTCGGTGTCGGTGACCTGCGCCCCGCCCTTGGCCGCTGCGGCTTTGAGCGCCGATCCGTCAGCGGTGCCGAGAGCCGAGTTGTCGGTCACCAGGGCCATCGACTTGACCCCCTTCGAGGTCAGGTACTCACCGAGGGCGTACATACTCCGGGCCGCCGTGTAGTCGGTGTCGAACGAGTTCGGGTTGTACTTCGGATTGGCCACTCCGGGCAGCGAGCAGCCCTGGATCGAAAGCAGCCCCTGGCGGGTGATGTAAGGGGCGGTGGTCGAGCAGCCGAAGTCAGGATTCATGACCAGGGCGTAACTCTGTTGAGCCACGGCGGACTGCACCAAGGGGAGATCCTGGGTGTAGTCGCTGGTGTCGTCCTTGGTGGTGAGCTTCAGCGGACAACCGAGGACACCGCCCGCCTTGTTGGTGTTCTTGATGGCCAGATTGACGGCGGCGAGATTGGCCTGGCCGTTGGCCGAACCGTCTCCGGTGAAGTTGGCCACCAGTAGGACGTTGATGGGGCAGGTCACCTTGGCGGCGGTCTGGCTTCCTCCGGAGGAGGTTCCCCCCGACGAGGTCGTGCTGCTGGAACTCGAATTGGAGCTGCACGCCGCGGCTACCAGGGTGAGGGCGGCGAGGGCCACCATCACCCCGGCGCGACCAGCACTCTTCCGTCGACCTTGTCTTCCCATTCTCTCCCCCTACAGTTTGCGATCAGCGCAGACAGGGCTGCTGTCAGCTCGACCGTGTGACTGAGATGAGCATACTCTGTTCTGAATCTGGGGTCAAGGGGTGTGCCTGGTCGTGAGTAGGACAGACCCATCGCTGCTCTGATCCGGATCACCGTTGGGTATGAAAATCGCTTATACGGTGGCATTTTCATAGTTTCTCGATGTCGACGACCCTCCTGTCAAGACTGAGGACACTGAATTGCAGGCTGCCACGTGACAAGTAGCCGTGTCGTTGATTAGTATCCTCTACATACTCAGTCGAGAGGGGGCACCACGTGGTCGGGGAGAACGAAACGGTTCTGCTGGAAGTGCGCGACCAGATCGCCTGGGTCACCCTCAACCGCCCGGAATCGCTCAACGCCATGAACATCCCGCTCATGGAGGGTCTCCGCTCCGTGCTGTCCGATGTCGCCGAGGATCCGAAGGTCCGCTGCGTGGTTCTGCGGGGAGCCGGCACCTCCTTCAGTGCCGGTGGTGATGTCAAGATGGTCAACGACCGTCACGAGGAGTCCGAGGCGGCGGCGGCGTCCATCGGCTCCCTGATGGACGGCCAGGCACGTCTCATGAACCACCACACCGAGTCGATCACCCTGCTGCGTGAGATGCCGAAGCCGACGGTCGCCGTCGTCCAGGGTCACGCCATCGGGGGCGGCCTGTGCCTGGCCCTCGCTGCCGATATCCGCCTCATGGCGGCCAGCGGATCGCTCCGGGTCGGCTTCTCCACCATGTCACTCAGCGGTGACTTCGGCATCACCTTTCTACTCTCCAGCGCCGTCGGCGAGTCCCGGGCCAGGGAATTGATGATGCTGGACCCGAGCATCTCGGCGGGGCAGGCTCAGGCCTGGGGTCTGGTCACAAGTGTGCATCCCGACGACGACCTGGCCGCCGCCGCGTCGTCGACGGCGTCCGCATTGGCCGATGGTCCGACGGTCGCCTTCGGGCGGATAAAGGAGAACTTCCGGACGGCGGAAACCGCCGGCCACCGTGAGGTGATCCGGGTCGAATCCCTCAACCAGCGCATCAGTGCCAATACGGCGGATGCCAAGGAGGCCGGTGTCGCCTTCGCCGAGCACCGCCCTCCCCACTTCTCCGGGTCGTGACCGAGAGCACTCGGCCATGACCCTGCTCTCCGAAAGGCAGGCCGGCATGACCAGCCCCCCACTGACCCTCAACGACCTCGGCTCCGTTGTCCGGCTCAACGCACGACGGAGCCCATCCTCCCCGGCCGTCATCGAGGCCGATGGACGGCGACGTACCTACGCCGAATTGGACGACCGGAGCGCCCGGTTGGCCAATGCCCTGCGAGGGCTGGGGCTGGTACCAGGGGATCGGATCGCCGGGTGGATGGGTGACGTCGTCGAGTATGTCGAGCTCTACGTGGCCGCGGCCAAGGCCGGACTGGTGGTGGTGCCGATCAACAATCGATTCACCACCCCGGAGGCGACCTTCCAGCTCGAACGGACCGAGGCGAGAGCCATCGCCTTCACTCCCGAGTTGCGCCAACGTGTGGCCCAGGTGCCCGGCATCGAAGACCTGCTGGCCATCCCGGTGCTGGATGAGGCGACAGGACCGACCGAGCACGGCTGGGAGTCCCTGATCGAGTCGGCCTCCGATACCCCGTTGGAGGCGCCGGATCCCCGCTCGCCTTTCATGATCTGCTTCACCAGTGGGACGAGCGGCCGACCCAAGGGAGCTGTGCTCACCCACCGCTCGGTGATGATCCTGGCCGCCACCCAACTGGCCGCATTGCGCATCCCCATCGGTGGGGTCAATCTCGCCGCCGTCTCCATGTCGTTTCCGGCCACGGTCTGCTCCCATCTGGTCAGCCATCTCCTGAGTGGAGGAGCCCAGGTACTGGCGGCCGCGTCGTGGGACAGTGACCGTCTCCTCGACCTGATCGAACGTGAACGGGCCACCCACATCTACGTGCCCGGCCCGGCACTGGTCGAGTTCTCCGATGTCGCCGAGGCGGCGCCGGAACGGTGGCGCAGCCTTCGATCGGTACTCCACGCCGGGTCGCGTGCCGACCCGGCCACCCTCCGTCGGTTCGCCGACGTCATGGGATCGCGGTACACCGAGGGGTGGGGGATGACAGAGATTTCCGGTGGGCTGGCCACCGCCACCGTGCCCAACGACCTGTTGCGTCATGCCGACAACTTCTTCACCAAGGCCGGTCGACCGGTCCCGGGGACCATGGTCCAGGTGGTGGACGGCGATCGAAACCCCCTCCCGCCCGGCTCCGAGGGCGAGTTCGCCCTGTACTCGGCCAGCCTCTTCGCCGGGTACTGGAACGATCCCCAGGCCACCGCCGACGCCGTGGTCGACGGGTGGTACTACTCGGGGGACATCGGGACCATCGATGAGGACGGCTACGTCTCCATCACCGACCGTCGCACCAACATGATCATCAGCGGGGGGATGAACATCTACCCGGCAGAGGTCGAACTGACCATCGCCCGGTGCCCCGGGGTGGCAGAATGCGCGGTGGTCGGGGAATCCCACGAACGGTGGGGGCAGGTACCCCTGGCCGTCGTCGTGCGAGGGGAGGGGGAGCCGGTGTCCGAAGAGGCGGTGATCTCCTTCGTCCAGGGCGAACTGGCGAGCTACAAGAAGCCGCACCGGGTCATCTTCGTCGACGAACTGCCCCGTACCACCGGTGGGAAGTTGGCGCGGGGGGTGCTGCGCGACCAGATGCAGGCTCTCCTCGAGGACGCCGCTCCGGGCGGGAGCAGGTGACCGGACCGGCGGTCGACTACGACTCATTCCGGTACATCCACACCGAGGTGTCCGACGGCATCGCCACCGTCCGTTGCGCTGATCCGAACGATGAGCGCTTCGTCGCCGAGGCGCACCCGATGCACCGTGAGCTCCGCGACATCTTCGGGGTACTGGGGGACGACGACACCGTCGCCGCGGTGGTCTTCAGCGGTGGTACCGACAGCTTCTGCCCCTTTCCCGAACTCCGCTCCCTCGATCAACTGCTGGCGGCTGATCCCAAGGCGGCGGGCCGCCTCCAGCGGGAGGCGGCCCAGATCGCCGAGGCGCTGATCTCGTTCGCCAAGCCGTTGGTGGCTTCGGTGGCCGTCGACGCCATGGGGATGGGTTGCCAGGTGGCCCTTTTCTGCGACTTCATCGTGACCACCCCGACCACGCGCTTCCAGGACACCCACGTCAAACTCGGTCTGGCCTCGGGTGACGGCGCGGTGGTGGTCTGGCCGCTGGTCATGGGCCTCGGCCGCGCCCGCCGCCACCTGCTGCGTGGCTACCGCCTGTCGGGGCAGGAGCTCTCCGACCTCGATCTGGTCGAGGTGCTGGTGGACCGTCCTGAGGAGGTGCACCCGCAGGCCCTCATCCTGGCCGGACAGCTCGCCGCCATCCCCCCGGCCGCCTTCGCCGCCACCAAGGCCGCCCTCAACCAGTGGCTGCGACTGGGGTCGCTGGTCGGTCTCGGTCTGTCCGCCGGCCTGGAGACGGCCACCTACGAGAGCCCGGAGTTCATGGCCCGTCGCCTGCAGTCGAGACGTACCGATCCCTGAGGGGTCGGTCAGCTCGGAAGCGGGGACGCCCCGTCGGCACCTTCCCGATCAGGGAGGAATACCACGAGGGGCCGGCCGGCCGGATTCCTTTCGATCACGGCACGCACCGGTGCACCGATGGCGATGTCAGGACCGCCGTCGGCGCCGAGGAGCCCGACCATTCTCACCCCCTCTTCCAGCTCCACGATGGCCATGGCGTAGGGAATGCTGTCGGCCAACTCGGGAACCAGTGGCCGCCGGACGGTGGTGACGGCGTAGACCACGCCGCGCCCCGGGGTGGGAACGAACGCCAGGACATCGGAGCGCGAGCAGGTGGTGCAGACCACGCGGGGCGGATGTTGCACCGATCCGCAGGCGCCGCACCTCTGGATGACCAGACTGCCTTGGGCCAATTCGGCCCTGAACGGAGCGGCGGCGGCATGTTCGGGGAGCACCACGGAGAGATCGGCGATCACGGACGGTCTCCGGTTCCGAGGACCAGGGTGCAGTGGGTCGAGAGCACGCCACCGATGCCGTGGACCAGTGCCACCAGTGGTGACTCCACGCGCAGACCGATGGCCGTGCCCCGCAATTGGTGGACCGCTTCGATCACGTGCGAGACGCCACCGGTGCGGTAGGAGAGCATGCCGCCGTTGGTGTTGAGAGGCCAACGTCCGTCGGCGGCCAGCTCGCCCGATCCGGCCAGCGCTCCCGCCTCTCCCCGTCCGCAGATCCCGAGGTCCTCGAGGGTCAGGGCCACGGTGATGGTGAACGAGTCGTAGAGCTCGAGGAGGTCGACATCGTCCAGAACGATGCCTGCCTGCCCGAGGGCCCGGGGTCCGCTGCGCGCCGCACCCCGACGGGTGCTGTCGCCCCCGGCCACCAGCGACAGCCGGTCGTGGGCCTCCGCCTCTCCCCACACCCCCACCGGCGTGCCGTCCAGGTCGGCGGCCCGGTTGCCGGTCGTCATCACCAGGGCGCCGGCGAAGTCGGTCACGAGGCAGCACTCGAGCAGGTGCAGGGGGGAGGCGATCACCGGAGATCCGACCACGTCCCCGACGGTGATCGGGGTGCGCATCTTGGCCAGCGGATGGGCGCTGGCGTGGTACCGCTCGATCACCGAGATCGCCGCCAGCTCCTCGGTGACGGTACCCGTCTCGGCCAGGTAGCGGCTGGCCACCATGGCGTAGGCGGTCGGCACGAAGGCTCCGTAGGGGACATCGAATTCCGGATCGAGCACGTCGCGCAGTCCGGCCACGGCCGATGCCCGTCCGAGGCCCGAGGCGCGGTTGCTGGCCGCGGTGAGCACGGCCGTCTCGCACAGACCGAGCCGGATGGCCCTGGCCGTGTGGGCCACCATCATGGCCGGGCCGGCCCCACCGAAGCTGCACGTGTCCACGAAGGAAGGGGTCAGACCCAGGTGGTCGGCGACCTGGGAGGCGAACATGATCGACGGGTCCTCCCACGCATAGGCAGCCAGGACCCCGTCGACGTCGGCCAGGGTCATGCCGGCATCGGCCAGGGCCCCGGCGGCGGCGGCGGCGGCGATCTCGTGGCACGGTCGACCTTCCTGGTCGAGGGCTCCTTCATGCACGCCGACGATGACCGGTTCAGGCATCGCCGACCGGGGGGTTCCGTCTCATCACGGAGACGAGGGTGGACACCATCACCGTGGTCCCCCGTTGGTTCCGGGTCTCCACCTGCCGGGTCACCACGCCGCGATCGGGCTTCCGGCTCGGACGCGTCCCGCTGATGGCGATGGACGCCTCGATACGGTCGCCGACCAGGACCGGTGCCACGAATCTGCAGGTCACCTCGGCCAACGCGATGGTGGTCCCCTCCATGATGCCGAGCCTGGCGATCATGCCGATGACCAACGACTGGACCAGCAGGCCGTGGGCGATGATGTCGCCGAATTGCGACTCCTTCATCAACTCGCCGTCGGTGTGCAGAGGATTGTCGTCGCCGGTCAACGCGGCGAATTCGAGGATCATCGCACGGGTCACGACCAGCGGTTCCGTGTCGAACTGCTGCCCGACAGCGAACTCCTCGAACCACATGCCCATCAGACGGTCACACCGCGCCGGCGGCCGGAGTCCCGTCGAGCGCTGCGAAAGGGTCGTCCGTGTCCTCGAAGGCGTCGATCACCGCCTTCATCCCGTGCCGTCGGACCAGGGCGCGGTAGGCGGCGACGTCCGCATCGACGTGGGCGATGGCATCCCATTCGACGCCGCTCAGCAATGCCTCGCGGAAGCCCTGACCGGAACTGGCCTTGGTGATAGCGGCCTTCCGGATCTCCAGTACGTTGCGCGGGGTCTTGGCGATCCGCTCGGCGAACGCCAGCGTCTCCGCCTCGAGGTCTTCCGCCGGCACGGCGAAGTTGGCGAACCCCCACTCGGCGGCCTGCACGCCGGTGATCCGGCTACCCACCTCGTAGGAGATCTGCTTGGCCCGACGTTGGCCGATCAACTGGGCCATGGCACCGTCCATGAACCCCGCCCCCATGGGCAGCCGGGGCCAACCGAGGACACAGGTCTCCGACACGACGGCGATGTCCGAGCACAGCGGCAGGAGGATGCCGCCGGCCAGACAGTGGCCGTGCACCTGGGCCACGATGGGGCGCGGTGCCTCCCAGAGTCGCAGGGCGAGATCGATCCACTTGCGCAGTCGGCGCCGATCACCCCACGGGTCCTCCTTGGTCGATGCCGTCGACGAGGATCCGGCCCCGAGGTCGAACCCCGAGCAGAACGAAGGACCCCGACCCCGGAGGATGGCCACCTGAGCCCCCGGATCGTCGGCGAACCGGTCGAGCGCCACCCCCAGGTCGACCAGTACCTCGGCGGAGAGGGCGTTCCTCTTCCGGGGGCGGTTGAGCTCGATGACGGCGATACGCCCCTCGAGCCCATAGGTCACACTGGGACCTTCCGGACCCTCCACCTCTGAGGGTTCGGGGCTCATCGCCGACCGGTTGTGGATATTTGGGACATCAGTACCCTCTTCGCCAGTTTTTGGAGGCTAGACCTTGTGTCAGACCTTGATTGGGTATACTTTACTCTAACAACGTGGGGGCTCGTTGGAAAGTGGAGCGCATGGCCGTCCCGGCGCTCTGAGGGAGGGGGATCCATGCTGCAGACCCATCGCATCGTGCCCGACCGGCCGGTGTCGGCGCCGGTCCGCCCATGAACCAATTCCTCACCGCGCTCGACCAGCGGGATCGGCGTCGGCTCGATCTATGCCCTGGTCGCCCTTGGCTATGCCTTCATCTACCGCACCACGGCGAGTTTCAACTTCGCCCAGGGTCAGCTGTTCACCTTCGGTGGCCTGTTCGCCTACTCGCTCTACGCAGTGGCCAAGGTTCCCGCCATCCTCGCCCTGCTGATCACCCTGGTCGCCGTGGCGATCCTGGGCGGCCTGGTGGAGCGGGTGGCGATCTGGCCCCTGGCCCGGCGCGGCGACAACACTTTGACCTGGTTGATCTCGACCCTGGGCGTCGCCGTCCTCATGACCGGCGCGGCGGAACGGATTTGGGGTACCCAGACCCACGGGGTCAAGAACTACATCGGGCCGGCCAACATCCACCTGGGCAGCCTCGGCATCGCCACTCCCTACATCGTCGGATTCGTGGTGGCCATCGCCGCCGCCGTGGCCATCGAAGTCTTCCAGCGCTTCACGTTGTGGGGGCGGGCCATGCGAGCGGTGGGCGACAATCGCACGGCGGTCGAACTGGCCGGGGTCAACGTACTGGCGCTGGGCCTGGCCGCCTTCGCCTTCGGAGGGGCACTGGCCGGCCTGGCAGGGTTCGTCCTCGCCCCGGTCACCTACGTGCAGTCCGACTCGGGCTTCACCTTCGCCATCCTGGCCTTCGCTGCCGTGGCCATCGGCGGATTCGCCAGCCATTGGGGGGCCCTGCTCGGTGGACTGCTGATCGGTGTGGTCGAGTCGCTGGCCGGTCTCTATATCAGCCTGAACGACGAGGATCTGGTGGTGTTCGCCGTGCTGATCGCCGTGTTGCTGATCAGACCGGAGGGCATCCTGAGTCCCCGCGGAGCCAGGAGCGTCTAGTGGCGACCACCTCTGAACTGATCGACACTCCGGAGCTGGCCGACCGGCGACAGCCGGTGCCGATCCGGTTGAACCTCCGGAAGGTGCTGAACGCGCCCGTTATCTTCATCATCATCGTCGTCGTCTTCGGCCTGTTCACCGGACGCCAGGACTACCTCCTCCAAGGGGCCACCGCCCTGACCTTCGCCATCGCCGCCACCGGGCTCGGTCTGGCACTGGGCCTGGCCGGCGAGTTCCTCCTCGGCCAGCTCGCCCTGTTCGCCACCAGCGCCTATGTGACGGCCATCCTCACCACCAACCACCAGTGGAACTTCTGGCTGGCCGGGCTGGTCGGCGTGGTCGCCGCCGTGCTGCTCGGACTGGTGCTCAGCCTCATCGGACTGCGCATCTCCAAGTTCTACTTCGCTCTGGTCGGGTTCTTCCTGGTCAGCCTCATTCCCAACCTGGTGCAAGCCTTCGCCAGCCAGACCGGCGGCAGCGCCGGCATGACCGTCATCAACGTCCCGAGTCTGTTCGGCTCCCAGTTGGACAACCGCGGCATGTACCTCCTGGCGGCCGCCGGTCTCGCCCTCTCTCTGCTCTTGTCGCGCAACGTCCGCAGCGCGCCGTTGGGCATCCACATGCGGCGGCTGCGGGACGCACCCGCCGCCGTGGCCGCAGCCGGAGTCTCACCGTGGCGGGTGCGGATGGCGACTTACGTACTCAGCTCCGTGCTGGCCGGCCTCGGGGGAGCGATCTTCAGCGATCTGTCCGGCTTCCTGCAGCCGACCCAGTTCACCCTGACCTACACCATTCTTCTGTTCGCTGCCGTGCTGGTGGGTGGTTCGACCACCCTCCTCGGACCGAGCCTGGGCGTCATCGCCCTCTACGTCGTGCCCCGGGAGGTGGTGAACGTCCAGGGGTATGAGGACTTCATCTACGGGGCCATCGTCCTCATTTCGGTGATCGCCTTCCGGGACGGCATCGAGGTGGCGGCCACGCGGTCCTGGCGACGACTGGCGGGATCCAGGCGTCGCCGCAACTCCGGCACGCCCGCCGCCGACGGAAGTGTCATCGCCGATCCGGCCGACCAGGCCGATGTGTCCGCCGGAGGAATCCCCACCGAACTATTGGTGTCGGCGCTCTGGCCCCTCCGCTCCGGAATCGATCTCACCCGCAGGCTCACGGTCGAGGGGGCCCGTAAACGGTACGGCGGGGTGGTGGCTCTGGACATGGAGGACACCGAGTCGATCACCATCAACCCCGGACAGGTACACCTGCTGCTCGGACCCAACGGCTCGGGAAAGACCAGCCTCCTCAATGCTCTGTGCGGTTTCGCCCGGGTGGACAGCGGTGTCGTCCGGTTCGGCGACCAGGTGATCAGCGGCCACAGCCCAGCTGCCGTGGCCCGCCTGGGTGTGAGTCGATCCTTCCAGACTCCCAGCCTGCCGGACGAGACGACCCCGGTGGACCTTCTCGCCGCCGATCTGGCCCAACTCCGCTCCGTCTCCTATGCCCACTGGCTCCTGTCCGACCCGATCGCCTGGCGGGCGCGGCGTGCGTGCCGGACCATGGCCCAATCGATCGTCAGGGCGGCCGGCCTCGAGCGGGAGATGGACCTGCCGTGCGCCCAACTGACCTCGGGTCAGCGAAGGATCGTCGGTGTGCTGCTGGCCCTCGCCTCCCGATCGAGCGTGGTCCTCCTGGATGAACCGGCGGCCGGGCTCTCCGAAACGGAGCGCCAGCAACTCGGATCGGTCATCCGGGCGCTGGCCGCCCGGGGCATCGGTTTCGTCGTGGTCGAGCACGACCTCGAACTGGCCATGCGGATCGCCGATCAGGTCACCGTAATGGCCGAGGGCCACGTGCTCGCCCAGGGCACACCCAGGGACATCACGAACCACGCCGCGGTTCGAGAGGTTCTCCTCGGGGGTTCCGCATGAACGCGCTCAGCCTGTCCAACGTGTACGCCGGCTACAAGGGCACCGATGTGCTGCGCGATGTCAGCATCGAGCTGAAGCCCGGCCAGTGCATGGGCGTCCTCGGCCCCAACGGTGCCGGCAAGTCGACGCTCCTGAAGCTGGTCAGTGGGCAACTGCGCGTCCGGGCGGGAGTCCGCAGTGTCAACGGCGTGGACACCGGGAGATGGCGGGCCCACCGGCTGGCCCGTGCCGGCGTGCGATGGGTGGGCGAGCCCCGACCCATCTTCCCGTCCCTCACCGTCGCTGAGAACCTGGCCATCGGAGGGATCACCCGCCGGGACATCCTCGACCGGCAACGGAAGCGGGTCTACTCGATGCTGCCCGCGCTCGAGACCAAGCAGAAGGACCGGGCGGCGAGCCTGAGCGGCGGTCAACAGCAGATGCTCGCCATCGGCCAGGCGCTCATGACCGAGCCGGAGTACCTGTGCCTCGACGAACCGTCCCTGGGCCTGGCTCCCCAGATGATCCTCACCGTGGCCACCTTGATCTCCGAACTGGCGGCACAGGGCGTGGGCATCCTGTGGGCCGAGCAGTTCCCGAAGGTGGCGATCGAGCGGTGTAGCGACATCCTTGTCCTCAGCGGCGGCAGAACCATCGCCTCCGGGCCCGTCGATCTCGTGACCGAGGAACAGATCGAAGCGGCGTACCTGGGCACGGCGGCAACCGCCTGATCAGCCGGTTGCCGATCCGGGTGCACTCCGAACCTGTGGCATCGAAGCCCTCCGGGGCGGAAGCACCGCTCGTCGCGGACCTCAGATTACGCTGGCCGGAATGCCAGACGACAGTCCCGCCGGCGGCGACACCCGAGATTCCGAATCGGTAGGCGGAAAGACCATGTCCGACACCCGACGGAACGGCGCCCAACAGAACCACACCCGCGACGGGAGCTCCGCCAAGATGGCGGAGGAGCTGGCCATGCGCATCGAGGCGGACATCGTGGGGCTGGGTTGGCCGATCGGCGAGTCGCTGGGCTCGGAACCCAGTCTGATCGACCGCTACGGCGTGAGCCGGGCGGTATTCCGCGAAGCGATCCGGATCGTCGAACACCACGGTGCGGCCAGGATGCGGCGTGGCCCGGGCGGGGGGCTCCTCGTCACCGCCCCCGACCTCCAGGCTGTGCAGCAGCCGGCCATGCTCTACCTGGATCACGCCGACGTCAGCGCCCAGGATCTCTACGACGTGCGGAGTTCGCTCGAGTTCGCCTGCGTCCGTATCGCCACGGAGCGGCTCACTGAGGACGGTGTCCGCAGACTCCGCGAAGTACTCGAGCGGGAGATGGGTGACGAGGGTCGTGAAGTCGAGACCGGGCGGTCCCACGACCTGCACATCGTGCTGGCCGAACTGACCGGCAACGCCGCACTCCACCTGTTCGTGGCCACCCTGACCAGTCTGACCTTCGAGCGGACCGGTCACCTCAAGTACGAGGCGTGGGAGCTCCAGGAGGTCCACCTGGCCCACGGTGCCATCGTCGAGGCCATCACCGCAGGGGATCCGGCACTGGCCCAGCACCGGATGCGGAGCCATCTGGCCGCCGGTCTCTCCTACTTCCACCAGCGCCAGGCCACCGAAGGTCCGGACGGACACCCGCCCGGGCCCGGCGCCATCGTCAACCGCTAGCCGGACCCGGCTGGTTCACCGAGGACACGCGGTCCCGGCCGGCCCAGGCCTCGTCGCGCAAGCGGTACTTCTGGATCTTTCCCGTCGCCGTCTTGGGCAGCGCACCGAACGTGATCAGATCCGGCACCTTGAACCCGGCCAGATGCCCCCGAACGTGCGCACGCAGCTCGTCGGCACTCACCGTCGCACCCTCCTTGAGCGTCACCCAAGCCGCCGGGCGCTCGCCCCACCGGTCGTCGGGCACCGGGATCACCGCCGCCTCGAGTACCTCCGGATGGCTGTCCAGCGCCGCTTCGACCTCCACCGAGGAGATGTTCTCGCCGCCGGAGATGATCACGTCCTTGACCCGGTCGCGGATCTCCAGATAGCCGTCGCCGTGGAGCACCCCGAGGTCGCCGGTGCGCAGCCAGCCGTCGTGGATGGCCACCTCGGTGGCTTCGGGGTCCTTGTAGTAACCGAGCATCACGTTGTTGCCACGGAGCACCACCTCCCCGAGCGTGCTGCCGTCCCGTGGAACATCCCGGCCGTCGCCGTCGACCACTCGCACGCGACAGGAGATGGTGTTGCCCACACCCTGACGTGCCCGCCGCTCGGCCTGCTCAGGAACCGACAGGCGGTCCCAGTCGGACCGCCAGTCACAGATGACCACCGGTCCGAAGGTCTCGGTCAGTCCGTAGAGATGGGTGATGTCCAGCCCCAGACCGAAGCACTGTTCGAGCAGGCTGGGCGACGGCGGTGCGCCGCCCACGGCCACCAGCACCCGGCGGTCGGGCACCGGTCGCGCCCCGGGGTGGTTGACCAGGCCGACCAGGACGGTGGGCGCCGCACACAGATGGGTGATCCCCATGGTGTGGATCAGACCCCAGATCTCCTTCGGGTCCACCCGGGGGAGGCACACGTGGGTACCCCCGGCGGCGGTGACCGCCCAGGTGAAGCACCAGCCGTTGCAGTGGAACATCGGCAGGGTCCAGAGGTACCGCGAATCGTTGGTGAGCTTGAAATGGAGCGCCATGGCCAGCGACTGCAGATAGGCGCCGCGGTGGTGGTACATGACCCCCTTCGGCCGGCCGGTGGTCCCGCTGGTGTAGTTGAGCGCCAACAGGTCGCGCTCATCCTCCACCGGCAGGTGGGCGGGGACGGACGTGGCCAGCAGTCCCTCGTACTCCGCACCGGCATCCACCAGACGGATCTGCCTCCCGACGCGGTCGGCGATGTCCCGGGCCAGCCCGAGGTAGGCCGGATCGACGATGAGCAGCGACGCTCCGGCGTGTTGGACGATGTAGGCGAGCTCGTCGGCGGCCAGCCGCACGTTGAGCGCCACCAGGACCGCACCGGCAAAGGGCACCCCGTAGTGGGCCTCCAACAGGACGTGGGTGTTGGGGGCCAGCACGGCGACCCGTTCCCCGGGCCGCACCCCGAGACCTTCGAGTCCGCCGGCGAGACGCAGGCAACGGTCGAGCAGCTCGGCGTAGGTGAAACGCACCTCGCCGTCCACCACGGCCAGGCGGTCGGCGAAGACATCACCGGAACGTTCGAGATAGGCCGTCGGCGTCAGCGGCTCGAAGCTGACCGATCGGGCCGGGGTCAACGGACCGACCTCCGGAGCTTGACCGCCCGTTTGGCGATGGCCCAACGGTGGGTCTCGGACGGGCCGTCGTAGATACGGAACGCCCTGGCGTCACGAAAGTACCGCGACAGCAGGACGTCGTCGGAGACCCCCATGGCTCCACAGATCTGGACGGCCCGGTCGATGACCCGCCACACCGCCTCAGCCACGAAGACCTTGGTCATCGACGAGTACTGCGCCGCTTGGGAGGACCGGGGCGCCACGTCGAGCTCCCACGCACAACGCTGGACCATGGCCCGGGCCGAGGCGATGTCGATCTCCGAATCGGCGATCTGCTGTTGGATCATCCCGAGATCGGCCAGCACTCCCCCGAAGGCCCTCCGGTCCGCCGCCCGGTCGAGGGCGATGTCCTGTGACCGTCGGGCGATCCCCAACCAGCGCATGCAGTGGGTCAGGCGGGCGGGACCCAGGCGCACCTGGGCGTACTCGAATCCCCTCCCGACCTCACCGAGTACCTCGTCCTCGGACACCTCGAGGTCGCAGAAGAGCAGTTCGCTGTGGCCGGCGAACATGCCTTCGTCCATGGTCTCGATGTCGCGCACGAACTCGATGCCCGGCCGGTCCATGTCCAGGAGGAACATGGTGGCACCACCGGCGTCGCCCGGTGCGCCGGACGTCCGCACCATGCAGATCATCGAGGAGGCGCCTCGGGCGCCGCTGATGAACCACTTCCGGCCGTTGATCACCCAGCCGGCTCCTTTGCGCTCCGCCGAGGTGAGGAGGGCTCGGGGATCGGAACCGGCGCCGGGTGCCGGTTCGGTCATGGCGAAACAGGAGCGGGTCGTCCCCGCCGCCAGCGGCACGAGGTGGCGCTGCCTCTGCTCGGTCGTGCCCACCATCTCGATCAGGTGCATATTCCCTTCATCGGGTGCGGCGCAGTTCATGGCCAGGGGTCCGAGCAGCGAGTATCCCGACTCCTCGAATACCGGGGCCTGGCCCCGGAGATCGAGGCCCAGGCCACCGAGTTCCGGGCTGACCTGGGGACAGAACACCGAGGCCGCCCGGGCGGCGTCCTGCAGCTCACCACGGATCTCGTCGTCGCCGTCGTGCACGATGCCGCCGACCCGCTCTTCGATGGGGATGACCCGCTCCCGGATGAATGTCGCCGTCCGCAGGGTCAGATCGGCGACGCCGGGGCCGGCGGTGAACTCGATGGTCACCGGCGCCATCCCCTGCCGCTACCGGCTGATCCGGCCCGGCTCACAACGACTGCGCCGTCCAGCCACCGTCCACACACAACGTCTGTCCGGTCACGAAACTGGACGCCCCGGTGGCCAGGAAGGCCACGGCGGTGGCGATCTCCGATCCACTGCCCAGGCGGGCCAGGGGCACCCGCGACAACCGGCGGGCGGTGGTCGCCTCGTCGCTGAGCTGGGCGGTGAGCTCGGTGTCGATGGGCCCGGGAGAGACGGCGTTGACGCGGATCCGACGGGGGGCCAGCTCGACGGCGAGGACCCGGGTGAAGGCGATGATGCCGCCCTTGGACGACGCGTAGGCCGACGATCCCGGCGATCCGAGGTGGCCGGCGATGGAGGCGATATTGACGATGGCCCCGCCCGATGCCGGTACCCTCCCCAGGAACTCCCTGATGCAGAGGAACGGCCCGGTCAGGTTGACGGCGATCGTGCGGTTCCAGTCCTCGAGGGAGAGCTGCTCGACCGGTGCGTACCGGCCGATGGCGGCGTTGTTGACCAGCACGGTGGGAGGTCCCAGCTCCTCTGTCACCCGCGCCATCAACTCCGCCACTTCGTCAGGATCGGACACGTCGGCGACGTACCCTCCGCTGCGGACTGCGGTGGCGTGCTGCACGCCGTCTACGGTTCCCGACAGGGTGTCCTCGTTGACATCGACCAGGGCCACGTCCAGACCGCAGCGGGCCAACTCGAGGGCGGTGGCCGCCCCGATCCCCTGTCCGGCCCCGGTGACCACGGCGATCTGTTTGGCGTCGTGTCCTTCGGTCTCGTCCATGTCCCTCCCGTCAGCCTGAAGAGACGCTAGGGGGCCGTCGAGAGATCGGCCCGGAGCGCCTCGGTGGCGGGAACATCGACCGTCAATCCCTCAGGATCGGACTCGGGGTCTCCGAGCACCACGACGCCGTAGGTCGACCGGGCGGCGTCGATGCTGACGTAGTCGTCACGGACATCCCGCTTGACCAGCTCCGGATCCCTCAGGAGCGGGGACCCCCATCCGCCACCGCCACTGGTCTGGTAGCGCAACGTGGCATTGGTGCCCGACGTCCAGACCGGCTCGCGTCCGAAGTGGAAGTAGACGGGATCGTCACCGTCGAGCATGTACGTCCGCCGGTCCATGACGCCGAGGATCGGGGTGGCCGAGGCGACGGTCTTCTCCTCGTCGTCCAGGAACCCGATGGGCTCCCCGGGGACGGTCTCCCAGGCCCACACGGCCGGACGCGAACCGTTCCCCCCGCCGCGCACGCCGAAGCCGCTCGGGTACTTGGTGTGCATGTTGGTCGAGTGGTACTCCGTCGGTGTCAGCCAGAGCGAATCCTTGCGGGTGGCCGCGCCCCCCCGGAAGCTGCCCGGGCCGGAACTGTCGGTGACGTACTCCTTCTGCATCATGACCACGGGCGACTCGGCCTCGAATCCCTCGACTGACGGACCGATACCGTTGGCCAACGCCGTGGCCAGCGAGTTCTCACCGTCGCCCCGCTTGGTTGCTCCCCAGGGGCCGTGCTCCCCTCCGCAGGTACCTCCGACCACGGCCCACGGCGTGCCGTCCGGATGGAAGCCGGTGGCGTTGTGGGTCATGGCCGAGCAGAAGTCTCCGGCGATGGCATCCTCGCCGACCGCCTCCTCCAGGGCCTGGAACACGGCGTGCAGCAACGGCATGGTCGTCTCCCAGTAGGAGAAGATGGCCCCGTCCGGCGGTTCGGCGGCGACGATGGTGGACGGCCGCAACACGATGTCGAGCGGCCGACACACCCCGCTGGTGAACGGGGTGGCCGGGTCGATCAGGTACTTGAGGGCCACGGCCACGGCCGTCTTGGTGTCCAACCAACCGGCGTTGATGCAGGTACGGGCCTGGTCGGAACTGCCGGACAGGTCCACCTCCGCCCGTCCGCCGGCCACCTTGATCTCGACGGAGATGAAGTACTCCTTGTCGGCGTCGATCCCGTCGCAGTCGATGATCTCCGTGGCCGAGTAGTTCCCGTCCGGCAGTCGCACGAGCGCATCCCGCATGGCACTGGCGCTGAGGTCGGTGCCATATCGCAGGGCACCCAGGTAGCTGTCGCGCCCGTAGCGGTCGATGGTCTCGGTCAGCAACCGGTCTCCGAGGGTGAGGGCGGCCGAGATCGAGCTGATGTCCGGGAGGATGACCTCCCCGAACCGGGCGTTGTCGAAGATGAGACTCAGGATCGACCGGTCGAGCTCACCCTGCCGGTACAGGAGCACCGGGGGGATCACCAGCCCGTTCTCGTAGACGTTCTTCTTCATGGCGCTGAACCCACCGGGCACGGTGCCGCCCATGTCCATCATGTGGGCGGTCAGGGTCAGGAATCCCGTGATCTCGGACTCGGTGAAGACCGGCCGCACGAAACAGACGTCGTTGACGTGGGTCCCCTTGCGATAGGGGTCGTTGCAGATGAGCACATCGCCCGGCAGCAGGCGGGACGGACCGTACTCCTCGACCATCGTGCGCACGGCATCGGCCATGGTCCCGGTGAAGAGGGGCAGGCTGTCGGCGACGGCCGACATGGGGTAGCCGATCGAGGGCGGCCCGGACAGCGTGGCGGCGAAGTCGTACCAGTCACGGAGGACGGGACTGAAGGCGGTGGTCATCAGGTGGGTGCACATGTGGCGCACCAGGTAGCGGAACCGGCTGGTCAGCACCGTCGCCGTCAGACGGTCACACGAATAGGCGTCCTGGAACTGGCTGTCGTCCAGATCCCGCGGGCTGGCCGCCGGTTGTTCGGTCACGAGCGTCATGCGCCCTCCATTTCGATGATCAATTCTCCGAGGGGTCCGACCGTGGCCTGCTGGCCGGCCACCAGGTGGGTGGTCGACGTCGGCTCGCGGATGATGGCCGGTCCCCTGACCCGCTGTCCGGACCGCAGATCGCTCCGCTCGAACTCGCCGGCCAGGGCGTTGGCGTCATCGAGGTAGGACAGGGCCACCATGCGGTCCGGGGTGACGTCCACCGGTTCGGCGGTGGCCAGGGTGGGGTAGGCCACCTTGTCCGAACTGATGATCAGGTCGACCCGGTAGGTGACGGCTTCGACGGCGTAATCGGCGAACCGGTTGCCGTAACGGCGCTCGTACTCCTGGTGGAAGTTCTCGATCATCGTCTCGATGGAGTTGCCGTCGATCGGTCCGTCGGGCACGGTCACGAACGGCGTGTCCCAGGATTGGCCGACCAGCCGGGCGTCGAACGTGCGCCGGACCACGGTGACCCGTTCGCTCGACGCCTGCTCCCGAAGGGTCTCCTCCATCTCGCGGTAGGTGGCATCGATGGTGGCGGCATGCGACGGATCCAGTCGGAGGTAGGAGGTCCGGCTGTCCGAATAGACACGGTCGGCGCTCAGCAGGCCCAGGGCGGAGAACAGCCCGGGGAAGGGCGGGACGATCACCCGCCTGGCCTGTACCTCGTGCAGGATGGCCGGCAGCACCAGGGGACCGGCGGCGCCGAAGGCGACCAGGCTGAACCGGCGCGGGTCGATACCCTTGCGTACGACCACGTCCAGGAGGCCCTGGGCGATGTTGTTGAGACCCAGCCGGTAGGCGTAGGCCACGCGTTGTTCGAACCGGAGCGGGCTGTCGATGTCCTCGAAGGCGCGGCGCGCCCGCTCGATGTTGAGGGAGATGGCTCCGGCGTTGAAGCGATCGGGGTCGAGCAGTCCGACGAGGAGGAAGGCATCGGTCATCGACGGTTGGGTTCCGCCCCGGTCGTAGCAGGCCGGTCCGGGGTCAGCACCGGCACTTTCTGGTCCCACGCGGATCTCGCCGGCCGGAGTGCCGAATACGAGGCTCCCTCCGCCGGCGCCGAGGGAGGCAAGCTCGATGGAGGGCGAGTTGACCAATAGGTCGGGCTCCAGCTCGAACACGGTGTTCAGCACCGGTGCGCCGTCCACCACCACGGCGATGTCGGAGGATGTGCCGCCGACATCGCAGCACAGCAGGTGGCGATCGCCCAGGAGATCACCGAGGTGGGCACTGGCGACGGCGCCGGCGGCCGGGCCGGCGAACACCAGCTTGAACGGCCGCTCCATGGCGTACTCGGAGTTGAGCAGCGACGCCGACGAGTCGGCGAAATTGAGCGACCCTTCGAACCCGAGGTCCGAAAGGCCGGTCTCGAGGTCGACGGCGTACTTCCCGTAGACCTTCTTCATGAAGACATCGATCACCGTGGTGGTGGCCCGGGCGTACTCCTTGGCCAACGGGGAGACCTCGGAAGAGAGGGAGATCGGGATGTCGCCCAGTACCTCGTGGGCGACGGTCCGGATACGTCGCTCGTGATCCGGATTGACGTACCCGTTGATCAGGCAGATGGCCAGGCCCTCGATCGAGCAGGTCCGGAACCGGTCGAACTCCTTACGGAGGTGGACCTCGTCGAGGTCGATCAGCACCGAGCCGTCGGCGAGGATGCGCTCGCGTACGCCCCGACGCAGGTACCTCGGCACCAGTGGTGCGGTGGAGTCGCCGAAGGTCTTCCTCCAGTGGGCATCGGTCAGGGCTTCGAACGGTCGCCAACTTCTGGCCATGTCCAACACGTCACGATGCCCGAAGGTGGTGAGGAACCCGACCTTGGGGAGGCGACGGGTCAGGAGGGCATTGAGGCCGGCGGTGCTGGCGTGGTTGAAGGTCGTGCACTGGTCGGCACCGAGCTGCCGGGCTCCCTCGAGCACCGACGTATAGGTGTTGGTCCGAGCCGTCGGGATCTTGATGGCATCGATCCGGCCGTCGGCGAACTTGATCACATCCGTGAAGGTTCCGCCCACGTCCACGGCAAGCAGCCCATCGCCGGTCACCGATTGCCCACCCGGTCGATCAGGAGCTCGATAGGCCCGAGTCTCCGCCACGGAACGCGCTCCACCGAGCGGAGGCAGACCTGACATTTCGTCACCATCTCCCAACCGATCTCGGCCACGACCGGATAACGCTTCAGCGCCTCGGCGCCACACTCCGGGCAGGCCCCGGGGACGTCGCCCGATTCAGAGTCGTCCATCAACCATCCCCCATGACGTTGTGTGGAAAAACAGTATCCCCTTTTCTCCGAGCCGTCAACGAAGGCCTCCGGTCGAGCCATGGCTTCGGCCCGTGGTCGATCCCTCCGGCCTCTCCGAAACGACCAACGTCTGGGGGTCGGTGACCGGGGCCCTTCTTCCTGCGACGATCTGGTCACCCAAACCTTGCGGATATAGGATACTCATTGGCACCGGCGTCGAGCTGCGGGGGATCCAATCAATGAGAATCGGCTACTGCATCGATCTGAACGTCGGTGGCTACGACCCGCCAATGGCACACCGCGATGACGTTTCCCGCACGATGGATCTGATGATCGAGGAGGGCATCACCGCGGAACGGTCGGGATTCCACTCACTGGAGATACCTCATCGCCACGGACGGACCGAGGGCTATTTTCCCGGCCCTGAGCAGCTCCTCACCCTGCTGGCCCGGGAGACGGAGCGGGTGGCGATCGGCGCGTTCACTTACGTGGCGACTCTCTACCATCCGCTGAAGGCTGCCGAGCAGTTCTCTGTGATCGACAACCTGTCGAGGGGCCGGCTGTTCACGACCCTCTCGCGGGGGTACCACCCGGGTTATTGGCAACAGTTCGGCGTAGAGCAGGACCGGCTACTTGGTCGATTCAAAGAGGCGGTGACCATCTGGCAGGAAGCATTCAAGGGCGAACGGTTCGACTATCGAGGCGATCACTTCACTGTCGAAGACGGCCTGTTGGTTCCTCAGCCCTACCAGACAGGTGGATGGCCCATCTGGGGAGGTGGTCAGTCAAGCGTTGCCGCGGTGCAAAGGTCGGCTGAGTACGGTAGTTGCTGGACGGCGGATGTCTGGCCGATCAACCCAACCGTCTGGGAGGCGAAGTCTGCGGCCTACAGACAGAGGGCACATGAACTCGGCAAGAAGCCGTTCGTCGTGCTGATGCGCGACGGGTGGGTCGCCGATTCGTTCGAGGTTGCAGCTCGGGAATTTAGCGACTCCTACATCGATGAGATGAGGTTCTACCATCGGTACGGACTGTTCGACGACAATCCGGAGTTTCGCGACGAACAGGACATCACGATCGCCAATGCCAGACGCCATCTCGTGATGGGATCGCCCCAGGAATGTATCGAGCGAATCGAGTCATACGAGGAAGACCTTGGAGTCGACTACGTCGTGATGAGATTTCGCATGGCGAGCGGACCTTCTCTAGAGCAGACCCACGATCAGATCGAGCGATTCGGAGCGGAAGTGGCGAGTTATTTCCACAAGAAGGATGACCCTCCGGATCACCCGAGCATTCCAGAGGCGTGCCGTTGGTAGCCGCAGCGATGGCCGACAACCTTCGCACCGACGAGAGCTTCTCAGAGCCTGTCGCGGATGTTGTCCCGGCGCGATCACCCGGACGTCTGATCGGTGAGCCGGCGCAGCAGGTAACGGGAGTGGGCCGCCCATACGAAGCCTTCATGGACGGCCGGGTCTCGCTCATAGTCGACTTGGAGCCGGCGGCTGTTCATCAGCCAGGACCAGGTCCGCTCGACGACCCAACGCCGTGGCAGAACTTCAAAGCGTCCGTCGTGGATGCGGGTAACGACTTCGGCGGCGACGTGGTGGTTGCGGACGTGGTCGAGGAAGGTCTTCTTGAATCCGGCGTCGCACCAGAGCTTCTGCAGTCTCGTCGAGCGGCCCCGGGCCCGGTGAAACACGGCAATGCCGCCCACGTTGTCCGACACCGAGGCGGCGACCACGACGACTGCGACCAGGATCCCGAGCGTGTCGACAACGCCGAAGGTCTTCCTGCCCAAGATCTTCTTGCCGGCGTCATATCCCCTGGTGGAACCGGTGACGTTCGACGTTCCCCGGACACTGCGTGCGTCGACGATCCCGGCCGAGGGTTCCCCGTCCCTGCCCTCGTTCTCCCGGACGAGCTCGGCCAGTCGTTCGGCGATCCGTTCCCAGGTCCCGTCCCTGGACCACTCCAGGTGCTTGCGGTGGACGGTGTTCCAGTTCGGGTACTCGGCGGGCAAGGCCCGCCACTGGCACCCCGTCGCCGCCACATAGAAGATGGCGTCCACGATCCGGCGGCGATCTACGGCTCGAGGTCGACCCACGTCACCCGGACGGCGGACCGATCCGGTGAGATCAGCGATATAGGACCACTCCTCGTCGGTCAGGTCGCCATGTGTGGTCCGCCAAGTCGTCGACCGCTTCGCTGCATCGTCAGCCATCCATTTGATGTCATGAAGGAGTGCAGCGCAGCTCCTGCGTGACGAGCTGCGGTGAGCGCTCCAGCTCGGGCGCCGAGCATGAGGAACGCCCCTATGTCACCGAGGAGTGCCGCCAGTTCCAGCCGATCCAAGCCGAAGACCCAGCGGGAGCCCTCCCGTCGCCCGGAACCAGGTGTGCGGAGCACACTTGGGGTTGCGAAACCAACCCGAAAGCGACAGAAGGAGACTCCCGTGGAACAAGAGCAACAATATGTCGGCATCGACCTGCACCGCAGGCGCAGCGTGATCGTACGGCGCAACACTGCGGGCGAGACCCTCGAAACGGTGCGGATCGACAACGACCCGGTGATTCTGGCCGCCGAGCTGGCCAAGGCCGGTGAGCACCCCGAAGTGATCATGGAGGCGACCTATGGGTGGTACTGGGCGGCCGACGTGATCAAAGAGTGCGGCGGCAACGTGCACCTCGCCCACCCGCTCGGCAACAACTGGGGCAGCCGCCGGGTGAAGAACGACGAGCGCGACGCCACCGATCTCGTCGACCTGCTCCGCATAGGACGCCTGGCCGAGGGCTGGGTGGCACCACCCCCGCTGCGTGAGCTCCGTGAGCTCATCCGCTACCGGGGCAAGCTGGTGCACCTGCGCACGAGCCTCAAGGCCCAGGTCCATGCGGTGCTGGCCAAAGAGGGGGTGGCGGTGCCGATGACCGACCTGTTCGGGGTCGGGCGGTCAACGCCTGCTCGACGAAGTGGAACTGGCCAAGGCCTATCGGGTGCGTGTCGATTCGCTGCGGGACCTGATCGAGCACATCAACCGCCAGATCGCCATGCTGAAGAAGCGAGACCGCCCCCTACTTCGCCGGCGACCTCGGCTACCACGCTGTTCAGGCCATCCCCGGGGTCGGACCGGTGCTGGCCGCCATCTTCGTGGCCGAGATCGGCGACATCTCGAGGTTCACCTCGGCCCGACATCTGTGCAGCTGGGCCGGGCTCACCCCCACCCATCACGAGTCCGACCAGAAGGTCCGCCGGGGCCACATCACCAAGCAGGGGTCGCGACTGGTGCGCTGGGCGGCCGTCGAGGCGGTCACCCGCCAACGCAGTGCCACGCCGATTCGGGCCCACCACCAACAGGTGGGCGAGCGCCGGGGCACCCCGATCGGACGGGTGGCGGCCGCCCGCAAACTTCTCATCCTCGTCTACTACGGCCTGCGCGACGGCGAGATCCGTTGCCTAACCAAGGCGGGGTGAGACCCGGAACGGACGCAACCCGGTGCGATCTCGCCTTGAGTCATGGCCCCCGCTCTGCGGCGAGGCCGAGTCTTTGATTGAGCCTGGCCGAACCACTCCATGCTGCAGTTCGAGCGAAGAGATGACCGGCACCCGGGACCACTTCGAGTTGCCCTGCCAGCACTGCCTGGCCCTGGAGACAGACCACGACGCGTCCCTCCCCGACCAGGAGACCGGACGACCACGGAGCCCTGACGGGCTTCCACCACCATTGTCATCAGCGAGAGCTTTCGGGCCGTCAAGACTTCCCCCTACGGGCGGCCTACGGCCGGTCTTGACTGCCTCCTCGGGTTCTCGGATCCCCGAGATCCGCTTTAGCGCGTTCGTCGATCGAAACCTCCCCATCATCTACGCACCCGAAGCTGTCAACCGAGCCTGCGGCACCCCCATTGACGAACTGCGCTCCTTCAGAGATGACTCTATGGCTTCCGGACACCCGAGAGGTGCCGATTCAGGTGTTATCCAGCGGTGAGTTTACGAACAGGCTCTCAGGACAGCTGGGCCTGCCCGGGTAGCCCGATACGTCGATGGGGCGTGAAAGACCACTCGGCTCCAGGAGGGAATCTCGACGTGAGTGCCTGTCGACCCTCCTCGCCCTCTGATCAGATGGTCACCCTCGACCAAGTCTGACGAGGCAGGCCCCGTCTCTGGAATTCGCAACACCCAGGCTGCCATGCCTGCTGGCCGGAGGAGATTCAGCCGACAGCTCGTGACTTGAACCCCTTGCTGAGGGGTCGAGCAGACGGAGGGTGACGTTACCCTCACACCGGAAACCGGGCTCGTTGATCGAGGGTGACGTTGACCAGGCCCTGCCGTACCCCAGGTCAGGACCCATTACTGGTAAAGACGCCTATTCCATGCCTGCGTATTGGTCTGGCTGATCACCACGCCCAGGCACGAACTCTCGACCGCACCGCTCGCTACGGCGCAGAGCTCCGTTGGCCGAGTCGCGCGTTGACGATGTCGCTCGCTATGACGTTGACTGCGGTCGCACCACAACGCGACGACGGCCCTTTTACTCACAATGACGGGTTCGCGGCCCAGCTGCTGAGTCCGTACGGCATCGATCCGAACGTCACCCTGTCGTCTCGAGGGCCATCGGGGGCGTCACCAACGTCACCCTCTCGACCAGGGCTGAGCAAGCCCAGAGGGGAGGGAACTCGACCTGCGGCGGTTTCTCAGGAGACGACCGATCGGGTCATCAGATGCGAGGCGACCGTCACCCTCGCAGGTCAGGAGGTAGCTCGCGGTCACTGATTCCGTCGATTCGCGCAACGTCATCCTGACTGCCTGGCTGGTCACGGCCAACGTCACCCTCCCAGAGGAATACGCAGCAGATGAAATATACGAGTTTGCGCGGCGAGGGTGACGTTCAGGGTGACGTTGCTTTCGGATCATGAGGGCTAGCGAGGACGCCCGGTCCCGCACATAGCCCTGGAGTCCGAATGATCCCTCAGTCGTTTGTTCAGAATCTTGCTTCACCCATCTTGGCCGCCAGCTTCAACATCACCCCGAACAACACCTTGCCCGGTTCCTCCCAGGTGACCTCCTTCCTCGGCGGCATCGAACAGTGGGCCGTCTACGCCTGCCTCCTCGGTCTGATCGTCGGCGGTGCCAGCCTCTGGTGGGGGGTCCAGAACGGATCCATCAACCGGACCTCGGTCTCCCAGCACAAGGTGCTGGCAGCCTTCGCCGGGGCGGTCATCATCGGAGCCGGGGTCTTCCTCATCACCTGGGCCTTCAACTTCGGCACCTCGGTGAGCTGAAATGCTCATCGGACTCTCACTCCTCGACCCTCTGGGCGGTGTCGGCCAGGACATCGTCGGCTGGATCGGACGCTCAATCTCCCAGGGGATCGGTGGGTTCGCCAGTTGGGCCATCGGTGGCGTGATCCACGCCATGCAGTCGACCACCACGCCCGACTTCACCTCGTGGTTCAAGGGCCCGTGGCGGGCCATGCTCACGGTGGTCGCCTGGCTGTCGGTACCGGTGCTGTTCATCGGGGTGGGGACCGCCGCCCTGAAGGGGGACCTGACCTCGGTGCTCAAGCGGGGACTCGGGGCCCCGGTGATCATGGCTATCGGCACCGCTGTCGCCCTGCCGGTGACCGCCGGAGTCCTGACCCTGGTCAATGCGTGCTGCAGCCTTCTGGTCGACCAGGCCCTCGGCGGCAACCAGGGGTTCGGCCAGGGCCTCGACCACCTGTCCAACTTCGCCCTGTCCGCCACCGTCACCACGGGCGGTAGCAGCTTGCCCGGGCTGGCAGCCGCCCTGATCATCGCCCTCGCCGGCCTGGCCGCTCTGGTCATCTGGTTCGTGTTGGCCCTCCGGGGAGCACTGCTCTACCTGGAGGTCCTGGCCATACCCCTTGCCCTCATCGGGCTCTACTGGGGCGGGACAGCCCACTGGATCAAGCGCCTGGTGGACCTGATCATCGCCACGATCATCTCCCAGCTGGTCATTACCATGCTCATGGTGCTGGCCGCCGCCGACCTCAACAGCGGTCAGCTGTCCGGGACGAACCCCGGAGCGGTGGGCGGGGACATGACCACCCTGTCCCTCTGCCTGGCCTTCCTCATCCTTGGTTCGCTGGCTCTTCCTATGGCCCTCCGACACGTGCCATCAGCCACCGAGCACGCCGCAGCCACGGCGACCATGATCAGCGCCCCGGGTCGGATGACCTACATGGGGAGCCGCGTCGCCGGTACGGCGAAAATGATGGGTGGCTCCGGCGGCAGCAAAGCCCTGGTGGAAGCGGGAGCCGCAGCCGGACCCGTTGGTGTCGCAGCTACTGCCGGGGTAGGGGCAGCAGCCGGCGCGGCGAAGGCCGGGGCAAAGGCGGCCACCGGCGCCGCCGAGGGTGCCAACCCGGGTACGGCCTCGCCATCTACCGGCTCCGAAGCGGGGGCGGGCGGCACCGGCGGGAATCCGATCCCCGGGGGGCCAATGCCTGGAACTTCGCCCAGCGCCGGGGCGGGGCGCTCCAGCAGCAGTCAAGCCAGCCCGGGCCAACGTCGGTCACCAGCGGGCCCACCTTCGACTCCAGGCAGTCCCGGTGGGTCCGGCACATCTGGTCCAGTTGGCGGAGCAGCCAGTCGTGGAAGTCGACCCAGTCGGCCGTCGACCCCGAAGGCCCCGGGGGGATCCCGTGGCTGAGCACGACACGCTCTACAACTTCGGCGTCGTCACCAAGCGGTACGAGCTGGTCAGCCGCACCGCCGGCCAGTTCGCCCCGGGGGTGCTGGGCGCCGCCTGCGGATTCGTGATGATCCTGGGCTCTGTCCCCATGCCACTGCCATTCCTGCCTGTGCTCCTCGGCTTCTGGTTCGCTCTCGGCCGGGTTCCCTTCGGCCGGCACCGGGGAGCGAAGGTGCGCTCCCTGGTGGTTCCATACGCACGGTTCGGGCTCCTCTGGGCCAACGGCCAGGCGCATTGGGAGATGCCCCAGACCTGGCGGGCTGTTGGAATCAGCACGGTCACCGACATTGCTCCCCAGCAGCAACGGACTCAGCGCCCCCATCAACGCCACACTCTCGACAGGGCCACGGCCCCGGCCCCAGGTCAACCACCGGTCGACCGAAGTCGGAAGTCGAGGCCGCGACAAGCACGCAAGAGGGTGGCCGAACAGCTTCCCCCTGAGCTCGGTCGGCTCCGCTTCGAGGGAGGCAACCTCGACGGGTCAGAGGCGGGTCTGGTGTCGGAGCGGGTGAGACGCCGGAGGCTGCTCACTGCGGTGATCTCCGTGGCGGGAGGCGACCGTTTCGTGTTCTCCGGTCCCGACGAGCAGGCCGCCCAGATCAGCCAGTGGGGCGAGGTGCTGAAAGGAATGGCCGCTGAAGGCTCCGGTCTGCGGCGTCTGCAGTGGGTCGAGCGGGCCACTCCCCAGCCCTCGACCGTCCAGTCGGACTGGTCGGCTGCGGCCATGGACCAGGTGTCGACCGAGGAGTGGGATGACTACCAGTCGCTGCATTCGTCGATTGGCACCGCCGCCATCCACCATGACGTCTACCTGGGTGCCCAAGTGGAGACCGAAGCAAGTGGAGCAGACGCACTCTCGGAAGCCACCAGTGAGCTGGCCCAGCTCTGCGAGCACCTGCTGGCCATCGGTCTGCGGCCCAAGGTCCTCTCCCGCCGGGGCATCGCTACCGTCCTGCGCCAGTGGGCCGACCCGACGGCGGACGAACGGCTGGCCTGCTGGGGCGACCAATCGATCCCGACCACCCAGGCGGGACCGGCTTCCCGCCTCGTCGGCTACGACACCGTCCGCACCGACGGCTACGTCCACCGGGTCGGCCAGATCGCCGCCTGGCCCCGGATCGACGTCGGCACGGAGTGGATGTACCCACTGCTGGCCGCCGCCGTGCCGGGATCGGTCCGGACGGTGTCCATGCACCTCGAGGCCGTCTCCACCGAGCAGGCCTTCGCCGAAGTGCGAGATGCCCGGACCACTGGGGGAATGGCCCAGCGCAAGCGGGACGAGAAAGGAATGATCACCACTGAGGAGGAGGAGCGTCGGGTCGATGAGGCCCGCACCAGGGAACGCGAGCTGACCCGTGGGTTCCGCCAGCACCGGATCGCCGGCCTGGTCATGGTTTCTTCTCCCGCCGAGGAGACAGCGGCCCGGGCGTGGCGGCAGGCCGAGCGCAAGGCCACCGAGTGCCACCTCGACCTCCGGGAGCTACACGCCCGTGGCCACGAGGGATGGGCCGCCACCCTGCCCCTATGCCGTCTGCAGTTCTCGAGGGGGCTGCTCTGATGCGTCCGTCTTCCATGTTGCGGCTCCCTCCCATGTCAGTGACCACCCGGCATTCGGCTTCTGCCTATCCCTTCCAGTGCCAGGCCGGGCTGCCGTTGGTGGGGCCGATCATCGGCCAGGAAGTCCTCGGCCAGGGCATGTTCTGTTACGACCCGTTCTGTCTCTACGAGACCGAGACGCTGCTCTCACCCTGCATGCTGGTCTCCGGCAACAAGGGCTACGGCAAGTCCGCCTTCGTGAAGGCCTATCTGCACCGCCAGTCCATGGCCGGCAAGTGGATGGCCATCCTCGATCCGAAGGGCGAATACCTCGACCTGGCCGAACGGGACCAGCTGTCGGTCCTGGCCCTCCGCCCAGGGGGCTCGGTGCGGCTCAACCCACTTGAGGCCGGCCCGGACAGCGCACCCGTGGGCCCGACCGGGACGGGCGACGACATCCGGGGCCGGCGGATCGGAGTGGTCGTCGCTCTGGCCGAGTCGGCCACCGGTCGCCCGGTTACCAGTGACGAGCGTTCGGTCGTTACCGCTGCCCTCATGGAACTGGAGCGATGGGTCAACGATCGGCCAGTTGGGGTGCCACGTGCGCCGACGCTGCGCGACGTGATGGACCTCCTGATGGTGCCGACCGTGGGTATGGCCACAGAGCTCCGCACGGAACCGGCCAGCCTGGCCGAAGATGCCCAGTCGGTGGCCAGAGGACTCCACCGCCTCGTCGAGGGCGACCTGGCCGGGATGTTCGACGGTGAGTCGACGGCCACGGTCGACTGGTCGGGCCCGGGAATCGTGGTCGACCTGTCCGCCGTACTCCAATCACCGGCCTTCTCGTCCATCCTGGTCTGCGCCGGGGCATGGTTGGCCCAGGTGGTGGCCAAGAAAGACCGCCAGCGGATCATCGTCGTCGACGAGTGCTGGAAGGCCATCCGTGACGCCGGGTTCGTGGCCTGGGGGGAGGAGACCCAGAAGCTCTCCCGCGGCTACGGAGTCCAGTTCGTGACCATCGTGCAGCGCATCTCCGACCTGGCTTCCCAGGCCGACGACGGAACCGCTACGGCCAAGCGAGCCCAGGGGTTCGTCACCGAAGCCGAGACCAAGGTGACCTTCAATCTGTCCGGAGGAGAGGCCAAAGCCTCCCGGGACGTCATGGACTGGACGGAGTCGGAGACCCTGCTCGTGCCGAGGCTCCCTCGAGGGCGTGCGCTCTGGCGGGTGGGTGAGCACGGCGCCATCGTCCAGACCATCCTGTCGCCCCGGGACATCGCCATGTGCGACAGCAACCAGGCCATGCGGAGCCACGCATGACACCCAGGAATAGGCCGCATCTCACCTGGTCTCGCCTGGGAATCGGGATCTCAGTCGGGCTGGTGCTGTTCGGTGCCATCGATGCCGCCATCCCCCGCTCCACCCGCCCAGTCGCACAGATCTCCGGGGTGGGACGGCACGAGACTCCCGATTCGGCGATCGCCACGACAGCCACATCCGTGGAGTCGAAACAGAACAGTGCAGCCCAACGGGTCGCTGAGCAGTTCGTCGAGGCCACAGACACCACTGACCCGACGCACCCGCAAGGCGACACAGCCGAGCGAGCTGCACTGGCGCCAGCTCTGACCGTGCCGCGACGAGTGACGTGGCCGGAGGCCTGGGTGGCCGAAGACCGAAGGACGACGGTGGTGCTCGACCCGCCCGGTCCGGTCGTTCCAGTCGGGTCCGGCCAGGTTGCCGTGGTCCTCACTGGCCGGATGGTGGTGACCACCGATATCGGCCAGACCTCGGAGGTGCCTGTCGACGAGCAGGTCACGCTCCACCCCACCGGCCCTGCGGGTCCACCGAACGCCTCTCACTGGGTGGTCACCAACGTCAAGGCCGGCTCGTGAACACACGCTCCGTGGAAACGGCGTGGGGATGAACACGATTGGCAAGGTCGTGGCGGTCATCGTTGGTCTCTGTCTCGTGGTGGCCTGCGCCGTGGCCGGCGGAGCGCCTGCCGTGGCCAGCGACGATCCGTCGGGCGTGGCCAGTTCCTCTATCCCGGCGGCCCTCCTGGCCCTGTTCCAGCAGGCATCGGCTGCCAGTAGCTGTGGCGTCCCGTGGACACTGTTGGCCGCCGTCGCCCACACCGAGTCGGACTTCGACCCGAGCGTTACCTCATCGGCTGGGGCTGAGGGTCTCTTCCAGTTCGAGCCGGGCACGTTCGTCGCCTACGACCGGCCGGCACCCACCGGCGGGGCTGTCCCTCCCAGCCCCTTCGATCCGACCGATGCCACCTACGCGGCCGCCCGCTACCTGTGCTCGCTCGGAATCGTGGCCAATCCCACCTCGGCCCTGGTCGCCTACAACTGCGGCAATCCCGGCCCGGCCTGCCAGGCCGCCTCGGCGGGCTACGCCGCCCAGGTCCTGGCCACGGCGGCTAGCTACACGGCCTCCGGAGGTACCGGAATCGGGATCGGGACTTCGTCCGGTGTGCCGACGGTCGTCCAGGCAGCGGTCGTCACTTACGCCGAATCGCAGATCGGCACGCCCTACGTCTGGGGTGGCACCAGCCCGAAGACCGGGTTCGACTGCTCGGGGCTGGTCGTTTGGGCCTACGGCCTGGCCGGGGTAGTCGTTCCCCGCGTGGCCAACGACCAGTGGCACGGCGAGCCCCACGTGGCCATGGACCAGCTCGTCCCTGGAGACCTGGTCTTCTTCGGTACCGGGGACTATGCGGACCACGTCGGGATCTACGTCGGCGGAAGCGCCATGGTGGATGCTCCCTACACCGGGGCCGATGTGCGCATCGACACCATCCCCATGAACGTCGGCGCGGCCTGGGGTAGTCAGGACGTACTCGGAGCGGCCGACCCCGTCGCCCAGTCGGCGGGCGCCTGATGACGACGTCCGAGCCGGCCGACGATGCCGGCACCCTGGCCTCGATCATCCCCTTCCGACCAAGGCGGTCGACGATGGCGCCGCACCCCTCCTTCGGTTCGCCCGAACCCGGTCTGTCCGTGCCGGCCGATGCCCCCTGGGCGCGTCCTCGCCCGGCACCGATCCAGCTCTCGTTCTTCGAGAACAGTCCCAACCCATGAAACGAGCATCTCCATGAATCAGTCCCAGTCCCAGACCCCGTTCGACGGCACGTTCCTGGTGTTCCTGGTCGTCATCGGATTCGTCATCGGCGAGGGCGTAGCCACCGACCTCGCCGGCCAACTGGCCTCGTTCGCCTTCGGTGCCCACCACGTCGTCCCCGGTGGCATCGGCGCAGGGGCTACGGCGTTCCTCCACCTGTGGAGCCACCCCGGTGATCCGAGACTGGCATGGGGCCCGAGGGCCCGGGCCTTCCTGCCCGGCCCGGCCGCCATGTGGACGGTGCTGGTTCTCACCGAGTTGCTTCTCATGGCCACAGCAATCGTGGGCTTTCGGCTGGTACGTCGGGTCCAGAGGTCGCTCGGCGGTCCGGGTGGAAGCACCGGCAAGATTGGACGGGCCGAGGTCGAACGTCGTATGGGGCGCAAGGCCGTCGAACGACATACCGCCGCCATCTATGGGAGCAGTGCCGCCGCAGCGCGTGAACCCGTAGCGCTTGGAATCGATGTCGCCACCGGCACCAGGTTGTTCGCGAAGTCGGAGGACTACATCCTGGCCCTCGGAGTGCCCCGGGTAGGCAAGGGTGAAGGCTTCGTTATCCCTTCTGTCCTGCGGCACAAGGGTCCAACCGTGGTGACCGCAACTCGGCACGATACGTACATGGACACGGTTTCTGTGAGGTCCGAGCTCGGGCCGGTCTACGTGTTCGATCCACAGGACCTGGTTCCCGGGGCTCAGAAGCTGCGCTGGAACCCGGTTAAAGGCTGCGAGGTACCCCAGGTGGCCATTCTCCGGGCGCGAGGATTCGCTGGATTCGCCGGTGTGGGCCAGGCGATGGATGGCGAAGGTGACTACTGGGAGCAGGTGGCAGCCTCGGTCATCCGCTGCTACCTCCACGCGGCAGCTCTGGAAGGCCATGGTGTCGAACGGCTTCTCAAATGGTCACGCCATCCCGTAGAAGATGCCCCGGTTCACATTCTTCGCAACCATCCATCGGCAGCGCCGGGATGGAGCGAGGACCTGGCCGCATCCACGGTCGTGGACCCGCGTCATCGTGACTCGATATGGGCCACCGTGCGCCGAGCATTCGACTGTTTTGCCGATCCCAAGGTGCTCGAGGCCACCCGGGTGGATGACGACACGCTCGATGCATCCGCATTCTTGGCAGACTCCGGAACGATCTACCTCATGGGCTCCCCCGGCGCTCAGCATTCGGTCGCCCCCATTGTCGCCGCCCTCATCGAGGACATCGTCGATGAGTCACGCCGCCAAGCTGCCTACTCGGCCACCCGGCGGCTCGAGTCGGCGCTCCTCCTCATGTTGGACGAATGCGCCAACATCGCACCCCTTGGGGACCTGCCCAAACTGGTCGCCGAACTGGGTGGTCTCGGCATCACCACTGCGGTCATCCTGCAATCAGTGGCGTCGGCCCGCAACGTCTGGGGTGAAGCCGGCGAGCGAGCACTCCGTGATCTCGCCAACATCACGCTCGTCTGGGGAGGGCAGAAGGACATCTCGTTCCTGACGGAAATCAGCCGTCTGGCCGGTGAGCACGACGAGCAGGTCGAGACCACCACATTCGGGCAGAGCGGAAGGGTTAGCTCGTGGACGGCGCGGCGCACAGCGGTGTTGCCCATCGAAGATATCGCCAACCTTCCACCGCATCACGCCGTTGTCGTGTCCTCCCACCTCAGGCCACGTGTCGCCCACTTACCTCCGTGGCGTGGGAATCGACATCTCGCACGCCTTGTGGAGACCGCAGCAAACGTACCGACTGGAGCTTCTCCTCATGGACGATGAATCGTCAGGAGTTGGCCCTAGTCCACTCATCGATCGGATTGAGGGGCTGGAGGCCCTCGTGGCTGAGGTGCGACGCGAACTGAAGAAGGGGTCGGACCCCGTGAAGATCAAACAGAATCAGAAGGACGCGGCAGACGGCAAAGGACAGTGGCCATCCCCCAAGGAACAAGAAGCTGGACTCGGATCGCTGGCCAACTGGGTCGAAGACCTGCAGATGCAGTACGCGGCCGCCGGCGACTGGCTGGTGCCTTGCTGGTGGCAGCATGGTTTCGCCGTAAACGAGCTCATCGCCCTCTGGAAAGCATGGCTTGGCTTGAAAACGTCGGATGAACCGAACGCAGCCCTCGACTGGCACGAGGCGGCCGAGAAGTGCCGTGTGCGCATCCGCAAAGCCATCGGCGATGGGCCGGGCTGCACGCCCGTCGAGCACTATCCCGAGCGGCCACGCACAAAGGATCAGCGCTGGGTTGAAGAGCGGGAATTAATGGAGACTCACCTCAAAGAAGGATCCAAATAGCGTCAACGGTGCTCGGCATGCAGGAGCCGTCCCGCATGAGGATCGGTTTGTGGGATGGCCAGACGAGAACTTCGTCAGGCATCTCGGGCGCTGCGAGCCGCAAGCCATCCGCTGCCGCCACCGTTGAATTCCGAGGTTCCAGAGAATTTAGTTACCACATGTCTCGTCGTGGGTGCCGGGAACGTCGCTCAAGGCGGTGAATCGCAGCTCTGGAGGTCTACCGACGAATCTTGGTCGTGCTCATCACACCTTCCTATTCTTGACGCAGCAGGGTCGCGACGACATCGGGATTTGCTCCCTCCACCTCTACAACCTTCGTGCGCGCTCGTTGGCCGGTTACGATCCGCACCAGGCTGCGTGGCACACCGAGAGCATCAGCGAGCGCCTTTACGGTTGCGGCGTTCGCCTTGCCGTCGACGGCCCGCGCAGCGACTCGAACGATCAGGACTGGCGGTTCCGAGTCGCCGTATCTACCACCCACTTTGGTCGCTGGTGCTCCAGGCGACACCCGAACGACTATGCGCATCGATCCGTCGGGGATCCGACACGAACACGGTCTCGTCTTGTGGCATAGAGGTGACCGGGTGCGCCTGATTTCTCGGGTGACGAATCGATGGGCACCTGTCAGGTGCGCTCGATAATCGTGCCGGTGGCCAGCGCTCCGCCGCAACACATGGAAATGAGGGCAAGCTGTTTGTCACTGCGCTCCAGCTCATGGAGCGCCGTGGTGATGAGTCGTGCACCCGTCGATCCCACCGGGTGGCCGAGGGCAATGGCCCCGCCGTTCATGTTCACCTTGTCCCAGTCGGCGTCGTGGACCTTGCCCCACGACATGACCACCGAAGCGAGTGCCTCATTGACCTCGAAGATATCGATGTCGGCCATAGTCATCCCCGCCTTGCGGAGGACGTCGGCGGTGGCCGCAATGGGACCGTCGAGAAGGAGGTAGGGATCCGAACCGACCAGGGTCTGAGCCACGATGCGCGCCCGCGGACGCAGGCCGATCTCGGCTGCCCTCGTCTCTGACATCCACAGCACGGCGGCGGCGCCGTCGGAGATCTGGGAACAGTTGCCAGCCGTGTGCATCCCATCAGGAAACACTGGCTTGAGTCCGGCCAAACCTTCAAGGGTCGTTTCCCGGACACCTTGGTCCCTGGCGACTAGGGCCTTCTCACCGGTCAGACCATCGGTGCCCACGACCGGGGCCTCGAGGGGGGCGATCTCCCGGTCGAACCGACCCTCGGCAACCGCCACCCCAGCTTTCCGCTGGGACTCGAATCCCAGCCAGTCGACGTCATTGCGGGTGATCCCGTACTTCTGGGCAATCCGTTCGCCGGCGCCGAACTGATCGGGCATGTCCCAGGGGAAGTCCGGAGGCGTCATGGCCCCGGGACCGTTGCGGACGTTGGCCCCGAGTCCGACCCTGCTCATGGCCTCAACGCCACAAGCGATCTCGACCTCGATGGCACCGGCCGCGATGAGGTTGGCCAAGAAGTGGTTCGCCTGTTGGGCCGAACCACACTGGCAGTCGACCGTAGTGGCGGCGGTTGCATACGGAAGGCCCTGGCCGAGCCAGGCGGTCCGGGTCACATTTGAGGCCTGCTCGCCCGCCTGGGTCACACACCCTCCGACCACCTGCTCCACGTCCGCGGGGTCGATACCGGCTCGTTTCACGACCTCTACCTGGGCGTTGCCAAGCAATTCGGCGGCGTGGAAGCCGGCCATCCAGCCGTTGCGCTTCCCGATCGGGGTGCGCACTGCTTCGATGATCACTGGTTGGTTCACGGTGGATCTCCCTCTGAGTTGTCGGTCTGGTGATTGTCCACTGAAGTAGGAAGGGCTCGAAATGGGCTCATCTGGTGAACCGCCGCCCGCTGATCCGGTGGGGCTCAATCCGTACGACGTGATTGGCCGCGCCGTCGAGGGCCCACGCATCGAGCGAAGCCGAATCCACCTCTCGGAGACTGGCCGGATCGGTCATCTCGGACGCCATCCCCTGGACCATGACGCTCCAACCGGTGAGCCCATCGGCCTCGTAGCAGTCCACCTCGAAGGCGACCACGGTGCTAGTTGTGGCGGCGGCCAGCTTGGTACCCACGGGCGTCCGGAAAACAACGGCGCCGTCAACCACGGCGAAGTTCACGGGAAGGATGACCGGCAGCGCATCGATGGTGATGGCAATCCGGCCGACCGGCACCTGACCGAGCAGGTCGATGCACTCGTCGTCGCCGAGTATTTCCATGGTGGGTTTGGGCATCTACCCTCACCGACCACGCGGAGGTGGCCGCACGATGCGGCCCACCGTCCACCTGTACTCCAGTCCCAGCGTCATCAGGCCGACGGCCCGGGGCCCGTGCTGGAGGCCTGCATCTGTTCGAGCAACTCCTGTGTTTCGGTCAATGATGCGGTGATGATGCGCTTCGCCACCTCGAGAAGCTCGAAGAGGAGCGGCTCGGTGACCGAGTAGTAGACGTTCGCCCCCACCTTCCGGACCTGGATGAGGTTGGCCCGACGCATGATGCCGAGCTGTTGAGAGAGGTGTGATGCTTCGATGCCCACTTCGGGGATGAGCTCGCTGACCGGACGCTCACCGTCCCGGAGGACCTCGAGGATGCGGATCCGCGCCGGGTGCCCGAGGGTCTTGAAGAACTCGGCTTTGACCTGGTAGATCGGGGTACTCATCGGTGTCGCATCTCCTGGCATCCTCAGGGCCTCACACTTCCTGCAAAGCAGGGCCGTGGGCTCGAGTGGCGCCGGTCGCCCGGCTCGGTTCCTTCTAGCTTAATCAATTGATGAATCTGACAACTGACCACCATTAGAGGTCGTTCCCGGCATAGGTGAGGTTGAAGCTCTTGTTGGCCAGCGGGAAGTCGGGGACGATCGTGTCGGTCAGGCACACGGGGAGAGCCGGCCAGTTGAGAAAGGACGGATCGACCACCTTGACCCGGACCAGCCGGCCCCTATCGTCGAGCTCGACCCGGTGGACCACCGTCCCCCGCCAGGCCTCGGCGATGCCGACCCCTCCCTCGGACGGCTGCCCGCCGCGGCGGTCCCCGAGCCAAGTGACCACATCGAGCACACCGCCGCGTCCAATGAAGTCGGCCAGGAGCGACAGCGAGGCCCGCACCTCGTCGACCCGGATACAAAAGCGGGCCATCACATCTCCGCCCGACTGCACCGCGGGCAAGAAAGCATCGCCGAGGTCAGCCAGAGGATGGCTGATCCGGGCGTCGAAGACCAGTCCCGACGCCCGTCCGACCACACCGACGACCCCGAGGTCTCGGGCGTGGGTCTCATCGAGCGCCGCCGTCCCCGTGAACCGCTCCATGACCAGGGCGCTCGACATGACCAGGTCCACCAGCTCCTCGAAGCGCTCGCCGATCTCGCCCAGTTCGGCCTCAGAAGGGAGGCGCCGCACCCGGGCGCCTCCCGGAACGACACCGCCCCGCAGGAGGCGGTGGCCGGTGACGGCCTGGTTCAGACGCAGGAGCTGCTCTCGAAGGGTGAGTGCCCAGGCCTGGGCGATCCCGAAGCCGACATCGTTGCACAAGGCACCGATATCGGCCACGTGGTTGTAGAGACGCTCGAGCTCCAACAGGGCACTGCGCAGGCGCTGCGCGTCCTCCGGCACCAGGGTCTGGCGGGCGTCCTCCACGGCCAGGCAGTAGGCCAGTCCGTGCCCAACTGCAGTGTCCCCGGAGATCCGTTCGGCGATCTCGAGACCGGAGGCAATGTCCTTTCCCTCGCACAGCCGTTCGATCCCCTTGTGGACGAACCACAGCCGGGCCTTCATGCGGAGGATGGTCTCCCCCACTACCCAGAAGCGAAAATGTCCGGGTTCGATGAGCCCGGCATGCACCGGTCCGACCGGGATCTCGTACACACCGGTGCCTTCGACCGGCACGAAGGGGAACGATCCGGCGTCGACGACCATCGGGGGAACATCGCCCGATCCATGGCGCATTGGAGGCCAGCCCTCCGGCCAGTGCTGATGGAGCACCAGCCGCCGAGGTTGGGGGTGATCGACGGGCTCGATCCCGAACAGATCGGACAGCTCGCGCTCGAACCGAGAGGCCGGAAACGAGAGTCCGGCCAAAGAGGGCACTTGTGGCCGCGACCGGTCGATGGGCACGTGGAGCTCGACACGATTATCGGGCGGGCCGCCGGTGAAGAGATAGACGGCTCGCATCGAGATTCCGTCGTCGTGTCCGGAAACCAGAGCGAGCCTCATCCCGTCCGCAAACAGGGACGATGCCACGTCGCTCAGGTCGCCACCGTGGACGGTGGCAGCGACCCGGTGATGACCCACCGGGCGAAGGGTGTCGAGCAAGGTGGTGGGGAGGCTCACGTGGCCACCACGCGGGCCGCCGCCTCGAGCAGCCCGGACAAGGGCCAAGCGAACACGCCGATAAAGCCGCAGATCACGAGCCCGCCCACCAGGGGGGCGGCCACCCAGCCGGGCGGAGGCGCCTGGACAACCTCCGTCCCCGGAGGACCGAGGAGCATGTGGCGTGCATGGCCGACAACGGCGACGAAGATCACCAGCATGGCGACAATCGCCGCCACCGCCGCCCAACCCAGACCGACCTCGAACTCAGCTCGGGCCATCAGCAGTTCGCTGCTGAACACGCCGAACGGTGGGAGCCCGAGGAGGGCCACCAACCCGATGCCGAACAGCCCACCGAGGGCGGGGCGCCGGGACAGCAATGCTCGGACCCCGTCTATCTGGCTGGTGCCCTCTGCCGCCATGATCTCGCCCGAGGTCAGGAACAGCACACTCTTCGCCAGACCGTGGCCGAGGATGTGCAGCAGCACGGCGGCAATAGCCAGCGGGATGCCCGCCGCGGCACCAAGGGCGATCAGGCCCATGTGCTCCAGGCTGGAGTAGGCGAGCATCCGCTTGTAGTCGCGCTGGGTGAGCAGCAGCGAGGCAGCCACGACCAGCGACAGGAGGGCCACGATGACCAGCAACCCCTTGGCGAACCCGGGACCCACAGCCAGGTCCACCACTGCCTTGAACCGCAGGATGGCGTAGAAGGCCACGGTGAGCAGCACGCCGGACATGAGGGCGGAGATGGGCGCCGGGGCCTGACTGTGGGCGTCGGGCAGCCAGCTGTGCATCGGGGCGAGGCCCACCTTGGTTCCATAACCCAGGACCAGCAGGGCGAAGGCCAGCCGCATCATCGACGGGTCGAGGTGGTTGGCGTGGGCCATGAGTGACGTCCAGTCGAGGGCGTTGGCCGAGTGACCACCGGCGTGCAATGCGGCCAAGTAGACGAACACAGTGCCCAGAAAGGCCAGGGCGATCCCCACCGAGCAGATCACGATGTACTTCCACGAGGCTTCCAACGCACCCCTGGTCCGTCGGTGGCCGACCAGGAACGTGGTGACGACCGTGGTGGCTTCGACCGCCACCCACAGCACCCCGACGTTGGCGGCCAGAACGGCGAGCAGCATGGCGGCCACGAACGCCTGGACCAGTACGCCATAGGTGGTGGTTCGCCGTCGTGTGGCGTGACCGTTGGCCAGCTCGAGGGCGACGGTGCGGATGCCGATCCACGAGGCCAACAAGGCAATCACCCCGATGACCACGACCATGAACGCGCTCAGGGCGTCGGCCCGCAGCACTCCCTGTGCCCCGGTCAACGGACCGCTTCGGACCACCCGCACGGCCGTCCAGACGCCGAGGCCCAGCGCGGTACCGTTGGCACCGACCCCGGCCCAACCGAACGACGGCCGCCCTCCGCCGGCGGCGATCACGCCTGCGCCGAGCAGGGGAAGGACGAGGATGCAGACGAGGACCATCAGTCGTGCAGCTCCTGGAGCTCGTCGAGGTCGACGTCACCGAATTCGGACCGGAGGCGCTGGGCCAGCACCATGAGGACGACCACCCCCAACAGCACATCGAGGGAGACGCCCATTTCGATGAGGAAGGGAACGCCGGCGGTGCACAGAAAGGCCACCATGGCGATCCCGTTGTCGATCATGAGCAGGCCGACCATTTGGAAGATGGGGCGACGCCTGGCCACCAGGACGAAATAGCCGAGCAGCGCGGTGGCTACACCCACCGGGACCAGCCCACCTTCCGTACCCCCTACGAAGTGCGCGACGCCCCGACAGGCGACGAACGCGAGGACGATGAGGAATGCGGAGGCGACCAGGGAGGCAGGGACGTTGACCAGCGGTCTGGTCTCCCGGGTGAGGCCCCCGGCGCCGGCCCGGTCCAACAGGAGGGGGATGGCGATACCTTTCGCAGCCAACACGACCGCGGCGGTGGCGATCAGTCCGGGGTCGCTCAGATGGACACCGAGCACCAGGACGACAAAGCCGAGGGCCACCCCCTGGAAAGCGACAACTCGGATGACCGAGCGGACCAAGGTCAGCCACACCACGGTGATGGCGCCAACCAGCACCGCTCCCACCGCCAGGGTGAGGGTCGACGTGAACGGCGACCCGCTCATGGCACGACCAGAGCTGAGAGGACGGCCAGCACCGAGAGAACGAAGGCGCCGGCCAACAGTTCGGGCACCCGGAAGAGGCGGAGCTTGGCTACCGTGACCTCGAAGACGGCGAGGCCCACTCCCAGGGCGGCGACCTTGGCCACCGTCGTCGCCAGCCCCACGACAAGATGGAGAGGACCCGGTGCCGTGGCGATGCCCCAGGGGACGAAGAGGTCGGCGAACAGTGCCATCAACACAGCCAGGCGCATCGACTCGGCCAGCTTGATGAGGGCCAGGTCCGTGCCCGAGTACTCGAGCACCATGGCCTCATGGATCATGGTGAGCTCCAGATGGGTACTCGGATTGTCGACGGGCAGGCGACCGCTCTCGGCCACGATCACCACCACGAAAGCCATTAGGGCCAACAGGCGCTCCGGAGTGGCCAGCCACAGAGGATGGGCCAGTGAACCGGTGACGATGGCGGGAAGATTGGAGGAATGGGTGGGCACCGACAGGGCCAGAATGGCGACGAGCAGTGCCGGCTCGGACAGCGCCCCGATGGTCATGGCTCGGCTGGCCCCCATGCCACCGAACGCAGTCCCTGAGTCGAGGGCCCCGAGCGCCAGGGCCACCGAACCGAGCAGCAAGAGGAACACGACAGCGAACAGGTCGGCTGACCAGCCAAAGGCGGGGTCGGTGGCGAGCAACGGAGCGGCAGCGGCCACCACCACCGTGCTGGCGACGAGCACCAAGGGGGCCAGGGGAAATATCCAACTCGTCTGGTCGGACGTGGTCCGCTCCCGTCGAGCCAGCTTTCGGAGGTCGTAAAGGGGTTGTCGGACCGGGGGCCCGGCCCGGCCTTCCAGACGGCAGCGCACCGTCCGCATCAGCCCGACCAACAGCGGACCTCCGACCAGCACTCCCACCACCTGGAGGAGCGAGATCGCCGCCATCGAGGCGGTCGGCCAGGTGGTTCTCATCCCACCACCACCAGCACCACGATGAGGGCCACCAGACCGAAGGCCAGGTAGCGGTGGATACTGCCGTTCGGCACTCGCCGGGCCAGGGCTCCCCACCACCCGAGGCCCACCGAGGCCGGGCGGTAGGCGTGTCGTTCGAAGGCGTCGTCGAGCGAGGTGTGAAATGTGGCCACCTCGACGTAGTACCGGGACTCGGCGACATGGCTCACGTCAAGATCGTGGGCCGGTCGGAGCACGTCCTCGAACACCCGGGTCAGCGGCTCACCGAACGAGGTGGCCGTGTACTCCATGGTGGCCGTCTGGAGCTCCCGGCCGCACCCCCATGCCTGGGTGCGCCGAGCCGGGGCCCGCTGGAGGACACGCCGAGCACCGGCCGCGAGGGTGACGGCGACGACCAGCGCAAGCGCCAGGAGGCCCGGGGCCAGCGCTCCATGGACACCGCCCAGGCCGACTTGCCAACCACCCACCAGCGGGTCGGAGATGCGGGTCCGGGTGATGCTGCGGGCGGCGTCCACAACCGACGGGATCACCAGGAAGGGAGCCACGCCGAAGACCAGGCAGAGCGTGGCCAGCGTGCCGGCCCCGAGCCTCATCGAGGGACCGACTTCGTGCGCTTCGGCTGCCCCCTCGCTCCGGGGTTGCCCAAGCAGCCCGATGCCGGCGGCTTTCACGATGGTCAGGGCGGTCAGCCCCCCGGTCAGGGCGAGGGCACCGACGCCGATTGGCATGGCCACGGCGAGGGCGGGATCAGAGGACGGAAGACCATGCAGCATGGCCTGGAGCAGAAGCCATTCGCTTACGAAGCCACAGAGCACGGGCATGGCGGCCATGGCCAGGCCGCCGACCAGGAAGATGGCGCCCGTCATCGGCAGGCGCCGGAGGAGACCACCCATCCGGTCGAGGTCTGTGGTTCCTGTCGCCTGTTGGAGCGAACTGGCCGACAAGAAGAGCGATCCCTTGAAGACGGCGTGGAAGACCACGTGCAGGAGGGCGGCCACCAGCGCCACGAGGGCCAGGGCCCGGTGTCCAGTCGATGCGAACAGCCCGGAGGCGCCGATGCCCAGCAACATCAGCCCCACGTTGTCAGTGGTCGAGAAGGCGAGGAGCCGCTTCAGGTCGCTACTGGTCGCCGAGTGCAGCGATCCGAATAGGGCCGACAGTGCGCCGAGAGCCATGACCAGAATCCACCACCATGCCGCTCCCCCGCCGAGCAGGCCGTCTCCGACCCGCACGATCCCGTAGATTCCGAGGTTGATCATGGCCGCCGACATCAGGGCGGACACCGGACCCGGAGCCTCGGGATGGGCCCGGGGCAGCCATACGTGCAGGGGCACCATGCCGGCCTTCGAGCCGAACCCGACCACCGCCAGCACGAAGCCGCTGTCCCGCACCCAGGCGGGCAGGTGGGCCGACCGTAAGGCAATGGCAGCGAACGACTGGCTGCCCGTGTGGGTGGCCAAGAGGACCAGGCCCACCAGTAGGGCGGCGGCACCGAACTGGGTCATCACCGCGTACCACTGACCCGCTGAGGCCACCTCGGACCGCCGCCGATGGTCGATCAGCACGAGAAGGAGCGAGGTGACCGCCATGAACTCCCACAGGAACAGGAACGTGGTCACGTTGGACGCCGCCGGAACCAGAAGCAGGGTGGTGACGAACAGCGGGAGGAGGCATGACGCCGTCCGGCTGGACAGACCATGGCCGTGGTAGCCGAGGCGGAAGACCATGGCGCAGATCCCGACGACAGCGCTGACGGCAACGAAGAGGGCGCCGAAACGATCGAGCACCATCGAGAGGCCGCTAAAGGGCAGCAACGCCGCGGTGTGCACAGCCGCAACGTCTCCGGTGTGGAGGACCTCAGCGGCCATGACGAATCCACTGGCGCAGGCGGCGATGGTGAGGGCGACCGAGATGTGCATCCTGATCCTCGGTGGCGCCATCGCCCCGACGGCAGAGGCGGACAGTCCGACCAGCGCAGTGACGACGAGCAGGTCGGACGTCACGTACCGGCCAGGCCCCGCAGCGCGGTGATGATCGTCTGGGGGTCCGGGGGGCAGCCGGGAATCTCGAGGTCGACAGGCACTACGTCGGCCACCGCGCCTTCGACGCCGTAGGCGCCGCGGAAGACCCCGCAGTTGCGGGCGCAGTCGCCGAGCGCCACCACCACCCGGGGTCGGGGCACGGCCTCGAAAGTCCTGCGCAGGGGGTCGGCCATGTTGCGGGTGACCGGCCCGGTTACCAGGAGACCGTCGGCGTGACGGGGCGACGCTTCGAGCCGCATCCCGAACCGCTCGGCGTCGTAGACCGGGGAGAAGATCGAGGTGATCTCGAGCTCACAGCCGTTGCACGACCCGGCGTCCACGTGTCGGAGCTGCAGCGAGCCCTGGTGGCGTCGGGCTGCCTCTTGGATCTCTAGCGTCCCGCGGTCTGCCGGAGGCAGGGCGACAGGCCGAGCCCGCAATCGCCGGACCAGGGCTGTGAGTCGCATGATTGACAGATATATCAATCTATGATTATGTGAGTTGTCAAATCGCCACACTCTGCGACGGTTCCAATGCCTGTCGAGATGTGCCCGTGACGAACGCAGCACTGCGGGAGTGAGAACCGTCGCTGAGGCGACATCCGCCAAAGGAGGAAACAAATGAGCACCACGGCGCCGGCGCCCACCATGAACAAATCGCTCCTGGAGTGGGGCGAGGAGTGGACGGCCATCCTCAGCCCCGATGGCGTGGAGTGGTGCGACGGGTCCGACGCCCAGTACGAGGAGCAGTGTCAGCGCCTGGTGGAGTCGGGCACGTTCATCCCGCTCAATCCGGCCAAACGCCCCGACAGCTTCTACTGTCGGTCCGATCCGGGGGACGTCGCTCGGGTGGAGGACCGGACCTTCATCTGTTGCGAGAAGCCTGAAGACGCCGGCCCAACCAACAATTGGATCGACCCGGCGGTGATGCGTGCCGAGCTGTTCGATCTGTATCAGGGAGCCATGCGGGGCCGGGTCCTTTACGTCATACCGTTCTCGATGGGTCCGCTCGGCAGTCCGATCGCGCACATAGGCGTGCAACTCACCGACTCGGCCTACGTCGCGGCCTCGATGCGCATCATGACCCGCATGGGTACCGCGGCTCTCGATGTGCTCGGAGCGACCGGTGAGTTCGTACGGTGCCTGCACTCGGTCGGACAACCACTCGCACCCGGAGAGCCAGACGTCCCATGGCCCTGTGATGCCGACCGTAAGTACATCGTGCACTTCCCCGAGACCCGCGAGATCTGCTCGTACGGCTCCGGCTACGGGGGAAATGCCTTGCTCGGCAAGAAGTGCTTCGCACTACGCATCGCATCGACCATGGCCAGGGACAATGGCTGGCTGGCCGAGCACATGCTGATCCTCAAGTTGACCAACCCTTTGGGCGAGAGCAAGTTCATCGCCGCGGCCTTCCCCAGCGCCTGCGGCAAGACCAACCTGGCCATGGTGCTGCCCACGATCCCTGGGTGGAAGGCCGAGACGGTCGGCGACGATATTTGCTGGATGGGGTTCGACGAATCTGGGCAGCTCAGAGCCATCAACCCAGAGTTCGGCATGTTCGGGGTCGCTCCGGGAACCGGCGTAGAGACCAACCCCGTCGCCATCCGCGCACTGGCCAGCGGGACCATCTTCACCAATGTCGCCCTGACCGACGATGGAGACGTGTGGTGGGAGGGACTCACTCCCGAGGCACCCGACCACCTCACCGATTGGCAGGGGAACGATTGGACTCCGGCGAACGATTCTCCCGCTGCTCATCCCAACAGCCGTTTCACAACTCCCCTCTCTCAGGTCCAGACCATCGCTCCCGAATGGGAAGATCCGATGGGTGTTCCGATCTCGGCCATTCTTTTCGGCGGCCGTAGGGCGTCGGTCGTCCCACTGGTCACCGAGGCCTTCGACTGGGATCACGGGGTATTCCTCGGGTCGATCATGGCCAGCGAGACCACCGCGGCAGCGACCGGCGCCGTTGGACAACTCCGCCGAGATCCGTTCGCCATGCTGCCTTTCTGTGGCTACAACATGGCTGACTACTTCCAACACTGGCTGGACATCGGTACTGGGTCCGCGGCGGAGCTGCTCCCCCGGATCTTCTACGTCAACTGGTTCCGACGGGGCAAGGACGGCTCGTTCCTCTGGCCCGGGTATGGCGACAACTCCCGGGTCCTCGCCTGGATTTTCGAGCGGTGCAACGGGACCGCCGAAGCCATCGACACACCCATTGGTAGGCAACCGACGCCCGGGTCACTCAACACGCACGGTCTCACACTCGGCACAAACGGTTTGGAAGAGCTACTACGAGTGGACGTGGATGCCTGGACTAAGGAACTGCCCCTTATCGAGAAGGACCAGGCCGTCTTCGGCGAACGCCTGCCCAGTGGGTTGCGACGCCAGCGTCAGGCGCTAGAGGCGAGACTGGAAGCATTGGCTGAGCCCCACTCCGGCAGCTGAGGCATTGTGAACGGCACCGCCTGTCCCGTTTGGCGAATCATCGAAGACCGATCGCACAGAAAGTCTAGCGGGGTCCCAGTGCGCATGGCGAGACTCAGACGAGAGGCAATCGATGTTGATTCTCACCTCTGACCTCTCAAGCATGTCTAGGCCCGCGCCCACTGCCACGATGTGTGGAAATAGCGGATCACAGTTGCCAGCACTCCAATGACATCGCCACCCGTCGATCGGCCCGTATTGGCTGCCGAGGCCGATTTGTTTCGAGCGCTGAGCCACCCCATTCGAATAAGGATCTTGGAGCTCCTAGTCGAATCAAACCAGACGGTCCGGAACCTTTTGGCGGACACCAGACTCGCGCCGTCGACGCTCTCGCAGCATCTTGCCGTCATGAGACGAAGTGGACTGGTCGAGTCGAGTCGCAAGCGAAACGCGGTGACCTACCGCGTGTCAGATCCATCGGTTAGTGCATTTCTCATGGCGGCACGTTCGTTATTGGCGTCAAGGCTAGGCCGGGTTATACAGACCTTGGGTGCTCTCGAGGGCCCAGCGCTCATTGAGCAACCCAATGGCCAAACAGGGACGCCGATCGGTCCCGATACCGATACCGCGACGATACGGAACGGGCCTTGAGTGGGGGACCAGTCAGCGTGCCACTCCGGAGTCGGACGACAGGTCCTTGCCGTGTCGTATGGGGATCCGCTTCCAGGCACACTTGGCGATTCGAATCCCTTGCTGGAGTAAGCGCGGGGCCTGCGTCGGTATGAATATCGATCCCCCAGCCGGCAGCGTCGTTCTGGGGCAGGCATCTCCCTTGAGGTGCCGGTTTCACTCCGGCAGCATGAAGCGACTACTAACGTTCCCAATCACAGATTCGCCGTGAGCCACGCAGAGGCGCAATGGCTGGAGCTCATCGAGCAAACTCTTGGCTGTCAGCCTTGCCGCATCGGGGTCGACGTTGAATACCCCCACTATTGGGCGCTCATCCCCCCGAGTCGCAATAGCATCGCCAGCGATCAGGGTGCGATGAGCCGGAATCCACACGGCCAGGTGGCCAGAGGTGTGGCCCGGCGACGCGATCAACTCGGCCCCGATCTCCCAATCCAGTGGGTCCCCCGGACGGAGTTCCCTGTCAAGCACAATCGGAGGCGGGTCATCAACGAGGGGCATGACCTGCTCGAACAATGGGCGTTCCCAGTCTGAGAGCTGCGGCTCGCCACGCGGGCGGCGCCCAGCGAAGATATCCGCTTCCTCGGCCGGTCCGAGTAACGCGGCGTCCGTGAGACTCACAAGCTCACTCGCTGACCCGTAATGATCGGCGTGTGCATGAGTGAGAAGCACTTGACGGAGGGGAAAGGACGCGCTGGGGATGTTGAGTTGGCGGCTGAGGGTTTCGATAATCGTCACGCCTAGACCGGCAACGTTCGCATCGACCATGACTACCCCATCGCCGTCGCGAATTGCGAAACAGGCGGCGGCGGGCGTCCGCAGACACCACAGCCAGTCAGTTAGCTCAACAACTTCCAATGGATGGGATGGCATCCACCCATCGTGCACGTCGAAGATGGGCGAGGCAATCGGTCATCTGACCAGTCTTTCTCGAGGCCCTATCTGAGCAAACCATTCCGGCTTGCCTTCATCGCGGCTGCGGTCCGAGAACCGACCCCAAGCTTGGCAAGGACGTGTTCAACGTGCCGGCGGACAGTCGACTGGGAGATCACGAGTGCCTCAGCGATCTCACCGTTTGTCTTGCCCTGAGCAATCAGGTCGAGCACCGTTAGCTCGCGAGCAGTGAGACCGAAACCGCTCGGCATCACGGTCGGGACGCTCTCGGCGACAGCTCGGCCAAGGGACCGATTGAGAAACGAGAGCAAGTCCCGGTGGTCCTCACTGAAGGTGCCTTCGGTGGCTGCATTCAGAGCGATATGACCAAGGAATCGACCGTTTTGGGACCGAAGGCTCATTCCCATCCCATCCTTCAGCCCGGCGGGCCATGCCAACTCCCTGACGGTGAAGGTGTCACGTCCGCCACCAGGCAGATCTCCGAAGCGCAGTGCCGTACCGGAAATATCCATCCCCATCGACCTCTGCTCGGATCGGTATTCTTCTCGCCCCACCGCCGACCCGACAGTGATTCGGTAGCCGGTCGCCGCTACTGGAACGAGTGATCCGGCTTCAGATCGGCAAAGAATCGCGCAATCAAACGGGATGAGCTGCGACAACGCCTCAAGCGCAACCGATGCGCTCAATCCATCCCCAGCCGGGGTCTCCGCTACGGCGCAGACAAAGCTCGTAACGCCTTCAAGAGTCTTGTCGCTCCACCTCACTCCCTCTATCTTGCCGCACTCTGACGGTGGTCAATATCAGTGCCCGCCGAGGACGGCTCTTGGTCCACGGGTCGAGCCCCCAGCCATCGAACTGGAGGGCCACACGTTGTCTGGTGCCCCTTTTGCGGATCCCGGGACCGCCGAAGGGCGGACCCGTGAGGGTTATCCACACGTCCGAGGTGCCCGGGCGCAGCAACAATCGCGACCGCGAAGGCCCCGAGAGGGTCTTCTCTTTTCCGGCAAATGCGGATCAGACGTGTCCTGGCGGAACCACCGAAGGCGTCCCTAAAGCGGATGGTTCAGCGGAATTCCGAATACCGCTCGTCGGTCTTCGTTCCTCGGCGACCCGCATGCGTGGGAGGAGGAGGCGAACCGCGCACTCCTCTGGTTGGCCTCGGTTAGCAGGGGGCGGCTTGACTGCATGCGATGCGCATGTATCATCTATGCGATGCGCACGCATATTACCGGCTCAGACATCGCCAGCGGCGGGCCTGCTCTGTTCAGTCTCGTCCGGTTTTGGTCACGGAGATGGGCGGCGGATTCCGCGCAGGATGGCACGGGTCACGTCGCCCAGGTCGGTCACGTTCTGGTCCTCGAAGCGATCGACGCAGCATTGGCCAAAGGTTCGGCGGCGATAACTGACGTGGCCATCGAGCTCGGACTCGATCGATCCAACGCCAGCCGCATGCTCGTCGAGGCAGTGTCCGCGGGTCTCGTGACCAAGACCGTGTCGCTGGATGATGCCCGTCGCACGGAGCTCGGAATTGCCGCTGACGGCCGCACACTGCTCGCAGCGGCCCGTGTCTGGCAGGAGGAAATGTTTGCGCAGCTGGTCGCCGATTGGTCGCCGAATGACGCCCGTAGATTCGCCAGCTACCTCAAGCGCCTCGCCTCGCAGTCCAGTGAGTCCCTCCGACAAGGAGATCGCAGATGACCGTCGTTCTCAACCACACCATCGTGCCCGTAGGTGACAAGCACCGTGGCGCTCGATTCCTCGCCGATCTCCTGGGCGTCGTCGTAGGGCCTCCGACCGGCCCGTTCGTGCCCGTACGGGTTAATGACGACCTGACGTTCGACTTCGACGACCGGATCGGCGCCCGGCTCGGTCACTACGCCTTTCTCGTCGACGACTCGACATTCGACCGGGCATTGAACCTCGCGGTGGAGTCTGATCTCGAGTGGGGGTCCGCTCCACGCCTGGTCGACCAACAAATCAATCGGATCGGCGGTGGCCGCGGCGTGTACATCCGCGATCCCGACGGCATCGCCTACGAACTGTTTACTGTCATCCCATCGGATTCGTAGCCGGCGAGGTGGCGGGGCCGATTCTGAAGTCGCCTGGTCAGGTCGCGCTGACCCGTAACGGGATCCGCTTGTGACGACGAATCGGAATCGGCCGAGCGTTTCTCATTGTTCGCTCACTGGGCGCCCGGCACGATCTCCCGTCAAGCGACAAATCCGCGATCCGGGACCGCATTGGCATGCGTTGCCACACCCAGCCCTACGGTCTCTCCCGCGAACCGGAAGGGTCTGTGACACCCTGTGCGACTCAAGTTGACAGGCTTCGAGGCCGATGGAGAAGGAGGCGAGTTTCGGGCTTCGAACGCCGAGTTCAGACGGCCGTTTGTTCGGGGATTGCCGCAGAGGAGTGGTTCATGGTTTGTGCGCGGCTAGTTTCAGCGTCCCCGTGCCGCCGCCTTTGGCGGGTTGTCGTGTGGGAAATGTCGGACCAATGAACCGGACACGATGGGTCTGGCTGGTAGCTGCTGTGCTGCTGTTGGGGACCGGCGCCGCGGGCTCTTTGCTCGGCGCCTCGGTCGTGGCTCACAACGATGCGCAGCGGTCGCACCAGGCGCTTGAATCGTCATCCACGGCCATCTCGTCGACGCTGAGATTGGCGATTCAGCAGGAGAACAGCCTCGTCATCAGTGCGAAGGCGCTTGTTGTGTCGAACCCCAGTGCCTCAAACACAGATTTTCTGAGCTGGGTTCGGTCCATGCAGATCCAGCAGCGATTTCCCGAAGTTCGAGGCATTGGATATGACGCCATTGTTCGGCCGGATCAGTTGGCCGAATTTATACCTCGAATCCTCACCGATCCGCCAGAGCCGCTCCTGGCGGGGCAGTCCTATCAGATCACACCCGCCGGGTCTCGTCCGTTCTACTGCCTTTCAGATCTCGGCTTCAACGATGGTGGGCTCGTTCTTCCCCTCGGTTACGACGTCTGCGCGACCTATACCTCCTCCGCACAGATCACCAGAGCCTTCGCCAGCAACACGTACGTCCCCTACAAGATAGCGAGCAAGACCTACCTAGCTGTGGAAGCGCCCGTGTATTCCGGTGGTGTGGAGCCGGCTACCGCGCAAGCACGTGCCGCAAGCGTTCTCGGCTTCGTGGGCTTGGCGACATCACCAAGCTTCGATCTCAACCAAGCCCTCGCCGATCATCCGGGCATGGCGGTGGCCTTCCGCTACGGATCCGGCTCCTCCAAGGCGACCTTCAGCGCGGGTGCGGCACCGGCTGGGGCCTCCTCGACCTCTATCAATCTTCACAACGGATGGCACGTTCAGACCTTCGGGGCGGTCGGCGGCTCCGGTGTGCTCGGTAACTCGAACGCGCTTGCCATCTTTTTGGCGGGAGCCGTACTGAGCCTATTGCTGGGAGCATTGATCTACGTGCTGGGCACCAGCCGGTCTCGGGCGCTAGTACTCGTCGACGAACGGACCCGCGAACTCCATCATCTGGCACTCCATGACTCCCTCACCGAGCTGCCCAATCGGGCGCTGATTCTCGACCGGATTGAACAGATGCTGGCGCGTTCCCGACGGGAGCACACCCCCGTGGCCGTTCTCTTCTTGGACCTGGACAACTTCAAGGACGTCAATGACACCCTGGGGCACGCGGCGGGCGATCAGCTGTTGGCTGACGTATCGGCGCGGTTGACCAGTGCCATTCGCCAAGAGGACACCGTCGGGCGCCTCGGGGGTGACGAGTTCGTGGTGCTCGCCGAGGGTGATTCTCTGGCCGCCGGAGCCGAGGTGGTGGCGGAGCGCATCCTCGACGTGCTGGCCACCCCGTTCAATCTCTCAGGCAGTGAAACTCCACTTACGGTGACGGCCAGCATCGGTATCGCTGAGGGCAGGCGGGCCACGGCTGACGAGCTGTTGCGCGACGCCGACATCGCTCTCTACCAGGCCAAGGCCGCCGGCAAAAAGTGCGCGGTCGTCTTTGCTCCTGCGATGCAAGAAGCTGTCGACGACAGCCGACACCTGGAGACGGACTTGCACGTAGCCCTCCAAGCTGACCAGTTCTTTCTGCTCTACCAACCGACGTTCGACCTGTCCTCAGGCGCCTTCACGGGTGTCGAAGCGCTTCTTCGCTGGCGTCACCCAACCCGGGGGGTGATCCAGCCTGACGACTTCATCCCGGCTCTTGAGGCGAGCGGTCTGATCGTGCCGGTCGGTCGATGGGTGCTTGAACAAGCCTGTCGACAGGGCGCGGTCTGGCAGCGCCTGGGGCACCACATCGCCGTCTCGATCAACGTCTCGGCAAAACAGCTCGACCGCGACCAGATCGTCACCGATGTCAGCGAAGCTCTTACCAACAGCGGATTCGATCCCGCCCTCTGCGTCTTGGAACTCACCGAGACCACCTTGATGCACAACGTGGAGGACACCGTGGGTCGACTCGCCCTGTTGAAGGCGATCGGGGTACGTATAGCCATCGACGACTTCGGTACCGGTTACTCGTCGCTGGCCTACCTGCGACAGTTCCCAATCGACGTGCTCAAGATCGACCGATCGTTCGTGTCGGGGATAGCCGAAACTTCTGAGGCCGTGGCACTTGTGCATGCGATGGTCCAGCTGGGCAAGGCACTCGGTCTCGAGACTGTCGCTGAAGGCGTCGAGAACAACGACCAGCGACTACAGCTCACCGCCGAGAACGTCGACACTGCCCAGGGATTCTTGTTCGCATGTCCGCTCGACGTGGAGGCGGTGGACCGTCTCTTGGAAGATTCGACCCGCAATCCTATTGCCCTTGCGCCCTTGCCACGATCGATCTGACGTCTCCGGACAGTTGCCGAATGTCAGGACCTCCAGGTGTCTAAAGGACGACAAGCGCCCTCAACGATCGGAGGACATCGGGGTGTGTCAGCTAAGAAACAAGCGGGCGCTGGGTCTCGAGAACGTCGTGCGCCCTTGTGACGTTGTGCACCGCCGTCCCGACGGGTCACCTTCGTCCTACCGCATTCGAGAAGCGCGTTCGTTGGCTGGCGACAGCAGAGTTTGGTCACGGAGCAGGCGGCCGTCGCGGTCGCTGCATCGTCGTGGCGAAATGCGACTTTATGAGTACAGCGATGCCGGCGACTTGACGCGATTTACAAACGTCGGAGCCTCGCTGGCGGAGATGGCAGTGGGATTCTCAGCGGGAATGTTCACCTCCGTTCTGAGCCAGCCCCCTACAGCAGTCTGCGTCACTACATCACCGCGCTTCCTCCGTCACCCAGCCTCCACCCGTTAACGATGGGAGCGCGGGGGAGCCACGGAGTGACCGGGTTGGTGCGCATCGACGTGGCTACCTCCTCAATGAACGACCGAGTCGAGTTGGAGCAGGGGGGATCAAGGACTGAGTTGTCGAGCCGTGGTTGCGTGCCCCGCGCGCCGTCCGAGCAGAGATGCTCAATCGCCTGCGTGAAATTGATTGGACTGTTCGCGACCTTTTGAGCGGTGCATCGGACGACGTCACGCGTGCTGGTCCTAGCGCAAAGGTGAAGGTAGCGCAGCCGGAACAGTACACCCTCGTTCTTTCCTCAGTAGTACGAGACTTTCCGCTACGATCCGGAGGGCTCCAAGGAAGGAGATGTCACGTGACCGATGGGATTCCAGGGACGTTGCTGCTCGACCGAAAGGTGATCGACGATCCCTATCCGTTCTACCGTCGGCTCCGGGAGGAGGCACCGGTATGGGAGGTCCCTGGCACCGGGGTGTTCACTGTCGCCACCTTCGACTTGTTGGCCGAGGCCACCAGTCGGGTCGAGGATTTCTCGTCGAAGCTCAACACCCTGCTCTACCGTGGCGACGCCGGCCTCCCCTGCCGTCTCCCCTTCGGTGACGCCGGGCCACAGGCGCTCGCCACCGCCGACCCGCCTATGCACACGCTGCACCGCAGCACCGTCTTCCCCGAGCTGGTCGCCAAGCGCATGGCTGAACTCGAACCCGACATCGCCGACATCGCCGACGAATGCGTGACGCGGGCGCTCGCGGACGGGACCTGTGAGTTCATGACCGCCATCGGCAACGTCGTGCCGATCACCATGATCAGCCGCCTGATCGGCTTCCACGACGCCGACCTGGAGCAGCTGCTGAGTGCGGCGTTCGAATCGACTGCGATGATCGGGGGGACGCTGTCCCTCGACGAGTTGATGGGACTCATCGCCCGTATCGACGAGATCCAGACCTGGATCAGCGATCAGCTCACCCGGGCCGTAGAGGACCCGAGGGAAGACCTCCTCGGCGCCGTGGCACGTGGCGTGAACAGCGGAGTGTTCAGAGAATTCGATGCGAAGTCCATCCTCCACACCCTGCTGGCCGCCGGGGGCGAGTCCACCACCAGCCTGCTCGGCAATGCCGTACGCATCCTGGCGGAGCGCCAGGATCTCCAAGAGCAGCTCCGCCAGGACCCGGCGCAGATCTCGATGTTCATCGAAGAGGCGCTGCGCCTGGAGCCGCCCTTCCGTAACCACATGCGTTCCGTGCCGAATGACACGCCCCTCGGCGGCGTCGACATCCCAGCCGGCTCCACGGTCCTGCTGCTCTGGGGTTCAGGCAACCGGGACGCCAACACGTTCGATCGACCCGACGAGGTCGACCTCCATCGCAAGTTGCCGCGCCGTCACGTGACCTTCGGTCGGGGCATCCACCACTGTGTCGGCGCACCCCTCGCCCGCGTCGAGGCCCACGCCGTGCTGACCGTGCTGCTCGAGCGTACGAGCAGCTTCACCCTCGACCCTGAGAGCTCGCCGCAATGGGTCAACAGCCTCAACGTGCGGCGCCACGAGCAGCTCCCCGTCCAGCTCGTGGCCAGCTGAGCACATATCGATCCTTCAGGACGCGGGACGGCCACGGTCTGCGGTTTCATCGTCAGCTTCGAAGGGAACATCGAGATCGATGGGCTGATGCCTTGTTTTCGAGGGACACCTTCAGGGGCCGCTCGAATAGGACGTGTCGGACGGGTCCTTGCGCAATAGCCCTCGTGGGGGCGAGGGGACGCGGAAGAACCTGCCGATCGTGCGAAGCTCGGACAGAAGTGGTTGATCCGACGTCACCCGTGAACGTCTCGCCGAACGTGGCATCGGCGATGCCATTGTGGCGAAGAAGCGGAAGAAAGGTTCGACCGAGGCGGACAAGGCCCTCCCGATAGGGCTCCGCCGGCCAGTGGAGCGAACCAACTCCTGGCCGCCGAACCTTGGGCAGCTCCGCCGGAGCACCGATCGCCGGAGCACCCATCGCCTCGCCCCAGTTGTCCCCGGCGGTTACCGTTCTACTCATGGTCAAGCTCATCGACTGGCGAAGCCGCTGGTCACCGGCCTCGCCACCTATCCGCTGAGCCCCTTATCTGTTCTGTATGCCGATCGGCTTGCGGGGATAGTCCGCTGTGCAGGGGATCGGGTGGGGACGCCGCTTCAATAGGCAGCAATGTCGGCCGTAGAAGCGCGAAGGCGCGTCACGAGACCAGCGGTAGTCATCTCCTCAGGCCGCATGAGCGAACGTTTGCGTTCCTAGGCCGCGGCCGCCAGGCGGATGAGTACTGCGGCCGAGAGCCTGGCGACGGTCGTGCCGGATTGCTCGACGATGTTCGACACGAAGTCGTTGTCGAGACGGAGCAGTCCGAGCAGCAAATGGCCCGGCACGATGTGGTGTTGGTGCAGCTCCTGAGCAGCTCGGAGTGCCAGCTCGATCGAGCGCTTCGCATTGGGCGTGAAAGGTGGCCGATGGGTCCGAGCAGCAGGCGCGCGGCGATCGGGTGCGTTCTCGAGTGCGCCAGCTCCGAAGGTGGCCTCGACCGCAGCGCGGACGCCGTCGTAGTCGATCCCGAGGGCGCCCAGTGCTTCGGGGTCGGCTTGCCCTGCGGGCTCCTGGGTCGCTTGCGGGAGCCGCCGTCGGATAGACGCGGCGGTGACCCCACACTCGTGGAGCGCCAGGCCCGCCGTCTCCTCCCGCCCTTCTGCGCAGCCATAAAGAAGGTGACCGACGCTGATAAAGCGCGATCCCAGCTCCACCGCGAGGTCCTGGGCTTCGACCAGGACCGCTTTCGACGGCTCGGTGAATCGTTCAAACATGTGCTCAGCCCACTTTCATTTTGCTCGGGTCAGCGCGGCCACCGTGCTTTTGGTGGACGGCCTGTTTGGAAACACCGAGTTCTGCGGCGATCTGGGACCACGACCACCCGAGATTGCGTGCTCGGTCGACGTGCAGGGACTCCAACTGTTCGGCCAGCCGTCGAAGCGACGCCACGGCCCGGAGCCCGACCGCCGGGTCATCGCTCCCTGCGGTGGCTGCTAGGTCCGGGGAAGGCATGCCGTCAATCTACATTGTCATCCCGAGAATCGTCAAGCTAGATTGACCTAATCGTGTCTTGAGGAGGATCCGCTTCCAGCGATCAGTCAGCGTGGGTGATGGCGTCCCAAATTGATCCGTAACCCGTTCCGCTTGCGGGACATGGTGTTGACTCCCGTCAGTCGAATGTGGGAACCCGCGTGCTCCGTCTATTGGTGCGGTCAGGACCTGGGATCGGTCAAAGGCCACTACCGAACGCCTGCGTTCAGCAAGCACCCCTTCCATCGGACATCGTTTGGCCTGTCGGTTCCGAACTACCTCTGCGGCACTTCGTAACCGGTAGCAGCCGAGGCGGCAGTTGCATCGTCGAGCAGCGCGTGGGAGTAGATGTCGAGAAGCCCCAACGCAATGAGCCGATCTCCGACGGGATCGAACATGTCGACACCGAGGGCGCGGGACACATGTACGTGGAGAAGCGGTATTCCGATCTTCATGGCGGTAACGAGCGCGGCGCGGACCCGCCGATCGACTTCGGGGGGGTCGACGCGGGAAGCGTCGGCGAGTGTGAGCCACGCTTCGGTCATCGTCACCATCTCGTCGAAGATCGGCCCCACAGTGGGGGAGCCGTCGGCGAGAGATCGCGCTACGTAGCGGCCGAATCGCTTCGAGACGTCTCTGGTGTGTGCTGCCGCGCTGGGATCGGCGAGGAGCTGAGAGTTGGTCCGATGCAGCATCTCGAACACGTGGTCGTCACATGCCTTCCGCAAGCCTTCCTTTGATCCGTAGTGGTGCCGGATCAACCCGGGAGAGACGCCGGCGCTCTGGGCGATAGCCCGGATGGTCGCTCGGTCGTAGCCTTCGGTCGCAAAGTGTTCCAGGGCCGCCTCACGGATCTGAGCCCGTGCGGTCAGATCCTGGAACCCTACCGAATGGTTTTCGTTCGGAGGGGCTGAGGTAGCTGATGAGTCGGGTCGGTTGGTGGTCATGCTCCTTGAAGGTCGCGTCTGTTGAAGGCCACCCCCCCAACGAGTGCAGCGAAGAACCCGACGGCACTCATGATGCCGTTCGCCTCCCAGTTTGGCGGAATGCCGGGAGCCGATGCCATGTGGTGGAACACGGAGGTGTCGAGCACCCAGTGGCTGACCGTGCCGAAGCCGCCGACGATGACGATGAGCAGCGACCATCCCAGAACGGCGTAGACCACGATCGACGTGGCACGAGGTCGAATCCCAAATGTGAGCACGCCGATCCCCAAAATGACGATCGCCGGCGGTACGAGGTTGACGCCCGCGCTGAGCATGACCCAGAGACTCACCCCGGAGTGCTGGCTGGCCGCTCCGAGCCACGCGAAGGCACCGGCAGCGACGCCGCTGAGCACCAGGACGAACAGCGCAACGAGGAGCCTCCCGCCGAGCCACCTGCTCCGAGAGATCGGTCCGATCAGGAAGTGGTCGAGGCGGCCCTCCGCCTCCTCGGCCCGGGCTGCGTTGACCTGACCGGCGGCCACGAAGCCGATCAGGATCGCTTCGATGAGGAAGCACACGCCGAGGATCGCCTCGGTTCCCGTGCCCGCCGTCCCGAGCTTGGCGAACACCTCGTGGACCGAGCCCGAGATCGTGGTCCCCGCCGATTTGGCAATAAGCCCGTAGAGGAGCGCCGAGATGCCGATGGCCACCCACCAGCCGATGACCGTCGCCCGCATCAGACGGATGGCCAGTCCACTGGCACCATAGAGCAACCCGAGCCGGGGCTTGGCGTGGACCCGGTCCGCCACGATGCTCGCCCCCACGTCGCGCCGTCCGGAAAGGTGGACGGCCACTCCGGCCATCACGGCGGTGAGGAGGACGATAGGCACCAGGGCGACGGGGTGGGGGGAGATGAGTGGCTGGAGTTCCTCTACCCAGCCGAGCGGCGAGACCCACACCAGACCGTGGAGCCCCACGCCGGCGTCGGCGATGAGTCGCAGGCCGTAGCTGACCCCGAGGACCACCGCGGCGAACGACGCCGCCTGGCGGCGGGTGGTGGCCAGCTGGCTGGTCACGGCCCCCAGGGCAAGGAACATCCCCGCGGTGGCCACCATGGCCAGGGCGAAGTAGAGCGATACGCCGGCACCGATCCGGACGCTTGACAGGTGCCCGGAAAGGACGGCGATGAATGCGGTGATCGCCCACAGGGTCACCCAGCCCGCGCCGAGCCCAATGAGGGTCTGCGTCGTCGCACCCCGCCGGGTGGTCTGGCCGCAGACCAGCAGGTCCCAGCGCCCGGTGTCCTCCTCGCCGCGGAGTAGGCGAGTGCTCGTGAGCAGACCCCACACAGCGCCGAGGATCATGAGGGTCATGGAGATCTTGAAGACGGTGAAGCCGCTCACCGTCTGGAGCTGCGGGGCGGGACCGAAGAGGGCGCTCATCGCCTTGCTGGTGCCATACGTGGTTGCCAGGGCCCCGCGTTGTGCCACCGTCTTGTAGATCTTGACGTAGCTGACCTCCGACGAGGCGATGGCGACGCCGAAGATGTAGCCCCACAGGACTCCCGAACGCACGGCCTTGCGTGCGCTGAAGGCGGCAACGACAGTGGCCGGCGGACCACCGGCACGAACTGGTGCGGTGATCCGCGCCCTGATGCCGAGGTCAGCCTGCATGTCCGTCCTCTCCGTACTGGGCGAGGAACAGCTCTTCGAGGGAGGGCTCGCGGCTCAACAGCTCAATGACGCCCGCAGCAGCCAGGGCCTGGACCAAGGGCTCGATGGAGCCTCGAACTTGACAGCGCACCGTCTGGCCGCTGGTCTCCACCGCGCTCACCCCGGGTACTGCGGCAACGTCGGGGACGGCTCCCTCGAACCGTGCCTCGACGGTGAGCGCGCTCAAGTGGCGCATCTGCGCGAGGGTGCCCATCTCGACCAGCTTGCCGTCGCGCAAGATGCCCACCCGGTCACACAGGGCCTCCACCTCGCTCATGATGTGTGAGGAGAGGAAGACGGTCTGGCCTCGATCCCTGGCCTCGCCAATGCAGTGGCGGAACGCCTGTTCCATGAGGGGGTCGAGCCCGCTGGTGGGTTCGTCCAGGACCAGCAGTTCGGGTCGGACCATTAGCGCAGCGATAAGAATGACCTTTTGGTGGTTTCCCTTCGAATAGGCGCGCACCTTCTTGCTCGGGTCCAGGTCGAACCGCTCGATCAGCTCATCTCGGTACGGCTCATCGACCTGCCCGTGGACGCGGCCGAGTAGGGCGAGCGTCTCGGCTCCGGTCAGCGACGGCCAGAGGTTGGCTTCTCCCGCCACGAAGGCGAGGCGACGATGGGTCGCTACGGGCTGACGCTGGCAGTCGAGCCCGAAGATCTCCGCCCGCCCCTCGGTTGGGCGGCTCAGCCCGAGTAGGAGGCGGATCGTAGTCGTCTTGCCCGAGCCGTTGGGTCCGAGGTAGCCGACCACATCACCCTGGGCGACTTCGAGGTCCAGCTGATCGAGAGCCGTGACATCACCGAAGCGCTTCGTCAGGCCCTGTGTCCGTATTGCTGTGTCCGACATTGGAGGCTGCCTCCAGAACTATACGAACAAATAGGAAACTATTCGTTCATATAGTACCTCACCGACGGGTCGGGCCCGCAGCACTGCTGGCTATGGCACGGCGAAGGCACGAATCAGCGCCTGGTGGGGGTCTCCCTAGGCAACAGACACCCTCCGGTAGCCACTGGCGCGTGCGCTTATTCCACGCGCCTTTGACGGATCGGGGCAGGCAGTCGCGACGACATAAGGGTGCTCAGAATATTGAGCCACGGGATGGGGCCACCTCGCCAATACGACGGTGTCGCTTGCCTCCTGAGTCGGTCATAGCGCCGTCCCGTAAGCCGATCCCGATACGGACCGGTATCTCGGGCCCTCGGATGCTCCAAATGCCGGCGGGCAGGACTTCGAGAGGAGCCCCACTCGTCCCGTTGGGGCATGACCGGATGGACACAGTGGTCATCGATTGGTGATCCTGGAGTGTTTCCCGACTGTTGCCGGCGGGACGGTACGCGCCCATTCGGCCCAGTCAGCGAGGGCCTGGAAGAGCCGGACTCCCGCTTCGGCCGCCACTCGGATCGCCTGCGTCTGCGGGCTGTTGCCGTAGTCTCCCCGGTCTTTGGCCGCAGCGAGCTGTCGGTAGACCTCGGCTTGCTCCGCGAAATACCGGCTTTCGCGTTCGAGATGGGCATCGAGATCGTCCGGATCCATGAGCCAGAAGAAGACAGACCGCAGAAGTGGCTGAATGCGAAGGCTGTGGTCGACCTCGTCCTCGACGAGCCAACGGCGCACTTCCGCGAGCCCGGTCTCGGTGATGCGGTAGGCCTTGCGCCCGCGGGGGCCTCGACTGTCCACCTCGATCAGCTCGGCTTTAGCCAACCGTCCCAGCTCCGCGTAGATCTGGGGATGCTGCGCCGGCCACACCGGACCGAGGGTCTCCTGGAACCGCCCGGTCAGGTCGTAGCCGCTGGCCGGTCCCTCTGCAAGGAGACCGAGCAACCCGTACCGCAGTGACATCGCCCTACCTTCTTTCGCTCATGCGACAGGGATATCTTGACATGTCGCATCGCCAGATGGATACTGTGTCCTGTCACAATATACATGTAGTATTATCCATGTGAGGTGTTCATGTCACAGACTTCCGACTCACGGGCGGTCCTCGTCACCGGCGCGGCCGGCGGCATCGGGACCGCCATCACCCAAACCCTTTCCCGGCGTGGCTATCGCGTGTACGCAGGCGTCCGCAGTGGGGGCCAGCATCTCAAAGCGATACCTGAGGTCCAGGTCATCCCTCTCGACGTCACGGACCCTGAGAGCGTTCAAGCGGCTGCCGTCGAGGTAGCAGCGGTACAGGGCAGTCACGGACTGACGGCTGTGATCAACAACGCTGGGGTGATCGTGCTCGGCCCGGTCGAGCTGGTCTCCGCCAGTGAGCTGGAGCGGCAGTTCGCCATCAACGTCTTCGGTCCGGTCGCGGTGACGCAAGCATTTCTCCCCTTGCTACGTTCGGCCAAAGGCCGCCTGATCAACATCAGCGCCCCGACGGCCCGCCTGGCCGTTCCTTTCGCCGGCCCGATCTCCGCGAGCAAGGCCGCGCTGGAATCCCTGACTAACGCAGCGCGGGTCGAGCTGGCGCCCTGGGGCATCCCCGTCGCAATCATCGTCCCCGGAGCCATCGAGACCCCCATCTTCGCCACGGCCGGGTCGGCAGCCGAAAACATGCTGGCAAGCGCCGACCCGCAGCGGGTCGGCCTCTACAGCCGCCAGCTCGAAGCCGTCGGTGCCTCGCAGAGCGGCATGAAGACCTCGCCGCCACAAACCGTTGCCGACACAGTTGTCCGCGCCATAGAGGCATCGAACCCGAAGGCGTGCTACGTGGTCAACTCCGACGCGCGCATGGCGACGATGCTCTCTCGTCTTCCCGTGCGAACCCGAGACCGCATTCTCACCCGCACCCTCGGCCTGCACAAGGCCGCAGCTTTGTCGTCCTGAGCACGGCTCATGACAACCAAGACTGTCTTAATCACCGGCGCGACCTCTGGTCTCGGCCGCGAGGTCGCACGGTCCCTAGCCGACCACGGCCATCACGTGCTGGTCCACGGCCGCGACGGCCAGCAGACCGATGTGCTCGCCGCGGAGCTGCAGGCGACCGGCGCTATGGCTCAGCCATATGTGGCCGACCTCGCCTCACTCGCGGAGATACGTGAGCTGGTCAACCAGGTCAGCAACGATCACCATGCCCTCCACGTCCTTGTTAACAACGCCGGGGTCGGCGCTGGTCCTCCGCCGCATGCCACCCGAGGGCTGAGCCAGGACGGCTACGAACTTCGCTTCGCCGTCAACTACCTCGCCCCCGTACTGCTCAACCAGCTCTTGGCGCCGCTCCTGGTCGCCAGCGCTCCCGCGCGAATCGTCAACGTCGGCTCCACCGGGCAGGCTCCGATCGACTTCGCTGACCCCCATCTCGAACGGGGCTACAGCGGAGCCGAAGCGTACTTCCGCAGCAAGTTCGCACTGGCGACGTTCACCTTCACTTTGGCCGACAAGTTGCGTGCAAACGGGGTCACCGTGAACTGCGTCCACCCGGCCACGTTCATGGACACCGCCATGGTCCGAGAAACCGGGATCGGGCCGTGGACAACTGCCGCGGCCGGTGTACCTCCTGTCCTGAATCTCGCCATAGGGAGCGCAGGGACCGAGACCGGACAGTACTTCGAGGGGACCCATCGCAAGAGGGCCCACCGTGCTACTTACAAGGACAACGTTCGCACGAATCTGGCCACTCTCACCGACCGGCTGCTCGGCACGTGACGCCTACCGCCCGGTCGGACTGAACAGACTCGGATGGGCTTTTCGGCCGTGGAGATCTTGCCTCGTAGCAGGATCGATCTATGGGACAGCGGGACGGTGTCTGGTGCTTGTAACGGTTGCCTGTCCATGAACGGCACTACGGAGCTAGGGCGATACCGAGACACTCGTCCTACCCCGGCGTACTGTCCCCAGACACTGATTTGTCCGGACGATGGAATCAACTCGTCGCAGTGACCCCGACGCGCAGACGATTGCCGTCCGGATCGACGAGGTGGACTTCGCGACCCCACGGCTTATCCACGACATCCACCCCGAACTCATGTGCAACCGCGTCGATGTCATCCACCCGGAGGTGGAGGAGGGTGTCAGGGCTGGCGTCCCCGGTGTGTTCTGAGAGGAAAAGACGCGCCGCACCACTTCGAGCTACGGACGTGAACACGGGCAGGCCTGGTTCAAATGTGTGCTCCCCCTCTTGTTTATAGCCAAGCCGGGTGAACCAGGCCAGAGCCCTGCTGGCGTCTGAAACTCTCAGAACCGGTATCGCTTCTTGCATGAACGAATTTTACCCTGTGACTCTTGCGTCTCCGAAATCGGGCGTCGCCTAACGTGTCCCAGTTCGCCGGCTTTGGGATCGATATCTTGCACCGTGCCGGGGCATCTGCTTCCAGCCAGCGCCTCTATTCGAGCGGTCGGGCTGTCAACCGCCATCGGCGCCGGAGCACGTCAGATCGACGGTTACCGCCCTGCGAATTGGGTGGCCAACGCGGGTCAGCCGGTCCCTCAAGCGGAACGGCGATCGACACGCCTTGGGCACTACGGAACCGAGCTGAGACCGCCACCGCAAGCGGATCGCCAGCCGGACTCTGCGGTTTAGCATCGCGGTTTAGCATCACATAGATGAGTGGCGCCGCAGCGGCCTGGGATGCCGAGTATGCCTCCGGCCGCTACCAGTACGAACCGCCAGAGCCGTTCATGGGCCACATCCTCACCGCGGCACGGCAGGGCCAGCTCACGAAGGGGCTGTACATCGGTTGCGGTAACGGTCGCAACCTCCTCCCCCTGGTGGACGGAGGCCTTGATTTGATCGGGATCGACATCTCAACCGAGGCGATTGCGAACTTATGTGGGCGACGCCCCACCCTCAGCGAGAAGCTGATCGTCGGCAAGTTGAGCGCCTTGCCGCCATCGACGCAATACGACCTGGTCATCGGAATCCAGGTGTTCCAGCACGGCACGCGGGCCCAAGCTCAGCAACACCTCGCCGCGGCCGCGGCCCGAGTCTCCACTAACGGGCTGCTTTGCGTTCGGGTCAACGCTACCGAGACTGACGTGGAGCACACCCACGATCGCATCGAGGAGGACGCCGACGACGGCAGCTTCACGGTCCGATACCGCTCCGGCCCGAAGGCCGGTTTGGACATCCACTAGTTCACGGCAGCCGAGCTGCGCTCAATCGTCGGTCCGGAGTTCGTCGAAGTTCTTCCTCCCCGACTCAGCACAACCCCGAGAACCCCACCCAGCCGCGGCCACTGGTCGCAGTGGGAAGTCATCTGGCGCCACGCCCAAACCAACTGAACAATCCCACGCCGTCTCGTATGAGGATCGCCGAGGGTAGGCATTGTGAACCCATCTGAGCTACTCACTCATGTTGAGGTGCTAAGCGCTTCCTTCACGTCCAAGACGAGTGTAGGCACTTGCACAGCTCTGGCTGTGTCAACTTCGATAATGGGCCAACCCTTGCGTAAAGGGTTCATAGTCTCCTCGCTCCACAGCTCGGACGCGCTCGAGTGTTCCGAAACGTAGCCGACTGGGCGAACCCTGGCCGCGTATCTGGTCTGGAGCACCTGAGAATCGCAGCGGCAGAACACCTCGACGACGCGCCCGCTCAATCGCAGAAGCCCGTCAGCCTCATCGTCGCGCCACACGCTCTCGATCACGGCGCCATCTCTCATCTCTAATGCGACCGCCAGCAGCACCATCACGGCCGCATGGCCAACCCGGCGAGCAGCAACAGTGTCAGAGACGTCGAGGATCCTTGTTAGCGCCGCCTTGATTGTGTCTTTCGTCAGAAGTGGCAAGCGCAGCTCGGCGGCAAGGACCCGAGCGAGCGTCGTCTTGCCGCTGGCCGCGGGCCCTGAAAGGACAACGAAGTGCGGCTCCATGCTCCGCATTCTGCTCTTCGGCCCGGTCACATTTCCAGATCGGACTCGTGGACTGCCGGTGTGTGCAACGACGTTCTTACTTACGGTGCTCTCTCCGCCGGGCTGTCCGCATTTACACGTGGAACAGCTCGAAGGTGGTGTCCCATGAGCCGAACAGGTTACGGATCAATTTGGGACGCCATCATCCACGCTGACTGATCGCTGGAAGCGGATCCTCCTCAAGACACGATTAGGTCAATCTAGCTTGACGATTCTCGGGATGACAATGTAGATTGACGGCATGCCTTCCCCGGACCTAGCAGCCACCGCAGGGAGCGATGACCCGGCGGTCGGGCTCCGGGCCGTGGCGTCGCTTCGACGGCTGGCCGAACAGTTGGAGTCCCTGCACGTCGACCGAGCACGCAATCTCGGGTGGTCGTGGTCCCAGATCGCCGCAGAACTCGGTGTTTCCAAACAGGCCGTCCACCAAAAGCACGGTGGCCGCGCTGACCCGAGCAAAATGAAAGTGGGCTGAGCACATGTTTGAACGATTCACCGAGCCGTCGAAAGCGGTCCTGGTCGAAGCCCAGGACCTCGCGGTGGAGCTGGGATCGCGCTTTATCAGCGTCGGTCACCTTCTTTATGGCTGCGCAGAAGGGCGGGAGGAGACGGCGGGCCTGGCGCTCCACGAGTGTGGGGTCACCGCCGCGTCTATCCGACGGCGGCTCCCGCAAGCGACCCAGGAGCCCGCAGGGCAAGCCGACCCCGAAGCACTGAGCGCCCTCGGGATCGACTACGACGGCGTCCGCGCTGCGGTCGAGGCCACCTTCGGAGCTGGCGCACTCGAGAACGCACCCGATCGCCGCGCGCCTGCTGCTCGGACCCATCGGCCACCTTTCACGCCCAATGCGAAGCGCTCGATCGAGCTGGCACTCCGAGCTGCTCAGGAGCTGCACCAACACCACATCGTGCCGGGCCATTTGCTGCTCGGACTGCTCCGTCTCGACAACGACTTCGTGTCGAACATCGTCGAGCAATCCGGCACGACCGTCGCCAGGCTCTCGGCCGCAGTACTCATCCGCCTGGCGGCCGCGGCCTACCCATAGACCTTGTTGACGCGGAGATCCCCCAGATGAAATGAGCCCCCGAGGCAGTGTGGAGCTGTCTAGACAACCACACAGCCCCCGGGAGGCTCACCGTGCACCGTAATGCTCCGCTCACCCCAGAAGGCCGACTTCGGCTCTGCAACATGATCGAGGACGGCTGGCCCGTGGCCGCTGCCGCTGAATCAATGCGGATCTCCCGCCAGACCGCCCACAAGTGGTGGCGGCGATATCAGGACACCGGTGTCGCCGGCCTGGAGGACCGCTCCAGCCGTCCCCGGCGGTGCCCGACGAAGACGTCGGACCGCATGGAGCGCCGGATCGTCGAGCTTCGGCGACAACACCAGCTCGGACCGGCCCGTTTGGCGCCAAGAGTCGGGGTGCCAGCATCCACGTTCCACCTGGTCCTCCAGCGCCACGGCGTGAGCCGACTCTCCGACCTTGATCGCAAGGGTGGCCGGATCATCCGTCGGATCGAGACCACCCATCCAGGCGAACTGGTCCACGTCGACGTGAAGAAACAGGCCAAGATCCCCAAAGGCGGTGGCTGGCGGGTGAATGGCAAGAGGGGCAGGCCTCAGAACGGCCGGGCCGGCCGACCTCGATTGGGATACGCCTACGTCCACTCAGCCATCGACGCTCACAGCCGACTGGCCTACTCCGAGATCCATGCCAATGAGCAGGCCACCACCGCCATCGCGTTCTGGCGCCGAGCTCGAGCGTTCTTCGCCGGCTACGGCATCACCGTCGAGAAGGTGCTCAGCGACAACGGCTCCTGTTACCGGGCGAAAGACTTTGCCGCAGAACTCGTCTCTACTGGCATCAAGCAGCGGTTCACCCGGCCTTACCGGCCTCAGACGAACGGCAAGGTCGAGCGCTTCAACCGGACGCTCCAAAGCGAGTGGGCCTATGCCCGCCCCTATCGCTCAGAGGCCGCCAGAACCCGAGCTCTGGACACCTGGCTCCACATGTACAACCATCATCGGCACCACACCGCCATCGGGGGACCACCCGTCAGCCGTGTCAACAACCTGGTTGGGCAGAACACCTAGGAACGCAAACGTTCGCTCATGCGGCCTGAGGAGATGACTACCGCTGGTCTCGTGACGCGCCTTCGCGTCTTCTACGGCCGACATTGCTGCCTATTGAAGCGGCGTCCCCACCCGATCCCCTGCACAGCGGACTATCCCCGCAAGCCGAACTGCTTACGGGCGCTCTCAGGTGTCTCTGCGGTCCCAGGCGCCGTCGTAGATTCCGCGACGTCGTTGATCAGCTACATATTGCTGACACTGCGTTTGTCAGACTGGTCCTTGGTCGGTCTGTGGTTCGCCGAACCACTGGTGCAAAGCGGCGGTGAGCGTATTGACGGCCGTGGTGGGGTTGCCGGCGGTGGAGGCGGACCAGGCGATGTAGCCGTCGGGTCGTACGAGCAGTGCAGCGAGTTCAGGGTCCGGTGTCCGGGCGGCGTGAAGGTCGACGCGGTGTCGCCATCTGTCACAGGTCTCGGTGAGGTGGGTTGACGCGTCAAGGTTGAGGAAGATGGGTCGGGCAGGTCGCATCAGCTGCGCAACGTCGATAGCGCCACGTGTGGTGGTCAGATTCAGGTCGGGTACGAATCGCCCGTCGAGTGGCGCTCGCTGCGCATTGGTGCGCTGGGGGTTGTCGTAACAGATATCGGTGCCAGCGATGGCGGCGGCCAGACGGTGTGCTGGTTGCTCGTCGTGCATCAGGTCGGTGAATAGGTCGCGTAATGCCCGCGCGGCAGCGTCGTCGTGTCGGCGCAACGCGACCTGGGCCTGGGCCTGGCGCAGGAGTGATGAGGCTGCGGCGTGCCGCTCGTGGTGGTAGGTATCGAGCAGGGCCGGTGGTGCCCAGCCGTGAACGGTGCCTGCGAGTTTCCAGGCGAGGTTAACGGCATCGCTCATGCCGGCGTTGATACCGACGCCGGTGGCGGGAAATGAGTGGGCCGCATCGCCGGCAAGTAGGACACGTCCGCGGCGGTAGGTCTCGGCCAGGCGGGCACGGAACCGGTAACTAGACAGACGATGGGTTTGTTCAATTTGGAAATTGACGCCGAGGACACGGTGGATGCTCTCGCTCATCGCGTTGGCGGTCAGGGTGTCTGCTTCGGGGTCATCGATCTCATTTACGTCGTAAGAGGTATCTTCGGTGGTCTGAATGAGCAGATGACCAGACCGAAGGCGACCGTAGGCGAAGAGGCCGGTGTCGGTCCGGGTCACCCCGGGGTGGATGGTGGTCAACCCCGGTGCGGTGAGGTCGTCGTTCTGGCCCACGGAGAGCCATGGCGGAACGTCCATTTCGCATAAGCGCTGCACCTCCGTGTGGGACTCGCCCACGAAGGCGATGCCCGCGCTGTCGCGGGTTCGGCTGCGTCCTCCGTCGCAGCCGACGAGGTAGCGGCCGCTGATCGTGCATGGTCCGTTCGGTCCAGACAGCTGCGCGTGGACGGCGTCCGCATCCTGGTGGACGCTGTGTAGGTCATGATCGGGGAGGATGATTGCGCCCAAGTCGCGAGCGTGGCGAATCAACACTGTCTCGAGTTGCTGTTGAACCAACCCCAGGACCCGAAGCGGGTTCTCACGCACGTGCCGAGTGCTGATCAGCAGGCTGCCAAACGGAAACGCCGTCGCCGGATGTACCTTGGAACCGGCCACCGCCTCGCACTCGGCGAGCAATCCCCGAAAGGTCAAGACGTCCAGGATCTGACCGGACAACCCGTTGGCTTTCGGCTTGCTGCGCGGACCAGCCCGCCGCTCGACAACAGTGACGCCCACCCCCCCGAGCCGGAGCTCGGCCGCCAGCATCAGACCGGTCGGTCCAGCGCCAACCACGAGTACATCATCCACAGCCTTCACAACCTCCAGTCAACGGGACCCGCCGTGTACCGCGGGCCCTTCACCGTAGAACGATTCCCCTTTTTGGGCACAGCTCAAAGGCATGGGTCGAACCGACATAGCGCCGATTCCTGGTCTTGGGATTGAGATTTCGCGTCGTTCCGTGCGCTCAAGCGCTGACGACGCCCCGCGAAGCCGGCTTCTCTAGTCTCCGTCGCCAATGCGTCGAATTGGAGGCAGTCTGCTGTCCTCCTAAACGCTGAATGCGTCGTTCAATGGCCGTCTCTTGGCGTGCGCAGCGTCGAGGTCAGCGGAGGTCCCAGGCCGCAGGAGATACCCGACTCCCGTGCCACCAAGGGGTAAAATCGCGATGATTGATGGTCACCCCTCACACCGTTGATAGGGCGCCGAGAGTCTCTCTGCTCCTTCGAGAATGCTGCAACAACGACTACCGGGCAAGGTCGGCCGGATCATTCAGCCGAGTCAGCTTGTTGGGGTTGGCCATCGCATAGATCCGGCTGATCTGCCCGTCCTCCACCTCGAGGCTGACCACGGCCATTTGCCCCTCACCCTCAACCCGAACTGCGGGGGCGCCGTTCAGCCATACCGTCGACACCACTCGGTTCAGGCGCGCCAGCATCCCCGCCACTACTTCGGCCCCGTAGATGGGAGCCGGCGCGGCGGCGGCAAACCCGCCGCCATCGGCGATAAAGACCACGTCTGGCGCCAGGACATCCATCAGCTCCTGCAACTGCCCGGAGCGCAGCGCGGCCAGGAACTGCTCCACTACAGCCTGCTGCTCCGACCGGCTCACCCGCACCCGCGGCCTCCGGACTGCCACGTGCTCGCGTGCCCGCCGGGCGATCTGGCGCACCGCAGCCGCGGACTTTCCGACTGCTTCAGCGATCTCGTCGTAGGGAGTATCGAAGACCTCGCGGAGGACGAACACCGCCCGTTCTGTCGGCCCGAGCGTTTCGAGCAGGGTCAGCATCGCGATCGAGACGCTCTCCGCGAGCACGATGTCCTCCGCGACGTCAGGGCTGGTCAGCAGGGGCTCCGGCAGCCACTCGCCGACGTATTGCTCACGTCGGCGCGACAGCGTTCGGAGTCGGTTAAGCGCTTGGCGCGTGACAGTTCGGACCAGGTAGGAGCGCGGGTCGCCCACCTGCGAGCGATCGACATCGGCCCACCGCAACCAGGACTCCTGCAGCACGTCCTCCGCGTCGGCCGCCGAGCCGAGCATCTCGTAGGCGATCGTGAACAGCAGGCGGCGATGGGCGGAGAAGGGGTCCTCGGTCACGTCCTCGACGCTACGCCGGAAGTCTCAGGACGCTTGGCCAGCGGGACCTCGCACGCTTCGGAGTAGCCCTGCGATGTGACGCCGTGCGCCGTGTTGTTCCTACTCGCCTCGTTGGCGAACGCAATGAACCAAGTGAGCTCAACCATCGCCGCCGGGCCAAGTTGGTCGAGCAGTCCGGCATAGAGTTCGTCGGTGACGGTAGGTGGCGTATTCGTCATGGCCTCCGCGTACTCCAGCACCTCGCGCTCGAGGGGGCTGAATACGTCAGACTCTCGCCAGCGCGGCACCTGGCTCGCCTTGACCAAGTCCAGGCTCTGGTTTTGCGCCAGGAAGTAGTTGATGTCGAGACACCAGCTGCAGCCGATCTGGGCCGCCACCGCCATATGCGCGAACGTCTTGAGACTCGCGTCACACGCATCAAGTCCAGCGGCCTTCGTCGTGAATTCCTGGAGGGCCTCCGCGAGCTTGGGGTTGTTCCACGTCACTTCGGCGGGTTCGGGTATGGCCCCGACCTGCTTGATGAGACTCTCTCGGAGCTCGGCTGGTAGCTCTGCCTTTTGGATACGTAGTGCCAATGCGTCCTCCTAGGACGTTGTCTGTGCGGGCATTAGGACACCGCTGGGCCCGTGAATGTGACAACGGCGTTCACCTCCTCGGCCAGCGCAGGATCCCGCTCGTCTGCAGGTCGTCTGTCGATTCCGTTAGCCGAACGGCATCCGGCACAGCCGAGCGCATCCTTCTTGGCACCGTCAGGGTGCCTTCAGGGGATCCTCGTGTCGGACATTCACTTACAGTCTCATAGGGATGTAAGGCTGGCTCCATCAGAACTGAACTGGATGCGCCCCGGATCGCAGCGGAATCGGCTCAGCGGAGCCGCTACGTGAATGGCGATCCATGGTCGCCCGAAGCGCTCGGGGATGGTGAAGGCGGTGCCCATCGGCTTTCGTAATGCTTGACGGTTGGAGCGGCGCCCGGGAGCGGCTGAGCATCAGTCGCCCATAGGCCGTCGATGGCGATTGCAAGTAGCCGCAGGTGGATGCTGTCGTTGTCCTTATCCCCGGTGCGCAGTGGCGATCGGCTGAACTGCTCGATCATCCAGCTGATATCGACGGCGGTTACGTCGGGTCGGAGTTTCCCTTCCCGGTGGGCTCGAGTGACGACGGCGTCGTGGAGCTTGCGGCTTTTCCGGCTCAGCTTCCACATCTCTGGAGTGGCATCGATGGTGCCTGCCAACGGTGCCAGGGACCCGGACCGGAAAGCCACGCATGCGCGGATGTATACGTCGAGGCCTTCGATGGCATCCTCGTAGCCGAGAGCGTCGTTGGCAGCGGCAATCGCCTGGTCCATGGCCAGGATGCAGAGACGCTGCAGGAGTTCGGCCTTGCTGCCGTAGCGGCGGTAGAGACTGGCGATGCCGAGGCCAGCACGGGCTGCCACGGCAGAGAGGGACGCTCCGGAGCCCTGGATGGCAAAGACGTCTCGGGCAGCCTCCAGTAACACTTCGTTGTTGCGGGCGCCCTCGACATGACGACCCCGTCTGCGGGCTGGTGTATCGGACACGTGGCCATCGTAGCTATTTACGGAGGGGTACTCTCCGGTATAGGTTTCCGGAGCGATGTTCTCCGAAAAGTGAGGCGTTCTGTATGCGAGCAGTGGTGATGAACGAGTTCGGTCCGCCCGACGTGCTGATACCCGTCGATCATGACGATCCGGTCGCCGGACCGGATCAGGTGGTCGTCGAGGTGGCGTTCGCCAACATCACTTTTGTCGAGACCCAGGTCCGTGCGGGCAGACCACCGAATCCAGCGATGTTGCCCCAGCTACCCGTGATATTGGGCAATGGGGTCGGCGGTGTGGTGGTTTCGGTTGGCGAAGGGGTAAGTGAGGCTCTGCTCGGACGACGGGTGGTGACCAGTACCGGCGGGAGCGGTGGGTACGCAGAACGGGTGGCAGTAGCGGCGGAGGGTCCGATCGATGTCCCCGAATCCGTGGCGCTCGATGACGCGGTGGCTCTCCTGGCGGACGGCCGCACGGCCACGGCTTTGATCCTGGCCACTGCCCCAACAGCAGAAGAGACCGTACTGGTAGAGGCCGCTGGTGGTGGTGTCGGCAGCTTGCTGGTGCAGTTGGCGAAGAACGCCGGTGCGTGTGTGGTGGCGGTCGCCGGCTCGTCGGAGAAGTTGGACGTGGCACGCCGACTGGGAGCCGACCTCACGGTCAACTACCGAGAGCCGGGTTGGGCAGGTCGAGTGCGGAGCGAAGTGGTTGGCGTCGACGTTGTCTATGACGGCGTGGGAGGACAGATCGGGCTCGACGCGTTCGGGCTGCTCAACGATAACGGGAGGTTCTGCGCATTCGGGATGGCCAGTGGTTCCTTTGCCGATATCCCCGACGGAGCACGGCCGGACGTCGCGAGGATCAAGCTCGCTGTCGCACCTGCTGAGGCTCTGGAGTTGACCCGCAGCGCCTTGGACCAAGCGGCTAACGGCCATCTGTGCCCAATCATCGGGCAGCGATTCGCATTGAGCAAAGCCGCTGACGCTCATGCCGCCATGGAAGCTCGGGCCACGATGGGCAAGACGTTGCTTGTCACTGGGTTCGACGCAGGTACCCGATGACGGCGCTATCAGTCAGCGTTATGCTGAGCGCTGCCAACAAGTCAACGATCGACGACGTCCAATCGTTCGCCCGACATGTGGAGTCAGTTGGACTCGACGGAGTTTTCGTCGGCGACCACTTGGCGAATGCCGGTCCGGTGTTTGACAGCACGATCGTACTTGCCGTCGCCGCGGCGGCCACCGATCGTCTCAATGTCGGCTTCGGGGTAATGGTCCTTGCTCTCCGTGGACCGGCCTGGGCTGCCAAGCAGATTGCAACTCTGCAGTTGTTGTCAGGGAACCGAGTCATCCTCGGTGTGGGAGCCGGAGGAGCGATGCACGGGACGAGTGCCTGGCAAGCAGTCGGTGTCCCCTACGCCGAACGGGGGCGGTTCACCGACGCCGCCCTGGGAGACCTGCACGGCCTGGTGACAGGTGAACCAGTCGCAGTCAAGTCAACTGACCAGCTGCAGCTTTTACCTGGCGCAGACATGCCGCCGGTCTGGATCGGCGGCATGGGCGCGGCGGCGAGACGCCGAGCGGTCGAGTTCGGCGACGCCTGGTTCCCCTCCATGCTGCTCGCTGACGATGTCGTGACCGGTCGCTACCACCTGTCTGACAGTGCTGTCACCCTTGGCAGACCGGAACCGGCCGTAGCACTGGGAGGGGCGGCACTACTCGGCGCTGCGGAATCCCACGACGCACTCGATGGATTCACCAACGCCCTCACTACTGGCTATGGCATCCCACCGGACCGTGCCCGCAGAGTGCCCATCGTCGGGGGATCTGCTCAAGCTGGTGAACGGCTCGCAGAGTACAAGGAAGCCGGTGTCAACCATCTGGTGCTGGGCCTCATCGGCGACGACTGGCGCAGCCAATGCGACCTGATTGCGAAGGCTCGCACGACCGTTGCCCTTGTTCGATAGCCGTTCATCTCAGACCCAGACAGAACCCTCGTCTCTCGCTCAACTTCGTTCCGGCGGTTGCACGTTGTTCCTTCTCGCTGAACTCGGCACCGGTGTCCGCCGCAAGCGAGGCGCTCATCCCGGGTCACCGGTGCCCGGTAGCCGAACGGGTTACGGATCAATTTGGGACGCCATCATCCACGCTGACTGATCGCTGGAAGCGGATCCTCCTATGGAGACCACTCAGTTCAGCCCGGACCGGATCGAAGTGACCTGTGGGACGTTGGACCTGCGGACACTGGTTGTGAATCGCTGGTACCGATTCGACAGTGACGACGTCGCACCCGGGATCTCCCTCAAATCGGCGGTGGCTTGCACTCGGGTTCCGTCAGATATATCTTTCCACTAAGGGATTAGTGGAATGAGGAGTCGTGATCGAATTTCAGCTAGACAGCACGTCGGGTGTCGCCACCTATCTACAACTGGTCCAACAGGTCCACCAAGCGCTGCAACTGGGTCTCCTCGAGCCTGGTGATCAGCTCCCGACGGCCCAGCAGGTCGTTGGAAAGCTGGCGATCAATCCCAACACGGTGCTCAAGGCCTACCGGGACCTGGAACGTGAAGGCCTCGCACGGGCTCGGCCCGGTCAGGGGACCTTCATCGTTGGAACACTCCCCCGTACCGATCCCGCCGCTCAGGCCAGGTTCCTCGCCTCCATGGCCAAATGGTTGGTCTCGGCCCGCTCGGCAGGACTCGGTCCCGACGACATCGAGGCCATCTACCGCACTGCGTTCCGCAACTGCTTCGCGGAAGGTGTGGCATGACCGCCGTACTGGAAGCTTCCGGCCTCGGCAAGCGGTATGGGCGGCGCTGGGCCCTCTCCGAATGCACCCTGTCCATCCCCGAAGGGAAGGTCGTGGGGCTGGTCGGACCGAACGGTGCAGGCAAGACCACCCTGCTGCATCTGGGTGTCGGTCTCCTTGCCCCTACCTCCGGTTCGATTGAGGTGCTCGGTGGTCATCCCGCCGACGGACCGGCGCAGCTCGGACGGGTCGGGTTCGTCGCCCAGGACACATCCACCTACGCCGGTCTCAGTGTGGACAAGCACCTCCGTTTGGGCGCCTATCTCAATCCGAGTTGGGACGACCAGGTGGCCTACCATCGCATCGAGGAGCTGGGCCTCGACCCCAGCCAACGGGCTGGATCGCTCTCCGGCGGTCAACGGGCCCAGCTCGCGCTGACCCTGGCTATCGCCAAGCGCCCGGAGCTACTGCTCCTCGACGAGCCCGTGGCCAGTCTGGACCCGCTCGCCCGACGCGAGTTTCTCCAGACGTTAATGGAGGTCGTCGCCGAACAAGGGGTGAGTGTCGTGCTGTCCTCCCACCTGGTCGCCGACCTAGAGCGGACCTGTGACTACCTGGTCGTGCTCGTCGCTTCCCGCGTGCAGCTGTCCGGCGAAATTGGCGGTCTGTTGGCATCCCACCACCGTCTCTCGGGACCCCGGCGGGATCCCGGCAGCCTTCCGGCAACTCAAGAAGTCATCGAGGAGAGCCACACTGAGCGGCAGACCACGCTCCTGGTGCGCACCGACGACGCGATTCTCGATCCGACGTGGACAGTCAAGCCGGTCACTTTGGAGGACCTGGTACTTGCCTACATGGGCCGGGCTCGCGACACCCAACCAACCCGCCGCTCCGGATTGAAGGTCCTGCGATGATCCGGTCGACGTGGATGCAGTTCCGCGCCCAAGCCATGGTAGCGACCGGCGGTCTCTTGGTCGTCGCCATAGTCCTGGCCATCACCGGTCCTCACCTCGTGCACCTTTACGACGTGAATGTCTCCACCTGCGCCGTGCACGACGACTGCCCGACCGCCACCTCATCGTTCCTGCAGAACGACCATGCTCTACAAGTCGGGCTCAACGTGCTCGCCGTGGTTTTACCAGGCATCATCGGGATCCTCTGGGGAGCACCCCTGGTCGCCCGGGAACTGGAGACCGGCACCTACCGCCTGGCATGGACTCAGAGCGTCACCCGCACCCGCTGGCTGGCCGCGAAGCTGGGCGTCGTCGGCCTCGCCAGCATGGTCGTTGCCGGGCTCTTCAGCCTGATGGTGACGTGGTGGTTCAGCCCGATCGACCGGGTGCACATGACCGTCTTCACCACGTTCGACCAACGCGGCATCGTTGCCATCGGCTACGCCGCCTTCGCTTTTGCCCTCGGAGCCACCGCCGGCGTTTTCGTCCGCCGGACAGTGCCCGCAATAGCCGCCACTTTGGTGGCCCTCGTGACCATCCGGCTGCTCGACTTCTTTTATGTGCAGCCTCAGCTCATCACACCAGTACGACACTTCTACTCGCTCGCGCTGGGTACGACCATCTCCGGATACGGCGGCTCCAACGGGGCACCGGCGTCTCTGTTCCCTGGAACGCCGACCCTCCCGAATGCCTGGATCCTTTCGACCGATATCGTGGACAGGTCCGGGCACTCAATCACCGCTGGCGTCGTCAACGATCTCTGCCCACAGCTCGCGACGGTCCTCGGTGGTCCCGGCCCAGGTGCGCCACAGATCCAGGGAGGCCACGTCGCCGCCATAGGTCCCGCACCTGCCGGAGCTAACCAGGTGCTTCAGGCCTGCGTTTCGAAGGTTGGCGCCACGTACCATGAGCTTGTCTTGTACCAACCCCCTGGGCACTACTGGCCACTCCAGTGGGCTGAGCTGGCGCTCTATCTCGGCGTAGCACTGGCTTTGGCCGGAACCTGCGCCTGGTGGGTCCGCCATCGACTCTCCTGAGTCCCACATGTCGAGCGGCATCCGGCATTACTCATTTCAAGTTCGGGACATTGTCCGGGTGTCCGTACGCGATCCTCAACCGGACCGACTCTCGTGGCGGCTAGCGTCGTCCGGACTCATCGCTACGCTGTCGCGATGGAACAACAGTTCAACGACGTCCTGATCCACTACGTCGAGCACGGCGAAGGCACGCCGCTTGTTGCGCTCCACGGCGCCGGTGTTGATCACCGCGAGGTCGAGGCGGCGATCGAAGCCGCCGTTCCCGGGGCAGGGTGCCGGAGGATCTACCCCGACCTGCCGGGGATGGGCCGTTCGACAACCGGCGGTCTGGCATGCAACGACGATGTGGTCACGCTGCTCGGTGAGTTCATCGATCACCTGGGCGCCGGTCCGGTGATGCTGCTGGGGCATTCCTACGGCGCATATCTGGCTCGGGGAGTGGCCGCCCAGCGACCGGATCTGGTGCTCGGCCTGGCGTTGCTCTGCCCTGTCGCCAAGCGCTCTCGAAACGTACCCAGCCACGAGGTGGTTCGCCAAGACACCGACGCTCACGACGAACTCAAGTCTGAGCAGTGGGACGGATTCGATGAGTACTTCGTTGTGCGCACGGCGGCCACCGCTCGTTGCTACCGCGACCCGCGTTGTACCGGGCAAGACGCTCGTGGACGAGGCCGCGCTTGGGCGAATCTTCGCCGGATGGACCGTTGACGTCGGATCGCGCGGCTTCGCGGGACCGGCCTTGATTGCGGCAGGACGGCGCGACTCGATCGCCGGTTACACCGACGCGACAGAGTTGCTCGAGTACTATCCGCACGCCACCCTGGCGGTCATCGGAGACGCTGGCCACGCACTCATGCACGAACGGCCCAGGCTGTTCTCCGCGCTCCTATGCGACTGGCTCGATCGGATCGGTCCAGGAGGTAGGTGACCGTCCAGCTGCGACTCATCAGGGCGTGGTAATAGGCCGAACGGTGAACGAATCTCGACAGACTCAAACCGGTGGACCTTTGCCGTAGGCAGATCGTCATACGGAATCGCGGGGCATCCCGTTCGCGAAAGCTGCCGGTTGCAACCGCAAACTCGGGCTGGGCCCGACCGTCACTTCGACGCCACAACCGTGCCGATGATCAGGCTGTAGGGGCTGTGCCATTCCATTGCCTGAAACCCGGCGGCCTTCAACAGATCCTCGGCCCGACGTTTTGTCCGTGCGCGGTCCCGGCGGGCAACAAGCAAGGTGGGAACGAGCAACGGGGAGAACAGGTCCGTTAGGATTAGCTGGCCGTTCGATGCGAGAACACGAGCACATTCGCCGAGTCCCGCACTCTGGTCCTCCCAATGGTCGAAGGACGTAGTACTCACCACCAGATCGAACGATTCGTCGGGATAGGGCAGGTTCTCCGCAACTCCCCCTGAGAAACTGAGTCGGGGGTCATCGGCCATCGATTTCGCCGTGGCGATCATCCGGGCAGCGGCGTCGATTCCGACCAGCAATTCGGCTTCGGGCAACCGGGCGGCGAGCATCCGCAAGAGAAGTCCGGTTCCGCAACCGACGTCGAGCACGCGCCTTGGACGGTTGGTGGAGGTGAGGGCGAGATCGGCTGTGCGGGCGGCAATGTCGTGATGCATCCGACCGTTCCACCCATTTTCATAGGTCTCGGCCCGATCGTGGAAGGCTTGAACATCGCGATCGTGCGGCACGATCCGATTATGCCAGCCCTCCGATATTTCCCAAGTCGCCACCTGTCCCTGTACAACGCAGGCCTCGTGACGCACTTTCGGGGCCCCCATCCACGAAGTGCCGCCCCTCGCGAGCAGAACGACAGCGCCCCCTTGCCGGCAATGGGATCACCCAATACGCCCGTAAGCCGAACGACCTACGGCGGTCGCAGAGTGGCCCTGCAGGCAACGGCAGCCGGCACCGTAAGGGGATCCGCTTCCGGGCAAGACTCTCGATGTCTCCGAGAGACCGAGATCGGAGCTTGGCAACGGCCCGAATCGGGCGCTCGAATCCCACCGGTTCCTGAGTAACTTCGCCGAAAGAGCCGGTCGTCACGGTACAGAGAGCCGACTATGTCGGGTCACAGGTCGGTCTCCCCTGACACTTCATTCGCTTGGGCGGTGCTCGTGGCCTCACTGCGGTTGCTAAAGCGGCCGGCCACAAACGTCTCCACGGCATCCACATCGAGGGGTCGGGCATAGAGGTAACCCTGCCCGCTGTCGCAGTGATCGCGCTCCAACTGAGAATACTGCTCGCATTCCTCGATCCCTTCGGCCAGGGTCTCCAGCCCCAGGGTCTTTCCCAGCTGAACCAAGGTGCGGACGAGCGCCCCGGATTCGAGCGATCCAGCCATAGCTGAGATGAACGAGCGATCGATCTTGAGCGTGTCGACGGGGAACTGCTGGAGATAGGCGAGCGACGAGTAGCCGGTCCCGAAGTCGTCGATGGCGATGCGGACCCCTGTGGCCTTGAGAGCTTCCAGCCGCGGAACAACTGCGGCCACATCCTTCATGATGGCCGTCTCGGTGATTTCGAGGGTCAGCGACAAGGCCGGAAACCCAGAGGACTGCAGCGCGAGGCGAACGTCTTCGACCAGCCGGTCTGCATCGAGCTGTCGGGCCGAGACGTTGACGGAGACGTCGAGCGGGTAGCCACGGGCGTGCCAAATAGCGCCTTGCAGACAGGCCTCGCGAAGCACCCACCGACCGACCTCGTTGATCATGCCCGAGGTCTCGAGGATGGGGATGAAGTTGTCGGGCTGGACCAGTCCCCGCTCCGGATGATCCCAGCGCAAGAGGGCTTCGACGCCGGTGGTCTGGCCTCCAGCCAGGTTGAAGATGGGTTGGTAGACCAGCCGGAACTGATCCTGCTCCAGTGCCTCCCGGAGGTCCATCTCGAGTAACAGGTGATCCTGGACGGCAGTGTGCATCTCTGGTTGGAACGCCACGAAGCAGTTCTTGCCGCTGGCCTTGGCCTCGTAGAGGGCGATGTCCGCGTCCCGCAGGAGCTCGGCGGCCGAATCTCGGAGGCCTAGCGCGATGCCGATACTCGCGGTCAGTGTCAGCGGCCCGCCCGGTAAGCCAGGCAGGAGAAAGGGCGTTCGGAGTACGTCGAGCAATCGCTCGGCCACTAGTTCGGGCCCAGCGTCCATGGTGGCGCCGTCGACCAGAACCACGAACTCATCGCCGCCCAACCGACCAACACTGTCGCTCTCCCGCATGGTCACCGATAGTCGTTCGGTGACCGCCTTCAAGAGTTGGTCGCCCACGGCGTGACCGAGAGAGTCGTTGACCTCCTTGAATCCATCCAAATCAATGAACAGCGCGGCCACCTGGATCTCGGATCGGCGGGCCCGTGCCAGCATCTGCTCGGTGCGATCCAGGATGAGGGCCCGGTTGGGCAGTCCGGTCAGGGTGTCATGGACCGCCTGAAAGCGAATCTGGTCGACCAAGCGCGCATTAGCGATGGCGGTCGATGCCTGGGCGGCGAGACCCTTCAATCGCTCGGCCAGTCGCGGAGTGACGACCAGGCGCTCCGGTTCAGTGGTGACGCTGGCCACGATGGAACCGATCGTCTCGCCGGACACCACGATGGGGGCGGACACGAAGGCGACGCTGGACGAGTCCGCAGGAGTGCCTCGGACAACCCCCTGTTCGTCGACCGCGCCGGGTGGCGACGTGGTGAACGTGCGGGGGCGTATGGTTGCCAGCTCCTCGCTGCTATACCCCGTCGATCCGGCCAGGCGGAGGCCCTCGCCCGACGGGGCGCCAAAGCCCGCTGGCTCCAAGAACACCGCGGCACGGTCACAGTCGATGATGTCGGGGACGGCCTGGGCCACTTTGGCAGCCATCTCCTGAACGGTCACGATCTCGGTGAGCGAAGTGGCCAGATTCAAGAGGACTTGGGCGGTATTGGCCTGATGGCGAGCCTCGTCCAGCGCGTCCGCGGTGTCGAGGGCAGCTGCTGCCAGCCGGGCACAGGTCTCGAGAGAGGACCGCGCCAACGAGGGCAGGACACCACCTCCTTCGTTCACCGCCAAGACACCGTAGTGACGGCGCGCCGACGCTACGTCGACGGCCACCCCCTGGTCGGCTGTGAATCCGCTCGATAGCAGCTCTTCAGCCATCAATTGCGCTTCGGCTCCCGACAGTCCCTCGGAATAGATCCTCGCCGGCGAACCGGCTCGGGCTGACAACGCCAAGAGTGCACCGCCAGCGCCAACCGTCGTCCGGAGAGCGGACTTCACGAAGCCCTGAAGGACGTCCTCATAACGCTCGTTGGAGGCAAGCTCGGTGATCATGGCCTGGAGCTGCTCGAGCTGAGCCTCGGACCGTTCGGCGCGGATCCGGAAGTGGTCGACTGGCAACTGGTCGTCGGAATGCCAGCGAATCCGGAACAGACAGGCACTGTCGCCCCGGCACTGGCACTGCTCTTCTGTGACCTCGGCCGAAGGAAGGTTGAACACCGCTGGTATCAGTGCATATTGCGTCGCGGCGAAGTCACAGAATTCCGGGAATGGAGCGAACCCGTCCTCGAATCTCTCTCGGATGGTCCACTCGTCGGCCGCCACCTCGGTCGTCTCGTACCGCCGGATCGGCACTAGCGGATTGTGGCTCGTTCCGCTCGCTAGAACGGCACCCGGGGAACCGAGTGTCTGAACGGCTTGGGAGAATTCCGAGGCTTTCACCACATCAGACAGCGACTCGGCCCGCTCATACAGGCTGGCGGGATCCAAATTCGAGCGTTCCTCAAGGAGTCGTCGGAACTGAGAATAGGAACTCCATGACGCAAAGTCGGTTACCTCATCGAGCCTTCTGGTCTCGCCGGCCCTCCGCAGCACTTCCTCGATGTGCTCCGGCGTCATGGTCTGATCGAGGAACCCAACCAACATATCCACATAGAGGCCCGAAACATGGTGTTCCGCGGGGGTCGTCGCCATTCATTGAGGATCGGCAGATCCAGAGATGCTCTTAAATCGTACGACTCTCGATGAGTCACCGGCTGCAACGTGGTGCCTAGAAGTGGAACTTGTTTCAATCAACCCGAGCCGGAACGATCAGAAAGAGGATGCCTCCGCCTGCGCAGATTGCGACGCACCACGAGGCCAGAAGAGGCGGTGTGCCGGCCAAACCACGGAGCCGTTGCCACTGTCAACCGTTCACCGCTCAAGGATCCGCCTACGGGCACACTTGGCGATTCGAGTCGCTTGCTGGAGTAAGCGCGAGGCCCAGAGCCGGCATGAACATTGATCCCCCAGCCGGCAGCGTTAGGGGACGGTCCGGTCAGTGTCGGGCTCTCCAGTCGATCCAGCGTCCGTGGGGTTGAATCCAGCCCAGGGTGGCGGGAAGGGGGTCGCGCGGTCGAGGATGACGGCGCCGGCAAGCTTCTCTGCGGGAAGGACTGAATCCACCTCTTCTTTGAGTGGCTCGTCGTTCGTGACGACTCACTCTCACCCGCGCAGTTTGCGAGGTCTCGGTAATGCGGCACTGAGCCCGTCAAGAAGCCGATTGAGGCCGAAGTCGAACTGCTTGTCAGAGCCACCCGGGTCGTGCTGATTCGTGCCATCGAACATGACTTTCGTCATGAGCGGATATTCGCCGCTGACGATGATTGTCTGGATGTAGGGCGCTTGTGCCTGCATCCACTGCGGAAGATCAAGACCCGATCGGCGTCGTGCCTCTTCCTCGGCGAGTTCGGTGACCGTGTGGCCGCGCACATAGGCGGCGACGGTGGCGATGATCGCCATCATCTCGTCGACGTGAAGTCCGAGACCGTCGAGGGCGGCAAGAGTGCGTTCTGCGACTGCGAGAGAGTTTGGTCCCATCGAGGGTCGTGCCGCAGCGAGCGTCGCTGTCCAGGGATGCCGATGCATGCTCCTCCGTAGCTGTTGCGCGTGCACGCACACGACAGAGCGCCAGTCACCGTTGGGTGGTGAGCCGATGCTGTGTTCCGCCGCGACGGAATCGAGCATCAGGTCGTACAACTCCTCTTTCCCTCGCACGTATCCGTACAGCGAGGTCGTGCCGATCCCCAGTTGGTTTGCGAGTCGCCTCATCGTTACGGCCTCGATGCCCTCGGCGTCTGCAATCGCAATCGCTGCACCGGCAATTTCGTTCCGGGTACGGGACGGCGCTGGGCCCCTTCCCACGCGTTCGGGGCGGCCCCAGATGGGCGCATGCTCGCTGACTCGCCTGCGGCTACTGCGCTGGGCGTCATCGTTCGTCATGCTTGGTCCATGCCTCCCGTCTCTCCGAACGATGTTCGGTGTAGAATGGCTTACTCCGAACATCGTACGGAGTTGCGGCGCCACTCGGGGGACAGAAGGGACTGATGATGGCCATCGAACTCAACCACACGATCGTCTACAGCCGGAACAAGGAGGTGTCGGCCACGTTTCTCGCCGACGTGCTCGGCTTGAGGCCTCCGACAGCCGTGGGCCAGTTTCTTGCGGTCGAGCTGGCGAACGGTGTGACGCTCGACTACGACGACTCGCCTGTTGTCACGCCCCAGCACTACGCATTCGTCAGCACGAGCGACGAGGAGTTCGACGGAGCACTCCAAAGGCTCGTGGACGCAGGGATCGAGATCTTTGACGACCCGCGACGACGTCAGCCCGGTCAAGTCAGCCATGATGACAACGGCGGGAGGCGGTTGTACTTCGTCGACCCGGACGGGCACTACCTCGAATTGTTCACCCAGCCCTGATCGGGGCCGCCTCCGCCGATGTCGACGCATGCCCGACGTCGCGACAACAACGTCCGGGAGGGACGCGACAAAAGCCTCATGAGGGAGTACACCTAGATCCGGACTCGGCGGTTCACTTGTGCGTAGGCACCCGACGACCGAGGAATGTCCCCGACGTGCCGGGCGCAGCAACAATTGCGAGCAGGAAGGCCTCGAAGGGTCTTCTGTTTCAGCAAACGACGATCAGACATGTCCTGGTGGACCTATCGAAGGCATCCCGCAAGCGGAACCTCCTGCGACGACGACCCAGGTCATGCCAGGTCGCTGGCCGGGCCCATCCCGCAAGACCCGTCCGGTGAAGTGCCCGGGGAGGGGGTGTCATGCGGGGCAAACCCAGAACGCTGGACTCAGGCCTCCTCGGAAAGTGGTCGGCCGGATCACAGGCCGAATCCGGAATCTCGGCTCAGATCGAGGGCGCGGTCCTGGCGCTTCCGGACGCGACGTTCCGGCGAATGCTCAATGGGGTCATCCTCTCGCTCCCGATCTGCCTCACGTAAACGGTCAGCAGAGCGCATGGACTCCCAATGAGCTGCCAGGCTTCCTCGTTCGGACTCGACTGCTGCAGGTTCCTGGCTGCTGAGAAATCCTGCCGCTCCCACGGTGGCGACGGTCGTACGCCAATGGTCGCGCTGCTCGGGATCGGCCGGCTCGGGGCCCATCGACGTATCCGTGACATTCCAGCGGGATCGATAGGCCTCGATGGCGCCGGCGGCGGTCTGCCAGCGCTCGGTGGCGGCTAGGCGGTCGGGCAACGGGCCAATCAGATCGGTGACATGGCTGGGTGACGTATACGTGGCCGCCCGGCCGAGCCGGTACTCATACCGTCGGAGGGCACCCTCCGTCCGGGACCATCGGCTGATCTCATCCTGGTGACGGTCGACCCAGTGGTTGCGGGCGCGCTGCGCTGCCGCAAGCCTCGCCAGATCCTGAGCTGCTTCGGATTGATTTTGACCGGTAGCCCGAGCCCGCTGGTCCCGCACCATGGCGGCGGCAAGCTGATCGGTCACATCGGCTGGAGCGTGATCATCCAACCAGGCTCCGAGAACGGCGTGCTCGTGATAAGTCGTCGCCAGGTCGTCAGGAGCGAGAACCGTCGTCTCCGGCAATCGGTCGATGGCCATGGTCTGCTCTCGACTCCGATCCAGGGCGTCGACGAGCGAGTCCAGTGCATCCCGACGATCGGTGCCGTCACCGTGGTGCCCAATCTCCCAGCGCGGGTTCTCCGGTGCGGTCACATACAGGTTGTTGGACAGGCGTCCCCGGGAGAGCTGGGTGTACCCGGCTTCTTGAAAGAGGCTGTCGCCACCGAGGCCGAAGGTGTGGTCCACGGTGATCCCCTGGGAGCGGAAGACGGTGAGGGCGTAGCCGAGGCTGGTGGAGCCCTCGACGTAGCTCTGGGGAAGGACGGCCCGGCGCCCGTCATCGAGCTGAACGACCAGATCTTTCCTCGGTCCAGTGTCCGGAACGCTCGGTGCTTCCTTCTGGTCCTCCAGAGCAACGTCACCCTCCCTGTTCACAGCCCTCTGTTCTCCGGGGTGTGGCGGATCGGTGACGCCGACCACAGTGGCAAAGGTGCCGTTGCGAATCCTGACGGTGGCCGCTCCGGCCTCTGACCCTGCCTCCCTCACTCGCTGGTTCTGCTCGAAGATGACCCTGTCCCCCACGCTGAAATCCTTCTCACCGATCCTGATGTCCTCGCCCAGCTCACCGTTCGCCTTTCGGTGTTCCCGGACCATTTTGTTGAGCGCCCGGACGTCGACCCTCCGCACCGCCAGGATGGCGGTCGTGTGGTGGTTGTGGACGGCCCACCAGTCTTCAACCAGGCGCTTTCGTGCCTCATCGATCGAGCCGGTAATGGTCACCCGGCCGTGGTCGACATAGGCGTCCACGGCCGGGACCACGTCCCCGCTCCTGAGGGAGGCGAGCGCTTCCCGTTCCCACGCCTGGTCAACGCCGACCTGACGTCGGTTGGCCGTCAAGGTGATCACGTCAGCGGCCAGCTCCTGAGACAGCGTCCGGAGCGCGCCTCCGGCGTCAATGGACGAGAGCTGGCGGTTGTCTCCGACTAGGACCACCTTGGCACCGGAGGCATCAGCATGACGGCAGAGCTGATCGAGACCGCGGCTCCCGACCATGGAGGCTTCGTCCACCACTATGACGTGCCGGCTGGTAAGCCCACCCGCCTCTTTCAGGTCGGCCAAGAGGTGTGTGAGCGACGAGCTCGGAATGCCGGTGCCGGTTTCGAGGTCGGCGGCCGTCCGAGCGGCCACCGCTGTGCCGATGACCCGGAACCCGGCCTGTTCCCAGCCGATCCGAGCGGCGGCGAGCATGGTGGACTTCCCCGTGCCGGCCTGACCGACGACCAGGTCATAGCCGTTGCCCGAGGTGAGCAGGGTCCGCACCCCAATTGCCTGTTCGCCGTCCAGCTGAGGGTGACAGCCCATGACCTTGTCCACCAGGGCGGGGGCGACCTGGGCTGTCCTGTCGGCGACCCGTTCCACTGCTGAGGAAACGATTCGTTCTTCGGCCGCGAGCAGTTCGGTTGTGGTGTAGCGACGATCACCACTGGTGGCCGGAACGATCTGGCCGGTTCGCGTCCGGATCTGATCCGATTCGACATCAGTCCCGCCCAAAACCCGCAGCACGCTTTCCCGCTCGAGGAGTTCCGCAGTGAGGGCAACTGCCTGGTCCGGGGTGACGTCGAAAGCCCTGGCCACGCCACAGATGGCCTCTCGTCGGGTGAAGGTGGAGTTGAGCAGGGTGAGGGGGAGTGCCCTGGACTCGGGGGCTCCAGGGCTCGAGCGGTCGTAGTCGGCGAGATCCCAGTCATCCATCGACACGCGGTGCTCGCCCGCCAGCACTTGCAGAATTGACTTGGCCTCGTCCGGACCGGGCGGCACGGCCGCTTCCTGACCCAAGACAGCAGTCAGGTCATCGACCGTCGCGGGACGGGTGCCACCTCCGCCGTCAGAGATCTCAATCATCGAAAGTTGCTCGGTCCAGGCTGTGCGCAACACGTCCTCGGCGATGCTGCCGGCGGGCTTTCGTTCACGAGTGGCCAGGGCAGCCTTCACCGCAGCGGCTGCGGACGAGGTACCCCGCTGCTCCATTGCCTGTTCGATGTCGGCCCGACGCTTCGAAAATGCCCGCAGGATGGGTTTGGGGACATCTCTCACTTCGCTCAGACCGTTGTGCTGCACCTGCCAGACCAGGCCGAGAGGCGCCAACTCGGCCCGCAATGCGGACCGATAGAGAGCTCCGCCGGCCATCTTCCAGGTGAAGAGGTGTCGGCCGTCCGGAGCAGACCATTGGCCGTCGGCGTGGACCAGGTTCGGGACGACAACATGGGTGTGGAGCTGGGGGTCGCCGGCCCGGCTGGTTCGGTGGCGGAAGGCCGCGCCGATGAATCCCTCGGCCTCGATGAGCTGGCGACCACCCGCTCCTCGCCGGGCGTAACACGCCTCGGTGGACAAGTGATCGAGTACGGCACTAACCGCGCGGTCGTGGGCGATGGAGATCGAATCACGGACCTGGTCAGTGCCGAATGCCCAGAGGAGGGAGATGCTCTTCGGAGCCGAGAATGTCAGGTCGTAACCAGGACGACGTCCCTGGGTGACCCGGGCCCCGAGATCGTCCCCAAGAGCGGACTTGCCCACGAGCAGATTGCGGAGTCCCTCCGCGTCCACTCGGCCGATGAGCCCCAGCGACTGCGCGGTGGACCCAATCCACTGTCCCGGCGCTTCACCCCGACCGAGGTAGTAGTCGTCGACGCTGTTGGCCACCTTGTCGAGGTAGTACTCGGCTCCCCCGGTTGTGCCGAGTCGTCCTATCGACAGCATCGAGCCATCCGGTCAGGAGCGGTTGGAGAACGGTCCATGGCCGTATTGTCCGAATCGACGTCACCCTGAACGTCACCCTCAGAAGAATCGGCTCTCTACCAGGAGGAATGTCCCACGGAACGATCGCGTTGTCCGCCCGAAGGGCGGTCGGACTCATTCGAGTGCACAGGTGTGGACATGATCCGTACCGCTTGCGGCGGAGCCGATTCGCTGAGTCACCCAGGCGCCCGTGGCGGGCTCGATGCCCGCCTGGGCGCCTCTCTCGATCCCCGGAACGATGTGAGCTCCCGGAACCATCGTGAGGAGCCGCAGGAGCGGACGTGAGCCCCGTACAGAGCCTCTCCGGTCCGAGTGGGGACACAGCGAAGCCCCGGCTCGATGCCGGGGCTCGCTGATCAGGTTCGGTTGTGGAGAGGCTCAGGCAGTAGGTGCAGCCACCTCCTCGGGGAAGACCAGGCGCTCCACCTCGGAGACGCCGTAGCCGACGGACTCCAGGAAGCCCAGGTACCGGGCCAGTCGGTCGCTGGGTGTCCGCCACGCCGAACGGCCGGTGGTGGCCTCGATGCCCGCTGCCACCTGGGCCAGGAGGAGCATGGGGAGCCGGGAGTCCGGCGTGGCCTGCTCCAGGAGGGCCGTGGCGGCCGGTCGTGACCACCAGTCCCCCGGTGTCGGCTCGTCGTGGCCCAGGACCCGGTCGAGGTCCCTGTCGTCCCCTGCGGTGGCCACGGACGGGTCCAGGAGGAGCATCTCGGTGACGAATCGCAGGGTGCCCTTGGGGGTCGAACGGCGGTGGAGCAGGTCGGCCACGAAGGAACGGCGCACCAGCTCGGCCGAATCCCACGCTTTGTTGTTCGCCACCACCTGGCGGCGCTCGGCTTTCTGCTCCTCGGTCCATCCACCCTCGGTTTGGGCCGAACTCGCCTGACCTGGGGTTTCAACGTCACCCTGATCGAGGGTGACGTGGCCGTGGGCCACCGGATCGAGGCAGAGGTAGGCGACCTCGTAGCTGTCGTCGTCGGACTCGGTGACGGCGGCGGCGTGGCCGGGACAGCCCCGGTGCTTGGCCTCGGTGACCGGCTTGTCCTTGACCGGGGGAAGCTCGTCCAGCCAACGGGCGCCCTCGGGGAGCCAGTAGCCGGCCTCGAGCTCGATCACCGGGCACCCTGTCGCTGTGACCTCGGCCACTGCGGCCTGGTAGCGCTGGCGGTCCTGGCGCTCCTGGCGGAGGCGGGACACCACGTGGGGCCACTGCTCGGGCTGCTTGACGGCAGCGGCGGTGAGCAGCTTGACGGCCTCGGGGTCGTCTCCGAACTCGGCCACCACGGCGGCCTGGTCCAGGGTCAGGTCGTAGCGTCCTGCCACTTCGGTTGCGACCTCGCTGCGGGCCACGATCAGGGCCTGGCGCACCTTTCCGGCCTTGATGCCGGTCATGGCCGTGATGTCCTTCTGGGTCACGCCGTCGAATCCGGCCAGCTGCTGGATGGCCACGGCCTCCTCCACCGGGGTGAGGTCGTCCCGCCCGATGTTCTCGACCAGCATCCCGGCCACCTGGTGGACAGGCGACAGGTCGTTGCGGACGTAGACGGGAATGGTGGCAAGTCCTGCGGCGATGGCCGAGTACTTCCGGCGCTCCCCGGCGATCAGGACCAGCTCCCCGGCCTCGGTGGTCCGCACCAGGGGCGGGGTGAGGATGCCCAGGGCGGCGATGGAGGCGGCGAGTCCCTCCCGGTCCCGCTCGGGACGGCGGGCGTTGTCCGGATTGTCGAGGACGGTGGCCGGGTCGACGTGGCGCAGTTCCCAGCCTTCGGGGCCTGGGGGCTGTGGGGCCTCATCGGGGCTGTAGACGGACGGGTGCTGATGGATGGTGCCGGTCATGGGATTGCTTCTCCTTGGGTTGTTCCGGGGCCTCGTGCTCCGGGTCGGCCCACCGGGAGGAGTCACTTCCGGGGGGCCTGCTCGGACCGCGTGACCAGCGGGCGGGACCGGATCACCGGCCCCGCCCGCACGATCAGCCAGGCGCTCAGACCGGGGTGGCCTCGGCGTTCTGGTCGTCGTCGGCCACGGGGCGGTGGACCCGGTGCACGTCGGTGGTGGCGAACCGGAGGGAGGCGGCGATGTCGTCGGCCACGATCTCGACCTTGGACCGGCGCTCCCCGCCATCGGTCTCCCAGCTCCGCTGCTCCAGGCGGCCGGAGACGAGCACCCGAGAGCCCTTGGTCAGGCTGAGGGCGACGTTCTCGGCCAGGTCCCGCCAGCAGACGACGTCGAGGAACGACACCGACTCCTCCCACTCCTTGGTCTGCTGGTTCTGCCACCGGCGGTTGACGGCGACGGACAGGGACGTGGTGGCCTGGCCCTCCCGGGTGTAGCGGATCTCCGGATCCCTGGTCAGGTTGCCGGCCACGGTGACTGCGGTGATGGTTGCCATGGTGTTTCTCCTTTTCGATTGATGCCGGGTGGGGCGCTTTTCGCCCCGCTTGGCCCGACATCAATCGGTGAATGCCGATTGCCCACGCCGGCCCCGGCGGTCAGGGGAGCGAGCGGAGCGAGAGTGAGAAGCGGAGGCCGGATGGTGAGGCGAGGAACGAGCCGTGCCCGAAGGGCCGCCATCCGTGCCGGCGCCTCGGAACGTCGACCTTGACGGCCAGGGGGCCGGTGTGCGACTGACAACCCCGCTGAGCAGGGAGGGTGACGTTGGAGGGTGACGTTGCCAAGTCCGAGGGTGACGTTGCTTTTCCCACACCGAGCGCCGCACGGCGGCGGTGTGCTGCTCCAAATGGGCCGGCTCGACTCCGTACAGCCCGGCTCGGGTCCGCTGAGGTCGGTCCCAGGGAATCAGGTGCCATCCCGATCGCAACTGACCTACCGAGAAGCCGACACGGAAGGCGCGGCGATCTGATGGGCCGTGCTGCAGCCACCGGGCGATCGGACCACAGCACGGTGAACCGCCCCGCCGATCACTCCGGCCCGGGGTAGGCATCCCGATCGGAGAAGGGACCGAAGGCGTCGTACTCGCCGACCTGATCGAGGAGCACGGCGTCCCAGTCCGTGGCGTCGAGTCCGGTCACGTCGCACGGCTCGTCGAACGGGCAGTCGTCAGAGATGAGTGAATCGGCCATGTCGGCCTCCTTTTCGTTGAGCGGCGGTTGCCGCTGGGTACCGAAGAGGAGGTCGCCGGGGACCCCGCCGGGGTCAGGGGGCGCCCGGAGGGCGAACGAGGACACGAAGGCCGGATGGTGAGGCGAGGGACGAGCCGGCCCAACGGGTCACCTTCCGTGCCGGCGTCCCGCAGTGACCCTTGACCCCGGAAGGGGTGGCGACAGACTGAGAAAACCCAGCAGACCCCTCAGGCCACGCCAGAGCACCGGAGGGACGACTCGATGTCGTCCGGACGGTGGGCCTGTGCGGCGGAGCCGCTGGGCCCGGTCATGCCGGGACCACCTCCTCCCCCGCCCCGTCGGCCTCGAGAATGATCCGGGCACAGGCCAGCACCTTGGTGGCCGTGGCGGTGACAGCAGCGACGTCGCCCCCGCTCCAGGCGGTGAGGTAGCCGGTGGAGTAGCTGGAGGTGTCGAGCCCCCAGGCGGCAGAGACGATGTAGGCGACGGACTCGGCCTCCACCTCGACCGTGCCCCGGTGCTCGTAGAGCCGGTTGCCGTGGATCAGGGCGTGGGCAGCTTCGTGAGCAGAGCGTCTTGCAGGCACCGGCTGGATCAGCCGTGCTCTTGATGGTCACGTCATGTCCCCGAAGTTCGTGCAGCCCCAGGCGGAACCCAGTGACTCGTCGTATTCCGGGCCGAACCGGACGGTGTAACCGGCCTCATCGACCCGCTGGACCAGGGTGTCCCACATGCCCTCAGGCGCAACACCCACCGGGTGGACGACGTTGAGGCCGTTGTCGGGCAGATCCTCACCCTCGGTGTCGGCCACATCGAACACGTAGCCGACCCGGAACCCGGCCACCCGGGAGTGGGTGGACGTCTCACCGCTGTCCGTGTCCTCGACCGTCGTCCGTCGCACGCACGGGCAGAGGATGGCGATGCCCTTCGAACCTTTCTTCACGCTCCGGCCCAGGGACTTCCAGGTGTGGAACCCGGCCACCCGGGTGGCGTCCGGCCGCTGCATCATGATCAGGAACGTGTTGTTGGCGCTGTAGCGGGTGAACTTGGCCGCCACGGCCAGGTAGGCGAGCCACTGGTCCGAGGTCGTGATCGCCTCGACACCGGCAACGAGTTGCTCGTGCGCCATCTCCAGTGTGAGTTTCGGCGAACGTCGAGTAGTTGCAGTAGCCATGTCGGCCTCCTTCGGTTGAGCGGCGGTTGCCGCTGGGTACCGAGGAGGAGGTCGCCGGGGACCCCACCGGGGTCATGGTCGAGCGCAGCGAGAGTGAGAAGCGAAGGCCGGATGGTGAGGCGAGGAACGAGCCGGCCCGGAGGGTCACCAGCCGTGCCGGCGCCTCGCAACGTGCCATTGACGCCGGAAGGGGTGGCGACACGATGAGAAGCCCCAGCAGACCCCCGAATGCGCCAGAGCGGCGGCCGGGCGACTCGATGTCGTCCGTCCGACGTCGACCCAGCCACCCGTCTGTGTACCGGCCCGATGTGGCCTCCTGCCGGGGGCGTCACGCCATACAGCCAGGATCTACAGCCTTGTCATCATCTTTGATCTGAGCCTCTGCCGCGGTCGTGACAGCGTGGGTAGGTTGCCGCATATCACCCTCCCCCGGGGTGAGGAACAGGCCGTTTTCCACGCCCTGACCTGGACAAGGGGCAATTGGTGCAGAAACCGTGTCCTACCATACGGGCATGGCTCAACGGCTCGCCTCGCAACTCCCGCCCGCTCGGAGCTCCCCTAGCAACGACGTCCTGGTGCGCAACCGATCGGTCAGCTGGTGCGTCAGTCCTCTGGGTGCGGCAAGGTGCCGTCGTGAATAAGAAGAGCCTCAGCGAGGCTGACATCTGTGCAAAGTTCATCACCCCTGCAGTCCTTGCCTCCGGCTGGAACGAAGAGACGCAAATTGCAAGAGAAGTTCACTTCACCAAGGGACAGATTCACGTCCGAGGAAAGATGGTCACCCGGGGCAAGTCCAAGTTTGCGGACTACGTCCTGTATTACAAGCCCAATATCCCTATCGCGATCATTGAGGCAAAGGACAACAATCACTCCGTCGGCGACGGGATGCAGCAAGCCCTGGGGTACGCCGACATCCTCAACATTCCGTTTGTGTTCTCTTCAAACGGTGATGGCTTCGTCTTCCACGACCGGACGGGCGCGAGCCAACAAATGGAATCGAATCTGGGGCTCAATGACTTCCCAAGCCCTACACAACTGTGGGATAGCTACAGGCAATGGAAGGGTTTGACCAGAGATGTCGAAGAAGCCGTCCTTCAGGATTACTTCGACGACGGTAGCGGTCGGGAGCCCCGGTACTACCAGCGCAACGCCATCAACGCTGCGACGGAGGCCATCGCGAAAGGTCAAAACCGGGTGCTCCTCGTCATGGCAACAGGCACGGGCAAGACCTACACAGCATTCCAGATCATCTGGCGGCTCTGGAGGGGTGGACGCAAGAAGCGGGTCCTCTACCTCGCAGACCGCAACGTCCTCATAGACCAAACCATGGTCAACGACTTCCGTCCATTCAAGGGAGCGATGGCGAAGCTGAGCACCGGATCAAAGACCATCGAGGCGGAGGGCGGATCCACAGCGACCATCGCTACAGCGATCGACAGGAAGCGGCGCGTCGATTCCTCGTACGAGATCTACCTTGGCCTGTATCAGGCACTCACTGGTCCAGAGGAACGGCAGAAGCTCTTCCGGGAGTTCTCGCCCGGCTTTTTTGACCTCATAGTGGTCGATGAGTGTCATCGTGGAAGTGCCGACGAAGATGCTGCCTGGCGGGAGATTCTTGAGTACTTCTCTCGAGCAACTCAGATCGGCCTGACGGCGACGCCCAAAGAGACGAAGTACGTCTCCAACATCCATTACTTCGGACCGCCGGTATACACGTATTCGCTCAAGCAAGGCATCCAGGATGGCTTTCTCGCCCCCTACAAAGTCATCAATGTTCATATCGATGTCGACGTGGAGGGATATCGCCCGACCAGAGGAAAGACGGATCAAGAAGGCGAGGAGGTTCCGGATCGGATCTACAACCAGAAGGACTTCGACCGAAGTCTGGTGATCGACGACCGCACAAAGCTGGTGGCCAAGCGGGTCACGGAATTTCTCAAGGAGAGCGGTGACCGGTTTCAGAAGACGATCCTGTTCTGCGTCGACCAGGAACACGCGGCTCGGATGCGTCAGGCGCTCATCAATGACAACCAGGACCTCGTCGGCAAAAACCGACGGTACGTGATGCGCATCACTGGTAACGATCCAGAGGGACAAGATCAACTCGGCAACTTCATCGACCCTGAGGCAAAGTTCCCCGTCCTCGTGACAACCTCCCGGCTGCTGTCCACTGGAGTTGATGCACAGACGTGCCGGCTCATTGTGCTCGACAGGCCAGTTGGGTCCATGACCGAGTTCAAACAGATTCTCGGCCGGGGAACTCGTGTTCATGAGGACACCCACAAGTACTACTTCACCCTGATGGACTTCCGAGGTGCAACCCACCACTTTGCCGATCCGGATTTCGATGGCGAGCCCGTACAGATTTACGAGCCGGAGGATGATCAACCCATCGTTCCGCCAGATGACGTCGTCATCGAAATCGGTGAGGATGAGGTGGTCCTCGATGCTGGCAACGACATTTCGCTCACGCCAGACGAGCCGGACAGCCGGAAGATCTACGTCAACGGCGTGCTCGTCACTATTATCGCCGAGAGAGTGAACTACCTCGATGCTGACGGGAAGCTCATCACCGAAAGTCTTCGGGACTACTCAAAGCGAGCAGTCACCAACCAGTTCGCATCGCTCGACACCTTCCTCAAGCGCTGGAAGGAGTCAGACAGGAAGCAAGCCATAATCGACGAACTTGAAGAAGAAGGCTTGCGGCTTGAACCGCTCGCCGACGAGGTCAACCCAGAACTTGATGCATTCGACCTCATCTGCTACGTCGCTTACGGTCGCCCCCCGCTAACTCGGCGAGAGCGGGCCGAGAACGTTCGCAAGCGGGACGTGTTCTCCAGGTTCGGTCCACAGGCTCGCGCCGTCCTCGATGCCCTTTTGCAAAAGTACCAAGACGAAGGGGTCGTGGACCTTGGTGACCCTCGCATTTTGCAGATTCCGCCGATCGACAGCATCGGCACACCAGTGGAACTCATCCGACAGTTCGGCTCCAAGGCCGGGTTCGAACAGGCAGTTCACGAACTTCAAGATGCGCTATATGAGGTGGCGTAGCTGATGACAGTGAGAACCACCGTCAAATCAATCCAGGACATCATGCGCCAGGACGCAGGCGTTGATGGGGATGCGCAGCGCATCTCACAGCTCTGCTGGATGTTCTTCCTAAAGATCCTCGATGACCAGGATGCGCAGCTGGAACTGATGCAAGCCAACTACTCACGGCCGCTCCCTGATGAGCTCCGGTGGGGATCGTGGGCAGCTGACCCAGAGGGCATAACCGGTGATGAATTGCTCGGCTTTATCAACACCACGCTATTTCGAAACCTCAAGGACCTCACTCCAGCTGGTCCCCAGGCGCACCGCCAGCGGGTAGTGCGCTCGGTATTCGAGGACGCCTATAACTACATGAAGTCTGGGCAGCTACTGCGCCAAGTGATCAACAAGATCAATGAGGTGGACTTCAACAACCTGGCCGACAGGCAACACTTTGGGGACGTTTACGAGCAGTTGCTCAACGACCTGCAGAGTGCTGGCAACGCAGGTGAGTACTACACCCCGCGAGCGGTGACCACCTTCATGTCCCAACGCATTGACCCCAGGCCCGGAGAGACCATCCTGGACCCAGCATGTGGGACCGGCGGATTCCTTACTTGTTCGATTCGTCACATGCGTGAGCGATATATCAAGACACCGAAGGATGAGCAGTCCATGCAGGAGTCGCTGCGAGCGGTCGAGAAGAAGCCGCTTCCGCACATGCTCTGTACAACCAACATGCTCCTTCACGGCATTGAGGACCCGAGCTTCGTCCGCCACGACAACACCCTCGCCCGTCCATACGTCAGCTACGGGTCAGAGGACCGGGTCGACGTCGTGCTAACGAATCCACCATTCGGCGGAAAAGAAGAGCCGGGCATCGAGGCAAACTTCCCGTCGCACCTGCAGACGAGGGAAACAGCGGACCTCTTTCTTGCACTCATTATTCGGCTATTGAAACCCGGCGGGCGCGCTGCAGTCGTTCTCCCTGACGGGACACTCTTCGGTGAAGGGGTCAAGACTCGACTCAAGGAAACGCTGATGGAGGAGTGCAATCTTCACACCATTGTGCGCCTTCCGAACTCTGTGTTTAAGCCGTACGCCTCAATTGGGACGAATCTCCTCTTCTTTGAGAAGGGTGAGCCAACTACAGAGACTTGGTACTACGAGCACCAGGTGCCTGACGGCCAGAAGGCATACTCGATGACGAAGCCGATCCGGATTGAACACCTTCAGCAGTGCGTTGATTGGTGGGGTGGTGCGAATCGGCGAGACCGAGTCGAGACCGAAGTCGCATGGAGGGTCTCCATCGAACAAGTCAAGGAGCGTGCTTACAACTTAGACATCAAGAATCCCCACGTCGTGGTGGATTATCACGATGACCCTATTGACCTCATGGCTAAGTTAGATGCAGCTGAAGCTGAAGCGGCCGCGCTGCGTGACCAGCTTAAGTCTATTCTCGAGGACATTTTGCTCCGGTGACCAGGACTCTCGTGCTGCAACAATTCGATCGAATTGTGGAGGCACCGGATGCGACGATCCACATAGGTCGCTTCGTACTTGATCTCGCAGTGAGCGGTCACCTGGTCGAACAAGATACAGCTGACGAGCCGATAGATCTCGAGTCACTGCGCCGTGCATCGGAGTCCCGCCACAACGGCAAACGACGCCGAGTGGGACTTGCATCGTCGAGTCTGACGCCTTCAGCTATCGCACAAGGTTGGGTTGAGGCGACTGTAGGCGATATCGCGGAGTGCCTCGACTACTTGCGCGAGCCTGTCAACTCTGCCACCAGAGAAGTCCGGACCTCTGGAAAGGGCCAGGACCAGCTCTATCCCTACTTCGGTGCCACCCAACAACAAGGATGGATCGACGACTTCATCTTCAACGAGGAGCTGGTCTTGCTTGGCGAGGACGGGGTGCCGTTCCTTGATCCCCTCCGGCCAAAGGCATATCTAATCTCGGGGAAAAGCTGGGTCAACAATCATGCTCATGTCCTTCGGGCAGTGCATATCAACAGCCATTACCTTGCGCTCGTCCTGAACGCCTTCGACTATCAGGGGCGCGTGATGGGCGCAACGCGTTCGAAGTTAAATCAACGACAAATGCTGACTATACCGGTGGCCCTGCCCCCCCTGGCCGAGCAACATCGAATTGTCGCCAAGGTTCAGGAACTGACGGATCTATGCGGTCAACTAGAGGCAGCTAAACAGGAGCGCGAGGTGCTGAGGGATGCCCTGAGATCGGCATCACTGCACAGACTGACTGCGGAAGCGAGCATCCGGAGCGCGCGTCAGAGCTTCGAATTCTTTCTCAACTCGTCGCAATGCACGATTACGAAACCCGAGCATCTTCCGTCGATTCGGCAGACAATCCTTCAGTTGGGAGTGACCGGCAGGCTGAGCAGCGTTGAGGCGGATCGTGAACACGACCGACAGCCTCTTCGTAGCGTTGCATCCGTCCAGAATGGCTATGCCTTCAAGAGCGAGTGGTTCCAAACGTCTGGGATTCGGTTGCTACGCAATGTGAATGTGGGACACGGTAGTGCAGACTGGACGTCGCAGGTCTGTTTGCCGGAGTCGATGGTTGAGGAGTATTCGCGCTTTTCACTTGTCGAGGGTGACGTTGTGGTGTCTTTGGATCGACCATTCATCTCAACTGGCACAAAAGTGGCGGTGATACGCGAGAAGGATCTTCCGTGTCTTTTGTTGCAACGCGTGGGACGATTCAAGCTAGAAAAAGAGCGAATCGATGCGGAGTATCTGTATTTCTGGGTTCAATCCCCTGCGTTTAGCCTTCAGATTGACCCTGGCCGTAGCAATGGAGTCCCGCACGTCTCGTCTAAACAGATTGAAAGCGCCGAGATCGTTCTACCGACACTGGATGAACAGCGCCGCATCGTTGCTGAGCTAAGCCGACTAATGAGGGTCTGCACCGAGTTGGAATCCGCGTTAGCGGCCGCTCAACATCAACGCTCACGGCTACTCGAATCATTGCTTCACAGCGCGTTGAATGGAACTGGCAATCGCCTAAGCCCGAACGTGACTAGCTGATGGGGGTGGATGCCTGTTAACTGGCGTCGGGCTCGTCGAGGGCAAGAATGCCGTCCACGATTCCACTCCCGTAGGCATCGTCTCGGTGACGGCTCCGTTCATCCCTGAGTCGGGTTTGCATCCTGCTCCGCTCGGATGATCTCCGTTGAACTGCATCGGGACCGCCAGCGCTTGATGCCACCACATCGAGGAGGAACTTCTCCAGTTCGGCCACGTCCGACAGCCGTGTCTGAGGCGACAAGAACTTTGACATGGCCAACATTCGGCTTAGGTCGCTCACCATGAGGTGGCCTCGATGCCGCTGGTGCATGTCCTTGAGTCGCTCCACCCATCCATCGAGCTCGAGCTCGGCGTAGAGCAGAGTCAGCATGAAATCGAGAGATGCCGAGCCGATAATGTCGGGGTCCTCTGAAAGTGACCTCATCGCAGCACCAAGTCCGCGAACTGCCAAAGTTCCTGTCACAGCGAGTGCCGTCGAAACGACCAGCGACGTTCGCATGAAGAACTGCCAGAGTACTGATCTCGCATCTGGAGGTACGTCGCCGAAGATTTCGTCGAAGAGTGGTCTTATCGCGATCCACTCATGCCCTTGCTGCCCCAGTTCCTCTGCTATCGCATTCCACCCGCGCAGCGCCTCCTTGAGAAGGTCTGCTTTGAGAGGGACGTCGTCGACGAGCTCGGACCCAGCCAACACAGTCGAGAGAAACCCTGTTGCACCCAGAGCGTCCTTAGTCACTTCAAGAATGTCGATTGACAGATCGGCCGCCTCAGTGACTTCTCTGAACTCGTAGTGCTGCTCCAGACTCTGCTCTTGTTGCTCGTTGGAGGGTGGAGCTGCGAGCTCAATCAGCCGTTCAATGTCGTCATCATCGGCGTTGGCAAACCCCCTACCCAACAGCTGGTCAAATACTGAGATGTTCCTTGCTATGGCTGCTTCGATTGATGGACGCGTCGATTCACCAACTCGATTGAGCAGTCCACGATCATTTCTCCCCAACCAAGCAGCATGACGGATTACCGACGCATAACGAGGCGGATCTGACAGCATCACTGAGGCGAACTCGGGATTCACCCTCATGAAGGTCGCAGCCATGACATCCTGGAATGGTCGGTGACGGAACCCAACCCCTCGGTTGTCCTCTGTAAGGATTCTCCGCGAAATCAGCGCACTAAGGTGTCGCCCCGGTGACTCGGAACCCTCAAACCCCCGTTCATCGAAGTAGGTTGCCACGAAAGTCTCTGCAGACCTCCGGTCAATTCTCTCGATCCCCTCAATCGTGAACTTTCGAGCAAGGTCTTGGAGGAGGGCTTCTCGCCCTCTGGCATCGATTCCTGCTTCCGTGTCACTTGGGTCGAACTTCCCGAGCAACAGTGAGATCACTGCCTCGAGGACTCTGCTCTCATTGGGTGGCCTGCTGGATGGATTTGCCGACAGGACAGCAATCACCGCAGCCAGGACAAATGGGGAACGAGGAAGTCGCTCGCCGAACACGAGTCGCATAATCGACCCGACATGCGGCGCAACCGAATCCCCGCCGACTCTTTGAATGAGTTGCCGCAACTGAACTAGACCAAAGGGCCCAAGATATCCGTGTTGGAATTCGATGCCCACCTCGTCGAGGGCCGCTGCTAGGGCCGTTCCGTGGTGCTCATGACAGCCGAGAATGTATTTGTTCTCGGGGTGGCCTTGGATGTGCGATATCAAACGAGTGAGGGCAAGGGGATCTCCGGTATCGATATCGTCGATGGCAACGGCGAGTGGCGGAAGCGGATCTTGCGGTCCGGCGGTTATGCCAAAAAGGGGGGCGGCACTGCGGATCTGTCTATCTATAGGATCTCGACCAGGCAGCCGTTCATACTTAAAATAAATAGGGTTCAAGGTCCCAGACCGTTCGTAGATATCACCCAAAAGCCAAAGCAATGCATTGCTGACCCCGGCTAAAGGATCACCAGTCACGATTGCGACTTGCACTTTGTCAAGTTGCCGGGCAATAGGCACTGAAGCAAGCCTGGACATCGGCTTGTTCTGACTCTGGGCGAGCGCAGCTGTGGCGGCTACCTGCGTGAACGGAGCTGGGAAGAACCGAGGTTCCACTACTATGTCAAATAGACGAGCGGGCTGGCTCTCATCCATGAGCTCGCTAAAACTGTTGTGATTTACTGCCGCATCGACAAGGGATGAGGCAACAATGGTGTAGCGGGGTGTCGGGGCAAGGCTCGCCTCTTGAGCGTCCGGTAAGTCAAAATGCTCCTCGCCGTCTGGCAGGTACTCCGTGGCCTTGTCGAAAGTACCTCTGCTTTCCTTCCAGGACCGGATCTGAACGCTGACTGATCGCTCGCGTGCATCAGGACTGACGATTGAGTACGCGATTGGAAGTCGCCGGTTGCCCTGGTAAAGACAGGCCGTCGGCAAGTAGAGAGCTGCACCCCGCCCCGTCCGCGACCAGGTCGGATCGGCCACATGCTCGTGTCCGCTAAGAACAACGCACCCCCTGCGCTCTAGTTCGAGCCGCAATGCGGAATGACTCCAATCGGTCAACCAATTGAGTGGGTGGTGCATGACGACGATCCGCGTGTCTGCCGATTGAATTGCTTCAAGCGCATTCACTGCGTGGGATTCACTGATGATCAGTGTGCCTCGGTCTGCATCATTGGGGGCCCCCGTGGCGCGCCATGCCGAATTGAGGGCTACCACACCGAGCGATCCACCCCAGATCTCAGGCAAGTGAGTCCGAGCGAGCCGATTGGTTACGAGCAGAGGTTCAGAACCGTAGAGTCTGGATTCAAGGTTTCCCCAGGCGTCCAACCTCCGAAGGGCGGCATCGAACTCGGTAGGGTTCTGAGCGAGTGCATCTACTTGCTCCGTGGAATCCAGCGATGCTTTCAGCCCGGGTTCCAAGAACGCCCCAATGAGGTTTCGGTCGATGTCGTGATTGCCAGGAACGATAACGACCTTCGAAACCGGGAGTGCGAGTGCCTCTAGCAGGGGCTGAATGAGAAGTTCCTGTACTCGGTCGAACTCAACAGGTTGGCCAGTGGCGGCTAAGTCGCCACTTATAACGGCGGCATCGAAAGGTGCGTCGTCTGCCGCTCGCTTTACGTCCTCAAGCATCCGCTCGATAACAAGCTCTTGCCCAAAGTCGCCCTGCGCCTTCAGGTGAAGGTCAGAAACGTGGAGAATTTTCATTGAATCCGAGGCTGTCACTCGTCATGCTGTCGAAGATAGTCGACCTCCCTACTTTCCTCTCCCGCTCAACTAGCTCAGCTGAGCACGACATGTTGGTCTGGACCGCGATCCAGAACGGATTTCAGCGGCTGGATACGACTGGAAGACAAGCCACGGCTAAGCGGAGCTCGCCTTCCTATGGAGAAGGGTCGTCCGAACCGACGGCGTTGGTTCGAATACGATTCACACGGCCCGGCGGGTCGGCAGAACGGTTTCATCCTCGTCCTGCAGCACCACGACACTCGAAGCCGTGCATCCCGGATCGGTTAGCAATTCGTAAAGGTAAAGAGTGGCCGGCTCGAGGTCCTCGGTGGGAACACCATCGACGGCAAGGAGGGCATGGAGCTCACTCCAGATCTTTTGACGGGCGGTGTCGTCGGCTGCCGCTCCGCAGGAGGATCCGCCACAGGCCTTGGTCGTAGCGGTTGACCAGTTGTCCCTGACGGGCCGCCCAGGCCGCCAGCCGAGGATCGCCATTCGTCCAGAGCGAGCTCGCCGAGGGTCAAGGCCGCGTCGGTGATGGTGTCCCCGATGACGTAGGTAAGGCCACTGGCCGATGTCCAGGGGTCTGGATCGACTCCGAACGGAGCGCCTCGGACGAGCTCCAGGGCGGTTCTCAGGCCCGCTAGGTCTCCCCCAGAGACCGCTCGATTGGAACTGGTTCCAGTCGGTCGTGACCCTCTCGTCCATCGAGAACCGCTGGGTTGCCTTGTCGTAGGAGAGGAGATCTGGGTCGCCGGTGACGGCTTCGAGCGACCGCCGGGTGAGCAGTACCAGGTTTCGGACGTACCCGTCGCTCAGTGCCTTGTCCGGTGAGATGTCGGTCAGCCACTCGCCCCTGGTGGCGGTTCCGTCGTGCGAGGCCAGGTAGACGAGAAGCTCGACCACTCTGCCGGCCTTGGTCCCCGCAGTCGTCGAGACGGCCCCCACAAGGTCACGTGGTTCGCCGCCGTCGACGGTGATCGATCGGTTCTCCCAACACTCCGATCACCACCTCCCCAACGGACCTCTCTGCGCCCGACAGATGCACCCCGTTCGGCTCACCGCTGTGGTAAATCGTGTCGTCCGGGACCTCCTCGGCGAGCTCGAAGAGGGCCTGCACCTCTTCGAGCGACTCGTCCGATACATGGGCCGGTGGGGCCGAGCCGAATGTGTGGTTCTCCAGGGACAGGTGTTCCGGATCGACGACGAGCCCGGTGTTCGAGGGGGCAACAGGGCCCGCCGTGACCAGATGAGACGTGTTCCTGATTGTGGATGGCGTCGAGAAGCTCGTTCTCGGTGACTCGGGAGTCAACCAGGACGATCGCCTCTTGGCCATGGTCGGAGCAGCGCCGTTACCTCGTCGAGATCGTCAACGACGATCCCCCCGTCGAAGCGATCGACCACGCCGTAGCCGAAGCCGACAGCGATAATTGCTGTCCCCACTGGGTGCGGTCGTCCCAGCCAGCTCGGTAGCCATGGCGGCCAGGAGGCCCTCCACCTGTTCGGCAGAGACGGTGAGGTGAATGGATCGGTAGCGGCTCACATTGACCAGAACTGCGCCGGTGGCGCCGTGGCTCACGGTGGCAAGAACCAGAGGAAAGGATGAGGAAGCGGCGGCTTCGTCGACGGACGCCCGGATCGGTGGTGAAGGGCAGGTGCCAGACGTTGCGGCGGTCGGCCCGACGTGTGAACGGCGCCACGGGTCCAGCGCTGCCGCCGGTCACCAACACATCGAGGCCGTCGTGGATCAGTTTCGACACCCACCACCTCCGGTGGTGCCACTGCGGCCACCTCGGCAGCGTGGCCGAGCAGCTCGGGAAGGTGGCAGAGCCAGAACACCTGGCCGGCCCGGGCGTAGTGGCGCAGCTGCAGTTCGAGGTCGGCGAGCGGGCTCTTCGGCTCCGGCCGGGAGATGCGGCCGCCGAAGGACCGTCGTCCAAGCTGCCGCCGTCGCCGGCGGTCGAGTGCGGTGACCAGACCGATGGCGGCAAGGCCAAAGAGGCCGGCACCCATGGCAATCGGTCCAATATCGCTCCCCGGCGGGTGCGGAACGGGTGGACGAACCTTGGCAGCGGCATTCGGCCGGTCGCCGTGGTCGGCATGTGCGCTACCGGAATGGTGGAGGGTCAGCGGCAGCCGAGATGGAACGGAGCCTCCGGGCACCGTGGATTCCGTTTGGTGATGGGGCGCCGACCGAGTACCGGAAGGTCGTTGGCTCGCCGGTCGCTTGCCTCCGGCTCGAGCCGTTCCCTTAGGTACGGAGCCGACACCGACTGAACTACTACTGCCGGATCTCGCCGCTATTGGACGAACCGCTAGTGGAACGGGGTGTGACTTCGGCGGGCGATGTCACGGCCGGAGCGGTGGATGCAGCGGGGGGCGAAGGGGTCTGCAACGGCGGAGCTGTAGTCGGGGCCACAGGGGGTGCCTGGGTGGCGACAGGAATGGTCAACGACCACCCCGGATAGATCCAGTGGGCATCGGTGAGCGCTCCACCTCCTGGCTGGGTCAGGCCCACGTTGGCCCGGAAGATGGTCGGCCACTGCTCGCCGTCTCCGTAGTACTGGACGGCGAGGCCCCATAGCGTGTCGCCCGGCACGACGGTGTGGATGACGGTGGCAGGTTGCGAAGTCGACTGCGCGGACGACGCGGGCATCGAGGGAGGGACACCGGATGTCGTCTGGGAGAGCAGCTGCACCACCGGAGGTGGAGTGCTCGGAGGTCCGCTGCGGACCACTCCGGTGGCCGAGTGGGCACCACGGAGCTGACCGAGGACCAAAACGGCGGTGATCAGGGCGGCCATGGCGCTGGAGCCGACCAGATGGGAGCGGCGACCCGTCCTACGACCACGGACCTGGGCGACGAGGACTGATGACGACCGAAAAGACGAAATAGGCCCAGGCCAGCCAGGCCAAGATGGCGAACAGGCGCGGCCAGAACGAGTCCGGGATCGAAGCGCCGAGGGCGTGCGCCGCCTCACCGCCACTCGGGACGTGGTGTGGGAGCGGCCAACCGACGATCGATGCGAGCACGATGGGTATGCCCACCAGCCCGATGAGCAAGACACCGAGGGCGCCGATACCGCCGGCGACCTGGCGACTCGTCGGGCGGTCGGCAGCATTCGGGCGAATCGCTGAGGCAGGGATGGATCGGGTGGGCACGGTCATCCTCCTGTGGTGATGCCACTCACATCGGTGGCTGACTCGGTGACCGACAGGGCCAGGCTCCCCACGCCGATGATGCCGAGGAGCTGGGTGGGCACGCGCTCGCTGATCTGGGCGTAGACGGTGTTGCCGACCACCCAGGCGGTGCCGGGCTGGCCCGCTGAGCTCATGTAGTTCTCGGCGGTGGTGACGGCGACGGTCGGGTCGACAGCGATGGTGCCGGCGTGGAGCTGACCAACGTCGAGGGACCCGGCACCCGTCCGGGCTGCCTGCTCGGCCACCGAGGCGGCCTGCTGTTTGACGTCGAGGTAGTGGCCTCCGTCGGTCACCAGCCCGGCCAGGGCCAGGAACATGGTCATGAAGACGGCGGTCATGGCCAGGAACTGTCCGTCGTCGGAGCGTCGACGCAGGTGCATTCGCCAGCTGCCGATGGCGGTCATCCTCATGTCGCCACCGCCGATCGTCCGGAACTCATCGATGGGGGCGGTGGCAGTGGCCGTCAGGGTCTTCGATCCGGGCACGCCGGGGACCGACACGTCGGCCAGGCTGGTCACACAGGTGACGGTCACCGACACGCGGCCGCCAGCCACGAAGTTGGACGTGTCCGTCGTGATCTGAGGCGCGGGACAGGTGAGACCGGCTCCGGCCAGGGTGCTGGTCGCAGCAGAGGTCGCCTCGCTCTGGGCGTCGGCGGCGTCGGCCTGGACGACGGCCGCCTGGACCCCGGCCCGAGCTGCGGACTCGACATCCCCCTGGGCCGAATCGATCCTGCCCAGGGCAACCATGAGCACGATGACCAGGAGCAGCACCGGGGCGACGATGACCAGCTCGGCGATGGCCTGGCCATCGTCCCCCCGGATCCGACGTTCCCGGCTACCCACTTTGGGCATTGTCTTGAGTTCGCATGCAAGGTCTTCCTCCAGTTGAGACGTTGTTCCTGGCAGAGGCTGCGTGGTCATGGATTCAGGCCATCCGACAGAATTTCGGCTTTCCCGATTAACCTTCGAGAATCGTGACAATCCGTCGACCATGGTGAACTGAACCAACCGTCGGATTGGCTGTCGTTCGATCGGTGAGCACGGCGCGGAGCATGCGCACGGTCACCGATCTCGAGGACCTCGAGCAGGAGCTCGTCGATCAGTTCTGCCTGGCCATGGCCGGAGCAGGCATCACCGACCGCCACATCGCCAATGAGCGCGGCATGTTGTTCGAGTTCGTGAGATTCCTGGGGCGGCCGTTGTGGACCGCGACACCCGAAGACGCTGACTCCTTCATGGTTTCGCTGCGTCAGAGCAAGCAAGCCAAGTCCACCGTGCAGGGGAAGGCCGGTGCGCTGACTCGGTTCTTCGAGTTCGTCATCGCCCGCTATTCCGGTGACGTCCAGGCCCTCGCCGGTGTGGTCGTCGTCCAACCCATCGACGAGTTCAACCGACCAGCCAAGGCGTCCGGCTTCGGAGCACCCCGGGTGCCCCCGTCCAATGACGAGATCGACACGCTGTTCGACGGGTGGCGAGCTGCACTCCCCGGAATGCGCAAGTACCTGCCTGCCGCCCGGGACTACATGGCGGCGTCCCTGTGGCGGCGAATCGGGCTTCGGATCAACGAGACGGCGATGTTGGATATGCGGGACTGGCGCCCCGAACTCGGCGAGCACGGCAAGCTGCACATTCGGTATGGAAAAGGCAGCCGGGGTCGCGGTCCCAAGACCAGGCTGGTGCCCGGGATCAACTCGGTCGACACCCTTATGGAATGGTGGCTGGGCGACGTCCGCCACCAGTTCGGTGACGACTGGGAGGACGTTGACGCACCCCTGCTGCCCTCTGAGCGCCGGGACTCCGAGACGGGACGGTGCAGACGGGTGGGCACCAACACGCTGCGTGCGGGCATGGCCGACTCGGTGAACCGATGGCTGCCCACCTGGTCGGGACGACTGACACCACACGGTATGCGTCACTTCTGTGCGTCGTCGATGTACGCGCACGGGATCGGCCTCAAAGCCATCCAAGAGCTGCTCGGTCACGAGTGGCTGTCGACCACAACTGGCTACATCCACGTACACGCCGACCACATCGAACACGCCTGGGAACAGGCGAGCGACCGGATTGCCACCCGGATCGAGAGCAAAGGAGTCTGAACCGATGCAGTGGAACTTGCGCATGAAGGCCGCAGAGCGCGGTATCTGGAAGTCGACGGAGCTGCGTCGCCAGTTGGCCGATGCGGGCCTGGTGATCTCGTTGGGGAAGATGTCGGCACTGTGGACCGGCACTCCTGCCAGCATCCGCCTAGCCGACCTCGACGTGATTTGCGCAGTGTTGGAGTGCGCTCCGTCAGACCTCCTGTTGCCCGAGCCCGACAAGGTCGCTTTCGGCGCCAAACCCGCCCAGGAGGCAGCGAGTGGAACGCCCGGGCCAGTTCGGTCGGCACCCCGATTGGGTCGCCACCGCTCGACCCCGCCGATGTGAGCACACCTCGCAACTGTGAGGGATGCGGCACCAAGCCTGTCGCCACCAAGACACACCGGTTCTGCTTCAGCTGCGAGCCAGGCGGACCGTTCGAACCGCCGCCATGTCGGCGTTGCGGTGCCACCGACGACTACTACTCCGCCGGCCTGTGCGTCCGTTGCCATCAATCGGCCCCGCAGCCGGTCACCTCGTGCCGGGACTGCCTGGCTTGGGGTGTTCGCCGTATTCACGGCGGGCTCTGCACGGCTTGTCTCACCTGGCGGAAGAAGAACCCCAACGTCGTCCGCTGTCGGGTCTGTCGACGGGAGCGCCACGTCAACGCCGATCATGCTTGTCGCCTCTGCTGGCGACAGGCCATGGCCTCGAAGAGGCCCCGTGAACCGCTCGAGCTCCTCGGTCGGAACCAGCATGGGCAACAGCTGTTCATTGCCAACATCGGTCGCATCTCGATGGTGGCTCCTCCACATGTCGCTCCTCGTCCACTGCGAAGATCGAGGCGGGTCCGCCAGCTGTGTTTGTTCGACCCGCCCAAGCGGACCTGGCTGTTGCGTCACGGGTTCGACGAACCGCCGAACCCGGCGCTCGCCGCACTCCTCGATGTCGCCTGCGTCGACCACGCCAGGCAGCACGGGTGGAGTGTGACCAGCACGAAACGGACCCGTTGGTCGCTGCGCGGATTGCTCGGCATGCTCCAGCACCGTGATGGGCCGCTGTCCACCAGCACGGTGACCGCCCGCTTGCAAGGAACGGGCTGGCCGGTCCGACCGGTGCTGGCCATCCTTGCCGAAGTCGGGATGTTGGATGACGATCAGGTGCCCGCCATCGACACCTGGTTCCAGCGACAGGTCGCCGGTCTCCCTCCCCAGATCACCGAGGAGTTGGGCGTCTGGTTCGACGTGGTGTGCCACGGCAGCACGAGCACACCGCGGAGCAGGCCACGCCAACCCATCTTGATCCGGACCCGCTGCTACTTTGCTCTCCCCACCATCCGATCCTGGGCCGAGAGTGGCCGACGGTCGCTGCGTGAGATCTCCCGGGAGGACGTGCTCGCCGCACTGCCGTCCAGCGGGAACGATCGAGCCACCACCGCCATCGGTTTGCGGTCCATCTTCAGGGTTCTGAAGGCTCGCAAGATCGTCTTCGTCAACCCTACGTTTCGACTCGACGCCGGCACGGTAGCGAGCCGTGACCCGCTTCCCATCGACGTGGATCGACTCCGTGGGATCCTCCAGAGCGACGACCCTGCCCGGGCAGCCCTCGGAGCGCTCGTCATCTTCCACGGGCTGAGCAAGCCCGATCTCTGCGGTCTCATGCTCACGGACATCTCCAGCTCCCGGATGAGCGTCGGCAAGCGGACCATCCCACTGGCTCCCCTCGTTCGCGACCGCGTCGCCGCCTGGCTCGACTACCGCAACGCTCGCTGGCCAAACACAGCCAACCCTCACCTGTTCGTCCATTACCGGAGCGCGACCGGCCTCGGCCCCGTGGGGGCGGAATGGCTGCGTCTGACCCTCGGCGTACCCGTGCGGGCCCTCCGTGAGGACCGCATCCTCAACGAGGCCCATGCCACGGGCGGAGACGTCCGCCGACTGGGCGATCTGTTCGGCCTGAGCGCCAACGCCGCTGGTCGCTACGCGAGGACCGTCGATGATCCGGATCTCCTCGATTTCGACCAGATTTGGTAGTCCCATCACCGCTCAACCACACGATCGGCCTTGGGTCGCGGAACCCGAGGGTCCCAGTGCGCTTCAAATAGGGCGCTCACGCTTGGGTTCGAGCCTCTGGGGCCTTCGGAATTCCCGAACACAGCGCTTCGGTCCGGTACTCCTGGATCGGTGCATTGCTGGTGGCCGACACGGTGAGATCGAGCCAAGGAATCAGCGCCTGGGCCCGGCCGGTGACTGTCACCTGGGCCACTTCGCCCGAACGCGTGCTGGTGACAACCTGTGGATCGGTCAACGTGCCGGGACCGGTGGTGGCGATGAAGCTCTGCGCTGCCTCGGTGCCGGCGGAAAGCGTCGAGCCGTAGCCGGAGGCCACCTGGCTCCCCTGCTCGGCCGCCGCTCGAGCCAGGTGGCTGGCGTGCGACCACAGCGCGTACTGGACCCCAGCCGATGACCAGCAGGAAGAACACGGGCAGGCAGACCACGAACTCCGCCAGCCCGGCATCGCCCCGACGGCGGCGGGCCGATGGCGACCACCCCGGGGGCAGTCACCCGGAGGGTGAGGCGGCACGGCACACGAGCCGAATGGCCGTTGAGGCGAGTCGCTGACCGTTTCCGGCTGTGCCATGTCGGGATCCATCCGCGCCCTGCTCAGGGAGTCTGGATGTTGTTGGCGGTGGCGGTCAGCTTGGTCACCACGATGGTCACGATGGCAATGGCGGCCACGACGACCAGGGCGGTCACAACGACCCAGGAGGCGATCTCGCCGCAGTCGTCACCCAGGACCGGCGTCAACCGGGCCGAGATGTAGGCACGGAGAAGGCGGACCACGGCGACGATCGTCTCTACGGCCGATCGGGTCCGTTCTCTCAGCTGGCTGGTGATGGTTCTCATGGACATGGCGCTCCTCGTTTCGTGTTGCCCCTATGGGTTGGTTGGTGGATCGGTGGACTCGGATCGATGTCTGGCTGTTCGATGCCTGCATTGCTCGGCTCGGCCTGGGACCGGGCGTCACAGGTGGCTCCCGGTGAAGGACGCCAGCGCGGGATAGAAGATGAGGAGGCCGTAGCCGGCCATGAGCAGCACGCCGGGGAGCAGCATCTTCTGGGTGACCGCCTGGGCCGAGTCCTCCAGAGCAGAGGTTTCCTTCAACCGGAGCGAGTGGGCCTTGGCTTCCAGGGAGTCCCGGATGCGGGCACCGTCACCGGCCTGGGCCATGGATCGGGCCAGATCGGTGAGGTCGGGGATGTCGAAACGGAGGGCCAGTCGCTCGAGCCCCTCCCAGGGTTGCCTCCGGTAGGCCTGGGCCCACAGCAGGCTCTGGGCGATCTCGGCCATGGCCCAGTCGGTAGACGACACGGTGGAGGCCACCTCCAGCGCACTCGACCACCCCATGGCCCCGGCCATGGCCATCGACACCAGGGAGGCGTAGGTGGACAGCGAGTGGCAGAAGTGCCGACGACGCCGGGTGGCGGCCTGATGCAGATCAATGAATGGCGTGACAACGCCCAGCCCCCCGAGTACCAGGACTCCGAGGGCGGGAACCTCGATGCCGGGGTGCACCCCGACCGCCCCGGCGGCAACAGCGGCTACCGGGCCGAGGAGGGCCAGCCCGATCCCGTAGCCGACGACCTTGACGGCGAAGGTCTCAGCTGGCGTGCCGGTGATGGCCAAGTCGGGAAGGACGATGTCGGCGAGCTTCGGGACCTTCCGGACGTTCGCCTCGAGCAGGTGCCCACAGAGTCGCCGGGCTCCGCCCACCCCGTGGATCAGGACGTCGGTCGGGGCGGTCACCTGCTCGCCAGACAGGCGGGCGAGTGCCGCCCGAAGGGTGAGCGGTGGCGGGAAGAGGCCCCACACGATGGCGGCCAGACCGACGCCGACGCCGAGTCCCATGAGGATGATGACGACCATCGCTGCCCCCTACGTCCGTCCGGCCCGGGCCGGAGCGCTAGTGGCGGCCCGGGGCTCGGTCGACGACGGGTTCCCTGCTGCCTTGCCGAAGAGTCGGGGCATGGGTTGCGGACGGGACAGCCGGTTCATGGCCGCGAAGCCGGCGGCGAATAGACCGGCCACGGCCAGAAGCACGATCTGGCCGATCGGGGTGCCGAACGGCTTGAAGTAGCCGTGGCCAACCAGGAGCACGCCGAGGGTGAAGACGAGGGTCACGGCGATGACCAGGCGCATGTCCCGCCGGGGCTTGGCCCGGGCGATCTCGATGCGCTGCCAGAGGGCGATCTGGTCCCTGGTGTTGGCCGCAGCGGTGGCCAGGAGGCTCTGCAGGTCGGATCCTCCGAACCGACTGGCCAGGATGAGCGGGGCCACGGCCTCGTCGACGGCCGCATCGCCCAGCTCGTCGGCGAAGGTGTACAGCGCAGCATCCAGGGCCACGCCGCCCTTGATCCGGACGACGAGGGCGGCCACGTTGTCCCGGATCGACGGTGGTGCCGTCTGCACCGTGGACTCGATGGCGGCCAGCAGCCCCCGGTGGGCGGCGATGCTGTCCCGGAGCGCCTCGATCCAGGTGGCCAACGCCTCCAGGCGGCCGGTGACCCGGCGGGAGGTGTTGGGCTGGAGGGCCGAGCGCAGGGTCCAACCCACCGCGCCACCGATGGCCGCACCCACCGGCCAGCGGGTGATCAGTCCAACGATCAGAGCCAGCGCGACCGCACAGAGTGCGGCCTGCCGGTTGGCCGGGTCCAGCCGTTTGGTCATCGCCATGCGCCCGACCGGGGCACCGGTCGACCAGAACCCGGAGATGATCAGGGCAATGCCCACCCCGATGCCGGCCCCGACCAGGACCACGACCGGAGTCATCGGCCGAACCTCATTGGCCGAATCCATGGATCGGCGCCACGTAGCCCACGTCGGCCAGGCGTTCGCGAAGACCGGGCGGCATGCCCAGGTGCAGCACGGCCGGTCCCCCGCCTTCGGGCTCGGCGAAGATCTCGGTCGAGATGACGTGAGGTCCGTCGGCGTCCTCCACCACCCGCACCGACGACACATACCGCCGAGCCAGGCCCGAGGCGTCAGGCCGTTTGCGCACGAAGATCACCAGGTCCAGGGCCTGGGCGGTGAGCTGGGCCGCAGCGTCGTCGGAGAGATGCTTGGGCGACTGGGAGGCGTAGGTCTTGATCTTGCCGAAGGTGCCCTCGGTCGAGTCGGCGTGGATGGTGCACATCGAGCCGGCCTTGCCCGCCGTCATGGCGTTGAGCATGGGCACGATCTCGTCCCCCAGGACCTCGCCCACGATGACCCGGTCGGCATCGTGGCGGTTGGCCCGTTGCACCAGGTACTCCATGGACACCGCCCCCTGGCCCTCGGTGTTGGCCTCTCGGGTCTCCCACCCCACGCAGTCGGGGTGGCGGTGGGGCAGCTCGTGCAGCCCGAGCTCATAGGACAGCTCGATGGTGACGATCCGGTCGGCCGGGTCGGCCTCGGCGGCCAGCGCCCGAAGCAGGGTGGTCTTGCCGGCGTCGGTGCCCCCGGAGACGATCAGGTTGAGCCGGGCCCGCACGGCGGCAGTCAGGAACCGGCCCAGCTCGTCGGTGATGGAGTCGGCCAGGTCCGACAGCGTGGGGTCGACCAGGCGGTGTCGGCGGATGGATACGCACGGTCGGTCGGACACCTCGATCATGGCCGACAGCCGGTGCCCTCCGGCCAGGTGGAGGTCGACGATGGGCTTGGCACTGTCGATCCGGCGCTCGCCTCCGGTGTGGTGGGCCCGGGCGGCCCGCTGGACCAGCTCGATGAGTTCCTCGTCGGAGTCGGCGATCGGGTCGACCTGTTCTTTGACTCCGTCGGCCCGCTTGACCCACACGCGGTCGGCGCCGTTGATGTTGATGTTCTCGATGTCGTCCTCGTCGAGCAGCAGCTGCAGGCGACCGAGGCCGAGCTGGCTGGCCACCAGCCGCCGGACGATCTGCTCCTCTTCCTCGGCTGTCGGCGTGGTGACCGCCCCTTCCACCATGGACCGGGCCGCCTCGTCGATGGCCTCCCGGGCCAGCTTCTCGACGAACGAACGGCGCTCCCCCTCGCTCATGCCGGCCGCGCCGTAGCGGACGATGCCATCGGCCACGTGCTCGGCAGCGAACTGCTCGAGTTCCCGGCGCTCGGCGTCGTTCATCAGACCGCCTCCCTCGTCGTGCAGAGGTAGCGCCAGCCAACTGGCCCGCCGGTGTTGATGGATCGAGCGACCGGTCCGGTTGATGCATGTCGGTGGGATCAGTCGTCGTAGTGGTGCTCGAGTCCGCCTCGGTCTGCTCCCCGGACCCGCAAATTGCTCGGATCTCGACCGGTGGGACGGCCTCGATGCCCAGCACCCCGAGAGTGTCGGCCGCCCACCGGAGCAGGCGGGCCCGCTCGAGCCGCTTCACCGATCGGCGGTTGGCCAATGCGGCCGCTGCCCCAGGGTCGTCGGGTTGGGCGGGAGCACCTCGACCGCCAGGGTGCGTCCG